>JACOEK010000010.1 GCA_024998595.1 Nitrospira sp.
AGGACGCTGCCGGGTTACAAAAAGAGCCTGCTCGAGAAATCGGGCAGGCTTTTTTTTTTTTTATCCAGACCAGAAAATCTGCCTCTCCTCACTAAATTTGAGCGAAGACAGAGTTCGCTGGGCAGCAAACTGCTGACGCGTTTTCTTTCAGATGATAGAGTTCGGCTTCGCACTCGAACACATCGCCCTCCATCGTGGCTATATGCTATTCAAAGTCGCCTCCTTTAAAGTGATCAGGCCAATTTCTTTTGTCCGGCGTGAACCTTTCCATCGGTTCCTAGGGTCTTCACGGCCTCGTCAGCTGCTAATATCCGTCGTTCGGTCGACGCAGGTCGGTTATCGACGGAATAGCTCCAGCTATCGATGCCCCTGACCAGGTGTGTGATCGATTGGTAGCGGTTCCCTCTTCTGAGGCTCGCCATCGACTTCAGTCCAGTCCATGATTTGCAGTCCTTCCTGAACACCAGAGCAGAGCGACATCTTGATGAGTAACGGATTTCTCTTTAGACTTATCTTTCGCTCGAGTCAGTAGGTTCCGTGCGCTATGGCACAGGTCCATGCGGGGGACTCATCAGTTGAGCGAAACAGGGCTTCCGAGTGGAGGGAATCTACATCGAAAGGAGTCCAGCATGATCGGTGTATTTGTCACGTTTCGCTACGCGGACAATTTCGATGAGCAGGCCTTGCGGAAAATTGCTCAAAATGCACGCGCAAGGTTTGACGGCATGCCCGGATTGCGTTCCAAGGCCTTCACGGTCAACTCCGGAAAGCGTGAGGCTACCAATTTTTACGTCTGGGACTCAGAGGACGCAGCGAAGGCGTTCTTCAACGATGCCCTTCTGGAGCGCGTAACTGGTCTCTACGGAGTATGCCCCAGCGTCGAGTTCGTGCAGATTGCCACGCTAGTGGAGAATGCTCGAAAGGACTAAAGGGTTCGAGAGTCATTTTAGGACAGCCCAGGGAGAAAGAGTGTCAGTCACCATTTCGTGGTTGGGTAAGGTGTTCGTGCGGAATCAGGACATCGGTAATACCGTAATCCATGGCATAGCAGGGGAAAGGTCGTCCGACCCCAGCGCGGGCTTTCCGTCCGTCCTGTGCCCCATCATTACTTCCGCAGGCGTGCCGCAATTCGTGACTCTGCCGAGGACCAGCCGGCATCGAACGGGTGGCCTGGGCTATCGATGTCGATGATCACCGGTGCGTGATCCGAGGGCAAAGGTTTGCCCTTCCGCGCTTCCCGATCGATCTCGGCCCAAACAACACGCTGCTGTAGTGGCTTCGACACGAATAGGTGATCGATCCGCATGCCGATGTTTTTATGGAAATTACCGGCCCGGTAGTCCCACCACGTGTACCGCTCAGGTTCCGGGTGATGCAATCGATACGCATCGACGAATCCCGCCCGTGACAGTTTCCCCAACGCCTGCCGCTCGTGTTCTGACACGTGCGTGCCGCCCTGACAGGCAGCGGGGTCCCACACGTCGATGCCAGCGGGTGCGACATTGAAATCACCCCCGATCACCGCTGATGTTGTCGGCGGAATATTCTGGTCGATCCAGCGAACCAGTCTGTCGAACCACGCGAGCTTTGCTTGGTAGAAGGGGGAGTCAATCTGCCTACCGTTCGGAGCGTAGATGCAGACGACACGGATGCCACCACAGTCGGCCGCGACCATCCTCGCTTCTGCCTGTGGTTGATCGTCACCGGTGTCCGAGGTCTGCTCAGGGCGTAACGTCTCGCCAAAATTCGTGACAACCCCGCCGATGCCGCACCGGCTCGCAATCGCGACGCCGTTCCATCGGCCCTCACCATGATGCACCAGTTCGTATCCCGCCTGGTTGAACGCTTCGATAGGGGCACCCGCGTCTGCCAGCTTCGTTTCCTGCATCAGCAACACATCAGGCTTCGCCCGATCCAACCACCACATGACCTTGTCGAGGCGAGCCTTCAGCGAGTTGACATTCCAGGTAGCGATCCGCACGGCTATAGGTACCACTCCTTCAATGAGTCATCGTAACGGCTGAGTGTAGTTGTGGGCGGTGTCGATGTCGATTTTGATCATTGTGGACGACTATCTGTCAAGGACAGCGGTTCCCATTCACATCGGAGGTGCGAAACATGAAGTATCTACTCCTATGTTGTCACGAGGAGAAGGAGTTCGAGGCCATGTCTAAGAGCGAGTGCGATGCGATGATGCAAAAGACCATGGCCTATTGCGAGGTGCTGAAAAAGACCGGTCAACTCCTGGCAGTTGAACAACTCGAGCCAGTTCAAACGGCCAGGACCGTGAGAGTTAGAAACGGCAAAGCTGCCGTGACCGACGGTCCTTTTGCTGAAACGAAAGAGCATCTCGGCGGGTATTTTCTCATTGAGGCTCGCGATCTGAACGAGGCGATCCAGGTTGCGTCAAACTTTCCTTCGGTGCAGTTCGGAACCATGGAGGTGCGACCGGTCAGGGACCTTCCCGGCAGTGCCCACTAGGCGTCGAGGATGTGTCAACTGACGGATATAAAGGAGGACTGCATGGGCAAGGTCAAAGTCGCAGCGTTTACAGTGTCTCTCGATGGATTTGCCTCGGGACCTCGACAGGATGTGCAGAATCCGCTAGGGGTTCGTGGGGAGGAACTGCATTCCTGGTTTGTGGGCACGGATGTGTTTAAGAAAATGAACGATCAAGGTGAAGGGGCGCACGGTATCGATAATGATTTTGCCGCGCAGTCGATGGACAATATCGGCGCCTGGATTTTAGGGCGGAATATGTTCGGGCCCGTGCGCGGTCCCTGGAAAGACGAGTCCTGGAAGGGATGGTGGGGGGATACTCCGCCATACCACACACCGGTGTTTGTGCTCACGCATCACGCCCGCGCGCCCCTTGCGATGCAAGGCGGCACGACCTTTTACTTTGTCACTGATGGCATCGAGTCGGCATTAAACAAGGCAAAAGCAGCAGCCAAAGACAAAGACGTTCGGATTGGCGGCGGCGTTGCGACGATTCGTCAGTACCTGACCGCCGGCCACATCGATGAGCTCCACCTAGCCATGTCGCCGATCTTCTTGGGAGAAGGAGAGCATCTCTTTGCCGGCCTCAATCTCCACGCTCTCGGGTTCACATCTATCACAACCGTTGCCAGTGAAAAGGCAATGCATGTTCTGCTGAGAAAAGGATGAATCGCGGCTGCCGAGTAATCTCATACTCATTCTAGCCGTACGACAATTCCTTCATCCGGCCCCATTTGAAACCGCTCGGCGTTCCAGCGTTCTGTCTCCCGTTTCGCATCGGTAGAGAGGGTGACTGTACCGACGCGTCCGTGCATCGGAACCGTGGTTGGGATAGAGACCGTCTGCACCTGTGAGCTGAAGTTCACTGCGATGAGCATGGCCTCTGTGCGACTTCCGGCTTGGAAGATCCGCTGATAGAGTACGCACTCTTTCGGGCCTGCATCCACTGGCTGGTACGTCCCCGCCGTGAGTGCGTTCGACTCCTTTTTTAATCGAATGAGCCGCTTGTAGAGCGACAGCATCGAGCCGGCATCCCATTGTTCGTGGGCGACGTTCGTTTCCCGCCAATCGCGAGACAAGGGCAGCCATGGTTTGCCGGTCGTGAAACCGGCCTGCAGTTCGGCGTCCCAAGGCATCGGTGTTCTTGCCGGGTCTCGTCCTTTCTTCCATGGCCAATAGCGAATCGTGTAGGGATCGCGCAGGTCTGAGCGCCCGAGCGTCCCATCCCGCAAGCCTAATTCCTCTCCATAATAGACAAAAGGCGTCCCCCGGAGCGTGAAGAGGAGCAGGGCCGCGGCCCTGGCGCGTCGGACCGGATCGCCTCCTTTGCCATAACGATCGATGTGCCGGGACTGATCATGGTTGCTGAAGACGACTGGAGGCCAGCCACCCAGAGGCACGGCCCGGTCGCTTTCGAGGATCAGGCGGCGAAAGGCGTCCGGTTGCCATGGCGATCGCAGCAAGCGGAAGTCGAACACCTCGTGCAGCTCGTCCGAGCCAGTCCCGTAAAACGCCGCAGGTCCGCCAGGTGTGTCCGATGACGCTTCGCCGACGAAGACCGTTTCGGGTCGATCTTTGACGAAGGCCCGGAGGGCTCGGAGTGCCTCATGGGCTTGCGGCTGGTCGCGGTCATAGCGGTGTACCTGGCGATAATAGCTGCGCCAGGCAAGCCGGCGTGGGTTGTTCGGCCAGTTCGTGTCTTTTCCGAGCCAGTTGATCGCGTCAAGTCGGAAGCCGTCCACGCCGCGCTCGAGCCAGAAGCGAACCACGCCGAAGAGGGCGTCACGCACGGCGGGATTGGTCCAGTTCAGATCCGGTTGCTCACGAAGAAACGAATGCAGATAGTACTGGCCTGTCTGCCGGTCTTGGGTCCAGGCCGATCCTCCGAAGCGTGCCGCCCAGTTGTTCGGCGGCCGATGCGCTGACTTGCCGTCAGCCCAGTAATACCAGTCGCGTTTCGCGGACGTGCGGGACGACCGCGATTCGAGGAACCATGGATGCTGGTCGGACGTGTGATTCAGGACGAGGTCCATGACAATGCGAATGCCGCGGCGGTGCGCTTCAGACGTGAGGCGGTCGAAGTCAGCGAGTGTTCCGAAACGCGGATCGATGTCGCAGTAGTCCATGACATCGTAGCCGAAATCATGCATCGGAGAGGGGTAAATAGGGGATAGCCAGATGGCATCGATGCCCAGTGAGTCTGGTGTTCCCTTGAGATAATCGAGTCGGCTGGTGATGCCCGGGAGGTCGCCGATCCCGTCCCCGTTAGAATCTTGAAACGACCAGGGGTAGATCTGATAGATGACGGCAGATTGCCACCAGGGCAGCTCTGAGTGAATCAGAAACATAGTATAGTTCCGACCCTACCGCAGATCTGCCCGTTCCAACAAGCGCCGCATGATTTTTTGCCACAGGGAAGGTGGCGGCAGTCGCAGTTGGTTTCACCGGCGGAGGACAACACCGCTAGGCTTTGGTGTCGGCCTATCCAAGCGGAGTGAACACTCCATGGACTATGATCTCGCTTCAAAATCTTTCAGTGTGGAATACTCCCGTCCGTGAGCCCGTAGGCGACCGCATAACAGATGAAGATTCCTGCTCCTCCTGCGAGTCCGAGCCAGACCGTATTGAGCAGGCTGCCTGGACCACCCTTTTAGCCAGGATTGCCAACAGGATCGCAATTCCGAATTCTCCTAGAATGATGTAATAGGGCGTATTGGAGAGCATGCGGCATTTGCTGTATTCCCACCAATTGATTCGTCGCGCCATTTCTTCGTAATAGGGGATATTGATCGCGCCCAACAGGCCGATCGCGATGAGGCCCCATCTATCGAAGCGCCGCCATAACCACAGCCCCACATACCCGAACTGCACTCCCACGATCTCCCAGGCCAACGGCATCCATATCGGTGAGCGCCAGAGCATAGGCCCGTCGCCGATTGAATAGTCCAGCGTCCTGGTGTAATCCACCAACCACGCATCTGCCGCCAGTTCCGCAAAGCCTACGGTCAGGCCAAAGAGCAACAGCCGCCTTAGTATGATGTCCCGGTGCCTGAGGACAAATCCGAGGAGGAGGAGATTGTCGAATAAGTTAAGCGCCAGCCCGGTCCGCCAATCCGACCAGGGCATGAAGGTTAAAAGTGCGACGGCACAGATGTTTATGACGATGGTGGCTAATACAATTGTCATGCGCCCGTGAGCATGTTGGTCTTTCACGTTCCCTCCGAAATGCCCCTTCACTGACTTCAAGTCGGCTGCAGAATCCGCTATATAGTTCTCTTCGTACAGGCTGAGAGAATGGATGTATCGTCCGCGTCGAGTAGGATGGTGCCCTGTGCAACCAGGATCCGGCCTCCACCTTTCTTCTACATTTCAGAGTGAGCGTTCCAGTATGATTCCCGCTGGCGGATGTCATGGCCGTGGTACGGTGCTGCACGTACAGTTCCAATAGAGGAGATGTTTGTCCTAGATGCAAAATGGCCAGGGAGTTTCCGCGTTTCATGCAAAATTTGAGTGAGGAGCAAAGATCCAGTTTATGTTACCTCCTATGCCTTCCGGCTGGAACACGTTGCTCAGAGACGACACCACCCGCAACTCTCTTCGTGCACTCGACGCATTTCTGGAACAGGAAGCGGCTGACGGGCAGGTGGTCCTTCCGCCGCGTCAGGATATCTTCAGATCCCTGCACATGACTGCCTGTGAGGATGTCCGGGTCCTGCTGTTGGGGCAGGATCCCTACCACACTCCCGGGATGGCCCATGGTCTGTGTTTTTCTGTGCGATCGGATATCCGTTCGTTGCCGCCGTCTCTCAAAAATATATTCAAGGAACTTCGCGATGATGTCGGATGCCGCATCCCCAACAACGGTTGCCTTGAGCCATGGGCCAGGCAGGGAGTACTGATGTTGAATGCCGTCTTAACGGTACGGGCACATGCGGCCAACTCTCATCGGAAGCATGGCTGGGAAGCGGTGACTGATCGCATCATTGCGGTCTTAAATGAGAAACGTAGTCGTGTGGTATTCATGCTCTGGGGGGGAGAGGCCAAGAAGAAGCAATCGTTGATCACCAATCGACATCATGTCGTCATCACGAGCGCCCACCCTTCGCCATTGTCGGCCGGCAAGTTCTTTGGCTCACGCTGTTTCTCCCAGGTCAATCGTGCCCTCTCTGAGACCAATCTCACGCCGATCGATTGGCAGATTCCGGACATGTGAAGAAGGGACTCGGGCCTCGCACGCAGGTCTTTCTCTGGCATGGCGAAATGGTTTGTTGCAGGGGCTACTTACTCGCGGAAGATGTGCGCACCTTGTCAAGGAGCCTCACCGACCTGTGGAGTTCATCACGCGCTGTTGTAAATGGAAAGGAATCGGCGCGGAATATGGTGCAAATCGACCAGTAGCTGATAATAATTATTGCCGCATAGAATCATGCTGTTGCATGGGGATCCGCCCTCCGGTACGTTGACACCACTCTCGCAGACCTTTAGGGTAGATCCATGACGTACTGAGCCACGCTGGCTTTCTCCTTTCGCGCGCCCCGTCTCTCCTTCCTCCTCACTCCCTGCGCGTGCGAGTCCCAAGTCTTCGCTGCTTCGACGCTACAGAGCAAGAGTCCAATGATGGTAGCCCGCAATGATCGGTCGTTGATCGATCAGTCGATCTACTCGGATGGAATCTTCTGCCCAGGGCGAGATTCGCGCAGTCAGGGAGGGTGTCATGTATCAAATTTGGACGCTCATCGGAATCATGGTTTTCACATGGGCGGTGGCGATCTGGTCCACTAATTCGGAGGGCAAGGCCTAGGTGGTTCATTCGCGCGACGAGTGGTCTTTGACCTCTTGCCAGCCGGCGGGAATTCGATGACGGATGGAGGAACGCATGATGGCGCAGCCCCTACTATTCTGGGCCTCACACAATTTGTTCACTGCTGCAGCGATTTGCTTCGGTGGGACCCTGCTGATCGTGATGGTGTACACCTACCTGCATGATTATGTGATGGTGGTGAAGGGTCGCTAGTCTATAGCTGTAGTTATTGGTTGCCGATTATGGAGGTTCATCCCATGCGTACTCATCAAATGATTATCACCAGAGGGCTGAGTTTTTTTCTGGCAACTGCCGGATTGCTTTCCGTCTCATTGCCCATCCATGCGGCGGAACAGAAACCCGTTGTGGCAGTTGCGCCGGTCAAGTCCGTTGCGGTCGCTTCCGGCGCCGTCGAGGATACATTGCCTACTTGCCTGACGAGAATCCCTCAGGGAGCGACACCGGGGCAGCGGTTGATCGCTGAGCAGAGTTGTCAGCGCGACGAGGTTGATCGAACATCCATGCGATCTGTGCCTGGGCGATAGCAAGACCATCCCGCACAGTTTTACCTGCCCATGGATTGCGCCGAGTGAGCTGTGCTGGAAGCGTAGATCGAGTCCATTTTCGTGGCCCGGCGCTAGATGTTGAAGGGTGAGCACTGCAGGAAAAGGACGACTGTATGCGTATGGAACATCGAGTTCGTTCAAGGACCGCTGGACGGTCTGGGGCTATTCAGGGGCGAATGGTGGCAGGGGTGGAGGAGACGCCTGGAGGTGCCGGTCGAAATGTGTTCCTCGATATCAATAGTGCTGAGATTGCACGTCTGAAGTCGCTGACCGGAATCGGCGAACATTACGCAAAGAAGATCGTGGAGGGTCGGCCTTACCATCATCGAGAAGAGTTGCTGACAAGAGAGATTTTGCCGGAACACATCTACGGCAGGATCATGGATCGACTGGTGGCTCGCCAGTCGTAAGAATTTGCCGGGGAGAGTACCGTGCCCGGCGTCGGATGCCTCGAGGAGATGGCCGTCCGGTTTTGTCTGAACGAGGTTCTTCTCCTTCATGATTGCGACGGATGGTTGGAATGACCGGAAGGAACGACTGCATGATCAACAATAGCCGCACAATAGGGATGGCGCGAAGGTTCGGACTACGTCAGCGATCTTGGCGGGACATGGTCCTGGTAGGAGCCATCAGCCTGCTGATGAGCCTGGTGCAGGCCACAGCCGCCTGGTCCGAGCAGGGGCCTACAGAAACTGTGAAGGGAACCGTCTCGGAATTGCTGTACATCCTCAAGGAGCTCAAAGATCCGAGTCGATCCGAGGCACGGCGTTGGGAAATCGAACAGGTCATTCGCCATCACGTGCATTATGAAGACATGGCCAAACGCTCTCTGGGCGCATCATGGTGGCAGCTCAGCGATGGATCACGGCGGGAGTATGTCGGATTGTTCGTGCAGTTGCTTCGGGACGCGCTTGCGAATCGCATGGTTGAATACTCCGACCAACGGATCAGTTACCTCTCGGAGCAGAGGGCGAGTGATTTTGCTCAAGTCAAAACAAGACTGGTCGGGGACAAGGTCGATACCTTCATCGACTTTCGGCTGGTCAGTCAGGACGGTCGTTGGCTGGTCTACGATGCAGTGATGGACGGGGGAAGCCTGGTGGCCAGCTATCATGCGCAATTCGCGAATATCATTCGCGAGGCGTCCTGCGCGCAGTTGATGGAACGAATTAAAGAGAAGACGCTGGTCGTAAAGTTGTTTGAACGAAGCGGGCCCTGAGGCGACGGACGCCATGGCACGGTCACGAGCGGTCATATCCCCGGGAGAAAGCGCAATGAGATGTCCGCGTTGTTATGGCCCCATGATGATGATTAAGATGAAGGACATTGTCACCGGCACACTGGCATATGGCTGGGGTTGCAGGCAATGTGGTGCAGTCATCGATTCACTGATCGATATTCACCGCCAGTGGCACCTGGAGCCCCGTGCGACCTGGGCCCATTTGGCTGTCGCCGCCTGCTAGGCCGCGTTATCACATCTCCACGGTCGCAGGTGTGGATGACTGGTTGGGGCGCCCGATGAGCGGAATTCGTTTCAGGTCTTAGGAACAGTGAAGGAGTGTGTCATGTTGCACGCGGCGTTGATTTCTCTGGTGCTTGGACTCGTGGTTTGGGCGCTCAACTGGACAGGGCTGGCTGAGATGCCGACCCAGGTGTATTGGCTTTTTACCCTGGGAGGCATGCTGTTGATGCTGATCCACGTTGCGACAAGGCGACCGGCCCGCGTGTGGTAAGCGGGCTCGTCGTCATGCGGCCACTCTGCGCATACCTATGAGCGTCGCGGCCGGAATCCCTGCGCTCTGCCTCAACGATACAGACACGAGTGAGTTCCGGTTATGAACGGATGATTCGTCAGGTGATCGACGGCAAGCAATACCGGAACGAGTTGGTCATGCGAAAGCGGTCTCAACTGAAGTGAAATCCCTAGCCCGCACATTGCTCTTTAGCAGCGGTTCCTGTGCACAGGGTCAGAATCTATCAACGCAGACAGCTTGATGAGCCGGCAATAACCCTCAGTGAAGGTGGGAGAATCGAGGAATGAGTATGACTCCGGAAGAACGCATCGCGAATATGACAAAGGCGATCAATCAAGCCATCAAGGTGATGGCGGATCGTTTCGGATCGACGGAGGAAGATGTGGCGCGAGCCATTCAAGGCTTGAAGACCTCTTTGCAAACGACACCGCAGGACAAGCCGGTTCCAGTCGGGGCTGCCACTCAGGTCTAGGGCCTTTGGTGTAGCCTACTCGGGCAATTTATTTCATCGGCGAGGTCGCCGGTGACGAGGCGATTGATCCGATTTCACTCGGCGCTGAGAGCAGCGGTCCGCTCTATACTCAGTGGATACCTGTCGGCATCAGTTGACAACGGGCTAGGTCTCAATATCGCTTGACTCGGATCGCCAGAGAGCTTAGCGTGAACATATGACGTCTCTAGCTCCGTCGACTGTTCTCTCCCTCGCGCTTCGAACCTCCATCCCGCGCGACTGATTGTCCGGTCTCCGTCGCTTCTTACGCCAGAGTGCCCTGCACTGACCGATGATGCCGTCTTCGTGAACGGAGCGATTGTCGCTTGCGGTGAAGAACGGTGTTGTGCCCAGTCGTTCCATCCGACACCATTGTCCGTTTCATATAGCAGTACAAGGGAGCAACCTATGATTACCATTACCGCCACGGCAGAAGAGAAAATTCGCGAATTGATGCTGGAAGAGAAAGACACGCTCGGGTTGCGTGTGTACGTGAAAGGCGGGGGTTGCCATGGCTATCAATACGGAATGGCATTCGAGTCAAAGATGAGCGACGACGATACCGTCATTGAAAAGGGCGATGTGAAGGTGATCATGGATTCGCAAAGCGCTCCTCTATTGAACGGCTGTGAAGTCGATTATGTCGATAGCGTGCAGGGTTCTGGCTTTGCGATCAAGAATCCGCAAGCCAAGACCACCTGTGGGTGCGGCAGCTCATTCAGTGCCTAATTCCGGCAGCGTCGCTGCCCTGTGCGGTCGTCACTGTGACTGAAGGAGGTCCGCTATGGAACCCACATCCGTCATCGGAACCAAAAATAAAAAAGGCCAGGTCTTCACCGACCCCCGCATCATGATGCGGGAGGCGCCTCGTACGCCGTCTTTTTATACCGGCAGCGAAGTCATTAAGGAAGCCATCCGTCGCGCTAGCATCGACGTGATGATCGCGTATCCGATCACACCGCAAAGCGAGGCCGCTGCATTGATCGGCGAGCTGTTTGCGGAGGGCTACATCGGAGACTATTTCCGCGGGGAAAGTGAATTTGCCGTGATGTCGCAATGCGCAGGGGCCGCTTTCGGCGGAGCCCGTGTCTTCACGACGACGGCAGGACCCGGCACGATGCGGGCGATGGAAAATTTCCCCATGTGGGCGGGTGCCCGCCTCCCGATCCAATGTATCGTGACCTGCCGGGGGATCAATTCCCCGCTGTCGATTCAACCGGACACCATCGAGATTTCCTATTTGATGCAGACAGGCATGCTTGTCTGGCATGCGGAGACGGCGCAAGACTTCTATGATTGGATTCTCGTGGGCTATATGGTGTCGGAGGAGCCCGAGGTGCATTTGCCATTGGCGCTCTGCTGCGACGGATTCTTTGTGACGCACACCAAAGACGTTGTCGATCTGACGCCGACAGATATGTGTCTGCCGCCCTACGACCCGTATCGTTCACCGGTGCCTTGCATGGATATGGAATGTCCGCCGGTCCGGATGATGCGCGATCCGTTCATCATGAAAAGCAACTACATCAGTTATGCCACGCACGCGAGCTGGCAGCAGGAGGTCTGGGCTGCTGCAGAACGGTCGCGGAAGCACACGATTGCCTGGTTGAACGGGTTAATCGAAACTGAAGATGTTGAGGCCGACGTGCTCATCGTCACCTCCGGTACCGCCGTGTCTCAGGGGCGTGAAGCGATTCGTCTTCTGGCCGATGAAGGTATTCGCGTGGGACTGGTGAAGATCAAAACGCTCCGGCCCTGGCCGGAAGAGGAAATTAAGGAAGCCACCAAGCACGCCACTCACATCATTGTGCCGGAATTCAATGTCATCGGGTGGATGGCGAAGGAGATCAAGGCGACCATTCCACGAAGTGAGCGTGTCATCGCCGGTCCGCGAGTGTGTGGCGGGATGACCATGCCGCCAGAGATCATCGTGGAGGAAATTAAGCGCGCGCTTGGGGTGCGTTCCGGCACGCTCGCCGGTCGCGGTTGACGCGTCGAGCGCCGGAGGACGACAAGAGTTTCTAGACGGTATATCGCACATTGACGCTCAGCAGAGCTGAGAGGAGATAGAGATGAGCAAAGAACGCATCAAGATTTCGCCGGAACTGTACGACATCATGCCGTCGGACTACCAGGACCTGGTCAGCAGCGCGACCTATGGCAAGGAAGACCGGGGATGGAAAGACATCGGTACCTCCAAGGAACTCATCGAACAGCACTCACTCTGTGCCGGATGTCCTGAATCCATGGCCTTTCGCTATATTTTAGCGTCGCTTCCCAACCCCGAAGATACGGTCATGGTTGGCTCGACCGGCTGTACGAGTCTCGTGTTTCCGATGGTGGCCGTCCACAACATCCACTCCCTGTTCGGCAACCAGAATGCGATCGCGTCGGGGCTCAAACGTGCGTTGAGTGTCCGCTTTCCTGATCGGATCAAGGATGTGGTCGTGTTGGCGGGGGATGGTGCGACGGTGGACATCGGCCTGGACATGACCCTGCAGGCCTGGTTTCGGCAAGAAAAGTTCACAACCATCTGCTTCGATAACGAACTCTACGCCAACACGGGCGGGCAGGAGAGCGGTCTAATGCAGAAGGGCTTCGTGGCCAAGATGGCGCCGGTCGGAAAACTGTTCGATAAGGTCAGGTTGCCTGAAATTGCCCGGGAGTCCGGCTGTCACTACGTGGTCAATTGCACGGTCAGCAAGCCCTCTCTGGTCGAGAAGGTGGTGCGCAACGCCGTACTGATCGCGCGTGAAATCGGGCCGACCTATCTGCAACTCTATACGCCCTGCATTCTGGAGATCGGCAAGAACAGCATGGAAGGTCTGCAGGAAATGCGGGACTCTGAGAAGCCCACGGAGCGTTTTGCCTTCAAGGAATACATCAGCGAGCCGGCGAAACAGCTCTTAGCGGAGCGTGATGCCAAAGCCAAAGAAAAGAAAGCCGCTGCCAAGCAACTGGTGTCGTAAGCGATAGGATTATCACCGCCGCTTCCGCGGCAATGAGAGAGCGAGGTTTTAGATGAGTCTTGATTATGTGAAGTTTGCACCGGGTTTCGAGCAGTTTATGCCGAAAGAATATCGGGATATGGTCGAACATGGACCATTCGGAAAAAAGACTACGGTATCGCAGATGGGCAGCTTCAAGGAAATCCTGGAAGAACACCCGATGTGTGCCGGTTGTGCCATGACTCTGTTCATCCGGTTGGCGATTATTGCCTTTCCGAATCCCGAAGATACCATTACCGTCGGAACGGCCGGTTGCGGACGATTGGCGATTTCCCAAGCAGCAATCCCGTTCGTGTACGGGAACTACGGCGACCAGAACGGTGTCGCGAGCGGTTTATCGCGCGGACTTCGGCTCCGTTTCGGCGACAAGCCGAAAGATGTGGTGGTGATTGCAGGTGACGGCGGAACCGCCGACATTGGCTTTCAGCAGGTGCTGCATTCCTGGTTCCGGAAGGAACGGTTTACGACCATCATGTTGGATAACGAAGTGTACGGCAATACCGGCGGGCAGGAAAGCGGGATGACGACCCGTGGCGCTGTGTTGAAAATGGCTCCGCTCGGCAAGAAGTTCGAAAAAATGGACATGGTCACGATGGCCAAAGTCGCCGGCTGTTCCTATATCGCCACGGTCGTGCCAAACAATCCGCGGCGGGTGGAAAGCGTCATCAAAAAGGCCGTATTGATCGCCCGGGACATCGGCCCGACCTATATTCAAGCCTATACCTCATGCAACATCGAGTACGCGATTCCGACCGACAAGGTGATGGAAGACGCCAAGACGGTCGAAGACGATCGGTACAAGTTTACCGAGTACGTCAGTGACGAAGCGAAGGCCTATCTGGCCGAGCGATACGGCTACAAGGAATTTATGCCGAAAGCCGTGTCTGCTTCAGTTACAACGGCTTGAGCTTCGTAAAGTAAGCCAGCTCAACCAAGCGTGCGCGGGCTTCTGAAGGTTTCTGACGGGTGGGAGTGAGTCTCCCGCCCGTCTAACTCCTCTGGCCGCTACCCTCCTTGTTACTTGGTTGATTTGACTGATGCCTGATTCGACGTGCCCCTTGCCCCTTCAAAATAATTAAGTTGCATGGAATCAATGGCTTGGTCCTTGGACCGCTGTTGGTTCCGTTGACACGGCCAGTAATGCCCTGTAGTGTGGGGCATGACGTGTTGAGCCACGCCGACTGTCCCATCTTGCGCGCCTCCTTCCATCCTACGCGCGTCTGATTCCCCGGTCTTCGCCGCTTCTACGCCAGAGTTCCCATCTTAGACCACCGGGTCTCGGCATGCGTCCGCGCGTGTCAGCCCTCACAACGGTGTGGCGCGGTACTCGCCACGGATACATAAAGGAGACGATATGACACAGGAACAATTCCAACAGTTCTGGCTGCAACTCAAAGCTCCCCTCAAGGCCAACTGGGAGAAGATCACTGAAAGCGATCTTGGTGAAATCCAAGGGAGTCTCGTGAAGTTTGGTGATGTGATCCAGAAGCGTTATGGTGAGGGGCACAAGGACGAAGTCAGTCTGTGGGCGGATCGCCGCCATGCCCATTGGAGCGGAAATTACCTCGGATACCAAGATCCGAAGCCAACCGCCTAATTCGGCACATTGATTCAGAACGTATGGCTATCAGTGGGGCGCGCGCCTCCTTTGCGATAGAACCAGAAAGAGAGCATGTGTCATGCGAAAAATCGTGATCAACAAAAGTTATGATCAGTTTTGCCTGAGCTACAAAGCGTTCCTGCGTCTGCGTGAGTTGGGGCAGCCGGATGCACTCAAGGAGACCGATCTGGGAGCCTACTGGCCCTCAGCGGCAGGCCCACAGGAGCCGAGTCTCAATCAATGCGGCATGTTGGTCCCGCGCGACGACAAGCGGCTGGTTCAAGTGGTGGAAGAGTTGCAGAGAGAGGCCAATGGCCATTGTGCCGAGCTGAAGGTGGTCTCGATTCCGGACGATGTGTCGTGGGTCATTGCGAAGACGAACGGTAGCGAGCATGTCAGCGAACAACATCGCACGTGGGCGTGAGGTTGTGACGACCGTAGCGCAGGCATTCACCCCGGCAGGGTGAGCCTGCCTCGTGTGTCTGAGTTCTGACCACTGATTTACGAGCAGGGTCTGTCGTCTGTCTCGAGACGGCCCTGCTCGCATCATTTCCTGCAAGTGCTTTCCCCCGATGGGTACTTATCCGCCAATGCACTCTGTATCATCCATCCAATTATGTTTGTGCCGGTTGACCGGTCCGATACAACGTTTAGTTAGAAGGACCGGCAGGCCTGTGAACGAATCCTCATAACCGCCTCCTGCTGGAATCGCTTCTTGTAGCTCTCGATAATCCGACGCACGGCCCGGTCTTTTTCCTGATCTTCCTCGTGCGCCAATTGGAGCACATAGGTCTGTTCCTGTTCCAACAAACCTGAGGAGGTCTTCCACTGACCTGAAGCAACCCAGGATGTCAGCCCTTCAGGCGAAGTCGGTGTGATCGTATCGTTGAGAAAGGCTGCCCATTCCTCGGTAGTGACGACACCGTGTGGTTTAGCCGTGCCAAAATAGAGTGTATCCAGCACTACTGAATGTTCATCGGGTGAGCAGCCCGGTGGTTGTATGGAGGTACAGCCTGCGAGGAAGGAAAGAAGGAGTGCAGCTGAAAGAAGTGCCGTCAATCTCATCGCCATCGGAGAGTGAATTTTACCCTAAGTGGGAAGTGAGCAGGGCGGGCCGTGCCGCTATTTTTTCGACTTAGTCGAGTTCGGAGACGGGGAAGGTTTGGAGGATTTGCCCGCTTCCTTATCGCTGCCGGTCACTTGCTTGAAGGTTTTGCCGATGGCGGGGCCGATTTTCGGAATTTCCTCCTCGATGTTTTTCGCAGCACTCTTCAAACCTCGACCGATTTCGTCGAGTGTCACGCCCTGGTTGGATCCGGCCTTACCGCTGCCGGAAGCTTCCGATGCGGCGTTCGCCGTCAGTATTTGACCGTCAAGCCATAAGAACAGAGAGAGGAGGACGACTATCATTTGCATCGTGGGCCTCATTTGCTAGATTCCAGTATAGGCTATTCGGGCGCTGCGGAAAACCCTTCCCAACAGGCCAATCGGTCAGCAGGGAGTCGGCCGGAACACGCGGACTAGTTGACCGATAGGGGCGCCGTGCGGTAGAGTGATGTTCTACTGCAGCATTGTATCGGTCCACCAATGCTGTACCTCCTCAACGTGGACCGCGCGATCGCATCGCGACCAGGTCCAGTTTGGAGCTGACTCCTTCCGGATTCACCCTCCCCTCGGTTCTCTGATCCCGTCTCAATGCGATCCACAACGAAAGGATAGCTGCGTGCAGACGACTGCGTTTACGAGTTTTGACTCCCTTGGTGTGTCTCCCACCCTATTACGTAATTTAACCAAAGCCGGTTTTACTGAACCGACGGCCATTCAGGCTCAGGCCATACCCCATGCCTTGTCCGGACGGGATGTGTTGGGTTGCGCGCAGACAGGAACGGGCAAGACCGCGGCCTTTGTGATTCCGATGCTGGAGCGTTTGAGCGGTACACCAAAAGGGCAGCCACGCGCGCTCATTTTGGCTCCGACCCGTGAGTTGGCAATACAAATTCAAGCGACCATCGATACATTGGGCCGCGACCTGCAGTTGTTTGCCACCACGGTTGTGGGCGGGGCGGACATGCAGGCTCAGGTGAGGGGATTGCGGCAACGTCCGGATATCATCGTTGCCACTCCCGGCCGGCTTCTCGATCATATGTGGAACGGAACGATCAGCCTACTGGCGATGAGCATCCTAGTCCTCGATGAGGCCGATCGCATGTTGGACATGGGCTTTGCCCAGCAGATCAATCAGATTCTCGATGCGATGCCGGAAGAGCGGCAGACGTTGCTGTTCTCGGCCACGATGCCCATGGATCTGGCGCGGTTGGCGCAGGCTAGCGTAAAAGATCCGGTGCGAGTCATGGTGACGAAGTCCGCGACGACAGCTGACGGAGTTTCACAGGCCGTGCATCACACCACGCATGATCGGAAAAATGCGCTCCTGATGTCCCTTCTGCAGTCCGAGTCCGATACCGTGCTGGTGTTTGCCAGGACGAAGCATCGGGCGGATCGACTTGGCAATCTGTTGGATACGGCCGGTCATCGCGTGGCGGTGCTGCACGGTGGACGTACCCTGCCGCAACGGCGGGCGGCTCTGGAAGGATTCCGGCGAGGGACGTATCGCGTATTGGTTGCAACGGATATTGCCGCACGAGGCATCGATGTGGCAAATATTGCGCATGTGATCAATTATGATGTGCCCAATTGCCCGGAAGATTATGTACACCGGATCGGGCGTACGGCTCGGATGAGAACCACCGGCCGTGCTACGACATTTGTGACGGCGGAAGACCAGGAACAGCTGCGCGCCATCGAGCGATTGCTCGGTCAAGCGGTGCCTCGCGCAGAAGGAAGCCCGGCTTCACTGGCGCCTTCATCACGACCGGATGGACACGGGCCACGGAGTGAGTCGGAACGGCGCCGGCGGCGTGGCGGGTCCGCCCAGGGATGGCGCCAGACAGTCGATGGGGCACCCCGGGAGACCAATGGGGGAATCAAGAACGGAAGCGATCTCGGGCCAGTCTCTTAATTAAGCGAGCATACGTTGCAAGGGAGGAATGAAGGTGAGTGATCAGAACCAGGATGCACCGCGAGCAGCGAGTCAGTGGGTCCGAATTCCGGACGGGACGATGGTGCAGCATCGTTTGGATGGGCAAAAAGGACATATTGACGGATTGACGGAAATCGTCACCGGTCCAAGCCGGAATCCCGATGGACGGACACAGTACCGGATTAACGTCGGGAAGGGTGATCGAGTGCTGATTGCAGAAGAAGATCTGCTCATTCTGACCGATGCCGAGGGAATGGTACGAATGGCAAAAGAGAAGGGTGAATATCGCTCACTCGTGAGCAAGCAATTGCGCGGAGTGTTTGGAGAAGACCGCTTTATCGTGAAGGCATCCTAACGCCACCGCATTCGAGGCAGATCCAGGAACCTCTGTTTAGTACAGAGGTTCCTGGGGTCCCCACCGTAACCCTTCCAGATCGGGATCTTCTCCCTCCGATGTCACGGGCCGGTCTGGCTTCTCGGTTTTACGTTGTACGCGACGGGCTTCCTTTTCCCGCTGTTTCACTTGCCTGGCTTTTTCTCGATCGCGTTTCGCGATAGTGGTCTTGCCTGCTCGTGCGATGGTTCCCTCCTTCTATTCGTCTTCCCCGACCGGGGAGCAAATAGGTCTGTCTCGTTATGATCCGGCTGGTCGACGGACCGAGCGAGTTGCGCTCGTCCGAGCATGCGTCCGTGCCGGGCGCGCCTGCGTTTGTTCTGAGCGGGCGCGGGTCTCTGCTCCAAATCCTGAACTGGCCAGTGCCGTGACTTCACGACGAATCTGATCCATCGGTGTCTCGTGCGAATCCACAGAGGGATCAACCAGACCGAGTTCGGTCCACCGTATTCTCAGTTTGGGAACCGTCCGCTTCTTCTTATGATTGGGCTTGTTGCCACGCCAGACAGACGTTATTTTCATCGTACACTCCTTTCGGCGAACAACAGGATGGCGATGTCCAGGCCATCAAACTGGGTGCAGGAGGGCAGTATACTCTCGCCCCCTGCTTTGCCCATTTCCTGGTTAGGATGTGGGAAATGGGCCGTAGGAGGAGCGTAACTAGAGGAAGCGATCGCGCGGCAATGACGAAACGCGAAGCGTGGGACACTCGCTCGTAACTCGTACGGTTTAGCAACTTATCATGCTAGTGACAGTCTGGTCAAATGAGCGAGCCGTTGTTCAGAAATGCTCAGCCGTTGAGCCGAGACCTTCTCCCCGCTGGACCCACCAGAACCTGTTATGCGAGGCGTCAAAAAAAGGATGACCTCAGTATTGTGAACAGGTTAGGACAGGGGAGTGGTTTCCGGTGATCTTGGGACAGGCCGTCGGATGCCCAGCTTCCGTAAGCGACTTCGCAGCGTTTCCGGATTGAGTCCTAACAGAGTGGCCGCCCCCTGGTCGCCGTAGATTCGCCATTTGGTCCGTTCCAGCATCAAAATAATATGGTGCCGTTCGAGTTCTTGGAGGCTGTCGGTCTGATTCATCGAGGCGGCGCGACCGGCCTGTAGGATTGGAAGCAACATTTCATCTACGGTGACCTGGCATGAGCTGGAGAGGATCACTGCTCGTTCAATCACATTTTGAAGCTCGCGGACGTTTCCGGGCCAGTTGTAGGAAAGGAGCCGTGCCAGCGATTGCGGGTCAAAGGTCAGATGTGGTCGCTTATGTTTGGCGCCGAACTGCGCGAGGAAATGTTGCGCGAGGAGTTGAATATCCTCACGGCGTTCCCGGAGGGGAGGGACGGCTATTGGAAAGATGTGGAGCCGGTAGTACAGGTCGGCTCGAAAAGTCCCCTGTTGAATCGCCGCGGAAAGGTTGGCATTGGTGGCGGCAATTAGACGAACATTCACGGAGACCGGCTGAGTTCCGCCAATTCTATCCACCATGCCATCCTGGAGTACACGCAGCAGCTTGGCCTGGGTCTCTAACGGCATGTCGCCGACCTCGTCTAAAAACAAGGTGCCTGTATGGGCCAATTCGAAACGTCCGGCTCTTCGGAGTTGGGCTCCGGTGAAGGCACCGCGTTCATGACCGAATAATTCACTCTCGATCAGGCCTGAAGGAAGGGCTGCGCAATTGACGCGAATAAATGGCTTTTGACTGCGCGTGCTTAAGTCATGCAGAGCCTGGGCCAACACTTCCTTGCCCGTCCCGGTTTCCCCGAGAAGGAGGACGGTTGTATCGGTCGGAGCGACGGCTTTCACAAGCTCGACCACCTTGCTGAATGAGGAAGATGCGCCGACCAGCAGGCGTTGATTTCGGCTTGCCTTGACCTCCTCTGCAAGATACTCATTCTCGCGTCGCAAACGCTCGCTCAATTGTTTGATCTGCTGATAGGCGAGTACGTGATCGATGGCATAGGCGATCTGAGTGGCGACCTGCTGCAAAAATTTGCAGTCGTCCGGATCCGGATGGCCCTCTCGCACACTGCCGATGTTTAATGTTCCGAGACAATGTTCTCGGACCAGCAACGGCAGGTTGATCATGCGTCCTAACCCTTCTTGGGTATAAAAACGGTCCTCCAGGAAGACTTGCTCCTTCTGAAGGTTGGCACGAATGTGCAGGCGACGGTTGTCATGCACCCATCCTACCGCGCTGCCTTCACGGGGGATTACGCTGTCATGCGCCAGAGCCGGAGTGGCCATATTGGTGATGACGGCATAGAACCGAAAGGAATCGGTATCGGATTCGTACAAGGTAATGCCCGCACGATCCCACGGAATAACTTTTTGGATCTGGTCGGCGATGACCCGCCAGAGACTCTCGATGTCTCGCTGCGAGTTCAGGGCATTCGTGACTTCGAGGAGCGTCTCAAAATTCAAGGTTGCGCGTTGCATGGCGACTCAAAAATTTGTCCACAGTTGTACGATGCCCCAGTCTTGATCCGCGGATGTGCCGAGCTGCTGGCGGATGTAGGGGCCCGAAAAGAAATGGCCGTAGATGACGGCCAACGAAACTTTCCCGTCTGCGAATATGTGGCTCCATGCGAGATCGAGTTCGTCGCCCACATGGGTCGTCTGATTGTCGGATCGGGAAAAAATAAGCGGCGCCTGCGATCCACGGTACCAGTTGTCGCGCGCGCTTGCCAAGTACTTGCGCAGCGCCCAGATCTCGATGTGATCTCGGCTGGTCGGCCTGGCCTGCAGGTTCATCTGCGGCTGAACCGTATTGCGCCAGGCGCCGTTCAGCATGTACCCGACGTGGAGGAAATTAGTCGGAAAAAAGTTTTCGAAGGTGTTGGCATTGCCGCCGCAACTGCGTGCGAGGTTTCCGCCGGGGGTGACGCAGTTGCTATCCCCGTCTCCGGAGGCATAGTCGAATCCGATCGCCAGCCGGGGTTTCCAGGGATACGTGTACCAGGTGTGGCCAATCCAGGTTCCCGACGCCCAGGCATTGATCCTCAAGTTGCGCTGGTTATCGAAGCCGAATCCATCAGCCGTCCGGCCGAATTGGTAGGCTGATTCATGCACAACATCCCAGTTGCCGTCGCGCAGTTCGAGGCGGAGGCCGGCCATATGTCGCAGTTGAGACGCTGATTTAGGGAGATACTGACCTGGATTGGCCCGTTCTGGAAGGCGGTTGGAGTAGATGACGTAATAGGGCTCGACAATCATCCGAGGGAAGGTCCGGATTTGATTGTAGAACACGACCATGTCGACGTCGCTCCCAGCGTCGGTCGCGTGCTGCGCGAGGACCGGATTGCAGACGGACTGCGAGGCCACATCCTGGTTGCAGGTTAACAGATTCGGGGTCAGGCTTCCGCCGGGATGCCCTTGATCCAGGTCGGTTTCAGCATTGCGAAACCAGCCGAGCTTTACGTCAAAATCGGTTCGCGTGTAACTCAACATGACGCCGTCGTGGGAGTAGCCGGTATTCGCCCAATCGAAGTGTCCGAACAATCGTTGATTGCCGAACACGACATATTGGCGGCCGAACTTCGCACTGAGCCCTTCGACACCGGCGAGATTGCGGATGAGCGCGTAGCCCGCGCGGATCCCGAGGCGACATTGTCCTGGTCGTTGGGTCGCGCATTGATGGTTGGATGCGTCTGCCCCCTGGCTTCCGTCCGTCGGATTGCCGCTGCCTCCCCAAGTGGCCGAATCCTGGAGCTCAAGATAAAAGTTGAGATTGGGTGAAGGATCATATCCGAGGCCTACCCGCGCCCATTGCTGGACGAAGAAGTCGCTAGCCTTGGAACCATTATGGGCGGTAGTGCCGGATCCGGAGAGGTTGAGGCTGTTGCAGGCCCCATTGATCGGAGGCCCTCCTCCGAAGCACACCCCGTTACGCCATTCCGGTCTGGCACGAAGGTCAGCGCGCATCCAGAAATTCCGGATGTCGAAGGCCGGAGGGAGGGGCCGCATCGCGACAGGGTCGGTTTCCATCACGGGGCTGTCGATCGGAGAGAAGAGTGCAGGCGAGGTCGGCCCATAGCCGATCTGCCCAGCTTCTGCCCTGAGAGAGGTCGGCATGAGGACAGCCTCCGATCCGATCGTGAGAGCAGAACACAGCAAGAGGAATCTCCACATGGCGATGAAGCAGTGGTTGGACGGTCATGGAACATAGAATCTTCCATTCCCCAATTTGGGGCGAGTAGCCGGGGGCCGTTCGATAAACAAGCCCCCGACCCGGTGTCAGATTCGCTGTTCAATGAAACAAGTGACGACTAAAAACTCATTCCTGCCCGTTCTTCCATGTTGCGCATGAATTCTTCGTGCTCTTTTACCGTGTCTGCCCCTTTCGCGCGGATGTGTCGATCACGTGCGTGGAATTCATCGGGAGTAACCCGATAGCAAAAATCCCACAAGGCCTCAGCGCTGTGCTCATCAATACCACCAACCCGCGCCTCGAGCATGACCATCAACGCATTGACGCCGTCGTATGTCGCACGTCGATTGCCGGACCGGTGCAACTCCCGAATCTTGCTCGTCTGCTCGACATACGGTTGAAAACTTCCTGGAATCAGGTTTTTTTCGGCCATGGTTTGGTATGTCACCACCTGACCGAGCAATTCTTCCGCCCAAGCGGAGGATTTCTGCTGATTGTTCCATACGACTGGTTCGAGGCCATTGGACAATGCCTGCGAGGGGCTGAAACCCAGCAGAGTCCAGGCTCCGATCACGAATGCTGTCGAATACAGGGCGATGGTTCTCTTCATGTTGTCCTCCTCGATTGGTCCGACCTGTAGGCCGGAGCGATGTGGCATAAATGGGATGCGGGTCTACGCTTGCTGTTCCCATGCATCAGCAACACCCATGCCCAGGAGAAAGCCCGGATTGACGGCTACAAACGTTTGATTTTCTGTAAGAACAGGAGGGAGAAGCGGTTTGATGTTTATGCGAGTCGTGAATGGCAACGGTGGGCTGTGAAATACAACGGTCAAGTCACGAGGAAACCCGCAGGCCGGACCTGCGGGGAATCTCCGCTTATTGTTTCGAAGAGTTTACGATCGCGACGGAGAATATTTGAAGAAGATGACAGCAAGCGCAGGCAATGTGCAGGTCACCGAATGAGTTCGTCCATGCAGCGGAATGGGAGTCGCTTCCACGCCTCCGCCATTGCCCCAGTCATGTCCCCCATAGATGGCGGCATCGCTATTCAAGAGTTCTTTCCAGTAGCCGCCTCGTGGCGCCCCGATTCGATAATTGGGACGGGGAACCGGAGTGAAGTTACACACCACGAGAATGATGTCGTCAGTTGCACGCCCTTTTCTTATCAAGCTGATGACACTCGATTCGGCATCCTGACAGTCGATCCATTCGATGCCGGAAGGGTCGACATCTCCCTCATGAAGCGAAGATTCCCGGCGATAGGTGTGATTGAGATCGGTGACCCACCGGTGCATGCCTTGATGGAGCGGAAGGTCCAGTGCAGTCCACTCCAACTGACCGTCGTGGGACCATTCAGTCGGCTGACCGAATTCGCCTCCCATGAACATGAGTTTCTTGGCGGCTTGCGAATACATATGCCCGAACAGCAGGCGGAGGTTGGCAAATTTCTGCCATTCATCCCCCGGCATTTTTCCCAGTAGCGAACCTTTCCCGTACACTACCTCGTCATGAGAGAGTGGAAGGACGAAGTTCTCGTGGAAGGCATAAAGCATCCGAAACGTGAGATTGTGATGGTGATATTTCCGATCGATTGGGTCCCGTTGCATGTAGGTCAACGTGTCATGCATCCAGCCCATGTCCCACTTTAATCCGAATCCCAAGCCACCGAGATATGTCGGTCTCGACACCAGCGGCCAGGCGGTGGATTCTTCGGCAATGGTCTGGACATCCGGGAAGTGCCGGTACACTTCTTCGTTCAATCGCTTCAAGAGTGTAATGGCTTCTAGATTTTCACGGCCCCCGTACCGATTGGGAATCCATTCGCCCTCCTTGCGCGAATAGTCCAAATACAGCATGGACGCGACGGCGTCCAATCGGAGGCCGTCGAAATGATATTTCTCGAGCCAAAACAATGCGCTACTGATGAGGAAACTGCGCACCTCATTACGGCCAAAATTGAAGATAAAGGTATTCCAATCCGGCTGGAATCCCTGCTGAGGATTGGCATGTTCATACAGATGCGTGCCGTCGAAAAATCCCAGCCCATGTTCATCCGTCGGAAAATGGGACGGCACCCAATCTAGCAAAACACCGATTCCGTGGTTGTGCAACGTATCGATCAGATACATCAGGTCTTGCGGCGTGCCGTAATTGCCAGTGGGCGCAAAATAGCCGGTCGTCTGATAGCCCCAAGAGCCAAAGAACGGATGATCGGTCAACGGCAGAAATTCCACATGTGTGAATCCGGTCTGCTTCAAATATTCAGCCAGGGGGAGTGCCAGTTCTCGATAACTGAGCGATCGATTCTGCTCGGAAGCGATGCGTTTCCATGACCCGATATGCATCTCGTAAATGGCCATCGGCGCATGCAATGCATTGGTCTGCCCGCGTGTGCGCAGCCATTCGTTGTCCGTCCATTCGTAATCGAGGTCCCAGACAATCGACGCCGACTTCGGCGGAATTTCATTGAAGAATGAAAGCGGGTCGCTTTTATCGACTTGATAGCCCGAGTGGCGCGAGTGGATATGGTATTTGTATAACGTCCCCTTCACAGCCTCCGGGACGAAGCCTTCCCAAATGCCAGAGTATCCTCGCGGATGGAGGAGGTCTCTGTCTTGGTTCCAGTCATTGAACGCACCAATAACGGAGACCTGCTTTGCATTTGGCGCCCACACCGCAAAGTATGTTCCCTCTTGTCCGTCACGCACCATGGGGTGTGCGCCAAGTTTGTCGTAGAGTTTGAAGTGTGTTCCCTCATTCAAGAGATAGACATCGTCGTCCGTCAGTCTGGTGGTTGCCTCAGGACTGAGATTTTTCGCAGATCTTTGCTGGCTCACTGATTCACCTCAGCTTTCGCCTGTCCTGCTGGGCTTGGAACCGGCTTGTGTGCGACGGTTCCTCCGCCATCCGTATCATCAGTGACCAGAGAGGTATCAGCCGGTTGTAGGAGGCCGGTCAGAGGAAGTCCGACCCAGTCCGGTCTGTTATTCAATTCATAGGTCAGTTCGTAAAACGCCTTATCGAGAACATGCACGTCCAGCAGAAGATCGAACTCTTGATGAGACTGAGGCAAGAATTTCGCCTCCCCGGCAGTTGTCCGATAGCCTCTGAGAAATGCGGTGCGGGCGTTTCGATACCACTGTTCGATCCACGGACCCAAATCGGGCGAGGTCGACGGGAGAGAGCGGCGACTCGGTAATGTGCGTAGCGCCACGTGCGCGGCATAGTGAAATGAACGAACCATGCCGGCCAGATCCACAATGGGAAGACGTTTAGTTCTGCGTTCGGCCAAAGGTTTTGCCGGTTCTCCCTCAAAATCTATGATGACAAAGTCGCTGCCCGTGTAGAGAACCTGTCCCAGGTGATAGTCGCCATGGCATCGAATGCGCAGGGCGCTCAAGGGCTGGCTGCACAGTGTCCCCAATCGATCGAGGAGGGCGGGCTCCTGTTCCATGACCGCTTGAGCCAGTTCTTGATCTGTTTCAGAAAGGACGGTCAATCGGCGTCGTAGCAACGTCAAGGCCTTAGTGGCGGACGCCTGCATGGCATGGACCCTGGACTGCACATACGATGAAGAGCAGGCCTCTGGCGCAAAGGCGGCTACCTCGCTGGGTTGTCCGAGCGCCATGTGCAACTCCCCCGTTCGCCGTCCCAATAAATTTGCCGAATCACGGTACCCAAACAGGAAATCACTGGTAGTGGCTTCCTGATTGGACCCTTCAAGCGGCCCCTGTCCAGGTTCTCCGCCCTTGTGATCGAGCGCGAGAATTCGATCGAGATAGTGTGAGAGCTGCGTCAGCGTATAGTCCCAGGCATTCCCTTGATTCGCGACAAAGGTTTGTGCAAGCGCGAGAGTCGTGGGCTCGGTGCCCTCCTGAATATATTCAAGCGCGCCTACGAGGGAAGGAGAATGGGGAAAGCGTCGTTCCGTGAGGGCGCGCCCCACTTCCAATTCGGGGTTCATCCCAGGTTCGACTCGGCGGTACATCTTCATGATGAGGCAGTCATCGAATTTCACCGAGGTATTGCTCTGTTCACCTTTCAGAACGGAACTGGACGCCGCGTACGCGCAGATTGCCGCCTCGTCAAACAAATCAGTTGCCGATCCGGCCAATGAACCGGTGGATCCCTGGAATTGCGTACCTCGACCCATGCTGGTCAGGAGCGAATAGGCGCAGGCGTCATTCCACAAGGCATCGTACAGAATTCCAGGAAGTTCCTTCTGGAGATGAATGACCGTCAATGCCACGATGATTGCCTGCGGATGGTCGTGGGTCATCCGGTCTGCTTCTTTACCGAAGACGGCTGTCATGGGGAGCGTGTACGTGTCTACCCCTCCTTCATCGTAAGTCACCTCGATCAAGCCCAAGACCATGGGGCCATCCCCGCTGTTTTCCCGCAAAACATCCGCAAACTTCGTGGAACGAATGGTCTTCGCTTTGCCGCCGAACCATCGAGATGCCGTGAGAAAGGCCGGCAGCACCTTCTCAATTTCAGCGCGCGGCGGACCTTCGAAGACCGCCTTCCAGTTGTTGTGCACTCTGATCATTACGTCGATCGCCTTCGCGACGGTCTAGAGAAAATAATCGAAATCCTGTTCGCGTCGCAGGTTCCGGCGCACAGCAAAAATTTGTACCGGAACTGAATGCGGATCGAGCTGGACATAATTTCGAGACCCCTGCCACACATAATAGGCGTGCGTGAGGAGGTCATGGACTTGAAATGGGCGGTTCGCGTGAATCCCGAGGGCTGAGAGATCCAATTCCAGCCAGCCGGCATGGACGTGGTGCGGACTGAGGTTCACCACGACGAGAATGACGTTCGAACCGTCAGGCGATTGTTTGCTATAGGCCATGAGGTAGTCGTTGTCGATGGGATGAAACTGCAGATGAGCATCGCTTTGCAGAGCAGGATTCTCACGGCGGATACGGTTGATCAGGCCGATGAACTCTTTCAGGCTATCCGGTCGAGTGATATCCCAGCGCCGCACTTCATATTTCTCAGAATCCAGGTATTCCTCGCTGCCTGGTTTCTGCGGGCGGTTTTCATAGAGTTCAAAGGCCGGCCCATAAATACCGTAACTCGATCCCAAAGTTGCAGCTAACGCCAGCCGGACCATGAACACCGGACGGCCGCCGTGCTGTAAGTGTTCAGTGAGAATGTCGGGTGTATTCGTCCACAGGTTGGGGCGAAAGAATTCCCGTACTGGAGACGTGGTGAGCTCAGTGAAATAGTCGGTGAGCTCCGGCTTGCTGTTGCGCCAGGCAAAGTAGGTATACGACTGCGTGAACCCCACCTTTGCCAAATGGTACATCACCTTGGGCCTGGTAAAGGCTTCGGCGAGGAAGATGGTCTCCGGATACGCGGCTTTCACATCGCCGATAAGCCATTTCCAAAAGAGAAATGGCTTCGTATGGGGATTGTCTACGCGAAAGATCCGGATGCCATGATCGATCCAGTACTGGACAACGCCTCGAAGCTCTTTCCAGAGTTCGGGGAACGCGTCGGTCTCGAAATTCAATGGAAAGATATCCTGGTACTGTTTGGGCGGATTTTCCGCGAATTGGATGGTGCCGTCAGGGCGTGTCATAAACCATTCCGGATGTTCTTGGACGTAAGGATGGTCGGGGGAGCATTGGAAGGCCAGATCGAGGGCAATCTCGATGCCCTTCTCGCGGGCGACAGCCAGGAGCTGCTTGAAATCCTCGAGGCTACCCAATTGGGAATGGATAGCCCTGTGCCCGCCGTTGCGGGATCCGATGGCCCAGGGGCTGCCTACAGAAGCCGAGTCGCCACGTGGATTATTGTTTGGCCCCTTCCTATGGGTTTCGCCAATAGGATGAATCGGGGGGAGATAGAGTACGTCAAACCCCATCTCCGCGATATACGAGAGCCGTGATTCGCAATCCTTGAATGTGCCGTGGGGCTGATCTTCATCGGTCGTAGAACGTGGAAACATTTCATACCAGGCGCTGAATCTAGCTTTGGGGCGATCTACCACGACGAGGAGTTCCCGATCGTAAGAACTGCTCAGGCGGTGGTCGACGCAGTCTGCCATCACTTCCGCCGCTTCCTCTCCTAGCAGCAGGTCCAGTTCAGCTTGAGAGCGGGGATCACAGCGAGACACCGCCGCCTGGATATCTTTCAGGCGGCGCCGTGATGTGTCGGATGCGTGACCGTACGCTTTTTCGATCAGCTGTGTGCCGATCAAGATGTCCACGGTAACATCTTGCTGTGCGATCAACCGCTTGCGCATGTCGCGCTGCCACGTGGCAAAATGATCCACCCATCCGATGATGCTATATCGATAGTGGCCTAGTTCACGCACTTCGAACGAGGCCTGCCACCGATCATTTCCTGAAAAACTCAACGGCGTTTCAAGCCATTCATCTTGATGCTCATGACGGGAGCGGAGGAGGCCTCGTATCACATCGTGTCCGTCCGCAAAAAGGTCTGCTTGCACAACAATCGTATCTCCAAGCTCTCGCTTGATCGGATACCGGCCCCCATCGACTTCCGGTTCGACATGTTCAATCGCCACTCGGAGACGTCCCTCGCTCGTCAAAGCGGAAGATGGCACCTGGTTTCCCCGGCTCATTTGCTCTGCCCGCCTCTTCTGCGGTGCATCTGTGCGTGTGGTTCGCTTCATAAATGTGACAACTGATCGGCCTTGTGTTCATGCCGGCTGAAACGTCGTTCGAGGATCTCTCTCATAAGATGTCGCCCGCCCAAGCCCACGGCCAGGGCAAGCGCGAGTACCACGCCGCCGAACGTGATGGAGAAGGCCGCGATGACAATCTCCTTCGCAATCCCCAACTGGGTCAGCACCATCGCGCAGGTGAACAATAGGAGGCCCCATCGCACCAACCCCGCGACGACCCGGGCTTCTTCGACCTGGGCGTTCACGGCAGCAATCAAGGAGGCCTCGGCAAAGAAATTGGCGCACAGCACCCCCACCAGGAGAACGAGGGACGCGGCCAGCACGTTAGGCAAGAAGGCGACGATCTGACTGATCAAATTGGCCGTTGCCGGGAGGTTCATGGCATCGACGCCCATGAAGGCAAATAATAAAAAGACAATCCAGAACAGGACCCCGCTGACGACTAGGGAAACTGGGCGTCGGACTCCCGCTTGTGAGAGCGGCTGGGCAATGCCCAATCGTTCGCAGAACGAATCGAATCCGAAGGTCCGGAGAACCCGCAGGGTGAGCACCTTCACCGACCAGGCAGCCAACAGCCCCAGTGTGAGAAAGGTGAGCAAGGCGAGGAGCCGCGGTAACACGAGCACGATTTGCATCACGGTGTCACGAAAGCCGGCGACCATCGTATCTCTCCACAGGTCACTCATCGCGCCACCTCCATTGTTCCACGAGATACGACTTCGACAACTCGAACTCGCGGCATAGCCTCTCCACCGTTCGATCGACCTCCGCGGAATCCCCATGCTGAGTTTCCAGGACGAAAGAAGCCGTCCGCCCCAAGTACAGAGGAGTCAGCGCCTTCAACATATGTTCCCGGTGCAATGTCTGGTTGTGATACGCCAGGGAAAAGTCGTAGACGGTTTGCACCCAGAGTGAGGGTGGAAACCGGAACTCTTCCGGGTCTTGGATGTCGAGTGCGATGATTTGTCCCAGGGTGTCTCGAGACAGAATCAATTCCCAGAGCGGAAGCAAATCGCGCAATCCCTGCTTGAATCCGCTCACCATTCGACCGGTGTGCAAGGGCCCGGGATCGGGTGCGGACTCCGGATCGCCATAGACCGGTACCTCGCTCGACTCCTTAACCTTCTCCCACGATGATTCATACTCTTCCATCGAGTGAAAGATGCCTCCGACGGTTTGTGCGAGCAGCACCGACAGATCAACTGTTCCGAGTGTAGGTTCCTGATCCCTGGTGCCGAGATACGTGTGGCACACGCGATAGCCGCCAGCGAGCGCAGCCGTGGCGAGCCGGCTATCCACACTGTATTTGGCCGCGGTTCCTGTCCAGGTCGACCGGGTGATCAAATCACCGGCGAATTTCCCGGACAAACCATAAGCGCCGCCGCTCGGATACCGTAATCGTTTGCCATACAGCGCACGGGTCAGGGGATACAGCAGGTTGGTCGCGAGTGTGCCCTCATACCGGTGGCGACGATAGAGTGGGACGACATAATCCTCGCCTTGTTCATAGACTGGTCTGCCGAGATGATCGATCCAGGCGGGGCTGAGTGACCGCAGCTGTCCTTCCACGATCAGGCATATCTTGGGTTGTAAGCGCCGTGCCGTCAGACAGAAGTTGTGGATGCTTTCATCTCGACCGGGGAAGCCCTGTTCTCTGGTGAGATTTGCATAGGTTCCTGCCGCATTGGACACAGTCCGGACGGGAAGTATGCCGGCCGCCAGCCGAGTGATGATGCCGGATGTCCCGTCTTGTGAGCCCGCGTCGCAATTCAGGAGCAGTGCAGACGCGGTCGGGAAGAACTGCCGCAATCCTTCCAGGATTGATTTCAGGACGGCCTCGATGGATCCGGCATTGTTGAGGGTCATCAAGCCTATCATGATATCAATCGTGTCAACCGGCCACTCGCGGTCAGCACCTGACGCGGAAAGTTCCGGGTTGGTGGGCAGCATTTCTGTATCACTGTTTCCGCCTTGCGGCATTGAAATGACCGTCGCCATCTGTCACCACATCACGCTCAGGTTGCCGGCAGGAGTTTCAGCAAGGTCAGGTAATCCCCCAGCTGCCGGGTAATGAGAAAATTACGCCGGACATGTTCGCGCGCCATGGCGCCCATTCTGTTCATCAGTCCTGGGTTGTTGAGCAAATGCCGAATGCGGAAGGCCGCCCCCTCCACGGAATGGACCACATAGCCGGTGACTCCATCGACGACCTGCGCGGCAATGCCTCCGGCCGTGCTCCCGACGACCGGTTTCCCTTTCCACATCGCTTCCGACACGGTCAACCCAAACCCTTCCTTCACTGATTTTTGGAGGACGACGGTGGCACTCCGCTGCAGCGCGTTGATTTCCAGATCCGCCTCCGGAGGAAGTTGAATGACATGGATGTCGGGATCGCGAGCCTCGGCCTCCCGGAGTTCCATAAGCACCGCTTCGCCTTCGGGATCGTGCATGACCCCGGCTCCGGCCAAGACCAGTTGGCAATCATGGTGTCGCTTGACGAGCCGATAGGTTTGAATGGCGCCCAACGGATCTTTAAAACGATCGAAGCGGGCGACCTGCAACAGCATCGGCTTTACCCTGTGAATACCGAGCCGATCGAGCACCTGCGTGATCTCGGAACGGCTCATGTCGCGATTTTTCGGGCTGAGCGGATCGATCGATGGATAGATCAAAAACTTGGGAATCGGCAGGCGCTGAGCGAAGCCGGACAGCGAGAAAATGGCGGCGTCATATTTGAGGATGTAACGGCGAAGAAAGGCCCAGGCCGGACGTTGAGGCTGGGCCAGGTCCAAGTGGCAGCGCCAGAGCCAGCAACCATTGGTGCGATAGTCCACCAGTCCTGCCGGTTGATGGTCATGAACCATCACCATGTCAGCCTCGAGTTTCAGCGCCTTGGCATTCCGCTCGATGACGCTGGCATACGTCTGATACATGTCGTCGGTGAGCTTGTCGTCACGACCCTGCAAGGCGTTCAGCATACGTGTCACCACCACGAAATACTCTTGTGAGCCGGCTAGCACTTCCCACCGGGCTTCGACACCTAACGACACCATCATCGGAACGAGACGCCGCAAGACTTCCGACATCCCGCCCCCATATCTGACGGCGTTCAGGTGAAGGAAACTTTTTCCCTGCACGAGATCACTCAAGCGGTACAGGAAATCGACCGTACCCTTCGGTGACACTTCGCGATATTCATCCAATGCCGAATTCACCAGGTAATTCTCCTCACCAGGAGCGAACCATGAATAGGATCTCGCTCCTCAGATCGCGCTCCATTCCATGCTGTAGGCGCTGGTACCGGACCGGACAGCCGGCAGATGCAACCAATACGAACTGTAGGGCCCTAACGTCAGCACGTAGGGTTGTTCGTGAATGGTGGGAAAGCGTGACTCTCCGAGTAATTCTTCGGGCACAACGTCTTTGTAGCGACCGAGGTCGAGTTCGACGGCCTGGGACGACCCCGCCAGGTTGTGCACGAGCAGTAACGTCTCCTGTTCATAAGCACGGATGTAGGCGAGGATTTTTTCATTCGCCGGACTCAGGAACTGCAACGTTCCACGACCAAACACCTTGTGCTTCTTCCGGATCGCGATCATTCGCCGCATCCAATTCAACAATGAATGTGTCGCCTGCTTTTGAGCATCGATGTTGACGGACTGATATCCGTAGACAGCATCGGCCACGACGGGAAGGAACAACTGGGACGGGTCGGCCTTGGAAAAGCCGGCGTTGCGGTCGGCGGTCCACGGCATCGGAGTGCGCACGCCGTTCCTGTCGCCAAGGTGAATGTTGTCGCCCATGCCGATTTCATCTCCGTAATAGATGATTGGACTGCCGGGAAGGGTGAAGACGATACTGTTCAAGAGCTCGACCTTTCGACGATCGTTATCCAGGAGCGGAGCCAATCGACGGGCAATGCCGATATTGCGCCGCATCTGAGGATCGCGCGCATAAGCGTAATACATGTAATCGCGCTCCTCGCCGGTACACATTTCCAGCGTCAGTTCATCATGGTTCCTCAAGAAGAGGCACCACTGGCAGGCTGCAGGGATGTCCGGAGTATGTTTGAACATGTCCACAATCGGTTGGCGATCCTCACTTCTGACGCCCATGAACAATCGCGGCATGAGCGGAAAATGAAAGGCCATGTGGAACTCGTCGCCGTCCCCGAAGTAGGGACGCACGTCGCTGGGCCATTGGTTGGCCTCAGCCAACAGCACCCGGCCTTTGTAGCGCTGGTCGATGCTGCTCCGGATCTCTTTCAGATAGCGATGGGTTTCCGGCAGGTTCTCGCAAATGGTGCCTTCGCGTTCGAACAGGTAGGGCACTGCATCACATCGAAACCCGTCGAGCCCCTGGTCGAGCCAATACTCCATGACTTGAATCATGGCGCGGCGGACTTCGGGATTGTCGTAGTTGAGGTCGGGTTGATGGCTGAAAAATCGATGCCAGAAATACGCCTGCGCCTCATGATCCCAGGTCCAATTGGATTTCTCCGTGTCGACAAAAATAATCCGAGCGCGGGGATATTTCTGATCCGTGTCGCTCCAGACGTAATAGTGCCGGGTCGGTGCGTCAGGGGAGGCTTTTGCCGCCTGAAACCATGCATGTTGGTCGGAGGTATGATTGAGAATCAGGTCGACGATCACCCGCATGCCGCGGCGATGTGCCTCCTCCAGCAGGCGCCGGAAGTCATCTGTTGTGCCATACGACGCAGCGATGTTGCGAAAATCCGCCACATCGTACCCATCGTCCCTTAACGGCGAGGGATAAAAGGGGAGGAGCCAGAGGCAATCCACGCCGAGCCATTCGAGATAATCCAGTTTCTGAATCAGGCCGGCAAAGTCTCCCACGCCATCGTCGTTGCCGTCGTAAAAGGCGCGGACGTGAAGTTCATAAAACACGGCGTCTTTGTACCAAAGTGGATCTTGATTCAGCATCGATCAGGCCTTCACCGAGTCACCGGTCAAGAATTCATCACAGGCGGTAATGAGCTTAGAGCGGAGTCGCTCCAGGCTGCCCTGGTAGGGGTTGATCGAGCGGATGCGATCAGCCAGGTTCGTGAGGCCCAGACTCGTGCGAATCCAAGCCGAGAAATCGTTCTCTGCGCGCCGCAGACGAAAATGCGCTTCGAACATATGGAAGTAGATGGTGCTCACGTCGATGTCGGCCACCATATCGCGAAAATCCTGCAGCGTGTGTGCCTTCAGCCCGATGGGCACTTCGAGAATCCTGGAGCGTTTAAAATGGAATGGCTGGCCAAAAACGACCCTCGGGATAATGGGGCTCCGGGAGAGATGGTCGTCGATGATAGAGATCAGTTCCTCTCGCAGGTTCTCCAGGTCCGGGTAGTCGAAGGGGTCAAGTACGGCGAGGCGTTCTCCCAGGACATGATCCCCGATTTGCATCACGACCCATTGCGCAAAGTCGTTGGGGTAGGTTCCTTCGATCAATCCATGGCGGAGGAAATAGCTGTGGGTGTGAAAATGAATGGAATCCAAGGGCACTTCTTCGATCAGCTCCGCGAGTTCTTTTTCGTCATCCGCCTGATGGGCGATACTTTCTTGCAGTTCGCTGCAACCGATGAATGCAAATGGGGCCTCCGCAATGAGCGCCACGTATCTCGACTCCCTTCTGCGTTCAGCGACAAGTAACACAGATCCTCTGTCCACCGGCTCGATCGAATCGAACGATGCCACCGATGTACGAGTTCACTATAAATCGTTCGGAGCGGGATCCTTACTAGTGAAACACCTAGATGGCCGGGAAGCGATGTCGTCACATAGTAACCGTATCGCGTAGTGGGGGAAGTTGGGGAAGATGGCGATGGAGCGATGATTCGGCTATGGCGTTACACACACCATGCCTGGTGCCGATTGACGGCCTACTGAGGGAACGATGCGGCAAGAATTCCCTGGGCCGTCGAGTCGCGAAGTATACACATGACGGCCAGGCACTGTGTCATTTCGAATGCGATGCAGGACATGTGTTCCACTCCGATGATACCTGCCGATACTATTTCGAATGTGATTGTCGGCCCCGTTACGCGCAGTCGGATCAATCCCGGTCCCAGCCCGACCCGTAAATCAATCGCTCTTCCAAGATCACAACTTTGAGTAGTCCTTCAGCCTGGAACGGTATCAGGGCAATTCATTTCCGTTTGATAGACTCGAATTTCTTCACAAAATTGCCGGTGTCGTGTACCGTACAGAAACCGGCTCCGAACATGGTGTTTGGAGGATGGCGCGGTTCATTGCATTCTTGCCTGACCCCGGGCTGGCCGCCAGATGCTCAATCCTTATCTTCTGTTCTGGAGTATCGGCCTGCTATTTTTTGCCGCCGAGTGGCTCCATCCGGCGCGCTCGATTCCTTATCGTTCAGTCTTCTGGCGCGACCTCTTGGCGCTGGGGGTCTACAACCTGTCGTTCCTATTGGTCGTGCAGGTTACCGATCGAATACCGATCCCACAGTATCTTCCTGCTGCCTTGTACAATCTCCCCACCGCCGGCAAACTGATTTTGTTTTATATCGTCGAAGACTTTGGCCTCTATTGGGTGCACCGGCTTATGCATACCAGCCCGGTCTGGCCTATCCACCGATGGCATCACTCACCAACGTCCCTGTACTGGTTGGCCGGGATACGTGCGACGATCCCCCACATTGCGCTCTTCAATCTGACCTATGTCGCGGCGCTTCCGCTCCTCCACGATGCCTCCGGCTGGGCGTTCCAGGTGATCATGGTTGAACATATTGTGCGCAACAACTGGATGCACCTCAATGTGACCTGGAAATCGTCCTGGCTGGAGTGGGTGGTTGTTACTCCCCGCTATCACCACATCCACCATAGCAGCGACCCGGCGCATCAAATGAAAAACCTGGGCGCGTTGTTGACGGTGTGGGATCGATTATTCGGGACCTACTACAATCCCGATGATCTCACCGGTGAATTAAGGTTTGGGCTGAGCGAGCGAGTGAATCCGGTACGACTCGTCATCGGCGTCTGACACCAGCCTTCTATCGTGAAGCAAGCTTCCGCACCTGTATGCCGTGATGCATGCGGTCTTCACTACGCCACAGTCTTGGTCACGATCTATGGAGTCTCGGGTACGATCCGTTGCCCGACTTGTTGTCGGCAGGCGGCGGTAAGGGCAAGAATCCGAGTTCTGCCGGAGGTTGCTGGAAGCGGTATGTGGTTATCGAGCGCCGTTCTCGCCGACGGTGACGAACTGCTTGCGAAATCCGACAACCTTTCCAAGGTAGTCGCGTGTTTCCTGATAGGGGAGTCCGCTGCGAAGACGGTCGTAGAGAGTGGCCGGCTGAAGGCCGTTAATCTGCTGCAAAGCGGTGCGCTGGTCTTTTGAGAAGGTTTTAAACACGTTGCCGGCGCCGGTGTTATAGGCCGAGATGACGCAGTATTCTCGCGAGACCAGGTCCGTGACGTCGTCGAGTTGAGAATAGGTCAACACGTTGAGATAGGCCGTGCCCAATTCAATGTTATTGTCCGGATCGAAGAGATAATCCCGCGAAGGGGCTTTGTCCTCGCCTTTCGCTTTGCGATACGCATCCCGTCCTCCGCTGGTGGGGACCAATTGCATCAACCCGTAAGCCGGGGCGGAGCTGACCGCGAAGGGATTGAAATTGCTCTCCGTGCGGATGATGGCAAATACGAGACTCGGACTGATCTGGTACCGCTCCGCAAACTGGCCGACCACGGCGCGATATTTTTCGGCCTGCTTGTGTGAGAAGTTGGTCACCATGGGAATGTTGACGAGGTGTGCGGTCTTGGGGCCGTTCTCCTGCTCGACGGTGCGGGTCGTAATGTCTTTGGCCAGGAGCGACTCCGCGAATTGTTCTGCATCCGTCGGCGTACGAACCGGCTTGCCGGCCTGATTCATCACCAGTCCCAGGAGGTACGGCTCTTTATCGCCGGTCAGGGTGATTTCTTTATCCGAAAACAGGTCGACGCTGCGCGGATCGTTGGGAGTCAAGAGCGTGGTGACGACGGCATTTTTCAGGCTCGCACGAGGGTCCTTGTCGTCGAGCGTTTCGATCAGGATGTTTCCCGCGTCGAAGTCCACGATCGCCCGGCTGCGATAGTTCTGAGTATATTTCACGTACTTCTTTTGCTCGGGTAATTTGACCTCCTTGGTACCCCATTTCTTGCCGACCTCGCCGGTCAGGGCTGCCATCAACGCCTGGAAGTCTCGTTGAATCGCCCGCAAGTCTCTCAGCAGCGCCTGAGGGTCGCGCCCGTAGCTCTCCACACGTTGCCGTGCGATTTCAGCCGGATCCTTCCCGCCGACGATGCCGAGGACCGTTCTGCCCGTGGAGCTGCCGACAGCCCGTTCGGCGGCACCAAGCATCTTGTCAGTGGTTTCACAACCGGAAAACAGTGCCGGGATGGAGAGACTCAGCAGCAGGAGGGACACACGTCGAGTGAGCATGGCGGGAGTATACCGAAGGTGTGGCCGCGAGGAAAAGATAATTTCCGAAAACGTCATGGTCCGCATGCGGAGAGGGTTTTGTCCTGGCAGCAGGGGGGCGAATGCCAGTAAATCCACGTGCTTGACGCCTGGTTTTGAGGGTCAGTACCATATCACACGGATGGCATCCCGGCATGGAAAGGCGGAGGTATGGAGAACGGACATGTGGGTGTAATGCAGAGGCGCTTGTCAGTCGTGGTCGGGTGCTGGGCATTCTGTCTTGTGATGATGCTGGCGCCAAGGCCGGGTCTGGCGGCCCAGACGCCCACCGAGGCGGTGCAGGTCACGATGAAGGATCTGCTCTACCTGCTAACCGAACTCAAGGAGACGAGTCGATCCGCGCAGCGGCAGTGGGAAATCGAGCAGGTGGTGCGGCGCTCATTCAATTACGAAGAAATGGCTGAACGTGCATTAGGTGAGGGTGGCGAGAAGACAACCATCGCCGACCGCAGGCAGTTCACCCGGCTCTTTGTGCAGATCTTGCGTGATGATTTGGCCGATAAGCTCCGCGACTATGCTGTCCCCCAGATGGCCTATCTCTCAGAAGAAGGCAATGACACGGCGGCGCAGGTGGTGGTTGCGCCGGCCGGCCGGGAGGTCGATACCAGGATTGAGTTTCACGTGATGCAGCGGTCAGGACGATGGCTGGTCAATGATGTGAGCATCGACGGGACTAGTATCGTCGCGACCTATCACGCACAGTTCTCCCGTATCCTTCGCGAAGGCTCCTTCTCAGATCTGATGGAATTCCTCAAACAGAAAGCCCTCGTTGCCTGATTCTTCCGGGAGACCTCATGGGTCTCTCTGTGATAGTCCTGCCGCACCCCACGTTCGTCATCGCTTAACCAGCGTCCTGCTTCTGACTCCGTCATTCACGGAAGTCTTCCGCAACCCTGACAGTTCACCAACAGACGTAGTTCCCTGATCGCTGTGTCTGCGAGGGTTAGTGCTGCGTTCCGAGTTTGAGGAAACCGTACTCATAGGCCCGCAATAGAAGCTGCTGGCGGTTATGCACGTCCAACTTTCCGAAGATGCTGGTGAGGTGATGGCGCACGGTGATACTGGAAATGCATAGACGTTCGGCAATGTCCTTGTTGGAGAGCGCTTGGCCGATCAAGAGGATGATCTCCTCTTCGCGACCCGTCAGGAACGCACCAGAGAATTGTGCCGACACACATTGAGGAGGATCGCCTCCGCTGGTCTCTGCTGCTCCTCCCGGTCGGCGTTGAGCGCTGTGTTGGTATACGGTCGTTGTTGCCGGGAGGCCGCAGACGTGGCTGATGGTTGCGAGCAATACCACCGCCGGCTGAATAGTCAGAACGATGCCGTCTATTCCGCATGATACTGATCCTCCACTATGACTGTTATCTTCGGCGCTGGTAAGAAGAATGATGCGTGTTGCCGGGACAGATGTCTTCACCGTTCGAATGAGGGCTCTGACATCGAAATTGGTCTCCCTCTCGACGATGAGCACATGAGGCTGCTCTCGTACCACGAGGGTCATCGCTTCACGGGCGCTGGCGGCTTCTCCTATCAGCCGCATCTGCTGTTGCCCGATAAGCGCGGCCTCAAGGCCGATGCGTACGAGGTGGTTGGTGCTGACAATCGCCACCGTCATCTGGGCAGAGTTGTGGTGTAGGCCGCTCATGGATGAGTCCGTCCGACTTACGGACTTATCGCGAGGAAACGGCTGGGCTTCTGGTCGCTTCGCGTCGACAATATTCATAACAGCTTGAAAGGACGAGATCGCCTGAGAAACGCACCGTGCCACAGACCTGGCCCATAAGCAGTGCCCAGTCAGCAACATGGGCAGCCAGTTGGGTCGGAGGCATCCCTTGGGTTCGAAACAGATTGATCGCGATCGTCGAGAGGACCACTTTGAGATGAGATAGGGAAGGGCCATAGCTGAACACGTATTCATGTTGTCCCGTGAAGAGCAGTTGCACTCCCTCCCGGGCTTTCATGCCACGATGTCCGCAGCGAGGACAATGCAGGCATTCAAGACCGCTGCGTGCGTCATATCCGGCACGAATGTCAGCTTCCATCAGATGGCCGCAGTGAGTCGCTGGACACAGCATCATAATGATCTCCCTGAAGAATAGTCGGTGCATTGCGCGGCTGCCGTCTCAGGCGCTATGAAGCGACGGAGCTCCGGAGCGGCCGGAGCCTTTTCGGCTTTGAGGGATGGATGCTGCCTGGACCATCCGTTCGGCCTCCAGCCAGTCTTCGCAGTCGTATCCGGCCTGTTGTCCTCGTTGCTGATAGAGCGCATAGGCCAGTTGCTCAATCCGCGCTCTAACATCCTCGGGTGTTCCTAAAGGCTCGATCGCCGGGGTTGATAGCACCCGATTCTTTCGTTTTGATATCGATCGGCTTGTTCCCCCCCGGGAGTTTCGTGTGGGTTCGTCAGCCGCAGATGCCTGTGCATTACGTTCTGTCATGATGAGCACTCCTTGCTGAATAAAGGCCGTCTGGTGATGGGTTGCAAGCCAATGTTGCGTTACTGAAGTCGGATGCAGGGGATGCCGAGTGTCGCCAGCAGCACCTCTTCTACGGGGTGCTCCAGCGGTGGACTGGTGGATCCTGCGGGGAAGCTGTCGATGGAACGAACGAGGCGGCTCATGACTCGATGGGCCGGTTGAGTGAGCGCCAGCACGGGCGCCTGCGGGCAGAGAGCATTGACGGTACGGAGGGCATCAATGCCTGGGGAGTCTTGATGGGAACCTCCACAATCCTGACTGAGAAGGATGGCCTCGGGCTGGATTTCGCCGAGTTGTGCCAGTGTGGACTCAAGGTCTCGTACGAGAACCGCATGGTACCCGCTCGTCGCCAGACAATCGGCAAGTTTGAGCCCGAATTGCAGCTCGGAATCGACGATCATGACACGCGATCTCCCCGGTTGTTTAGCATGGTGCATCGTGGGACTCATCGGCGGCCCTCCTTCTTCATCACCTGGTCAATTGCAGCCGTCCCCAAGTAATCCTTCCGCAGCCGTGACGGTGGCGACATGGCGGAAGAGATTCGATTCCGTACTCGCGAGGGACACCATATACTGGAAGCGTGGCAGGGGGCGGAGGATGATCGCTCCTCTCCGTGAAAGGATGTCGACCGCCATGAATACCTGATTCCAGGTACAGGTCTGAAGCCGCTGCGCCAACAGTTCCAGCGTGCAAGTTCCGCGTCGTGTGAGCTCTCTGGTGATCAGTCCCTCAATGTCGGTGAGCGTGGTCATGTGAAAGCTCCTCTGTGGTTACTGCATTGCCCTCAAGAAGAGTCAGCTGGTTGAGATGCACCGTTTCTGACGCTTCAGTCTTCGTGGCGACTCAGGGGACTCAAGAGACGCGACAGTGCTAGGTGTACCCCTTGGGAGGGATGCATACCATCGCCCTTTGCGCAAAATGCGCGTCGCCGTTTTAGACGGAGTGCGTGTCGCCGTTTATGCTACGAATTCGCGAGGGGGCAGGAGCTACAGCCGAATGGAGTCATGAGCCGAGACGGTTTACGAGACGATTTTCGATGGCGTAATGCGTTAATTCGGTATTGTTCTTGAGTTGCATTTTTTCGAGGATACGCGCCCGGTAGGTATTGATGGTGCTGATTCCAACGCAGAGATCATCCGCGATCTCTTTGAGGCTTTTGCCGACCGCGATTAAACACATGACCTGATATTCGCGGTCGGAGAGCAGCTCGTGCAGGGGTCTTTCGTCCTGCTCATTGAGGTTGGCGACGAGTAATTCCGCCATGGATGCGCTCACAAATTTTCCGCCTCCCAGAATCTTTCGGAGGGCTTGGACTAAGTCGTTCGGCGCGCTGTCTTTGGTGAGGTACCCGGCAGCCCCCGCTTTGAGCATTCTCCGGGCCAGTTGATCTTCGGGGTAGGCGCTGAGCACCAGGACTGGAAGTTTCGGACAGACCTGCTTGAGGTCCTTCAAGGCATCGAGACCGCTCTTGCCCGGCATGCCGACATCGAGGACCACGATGTCCCATGTGAATTTCCGGATCCTGTCGATCATTTCCTCCGCGTTTTGCGCTTCACCGATAACGGCGCCCTGAAACTGCTCGTTGAGAATTTGTTTGACGCCTTGTCGAACGACCGCATGATCATCCACGACCAGAATTTTTGTCACGATATACTCCGTCTGTTGCGCCTGGCTCAAGGGGCCGGTCAGTGCGGCACAAATCTGCTCCCGTGTTCACCCCTGGGGCGGCTGTTCAAGAGGAATCCTCACACGCACGATGGTTCCGGATTCGGCATTGCCTATGAAGGTGATGTTCCCGCCGAGCAGGAGGGCGCGTTCTCGCATTCCGACCAAGCCCAGGGACTGAGGATCGGCTTGCTCCGATTCGGTGATGCCGCGCCCATTGTCTTGTACTTCAAGGACCAGCCCGCCGGCCTGCTCCTGGAGAGTGATCTTGACGAGTGAGGCCTTCGCATGGCGAACCACATTGGTCAGGATTTCCTGGAAAATTCTAAACATGGCGGTCGATGCGGTCTGGGACAGGGGCGCGGACCGTAGATAGATGTCTAGCCGGCATTGAATGGCGGTGCGTGATTGAAACTCTGAAGTTTGCCATTCAATCGCAGGAATCAGGCCGAGCTGATCCAGCACGATGGGGCGCAGATCCGTGGCAATTCTTCGAACGGACTGGATCGTGGCGTCGACAAGCCCCGAAATCGATTCCAGCCGGTTCTGCAGAGCCGGCGCCATATCGGCGAGCTGGTCACGCAACAAGGAGAGTTCCAGTTTCACGCCGGTCAACGCCTGGCCTAGTTCGTCGTGGATCTCGCGCGCGATGAGGATCCGTTCCTCTTCCCGCACCGATTCCAGACGGGCGGTCAGCTTTCTCAGCTGATCGTGCGAGGCGGTCAGTTGCTGCTCAGCTCGCTTGCGGTCAGTATTGTCAAGAAAGACGACCACGGCTCCGGTGACGAGTCCCTGTTCCACGACAGGGAAGGACGAGTATTCGACCGGAAATGACGTCCCATCCCTGCGCCAATACACCTCATCATCGACCTTGCGGCCTTGTCCGTCCGCCAGCGTTTCGTGGATATGGCAGCGTGTACGGGGATATAGGGCACCGTCGCGTGATGAATGATGGATCTGCTCATGCATGTCGAGGCCGAGGAGTGCATCTGGCGGGTATCCTAAAATGCGTGATGCCGATGAATTGATAAACGTGCACCGACCCTGTCGATCGATGCCGTAAATGCCTTCCCCCGTGGATTCCAGCAGCAGGAGGCGATCCTTGGCGAGTTGCTGCCGGGCTTCTTCCGCCCGTTGTTTATCAGTAATGTCGGTGGCGATTCCGCAGAGTGCATAACAGCGGCCCTCAGCATTGCGCAGGGGGAATTTCACGACAATGCTGGTGTGGGTGCCGTCGTCGTGTACAGCCGATTCTTCGAATCGCATCGGGGCGTCGGCTTCCAGCACCTTCCGGTCATTCTCGCGGAATGCCGTGGCCTGGGCGGGCGGAAAGATTTCGTCGTCGGTTTTGCCGACGAGATCTTTCTGGGTCAGATGGGACACGGTTTCAAATTGCCGGTTCGCCTGGAGGTATCGCCCTTCCAGGTCCTTGAGAAAAATCAGGGCGGGACTGTTGTCCATGATCGCTCGAAAGCGGTCCTCGCTGTCCCGCAGCGCTTCATCCGTGCGTCTGGATTCGGTGATGTCGCGAAAGACTATCACTCCGCCTTTGACCAGTCCCATCTCATCCCGCAAGGGCCTGGCGGATACATCAAGCCACAGGTCGTCACCCTGACTCCGGCGTTTGAGAAACAGCGTCGCGCCGGTCACGGATTCTCCCTGAATGGCCCGTGCCAGAGGGATGGCCTCAGGCGGGTAGGCTGTCACCCTGTCAGGGAGACATATGGTGAAGTCGTCGGACCATTGACCGACTGTCCGTTTGGCCGGACCGCTCCCTAAGATATGTTCTGCGGCGGGATTCCAGACGCGAAATGTGCCTGTTTCATCAGCCATGACGACGCCGTCGGCCATGCTATTGAGGACCGATTGGAGAAAGCGTGTCTGTTCGCGCAGTTCTTCTTCCAGCCGCTTGCGTCCGACGGCATACCTCAATGCGCGCGAGAGCAGGGGCGCCGACGTCTGTCCCTTGATCAGATAGTCTTGCGCTCCCGCCTGGATGAGGTGCAGGCCTAACTCTTCGTCCTCCAGACCGGTCATCAGCACGATCGGAATCCCACGCGCCGCGGCATGCATCCTGATCAGGGTTTCAACACCCTGACTGTCGGGCAACGACAGATCCAGGAGAATGACATCAATCGTGGCCTCGTTCAGACATCGGATCCCAGCATCGAGACGGCCGACTTGCGTGAGAGGGAACTGCCCATACCGGGTTTCCCCCAGGAGCTCACGCACCAGGCGAATGTCGCCAGGATTGTCCTCGATCAAGAGGACATGGATGGGACGGCTATTCATACGGTTCCATGCTGGTTCGGTGCCGGTAACACGACGATCCCCAGCCAAAAGTCCTCGATCGATCGCACCACCCGGACGAACTGATCGAGGTCGACCGGCTTCGTGATGTAGCAGTTGGCATGGAGGTTATAACTTTTCAGCACGTCCTGTTCATCTTGCGAGGTGGTCAGGACGACCACGGGGATACGCTTCAAGCTGTCATCTGCCTTGATGTCGGCGAGGACCTCGCGGCCGTCCTTTCTTGGCAGATTCAGATCCAGCACGATGAGGTGCGGCCGGGGCGCTGCGGTATACGCTCCCTGCCTCCGGAGAAAGGCCAATGCCTCGACGCCGTCCTTGAGGACCGTGAGATGATTGATCACCTTGGCTTCCTTCAAGGCTTCAATGGTCAGACGAACATCTCCGGGATTGTCTTCCACCAGGAGAATTTCAATCGGCTTTACCAGCTCTGGAACGACCATCGCGATTGCTCCTTTGGACTGTGGAGGTGCATCATTCAGCCTCCGTTGTAACACCTTCCGAACGGGGTATGGAGGTCTTCTGGGAAGGGTTGGGTAGGCTGAACCAGAAGGTGGCGCCTTTCCCCGCCTCGGATTCCACCCACATGCGCCCTCCATGACGTTCGACGATCTTTTTGCAGATTGCCAGGCCAATGCCCGTGCCCGGATATTCCGCCCTCGTATGGAGTCTTTGGAAAATGACAAAAATCCGACCGGCATATTGCGGGTCGATTCCGATTCCCCGATCGCGAACCGAAAAGAGCCACTCGCCGTTTTTCCGTTGGGCGGATATGTGAATGATCGGTGGCTGGTCCCCGCGAAACTTGATGGCGTTGCTCAGAAGATTCTGAAAGACCTGCGCCAACTGTTTGGCATCGCCTCGAACCGTCGGCAACCGGTCGTGCGTGATGACCGCCTGGCTTTCCTTGATGGCGCTCAGCAGATTGTCCATCGCATAGGAGAGCACCGCTCCCATGGGAGTGGGCTCGAACGTCTGCCGTCCCGTGCTGACTCGGGAATAGGCGAGCAGGTCCTGAATCAGTTTCTGCATGCGGGTAGCTCCATCGACGGCAAAGGCGATGAATTCGTCCGCATCGGCATCCAATCGCCCTCGATAGCGCTTCGCCAAAAGTTGGGTGTAGCTGCTGACCATACGCAGCGGCTCCTGGAGATCGTGCGACGCTACATAGGCGAATTGTTGGAGATCGGCATTGGAGCGTCCAAGCTCCGCCACGGATTGTTCCAGGTCCTGTCGCGTTTTAATCAGTTCGGTTCGCTCGCGTCCCAACTTCCACGAAACCAGGATGCCGAATCCCGTCAGGGGCAGTATGACGAGGATGCCGATGCCTCCCACCGTCCACAACAATCGATCGACAGGCGCATAGACTTGGTCATGGGTCTGCCGGAACAGGATAATCCAATCGAACCCGGGAAAGTCGCGATAGCCCCTGGTCGAGGCATAGCCCGTGACGACCGAATATCCGCGACGATGATGGACTTCTTCGATGAATCCCGAATGATTCCGGTCGGAGGCCGCCCTGGCTGTGGAGGGAATCTCTAAGAGCGCCGGTCCGTTCGCGTTGTCTGTTGAGGCATGCTTTTCGCTGATGACGGCCCCTCCCTGAGTGAGCAGCAACCAGTCATAGGTGTCCTGTCCGTATCGCAGTCTTCCTTCTTGTTCGAAAATCGAGCGGAGGTTCTCAATAGGGACGAGACTGGCCACTACTCCACGAAACTCTCCTCTTGGTCCGTACATCGGCGCCATGAACCCGACCGCTTTCTGCTGTTGCGACTCGACAGAAGACGACACCGGTTCCAAGTGAATGGTTCCTGACCGCCGAACCGCATCGAAGGCTGCCGGGTTGATCGCTGGTGTGCCAGGCGCAGAGCGTGCGCTCGTGGCGGCAATGATCGTTCCCTCGGCGTCGGTCACTCCAAGCCATGAGTAATACCAGTAGAGCCGGGTGTAGTGGAGGAGCCGAGCCGTCCTCTCTTTGGACGTGCCTTCCCTGATCACGCCGTCGTTGGCGAACAATTGGATATCACCGTAACGCTCGAACAGGACACGATCCACGCTGTCTGCGACGGCCGCGGCGTTCAACGCGAGTTCGTTCCCCCGTTCTGCCACCAGCATGGCGCGTAAAAAGAAAATGGCGTACAGCCCCAGCGCAGTGGCGATGAAGAAGCAAAGAACCAGCAGGATCGGCAATATTCGTTCCGTCCACCTGCTGTTGGTCTTAAATGTTGCGGTCTGCACGATAGCTCTCGGGAGCGCAAAGATGTCGGATGACCGGGGGGTAAAGCCTTAATATTTTAACCTGTTCCGGTAGGCAGATGCACGAGAGGCCAGGATGGCCTTGGATTCAGGCGGGGGCGATCGATTGACTCCCGCGCCGGCATCCGGGTACGTTCGTGCCAATCCGCGTGGTTAGCCAGTATGGTATTCATTTCAACACATGTTTCGATTCCCGATGAGGAGGTCGAGTTGACGGCTGTCCGGGCGCAAGGCGCCGGCGGGCAACATGTCAACAAGGTTTCGTCCGCGATTCACCTCCGGTTCGATATACGTGCTTCGTCTCTGCCTCCGTTTTACAAAGAGCGGTTATTGGAGCTGCGTGATCATCGAGTGTCACGTGAAGGTGTCATCATCATCAAGGCGCAGGACTCGCGGAGCCAGGAGCGGAACCGTGCCCTGGCCTTGGAGCGTCTCGTGGAATTGATTCAACAGGCGGCAGTTCCGCGGGTACCGCGTCGACCCACCAAGCCGACGAAAGGATCGAAAAAGAGACGGCTTGAGGATAAATCCAAACGGGGACAGCTCAAGACGCTCCGAAGCCGGCCTGATCATCAGTGAGATGACCGCAGGACACAAAAAAAGGGACGCTTCAGATGAAGCGTCCCTTCGAAGGCAAGACGTATCTCGCCGATCCTACTTAGAAGCGGTTGCGTCCGCCGCGGTTTTCGCCGCCGCCGAAACGTCCACCCCCGCCGCCACCACCGGAGCGAGCTTCTTGGGGCTTCGCTTCATTGACGGTGAGTTGTCGGCCATCCATGTCCGAGCCGTTTAATGCCGTGATGGCTGCCTTCGCTTCTTCCGCTGTGGACATTTCCACGAAGCCGAAGCCGCGTGACTGTCCCGTGAACTTGTCCGTGATCACGCGCGCCGATTCAACGGTGCCGTGAGCCGAAAACAAGTTGCTCAGTTGCGATTCAGTGGCAGCATACGGCAGTCCGCCGACATACAATTTGTTACCCATGGGGGTCTCTCCTTTTGAAATGTGACATTGTCGGCGACGCGAGAACAGGGATATGAGGGGAATGAGCGGGCCGAAGGCGCAGTTAGTAGGAGCGACTTGGGTCTGACTTCCGATCAACTTCTCGGTAACAAACAATATCGGTAATGAGCCATTCGAAACCGTGATTCCTATGCGGCCCGTCATAAGATCACTTTGTATCCTAACAGATGAAAGAGGGGATTGCTATCAGTTTAAGCGGCGCAGGAAAAATAATTCTCTGGTAGGAATCGATGGGTCAGAACGTCTTCCGCTCAGATCTACCGTGTGGAGCTCAATTGCCCGGTGAAGCTGTCCGGAGCGACGAGGCCAGTCCTAACTTCGACAAGGCATAGATCAGCCACTTCGACGGATCAAAATTGTACCAGAGGGGCCCGTTGCGATAATCACTCGGGTAGGTGTGATGATAGTTGTGATAGCCCTCCCCGAAGGTCAGCAAGGAGACCAGCCAGGAATTGCGGCTTGAATCGGAGGTGCCATAGGGTTGTTCTCCCCATATGTGGCAGACCGAATTGATGCAGAAGGTGGAATTCAGCACAGCAAAGGTCCGTCCGACGCCGGCCAGCATGAACCCTCCGATCCCACCCTGCCAGCCGTTGTGGAGGAAACCCACAACAAAGGGGAGAGCAAGGCCGACGAGGACGATTGCCGCGTAATTGCGGTGTTGCCACATCGCCACCGGATCCTGCATGACGCGGGAGCCGAATCGTTCATCGTGGCACGGCACAGGATTCAGGAGCCAGCCGCAATGGCTGTACCAGAACCCCCGCTTGGCATTGTACGGATCAGCCGGGTCATCACAATGCGCGTGGTGACGCAAATGATCAGCCGTCCATTTCGCACCGGAATTCTGCAGGGCCCACCCACCGGCGACCAGGAGGCAGGCTTTTACCCAATCGGGACATTCGAAGCTGCGATGCGTCAAAAGCCGATGGTATCCCACGGTAATACCCAGGCCGGTGACAAGGTACAGGACGACAAACATCGTCCAATCCAGCCAGGAATATCCATAGAGCAAGCCATAGCCTGGGACGCAAATCACAGAGCCTGCGACAATCGACCAGAACAGGAGGTAGGTCCAGAACTTATGATGAACGCGGTGGACAACATCCACCGGAACGGGGCTCGGGGAAACTTGTTGCATCTCGCTACAATAGTGAAGCGGAAGGGTTTTCGCAAGGGGCTAGCCAATTCCTGCCGAGAGTATGAACCGGGCCCTAGGGGTCAAATACGTCCAGCACCGTCGTCAACCGCCCACCGAAGACAGCGTTGAATCCAGTGTGTCGGAGAAAACTCCACGTCATGGCGCCACCCATTGTCCCGATGTGGAGACCGTGGCATCAACAGAAGAGGGGGTATGTATGCTGACTGCGCGCGATTGTCGACGAAAGGCGTTAGCGATAGTGTTCTGGAGCTGTTTCGTGATCGGTCTGTCGGGGCCGTGTGAACCGGCGAGGGCTGCCTCGGATCCGCCCGCTTCGCCAAGTCAGGAACAGCCGGCAATGTCTGCCGATCCATCCGGCAGCACCGGGAAGGGGGCGGAAGGGAAAGGACGTGGGCTTCGGCCAGGAAGGAAGGCTTGCGCCGAAGATGTGAAGAAATTGTGTGCGGGGGTAAAAGCGGGAGAAGGACGGATTATGCAGTGCCTGAGAGAGCATACGCAGGAGCTATCCCCAGGGTGTAACGACATGATGCAGCAACGAGGAACGCATCGGCCGTGACGCCTGCGCGGCATGGTCGCCGGGCGGAGACATTTTCCGCCCGGTTGGCGGTCCCCAGAGTTCACGCCCATTCCGCGGCATTGCTGTCGGTTGATTTCGATATTTTATTTTTCGAAGTGTCGCGAGTGAGATACAGTGGCCGTGATACATACGGGAGGGTACGTATGAGCGGCACTACGGGACAGGAACAGTTTTCAGTCGACTTGCGTCAGCATCCGCGATTGCGAGTGCCGGCGCCGTTCGTCTGTTCGTTTTCTCGATTGGGTTTGGCCAAGTGGCTCGGGCGAGGCGGTGATGGGATCGGGGTCGTCTTTGATGTGTCCATGCGAGGCGCGAAGGTGATGAGCGAGGCCGGGATCCAGCGTGGCGATCGCGTGTCCGTCAGCCTTTCCCTGCCTAATCAGGTCTCGCCGATGACGGTCGAGGAAGCCACGGTCCGGTGGGAGCGAGAGCAAGTGTACGGGTTGGAATTTGTCGATCTGTCACCGGTCGCTGAAATGCGGTTGCGAAAGTTCATCACGCTGGCCACGAAACCGGCATCCTGACGAGCCGTTGCGGAGCGGTCCTGCTCCCGATCGATGGATCCCGAAAAGGAGCAGTGCCTCCATTGCCGGGCCCGCTCTCCTCAAGACGCGATTGCCTGCTCGCCCTCGTTTCTTTCTTCGTGTCCTTCGAGATTGCGCTCCTCGCTCCGTTTCCCTACAATGGCTGACCCGTTTGGCCATGTCCAGTACCCAGGCAAAACATACGCGGCGCCAGCCGCCTAGCATCTATCATCCGATGTATTGGCCCACCTGGGTGGGCATCGCATTGTTTCGGCTGCTGTCCTGGCTTCCCTATCGTTCGCAGCTCGCATTCGGACGTCAGTGCGGGCGCATTCTACACGGGCTTCTGACCAAGCGACGCGACATCGTGCGTGTGAATCTGGCCCTGTGTTTCCCGGAGCAGACGCCGGAGGAGCGCAATCAGGTCGCCCTGCACTCGTTCGAGTCTATGGGCATGGGCGTGTTGGAAATCGCGATGGCCTGGTGGGCGAAAGATCCGCGGGCGCATTGCGAGTGTACGATCAAGGGGTTGGAGCATATCCGCGAGGCGCTCCGTCAAGGGCGAGGTGTGCTGCTCTGCGGGGCGCATTTGCATGCGGCGGAGCTGGCCGGCCGGTTCATGGCGTTGGAGCAGCCGGTGGCCATCGTATATCGACCGCAGAATGACGTTGTGGCGGATACGGTCGCGAACCGGTGTCGAAGTCGATACTATTCGGAGTTGATCCAGCATCGGGATATGCGGGGCATCCTCCGCGCGTTGGGCAGAAACCAGGTGGTCTGGTACGCTCCCGACATCGATGCGGGATCAAAGCGCAGTGTCTTTGCCCCGTTTTTCGGCGTGCCGGCGTCATCTTTGACCGCGACCTCTCGCCTGGCGAAAGTCAGCGGCGCAGCGGTCGTTCCTTGCTTTTACTACCGCAGAGCGGATGGATCCGGTTATGACATCGAAGTAGGGGAAGCCCTTGATCATTTTCCATCCGGCGAAATGATGGAGGATGCCACCCGCATCAATCGGTTGATCGAAGGGGCGGTCCGTCGCGTGCCGGAACAGTATTTCTGGCAACATCGCCGGTTCAAAAGTCGTCCTCCAGGCGAGCCGCCGATTTATCGGCGATAGCACGCATCGTCGAGCGCCAGGCTACCTCCTCAATCCTCAGGCGCAGTGGCCGGCGAAATCATGAGAAGTATTCGGCGTCTCCCGCCCCCTGCGGTATACTGATTTTGGCTAGCTCCAGAAGACGACCGCATCATCCGCTCCGCCATGGATCAAGACAATCAGGTCTCTCCCGTTCGCATTGAGCTCAGGCAGCACCGTCGCTGCCTGGTGTCCAAGACCTGCCTCCTGTCCTTTGCCCCCTTCGCTCCGACCCTCAGTTTCGCTGGCGATGTGGAGGGTGAGGGGGTTGTGCTCAATCTGTCTCCTGGTGGATGCAAGATCGGCAGCGAGGCCGGGGTGAAGGTCGGGGATGCTATGTCGCTCATCATCCTCCTTCCCGGAGAAACCTGTCCCACAGCGGTCGACCTGGCATTGGTGCGGTGGGGGAAGGGGCTGTATTTCGGTGTGGAGTTCGTGTCGATGGGCAACGTCGAACAGGATCGACTGCGCCAATTTCTCGCCTCCGCCCCTGCAGTCGAATAGGGCGAATGCCGCTCATGCGAGGGCGGTCCGGTGCCGGTGACGAAGAGGAGGTCAGGTGGAAGAAGCGAAAACATTGCGTAAATCGCGCCGTGTGGCGACTGACTGCCGTCTCGAGTTCACCGGGGAAGATGAGATGGATGGAGAGGCGGAGTTGCTGGATCTCTCGTCCACCGGATGCATGGCGAAATCCGAACAGGTGATGCCGCCGGGACTTCGCATGAAGGTCTCATTGTTTTTGTCCGACGGACATGAGTGGCCTGTGCGCGTGGAAGAGGCCGTCGTCCGGTGGGCGCGGGGCGGGGAGTTCGGGGTCGAGTTCCTGGTGATGCGTCCTCCGCAACTCCAGCGCATCCAGCAGTTCGTAATTAAGCACAGGCCACACGCATAAGTCGCGATTGAAACCGTTCCCTGCCTCTCCCTCGTGGCTTTCCGCCCTCCTGTTCTACGACGCCCATGTCGCGCGATGCGTGCCTGCTCACACCACGACTCGTTGCTTTACGATTGATGGTTCCCTACAATTTCGCCGTCGCTCGTGCCTTCAGGCGCCCTGATATGCCTGCTGAAAGGAAGGCGGTTCAGAACGAATGATCACGTGGGTAGGACGCAAGGCCATTGCAGGATACGCCTATCTAGCGGCACTGGCCACGCTGATCGCGCAAGCCGTGCTCGATCTGATCATTCCTCCACGGCAGGGGCGTGGGGAAACCTTTCGTGTGTTGCTCAGACAAATCCTCTTTACTGGCGTCGATGCGCTGCCGGTTACCACGGTCATCGCGCTCTTGCTGGGCATTATCATTGTGACGCAGGCCGGCACCCAGCTTCCCAGGCTCGGGGCAGGAGGTCTTGTGGGGAGCATCATCGTCGTGACGGTGATTCGCGAACTCGGTCCTTTGGTCACGGCGTGTATTGTCGTGGGACGCTCCGGATCGGCCATTGCGACAGAGCTCGGCAACATGTCGGTGACGCGCGAGGTCGTCGCGCTGCGGCTCATGGGCATTCCCATCAGCCGGTTTGTCATCATGCCTCGCATGGTCGGCATGGTGCTCTCGATGTTGTGCCTCACGCTGTATTTCGATGTGGTGGCGGTATTCGGCGGCTACCTCGTTGCCGATGCGCAATTAACCATCCCTCTCGATGCGTTCGCGGAGAGTGTAATCAGGGCCTTGTCCACGACGGATGTCTTCATGACGGCGATCAAGGGCCTGGGCTTTGGGTCCGCAGTCGCGGCGGTCTGTTGTTATCATGGCCTAGCCGTCCGATCGTCCTCTACCGAAGTGCCGCAACAGACGACCCGAGCGATGATCAACTCTTTCGTCCTGTGTCTGCTGATTGATGTCGTCGTGACCGTGCCCTTGTATCTATGAGCGAGGCGGCCATCATCTTTGAGAAAGTCCGCGCGCCCATGGGGGACGGGGACCTGTGCTTGGAGATGGATCTCCGGATCACCTCGGGAGAGTTTGTCGCCTGCGTCGGCCCGAGTCGCGCCGGGAAAAGTTTGATGGTCGAGCTTGCCGCTGGACTAGTCACTCCGCAAGCGGGACGGGTGCTTGTCTTAGGGCAGGATTGGAGCGCAGTCCCTGACGATGACCTGAGGTCCGTCCGGCTGCGGGTGGGTGTGGTGCTGCAACAACCGGGGTTGTTGAGCAATATGACGCTGTTCAACAATGTGCTCCTGCCGCTTCGCTATCATCGCGGAGCGATGTCGGATCGTCACCGTGAGCAAGCAGTCATGGGCCAGTTGGAGCGGTTAGGATTAGCCTCTCTGCGGGATCGTTTTCCGGCTGAGCTCAATCAGGGTGAAGCGCGGCGGGGAGCCATTGCGCGGGCCTTGATGTTGGAGCCGGAGGTCCTGCTCCTCGATGATCCCGTGGCTGGATTGGACGCCGACATGGTGTTGGGACTGAAGGCATACGTCGAAGATTGGCGAGCTCACCATTCCTTGACCGTGCTTGCGGCGTTGCGTGCCAGTTCACCCTTCATCGAAGCAGTCGATCGGCTGGTGGTCCTTCGCGAGGGGCGTGTGGAGGCGGATGGAACCCGTAATTCGATAAGGGAAATCATCCCGTCAGCGCTGAACCGGTATATAGAATAGCCGGTGCGGTATTGTTGGATTGAGAGGTGATCGATCATGCACTATTCTCATCGTCTGTCCAGCGGACGGCTGGCGCAGATCGTGGGCACGTTCGTTCTGATCCCCGCACTGATTCTTGCCGTGGCAGGCTTTTGGATGTCGAGGACGGAACATCTCTTCGAAACCAAATATCAGCTCAAGGCCAGCCTCAGTAAATCGTATGGCCTCGAGCCTGGAGCGCCCATCGTCGTATCGGGGATTCGGATCGGGCGGGTCAAGCAGGTAGATCTCAATGATCGGGGGACGGTCGATCTGACGCTTCAACTCTTGGCGCGCTATCAGGATATGGTGAAAGATAATTCCGAACTCCATATCACCAAGAGCGGGGTGGTGGTCGGCCAAACACAAGTCGATATTGCCATGGGCACCGCCAGCAGTCCGGTGTTGCCCGAAGGTGCCACCATTCGTGCCGTTGAACCGAGAGACATCGGAGATCTGCTCAATGAGGTCGAGCCGGTGCTGATGGCCGTGAAGCAGACGCTGCTGCGCGTGGAGACCATCACGCAGGATATGCAGGGCGGTTTGAAGGCCGGCGGGAAGGCGCTTGAGCAGGTCGCGTTGGCCACGCAGGATCTCCCGGCCGTTGTCGCTTCTGTGCAGCGCACGATTGCGTCGGTGGAACAGACGGCCACCGCGCTCCCGGCTATGACCGGTTCCATCAAGCGGACGCTGAGTATGGTTGATCGTGTAACGGCTGACGTTCAGCAGACCACAGGCCGGCTGCCGGCCATTCTCGACAGCGCGCAATCTACGCTCACCAGTGTCAAGCGACTCTCCGATTCTGTGAGCGAAGTGAGCCAGGAACTGGGTCCCATCATTCACACGGCCGAGACCACGCTGACCGACATGTCGATTTTGGTGCGCGGGGCCAAACAGACGTTTCCCTTCAGCCGATTCGTGCAGAACGCCGGGCCGGCGCCGAAAGAACAGCTTGCGCCAGCTCGGGAGGGAACGCAGAGTTTGAGAGGAGATCAGCTGCGTCGATGAGAACGGCCATACAAGGTTCAGTGGCGGGATTGTGCGCCATGGCGTGGTGTCTGTTGTCTGGATGTGCGAATCCCCCGCCGCCTGCCCCTCCCGTGCCACAGTCAGCGCCATTGGCCGGGCAGGGTGAGTCGCTGCGGCGTCAGGGTGATCGATTGATGGTGCGAGGAGATCTGGCGCGCGCCGGTGAAGAGTACGATGCGGCACGCCGGATGGCGGAAAGCCTCGATGACACGAAAGGTCTTATCGGCGCACTCAATGATGTCGGACGCGTCGCCCTCAGGCGCGGGGATGTTTCTCAGGCGATCAGTTCGCATGAGCGAGCCGTGACCTTGGGACAACAACTGGGAGAGCCGGATCTCCTGATCGACAGTCTGACCGCCTTGGCCACCGCTGAGCATCAAGCGGGGAGCCTGCATGAAGCTGAACGGGGATATGCGGAGGCTCTGGCGCTGGCTCAGCAGAGAGACGATCGATCAGCCGAAGCGACGCTCCGGAACAATCTTGGATTGGTGCGGCAGGCTCAGGGAGAAGTCGAGCAGGCCGCGCAATTATTCCGTCAGGCCATGGCCCTGAATCAGGAGATGGGACATCTGGCATCCGAGGCCAGCAATCATGTGAACCTCGGCATGATTGCCGAAGCACGACATGACTATGACGCGGCCGAACGGGAATATGAACGAGCTCTGGAGTTGGACAAGACGGTGGAACAGCGAATGGACATTGCGGCTGATTTATTGCGGCTGGGTCGGATTGCGGACCGGCGGGGGGTTCCCGATCGAGGGTTGATCTATTCGGAGCGGGCCTATCGAAGCTACCTGGCACAAGGAGCGTTCGAGCAGGCAAGGTCGGCGTTGAGTCAGGCTGTGGCCTGCGCAAAGAAAGTGGAACGAGCCGGAGACATTGCGCGTCTGGAGATGGAGTTGAGCCGGCTGACCTCGCTGCATCCCGTGCGGTAGCCGGTTCCGATGATGTGCCGACGGCTGCTTACTTGATGGCGACGGCTTTGACTTCTTTATACGTCGTGTGTCCCTGCAGGACTTTCTGAATGCCGTCCTGGACCAGGGTGGTCATCCCCTCTTCCATGCCGGCCTTCAGCATCTCATCGGTCTTCGCTTTGTTCTGAATCAACTTCTTCATCTTGTCGGTGCCCAGCAGCAGCTCGTGCAGCGCCACGCGGCCTTTCAGGCCAGTGCGATTGCACGTGTCGCATCCTTTGCCTCGATACAGGCGGAAGTTGGCGTCGAACGGGACGTTGAGCGTGTCCCAATATTCAGCGCCGTACCCCAAACGCAGTTCCTCGTATTCTTCCTTCGAAGGCTGATACGCCTCCTTGCAGTCCTTGCAGATTCGTCGGGCCAACCGTTGGGCCAGCACTCCCAACATGGCATCGGCGAAACTGAATGAGTCACAGCCCATGTCCAGCAACCGAGTGATGGTTTCCACAGCGCTATTGGTGTGCAACGTGCTGAGCACCAAGTGCCCGGTCAAGGAGGCTTCAATGCCGGTGTCCGCCGTTTCTTTATCCCGCATTTCGCCGACCATGATCACGTCCGGGTCGGCCCGGAGGAAGGCGCGCATGGCTGCCGCAAACGTGAATCCGATTTTGGAATGCACCTGGACCTGGCGCAGTCCGTACTGTGTGATTTCGACCGGATCCTCAGCCGTCCAGATTTTGATGTCCGGGGTGTTGATGTAGCCCAGTACCGAGTGCAGGGTGGTCGTTTTTCCGGAGCCGGTCGGTCCCACGCAGAGAATGATGCCGTAAGGTTTTTCCGCGATGCTTTTGATTTCGCGCAGATTGCGGTCCGAAAAACCCATCTTATCGACCGGCAGCGGCTCGCTGGCGGCCAGAATACGCATGACGACGTCTTCGTTATACCCGGCGGTCGGGATGGTGGCGACGCGCAGCTCGATTTCCTTGTTCTCGCCAATCTTGAATTTGATTTTTCCGTCTTGCGGCTTGCGTCGCTCCGCGATGTCGAGGCTGGCCATGATCTTCAGGCGCGAGACGATGGCGCGGCGATAACTCGGCGGAATTTTCATGTACTCGAAACAGTCGCCGTCGACTCGGAACCGGACGAGGGTATCGCGTTTTTCACCGTAGGGTTCGATATGAATGTCGGAGGTGCCTTGCCGGAATGCGTCGGCGATGATTTGGTTCGCCAGACGTACGATGGCATTGTCGTTTTCGTCGAGTCCCGCGGCGGAGGCTTCTTCCTGGGCTTCGAGCTGGGATTCGTTGACCAGTTCGCCGAGAATGTCGGACACATTCTCGTTCATCTTGTTGCTGACGTCGGGGGTTCCGGTCGTGCTTGCCAGGAACAGAGAAATGTCGCGGCGAAGACTGACGGCAAAGCGAATGTTGAGGCCGGGGAAGGTGCGCTTGATGTCCTGGACGCGGTCGAGGTCCCCGGGATCGTCCGTCAGAATTTCAATCGCCGCACGATCCCGCTTCAGCGGCATCCAATGATTCTTCTTCAGGTAATCGACATTGAGGTTCTTGAGCAACTCGATGTCGACGATCGTGCGTTCGTTGTATTCGATATAGGGGCACTTGTGGAAATTGGCGAGCGATTTGCCGATCTCGGATTTTGGAATCTTATATTTTTCGATGAGCAGCGATTCGATATCCGTCGTGCCTTTTTTGGCTTCAGCAAGCGCCACCTCGAGATCGTGCTGCGAAATCTTGCCGTTGGTCAGCAGGTAGTCGAATTTAGACGGCGGCTTTTTCGACGTCTTTCGAAGCGTGTAGAAGGCGGTGCCTAACGACTTGGCGATCTCCGCGACGCACTCTTCGTCTTTGCGCGTGAACCGCCCGCCGCTTTTCTTGTTGAGGAGTTGAATCACTCCCATGAGATATTTGTTTTCGGCGACGACGGGGTAGGTGAGCACCTGTTTCGTTTTGAAACCCGTGTTCTTGTCGTAGGTGGCATCGTGAGTGAGCGCGGGGTGAATCGCGCTGAGTTCTACGAGGCTGTACGCATCGCCGACATTGACCGGACGGAGGTATTTGGCGCAAAACCCCGCTAGGCTTTGTTCGGTAATCGGTGTACGCACTTCCTGGACGGTGTCGAGATGGGGGATCTTGGAGAAGATTTCTTTCTTTTCTGAATCCACCACGAACAGCGTGAGATCTTCCGCGTCGAAGCAGCCTAAGATTTCATGGCGCAGATCCAGCAGGATCTGGTCGATGTCGGCGGCGGCAAGAATTTGTCCGCTGATCCGCTTGACCTGTTCGGCGTTCCCGGATTTGAGCGCGGCATCGGTACCAGGCAGCGGAGCTTTGGGCTGCATCAACGTGTCTCCAAGCGGGCTGAACGGGGAATGGAGCGCAGGGTCGGAAACGCGATGTCGGGCTGAAAACCGTTGCCCTCAAGGAGTTTCGGACGGTGCTTCTTCCGTGTGAGTCAGTGTATCGCAACGCGTAGTCAAGGCAAGCAAAAGGCACTTTCTCAAACCCGCTCTGATGCTCGGCATCGTGCCTGCATGCGGAGACCTGAGGCGCCTTGATGATGGTCGTGAACGAGTGTTGGAGAGAGAGACGGGTTAGGATGCGGCTTGGAGCAGGGCGGTCAGTGTCGTGATCACCTGATCCGGAGCGATTTTCTTGGTCTCGCCGGTCTGACGCAGTTTGAGCTCGACCTGTCCCTGCGCCAATCCTTTTTCCCCGATGACCAGGTGAAAAGGAGCGCCGATGAGGTCGGCATCGTTGAATTTCACGCCTGCCCGCTCGTCGCGATCGTCCCACAGGACTTCGATACCGGCTTGTTCCATCGTCCGATACAAGGACTCGGCGAGTTGGGTCACCGGCTCAGACTGACTCAGCGGCAACAGTGTGACATGAAAAGGAGCAATAGGAATGGGCCACTTGATGCCCTTGGCGTCGTGATTCTGTTCGACTGACGCGGCGGAAACCCGGCTCACGCCGATTCCGTAACAACCCATGACGGCCAGTTGTTCCTGTCCTTGCGCATCCAGGAAAGTGGCTTTCATCGCCTGGCTGTATTTGGTCCCCAACATAAAGACATGGCCGACTTCGATGCCCTTGGCTGTCTTCAGCGTGCCATCTTTACGCGGTGAAGGATCGCCGGCTTGCGCATTACGAAGATCGGCAAATTGCTCGACGTTGAAATCGCGCTCCCAGTTGGCATCGATGAAGTGAGTATCGGCCTGGTTAGCTCCGACGACAAAGTTCGCTGAGGCCTTCACCGCCCAATCGGCCAGAACCCGGACCTTTTTCAAGCCGACTGGTCCTGCGAAACCGACGGGTGCCCCGGTCAAGCCGGGAATCAGCTCCGGTGCAACGAGTTCGATATCGGTCACACCGAGCAAGCGTTTCACCTTGATTTCGTTGACCTCATGATCGCCACGAACCAGCACGGCGACGGTTTCTTTGCCGGTGCTGTAGAGCAGTGTCTTGACGAGTTGAGAGGGCGTAATATTCAGGAACTTGGTGACTTCTTCAACCGTCCGTCGCCCCGGCGTCGAGACGGCGGTGAGCGGGCGAGACGCCGGCAATGTTGGGGGATCGGGGGGAAGAACCTCGGCGCGTTCGACGTTGGCGGCGTAGGTGCCGTCCTCGGCATACACGATGGTCTCCTCACCGGTTTCGGCCAGCACCATAAATTCGTGTGATGAGCTTCCTCCGATCAATCCGGTGTCCGCTTCAACGGGACGGAAGGTCAATCCGCAGCGAGCGAAGATGCGGTTATAGGCGTCATACATTTTTTGATAGTTCAGCCTGGCTCCGGCTTCATCCCGATCGAAGCTGTACGCATCCTTCATGATGAACTCGCGGCCGCGCATCAGTCCGAATCGCGGGCGGATTTCGTCACGGAACTTCGTTTGAATCTGATAGAAGTTCAGCGGCATTTGTCGATAGGAGCGGACCTCCCGGCGGAAGAGATCGGTAATCACTTCCTCATGCGTCGGCCCCAGGCAGAAATCACGCTCGTGCCGGTCTTTGAACCGGAGCAATTCTTTGCCATAAAAGTCCCACCGCCCGGTTTCACGCCACAGTTCGGCGGGGGAAGCGACCGGCATAAGCACTTCCTGTGCGCCGGCCCGGTTCATTTCCTCGCGGACGATGCACTCAATCTTACGGAGGACGCGCAGTCCAAGTGGAAGGTAGGTGTAGATGCCTGCGGCGACCTTCCGGATCAGGCCCGCGCGCAGCATGAGGCGATGGCTGACCGTTTCAGCCTCGCCCGGATCTTCGCGTAATGTTGGAATAAGAGTTTCGGAGACGCGCATGTGGGGTTACGGGGAAATCAATCGCTCGATGTCGTTCCAGAAGGCGAAAATCATGATGCCGACCAGCAGCACCAACCCCACCTGTTGTGCCAGTTCTCGCTGCCGATCTTCAAGTGGTTTTCGACGAATGGCTTCAATAAAGAAAAATAAAAGATGGCCGCCGTCCAAGATGGGAATTGGTAGTAGGTTCAAAACCCCCAGATTGATGCTCAACATCGCCATCAGAAAGACGAGGCTGGAGGTGCCTTGTTCGGCCGCGTCTCCAGCAGTCTTTGCGATGGTGAGCGGGCCACCGATATTTTTTCGGGAGATATCTCCGGTGATGATCTTGTAAATCCCGACCACCGTGAGTTCGGTCCAGCCCCAGGTTGCCTGCGCGCCTAACCAAGGCGCTTTGAGCGGGTCGTTGGTTTGCAAGATGGTCTGGTTCTGGGCGGAGATCCCGATTTTTCCGACCTCGGCTGGTTTTCCGTCTATCGTGGCCTTTTCACCCATGGGAGTCACGGAGATGGACTGCGCGCCCCCGGCCCGTTGAATGTCGAATTGCAGGGCATGATTGGGATTTTCCCGCACGAGAGCCGTCATCTGCGACCAGGTGAAGATGTCATGCCCGTCGATGCGGACGACACGGTCTCCGGCAGAGAGGCCTGCGGCCTGAGCGCGGGACCCGGGAATCACAGCCGTAATGACCGGCGCCCGCTCTTCAATACCAAGTTGATAGAGCGTCGTCGCCTTGCCGTTGTCTTGGATGGTGGTCTTGTTGGGGGTGACGAGGACCGTCTTGATCTGCTCCCCGCGGGTGAGGTCCAATGTGAGTTGTTTCCCGTTGCTCTGAGAAATGTACTTCAGCAGTTCCGCGTTGGTGGAGATTTCTTTCTCATTGACCCGGATGACCCGATCGCCAGGCTTCAAACCAGCTTGATCGGCCGGTGATCCTGGAAGCACGGCTTCAATTTCAGGAATGATGTCCTTGAAGCTTGGGACGGGCAGCGTGTAACCGAGCCCGATATAGGCTGTGTAGATCAAATAGGCGAGGATAAAATTGAAAATCGGTCCGGCCGCCACAATGAGCGTCTTGCCCCAAAGTGATTGATGGACAAACGCCCGTTTCTTGTCCTCTGGCGTCAGGGGTTCATGCTCGTCCTCCCCGAACAGCTTGACGTAGCCTCCCAGTGGGACGATCGACAAGAGATATTCGGTTTCCCCGATTTGCCGGCCGAAGATTTTTGGCCCGAAGCCGAGCGAGAATTTCAAGACCTTTACCCCGACCCAGCGTGCGGCGAGGAAATGTCCCGCCTCATGGAAGGCGACGAGGACGCCCAACACCACCAGGAACGGAAGGGCCCAGTGGGTCAGCATCGACACCACGTCAGGGGACCAGGCAAAGGTTGTTCCCACAACAGCACTCCTTGGGTTCAGGGTATTACCGCGTCAAGGCATGCACAAGGGACTCGGCTTTTTCACGAGCCCAGCGGTCAGCCTCCAGAGCATCATCCAAACCGTCGATCGGTCGCGGCGTGTGAGCTTCCATTGTACTCCGAATAATCTCCGGAATATCGAGAAAACGAATTCCGTTCTGGAGGAAGGCTTCCACGGCCACCTCATTGGCGGCGTTCATCGTGGCCGGCATGGTTCCGCCGATTCGCAAGGCGTCATAGCCGAGCTGTAAACAGGGAAAGCGATCATGGTCGGGTTTGAAAAAGGTCAAGGTGCTGATTTCAGTTAAATCCAGCGATGGAAGATCCAATGGCATGCGTTCAGGATACCGCATGGCATAGGAAATGGGTGTCCGCATGTCCGGAAGGCCCAATTGGGCGATCACGGACCGGTCTCTGTATTCTACCAGAGAATGGATGATGCTCTCCCGGTGCACCAAGACTTCGATCTGGTTCTCAGGAATATCGAAGAGCCAACGCGCTTCGATGACTTCCAACCCTTTATTCATCAACGTGGCTGAGTCGATGGTGATTTTCGAGCCCATTTTCCAGTTCGGATGTTGCAAGGCCCGCTCAGGGCTGACGTCCTGCAGTTGCTCGCGGGAGAAGCCCCACAGCGGTCCGCCGGAGGCGGTGAGGATGATGCGCTTGACGTCTTCGCGCCGGTGCCCTTCGAGGGATTGGAAAATGGCGCTGTGTTCACTATCGATGGGGAAAATGCGAACCTGATGTTTGTGGGCTTCCGCCTGCATTAACGCGCCAGCCATGACCATCGGCTCTTTATTAGCCAGCGCGATTTGTTTGCCGGCTCTAATCGCGGCCAGCGTAGGAAGCAACCCTGCTCCGCCCACGATGGCCGAAATCACCAATTCAGCTTCATGGGATTGCGCCACCTGGGCTACCCCTTCATTGCCCGAAAGAATTTTCACCGGGAGGTCGGCGCAACGCTGCCGCAATTTTTCTGCAGCGGATTCGTTAGCCAGCGCCGCGAATGCCGGGCGGAAACGGCGGATTTGCGCTTCGAGTTTGTCGTCATTCGAGCCGGCGGTGAGGCCGATGACGCGAAATTCCTGCGGAAACCGATCCACGATATCGAGCGTGTTCGTGCCGATCGAGCCGGTCGAACCCAGAATGACAATGTTCTTCATGGCATGCTCCAGAGCAGGCGAACAATCACCCGGTTATATAGTGACGATCGCGACATAGTAGTAAAAGGCCGGTCCAGTGAACAAGAGGCTATCCAAGCGATCCAACATTCCGCCATGGCCGGGAATCAAGGCGCCGGAGTCTTTGAATCCTGTGCTTCGTTTCATGGCTGATTCCGCCAGGTCGCCAATGAGGCCGGCTAGGGTAAGGAGCACTCCGAGTACCAGGCAATCGACCAGCGAGAACGCGGGAAGAAACCAGCTACGCGCCATGACCGCTCCCAAGCAGGCAAGGAGAATTCCTCCCGCCAGCCCCTCATACGTTTTTTTCGGGCTCACCACCGGCGCCAGCGGGTGTCGCCCCACGGACTTTCCAGCGATATAGGCGCCGGTATCAGCCGCCCAGGTCACCAGGACGACAAAGAAAATCAGCAAGGCTCCGTCGGGCAATGCTCTGATGAGCAGGAGATAGCTGAGCGAAAGTCCGATATACAGGACGCCCATGACCAGCACCATGCCGTCCGTGAGCGAATCGCGCAGCGGTTTGCCGGAGAGGAGCGGCATGCAGAGCGCCATCACGACGGTTCCTAACAACACCGTGCGATCTGCGATGACGGTCGGCCATTGTATGCTGCTCAATAGCAACCCGGTCGAGGCGACTCCCATCCAGCTCCACCAAGGCCAGGGAGCGTGAGCCAACTGAAGCCGGTAGAACTCTGTCGCCGCCAGCATGCCGGAGATGACGACCAACCCGAAGAAGGCGATCGGCCCGAGGTCGTGCACCAGGACATAGAAAATCGGCAGAAAGACGACCGCAGCCATCACCCGGCGGATGGTTTCCGATGCGGAACGTGGTCGAGCCTTGTCCACCGTGGGCGACATCGTCTCCTCGCACTGGCATGCTCCCGGTTTCACCACGCGGAGACTAGGAGGAGACGCCACTGAACACTCGGCCGAAACGGCGCTCACGCCGCTGGTATTCAATCAACGCGACCAAGGTTTCGCGCCGACGGAAATCCGGCCAGAGAGTCGGGGTGAAGTAGAGTTCCGTATAGGCCAGTTGCCATAACAGAAAATTGCTGATGCGGGTTTCGCCGCTCGTGCGGATCAACAGATCCGGGTCGGGGAGGTCGTGGGTGTACAGGGCCTGCTGCATCGCGCGTTCATCGACTTGGTCGAGGGATAGACGCCCCTCTTGCACCGCTCGCGCGAGGTCCTTCGCCGCATCGACCAGTTCTGCCCGGCCGCCGTAGCTCAGGGCAACGTTCAGGATCAACTTGTCCAGATGCGCCGTCTCCTGCTCGGTCGTGCGGACCCAGCGTAGCGCCGACGGTGGCAGCGAGGTGACGCGGCCGATGGTCTGGAAACGCACACCCTTTTCCACCAGGCTGGAACGTTCGGTTGAAAGATAATGTTCCAACAGGCCCATCAGCGCGGTAATTTCCTGGGCCGGCCGGTTCCAATTTTCCTGAGAAAACGCATAGATGGTCAGCACTTTGATCCCGAGGTCGAGCGAAAGCGAGATCAGTTCCCGGACGGACTTAATGCCTTCCTGGTGTCCGGCAATCCGGGGCAGCCCACGCAATTCGGCCCATCGGCCGTTGCCGTCCATAATGACGGCCAGATGTTTCGGCAGCAGGTCAGGGTCGAGTTGCGAGAGCAGATCGGAGTCGGGTGCAGGCTCGATATCGCGGGATCGAGAATCGTTCATGGAACGGCGTGAGCACCTTTTCTTGTACGACGTGAATCCTGAGACAAGTACCGCGAGTCTAGCGGTGGGGTCCTAGAATGTCAAACAAAATTTCCTAATTTCGCTGTATTTGCAGGTGGTTCGAGTGTGTTTACATTGCGCCCTCCGAAAAGAGTACGTTATACTCATCCACCGTACGAGAGGAGTTCATCCATGTCTAAGGACGAGTCCGGCGCGCTGGCGCGTTTCGGTGTTACAGATCGAGAGATTGAGCAAGCGCTGGGACGGGTGAAGGTTTCTGCCGTCGACTATGCCGACCTCTATTTCGAATATTGCCAGTCAGAATCGGTCTCCATGGAAGAGGGGATCGTCAAGCGGGCGACAAAAAGTGTCGGTCAGGGGGTGGGAGTTCGGGCGACCGCCGGTGAAAAGACGGGATTTGCCTATTCTGATGAACTGACCGCCAAGGATTTGAACATTGCGGCCGATACGGCACGCTATATCGCCAATTCGGCGCAAGGCACGTCCCCGCTTCCCGTCAGTCATCGGCCGGCTCTGGCTCGCAATCTCTATCCTCACGACCGTGCAAATATCGAAGTGGCCACCCGCGACCGGGTAACGCTCTTGAATGCCATCGATGCAGAAGCCAGGCGTTATGATCCTCGGATCAAAAACGTTATGGCGGCCTACAACACTGAATACAAAGTCATGTTGGTCGCGACCTCTGACGGCTTGATGGTTGGGGATATTCAACCGCTGGCCAGGCTGCAGGTGACCTGCATTGCGGAAGAAAATGGCAATCGTCAGGTCGGAACATTTGGCGGTGGCGGCCGGATCGGGTTGGACTATTTTCAGAACGATCAGCGGTATCTGCATTTTGCGCGGGAAGCTGCGCGCGAAGCGATTTTGAATCTGAGCGCCGTGGATGCGCCGGCCGGGGTCATGCCGGTCGTGCTCGGCGGAGGCTGGCCGGGGATTTTGCTGCACGAAGCGATCGGTCATGGGTTGGAGGCGGATTTCAATCGCAAGAAAACCTCAGCGTTCTCGAACTTAATGGGGAAAAAAGTGGCGTCCGACGTCTGCACCATCGTCGACGACGGGACGCTCCCCTTTCGCAGAGGCTCGCTGAATGTGGATGATGAAGGCACCCCTACCAGCCGGACGGTCTTGATCGAAAAGGGAATTTTGCGCGGCTATATCACCGATAAACTGAATGCCAGGCTGATGGGGATTCCGGTGACCGGCAACGGTCGGCGCGAAAGTTATCAGAGTGTGGTGTTGCCGCGTATGACCAATACCTTCATGCTGGCCGGTGAGTCGGATCCGCAGGACATCGTCAGGTCGGTGAAAAAAGGTCTGTACGCCGTGTCGTTCGGCGGCGGGCAGGTCGATATCACCAATGGGAAATTCGTGTTCTCCGCCAGCGAGGCCTACCTCATTGAGGATGGGAAGATCACCAGGCCCGTGAAGGGGGCCACCTTGATCGGCAGCGGACCGGACATCTTGAAGCAGGTCTCTATGGTGGGCCACGATTTGAAACTCGACGAGGGCATCGGGACCTGCGGAAAAGAAGGGCAGTCGGTGCCGGTCGGCGTCGGTCTCCCTACCATTCGCATCGATGAAATCACCGTCGGCGGAACGAAAGCATAACCATGACACGTATGATCGGCGAGCAGGACTATACGAGTGTCGCACAGGATCTGCTGACGAGAGCCTCGAAACAGGGCGCCACGGCAGCGGATGTGATGGTGGCCGACGGCGAAACCCTCTCGGTGCAAGTCAGGATGGGAGCCGTCGATCGATTGACGAAGGCGCGTGAAAAGCGACTGGGGTTGCGGCTCTTTTTCGGCCAGCGGTCCGCCAGTGCATCAACGTCCGATTTTTCCCGCGATTCGCTGGAACGATTTGTCGAGGAAACCTGTGCGCTGGCCCAAGCCGTGGTTGAGGATCCTGTCTCTGGTCTTCCCGAGCCCGGGCAATGCGCCACGGACTGTCCCGAGTTGAATATTCACGACTCCACGAAATTGCAGACGAACGAGCAGATCGCCTTGGCGCTACGCGCCGAACGCGCCGCATTTGCCGCTGATTCCCGGATTACAAACTCGGAAGGGGGCGAATGCGACTCCTCGTCTGGCCGGATCATTTTGGCGAACAGCCATGGGTTTCTCGGGCAGTATGCCAACAGCAGTTTCTCCCTGTCGGTCTCGCCGATCGCGTCGGATGCGGCCGGCATGCAGCGAGATTATTGGTATGGCGTGAATCGCTCGTTCGCCAAGCTGGAGAGCCCGGAAGCCATCGGGCAGGAGGCGACGAGGCGGACGGTCCGAAAGCTGGGCGCGCGTAAGGCAGCGACTGGCCGAGTGCCGGTGATCTTTGATCCCGAAGTAGCGGGCAGCCTGCTCAGCCATCTCTGCAGTGCGCTGTCGGGATACGCCCTGTACAAGGGGGCTTCCTTCCTGATCGGACAACTCGGCCAACAGATTGCACCGGACTTTGTGACGATCTACGACGACGGCCGGATGCCGGGTGGGCTGGGCACGCGCCCGTTTGACGGCGAGGGGCTGCCCACAAGGAAACAGGCCGTCGTTGAGCGTGGGCGATTGACCAGCTATTTGCTGGATACGTACTCGGGCAAAAAATTGGGTTTGCCCTCGACTGGGAACGCGGCGCGCAGCATCGGTGAAAGTCCGTCCGCGGGACCGACGAACTTTTACATGGTGCCGGGCACCACCAGGCCGGAAGACATTCTGGCGTCGGTGAAGCAGGGCTTGTATGTGACGGACCTGATCGGCTTCGGTATCAACATGGTAACCGGGGATTATTCCCGCGGGGCGAGCGGGTTCTGGATCGAAAACGGTGAGTTGGCCTATCCGGTTGAGGAAATCACCATCGCGAGCAATCTCAAGCAGATGTACTCGACCATTGAGACCTTAGGGTCGGATCTGGTGTTCCGCGGACGCATCGCCAGTCCGACGGTAAAGATTGCCGAAATGATGGTGGCCGGGAACTAAACGCAAAGGGGGATGGGTGATGCGACGATTGATGACCTGCATGCTTGGCGCCTTACTTGCGATCCCCACGATCGGTATGGCGGCGGAGTTTCAGGTGACGAGCCCAACGATCAAGGATCAGAGCACAATCGGCTCTGAACACGTGTTCAACGGATTTGGCTGCACGGGTCGGAATGTTTCGCCGGCGCTCCAATGGGACCATGCCCCGAAGGATACGAAAAGTTTTGCCGTGACGGTCTACGATCCCGATGCTCCTACCGGAAGTGGTTGGTGGCATTGGCTCGTCTTCAACATTCCGCCGGGCACTACCGGTTTGCCGGCGGGTGCGGGAAACCCGGATGGTGCAGGTGCTCCGTCGGGCAGCATTCAAAGCATGACTGATTTTGGACAGCCGGGCTTCGGGGGGCCCTGTCCCCCGCCGGGAGACAAGCCGCATCGGTATATCTTTACCGTGTTTGCCTTGAAGGTAGACCAATTGCCGCTGAAGAAAGAGGCGTCAGGAGCGATGGTCGGGTATTATCTCAATCAGAATGCGATCGGAAAAGCATCCTTTACCGGGATGTATGGGCGGTAAGCGGGCAATCATCAGAACGGAGTAAGGAATACACCATGGCCCTTGATGCCGAACTGGGAAAAATCATGCTGCAGTTGATCACGTCGCGATACGAGGATCGACATTGGCGCAAGAAGATCGAAAAAACGCTCAGTTTGCCGCAGAGCGGAGTCGGTGATGAACGTCAGCAGCAGACGTTCGTGTATCTGAAGCTGAATCTCAAGGCATACAAGTCCCGGCGGGCGGACCCCGATGACTGGATCCTAGGCGGGTATGCTACGAAGGAAGTCATTGATCGGGCCAAGTTCCAACCGCATCTGGTTGGTCAGGGAATGACGACGGACGATGTCGCATTTCTCGGCGTCGATCCGGGCCCTGATATCGATGAAGCCTGGTGGGAAGAGATGTTGGTCGCCTGGTTTGGCGCTCCCGAAGAAGAGGAAGCGAGTGAGCAGACGGAGGAGAACTCTCCGTCAGAAACCGCTGCCGAAACCCATCCTACCCGTACCTGAACAAAGTCTGCCGTGTAGCTGCCTTGCCGGTTCTGGCGAGGCAGCCGGGCTCGGCGGCTCTGCTAGGACCCGAACAAATCCATTTGCTGTGCGGTCGAGGGCGGGCGCTCAATTTCGAGTGTGCGTGGAGGCGCGGCCACGTCTGGTTCCTTCACTGCGGCTGCCTGATTGTGCCGATCCAGGAAATCCTTCAATTTCTGGAAATCTTCCCGCAAGGGCTGCAACATGCTGCTCTGGTGCAGGGCTGCCGCGGGATGGAGTAGGGGAAAGAGTACAAATTCCTTCATATAAAAGGCCTGGCCGCGTACGCGTGTGATGCCGACCTTGCGTTCCAGAAGCGTTTGCGTGGCCCAATTTCCGAGCGAGCAGACCAACTTCGGTCGAATCAGCGCGATTTGCTTCAGCAGGAACGGTTTGCAGGTGTCGACTTCCTGCGGCTCCGGGTCGCGATTGTTGGGCGGGCGGCACTTGATGACGTTGGCAATGTAGATATCCGCTCGGGACAACCCCACCGACTGCAGGAGTTCGTTGAGCAATTGACCTGCCGCTCCGACGAACGGCTCTCCCTTCTGATCCTCGTGAAAGCCCGGTGCTTCACCCACAAACATGACAGAGGCCTGCGGGTTGCCGACGCCGAACACGACTTGATGCCGACCTAGTTTGGCGAGCGGGCATCGTTGGCAATCGTGAAGCGAATCGGCGAGTTCTTGCAGGGCGATATGAGGTGAAGACATGCAGGTCACATCTCACATGGAGCAGCAAATCTTAGTCGCGCCATCCGGGCTTGTCAACGCTGCACGGTGAGGAGTGCGCGCGCATGTTCGAGTCGTTATGAGGGCTGAGCAGAGATCACCTCGGCGCAACGTTGGCCGCTGAGAATGGCGGACTCCAGATTGGCCGGCCAGCCCGTGTCCGTCCAGGCTCCCGCGACCAGAAAATTGGTGAACGGGCTGGTCGGGATCGGCCGATACTGATGTGCGCCCGGTTTGGTCGACAGCATCGCAGAGGCCAGGCGGATGACGTCGATGTCGAGAATGCGTGGAGACGAGGGAGCCGAGAATGCAGCCGCCATGTCATCCACTGCCAGGCGAACGAGTTCCTCCTTGGACTGGGGCAACAGACTCTGCTCCCCCACGGCCTGAGCCCAGACGACGGAGGTCTGCTCATGTCGTTCCTCGTCGGGATGCCGGATCATCCAGTGGAATGTTCTCCCTTCAAGGAGGATGAGCTGCGTCTGTCGAACGGCCTGGTCGAGGTGCAGGCGAACCACCACGAGCGGAGATTCATTGAGGCGGCTGAGTTGCTGAAAATAGGCATAGTGGGTCACCACTCGCTCCGGGAGAAGCGGTGTCAGCCGTTGGGGTGGAAGCGCAGAGAGGTACCAGTCGGCGGTGAGCCTGGTATGATCCGCGAGTTCAACTTCTGTGACGCGATTGTGAGAGAAACGCAGCTGAGTCGCCGTAGCATGCAATTTCACTCGAACGCCGAGCCGGTCGAGTGCTGCGATCAGCGGCGCAAGCAGAAATGAATCCACGCCGTGGGGCGGTACGATCAGCTTCGTCGCACGAGCCCCGGTCAAAAAGCAACGGCGCAATGTGCGCATAAAGAGGCCGGCGGAAATTTCCGGCAGCGCGGCTCCTACTAACAACCTCGCCAGGCTATTCCAGACACCATGGCGGGCCGTCTCCGACTGGCCGATGCTCGTGAGCCATTCGTCGGCCGCCCGCGAGTCGAGATCGTTCGGTAAGGGAGGATCCTGCTCCCACGTTCGTTCGAGAAACGAGAGCAGGTGCCAGCGATCGCGCATGGAAAGACCTTGGAACAGTGTGGTTCCGAGCAGCGTGTTCAACGGGGAGGGGAGTGGGAGATGCAGGAATTGGATGCGGGCGCCGGTGGATTGCAGAAACTCGAGCGGAGTGTGTCGGAGCGGGGTGGTCAGCCTGTCCTGGCCCAGGGTCTTGATCAACGACCAGGTGGCCGCGTGCGCTTCGAGGAGAACGGGCGGCGGCGCATGCCATAGCCGGCCTCCTAGCTGGGCCGCCTGCTCGATCACAGTCACGGAGTGCCCCTTGGCAGCGAGGGACAAGGCCGCGGTGAGACCGGCAATTCCGCCGCCGAAGATGAGCACCGATTGGCTCATGGAGTGGACGAGGGAAGGCGGGAACGCAGCCAGACTCCGGCTGCCACCGCCAGACGATGGCTGGGGGCGAGGGTCACGCGATCTCCCAGTACGCGATAGCCGGACTGTTCGATGCGTTGCAGGATCCGGCTGTAGACGCCGCGCATGATTTCAGCCACGGTCAGTGCCCGGCGTTCTTCGCGTGGCAGTGATTCGAGCGCGCGCGCGGCTTTGGCGTAATATTCCTTCGCACGGCCGACTTCATAGATCATGAGTTCCGTAAACTCAGGCTTATACCGGCGGTGCAGAAGGTCTTCTTCCCGGTAGGCGAAGCGCGTGAAATCCTCCTGGGGCAGATAGACGCGTCCGCATTCCGCATCGTTGCCGAGGTCGCGAAGAATATTGGTCAGTTGAAACGCCATGCCGAGATTGACGGCGTAATCCTGCGCGCGCGGCGACGTGGTGCCAAACACGTGGAGGCAGATCAAGCCCACGACCGACGCCACGCGGTAACAATAGAGCGAGAGTTGTTCGAAGGTGGCATACCGGGTGGTGGTGAGGTCCATTTCGACACCCTTGATCAATTCTTCAAAGTAGGCGTGTGGAATGGACAACTCGCGTACGTGCCGAGCGAGGCTGATGGTCACCGGCAACGTCGGCGTCCCGTCGTAGGCCGCGGTCAGCTCGCGGCGCCAGCGCGCCAACTCGTCTTGCGGATGGCTGCCGGGTGGCGGTTCATCGACGGCATTATCCACCTCCTTGCAGAAGGCGTAGACGGTATACATGGCATCGCGACGGGCCTTCGGCAGGAAGAGAAAAGAGTAGTAAAAATTGCTCCCGCTTTTTTTGGTCAGGGTCGTGCAATAGGTCTGAGCGTCAGTGGGTGTCATCATCATGTCGTCGGTGTCGGAATGTCATGTGGTGCGAGCCTCTCGACTGCGGCTGGGAGACGATGGTTAAAGCAGGCCGGATGAAAGATGGCCGCCAGCTGTTCCACGCCATCAATGAGCCTTGGTCCCGGACGGCTGAAGTACGAGAGCGCATCGACGAGATACACCTCTCCTCGCCGGACGGCCGGAAGGCGTTTCCACTCGGGGTGGTTCGTGAGAGAACCCAGCTCGGTTTTCGTGCGCGCAACAGTAAATCCGCAAGGCATCAGCACAATGACGTCCGGTGAGGCAGCGACCAGTGCGTCCCATTCGAGTCTGTGAGAAGCGGCGCCGGCTTGTGCCAGGACATCGGTGCCTCCTGCTGCGGCGACCATGTCGGGCACCCAGTGACCGGCTGTGTAGAAGGGGGACAGCCATTCCAGGCAGGCCACTCTGGGGCGTATCGATTCAGTCTGCACGCGTGTTCGCATCGCCTCAAGTCTGCTGCGGAGTTGACCTGCGAATCCCTGTGCCGCTTCTTCCCGCCCCAAGGCAGCGCCAAGCATGGCAATGTCCCTGAGGATATCGTCGAGCCGCCGCGGGTTGAGGGTCACCATGCGGGGCGGGGGCATCAGCTTGCGCAACACTGCTGTAAGCTGAGTCGGGGTGATCGCACAGACATCGCAGAGGTCTTGAGTGATGAGCAGTTCTGGATTCGCTGCCAGGAGCCGCGGTTCGTCGAGCTCATAGAGGCCCTCGCCGGCCGAGAGCATTGTGCCAACTTGCGCGTCAATCTGCGCGCTGGAGAGCGCCCGGTCTTCCAATCGAGCGCGGACCATGACGGGAATGTGCGCGAGGTGCGGAGGGAAGTCACATTCGTGACTGATGCCGATCAACTGGTCTGCGAGTCCCAGCGCCGCAACAACTTCTGTGGCTCCGGGCACCAGCGAACAAATTCTCATGGGCGGCCTTGAGCCGGTTCCCAGAGGCGTGTCCGGAGATCCGAGATGCTGGTGTCCGCCAGGGAGTGGGTGATGGCGTCTGCCTCTCCGAGATCCTGCACCGTGTGGGTGTTGGCGACCGCAAGGACTTTCATGCCGGCCGCTCGCGCCGCCCTGATTCCGGGCAGGGAGTCTTCAATGACCAGGCAGTCGTCCGGGGTTAATGCCCGTTGCGACGGTTGTCGATTCAGCGCGGCCATAGCATGGAGGAACGGCTCCGGTGCCGGCTTGCCCCGGGTTACGTCCTCGGCACTGGTGATATGGAGAAAGGCTTTCCGGAATCCGGCCTCTTCGAGAATCAATTCGATTTCGTTCCGCAACGCTCCGGAGGCAATAGCAAGCGGATACCGGGTGGCGGCGTCGTGCACCAGTTCGCGCACGCCTGGAAAAATGGCCAGCTGCTCTTTGACGGCGGACAGATAGGCCTGGGCCTTGCGGTCCATCAATTCACCAAGGAGTGCGAGCGAGGCCTGCCGCTGGTGTGATTGCAACGCCGCGAGGAAGCATCCGCGATCGTCAAAGCCGAGGTAATCGGTGTAGTATTCGGCTTCTGTCAGAGAAATATCGATGCCGGCCAGAACCTGTCGAAGGGCAGCGAAATGCAGCGGCTCGGTGTCGGCGATGACTCCGTCGAAATCAAAAATGATGGCGCGTAACTCGCTCATAATATCCGAGCCTATCCTTATGCGTAGATCGTGTGATACCGGCTGGCCGGTTCTGCGGGAGTGGCATTATAGCAAGGGTAGCCGGGCAAAAAAAGACGACGGCCCGTTCCGAGGGGAACGGGCCGTCGCTCGCGAAGCAGGTGCCTGATGTGTGCTTACCGTTTCAGTCTGAGGCTGCGTTCAGGAATCCAACCTTTTCGGCCATCCTGGGTGCGCACTGCGTAGACCCAGCCGTTCTTCTGGTATTCCCCGTCCAGAATCGTGAGCGTGGTGCTGGCCGGCACGGTGGTGCTGGTTTTGGTGCCGACTGAATCGACGAACAAGGGCATAGGGGACTTGGGCCGGCTCGGATCGGCGATGACCATCACGCGCTGGCCTTCCGCATACAATGGACCGGCGATTCTCACTGGCGCCGGCGCCGGTTTCACGGACGGAGCCGGGGTAGGTATCGCCGCAGTTGGCGCTGGTGCCGGTATGGGCGCAGGCGCTTCCACCGGTGCAGGTGCGCTATCGACCACTGCAGGCGGAGCCACGGATGGAGCAGGTGCAGGCGCGGGGGCCGAGGCTGGTTTCGGGGCGGGAGCAGGCGGTCGCTGAGCCACCGGTCGGCTGGTGTCGGTGCCACCGTCTAGATAGGGCTGGATCAGTTGCATGGCCGCGTCGGGATCCATAGCCACATACCCGATGCCTCCCACCAGCAGAAGCAGAAGGATCCAAAGGAACGGACCTTTCTTCGATCGCTTGGGCGCATTCATCGGAGGGGCCGGAGGCGGTACGGCTTCATCCAAATCTTCTTCAGTGAATTCCAAATCAGGTTCGGGCTGGCTTGCCATCGAAGGACCTCCTCATTCGGAACCATGGCGAGGGTCTGTCTAATCGTAGGTACTTATCACCCGTTCTCGGGCCTGTCAATTTTGTTCGAGAAAACGACGACATGACTTCTGGTCTCACGGCACGCATATGAGTGGATGCCGTGGAACGTCCCAGTCGGACACGCACGCGATCCGGCGACGGTCGGCGGCCTATTCGTCATGTCGCCGTGCACGCGCACAAGGGCTTGCAAGTTCGAACATCCCCGTTGCAGAATCGCTCACCACCTGTGTGCGGAGGCTGATGAGATCTTATCGGGAAGAGCTCTGGTTTGAGACGAACACCAGACGCGCCTATCTGAATATTACGGCGCAGGTAGAGGCGGCCGTGCGGAAGAGCGGCGTACGCGAAGGCCTGGTGTTGGTGAATGCCATGCATATCACCGCCAGCGTTTATATCAACGACGACGAAGCCGGGCTGCTCCACGATTATGACACCTTCCTGGAACGGCTTGCCCCGCACGAGGCGAGCTATCGCCACAACAACACAGGCGAAGACAACGGCGATGCGCACATCAAACGTCAGCTGATGGGCCGGGAAGTGGTGGTCGCGATCACGGACGGGAAACTGGACTTCGGTCCGTGGGAACAAATTTTTTACGGTGAGTTTGACGGGCGGCGGCGCAAGCGCGTATTGGTGAAGGTGATCGGGGACTAACGATCCGATCGACTCCGGTCACGGGCTCCCGACGGAGCGATGAAGAACCGCATTCGCGCTTGCCACGTTCTGGAAAGTTTGGCAACATGGACAACAGGATGAACGACTACCTCGCAACACGAACTCGCATCGACCTGGGAGGCCAGCCATGTTGAGTTGGTCACGACCGGACCCGCTGACGCGAGATTTGATCCACCTCATCAATGCCCGCCGTCACGATCACGGAGACACCGACGCTGCGATCGATACCCTCCAAGCCTTCATCGAACAGGGGCGTGAGCAGGATCTCCTGACCGTGCTGGCTGCGCTTGACGAGGAGATGGCCGAGTGGATGTTCGATCTGGTCGCGGAGGCTTCCTGTGCCGTCCTCATGGACGGCCCCGATGAGGATAAAAACGCGTATGCATTGATGGCCGCGCTGGAGTTACCGCTTCAGGCCAATCTGGGACAGCCGCTCGGGTTAAAGATCGACCCCGTGGCGACGGCCGATCTCCTCCACCGGCATCTTCAAATTCCGGCCGGCGTGGTGGTGCGTGTCGAGCCCCGTCTGCTGACCGATGCCACGCTCGAAGGGCTGACGCTGCAAACATTAAACGAGCACCTCGCGAGTATTGCCGATTCCCAGCGCACCCAGGCTATTGCCTCGCGTCTCTATTCGCCGGTTGAAAACACGGCCTTTCTCTTTTTCCAGCTGATCGGGATGCCTGACCCGGGATTGCCTGATTCGTTGGAAGAACCGGAACGACGCGCGTTGCTCGAAGGCCTCGTGACGCAATGTTCCGAACTGGCGCTGGCCCCGGACACCCTGGAGGTGCCGGTCTACGCGTCGTATGCGCTCTTCGACGCCCAGAATGCCGTACGGCTGCACCGGCTGGCCGACGAAACTGCTGCCGTCTGGCGCGACCTCGATCCGATGGTGCGGGCCCGCACGATTGTTCACCTGCACACGCAATGCGGAAACGGGGTGTATATGCCGGTCTGGACCGATCTCTTCGATCCCGAGTTGCCGGAGGATCACGGCCCGGTGTGGACGTCGCCCGATGTGTGGGTCTTTACGGCCGACCTTCCGATCGAGTGGCCGGGGGAAATGTTGACGAATCGTCTGCTCGCCGAGGGCTGCACTCGATTCGAGAATCACATCGTTGAAGCGCCGGAAAACTGACCGCCGTCGGATCAAGACGACTCTTGGCAGAGCCGTACCCGCGTCGGGAAACGGTTGGACTGTCGTTCCACACCTCAGCGTTCTGCTGACCCATCGACTTCGGATACTCTCATAGAGGAATTTCTTGGCTGGCCCATCGCGAATCGGCGCTGTCGTGTTGGTGACTCTCCTCAGTTGTCTGGTCTTGGGCGGCGTCTGGGGACTCGTGATCTTTATCCTGCCGCAAAGCGAGGTTGCCCCAGAGGCCCTGCCGGTGTCCGTGCCCTCGCCTCCGGTTCCCTCTTCTTCGACCGCACAGATTCCAGTTCGGACTGTTCTCGATAATGCTCCTCACGAGAGCACTGTGCAGACGGAGCCGCCTCTCGTGCAGCCTGAACCCGCCACTCCGCTCGTCACCGAGGCCGTACGCCTGCCCATAGGGCGAGAGGTCAAATGCGATCTGGAAATGGAGGCGCTCTGTCCTGACGGGGAGGGGGAACGGCGAGCCTGTTTGCAACGGAAGGCGGCTCAGCTGTCCTTGCCTTGTCGGCCCATGCTGCGCGACAAGCTGGCGCGTATGAAGGAGACGTGGCAGCAACTTCGGGTAGCGTGTGAGGCGGATCGGCGGCAGTTTTGTCGTGAGGTGCCGTCAGCGGGCGGGGAGATGCTGCTCCAGTGCCTGGAATCGCACGCGCAGGAAGTGTCTGACCAATGTTTTCAATTCCTGCCCAAGCGCGGGCGCCTGCTCAATTAGTCAGGCGGCGTGGCTCCGTTCGTCGCGCAGTACAAAGCGCATCGTAATCCCCGCGACTTCCACTACGTCTCCATGACGCAGCGCATGTTCTCTCTGAACCGGCCGGCCATTGACCAGAATGCGTTTCCCGCTTTCCGTTTGACTGACCAGATACGCTTCTCCCCGGCGGCTGATCATCGCGGCGGTTTTCGGCGCAAACCAGCCGGTGAGGGTGATGACGGCGTCATCCTGCGCCCCGATCAGTGAGACATGTTTCGTCAAAGGATACTGAGACTGACCGGTCTTGCCCGACAGAATTTCTACGATGCCCACCTTGCATGGGGGAGCCTGAGACTCGCCTCCGGAGGGAGATGCCACGACCATCGTCTTGTCGGCTACGAGCATCTCGCTCGCGACCGCGGGTTTCGCCGCAGGGACCTGTTGTTCACGAAAAATCAGCCGATGGCCGCCAAACCGCAGGCCGTCGGCATCCTGAAGCTGCCGCCGGTCGATTTTCTGTTCGTTGACGAAGCTCCCATTCGTGCTCCTGAGGTCCTCGAGAAACAGCACTTCCTGAACTTGGACGATGCGGGCATGGTGCGCGGAGACCGCGGGATCCTCCAGGCAGAGGTCATTGTCATGCTTTCGTCCGATCGTGAAGGGGATGCGAGTAATCTCACATTCCGTCGTGCCGCCATGGGGCGCCCTCACGAGGAGTCTGGGTGGTGCGGGGTGGTGCTGAGACATGGGCACTCCTTTAAATAATGTCTATGGAGAGGGCGAAAGCAATCGCGTGCAGATGCGGTTCCAGAAACCTGTGTGCCGTTGCGTCACTAACACCACGATGACGGTGGCATTGTCCGTGCCCCCAGCAGCATTCGACAGGGCGATGAGTCGATCGGAGATCGCCTGCGGATCAGATGATTCCTGCGTGACGCGCAGGATCACGTCGGCGGAGACTCCGGCGGTCAAGCCATCGGAACAGAGCAGCAGGATATCGCCTGTCAGGACCGGAAGTTCTCCCAACTCGACGTCCACCAGGGAATGCACGCCCACTGCGCGGGTCAGCACGTGGCGATGTGAGGCGCGCGCCATGTCAGCAGCGGCAAGAAGTCCGGATTGTACCTGTTCTTGAACCAGCGAATGATCCACCGTCAGCAACTGCACCATGCCGTCGCGAATCAAATAGAGCCGGCTGTCGCCGACGTGGGCGATCGACAGAATGGCACCGTCGAGCCGGACTGCGACCACCGTGGTTCCCATGCCGGTATATTCCGCGCGGCGTGCTGCTTCCTGGTGCACCCGGTGGTTGGCGAGCCGCACGGCGCTTGCCAGCCGATTGGTAGTAGGGGAAAACTCGGGACGGGACAGCCCGATCAACGGGAGGGTTGGGTCTGCGTCCGCCTCAGCCAAGTGCTGAGGAATGATCTCGATCGTGCGGCTGCTGGCAATCTCACCCGCCCGGTGACCGCCCATGCCGTCGCATACGATAAACAGCCCGGCGGCGGGATCGGCATGGTGACGATCTTCGTTGAGGCGGCGGATCAGGCCGACATCCGACGTGGCTCCATGTGTGACGTGCCAGACGAGCATGGTCGGGGTTATCTCGGCATCACCTGGAAGACGTCACGGAGGTCTTGCGCCATGTCACCGGCGTACCGGTAGCGGTTCTGGATCTCTTTCTGCAGCGCTCGGTCCAGGATGGTTTGGACGCGTGACGGCAGGTCGCGGCGGTATTTCAGCAATGGGGCGTGCGGGGCCTTGGCGATGCGCATGACCAGCGCCGGCATGTTCTCCGCATCGAAGGGCCGCTCCCCGGTCAAGAGTTCGAAGAGCACGATGCCTAACGAAAAGACGTCGGACCGGCCGTCGACATCCTTTCCGGTGGCCTGTTCGGGCGACATGTACCGCGGTGTTCCGACAATCATGCTGGACTGCGTTTTCGAGGCGCTGGCCATCTTGGCGATGCCGAAGTCCATCACTTTCACTAGACGTTGCCTGAGGATCATGATGTTCGGCGGTTTCACGTCGCGGTGAATGACACCCTGACTGTGAGCGTAGTCCAGCGCCTCGGCGACGGTCGCCACAATCTGTAGCGCCTGCTTGGCTGGTACCAAGGTCGTTTTCTGGCAGTAGCAGTTGAGGAGCACCCCCTCGAGATATTCCATGGCGATGTAGGCCAGACCGTCCTGCTCGCCTGCGTCGTAGACCGTGATGATGTTCGGATGGGAAAGACGTCCGGTGGATTCAGCTTCGCGAAAGAACCGGTCGCGGAATTCTTTCAGCTCCTCTTCCTTGTCGATGTCGTCCAGCCGCATCGTCTTGATCGCGACCGAACGTTGGATCGTAGGATCCTTGCCCAGGTAGACCACCCCCATGGCACCGCGCCCCAGTTCCTTGAGAACCTGGTATCGTCCCAGCGTGGTGGGCACGCCGCTTCCATTGCGCACGACGAGGCCGGCAGCTGGACGGGATTGGGGAGAGGAGACGGCTTCGTCGGCCGTACGGACCTCGTCGACCTTACCGTGTCGCGCCTGGTCTTCTGCGACTGGCCGGGGTCGCGGCCGTCCGGCGAACATTCTGGTGAGCGCGTCGACGTGCCGGACCCAGGCAAACGTCAGCCATGAGGCCGAGCCGATGAGGCCGCCCGTGATCAGCCAGTTGTAGAGCGGCTGTTTGGGCGGCCCGAGTACGGAAATGCCGTGCGCTTCGTAGGCCTGGCACGCCGCAATGACGATCAGCAGGAATGCGGATGGGAACAGGATGGCGCGAAGGAATGTCTGTCCCTTGCCGTTGTCTTTGATGTCCCGTCTGGCTCGGGATGCGGCGGACCAGATCATGAGCAGGCAGATGCCGTCTGCAACGAACCGTACGGCTTGCGCGGCATTCATGCCCAGGGGCCGGACGAAGGTATGGGTAAACAGCGGGAGGGTCGCGAGAAACGGCCCCACCAGAACTGCAAGGACAATGACGATGAAATACGGGCCGATCCAGCCCCAGGATGTGGTCATGTGTAGGAATGGCGCGTCGTTGTGTCTCAGTGTAACGGAAGTACTGAGCCTGTCAACGAAACGAGGGAATCACGCAGCGACAGGGCAGATAGGGCTCTGCCCAGATCAAGGGAGACGAGGAGCCGGTGGGGCGGCGAGACGATATTATGACGAAGTGGCAGCTTTCCTGAGCGGATCGAGCAGCTTCTCGGAGACCTTGAGCTGGCCGCGCCCGATCCCGACCTCAATATCGGGTTTGGTGACGCCGTGAAAATCGCTACCGCCGGTCACGAGGAGATCGCATTGTTTGGCCAGATCGAGATACTCGGTGGTTTGACTGGGCGTATGGGTGCTGTAATGGACTTCGATCCCTCCCAATCCGGCGGCTTTCAGTTCCCGGACCAGGACGCGTAACCCATCAGCTGATGTTCTGACCCACGTCGGGTGGGCGAGTACCGGCACGCCGCCGGCTTCGCGAATCCATCGCACGGCTTCGGCCGGTTCGGGTAATTCGCGGTCGACAAAGGCCGGCCGGCCGTTTGCCAGGTACCGGTCGAAGGCTTCTTTCGCCGAGGTCACGAATTTTTTCTCCATCAGAAGACGGGCGATGTGGGGGCGCCCCACGGATTCCGTGCCTGCCAGGGCCCGCACTTCCTCATAGGTGATGGGAATGCCCAACTCGTTGAGGCGTTGGACGATCTTGGGGTTTCGCAGGTGGCGGCTGTCGCGCAGGGTACTCAGGCGTTGCGCCAGCAGCGGATCGGTCCAATTCAAAAAATACCCGAGGATGTGGAGTTCGCTCTCACCGAGTCGCGAACTGATTTCGACACCGGGAACCACCTCGATTTCGAGTTCTTTTCCGATCGCGGTGGCTTCGGGAATGCCGTCGATGATGTCGTGATCCGTGATTGCGAGGGCTTTGAGGCCGGCCTGCTTGGCAAAAGCCATGACCTCGCCGGTCGAAAAACTGCCGTCCGAGTGGGTGGTGTGGAGATGGAGATCAATGCGACTCATGGTGATGTATCCGGCCCCGTTTTCTGCGCGACTAGTCGCGCGGTGTAGCATGGCCCGCTGCCATGGCCTCCGTCATGTTCGCCCTCATCATAGTGGAGGACGCGTAGTGGAGATGTCAGACGGAGGAGTTCGTTCTGCGCCAGGCAAAATTCCCATCGGCGAGGATGCTGATGGCGAAAGTAATTGTCGATGGTGAAGGTTTCGTACAAGAGAATGCCGTTCGGTTTCAAGGCGTCGAGTATGACCGGGAATAGAGGCCGATGCAGGTAAAAAAAGACGAGGATGGCATCATAACATCGCTGGCCCAAGCTGGGCGGGTGGTCGGCAGAGGCCTCCAAGTCGAGGACGCGTGTGGTGAGCCCGGAGAGCCGTCGCGATCCCGCAGCGGTTTCCAATGCGGTCAGGGCGTCGGCATCACGATCGATGGCTTCAACCTGTGACCCTTGGGCAAGGAGGTACAGGGCATTGCGCCCGCGACCCGCGGCCACATCCAGAATGCTGCCCTTGGGCAGACGTGCGAGCTGCTGTACGAGAAACGGTGCGGGGCTCGGATGCTGGCTTTTTGACTGGTGCGCGGCGCGCGTGCGTTCAAACCGGATGCCGACTGATCCGGCGACCGTGGCCAGCGGGGCATGGAGTTTTCGAATCCAGATGCGGACGCGATCGGCCGGAAATTCGGCAAACAACATCCCGATTAGTTGCTCCGCCAGGCTTTCCAGCAGATGGCAGGTGAGGCTCGTACTGAGTGCGACAATCCGGTCCGCCACCCGGGCGTAATCGATCGTTTCATTCAGGCGATCCGAAACCGCCGCGGATTCCACCGCCGCATCCAATTCCAGATCGACGACGATGAGCTGGGGTTTTCGGCGTTCTTCTTCCGTCACTCCGCAACGGCCGTAGAACTCCAGGCGTTCGATGACGATACGCTCTGCCATGGCGGCATTGTCGTAGATGGGCTTTCAGACTGTCAAGCAAGCTGGCAGCGCAGACGGCCTATGAGCGTGCGAAGAGACGCTTCGCGAGCCCATTGGCGGGCGATGCGAACCGGCGGGCAGCGGTGATGATCGTCGCAGGAGTAAGCGTACCTGTGAGGTCCTGCAGAACCCGCCTCCCGCCAGTGCTGAACATCTCGATCACTTCACGCAGGGTCGGCTGAGGGGGACGGTTTAGGTGAAGCTGCTTCAGTTCGGTCTTGTAGGCTTTGCGGCGGCGGCGGGTAGCGTGGATGGCGATAGCCGCGACAACGGTCAGCAGCACGGGATTCGAGGGAATGGAGAACAACCACCGCCACCATTCATAAAACGCAAGAACTGTCAGGCACAGGGGCAGCGACAACACATCAGCCCAGGCCGATTGTAATGCGCGGATCTGTTCGTCTAACGACTGAACGGTCGACTGGCGGGGAATCATCTGCAGAGGCGTGCGACGGTTTTTCGACGTGAAGACTCGCGCGGGGAGAAACATTCTGATACCTCCAGTCATGACCACATCTCATTCAGGAGGCATTGTAGGGCAGGTTGCGGAAACAGAATAGAAAAGACGGAATTTTTGCGGGCACGGGCTCGGTAGTTTTACCCGTATGCGCCCTGTGCGTCTAACGGCCTGCGCGCAAGCCTAGGCGCTCCATCAGGTAGGGAGTGAAGTAATAACTCAAGATGGAAATCATCACGCTAGCGACAGCGCCGATCAGACCGTAGACGAACAGTCCGGCGAAGGGCAGCAGGAAGACGATGAGAATCATCATGACGGCGACGGGCTTATGGGCCTCATAAAAGGCCATGCGTCGCTCGGGGGTCAGTGATTCGGACAAGGACATGGTGGGCTTATCGGTCATTCGGCTCTGCGCCTATTCCAATTCATGCGGATTACGTGTATGAACGGGGCACGTTTGCGGTGCTGTAGATCCTATTCATTTATCACAGGAGGTTGATTATGGCGAAGGGCATGCAACAGAAAAAGACGACGAAGAAGAAACCGGCGAAGACCATGATGGAGAAACGGGCGGAGAAAAATTCGAAGAAGGGACGCTGAGCCGGCTTATTCAGGTCTTCGCTAGGGGGAGCGGGACAGACTGGGGATAGATCAACGGGCGTGACGGGAGGCAAAAACACGGCTTTTGGCGTGAGCGCAGAAGGCCCCATGCGCTCGATGTTTCTTTGCTCAACGCATCC
>JACOEK010000005.1 GCA_024998595.1 Nitrospira sp.
CGAAGCGGACGAATCGGCAGAACCGATCCACAGGAATCTCGCCCTTGCGGTAGGCGCGGCGGATGGACTTCACGCTGATCTGTAAGATGGCCGCGAGTTGATCGATTGTTAACAACAAGGCTTTCATCGCATCTCCTCTCAAGTGGTATCCGCTGCGCACGGTGCCGACCTTACCGAGGCGCGCGTGGGTGGTGAAAGATCCCGTTCGTGGACGCTGGGGGACAGAAGGGGACAGGAAGGGACAGTAGTTTCAGGCAGGAACGTACCGTGATCCGAAGGAACTCATGAAGTGTCGGGCAATGATTGAGTCATGGCAATCCGACAGATTCCAACTCGAAGCTCACGGGAGCCGCTCCAGATTAAGCAAAACGGAGATGCGTGCATCTCGACGAAGAGGGCTGAGCGCTGAGAGATTCCTGTGCAGCCATCGCCAGCAACTACGTAGACAAGCAATTCGCCGATGCATTTTTATCAAGAAACACCATCAGGGCCAAAAAACACCGACTAGGGATGAATGGCCCTATTGGGCCTGCGCCGCTGCCTTGCGGGGGTGTTCGGATGGAACGGTGCGGTTTAATGCAAACACGGTGCGAGAAGCACTGGGTATCGAATGTGGTTGATTGGATAAAAACAAAAAGTGCCGGAGGACTCTCTCACGGAAGGAGAGCAAAAAACGCTCTGGGAAGAGTCAAAAAACGGCACTACATATGTCGAATTTGCCCTTCATGTCACGTGAAAGGTTCAGAGACTTCAGAGCAAGCGGCCAACAACGTAGGAAGGTCTGAAGGTTAAGGTTGCGAAAAATTCCATTCACACCCTGGGTTAAGCACGTAGGTTTCGCAAAAACTCCATTCTTGAGCCTTTATCTATTCAACCCGGGTGATTTTGTTGATGAAAACGGGTATCCTTCGCGACTGCCGCAGCGCTAAGGGAGAACCATGAATCCAACTGAGACCCAATTTCTCACTGACCTCGATAAGCGCCTTTGGACGGCGGCGAACAAGCTGCTCCCGATGCTCGACGCGGCAGTCTATAAGCATGTCGCACTGGGCCTCATCTTCCTCAAGTACGTGTCGGATGCATTCAGGGAACGGCGTGCGGAGTTGACCGTCAACTTCCGAGATCCAAAACACGATTACTATCTGGGTGACGAGGCGCTAATCGATGGCGAGCTCGAAGCGCGGGATTACTACACCGAGAAAAACGTGTTTTGGGTACCGGCGCTGGCGCGATGGGATTTTTTGCAGGCCAACGCCACAGTCGCACTGGGCGCCAAGCTCAAGGTTAAGAACGGCAAAACTCAGGAGTACGAATTCAAAGGCATCGGTCGCCTGCTTGACGACGCGCTTGAAGCGGTCGAAAAGGAAAATCCCAAGCTTAAAGGTGTATTGGAGAAAGACTATGCCCGCAAGCAGATCGACTCTGCACTCCCAGGTCTGATCGGCCTCATCGCCGAAATTCCCTTCCAGCACCAAACGCTTAAGGCCAAGGATATTCTCGGGCATGTGTACGAGTACTTTCTCGGTCAGTTCGCAGTGGCGGAGGGCAAGAAGGGCGGGCAATATTACACCCCTAAGTCCATTGTCATGCTCATCGTTGAGATGCTTCAACCCTTCAAAGGCCGGGTGTACGACCCCTGTTGCGGGTCCGGCGGGTTTTTTGTGCAATCGGAGGAGTTCGTCAAAGAACATGGCGGCCGGATTGGACAGATTTCCATCTATGGGCAGGAATCCAACCCCACCACTTGGCGGCTGGCTTCCATGAACATGGCTATTCGAGGCATGGACTTCGACTTCGGGAAGGAGCCTGCAAACACCTTCTCGCGGGACCTGCACCCAGACCTGCGCGCAGACTTTATTATGGCCAATCCGCCCTTCAATATGAAGGAATGGAACGAAGGAGTGCGCGATGATGACCCGCGCTGGAGATACGGTACACCACCAACCAGCAATGCCAACTTTGCCTGGATGCAGCACATGGTCTACCACCTGGCGCCCGACGGCAGTCTGGGTTTATTGCTTGCAAACGGCTCTATGAGCTCTAACACCAACAATGAGGGTGAGATTCGCAAAACCCTACTGGAGGCCGATCTGGTCGAATGTATGGTTGCCTTGCCAGGGCAGCTCTTCACCAACACCCAGATTCCCGCCTGCATCTGGTTTCTAACGCGCAGCAAGGCCGCGCGCAATGGCTGGCGTGATCGTAGAGGCCAAACTCTCTTCGTCGATGCCCGCAATCTCGGTTACATGAAGGACCGTGTGCTGCGGGATTTCATGCGAGAAGACATCGACGAGATCGCCAATGTCTTTCACGCTTGGAGGAAGGGTGATGGCTATGCGGATGAAGCTGGCTTCTGTAAGTCGGCGACGCTCTCTGACATTAAGAATCACGACTACATGCTAACGCCAGCCCGCTACGTAGGGGCAACGGATCAGGAAGGAGACGGGGAGCTGTTCGAAGACAAGATGGCACGGCTGACGGCTCAGTTGAACGAGCAGTTTAGCGAAAGTGCGCAGCTACAGGAAGTGATCCGTTTAAACCTTTCTGGGCTTGGCTATGACGTATAAGGAAGCGGAGATTGGAGAAGTACCTGAAAAATGGGAAGTCACTGAACTCGTAACATATCTTGGTAGAATCACTTATGGGTTCACTAACCCAATGCCAGATACCGATAAGGGGCCGTGGAAAGTTACAGCCAAAGACATCGTCAATGGATATATCAACTACCAGACTGCTCGACATACGACGCAAGATGCTTTCGACAACGAACTCACTGATAAGAGTAAGCCCAGAATTGGTGATGTTCTTCTTACAAAGGATGGGTCTATTGGTCGGGTGGCTGTTGTTGATCAAGATGGAATTTGCATTAACCAATCGGTCGCCCTACTTCGTCCGAATGACAGGATACTTTCGTTTTTCCTAAAGTACCTGCTCCTTGCGCCACACTATCAGCGCGTGATGGAGCGCGATTCCGATGGTTCAACAATTAAGCACATTTATATTACGCGCGTCGATAAGATGCAGGTGGCAGTTCCGCCGATTGATGAGCAGAAAGGCATACTCAGCGTAGTTAAAACCCTAGATGACAAGATCGAGCTGAACCGCCGGATGAACGAAACATTGGATGCCATCGCTCGGGCGATCTTCCGATCATGGTTCGTAGACTTCGACCCGGTACGCGCGAAAGTCAGCGGCGAACCCTCCGAGACCATCTGCCGCCGTCTCGGTCTTACCCCAGACTTCCTTGCCCTCTTTCCCAGCCGCTTCCAAGATTCTCAGGTCGGAGAAATCCCGGAAGGCTGGGCAGTTGGTACTGCCGATGAGTACTGCTTCTTGAATGCCAAATCTTGGACCCAAACCTCAATTCCAGATGTAGTTCATTACGTCGATCTCGCAAGTGCGAAAAATGGGGTCATTCTCGATGTCCAATCCGCTTCGTCCAGGACGGCCCCCAGCAGGGCGCGCCGGATTCTTCGTCCAGGTGACACTATCATTGGCACTGTTCGACCAGGGAATCGCTCATTTGCACTCATCGGAGAAGCAGACCCTTCGCTAACAGGAAGCACAGGCTTCGCGGTCCTGTCGCCTAAGCGGCTGGAGCTACGTGAACTCGTTTACTTTCTTGCAACAAGCGACGAAAACATTGAAAGGCTGACCCGCCTGGCAGATGGCGCGGCGTATCCCGCCGTCCGTCCTGAAGTCGTCACAGCTGGGGTATGCGTTATTCCAGATCCAGGAATCATCGATGCATTTCATAAGGCGACGGCATCAATGATCGACCTACAGCTATCCAATCGAATTAACAACTGTACACTCGCTGCCACACGCGACGCCCTCCTTCCAAGACTGCTCTCCGGCACATTACGCGTGCCGATCACCGGTGCCGCATGAGTGACACCGATAAACGGCAGAAAGATCTACTTTCAGAGGCAATACGCTTTCTGGCCAATCAATATGAGGCCAATCAGAGCTTTAATGACTTTTTCGATGGGGAGGAGCCGCTAAATATTCCCAGCCCACGCGACGATGTGAGTCCCTATCAGTACGAACCCAGCAAAGTCCTCTTTTGGGTTGACCGTGAAGCCTACGATGACGAGCGGGTTACATGGGAAAACGACACGAATCAGGCCAAACATAAAGCGGTGAGCGATCTTATTCGTGCCGGTTGTCTCGTAGCTCCATTTCAGGATCTTCTGGATGCGGTTGAGCGCGGGCGCGTGGTGCCATTCGTCGGGGCAGGGCTGTCGAAGGCGATCGGAATGCCTCTTTGGTCCGAAGCACTTAAGCAGTTGTTGGCACGCTTGCCCGGAGCCGATGCATCAGCCATTACCGTATTAATCGATTCCGGTCAGTATCTCGCTGCTGCGCAAGCGCTTGTAGACCATGATGCCGTGCAAACTACTAATTTCATTCGTACTACGTACCGCGTTCAGAAAATGAAACTAGACGGTCCGATGCTTTTGTTGCCGCGTTTCGCTAAAGGCTGCATCGTGACGACAAATTTCGATGACGCAATCGAACAGACTTATCGGCGTGACAAGGTAGAATTCGCCGCGTATATGCACGGTATCCAGGAGCACAATTTCTTTTCTCGGCTTGTCCGTGGAGACCGCTGCCTACTCAAACTGCACGGTGATGCCGACAATCCAACTACCCACATTCTCACGCAATCACAATATGCTGATGCTTACGGTAACCCCTTTAACTTCCATAAACCGCTGCCGAAAGCCTTACGTCAGATCTTCGTCTCACACTCGCTACTTTTTCTTGGATGCAGCCTCGACCAAGATTGGACGCTGGAGCTTTTCGAGCGGGCAAAGGCGGCGAGGGAGTACGAAATCCCCAACCACTACGCGATCCTCCCAGCCCCGGCACAGGCTCAGGCAAAACAACAAAAGGAAACACGTCTTCTCACATTGAATATTCAGCCGCTCTGGTATCCGGCGGGGCAGCACGAGTTTGTCGGAAGGTACCTCGAACTATTAACTGATGTGGGCGAACGAAGAATTAACTTCAACGGATGAGGATTTGCGTGCTTGGCGAAGATGAACTCGAAAGACTTGCCTTGACTTGGTTTCAAGACACTGGCTGGGAGTATCGTCACGGACCCGATATTGCTCCTGACGGCGATGCCCCAGAGCGAGGAGACTATCGCGAGGTACTACTTCGAGGCCGACTGCTCGAAGCGTTGCGCCGCTTGAATCCAACGATACCGAATTCACTGCTCGATGATCTGGTGCACCGAGTTGCCAAGTTAGACCAGCCCTCCCTCATTCTCAATAACCGAATTTTTCATGAATCACTGGTTGATGGTGTACTTGTAGAAGTTGAACAGGATGGCGAGAAGCGGGGCGACCGGGTTCGGTTGATCGACTTCGAGCATCCGGAGAGGAACCGCTTTCTCGTAGTAAACCAGTTCACGGTCCAAGGTATCAAACAACCGCGCCGGCCTGATCTGGTGTGCTTTATCAATGGTTTGCCCATCGCGGTCATTGAGCTGAAGAACCTGGCTGCAGAACAAGAGGATATTTGGTCTGCCTACAATCAGCTTGCCACTTATAAGGCGGAGATTGCCGACCTCTTTATCTTCAACGAGGCGCTGGTCATCTCCGACGGATTACACGCGCGGGTTGGTTCGTTGACCGCAAACCGTGAGCGATTTCTGCCCTGGCGCACGATTCGCACAGAAAAGGATCGGCCACTACTTGAATTCGAACTGGAAAAGGTGGTGCGCGGATTTTTTGCACCAGACCTCCTGCTTGATTATCTTCGCTACTTTATTCTCTTTGAACAGGGCGACGACGGGGTTGCCAAGAAGATTGCCGGCTATCATCAGTTTCATGCCGTGCGAGAGGCGGTTCGGGTGACAGTGATTGCCGCCATGCAGCCGAAGTCTCATGCGGTTGTGGAAGAACGAGCCACGTATGGCACGACAGTGCAGCCAGGCTCGCGCAAAGGCGGCATCGTCTGGCATACGCAGGGCTCTGGCAAGAGCATTTCCATGGTCTGCTTCACCGGCAAACTGACGCAGCAACCGGAAATGCAGAATCCAACCGTCGTCGTGGTGACAGATCGCAACGACTTGGATGGACAATTGTTCCAAACCTTCATGGGTGCGCGCTCATTGCTGAGAGAGATGCCGCAGCAGGCCGAAGATCGTGAAAAACTTCGTGCACTTCTCAATGGTAGACCTGCGGGCGGAATCATATTCACGACCGTTCAGAAATTTACTCCGGAGAAAGATGAAGTCCAGTTCCCTTGTCTCTCGAACCGCACAAATATAGTAGTCATTGCTGATGAAGCACATCGATCACAGTATGGGTTCCGCGCAGTACTAGATAAGAAGACAGGAAGATATAAGTACGGCTTCGCTAAACATCTGCGCGATGCGCTGCCGAACGCGACCTTCGTTGGTTTCACTGGCACTCCTGTGGAGCGAGACGACAAGGACACTCGCGCTGTGTTCGGTGATTACGTGAGCATCTACGATATTCAAGATGCGGTAGACGATGGCGCTACTGTGCCAATCTTTTACGAAAGCCGATTGGCCAAGCTGGACATCAATCAAGGACAGATCGAACAACTCAACGACGATGTCGAAGAAGTCTTTGAGGACGAAGAGGATATAGCGAAGCGTCAAGCCGCCATGTCGAAGTGGGCAGCTCTAGAAAAACTCGTCGGTGCTGACCCGCGCATTCAAGAAGTCGCAGCAGACATCGTGCAGCACTTCGAGGCACGCACGACAGCAATTGAGGGCAAGTGCATGATCGTGACTATGAGCCGCGATATTTGCGTGAGGCTCTACGACGCCATCGTTGCCAGGCGTCCCACGTGGCACAGCAGTGACCCAGCTCAGGGGACAATCAAAGTTATCATGACGGGATCGGCGGCGGACACCGAACTACTGCGACCACACATTTATAACGCCACCACCAAGAAGCAGCTGGAAAAGCGATTCAAGAATCCCAAAGACCCATTGAAGGTCGTGATCGTGCGGGACATGTGGCTCACCGGATTCGACGTGCCGTGTTTGCACACTATGTACGTGGACAAGCCTATGCGCGACCACAACCTGATGCAGGCTATTGCGCGTGTAAATCGTGTGTTTCGCGACAAAGAAGGCGGTTTAGTGGTGGACTATATCGGCATTGCTGCCGAATTGCGCCGTGCGTTGATGAATTACACCGAGAGCCGAGGGAAGGGTAATCCAACCAACGATGCACGAGAGAAGCTGGCGGTGTTGCTCAAATACGTCGAAGTGGCACGGGGAATTTTGCATGGATTCGATTACCGTATGTACCGCACTGAAGCCACCCGGATACTCTTGCCCGCCGCGAATTTCGTGTTGGGCTTAGAAAATGGTAAGAAACGTTGGTTCGACACCGTCGTGGGAATTACGAGAGCTTTTTCGCTCTGCGGCACATTGGATGACGCCGTCCCATTAAGGGAGGAGGTCGCTTTCTTCCAGGCGATCAAGGCCGTGATTGCTAAAGCCACAACCTCCGATAAGAAGCTTACTGAAGATCGTAAGAATGCGGTGCTGAAGCAAATTCTCAACAACGCGGTCGTTGCCGAGGGGGTAGAGGATATATTCAAGTTGGCGGGACTTCAGCGGCCAGATATCGGTGTTCTTTCAGATGCATTTCTAGAAGAGGTCCGCAATCTGCCGCAACGTAATTTTGCCGTTGAACTCCTTCAAAAATTACTCAATGACGAGGTGAAGTCGCGCGCTAGAACCAACGTCGTTCTCGAGAAGAAGTTTAGCGATCGGCTGTTGGCAGCACTGAACCGGTATCGTAGTCGTGCAATCGAGAGCGCCCAGGTAATCGAAGAGCTGATTGCAATGGCCAGAGAGTTCCGTGATTCTGCAAAACGTGGCGACGCGCTTGGTTTGAATCAATCTGAGTTAGCCTTCTACGATGCCTTGGCTGACAATGAGAGTGCCGTGCGGGATCTTGGCGATGTAACGCTAAAGAAGATTGCCCACGAGTTAACCGATAAACTTAGAAATAGTACTTCGGTAGATTGGCAAAAACGCGAGAGCGTCCGCGCCAGACTGCGAAACCTGGTGCGCATCACGTTGCGACGATACAAGTATCCACCTGATATGCAGGAGTTGGCTATTGAGCTCGTTCTCAAACAGGCCGAGCGGTTATCTGAGGAGTGGAGTACAAATTAAATTGCTGTGGGTGTGTTTCAGCTAAGAGACTCGGTTTTAATAAACTTTTTAAGCATTGCCGTGAAGGTCAAGCACGCACCATAGATGTCTTGTGAATGATCATCGCACTCAACCAACCTAACGATGCCTCCTTCACGATCAATCAAAGTAACTTTGCCCTATAGCGGCTTTGTGCTGGCCTTCGAGCCTAAAAGAACGCCCAAGATAGTGGAGCGCCTCTCCGTAGAAGGAGAGGCGGTTGAAGCTTTTTCCGCGATGGATTGGAAATTCGAACCTCGGGAGTTAGCTTTGATTGTATTTGATCGGAATCAAATGAGCATCGGAGCAGCAGTCTTAATGGAAAGAATGTACGGCAGTGGCGGTACAGCAAAGCTAAAAATGCGGCTAACTAACCCTGTGATCTTCAGTAAACCTGTTGAGGCTGAATCTGTACATGAAATATTGTCTCTTCAGCGACATGTCAGTACAGCAGAAAATGTGCAGCGCATCACTCCTGACCTTTGGCCCAAGCTTATCACATTACTGAAAACATTAAGACCTGACTCGGCAACCGCCTTGAATCAGCTTTTCGCTGAACGCGATAAAGAGCGGCGTCTGTTTGGTGATGGTGACCGACTTTTGAGGCTAGTCGAGCAACGGGACTGTGTGGGTTTGACCCTTGAGATGGCAGGTTTAGATCGAAAGACGACACTTCGGTCCTTGAACGTTGGTGTGACTGACAAGGCAAGATCAATTCTTGACCTTCTCGATAACGAGTCTTTACACGAGCAAGACGCTATTCGTCATGATGAACGAGTGTTTGAAGGGTTATTGAATGGCCAAATGAGACACGGCGTTTTTACCGACGGTAAGGATCGTGCTGTTCGAATACATGTCTACGATAAAAAACCACTCGAATCCGTTCTTGGCATCGATTTGTTGGTCTTTCAGGAGGCTTATCAGTCCTTTATCTTGCTTCAATACAAAATGATGAAGACTAGCCATGAGAAGAATGGAAAAACGTGGTCCTATCTGGTCGATTCTCAACTATGGAAGCAAATGGAGCTAATGGATCGCGCTCAAGCCAAAATATACGAAAAGGAAGTGCCGGAAAAGGTAATGTGGGACTGGAGATTGAATGGATCTCCGTTCTATTTCAAATTTTGCGAGGCGACCCGTTCGACAGCACGGGCAGATGGCTTGGTAAGAGGCCTCACGATTAGTTTTGAGCATTTAACTCACTTTTTATCGTTAGACGAGTCAAGAGGAGAGCAAGGAGGACGGCGGGTTGGTTATACCAATTGTCCTCGGTATTTGAACAATACCCAGTTCGTTGAGTTAGCACGAGACGGGTGGATTGGCTGCGATCGAAGTGGATACGAGTTTGTAAGAGGCATACTGGAGGCAGGGGAAGCTGGAGGACGTCTTGCCATGTTTGCTGTAGTCGAAGCCCCTCGTGCATCGAACGCAATTGAGCGTGGTTGGCGACGTAAATAAGGTTTTTAGGCCACCACAGGATATTCAGAGAAAGGATATAGAAAGTCCGTGGAAACTCAAGTCCGCACGCCACAGATGGTGTTTATGCAACCTCAGCGGCTCGTAGTTCCCCTCTTCCAACGTCCCTACGTATGGAACGAGGAGAATCAGTGGGAGCCATTGTGGAATGATGTCGTTCGGGTGGCGGACAGGGTTCTTAAGAAACCCTATGAGAAGCACCACCCCCATTTTCTCGGTGCCGTTGTGCTGCAGCAGGTTCAAAAACAGACCGGCCAGATGCAAGAGCGAACCATAATCGATGGTCAACAGCGGCTTACGACTCTGCAGTTGTTGTTGGACGCATTGCATGCCGAGCTTCTATCGGTCGAAGCGGTGTCCGCAGCTTTGAGAATCGAACCACTAGTCATGAACGCCGAACCTTTCTGCTCCAGGCCGGAGGATCGTTTCAAAGTTTGGCCGACGAACCGTGACCGGCCGGCATTCAACGCGGTTATGGGTGCCAAGCCTCCCGTTGACTACGCAGTGGTCGGCTACCGTGGTGAGCGCATGGTCGAGGCGCATCGCTATTTCAGTGAGCAGGCGCGCGAGTGGCTCGTTCTTGGTGAGGAGGCCGTTGGAGCGCGCGCGGCAGCAATCGAGACGACTGTGCGGGAGCTTCTGCAGGTAGTGGTTATTGACCTGACTCTCGATGAGAACGCTCAGGAGATTTTTGAAACGCTGAACGCACGTGGTGCGCAACTTACCGCAGCGGACCTGATCAAGAACTTGATTTTTCAAAGGCTGTTGGAAACAGACACAAACGTGGAGAATGCTTACCAAAGTAATTGGAAGGAATTCGAGACCGGTTTTTGGGAAGCTGAGGTAAGTGTTGGACGGCTTAGGGCTCCTCGCTCCTCGATTTTTTTCAATCACTGGCTGATTGCGCGGACCGGCGAAGAAGTTGTTGCGAGGGAGGTGTTTGCTCGATTCAAGAGGTTCGCGGATCACGATTCCGGACTGCCCATGCCCAAACTGCTCACGCAAATTCATGACGCGTCACGTGTTTATCGTCAGTTCGTCACTAGCGCATCAACCCAGACCGGACCGGTCGATCGTATCGGTTTATTCGGTTATCGGACTGGTGTACTGGAGAGTGAAGTCATCAAACCACTCGTGCTCTGCTTACTTGATCCCGAAGAGGCGACCATTCCTGATGCCCAATTTGTCAAAGCTCTGGATGTCGTGGAGAGCTGGATGATCCGCAGAATGCTCGTACGTGCCACCACCAAGGCATATAACCAGTTGGTGGCCGAACTCATTTCGGAGCTTCGGAGAGGAAAACGGGAGAATGCAGGGGATGTTATTGAGTCATTCTTAGCCGGACAAACAAGTGGTAGTCGGTACTGGCCAGACGACGCGGAGATAAAGGGAGAACTTAGTGTATTGCTTGCCTATCGTCGCCTAGGTCGAGGGCGACTTCGCATGGTTCTCGAAGCTATAGAAGATGATTTGCGCGGCTGGAGAGGTGGAAAGCCGGGCCTTGGTGATGAGCGTGCAGCTAGGGGAAGATATGCCATCGAGCATGTCATGCCCAGAAAATGGGTTGCTCATTGGCCGTTACAGAAGGAGGGGCAAGACGAAGCAGAGCGTGACCGTGTGATTCACACTTTCGGGAATCTGACGCTCCTGACCGGCAAACTGAATTCCAAAGTCTCAAACGGACCTTGGCAGGGAAGTGGAGGGAAGCGAGAAGGCCTTGAGGCTCACGATGTTCTGTTATTGAATCGGGAGCTGTTGAAGAGGGCACGTAACGAATGGACTGATGAGGCAATTCAGGCACGTACGGAAGAACTGACTAATATCATAATCCAGATATGGCCCGTCCCTCCGAATCACCGATCGGCATTTTCTCCTGAGAAACCACGAAAGCGTAAAAAGGTGCAACTTTCCGATCTCATCAACGGCGGCGCCCTAACACCAGGAATGCTCCTTTTTCCAAGGAGGAAGAAGTTCAGCGATAAGGTCGCCACGCTGCTTCCGGACGGTAAGGTAGAGGTCGATGGTGTGTCCTTTGTAAGTCCCTCCCCGGCCGCCAGCAAGATTGCTGGTCATGCAACGAATGGCTGGTGGTTCTTCTTAACAGACCAATCGTCACGGCGCTCGCTTCGGAACGTCCGGCGCGACTATGTCGAGGCCATGGCAGTGGATGCGGAGGATGATGAACCTGGCGACGATGACGATGATGAGGGATAGGCGAATTGCCCAAGCGAAGCAAGCTCCTGCGCGATGAAATCAAACGTCCTCCAAGCGAAAACTCAGTCTGCGGCGTCCTCAGATAGCCTTCAATGATGCCCGGACGTTGATGGTTGAAACCGACACTAGACGGCAACTTATAATTCACAGGTGACCATTGAGCGGAATAAGTGTACTGATTGATGCGGCTATCGAATTTGAGCGCACTCACCAAATCGTTCTATTCACCCTTTTGGAAAAGTCCAACTTCGCTATACACCTCCTTGGATTTCCAAAGAATGCGGGCGTTGAATGGGAACCTGAAAGTCAGCTATTTGACCTAAGGGTTAAAGGCGAAAGCCAACAGTGCCTATTGGAGATAAAGACGTGGTCTACTTTGAGCGAGAATCAAAGGGCCCGCCAAACGCAATACCTTCGGAGCACCAATAGCAAAGCTGTCTATGTTCTTCTCGCAACTTCATGGTTTGAACATACGCATCGTCAAGTGGAAGCGTTTTATCCATGTGCAACCAAGAAAGTTGGTTATGAAGAATTAATCGAAGCGCTACAAAAATTAATTGCAGATCACGATCTGGAATCTGACCTAGCCGAATTGGCATTAGCTTATAGAATGGCTTTGAAGAGTCAGTTTCTCCGAATCAAAGCGCAGTCCTTTTCCTCAAATTCTGGTTCCCGGCTCCTTCATTATTCATGTTACCACGTGATCCAGGAGAAGCTTAGTGACATTCATACAGCGATTTACACTGTGAATCATCCTGGCGGGGAGGTGTATATTCTCAACAACGAGGGTTGGCAGTATCCATTCATCCACGACACGCGAGTAGAACTTTTCTACGAATTAGTTAATGGCAGGCTATGTATCAAATTTTTCGCAGACACTCCATCAGAAACTAAATTTTCGATCCGTAACATCATACGGAAAGCAGTGCGATCAATTCTTATTGTTGACCAGCCAATTATCGATTCTGGCCGGTTGGGAGCTTACATGACTGCTTGTCAGATTGAGTTTGATTTCCTGGACCTTTCAAAGCTTGAAGAGGCCATATCTTTGTTCAGGAATGTCCACGAACGAATGCCAGAAATAGCGAATGCTTGTGTTGGTTAGCTTCTAGAAATAGAGGTGAATTGATGGGGTACTCAGAGAACTACTGCCAGGGTTGCAGAGAAAGGCATGACGCTAGCTTATGGTATCGCCGAGAGATTGAAAGAGATATGACTCACGAACAGGAATGGCTCTGCGGTAATAAGCACGCAGAGCTTACAGACCAAGAACGGGAGCTCAAAGGTTGGGAGCTATCTGAACCGCTGTAGGACCGTAACCGCACTGTGCCATCACCGGTGTCTCAGGAAAAGGCTGAACCCCATTCTTTCCCAAATAGGCAGAGAGCATGCTCCTTAGGAAATACTGTATCGACCATGTTGCCCACACTGAGTAACGCAAGTGTCCTATATAGGACAGCCTATTTGTAAGCTATTGTAAAACCGTGTATGAGATTGGAATGTTTTAGCATGTAAGCCATTGAGTTTACTTATCACCCGGGGCCCTTTTAAGGCGAAAAGTCCTCTAGTTCAAATACCAGCGGATGTAGTGCTCCTCTGAAATCGAGCACCTGAGTTGATTTTTGAGCCCGGTAATGAACTGGGCTTCGATACCGTAGCGCGTGTGGGCGGTTCTGGTTGTACCAGTCGACCCAATCTCGAATGATCCGACGCGCCTCCCACCATTCAAGCCTCATTCCAATCTCGTTTTACGTTGCCGTCCTCTTTGGGGGCGAAGTCACTTTGTATTGCCTCTGATACTGCTCCGGGCATGAAGGCCAGGCGTCACTTGCGACTATAGTAGAGATACTAGGGCGAGTTGGTCTCTCAATAATTTTCCCTGAAAATGGTTACATTGTGTTGCTGATAGGGCCATCTGGCCGTATTGCTACTGCGTAGTATTTCGTCTACAAAAGCGCCATGGTTTCTTCTTCATTCGAGGATGGTGATAAGTAAATGCCTTGCAGCACAGGATAGCTCTAACAGAAGCACTATGATTAATCGAGATATGAATAATTTACTTAGATGTTTGGCAATAAGTATAAGTGTTTATTCATCATTTGGTTGTACCGTGACAGGACAGTCAAGCCGTGAGATGAAGAGCGAAATCCTTAATTCATACCTGGTCAAGTCACTCAACCGATTCTATTCTGATGATGCAGCCATAAATAATTCCCTAATAAGTACGAATCTCTCCAGCAAACAAATCCGTGAAATAGAGCGAGAGATGAAGACGTTTTACGGGGCAGTTCAAGAGACAGCACTGAAGAAGAGATCAATACTCGCACAATTTATGCGGAAAGATCCCCAGCTTCCAACTGCTACCTTAAGTATAGACAAAGAAAATGAACTTCCACGTGTTGAAACTAGTAGAAGGTTAGAAACAACCTTCAGTCCAAGAGTGCTGCAGGGGCTTTTTCGGGGAGCAATTCTGCAGGGAATAAAAGAAGGTAACCAATTTTTCGACGGTGGCGATTCAAGACCTTTCACTTCATATGATCCTAGAGAAACTACTGATGATCAAAAGAAAGGGCTGAAGGCTCTTCTTGACGATGTTAAGAAAGTAAAGGAAACGCCCGGCCATTTTCTGATTGTAGACATCTGGCTTGCCTTCTCTGACGAAAGGGAAGATTCGGACTGGTCAAATCTAGTCGACAATAAAATGTCTTCCTTACGCCTTGAGGCCAGATATGCAGGCGCATTACTGTTTATTTTAGCTCATGAATATGCCCATATCATTTTGGATCACTTCGCGGAATTGGATGATCTGACGACGAAACACCCCCTGGTGGATGGTAGGCCGTCACCAGAGCTCTGTCAAAGCTCAAACCGCTTTGAATATGAGGCAGACCTTATTGGTCTGTTGCTGCTCTCGCCTTATACCCAAGAAGCTTCATCCCCTCTTTTTGCAGTTCCGATCGCTGACGATTTCGTCGGTTATCGCAATTTTTTTGAATACAGTTATCCTCTTGTTGGATTTGGGTCCGCTCTTTGCCAGTATCCAAGTAATCGGGAAAGATTTGAGTTTGTTGCCCACCACGACAACGATCTAAAATCTGTGCGCGATGCAGAGTTTACTGCAAAATTGGAACACGTATGGGCTTCTTTAAAAGGAATCACCAGTGATTAAAGGTCTCTTAATACTGATTATCCTCTCATCTGCCCAAGCGGGTTGCGCTCCGAACGTTAACAATGTTGACGCGCTGCCTCATTACCTAGGCGATGGATGTAAGCAAGCATATGCAATGTTCCTGGGTAGCGACGAGCCTAGAGCTTTCGCCATTTCAAGAAATGGGAAGTGTGGGTTTGCATCAGGTCTAATCCATACAGATGCCGGTGTTGGAAGCGAAGCCGTTAAAGTTTGCGAGGCCCTCAACGGGACAAATTGCTTTATATATGCGTTGAACCATTCGGTAGTTGGAACGAACCATAATTAGGACCGGACGAAAGGGGTATCTATGTTCATTGGCAAGCTGGTGGGCCTTTTACTTGCAGTTCTTTTTTTATTCAGTCTTCAAAGCTGTAGCCTAATCGGGACCAGCACCAATCTTAATTCCGATCTTGACAATCTATTGGCCGAGTACGGATTTACAGCAATACGGCCACCTTCTCTCCTTACTCCTCCGGGAACAGTAGTACATGTCAGACATAGTAGTCCGTACGAGGTGGGAATCGTTTGTAGTACTATTGGTGCGGTCGGGGAAAGCACCAAGTGGCACGAGAGCGATTCAAACTCTTCGACACTCGCCCAAAAGGCATCCGGCACATTTGACGTAACGGCGAACTATCTATCTCTCATAAAAGGTGAGGCTAAATATCAAAGTGTAAAAAACATTAAGGCTACTTTACGTAATGTAAAAGTATTGGCGATATACGACGAAGATATTGTAGCCGGTCTTAAAAAGCAGAGTGATAATTGCAAAACTGCAATGAAAGCAAAGCTGGATTCAAAAACTCCAATGACGATGGTTGAGTCAGCTCTGCAAGCAGACGTGGTTTACTCCGTGGATTTCGAAGACAGTGTCTCTCTAACGGGCGAGGAAAAGAACGCCATTCTGCAGGGATTGTCCCTAGCATTAAGTGCGAAGGCCGATACGACCACCAATTACTCTCTTCTGGGAACAGGATTATATTGGGGACTTGTAGATGACCCATCGAAGATAAACTTTTTCAAGCCCGCTGAATTAGCCTTAGGAATTTCAGGAACTGTACAAGTAGTGGCAAAAGGGCAAGGCGCAACGATGAGGGCACCAAAGGCTCCACGGCTGATCGGCCCGACAACACGCATGGGAAAAGAGGCGATTGTTGTATCTGATCAGCAATGATCGGGGACAGGTAACGTTACTCTGGCGAGAATAAAGACTTCTTTGACCGTAACAATAGATCTAAAAAAAAGAATTGGCACTGATCCCAGGATGTTCATTTAAACTCAGGTTATATGGAAGAATGTCTTCTTTAGTGGACCATCCTAAATAGGCTCACAAGTCAACTTATACGGGAATACTATGAAAAATGAAGTGATAAAATCTGGTTTCGTTTTTCCTCTTATTATTCTCTCCTCTATTTCACTCACAGCTTGTGCTGAACTACCGAATGCTAGCAAAAACAATTGTGCGGGCATTCAGAAGGCTGTCGTTATTGATACGGAAGCCGAACACATGTGGCTATGTCAATCCGGTTCATCTGTTAAGGACTATGCAGTTGCAATAGGGAGCGGCGGACGAGATAAGCAGAAAGAAGGAGACAAGAAGTCGCCACTTGGAAGATATACCCTCGGAAGTCCACGGCCATCTGGGGAGGGATTTCATACATTTATCCCAATTGATTTTCCGAGGCAAGATCAAAAAGAACAAGGTTTCACGGGGGGCAAGATCGGAATACATGGCCCTCCCGAGAACTGGAGCTGGTTAGGCGCGACGACGACATGGGTTAATTGGACGAGAGGGTGTATTGCCGTGGGATCTGTTAGGGAAATAGTTGAAGTAGCCGATTGGGTTCGAAGTAGTCAGGTCCAAGAAGTCATTCTTCGGCCTGAACATCCATGACGATCGGCTGATATTCAGAATGTTGGGGACTGAGATGGTCTCAGGCAGAGATAAAGCGAATATAAAATGGAACTTCAAGCATTTGTCGCACGCCTGCGCAAATTAAAGGAGCAGTTATTTATGAGGGGCCAGAAAAACAGTCAATCCCCAGCCGATTCAGAGGCAAGCCCAACTAAGTATGGCGGAGGGGTGGGGATAGGCCTTGTTTTGATTGTAATGCCCTGCTTTGCCCTATTCTGGATTTTGGCCCGACCGTCCGATCTGCTCACCGTCACTCTGCCAGTCCTAACAATTTTGGGAATCATGATTTTGTTTGGTTCTTTGGCTCTTGTCTCAACGCTTTTTAAACGGTTGTCTTTGAGCGATCCCGAACAACCTCTAGCACTGCCAGAAGGCTCGATCAGGGCTGTTATCGCATTGTCACTGATCGTGCTCTTCGCCATCATATCTATAATGCTCTACCAAACGGACTCAAAGCCTTACGTGCTTCCTGGAGTGAGCGCACTGTCTCTCGCAGAAATGCTAAAAAATAAATCAATTAATCCTGTCGCAGTCATTCCTGAACCCTGTGGGAAGCTAGAAAATCCTTCTCAGAAAAATTGCGAGCCAAACGAACAAAAGTTTACCGTTCATATTCGTCCCGCTCCTGCTCAGGAGTCTATTGATCTCGCAAAACAGTTGTTGATTCTCATTGGAACGCTGATGACATCGGTAACAAGTTTTTATTTTGCTGCTCGTACCAGCGAGATAACGCGAAAGGCCGAAGCATCAACGATCGCATCAGCCGAGGACAAAACTGACCTTACACAAGATGAAAGCCATATCGATGGTTGTGGCATCCCTGTTGACAACCCCACTAAAGATGAAGAGTTGCCTCCTGCTAGAGGTGGAGTGAGTGCCTGATATGACTAACTCATTAACTTGGTTACTAGAAGTACTAGCAAATGCGGGACTCAAAGTTGCGGAGGTCGACGGATGGCAGACTCGCGGCCGTAATGACCTCGGAACCATTATGGGTGTTATGTGTCACCACACTGGGGCTGTGGCTAAAGGCAATATGCCTGCTCTCCGGAGCCTTGTTGAGGGTCGTACAAACCCGAAGCCAACTCCGGGACCTTTGGCGAACCTAGGGGTGGGTCGCGATGGTACATACTATCTAATCGCCGCTGGCAGAGCGAACCATGCAGGGGAGGGCACCTGGCGGGGCGTGACGAATGGCAATGCCAGCTTTATTGGGATTGAGGTTGAAAATACGGGTGCCTCTGATGATTTCCCTTGGCCACCCGTCCAAATTGATGCTGTTTATCGAGGTGCGGCTGCCATACTGAAGTACCTCGGACGGACTGCAGATTTTTGTATCGGCCATAAAGAGTATGCATTGCCACTGGGCCGGAAAATTGATCCTAACATAAATATGGATGATTTTCGTCTGCGAGTTTCATCGATACTGGATGGAACAACACCGGCGCCGATCTTAGTTCCAGCAGTCGAACCAGCTACAGCTGCTGGGGGTCGCGGAAGACCAACATTGCGACGTGGGATGATGGGACCTCTTGTCGAGTTAGTTCAAAGAAAATCTGGTGTACCTTTGGTCGATGGCATATTTGGGGCGAAGACAGAAGCTGCTATGCGAGAGTTTCAACGCGTCCACGAGCTTGTCCCTGACGGTATAGTGGGTCCTAAGACGTGGGTAGCTTTGGACTCGATTTAAGGCAAAGGAAAGAAATGATTATCAGGCTAATTTTACTTTTCATAATTGTTCTGTTGTATGGCTGCTCCACACGTCTACCAGCCACTCTCGGTGAGGAGGAGAGTGGGTATGGGTATATTCCACTAGACGGACTGGCCGTAAAAGAAATCATGAGTAACTATACCTGCGTACCGTGGGAAAAAAGGATTCATGCCGGACCGAAGACCGACGATCTTGCGACTTTTCTTAGCAAGAGCCCATTTGCGCCGTTATTATTGGCACTGCCAGATGTCTCGGTAAGATTCGCTGTGGCCAGCTTTGTAGGAAGCGGAGGCTTATCATTCGGACCTGCCAAAGTTACTGCATCCAACCAATCATATAGGGCGATTCTCGATTATGTAAATGTTGATGCAATACCGGTGAGATTTCTTATTACCGCTTATAAGGAATCTAAGCCAGTTAGACTTAGTTCCGTGAAGAATGGAGAGGCTGATTATTATGAAGCGACACTCATTCCTGCACACAGTGAGGTGAAGTCTGAATCAAAATCTGCACTAGAAGGTGCGCTTGTAACAATACCCGTCTACGTAGGTATTGGACTCAGACTCACGGCTGACATTAAAGCGCTTGAAGGAGGTATTCCATTGACTAGTTTGGGTGCTATAGCGATCGAGGCTGAAGCGAAGAGATTAAGTGGCACGCTGACAGTTCAAAGTATTGGTCTGACTGGTGAGGCTGTAGCAACAGCTCTTCCTTTACCGAGCAAATTAGACCAAACCACCATTGAGAATGGAATCCTAGCAATCGGGAGCACTCGGGCAGTCATCTACCGATCTTTGCTAGAGAACGGAGGCATCACAACAACTCCGCGCATTGTTGGGCTTTATAGCCCAATCGGTTCTTCGCCGGTCTTAGTTAACGCTATATATTCGGAGCTTGCCAGACAGCCGCCAGAATGGGAAAGACCTTGTAGGGCCTTCCCGAAACAGGGCGAGTAAACGATTTTTATGGATTTAATTTCTGGCGACGGTAGTGCATCAATGACCGATAGAACAAATACCTCAGTTCAACGCTGAAACGACGACGCTACGTCTCTCCTCGATATGCTTTCGAATCTTGTCCGGTAGTGCCTTCTCGGCCAGCCGCAATTCATAGGTCTTCTGCAAATTCATCCAGAATTCAGCCGTGGTATTGAAAAACGCTGCAAGACGCACGGCCGTGTCGCCCGTAATGCCCCGCTGTCCCTTGATGATTGCCGTAATCCGGTTTGGCGGCACCTCCAGTCCCTTGGCGAGTGTATTGGCGTTGATGGGGCAATCGGACCCTTTCATGAACTCTTCCAGCAAAATTTCTCCCGGATGCACCGGCCGCATGCCGTTCTTTACCATGGCCTTTCTCCTTCAGTGATAGTCTGCAATCTCGACATCGTGGGTGCCATCAGTTATCCATCTGAAACAGAGGCGCCATTGGTCGTTGATTCTGATGCTGTGCTGCCCCGTACGATTACCTTTCAATTTTTCCAAGCGATTGCCTGGAGGAGCCAGGAGGTCCTTCAGATCGGTTGCACTGTCTAGCATCACAAGTTTCCCTTCAGCCACATTGCGAATACCGGAGAACTCTCTGACGGATTCTCCGACAAACAGGCGCTCAGTCTTGCTATCCCGGAAACTTCTAATCACGGATCTTACGCTACCATTATTTTACGCTTTACGTAAAGCGGATGTGCTAAATTTGTACTAAAAATTTTCAAAAAGGACTCCATTCACTAAAAACCGTGGAATCGTTGGAACCGACCTATCTTCTTGATTCGACGATAAAAACAGGGAAACCTTGGCAAAATCAAGCCGCTATAGAAATACTACTTAACGAACTTTTAAGGCGAGGGTCCTGGGTTCGAATCCCAGCCGACTCACCATATAACCTCAAACATCTCCGTATCCTTTTCAGTATCCGGTCATTTCTTCCTTTGTCTTCAATATGGAAGCCACCGCAATGGTTTATTCGACTTCTCCCTTATGAACCAGGCGACCGTAAACAATATTCAAACAGCCATTCGCACGGTAGGTCAGGCTCACCAGGGTACATCCTAGCTGTCAATGAGTAGTCTGCCTGACATAAGACATCATGATGTGGAGACGATCACTGGTCCTAATCGTGATCGCGGCCGGATTCTTCAGCCTCAGCGATAGCGTGTGGCTTGCTAGGGCTCAAACCGGTTCCAACCCATCTCAATCAACTTCTCCTGCGGCGATTTCTCCGATTCAACCGTCATCTGCCCCCACGAGCGGACTGCCGGCGAATGTATTGACTCCTTCTACCACCTCTCAACTGGCGCCGAGCTCCGGTGCGCGGTCGAACAACGCTCCAGTTCCTTTCAGCAGCGCGGGACGCGGCTTGCCGGGTATGCAGGGAGGGCCTCCACTGAATGCTCCCATGGGTGCCCAAGATCCTTCCAGAAGTTACATGCAGCCCCCTACAGTTGGTCCGTTATTTTGTGATCCAGCCCTGAACATTCAATGTTGAATCATCGTAACCAGTGCCTTTCCTGAATAGTTCGCCATGCCGCGCTAGCTACTGTCCGCTGTCCATCGCTCAATCCTCCTGATCTAGACACGAGCCGAAATGAGGAATCTGAATGAGCCAGTGTGGAATCGGGGCAAGCGAAGAAATGGGACAAAACACCAAATTGAACGAGCAAGCCATGGTCGATACGTCCTGTTTGGTCTGCGGAGGTACCCATTGCGAAACGGTCGCTTCCATGGGAGAGATTGAAGAGCAAAACAAGATGCTCCAAATCTTTCACCAACAACGAAGGCGCTAGGACGCACAAGCGGATCTCAAGGATCGAACCTCTTTCTCGCAAGGCTATGCAACAGAGGTGGTCCGGTGCCTGACGTGCGGGTGTATCTATCGTAATCCGAGGCCGACCCTCCGCGCCGTCACGACTCAGTACGCGGAGGACGAGTACGGCGCAGAGCACCTCAAGGCTGAGTTTCAGGCGCAGGAGGCCTGGCCAGAAGGGAATATTACAGCATTCGCACAACGCTGCGGCTTCTCTACCCCTGCACCCGTGGTGGTCGAAGTGGGAAGCTTTGTCGGTGGGTTTCTTGCTGATGCACAAAGGAAAGGGTGGGCGATTGTAGGGCTCGATCCGAGGAAAGAGGTCGTGAATTTTTGTCATGCCCAAGGGCTGCCTGTCATTCACGGCACGCTGAACGAGACCTCCCTTGCTTCTCAATCAGCTGATGCCGTCGTCATTTGGAATACCTTAAACCATACATTCTCTGCTCTGTTGCCTGCGTGTCTTCTCCATTTCGGTCGCTGCCCTCTTGGATCTCTCGAACTAGGGATGATACGAGCTCTCCCCTCTGGATCCTTTTGGTAGGCTGTGGCGAGAAGTTCGTGCTGATTTAACCACAAGGAGGCTCTCATGGCCGCGAAAGCCGCATTTGCGTCGGGGGTTGTCGAGATGTTGAAAGAGGATCACGAGAAGGTAAAGGAGTTGTTTGAAGAATATGAGTCCGCTGCGAGTCAGGAGCAAGCAGAAATCGCCGCGACGGCCATTTTTGAGCTGGAAATACACGCCGAGCTGGAGGAGAAACTCATCTATCCTGCCATTCGAGAGGCGATTGATGACAACGATATGATGAATGAAGCGGTGGAAGAGCATCACTTGGTGCATGTGTTGATCGCCGAATTAAAAAAGTTGAAACCTAAGGATGAAAAGTTTCATGCCAAGTTCACGGTCCTGAGCGAACTCGTCAAACATCACATTGAGGAGGAAGAGGGAGAGCTGTTGCCTCAGGCGGAACGCCACGACATCGATTGGGATGTGCTGGAGGTTGCCGTCATGAAGCGCAAAGAAGCGCTGATGGCAAAGTCCTCGAAGAAGCCCGGCATGAAAGCCAAGACCACCGCCAAGTCACGGCGAGGGTGACCGGTCGTCGCCTGATGCGAGCGTCCGGGCATGGGAAGGTCGGGTCGGGTGTAGGGCGGTGAGCGGAGAAAGTTCGGCGGGAGCGAATCTGGCGACGGAGGTTCGATAAGGACACCTATCCCGGCTGGATCGTTTCGAAAGATGCCGGATGGTATCGCGTCTGCGGTTCCAGGTGGGGGAGGATGCGTCATCCTCCCCCCTAAAAACCGTACCGAGGCAATAGTTCGGCCAAAGGAGAAGGAGGAGGCATGCCGTTACTGAAAGACATCATGACTCCTAGTGTCGAGGTGATCGCGCCAAACGCGACGGCTGCAGACGCGGCTCGAAAGATGAGGGATTTGGACGTGGGGGCCATCCCGGTTTGTGATGGTGACAAGCTTCTGGGCATGGTCACGGATCGTGATCTCGTCCTGCGTGTTCTAGCCATGAGTAGAAGTCCCGTCGAGGCACTGGTACGTGATGCGATGACGCCGGGACTGGTGTATTGTTTCGAGGATCAGGATGCCGACGTAGCAGCTGACTTGATGGCGGAGAAACAGATTCGCCGGATACCGATCCTTTCAAAGAATAAGCAACTCGTAGGCATTGTCTCTCTGGGCGATCTGGCTATCGATGGGTTGGATCCACACGAATCGGGCGAAGTGATTCACGGTGTCTCCGACCCTTCACGCGGCCGCCGTTAGTGGGAGATCTGTAGGTAGATACGTTTCATGCGGAGCATCATGGCCGAGGAGGCGTACGATGGCCCGATACAGCAAGGGTTCCCAGAAGTCCGTCAAAGAGGCGATGCACAAGAGAAGAAAAGGTACATTGAAAAGCGGGAGCGGCAAACAGGTGAAAAGTAAAAAGCAGGCGATTGCTATCGGGCTGTCCGAAGCTCGCAGGAAGGGTGAAAAAGTGCCGTCGAAAACATCCACGTAAGGCCGCAGAGACATGGTTTGAGTTTCCGGACCGAACTCCACTCTCCCTGACTACCCTGACTCGGGCTATCACTAGCTACGTTCCCCATACCAACAGGTCACAATACTTTTCTTCAGTCCGCTATTTTCTCATCCGTACCGGAAAGGTGATCGCTGTATTCAATGGAAATCGCCCTACAGTACGATCGGCTTCAATTCGCGGTCACGGCGACATTTCACTATCTCTTCCCGCAACTCACCATGGGTCTTGCGTTGTTCCTGCTGTACTTTCGTACCAGAGACCTCCTGAGCGGAGGAGATCATTTTCACGAGGTGGCTCGCTTCTGGACCGGTATTTTTGCGTTGAGTTTTGCTTTCGGGGTGGTGACCGGCATCCCGCTGGAATTCCAATTCGGGACCAATTGGGCTGCGTTCTCCAACTATGCCGGAGGCATCATCGGTCAGACGCTCGCGATGGAGGGGGTGTTCGCATTTTTTCTGGAATCATCGTTCCTGGGCGTACTCCTGTTCGGTGAATCGCGAGTGAGCCGACGTGTCCTCTGGGTGGCGAGCGCGATGTTGTTCGCTGGTGCCTGGCTTTCCGGCTACTTCATTCTCGCCACCAATGCATGGATGCAGCATCCCGTGGCCTATCAGGTCCTCGACAACGGGCATTTGGTCGTCGGCAGCCTCTGGGAACTGCTCACGAACCCGTGGCTCTTCTGGGAATTTAGCCACACGATGACGGCCGCGGTTGCGACCGGCTCATTCGTCATGGCGGCCGTGGGGGCCTTGTATCTCTTAGCCGATCGGCATCTGGCGCACGCCAAGACCTATGTGCGAACCGGAGTGGTAGCCGGGGCGCTGGCCTCGATATTGTTGATCACGCCGACCGGACATGAGAGCGCGCGCCAAGTGTTTGAGCATCAACCCATCAAGGGAGCGGCGTTCGAAGGTTTGTTTCGTAGCGAGCGCGGGGCCGACATCCTTCTGATCGGTCAGCCCAACTTGGAAACCATGACGATCGACAATCCGCTCGTGGTCCCATCGGCGCTGAGCCTCCTCGTCTATTACGATCTCTATGCCAAAGTGAAAGGGCTCGATGCATTCCCTCCCCATGAATGGCCCGACCATATTGCCCTCTTGTACTTTTCCTATCACATCATGGCGGGACTGGGTACGTGGTTGGTGGTGGTGATGGGATTGGCGCTGCTCTGGTTATGGCGGGACCGGCTGTTTACTTCCGGATGGCTCCTCTGGTTGCTGTTGTTGAGTGCGCCCGTGCCCTACATTGCGACCACCGCCGGTTGGATGACTGCGGAATTGGGCCGTCAACCCTGGTTGGTCTATGGACTCTTTCGCACGGCGGAGGGGATCTCGCCTCTGGTGCATTCGGGCAATACCCTGTTCACCCTGCTCGGATTTCTCGGTCTCTATTTGGCGATGGGGCTACTGTTTGTGTTGTTGGTTGTCGAGAAGCTGCGCCAGGGGCCGGCCGAGCAGGTGCCGGTTGGCCGGCAAATCGGGAAATAGGGCATGGAAACTCTCTGGTACACCGCCCTCACCCTCGTGTTGACGATCTACATCGTTCTGGATGGATACGACTTGGGCGTCGCCATGCTCTTTCCCTTTGTGGCAACAGAGGAGGAGCGACGCATGGTGCGGGCCACCATCGCACCGGTGTGGACGGGGAATGAGGTGTGGTTGATTGCAGGGAGCGCGCTGTTATTTCTCTCCTTTCCCAGGGCCTATGCGGCAGGATTCAGCGGGTTTTATTTGGGTCTGATAATCCTCTTGTGGCTGTTGATGGGGCGCGGACTGGCATTTGAGTTACGGGGGCAGGTCGACCACCAGCTCTGGCGCCGCTTTTGGGATGCGATCTTCTTCGGTGCCGGTCTGTCGTTGGCCTTCCTCTTGGGCCTGTTTGTCGGCAACGTGATTCGCGGCGTGCCGCTGAATGCAGAAGGATATTTTTTCCTGCCCCTCTGGACCGACTTTCGTCCCGGCTCGAACCCGGGCATTCTGGATTGGTTCACGCTCTTGAGCGGCTGGACGATGGTGGCCCTGTTGGCCCTGCATGGGGCCACCTATCTTGCCATGAAGACCCGCGGTCCACTGCAGGCAAAAGGACGGTCAATAGCCAGATGGGCCCTGTTCGTCGCCGGCCTGTTGTTGCTGGCCTTCTTCGCCGCTTTGCCGTTCGTCCGGACAACATTCACGACAAATTTTGAGATTCACCCTATGGGATACGTATGGCCGGTGGTCGGCCTCACCGCGCTGGCGTCGCTGTGGTTCAGCCATGCCCGCCAGAGGCAGGTGGCCGCCTTTGCATCGTCCAGTCTCCTGATAGCTTGTTTACTCGCGGTGATTGCCTGGGGCACGTATCCAAATCTCTTCGTTGCGACGACCGAGCCGGCCAACAGCCTCACCATCGACAATTCGTCGGCAGGGAAAGACGGTCTTCAGGCTGCCCTGTGGTGGTTGCCGCTCGGGTTGGCGGTGGTAGTGCTGTATCAGATTCAGATCCATCGCATCTTCGCGCGACCAGTGACGCCGGACTCTCAGTCCCTGGCGGAGCATTGACCGGGACACCATTCGGCAAGGCTCAGCGATTCGCCAGGGTTTCGTCCAGTTCCAATCCGTTTCTCCCGGCGTACGCTGTCACTTCATTTCTAGGATTTCGTCCTTGTCTGGTGCTGCCGACCATGTCGCATATCCCGATCAAGTCGAAGCAGCCGCGGCGACGGTCGAGAGCCGGTTCGGCCCCATCGATGTGTGGGTAAATAATGCGATGGCGTCGGTGCTTTCGCCGGCCATGAAGATGACAGCTGAAGAGTATCAACGTGTCACGGATGTCACCTACCTCGGGTATGTTTATGGAACATTGGCTGCTCTGCGGCGCATGGTGCCGCGAGAATGCGTCGTCCTTTAGCGGCGAGGAGGCAGAGGAAATTCCGCCCGGATGTGTTTCGCAAGTGCCTGCGCTGCCAGTTCGTGCCCGCGTTCGCTCCAGTGACTGCCGTCTGCACAATAGACATCTTCACCACGGGCGTCTGCGGCTTGAACCGACTGGGGCACATCGTCCCAATAGGTGATCGCATGGTGCGCGGAAATGTCGCGGAAAGCCTGGCTGTAGGGTTCCGCTTCCGTACAATCGAATGCCATGATCGGCCGTGTGCCCACCCGCGCCCGCACCCGTCCCATCAACTCGTCCGTGACGGCGACCGCCCGGGCAAATCCGGCATGACGCATCCCCTCCGCTTCGATGTCCACTTCAACCGTATCTCTCGTATTGGCGGCTCGTAGCCGATCCAGCCTGGTCACCACGAAGTAGAGAAACCGGCTATGACGATTGATCCAATCTCTCACCTGGAGAGACGATTCCTTCGGCGAGAGGAGCTGGACCTTACCGTTTCGCCAGTAGGGCCGCACCCAGCCGTTGTTATTGATGCGGCTGAGGCGCTCGAGCTCATTATCGTTATTGATGAAGTCATTGACGCAGTATTGCCACAGGATGATATCGGGGCGAATGATATCGAGGTATCGGTCGAGCACGAGAAATTCCTGTAGTGTGCCATACCCTCCGGCTCCATACGCGAAGACTTCGACATCGAGAAGTTTGGACAAGAGCGCGTGATAGGTCCGGTCGTCCGAGACGGCGGTGGCATGGGTAAATGAATCCCCCATGACCAGCATTTTGAGGCGGCGGGAGTTCACATCTCCAAAACTGCGAAATCCATACTGCGTCTGGGATCGGCGGACCGGATAGAGTGTGCCGTTCTTGGTTCTTTCCACCAGCGCTTCCTGATAATGCTCGGTGGCTTTCCATCCCAGGTCTTGGTCCAGGGTAATGGGACCGATTCGTCCTCCTGCGTTACTTTCAAAAAATGGAATGCCGTCCCGAATCAGGTGAACGGAACGGATCACCACTTCACCCAGACCCAAGAGTAGCCCTATGAGTACAAAGATCACCGCGCCTGACGCAGTAACCATTGCGAGTTTTTTGCCCACGGCATTCCTAGCGCACTGTGCGAGAGGTGCGCGATCTCGAGCCGGATCCCATCTACGCGTGTGATCGCCTCACACAGACATCATTCCGACAGTCGGCGAAAGTCTCATGTTCCGGCTACAAATACTATCAGGTATTCCCTGACAGACAATGAAAATTGCTCATGACATGCGCGGGGAGAGAGGGTAGGGGCAGAGGGTTTTGTCAATGCATCAGCGAGCGTTTCGGTGGCGCCCAAGACCATCCGAGACGTGTGGGAAGCTGTCGCACATTCGGTCATAGTGTCACACCCCTGTAATTTGTGGTTGAGGCAGCCGCGGTATCTGTGCAAGATAGGGGACGTGCTCGCAGTACTCTGCCAGTGACCTGTAGTACCCACTTCCTGAAACATCTTCACTACAGTGCTCCCATCGTGGATGGGACACGGCATGTCGTGAAGAACTATGTGTGAGAAAGGAATGAAACAGTATGACGAGGCAGCGCTTGAACACCTGGTATATGCGCAGTTGGATGGTGGCCATATTGACAGTGGGGTCTTTCACGGCCGGATGTATGCACCATCCCGGCGGTATCGCGCCTTCGACCAAGCCGCTCGCTCCGGGTGGATATACCGAACTCGGCAAGGTGCGGGGGCAGGATTGTGTGTACCATCTCCTGGGCTTGATTCCCGTGACCGGCGGGAATGAGATGCGCAACGCCATCGAGGATGCCTTACGCACGAAACCCCTCGCGGACGCGATGGTTGAGGTCACGGTGGACGGCTACTTTCAATACTTCATTCTCTTTTCTCGGGCCTGCACCCAAGTGTACGGAACGGCGGTGGAAACAAAGTAATCACCACGTTAGGGAGCCGCTCTTGTTCGGTCCCGCCCTCTGCTAGGGAAAGTCCGAGGTGATCTGCAGAAAAATGTGTGCCACATAGATGGAGCGAAAACTTTTTTTATCCATCTTGCGGTTCTCATCTGACTTATGGGCAACGTAGCCATCTCGGTCGATCGCCTGACCAAACGCTATTCCATCGGCGTGCAGGCGCGTCACGATACCATTCGTGATCGCGTCGCGGCTGCGATGTCATGGTGGAAGCAGAGTCGTGTGAAGGAGTCGGGGAAGAGGCGGGAATTTTTCGCGCTGACTGATGTCTCCTTTGACGTGAAGCCCGGGGAAGTGTTCGGCATTATCGGCCATAACGGGGCCGGAAAAAGCACTCTCCTGAAGATCCTCTCGAGAATCACGGCTCCTACATCGGGGTGCGCCGATATCTATGGCCGTGTCGGTTCGCTTCTTGAGGTCGGCACGGGTTTTCATCCTGAGCTGACGGGGCGCGAAAATATTTATCTGAATGGTTCTCTTCTGGGTATGCGCCGGACCGAGATCGCGGCCAAGTTAGATGAGATCATCGATTTCGCTGGTGTGGAGGAATTCATCGACACGCCGGTGAAACGCTATTCAAGCGGCATGTATGTGCGATTGGCTTTTTCTGTGGCCGCCCATTTCGAGCCCGATATCCTCATCGTGGATGAAGTCCTGGCGGTAGGTGATGCCGGTTTTCAGCAGAAATGTTTAGGAAAGATGCGACAGGCCAGTCGGGGCGGGCGGACGGTGTTGGTGGTCAGTCACAATCTGCCGGTCATTGAAAATCTTTGCCAGCGTGCGCTGTTCCTGTCGCAGGGACGTGTGGCCTTAACGGGTCCGGCGCGGGAGGTGGTGGACGCCTATGCAGGAATGACAGCCGATTTGGCGAAAAGCGCGTTGCACGCCCGCACCGACAGGCAAGGGAAAGGCCACGTCATGGCGACGGCGATCGAGCTGCTCGATAAGCATCGCCATGTCTCCTCGTCGGCCATTTGTGGTCGAGAGACGATCGTGCGATGGCATTATAGGTGCCTGCCGGGAACAGTCATTCGGCGCTGCCGCGTAGAGCTGTCTTTACATGCTCGAATTGGCGATCCCTATGAGACGGCGTACTTTCTCATGTCAACCGATCTCGTGAGCCCATTACCTCTCGATTTGTCCGGAGAAGGCTATATTGATTTCCGCGTCCCGGATTGGCCCCTGTCCGGCGGACAGTATTATGTCATGTCATACGTAGAAAGTGACAAGGAAGTTCAAGATTGGGTGCACAGTGCCGCGCTGTTAACGGTGGTCGATGGCGACTTTTACGGGACGGGTAAGAGTTATCCTCCAAATTGGAGAGGGAAATCCGTGTTGATTAAATACGATTGGACACAGGCGGCTCACGAGGTCGTGCCCTCCTTTTTGTGACCGATCGGACCAACGCGCGATGTGACTGAGCGAATTCTCGGGATATGCCTAGTGGAGCGCGGGAACGAACCAGATATGATCGGGGCTCATCGTACAACATTTCCCCTCACAACTTGGTGGAAGATGAATAGGGAACCTGATCATGTCAAGAAGTACCATTCCCCTGGAATTAGACGGGCATGAGCAGGATGACATCTGCCCTAGCCGTGGCACCCGCAGTGGATCCCCCAAGGTCGTTCACCTCAGCACCTATGACATCGCGGGCGGTGCCGCGCGAGCCGCCTATCGCCTGCATGACGGCTTGCGCAAGGCGGGCGTCGACTCTTCCATGTTTGTCCGCGAAGCGCGGACTACGGACAGTTCCGTCATCAAATTCGAACCGACGAAAACATTTTGCAAGAGAGCTGAGCGCCGCATTCGGCGTGAACAGATCGATCGAAAACTTCGTCCGGCCGTCCCTCCCGATAGTGACACGGTGGAACCCTTTCGAACCGATCGCTCTGAATATGGTCTCGACATACTCCCGCAACTTCCTCCGTATGACATTCTGAATCTGCACTGGATCGCGGATTTTGTCGATTATCCTTCCTTCTTCGGGGCTTTCTCGAAGAACACACGTATTGTGTGGACGCTCCACGACATGAACGCCTTCACCGGCGGGTGTCATTATGACCTGGGGTGCGGTCGCTACCTCAGTGAATGCGGGAATTGCCCCCAGTTGCTTGCGGCAGGACCGAATGACCTTTCCCGTGAAATCTGGACACGGAAGAAATCACTCTTCGACCAACTTTCAGAGGAGCAGATTCACTTCGCGACGCCGAGTACCTGGCTGGCAGAGGAAGTTCACCGAAGCCCGATTTTGGGCCGTTTCCCCGTTTCGGTGATTCCCTATGGGCTCGACCTGGCTGAATTTGCGCCTCGTGACGTCGGTAGCGCCAGAGAGGTATTCGGGATTCCCCACGAGGCCAAAGTGATCTTATTCGTCGCCGACGGACTGCCGCTCTTCCGGAAGGGATTCGAGGTCTTGGTGCGGGCGCTAGAGCATATACGCAGTTGGATTCCTGAACTTCATCTGGTCACGGTGGGTCATAATAGTCCTGACTTGGGTCGTCATATTCCGCATTCCTACCTCGGGCACATCAACAGCGATCGATTGCTGTCGAATATCTATAGCGCCGCTGATTTGTTGGTCATCCCCTCGTTGCAGGACAATCTTCCGAATACGGTTCTTGAATCGATGGCATGTGGAACGCCGGCAGTGGGCTTTGAGGTCGGAGGCATTCCCGACATGATTCAGCATCGTCAGACCGGGTTGCTGGTAGCGCCTGGCGAGGCCAGGGCATTGGGGGCGGCCATGGTAGAACTGTTACAGAATCCGGAACGCCGAAGGGCGCTCGGGGCGAACTGTCGCCAACATGCCCTTAACCATTTTTCTCTGGAAGAACAGGCCGAACGGTACTGCCAACTCTATACGGACATTTTGCATGAACGTGTCGTGGGGTAATTTCGAATGGTGAGACTGGCACATCTTCAGCCGTGGAGGTGCGTATGTTTCTGAAATGGGCAGCAGTATTTTTTGTGATCGCCATGGTGGCTGCGGCATTCGGGTTTACGGGGATTGCTGAAGGCGCTTCCGATGTAGCGAAGATACTCTTCTACATCTTCCTGGCGATCTTCTTCACCTTTGTCGTCTCGGGAGTGGTGGTCGCGCGTAAGCTGACGACGTGAGGCTCTCAGCGGTGTGACGACCGCGCTCGAACGAGAGGACAGGTTTCACGTCAGTCCTCCCTGCTGGCTGCCGGTGAGGTGGCGCGGTGCCATGCCGCGTCACCTGCATTTCTTGTTGAGATCCGCCTATAACCTCTCACCCTCGCCCCTCAGACGATGGTGCATTTGCACCGAGGTGGTGTGATTCCACCACTCGCAAGCGTGCGCCGTTCGATGCCCGAGAAATAGCCATTGCTAACCCATTGAATCGGTACCGATCATTCGTGCACCTCACAGGTCTTGTCCTTGCATCGCAACACGGAGGGACGAATGCGTCTGGTGAAGGGAGGGACACCATGGGAATGGCATGGCCATTCGGGCTGAGTACGGGCGACAAGGGTGACAAGGTCAGTTTGGGCCGCGTACTAGTGGTGGATGACGAAGAGTCGATCCGAAGTTTGCTTCGCATGATGCTGACGCAGGCAGGGTATGACGTGGAAGAAGCGGAAGACGGTGGACGGGCGGTTGAAGTCTTGAACAGCGGCGACAATCCACTGATGGTGGACGCGATTATTTGCGACATCCGCATGCCGCGCATCAACGGAGTGGAGGCGATTGCCTATTTTCGAGCCCAATACCCTTCCATGCCGGTCATTGTGTTGACCGGCTATCATGACGAACCATTGGCACTTTCTTTGCGCCGGCAAGGCATTGTGGAGTTTTTGGAGAAACCGGCGGAGCGGGAGCAGATCCTGGCGTCCGTGGCACAGGCCATTGCCGGGCGTCGCATCAGTTTCTACCCGTAACGCGAAGTTGTCTCCTTCCTGTTTGATTTTCGTCGGGCGGCTTCTTAGAATCCTCCGGTACGACAGCTATCGTTTGATCAGGAGGATCAGCATCTATGTTCGACTTCATCGCCCGAAGGACGTTTTATGCACCGCTCCGCCACTTCGCGGCCGCAGGCCTGGCAGGGCTTCTTTTGACAGCATTCCTGCCGGCCGATCTCAGTGCCGCCCGCGGAGGCACGGGCCAGGGTGGAGGGAAGACCGAGGTCTTGCCGGTTCAAAAAGCGGCCCCTGCAGTGGTCATCATTGACGCTCCGGGTAGTGAGGCGGACTTGCGTCGACAGCTACGCAGCAAGAACGGCGTGGCCGAACTCGGCGCATCGACCTCGAAAACCATGTTTTCGCAAGCCCCGACGGGAACGTTTGGCTATATTTTGCCTAAATTTTTGGGACTGGCCCTGGTGACGCAGAGTCCGGATCTCGCTCTTGATCGGGTGTCTCCTGCTACGAATGCCTATGAAGTTCATAAGCTGGCTGATGGAAGCGGTCTATTGGTAGGGTTTATGGGCAAGGATGTGCTCACTCAGGTGGCCCCTAGTCAGCGGCCGAAGAGCGTGCGCATTGCACTCCATTCGAATCCATCGGAGAAGGCTCCGCACATTGTGGCAGTACCGCTGGTGAAACTCGCGGCCGACATGATGCCCCTCCGGATCGACCCGAAAAATCCTGACAGCCCGGTCGTGTTTGAAATGGATCTGCAGAGCTCGTCCACCCGTGCGTCCACACAGGGCGGGCAATAGGCTCTGAGCAAGTTTGCGGGAGGCGGCAGGGCTTCGTCGCCTCCCGGTCACTGCGCGCTTTCGAACCTCATCGTATGAGGCCGGCACTCGTTACCGGCGGTCTTTTCTCCCTACTCCCCGACCTTCACTGTTACGCTGTGTGTGGCCGTTCCCGCATCTTTATGGTCGTGATCGGCGATTTTGACCGTAATGGTGTGTTCCCCTTTGGGTACCTGCGTGAACGTGCCCTTGAAGCCCTTCTGGTAAGCGCCGTCGAGGTAGACGTGGGCGTGATTGCCCGCCGGCGCATTCAAAATCTCGTATTTAATTTCGAAGGTCTCGGGCACGGAATCCCCGTTGCGCGGAGAGAGGATGTTGATGGTGGTCGAATTTTCAGCGACGCACCAGGAACTCAGGGCCAGTGTTGCGCCAAGGGTCACACTGCAGGCGGACAGAATCAGACGGGTCATAACACCTCCCGGGAAGAGTGATGATTAAGCATGGGGATCGCCGAATTGTCGTTGCTGCGGCTCCGGACTATTCTGCTGTCGGCTACGCTGCCGCAACGTGTGTTGCCAACTGGCGGAAAGCAGGGGGCAGAGGCTCAACTGCTCAGCCGCTTTCAGATTTCCCCGCTCCTGATGCATGATCCGATTGGCCATGCTGACGGTCCATTCAGGATGAGGGCGATCCGTGAGGCGCAGCCTGAGATTCGATTCAACGAGCCCTTCTTGGAGGACTCGAAAATACCACCCCGTGAATCCGGTCTGTTCAACCTGCACGGCCAGATCCTTGATCTGCCAGCGCCGGGCTAATTTCCAGCAGGGCTGACGGGGCTGAGAAATCTGGACGACGGCTGACCCCACGGAAAAAGTATCTCCAATGCAGACGTCTGCTTCCGTCAGTCCTTCGAGGGTGAAATTTTCGCCGAACTCGCCGCCGATCAGTTGCCGCTGCGGCAGGATGCTGTTCCAGTGGAACCAGTGCTCAAATGGATACACGCAGACGGCCTTGTCGAGGCCTCCATGGTGGACCAGATCGGCCTGGCCATCACCCTCCAAGTTATGTGCCTGCAGCTGGATTGGTCCGAGAACGGGACGTTTAAAGATGCCGGTCGTCCATGGTTGCGGCGAGCGGTCTTCGAGGCTCCCCGGGTGGTCATGCTCAGGAAGCCCCACCTGGATGGATCGTATCAACCCGGTGATCTGTTGCACCTGTGTCTGTCTCATGGGGACTGCCGTTGGTGATCGGCGTCACCCTAGTGTCCGGCCGGCTGAGGCGTCAAAGTGTTTGTTCTGATTAGATCAATCACTTCCAGTTATGATAAGAGGTGGCATGGAATTTCGTCATCTCCGGTATTTTCTCGCGGTCGCCGACGCCTTGCATTTTACCAAAGCCGCTGAGGGGCTTCCGGTCTCTCAGCCGGCCTTGTCCGCCCAGATCAAACAATTGGAACAGGAAGTGGGAGTGCCGCTCTTCGACCGCGTGGGGCGATCGGTGCAATTGACGCGGGCCGGATTGATCTTTCGCGAACATGCCCGGCGGGCCTTGCGGGAAATGGAACTGGCGCAAGTCGCCATTGCTCAAGAGGAAGGCCTGCAGCGAGGCACGCTCACCGTGGGCGTGGTGCAAACCGTCAATGCCTACCTGGTCCCTGAGATTGTCGGGCGGTTCTCGAGCCTGCATCCGCACGTCGCGCTCAAACTCGATGAACTGTCCGGGCCGGACATTGAAGCAGGCGTGAAGAGCGGGTTGCTGGAACTGGGCATCGGGTTTGTTCCTGCAGGATCCGACCGCATTGAGACCCAGCCGTTGTTTGAGGAAGATTTTGTCTTGATCGTTTCACCCCGGCATCACTTCGCCACACGCCGCCACCTGCCGTTGGCGTCCCTGGCGGATGAGCCCTTGGTCCTCCTGCCGGACATTTTTTGCACGCGCCGGTTGTTGAATGCGAGTTTCGAGCAGGCTGGCATCGTGCCGAAGGTGACGGTTGAAATGAATTCGATTGAAGGCATCCTCGCGACGGTCAAGACCAGCAAATTGGCGACCGTGCTACCCCGCCTGTCTCTGGGATTGGAGGTCAACGACGGGCTTCGCGGGATTCCGCTCACCAATCCGACACCCAGACGGGGCCTCGGACTGTTATGGAAGAGGGGCGGTTACCGGAGCGGGGCGGCACAAGCGCTTGCCGATCAGGTGCGCATTGCCGTCAACAAACGCTGGAGGCGAAAGACGAACAGGTGACTTTCGGTACAGGTTCGATCTTGTACGGACCTGACGCGGGGACCAATTCTGACCACATTTTTTTTGGATGGTTTGTAACCTGTGCCTCTCTGCGGACGACTTGTATGGTAACGGGCCCTACCTGTGGTCCTGAGGGCGGATGGGGTATGATGCTGAAGTCCACGCAACGGCAGGGGAGAAGGTCCGCTTTACAGGAGTGCAGGTACTCGTGTCCGATGACGCCGAATGTATCGACCGAGTCTTGCGTGGTGACATCGATCGGTTCAGCGAATTGATCACCCGGTATCAGCCCCATGTGCTGAAGATTGTGCAGGGCCATGTGCCGGCGGATCGTGCCGCGGAGGTCGCGCATGACGTGTTTGTTCGCGCCTTTGCAGGGCTTTCGCAGTACGCAGGACAGGTTCCGTTCGAACATTGGTTGTCTCGCCTCAGCGTTCGAGCCTGTTATGATTTTTGGCGGGCACATCGTCGGACGGACGTGCCCGTAAGCGGGTTGACCGACGACCAGGTGGGATGGCTGGATCGTGCGTTGGCGGCAGAATCCAGTCAACAGTTCCGGGATCAGGCCGATCGGCGTGACTCGCTGGAGGTGTTGGAGTGGGCGTTGGCACAACTTTCACCCGAACACCGTCTGGTCTTGACCTTGGTGTCGCTTGAGGGCCGTTCCGTGCGTGAGGCGGCCGAGCTGTTGGGGTGGACGGTGGTGAACGTGAAGGTGCGGTGTTATCGAGGCAGGCAAGCGTTGCGGACTATTTTTCTTCGGGAATGGGAGCGTCAGCAGCATGACCGTCCATCGTAAGCCCACATTTGAACAGATTGAGCCGCTTCTGGCGCAGGCGCATCGCACTCGCGGCGAGGTGGCTGTCGGGGAGGAACTGGCTCAGCAGGTCATGCGAACGATCCGGCGCGATGCCGCGCAACATCCTGCGTCTTCTCTCCTGATCTGGGCAGAGCCGTTGGTGTGGCGTGTGGCCTCTGTTGCGGCGCTCGTGGCCTTGTGCTTTGCCGGGTCTGTCGCCGTCTACACCAAACAACATGCTGTTCCGGTTGCGGCCGTCTGGCTTGAAGAGTTTGACGCGGGGTCCCCGTTTCCTGACAAGTAACTCGGTCGGAGGCTTGAGGCACGAAGTATGTCACGCACCGGATTGTGGATCGGACTGAGCGTCCTCTTTTTCGCCGGGGCCTTGATGGGCGGCGTGGGGACAGCGCTCTACTATCAGTACGAGGATGAGCATCGATGTGAGCGGGGGCCGGGAGCTCGACAGGAACGCATCATGAAACGGCTGACCCAGGAGCTGACCCTGTCGGCTACTCAACAGGCGGAGCTTGAGCCGATCGTGGCACGCGCCCATCTTGAATTGTTGCGGCTGCGTGTACAACACCAACCGGATGTCGATCGAGTGCTCGATCTGGGAATGCACGAACTGAAGGCGAAGTTATCGTCGGAGCAGCAGGCCAAGTTGGACGGGCTCCATGCGCAGCTTCAGCAGCGCTGGCGCATGACCCGCGAGTATGTCCGGCAGGCGCAGGATGCCGGGGGACGGAAGGAATAGTGGCGATGGCTGAGTCTGTGAGATTTTCGACGCTCTTGAAACGGTGGATGATCGGGCTTTCCGCGGCTTGCCTGTTGGCGGTGGGAGCCTATGTCATGATGACCAGGTCTGGTGAAGCGCAACCAGGACGCGCGGAGAAACGTCCTGCCGTGGCTGCGCGGAATACGCCGGTCGTGGCCGCCGTGGCGAAAACCGGGGAGATCAATATTTATCTGAACGGCTTGGGTTCCGTCATTCCGATGAATACGGTCACGGTGAAAAGCCGGGTGGACGGCCAGTTGATGCGCGTGCTCTTCAAAGAAGGCCAACTCGTGCAGAACGGCGAATTGCTGGCGCAAATCGATCCGCGTCCCTTTGAAGTGCAGTTGATCCAGGCCCAGGGACAAATGGCGCGCGATCAGGCGCAGATGAAAAATGCGCAATTGGATCTGGAGCGCTATCGCGACCTGTACAAACAGAATTTCATTCCCAAGCAGCAGCTCGATACGCAGGAAGCCCTGGTGCGTCAGTACGAGGGCATCGTCAAGGCTGATCAAGGACAGATCGACAATGCCAAGCTGCAGTTGACCTATTCGAGCATCACTGCGCCGATCAATGGCCGGATAGGACTGCGCCTCGTGGACGCGGGCAATATCGTGCACGCGAACGATGCCAACGGGTTGCTGGTCATTACGCAATTGCAACCGATCACCGTCGTGTTCGCGCTGGCGGAAGATCACCTGCCTGCCGTGTTCGAGCGGCTCAAGGCCGGGAAGCCATTGGTCGTGGAGGCCTTCGATCGCGAGCAGAAGCGCAAATTAGCCACGGGAACCCTGCTCACCGTCGACAATCAAATCGACCCGACTACCGGGACTGTTCGCTTGAAGGCGGTGTTTCCGAACGACGACAGTGCGCTCTTCCCCAATCAGTTCGTGAACGCCCGCCTGTTACTCGATATCAAGCAAGGCTCGATCGTGGTGCCGTCCGCGGCCATTCAGCGCGGCCCCAAGGGCACCTTTGTCTACGTGGTCAATGAGGCGGAACAGACGGTCAGCGTGCGCGCAGTCACCGTAGGTGTGTCGCAGGGCGAAGACACCTCGATCGACAGCGGACTGGCGTCAGGCGAAACCGTCGTGGTGGATGGAACTGAAAAGTTGCGTGAGGGCAGCAAGGTGGACATGCGGCCCTCGGGCGGAGCGGTTCCGACCAGTCAGGAGAATCCTCCGGCCGGAGGGGAACGGAAAAAACAGGGGAACCGCACGTGAACCCGTCGCGCCTGTTCATCGTGCGGCCGGTGGCGACGGTCCTGACGATGATTGCGATTCTGCTGGCCGGGGCGCTGGCATATCGTCACCTGCCTGTTTCCGCCCTGCCTCAGGTCGATTACCCAACCATCCAAGTGCTGACGTTTTACCCCGGTGCCGGGCCGGACGTGATGACGTCCTCCATTACGGCTCCGCTGGAACGGCAGTTCGGGCAGATGCCCGGACTCAACCAGATGACCTCGGCGAGTTCCGGGGGCAGTTCGGTCGTCACCCTCCAATTCAGTCTCGATATCGACCTGGACGTGGCCGAGCAGGAGGTCCAGGCAGCCATGAATTCGGCGGCCACGTTTCTGCCTCGCGACCTTCCTGCGCCCCCTGTCTATAGCAAGGTCAATCCCGCAGATGCGCCGATCCTCACGTTGGCGTTGACCTCGGCCACCTTGCCCCTGTCGCAGGTGCGTGATTTCGCGGAAACCCGGTTTGCGCAAAAAATTTCGCAATTGTCCGGTGTCGGCCTCGTAAGCATCAGCGGGGGACAACGTCCGGCTGTGCGTATCCAGGCCAATCCGCGTGCATTGGCCGCCTACGGCCTCACGCTGGAAGATCTGCGCGTCGTGGTGGCTGCTGCCAACGTGAATCAAGCAAAAGGGGGGTTCGACGGTCCACGCCGCGCATCGATCATCAATGCCACGGACCAGTTATTCGCCGGTAAGGACTACAAGGCGTTGATCGTCGCCTATCGCAATGGTGCTCCCGTTCGGCTGTCGGAAGTCGCCGACGTGATCGACGATGTCGAGAATACCAAGCAGGCGGCGTGGATGAACGAGACGCCGGCGGTGATCGTCAACATTCAGCGCCAGCCGGGGACGAATGTCATTGAGGTTGTCGACCGGGTGAAGAAGTTGCTGCCCCAATTGCAGGGCACCTTGCCGTCATCGGTGCAGGTCTCGGTGTTGACGGACCGCACGACCTCAATCCGTGCGACCGTTCGTGACGTGCAGTTTGAATTGGTTCTGGCGGTGGCTCTCGTGATCCTGGTGATTTTTTTGTTTCTCCGGACGGTTCCTGCCACGGTGATTCCGGCGGTGGCGGTGCCCCTGTCCCTGATCGGAACTTTCGGCGTCATGTACCTCATGGGCTTCAGCCTGAACAATCTGACCTTGATGGCGTTGACGATTTCCACCGGCTTCGTCGTAGACGATGCCATCGTGATGATCGAGAACATCGCGCGGTACATCGAGCGGGGAGAATCGCCCTTCCAGGCCGCCCTGAAGGGTTCGAAGCAAATCGCCTTCACGATCTTGTCGTTGACGGTGTCTCTGATCGCGGTGCTGATTCCCTTGTTGTTCATGGGCGATGTGGTGGGGCGCTTGTTCCGGGAATTCGCCGTGACGCTGAGCATCACGATTCTCATTTCAGCCGTGGTGTCCCTCACCCTGACCCCGATGATGTGTGCCAGGCTCTTGCGCGAGCGGCGGGAGGAGCACCCCGGGCCGTTGTCACGGGCATCTCAGCGGGTGCTGGATCGCATCATCGCGGGATATGGAAGAAGCCTGCAGTGGGTGCTGCGGCGACAACAGGCGACGCTGGTCGTGACGGGAGCCACACTGGTGGTCACCATCGCGCTGTATGTGCTGATTCCCAAGGGGTTCTTTCCGCTCCAGGACACCGGCGTCATTCTCGGCATCACGGAGGGACCACAAACCGTGTCGTTCGGCACGATGGCGGAACGGCAGCAGTCCCTGGCTCGCGCCATCCTTGAGGAGCCGACCGTGGAAAGCCTCACCTCGTTTATTGGTGTGGACGGGACGAATACGACGCTCAACAGCGGGCGCATGTACATCAACCTGAAGCCTCTGGGAGACCGGCTGGTCGGCGCAGGGGACATCATCAGGCGGCTAGAATCACGCGTGGCCGAGGTAGACGGCATCACATTGCACATGCAGCCGGTGCAGGATCTCACGGTTGAGGATCGGGTGAGCCGGACGCAATTTCAATATACGTTGGAAGATGCCGATCCGGAGGAGTTGAACCGCTGGGCCCCGAAACTGCTGGAAAGCCTGCAGCTACGATCTGAACTGCGCGATGTCAGCAGCGATCAACAGAATTTTGGTCTGGCCTCCATGGTGGAGATCGACCGCAATACGGCATCGCGCATGGGGATCACGCCGCAACTCATCACGGATACCCTGTACGATGCGTTCGGCCAGCGGCAGGTCTCGACCATGTTCACGCAGTTGAATCAGTATCGCGTAATTCTGGAAGTGATGCCGGAGTTCCAAAAAGGCCCGGACGCGCTGCAAGCTCTGGAGGTACGCGGAACGGGCGGATCCGTGCCCTTGAACGTCTTCACTCGGGTCACGGACATCACCGTGCCCCTCGTCATCAGCAGGCAGGGGCAGTTCCCCGCAGTGACGATCTCCTTCAACCTTGCGCCGAATGGTTCACTAGGTGAGGCGGTGGAGGCGATTCGGCACGTCACTCAGGAGTTGGGACTGCCCCCCAGTATCCGCGGGAGTTTCCAAGGCGCCGCGCAAGCCTTTCAAAATTCTCTGGAACATGAACCGTTGCTGATCTTGGCCGCGTTAATCACGGTCTATATCGTGCTTGGTATTTTGTACGAGAGCTATATCCATCCCCTCACGATTCTCTCGACCCTTCCGTCTGCCGGCGTGGGTGCGCTGCTGGCCCTCATGTTGTTTCGTATGGAATTCAGTATTATCGCCCTGATCGGCATTATTCTGTTGATCGGGATCGTGAAGAAGAATGCCATCATGATGATCGATTTTGCCTTGGATGCCGAGCGCACTGAAGGGAAGCCGCCGGAACAGGCCATTTATGAGGCCGGGCTCCTGCGGTTTCGTCCCATCATGATGACGACCATGGCTGCGCTCTTCGGGGCGCTGCCGTTGGCGATGGGGGCTGGGGTCGGCTCGGAGCTGCGGCGTCCGCTGGGGATCGCGATCGTCGGGGGACTGGTCTTGAGCCAGCTCCTGACGCTGTACACCACACCGGTGGTATATCTCGCCCTTGATCGGCTGGCGGCCCGTTTCCGCCGAAGTCCGAGGGAGGTCACCATGGGCGAGGTTGTGCCGATAGGTCCGCCATGAATATTTCGGCACCTTTTGTACGGCGTCCCGTGGCGACTACCTTGCTCACGATCGGTGCGACCTTGGTCGGGATCGTGGCCTTCCCCTTTCTGCCGGTGGCCTCGCTTCCGCAGGTCGAGTTTCCGACGATCAATGTGTCGGCGTCTTTGCCGGGAGCCAGTCCCGAGACGATGGCCTCTTCCGTCGCCGCTCCGTTGGAGCGCCAGTTCACTCGCATTGCCGGTGTGACGGAGATGACGTCCACCAGCACGATCGGCGGAACCAACGTCACCCTTCAGTTTGAACTCAACCGCGATATCGACGGGGCCGCGCGTGACGTGCAGGCGGCGATCAATGCCGCCCGAGCCGATCTCCCGACGAATCTGCCGAATGCGCCCAAGTACAGCAAGGTTAATCCTGCCGATGGCCCCATTCTCATTTTGGCCATCACGTCTGACCTCGTCACCCGTGGGCAAATGTATGATGCGGCATCGAGCATCCTGCAGCAGAAACTGTCGCAGGTGGAAGGCGTGGGACAGGTGGCCGTGGGCGGAGGGTCATTGCCGGCGGTCCGGGTGGATCTCAATCCCACCGCGTTGAATAAGTATGGCATCGGGTTAGGAGAAGTACGTCAGGTCCTCAACAATACCAATGTGAATCGCCCGAAAGGGCAACTGACGGCCGACGATCGCACATGGGAAATCAGGACCAATGATCAGCTGCACAAAGCTGATGAGTATCTGCCGTTGATCGTGGCGTACCGAAACGGGCGCGCGGTGCAGCTGTCGGATGTGGCGGCGGTGGAGTCCTCAGTCGAAGACTTGCGGACCATGGGGGTGGCGAACGGGACGCCGGCCGTCCTGGTGATCATCTATCGGCAGGCCGGAGCGAACATCATTGAAACCGTGGATCGTCTCCGTGCACGCCTGCCTCAGTTGGAAGCCTCCCTGCCGGGTAGCATGGCCCTGTCGATCGTGATGGACCGTACGCCCGTCATTCGCGCATCGTTGCACGACGTCGAACGGACCCTGGCCATTTCCGTTGCCCTCGTGATTCTCGTGGTGTTTGCGTTTCTTCGCGATCTGCGCGCCACGTTAATTCCGGCCGTGGCCGTTCCCGTATCGCTCATTTCCACCTTCGGGGTTATGTACGTGCTGGGGTATAGCCTCGACAATCTGTCACTAATGGCCCTCACGATTGCGACGGGATTCGTGGTGGATGACGCGATTGTGGTGTTGGAAAATATCACACGTTATCGGGAGCAGGGAGTGCCCGCCATGGAAGCGGCCTTGCGGGGCGCCAAGGATATCGCGTTTACGGTCGTCTCGATGACCCTCTCGCTGGTCGCGGTGTTCATTCCGATCTTTCTGATGGGTGGGATGTTAGGCCGACTGTTTCGTGAATTTGCCGTCACGCTGTCTGTGGCGATTCTGGTGTCCCTGGTCATCTCCCTGACGACGATTCCCATGCTGTGCGCGCGCGTGCTGAAGTCAGATTCACCTCCTAATCATGGTCGGTGGTATCGAATGAGCGAACGGGGGTTCGGCGTGATGTTGCGTGGATACGCGACCAGCCTGACCTGGGTGCTCCGGCATCCGCGTCTGATGCTGGTAGTGACGTTGGCCACCATGGCCCTCACGGTGTATCTCTACATCCTCGTGCCGAAAGGATTTTTCCCCCAGCAGGACACCGGGCGATTGTTCGGAAATATCCAGGCGGCGCAGGATATCTCCTTTCAGGCGATGCGGCAGAAACTGACCGAAGTGGTAGAAATCATCAAGAGCGACCCTGCCGTTTCGAGCATCACCGGCTTTACGGGCGGCGGAGGGCATGCCGGCACGACCAATACGGGGCGGATGTTTATTGCCCTGAAGCCACTCGAAGAACGCGGCCTCAGTTCCGACGAGGTCATTGGCCGGCTGCGTCCTAAGCTGGCGAAGGTACCAGGTGCTCCCACCTATCTGCAGGCCATTCAGGATCTGCGCATCGGGGGCCGGGCCAGCAGCGCACAATACCAATATACGCTGCAGAGCATGGATCTCGCCGATCTCAACACCTGGGCGCCGAAGGTTGACGCTAAACTGCGGACACTTCCGGAGATTGTGGATGTGAACAGTGATCAGCAGGATCGTGGCCAACAATCATTGGTCGTATTCGATCGAACGACGGCGTCTCGGCTGGGGTTGAGCCCTCAACTGATCGACGATACGTTATACGACGCCTTCGGCCAGCGGCAGGTGTCGATCATGTATACACCGCTCAATCAGTACCACGTGGTGATGGAGGTCGCGCCGCAGTACTGGCAGAATCCCTCCGCGCTCCATGAAATTTATGTCCGCTCCCCGAGCGGTGCTCAAGTGCCCTTGAGCGCAGTCACGCGGTACGAGCCGGCCAATACTATTCTGTCCGTCAATCATCAAGGTCAGTTTCCAGCCGTGACGCTATCGTTCAATATGGCTGCCGGTGTGTCTTTGGGCGAGGCTGTGGTGGCGGTCGACCTGGCCATGCGCGACATTGGTTTGCCGGCGAATGTGCGCGGGACATTCCAGGGAACGGCCAAGGCCTTTCAATCGTCGGTTGAGAATCAGCCTTGGTTGATTCTGGCGGCATTGGTCACGGTGTACATCGTGCTGGGGATTCTCTATGAAAGTTACATACATCCCCTCACAATTCTCTCCACGCTCCCTTCTGCCGGGGTGGGTGCTTTGCTGGCGTTGCTGCTGTTTAAAACAGAGCTCAGCATGATCGCCTTGATCGGGATCATGCTCCTGATCGGTATTGTGAAGAAGAATGCCATCATGATGATCGATTTTGCCTTGCAGAGTGAACGAATGGGAGAAGGGAAAACTCCCCAGGCGGCGATTTATGAAGCCTGCCTGCTGCGGTTCCGTCCGATCATGATGACCACGGCGGCGGCCCTGCTTGGTGCGTTGCCCTTGGCCGTGGGCATGGGGGTGGGATCGGAATTGCGGCGCCCGCTCGGCATCGCCATTGTCGGCGGCCTATTAGTAAGTCAGGTTCTTACTCTCTACACTACACCTGTCATGTACCTGCTTCTCGACCGTCTTCGACTGCGCTGGGTCCGGACCCGAGAAGCCTCCCCGCATCCCGCCGCATAGAGTTTGTAACACAGATGAATGTGTGCTCCGCTGGTACGGGGAAGATATGCGCATTGACAACCGTTTCATAGTCATGATATTGAGAATTGCTATCAAGACTTAAGGAGAAAGCAGCAGTACTCTCGTCGGTGATACGGATAGTGCGTCGAGTTCGCTCAACATTGGAATAAGGCCAGCGACCCCTGCGGTCAGAGCCCAAAGCTGTCTCACGACAGCTTTGGGCTTTTTCTTTTTGTGCCTGCGACCTGGTTGCGTTTTCTGGAGAGGGAGGTCGGAGAATGTCGGAAATCGCGCTCAGATCGAATCTCGCACACATGCGGGGATCTCGTAGCGGCGGATGGTTGATCTCATTGGTGCTGCATGGCGGAGTCGTGGCTCTTGCGATGCAGGCCGTCATGGATGTCAAACCGCATCTACAAACGGAGACCTTCAAATGGGACGTAGCATTACAGCAGGCTCCCGCGCCGAGTCCTGCCGTTGCTCAATCCCACCCTCCACAAGAGTCAGTTCCTCAGCCGGCACAGGCGCAACCTGCGTCTCGTCCGATGCCGCGTCCTTCCCGGGCTCCGGTGCCTCAGGTCGTGGAGCGGAAGGCAGTCGTTCAAACGGCTCAGCCCGCGCAACTCACCCCACGGGTGGTGGAACGAGCCGCACTTCAGGACCGTCAGGCGGTGGTGACAGAGGTACAGCCAATTGCCTCGCAACCGATTCACGAAACGCCAGTTGCCCAGGTGCAAGAGGTCGTGCAGCAGGAACGTCACGACACTGTTCACACCGACGAAGCGCAGATCGTCACGGCGCAGTCGTCTGAAGCACTCATTCAGGAGTCGGCGGTTCCCGTCGAAACTGTGGCGACCACGGTAGAACAGTCAGCCATCGTCGCGCAGGCGGTGGTTGAGACCCAGGCGTCTGCCGTGTCCACACCGGCTCCCGTTAGTGAGCCGCAGCATACAGTCGAGTCGGAGGCGGCGGTGGTGCATCAGAGCGCAGTCGCGCATCGAGAGGTGCGCAACACGGCCACGGCCCAGGCTGACCTTGGTTGGTTAGCGGAGTCGCTGTGGACACGGATTGAACAACTAAAGCGTTACCCCAGGCAGGCGCGAGCGCGTCGGTGGGAAGGCAAGGTGGTCCTGGAAGCGGTGATCCGCCATGACGGAACGATTCTCGAATGTCTGGTCGCCGAAAGTTCCGGCCATGGCTTGCTGGATCAGGATGCCATCTCGGTGTTGCGGAAAGCGTCTCCGCTTGCTCTGAAACACCCGCTGGGAAAAGAGCAAATTACCATTCTTGTGCCGATTGCCTACCGGCTTGAAAGTTAGTAGCAGCAGCGTCATCTCACAGGGACCAAAGGAGTTTCATCATGAACGGTGTCATGCAGAAAATGCGGAGCAGATTGTCAGGCGCTGTGCTGTGCAGCGCATGCCTGTTGTGGCTGGGGGCGGGGACGGTCCTAGCTCAGCCGAAAGGCGAGAAGACCTTTCAGGCGGTCGCGACCGATGCAAAAGGCGTCGAGACCGAGGTGCACGGAGTCATCTTCTACTGGGAGGAGAAAATAAGTGAAACCTCGTTCGTCCCGCACGAGCTGAAAGAAGTGCCGGTCAAACGCGGAACCGCCACCGTGAAGATCAAGTTCGATGTCATCAAATCGATCGACGTGAGGCCATCCGGAAACGGGACGCCACCGGCAGTATCGATTACGTTGAATGACGGAAAGGCTGGAGAGTTTACTCTGGCCATAGCGGGGAGTTTTAAGGGGCAATCGGATTTCGGCGAGGTCGAATTGCCGGCGGTCGAACTCAAACGAATCGCCTTTAAATAAATTCGACGATCAATCGAGAACCGCGGCAGAGAAGGCCGTCGGGCGGAGGAACTGGCATGACGAACAGCACGAAGCACGAAACAGCGCGGATTCTGACTTGCGACGATGTGCGTTGTCGGTGCGGACAGCTTGTGGCTCGATGGGCGGAGCAGGGGATTGAAATTAAGTGCAAGCGGTGCCGGCGTCTCGTAACCATTGCCTTCGATGCCATCGCAGGGAGGCCGCCGGCGATTCTCGCGACATAGCCCGTTCCTGATCGAATAATTTCATAGAGGCCAAAGGACCGACATTGTCCAGAGCCCAAGACCGTGCATGCGGTCTTGGGCTTTGTTGTCTATGCGTAAGCACCGTGCAGAGAAGTATGAAGAAGGAGAAGAAACAAACATGGCGGTAACTATCGGGGTTGTGAGTAGGGGAACAGTGTGTCTGTTTGCGATGGGACTGATCTGGGCGGGGGGAACCTATGCTCAGACTGAAGGGGGAGAGGCCGCAGCTCCGGCACAGGATGCTTCCCCGGCTCAGTCTCCAAGTGAAGGCTCCACATCTGAAACGGCTGAATCGCCGAAGGCCAAGCCCGTGAAAATTCCGGAAGTGGTCGTCAAAGACGTGCATGAACGAAACGAGCCGGATCAGGAGTTGGTGAAGGATATCGCGGGAACGGTCAATGTCGTCACTCGCGAGGAAATTCAGCGCGCCAGGCCGAAAAATGCAGACGAGATGCTGCGGCGCATTCCCGGAGTCAATGTGTTGGACGAATATGGTCAGGGGTTGCGGCCCAACATTGGTATCCGGGGCATGGATCCCCGACGCAGCAAAAACATTCTGCTGATGTTGGACGATATCCCCCTACAACCGGCCCTGTTTGGAGATGCCTCGACCTATTACATGGTGCCAATCGAACGCATCGACCATATTGAGGTCATCAAGGGAGGAGCCTCGGTCCTCTATTCGCCGAATACTCAGGGAGGCTTGATCAACTTCATTCAGAAACGGATTCCTACGACGCCGACCTTCTCGACCACGAATACGTTCGGCAGTTTCAATCTGTTTCAGTCGGACACGCAGTACGGCGGCTATTTCGGAAATTTCGGCGCGCAGCTCGGGTACGTGCGGCGCCAATCGGACGGTTTCAGAGACCGCAGTAAATCACAGTTAGATGATTTCACGATGCGATTCGAAGCCAACCCCGACGATCGGACCCGCATTACGACGAACATCTCCTGGTACGACGAAACCACGCAGACGCCGGGAAGTATCACGCCCACGCAATACCGAAACGACCGCACGCTCGCGGGAAAACCGAATGACGAATTCAAAGGGCAACGTGGAGCGATCGACGTGACGGCCAGTCGGGAGATCGACGCCCACAACACGGCCAAGGTCATCGTGTACGGCAATGTGTTCGAACGAAATTGGTACATCCAGGACCAGGCCGCCAACGGCACGCTGCTCTCGACCAGCACAAACTTTCTGCGCAAGTTCAATGTCTTCGGCGTCATGCCGCAGCATCAGTTCAAATTCTCGCTGTTTGGATTGGATCAACAGATCACCTCCGGCGTTCGGTACCACGCCGAGCGCCTGACCGACGTTACAGGAATTGGCACGGCAGGCTCGAAGATCAGCCGTACGACCAACAATGCCGATCTGGAGTCGGTGGCCTATGCCGCCTACACGGAGACGGCGATTCGCCTGACCGAGGCTCTCACCATTTCTCCGGGCATACGCTGGGAGCAGGTGAATCAAAGCCGCGAGACGATGAACGCGATCCCTCCGGCAGCGCAGCCGAATTTCAAGAGCTATAAGACCACGCAAGGACTCATCTATGGCACCGGGGTCAAGTATCAACTCACCCCGGACAGCATGCTGTTCGGCCATGTCCATACGACTTTCCGGCCGCCGACTTTCGCCAATGCGGTCGATCCAACGAGCGGGACCACCCAAGACCTCTCTGCTGAACGCGCGTTGAGTTCGGATATTGGCTTCCGTTCCATTCTCGTGCCCGGTGTGAGTGCCGAAGTCGCTCTGTTTCGAACCGAATTCAGCAATCAGATCGTCCAGCAAGGCAGCCAGTTCGTCAACGCCGGCAAAACACTTATGGAAGGAATCGAGAGTACCGTCAGCCTTGATTGGGGCGAAATAGTCCGTCCGCTGCAGGGCTTCGTGACCAGAGGTAGCATCACACTTTTGCGGCCAAAATCGCTGTTCGGAACGACCGACGGGAAAGACCTGCCCTATGCCCCGCGCATGACGTTCTACGGATTGGTGGGGTATTACCACCCGACCGGGGCGTCGATCGAAGCCGATGCCATGTACGTCGCGCAGCAGTTTACCGATGGCGCGAATACCCAGACGGAAAATGCGCTGGGAACCAACGGCGCTATCCCTTCCTATACCATCTGGAACCTCCGGCTCAATTATGCCCCGCCGAAGGCGAAGTGGGCCATTTTCGCCGGCGTGCGCAACCTCACCGACGAATCGTTCATCGCACAACGTACCACCGGCAGTTTCATCGGCATTCAGCCCGGTGAAATCCGGAATTTCTACGGCGGTGTCTCCTGGAGATTTTAGCGAGACCTTGCACCTTTGGGCCGAAATTGAAAAAGGAGTGACGCAGATGAATTGGAACATCTTCAATCGTGGATTGTGGGGGATCTTAGTGATGGCAGCGCTGTTGCAGGCAGCTCCGGTTCAGGCCCATTTCGTTTGGGTGGAGACGGACGCGACGGCGCCGGCCGACAAGGGGCAGCCGGTGAAAGTGTATTTCGGTGAATACGCCGAATTTTTACGAGAAGAGCGCGGTGGCCGGCTTGATTCCATCGACGGCGTCACCCTGCGCGTGCAGGATCCGAAGCGCGGGAAGACGGATGTCCCGCTGACGAAGCAGGTCAACCACTTTGTCGGTGCCGTCTCATCCTGTGTGCCGGGACGGAACGCGGTGGTCGCGGAACAGGCGAAAGCTCCGGTTCAGGATCTGCGCAAGCATGATCTGGGCATCGTCAAGCCGATGTTTTACGCTCGCACCTATTTCGTTTGTCTGGAGGAGAGCCGGGTCAATGAACACGAACGGGACCATTCGACGCCGCTGACGCTGGATCTGATCCCGCTCACTACAGGGCTGAATCTTGCCTCGGGCCGCGTGACCCCGGGTCCGGGCGGCGAGATCGTCGTGAAAGCGCTCTTCAATGGGCAACGTCTACCGGGGACGCAGGTGCTGGTGCATGCGCCCAATGGATGGGACAAGGAGCTCAAAACGGATGCCGATGGCATTGTGTCATTCACGCCACTCTGGCCAGGCCGGTATGTCTTGGAGATGATTCATGTTGAAAAGACCCCGGGGGAATTCGAGGGGACGGCCTATGAGGCGTTGCGCCATCGCAGCACCCTGGCCCTGCAGGTGAGGGCCGAGCGCCCCACGGAGCAGTGAGATGAGTCGCGGCGGATCTGGACGGATCGTCAGACTGGCCCATCGCTGGCTGGGCATGGGAGCGCTGGGCTTTGTTTTGCTCTCCGTCGTCACCGGCCTGTTGTGGGCGGACGCGAAGTTTCTCTATTGGGACGATCATTATAAGGAGAAGGTTCGGCCGCTAGCTGGCCCGGCGCTGGAGACGGCCACACTGTCGGTCGATAAAGCAATCCTGGCGGCCAAGGAAGCCGTGGGCGGGCGGGCGTTGGTTGAGCAGGTGTTGCTGCGGTCTGATTTCGGCCGGTTGTTGTATGAACTCAAATTACGGGTCGAGGGCGTGTCCACCACGCTCTTGGTCGACGCCCGGAACGGTGAGCGCCTGTCGCCGATTTCGGTCGATCTGGCGCCGGTGATCGCACAGCAGTATGTGCGGACGCCGGCGTCGGTGACGGCCGTGGAGATTGAGCGGTATACACCACGAAAGAAAAAACGTGCTCAGGATGCGGTGCGTGTTCGATTCGACGATGCCGATGCCACCGAGATCGTGCTCGATCGGCAGACGGGGGACATCCTCGAAGATGAAGGGCGATGGCGGCGTGTGCATTTTGCCGTGATGCAATTGCACCAGTTGAACTTTTTCGGGTTCGAGAAAACCTTGCTCAATATTCCGGGCGTGCCGATTCTGCTGATGAGCCTATCAGGATGTCTGTTGTGGATCTTTCATCGCGCAAGGGCGCGGCGTTCGAAATCGATCGCGTCGGCCGGCGATACGTCGCTGCTTTCCGCCCGTTCGACGGGCGAACCAAAGGAGATTCCTCCCCTGTCCTGATCGTCCGCCGGCTGATGGTACGGTGGCGTTTTCTTGCGCCGGTTGTTTAGAATGTCTCCTCTGGGGTGGGGATGACGATTCGTACCATCAAGGGCCGCATTGTACTGGCCATCGTGCTGGTGGGCTGCATCCCGTTGTTGATCGGGCTGGTCCTCGCCTACATGTCCGGTATGCAGTCGCTGCGCGACGTCATCGGCGGCAATCTGCAAGCGGTGGCGATTCAGGCCGCCGACCGAGTGACGATGCTCGTGCAAAGCGAAATCCAGGCCGCTCGGCTGCTGGGGTCGGCACCATTGCGCGTCCGCCAGCCGGTCGAGGCGGCCAACGCTTCCTATCCACAAGACAACGCCGAAACCGAACGCATCATTCAGACCCGCACGCAGGTTTGGGAGAAGGGGAAGGAAGCCGCCGCTCAACTGCTCCATCGGGATCTGTCTCGATTTCTCCTCGATACCAAAGTTAGAAGCGGCGACAAACTCGTCGGATTGTTGATTGTCGATCAATACGGAGCGCTGGTCGCCTCGAGTTCCGAGCCCGATCATTATTCGTTCAGCGGGGAGCCCTGGTGGGAGGCGGTGCGCGCGGGCGGCATCGACCATGTCTATCTTAGCGGGATGATGGCCGCTCAAGTGGGGTCGTTCCGAACACCGGAAGAAACCTTCGATGTTGCGGTGCCCATACTCGATGACCGGCACCACACCGTGATCGGTGCGGTGAAAGCGTCGTACCGGTTCGACTCCCTCTTCGGCATGATCAATCAGATCCGCATCGGACAGACGGGCCACGCCATGCTGTTCAATGCGGCGGGAGAGCCACTGGTCTGCCCCATCCTGCCCCGTCAGGCGCATCGCATTCCAGGACAGTTGATGACGATGATTGTGTCAGCCGATCCCGGTTGGGGCATTGCGGATGACGATGGCCATGGGGGAACGGACACGGTGGTGGGATTTGCTCCCGTGACAGGACTGATGTTGCCGGATAACACCTGGCACATCTTTGTGCGGCAGCAACCGGTGGAAAGTTATGCCCCGATTCGCGATCAGCTCAGGAATCTGGCGGCCATCGGACTGGTCATGGTCGGTTTGCTTTGGGCAATGGGACGGTATGTGGCGACGCGAATTGCCCGACCGATCCAGGTGCTCAAAACAGGCGTGGAGGCGATCAGCCGCGGCACCTACGACGGACCGCTCGATGTGAAAACCGGCGATGAATTTGAGGAACTGGCCGTGGCGGTACATCGCATGGCCGACCGGCTGCAAGCGTCGCGGGCGGAGTTGGAATCGCTGAACGCCGAGTTGACGCATCGGGTCGAGGAGAAAACGGCGGAAATTACCCGGCAGATGCGAAAGCTGGAATTGTCGGAGCGGTTGGCGACGCTCGGCAAGGTCGCCAGCGGCATTGCGCATGAAATCAACAATCCGTTAAGCATCATTTTGAACCGCATTGAATGTATGGAGGCCGACGCGGCACAGTCTCACGTTCCGGAGGAGGTCACTCGCGATCTGATCACCATCCGCTCTCAAGCGGAACGGATCTCCCGGGTGACGCGCAGCATTCTCACCTTGTCCCGGGGGACCGTGTCGATGCTGAAGCCGCTGGATCTCAACTGCGTGGCACGCACTTGTGTGACCATGGCGGGGGAACGGGTGGCAGCGCTCTCCGTCCGCATCGATGCAGAACTCGCACCGGAATTGCCTCCGGTCATGGGGGATCGCGACCGATTGGAAACCGTGCTGCTCAATGTGCTCAACAACGCCATCGATGCTGTGACCGCCTGCGGCGATCACGGGGTGGTGACGGTGCGCACAGCCTGGATGCAGCTCAATGGGGACGAATGGGTACGCGTCAGCGTATCGGATAACGGACCGGGTGTGCCGGCCGCGATCGTGGACCGTATCTTCGACCCCTTTTTTACTACCAAGCCGGCCGGCCAGGGGACGGGCTTGGGGTTGTTTCTGAGTTATGGAATTGTCTCGGACCATCGCGGCCGCATTGAGGTGCGCAATGATGCGGTCGGCGCCGTCTTTGATGTCTATCTGCCGGCGGTGGGTCTCGGCGAGCGAGTCCATGAAGGAGTACCATGGGGATTGCAGGAAAGATCCTGATCGTCGATGACGAGCAGGATGCGCTCGATAATTGTCGTCGGATTCTCAGTCGTGGGCCTTACGATTGCCTGACGGAGTGTAATTCCTCGCGTGCCCTCGATGTCATTCAACGCGAACGGCCGGGCCTGATCCTCACTGATTTGCGCATGCCCGATCTCGACGGGATTGAAGTGTTGGCTGCGGCCAAACGCTTCGATCCATCGGTGCAGGTGGTGCTGCTGACGGCTCATGCCACGGTGCAGACGGCGGTCACCTCGATGCGGTACGGCGCGTTCGATTACATCACGAAGCCGTTCACGAGTGCTGACCTCCTCCAAGTGGCCCGCCGTGCATTCGGCGAGGATGGAGTAGGGGCATCAACGACTCAGAGCGCGGGTGAGGTGGCCGCTTCCCTCGACCAGAGCCGGCCCGGGAAGCGGATGGGGCTGTCACGCGTCATCGGGGAAAGCCCGGCTATGGAATCGGTCTTCAGCTTGGTCGACAAGGTGGCGCCCACGCATTCCAACGTGCTGGTCTACGGGGAAAGCGGAACGGGAAAAGAACTGGTCGCACGCGCGATTCACGACGCCAGTCTGCGAGCTGACCGTCCGTTCATTCCGGTGGACTGCGTCTCGCTGCCTGATACCCTCCTTGAATCGGAACTGTTCGGCCATGAGAAGGGCGCCTTTACCGGCGCACATGTGTCGAAGCCGGGGTTGTTCGAGGTGGCAGCAGGTGGAACGGTGTTTCTAGACGAGGTCAGCGGGATGAGTCAGACCTTGCAGTCGCGGCTGTTACGGGTGTTACAGGAACGGCAGATGCGGCGGGTCGGCGGTATCCGGTTTTTGGATGTCGATGTGCGGGTGATTGCGGCGTCAAACCAGGATCTTGAAGCCGCCTGCCGACGCGGGGAGTTTCGCGAGGACCTTTATTACCGCCTGAATGTCATTCCGATCGTGTTGCCACCGTTGCGAAGCAGAGAAGGTGATATTCCAATTCTGGCGCGAGAGTTTCTCCGCCGATTCATGAAGCAGCAGGGGGCGGCCCTTGGCTTCGTCCCGAACCTCGACCCCACGGCCACGGAGTTGCTGTGTGGATATGCATGGCCGGGGAATGTGCGCGAATTACAAAACGTCATCGAGCGCGCTGCGGTGCTGGCCGATGGCCCATTGATCACAGCGGAGCATTTGCCAGAACGCCTGCGTCAGGTGGTGGTCGACGAGACGGGGCCGGGAGAAGCCGGCTCCTTCAAACATGCGAAGCAGGCGGCGGTTACAACGTTCGAGCGGAGTTTTCTGATCGAACTCCTCAAGCGAAACGATGGTCATATGGGACGCGCTGCCCGGGAGGCCGGTGTTGATCGGAAGACCGTCGAGCGGATGGTCAAGAAACACGGGCTCCGCGATTTGATCTGACGGGCCGGTAGATGGCTGGTAAGCTTTCTGACAATCGTCGGCTACGTGTGTCGAAAGGTCCCGAGTCGTACCTTTGTCGAATGGGGCGCCGATGTCCCATTGGGACAAATTTTTCGGACACTCCTATATCGCCTTCTCACTCGATGTGTTTCTAGTATTTGCCGGTTTTTGATGGGGCGCCGTCGCCCCATTTATCTTCTCTCCTCCGCATGTCGCTGTCCATAAATTCCAACAAAGCCTGAGTTTCCCGCTCTCGATGAATCTGGAACGAGAGTTGCTCTGATATCCGCCGTCTTTTTGTGCGCAATGTTTTTATGCGCAGCGATGAGTGCGCCATCGTCTTGTTGTCGCCAATCAAGGGTGTGGAAACCGAAGGACCGGCCTCCTGGTGTTTCCACTCCATGAGGTGCAGGCCTTTACGGGCCTGCACCGTGCGCGACGCCGGTTCGATGGCAGAGAGTGGGGATGCGGAGGTTTGTTTCATGGTTTCAAGAGGAGGTAGGTCTAATGAGATCGGTACGTAGCGGGCCTAAGAAACTCAGTAAGCGCAGGTCCCAGGCGGCCTGGAAGCTTCTGTTGGGAGTGATGCTTCCATCGTTCTGCGTTGGAGCATTCCAAGTCGCCTCGGCAGCGCCGCCGGACATGCATGCGGCGGCGCACAATCAGCCGGCATGGGCTGAGCAGTTGAAGGGGCAGACGATCATCGAGGATGCGAAAGAAGGTCATGTCGAGCGCACCGCGATGATGGAGCGCCAGCACCAGCGCATTATGGAGAAGATCAACGAGCAGTTGGTGCATGACGCTGAAGCGCAGCGCACAGGCGGCCAGTACAACAACGTCAACATGCTCCACCAGTACGGCGCCGGGAATCAGGATTTGTTATTGATGTCGAATGGCGCCGAGCCCGTCTCTTCAATGGGCGGGAAGTGTCCAGCCAGCGCGCCGGTCCGCACGTACGACGTCTCGGCGATCAATGTCGAAATCACCTTGAACATGTGGCTCGATTTCTATCCCGGCTACATGTACTCGCTGACCGAAAATATCGACAAGGTTCGCGCGGAGGAGACCAAGAATAAAGAGGCCCGTGACAAAGAAGGGTACGATCCGGGTGCTGTCATGAACGGGTTGCAGAATCAGTTCATTCAGCCGCTGGTCCTTCGAGGCAATCAAGGTGATTGCGTGAAGCTGACTCTCCGCAATCAGTTGGAGGGTGATGAAGAAGTCAGTCTGAATATCCATGGTTCTAGCATGGTCATGTCCGCCACGGGACAGCCGGCCTCGACCACCAATCCCGACAGCATTGCCGCCAAGGGCAAAGCCGTGGAGATGGAATGGTATATCCCGCCGACCCAACAGGAGGGCAGCCGGCAATTCCATTCCTACAGCAATGATCGCGAGTTGACCGTGATGGGTCTCTTCGGATCCTTCGTGATCGAGCCGAAGGGGTCTGAATACCTCGAGCCGCTGGGAACCGGTGATCCTCAGCCGACCAAGAGCGGCTGGCAGGCGATCATCAAGAACGGCAGCGGACCGGATTTCCGGGAATTCGTGCTGTTCTATCATGAAGTCGGCGACGAAGCCTTCCGTCCGTTGAACAAGAAGGGCGACTTCATCCCACAGCGCGATCCGCTCACCGACGTCTATCGTCCGGTGGCCCGTGCGTTGAACTATCGCAGCGAGCCGTTCGGCGTCGACAATATGCAGACGCAGCACGAATACTTCGGCTTCGAGGATGAGTCAATGGCCTACAGCGCCTACACATTCGGCGATCCGGCCACGACGATTCCGCGCAGCTACCTCGGTGACCCGGCCAAGTTCCGGCTGGTGCATGGAGGCTCCGAAGTGTTCCACTCGCACCACCCCCACGGTGGATCGATTCGTTGGCCGCGGAGTCCGCGGGCCATCGACGAAATGCCCTTGTGGCATGCGGCGAAGAACGGTCCTGTGAAATATCCCGTGATCCGGACGAAGTCCGATCGCGTCGACGTGGAAGTCATCGGGCCGTCCGAGACCATGGACCTGGAAACGGAGTGCGGATCCGGTCTCTGCCAGCAGTTGGCCGGAGACTTCCTCTTCCACTGCCACGTGGCCCATCACTACATCGCAGGTATGTGGGGATACTGGCGTGTCTACAACACCATTCAACAGGGGGCGAATCACAACGACGTGATGCCTGACCTGTTGGAGTTGCCGGACCGCAAGGGCCGCATCAAGACGGGTGTCACCTCGGACGAGCTGATCGGCAAGACCGTCGATTGGTTCGGCAAGCAGTTCAAGATCATCGAGAAGGGCAAGACCGATTGGAAGGCCGACCCGGCCATCGTCACCATCAAGGACTGGGTCGAAATGCAATTTCCTCCGCAGGGTCTTCCGGGCCATAAGAAAGATGAGCGCGATCAGACCAGATCCTATGATGCCAGTGTCCTGAATTGGGGCTGGCAGGGTACTCGCGCCGTGACCGAACCTGAGAATACGGTGCCGAATCCGCGGTATCAGTCGGCCCATCCTGGCGAGCGGCTGCCGATCGTGTTCGAGCCGTTGACCGGCAAAGTGTCCTGGCCGCATTTGAAGCCGCACTTCGGTCGGCGGGTGCCGTTCTCGAAAGGTCACAATCCGTCCCCCTGGCTGGAGATGATCCATCTCGAGGAGGATGGTCTTCCGAGTTCCTATCCCGCCAAGCCGGGTGAGAACGGACGCTGGAGTCTGTGTCCGGAGAATGCCGGCTCGAAGAAATACAACGTGCACTTCATCCATACGCCGATGATGCTCGCCGACAAACAGGGAGACACGCCGGCCATCACGGATGAAGGCGGGTTGATTTATGTGTTGCATGAAGAGGAAGCGGCCATTCGCAAAAACAACGACCTGAAGTTTCCGTTGGTCGTGCGGTCGAACATCTACGATTGCGTCGATTGGATGTTGACCAGCGAGTGGGATGACGACGACTTCGGGAATTTCCATGCCTCGAAGGTCAATACCCATTGGCACTTCCTGCAGTTCGACAACCAGTCGTCGGACGGCGTGATCACCGGGTTCTCCAATGAACAGTCGGTGCGCCCGTTCACCATGCTGGAAAAGAAGACCGACAAGGGCTTGCCCTTGCCGTTGAACACCACGTTCACGAAGGCGGGGAAGAAGGGCGAGCGCGTCATCACCCTGAAGAATGCCGCGCAGTATCACCCGGGCATCGAGATCCTGATCGGCGCGGATAACGTCGGCGGGAATGAAGTGGGACGAATCCAGTCGATCAAGGGCAACGAGATCACACTCGTGCGGCCGTTGAAGCACGATCATCCTGTGAAGGATATCGTGACGGTGGAATTCGTCCGGCAGCGTTTCTGGGTGGATTCCGATGTGGGCACGGTGTTCTGGCACGACCATGCGTTGGGCCGGATTACCTGGGGCCACGGCGGATTCGGCACGATGATTGTCGAACCGGTCGGATCGACCTATCACAATCCGAAGACCGGAGCGCCGATCCGGAGCGGTCCGTTGGCGGACATCCGCACTGCGGAGCCTGTGGGCTACGGGGTGAACGGCAGCTTCCGTGAGTTGATGGTGCAGTTGAACGACAGCGTGCCGCACACCATCAATATCGTCACGGCGGGCAATCCTCCCGGGCAGCCGGTGGAAATTGCCCTGGAAGCGGGGAAGACCATTTCGTTCCCGATTCCAGACCATATCAAGATGACGCCGATGCCGTTCCTGAACGGCGGTACCCATACGACGGGCGGCAGCTTGAACTTCAGGGCGGAGCCGATCAGCGGACGCCTGAAGGCGAATCCGGATCCGTCGAAGCTCTTCAGCAGCGCCGTGCACGGCGATCCGTACACCCCCATGTTGCGAGCCTATCTGGGTGACACGATCGTATTCCGGTTGCTGCAGACCATGACCAACGAAAGCATGGTCTGGACAATATCCGGTCATACCTATCTGACTGAGCGGTATGCCGGCGATGCAAACCGGAAGAACTCCATCCATGTCGGTATCGCAGAACGCTACGATCTGGTGGTTCCGCAAGCAGGCGGACCGAGACTGCAAGCGGGTGACTATATTCATTTCAATGGTCGCTCGTCCAAGTTCTCGGAAGGCGCCTGGGGTATCGTGCGCGTCCTCGATAAGGATGTGGCGGATCTGCAGAAGTTGCCGGCCGGGTATAGCGGACGCAATGTGATTCCCGCGGCGCCGCCGGTGTGCCCAGCCGATGCGCCGGTGAAGAGTTTCAATGTCTCGGCGATCGATTTCCCGTCGATGAAGTTGAACCCGAAGGCTCCGGATGCCATCGAGGTCGACTTCGAGCGGACCATTCAGATGGTCAATCCCGATGCCAAGATTTACGTCTTGGACGAGGATGTGGCAACGGTGGCGTCCGGCCTTCAGCCGATGCCGTTGACGTTGCGCGCGAACGTCGGGGACTGTCTCAAGGTCAAGCTGAGCAACAAGATGAAGCAGGGTCGGGCGTCGTTCTCGGCGCTGGGCCTGGCGTTTGATCCGAAGGATTCCCTGGGTGCAAACGTCGGTAACAATCCGGGCGAGCAGACTGTCGCGCCGGGTGAGAGCCGCGTGTACACCTACTACGCTGATCCGTTCATCGGGGAGACCGCGTCCCTGGTGTGGGATTGGGGGAATGTCATGACCAATCCGCGCAACGGACTCTACGGCGGCATCGTGATCGGTCCTAAAGGGGCCACCTATCGCGATCCGAAGACCGGTGCGGATATTTCCACGAAGAACAGCTGGGTCGCCGATGTGATCGTGAATCGGACGATTCAAGGCTACGAACATCGCCAGAACTACCGCGATGTGGCCCTGTTCTTCCAAGACGAAGACAACATCATCGGTACGAGCTTCATGCCCTACGTGCAGAACACGGCGGGACTGACGGCCGTGAACTACCGCTCGGAACCCTATAAGTTCCGTGAAGCCAGTGGATGTTCGCTGGGTAAGGTGTTCCAACCCTGTTCGGTAGACAAACCGGAAAGCATTGCCACGCCGCTCATCGAAGCGCATGCGGGAGATCCCGTGCGTATCCATGTGTTCGGTGCGAGCAATGAACAGAACGGAATGTTCAGTGTGGAAAAACATGAATGGCCGATCGAGCCGTTCATGCGCGGCGCCGACCAGATTAGCGTCGTGGAGTTCTCAGCCTCGGAAACGCTGGATGCCTTCATCCCTGCCGCGGGCGGAAGTTTCCGCCTGGCGGGTGATTATGTGTGGAGCAACCAGCGGTTGCCCTATGCCCAGTCGGGTCAATGGGGTCTGTTGAAGGTGTTGCCGGTGGACGATCAACGGATCCTGCCGTTGAGCCAGCAGGCACCTTCCGTCAAGCGGGCGGGATCTGAGTCTGGAGAGGCGCACGCCTCGAAGACTTCACATTCCATCCAATAAGGTGAGGGTAGCGGCCTCTCCTCACGGGGAGGTCGCTGCTTGGATGCAGCGCCGGTCCTAATCACCAGAGGGGGAAGCCGCAAGGCTTCCCCCTTGTTATTTGTAAGGAATGAATAGGATATGCTGTGGGTCGGAGAGGCTTCAGCCTTCATCCCGGCGGGATAGATGGCGAGTGCGTATGTTTGCGCTTCTATCCGATAACTTTTAAAATCCTCCTCTCTCTCGCACCACGTATCGTTCGTGTCATGGTCTTACACCGGGCTAGAAACGGGATCCATGGTATGGCTGTTTTTCTCAACCTCCTCTTAATCGCTGCGGGGAGCTTCTTAACCTCTCAAGCGTGGGCCTTTGGAGACCTGGGCCACCGAACGGTCGGAGCCATTGCCGATGCTCAGCTCACATCTGAAACGAGGGCGGCCGTCGGGTCACTCCTCCCTTCAGGAGAATCCTTGGCGACGGTCGCAGCCTGGCCGGACGAGGTGAAACGCGCAAAGAAAAATCTCGGGCCATTGGCTCATGACGCGGAAGCTCAGCGCTTCAACGAAGACTTCCCCGACAATCGAGAGTGGCATTATGTCGATCTTCCGCTGGATACCACCGCCTCTATGGAAGGGGCGGTTGGACGCCGCCGCAACGACATCGTGCAGACGATCAAGCGCTGCATCCGTGTCATTGAATCCAAGACCGTTCCTCATCACGAGATGACCAGGGCGCAGGCCTTGCGTTGGTTGGTTCACTTGCTCGGAGATCTTCACCAACCACTCCACCTCGGCAGTGGTTATTATTGGTTCGATGCTCACGGTCAGGCGCACCTCATTACCGACCCTCAGGAAGCGGCGGGGAAGGACGAGGATCGTGGCGGCACTCTTCTGTTCTATACAGCCGAAGATCACCTACACGCCTTCTGGGATGACCGTCTGGTGAGCGCGGTAGCCAAAGGCCGGGCGTATCGAGAAGTTGCTCAGGATCTTTTAGCACAAGGTCATCAACAGGTGTGGGACGGCCACGGCTCGTATCATCACTGGGTGGATCAGTGGGCGGTTGAGAGCATCAGGCTAGGAAAGTCGGCTTATGAGCGCCTCATTTTCGGCGCAGGGCAATTCGACGTGGACCATAATAGCCTGCAAAAGATTACAATCACCTTACCGCCCGGCTATGAACAGGACGAGGCACAACTCGTGGAGCAGCAGTTAGCCAAGGCCGGTTACCGTCTTGCCGCGATCTTGAATGCCATGCAGTTTCCGGTGGCGGCTTCACACTGAGCGGGTCGGCCTCCGCATCGTTGTGAGTGACGCAGTGCGTCTCGAAATCATAGGGCCTGATACACGGAGGTCAGAAGGGCTGGCCGTTCCTGTCTGCTCAGAAGTGATCCACTCCATCATCGTTCGGAAACCATAGAAGAGGCAGAGTTTAGGGGGCCACTTCAATCGTCAGCGACGTGGCGGTCCAGTCGGCTGCTGGAGCCAGGACGGATGTCTGTGCTGTCGATTGAGCGATGCTTGGCGAGAGGTTCGTGCTCGCAGGTGGCTGAGGCGATGAGGGTACAGCCGTCGGAACCGTTGGCGTTGAAGGCGCGGCCGGTTGGCTGGTCAACGCTGCCGGAGTCGGATCATAGACCGAGGAAAGTCCCCGTGTGGCGATTCGGCTCAAGTCCTGGCGTAGGTTCGTGACACTGGTTGTGACGATCGATCGGGTCGTCACCTTCGCTGTGGTTACAATCCCAGGGGGCGAAGTGGTTGTGACCCGTTGGCGTATGGCCTGTGCCGTTTCGAGATCCGTCGAGGCAAAGACACGTACCGTATCCGTGCCGGCCGGCGGGGAATAGTCCCAATGGAATCCGGCATGGTTGCCGGATTGCAGCGAGTCAGGGATGGTCACCACGTCACCGGCTCGCACTCGGCCTTCCGGGTAGAATGTGGCCTGCTGGTGTACGGTCGGAAACAGGAGATTCAAGCGCCCTTCGGAATCCACGTCGACGATGGTCAGGTAACTATCGGCGGTCGCCTGGATTTCCAGTTGCAGACTGTTGCCCGGCGTACGTGGTTCGCCTTCATGCCGGATGCGGTACTGCGCCGGCTGGGTGTCTGCGACCACAGCGATGCCTCGGGCCTGGCGGCGAGGCGTTCCGGAGATCCGCACATCGACTTTGATCTGTGCCGAGGGATTGTCGAGGGTCAACAGCTCGGAGGCGTTCGCCGAGCGGGACAGGACCAGCGCGAGTCCCGCACCCCACTGTGCGTTGTCCATGGCGAACGAACTGACCAGTTGAAGTCCGTCGGCCGAATACAACTGCAACTGATTCCCCTTCACCTCCACTAAGAATTGTGCGGGCTGACCCGGTTGGACGATCTGGACCTCGCGTCCCTGTTCACGCAGGACCTGCTCGATTTTTTCACGACGGTCGTTCGGAATATCCACGAGACGAATGGGCACGCGCTCCGTGGACGCGGCCGGCAGGAACGCGACGGCGCGCGCGCCGCTCGGAATGGGAAAGGCCGTCGCCTGTGGTGTGGCGACGGCGTCTTTCCCACGTTCCTGGGTCACCGTCAGCAGCCCGAGCGATTTGCCGGGCAAGAATCTGGTTTCGTTGGGCGGATACACGGCCCAGGTCGAACCCGACGCGGCTCCGAGCAGAAGGCCGTTCAGTAGAACTATCTCGCCTCCCTTGTGCGGTTTGACTTCAATCCAGGGCAAACGTGCCGTACCGCTCGTACTGGTCCCATCACCGGACTCCGAGGGGGCGGGCAGCAGCGGCGCATCCATGAGCGCAGGCGGCGCCTCTAGCTGTGGTTCCGGCATTGAGATCCGGCCGAAGTGGGCTTGGATCCGTTTCATCTCCCGTTCGACTCCGGAGAAAATTTCCCTCGGTGAGGCTGAAGGCCCGACCAATCCCATGCTGCGAGAGAGTGAATAGGAGAAGAAGCCATGGTAGCGGCCACCCACGGGCCCATCGAGGGCCTCCTGATTGGCAGCGGCGCCGGTCATGAGCACATACCGGGCGGCCGTGACCGGCACGACCTGACGGGTCTGAACCGGAGACGGGCGGTACAGTTCCGTCCTTGTATCCTTCGGGACAGAGCGCGTCCGGATGTCCAGCGAACGAGTCGCCGTGCCGGAGTGGCAGGAATCGAGGACGATCAAGATGCTGCGCGCCTTCAGTCTCGCAACGATGGCTTCGAGCTCATCATCGGTGATGTCGGGAACGGTCGGGGTTCGCCCGTCGTGCGGGACCAGGGTTTCGTCGAGATGGTCGTCAGTTTCATCGCCGCTGAGGTCTTCGACCTGAGAGCCGTGACCCGAGTAATGGATATACACGACGTCCGATGGGCCGGTCTCCTGCACCAATCGGTCAAGGGCGGCAAGAATGCCGGCTCGGGTGGCAGCCTGGTCCGTGAGCAGCGCGATGTGTTGTGGGTGAAATCCCCACCGTGTGGTGAGGACCTGTCGCATGGTTTCGATATCGTTGAGTGAGCCGTTCAGTGTCGGAAGCACCTGATAGCGATTGATGCCGATCAACAGGGCCCGTTTGGTTCCTGATGTCGGTGGATCGGCGGCCTGACTCGACAACGGCTGAGCGACGAACAGGGCGAGGAGTGCGAGGCTCAGGATGGATTGTGTGGGGAAACGATGCGTCATAAACGGCCCTCGTGTCGCAATGGGTGAGTCGCGCGCTCTCCAAAAAGGTTCACGGTGCGAGGCGCTCCGCCCGTCGAATCACATCGGATTGCTGTTGCAGCCTGTGAAGCTGCTGGTCGAGAGAACGTGCCTCGGTCGAGGAAATCTCAATCGTGTAGCGCCCGTCGGTGCTGGGGCCATCAACGAGTCGGCCGTTCAACGCCAGGATGGTGGCGCGGATACGCGCTTCCGGGATCGATTCCTGAAAGACGAGGACGACGCGTGTGGAGAGAGGTTGGATTCCACGGGAGGCGATGTTACTCGGCGGCAAGGCGGTCTGTTCGCCGGCAGTCCAAAGCAGGAGAGTCAGTTGGCCGACCAGGAGCGTGACCGCCAACGCAGGGATCCAACGCGGGGCGAAGAGCCGCCGAAACCACTGCTCCACGGATTCGGCGACGCCTTCCCCGGTTCTGGTGTGCGGCGCCGGTTGTGCGAATGTTCCTTCGGCCTGAATACGGCCCATCACCTGCTGCTGCACGCGAAGTTCGGGCGTGCTTTCTTCCAGAAATGCGGTTTTCATCGGGAGGTGCAGTCGGGCGAGGTGGGCCAGTTCGGTGCGGCAATCCGCACAGGTTGCGAGATGCTCGTCTACCGCTTGCCGCTCGGATTCCTTCAAAGTCCCCGTCAGGTACCAGGGGAGTAGTGTGGCCGTCGGGTGCGCCGGGGCCAGGTCGGGGCGCGTCGTCATACGACAGACTCCCTGGACAGCATCCGGTCCATCTGCCGTTTCAGCTGTTGTTTGGCATAGAACACGCGGGTCTTGACCGTATTTTCCGGAATGGTGAGCAGCAGTGCAATCTCCTCGTACGGCAGCTCTTCATAAAAGACCAGCCGCAAGATTTCCTGGTGTTCGGCTGACAGTTTCGAGAGCGCCTGGCGTGTCACGATCCCGAGTTGTTCGCGTTGGATCCCTTCGATGGGAGTTTCCTGCTGACTCGGAAGGTCCGGGACGTCCTCGAGGGGAGCGGTGGATTGACCGATCTTGCCGTTCCGTCTGACCGCGTCGAGGGCCTTATGGCGCGCGATGCCGAAAATCCACGTTGAGACACGGGATTGATGGGTGAAGGTGCAGGCCCCGCGCCACAGCGCGAACATCACTTCTCCGACGATCTCTTCGGCCAGAGACGCATCCCGGACGAAGGTGCGGATGTAGTGATAGACGCGCTTTTCGTAGAGCCGGTACAGGGTGTCGAACGCTTGCGTGTCTCCGGTCGCCACTCGCGCCACCAGCGTGCCTTCCAGTGCGTTATGCCCGTGAGTCGCGTCCATGAGGGTGTATGTTCGAAAAAGATGCGCAACCTGTCCCGCTTGGCGCCTCTGCTGTAGCACAGAATCCGGGATTCCCTCAATAGCATTGCCGGTTGACCCTCTGCTAAATGAGAGACTACAATCGTGAACCTTTCCGGAGATGGCGCGACAGACGGGTACGAGGTGATCTCATGCATACACGCCTACAGTCGCTCCGGACCGCGTCGAGCACCCACAAAGGCCTGGTCCTCTTCCTTCCGTTTCTGCTGCTGGCGTCTTGCGCGGCCGCACCCTTTCTGATTCCAGCCGGCATTGAATTTGCGCGGAATCTGCTGGTGACCGGCAACAAGAATTACGGCGGAAAATATTCCGAAGACATGAACCGGCTCATGGTCCGTCTGAGCACCCCCTATGTGGCGATGGGATTGCCCATGGGGACCTCACCTGCGGCGTTGGTCCCGCCGACCATGTTGATGCAGCAACAACAGGCAATGATGAACGCTCAGGCATCCGGTCAGCCAGGGATGGGCATGGGTATGGGGATGGGCTATCCCGATCCGTACAATCCCGCAGGTGGCATGGCGGGCGGCTATGGGATGCAAGGGCAGGGGTATGGCGGGATGGGTGGATACGGCGGCATGAGTGGGTACGGTGGAATGGGCGGGTATGGTACCTCGCAGTACGGCACGTCGCAGTATGGTTATCAAGGTCAAGCCGGGGGGTATTATGACCCCAACAATCCCTATGCGTCCGTGCCGGGCATGAACGTGCAGGCTCCGGCCTATGGCATGTCCCAACCCTACGGTGGCCAGTACGGCCAATATGGTGGGCAGCCCTATGGAGGGCAGATGGGCGGGTACCCGCCTCAACCCGGCTTCCCGGCCCAGCAGGGATTGCCGCCGCAACCGGGGTATCCTTCCGCGGCCCCAGGCATGGCGGTGCCATCTCCGGCTCCCGGCTATCCCCCGCAAGGTATGCAAGCCTACGGTCAGCAACCGATGCAGCAAGGGATGTATCAGCAGCCGATGGATCCCTATCAGCAGCAGGCCATGCAACAGTATCAGCAGCAACCGATGCAGCAGGGAGCGATGGGCGGCTACCAACAACAGGCGATGCAGAGTTACGGTCAGCAGCCGGTCCAGGGATATCAGCAACCGGTGCAGGCCTATGCCCAGCCCGGCATGTCCCAGCCTTATGGGCAGTCTCCCAATGTCGGGGTGTCGTATCAGGCTGGCGTCTACCCGCGGGGTATTCCTGGACCGGCTGAACCGGTCGCGTTAGACGTAGCGCTCATCCGTCAGGTCACGGGACCGAACGGCAAGCAGGTGGCCCTCGTGCAGGACGGCGAGACGCTGAAGGGCGGGCAGGATGGCGATCGCTTCAAGCTGGTGGTGCGGACGAACTGCGAGTGTTTCGTCTACGTCATCTCTATCGACGGGTCCGGATGGGCCCAGTCACTCTTCCCCGTGGCCAACGGCACGGTGAATAACCCGCTCAAGCCGGAAATCGAACAGGCCTTTCCTGACGGGCCCTATTGGTTCACGCTCGATCAATTCAAGGGGGTCGAGACGTTCTTTCTCGTTGCCTCGCCTGCACGACGCACGGATGTAGAAGAGAGTCTGGGACAGCTGGCCGGTCAGCAGCGTCCGGCTGGCCAGGTCGCCGCGCAGGTTGAGGAACCGGCCATCATTCCGAACGGATTCGGCAAGACCCAGGTAGGGCAGGCCGCCCAGGTGCAGGACGACTCGCAGCAGGCGGTTCAGGTGACGCCACTCTCATATGTGGCGGCGAAGGTGGGTGATGATGTGCGGGTGACCCGCTGGTTCCGCCACCAGTAGCAGGATGCTGAACCTGGCCGCAGCTGCGTTCTCGGTTCTGTGAGCGACTCGACGTACCTGACGATGTACGCCTCGCCGCTTCCATCCTTGCGGCCTTGCTGGACAACCATGTTGAGCATCCTGCGAATTGCCAATGCCGATGTGGCGTATAGTTTTCGAAAGTCTGTCGTGAGTAAGCACATGACGATTGTTGAACAACACAGGATGGGAAGCTGTCCTCGGAACGAATGATCACCTTCCTGCCGTTCAGGTATCAGACCTCGTTGCGGTTGCTCGCATTGCTCATGGCGCTGCAGGGAGTACCCCAGGCAGAAGCCCAAGTGTTTCCCCCCCGTTCCAACACCCAGTCCGTGCCGGTGCAGCCAGGTCCTCCCCCGATGGGGCAGGCGATGCCGGGCGCCAATCAGATGCAGCCAGTGCCGGGGCAGCGGCCACAGGGGATGCCTGCTCCTGGCATGCAGCCTATGGTGCAGCCGCCGCAGGTGGCGACGCCCTTGCTCAAGACGATTCCCCTGGCACTCTTGCTCGGCGGAGACCTGTCCAAATCGTTCGTCCAGCTGACAAATCTCCGCGGGCAGGTCGATTCGAATTTTACCATCGGCCGTAGTCTTGCCGGCCGGTTCACGGTCCCGCCGTACGTGCACGAAGCATCGAACGGTTCACGGGTGTTTGTGCATGCCAACGGGTTGTCCAACCCGCCGGTGGTGAAATCGGAAGGAAAAGAGTTGCATCTGGAGTTCCATCTTCCAGCCCTGCAGTTCAAGACCTACTACCGGGATTACTCTCCGGAGGGCGATCAGGCGGTCGGGGATACAGTCGGCGAGAATGCGATTATCGATATCTTTATTCTGCCCACCACCAACCAACAGGGCTTTCCCACCTACCAGGCGGTGCGGGCAGGGTTTCGCGGGACGCTCAAGCCGCAGGACAAATGTACCTACTGGTTCGACGTCATTTTTCCGATCAATATTTGCGACGTGTCGAAAAAATATCTGGATACGCTCGGCAACGCGATCGAAACCGGTGTGCGTGAGGCCTTGAGCCATCCGCAGACCCGCAACCAGTTCGATCAGATCGTCTGGCAGTACCTCCGAAGCGATCTCCTCATCCAGGCCGGCATCAATCCGATGAGCCCGGCCCAGATCCGCGTCATTGAAGCCTCATTTCACGGCACAGACTACGTAGTGAAGTACCTGCCTCGATAATCTTCCATCGATGCAGGCAGCGGCGCGCAGTTTCGATGTAAACCGCCTGAAAGGGTGCGGGCAGGAACGCAGAGTTCTCCACCCGCTCTGTCCCGTCAACGGCATTTCCCCAACGGCTTCACGGGCATGCGTTACTTTGCGGCCGGCTTTGGGAGCAACCCCTTGACGATTTCCGACGTGAGGGTTGGCGGAACCGGCGCGTCTTCGTCCGCTTCGGGAGTCGAGGCTTCCACACCCCGTTTCTGAACGCCGGCGATTCCTGCTGCGCCGAGAGTGGCGCCCTGCATCCCGGGCATGACCCGGCTGCCCGCTGGTTTCCGGCAGTTCATGACCTGATTGGTCTGGTTGTCGACTGTGCAACAGAGCATCGTCTCTCCGCCGCAAAACAGAACATGGGTGTAGGGTTTGTTGCCCATGAGGTCTTGTTGCATCTGATCGTTACAGGACGCGCCGAAATTCGTGTTGAGGTCCTTGGTGTTGCAGCTCTGCCAGGTGCTCTTCGGTTTGGCCGACGCAGGAGAAGGAAGGGTCATAGCCAGAGTGAATAGACTGATCGCGCTGATGAGGAATACTCGGTCCGATCTCATAGAAACCTCCTTGATGATGAGTGATAGGCCGCCGACCCTATGTGGTGAACGTCATGTCTTCAATGCACCATAGCGGCTCTTGTCTTCGACTACTGAATGATGGGCGGTGACGCGAGGCCGAAGACGACGAGTTGGAACTTCTCATTTGCCGTGGCCGCCCCGTCTCGCCTCGTCGTGAGCAAGGTCACGCCGGAGCCATCTTTGAAAATACCGGCAAAAAATCCGCTCGTGGTTTGAATGGAATACGTGCAGTTGCCCTGGTCGATCAGGCGGAACTTTTCCCATGCCTGCACCTGGGTTGCATCGATGTGAAAAATAGGGGAAGACCCTCCGACGCAAGGGCCGCCGAAGAGGCCGCCGCAATCGGGGGTCCAGTATTTCCGGTCGTACTTTTCGACTTGTCCGCCGCCGCCGAGGGCCGTGACATAACGTCCGCTGGCGGTCTGAAACGCGAAGGTCCCATCGCCCTGACGGATCACTTTGAGTTTCATCTCGGCTTCGCTGGGATGGCCGTTGAGGCTAAACCAGGTCTTGCCTTGATAGGTGGAGGCAGCGAGCAATTCGCTGTCGGCGGCCATGATGCCGTACTCGTAGCCGGACCCCGGATCGCCGCACTTGACGATGCGGAACTGTTCCCAGGCTTGGACCTGTCTGGCGTCGCTGTGAACGGCGTCCTGGTACCGCCCTCCGGCACCCACCGCGGTGAGAAAATTTCCTTTACTGGTGCCGATGCCGTAGTAGGGGGGAGGATAGCCGCCCATATACACGAGGCGGAACCGCTCCCAATCTTTGGGCTGGGTCGCGTCGGTATGCAATACATTCGCCGTCATGCCACCGCCGTTGACGGCCGTGAGATAGTTGCCGCTGGCGGTTTGAACAAGTTTATCGTAAGGAGAAGGCGGGGTGGCGATGCCGATTTTAAACTTTTCCCAGGCTCCGGCCGACGTGGCGCCGGTGATGACCGTCGGATCACCCGTACGTCCCCCGCCGTTGACGGCTGTGAGGTAATAGCCTTTTTGTGTCCTGAAGGCGAACTCTCCGGGATACGCGCTGGTGAAGGCCGTCGATAGGGTGCCCAGCACGGCCGTGCCTGCCGTGGTGCCAGGAAGGAGGCGCGAAACCCCTCGTTCCTGGACCTCGCCCGCCGTTTCCGATTGAGCCACCTCTTTCGCGGCCTGAGACTCGTCGGGAATCACGGGCACTTCCCGTGCTGCGGTGTCGAGCGCCGCCTGCTCCTTGCTGTGATCTGTCGCTGCACAGCCGGCCAGCCCCAGACACAAGGCCGCCATGCCTATCAATGTGACGACTGCTGTATGTCGCATCTCAACCTCCCGGTTCGAAAACAATGGTGCACCCCGCCGAAGGTGTCCCGGCAGGTCCAAACGTTCCTGAGTGAGTCGGGCGGATTGGCGGTTGGGTTCAGGAAGAGCTCAGGAGCCCATCGAGGAAATCGCCAAATATACAGACATGTCATGTGGCGGCGTACATGCGTGACCGCGCCATCTGCCGATTGCGTCGTGGGTTGAGACAGGCTTGGGGGCGTCTTGGCCATCGAGACTCGGGTGCTACAGAAGCGTGTTCGTGATGGGGGCATTGTCTTTGGTGGCACCGTCAACGTATCTCAGTCTGTCAGTCTCCACGCCTTCCGGCTCCATGCGTACGACGGCCCATTCCTCCCGTTCATCGATGCTCGCGTACTGTGGGGCTATCAAGATAGGGATACCATCGGAGCGTCTTGGTCATGGGATATTCATAATAAGCCTGACAATTGTCGTTCATGGCTTTCAAATTGCCCTTGATGAGGGTGGTCGTGCCGGTGAGGAGATGTTGTGACGAGGGACCCCCGGCCACCGTAAATCCGCATCCGGCCGGGAGACAGTTCCACAACATCTCCGTCGCCACGTTGTCCTCGTCGTAAAACGTTTCGGTCGGACGCGAGACCTTGTGCGACCAGCTCACTTCCTGACGGGCCCAGGCAAAGGGGCTGATGGTGGTGCGCGCTCCGGCGCGAGTGCTGAATCGAAACTTGTGATATTGCTGATCCGGCGCGTACCAAGCGAATAGGATTTCGCTTTTGCCGACGGCGTCGCATTTGCTGATCAAGTCGAAGGAGAACGGTCCGATACTGACGTCGTAGAGCGGATCGAGCGGGGCTTGCCAGTTTACGGCAAACGTTTCGAACCCTCCGGCGGCTTTGGCCTCCCGCAGAGAGACCGTAATCGTCATGTTCCGCGGCTTTCCGTCCCCTTCCTTGTCATTATGGAGAAATCGGTTACCGGAGGCACGCACGTACGACTGGGTGATGCGTTCATTGCCGGCCGGGGAATAGTAGCCGATGCTGATTTCCACCGGTTGTGTCACCGGCAGGTTGGGGGCGACGGTGACCAGCGTGCTCACGCTTTTGAAGGCCAGCCGCAACGCGTTCGCCACTACGGTCAAGTTGGCGGTGGGAGCCTGGTATTGGGCTTGAACAAACGTATTCGCGGTTGCTCCCCGGACCTTGTCCAAGATGCCTCGCTCCTGGATCTCGCCGGTCTCCGCCTGTGATGCAGGGTCAGTAAGCGGCAGTTGTTCTCCCTGGACTGACGGGGGAGCGATTGGCGGTTCGTCGTCCGCCCATGCGCTCTTGACGCATGTTGTGGTCAGCACGAGTGCCAGAATTGCGCATGAGATTCGCGAGATCACTCCGGTCGCCATCATCGATGTTCCTTCCACAGTGTTACCTTCTTGTATTATCCGCTTCTAAAAAGGCGAAGTCTGGGTCTCGCCCTCGATGTCTCGCCGTAGAATCGTGGCATTTGGGCGGGTCCAGCATCCTCATGAGCATCTCCTGCTGAGGTGAGTAACCTCATCGCTCGCTGCCTCTGCCTCTTACTTGCTCTGTTCTTCCGGCACGGTTGGAGTCGATGGTTCCTGCTCACCGTCGACACCTCGTCTCATGATCGGCGCATTCATGCCGGCCCTGGGGAAGCGTGGATTGTTCGGCGTGGGCGACACGACGGGCGCATTTTGCAGCATGCCGCCGGGGACCCTCGTCACGCCGCCCCTCGGACCCTTGAAGGCTTCGATCTGCTCGCAATCTTTCCCTCCCTGCGCATTCTGCACGCAGCACATGTAATCGCCGCTGGGAATACATTCGACCCAATGTCCCGGTTTGTCGGGACAGGTTGCCACTCCGATGGTGACGGGGCCTTGGCAGTTGTCGGGATTTTTGATCGGTACGGCCAGCGCCGGGGCGGCGGCGACAATCACCCCGGACAGGAGTATCCCAAGCCTGGTTGTGTAAGAGAGGGGTCTAATCATGGTGGCCTCCTTCTATCTGTGTGAGTCGGGCACTCGCCCCGGTGACAATCTTTATCGGCGCTGCATCGGCGTACACTCGCAACTTTGGCTGCCGGCCGGACAAGCGCCGGGACAAAACGGGGACAACAATTGGCATTCCGCTTGTGTATGGCAGGAGCAACGGGTGACCGGAAACGGAACCTGGTAGCCGCACAGATTTGGCGGGAGAGCCGGCATCGGACCGCGGCTCAACGGGACGAATTCACAATGGGTGCTTCCGACCGGACAGGAATTCGGAAAGAGCGCGGTCAGGCTCTGGCAGTCAGCCTGATTGAAGCACTTGCATTGGGTCATCATGTGCGTTTCGGTATGGCAGAGCTGCGGCGGCGGACCAGCGGGAACGGGGACAAGTGGTTTCCGCTGGAATTCTTTTTTGAATTCTCCCAAGGCGCCTGGTGTCACGCCGCGCTCCTGGACTTCCTCACCGGCTGGATGGCCGGAAGGAGGCGCCTCGCCTGTTTGTTCCGTGGCCGCATAGGCTGGATGGCCGGTTGTGAGCACGAAGGTGAGCATCACCCAGCCCCATGCAACTACATGTGTCGTCTTGGTGTCCATGGTTACAGTCTTTCGCTCCCGGTTACTTCCCTTCTTTCTCCGAGGACGTCGGTTGGTCGCCCTCCACTCCGCGCCGCATGATCGGCCCGCCCGGAGCCGGTACAGGCATTCGTCCTTGCGGGGGCGGTACCGGCTGAAGCTGCCCTTGGACACCGCCGGGAGGAAGTCTCATCTGGCTCTGCTGCTCTGTGCCCATACAATCTCTGGTCGTCCCCTGATGGGTCCCGGTGGGTGTGCTGGCCGTGCATGAATGGCCGAGGCATGCTTCCAGGCTTGATTCGGTAAATTGCACGGCACCGGACGGTCCGAAGTGCTCTTTTCCGAGTTCGTCCACCCAGCGACAGGCGCATTTGCACGACCAATACGTGTTTTTCTTAGGTCTAGCCCAACTGACGTCAGGTTGCGCCAGCAGACCGAGAACCGTGCACAAGCCCGTACCAACCATGACAAGCCAAAACCCTCGAGTTCGTGCGTTTGTCGAACCTACGATTCCCATGCAGGTGGTGGAAACTCTCATGACGGCCTCCTCCTGTGATTAAGTACGATCTTCCCGAGACCCTGCGCATCATCGTCCGTTGGTGGTCAGCGTGGTCAATGGTCCGATGAAAGGTTTCAACACTCTGACGCTCCCTGCGCCCACCATCACAGCCCCACCATGACCAATTCGAATTTGGCGTTATAGCCAATCGACGGCGCGGCATTCGGGTCGCTGATCCTGGTCGAAATCGAGGAGGACCCTGGACCAACAGCCAGGTAAAAGCCGCTGACCGTCTGGACGGTATAGGAGCAGTTAGGCTGTTCGACAATTTTGAACTTCTCCCAGGCCTGAACCTGTCGTGCGTCCGTATGCAGGTTGTCGCCGCTGGCGATGCCCCCTCCGCCTACTGCCGTGAGATAGTTCACCCCATTGGATGTTTGCAGCGCATAAGACCCGTCGCCTTGCCTGATGAGCCTGAATCTGGATCCGGCTTGCAAGCCGCTGTACGCGGTCATGGCCTGGCTGGCCATGCCTCCTCCGTTGAATGCGGTGAGGTAGCTCACAAAATCACCTTTCCCGGGAATATTTCCTGTCCCGGTGGGGCGAATGGCGTATTGGTAGCCGGACCCCAAATCACCGCATTTCAAGAAGTAAAAGTACTCCCACGTATTGGCCTGGACCGCGTCGGTATGGAACGCATCGGTCGATTTTCCGCCTCCACCGAGTGCGGTCAAAAAGTGCCCGTCGTAGGTCTTGATCGTGAAGGTGCCGGCAGCGCTGGGCCCGTCGATTCTGAACAGCGCAATATCACGTTGCGGTGTCTGGAGTTCGGTCTGAACACCCTGTGTCGTGTTGGGCGATCCACCCAGTCCACCCACCGCACTCACGAAGTATCCGCCGCTGGTTTGAATCGTAGTGTAATCCGGTTGGACCGTTGCGAGCCTAAATCGCTGGTTGGGTCCGATCACGCTATCCAGTGTGATGACGGCGTCGATGCTGTGGTGCCCTCCATCACGGGCGGTCAGAGGCGTGTTCTTCAGGTACGATCGTATGGCGAAATCGCCCGGTAACAAGCCGAACGCCGGCGGGTTCGATGCCGTGCTTGGTGTGGACGGAATCGGCGTCAACACCTGTGGTGAGGTCAGGCCTGGTCGGAGGGGTTTCGGAGTGACTCCCCGTTCTTGCACTTCGTCGGTCTGTGGTTGCCCCGTCGTGTCATCACTCTGGGCGATGGCGGCGGGCCTGGAATTCGATGAAGGCGATTCCGCAGCACAGCCGGCCCATCCCGCGAGCAACCAACCGGCGACAACAATGGCTAGATACCGGTTCATGCTGCACCTCCAACGTCCGATCGTGAGGCACTCGGAGATCTCACACTTCCGCGACTGCATCGTCCCGTCTCGTCTTCGCATCTACATTCGGGACAGTTGTGGTCCGGGCTTCGGCCCGTCTATCAGTCTTTATTGGGCTGCGGGAGGCCTGGTTGCGCATTGTCCCCCAGTCTCGACCAACGACAGGTCTAGGGCTTGTGGCCTGCCCGCGCGATCAATTCCTTCAGCCCGTTCAAGTCCAGCGCGCCCGGGACCAACTCCGTTCCGACGATGAATCCGGGCGTGCCGCTGATGCCGAGGGTGCGAGCCAGGGCGCGATTGGCGTCGATGACTGTTTGCCACTCGGGGTTGCGCATATCGGCTTCCAGTTTCTTCGTGTCGAGGCCCACGTCTCCGGCCATGCTCAACAGCGATTCTTTCGTGATCTCGCCTTTGAACGCCAACATGGCTTCGTGGAACACTTGGTGCTTGCCTTGCGCTTTGGAGGCCAACGCGGCTTTCGCCGCCAGTTCCGACGCTTCGCCGAGGATGGGGAAATCCTTATAGATGACGCGCACGCGCGAGTCTTCGTGTTGCAACTGCGTCACGGCGCCCGCGGCGCGTTTGCAGAAGCCGCAGCGATAATCGAAAAATTCGACGAGTGTGATAGCTCCGGAAGGATTGCCGCTCACGGGGGATGCGGGATCATTGAGCAATTCGTGCTGATGGGCGGCCAGCGCCACTTTCTGCTTCGCTTTTTCCTCCACCTCACGTTTCGCTTCCAGCGCCTGCAGCGATTGCTCGATCACTTCCGGGTGGGCGCGGATGTATTGTTCAATTACCTGCTCCATTGATTGCCGTGCGGCAGGATCGAGTTCCGCTGCTAGGGTTGGTCCCGGCACAGTAACGTGCGCGGTCAACAGGGTCAGTACGGCGGCGACAATGAGGTGACGGCAGCGATTCATCGGCTCTCCTTCAAGTCTGGTCATGATCGATCTCTTGCGTTGGGTTGTAGGGTGGACGATCTGAGACACCGGCCGATCCACTTTCGTAACAAGCTCTGCATGGCCGGTATGTCGTGAGCGAGGGACGGAAGGTTCAACCGATGTGCGGGTGTTGCCGGAAGGGCGTTGCAAGCTGGACAGTCGGCAGATTGTGCAATCATGCTGCGCCTTGCCATCCCGCGCCGGATAAGGGTTTGCGACCGGTCTGCAGGACGCAGGAGCATACGCAGCCCTACAGCTCTGGGTCAACTGCGGTATCGAACAATACTGGTATTAGTCTCAGAACCGGCGCAGCGCTTTTTCTGCCAACGCCTTCACCTTTTCTTCATCGCCCGCGGTTTCCTGAATCGACACGTTGATGGTCGTGTGGCCCTTCTTGACGTAGAGATTCACGTAGTTGAGCCCATGCATCCCTCGGTCCGTGAAGGCCTCGTCTCCGAGCCCTTTCACCGTGACGGGATTCTTGGAGATGGCCCTGCCTCGCCCAATGGCCTCGGATGGAAACACCCACACCTCCATCGCGTCCTTGCCATTGGCAAACTCGTAGTTGCACCAGGCGGCATCGCCTTCCTTGTCGCCCGTCGGTTTGCCCTTCAACGCACCGACGGTCTGCTCGACTTCGGCAATCGTCAGGAGGGCACAAGGATCGATATTGGGAGGCGCTGCCGATATTGGTGTTGGCGCGACCGAAACGAAAACAGCGAATGGCAGGCATGTGAATAAGACGCGCCGAGAAATTCGTATCATTGCCGACTCTTTCACGTTGCACCTTGGAAAACCAACTCGGCGAATCACAACCGGCCTAGCGCTTTTTTCCCCAGGGTCTTCAGTTTCTCTTCGTCGCCAGGACTTTTTCTCGTCATGAGTACAATCAGAGTCGCTCCTTTCCTGATGTACAGATCCACGGCCTCCGGGTCGACCTTGCCCCGATCCATGAAAGCTTCATCACCCAGTCCACTGACCATGACCGGCTGTTTCGCATCCTTGTGCAACGCCTTCGACCAGGACGCCTCAGAAGCCCAGATTTCGAACTCATTTTTCTCGTCGGCAAAGTCGTAGCCGCATCTCACCCCATGGCCCAGTGTTTCGCTGGTCGGTGTGCCTTTGAGCTTGCCTATCACCTGTTCGACCTCTGCCGTGGTCACCAGCGAACAGGGATCTGGCGGGCCGGCCTGGCTTGGCTGAGCGATGAGCGCGCTGCAGAGGCACAGTGATGCGTACAACAACAGGAGAGGACGTGAGCGTCGCCGCATTGTGTTTCCCTTCTCGATGAAAGCAATCGTGTGTGCAGATCACGCGTTGTGAGTCAATCCATCATCGAACGACTCCCGGACTGAATGCCTTCGGGCCTGGTTGGATGGCCTTGTTCATGGCGATCACGGTGAATTCCACCGGTGCAGACCAGCGCGTCGGTTTCGGGGACAACACTTGTGCACTGATCCGGTAGGCACCGCGGCCGGCGATCATCGCCGGGCCTTTGCCGTTTCCAGGAGCGCCCCACCCTGTATACCCGGTCGGTGAGGTCGCCTCTGCCACGTTGACCGGCAGGTTGTTGAAGACCGCCCAATTGCCCTGACCATCCCGTCGCTCAAGCCTCACCATGAAGCCCGTGACCTGCATTCCCGGCGGGGGAAGAAGTTTAATGGGAATGGTCGTGTTCTCCAGGAACGAGGCGTTGACGGCAGGAAGAACGATCGCAGGCGTGACCACGGCAGGTCCTTGCTTGGCCGCGCCCAGGAGTTGTTGATTCTGTTTTTGCAGAGCGGCGGCCGCGTCCATTTCGGCCTTGAGTGCGGCATCCCGCTGAGCGATGAGGGGCGGGCGATTGTAACTAAAGCCTGTGGAATTGGGTAAGGAAGATCCGGCGAATCCGTCTCTCAACCAGTCGAGCCAGAAACGGGCTCGAGTATTTTGTACTTGTCCACTCACATTGAACGATCCATTTGAACAGGCTACCTTTCCCGCGCCAAGAGGCGGGCCAAGCCAGGGATCGCTCGGACAGGTCAGGGTTGTCGTGGCGGTGGCGGAGAAGCCCTGGACCAGGGACACATGCACCTCTTCTCTTGCCATTCCCGTGCGGGGATCATACGAACCACGAGAGTCCCAATTCACGAATCCGGCCGGCACTGCGCTACACGAGGTCGTGACATGATAGCTGGAGAGGGCGGCCTTGAAGTTTGCCTCGACACGGGGTGGACCACATTGTATGGCGGGCTGTTCTGCATATGCGGAATCGACGATGACTAAGATAATGGCCGTTGCCATCAACAGCACACTGCTACGCCAATGAGGGCGCATAGATCCTCCTTTTATGACCGAATACTTTTCAGACTGTTCCATGTTTGATCATGGCGTCTTCTGCGGTTCAGATCGAGTATCGGCCTCAGTGCCTTGTTTCACGTCTTTCTCTTCGACTCCGCGTGGCCGGACTAGGGGGCCGCCGGCAGCACCTCCCTGCGAGGAAGTCGCCGGAGGTCGAATGACCGACGGCCCGACGCCTACGGGTGCCGAAGGAGTCTGCATGATCGATGCGCCGGGCAGCGGTGTTTGCTGCAGCGCAGGAGTATGAGATTTTTGCGACTGGGTTCCTTGCGCCACCCCGAGCTGGAACTGGACGGGATTGCTCCAGGGGCCCGGAGGGGTCTTCATGGCCGATCGTGCCCGCACCTGCCAGCGACCGGGATAGGCTCCCGTGACGATCGGAGCCACCAGATATCCCTGGATCAGTTTCGGGGTGTCCACGGCAATGATGGTGACATAGGGATAAGAATCTTTTTGAGGTGCGGGTGCGTCCAGGTAGCGCAGTTCCAACTCGGCCACATTGGTCACGCCGACTTTAGGAGGAAGGGCGGCGATCAGCAATTGTCCCTGCACGACCCTCTCCTGCGCGACCGGCTTCGTGATCACGAACAGATCGTCAGGAACCCTCAAATTCCTGGCCTGGGGATTCAAGGGCATGGATGATGGAGGCGCCTGTACGAGTGGAGTGGCAAGCTTTCCCGCCGGGGCACCGACACGAGCCGGCGTCGGGGCGCAGATCAGCCCGAGGGAGTCGATGAAGAGCCCCGCACGCACACGAAACCCCGATGCGATCTCGCCCGGCCGGCACCCATGCGGATACGGTCCCTTGGTCACTCGTTCTTCAGCGGTCGCAGTGGGATTCCCAAAATCGAACAGAGCGATGGCCTGAGCAGGGCTCAATGAGATGCAGTGAATTTCGACGTATTGCACGGGCGGATTCGGCGATCTGACGGTCTCGACGTACCAAGACTGGATGGCGAGGCTCTTGTTGCCGGATTCCCAACAGGTTCGCTGCCGGTCTTGGCCCCCTCCGCTGGCGCCGAAGGACGGACCGATCGTCGGCGATCCAAAAGCTTGTGAGCCTCTCAACCAAGGCGCGCAGATCGGCGCGATGCGATCGACCCATTCTCCTGTTCGACCGGCCAAGCCTACAAGATAGGAGCCTTGCGGACACTCAGCCCGGAACAGATTCCCGCCGGGGCCACCGACCAACTCCAGATCGGTGGCAGAGGACAAGAAGGGCCAGAAGCAAAGGCCCACGAGGAGAACAACAGCAAGCAGCGAGCGGTGGCACGGTGCAGCAGGCTTCCAGCCAGGCGGTACCCATCGAGCTGAAGCATCGATTGAGATCATCGATGGTCTCCCGGCTCCGTCGGCGTAGGTGAGGAATGATGGCCCTCGCGGGTGTCTTCTTCGAGACCACGCGGACGAATGACCGTCGTGCCGGCTCCGAATCGTTCCGATGGACCCTTGAGAAACGGCGAAGCCGGCGATGGCGCCTGGATCGATTGGTTTTGTTGCCCCGGTACGAGATTGAACGACGCGGGGGCGCTCCAGGGCCCGGCCACCGCCCCCTGAGCGATCATTCGTACGCGCACTTCCCAATGGCCGTAGTTGAGCCGCGTCACCTTCGGATCGATATAGTGACCTTGCAGCAATGTAGCCGTGTCCATGGCGGGAATCGTATTGACGAAACGAGGCTGCCCTGCCGGGGTGTCGAGCCACGCGAATTCCAGCTCCGACACCGGCTCTTTCCCCACCATCGGCGGCTGAATCTTGACCAGCAGTTGGCCGACCACCACGGTGGCTCCCGACGCAGGGCTGAGGATTCGAGGTATCTGTCGCGAAAGAATGGCATCAGAGGTTTTTGGAGCACCGGGGGTGAAAGGGCCTACGCCGGCGCCCTGGGGCTTCGACAGGGTTGTTTGAGACGGGTCGAACTTTTGCTGTGCCGCCATGGCGATCTGATACTGCTTGTCGAGCGCCGCGCGCTGCATGGGATTGAGTTTGAACGACAGCGGCAGGCCGGGAGCGTCCTGCAGCAATTGTTGGTACGCCATGGAGAGGTATCCCTGAAACGAGGGCGGTGCCGCCTGTCTCGTCACGAGGCGACAGGGACCGTTGGGCAGGCCACGCCATGGGTCGGAGCCGCATTGCATGGTGGAGTGCACGGTTCCTGTGGCCGTTTTACCAAACTCCGTCAACCCGAGCGTCATCGTTTCAAACGTTGCCTTTGTATTCGGTTGGTGGCTTCCCTGGGCTGTCCAGTTGACGCTGCCATATTGCAGCTGTTCGATTACTCCCTTGGAGTGGGTTTCAAAGAGTAAACACATTCCTGTGGCCACATAGTCGGAACTCGATGCTTTGTATGTGCCGCTGATCGTGCTCACCGAGCAGGCCATGGACAGTTGACCCACGACGGCCGGTTCGTTCGCCGCAGCGATTCCGACGGGGATCGTTGCGGCACATTGAAGAGATGCGCAGCACAGCATGCGTTTCCAGCCCGGTAGCCGTTGCGTCCCTCGCGCCTTCGTGAACGCCATCTCGTTTCTTTCCTCTTACGGGGCACTGGCAAGGGGCACCGTGCAAGGCACCGGAATCCAGCGGGGACCAATGTCTGCCGGGTTCGGCCGGCAAGCGGGCAAGACGCCACGTGATTGTGTTGACGCTGATCGAATGGCTTCCTGCAGTGTCTTGTCGGGAACTGTCGTTGCCAGGTCGGTGCCGCGAGATGTTTCTGAGCGTGAAGCCCGCGCGTCGAAACGCCTGCCGTCGGGTGTCAGGAGAATGAGGTGTATCTGCCCAGACTCGCCCGGAACGCCCATGGCGAGCGGGTGCTGGAGCGATTCGTTGTGTCCCGAGCGACGGGCATGCAGGAGCACCGTCGGTTGGCCCTCCTTGGCCAGCCCGATCTGGACGTCGAGCACCGGTTGCACGTCGTAGGTGCCAGGCGAGAGGACGGCGGATGCACCCGTTGCAGTGGTGACGTAAAGCGGACGGTCGATCGTCAATACAATCGGCTGGGTGATCTCCGGTGCTCCTTCTTCCAGTGCGGCTGCGTCCGAGGTTTCCCCTCTCTCGGCTTGCGTCTCATTGGGCTGTTGGCCCGATGTCTGCTCCTCTTGTCCCTCCACACCTCTTGCGAATATTCCGGACCGAGCCAGATTGCTCGCTGCTGTGTTCGACTTGGGGAGAGTCGTCTGCGGCTGCACAGTCATGGCTTGAAGGCGCTGGGACTGGGTGATCACTTGGGATTGTTGCGCTTGCGCCGTCATATTCTGCACACGCGACTGTTGCAATGCCGGCTGATTTGCCGCCTGGTATTGGTTGATCAGTTGTTGCTTGAGGGCAGGGGAGATCCTTTTTCCCGTCAGAGGAAATGGTCTGGTACCGATGTTGGGGAACGCGGTCTTCAGATCGTCCGGCATATATTCGCCAAAACGACTGCAGGTGCCGTCCTGCAGCCACGGATCCGTCGTGCAGCTTCCTGTCCAATACATGAAGATCTTGCCTCCCGGCGCCCGGTCTGGCAGGAAAGGCTCGTACCCAGTGATGGTGAGGGATTCGGATGCATTCGGACGATCCCGTCTCGTTTCCGACGGCGTCCAGCTCCCTTCCCAAGTGAACGTCATTACGCCGGGTCTCGCGGTGCTGGTACATCTCATCGAGAAAGGGTATTTCGCTGCGCCTTTCGGGGCGGCCAGGAATGTCGGAGCGGTGGTCATGACCGCGTTCGAGCAGTTGATCGGGACTTCCGCATTCCCTTCATGCACGGAAAGCAATTGCCCGAGTGCGTCCACATGCGTGGGAGCTGCGGGTATGCTCTGCAGTACCGCGATCCCGAGCACTCCTGCGATCCATCCTCGGCCAACGTGTCTTGCTGCATGTCCCATCGAGACCTCCTTGGCATCGCGCCTTGGGCCGCTCTCAGGATTATTTTGCGAACGATTTCACGGCCGGTTGGAAAATCTTACTGGTCGGCGGCGCCATGACGCCGAACTCAACCCAGTCGCTCCATCCGGACTGTTGCGGCGTTGTTACCTGGGCACTCAACCGCCATGCGCCAGGTATTGATAAGAAGGCCGGCGGGGCCCCCCCGCCGAAGCCCGTATACCCGGTCGCCGACTCCGCTTGAGCGGCTCCGACGGGCAGCGTGGCATGCGGTACCCATTGTCCGTTGGAGTCTTTCCGTTCTAGCCTCACCATGTATCCGCTCACACTCTTCGCCGTCTTGACGGGGGTTCCGTCGAGGCGAACTTCCGTATCGGCCCATGGTTGAGGGGGCGCTAACCTGATCGAGATGGGAGATTGGTTAAAGAACCGCTGCCCCGCGGTGGGCGCCATGATGATCGGAGAGAGGCTCATACGATAGGGCGTCAGCGTCTGCGTTGCTGAGCGCAGGCGTTTCTCGGCCTGTGCCTTGGCCAATGCCGCTGCCTCGGCTTTCAAATCCGTGTCCCGTTTCGCCGCTAAGGCAGTTCGTTCTGCCGGCATCAAGACCCAGGCCGACATGGGTTTGTAGGCTCTCCAGGCATTGAAGAGATCGCTGAGAGTGGGGAGAGGTTTCCCATCCTGGTACTTTCTGGGGTATGCCTCGGAGGGACTATTGTCCATTCGGTTCAGGATCTGGCACTTCACCCGGAGACTTTCCGGGCTGAACGGAGGACCGTCCATCGTGAGCCAGGGATCGGACGGACATGAATAGGTGGTCCGCCAGGTCCCGTAGGGATGACTCGGCTGTGAGATCGGAGCGGGAGTCACTTCAATGAGTTCCTCCGCGACATTGTTCGAATAGGCCCCGTGAACTGTGTAGGGAAACGTTCGCGGTGCTCCCAGTGAGCCGGATGTCGTGCAGGTTCCGGTTGACAGGTATTGCGCCTTGGTCGAAGAGAAGCTCCCGACGAGGTTCTGAGTAGCGGTGCTGCAGGGCGCGGAGCCGACGCCAGTGAATCCGAGACTGAAGGCATGGCCCGGCACGAGGACGGTCATGGCCAGTCCGAGACCGAAGGCGAGGCAACGAGCGCGATGAATGGTCATGGTGGCTCCTCATCCTGGAAAAGTCCGTATGGGTCTTTCCTCATCGAACTTGTTGACCTCTCCCTCCCCACGCGAAATAAGCATTCTGTGCATGTCGTCCCCGCCTCATCCCCCTCGTTATGGTCCGAAGGATTTTGGAATTCGCTGAATGGTGTTATTCGGAGCCATCACCACGAACTCAACGCCCTGACTCCAGCCAGTTTGTTGGGGGGCCGAGACTTGGGCCGTCATCCGATACGTTCCGGGAGAGGCCATCAGAGAAAGGCTTCTCCCATCCGGCCCGCCGGCGCCCCATCCAAGGTACCCAGAAGGGGACGATGCCTGGGCGAGGCCTATCGGAAGGGTGGTGACAGGAGTCCAACTCCCACCCGGGTTTTTCCGTTCGATTTTTACTGTGTAGAGGGTGACCGTCAGCCGTCCAGGAGGCGGGGCAAGTTTGATCGGCACGGTTGTCATGCTGAGGTAGCGCGACCCCGCCGTCGGGGAGACCAGCAAAGGGGCGAGATTCTCGAGCAGGGTCGACCCTGGCTGCACCCGTTGCTGGAGCTTCTGAGCCTCCTTTCGGGCCGCTTCTTGTGCGAGACGCGCCGTTTCGGCAATGGCCTGTTGCTCCGCGAGGAGGTCTTTCGGTCGTTGGGCCACAAGGGCCGCGCGATCGTAAGGGAATCCGGTTGTGTTTGGTTTCAAGGACGTTTCAAAACCACCGCGCAGAAATGCGGTCAAATAGGCGAGGGTTTCGGCTTCTCCCCCAGCGGAAAAGGCCGGTTGTGTGCAGGCTGCTTTTCCCGTGACCAGCCAGGGATCTTCTACGCAGGCCAATCTGGTTTGAATCTTTCCCCGATAGGGCGGGTTGCCGTTCAGCATGATGGTTTCTTCCACCTTTGCCAGTCCCGGTGCATAGGCCCCTTCTGACGTCCAGGGAATCGGGATGACTTCCACACGATTCTCATACTCCAACCGTTGGTCGCATCGTCCTGACATGCGATAGGTGGACTTAGCCGCTGTGAACTTCGCTTGAATCGATTCAAGATGACAGCCGACCGTCGTCAATGGATAGATCCTGACGACGACGCCTGCTGCACCGGCTTGTCCAACGAGAGCCGACAGTATGAACAATAATGCGACGCAGCTTTTCCCCGTCATGAGGTTCCTTCCTTCGTTCCGATGCAGTGGCGAGGCAGTATGTCGCCTCCTGTCACTTCCGGAGTGGTCCGTCTCACGGCGCTTCGACTGCGGGCGGTCATGGAAGAGACCGGAACTGTCCTCGGGCGCGTCCTCAGCCAATCGAACAATGTCCACCGCTGGTGCCCGACGTGAGATAAACGCGTCAAGAGAAAGTGCCCCAGGATTGCAACGAGGGGTGTGAGAAGAACGAACCAATCCCCGGTTCTGGAATAGACTGTGCCTCCTCCGCCGAGGGCGACGACACCGGCGGTGGTCGATTCCAGGAAGCTCCCCGATGTGGTGACGACCACCCGGCCATAGCCATCGATCACTTGCGATGGCCCGGTGTTTGAGGCGATCACGACCGGCGTTCGAGTCTCCACCGCGCGCATGACCGACATGAGATTGTGCTGTCTCGGGGCGGCGGTCTGGCCGAACCACACATCGTTCGTCAATTGCACCAACAGTTGTGCGCCTGAGTTGACGGACTCACGGGCAAGTTCCGAGAAAAGATTCTCCCAGCAGATCAAGGTGCCGACAGAAATCCGAGGTGCGAGAGTGAAGATCTGCCCGTTGTCACCGGCTGTCAGTTCCGTGATTCGCGGGGCGAGCCACTCCGGCCAGGGAATGACGTCGGCATGCGGCAGATATTCGGCAAACGGCACCAGCATGCGTTTACGATAGGGGGGCGAGGTAGAGCCGCTTGGCTGGAAGAGATGCGCGGTGTTGAACGCTCGCCGGCCGATAGTGAGCAGACTGTCCCCCGTCGCGAACTTCTCCACTTGGGCCGCTCCGAGGATCAACGGCACCCCGGTCTCACGGCTCAAGCGCTGCAGTCGTGAGATCAAGGACGGGTCGGAGAGATCCCCGGGAATGGCGCTTTCCGGCCAGACGATCAAGTCCGGCTGCGAAGAAGCCGCCTCTCGGGTCAATCGTTCGAGTCGAGTCAGGTTGGCGTCGCGGCCTGCTTCGGTCGTGCGGTCGCCGATTTGAATGTTCGGTTGGATAGCCGTAACGGTAATAGACCTGCCCGATGTGGATGAGAAGAGTTCGGTGACACCCCAGGCGTGGACTGTGATGAGGATGAGGAGCGTGGTTACGGCCAACCTGCGTTCCTGCCTGAGGCAGAGGGTAGCAAGGGCGGCATTGCCCAACGCTACCAAGAACGAGACGCCATGCTCGCCGATCACTCCGGCTGCCTGCAGCAGCGGGAGGTTGTGGTGTTGCGTCTGGGCGAGGGTGCCCCAAGGTAGGGCCAGAAACCCCGCGTGCGCGCGGAGGTAGTCGATCAGCAGCCAAAAAACGGGCGCGCAGACGATCAGGGGAATGTGCTGCCGCAGCGCCCACGCCGTGGCCGATGCCCAAATTGCCGGATAGGCGCCGACGTAAAGGGCGAGCACGACCGCATGGCGCAGATCGAAACTCGGCACTTCGAAGAGCCAGCCGTAGATGCCGAAGCTGGCGAAAACTCCGGTCAGCAACCCTAGTGAGGCCGCCTGACCAGGCCTGAGCCCTTGCATGGCCAGGAGAAGCGGGACCAGAGCGACCCAGCCCAGCGACCCGATATCCGGTGAGGGGAGAGAGGCGACCAGCAGCGCCGCAGACAACAGTGCCAATCCGACACCTGTGCTCAGCTCGGCCACGCGCTGCCGCCGATGTGCCGTCATTCCGACCCCTTTTCCGATCACAAGGTTCTCCGCGTCAGTTCACTGTTGCCTGCTGGTTTCTGTAGGTGTTCCTGCCGACAGCACCATCACTCTCCCCGCGGGATAACGACTTGAGGTGGAGGAATGCGCTGCAACCCTGGAAGGGTGTTTGAGCGCAAGTCGCCCAGGGCATTGACGGGGTCCTCGCCGGACGGACCCTTCAACGTCAGTTTGACGAGAGAGGGTTGCTGGTCCGCACGCGTTAAGTCGGGAGCTGTGATGCAGTTCACCGCGGCGAAGGAGCCTATTACTGGAGCAGGCGGCGGCGATCTGAATTCGTAGACCAATCGTCGCCAGGAGAGGGTTCGTTTCAACGCACGCGCTCCGCAATAGGGACAACTCGCTTCCGAATACTTGTCGTACACAACCGCCGGCGCTGTACCTTTTTGAAACGCACGGGCGGGCAACGGCGGGAGACCGGGAAACGATCCATCGATGTCCAACAGTTGCCAGAAGAGCATGAGATCGGGGCCATCGAAGACGTCGACACTGGCGGAGACATCTTCCACCACCGTGTTACTCACGCGCGCATCCCCAACTGGATTTGACGGCAACAGCATGGCGTTGTTCGAGCAGTAGGTCTTATCCTTTTTGTTGAATTTGAATTCATTTCTGAACTGGTAGCCACGCGTCTTCGCCGCCGCAACGAATCGGTCCAAGGCCTGTCCCTTCAGTTCATAGGTGACAAGTTGAGCGGGCTCGAGCACCACACTGATCGCGCGCGCGTGCGACACGCATCCGTTCAGAGCGAGGCTCGTCTGTAAATAGAGATGATGGGTGCCATAGTGCGGTTCAGTCAGGGTAAAATTCGTGGTCAACACCGGCGTGGTGACCGGGTGCCAGGCGACGTTCTTTTTGGCAAAGGCCGTATCAGGATTGAACTGCGATTCAGGATAGCGCTCTGCCGCGGTGAATTCCGTCAGGCGAAAGAACGCCGGCTTTTCAGAAAACCCGGCCACAACGCCCACTGTGCGATTGGTCGTTTTTAATCCACCTGCCACTTCGAGATTGGTAATTCTGTCGCAGCCGGTATTTCCACCGGTGGCTGTGCCGGCAAGACCGCCGCAAAAGCTGGGCAAGGGTGTTGCTTGACCGGGCACGAGAACAATGCGCTGCTCAACGGCGGCCATGTTGATCGTCGCTTGGTTGTTCAGGAACCCGTTACGCGAGGTCCGTACCGTGGCAGGTCCTCCTGCGGTTGAGCCTACCGGGAGCGAGAAGTTGTACCGCCCGTTTTGATCGGTCATTTTCTGAATGCCGAACTCCGGGGTGCTGATGCACAGGTTGACGTTGGAAATGGGCGTTCCGTTCTGGTCGGTGACAAAAATCTGGACCGCCTCAGCCTTCGTCGGCATGAGCAGGAAAAGACCGCCGGCCATCGCGCACAAGGCGCGCATCATCCACGCTGTGGCAGGGAGATATGGCATCCTTATTCTCCTTCCCATGTGTTCCTCTCTACGTGCAGTTCCACTCCGTGCGTCGCTCGAAAAGGAAAAAGGTTCATGCACGAGCGCGTGAGACATCTGTGACGTATCGAGTGTTCTCACTGCCGCGGCCCATCAGGCCGAACGTTCAAAATCTACTGCACCGGCGCCGAGGGCGGAATGAGCGTGCTGGTCCAGGCTTTCGCGGCCTTCGCGTCGCTGTCGGCCGGCTTCGTGCATTTCTTCCCCCGCACGCCGTAACTGATCGTGTTGGTCCGGATCGGACAGGTTCCAAAGGCAGTGCCGAATTGTACGACGCCTTCGATCACGGTGAGAATGCTCTGGCCGTCCGGCTGGACTTTCAAATTGAACTCCGTCTCCTTCACCGCCGCCGTGGCGACCGGGGTTTCCACCTCGAACGCCTTCGGCCCGTCGCCGGCGGTTTTTGCCCACACTTCGCCCTGGCTGAGCCGGAGAATCCAGGTGGTCGGCTTGTCTTTTTGCCAGCGCGAGAGAATCTTGAAGGAGGTCTCTTCGTTGAGCGCGACGTTGACGCCTTGTTTGAGTTGAATGTAGGCCTGACTCGACGCATCCGTCTTGAGCACGTCGCCTTCATAGAGCGGCATGGTCTTTCGGCCCTGGAGCTGTTCCTCCACGCCGTCGGCCCGGATGATGGTCAACGTCCCGATGGCATTGATGGCCCATCCCACCGGAGCGTTTGCGGCAAATGCCGACAGGCTTGTCGCAATGATGATTGCTGTGATTGTCACTGTCCTCGTCATGAACGATTGCGTCATATCTTCCTCCGCACTCAGAATTCGTTGTTGTCGCCTTTGGGCATAGGCCATCAGCTCTTCATCTATCTCGACACCACCACCCGAATCGGTTTGCGGCCGACCGGCACCGTGCCGAGATTTTGGCCCGTGCCCGTATCGATGACGCGGACTTCGTTGCCCTTGTCATGACCGACGAAGATGCGGGTGCCCTCCGGGTTCGCCCAGATTCCGTTCGGCCCTTCACCCACGGTGATTTCTTCCAAGACCTTCAGGTTCTTGGGGTCTGCCGGCACCACCGCCACCTTGTTAGTCCCGCCGACCGTCACAAACACGTTTGGCCCCTGCATGCCCTTGAAGCCGAATGCGATCTGCTGCGGCTTCGCGCCGACTTCCAGCGTACCGGCGATTTCTTGCGTGGCCGGATCGATCACGTAGATGTCCGTTCCGCCGGTGTTCGTGCCCCAGACATACCCTTTGGGCCCGACGACGAGAAAGTGCGGGTTGGCTCCGACCTGCAGCGATTTGACGATCTGGTGGGTGGCGGTATCGATGATATCGACCGTCTTGTCGCCTTGTGTGCTGACGTAGGCGAATTTGCCGTCGTGCGAAAAGGTCAGACCGGTCGGTCCCTTGCCGGTGGGGATGGTGCCTACAATACGGAAGGTCTCCGTATCCACGATCGAGATGTTATTGTCTCCGATGTTCGCGACCCACGCCTGCTTATTGTCGTTCGTGAGCGCAACCACGTGGCAGCGTTGGCCCGTATAAATCGACGCGATGGTTTCCATCGTGCCCGCGTCCATCACCGAGAGGCGGCCGCTGGCGAGATTGGTGGCGTAGACGCGACGACCGTCGCGCGAGACGGCGAGGTCATGCGTGGATTGGTTTTTTGAATCGATGCTTCCCAGCGACGCATAGGTCGTGGCGTCGATGACCGACACGTCGTTCGAGCTTTCATTCGCGGTGTAGATGCGCGATGGAATGTCGATCGGAGCTTTGACCGTTTCGACCTCGGCGCAACCTTTCAGGGCAATGAGCCCGAGCGTGGCAATGCCGATGTGTGACCATGATGACGACATAACAAGCCTCCTTACTGATCTATGACGCAATGAATGGCGTACCGTATGAAAGTGATGACGTCTGTTACCGCACCTGCCCCAGGACCAGTTGTCCCTCGACCTCGCCTTTTTTAACAGGATGCTGATTTTGGCCGGTGACTTCCGGCACTTTCCTGGAGACGTACGCGTAGGCTTCATCGACCGTAATCACCCCGTCGCGGTCGCTGTCGGCGTTGCCGCGCAAGCCCTCGAGCAAATAATAGGTGAAGACGCCGTGGCCTAAGTCCTCGCGTTCCTCGCTGACTTCACTGGCCTTGCTGGCGCTCAGGACGATGCGCCCCTTGCCCTTCGAGAGGCGGGTCAGAAACGATTCGGAGACGACGGCGCGGCGCGAGGCGGTGGCGAAGGTGCGGCCGGCTGCCGCACCGCTGTAGCAGGAGTCGCTGATGAAAATCACGCGTTCGGGCGCAAGCCGGTTGAAGATCGTCTCGACTTCCCGCATCGGCAGGCCGGTCGAGTAGAGATCTTTCGGGTCCGCGTCGTAGGGGACGATGTATTTTTCGAGGCCGTCGTCGTCCGAGGCAGAGGCGTCCGCTTCCGGGGCGCCGTGGCCTGCGTAGTAGATGATGACCGTGTCTTTCTCCGCCGCTTTGCGCTTCAGTTCCGTCCCGAGCGTGCGTTTCAAGTTCATTAGTGTCGCTTGTTCGTTCAGCAACAATGTGACGTTCTCCGCCGGGACGCCGACATTGCTCATCAAATAGTCATGGAACGCCTGCGCGTCCATATCCGCATAACGAAGCGGATGGACCGTCTTATATTTCGAAATGCCGATGACCACGGCCCAGACCTTGGCGCGGTCCACCTGCCGCATCACGGTGATGATTTTCTGCGCCGACAGATTGTCGCGGTCGATGGCAGACACGACAATTTCGTTTTTGCCTTCCTTCAACGTGAGCCGTTCCGAAAACTCGAGGTTCGGCTGCGCGGGCGGAGCGTCCGGTTTGACCGCGATCCCACGCGCCTCACGCTGGGTCAATAGTTGACCATTCACGCGAATTTCCACTCGCGCGATGCCCCGCTCGCTGGCGGCGGCCCCTGCCAGAAGGATCCTGTCCACGGTGACGTCTGCTCCATCGGAGGGCGAAGCGAGGGCGATGACCGGAGGGGCGTTCTGGAACAGTTTTACGACCGGCGTACCGGCGATCGATGGGATCGGCATGTCGCCCTTGGTCGGTTCGACCGGCTCACGCGCGTCGCGTTTGGCGATCCAGCCGGTTTCCCTGGGTGAGATCCGCACGCGCCACCACTCGCCCAGTTCTCCCGTCACGGCCAACCCTTGGTCCTTCGCGGCCGACGCGATGACGGACGTTTCTTCGCCGGCGCCGCTGTGAATCTTTGCCGAGACGTCATTCACCGAAACGAGTTTATTGGTCGCAATGATTTGCGGCGGGGGCCGATGATCGATGGCCAGTTTCAGCGTTTCATCCAGGGTGACATTCATTCCGCGCTCGCGAATGAGGAGTCGCAGGGGCAGTTCATCGGCTTTCGTGTCGCGCGCGACAAACAGATTCACACGGGCGCTTTTGGTTTCGTCAGGCTTCAAAGGGCCGAAGTCGAGCGTGCTCTGGCTCAAGCGGAAGTCGCGGGACGAGGGGAGCGTGAGATCGATCGTGGTGTGTTGAGCCAAGACGACGCCGACGTTCTTGATCGTGACCAGTACGTCGATCGCTTCGCCGGTTTGAATGCGGCCGTCGCTGTTCCCGACCGATTGCCCCGATCCGTCATCCAACAATTGATGGGTAAAGGCAAACCGTGGCCGTGGTAGTCCCGTGAGCGCCAGTGCGGCCTGCAACGGGGCGGGGGTAAACCCGTTGTACTCCTCAAACTCAAGCCAGAGTGGAATGGTACCGTCTGGCCGGTCCGCCGGAAGCGGCAGCGTGACGGAATCGGTCATGGCCTGGCCGGGATCGACCTTGCCCATATAAAAGAGCAGTCCGTTCAATGCCGGATCTTCGCTCCTGCTCTTGGCTTGAAAACGGTAGAGGGGGCCTTTGCCCTTGTTGGTAACGGTCACGGTCAGCGTGACCGGTTGCCCGGCCTTTAATTCCATGGGGTGAATCGTGAGTTCTGCTTCGGGCAAAGGCGGCGGGGAGGGGGCTGCGCCGGTTTCGTTGCCGCGTTGCGCGATTTTCTCTGCCAGGTTTGCGGTGACCGCCGCGGGAGTGCTGGGCTGCAGGCGCACCGTCTTATCCCGCCCGCCGCTCGCGACTGTGCTGCCGTCGGGAGACAGGGCTACGGTACGCGCCGGTCCTTTGTGTCCGGTGAGGCTGTGACGTTCGCGGCCGGAGACGACGTCCCACATCCGAATCGTGCCATCGGCCCCGGCTGAGGAAAGAACGCGTCCATCCACTGTGAACGCGATGCCGTAGACCTCGCCCTTATGGCCGGTAAGGGTCAGGCGTTCCTGACCGCTGTCTACATCCCAGAGGCGGATCGTGCCGTCGGCAGACGCGCTCGCGAGCAGGTGGCTGACCGGTGCAAAGGCCACGGCGTGCACGGCGCCTGTATGGCCGGTCAACACTGTTCGTTGCCGGCTGGTAGCCAAATCCCAGAGGTGAATCTGCATGTCGCTGCTGCCCGTCGCAACCATAGTGTTGTCCGGGGAGAAGGCAATACTAAAGACGATGCCAAACTGGCCCCGCACCGACCGGAGCTCTTTTCCGTTCGCGCTGTCCAGAAACCGGAGGCTCCCGTCATTGCCGCCTGCAGCCAGCATCTTGCCGTCGGCGGAAAAGGCGACGGCGCGTACAGCGCCGAAATTCGACGTGACGGCATGGAGCTCACGACCGGATGCGAGGTCCCAGATGCGCACGGAAGTATCCGCGCTTCCTGAGGCGAGCAGTTTTCCGTTGGGGGAGAAGGCCAGGGCATGGACAGCGCCCATGTGGCCGCGCAGCAGTTTCAGATCCCGTCCGCTCTCGGGATCCCAGAGGCGAATGGTTTGATCCGTACCGCCGGTGGCGAGGAGTTTTCCATCTGGAGCATAGACGAGGCTGAGAATCTCACTGCTGTGCCCGGCCAGCAAGCGTGGCGCAGTCACAGAGGAGTCGGCCCATGTCGAGGGTGCCAGGAGCGTGAGGAGGCAGAGGAGCGCGGTGACAGCGAACAGTCTCACGCCCATGGGTCTATCCTTTTCCGACGGAGGTGCCGGCCTGTCTCACCGTTCGGATCAGATGTCTCACAAAAAACCAGTCTTCTGCTTGTCCCGTACCTGTCTGTCGCGTTCCCCTGCCTGTGGGTTCAACCGATTCGCGGCGGCACCAGTGTATTTTTCGGCATTCCCGCTTGTCAATCGAAAGGCGGCTGGCCGGTGAAATACATGCATTGGCTGGCGTCCGGCCACTGGAGCCGGTTAGAGGGGCATGGGGGGCGTTCAGGAGCTACCAGCGGACGAAACAGGGGCTTTCGGTATAACGTGGGAGTCAGTTGGCTGGATCTGTCGGGAGCTTGGTGATCTTGATCAAGGTGTGTTCGTGATTGAGCTCGAAGGTGACATGGTCGCCGACGCTGAGGCCATGCAAGAGGCGAGAGTCACGAACGGGGAGTGCGCGAGATTCTCCCGCGGGAAAAAGAATGGTGAGGGTCAGGGCTTCATGATCGATCGACAGGATCGTGCCGCCAAGCAGGGCGGCCTCCGCGGAAGGCGCTGCACCGGCAGGGCCCGTTGGAATGATAGAGGAAAAAACGAGAATGATGAGGCTCAGTATTGGCGGGAGCATCCACAACCATAACCTAGACACGAACCGTTGGGAACTAGCATTTCCCCTAAACCGACGCTGCGCAGAAGGCCTACACCAGAGGCTGAAGGATTTTCCGGTTGCGCTGTACGTATGGTCGATCTATGGTGAGAGGGCAAGCAAGGAGGGTCATGCCACAAGCCGATCACGAATCCCCAGCCGTGCTGATCGTGAACGCGGGATCGTCGAGCGTCAAGTGGGCACTGTTCCGGGTGGCCGCTTCGCCTGTGCGGTCGGCAGGGGGACGGATCGAGCGCATCGGGCTTCCGGATGGGATGGTGACGTTTGCCAATGGCGCGACCGGGCATGACCAACGGCGTGTCGCGCACATCCAGGACCATGCGGCTGCCGTCCAGGTGCTCATCGAGCAACTTGAACAGACCGGCCGGGGATTGTCTATACAGGCTATCGGCCATCGAGTCGTTCATGGAGGAAGCCGCTATACGAATCCGGAGGTGCTTTCGGCGGCGGTAATACAAGAGTTACGTCGGCTCAGCCCCTACGATCCCGAGCATCTTCCGGCGGAACTCACCTTGATCGAAGCCTTGGAGGTACGGTACCCGACCGTCCCGCAGATCGCCTGTTTCGATACCGGCTTCCATCAACATCTGCCGCCGGTCGCTCGCCTCGTGGCAATTCCCCGCCGGTACGAAAAACAAGGCATCCGGCGATACGGCTTTCATGGTTTGTCATATGCGTACCTGATGGAGGAACTGGAGCGGGTGGCCGGCCGTGAGGCTGCGCGGGGCAAGGTGATCCTGGCCCATTTGGGAAACGGGGCCAGCCTTGCCGCAGTACGGGAGGGTGTCAGTATCGATACGACGATGGGGTTCACCCCTGCCTCCGGGCTGCCGATGAGCACGAGGTCCGGCGACTTGGACCCTGGACTGGTGTCCTATCTCTCCAAAACCGAGGGCATGACGGCGGATCAGTTTCATCACATGGTCAATGCGCAGTCGGGGCTGCTGGGGTTGTCTGAACTCAGTTCCGACTTGCGGGATTTGCTGGCGCAGGAAAGCCGCGATACGCGTGCGGCAGAGGCGGTGGCGGTCTTTTGTTATCAGGGGAAAAAATGGATCGGCGCCTACGCGGCGGCTCTCGGTGGACTGGACCAACTCGTCTTCAGCGGCGGCATCGGCGAACATGCATCCGTCGTGCGAGCACGAATGTGTGATGGCCTGGCGTTTCTCGGCATCCAGTTGGATCCCGCTCGCAATGAGGCTCATGATGCGGTCATCTCCGGGCCGGGTAGCCGGGTAACGGTGCGTGTGATCCATACGGATGAAGAGCGCCACATCGCGCAATCAGTCTGCCGGCTGCTGAGCGTGGCCGGAAACCGTGGCACCAAATGATACCTTCGCTTCGGCCGGATAGGCATGAAGCGAGAGGGTATTCCCAACTCGAAAAGAGGATTGCATGACACAGACGACCCACGCGAATCAGCCGTTGAGCCCTGATATGCTCCAACGGATCCATGCCTACTGGCGCGCGGCGAATTATCTTTCCGTCGGCCAGATCTATTTGTATGACAACCCTCTGCTCAAGCAGCCCTTGAAGCGGGAACATATCAAGCCGCGCCTGCTCGGCCACTGGGGGACGACACCGGGGCTGAATTTTATCTATGCCCATCTCAACCGCATCATCAAGGCACAGGATCTCCCGGTGCTCTACATTGCCGGACCAGGTCACGGCGGTCCGGGCATCGTCGCGAACGTCTACCTCGAAGGGACGTACAGCGAAGTCTATCCGAACATCTCGCAGGACGAGGCGGGGATGCAGCACCTGTTCAAACAGTTTTCTTTTCCCGGCGGCATTCCGAGCCATGTCGCACCGGAAACGCCCGGCTCCATTCATGAGGGGGGGGAGTTAGGCTATTCGCTGGCCCATGCCTATGGAGCGGCGTTCGATCATCCCGAGTTACTGGTGGCTTGCGTGATCGGCGATGGAGAAGCGGAAACCGGTCCGCTGGCGGGCAGTTGGCATGGCAATAAGTTTTTGAACCCGGTGCGGGATGGAGCCGTGCTGCCGATTCTGCATCTGAACGGGTACAAGATCGCCGGTCCGACCGTGCTGGCACGCATGCCGCCGGATGAACTCGAATCCCTGCTGCTCGGCTATGGCCATCAGCCGTTTTTTGTCGAAGGCGATGATCCGGAGACGATGCACCAGTTGATGGCCTCCACGCTGGACGACATCGTCGTGACGATCCGCCGCATTCAACAAGACGCGCGAACGAAAGGCTTCACCGGCCGGCCGCGCTGGCCCATGATCGTGTTGCGCAGTCCGAAGGGGTGGACCGGCCCGAAAGAAGTGGACGGCAAGTTGACGGAAGGGACGTTTCGTTCCCACCAGGTGCCGATGGGCGACATGGACAAGCCCGGGCATGTCGAATTGCTGGAAGCCTGGTTAAAAAGTTACAAACCGGAGGAGCTCTTCGACGAGAGGGGGAGGCTGGTGCCCGAGCTCGCCTCGCTAGCCCCGACCGGTGAGCGGCGGATGGGCGCCATTGCCTGCGCGAACGGCGGCAGTCTTCTGCGCGATCTGCACATGCCGGACTTTCGCCAATATGCCGTGCCGGTCGTCAAGCCGGGCGCAGACGAGGCCGAAGCGACGAGAGTACAGGGCCTGTTCCTTCGCGATGTCTTGAAACTGAATACGCGCAACTTCCGGGTCTTCGGGCCGGACGAGACGGCCTCCAATCGTTGGGGCGCCCTGTTCGAGGTGACCGACCGTTGTTCGACGGAGGAAATTTTTCCGACCGACGAACATGTGGCTCATGATGGACGGGTCATGGAGATCCTGAGCGAACACCTATGCCAGGGCTGGCTCGAAGGGTACCTCCTGACCGGACGCCACGGATTCATGAATTGCTACGAGGCGTTTATTCACATCATCGATTCCATGTTCAATCAACATGCCAAGTGGTTGAAGACTTCGCGCGAAATTCCCTGGCGCCGGCCGATCGCGTCGCTCAATTATCTGCTCACGTCTCATGTGTGGCGGCAGGACCATAACGGGTTCAGCCACCAGGATCCGGGGTTCATCGACCATGTGGTGAATAAGAAGGCGGAAGTGATCCGTGTCTATCTGCCGCCCGATGCCAACACGTTGTTGTCGGTGACCGATCACTGCCTGCGGAGCCGCGACTATGTGAATGTGGTCGTGGCGGGGAAGCAACCGGCGCCGCAATGGCTGGACATGGAGTCCGCCATCCTCCATTGCACGGCGGGCATTGGCATTTGGGAATGGGCCAGCAACGACCGTGGCAGCGAACCTGATGTCGTGATGGCCTGTTGCGGCGATGTGCCGACCATGGAGACGCTGGCGGCGGTGGAAATTCTGCGCGTGGCCCAGCCCAATTTGAAGGTGCGGGTCGTGAACGTGGTCGATCTCATGAAGCTGCAGCCGGCGAGTGAACATCCGCACGGCATGTCCGACAAGGAGTTCGATGCGCTGTTCACCACCGATAAGCCGATCATCTTCGCGTTCCATGGCTATCCATGGTTGATCCACCGGGTCACCTACCGTCGGACGAATCATCACAATATGCACGTGCGAGGCTACAAAGAAGAAGGCACGACGACGACGCCCTTCGATATGGTCGTGTTAAATGACCTGGACCGTTTCCATCTCGTGGCAGACGTGGTGGACCGTGTGCCGCAACTCGGAGCTCGGGCGGCGTATCTCAAGCAGGAGATGCGGGACAAACGCATGCAACACAAGCAGTACATCGAGCTCCATGGCATCGACATGCCTGAGATCAGAAATTGGAAATGGAGCGGAAAGCGGTAAGACATGGCAGATCCCACGGTGGTCGTGCTGTTCGATGTCGACAATACCTTGATGGACAACGACCGGATCACGGCCGACCTCACGCGACACCTGGATGAGGAAATCGGCACCAGAGGAGAGCGGCAGTACTGGGCGATCTTCGAAGAATTGCGGGACAAGCTGGGCTACGTGGACTACCTCGGCGCGCTGCAACGCTATCGCCAGGAGTATCCCCGCGACCCGCATCTGTTGACCCTCTCCCGGTTCCTGCTGAATTATCCGTTTGCCGACCGATTGTTTCCGAACGCGCTGGACGTGATTCGCCACATCTCGCAATGGGCGCAGGCCGTGATCCTGTCCGATGGCGACGTGGTCTTCCAGCCGCGCAAGGTCGACCGCTCAGGCCTCTTTGAAGCGGTGGAGGGCCATGTCCTCATCTATATTCACAAAGAGCGGGAACTCGACGACGTCGAGCAGCGGTATCCTGCCGATCATTATGTGTTGATCGATGACAAGCTGCGTATTCTCACGGCGGTGAAGGCCTGTTGGGGATCGCGCGTGACGACGGTCTTTCCGCGCCAAGGGCATTATGCGCACGATCCCGAGGTGCTGCGGACATTTCCTGCCGCCGACCTCACCGTCGATCGCATCGGCGAATTGCTCGCCCTTGATCGGGACTCGCTTCTGGCCGCGGCCAAGGCCGGTAGATGACTGTGTAGTCGAGACGTTGTCGCCGCTGAATCCACCTCTAACCAGGTAGGTGATCCATGACACCGAAGACACCGGTGAACAGAATCTGGTCCGCTATGCTCGACCGCCGGCAGCTCTTGAAAGGACTGGGCGTGGCGGGGTCGCTCATGGCGCTCCGAGGGCCGGGCCGCTTGGCCGAAGCGCTGGCTGCAGACTCCTCCCTGGCGGGCAGTTCTTCCGGCGAGATCCCACGGCGCGCGTTGGGAAAAACCGGCGTGCAGGTATCGGCCCTTTGTTTCGGGGGCGCGCATTGGGGCCGCATTCAGGATGATGCGGAGGCCATTCGTCTGTTGCATACCGCCATCGATGCGGGGGTGAATTTTCTCGACAATGCCTGGGAGTACAACGGCGGACGCTCTGAGGAGCTGATGGGGAAGGCGCTGCAGGGAAAACGGCAGCAGGTGGTGCTCATGACCAAGGTCTGTTCGCACGGACGCGATAAGAAGGTGGCCATGCAGCAACTGGAGGAATCACTGCGCCGCTTGAAGACTGATTATCTCGACCTCTGGCAGATCCACGAAGTGGTCTATGAAGACGATCCCGATCGGCATTTTGCCCCGAACGGGGGAACGGAGGCTTTGCTGGAGGCGAAGCGACAAGGGAAGGTGCGATTTATCGGATTCACCGGGCACAAACATCCCGATATCCATCTCAACATGCTGTCGCGCGACTTTCCGTTTGATACCTGCCAGATGCCGTTGAACGTTTTCGACGGAACCTATCGGAGTTTCGAGCGGGAGGTGCTGCCGGTGCTGAATCAACGCGGGATCGCCCCGTTGGGTATGAAGAGTCTGACCGGCAATGCCGAACCGATCAAGCAGGGCATCGTCCAGCCGGAAGAAGCGATCCGGTATGTATTGAGTCTCCCGATCGCCTCGTTGGTGAGCGGGATCGATTCGCCGCAAGTCCTGAAACAGAATCTCGACATCGCTCGACGGTTTACGCCGATGACCGTCGCCGAAATGGAAGGCCTGCGCGCTAGGGTGGCCATGTTCGCAATGGACGGCCGGTACGAACTCTTCAAATCCACGAATCGCTACGACGGCCGCATTGGCCGCGACCAGCACGGCATTTCATAGCAGGCTGTTCAGAAAGGCCGCCGGTTAGTCGCCGTGCGTCCTGCGGCCTTGCCGGACGAGCTTTCTGAACAGTCTGCAAACATTCGCGTTGCCCACCCCTCAACGCCACTCCACTGCTCCGAAGCCAGAATCCCCCAAGATCACATACATCAAGCTGACGGCCGACACCGTCTGATTGCGAAATTCCACGCTGGGATAATGCGCATCCCGGTGGGAGACGGAGTAGCGAAGCGCGACGCCGTGCCGGTCGAAGACTCGAAGCGTGAGGGACGATTCTGCGCGGATGATATTCTCCTGCCCATGCCGTTCGGGCGAGAGAAAGTCACTGACATAATATTCCCGCCCCGTGACGTCGAGCATGGCGCGGTTGGCATAAATGAGTCGAAGCGCGATCAACGCCTGCGGCGTCGTCCCGTAGTGGTAGTCCCGTTCTTCCGTGCGTTGGATGCTTCCGGCCGCACCATACCCCGCGCCGCCCAAGAGCGTGCCTTGCAACGCAAGTTCATCCGACAACCAGGACTGCCAGACGGTTCCCATCGAGAGAGCGGTGCTGGAGACCCGGAATACTTGCGGCGAAATATAGTCATAGCTGCCGAAGAGTCCCCAGATGCCGCGGGTCGTGTCGCCGGATGCGTAGGTTTTGCCCGCCAGGAGTCCGCGGGTGGTGATGGTCTCCAGGGTATTGGCCGTAGCCGCAGAGACATGAAAATCGAAATAGTCGAAGGGCCGGGCGTAGCTATAGCCCTGCTTGCCGGGAAGCCCATACGTCAACGTGAATTCGCCTACGGCGCCATGTTCATTCACATTCGACGACACGTTGTTGCTGCTCGACGTCAGCGTGCCTCCCGCGGCCAGCCGCATGAACGTGGCAGGGCGATTGCTTGGATAGACGGCGTCGAAACGGTCACCGAATACCAACCGATTGAATCCGGTGGGCGGGGAAATGATGGCGGCGCCAAGCTCGCGCCAAAAACCCGGGCGGCCATCGTCGGATTCGAGGAGCAGATTCGCCATTCTGAACAAGGGCTCGCCCAGGAAGGTTCCGCCGATCGGCGTCGCGATCATGTCATTGATCGAGGGATTTGTTTTTTCGCCGCCGATTTCCCAGAGGAAACTCCCGGCGACGCTATACAAGGACGATTCCCAGAAGTTCAAGCCGGATGAACGGGCCAGCCCAAAGTAGACGCTGCCGCTATAGGGATGGAGGAACTGGTTCACGGAAAACTGATCGTTATCGAGCACCCATTTCGAATCGGTGAGGTGCTGACGAATGGTGGTGCCGTTGGTGCGGTACTCTTCCACCGGATCAGTGAAATGTCGATCGAACTGGTTTAGCAGGAAGAGGTATGTGAGGATTTCTGCGGCTGGAATCAGATAACTCCGACCCTCTCCCGTCTCCCAATTGAGCGTTGTAGAACGGTCTGAATTTTTCGCCGGAGCATCCGTCTGACCGGTGTGATTCACCGGGCCTATGAGGTTGCGTTCGTCGGTGTCTTCGGCCGGCCGGGGGGCCTGATCCTGGGCCAGGCCCATACCCGGCAATAGCAAGACCAGCGCCGATACCAGCGTGAAAATTCGCAGAATCTGACTGTTACGCAGTGACGAGCTCATACCCTGCCAGAAACCTTTCAACCTGAGTTGATCCCATCGATCCACGCCGGGATACTCGGGGAAACCCTTGCTCGTGACACAAAGTAGACTGGTAGGCGACGGGAGGGCGTCTCAGCGAGGTTTGACCAGCCGTTGGAGGCTGCCGCCGGCAGCGAGGCGTGCGAACTGCAGCTTCAAGCCATTCACCCTGGCAAGGTAGCTGCCGGTATTGTGATCACCGCATTTCTGGTGAGGAGTGAGGCGGAAGCCGCGAGCGGCGAAAGCGTGACCGGCTCCCGCCCCGCAGAGATGGATCAGCGCGGCGAGGTCTTGTTTCTGCTGCCTGGTGACGGAGCCGGTTCGTCGGGCTCCGATTGCAGCGGCGACCTGGCGATCGAGCAAGGCCGCAGTCAGTTCGATGGCATGGCTCGGCAGCACGCGGGTGTAGAGGCTATTGAACCAGCAGGAATGAACATTGTTCCAAGTGCCGTCCTCCACCACCACATGGTTGTGGATGCAATAGCGCCTGGCGTCGCGAAATGTGCCATCGGTCAATTGAAACATCCCCACTGCGCTGGAGGCCGGCCGATACCAGTCGAACGGATTCCAGGAGAATCGCCAACGCCAATAGGTCCGGGCTACGGGATTGCCCGCCCCCTCCACCTGAGCCAGCGCTGCGAGCAGTTCCGGCGTGATGATCGCCGTCGAATGTTTCCGAAACAGCGAACCGTATTCCTGCCAGGTCGCCGCAGGGTTCTTGTCCAGCGCATCCTCCAGGGGAAACAGCACTTCTGTCGGCTTGTTCATCGCATGATAGGTCCAATTCAGGATCAACCAGAGACAGCCCAGGAGGAAGGCACCAATGAGAAAGCGAGGCACCGGATGGGCTTTTCCCAACGCGCGCAAAAACGTTCGAAGTTCGCGCCAGCGACGCCCGGCGAATCGCCAGAGTGCGGAGAGCGTGAACTGGCGGCGGGAACGACTTCTGTGCTGGGGATACGTGCCGGCACGATGAGTAGCTCTAGGTGCCATCACCTCACTATAACCGAAATGGATTCGCGCCCCGCGTAGTTATTATCGAGCGTATGAGGCTGTCGCTCAACGACGGACTCGTCATCGCCGGCGCTGTTGATGCGTACGGAAGGCGTTATCGTCCTCGGTGGCCGCCACTGCTGTGGGAATGGCCGCCTCCACTATGCCCGCCATGAGCACCGGATGATCGGGGCGCCATGCTGACCGACGGGGTGGGCTGCGGCATGGATGGGGCGCTCTGAATATTCGGTGGACTCGGGCGCCAGAAGTGATTGGGGTGAATCTGGTAGGGCTGCGAGGGGGGAACGAATTGGCGTGTCACCGGGGGAACCGATCTCGGTGTGGGTATGACCACCACGTCGCCCACCTTGGCCTGCTGGCCCTGGCTGTTAAGGAGTGGGGGGGCCTGGTGCTGATGCACATGGGGCAGAGGCGGAACCAGCAGCGAAGAGCGCGACGGCGTCGAGACCGGCGGTTGTGCCGGCGGAGCGAAGTTGTTGTGCGACGTGATTGTCCGCTGGGCGAGCGAGAGATGGCGATGATGCGGCGAGAGGCGCTGGGCCTGGAGCAACAGGCCGTTGATGCCCGATGCTCCGAACCACGGATAGGAGTAAAAGCCCAACGTGGGATAGGTCCAACTCGTCCAGGCTTGTGACAGGAGCGCGTTGGCCTGCAACTGGTCGAGCATGTCCTGGCGCTGATCCGTGTATTGCTGCACGTCGTCTGGAGTAGCGGCGGCGGCAAGGGCGCGGTTGGTTTCATCGACTTGTGCCTGGAGCCGATCGGTCTCGGCCCGGAGCGCGAGGAGTTCTTCGCGAGCTTGATCGTTCTCCCTGAGCGCCGCAATGGCTTGAACCACGTCATGCGCTTCGACTTCTGCCGTGAGGTCTACGCGAATCACGACCTGATCCTGCTCCAGCCTCGTGGTCACCGTCTGATCGATCACCTTCACAATTCCGGCGGTGAAGCTCCGGATATCATCCCGGGTGACGTTCAAATCTCGCACCTCGGTGATGCGTTCGACGTAGCTTGCCACCTGCTCAAGGGCGTCCTGCTTTGCGGCCTCGGTTGCCAGGCGGACGGCATCGGCCCTGCTGTCATGATCACCCATCCGATACTCGCCACTGGCGTTCACGGTGCGCGCGTCCGCCGAGCGCATCGGAGGATCGGCTGCGACGGGCGGTGAGGAGGGCGCCGCACTGGACTCAGCCTCGAAGCTCCGCTGCGTCAGTTGTAGACGGTACTTCTCCGGCACTGACTCTAGTTCGTTGGTAAAGGTCTGAACGCCCTCGTCGTTCGTGTAACTATAAATGGTAGTCGAAGCGAGGGATGGAACCGTGGGCAATGTGAAGCTGGAGAGCCAGAGTGCGAAAAATGCGGAGGTGGTGAGCCAGGTGCGGGAGAAAAACATGGTACAGCCTCCCGTGTGAGTACGAACTCAGGATAACACAGGAAGGGGAGCTGTTACCGCTAGGCCAGGCTTAGATATGTTGGGCAACGAACGGACAGGTTTGTCGGGTACGGAAGTCCTTTGACAGGCCGGTGCCCATAATAGAGCGGGATCTTGGGATTTTCTGGCTCCTCTTCCAGGACGCGCTAGGATGGAACCATCCTATGCTGGTCGCCAAACGAATCATGGCAGTTGTGTTTGGGTTCGTCCCTCTTGCGCTTGTGGCAGTTGGGGTAGTGATAGCCTTACGGGAAGTTGGGCCCACTGATCCGTTGTTGTATTCCGTGCAGCAGGATGGGGAACTCACCGAGGCTTTCATGTTTGCAGCGGTGGGTGGTGTCGGATTATCGGGCTGCTACCGTCTATGGCGAACTGATGCAGGTTGGAAGTGGGTCCTGGTGCCAATCGGGGCTATGATCTTTGGCATAATAGTCATTCCAGCCTTCCTATATGGGCACCATTATGGGCACCATGGATCGCCGTCGGATCGAGCGTCCTTCAATATGTTCCGGCGGCTGGGCACGTTTGCTGGTTCCTCCAAGCAGCTGGCCCAGGAACAAGGCCAGTTTCTATGTGATCCCTCCGTGGAACTATTCGGGCCATCGCGTTTCACGCAAAACGGTCAGCCATTACCATATGTGATCCACTGTGTGCTTAATGCGACGGGTCCGGCACTGGCCACTCCGCCGGAACGGCCGGGGACGTTGGTCTTCGCCGTCAGCCCTGACCGGAAGCAGGCCTGGTTTGCCGCCACGGTCTTAGCACGCCGGACCGACCGCCATGCGACCTGGTTGACGCAACAAGGCCAGCCACGGGTCATCGCGCTCAGTCTACAGGCGGAAAAATAGACGAGACGGTCCGCTTCGTCGTTCAATTTTGTTCGTCGCGAATCCCCGTCGAGTGCCCAGCCGCGATGTCTATAAACTCTCTCAACGGAATTGAAGGCCTTAAGGGAACTTGTGTATCCTACAGCCCGTTGTCGCCACCCTGCTGTATGAGGTGCCAGCATGAGCCAGTCCGCATCGGCCATTCCTTCCGATCTTTTTTTAATGTGTATCTCCGGTCCCGATCTCGGCAAACGAATTGCGCTGCGTGATGGGGAAGTGCTCATCGGTCGATCCCTGCAGTGTGACGTGCTAAGCGACGATCAGGATGTCGTGGAGCGGCATGCGGTCCTGCTGTGGCAGAACGGGCAATTCGTCTGCAGGGCGGTCCAGGGCCTCGTCTATCTGGATGGACACAGAACGATGGAATCCGTCCTCACTCCGCAGCAGCAGGTGCGAATGGGGCGTTCACTGTGGCAACTCAGTGGGCCATCGACTGGAAGGGGCACGGGAGGGTGGATCGAAGATTTGAGCGATCGCATCAGCGAGGTCGCGGGCGTGGAGCGGCTTCAGGGTTTCAATGCGCGCGACATGTTTTCCGACGTGCTGCGAAAGCGCACCGACGAAGAAATTGAGGAGCATTTCACCGCGGGAACCTTGACGACGACGCCCCCGATCGAAAAGGTCATGACCGGCTGGCCGAAGCCCTGGGTCTTCTTCAAGACCTTCATCCTCTCCGCAGTCGTGTACCTGGCGTTCGTGTTCGCCATGAAGGAATTCAACAACGCCAATCTGGTGCCGGGACTCATCATGACGGGCGCGTTCCTCATTCCGTCGTCCCTGCTCATCTTCTTCTTCGAAATGAACGTGCTCCGGAATGTCTCGTTGTACCAGGTCGTGAAGATGGTGATGTTCGGCGGTGTCACATCATTGGTCCTATCACTCTTTCTCTTCAAATGGACCGATCTCGACAGTTGGATGGGCGCGATGAGCGCGGGGATCATTGAAGAGACGGGGAAAGCCTTGGCGCTCTTGCTGATCATCAACAATCAGAAATACCGCACGACGCTCAACGGCCTGTTGTTCGGAGCGGCGGTAGGCACGGGCTTCTCCGCGTTCGAGTCCGCAGGGTATGCGCTCATGGCGGGGTTGAGCGGCGGACAGTCCGCCATGTTGCACAGCATCACGGTGCGGGGGCTCTTGAGCATGTTGGGCCTGCACATCGTGTGGACCTCGATGGTCGGCGCCGCGCTCTGGCGCATCAGGGGAGATCGATCATTCACCATAGAGATGCTGTACGACAAGCGCTTTCTCCGGATCTTCGGGTTGGCGGTGGCCCTGCATATGTTCTGGAACGCGCCCTTCAATCTGCCGTTCTATCTCAAGTACATCGCCTTGGGGTTCATCGCCTGGGTCGTGAATCTGGCCCTGGTCCAAGTCGGCCTCAAGGAAGTAAAAGCGCTGCAAGAAGCGAGGGCGTCCGAGGCGCAGGAATCAAGATTGAGGACAGCGTAAGGGACAAGAGTGTGAAGCTGGGTACCTTAGCCCTACTGTCAATGTTTAGAAATTGTTTGAGAGGCCTTGATGGATTTAGAGAATACGTCCGACGCAGAAATTCTGGCGATTGCCGATCCGATCATGGACAATCTGATGGAGGCATCGACGGCTATCGACCATGCCCGTCATGTCCGTGACTTTACGGACCGGCTGAAGGCGATTGTGACGAAAGACTATCTTGAGCGTGTCTGCCGTCAGTACCAGAAGGAAAAGGGCACGTTTGGCGACCGGAAGGTAATCGCGCTCTTCCGCCGGCCCGGCTCTATCGCCATTGTGTGGAAACAACAATTTGCCGGCTCGCCCGGTGACTATGTTGCCGAAATGGTCCTGGTGCAACAGGGCTCCCGCTACCTCGTCGATCACGTGTTTGTGTTGTGACCTGCCGGATCCCATCGACGCATGAAAGGTCGGGGAGCCACTCAAGAAGGCAAGCAGTTGAATCGTTAGGAAGGCGTCGAAGAGGCGGGCAGGGTCTCGACGAAACGTGTGGCTTCTTCCAGACTCACGCCCTTTGTGAGCCGAACGAGTTTGATCGCGTCGAGTTTCCGGCCTTGAGCCAGGGCGACTCTCACGCTGTCCAGCAATAGATCGGCCGGCTCGGCGCTCATCTGCATCACGCGGCGGATCATGGCAGCCAATGCTTCGTACTCGCGTCTCACCCCACCCGCGTAAGCCCGCGAGAGCGGAATCTCTTTCTCGTCTGTCACCAGAGCCAGCCGGACCGAGGGTGCAGTCTTCGTGCTTCTGATCGCGTTGTGTATGATGAGCGAGCGGACGCAGGAAAACGGCGCCCGGCCTTCATCTCTTGACCAGAGGCAACGGCGGCTCCAGCGAACTTCTTTCCGATGGGGATCGAAGGCAAACCGGTTTCTTTCGTAACTGGCGAGCGCGGCGAACAGAAACATGGCCGACCCGATCAGCGGCGTCGCATCGTGCGCGTTCACGCCACCATTCAGCCAGGCTCGAAGGACCGGTACGGCGCAAAGCCATGCGGCGCCCACCAGCATTCCAACCATCAGCCGTGAGTCAGCGGTCAGGACCAAGGTCCCGTCCGGCTCGGTATGATGTTTCATACCTATAAAGGTAGCAGATGGTGGAGGGCATAAGAGCTTCTAGATGGCGTATAGCCAATGGCGGGAGAGGATATGCGCTAGAATGCCCAAGGTGTGAGGCCTTACATGCCGAAGAAGCTCAGTGCGGGAATCCTGCTCTATCGTAAAAGTGTTGGACGCCTGGAGGTTTTTCTCGTGCATCCGGGCGGGCCGTTCTGGGCAAAGAAAGATGCCGGAGCCTGGTCGATTCCGAAAGGTGAGTATCTCGAAGGCGAGGATCCTGAATCTGTTGCTAGGCGCGAGTTTGCAGAGGAAACTGGCTGTGAGCTGACAGGCTCGATGCAACCATTCACGCCGCTCAAGCAACCGAGCGGAAAAGTCATCTCGGCCTGGGTCGTGGAAGGCGACCTCGATGTCGCGACGCTGAAGAGCAATACCTTTGCTCTCGAATGGCCGCCCCGGTCTGGAACCATTCAGCACTTTCCCGAAGTCGACCGCGGCGCCTGGTTCGATCTGCCCACCGCTCGCGACAAGCTTCTCGCCGGGCAACGGCCATTTCTCGATCAGTTGTCTCGCTTCTTGACTGAATAAGTTCTTGCGCCTAATGCCTGCAATGACAGGAATTGCTCGACGGGCTTCGTCATTGGGACAGCGACCAGGCGGTAAGGCGTATCGCGTTCGTCATGCCGCCTAGTCTGCCTTGTTCCCTTCATTACAGGAGAGCGAGGGACTCAGGCGGCCTGCGTCCCATTTCCAAAACATACAAAAGTCGGTGCGGTGGCGTTCGTGAAAGATATCCCGGTAGCAGACTGTCCCATGGTAATAGAGCGCCGACTTCGCCGTCTGGATGGCCGTGATCTCCTCGGCAGTGAGCGGCGTCTCGCGGACCGTCTCCGGTCGCGTCAATTTGCCGACGAACCACTTTCGTTTGTCCGGCTGAGAATCATCCGGCGGACAGGTGACCCGCTCGAATGTCTTGATCAGTGGATAGTCGGCAACGGTGATGGAGGCCTGGATGTCATCGTTGTATGCTGGTGTCCGCCCGATGTTCTTAATTGTCTCTCGAACCCGGGGCGGCACGCCTTCCTTCAGAGCCGTTGGCCCGAGCGCGCGGGCCTCAACGTAGGCACGCAGTTCGAGCCTGGCTTCCTGCTGCGAGATGTATTCCTGCCATGTCGGATACCCCACGAACGCACCGATCACCGCCGCGATGACCACAGACCCAAAGACGGCGAGCCTGATGCGAAAGCTCCGCTCGTCGGCAGCGGTAGGATTCGTAGATGGCTGAGGCACCAGAATGTCAGGGGAGGAAGGGCTGGTCGGTTGATCGGCATCCATGCGCAACCTCCTTGTTCCAAAACTGCAGCCTAGCGGTTCTGGGAAGTGGGATCAAGAAGGGAATAAGGCGCTCATATCACACTATCCCCTGGGCTGCTGAGTCGCGTATCGTCGAGAGTTATGAGAACAAGTAGATCATTGCGTGGCACCTCGGTGATCGTGGCGGGAGCCGGGCTCGCCGGACTGACCGCCGCGTTTGAGCTGCACACGCGTGGCGCGCGGGTGACGGTCGTAGAAGCGCGTGACCGCGTGGGTGGTCGGGTGTGGACGAGGCGGGACGGATTTAACGAGGGACAGCATGCCGAAGCCGGCGGCGATATGATCGATCCTGATCAGGAGGCCATCCGCCTGTTGGCAAAGAATCTGGGATTGACCCTTTCGCCGATTTTGCGCGGTGGGTTTACTTTTGTCCGTCAGGCGGCTCGTAGGCCTGTCATAGAGCAGGCCTCGGCGGCCGGCGGTCTGTGGACGCAATTGGCACAAGCAGCCGAGCCGTGGGTGCGAGCCCATCGATTGAACGAGCGTCGATGGGATGGTCCGATTGCGCGGCGCTTGGCGGACTGTTCGGTCGCGGAGTGGTTGGATGATATCGGAGCCACCCGCCAGTTACGCGCCAGGCTGAACGGCATGCGGGGATTTTTCCTGGCCGACCCCGAGAACTTATCGTTGCTCGCCCTCGTCGATCAGCTGGCTACAGAGTCATCTGCAGTGAACCATTTCTATCGCATCAAGGGCGGTAACGATCGTCTTGCCACCGCTCTTGCCGAGACCCTGAACGAATCGGTTCAACTCAAGACCATGGTGCGGGCTGTCGCGCAGCGTCACGGCCAGGTGCGAGTGACCCTGCGTGGAGAGGACGGAGAGGGCCACATGACCGCTGATGCGTTGGTGTTGGCGCTGCCTGCCACCATGGTGCGGCGTATCGCCTTCACCCCGCCCTTGCCCAGGCCGCAGCGCGAAGCGGTTCGGGATCTGCGATATGGCCCGGCGACGAAGACGCTCCTGCAGTTCAATCGGCGATTCTGGCGGCGTTCAGGAAAGCCACTGGCCTATGGAACCGATTTGCCGATCGGTGCGATCTGGGACGGCAACGAGGAGCAGCAGGGACGGAGCGGCATTCTGACGTTGCTTGCGGGCGACTCGGCGAGTCGTGACACGAAGGAACTCCTTGCTCAAGGAGGGGCCGAGGCAGTGGCGGCACAATTAAAGTGGTTGGGGGCGGCGAAGGGCGTTCTGAGTGCGTCGCGCCACGTGTCATGGGAAGACGATCCATTCGTGCGCGGCGGGTACGCGGTGTTTCACCCTGGATATGATCCGGAGCAACGCGCGTGCCTGTCCAGGCCGCATGGACGCACTCTGTTCGCCGGCGAACAGACCAGCTTGCGGTGGCAAGGCTACATGAACGGGGCCGTCGAAAGCGGGCTGCGAGCGGCGTTGGAGGTAGAGGCCCTGTTCGGGCGCTTAAAATCGCAGGCCCAGTGAAACCAGCGCGAAGTTGTACCAACCGAAGGCATAGCGGTCATTGTCCACTCCGCCTTCGAACACACGGTATCCCGCGGTCATGAACCAGTGGTCGGTGAGGTCATAGCGGACTTTCAACGCCGCGTCGATCGCCCGCCCTTGGGTGCTGACCAGCCCGTCGAAGTCGAGCAGGGCCGTCCAGCGTGGCGCGATGTCGTACTCCACGCTGCCGCTGAGGAGCGGCACAAATCCCACATTGCTGTCGGTCGCCACCATTCCCTGCTGGCGCAGTTCGACCCGCGCATCGCGTATAAACGCCGTGGCGCCGATGCGCCAGCGCCAGCGGTCCGACTCATGGATGAGATAGCGATAGGTCAGCCGGTAGGAATCGAACTTGTATTCTGAGTCCACCGGCAGTCCCGGGGCAAACGTGGCACCCGCAAAACGAACAGGGAAGCCGAACGAGCCGGTACCTGAGAAGCCGAGCGGCGCATAGACGAATCGGAGCGAATGCCGATGGTTCATGTTCCACGTGAGCTCAACGCGCCGCTGAGCTTCAGGCCCGTTGCCTTGAATGTCGGTCAAGCCGAAGCGGGTGCCGGCGCTGCTGTCGGGAATCTGTATCTGGTTTCGCGATTGCCAGACGGCGCCTGTTTCAAATTCCAGGGAGAAACGAGGGTCTGGGCGGGCCGCCTCCTCGGCGAATGCGAACATGGGCAGCGCCACGATGACCATGACCGCAATCCTGGCCAGAGTACTGGTCAGGATTGGGACACGGTTGCGTTGATGGTGTGGACCGGTTCCTCCAATCACGAAACATTCCTTCCTGTTACCGGCTGCCGCCTTTGAACAACGTCATCCCGTACCATTCCGTAGAGCTCCACGTCGATGCGTTGCCCGAACCGCAGATAGTGTTCGCGCAAGCGGCCTTCGTGCGTCATCCCCACCTTTTGTAACACTCGCCCGGAAGCCGGATTGGTATGGAAATGCGGAGCGTAGATGCGATGCAGCTTCAGGTTGTTGAAGCCGTAGTCCATCATGGCTGTGACGGATTCTGTGCCGTAGCCCCGGTTCCAGTAGGCAATGCCTAGCCAATAACTCAATCGCCCCTGTTCATGTTCGACGACGATGTCCATGCCGATGGAGCCGATGACTGCTGCGCTTTCGGGTAACGTAATGGCAAAGGTCACACCCGTTCCTGCTGCATGGTTCTTGAGACGTTCCCCGATCCAGTCTTGCGCCGCCTGCCGATCCAGTGGATGTGGGAGAAAGGTGCCGGCGGCCACGTCCTTTGATCCCGCCAGACGGTGCACGGCTTCTGCGTCGGTCATCAGAAACGGCCGGAGCAGGAGCCGCTCGGTGCAGACTGTGACGATCGGTATCATCGGTTGATCCCATCATACCATCTGGTTTGGAACAACTGTCGGCTTTCACCCTGATTCTTGACGCTCCGCTCGTTCGCGCGTAGGGTTTCCTGGTGTTTTACGTAAGGAGATTCCATGGACGTCGCTCAGGTGTTGATTGCGATCGTGGGTTTCGGGGCCTCGGTGACGACCTATTGCCTCATGCGGTTTCCGCACATGCGTCGGGAAGCGTTCAGACAGTATGCCGCCTGCTCAGTCCTTGTTTCCGGTCTTGCCGCGCTGGCGGTATTATGTCTTTCGCTGCTGGTGCTGGTGGCGCAATATGCGTGGCAAGCGCGGTAGTATGACGCGGCCTGGGTCCATTCCCCATCACTATTCCCGCCTAACTGTTTGGTTCCGCAATGCCGCCATCCGTTCGATTGTGGAACGATGTGTCGGCGATGAAACAATCCGATCATGCTCCGCAGGTGCAACAAGCCTTCTCCCATTTCGGGCCCCCAAGGGTTGAACTGACGTGTTCACTCTGTTAGGAATAAAACAGCTGTTGTGCAGCTGACAGGACTGACGCCGTTCATTCGACGGCGCAAGATGAGGCCGTTACTCCTACGCGCTGACTCCCATCACTCTGCGTCTCATCGATAGTTCGAGCCCACTCACGGGCCATCCGTTGTTTTTGCCGAAATCGTCCGTCTCTCTGCGCGCTGTGAAGCCGTGGAGGGTTTCTTTTTTTTAGCCAGGATGCCGAGCCGGTATGGATTTGGTACGGACCACGCATTCTCTGAAGACACCCACCAACGCGAGGACCGCGACGCTCGACGATTGGCTGGAGTTCCCGGAGCTGCCGAAGCAGAAGCCGCCCTCCCGCCCTACGGGTATCGACCGAACGGATTGGCTCTGTGCCGCCCTCCTGGCCCTGGTGGTGGCGGTCGCTTGTCTGCTCATCGCACGATCGATGCCCTCCTTTCTCTTTCAGTCGATGGATTTCTGGTTCGAAGCGGATACGCTGCGCGAGATCTCGAACATGACCCGCGTCCACGACGACCATTACCGGACGTCCGTGCATCCGTTGTTTTCTCTGCTGACGTTTATTCCAGTCTATCTGGTCAAACACGGGTTATCGGTCAGTCCGCTCCGTGCCGTGCTCTTAGTGGGCAGCGTGATCGGCGGTTTGTGGAGCGGCACGCTCTACCTGCTGTTCCGGTTGCTCGGTTGCCGTAAGCTCGAGTCGACCGTCTTCACCCTGCTGGGAGTCGTCAGCGCCTCGGCGCTGTTCTGGCTGCCGGTTCCCAACTCCTATTCCTGGGGTTCTCTGTCCATCATGCTCGCGCTCGTGCTGTTGTTGTATACGGAGCAGCGTCCGCTGGGTGCGAGCGTCTACGTGGCGGCCAGCGCCCTGACGCTGAGTTTCACCGTGACGAACTGGATGGCCGGGTTACTCGTCAGCCTGGCGCGCTGGCCTTGGAAGCAGGCGGTGCAACTGTCCGTCAATGCGCTCTGCCTGGTAGTCCTCCTGTGGGGAGTGCAGAAGGTGATTTTTCCCTCGGCACAGTTTTTCATCGGCCAACGGGAGGAGACGTCGTTTGTGAACCATCCGCAGGCGGGCGGCATCGCGAATGTTGCGTCGTCGATTGTCTTTCATAGTCTCGTCGCCCCATCCGTTCGATTTCTGAAGGATGATGCCTACGCGCAGGCGAACGCCGATGCGTTCCGCCTCTCGGAGCGACTGACGTTTCAATTCTCCGCTCCCGGCTCGGCCGGCCCGCTCGGGCTGGTGGCCGTCGGCCTCTGGTCGGCCTTACTCCTCAACGGATTGTGGCGGATGGTCACGCTGGATCACCATCTGCGGTTCAGGCTGGTGTTGGGAAGCTTGCTGGCATTTGAATTCGTGCTGCACATGCTCTACGGGGAAGAAACCTTTGTCTATAGTCTGAATTTCATCCCCCTCCTCCTGGCGGTGGCGGCTCTGGGTGCCCTCGGTTCCGGGCGACGAATCGTCACGGGCATGGCCGCAGTGCTCGTGTTGTGCGTCGCGCTGAATAATTGGCAACAGTTTCAGGAAGCCATCCGCACGGCGACGCAGTTCACGCCTCAACGCGAGTTGATGACCGCCATGATGGAGAAAGATCCGGAGCGGCCCTGGCCCCGGTCGATCGGGCATGTGCCATTGGCGGTTCCCGGTGCGCCCGAAGGAGGAACGGCCTACCACGAGCCCGGCGGAGATTTCAGTCCGCAGTTGCCGAGTTTCGGTGTGTCTCTGTGGTTGTGCGATGCAGCCGGTGTTCCCGTGGTCGTCAGTCAGACGGTGCCGCTCAACGAGATCACGCAGGAATTGGTGCCGTCCGGCCATCCGACCATTCCCGCCATCGTCACCAGAACGCCCTATTACCAGGCGACGTGGACGCGGCTGGATGGCTCCCGCTGGGAACTTCGATTCAAGAATGAAACGAACCATGCGCCCGTGATCGTCATTCGAAGTGTGGGCCCCGCCGGTGGCCCGGTGACCGCGCTGAATCGAGAGGAAGGCCAGGTGACGGTGAATCATCGGTGGTCCGTAGCCGCCACCCCCACTCCCGACCGCATTGCGATGGGAGATGAAAATGCGACAGGGTGGATGACCGCACAATCGGCAGCGACATCCTGGAGCGGCGAGTCAGGGTGGGGATACGCGCGGCTGCAATATGCGATGGCCGCGACAAAGCCCGGCGAGGAGATCCGGGTCGTGTTGTCGGATCTGCGCCCTCCCGTCGAAATCGAGGGATATTACAAGCAGGCCCCCAAGCTGGCCCGCCTCGCATTGCCGGATCCGCGCGTTCAGGCCTCGATGTATGCGCAGATCACCCACTTGATGATGGGTCTCGTCGATGATGAAACCCGCCCCGGCGATCCTGCTGTCTTCTACCGGGCTTGGCATCGCCAGGGCGCCTACATTGTTGCGGCGCTCGCACGCGCGGGTGAGCCACGGGTCAGCCGGGTGCTCTCGCAATTTCTGGCCATGCATGACTTCGCAGGAGGATCCGGCCCGGAGGCGGATGCGCCGGGCCTGGCCATCTGGGCGCTCACCGAATCGGCCGGATATATTGCCGATAAGGTGCATGACGAGTGGCTGTGGCCGCATATTCTCAGAAAGGCCCGGCGTATCGAAGATATGCTGACGACAAAGGCTCCGCTCGTCGAGTCTTTCAGGATCCCGGCCCCTCACGATTTCAAACACCTTCGCCAAACCAGGACGGCGCTATTGGCTCAGCCGGCGCGAGAGGGGCTGATTGTCGGCCGGGTCGGCGATGAATGGCCGTCGCAATACGTGAATGCCGTCAGTTATCGCGGATTGGTCGCCGCGGCCGAGTTTGCCGAACAGCTCGGTAAGCGCCAACAAGCGACGCGTTGGCGTACCCAAGCGCAGGGGTTGCTGGAGAGCTGGCAGCGACAGCCCTCCAACCAAATCGTCGAGGGTCGCTCTTCACCCGTGAGCCTGCGGGCACTAGCCGCGCCTTCATCCCGCCGACACCAGTTGAAACAACCCCTGACGACCTATCGGCCTTCCGCCGATCAGACGACGAGCGCAGGGCAACTGTCTTACGCCCATCAGGCCTTGCGACAGGGGAAGCCCGAAGCTGTGTGGACGGTATTGCACCGGCTCTGGGGTGAACAGGCGTCACCGGGATTGTATACGTGGGATACGGTGTTGCCGGTGAAAGACGAGGTGGCCGACGGGTGGCAATATGCGCGGGGATGGCACAATGAGCTGGCCGTCACGCCCGACTATGAAACGGCGGCGCTCCTGCTGCTGTTGCAACAGGACATGCTGGCCTATGTCGACGATCAGGCCGCGGAGCCCACAGTGGTGGTCGGAGCCGGTATCACTCCGGCCTGGTTGCCGCAACCGATGGCCGTTTCCAACCTCGCGCTTCCCGCTGGATCAATCACCTGGCAATGGGACGGGCATGCCATGCGCGTGACGTTGCGTGGTCCTTCGCGGGAAGTTCGATTGGGAGCGGCCTTTCCCCCGGGCACGTCGCTGACCGTCACGCATAAGCCCGCCACCTACTGACCTCCCATCTTTCATGCCACTGTCGCCACTGCGCACTTCGTCGAGTGGATGTCGCCGATTCTCGAGTGCCCACCCTCGCATCAATCCGTCCGAAGGATTACAATCCAATTAATGCCGATCTGTCACTGGCTACCACCATCGAACCGAGGAGTGTCGCCGATGTTGAAACCGGAACCGGCCGGGGGCCCGACCCCGCAGTTGTTCTTCCAGACGGCCAATGCATATCAGCGGTCGCAGGCGCTGAAGGCTGCGGTCGAACTCGATCTCTTCACGGCCATTGGATTGGGCCATGATCAGGTGCCGGCGTTGGCCGAGCGTTGCGGTGCAGCCCAGCGAGGCATACGCATCCTGGCGGACTACCTCACCATCCAAGGGTTCCTGACCAAGGAAGGCGATCGGTACATATTGACGCCGGACAGCGCGGTATTCCTGGACCGGCGGTCGCCCGGCTATATGGGCTCCGTCTTGGGGTTTCTGCATGCGCCCAAGTTCACTGCTGCGTTTGAGCATTTGACCGACGCGGTGCGAAAAGGCGGAACGGTGGCAGGGGAGGCGGGAACGGTCACGCCCGAGCATCCGCTCTGGGTAGATTTCGCGCGCTCCATGATCCCGATGATGGCCAAGCCGGCAGAGGAGATCGGCATGTTCGTGCGGCAGTCGCAGCCGAACGTGAAAAAGGTTTTGGATATCGCGGCGGGACACGGGCTTTTCGGAATCGAAATCGGGAGCCGCTGCCCTGAGGCAGAGATCGTGGCCCTGGACTGGCCCAACGTGTTGACCGTGGCTAAGGAGTTGGCTCAAAAAGCCGGCCTCCAGTCGCGCTATCGAACCATCGCCGGCGATGCGTTCCAGCAGGAGTTCGGCGAGGGGTATGATCTCGTGCTGCTCACCAACTTTCTCCATCATTTTTCCGTGCAGACCTGCGAATCGTTGTTGCGCAAGATTCATCGATCGCTTGCGCCCGGCGGCCGGGTCATCACGCTGGAGTTCGTGCCGGATGAGGATCGAGTCACGCCACCGCCGGTGGCGGAGTTCAGCCTGATCATGCTCGCGACGACACCGGAAGGCGACGCCTATACGTTCCGCGAGTATGAGCAGATGTTTGCCGCGGCGGGATTTGCCCGGACGGAACTCTATCCTGTAGCCGGCTCGATCGAGCAGGTGCTCGTCTCGACGCTGTAATCACACGCGAGCCTGGCAGTACAGTCCGCTCAAAGCCTCAACACCGGCGCCAGTGGATTGTCCGCTGGTCCCGGTTTCGGTCCCGCCCAACCGGCGAGGCGTCTGATCGTACGACCTCTGATTCAATCTGCTCACCCACGCACTTTCTCAGATCTTCTCGAGCCACCCTTCGCATTCATCGTATGACCGTGCAGTCCTAGTGTGAGCGGCCTCATGCGGCTAGGGGTTTGAGAAGGCATATGACGAGCCCTGCCATGGTCTAATGGATCGGCTGGTATGATGATCGAGCGACCAGTCGAACGGGGACACGTCGATGAGCGATCTCATTCGTTTGCAGCCAGAAGGGCTCGTGGGTCCGGGCAACCGATTTCACATCGATGCCTGGGGAAAAGCCGCCGTCAATTTGATTACCCATGCCCACGGCGACCATGCACGGGCGGGGAGCACCGAGTATTGGTGCGCAGAGCCCTGCGCGCAAATTCTCCGTCATCGGCTCGGTTCAGACGTCCATATCCGGGCTGTGCCCTACCGCGAGCGGGTGCGACTCGATGATTGTTGGATCTCGTTTCACCCGGCCGGACACATCCTGGGCTCCGCGCAGATACGGGTCGAACAGGGCTCGCGTGTCTGGGTCGTGACAGGGGATTATAAACGCGACCCCGATCCCACCTGCGAACCCTTTGAGGCGGTTCCATGCGACACGATGATCACGGAAGCGACGTTCGGTTTGCCCATCTATCGGTGGGCCTCGACCCGCTCCGTCACGGCACAAATCGTCAATTGGTGGCAGAGGTGTAAAGAGGAGGGAGTGACCGCCCTCTTGTTTTGTTACGCCTTGGGAAAAGCGCAACGCGTCCTTGCCGAACTGACCCATTTCACTCAGGAAGAAGTCTTGCTGCATGGAGCCGTCGCGTCACTGACGCACATCTATCGCGAACAGGGCGTACCGATGGTGCCGACCCGGCTGGTGAGTGACGGAGAGGGGCCGACCGAGGGGCGACTGGTCTTGGCGCCTCCTTCTGCCCACCGTAGCCCATGGATGAAGCGGTTCCGTTCCGTCTCCACCGCCTTTGCGTCCGGCTGGATGGCCGTACGTGGCATCCGGCGGAGGCGCGGCTACCACCGGGGCTTCGTCTTATCGGACCATGCGGATTGGCAGGGTCTGCTGAGCACGGTCGAAGAGTCGCGCGCGTCTCGCCTGTTGGTCACACACGGCAGCTCCGACATCCTGGCCCGATATCTCCGCGAGGTGAAGGGAATGAAGGCCGATGCCCTGACGACGCATTTCGGAGAGGGGGAAGGCTAGTGCAGGCGTTTGCCACTCTGTTCGAGCAGCTGGACCAGACCACCGCGACCAACGACAAGGTGCGGATCATGACGGAGTTTTTTCGTCGCCAGGATCCCGACACCAGCGCCTGGGTGCTGTTCTTCCTGTCCGGTCACAAGCCGAAACAAATTGTCGGTTCGAGCAAGCTGCGGCGCTGGGCACAAGAGAAGGTCGGTTATCCCGATTGGTTGATGGCGGAATCGTATGCAGCCGTGGGGGATACGGCGGAGCTGATTTCGCTCATACTCGCCGCGGGTGAGCGCAGCGCTCAGGGATCGGCCGCTCACACCCTGTCTTTGAGCGAATGGATGGAACAGCGCATCCTGCCGCTTGCGGGGATGGACGACCAGGCTCGCCGTTCGAACGTTCTCGACTGGTGGGCCGAACTCGATTCCACCGAGACGTTTATCCTGAACAAGTTACTGACCGGCTCGTTGCGAGTCGGGGTTTCGGAGACTCTCGTGTACCGCGCCCTCGCATCGGTCTTTTCCCTCCCTCCGGCCGTGATCGCCTCCCGGCTGGTGGGGACCTGGCAGCCGAGTGGCGAATTCTTTGCCCGACTCGCGGCGCCTGCGGAACAGACCTTAACGGGTCGTGGACCTGACGAAATCCTGCTGCCACTGCCATTCTGTTTGGCTGCTCCTATGGAAGGCGAGCCGGAGGGGTTGGGTGACATTTCCGACTGGCAATGCGAATGGAAATGGGACGGCATCCGTTGTCAGGTCGTGAAATCTGGCTCGAGAGTCGAGATTTGGTCACGCGGCGAAGAACGGATCACCGGGTCCTTCCCGGACCTCTTGCCACTGCTCCTTGCCGTTCCCGGTGACTGGGTCATCGATGGAGAAATCGTGGCGGGGGATTGGCATCGTCCCGGTTCGTTTCAATCCTTGCAGCGACGATTGAACCGCAAGGAACCGTCGCTGGCTCTCATCGCCTCCAGTCCGGTCTCGTTCTTGGCCTACGACCTGCTTCAAGGCGAGGGACAATCCCGGCGACACCGTCCCCTCTCACAACGGCGAACGATGCTCGAAGAGAAGCTAAATCCCTTTCTCGGCGAGCGCCTGGGAATCAGTCCCCTGCTGACGCTCTCGACTTGGGAACAGGCCCGGTTGCTGCGGGAGACCTCGCGATCGGAGGGGGCGGAGGGCCTCATGTTGAAAGCAAAGACCAGCGAATATGTGACGGGCCGCAAGCGGGGCGTGTGGTTCAAGTGGAAGATCGATCCGTTGGCGATCGACGCCGTGCTGACCGCTGCCCAGCCGGGAACCGGCCGGCGCGCGTCACTCTATACCGATTACACATTTTCTCTCTGGCAGGGAGAGAGCCTCATTTCGGTGGCGAAGGCCTATTCAGGGCTCACGGATGAGGAAATTCGCGAGCTGGACGGCTGGATCCGCAAGCACACGCGTGAGCGCTTCGGCCCCGTCCGCACCGTCGAGGCGCAGCGGGTCTTCGAAATCGGATTCGAAGGCATCAGCCGGAGCGATCGGCATAAGTCGGGATTCGCGCTTCGCTTTCCACGGATTCTGCGGGAGCGAACGGATAAGCGAGTAGAGGATGCCGATCGGGTCGCGACGCTCGAAACATTGCTCCGATCGTTGGGATCACCGCAAAGCAAAACCATGCGCGCCCAGCCGGTACATAAGTCTTCGCTTGCTCCGGAGCAACTGCAGTTCGACCTGGGACAGGCAGAAGGGCATTCATGAGTACCTCGGCGAAAGTCTTGCGCGGCATCCAGCGGCTCAATCGAACGGGTCCGCCTCGTCCGCGGCTCGACGCCGATGAGCAAGCGCGCGCTCGTATCAAACCCTGGCCGACATTGTCGCGCGAACAAGCCTGGGAGGAGTGGACCGGATGGTTTGAGCGACAAGGATGGACACCCTTCCCGTTTCAACTCGAGACCTGGCAGGCCTTCGAAACGGGACGCTCCGGCTTGGTTGCAGTGCCCACCGGTAGCGGAAAAACCTATGCGGCGGTCGGCGGACCGATTGTGAACCTGATCTCCGATCCGATGAACGCACGCAATCCGGCCCTCACCATTCTGTATGTCACGCCCCTTAAGGCCCTGGCGCGTGATATTGCCCAAGCCATTCAACGACCGCTGGCCGATCTCAGCTGGCCGATCCTGGTGGATCTCCGCACAGGCGACACGACTGCGACGGCGCGCCGGCGATTCAAGGAGCGCTTGCCCCATGTTCTGGTGACCACGCCCGAGTCCCTTGCGATCCTGTTGACCGATCGAGGCTGGGAAGAACGGATGCACGACGTTCAGGCGATCGTCCTCGATGAGTGGCACGAGTTGATGGGCACGAAGCGGGGCAGTCTGCTGGAGTTGACCCTGGCTCGGCTGCGTGGGGTGGCGACGACAGCCAGGGTTTGGGCGTTATCCGCGACGATAGCGAATCTGGAAGAAGCAGCATCGGTGGCTGTAGGGGCTGGTAAGGAACCGACCATCATTCGAGCGGACATTCCACGGCACATCACGCTGCACTGTCTCCTGCCGGAGTCGATTCAACGTTGTCCTTGGTTCGGGTACTCTGGGTTGAGCCTGCTGCCGGAAGTCGTCGCCCGCATCGATCCCAATCACAGCACGCTCCTGTTCACCAATACCAGGTCGCATGCGGAGCGCTGGTATCAAGCCATCCTCGAAGCCAAGCCGGAATGGTCCAGCCTCATGGCCTTGCACCACGGTTCGCTGGACCAGGACGAACGGCAGCGCGTCGAAGACGGCATCAAGAGCGGCGGGCTGAGATTGGTAGTCGCGACCTCTTCGTTGGACCTGGGGGTGGATTTTCCACCGGTTCAAAACGTCATCCAGATCGGGTCGGCCAAATCGATTGCCCGAGCGGTTCAACGAGCAGGTCGTGCGTTTCATCGGCCGGGCGAGGACACGTTGGTGCAGCTTTGCCCGACCAACGTCATGGAGATTCTTGAAGCGTCGGCCCTGCGTGAAGGGGTGCAGGATGGAGTGTTGGAGGAACGGACCCAGCCGGAAAAGCCGCTGGACGTGCTGGTGCAGTTTCTCCTGAATTCTTCGTTCAATGATGGATTCGATCCGGCCGATCTGCTTCACCAAATCCGTTCGACCGTTTCGTTCAGGGCCGTCACCGAGGAAGAATTTTCGTGGGCCTTGAATTTCATCCGTTTCGGCGGGTCCCTCTCTGCCTATCCCGAATTCCGCAAGGTCGAAGTGGTCGAGGGATGGTATCGGTTCGTCTCGGCAGAGGCGGCCCGCCGGCATAAGATGAACATCGGCACCATTCTCTCCGAAAGCGGCGTAACGGTCCAGGTCCGCGGCGGTGCCAGGCTCGGCATGATCGATGAAACCTTCGTCGCGAAGCTCCGGCCGGGTGATGTGATTCAATTCGGAGGCCGCACCGTGCAGTTCTTGCAGATGCGAGACATGACGGCGTATGTGAAGCCCGCTCGCCAGCGGAGCCCGGTGGCCGCCGTGTGGAGCGGCACGATCCTTCCGCTCAGCCTGCAGCTCTCTTCCTACCTGCGGCGTGAGGTCGATCGCCTCAGGCAAGCGGTGGAGGGCCTTGATCAGCCGTCTCCAGAAATCGACGCGCTGCTGCCGATTGCCCGTATCCAAGCCTCGCGGTCGCGCATTCCGTCGATCACACAGACGCTAATCGAAACCTGCCGGACAGCGGAAGGGCATCATGTGTTCGTGTATACGTGGGAAGGCTGGAGCGTAAATGAAGGCCTGGGGCATCTCGCGGCCTACCGGTTGTCACGGCTTTGTCCGAATACGATTGCCGTATCGGCGACCAACTACGGCTTCGAGCTGCTCTCGACCGAGCCGCTCGGCAGTGATCGCGAGATCGGCCTTGCCCTGACCGTGCTTGAAGGACTGGAGCAGGACATTCAGGCGTCGCAGAACTATCCGGAGCTTGCCCGGCGTGCCTTCCGTGAAATTGCCCGGATCGCGGGGCTTGTCTATCAAGGCAGCCCCTTTGCACGGAAGACCGCCCGTCACCTGCAAATGAGCGCCTCGCTGTTGTTCGATGTCTTTCGACAGTACGAGCCGTCCCATCCGCTGCTGGCTCAAGCCTTTCGTGAAGTCAGCGACCGGCAGTTGCAGATCGATCGGTTGCGCGGCCTGATGCGCAGGATGAGTGAACAGGAACTGTTGATCGTGCCCATCCCGCGGCTGACTCCCTTTGCCTTTCCCCTCTACGTGGAACGGATCAAGTCGCGACTCTCCACCGAAAAGCTCGAGCAGCGCCTGGCGCGGCTGCAGCGGGAGGTCTTTCGCTAAGTGAGGATTGCGGTCCGCGACGAGTGGTTCGAACTGCTCCCTGAACGCGCGTTGTTCTGGCCGGCCCGCGGTCTGCTTGTCGTGGCCGATTACCACCTCGGGAAAGCGGAGACCTTTCAGCAGCAGGGATTCTGGTTGCCTTCACAGTCGGGACAGCAGGACTTGAAGCGGCTCTCTGCGCTAGCACTGAAGCTCGAAGCGAAGCACGTTCTTTTCTTAGGCGACTTGGTCCATTCGTTGAGCGGGGTGACGGAGGCGGTCGTCACCGAGTTCGCCCGATGGCTGCAAGAGTTCAATGGGTCGGTGCAGGTCGTGCTGGGGAATCACGATATCGGACTGGCTCGCCGCTGGCCGCAAGAATGGTCAAAGGCAGATTGCTGCGCGCAGGCGACCATCGGACAGTTCCGTTTTCAACATCAGCCTGTAGAGAGACCGTTCGGGGCGGACCTCTTTTGCTGGGCGGGACATATCCATCCGATGATCCACCTCACGCAAGGGCCGGATCGAGTCAGGCTGCCAGGTTTCGTGATCAACGAGTATCAAGGTGTGCTTCCTGCCTTTTCCTCCGTCAGCGGGGGCTATGATGTACCGTTGCGTCCAGCTGAGCGACGGTTCGCCATTGGTGGCGATCGTATCTACGAGCTGTGACAGCTGATGAGCGGGGCGAATCGCTCCAGCTTTGAAACCTGCTTGACCTTCTCCTCTCCGTTGACGCGCAGCCCCTGCTTGCCTACAATCCCCTTCCGGTTTTCCCATACCGGTTAACGGGCATCCTCAGCTCTGGTCTCTGGCGCCGGTGAGATCGAAATGAACCTGCGTGTACTTCTAGTCGGTCTGGCGATCGCGCTCAGTCTGAGCTGCAGCGGGACCGCAAAGAATTTTCCGTCATTGAATCCGCCCGAGTACGATCCCAGCAAGGTCTCTTCGAAACCTGCCGACTCGTCTCAAGAATCGCACACGGCTGGTCACGTCCAACCGGTTCGACCTGTACCGGCACAACCTGCCCTCCCACCAAGTGCCGGTGCCAATCCAGTTAAGTCTCTCCCTTCCACTGCCTCGAGCCGCCCCGCCGAGTTGACCCGACGTATTCTGGCCGGAGGGCCGGATGGGAAGCAGGCGCTGCTTGAAGCGGTGACTGCGGCCGGCTTTGGTGTGCTCGATTCGAGGAAACGTCTGATCATCCAAGCTCCGCACAAGCCCGAAATGGGGATGCCGCTTGAAAACTGGGAGGCCACACTCCTGGCACGGTCGGTGGCCGAGCAGGTGACGGTTCCCTATACCGAATTCGAAGCCGATGTGTTGCTGGCCGCGGGTGACGAGCAGGACGGCCGCCTGTTGCTGAACATGTTGCTGGCCGACATTCGAACCGGTGCGGCTGACGCGTCTCCGACGGTGCGCATGTGGGCCGATTTGATTCTCGAACTGGGCCGGCAGTCCGCGAACCCGTACGACCTTCTGACCGTGACGGACCTCCGAGGTATTCACCTCAATGGAGTGCAACAGATCCTGATGCTCAGGCATCTTGCTGCCGAGTTCATTGCGTTGGGGATCCACCACGCCTCCACGCCGTCGATGAGCCGCGTGCCGCGTCCATTGCCGGGAGACGATCGTCCGCTGCGTCTGGTCACCGATACCGGCCGGTTTGGCCGGCGCGTGTCCAGCCTCCAGCCTGGCGATCCCTGCGGCTTCGGCACGGATGAGGGCATTGCTACGTCGGAGGCGGCCAGCTTTTGGGGGCTGGGCGTCAAAACGGCCTTCGGGCCGCTGAGGCAAGCGGCGGAACAGGCGGCGCTGACCGATCTCTATAGGAAGTTGGCCGAAACGGTTGAATCGCAGGCCACCGATGCCTTCGTCCAACGAATGAAGGCGCTGCAGGAGATCGGGTATTCGAAAGCGGAGACCGCCGACCTCAATAAACTCATGAAGCGGTTCTCGACAGCCCACACGATTGCGACGGCGCTGTTGTCGCTGGCTGAAATGGTCGCCGTGATGCAGGCGGTGAAGATCGATATCGAGCTGGCGCCACCGCCGCCGCTCGTCAGGACAAAAACCAGCGCACCGGGGGCGCATGGCGACTTGACGGCGAATCTGTCATTCGATCCGGGCGATCTCGATGCCCCGGCCCAACAGAAGGTGGGCTGCAGCGCCTGGGCCCTCGCCGCCGTCGGGATAGATTTCTCGCTTCCGGAAAAGGGCCCGATCAAAGGTGCCGACGTGCAATGGTCGCTGGTGGAAGGCGGCCTCAAAATGGATGCGAAGGCCGGTTATCAGATTCGAGAGGCCATTGTGGAACTTGAAAACCCCGGCCCGCGCATCCAGGAAGCCGGCGTGGGATTTGGAGACGTGAAGAGATCGGTTCGAACGGACGAGCAAGGCGTGGCGAAGACCGGCATCCATGGCGCGCCCCAAAAGCGCCCCCTCGGCATCGACCCTCAAGCGGTCATCAAACGAGCCACCGTCCGTGCCAATGTACAACTCAAACCCGCGGACCTTTTCCGGGATCTCGCTGATGCGTTGAAGGGACCTTGGGTGCTGCCGGCACAAGTCCTGTATCGCAGCCACCTCATGGGCAAGAACTTCACGTTCAAAGTCAGGGATTGGACGCCACGATTGATGCTGGAGCTGCGATCGACGATTGTCGCGAGCGATAAAAAAAGTCCCGATCCCGCGCAATCTGAAGCGAAGGCTCGAATTCCCCTCCACAGTCCGGAATCGGCGGCAGACGAGGCGACGCGATTGTATAAGGGCGAGGGCATGCTCTCATACAAGACGGTTCCGCCGCAGAATTGGAACCCCTGCATGGCCCTGGTCAAGGGTGAAGGCACGGTCGGGATGCGGATATTCCAGGCCATCGTTCGTCAGGAGCAGGAGGAGGGGACGACTGGATCGGCGCTTCCCCCACAGATCGAATTGGTCTACGGCATCCTCGGAAATTCCCAGGAGACCAGCACGGGCATGCATGCCATGGTCAATTATAAGTGTGTGCCCAATCGCCCTGAGCTGTCTCCGTTTTGGACGTCCATGTTCGTCAGCGGGCGCGGCGAAGTCTCCACGGATCCCATGGTCATGTTCCTGTTGAAGGATTGGACCTACGTGGGCCAGAACGGCGTCCTGGCGACCAAAACGCTCAGGAGCACCTGCGGGGGGCAGTGCGATCAAGAGATGAGTGTGTTCACCTTGAGGGAGGATTACTGAGCAGTACAACTGGAACTAGGGTTTTTGAGAGGCACGTTCCTCCTGCCGTTGTTGTTTAATGGGCCACGTCGCCTCGAACGAGCGACAAAAGGAGGGGCCCATGCGGTATGCCATTGCCATCATTGTCTTGTGCCTGTCCGTTGCGACGACCGTCGGATTTGCCGACGCTCGAGATCGCAGCGGCGTGTTCAAGGCCAGTGAGTTGATCGGGATGAAGGTGGTAGGGATCGACGGAAAAAACCTGGGCGACATCAAGGATCTGGTGATCAATCCCGATGACGGGGCGATCGACTATGCGGTCCTGGACTTCGGGGGCTTCCTGGGCATCAAGGATAAATACTTCGCGATTCCCTGGGACGCGCTTGAGGTCACGTCGGATAAAGGCAAGATTCTCATCGATGCGACGAAGCGGGATTTGAAGAATGCACCGGGCTTCGACAAAGACAATTGGCCTGACTTCGGCGATCTGGCACAGACCACCCGCATCTATGAATTTTACGGGGTCCCTGTGCCTAACGTGAGTGGGGAGCACAAGATCACCAGGTAAAGGCGCGGGCTGTCACGCTTATCACGGACAGCCGAAGTCTGCGTGCTCTCGATCTCCGCAACCGCACCCTAGAACCCGCGCCCGCCTCCGCCGCCGAATCCGCCGCCGGACGATCCTCCACTGCTGAAACCTGATCCACCCGAACTGCGGGGTGCTGAGGTCATCGTCGAACCGGTGCGCGACGCCATGTCGCCCATGCGGCTCGTGAATCCTCTCGTGTTGAACTGCGCAAGCTCGCTTCCCTGATACCAGGCAGGAGCGGTCATGACGATCGACTCGAATGCGCGGCCCCAATTCTTTTCCACCCCCAGGGCCATGGCATAGGGAAGAAATTTCTCGAATAGCTCCGGGGTCTTGATGACTCGATCGAACCGGTCGGCTTCGACGCGCGTCAGAAATTCTTCAAATCCCAGCACGCCCTCCAGCGCCCTCGTGCCTTGCTGCGTGCGAGCCGGCATGATGCGGCCAAACCCGACCACAATCAGGCCTGAAAGCAAGCCGGCGGCCAGGGCCGTCAGCGGCGCCAGTCCCCAATGGTCGGCGAGGACGGCAAGCGCGATGGTCAACAGGATTCCGAGTGCGATGCCGCCGACCAGATATCCCTGCTTCACGCGGTCGGGCCGCTGGCTATAATATTTGCGCCTGTGCAGCGAGTCGAAGATTGCGTCGTGAATTCCGGACAGGGATTTGTAGAAGCGATTTTCGAGAGAACTGAGCAAGACCTCGTCAGCCTCGCTGTCCTTGAACAGAGCCTCTAGCAGAAGCCGTTCGAAAGCGGTCAAAGCCCCCCATTCCTGTCGTGGCCTTGCCCGGTGGAAGAGATAATCCATGCTCGACCAGAGCCCGAGCAGGTGTTCGGCTTTGCGTTCGGTGATTCGCAGATATCCTCGCACAGCCAGATCAACCACGGTTGCGGTGATATCGCGCGTATCCGGGCTTTCATCCACGAGCGTGCCGAGCTCCGCGGGAGTCAGGTGATCCGGAGGTTCGTACATGACGGCGATCGGCCGGAGCCGCGGGTCTTTTCCACGTGTGGACCAGAGGCGATACATCACACCGAAAATCAGGAGAGGAATTCCCAGGGGCCAGTTACTCACGACTGTCATGCGCGTTTGATCCAAGGCAGTCGGCGCAGTGACGAGGCCCTTATCCCAGCCGACCACGGCAGTGAGTCCCTCGCGGAAGCCGAGGGGACGGGTCATGGTCATTTCAATACCGGAGCCGAGGATCGTCACGGTGGCCGCCTGCTCGCGCGCGCCGTAGGCTCCGGTGAAGGCCTGGGCGCGGACGCCGGTGGCGCGCGGCGGAAGGATGATGCGCACGGAAGCCTGTTCGATGGGCACGTCCCATTCGTCTCCGGTGACGTTCCAATACAGTTCGTCGTGGTCCTCGAAAAATTTCAACCCGTTCCGAACGAGGTATTTCAAGACGAACGTGCGCGTGGCGTCGGTCGCGCCGGGAATCCAGATCCGGAAGTTCCGATAGTGCCGTTCCCGGCTGCTTTCGAATGTGAGTGGCGTTCCCTGCTCATCCGTCACCGTCACCCGCTCCAGGAACAGCGTGTAGTTGAAGCCTTGCGGGGTGCGGTATTCGATCGGGATCAGGCGTTCGATGCCGTTCCAAGCACCTTCAAAACGGGGGCTGACGGTTTCCGTGACGAGCAGGTCGCCCCCGGACAACACTTGAAGTTCCACGTCGAACCGGTTGAGCACGAACGAGCGCGCATGTGCAGGCAGCACGCTCATGCAGTGAAGGAGGCACAGAAGGGCCAGGCTGAACAGGGCCGGAGAGAAACGTGGTCTTTGTCTGGATTTCACGATCGGATCGCAGGCACGATCCACGCTAGAACTGCACCCGTGGCGGCTCACGTTGGCTGGATTCCGTGAGCTCGAAAAACTGGCGGCCGACAAAGTGGAACCATCCGGCAATGAAGTTGGTCGGGACTTCCTGGGTCTTGGCATTGTAATCGCGGACCACGGCGTTGTAGTAACGCCTGGCATTCTGAACCGCGTCTTCAATCTGATTCAGACTTCCCTGGAGTTGGTTAAAGGCTTCGACTGCGCGCAATTGCGGGTAGGCTTCGGCGAGCGCAAACAGGGACTTCAGTGAGTGGCTCAGCTGATTTTCCGCAGCAGCTTTGGCCTCGGGGCCCTGAGCCGACATGGCGTTGGCGCGGGCATTGATCACGGCTTCCAAGGCTCCCTTCTCATGGGCGGCATAGGCCTTGACCGTTTCGACCAGGTTCGGGATCAGGTCGTAGCGGCGCTTGAGCTGGACATCGATATCGGCCCAGGCACTTTCGCAAGCTGCCCGGAGGCGGACCAGCGAGTTGTACATCCCGATGACGATCAGTACGAGCACGGCCAACACGGCGAGGGCGATCCAACCCATCGGTATCTCCTTGCGGCTTTGGGTGAAGGTACGTATGGACCTCCCGGGATGATAGCCTGCCCCTCCAAATCTGTAAAGGACCGCGCCCAGTTCCTGCAGCCCCGTCGGTACATGTTGCTGGCTGCCTGACAGTTGGCGCCCGCCTCGTGACTTTCCTAACCGCTCCCGCTATTCTCCCCGCGACGGATCCGGCGTGAACGGCCATCACGGTCGGCCGGCAGTTCGCTTCATCATCATTTCAAGGAGGGTCGCATGGTGCATCGCAAGGGACAAATCGGACGCGGTCTCATCGTCGTGCTGGTATGTATATTGGCGGGGGGCGCCGCGATGGTTCCTGTGACCTCGGCCGAAGAGCCGGTGATCGAGGTCAATAGTCAGGAAGCGCTACGCCAGGCACTTGAATCACAGACGGGCAAACGCGTGAAGGTGAAATTACTGTCGGGTCAGGATCTCGACGGCAAGGTAGCGAAAGTCGGTACTCAGGCACTGGTTCTGACCGAACTCTCCGGGATGGAGTTCTTCGATGCGACCGTGCGACTGGATCAGGTAGCCGCCGTTATCGTGCGGCGCGGCAAGTAACGTCGCCCAAGTCTGTTTGCGGGACCTTCCGGGAGGCAATGATGCCCAGCCCTATGCTGCGCCGAACCGTCGATCTATCCGGTTTTCCGGATCTCGTGGTCATCTACCTCGGGATGAGCGTGAATCGCTGGACAGGGTTGAAGACGCTGTTCGGTTTCGGCCCGCAAATCGGCCGGTCAGTCGAGGCCCAACCGGAGGGGCTGCTGCTGCATGAAACACTGCTCTGGTCGCTGATGCCGCCGCACGTCGGGATGCGGCAGTATTGGCGCGACTTCGATGCGCTGGAACGCTGGGCCCGTTCGGATCCCCATCGGCAATGGTGGCAGCAGTTTCTCCGCGACAGCGGAGGAACGGGATTTTGGCACGAAGCCTACTTCATGCGCGGCGGGATGGAGGCGGTGTACAACGACATCCTGCAGGACATCGGGTTCCTACGATTCGCCCCGGCTCGGTCGGCTAAGGGTGCGCTGTTCACTGCTAGGAGTCGAGCCGGACGAACGGGTGGATCGACGTTACCGCCCGCGGTGACGGAAGAAGAATTAGATCGGTAACCCAGCGGGTGAGTTGGCAGGATGCTTGTGGCTCGCCATCAGGCGGGCTTCTCGGACAGGATAATGTTGACGGATGTTTCGAGGGCAAATCGCCCGCGCCCACGCGGTACGAGCCGTACGTCGGGACACTTCTGTTCCAGCCGCTTCCGCAGCAGAATCAATCTGGTTTCAAAGTTATCTTTCCATTCGGGCAGGCCCAGCCAACTATCCATCCGCAGCTCGCGATTCGTAAACTCTACTCGCTGTTCGTCCTGATGTTGTTTCAGGATCCGCCACAGAATGCGACCCGGGACGTTCTTGATCAGGTATTCACCGTCGACGAAGATGCAATCATCGGCGTGATAGAAGCAGAAGGAGCGTGGCGACAAGGCAGAGCGGATCGAGGACGGTGCCGCGACAGGGGTGTCTACCGCTATGGGATCGTCCGTCTCGTGCGCCGACTGCTCAATCCCGGCGGCCAGGTGACCAGCCACGATGGCCATCAGCGCTTCTTCGCGGATCAGGAGCGTGAGGGGTTCCAAGGTTTCAGCGACCAGCACACCCAGGCAGCGGCCACGGAGCATCAGCGGCACCGCGATCTGCGTCGAGGCATTCGACAGGCCCGGCAGGGGAATTTCACGACAGACGGCGTCGGGACCTGACACCGCTTCGGCGCGATCACGTACCGCGCGGGCATAACGAAGCGTGTGGTCGAGGCCGGAAAGCCGCAGCGGTAGTTTTGCCGTCGCCACCGTACCGATCAGTCCCTCGCCGAAGCCTACCTCGGAGCCGACCCCGTTCTCCGGATATCCTCGGCTGGCAATGGTTTGCAGTTTGCCACGTTTCTCATCCGCCAGCAGCAGCATTGTTTGATGGAGTCCGAAGAACTCATCCAGGCAGTGGAGCGCCGTCTCCAGCAGCTCTCCGAGACATTCCGCCCGGTTCAGCCGTTCGCCGATGACCCGTAAGGCATGCAGGTTCGGTTCGATGAACAGGGACGGAGGTCGCTCGTCCTGCGCCGGAGTAGGCAACGATGTGATGCCCTCCACCCGCTCGATGCGCTGTACGGCATAGATATCGGCGGCGCGCAGGCGGAACACGTCGGACATGCCGGCATGGGAGGCAATGGCCTGCAGTTGCAGCGACATGGCTTGAAACAAGGGGCCTGACGATTCCGATCGCTCATACCTCAATGACAGTCGGTAGGCCTGCATCGCGCGAGGGTCCAGGACCATCACGCAGGCGAAGGGATGTTCGGCGATGTTCTTGCGTGTCTTGTTGAAAAACTGAAACGAGATCGCCACGTGATCGGGATCGACGTAATGTACCTGACTCACATAGCTGATGTTGGGCGTGCCGTCTTTTGCGCAGGTTGCGATGGTGGCCGGAATGATGCCTTCGAAGCAGGGCCAGAGGTCTTTGAGTGTCAGTGCGGCCTGGTCCATGCGTCACACCTGTTCGCCCGCACCCGGACCGGGTGTTTGGGCAAAGACTCCGGTGACCTGTATTTCGACTGCGACGGCGGGTTGCATGATGATGGCTTCGACCTGCTCGGCTGGAACGCCGACTGCCATCAGTTCTCCGAGAAATGCCCGGCGCCACTGTCGTTGCCGCTCGTAATCCTGCGGAGTCGCCGGACGGACGCGGGAGACGGTGCCCTTGAGCTGGCAGGTGACGTGGTCAGTCGGCCGCGAGCAGGTAATCGCGATGAGCCCGTTGTCGCGGAGGTTGAGCAGGGTATGCGCCGACGCGGACTCCGTCAGTAACAGGGTCACCGCTTTGCCATCCGGTTCCACCCAGATGCCCCAGCCTCTGGTGCATTCCGGCATGAGATCCGCATCACGGGTGCCGACGTTGACGGAGACGCCGGTGTGAAGCAGGTCGACGATGGCAGGGGGAATCATCGCAGGGGTAGTGGCATCATCTTAGGAAAAATTTAGGGACACCATAGCATATTCTTAGGAAAGAAGTCGGCGCCTCCCGTGATACCTTCCCTCGCGACGGAGATGATGCTGGAGCGCGGCTCACGAAAACGGAGGACGATCATGAAGACGCATCTATTCGCTTCGCTGTGTCTGGCGGCGCTGGCTGCCGCGAATCTTACCGGGCAGGCCCAGGCGGCGCAGCCGGGGCAATTCACGATGACCGCAACCGACTATGGTTTTGTCGGGCCGGAACAGGTGCCGTCCGGTCTGACCGCAGTCGAGGTACTGAACCAGGGCGCTGAAGTACACCATGCGCAACTCGTCCGGTTGGCCCCGGGAAAGACCCCGGCTGACTTCGCGGCGGCGATGAAAGCCGATCCCGAACATCCGCCGACCTGGGTGTCCTTTGTCGGGGGGCCGAACGCGGTGGTGCCCGGGGATCGCGCAACTGCGCTGATGGAATTGCAGCCTGGGCAGCATCTGGTGCTCTGTCTCGTTCCCAACAAGGCCGGAGTCGCGCACGTGGCGCTGGGGATGGCCAAGCCGTTCCTGGTGACGCAGACGGCGGCAACGCATCTTGTCGAACCGAAACCCGACGTCGTGATTACCGCCAGGGATTTTCAATTTGTCTTGTCTACACCCATCACCGCAGGGTCGCACACCATTCAACTGGTCAACGAAGGTTCGCAGGCCCACGAGGTCGTGCTCGTCAAACTGGCGCCGGCTGCGAAGGCCAAGGATTTTATCGCGGCGTTCGAGCCGGGAGCCGATGGACCTCCTCCGGGACGGCCACTGGGCGGCATTGTAGGAATTGAGCGCGGGACCCGGGGCATCTTCACCGCCATGTTTGATCCAGGGCCCTATGCCTTGATCTGTTTTTTCCCTGATACAAAGACCGGCGCGCCGCACTTCGCGCAGGGCATGACCTGGGAATTCGATGTGCATTAATGTCTCACCAATGAACAGGCTGGCCACGTGGGAACAGTTGCAAGGGGGCCCGGATGGCACCGTATACTATGCGCATGCATGAGATGATGCCGAGCAACGTCGAGCCGATGGTGGCCGATCATGGCGCGGCCTTGCTGCAGGTGGCGGAGGTCATCGCCGCGCACCACGATTTTCCGTCGCTGTTCCAGGACCTGGCGCAATGTCTGCCGGTGGTGGCGCCATTCGATTTCGTCGGGCTGGTGCTGCATGACGCCGCCAAGCAGGTGATGCAGGTGCATGTGCTGGAAACGGCGGAGGCGCAGCGGGTGACGCGGCGTCTCGACGGGCTTGAGATTCCGATGAAGGACTCGGCCAGCGGCTGGGTGTGGGAACATCAACAGCCGATCCTGATTCCATCGCTAGCGGACGAAACGCGGTTTCAAGTCGGCATGGACGCCTTGCGCGGCATCGGCGTCCAATCCGTCTGCTTCTTTCCTCTGACGACCGCCATGCGCCGGGTGGGCGCTATCGGGTTCGGCTGTCTGAAGCCCTGTGCCTTCGACGAAGGCAGTGTCACGTTCCTGAATCAGGTGGCCAAGCTGGTGGCGGTGGCCGTGGACAATGTGCTGCATCACCAGGATCTGGCTCGCGATCGGGACCGCTTGCGGCTTCTCCTGGAGGTCACTGACTCGATCGCCTCCCATCACGACCAACATCTGTTGCTGGCCGATCTTGCCAAACGGTTGCCTCAGGTGGTGCCATTCGATTTCATGAATGTCGTGCTGCACGATCCGGTACGTCACGTCATGCGGCTCTGGCTGTTGGTGACCTCGGAGCAATCCACGATCGAGCCCGGATTGGAAACGCCAGTCGACGAATCACCCGGCGGCCTGGTGTGGAAGACGCAAGAGCCGTTAACGGTGGATGACGTCGAGCGTGAGCAGCGGTTTCCCGCTTTGATGACGTTGTTCCGCAAGAACGGCGTGCGCTCGTTCTCTGTGCTGCCCCTCACCACCGCGCAACGGCGCCTCGGAGCGATGGGGTTCGGCAGCCTGCGGCCGCGAGTCTATCTCGACAGCGAGATCGCGTTCATGAAACAGGTGGCACAGCAGGTCGCGGTGGCCGTGGATAATGCCCTCAACCTGGAAAGCACCCTGGCCTATCAGACGCAATTGACGCGGGAACGCGACCGCCAACGTCTGCTGCTCGAGGTGAACAATGCCGTTGTCTCGCACCTGGATTTGGACCAACTGTTTCCCGCGGTCAGCGCCTGCTTGCGCCGGGTGATTCAGCACGATGGGTCGAGCCTGCTGTTGTGCGATGAAGACAACGGCCGCTGGCGTATCCATGTGTTGGATTTCGATCGGAACGAAAATTTCATTGAAGAGGGGCAAATCGAGGAAAGTACACAGTCGCCATCCTGTCTGGCGATTACGACGGGGAAACCGGCCTTGTTCGGAGAGCGAGACCTGCTGGAGATGGGAGGCGCCTCACCCTGTGCGCAGGACTTGCTCGATCGCGGCATCAAGTCGTTCTGCTCCGTGCCGCTGCTGTCGCGCAATCGTGCACTGGGGGCGTTGAATGTCGGCCGGCGGAAGGATGCCGGGTTCGATCCGGAAGATGTGCAACTGCTCGGACAGGTCGCGCAGCAAATTTCTATCGCTGTCGAAAATGCTTTGGCATTCCGTGAGATTGCCGCGCTGAAGGATAAACTGGCCAAGGAAAAGGTCTACCTCGAAGAGGAAATTCAGACGGACTACAACTTCGAGGAGATCGTCGGGGAGAGCCGTGCCTTGAAACAGGTCCTGAAGCAGGTGCAGACGGTGGCGACCACTGATTCCACGGTGTTGATTCTCGGCGAGACGGGGAGTGGAAAGGAGTTGATCGCCCGCGCTCTCCACAATCTCAGCGATCGCCGTGAACGGACCTTCGTGAAGCTCAACTGTGCCGCAATCCCCACCGGCTTGTTGGAAAGCGAACTTTTCGGGCATGAAAAGGGCGCCTTCACGGGAGCCATCGCCACAAAGATCGGACGATTCGAGTTGGCGGACCGGGGGACGATTTTCCTCGATGAAGTGGGAGAGATTCCGCTGGAATTGCAGGTCAAACTGCTGCGTGTGCTCCAGGAACAGGAGTTCGAGCGGTTGGGCAGCACGAGGACGATGCGGGTGAATGTTCGTGTGATCGCCGCAACGAATCGTGATCTGAGTCACATGGTGGAGGAACAGGAATTCCGGAGCGATCTCTATTACCGCCTGAAGGTCTTCCCGGTGACCGTGCCCCCGCTTCGTGAACGAGTCGAGGATATTCCAGTGCTGGTCCGGCATTTCGTCCAGAAGTTCGCCTCACGCATGAAAAAACATATCGAAACTGTGCCGGCTGAAGCCATGAGGGCGCTGCAATCGTATGGATGGCCCGGCAACGTGCGGGAACTGGAAAACTTTGTCGAGCGGGCAGTCATCCTCTCGTCCGGGTCGGAGCTCTTCGTGCCGACGGCGGAATTGAAACGTCCGACATCCTTGCCCAACGGATCGGCCACAACGTTGGAGGATGCGGAGCGCGATCACATCATCAAGGCCCTGCGGGACACCCACTGGGTCATTGGTGGATCGACCGGCGCTGCCGCTCGCTTAGGGATGAAACGCACCACACTCCAATCCAAGATGCAAAAACTCGGCATCGCCCGTCCCCGCTAGCTGAGACGTCGACTCATTTCTCGCCCTTCTCAACGCGCCGACCATTCGACAGATGCCGAGATATCGGCAGTCATGCCTTCGGCACAGGTCTGTGTCCGGATCGTTTCGTCTCGATCTCTTCACGCGAATCCCTTGTGGCATCAGGGAATCCTGTTCCTAGGACGATGCTGCGCCGGGTGGCACAAACCCTGCTATGCAGTCGGCTATGTTGTGATGATAGAGGAACCGGAGGGAGAGGCCGATGGAATCGCTGGGTGAGCTGTTGCAGCAAGAGGGAGCGTGGGTGTTATTTGGCGGCGTGCTGGCCGAGCAACTCGGATTGCCGTTTCCGGCGTTGCCGCTGCTGATAGCGGCCGGCGTGTTGGTCGGCACCGGGCACCTCTCCTGGTCCGGGGCATTGATGGCTGCGTTGTCGGCTACTCTGTTGGCGGATCTCGTTTGGTTTCTGGCCGGGCGGTGGCGTGGGCGTCCGGTGCTCACGCTGCTCTGTCGGATCGCGTTGGAGCCGGATGCGTGCGTGAGGCGGACGGAGGACTTCTTTCGCAGGCATGGCGTGCAGTCGCTGCTGGTGGCGAAGTTTATCCCGGGATTAAGCACGATTGCACCGCCACTGGCTGGAATCGTCGGCCTGGGTCTTCCGCTCTTCCTACTCTACGATGCCCTGGGTGCCCTGGTCTGGGCCGCGTCTGGACTAGGCTTCGGCCTGCTCTTCAGTGAAGAGGTGGAGCATGCCCTGGCCTATTCGGAACAGGCTGTACCTGCGCTCTTGCTGACAGCGGTGATTGTGTTGCCGGCCTACGTCGGCTGGAAAGCCTGGCATGTTCGCCGGCAACTTCGGCGGGTGCCGAGGATGACGGTGACGGAACTGCTGGACAAACTGGCGACTCCCGAGCCTCCACTGCTCATCGACGTGCGGCCGCGGTTGGCCATTGAGACAGAGCCAGGCATTCCCAACGCGCTGCACATAGCGTTGGAAGATCTGGCGCATAAGTATGCAGAGCTTCCCCGTTCCCGAGACTTGGTGCTGTACTGCGCCTGCCCGGCTGATGCCGCGAGCGCGCAAGGGGTGATGCTGCTGCAACGGAAAGGGTTCTCGCGGGCGTGGCCGTTGGCCGGTGGTCTTCATGCCTGGCGGGCGATCGTGGAAGAGCCTGAACCTGTGCCGATGATACAGGTGGAGAGGCTGGCGATCTGACGGTAGAACCATCTCATATCAGCAGGGAGGAGCCGTATGGAACTCAAGATACCGAATTCAGAACAGGCGTACTGGGGATTACGCGCCATGAAAACGGTGGCGTTAGTGGACGGTACGCTCGATGAGTCCGAACGGCATATGCTGGAGGCGGTACAGCGGGTGTTCGGGACCAAGCACGAGGTCGATGGCCTCGAAGTGATTACACCGGAGGAATTGGCGGCTGGATTGCCTGATCAGCAAATCCGCCGGCAACTGATGAACGGCCTGATCGTAATGTCGCTGATCGATCGGGAGGTCACAACGGAAGAGGCCCAGTTGGTGGAGCGGTTTGCCTCTGCGCTGCAGGTCAGTCTTCCCGAGGTGACCAATCTCCGGCATGTCGTGAAGAAGGAACTCTTGCACTTACGCCTCGATCTGGTTCGCCGCTTTTGGTTGCGCGAAAAAGTGGCGGAGATCTGGGATCAGGAAGGGTTGCGGGGGTTGGCGAAGTTTGTCGGCGGAATGACCGGGACTTACGTGAATGCCGAATTGGCGGCTCGGTACCAGGCGTTGGAGCAGTATCCCGCAGGATCGCTGGGACGGAGTTATTGGGACTATTGCCGTAGCAACGGCTTCGCGCTCCCCGGCGAAAAGGGTGGCGCTCCCGAGGTCATCCTGTTTCATGATTGCACCCATGTCCTCTCGGGATATGGCACGGATCCGCAAGGGGAAGTGCAGGTCGCTTGTTTCAGCGCGGGGTTTCAACGGCGCGATCCGTTCCTGTTCGTGTTTTTTGTGCTGCTCCAATTTCATCTGGGCGTTCGCATGACGCCGATCACCAAGGCCCGAACCGGATTCTTCGATCCGGAGTTGGCCCTGATCGCCATACGGCGCGGCGCGGCCATGACGGTGGATCTCAATCATGGCTGGGATTATTGGCCTGTCATGCGCGAACCGGTTGAAGCCCTTCGGAAGCGATACAACATTCTGCCGATGCAGGCGTTTCGCCATCAGCCTGACGTGTCCGGCGTTCAGGGTGCGGGGTAATGACGATGCCGTTATTTCGGCAGATGCCGAACGGAAGGCAGTCAGGTGTCGGCACTGGACCGCATCGCGCCTCGACTGTGGGAGGAGTGTGGTGGGAATTATGTCGATTGAATCAGCGGTTAGCGGAAAGAGTGAACGGAAGGTTCGGAAGGAACGCGCGTTGCTCTGTATCAGTCACCGTCATCTCATTGTGAAACGCGTCAGTCGTGTGCTTCATCTGTTACTGGTCAGGAGGGCGTCGTCATGAATCGTCGTGGATGGATCGGATCGTCGTTGCTGTTGGTCACGGTGATCGCTGTCGGAGCGGGGTTGGGGGTGTGGAAATACGGCAGCATCCAAGACCAGGCCGCTGCTTCGACCAATCAACCGGAGCCGATGGAAGTCGTCACGCTCGCTGTGGCCAGGGCCGTTGACCACCATCAGACCTCTACGTCGATCGGAACGGTGTTGGCGCTCCGCTCCATTACTCTGCGCAACGAATTGGCCGGGACGGTCAGCCAGGTGCGATTCACTCCGGGCCAGATCGTGGAGAGCGGCACGGTTCTCGTCGCGCTCGACGTCTCCGTGGAGGAAGCGGACCTTCGGGCACAGCAGGCTCAGGCTGTGTTGGCACGCACCGTTCTCGATCGTCGCCGGGCGTTGACGCAGGACCTTGCCGCAGCCCAGGAAGAGGTCGATCGCGCCAGGGCGGATCTCGATGTCGCGCAGGCGCAAATCGCCCGCACCAAAGCCTTGATCGCCCGCAAGACCATTCGTGCGCCGTTCCGTGCCCAGGTGGGCCTGGCCGATGTGCATCCGGGACAGTATCTCAATGAAGGCACGCAGCTCACGACTCTGCAGGGAATCGATGAGGCCGTGCATGTGGACTTTGCAGTGCCGCAGCATGTGGCGGCCGGATTGCGACACGGTCATATGGTGGAGGTGTATCCGGCCGGCGAGTCCTCGCCGGTTCAAGCCAAGATCGTGGCGTTGGATGCCCGCATTGACCCCGCGACCAGGAATGCCATGGTGCGCGCCCGCATCGATCGTTCTCCATCCATGCCGGTTCCCGGCGCGGCGGTGCGAATTAAGGTGCGGGTGGGTGCCCCGCGGAGCGCGGTGGCTGTGCCGGTCAATGCGTTGCGCAAGGGACCGGGTGGTGACCAGGTGTTCGTGATCGGTCCTGACGGCCAAGGCAAACCACGCGCACAGTTGCGTCAAGTGGAGAGCGGCGCAATGTCGGGCGATGACGTCATCGTCTATGCAGGGTTGGCTGCGGGGGAGCAGGTGGCGGCGTCTGGTGCGTTTAAATTGCGCGACGGCGTGCTCGTGGTTGCCGCCGGCGGGCCCGTCGCGCAGTCAGAATCAACTCCTTCAGCGGGGCAACCGTGAGTCAGAGAGGCACGACCATGCGTTCGTTTACCGATGTCTTTATCAAACATCCCGTGTTGGCGGTGGTGATCAATCTGGTCATCGTGCTCGTCGGCTGGCGCGCGCTGACCACGCTTCCGGTGCAGCAGTATCCCAAGATTGAAAGCTCGTCGGTCATCATCACCACGGTCTATTACGGGGCCAGCGCTGAGACGGTGCGAGGCTTTCTGACTACGCCGATCGAACGGGTGGTGTCCGCCATCAGCGGCGTCGACTATCTGGAATCCACCAGCCGGGCCGGCGTCAGCACGGTTACGGTGCATCTGAAGCTGAACCACAGCAGCACGGCAGCGCTGGCCGAAGTGACGGCGCGGTTGCAGCAGGTTCGATCGGAGCTGCCCTCGGAGGCGGAACCCCCTGCGGTGGAGGTTCAGCGCGCCGATCGCCCCTATGCATCGTTTTATCTGAGTTTCACGTCACCTGACCGCACGGTGCCGGCCTTGACGGATTGGCTGCTGCGGTCGCTCCAACCGCAATTCGCCACTGTGGCCGGTGTGCAACGTGTGACGATTGAGGGCGGACGACAAATCGCCATGCGTGTGTGGATCGATCCGGATCGCCTTGCAGCGTACAACCTCTCGCCCGGCGACGTGCAGGCGGCGTTGCGGCGCAACAATTACCTGGCCGCGGTCGGCAGGACCAAAGGGAATCTGGTGCAGATCAACCTCCTGGCGAACACGGATCTGCGGAGCACCGAGGAGTTCGAGGATCTCATCGTCACGGATCGCGGCGGAGCCATCGTGCGGCTGAGAGACGTGGCACGGGTGGAAAACGGGGCGGAGGAAGCCGAGATCATCGCCAAGTACAACCGCACGGAAGGTGTGTATCTCGGCATCTGGCCCCTGGTGGGTTCGAACGAGATCGAAGTGGCGCATCGATTGCGGGAGGAGATGGATCGGATCAGGCCGACCCTGCCGAAGGACATCGACATGCAGCTGGTATGGGACGGCACGATGTTCATGCGGAGCGCGTTGGAGGAAATCACCAAGACGCTGGGCGAAACGATTCTGATCGTGGCCGCGGTGGTGTTTCTGTTCATGGGCTCGGTGCGGACGGCCTTGGTGCCGCTGGTGGCTATGCCGGTGTCGTTGATCGGCGCGGCGATTTTTATGTATGCGTTCGGTTTCAGCCTGAATTTGCTCACCATTCTCGCGATCGTGTTGTCGGTGGGATTGGTGGTGGACGATGCGATCGTCGTCGTCGAGAACGTGGAGCGGCACGTCCGCGAAGGGAAAACCAGAATGCAGGCCGCGCTGCTCGGTTCTCGCGAACTGGTCGGACCCATCATCGCGATGACGATCACGCTGGCGGCTGTGTATGCTCCGATCGGGTTTCAGGGCGGGTTGACCGGGTCATTATTCCTGGAGTTTGCGATGACGTTGGCCGCCGCCGTGGTCCTGTCCGGCGTGGTGGCGATTACGCTCTCGCCGGTGATGAGTTCGTACTTCGTCCATCCTGAAGGCAAGGAAGGGCGGTTGACCCAGCTGGTGAATCGGGGTTTCGACGTCACCCGCGCGGCGTATGGACGTCTGCTCGACGGCGCGTTGGAGATGCGCTGGGCGATCGTCGTCGCGGCGCTGTTGGTGATGGTGGCGGCCTGGCCGTTGTACCAGTTCTCGCGGCAGGAGTTGGCGCCTGTTGAAGATCAAAGTCACATCAGTTTGTTTCTCGAAGCAGCCCCGGATTCGACGGTGGCGGCCACAAACCGCGATTCCTTGAAAGTGATCGACGCGCTCCGATCGTTTCCCGAGGCGCGGTTCACCTGGTCGCTGACTTCTTCGTGGGGCGGGTTCGGCGGCTTGGTGGCGAAAGATTGGCGCGAACGGTCTCGTTCCACTGAGTTGATGTATGGTCAGGTGTATGGCGCGGTCTCGCAAATTCCCGGGCTGCGAGTCTTCCCGCGGCTCGATCCCCCGCTGCCGACGCCGGGCCAGTATGACGTGGAATTGATCCTGGAAAGTCAGTTGCCGCCGGAGCAGCTGCTGGAGACCACTGCGGCGGTGCTGGCGGCCGGCTGGCAGAGCGGGAAATTCCTCTACGTCGATACCGATCTCAAGATCGATTTGCCTGAGGCACGGGTCGTGATCGATCGTGAGCGGCTGGCCGACTTAGGATTCGACCTGGCGCGCGTGGGCCAGGAATTGGGCACGCTGCTCGGCGGTGCTTACGTGAACCGATTCAATTTTTATGACCGGAGCTACAAGGTTATTCCGCAGATCGGCGACAAGGATCGGGCAACATTGGATCCGCTCCTGGATTTGAAGATCAAGGCGCCCGGCGGGCAGTTGGTGCCGGTCTCGACCTTCACCCGCATCGAGACCAGCACAGCTCCGCGGACGCTGAATCGGTTTCAACAACGCAATGCGGTTCGCATCTTCGGCGGCGTGAAGCCGGGCATTACGAAGGACGAAGCGCTGCGCGTGCTGGAAACAGCCGCCGCGGCCGCAGCCGGTTCTCGCGCGACCCTCGATTATGCCGGCGAATCGCGCCAGATCCGGCACGAGGGATCGGCCCTGATTGTGACGCTGGGGTTTGCGGTGGTGCTGATCTATCTGGTGCTGGCCGCGCAGTTCCAGAGTTTCCGTGATCCGTTGATCGTGCTGTTGGGCTCGGTGCCCTTGGCGATTTCCGGCGCCCTGGTGTTCAGCTTCCTGGATCTCACGACGATCAACATCTATTCGCAGGTCGGCTTGATCACGCTGGTGGGGTTGATCGCGAAGAACGGCATTCTCATCGTGGAATTCGCCAATACCTTGCAGGAGCGAGGGCTCTCGAAAACGGCAGCGTTGCGCGAGGCGGCCATGACACGGTTGCGGCCGGTGTTGATGACCTCGGCGGCGACGGTGTTCGGCCATCTGCCGCTGGTGTTGGTGTCTGGGCCAGGTGCGGCGGCGAGGAACAGTATCGGGATGGTGCTGGTCACGGGTATGACGGTTGGTACCCTGTTCACGTTGTTTGTGGTGCCGGTGTTCTATTCATTGATCGCGACGCGGCACCAGCCGGCGGAAGAGATGGAAGCAGCCGAGGAGTCGGCCTTGCAGCTCGCCGGTGCGAAGGGGTGAATGAGACGATTATGCTGAAAATTACATCGGAGCAGACGGGAGATTCCGCACGCCTAACCCTGGAAGGCAGCTTAAGCGGGCCGTGGGTGACGGAATTGGAACGGGTGTGGCAGATCGTGCGGCAGTCCGGCGTGTTCGCTCCGGTGGTGGAGCTGGTCGGGATCACGTTCATCTCGGAGGAGGGCAAAGCGCTCCTGGCCAGAATGTGGCGGGAGGGTGCGGCATTGATCGCCCATGGATGCTGCACCAGGCATATTGTGAGTGAAATTACGGGTGCGGGACCAGTCGCGGCCCCAGGTCAGTGCGACCCAGCATAGGATTGACGACACATGCGTACGATTGCATTCATTATTACGCTCCTTGTTTTGTCCGGCTGTGCGGTCGGACCAGACTATTCACGTCCTGACCTTTCGGTGCCGAGCGGGTTTCGCATGGCGGCCATGGACGGGGAGACCGAGTCCATTGCCAATCTTCCCTGGTGGGACCTGTTGCAGGACGAAGAGCTTCGTCGCCTCATCCGTATGGCGTTGGCGGAGAACAAGGATTTGAAGCGAGCGGTGGCGTCCGTCGAGGAATTTCAGTCGCGCCTGCTCATTTCAAAAATGGATTTTGCTCCGAAGGCCGATGTCACGGCCAGTGCGCCGTCGTTCGGCCGAAAGGCAAACTTTTTGTTTCCTGGCTTCCCCAATCCCTTCAACTACTATCTCCAAGGCAATTTGTCCTGGGAGATGGATATCTGGGGGCGGGTGCGCCGCTCGAACGAGGCTGCGAGGGGAGATCTGCTCGCCAGGGAAGAGGCCCGACGTGCCGTAGTGCTGCAACTGGTGAGCGGCGTCGCGGAAGCCTACTTCGAGTTGTTGCAGTTCGACATGCAACTCGGCGTCGCGCAGCGAACGCTGAAGTCCTGGGAAGAATCGGTCCGGATTGCCGAAGCCAGGCTGCGCCAGGGGATGATTTCACGCATTGACGCGGATCAGTTTGAGGCGGAACGGGCGAATGCCGCAGCGCGGGCGGCGGAGCTGACGAGACAGATGGTGCAGAAGGAGAATCAGCTCAGCATCCTACTTGGCCGACCGCCTGGACAGGTCACTCGTGGACGTTCACTGACGGAACAGGTATTCCCGCCGGCGGTGCCTGCGGGGCTCCCGTCGGAATTGCTCCAGCGTCGACCCGATCTGGTGCAGGCCGAACAGGAATTGGCGGCGGCCACGGCAAGGATCGGTGTGGCGAAGGCGGACCGGTTTCCGAAGCTGAGTATCACCGGCATCCTGGGTGTGGCCAGCCCGCAGTTGTCGCGGCTGATTGCCAACGAGACGGCGTTCGGGGTCGTGGGGCCGGGGTTGGCGGGGCCGTTGCTGAATGCGCAGATCCTTGGCTTTCAGCAGGACGCAGCCGAGGCGCAGGGCCGTGAGGTGCTGGCGCGATATGAGCAGGCAGTCCTGGTCGCGTTCCGCGAAGTAGAAGACGCCCTGGTGGCGGTGCGCACGGCGCGGGAACAGCGGGACGCACAGGCGCAGCAGGTCGATGCGTTACGCTCGGCCTTGCGGCTGGCGAATCTTCGGTATAAGGGCGGATTGGCCAATTATTTGGATGTGCTGGTCGCTCAACGGAATCTGTTCGAGGCGGAACTGGCTTTGACCGGCACGCACCGGTTGCAACTGGTCTCGGTCGTTCAATTGTATAAGGCTCTCGGTGGCGGATGGTCGCCGCTGGATATGGCGCAACAGCAGCCTGGGGAGGCTCCAGGATCGCGGAGCCAGGTCATTCCGGCAGCAGGGGCTATCCAGGCTGGTCCTGGATAATCGGCTTTGTGAATCGTCCACCTTCTCTCGGGTCTGGTTTATGTTGGATAGGTTACACGCTGTCATGATCACTGTGCCACAACTCTCGTGAGGAGGGCGATCCAGTACATGGGCGCTTACTTACGCGCCTAGACACAGCTCACTCCATGATATGAGGAATTGTGATGTAAGAAGAAAGGAGTGGCCATGAACCCCAACCTCGAAAAAGTGCAAGCCTTGGCTCGCGACCTCCGGGACGACAAGGAATCGCCTCGCAAACCGCGCGAAACCCTGGGCGGTTACGCCTTGGCCGCACGGGCTGTCGACAAGTGCCGGGCGGCGCTCGTCGGGTGGGAGGGTGAGTACTATTCCAACTGCCCGCTGGATCAACGTTGGCTCAGATTCACCGGGATCGACTACGGGGACTTCAGGTCGTTTGTCGCGACAGGAGCCACCGATGAGCACATTGCCGAATGGATTGGAGCGCATGCCAAAAAGCGGTCCCTGACTGAGATCGAACTATGGAATACACGTGAGGGCGCAGTGATGATCAGCTGAGCAAGAAGGGCGGCCCAGGGTATTGGTACGTGAAGCGTGGACTTGGCTTGTCACCACACATAAGGCTGGTACCTTTTGACGGAACTCCTGCACATTCAGACCAGACACGTGAAGGAAGTGGTGGACATGACCGAGATGATCCAAACGGTCATTCGGAAGGCCAACATGAAGGAAGGGCTGTGCTCGGTCTTTGTGACCCACACGACCGCCGCCGTGACGACCGGTGAAATCGGAGAAGGCACCGAACAGGATTTTCTTCAGATCATCGAGCAGATAATTCCTCGCATTCAATTCCGGCATGCTCACGATCCTTCCCATGCCTGGTCGCATATGGCGGCGTCCATTCTGGGGCCGTCTCTCACCATTCCGGTTTCAGCGGGTTCGCTCGTACTCGGTACGTGGCAATCAGTGATGTTGGTGGAACTCGATGGTCCGCGTGAAAGGAATGTATACGTCTCCATGATTTCATCCTGACCTGAGCCGTAGAAGACGGGAGGGGTCTGACCTTGTCGCGTTCCCTCCAATCAGCTGCATCGGTCGCGTTTCAATTTCCTGGCTTGGTCCCGGTTGACACTCTGTCACATGAGCAGTAGCTTGAGGCCGTGAAGATGCCAGAGGACCCTACCAGCGGTTTGATTGCGAATTTTCTTGAGGACGATCACCGGCGGCTCGACCGATTCCTGCAGGCTGCCGCCGCTCATCCCGGCTGTGTGGATACTGAGGCGTACGATCGATTTCGCGCGGGATTGCTCAGGCATATCGGCATGGAAGAAAAGCTCCTGCTGCCGGCGATGCACCGATGGCGCGGCGGAGAACCCTTACCGGTAGCTGCGAAGCTACGGCTCGATCATGGCGCGTTGGCGACCTTACTCATGCCTACCCCGATTCCTCGCATTCTGGCGACGATTCGCCGCATCTTATCGGACCACAATCGATTGGAAGAAGGCCCAAACGGTCTTTATGCCATCTGTGATCGCCTGCCGGCCGCGGAAATGGAACCGCTTCTGGCGGCGTTGCGGACTGCGCCGCTTGTGAGCGTCATGCGGCATTCCGACAGTCCGGCGGTCATGAAAACGCTGGAAGGCGCGTTGGCCAGGGCGGGCTACTGTCTGGAACCGATCACAACGCCTGAAGCGGTCGAGCCACGATGATGGTCCGCCATCCTCGACGGCTTCCGCTTCTCGCATTCGGCATGGTGGCCTTGCTGACGGGGCTGTGGGCAGGCATCGCGCGTCTCGGGTGGGATATGCCTCTCCCTCGGCCCGGGTTTTCCTCGTTGCATGGTCCTCTGATGGTGGCCGGGTTTCTCGGGACGCTGATCAGTCTTGAGCGGGCCGTGGCGCTCGGCCGACTGTGGGCCTATTCGGCGCCGTTGCTGACCGGACTGGGCGCGGTGGGGTTGATCCTCGGCGCGCCACAGTGGATAGCGCAAGTGCTGATCCTGGCCGGGAGCATCGGACTGGTGGCGATCTTTGCGGCAATCATCCAGCGGCACCCGGCGCTGTACACGTTTACCATGGGGGGCGGAGCAATGGTCTTCGCTCTTGGTAACCTGCTCTGGCTTCTCGGTTGGCCCGTCTTTCTGGTCGTCTTCTGGTGGGCAGCGTTTCTCGTGGTGACCATTGCCGGTGAGCGGCTCGAGTTGGCCCGTTTACAGCAGGTGACCACCGGTGCGCAGGCGACATTCTTTCTTCTCCTCGCAACGTTACTTGCGGGCCTGTTGCTCCTGGGATGGTGGTTTGACGGCGCGGTTCGTCTGTTCGGTGCCGGGCTGACCGGTCTGGCCGTATGGTTGAGCCTCAATGACATCGCCAGACGAACAGTACGACACACCGGGCTCACCCGATTCATTGCGGTCTGTCTGCTCAGCGGCTATGTCTGGCTGGGGTTGAGCGGACTAGCGGCGATGGTGTATGGCGGCGTGCCGGTGGGACCGCAATACGACGTCATCTTGCATGCCTTTTTCCTGGGTTTCGTGTTCGCGATGATTTTCGCTCATGCCCCGATTATCTTTCCGGCGGTGCTCGGCGCGCGGATGACCTATCGGCCGCTGTTTTACGCGCATGTGGTGCTGTTGCAGATCACCTTGCTGATACGGCTGGGCGGTGACGTGGCTGGGTGGGGGCCGGGACGGCTGGTCGGCGGTGCGCTGAATGCCGTTACGCTGGTCCTGTTCCTTGCGAATACTATCACGGCATTGGGGAGCCTGCCGGATCGGCCTGCCGTGACGATTCGCCAGCAGTCCTGATGTGGGCGATGGTGAGGATGAAGTCGTGCAACGAAAAGGGAGTATTGGATGACTGTAGAGAAATACGAAGCAGGGTCAAACCCGCGGGTGATGGATGCCTTGCGTCAAGTGGTGGATCCCGAGTTGGGGATCAACATCGTCGACTTGGGGTTGGTCTATGGCAGCGAGGTATGTGACGGACAGGTCCATGTCACGATGACGATGACGACCCCCGCTTGTCCAATGGAAGAGCTGATGATGGAGATGGTGCATTCGGCGATCTTGCGCGAGCTTCCCGACGCGCGTTCGGTGGAAGTGGATCTCGTGTGGGAGCCATTATGGAAGCCGGACATGATGAGTCCGGCAGCGAAGGCCCAACTCGGACGGATCTAGGGTCGACGTGTGATGTGAAGGCGGCAAGGTGTATCCGCCTCGGAGGAAGTCTGACCGTGAGCGAGAACCAGTCTCAGCCGGTGCGCGCGCTGGTAGATGAGATCTATCGCACTCAGTCCCGTCAGGTCCTCGCCACGTTGATTCGTCTGCTCGGAGACTTCGATGCGGCCGAAGAAGCGTTGCACGAAGCCTTTGCCGTTGCGGTCGACCAATGGGCGCGCGAAGGGGTGCCGGCCAATCCGCGGGCTTGGCTGGTATCGACAGGGCGGTTCAAGGCGATCGATGGCATGCGGCGCAGGGCAAGATTCGACGCGTCTCTGCCCGACCTCGCCCGGCATCTGGACCTCACCGCCGACGTGGCCGCTGAGGAGGGGGAAGACTCGGTTGAGGATGACCGGTTACGATTGATCTTCACCTGCTGCCATCCTGCGTTGTCGCCGGAAGCCCAGGTCTCAATGACGCTCCGGGAGGTCTGCGGTCTCACGACCGACGAGATCGCCCGCGCGTTTCTCACGAAGCCCACCACCATCGCGCAACGCATCGTACGCGCCAAGGGGAAGATCCGCGACGCCCGTATTCCCTACGAGGTGCCATCGGAGGCTGACTTTCCAGACCGGTTGGAGGCGGTGTTGAGAGTCGTCTACCTCGTGTTCAACGAGGGGTACAGTGCGTCGTCCGGAGATTCGTTGACCAGGCATGATCTCTCGGGTGAAGCGATACGCCTGGGGCGGGTGCTGGTGGGGCTGCTCCCGGAAGCAGAAGTCTTGGGGCTTCTGGCGCTGATGCTCCTGCAGGACTCGCGTCGCGCCGCGCGCACTTCCCCGACAGGCGATTTGATTCTGCTCGAACAGCAGGACCGCTCGCTGTGGAATCGAGACCAGATTGCCGAGGGTACGGCGCTGGTTGAACGGGCGTTGGCCTGCCGACAGGTTGGTCCCTACACCATCCAGGCGGCGATCGCTGCCGTGCATGCGGAGGCTCCCGATGCAGCGGCTACAGAGTGGGCGCAGATCGTGGGATTGTACGACGTGCTGTTACGGGCTGAGTCGTCACCAGTGGTGGAACTGAACCGGGCAGTGGCGGTCGCGATGCGTGACGGACCGGCCGCGGGGCTTGCGCTTGTCGATGACATCCTCTCGCGCGGCGATCTCACCAATTATCATCTGGCTCATTCCGCCCGAGCAGATCTCTGTCGGCGACTGGGGAGAACCGTGGAAGCCCGAGCTTCATATGAACGTGCGCTGGCGCTCACGCAGCAGGAACCGGAGCGAAGGTTTCTGGAACGGCGGTTGGCTGAGTCGTCAGCCTGAGAGGGTCTCCTATCAGAGAGGCAGATTGATCAACACGGAATGTTCAAGGCGGAATTGCAGAACAACGTTCCATACTGGACTGCAGTATGTCGTCACTGGTGGCAGCGGACTGAACTTAAAATGCTGTGCGAACGAGCCCGCCTTCGGCACGAATGCACGACCCATTGATGATAGCCGCGCGACCGCTACAAACAAACGCGACGATATCTCCAATCTCCTTAGGGTCGATCAGGCGACCGATTAGCGAGGTCGGGCGATTCTCAGAAATGAATCGATGTTCCGCCACTACCGGGCTCAGACCTGGAAACAAATCATGGATGAATTTCTCGACGCCGATCGTGCGCGTCGGCCCGGGAAGGACAGAATTTACGGTCACGGTTGTGCCTTTCGTCAGTTCCGCCAAGGATCGAGCGATTCCCAACTGCATTGTTTTAGTGGCGCTGTAGTGGGCCATTTCAGGCGCGGGAGACATTCCCGATTCACTGGAGATGAATACGATTCGACCATGGCCGCGCTCAAGCATGCCCTTTAGATAGTGCCGGGCCAGGCGCACGCCGCTCATGATGTTGACCTCGAACATTTTCTGCCAGGCTGAGTCGGTTTCATCGAAAAATCCCACGGCTTCGTAGATGCCGAGATTGTTGATCAGTAGATCGATGTCTGGCCAAGCGGAAACGGTGTGCATACATCCCTCGGCACTTCCATTGTCGGCTACAAGGCCGGTCAATTCGGCGTTGGGAAGATCCCGGCGTATGTCTGCCACAGCCTTGTCCACGCTGTCCTGCGTGCGTCCATTGATAACGACGCTCGCACCCTCAGCAGCCAGCGAACGGGCGATTTCCAGTCCAATGCCTCCGGAGGATGCGGTCACTAAGGCGCGACTGCCATGCAAATTGAGGTTCACGATAAGTCTCCTTGTCTCAGGGGGAAGCGGTGACGAGGGAAAGTGTGCTGTCGTGCGGAGATCGACAACGTGCATCGTTCTAGCCGAGAGATTCTTGAATGCAGCGACCTCTTCTTTCAGGCCCATGGGAGTCTGATTTTTTACATGCTCATAGTAGGAGCGAGGAGTTCTTCGAATCAACCAGCAAGGCATGACTTCGATTGACAGCGTCATGCTTCTGGAAAGGAAATCCACGACACTAGACTGTCCGAAAGGGCCAGGAGTGAGGGCATGCACTCGATGAAAGACATAAACTATTGAAATTGGGCTGAAATGGTCTATGTCGATTTTTGTGACCCCCGACGACTATCTCATGACACGAGCCGCTCATGTAATGGAGGATTTCATGGCGAAACGTACCCCAACCCGTAAAACGATAAAGAAAGCTGACTGCCCGGCGAGCCTGGTGTGGTTCGATATCCCTGCGGATGACCTGTCCCGGGCCAAAAAGTTTTACAGTTCACTGTTCGGTTGGAAGATCCGGCGGTTTCCCGCCATGCCGGATTATTGGCACATTGACACCGGAGGCGGGAAGGATACGCTGGACGGCGGACTACTGCCGCGCAAATACCCGCAACATCCCTTCACGGCCTATGTCTCCGTTCCCTCGGTTGATAAGGCGGCGGCTAAGGTCGCGAAACTGGGCGGAAGCATTTGCAGAGCCAAAACACCCGTGCCGGGGATGGGGTACTTCGTGATCTGTGAGGATACCGAAGGCAATACGTTTGCCCTGTGGGAGATGAATCCTAGGGCCAAGTAGCCACGCCGGGAGTACGGTTTGAGACGTGAACACAAGGTTGCATCATCAGGGGAGTCCATCATGAAATATCTCTGTCTGATCTATGTCGAAGAAAAGATTTTGCATGCACTGCCGAGTACCGAGCGCCTCACGCTCTCGGACGAATCCATGGCCTATTGCGATCGGTTGCAGAAGCTCGGTCAGTTGGTGACAGCATCCCCGCTTCATCCGGTCGAGACGGCTACCACTGTGAGGGTTCGTGATGGCAAGACGTCGACGATTGATGGACCGTTTGCCGAAACAAAGGAACAACTCGGTGGCTTTCTCTTGCTCGATGTGCCGGATTTGAACGATGCCATCCGCATCGCCTCTCAGTTCCCCGCCGCTCGTATCGGGAGCGTGGAGGTTCGTCCAATGAAGGAGCAAGGCTGCGCTTGATCGCGGGCAATGGAAAAACGGGGCGAGGGTGTGAATTGAGAAAGGAGTCGGATATGAGCCGGGTACGGGTGCTTGTCGGAACGAAGAAAGGCGCGTTCATCCTCACATCGGACGGGACGCGAAAGAAGTGGGAGGTCACCGGGCCCCACTTTGGCGGCTGGGAACTCTATCACCTCAAGGGCTCGCCAGCTGATCCCAATCGCTTGTATGCGTCGCAAACCAGCAGCTGGTTCGGTCAGGTCATTCAGCGCTCGGACGATGGCGGAAAAACCTGGAATCCTCCCGGCACCAAGCCCGAGGATCTCATGGGGGCGGACGGCATGCCGAACGGTGCGAGCAACATGTTCGTGTATGACCAGTCGGCGGAAACAGGGAAGCCGCTCACGACGCATCAACATTATGACGGCACCCAACGCCCATGGGAGTTCAAACGGGTCTGGCACCTGGAGCCATCGGCGACCGATCCGGATACGGTGTACGCCGGGGTTGAGGATGCGGCGCTGTTCCGCTCCACCGACGGCGGGCGGACCTGGAATGAACTTGCCGGCCTGCGTGATGCCAAGGGCAAGCTATGGCAACCGGGTGCCGGCGGGATGTGTTTGCACACGATCGTGCAGGATCCGAGCAACGCGCAGCGTATGTATATCGCCATCAGTGCGGCAGGCGTGTTCCGAACCGAGGACGGCGGCAAGACCTGGCGGCCGACGAATCGCGGATTGAAGTCACAATTTGAATTGCCGGATCCCGATGCGGAGGTTGGCCATTGTGTGCATTGCATTACGATGCATCCGTCTCGGCCGAACACGCTGTTCATGCAGAAACATTGGGACGTGATGCGCAGTGACGATGGCGGAGAGTCCTGGCAGGAAATCAGCGGGAATCTGCCGACGGACTTCGGTTTTCCGATTGCGGTGCATGCGCATGAACCGAATACCATCTATGTGGTGCCGATCAAGAGTGACTCCGAGCACTATCCCCCGGAAGGAAAGCTGCGGGTGTATCGCAGCCGCAGCGGTGGCAATGAATGGGAGCCTTTGACGAAGGGGCTGCCGCAACAAAATTGTTACGTGAACATCTTGCGCGATGCGATGTCCGTTGACTCGCTCGATCCCTGCGGTTTGTACTTCGGGACGACCGGGGGCCAGGTCTATGCCTCGGCTGATGGCGGAGACAGTTGGGAGCCGATTGTGCGGGATCTGCCGGGGGTGTTGTCCGTCGAGGCCCAAACCCTTTGACGGCTGCTGAAAATGGCCGCCAGCTTCGTTCTCGGCTGCGACTCTCACTGCGAGCTACCCAGAGGGGACGCCTCATTCGCGTCGCGTCCTGCGGCCTTGCTGGACGACCATTTTGAGCCGCCGCACGGATCGCTCGTTTAATTTAACGTCCGATCAAGTGGGCTGCGAACGATGTCTGGAGGTGTTTCATGGTGCGCGTGATTTTGCCTCAGCATTTGCGGACGCTGGCAAGGGTCGAAGGCGAGGTGTCGTTGGAGGTGGTCGAGCCTGTGACGCAGGAGACAGTCCTCGATGTCCTGGAGGCGCGCTATCCTATGTTGCGCGGAACGATACGAGACCACGTGACCAGACGGCGGCGACCGTTCATCCGTTTCTTTGCCTGCGAGCAGGACGTGTCACACGACTCGTCGGATGCTCCGTTACCCGAAGCCGTTGCGAAGGGGGAAGAGCCGTTATTGATCGTGGGTGCCATGGCCGGCGGTTAACTCCGCTTGCACAGAGATCAATGGAGACACGTGCATGAAATATTTGTTGCTGGTTCATCATAGTGAAGAAGCCTTTGCCAGGATGGCTGAAACTACGCGCCGAGAGATGTTGGCCGAATCCGTGCAGTTGACGCATCAGCTTCACGCCAAGGGGCAGTATGTCAGCGCGTCGCCCTTGCACCCGACTTCGACAGCAGCCCGGGTTCAAGTTCGTGAGGGGCGGCCGATCGTAACGGACGGTCCCTTTGCGGAAACACGCGAGCAGACGGCCGGGTATTTTCTCGTCGAAGCGCAGAATCTCCAGGAAGCGGTCGACATTGCGACGCGGATTCCCGGCGCGCGTCTCGGTACCGTGGAGGTACGGCAGGTCCGTGAGATCGAGGGTTTGCCAAAATGAGATGGAAGTCAGTACGGACGAGGGTTCGGAGGCTGGGGTGATCCCGAGTACACATGTCTGACCGACCTGGGCAAGTTCATTCAGGTAAGCCATCTATGGATGGCGGAATGCCCGCTTAAACTCTTGAGCGAAGGGAGAAGGTGGACGAACCGTTCCCGGAAACCAGGGGAATCTTTCAATCGAAGGGAGCGATCATGAGCACTTTACATGTCAAGCCGATACCAGACGGAATGCATACGATCACCCCGCATTTGGTATGCGCCGGTGCCGCCGACGCCATTGAGTTCTATAAGAAGGCTTTCCATGCCGTGGAGTTGGGAAGGGTGCCTGGCCAGGATGGAAAGCTTCTCCACGCGCTGATTCGAATTGGGAATTCCCCCGTCATGCTTGTCGACGAATTCCCCGATCATCACACGCTCGGGCCGAAATCGATCAAGGGATCGCCGGTCATCATCCATCTTTACGTCGAAGATGTGGATGCGGTCTTCAACCGAGCCGTTTCAGCTGGCGCAAAAAGCACGATGCCAGTCACCGACATGTTCTGGGGAGATCGTTACGGCCAGTTGGAAGATCCTTTCGGTCACCTTTGGTCGGTTGCCACGCATGTTCGTGACGTCGATCCACAAGCATTGCAGGAGGCGGCACGGAAAGCGTGCGATTAAGATCTGTCTTGGCGAGCAATACACCCTATAACGGAGATCACGCATGCGCTATGTCGATGGTTTTGTGCTGGCGGTACCGAAGAAAAACGTAACTGCGTATTTTAAGATGGCCAAGAAGGCCTGCAAAATCTGGACGGAGCATGGGGCACTTGAATACCGCGAATGTGTTGGCGACGACCTCGCTGTAAAGATGGGTCTTCCGTTTCCACGATTGGCCAAACTCAAACCGGGAGAGACCGTGGTCTTTTCTTGGATTGTCTACAAGTCGCGAAGTCATCGAGACCGTGTCAACGCCAAGGTCATGAAGGATCCGCGAATCAATGAAATGTGCGATGAAAAGGCCATGCCCTTCGATGTCAAGCGCATGGCCTATGGCGGCTTCAAGGTGATGGTTGATGGAGGAACACGGTGATGAATGGCGTCGCCTTCCAATCACTGGCCACACGTCGTAGGGCGCTGCTCTGCCTTCGACCAAGACGACTCGCCTGAGTCGCAGCACTATGCGTTTTAATCGCTCAGAGATTTGTTGTCGGAGAGGGTGAGCCGGCTCCTGTCGATTTGGGCTGTGATCGACGACTAATGCGTAGAAGAAGGATACATCATCGACACGTGCTCAACCTGACATGATTGAGGGATTCATGCGCTTTATGATCATCATCAAGGCGACCAACGAGTCGGAGGCCGGCGTCATGCCGAGTCAGCAATTATTGAGCGAGATGGGCCGATTCAACGAGGAACTGGTCAACGCCGGCGTGATGCTGGCAGGCGACGGACTCCACCCGAGCGTGAAGGGCGCGCGCGTCAGGTTTTCAGGCACCCGACGCACGGTGATCGATGGTCCTTTTGCTGAGACCAAGGAATTGATTGCAGGTTTTTGGGTATGGCAGTGCCGGTCGAAAGAGGAGGCGATCGAGTGGGTCAAACGTTGTCCCAATCCGATGCCCGGCGAATCCGAGGTTGAAATTCGCCAGGTTTTTGAGGCGGAGGATTTTGGCGCCGAGTTTATACCGGAACTGAGAGCGCAGGAGGACCGGCTACGCGCACGGATTGCCGAAAATACATAGGGCACATGTGTCTGACGGCGAAGGCCCTGATGAAAGAATGTAGATATGGAGACTGCAATGCCACCAACATTCGTCGCACACTATCTTTGGCCCTCGTGCATTGACCAGACCATCGCCACGTGATTGACTGGATAGAGAGTCCCTGTACGTCGAGAGATGTTACACACCATCACGTCGAGACATTATGAATCGGATGACGCCATGAGATTCAACGGCGTCATCCCCACCCAAAAGGAGGCCACCATGCGGTTTACATCAATTGCGTTCGCGTGTCTTTGCACGATCATTATGGCGCTGCCCGCGTCAGCCAAGGAAAAGAAGTCTGAAAAGGCCATGGATCAGCAGGCCATGATGGAAGTATGGAAGAAGGCCGCCACGCCGGGGGAGCCCCATAAATTGTTTGCGACGCTCGCCGGGAGCTGGACGACTCAGACCAAAGAGTGGATGGAACCTGGAAAGCCGCCATCGGAATCCGCCGGCACGGCTGAAATGAAGATGTTGCTGGATGGACGCTTTCTCTACCAGGAGTTCAACGGCAACATGATGGGACAGCCTTTCGCCGGGATCGGCATCGACGCATACGACAATATGAGCAAGAAATATGTCACTGCCTGGATGGATACTATGGGAACCGGCATTTTCACCATGCAGGGGACGGCCAGTGCCGACGGCAAAACGATTACGCTGAAGGGTTCACATCCGGAACCGGGCGGCGGGCAGATGCATCACCGTGCGGTCTGGAAAATCATTGACCAGAATTCACAGATCTTTGAGATGTATGGAAACCATGGGCATGGGAAGGAAATGAAATTGATGGAGATCACCTATACGAGAAAATCATAGGAAGAGACTCCCGCGTGTTGGAGCGAGTACAGATCTGAAAATTGCCACACCAATGAAATGGCTGCCGGGGATGCGCATGTACCAGGAATGGTGATGGGTATCCCCGCAGTCGTCAGGCTGGTGAGTCCCTGTTCGAGGTATCGATACACTCTCTTTCCCCTGTCTCCCCAAGCTGGCTCCGCTTTGGGTCGCTCGTGCGAAGATCACTTTTCTGACAGTCCGCATGCCGTCGCTATGCAGCAGATGCTCTTCCTCTGATCAATAGAGACTGGCCTCCTATAAATTCATCTTCTCGACGGGAAGTGGCTCCGTTGCTTACGTGGCAGCCAACCAGTAAGATAGGTTCGTTTTTGCATCAGGTGCAGCCCGAAATCTTATCAGGGAGTTTGTATGGCCGGCCGATCACCATGGTTTACAGTGCCTCCGATCGTATGGGGGTGTCTGGCGTTGGTTTTGCTGCCGGGTTGTAAGCAGGAAGCAGGATCGTCACAGGCGCCTCAGGTTCCGGAGGTCGGCATCGTGGTGGCCGCCGCGCAAGACGTGCCTGATGAGCCGGAGTTTATCGGTCAGTCTGAATCATCCCGGCCGGTGGAAATCCGCTCGCAGGTGACGGGCATTCTCAAGGCCTGGTTCTTCAAAGAAGGCCGGCCAGTCAAACAAGGCGATCGTCTCTATCAGATCGATCCAGTGCCATTTCATGCCGCGATGTTGAGTGCAAAAGCGAAAGTGGCCCAATCCGAGGCGCGGCTGGTCCAGGCGAAGCAGAATTTAGCCCGCGTGAAACCGCTTTTAGCCGAACAGGCCGTCAGTACCAAGGACGTGGATGACGCGGTGGCCGAGGAACTGGCGGCCAAGGCTGCGCTGGAAGGCGCCAAGGCCGAATTGGTCAAGGCGAAATTCGATCTCGATAACACGTTGATCGTGGCCCCCATCAGCGGCATGATTGAGCGGACGCGTGCGTACGAGGGCCGGTTGGTGTCGGCTCAGACCGACCTGCTGACCATCATCCAACAAGTCGATCCCATGTATGTGATCGTCAGCGCGCCGGAAAGTTTTCTCTTGAAGCGACAGCGCGACGTGAGCGCGAAACGCATTCAGCATCCCGGTGTCTATCAACTGCGCGGGGTGTTGACCTTTACGGACGGGACGACCTACGGACAAGAGGGGGTGCTGGACCTGTTGGATGTCGGCCTCAAGACCGATACGGGATCGCGGCAGGCCCGAGTGGTGTTCCCCAATCACGATCTGGTGCTGCTGCCGGGACAATTTGTGCGGGTGCGGTTCAAAGGCACCCTCAAGACGGGGGCGATTCTCATCCCGCAACGTGCCGTTCAACAAGGCGCGAGGGGCTCTATCGTGTTTGTCGTCGGGGCCGACGATAAAGTTGAAATGCGCGAGGTGCAGGCGGCGAGCTGGCAAGGCAACCAGTGGATTGTCGAGCAGGGGTTGCAGGTCGGTGACCGCGTGATTGTGGAGGGTTTGCATAAGATCGCCCCCGGAGCGCCGGTGAAGCCGGTGCCGGTTCCCGCCGCCGGAGCAGCACCCAATCCGACTGCCGCTCCGACGCAGCCGGAGCATACCTCGTGATCTCGCACTTCTTTATCGATCGTCCCATTTTCGCATCGGTGCTTTCGATCGTCATCATGGTACTCGGGCTGGTCGCCTTGCGGGCGCTCCCCGTCGCCCAATTTCCTGAAATCACTCCTCCCGTCGTGCAGATCGAAGCCGACTACCCCGGCGCCAATGCGGAGATCCTGGCCGATTCGGTGGCGCGGCCCATTGAGGTGCAACTCCCCGGCATCGACAATCTGCTGTACTACGATTCCACCAGTACGAATGACGGGCACATGTCGATCAAGTTGACCTTTGAGATCGGCACTGATGTCGATATCGCGCAGGTCCAGACGCAGAATCGAGTGAAACTCGCAGAGCCCCAGCTACCCCCAGAAGTCGTGCGGCAAGGCATCAGTATCAACAAGGTCTCGCCTGACCTGTTGGCCGTCGTCGCCTTGAGTTCCACCGATCCGACGCATGACACGGTGTACCTCTCCAATTATGCGATTCTTCGTGTCCTCGACAATCTGAAACGCCTTCGGGGCGTAGGCAATGCGGTGGTCTTTGGCTCTCAGAATTACTCTATGCGGCTGATCCTGGACCCGATCCGCATGGCTCAACTAAGTCTTACGCCGACAGATATTGCCAATGTCGTCCGTGAGCAGAATCGGGATTTTCCCGCCGGGACCATCGGCCGGGAGCCGTCGTTGAAGGGCACCGAGCTCACGATCCCCGTCATTACGCAAGGGCGTCTGACGGAAGTGAAGGATTTCGAGGAGATGATCGTCCGTGCCATGCCGAACGGGTCTATGGTCCGATTGAAGGACGTGGCCAGGGTTGAGTTAGGCGCGCAATCATATACGCTGGAAGGGCGTTGGAACGGCAAGCCGAATGTGTTTCTGTTGACCTTCCTTTCACCGGGAGCCAACGCCCTTGAAACGGTGAAGCGGGTTCGCGCTGAATTGGGAGAGGTCTCCAAGGGGTTCCCCACCGGAGTGTCGTACGACATTCCTTATGACACCACGCGTTTTATCGATGTCTCCATCAAAGAGGTTGTGAAGACCCTGGCGGAAGCGATGGTGCTCGTCATCCTGGTGGTCTACCTCTTTTTGCAAAGCTGGCGCGCGACTTTGATTCCCGGTGTGGCGGTGCCGGTCTCTCTCATCGGCACGTTCGCCGGGATGCAGGCGCTGGGATTCTCGATCAATACCCTGACCCTGTTCGGAATGGTTCTGGCCATCGGCATCGTGGTGGACGACGCGATCGTCGTCGTGGAAAATTGCGAACGGCACATGAGTCAGGGAAAACTTTCGGCAAAAGACGCTGCGAAGCGGGCGATGGAAGAAGTGACTGGGCCGGTGATCGCCATCGTGCTGGTGTTGTGCGCGGTGTTCGTGCCTGTCGGTTTTCTCGGCGGCATCACGGGGGAGTTGTACAAGCAATTCGCCATTACGATTTCCATTGCCGTGATTATTTCCGGTTTTGTGGCATTGACGCTCAGTCCTGCCCTCTGCGCCCTGGTGCTCAAACCGGGCGAAGAACGACACCACGGATTGTTCGGTCTCTTCAATCGGACCTTTTCATGGATGCAGGGGCGATATATTTCGACGGTCGGTACGGTACTGACGCGGCGCGTGCTGTCGGTTGGAGGGTTCATCATTCTCCTTACTGGCGTGTTTCTGTTGTTCAGGATCATACCAAACAGTTTCTTGCCGGACGAAGACCAGGGGTATTTCATCACGATCGTGCAACTACCGGACGGGGCGTCGAAGCAGCGTACGGATATGGTGTTGAGCAAGATCGAAAGCTATTTTTTGGCTAATCCGTCGATTCATTCGACGGATGCCCTTTCGGGGCAGAATTTCGTCTTTAGTACGCGTGGACCCAATGCGGCGACCATGTTTGTTCCGCTCAAACACTGGGATGAGCGCAAGGCGCCTCAGCAGCATGTTAAATCATTAATCGGTGCGGCCTATGGAGAATTTGCCAAGATTCCGGAGGCGTTGATCCTGGCCTTCAACGCTCCCTCGATTCGCGGACTCGGCGCGACGGGAGGATTTTCCGTACAGCTTCAAGATCCGAGCGGCGGTGACTTCAATAAATTCTCGGCGGTGGCGCAGGAGTTTGTCGCCAAGGCGCGGCAGGATCCGGCGATCGGCGCGATCGGAACTAGTTTTCGTGTCAGTGCCCCGAGAATTTTCGCCAAAGTGAACCGCGAGCGCGCCAAGGCGTTAGGTGTGCCTATTTCGGAGGTCTTTGATACCCTGCAAGCCTATTTCGGCAACTTGTACATCAACGACTTCGTCAAGTTTGGTCGGGTCTTTCGCGTGCAGACAGAGGCTGAGGCACAGTATCGGTCAACGCCTGACGACATCTCCAAGATTTATGTGCGGGCCGTGGGTGCGCAGGGGACGACCATGGTTCCCCTGGATACGGTGGTGAGCACGGAATTCAGCAGCGGTCCCGATCCCGTGACACATTTCAACGGGTACAATACGGCGCTGGTACTTGGCTCCGCCGCACCTGGGGTCAGTTCCGGACAGGTGTTGGATGTACTCGATAAGTTAGGAAAGGACGTGCTGGTGCCGCAGGGGTATGGAATTGATTGGAGCGGAATTTCTTATCAGGAACGCATGGTTGGCAATCAGTCGCTGTATGCCTTCGGCTTTGGGTTGTTGATGGTGTTCTTGGTGCTGGCTGCGCAATATGAAAGCTGGGTGGTTCCCTTTGCGGTGATTCTCGCGGTTCCCATAGGCCTGTTCGGCGCGTTGAGTGCCGTCTGGCTCAAGGGAATGACCAATGACATCTATTTCCAAATCGGTCTGGTCACGCTCATCGGACTTTCGGCGAAGAATGCAATTCTGATCGTCGAGTTTGCGAACAAGCGATATGAGGAAGGTCATCCTTTGTTGGAGGGAACGATCGAAGCGGCGAAACTCCGGTTCCGTCCGATCGTGATGACTTCGATGGCCTTCATTCTTGGTGTCGTTCCCCTGGTGATTGCGACGGGCGCCGGCGCAGCCAGCAGAAATTCGATCGGGACGGGAGTTTTCGGCGGAATGTTGGCCGCCACATTTCTGGCGATTTTTTTCGTGCCGCTGTTTTTTGTGCTGATCCGTTCGCTGAGTCGCAGTCAGAAAAAACAGATTCCTCCTTCCGTCCCAAAAGGTCCGGGTGAGCCTGAAAAGGAGCGTGATTATCAGCATGCGTAGACTGGCATTACTGCTTTCCTCGACCCTTCTTGCGGGCTGTGCGGTCGGTCCTGATTTCAGCCGGCCTGATGCTACGACTCCGGATGCATTTCGCATGGCGGAACCGGGCAGTGACGCCGCGTCAATCGCAAATACGCCCTGGTGGGAGCTGCTGAAGGATCAGGAACTGCAAAAGCTTATTCGGACGTCGTTAGATGAAAACAAAGACCTCAAGCGGGCCGCCGCGGCCGTCGAAGAATTTCAGGCACGCCTGTTTATCGCGAAGACCGACTATGCTCCGCAAATGAATGTGACCGCTAACGCGCCACTTTTCGGTCGTAAAAGCAACTTTCTTTTCCCCGGATTTCCTAACCCGTTCAACTATTACTTACAAGGGAATCTGTCCTGGGAGATCGACATATGGGGACGGATCCGCCGATCTAATGAGGCGGCGCGCGGCGATCTCTTGTCGCGTGAGGAAAATCGACGTGCCATTGTGTTGCAACTGGTCAGTGGCGTGGCGGAGGCCTACTTCGAGCTGCTGCAGTTCGATATGCAACTCGACATTGCTCGGCGTACGCTGAAGTCGTGGGAAGAATCGGTCAGAATTGCCCAAGCCCGCCTGCGACAGGGAATGATTTCTAAACTCGACGCCGATCAGTTCGAGGCCGAACGGGCCAATGCGGCGGCGAAGGCAGCGGAGTTCGAGCGGCAGAAGGTACAAAAGGAAAATCAGCTGAGTGTATTGCTGGGACGAAACCCAGGCAGGATCGCACGCGGCCATTCACTTACCGACCAGGTCATGCCACCGGACGTGCCGCCTGGGCTTCCTTCCGAGTTGCTTCAACGGCGTCCCGATATTTTACAGGCCGAACAAGACCTAGCGGCAGCAACGGCCCGAATCGGGATGGCCAAGGCCGACCGATTTCCCAAATTGAGTATTACCGGAATCCTGGGTGTGGCGAGCCCCCACCTGTCTCGGTTAGTGGCAAATGAGACGGCGTTCGGGGTAGCCGGGCCTGGTTTGGCCGGTCCGTTATTAAATGCACAAATCTTAGGATTTCAACAAAAGGCCGCAGAGGCACAAGCGCGACAGGCGGTGGCTCAATACGAGCAATCAGTGTTGGTGGCATTTAAGGAAGTAGAGGATTCTTTGGTGGCGGTCAGGACAGTGCGTGAGCAGCGCGCCGCGCAGTTGCAACAGGTCGAGGCGTTGCGGTCAGCGCTGAGCTTGGCGAACCTTCGCTACAAAGGTGGGTTGGCAAATTATCTGGATGTGTTGATTGCGCAACGCAATCTCTTTGAAGCCGAGTTGGCACTAATGGGAACACATCGGCTGCATCTGGTGTCGATCGTCCAACTCTACAAGGCGCTTGGTGGCGGGTGGACACCTGAGGGGCAGCCGTCAGTTGCACCCGTTCCTGCCGGGGCTGAAAAGAGTTAGAAGTGCAGATCATTCCCCGCTTTTGACGCTCTTGATTCAACGATTACATGGTTTGGCGGGTCTATTCATGAGTAGGGCCTTCCGTGCGGTCACCGTTGGTCCTACGATGGGATGAGGAGGCAAGGGTAAGAATCATGGCAAGCGTTCCACCCAGCGCAGCCATGAGGATAAGGGTAAGACCGCTGCGAATCCACGACGTACTGGTTTGTATTCCGAAGGCAATGTTTGCCAAGTTAAAGATCCAGACTGTTGCCGCTACCAATGCCAGGTGTTCCGTGCGATTGCAAACAATGCGAATACCTGCGACTGCGAATCCGAGTGCTCCAGATAAGAGATTTGCCGTATAGGCAGTTGACGGGTCGTTCTGTAGATTGACTCCGACGAGAGCCATCCCCAACCCGCTCCCAAATGTGAAGCCGTATACGATTGCCGCGTCGCGTAGGACGACCTTTGCACTGACCGTCATTGCACGTGTCCCGGTTGTGGATGCTCGCCTGCGCGATTAGTCTCCAATCGTTTCAAGATTAAAAAGAGAAGTGTCTGAGGAATGCCTACGGCAGTGCTTGTCCGCGAGCTCTTGACATTCATTTTGGCAGGCGAATATTGCGTCATGGGTGGCTCCTCCATGGCTCAGGTGAGAGTAAAAAGTATGTTGTCTTCGCCAGGAGGCTGAAGTGGTAGGTGCGGCCCTTCGACGTGCGAAGAGTCGTGCGGGTTTCGCAGAGTTCCATTAGAATCTCTTCTTTTGTGTCGAGGTGAATGCTGGTGGGGTACGGGAGACAGATTTTCGATTGCGCATCCAGCGGCTCAGACGCTTGGACAGCGCATACACCAGGTTGTCGATTGCAAGCACTACCGCACCGATCATGAACAATCCCAATACGAGGGCCAGCTCTACATCAATGGACATGCTCTGTATTCCCTAGGTCCGGTCGTCGGTACCTTTTATGCGGCCAAGTCAGCGATGCCTTCTATGCTAGAGGGTTGAATCTCTCTCTTGCTTGAAGGGGCATTGCACTTACTGGTGGCTTCCTGCGCCTGTCGGTTTCGCTGTAATACGCTCTCGGTCACGTTCCCGCAGTTCATGCAGCGCCATGCCTGGAGCCACATAGGCCCTGATGAATCTTCCATATCGAGAAGAAAATCCTCGACCATACATCCTTTGCAGCGCGAACAGCTCATCGTGGGTTCCTCCATTGTTCAGTGCTTATGTGTAAGCGTAGAACCTGGGCAGCTTCTGCGATAGACCTGAATGCAGTAACTCCTTGGTGGTATCGGCTCGAAGAGCGTTGATCACCGTGTAAAACCACGTTCTTGTGACTCTTCTTCGCTTACTCCGCAGCCCTGATCGTCAATTCTGCGTGTAAATCCTGAAATTCCAACTCCAAGGGAAGTTTCGCTTCAAGGAAGCGGTTCAGGCGAGTGCGTTCATCGACATTCATGACAAGGAGTTCCACGCCAAATCGTTCTCCTTGAATCCAGCTTACTTTTGCCAGGTTGACCAAGACTGGTCGGCGTTCGTCAGGGATTTGAATCTTGACGGCAAGATGATCCCCATCGATGAGATTGTGAAAGGTTGTGGGTAAGGTTCCGCTGTGTCCGACATCGAAAATTTTCCCTTGCTCTGCGCAGCCCATAGCCACATCCGAAAGAATGCAGTGAACGAGAAGCTTTATGTGCGATGGACGTTTCATTCAGCCCTCCCGCGCCTCGCATGACGTCACATACCAATCATTGGCGAGAATATCTCGCTTCAGGCCGATCAGATAGTCTGCGAACAGGGTACTTCCAATGAGTGACGGCAGCCATTTCGCAAACGAGGGGATGCGCTGGGGAGGTGCTATACTTGGATCGTGTTTAGCCTCAGGCACTTCGCCGATCTCACCACGAGCCAATGCCTAAGTTGCTACGGCGGCCCAAGCCGAGCCCATCTGCCGCGTTGTAGGCACGCCAGCCTGTGCGTGTACAACTTTTGATGGATTGAGAGCTTCGGATGCTCCGGCGTACTGTGAGTGCGCTTCAGAATCTCCGCCGGTTTTTAGATTCCTATGCTTAGCCGCATCACAAAACCCATGTAGTCCACGTGGAGGTGCTCGATGAAGGATGTTCGCATGTCGAATTCCACAATTCGGCAGCAAGCCCGAGACGCCAGGCCGATGCTGTTATCATCTCTGGGACAGATTTGGTGCCTGCGTTTAATCGCTCTCGGCCTCGTCCTCTGCAGCGCTTGTTTTGCGTGGCGATCATATCTGGATATGGGTCTCTTCATGAATCTTGGCACGGACTACGCGCTGTACCTGTCCCAATCGAAGGTTATAGACACCGGACACCCTGAGCGGCTCTATGATCTGGCAGCGACCGACAAGCCCTATCGTGCGCTTCTGGAGAGGTATAACTTGGATCCCGCGTACCGCACCTGGGTTGCCGACACGGTCGTAGGCCCTGTGCCGTACCCTCCGCTGTTTGCCTGGATGATGCGCCCGTTCACGTGGATCACGCCACCGGTCAGCTTTGCCATTTGGATCGTGCTGAATGTGTGCGTGGCCGGCGTGCTTAGCTGGCGTCTCACGCAGCATTGCGGCGACTTGGATCGACCGTCCGTTGTCCTATGCTTCTTTGCGTCCTATCCCGTCGTGTTGACGCTCTACGTCGGACAGGTGCAGCTATTGCTGGCCTGGTGTGTTGCGGAATGCTATCTGGCATTCCGCAACGGAAAAGAATTTCGGGCAGGTATCTGGTTGGGCTGCCTGCTGATCAAACCACAATACGGTATTTTCCTGGGAGTCCTTCTGCTATGGAAACAACGCTGGGCCGCGATTGGTGGGGCTGCTGTGGCCGGCGGGGTGTGGTTCGGTGGGTCATGGCTTGTGGCTGGCACCCAGGCAATCGTGGCGTACCCCTCGGCTTTCGGAGGGATGGCGCAGTTCCGCGGTGACGACCCGACTCTCATGATCAACTGGCGATCAATTATCCTGGAGGTGTACCCGACAATCTATGGACCGAGCGGCACCAAACTGGCGATGGCGCTATTTGGCCTGACGGGATGCGCGTTGGCATGGATGTGGCGAGGATCATGGAATCCCACATCGGCTGACTTTCCCGTCAAGATCCTCGTGACGTTCCTAGGCACATTGATTGCGAGTTTCCACAGTCATCCCTACGGGGCGGTGATCATCGTCTTGCCATTCGTTGCCGTACTTCTCGGACAATACGGTGGCAAGGTAGCGTGGGTGCTGGGTTGTACTGCTGCAGTGACTCCGGCTCTCACGTTTTCACTTGGCTATACAGGACTCATAAGCTACGGAGATGTCTATCAACATCTCGCTATTTCTTCAAAGATCCTGAAAGTGGTGATTTTTGCAATGTTTGGATACTACTTCGTGCAGGTATGCGGGGTCAGCTGTTTCCGGGCGTTGCAAACGATGGCGGTCAGAGAATTTTTTGGCAGGGGCGCATTCACTCGAGTATGTCAGCGAGTAGACTTAAGGTGGGCAAGTATTCGCCGTGGCTATTTCACAGCGCCAAGATGGCCGGGGTAGTCCTATTCATTCGGCAGGCCTCCGAATCGCCAAAACTGTTCAGCGACTTCAATCAGGCATCTTATGCCTTACGTGCCCTCGATTATCAGATGCAGGACGCACCCTGCTCATCTGCGCTGCATTCTGATTCCGATTGGTCGCTTATAAGTAGGGCCTAGACCTGTGGAAAGAGAATGAACACTGGTCTCATCCTTGTCTGACTCAAGGTCAGCCGAATGTGAGAAAGCTGTTCAGTCCTTCATTTTTTGGTCTGTAGGTGGGAGAGTGAAGGAGCCGGGTGTGGACAGATCCGTCTAAGACTTCTGTGTCCGTACCTGTTTGCATCACCGGTCGATAGAATCGTGGATGGATCCACTTTCTAAATCCGACGAAACATTCGCTAAAAGAGTCGTGAATGCTGCTTAGCACATTCAGCTGTTCTGGTATCACGCTTGGCTTGATGGCCAACCCTTTTGCCATCGAATGTCGCTGTATCCAGGCTAGGGATATGTCAGCCAAGTCTCGGTCAGGATAGGTTCCCCCAAGGTCTCCGTGTGCTCCCGCGAACCATCGCTGCTCAATGCTTTGCCCCGCCTTCGGCGGAGATGTCCAAAGTGTCGCATTGTGATCTGCCCGATGTTCATCGATAGCGAGGGCATGACAAGCCTGTTGCACAATGGGACTCAGTTCAGTATCGCGAAAGTTGTAACGATGTTCGTTCAGCCATCTGAGCCCGTTCGTTGGAATGCCTAGCGGGCCTACGGTGTCCCAGAGTCCTAGCAATGTGACGGTCATTTCAGAGGGACCTCGTCGACGACTAAGAGAAACTCCCGAGGTCTGAGGGGCGTTTTGCAGAGTACGATACAAACGGTAGGCCTCATCAATCACGTGATTGTTAGGATCAGTTACCATTCGGGTAAGGCATTCACGCAGATGCGCTGCCGTCCCGCTTGAGGGCGAGAGCGTGCTTGCCGCTTCCCGCACGAGGCGGACATGGGCTTCACTAAGCGCTGTCGGAGATGGAAGCCCGGCCAGCGTGAGTAGTCCTATCAGAGATCGAGCGGTATAGGCCCCTCGACTGAATCCATAAATATACAGCTCATCGCCGGGGTCATATGTTGCGGCGAGGTAGGCATAGCCCTGGAGAATGGTTTGATCCAGGCCGTACCCGAACGAGCCATCTCGAAATCGATGGAACCAGGGTATTGAGTTGCCGGGCTCATACCATTTCTGCTGCAAGCGTCCGTTGTCTGCGCGAGGTAGAATCGATTGGTACAGCTGGAGGACATTCGTTTCCGGAGACGAATCGAATTGGCAATTAGGTCGGGACTGCCCCGGGGGATGTCTTGATGAAATTCCCAAGACGCCAGGGTCTGGAGGACGGTCCCATTCACCATCGAAACAGAGAATCACACGTTTGGACACACAGGGACTTTCTCCACGCCAGGCGCGGCAATGAGATCCTCTTCTTGTGAGTGACCTTCTTGGATCAGAAGCACTCAAAGTCAGTAGTGATCAGATTTGGAACACTGGCAGGGGAAAGCAAGGCTGATGCCAGCAGTGCCACTGTGCATTCGCCGGAAGGCGATGGATAGAAATGTGGTCAAACGAGATAAATGCAGGTTATGCGAAGGAATGTTTGAAACAGTTACGCAGCATCAAGTAGATATCTGTATCTGATGCGATACGTAGCAGTATCGGAACGCATACGCGCTGCAGAGGGCGAATGCGTAGGCCATGCATGGCTATTCTCACTGCCAAGTTGTGTGTATGGGGGAAAATCTGTTCGGAGGATTTGCCTAACGGCTAGTGCCTTTAATGATGAGGTCTCGATCTTGTTCGATTTGAGCCGCCAATTGTTGGAGGGCCTGAGCGGTGGCTTCATCAATGGGTTCTTGGTCTGAAGCGGTGATCCACCTGACTGAAGATCCCAGTGCTTCGCCTTCTGCAGCATAGGTTTTAAACGTCGGTTGCCCGGTATACGACAGGTCAGCTTCCAGATGGACTCGATACAGATAACGATCCGGCGCTCGAAGAGTGAGCCAAGCCTTCACCACCAGTTTGAGGTCGGCCGGGCCTGGTCCGATCGCGCTGAATGTCTGTCGGTCAGCAAAGTAATGGAGGATGGCTTGGCGCAGGTCCTTTGCCGGCCAATCGAGCATTGGGATACCCGGCATATGGTCAGCGCCTTCTATGGCCAGAAATGGCACATCGAGTTGTGCGCCGACAGGAATTGCCATAGTGGCCGGGCCATTCGATGAGGGAGAGACGTGAATTCTATGGACACACCCGGATAGGAGAATGCAGACCCCCATCATAAGAATCGTCAGTCGTGGCGCAAGGTGTCGCATGGATCGAATCTACCGGTTGTTCCTTGTTATCGAGAGGCAGGGGAAGGGCTGAGAAAGTCCAGGTCGCGAATGGCTCGAGTCGCTTGTTCCCGATAAGTTCGTTCGGTTGGGCCGGTGTAGGTATCGATGACGCGCTGGTAGGTTGCCCGGGATTGAGCATAGTGTTTCTTGATTGAAAGGTATTGCCCCAGAGCCAGCCAGTTTTGAGCGGCGGTTTCATTGGCCGTGCGGAGGTCTGTCCATTCACGATCGATCTGATTGCTGCCTGGTTGATTGACACGTCGGGTCACGATCTCTCCCAACTGGCTGGAGAGGTGTTCGATGGCTTCGTTCTCACGAACGGCGGCAGCGACTCGATCGTGCTTCAAATGATCGTAGAACGATTCGACATGATCTTTGATGGTGTCGGCGCGTTTTTCATGAATGTCGTGAGAGCAATGCGCGAGGGCAAGGCACACAGCAAACAGTAGTAAATTTTGCCACATCCATGTCGTGTGTGAGCGAATCGCCATCATCGCCTCCCTCATAGCCAAAATCCGTTCATCCGATCGGGCCGGATGAACGTCGTGATCCTACCTGAGCCAGAATAGAAAGGCGAGCCGGGGCCCGGCGTTAGGAGGCAGCCTTAAAAAACAATACGGCCAAGGGAGGCAAGGTCAGGGCCAGCGAGTGTGAGCGGCCGTGAGCAGGGACAGGCTCCGCCGATAGACCGCCGAGATTTCCCAGTCCGCTGCCGCCGTACATGGATGCATCGCTATTCAGCAATTCTTTCCAATAGCCGCCCTGCGGGACGCCGACTCGATACTGCAAGCGCGGGACCGGCGTGAAATTACAGACGACGGCGATACTTTCCCCGGAAGATCGTCCGTGGCGGAGAAGGCTGATAATACCGGCGTCCACGTCCTGACAATCGATCCATTCGAATCCCCGAGGGTCAAAGTCGAATTCGTGCAGGGCCGGTTCGTCGCGGTACAAATGATTGAGATCGGCGACCCATCGTTGCAGCCCTTGATGCGGCGGATAATTGAGCAGGTTCCAATCGATGCTGTCGTCATGCGCCCATTCGCGCCATTGTCCGATCTCCCCGCCCATAAAAATCAGCTTTTTGGCCGCTTGTGCATACATATAACCAAACAGGGTGCGGAGATTCGCAAATTTCTGCCAATCGTCCCCGGGCATTTTCCCCAGGAGCGAGCCTTTGCCATGCACGACTTCGTCGTGGGAAAGCGGCAGCAAAAAATTCTCTTGGAAGGCATAGAGCATCCGGAAGGTCAGGTTGCGGTGATGATGTTTGCGATACACCGGATCCAGCGCCATATATTCCAGGGTATCGTGCATCCAGCCCATATCCCACTTCATGCCGAACCCCAGCCCACCGGCATACGTCGGACGCGACACAGATGGCCAGGAGGTTGACTCCTCTGCATAGGTTTGGACGTCCGGATGTCGGCGATAGATTTCCTCATTCATCTGGCGCAGGAACGTAATGGCTTCAAGGTTTTCCCGACCGCCATGCTTGTTGGGAATCCATTCCCCTTCTTTACGCGAGTAATCGAGATATAACATCGAGGCGACGGCATCCACGCGAAGTCCGTCGGCATGGTACTGCTCCAGCCAGAAGAGCGCGCTGCTGATTAAAAAGCTGCGCACTTCGTTGCGGCTGTAGTTGAAGACCGCCGTTCCCCAGTCGGGATGGAGGCCCTGACGGGGATCCGCATGCTCGAACAGATGGCTGCCGTCGAATCGGCTGAGGCCATGTTCATCCGTCGGAAAATGCGAGGGGACCCAGTCCAGGATGACGCCGATGTGGTGCTGGTGAAGCTGATCGATGAGGTACATGAGATCTTGCGGCGTGCCATAGTTGGCAGAGGGAGCAAAGTAGCCGGTCGTTTGATAGCCCCAGGATCCAAAAAATGGATGGTCCATGAGCGGGAGAAACTCCACGTGCGTGAAGCCCAATCGCTGGACATACTCGATCAGTTTCGGTGCAGCTTCGCGATAACTGAGGGAGCGGTTGCCTTCACCGGGAACCCGCATCCACGAGCCGAGATGGACTTCGTACACACTAATCGGGGCCTGGAGGGCATTGCGCCGGGTGCGGTTTTGCATCCAATCCTGGTCTTGCCACGTGTAATTCAGATCCCAGACCACGGAGGCGGATTTCGGCGGAATTTCATTTAAGCGGGCAAATGGATCGGTCTTGATGAGCACGGCCCCATGATTTTTGGAGCGGATATGAAACTTGTACAGGGCGCCGACCCCCACGCCGGGAACAAAGCCTTCCCAAATGCCGGATGAGTGGCAGGGGCGAAGCGGATGGCGGCCAGGATCCCAATGGTTGAATGTCCCGAAAACCGAGACCTGTTCCGCTTCCGGTGCCCACACCGAGAAATAGGTGCCATCGACCCCCTGAACGGTCGTGGGATGTGCGCCTAGTTTGTCATACAAATGAAAGTGCGTGCCCTCATTGAAAAGATACAGATCCTCGGATGACAGCAGGCTGTCGGTGTGCGGGGAAATCGAGGAGGAGGCCGCCAAATCCAGGGGTTTGTCCGGTGAAGGATTGCGAAATTGATCCATAGCCGCAGAGTACTGTGGTTAGGGGCGGGGCGTCAATCGGCCGTCAGCCGGCCCGACTCATAATGAAGTTCAGGAGGACTGGTTCAGACTAGTGACACCTCTCGATCAAGTATGGTATGAATCAACCCGCCGGTACGGATCTTTCTTCGTCCCCATCGTCTAGCCTGGCCTAGGACATTGCCCTTTCAAGGCAGTAACACGGGTTCAAATCCCGTTGGGGACACCACACTTCTCCGCGTTGCTTGGCCAAATTTTTCGGGAATGTTTTTTTCCGACAAAAGAGGCCGCATCCATACATCTGCATCAGTATCAGTGTTTGACGGTATCATGGAAGATGGTGTCTGTCGTGGGAGAGGATCTCTTGTAAATCGGTAAGTGGCCGATTCGCGCCACGGGTTCGACCGCGAAGCTGCATCGTTTGCCCGCCTCATGATCCGGCGTCTGTGCGAGAGCGTGGCGTACGGAGTTTTTGTGACCAAATCAACACCATGCGGCTACCCGTCATCTAAGGGTGGTTTGGCTTTGCACCGCTCTGATGTGCCTTGGTACGCCTTCTCCGCCTGTATTATCCTGGGCACTCTCCTCGTTGATGTCTACATCCCGTAGGACATTCCGGTTAGCCGGCAGGGACACATCAGCCAGCTCTCCGCTCTGGTCGGCCGCACTCTGAAGGCATCCCGCAGTGGCCAACCACAAGTGCCTACAGATATTTGCGCATTTATGAGATGCCCACGATTGGGCCGGTATGAAGCGGCCATTGAAGAAGCCATCCAGGTCATGGAGCGCATGAGAGGGGCTTTTAAATCCAAAGAGATCGGCACTTTGCGCGAGCATTTGGAAGGCGTATTGAGGGAGGGTCGTCGATAAGCCAGGTTCTCACGGACACGGCATCCGCTCATACAGCACGGCCGGGAGAGCGCAGCCAGCCTGACCGGCAGCTGCAGACGGTTTATTGGCATCACCGAAGTGACGGCCGGCGCGCGTAGGCCAAATCTGCGGCGGACTTAGCCTGTCGATCTATGATGCCGCTAGTCGACGGGTGCGAATAAGGTCCGAAACGGGGAAACCGAGTTGCCGGGCCTGCTCGACCAGGTGTTGGTATGTAGACTCGTCGAGTTGGTGCGAACGTGACAGGATCCAGAGATAACGGCGATCCGGCGTACCCACCATCGCGGTTCGGTATTCCGAATCAAGAGCGAGAATCCAATAGTTCCCTTCCCGCGACGAGCCGAACAGCCGCGCAAAGAAATTATCAAACACCACTCTCAGTCGGGCATGTGTGCTCGTATCAACTACTGTGGCCACACCCTCGATCTGGTCATGCCCACCGGTATCGGTAATGCATTCATTGTGCACGCCGATGGCTCCATCGGTACGCACTGTGTAGGTGGCCTTGGAAGCTACGCAATGTCGTTGAAACCACATCGGCAATCGCGCCATTTCATGCCAGGTTCCGGCGTATCGAGCGAGATCGACTGTGGAGACCGTAGGCAACGTGTCCTTTTGGCTCACTCCAACACAGGCGTATAAGACCAACCCTAGCGCTGCGACGGCAAACAAAGTGCCTATTCTGGCAAGGCGATTGACGACCTGGTGCATCGTATCCTCCGCGATTTGAGCACAGTCTTCAGTCTACACTGGTGAGGCATGATAGGGAAGAATTGACGGGCCCGCCGGATGCGCTAGTCTGCAATCACACGGCAACGTCTAACGTAGCGTCTTCATGAGAGAAATATTATCGGCCTAAAATCTTCATCTGCAGTGCCGTTGTGTTCTTTGTGCCGCCCTCCGCTCATCTGGAGGATGAGGCCTCACAGATATAAGTATATTCTTGGCCTACCAAAGTTTTCAGCAGCGCCCACCCTCCGGGGAATATTCCACTTAGCCACCTTCGCATAACATCGACCTTGTCAGGTGTGAGTCGGGCAATCCATTTCCAGTGAATCGTTCATCGGCGTAAAGGAGCAAGCGCATGGCCGTTGGTAGCAATCCCAGACAGAATGGTGACAAGTCATTAGCGGTGAACGTCCGTCTCAAGTCTATAGGAGACGCCGACCAGCCGACCTTGGCGAACTACTCACATGTCAGTCTCGCGCAAGGCTTGGCTTATGTGGACTTTGGGTTTTTGGAGCCGGGGCTACTCGGTGCGGTGGCTCAACAGGCACAAAAAGGCGAAACACTTCCGAAGCAGCTTGAGGGGACCAGGACCGTACGGGTGGCCTTGCCGATTGATGCGGTAATCCGCTTGCACCAACAACTTCAGCAGATGATCGCCAGTCTCCAGCCTCCCAAATCGAAACTGTCCTAAAGAGTCACTCGCCATTCCGTCATGGATGTCTCCACTCCTCATCTCGATTCTTGCTCAACGGCGGGATATCTGCCCGATACGGGCTTATTGTGTCTGTTATTGATTGCGCGGTTTCATGATGTGCCCATGGACGGCGGCCAGATTCAGCATCAATTCGGCGAATCTGGCCGGACCTTGACGTCGAACGCATTGTTGCGTGCAGCGAAACACGTCGGCCTCAAAGCCGGTTTTGTGACGACCTCATGGGACGAACTGGCAGCAACACCCCTTCCGGCGATCGCCCAAAGGACTGATGGGAAGTATGTTGTCCTAGCGAAAGTGCAGGGAGAAAAGATCCTCTTCCAGGATCCGCTGGAAGAACGGCCGCGCATTTTGTTGAAGGAGGAATTTGTCGCGAACTGGAGCGGTAGCCTACTGCTCTGCACAAAGCGCGCAGGGCTACGAATAGGGGATCTTCCCTTCGACATCACGTGGTTTATTCCCGCCGTGCTCAAGTACCGGCGCCTGCTGGGCGAGGTCGTACTGGCGTCGTTCTTCCTCCAGCTGTTTGCGCTGCTCACCCCGCTGTTTACCCAAGTGGTCATTGACAAAGTGCTTGTGCACAAGGGGTTCACGACACTTCACGTGATGGCGGTGGGCATGCTAGCGCTCGCCCTCTTCGATGCGCTGCTCGGCGGCCTGCGTACGTACCTGTTTGCACACACGACCAATCGGATCGATGTCGGGCTGGGGGCGCAACTCTTCCGCCATCTCTTGGCTCTCCCGTTGGCCTACTTCGAAGCCCGCCGGGTCGGCGATACCGTGGCACGGGTACGCGAACTCGAACAGATTCGTCAATTCCTCACGAGTAACTCCGTCACGGTCGTGCTGGATGTGGTCTTCACCGTCGTATTCCTCGGCGTGATGTGGATCTACAGCTCGACTCTGACGTTGGTCGTCATGGCTTCCTTGCCATTGTATGCGTTGCTATCGTTGGTGATTACGCCCACCATTCGAGGCCGTCTGAACGAGAAATTCAGCCGGGGGGCGGAAAATCAATCTTTTTTAGTCGAAGCTGTGAGCGGCATACAAACGGTGAAAGCTCTCGCAGTCGAGCCGCCGTTACAACGTCAATGGGATGAGCAGTTGGCAGGCTATGTCCGAGCGAGTTTCCGTGCGACCAGCCTCATTAGTATGGCTGGGCAAGTGGCGACCTGTATTCAGAAATTCACGACCATAGCCATCATGTGGGTGGGCGCCTACCAAGTCATCGACGGCGCGCTGAGCATCGGCGAGTTAATCGCCTTCAACATGCTCTCGGGCCAGGTGACCGGGCCGTTGTTGCGCATGGTGAACCTCTGGCAGGAATTTCAGCAGGTCGGCATCTCTATTCAACGACTGGGCGACGTGCTGAATGCCAAGCCCGAACCTTCCTACAATCCCAACCGCATGACGCTTCCGCAGATTGCCGGACAGATCATTTTTGACGACGTGGACTTTCGGTATCGAGTTGATGGGCCGCCGGTTCTCCAGCACGTGTCCCTTGCCCTACAGCCGGGTCAGATCATCGGGGTGGTCGGGCGATCAGGGTCCGGTAAAAGTACGATCGCGAAGTTGGTGCAACGGCTCTATGTGCCGGAACGTGGGAGGATTCTGGTCGATGGTGTGGATCTCGCGCAGGTGGATCCAGCCTGGTTACGGCGTCAAGTCGGAGTGGTGTTGCAAGAAAACTTTCTCTTCAATCGTTCCGTTCGGGACAATATTGCGCTGGCCGATCCAGGGCTCTCTATGGATCGGGTCATGCAGGCTGCGAAACTGGCAGGCGCTCATGAATTCATTCTGGAACTTCCCGAAGGGTACGATACGAGCGTAGGTGAGCACGGCTGCGCCCTCTCGGGCGGACAGCGTCAACGTATCGCGATCGCCCGCGCCTTAGTGGCCAACCCCCGAATTCTCATCTTCGACGAAGCGACGAGCGCCTTAGACTACGAGTCCGAAGCGATCATTCAGCGAAACATGGCCCAGATCTGCAAGGGGCGTACGGTCATCATCATTGCCCATCGACTCAGCACGGTTCGTCCTGCGCACAGGATTTACGTTATTGATCGAGGACAGTTGGTTGAGCAAGGCACACATGATGACTTGCTCAAGCGCAACGGGATGTATACGCGACTTCACCAGCATCAGGAAGGGCGTGCGGCATGACGATGCAGCCCACACAACGGCATGTGTCCCTCTGGCGCGCAACTTGGCAATATGAGTCGGCCAAACCGAATGCGGCGCCGCCGCGGGGGCAGGCGGTCGACTTTCTCCCGGCCGTGCTTGAAATTCAGGATGTTCCACCATCGCCGATCGGTCGTGCCATCCTCTGGACCGTCATGCTGGTATTTGCGTCAGCCGTCGCATGGTCTTCGTTGAGTCAGGTCGATATCGTGGCAGTGGCACCAGGCAAAATCATTCCTAGCGGCCATTCCAAAACTATTCAGCCGTTTGAGACCGGGGTGATCGCCGCCATTCATGTACAAGACGGCCAGGTGGTCAAACAAGGTGAAGTCCTCATTGAGCTGGATGCCACTCAAAACGGCGCCGACCATGATCGAGCTTTGAGCGAGTACCGAGCCGCTTTGGTCGAGGCAGCTCGTTTGCGTGCACTCATAGCCGGGCAAGGTACCTTCACTGCATTCGGTGATGCCGATCCGGCATTCGTATTGCTTCAGCAGCAACTCTTACGGGATCAGACGGCGGAGTATTCGGCGCGGGTGGATGCCGCACGACACCTCATCGGTCAGCGCAAAGCTGCCGTGGATGCCACAAAAGATAATCTCAGACGTCTTGAGGCCACAGTTCCGATGGAAAATGAGAGGGCCGAGGCCTACCGGTCGCTGCTGGCCCAACAGTATGTCTCCAAGATGGATTACCTCCAATTTGAGCAGCAACGTATCGATAAAGCGCAGGAATGGGCGGGGCAAAAGAGCAAGTTGCGTCAGGATCACGCGGCCTTGGCGGAAGCCGAACAAAACTATCAGGCACTCATCTCGGAATTTCAGCAGAGTAAGCAGGCAGAGCTTTCGACCACGGAAATGAAAGCTGCATCGCTCATCCAAGAGGTGCGCAAAGCCGGACAGAAAACTGAGCTTCAGAAACTGGTCTCCCCAATTGACGGCGTTGTTCAACAATTGGCAGTGCATACGGTGGGTGGGGTGGTAACGCCAGCGCAGCCGTTGCTGACTATTGTGCCTCATGACCATCCAGTGGAAGTTGAAGCGCAGTTCGAAAATAAAGACATTGGCTTCGTGAAGGAAGGGCAGAAGGTTGAAATGAAGGTCGAAACCTTTCCGTTCACCTTGTACGGGACAATTCCTGGAAAGGTGTTGACCGTCTCGGACGATGCGGTACCGTTAGAGAAAGGCGGGCTGGTCTATGCGAGCCGGGTGAGTATGGATCGAGTCACGATGCAAGTGGAGGGCAAGCAGATCCATCTTTCGCCAGGCATGGCGGTCACGGTTGAAGTCATAACCGGCCAGCGGCGTGTGATCGAATTCTTGCTAAGCCCATTGCTGAAGTCGATGAAAGAAGGTTTGCGGGAGCGGTAGGCCTGAATCGCATGCATGGTACTTAGTAGCCGCGTGCATAGAAAAAGATCAACGTCTATCCGACGGATTGCAACGCACGAACTCGATGAAAGGCAGCCTGAATGATAGCACTCGCACTGCTTTTTGCCCTGATTGTGTATGGGGTACTTTCCTGGTCTGTTATTAGAGCGCTTGGATGGCTCGGGAGGGTATGCGTGTTGCCCTCGTCATCGACGAGGGCATTGCAAGGCATCACGCTTGCTGCGGTTGTGTTACTGCCGACATGGGACATCATTCCCAGCCGTTTATACTTTGAACATCTTTGCGAGACAGAAGCTGGCATAAAGGTGTTCAGGACAGTTGAAGTGGATCAATCATACTTCAGGCCTGATGGCGTGCCGGACGACAAAAAACTGCTAGATCGCTATGTCCAATCAAGTAAGTGGAATCGTGACTTTTCGTCATGGGCGCATATCACAAAAATAGAAGGCGCAATTCAGGATAGGGAGACGGGCGAACTATTGGGGACAGCTACAGACTATTTATACGGGGGTGGTTGGATTAATTCTCGCATTGCGCCTATGTCACCAACTACCTGTCCAAATTATCCGAATCATAGTATTCACAGCAGCATTTGGGCAGAAGTTTTTAAGCTCAAACGGCTGAGAAAATCGGAAGGGGCTTGAAATGACTAGTCCAATTACTCTGTATTTTCAGCATGCGCAGCTTTCCATGGCAGCATATAGCGATCTCACTGCAACGATGTCAGTTGAGAATTACAAGAATGCCTTGAAAGGTGACGGATTTACCGATGCCCTCGCCGATCAATTTGTCGCTACCTTCAAAATTGCAGCCGATACGTTTACTGATGCTGCGACAGGATTGTCCGTGACCCTTTTCCAGAGTATTGCTACTGGAGAAAAAATCTTGGCGATTCGTGGAACGAATCCGAACGAGATCAATGACCTCATCACAGACGGGCTACTGGTAGCTGGAGAATCAGCCACATTGAGTCCTCAGTATGCAGCGCTCCAGTCATACTACGCGCAGTTAGTTGATCAAGGAACGCTTCGATCCAATGAGTTGCTCTCGGTGACGGGCCATTCACTTGGAGGGTTCCTCGCCCAAGCCTTTACGGTTGACCATGCGACAAATATCCGCCACACATATACATACAATGCGCCGGGTATTGGAGGCGCAGTTGTTGAAGTGTTGGAGCGGTTGGGTGTCGCGGAGCATACGGTTCCTTCCGGCCTCATCACCAACATTGTCAGCCAGAATGGGCTGTCGATCGCGGCTGGACTGGGTACGCAAATTGGTACTCCAGTGGACATTTTTATCGAGGAAACCGGTCTCAATCTATCGTTTCATGATCATCAAATAGCGACTGCCACTGATGCCCTCGCATGGTATGACCTTGCTGCGGCCATTGACCCGACGATCGATGTTGCTGCAGTTACGAGATTTCTTGAGGCCTCCTCATCGATGGCTGCCCGTCGGCTAGAAACGAGCCTTGATGCCCTGCGCGTCATTTTTACTGGCGATCGCACGCCCACTCCCCCAGGGCCCTCTGGAATGGGTGATCCCAATCGCGAGGCGTACTATGTAAATCTCATCAGTCTACGAAGCAGTCTATCCAGTGCAAATATCTATCGTCTGGTGGATTTAGTTGGGATGTCGAGCGCTGCTGTATTCAGTCAGGCGAAGAGCATGACTCTGGATGGACTTGCCTACCGCTATGCGCTTCGTGAATTAAATCCATTTGTTGCGACAGGCATCGATTATGAAACACTTCATAACCAGGACCACTCACTAGATATATACGATGCCAATACCGGCGTTGGTGTCTGGACTCAATTGGCTCTTAACGACCGGGCCGAGCTATTGGCGGAAAAGTTGCGCTTCAATCAAACGGATGGGACCCCCAGCAGCTCTACGCTTTTTGTTGATGAACGCACAAATTTCAACAACCAGCGCGGGGCCACTGCAGCCGAAGTCGTCATATTTGGAGATGTCGAGGGTCGAGAGTATCTGGGGCGAAGAGGAAATGACCACATCTATGCAGGCGCTGGAGACGATTTTGTCCATGGCGCAGCGGGGCAAGACTATCTTGAGGGCAATGACGGTGACGACGAACTGTATGGCGAAGCTGACAACGACATTTTAATTGGCCAACAAGGCAAGGACAAATTGAATGGCGGCAGTGGCATCGATAGCATGAGTGGTGGGGCTGGCGATGACATCTACATTGTGGATAATTCAGGCGACAGAGTCGTTGAGTTTGAGAATAGCGGCTTTGACGAGGTTCGTGCTTCGGCCAGTTTTTCCCTAAGCTCCCACGTCGAAAATCTGACCCTTACCGGCATGGGCAATACTTCAGGAACGGGCAACGATCTGGCTAACGTGATCATAGGCAATAGCGGCAACAACCGTCTTGCAGGCATGGGAGGCAATGATCTTCTCGAAGGCGGCACCGGCTTCGATACCTACATTTATTCCGCAGGCGATGGAATGGATCGGATCGAAGACAGCGACGCGCAGGGGCAGATTGTTTTTGACGCCCGCCTGCTGCAAGGGGGAATCCGTCGTGCAGGTAATCCTACCAATAGTTACACAAGTCTGGATGGCCGAACAACCTATGTCATGTCAGGGACCGATCTGATCGTCAACGGGGTTCTCATTGTTAACGAGAACTTCCAAAGCGGTCAGATGGGAATCCAGTTGCGGGACGTTTCTGGAATGCCGCAAGACACGGGAGTTCCGACTGGGCCGTTCCTCAACATCTACAACGGAAACGACACGGATAACCCCTATACAGGGCGCGGATTCGGGCCAATGGCAATTTATGGAAATGGCGGGAATGATTCCTTTCAAGGGGATAACTTTCCTGGCGGCACAGGTTTTCAGGATCTGTTGGATGGGGGGCTTGGAGATGACGTGTTCTTTGGTGGGTATGGAGATGATTATTTGATCGGTGGTTCTGGAGACGATTACGCTTTTGTGACTGAGGGGGATATGTTCCTCGGTGGGGACGGCGACGATTACGCCGTGGGAATTGCCGATTTTTGGGATTCCACGGGCCCTCGTATTGGTAGCGGGGAGCACTATGCCGATGGTGGGGCTGGTAATGACACGCTGATGGGAGAGATGGGCGCGGATGTGCTCTTGGGTGGAGACGGTAACGATGTCCTCCGGGGGGAGAATAGACCGGCCGGCTGGGTAAGTGTTTATTATGACAATTTCATGTGGAATCGATTGGCGCAGTCCGCGGTGATCTCGATGTCTGGAGGGGACGACTATCTGGACGGCGGCGGTGGGAACGACGTGCTTGTCGGCGATGGCGGCAACGACATTCTCCTGGGCAGCGCCGGTGACGATAGACTGTATGGTGAGTCGGATTTTACGCAAACGATTGCTGGCGATGATTGGCTTGATGGGGGTGATGGAAACGATTCGCTGTTCGGCGGTGCCGGAGCAGACATGCTTTCCGGAGGTGATGGGGACGACCTCTTGGTCGGCGATTTTTCCGGTGATCCAGGTGCCGTCGATATTCTTGACGGTGGTGCAGGAGCAGACGAACTACAGGGTGGCGGGGGCGACGACATCCTATATGGTGGAACCGGCGTAGATCGGCTTGCCGGATTTGCGGGAAATGATTTTCTTGATGGCGGCGCTGACAATGATGAGTTGCAGGGTGGGCTCGGAGACGATGCGCTTTGGGGTGGCTTTGGCAATGATCGCATCTCCGCGCAAGAGGGTGATGACACGCTTTTCGGTGACGATGGAGATGACGAACTGCAAGGAGATATCGGCAACGATACGATTTTCGGTGGGCAAGGTTATGATGCGCTCTTTGGCCAAGATGGAAACGATTTTCTTTCGGGTGAGGCCGGCGATGATTTGCTGAACGGCGGACTTGGTAATGATCACCTCGATGGTGGCGACGGCATCGACGATGTGCAGGGGCGGGAAGGGGAGGATTTCCTGGTCGGCGGCGCTGGAAACGATTTCTTGTACGGTGATGGTAATAATCCCACGGTTGTCGTCCTTGCCGGGGGCAACGACACGCTGGATGGTGAAGAAGGCGATGATCAGCTATGGGGTGGTGCGGGACAGGACCAGTTGTTCGGGGGTGAAGGAACCGATCAACTGGTCGGCGATCTGGGTGATGACGAACTTTATGGTGAAGCTGGAGATGACCTCCTCTTCGGGGATTCCCCGTTTTTCGTTGGCCAGGCTGGCGCGGATCTGCTGGATGGTGGTGAGGGGAATGATGTGCTGCAAGGCGGCGGTGGAGACGATGATCTTCACGGCGGTGAGGGCGATGATCTCTTGCTGGGCGGAAACGGCCTCGATACGTACCGATTTAATCTGGGTGACGGCGCCGACACGCTCCAAGATGACGGGGCACAAAGCAATCGCCTCATTTTTGGTGCAGGCATCACCGCCGAATCGCTGAAGCTCGATGTGGCACTTGTTGATTCTCTGGTGCTTCGCGTCGGCACTAGTGGTGATGTCATTCAAATTGCTGGATTTGGATTGAATGGACCTGCCGAGTTTCACACCATCCGTCAGTTCGAATTCGCCGATGGCACGATGTTGACGGACAGTGAGTTGCTTGCCCGAGGATTTCAGTTATCTTCCCCAGTAAATGGAGGGTCGCTGCAGGGGACGAGCTTCGCCGACCACATTCAAGGAAGCACAGTGGACGATTGGTTGTATGGGCGTGATGGGAATGATGTGTTGCTTGGCGGGTTCGGCGATGATGTCTTAGAGGGCGAAGAAGGTGATGATGAATTAGATGGTGGCGGTGGGAACGATAGACTGTACGGGAACGCAGGACAGAACGTATTGCGTGGTGGCGAGGGGAATGACCTGTTGGATTCGGCAGGCCCTGGCGATCAACTGTTCGGTGGTGCAGGGGATGATGCGTACCACCTTCGGTCTATGGGCCAAGCCATCACCGAGGAAGTGAATGCAGGCCGTGACACAATTTACCTAACTCCGACCGAGTCGATCACGTTTCAAGCTCCGAACAACGTCGAGAACCTGAGGATCGAAGACGACGTCTATCTGAGTCCGACGATACAAGTGAACCTGGTCGGGAATGCATTGGACAATGAGCTGTCCGGCTCCCATCGGCTGGACGGACATGCGGGCAATGATACGTTGATCGGGACTGGCGACAATACATTCGTGTTCGGCCCTGGGTACGGGCAGGATGTGGTGAGGATGGGAGTGCAGGTGTATGCCCATACCGGACTCGACCAAGTGCAATTTCTTGCGGGCGTGGCGCCGTCTAACCTTAGTCTCGAGAGGCAGACAAATGATCTTGTGGTGAAGGTTAACGGGACTGCCGACGAGTTGCGCCTGCAGTCCTACTATGGGTCTCCAGCGAATATGGTTGACCAATTTCTCTTTGCGGACGGGACCATCTGGACCTCAGGAGAGATCGACGGCCGCGTGCGAACCTTCATTGGTGCCGGACCTGACGAGACATTCTCTGGTTCCACTGGTGACGATACCATTCGAGGAATGGGCGGGAATGATCAGATTCGAGCCGACGCCGGTAATGATGTCCTCGACGGCGGCGCCGGGAATGACTTCCTGGAAGGCAATAGTGGAAATGATCTGTATGTGTTCGGTCGTGGGTATGGTCAGGATGCCATCGATGAGCAAGGTGGTAGCGCTGATATCGATACGCTTCAACTCATCGATGGCATTACACCTGACGATATCACGTTGCAGGCAACGCCTGATTTTCAAACTGATGCTCTTCTCACCATCAAGAATACTGCGGATCAAGTGATCCTCGCTGGATTTTTCCAGTCTGATGGAATGCGAGTTGATCGAATCCAATTTAGCGATGGAACGATTTGGGATTACAGCGCCATGCTGGCCCATACGGAAGGCGTCAATCTGGTAGGTACCGAAGACACGGACTATTTCTACGGAAATCTGACAAACGATACCTTGTTTGGACGAGGGGGGGACGACATCCTCTCGGGCGGAGCAGGGAATGACACCCTGGATGGAGGCACGGGCGCTGATCGCATGACCGGCGGAACTGGAAATGATCTGTTTGTTGTGGACAATATCAACGACATAGTAGCCGAATCGGCCGGGCAAGGTACGGATACGGTGCTGAGCAGCCTGACCTACGCATTGGGTACAAATCTAGAAAATCTCACCCTCACTGGAAGCGCCGCCATCAATGGTACCGGCAACTCCTTCAATAATATGTTAGTTGGAAATGGTGCGGTGAATGTCCTGACTGGTGGGGCGGGAAACGACACTTACGTCGTAGGGGCTGGCGACACGGTTGTGGAGGCGGCGAGTGCCGGGACGGATACCGTGAAGTCTGATGTCAGTTGGACACTGGGCACGAATCTCGAGAATCTCACCCTAACGGGCAGTGCTGCTGTTAACGGCACCGGTAATAGTCTTGCCAACACTCTGACTGGCAACGGCGCGGCGAATATTCTTAGCGGAGAGGCTGGGGCAGATACGCTCATCGGGGCGCAGGGGGATGATCTGTACATTGTGGACAACGTCGGCGATAAGGTCACCGAATTAGCTGGTGAAGGGATTGATACGGTTCACAGCTCCGTGACCTATACGCTGGCTGCTAATGTGGAAAATCTAACCCTGACCGGCACTTCCGCGATCAACGGCATTGGAAATGGTCTGGACAACGTGATGGTCGGGAATAATGCCGCCAATCAGTTGACCGGAGGTGCGGGAAACGACACCTATGTCATTGGCGCGGGTGATACGGTTATCGAGGCTGCAAATGCCGGGCTTGATACGGTTCAAAGTTCCGTGACCCATACACTTGCAGCAAACGTCGAAAACCTCACTCTTGTGGGCACAGGCGTCATCAACGGGACAGGCAACGCACTCAATAACATTCTCGCTGGCAATAGCGCGGCCAACACATTGACCGGCGGCGCGGGAGACGATACCTATGTAGTTGGAGCCGGGGATACGGTCGTCGAGGCACTGAATGCCGGCATCGATACGGTGCAAAGCTCGGTAACTTGGACGTTGGGTACGAACGTAGATAACCTCACTCTCACTGGAATAGGGGCCATCAACGGAACGGGAAATGTCTTGGCCAATGTGTTGGTCGGCAACGCTGGTAATAACATTCTGGCGGGTGGGGATGGGAACGATACCCTGTCTGGTGGAAAAGGGAATGATGTGCTCAACGGCGGGACGGGTAATGATGTGTTTCAAGTTGCTCGTGGAGATGGTCAGGACACGATTACGGACACCAGTGGGACTGGTGATCGATTGAGTTTTGCGTCAGGGATCAATCCCCTCGATATTATGCTGAGTCAAAGTGCCAACGACTTACGCATTGCAGTCTATGGTTCGACCGATCAGGTGACGATTGCCAACTGGTATGGAGGAGCAGGCAATCAAGTTGAAACGGTACAGGCCGGTAATGGTCAACAATTGATGAACACCCAGGTAAATCAACTCATCCAGGCAATGGCGGGATTCACGCAGCAGACCGGGCTAAATTGGGATCAGGCCATTTCCCAGCGACCACAGGACGTGCAACAGATTCTTGCCGCAAATTGGCACTAGAAGCGAGTCTTCGTCCCGCAACTGAGCCGGGGCGAAGGCGTTTCTCTCCCCTCTCTACTCTCTTCCTGAGATCGTCAGGCCGAATCCCATTTTGAGCAGGTCCAATTGAACAGGTAGCCATCGTTGACGTGTAGCGTGTCGCGGGGGACCCGTACCAAAGAGGTACAGCCTCCGTGTAATGGCCAGATTGAAGTTCGATGGTACAGTCAGAGCATCGATGCAACGCAAGAGACCAATATTCGCGCTGCCTAGGAGGTCTACGATGTCGCGACGAACCATTCTCTCCCTCGCCATATGTGCCCTTATCGCCGGTGTTTTTGAGGGCTGCACAACGATGAAATCCGGCTCTTCCACGACCCTACCGAGTAGCGCATTTTTCCCAGTCGATGCCTCGGAACTCAAGCCGCTTCAGGCAATTGCCCAGGTGCAGGATGTTCGAATAAAAAATTGTCATAAGGGAGCAGCCTGCGAAGATGCCTATTACACGCGAGCTTTGGTGGCGTTGTTTGAAAATCGAGCGGATGCCATTACGGTGTTTCAGGAATTACACACCGCTATGCCGAATAGCCGGTATGAGGTGGCGACGATGGGCTGGTTGAATCTGCTTCAGGACGCATCGCTGTCCTCTAACCATAACAAGGCGCTCATGGTTCAGTTGAAACAAGAAGTGCTGCACAATTTATTGGACCGGTCTGAAATCGCGACGGCGAGACCGGTAAAAGATCACGACCGTCGTGTCGCAGAACTCGCGCGCTAACCGCTGCGTTATCCTGAATCTCTTTCCGCGCGGCCGGCAAGAACTTCTTGCCGGCCGTTGATGCGGTCCCCGGTTGTGCCTCATTTCAATATTCAAGAGCTTTCCATAACTCACCCTCGCGCCCTCGTCGTTATCGGCATCGCACCCAACATGCGTGCTCCTTTTTCATGCTGTTGAGTTTGCCGCCCGGCACGGCTACACTTTGCCCGGGCGTGGACTTGACCTGCTCTGGATCTACCGTAGATGGGAGGATTGTATGCGACTCTTTAGTGTAACGGCCGTACTGTCTGCCATCATGCTGTTCGGCTTGGGGATGGCTTCGGCGGCCGAACCACCGTCCACGGCAGGAGGTACTGCTGCAGAAGGTGCCAAAGGAAAAGATGGCGCGCCCATGGTGCTGATTCCGGCTGGGCCGTTTACGATGGGGAGTAATGACGGGCTTCCCGCTGAACGGCCAGAGCATGTCGTCACTCTCGACGCCTTCTATATCGACCGCTACGAGGTCTCAATGCAGCATTATCGGGTGTTTCTCGTGAAGGCGAAGCATGATGCTCCACCCACTTGGGATGACGAGGCCGCAGAGACGGTCAGTGATCGCCCGGCGGTAGGAATGGGCTGGGCAGATGCGGGGGCGTATTGTGCATGGGCAGGGAAACGGCTTCCGACGGAGGCGGAGTGGGAAAAGGCAGCGCGTGGTACTGACGGGCGACGATATCCCTGGGGACAGATGCAGCCCTTCGTCGACATTGCCAATTATAATCGCGGGGTATGGGTAAGTGAGGCGGTGACACTAGCGGGGGTGAGTGGTGGCGTCGAAGGGATGAGTGTGCGCCATGGGTTGAAGGAAGGCGGGCGTAGTCCGTATGGGCTTCACCACATGGCAGGGAATGCCGCTGAATGGGTGGCCGATTGGTACGATCGAGAATATTATTCGAAGAGTCCTGAGAAAAATCCCTCGGGCCCGGCTACCGGAGAGAAGAAAGTGATTCGTGGAGGGTCTTGGTCTGATCTGCCGGTGGCGTTACGATCATCTGCGCGGGTATCGGCAGAGCCGGATTACCAGGATCGCACGATTGGATTTCGGTGTGCGATGGATGGTCCCAAGTAGCAGTGATACAGATGTTGTAGTTAGACGCTTTCCCACATGGGAGTCTGGCGCCATTGTCGAGTACCAGCCGCTTCAACAATGTTCTTGTAAGGCCTAGTCTGCCCGGTTATGGTTGCTCCGAACGTTCCTCCATCTGTTCCTTCGTCGAGCCCAAAGAATAAGGCCATCGCCGCGTTGGTGGCCGGTCTTGTATTCCTGGTTGCCTTGGCCGGGATCCAAAACGCTCCCCAGTCCTCCGGTGTACCACCAGCCCTTCCAAAGCTCGACCCGAATCTGGTGCCCCTGGTGACGGGGGAGGAGCCTATTCAAGAACTCTTTGTTCGCGCCGGTTGTGTGGTCTGCCATCGGATTCCAGGTATTGCGGGGGCGGAGGGGAAGGTTGGTCCTCCGCTCTGGCTGGGCAAGACGGGAGCGGCTCGTCTGGCTGATCCACAGTATCGGGGACAGGCCCAGACAGTTCGAGAGTATATTGTCGAATCAGTGGTGTCGCCGGGAACCTATGTGGTGCCCGGTTTTCCTGCGGACACGATGCCGGCATGGTATGGAAGAAAATTGAGTGCGGGTGCGTTGGCGAAGATCGCGACGTATCTCGAACAGATCACGGAGGAGACGTCTCCCGGATCGCGGTAATCGGGCGGATGGCAGAGGCGTCAGTGCTGCTTCTCGACGGTTCGAACCGGATTGACTGATACCGTATACCCTATTCCGTGACGATCAACGTTTTTTGACCCCACCTTGTCCCATCTGTCCCTGGATTTGGAAGCCCTTTTCGTCTCGCTCGTTCTTGTCGAGCAGGGCCGCCACCGCGTCGTCTCCTTTCAATCCCGCCAGCTTAATCTTGAGACGAAGGTTGTTTGCGCTGTCGGCATTGATTAAGGCCTGCTCAATGCTGATTTTGCCGGCCTTGTAGAGTTGTAGGAGCACATGATCAAAAGTCTGGCAGCCTTCATCAATGCCTTGCTCCATTGCTTCTTTCAAGGTGTCGATTTCCGAACGCTTGATCAGGTCTTTGATTCGAGGGGTATCGAGCATGATTTCCAGCGCAGGAACCCGGCGGCCATCGAGTGAGGGGATGAGGCGTTGAGAGATGATGGCCCGCAGGTTGAGCGAGAGCTGGAGGTAGATCTGCGCGTGCCGCTCAACCGGGAAAAAGTTCATAATGCGTTCGATGGATTGATTGGCATTGTTTGAGTGCAGGGTTCCCAGGCAGAGGTGGCCGGTTTCCGCGAAGGTGATGGCGGCCTCCATGGTCTCTGTATCCCGGATTTCGCCGATGAGAATCACATCCGGGGCTTGGCGCAACGTGTTCTTCAGGGCGTTCCCGAACGAATGCGTGTCAAAACCGACTTCGCGCTGGGTTACGATGGATTTTTTGTGGTGATGGACGAATTCGATGGGGTCTTCCACGCTGATAATGTGACCGGCGTGCACGGTGTTCCGGTGGTCGATCATCGCCGCCAGCGAGGTGGATTTGCCGGAGCCGGTGGCACCGACGACGAGAACCAATCCTCGTTTGGTCATCGCGATGTCTTTGACGATGGGCGGTAGATCCAGCTGCTCGACCGTCATGATTTCCGCCTTGATGTGTCGAAACACCAACCCCACGTTTCCCTTTTGTCGGAAGATGTTCACGCGGAACCGCCCCAGGTCTTTGTAATACAGGGCGAGATTCATTTCCATTTTCTCTTCGAATTCGCCCCGCTGCTGGCCGCGCATGAGAGCCAGAGCCAACGACTCCAACTGTTCGTTTGTGAACGGCGGCGCATCGGTCCGATGGGTCGAGCCATGGATGCGATAAATGGGCGGGGCATCGACCGTGAGATAGAGGTCGGACGATTCCTGTTTGACCATCACTTCGAGGAGCGTGCGAACATCCATGAGACGCCTCTTATCCTGCTACTGAGGGACGGTTAAGGTGCATGGGTGCGTTATGCCGCACCTGCCGCGTTGAAGAGGTTCGGGTTCATGCTGCGCGACTGGGCTTCGGCTTTGGTAACCATTCCGCGCGTGGCCAAATCGACCAGAGCCATATCCATGGTCTGCATGCCGTCTTTCTGGCTCGCCTGCATGATGCCGGGGATTTGATGGAGTTTGCCCTCGCGGATGAGGTTGCGCACTGCCGTGGTGCCCACCATGATTTCTACTGCCGCGATTCGTCCACCGCTTTTCTTTTTGAGCAGCGTCTGGGTCAGCACCGCTTCCAACGTTTCCGACAGCTGCGCGCGGACCTGCGCTTGCTGGTTCGGTGGGAAGGCATCGATGATGCGATCGATAGTTTTCGGAGCGCTGGACGTGTGGAGCGTCGCAAAAACCAAGTGCCCGGTTTCGGCTGCGGTCAAGGCCAACTGAATGGTATCCAAGTCCCGCATTTCGCCGACGAGAATAATATCGGGATCTTCACGGAGTGCGGCGCGGAGCGCATTGGCGAACGACAATGTGTGCACGCCTAGTTCCCGCTGATTGACCAGACACTTTTTAGACTTGTGCACAAACTCCACCGGGTCTTCAATGGTGAGAATGTGGCCTTCAAAGGTGTTGTTGAGGTAATCGATCATGCCGGCGAGCGTGGTGGATTTTCCTGACCCGGTCGGCCCGGTGACAAGAATCAGGCCCTTCTCGCGATCACAGAGTTGCCGGAGAATAGGCGGCATGCCGAGCTTTTCGAGAGGAAGAATCTCGGTTGGAATCGTCCGGAAGACGGCACCTAACCCGCGGCCTTGGACGAAGACGTTTACGCGGAAGCGAGCGATGTCGCCGAGATCGAAGGAAAAGTCGCACTCCCGGTGTTCTTCGAAATTCTTGCGCTGCGCATCGCTCATCATGTCGTAGATCAGGGCATGCGTCTCATCCTGAGTCAGTGGTGGATGGTCGAGCTTCTTGAGGTCGCCATGCAGGCGAATCATGGGCGGTTCGCCGGCGCTGATGTGACAGTCTGAGGCACCCTGCTGGACACCAAAGGTCAACAGTTTAGAGATGTCAATCATCGGGTCACTCCATTGAATGAGAATGTAAGCGGATAAACGAGCGTAGTTATGGGTAGATGATCAGGGCCCGCTGGCAATTTCGATCATGCCATAGGGGGGTGAGAAAGCAAGAAAATATCCAGAAGAGGCGACGAAGGAATGCCGGTTTCAGCCGCAGCCGAAACGCGAGCTATCGTGAGTAGGCTGGCCTGAATAACGTCAGATGAGATTGAGGGAACGCCCAGCCCGTTCAAGAGCCGCCAGCGCGCGATCGATCTGCTCATCAGTGTGGTCGGCGGTGATGGTCAGACGAATTCTGCTGGTGGCGGGCGGGACCGTCGGCGGGCGAATGGCGGGCGCATAGACGCCTTCCGTGAGAAGCGCCTGCGCCAAGTTCATCGCGCGATCCGGATCACCGATAATAACCGGCAGGATCGGACTTTCCGAGGCCGCAAGGCGGAAGCCGAGCCGAGTTAGCCCTTGCGCAAGACGTTCGCGATTACGCCATAAGCGGGTGCGCCGTTCCGGTTCCTGTTCGATGACCTGGATCGCGGCGGTGGCGGCGGCTGCAATGCCAGGAGGAGTGGCGGTCGTATAGATAAAGCCGCGGCAGGTGTTGACCAAATAAGTAATAAAAGTGGCAGAACCCGCCAAGTATCCTCCGGCGCTCCCGATCGCCTTGCTCAGGGTTCCCATCTGATAGGGAACGCGCGATTCGACCTCGCAATGTTCGAGCGTGCCGCGTCCGGTACGTCCGAGAATCCCTGTGCCATGCGCATCGTCGACATAGATCTCTGCGCCGTACCGTTCCGCAAGGTGCGCCATATCTTTCATCGGGGCAATGTCCCCATCCATGCTGAAAATCCCGTCGGTCACGATCAGGGTACGTTGCGCCGCGGGCCGACGGGCAAGCAGTTGCTCCAGATGATTCATGTCTCCATGACGGTAGACACGAAAGGTGGCTCCGCTCAGACGGCAGCCGTCGACGAGGCTGGCGTGGCAGAGACGGTCGGCGAAGATCAAGCCATCTTTTCCGATCAAGGCAGGAATCGCGCTGATGTTGGCCAGGTATCCGGCGGCAAACGTGAGCGCCGCCTCTGTCCCTTTGAAGCGGGCGAGGGTGTTCTCAAGCGTTTCATGGGGCGTCAGCGTGCCGCAAACCAGGCGTGCCGCGCCGGAGCCAGCTCCATATCGGTGAGTTGCCTCGATCGCGGCATTGACAACCGTCGGGTGCGTGGCCAGGCCGAGATAATTGTTGGAGGAGAGCAAAATGATTTCACGGCCGTCCAGTAGGACCGTTGGTCCCGTCGCCGAAGAGATGGTTCGAAGCCGGCGCAGGAGATGCTGATCATCCAATTTCTTGAGCTGTTGCTTGAACATGGGTGTCTGGATTCGGCGAGGCCAAACATTTGACAAGGCTGACTGGTCCCTAGTATAAGGCGCGAGGCTCTAAGAAACGACCTTCTTTTCCAACCGAGACCATCGTTCGACTATGAGTTATCGAATCAGGGTTCCTGCAAAAGTTGACCCGCTCGACGAAGCCCACCTCTTGACCGGGGTGGATCGGTTTCTCCATGTGTTGCAGGAACAGCGGCGCGCCGTTTTAGCCGGGCTCGGGGTCGTCCTGGTTGCGGGCGCGGTCGTCGCAGGTGTGATGTGGTACGACTATCAATCCACGTTAAAGGCCAGAGAGCTCGATCAGGAAGCCACACTGCACTACCTGAACCGGCCCGCAGACGATCCGAAGAAAAGTCACGAACAGCTTGCCCAGGCCATTACACTGTATAAGCAGGTGGTAGAGCAGTATCCGCGAAGCCCTGCTGCGCCATTGGCGTTGTTTCACCTGGGAAATGCCCAGGTGCTGGCGAATGAAGTTGATGCCGGTATCGAAACATACAAACGCTTCATGCTGTTGTATGGCTCCAATACTTCCCTCCTCGGGCTTGTCCAGCAACGGCTGGCCTACGCCTGCCTAGCCAAGGGTGATCGCGACCAGGCGGTCAAGGCCTTTACGGGTATCCTGGAAGTCCCGGGTGCCCTCAATAAGGATCATGTGCTGTTCGAGTTGGCAAAAATCGAAGAGTCGCAGTCTCGTCCGGAGGGAGCCCTCGCACATTACCAGGATCTGATGAAGAATTATCCCAACTCGCCCTTCACCAGTGAAGCAGCGGTACGGGTAAAGGTGTTGGAAGTGAAGAAGTCCCCGGAGACACCAGCGGCAGCTTCTGTAGCGACTCCAGCCGCCACTGCGCCTGCCCCTCAGCAGGAACAGCCCGCCAAGGCCTCGTCCGGCAAGTCGGCTGCACCAGCCAAGAAAAAGCCCTAGCGCTGCTCCTCTGAAAACTCAGGAGTGATGCGTTGCGCTAGTTCGCGATGACCAGACGGCTTCCTGCCTTGATGGTAGGGCCAGTCAGGTTGTTATTAGACTTGAGTGTTTTGACGGAGATGTTGAATCGCTTGGCGATTTTCTCAAGAGAATCGCCAACCCGGACTCGATACCAATGTCCGGAATCAGTCTCATTCTTGAAATGCCGGCCTTTGACCTGAACCGGCATTGGCAGCGGCGGAAACTTGTGGGTCGGAGCCCGCTCCAGCAATTGTTCCACCTTCTCTCTAGTGCCCACGGGGATCTTCAAGTGATATTCGGGATCATCCGGGGGCGTGGCATCGCGCCGTAATTCCGGGTTGAGCACCTTCAGTTCCTGGTACGAAATTCCAGTGACATTGGCGATGGCTTTGAAGTGGATAGGGCGTCTCACGACCACTTCTTCGAATTGATGCGGCCGCACGTCGTTTTGGGGGAAGCCGTACCGATCCGGGTTCTTGGCAATGATGGTTGCCGCCATAAACCGCGGCACATACTCCTTCGTTTCCCGCCGGATGAGCCTGGTTTTGGCAATGTCTGAAAAGCTTTCTGCTTGCGCCGTATGCAGGGCCCTCATCACCTTGCCCTCTCCGGCATTGTACGCGGCCATCGCCAGCGGCCAGGTGCCGAACAAATCGTAGAGGTCGCGCAGATAACGAGCGGCCGCCACCGTCGACTTCACCGGATCCCTGCGCTCATCCACGTAACTGTCCACTCGCAGACCATAGACCTTGGCGGTGCCTTTCATGAATTGCCAGGGGCCAGCAGCCCGGGCGCGTGAGTACGCGTGGGGATTAAATCCGCTTTCGACCAAAGACAGATAGATCAGGTCGCTCGGCAGCTGGAATTCGGAGAAGATGCTATCGACCAGCGGTCGGTAATGGCTGAGCCTGATGAGCCACTGCTCGAATCGGTTGCGGATAGATACATTGAAGAACCGGATATGGCCTTGCACGGAAGGGTCGAGCACGATCGGGACGTTGTATTCGGATACATTTTCTGAGTCGGAACCTTGCTCGGCGGCTGCTTCCTGAATGACTTCAGCCGGAGGTGTCAGCAAGTCGGCAAACCGTGCGGTGGTGCCGCTCAAAGGCTTGAGTTGAAGTAACGCTTCAGCCGGCGGGACTTCCGTAGACGGTTCGCTGGCAATGGCCGCCGGGGGCTCGGAAGCCTCCAATTCTGCGGCCGCGGTACGATCTTCTTCCTCTAAGATGTAGTCAGGTTCTTGAGCAGGGGGCTGGATGTTTTCTTGTGACGGAACTTCTAATGTGAGCGCGGGCTCCATTTGTAGGGGCATTGTGGACTCTGCCCCTACATGACCAGTCCAAGAGAGAGAGAGTAGACAAGCGAAAAGAAGCGACAGAGGCGGAACGCCGGCGCCGGAAAAACGTGTATCCATAGGGTACCCACTAGACGGTTCAGGGAAGGTGAGATGACCGACTCCTAAATGGTAGCCTATCGAGGAGGTAACAACTTGTCAAGAAATTGAGGGAGTTGAGTTGCCGGTGGAGCGCGGGCTGTGAGCGGGCAGCGTCCTTTCCTCACCAACATTCCGAATGCGGCCCCTCAGTCAATGCAGTGAAGTCGCTGAAAAGATGAGCATCTTCATAGGTCCTTACCTTGACACCTCCGGGGGGCTATGGTAGCGTACGCCCCTTCTAAATCCCTGACATTGTTCGTTCCGTACAGCGAGGAGGATCGTCCCATGCTCAAACGGTATTTGCTGGCTCCCGGCCCCACCCCCGTTCCCCCGGAGGTGCTGCTGGCCATGGCCAGACCGATGATTCATCACCGGGCTCCCGAGTTCGATAAATTGTTTGCCGAGGTTCGTGAGGACCTGAAGTGGCTCTTCCAGACGCGGAATGATGTCTTGATCCTCGCGGCATCCGGCACCGGTGGCATGGAAGGATCCGTTTCAAATTTCCTCTCTCCTGGCGATAAAGCGCTGACGATCAACGGCGGCAAATTCGGTGAGCGGTGGACGAAGCTCTGTAAGACGTTTGGCGCGCAGGTGACTGAGTTGAAGGTTGAGTGGGGACGTGCCATCGACCCGCAGGCCGTCGCCGATGCCTTGAAGAAAGACCCTTCAATCAAGGCTGTGTACGTACAAGCCAGCGAAACCTCTACGGCTGTCGCACACGACGTTAAAGCCCTCGCCGAAATCGTCAAACAGTACGAAGACACCATTCTCGTGGTGGATGCGATTACGGCCCTGGGAGTGCTTGACCTCAAGACCGATGCCTGGGGCCTCGACGTGGTCATCACCGGCTCGCAGAAGGCGTTAATGCTGCCACCAGGCTTGGCCTTTGCCAGCGTGAGCGACAAGGCCTGGCGTTTGGCCGACAAGGCGAAGAATGCCGCCTTCTATTTCAATTTCAAGCGGGAGCGGGAGAATCAGCAGAAGAGTACCACTGCCTATACGCCGGCGGTCTCCCTGATCTTGGGCCTGAAGGAAGTGATGAACATTCTGAAGGCCGAAGGATTGGAAGCCGTCTTCGCCCGTCATGCGATGTTGGCGACGGCCATGCGAGAGGGCGTCAAGGCGGCGGGGCTCTCCATTTTTCCGCAGGAGCGGCCAAGCGATGCATTAACCGCGATATCGGCGCCGGAAGGCGTGGATGGCCAGGCGGTCTATAAAAACTTGCGCACCCAGTACGGTATGACGGCCGCAGGTGGCCAGGACCATCTGAAGGGCAAGATCTTCCGCATCTCGCATATGGGGTATATCGATAGCTTTGACGTCATCACGGCCCTGGCTGCGGTGGAGATGGTCATCAAGGGGCTGGGGTATCCCGTGAAGCTGGGGAGCGGTGTGGCCAAAGCTCAAGAAATTATTATGGGGAAGTCATAGACTCACCTTCAGGTAGGGCACCACGACAATGAAAATCTTGGTCAGCGACAGTCTTTCGAAGCAGGGTGTAGAGGTATTGGAGAAGGCCGGCTTTACGGTCGTGGTGAAAACCAAGCTGCCTAAAGAGGAGCTGCTGAAAGAGATCAAGGATGCGGACGGCCTGATCGTCCGCTCCGGTACGAAAGTGACAGCAGAACTTATTGCTGCGGCGAGTTGTCTGAAGGTGGTCGGCCGTGCCGGTTCCGGTCTGGACAATGTCGATACGCCCGCCGCAACCCGTCGCGGCATCGTGGTCATGAATACGCCAGGGGGCAACACGGTGACCACCGCTGAGCACACGATGGCTATGATTTTTTCCATGTCCCGCCGCATTCCGCAAGCGACCGCATCGACGAAAGGCGGAAAGTGGGAAAAAGAAAAGTTCATGGGCGTTGAGTTGTACAACAAGGTGCTCGGCATCGTGGGTGTCGGCCAAATAGGCGGGTATCTCACGAAGCTCGCTCAGGGAGTCGGCATGCAGGTGATGGCCTACGACCCGTATCTCGCGCCTGAGCGCGCGCAGAAGATGGGCGTCTCCATCGTGGAATTGGATGAATTGTTCCGACGCGCCGATGTCATCTCGGTCCATACGCCACTGACCCCGGAAACCAAGTCCCTCATCAACGCACAGGCTATCGCCAAAATGAAAACCGGTGTGATGATCGCCAACTGCGCCCGTGGCGGAATTGTGCACGAAGGGGATCTTTGCGAAGCCCTGAAGTCCAAAAAAGTCGCCGCGGCGGCATTCGACGTATTCGAAGATGAGCCGGTGAAGTCGGATAATCCGCTCCTGGCGCTCGATAATTTCATTTGTTCTCCGCACATTGGCGCGTCCACGACTGAGGCGCAGGAAAATGTCGCGGTCGGAATTGCCGAACAGATTGTCGAATATTTTACGAAAGGGATCGCCCGTGGCGCGGTCAATATTCCTTCCGTGTCTCCGGAGCTCTTGCCACAGCTCCAGCCCTACCTCTCGCTGGGTGAACGAGTGGGCCTGTTGCAGGCTCAATTATTGGAGGGCGGTTTAGAGCGGTTGACGGTCGAATACAGCGGAGAAGTGGCCGGATTGAATGTCGCCCCGTTGACGATTGCGGTCTTGAAAGGGCTCCTGACGCCCATCCTCGAAGATCCGGTCAACTATGTGAATGCGCCGGTCGTCGCCAAAGAGCGCGGGATCGAAGTGAAGGAAGTGAAGATCAACGATGCCGGCGACTTTACCAGTGTGATTCGCGTTCGGGTTGAGGCCGGCAAGAAATCCCATCAGGTAGCAGGGACCCTGTATCACCGCAAGGACCCGCGCATCATTGAGATTGATGAATTCAAGGTCGAGGTGGTGCCGGATAACCATCTGTTATTGATCCTCAATGAGGATCGTCCGGGAGTGATCGGCACGGTCGGGCATATTCTTGGGGACCACAACATCAATATTGCGCGCATGCAGTGCTCACGTGAAGAGCGTGGCGGCAAAGCCCTGTTGATTTTTGGGCTGGATGCGCCCCTGCCTGCGCCGGTGCTCGAGCAGATCACGAACAGCAAGCACATCCTTTCCGTAAAGGTCGCCGACCTGTCGAAAGGTCTGTAGATTGCCCGGCAGTCGATCATGGGCTCCCTTTCGTTGAAGGCCTCTGTTTCTTCCACGTCTCTAGTGGCCGGTCGGGAACGGTCGCTCATTCCGGTCGGAATGAGCACCATCCTTCCCGCCGCAGCTCGACGCATTCGGCATCTCGAGCAGACCCTGCTCGCCGTTCTTGCCCGCGGTGGATACGAAGAAATCATCCTGCCGATGTTCGAGTATCTGGACGTCCTCGCGCCCGGTCTTGAAGCGGAACTTCTCGAAAAGTGTTATCAGTTGGTCGATCGGACGACGGGCCGCCTGATGGTGCTGCGCCCGGACGCAACCGCACAGATTGCCAGAACCGTCGCCATGGGGATGATGGGTACACAGCTTCCGTTGCGCTTGTGTTATCGCACCTCTGTCTTTCGGTACGAACGAGAACACGCAGGGCGCGACCGTGAGATTTTTCAAGTCGGCGCGGAACTCATCGGGGTTGATGGGGTGGCTGGGGACGCCGAAGTGCTGACACTTCTATTAGACTGTCTCAGTCAAGTGGGGCTCACATCGTTTAAGGTTGCCGTTGGTCATGTCGGGTTCTTTACTGCTCTGCTTGTCCGGTCCGGTCTCTCATCCGAAGGTCAGAAACGCGGAGAACAAGCGGCTGCTCGCAAAGACATCCCACTCCTCGAAGAACTGCTGGTGCGGGAGGGGATGGCGCGATCAACAAGACGCGTCATTCTTGAGGTGCTGGAATTATGCGGCGGTCCTGAAGTCCTGTCGCGCGGACGTCAACTGGTAGGGCGGGATAAGGCCCTGTTGAAACCGCTCGATCGGCTGGCCCAGGTCTATGAACGATTGGTATCACCGGGACAGGAATCCGTCTTGATCGATCTGGGAGAGTTCCGCGGCTTTGAATACTATGACGGAATTGTCTTTGATGTCTTTGCGCCGGGTATAGGGGCGGAATTGGGTGGTGGCGGCCGTTATGACCATTTGATGGGACGCTTCGGTCGCACGGCGGCATCCACGGGGTTTGCCCTGGACGTCGATCGGGTCTTCCGAGCCATCGATTCCTCGGTCCGTCCCCCGTCGCCCGATGCGACGGTATCCAAAGTGGGTCGCAGGACATCGACCTCTTCCGCGCCTCGACGAAGAAGGAGTCGGGCATGAAATCGCTCTCGGCCGTTGATCTAACGGCGCCACGGCTTCCGCCACAAAACCTCGAGGCTGAGCAGTCTGTGCTGGGCGGGATTCTGTTGGACAACACGGCCATGGCGAAGGCCATGGAGGTGTTGACGGACCAGGAATTCTACCGGACTGCCCACCGCAAGATTTATCAGGCCATGTTGGAACTCTCCGACCGTGGCGAGGTAATTGATCAGATCACGTTGACGGAATGCCTGAAGGGGCGTTCGGAGTTAGATGCGGTGGGCGGATCGGCCTATCTTGCCGAACTGGTGCAGGCCGTACCGACCGCCGCCAACATTCGGTATCACAGCAAGATCGTTCGGGACAAAGCCCTGTTGCGGGGGCTCATTGAAACTTCAACGGAAGTCATCACCCGGGGGTACGACGGCACGGCGGCAGTCGACGAGTTGCTCGATTTTGCCGAACGCTCTGTCTTTGGGCTCGCCCAGGGCAAGCTCGATCGCTCCTTTACCCAGGTCAACCAGATCATCAAGGAAAGCCTTGATGTCGTGGATAAGTTGTCCAAGCGGAAAGAGCGGGTCACCGGGGTGCCGACCGGATATATTGATTTGGATGATCTGACGGCCGGGTTGCAGCCGTCGGATTTAATCATCGTGGCCGGACGGCCGAGCATGGGGAAGACCAGTTTGGCTCTTGGCATGGCCCAACATGCCGCCTTGCATGCCGGGACGGTCGTAGGAATTTTCAGCCTCGAAATGTCCAAGCCGCAATTGGTGCTTCGTATGCTGAGCTCCGAAGCCCGTGTCGATTCGCACGCGCTCCGCACCGGCAGACTGCAAAAGGAAGACTGGTGGCGACTGGCTGAAGCGGCCGGCAAGCTTGAGCAGGCGCCGATCTTCATCGATGACTCCGGAGCGGTGACGGTGCAGCAGATGCGCGGCAAGGCCAGGCGGCTGAAGGCCGAGCGGGGCCTCGATCTGTTGATTGTGGACTATCTCCAGCTCATGCAGGGCAAGAGCGATTCCGAATCGCGCCAGCAGGAAATTTCCGACATCTCACGGTCCTTGAAAAGTCTGGCCAAGGAGTTGAATGTCCCGGTCATTGCCTTATCGCAGTTGAGCCGAGCCGTCGAGGCGAGAAAACCGCCGGTGCCGATGCTAGCGGACTTGCGCGAGAGCGGCGCCATCGAACAGGATGCCGACGTGGTCATGTTCATTTATCGGGAAGAAGTCTATGAGCCGGCCACGGAACGGAAGGGAATTGCCGAGATTCTCGTCAGTAAACACCGCAACGGGCCGATCGGCAAACGGGAATTGTTCTTTCACGACCGGTTTGCCAAGTTTGAGAACCTCGAAACGCGCGAGACGGTTTGACGCGTTCTTTCTGGGGCCGGTATAATTCCGCAGCGTTTTCGTGACCTCGAACATTCCCCCTGCAAGTTGAGCGGATGAATTGTGCAACCATTGAGTGAAGAGCGTCGGCAGCCCTGCACCCTTCGCGGCCCTGTGAGCCCGAGAGCTGCAGCCGTTCTGCTGATAGCGGTCTCCTGTCTGACCGCCGCTTGCCAGAGCGCCCCGCCGACTCGCTCCACTCCACCAGTCGCTCCGCCGGTCGCGCCACAGGTCTCTCGCGCGATGCCTCCCGCCTCGGATTCGCGCGCCTCCTACCACTTCCTGCTGGGCTATCAGGCCGAGCTGGAGCAGGAGACGGAACAAGCGATCAAAGAGTATCAGCTGGCTCTGCAAACAGACCCCTCGTCGAATTACCTCAAGGCCAGGTTAGCAGTCCTCTACTTCACGGCCGGTGATGTGCCGGCCGCGGTCAAATTTGCCGACGACGTTGCGGATGTTCCGGGTTTAGATGCGCAGATGCTCGGCCAAATCGGGGGGATGTATGCCGCGGCAGGAAAAGCGGACAAAGCCTTACGGCTGTTCAATCGTGCCATTGAGCAAGAGCCGCAACGAAGCGAACATTTCTTTGCCAAAGGACTGTTGTTAGCCAACCAGAAGCAATATGCCGAAGCAGAAGACACCATTCGTTCCGGCATCAAGGTCAGCCCGGACTCGGCAGTCGGGTATTATTACTTGGGCCGCATCGGTGTCGAGGCCCGTGATTTCGACAAAGCGACAACGCATTTCGAGCAGGCGGTGACGTTGAATCCGGCGTTTGAACCGGCCTATGTCGCCCTAGGCTCTGTGTACGAGGCCAAGCAGGATCGCGGGAAGGCTATCGATATCTATCGCCGTTACCTGCAAGGCGTAAATCCAAAAAATCGCGAGATCCGGCATCATCTCATTCGTCTGCAGGTGTCAGCAAAGCAGTATGACGAAGCATTGCGGGAGTTGCAGGAGATGCTGGAGGAGGATCCGTCCGACCTCGATGCCCAATTGCGAATGGGACTCGTCTACGGGGAGCAGAAGAACTATCCACAAGCGATTCAACAATTGACTCAGATTCTCACGGTGCGTCCATCCGAACTCAAGGTGCGAGATTATCTGGGGTATCTCTACGAAGAGACGAAGGATTACGCCCATGCAATTGAGGCGTATCGTCACAATCTCACGTTAGAACCCTCGTATTTCGAGGGTCACCTACACTTGGGCGTCTTGCTCTATCGGACCAAGCAGTATCCCGAGGCCATCCAGCATCTTCGGGAAGCCAACCGCTTGAATCCAAAACAACCTGAGGCCTATATCGTGCTGGGGTTGTCTCATTTTCAAGTCGAAGAATATGAGCCTTCCCTCCAGGCCTTCCTGGAAGGGATCCGTCACAATCCCGACAATGCTGACCTGCATTTCAATGCCGGAACCGCCTACGACAAGTTGAATCGGTTTGACGACGTCGTGAAGTCGATGGAAGCCACGCTCACCTTGGATCCTCACCACGCTGATGCGATGAACTACCTCGGGTACAGTTATGCAGAGCGCGGAGTGAAGATCGAAGAAGCGATCGCGTTGACCAAGCAGGCCGTTGCGCTCAGGCCGACCAACGGATATTACGTCGATAGCCTCGCATGGGCTTTTTTTAAAAAGGGCCTGTTGAGCGAGGCTCTGGCCGAAATGAAACGGGCGGTGGCACTAGTCGGGGATGATCCGGTGATCTATGAACATTTGGGCGAAATCCACTTAAAGCAACAACATCTCTCCGATGGACGAGAGGCCCTCCTGCATGCTCTCGAACTCGACCCTTCGAATGACAAGCTCATGCAGCGATTCCGCGAACTCGGCTTAGGCGATCCCGCCAAAGAAGAACGAATCCGCCAAGCCATCCGGCGTGTGACAGAGCGGAAAACCATCCCCTCCGCTCAGTAGGTTCCCATCTCTCCTTAGAGAAGTCTTCTGACATCTGCACCGCCAGGGCATGATGATCGGGTTTCCGCCATCTCACTACCTATTCCATTGATCTCCAGATAGCGTTTCAGACGTTTGCGCCCGCAGGTTTTGCTCCTCGTGGCAAAGAGCTGTGACTGTTCGATTCAGTCAATTTTTGGCACTTTCCCGGGTAAGCGCAGCCTTCCTGCCAGGTTGAAGCCGACCATGATTGGTAAATCAGACAAAAATATCCCATTTTTGCAGCAGGTTACGAGGGAACATCCAAGAGGCGGCTATTGTGGCATAGGGCCTGCTTACAGACGGCACGTTCGCAGTGCATGGACGGTCGATAAGGAGCAGATGCATGGGTCTCCGGAGCAGAAATGATCGAGCCCAATGGTGACTGAATCAAAGCAAGCAGGTTTCACACTGATCGAACTCATGGTCGTGGTGGTGATTGTGGGGATATTGGCCGCCCTCGCCATACCGAACTTTCTTCGATACCGGGCGCAGGCCATGCAAGCCGAGGCACGAACGAATCTGGCAGGAATTTTTGTCGCTGAAATGTCCTTCTTCACCGAACGGAAAGAGTTCGGCAACTTCACGGATATCGGCTTCGCCGTCACTGGAACCGGATCGAATCGCTATACGTATCGAACAGGATTAGGGCTCGGAGCCGGGCTTGGACCGAATGGAGGCAATCTGTGCGGGTCTGCCGGTAGCTGCGACACGATTCAGACGGAAGCACCGGCCGCGGGCACGGTCAGTTTCACCGGAGGTGCGGGTATCGCCACCACGTCGTCGGCAGGTTTTACCGCCACGGCCGCTGCGGATCTCGATGGTGATTCGACGCATGATGGCTGGTACGTCAACGATTCCAAGCAAGGGTTGAGTGGCGCCGACCCGAATGATGTGTCGAGTTAGATCTCGGTGCCAAAAGTTGTCACCAGCTGACGGAAAAAGGAATCTAGATCATGCAGCCGTCAGGAAGCCAGGATCGACCGTAAGTCTAAATGATTGGAAAATGGACAGAATGATACGCAACTACAGGAAGGAGGTGTTGGGCATAGAACCTGCTATTCCCAAGATCTGTCAGGCGTGAACACGCAGTTCCGAATGAAGAGACAGGTAAGAAGAACGTGTCGGATGAAGTGGCAACAATAGGAAAGGGAGGAAGTATGTTGAAGCAAATCAAGGGTCAGAAAGGTTTTACGTTGATTGAGTTGATGATCGTCGTGGCGATCATCGGTATCTTGGCGGCCATCGCCATTCCGAACTTCTTGCGCTACCAGGCCAAGTCTCGACAGTCTGAGGCGAAGACCAACCTCGGCGCGATCTTCGTGGCAGAGACGGCCTACCTCAGCGAAAACTCGCGCTATGGCAGCTTCTCCGAAATCGGATACGCCCTCGCCGGATCGACCAATCGGTACACCTATCGTAGCCCGGCGGTCGGTGGTAACGCGGCTTCCGGAGGCACGGCTTATCCGGCTGCCAACTATGACCAGATTCCGTGCGGTGCTCCCGCAGGTTGTACGGTTCAGACCGATGCATCTCCTGCAGTGCCGTCGAACGCAAGCACGACGGCGGGTGCGGTCGGCTTCACCGCCTCGGCGGTGGCCAGCATCGACAATGACGCGACGATCGATGGTTGGTCGGTCAACGATATCAAGGGTGGTTTGACCCAGGCGGTTCCTGACGACGTGATCAGCTAACGATCAGTCGCAGGGGTTCTCAGAGGCGGGGGAGGAACCATGTTCCTCCCCCGTTTTTATTCCACTGATTCATAGGCAGGTTGCTGAATTAGGATACGGAGGTGTCCAGTTCCGGTCAGTGCTTCTCACGTCGAGTATTCAAATTCACTTTGCCAAAATTCGCTTGTCTGATAAAGCAGGAGAGAGTTGCTTGGTCACATGAGCAGGGCATTGTTGTGAACATTCTGCATTTCCTTCCACTGCTGTTGATGTCTGTCCTCGTGATTGTCTCCCCCTTGCAGGAGGGCGGCACGACTCATCCGGCGCAAATGATCATCCGTTTGTTGATCCTCACATGGCTGGGAATCATGTTGGCGGCCGGTATTCGAGAGGGTCGCCTCGCCATCCCTGTGCTGACGATGAGGTACGCCGTGCTGGCGTTCGTCGGGCTGGCTCTGGTGGCGACGCTGTCCTCCCCGTACCCTCATCCGAGCCGGCAGTGGTTGATCATGATCGCGGGGTACGCGACCTTATTCTATTTGATTGTCTCCTTGGTGAACCGATGGGAGCATATCCGTATTCTGACTCTTGTGATCGTGCTGATGGGCGTGGGCGAAGCAGGCTGGGCCATCCTACAAGGGTTGGCATGGAATGTCGTGAGACCTGCCGGCACCTTCTTCAACCCTAATTTTCTCGCCGGATATCTCACTGTAACCTGGACGATTCTGGTGAGCGTCGCGGTCTATGGCTACCGACAGGTCTCGGCCTTTTCACGACCGTGGATGTCACCTGTCTTGTGGTGGCTTGGGCTTGCCACGGCATTGGGCACGTTGTTCTTTGCAGTGTTGTTGACCCAGTCTCGCGGGGGGATGATTGTATGTCTGGTCGGGACGGGCTTTGTGCTGACAACCCGGTACGGTTGGAAATTAGCCGGCAGCTGCGTGGCAGCCGTGGTGTTGCTCGGGCTGTTTGTGCCCACGCCGATTCGTGATCGAGTGTTAACGGAGCATCAGCAGAACCCTGTTTCCTATGCCCGTTGGCAGATGTGGCAAGGCGCGGTCGCACAGATGGTCGATCATCCGATGGGAATCGGACTGGGTCTCTATCAGTACACGTATCCCCTCTACGCATTTCCGGTTGACGGTGAAATTGCCCGGTTTGGAAAAGTGGCTCAGACACCACACAACGACTACCTTCAGATGGGCGTCGAGATGGGGCCGGCAGCAATCCTTGTCTTTGGAATTGGGCTTGTCTTGCTCACGCGCGAACTGAGACAGGTGCTTCAATCGCGACTTCGGCGGTGGCAGCGAAGTCTCATCGTGGGCACCGGCGGTGGCGTAATGGCGCTTCTGACGCACGCCGCGTTGGATTCGAGTTTGCGTGAGTCGGCCCTCGCGATCTTGTTGGTGCTCTGTAGTGCAATGATTGTGTCGGCTGCCCGGCTCACCCGCAGGGGGGCCGATGCGGTCTATGTCATTCCGATTCATTCACGGTGGGCATGGGGAATCGGTGCGGCCTGTCTGGTGCTGGTGGCTGGTGTGGAGGTGACTCGACTGGGTGTGGCGTGGATGAAGTTTGATGCAGCGTCCCGCCGAGCCATAGCCGGAGACACCGATGCGGCCATTGAAGGATTGAGGGCGGCGGTCTCATTGGATCCAGGCAAGGCGCTGTACCATCATGGCCTGGGGTCAGTCTATGCGAGGACCTTTGAAGGCTCCCGGGACAAGCAAGCATTCCAACTAGCCTATGCGGAGTTTAAGCAGGCGATCGAACTAAATCCGCTCGATAGCAGACTGCTTGGTCTACTGGCGCAACTGTATCTATCGGCGGCGGGGGGCTCACCTTCTCCCGCATCGCTCGACGACCAACAAAAAGTCTGGTTGCGTGCTGCCGTTCAAGTCTATGAACGAGCCATCCAACTCTCGCCATTCTCCGCCATGTATCGATACGAGCAGGCCCGACTCTACTGGATGCTCGGAGAGCGGAGCGACGCTGAGCGTCGAGGAAAAGAAGCCGAAAATCTGGAACCGAATTTTCTACCTACCCGCGCGTTATTGGCCCGTTTGTGGATTGAGGCGGGACAGGTCGATCAAGCAAGGGGGCAGGTACGTGAAATTCTGGCACGGCAGGCTCGCTATAAAGGGCGAAGCATGAGTGGTCTCGATCAAGCCTTTATGAATGTCGATGTCGGCCCCCTTCTTGCCGCAGTCGGAGAAACGGCGGTCGCGGGATGAAGATCGTCCGATCCCGATCAAGCCTCAAGCAGGGACTTGCGCAGGTGGTCTTTGGACTGATGCTCCTTGCAGGCTCCTCGGTGCTACTCCATCTCTTGGATGGTCAACGGACTGCGGTTGCGCGAGCCGAGCAGTTGGCCTATCTCCCGAAGGGGGAATATTTAAAATTGGCCGTGCTTGGGTATCGGCAGGTCGTGGCAGACCTGATCTGGCTGCAGGCGGTTCAGCATATCGGTGCGAAGCGTGACACACAGCGTGGATACAGCTGGACCTATCATGCCGTGGATGTCCTGACGGACCTGGATCCCACGTTCGTTCCGCCGTACCAAGCTACCGGCCTTTTTCTCGGGGTGTTAGCCGGTCGTCAGGAAGAAGGCCTGGCAATCTTGAACAAGGGAAGTCGCCATAATCCATTGATTTGGCAACTGCCGTTCCTGGCCGGCTACATCTCCTACTACGAGCGTTGTGATGCGGCTGCGGCGGGGGAGTATTTTCGTATGGCGGCGCAGGTCCACGGCGCTCCTGCCTACCTGCCTCAATTGGCCGCGCGCATGACGGTGGAAAGTGGAGATTCCACGGCGGCGCTCGAATTCCTGGACCGATTTTCACGCAGCGTTACGGATGAACGGCTTCGCGAGGCCTTGTTGCGACGAATGAAAGAAATCGTGCAGGAACAGGATCTTCGTTTCCTTGAGGAAAGCATCAGACGTTACCGGGCCAGGTATGGGCAGGGGCCGGCTAAGCTTGAAGATCTGATGTTGCATGGCATCATTTCACAGCTACCGGAAGATCCGCTAGGCGGCCAATACGAGATCGACTTTCTGCGCGGGACGGTCAGTGCGTCATCAAAGCGGGAACGGCTTCGTATTCACGAGAAAGTGGCGTGTCAGGTGGGAGCCGGACCAAAGACTTGGGCGGGGACGAGTTCAGTCGACATGCAATGACCCGCAGGGCAGTGAGGATGGAGGAGTGCCGTGGACGACATCGTCACAGAAAATCTGACTAAATCGTACGCATCGGGCTGGCCAGGAAGACCGCCGTTCGTCGCGCTGGATGGTCTTTCCCTGCGCGTCGGCCGCGGAGAAATATTCGGATTTCTTGGCCCGAACGGGGCTGGAAAAACCACCACCTTGAAGATTTTGTTAGGGCTTGTTCGGGCCACGAGCGGGAAAGCCTTTTTGTTGGGGCAACCGGCTGGTGATGTGGCAACGCGAGGCCGTATCGGCTTCCTGCCGGAGTCACCCTATTTTTACGACTATCTGACTGCCGAAGAGTTTCTCGGATTCTACGGGCAGTTGGCCGGGTTGGGTCGCGCGGCTATCAATCAGAGGGTGACCGATCTGCTGGAACTCGTCGGGCTGGCGGATGCACGCACCAGGCAATTGCGGAAGTTCTCCAAGGGCATGCTGCAACGGATCGGACTGGCCCAGGCGCTGATTCACGACCCTGAATTGATCATCCTTGACGAGCCGATGACCGGCTTGGATCCGATCGGGAGAAAACAGGTCCGTGATCTGATTTTAAGTCTCCGTGATCAGGGCAAGACAGTCTTCTTCAGCACGCACATTCTGCATGACGTGGAGATGATCTGTGACCGGGTCGGCATTGTGATGAAAGGTCGGCTCGTTGCCAGCGGGCGGGTCGATGAACTGGTACGACAAGACCATACCCACTCCGTCGAAATTGTCTGTCAGCAGGTCAAGACAGACGGCAATACGCTCATCCATTCTCTCGCCGCGCGGGTGCTTCAACAGGGCCAGCAGTGCCTGATCGTATTGCCAAATCCTGATGCGGTGGACGCAATCGTGGGAGAAATTCGTCGCCAGGGCGGACGGCTGCTCTCGGTGACTCCTCATAAGGCGTCGCTGGAGGATTTGTTTTTTCAAGAGGCCTCACAAGAAATCGCGCGAGCATTGCCGCATATGACCAGTGGGAGGGCGTCCTGATATGGATGCGATCGGCGTCATTGCCTTGAATGCGTTCCGTGAGACCCTGCGGGACAAGATTTTGTACAACCTTGTCTTGTTCGCGGGGTTGCTGATCGGGCTGTCGGTGCTGTTGGCGGACCTTTCCATTACCGAACATCACAAAGTGATTGCCGACATGGGCCTGGCAGCGATCAACCTGATCGGTGTCATCATCGCCATTTTCGTCGGCATCAGTTTGGTCAACAAAGAAATTGAACGGCGCACGATCTACACGATCATGGCCAGGCCGATCAGCCGAACGTTTTTTATTCTAGGGAAGTATCTCGGTCTGGCCCTGACGCTGTTCGTCAATATGACCATTATGATGGCCGTATTTCTCGCCACACTTTGGCTCTATCACGTCCCGATCGAGCAGTCGCTATTTCAAGCGGTGGAACTGATTTTTGTGGAGATTCTGGTTGTCACGGCGATCGCCCTCTTTTTTTCGACGTTTACCTCCACCACATTGAGCGCCATCTTTACGCTGGGGCTCTATGTCATTGGCCATCTGACCGCAGACTTGAGGAGCGTGGTGGCAAATGGTGAGAGCGGAGGAGTGAAGGCCGTCGTGGATCTGTTGTATTACCTCTGTCCGAACCTGGAGATGCTGAATATCAAGGGGCAGGCCGCCGTGGGTATTCTCGTGGCACCGGAATATCTATTGCTCGCCTCGCTGTACGGGGTGATGTACGCCGGTGTATTGCTCACTAGTGCATGCCTGGTGTTCCAAAAGCGGGATTTCTAAACCGATAGAATTCTCTGGCAGTTGGACGCACAAGCGTTCGGATCCGGCTGTTAGATTGAATGCAATCGTGCGGCCGGCGGGAACTAAGGAAAGTCTTATGCAGTCACCATCTATAGCAGTCACGCACGAGACTAAACCGCGCGATGTGTATTGGGAACACCTATGGGATCTTGTAGTGATCTTGACCCAGAAGGAAATTAAAGCACGCTACAAAAACAGCGCACTGGGATATGTGTGGTCTGTTGCGAACCCTCTGCTGTTTGCGGTCATTTACTACATCGTGTTTGGGCAGATCATGAAGGTGCCCATCGAAAATTATTCATTGTTTTTGATGGCGGCGCTCTTGCCTTGGCATTGGCTGGCCAATTCCGTCATTGCCGCACCCAATGTGTTCCTTGCAAACGCGACTCTGATTAAGAAAGTGCGCTTCCCTCGTAACGTCCTGGTCGTATCCTATGTGCTGAATGAGGGCATTCACTTCGTCTTATCAATTCCGGTCATTGCTGGTTTCCTGCTGGTGAATCACATGGCTCCTACTTTGACCTGGCTGGCCGGCGTTCCGATTCTGCTCGTGGCCCAATTCCTGATCGTGTATGGCATTGCCATCACGTTGGCGTCTCTAAACCTCTTTTTTAGAGATTTGGAGCGACTGACAGCACTTTTTGTGACGGTGTTGTTCTTTTTAACTCCGATTACCTATTCGAGTGCGATGGTGCCAGACTCATATCGCACACTCCTGTATGCCAACCCGGTTGCTCCGTTGATAGAGAGTTGGCGTGAACTATTTATGCACGGACAGCTGAGTTGGCTGGTGGTTGGCACCTGCTATCTCAGTGCGTTTGGCACACTTTTAGTCGGCAGCCTTGTGTATTGGCGAATGTCGTCCAAGTTTGCCGAGGTGGTATGACCGCGATCTGTTTTGATCACGTATCGAAGTGGTACCCGAGGTACCAATCCTTATCCTATGGGATCAAATCCTCTTTGTTGCATTTGTCTGAGACGTTTCGTTCTTTGAAGCGAGAGCGAGTCAGGGTTCTGGAAGATGTGTCATTTCGAATCGAAAAGGGAGAGACGGTCGGTCTCATCGGTCCCAATGGCGCCGGCAAGAGCACAAGCCTGGCTTTGATGGCCGGCGTCGTGGAAGCCGAGACAGGGAAAGTCGTTGTCGCCGGCCGTGTCTCCCCCTTGCTTGAACTCGGAGCTGGTTTTCATTTTGATTTGACGGGGGCCGAAAACATTGTCCTGCACGGCGTGCTTCTTGGACTGACACGTCGAGAAGTCTCCTCAAAAATGAAGGCAATCATAGATTTCAGTGAGCTGGAGGCCTGCATCCATCAGCCGTTGCGTACGTATTCCAGCGGAATGATTGCGCGGCTCGGATTTGCTATCGCCTCCCACCTTGATCCAGAAATTCTCCTGATTGATGAGATCCTGTCGGTGGGTGACTTGGCATTTCAACTCAAATGCAATGCGAAGATCGATGAGTTTAAACGACAGCAAGTCACCATGGTGCTTGTCTCGCACGCGATGGATCATGTGCAAAGACTGTGTGACCGAGTCATTTGGTTAGAGAAGGGGCGAATAGTGGGCGAGGGGGCACCTAGCATGATCGTGGCTGAATATGAAAAGTCGGCGCAGTTGAGACATGTTGAGAGTCGCCCCTCTGCTGCCTGAACGAGAATCTTGCCGGCGATGACGAGGGCATGTTTACGAGGGCGGTAGAACTCCCTGTCTCTATGTGGCACGAAGGGACGTAACTTAAGCAATTGCAAAGCCGACGATAGAGGGAAAATGGCTTCAATACCGCGTGTCGATCAAAACAAGACTGCCGGCGTTTCTATAGCTCGCCTCTCCCATCCGTACACCTGCGAGTACTACAAGTCCAGCCTTGGGCCTGTCCCGTATAGTCGCTATGAAGGGAAATGGCTGCAATTTTTTGGTTTGGTTGCGGATCATATCGTTAAGGAAATTAGACCTCGGAAAGTCTTGGACGCCGGGTGTGCGAAAGGGTTTCTGGTTGAGGCGCTTCGAGATCGAGGGGTTGAGGCGTACGGAATTGATCTATCCGAGTACGCGATTAGTGAAGTGCGCGGGGATATCAAACCCTATTGCCGAGTGGCTTCGTTAGTTGATCCGATTCATGAGCGGTTTGACCTTATCGTGTGCATTGAAGTCCTCGAACATATTCCGGAAGAAATCGCTCCGCGAGTCATTGCGAACCTCTGTCGAAGCACAGACGATATCCTCTTCTCCTCGACTCCCGATGACTTTGCCGAACCTACGCATGTGAATGTGCGGCCGAGGTCCTATTGGAATGCCCTATTTTCTGAGCAAGGGTTCGATTTAGACGTTGAGTTCGATGCGTCCCGTATCGCCCCGCATGCGATGCGATTTCTCAAAAGGCCTGTCCGCTGCTGTGTGATCGATGCATTGCTGAAACAGCGGGAACAGTTACGGCAGACCTTCGAGCGCACTGATGAAGAACAGCGGAAATTGATTCAAGAGTTGGAACGCCGTTTGGAAAAAATCGAACAATCGATCGGGTGGAAGGTGGTTGTTCGTCTGAAGCATCTTCGTGAGAAAATGTGCCCTCTTCATAGCAGAAGGCATTCGATCTATTTGGCGCTGCGATCAGCGCTCCTCGCACTCATGAACGGGGAATGGCGTTCCCTTCTGAATGGTTCGCCTCAAGCCGGCCAGTCCTCAACCATCGAGTCTAATGCGGCAGCCGCAAAACCGGCGCCAATTCCAATCTCGCCAGAATCCGCCTTGGCCCACTCGCTACTTGATGGATTGAAAGGTCTCGAGATTGGGCCGGCGACTCACAATCCGTTCGGACTGAATACTCGAAATGTTGAATTGCCTGCGGCGCATGAATTCTATGCTGAGGAACAGCGGCGCCTTTCCGGTCTTGAACCACCACGGGTCGATCTGTGGGCTGCCGCCGACAATATTCCCGTCCCAAATCAGAGTGAAGGATTTATTCTCACCAGCCATATTCTTGAACATCTGCCCAACGTTGTTGGGGCATTGCTGGAATGGGACCGCATCGTCATCGATGGCGGATATGTGTTCATGATCGTTCCTCACAAGTGGGCATTTGCTCTTGATGCGAGCCGAGAACTGACTTCCTTCGAGCATTTCATCGACGACTATGGTCAGAAAGCCTCGCTGGAGAGTCATCCGCTTGAAGGGGTTCCGGGCGGGAAAATGGGACATTATCATACATTTACACCTGACTCGGTATTACAAGTCGTTGAGTGGATGTGTCGTAACAAGCTCTGCGATTGGACGCTTGTCGCGCGTGAAGACATCGATACCAAAGTGGGAAACGGATTTACCCTGGCATTTATGGTGCGGCACCAAGACCGAGCGGGTTTCCGTGACGGAGAGGCGTTATCGTGAGCAAGGTGCTCCTCATCAGTAATGATGTCATCGGCATGCAGATGGCTGGCCCCGGTATTCGGACCTGGGAGCTGGCAAAGCTGCTTGCGACGGAGCACACGGTGACGTTATTAACTCCAACTCGAACCGATCTTCAACATCCGAGAATATCCACGCAGGTGTCGACGCAGGATTGCGTGCGAGCCTGTGCCGACACGCATGACGTCGTGATTGGGCAAGGACAAATACTCAGCCGATATCCATTCTTGCTGGGCCATTCGATTGTAAAGGTCGTCGATTTATACGATCCGTCGCCGGTCGGATACTTAGAGACAACTCAGCCTCATACGATCAAGGGGCAGCTGGAAAGTCACCACGCGTTGGTTCGGGAGCATTACAACTATTTACGTGCCGGTGATGTCTTCCTCTGCGCAAGCGAGAGGCAATGGGATTTTTGGACCGGCATGCTGATGGCGGCCGGAAGGATTAACCCTGTCGTCTATCAAAACGATCGGATGCTTCGTAGCCTGTTGATAGTGGCACCTTTCGGTGTTCCTGCTCGTGCTCCTGGGCATCGGCGGCGAGTTCTAAAAGGTGTGTGGCCGGGAATCAATCGTGATGATGTCGTCCTGTTGTGGGGCGGAGGACTCTGGGAATGGTTTGATCCTATGATGGCAGTGGAGGCGATGAGTATTGTCGGTCGCCAGCGAACCGACATCAAGCTGTTCTTTATGGGAGTCAAGCGACCAAATGCTAGCGTGACGACCTCTCATACTGCCGATCAAACAATCGCGTTAGCCGAGCAGTTAGGCATTGCGAATCGTCTGGTGTTTTTCAACGATTGGGTGGCGTACGAGGATAGAGAAAATTTTCTACTGGAAGCCGATCTGGGATTGAATATCCATCGGGATAACCTGGAGACTCGATTTTCGTTTCGGACACGCATGATGGATTACTTCTGGGCAGGACTGCCCATCGTTACTACAGAAGGCGATCCGCTGAGTGACCTGGTGAAACAAAACCAGCTTGGGTTGACCGTGCCTTGCGGAGATGCCGAGGCGCTAGCCCAAGCGATTCTGCGCGCAGCGGAGGACCCGGCAACCAGGCAAACGTGGAAACTCAATTGTCTCGCGACAGCGAAAGAATTTTCTTGGGACCGCGTATTCGAACCCGTCGTCGCCTGGTGTCGTTCACCGATTCAGGCACGAGATAAAGAATACACGGACGTATGGAATTCCTCTGTGGGAGACTCCGGGAGCTGGCCGAAGCATGCATGGGAGTATTATCTGCAACGAGCCCTTCATCATTACCGCGTCACTGGAATGAGAGGCCTAGCGACTCGTGTCATTACCTGGTCATGTGGAAGATGATCGGACGAATTCGTGAGTCGGGTTCACCAATGTCCTAAGGCGGGACAGCAATGCGCGTGATGTCTCCGCAATGGTGAATCACGGCTGCCGCTGTCCCGTTATCCAAGTAGTGGCTTCCCCCGCAGCGAGTCCTTTGCCCCGTCAGAAACATCGAAAAATCTATCCTTGCCGGAGAACTCCGGTAGTATTTCACTAGCCGGTTCCGTCTGCACAACCGGTGGATATTTCGAGACAACAGGGCGGAAAGACGCGCCATGACGGTTACTTATTTTTCAAAAAGCTCCTCCATTGGTCCGAGTAGCCGGTACCGCGTGTTTCAATTCTTGCCGCATTTCCAAGAGGCGGGCATCGACTGCCGTGTGGAGCCGCTGTTCGGCGCAACCTATTTCTCGATTCTCCAATTGCGCTCATCCCTGCTTCAAACCTGTTTGAAAATCCCCTATGTGCTGGCCCGCTTTCTCAAACGGATTGGGACGCTCCTGACCCTGGGCCGGCGGGATCTGATCGTGATCGAAGGGCAACTCTTTCCCTATGCGCCTCCACTGATCGAACGACTGTTGCGCTGGTTGCAGTATCGTTTGGTCATCGAGATGGACGATGCGATTTACCTGACTCGCGGCCATGAACAAAAGATGCCTGTGCTGTTGGCCATGGCGACGGGAGTCATTGTTGGAAACGGTCGCTTAGCTGCGTACGCCGAACAATTTTCATCCCATGTGACGGTGGTGCCCACAGTGGTGGATACCGAACGGTTTGCGCCCAAGCCGGTCCAAGCGACGGGCGCACGCGATCGGGACAATGAGACCATCACGATCGTCTGGATCGGCTTGGCCTACAATCTCAAGTATCTGGATGTAGTGGCGCCCGCACTCCGCCGTCTGCAGGAACGGTATCGCGTGACGCTCCGGGTGGTTTGTTCTCAGCCCACGGCGCTGGCCGGTGTGAACATGGAGTTTCTTCCCTGGAAGTGGCAGCGTGAGGTGGAGGATCTCCAGGATGCCACCATCGGCGTGATGCCGCTGGCGGATACGGAGTGGGCGCGGGGCAAATGTGCGCTCAAGCTCCTGCAATATCTCGCGGTAGGGTTGCCGGCGGTGGCTTCGCCGGTCGGGGTCAACCGCGACATCCTTGTGAACGGGGAGAACGGATTTCTCGCCTCCACCGAACAAGAGTGGTATGAGCGCCTTGAATCATTGTGCCGGGACCCGCAATTGCGCGCTCGCATGGGGCAAGCAGGTCGCCGGACCGTAGAGACACGATACTCCCTGGAGGTGTGGGGACCGCGGCTGGCCGGTGTCTATCGCACATTTGCCGGGGGTGAGCCCACTCATCTGATGCAGCGGGATGTGCGCCACTCCGTTTCAAGCCACAGCCACTCGACAGGTGTGCGATGATCCTCCTGGCGCTGACATTCCTGGTTGCCGTCCTGCTCTCGGTGTATGGCGTGCCGATTGCGCGCCGTGCCGCGTTGAAGTTCGGCATTGTCGACAGCCCGGATGGCCGTCTCAAGCATCAGGGAGAGCCAGTTCCATATTTAGGCGGATTGGCGATCTACCTTTCGTTTCTCGTGAGTCTGGCGTTTACCTTCGAATTCCGGCAAGACGTGCTCGGCATCGTGCTCTCGGGGACGTTGATCGTCATGCTGGGATTGATCGACGACTTCGGTGTGTTGTCGCCGGGCACCAAGTTGGCGGGACAGTTCCTGGCCGTGTTTGTGTTGATCAAGAGCGGCATTCGTATCGAGATTGCGTCTCTTCCGGATTGGGTCGACATCATCCTGACGGTGTTCTGGATGATCGGCATCATCAATGCCTTCAATCTTCTGGACATCATGGATGGATTGTCGGCCGGCGTCGGCGTGGTGAGTGCCGCGTTTCTCTGTGTGGTCGCGATTCTGAACGGTGATCAGACGATTGCCTTCATGCTGGCCGCGTTGATGGGAAGTTTGCTGGGATTCCTTCGATACAACTGGCGGCCGGCTTCCATTTATATGGGGGATTCCGGCGCCATGTTCATCGGCCTCATGCTAGGCGCCTTGTCGATGATCGGCAAATACACGCAAGGCCATTCCGTGTCGTTGCTGACGCCTGTGCTCATACTGGGCATGCCGATTTTCGACACGCTGTTTGTCATGTACATCAGGTTCCTGCGCGGCTTGCCGATATTTCTGGGCAGTCCCGATCACATCGCGATACGGTTGCGTCATTGGGGACTCTCGGTCACGCACGTCGTCTTGCTCAGTTACCTCGGTGCGGCGCTTTTGGGCGGGATCGGTTTGTTAGTCATGGCCGTCCCGCAGGATCTCGCCGTGATCCTGAGCGGCGTGACCGTGCTGGCCCTGGCCGTTGCTGCCGTGGCGCTGACTCGGGTCAATGTGTCCAGCGGAGTCGTCGCCGTGAGCCCTGAGGCAGTCCCGGCGCGTTCGACAGAAAGGACCGGCGCAGTATGATCATGATCGTTGGGGCAGGATTGGCGGGGCTCAGCGCGGCCTATCACTTGCGCGGGATAGCATACAAGATTCTGGAGCGGGAACGAGAGGTCGGAGGACTCTGCCGCTCGTACGTCAAAGACGGCTTCACCTTCGACTACACCGGACACCTGCTCCATTTTCGCCAGACCGCGATCAAGGCCTTGGTTGAAAGCCTGCTCCCCGATCGGTTGCAGCGGCATGCGCGCAAATCCTATGTCTTCTCTCACGACACCTATACGGAGTATCCGTTTCAGGTCAATACGTATGGACTTCCACCGGAGGTCGTGCGCGAGTGCCTCTTGGGATTTATCGCTACGCTGTCCCGTTCCGCGTCCACGCCGCCGATCGACAGTCCGTCGTTCAAACAATGGATCCTCGACAGCCTGGGTGAAGGGATCGCCAAACATTTCATGGTGCCGTTCAACGAAAAGTTGTGGCAGGTGCCGCTTGATGAACTCACATCCGACTGGGTCTCGTGGCTCGTGCCGAAGCCCGATGTCAAAGATGTCGTCAGCGGGGCCTTGGGTATTAAGGACAAGGCATTCGGCTACAACCCGTCGTTCCAGTATCCGGTGAGCGGAGGCATCAAGGTGTTGCCGGAGGCGTTCCTGCCCTCGGTGGAGAATCTGGCCTACGATTCAGAATTGGTGGAGATCGAGACGGGGAGACGTCGCGCTGTCTTCCGAAGTGCTCAGGGGGAACGCACCGAGGAGTATGAACGTATCATCTCGACGATCCCTTTACCCGAGTTGGTACGACGGTGTGTCGATCTTCCCGCGTCGATGCGGGAACTGGCTGAGTCGTTGCGTTGGGTCTCCGTGTATAACGTCAACCTGGCCGTCGCGCGAGAAGGCATTTCCGACAAACATTGGATTTATTTCCCGGAGCACCGGTACCCGTTCTATCGGGCCGGTTTTCCCATGAATTTCTCTCCTTCCATGGGACGACCCGGTTGCAGTTCCCTGTATGTGGAAATTTCGCATCGGCCGACGGAGAAGGAGTCGGAGACTGCGCTGATCGATCGTGTTCGTCGTGGATTGGAGTCGGCGGGTGTGCTGCAGCAGACCGATGAGCTAGTCATGTCGGATGTGAAGGATTTGTATTATGCCTATGTGTTGTTCGACCGGTACCGTGGCCGCGCGGTGAAAGAGTTGCTGGCTGAGTTGGAACGGCGTGGCATTTCATCAATCGGGAGATATGGATTGTGGGAACACACGTCGATGGAGGACGCGATTGCCCAGGGACAGCAGGTTGCCATGCGGTTACGAATGAGGGCCGCGGCCTGAGCGCGTCAACAGCATGGATGTAATCTGTCACGTCATCACGAAACTGGAGTTGGGCGGCGCGCAGGAAGTGGCGATGCGGGTGGTCTCGAGCCTGGATCGGCGACGATTTCGTCCGGTGCTGATCGCGGGGCCCGGCGGGATGCTGACCGAGGAAGCGGCTGCGCTCGAAGGCGTCGAAGTCCGACTGATCCCGTCGCTCCTTCGAGAGATTCGTCCCATACAAGATCTGCGCGCGCTGTGGGAATTGGTCGCCACGTTTCGACGTCTTCGGCCAAAGATTGTGCACACCCACAGTTCAAAAGCTGGTATCCTAGGGCGGTTGGCCGCCTGGCTCGCCGGGGTTCCCTGTATCCTGCACACGATACACGGGTATGGTGTGACACCTGCCCAGCCATCGTGGCTTCAACACTTGGTTATCCAGCTCGAATGGATGGTCGGACGCGTGACCACCCATTGGATTGCGGTCTCACAGGCCGATCGCCGCCAGGGACTTGAGTGGCAGCTCTTCAGTTCCTCAAAGGTGTCAGTGGTCCGGCCTGGCATTGATCCAACGGCATTTGCGTCGCGGATCGAGCCGGCGGAACGCGACCGTCTTCGAGCCTCGCTGGGAGTGGGGCCTGAGCAGCTGCTCGTGGGTACGGTCTCATGTTTGAAACCGCAAAAATCTCCCGAAGACTTTATTCGCGTCGCCGCGCTCGTCTGTCAGCGTATGCCTGCGGCAAAATGTGTACTGGTCGGCGACGGCGCATTGCGGCCGCAGATCGAAGCGATGATTCAGGCGCAAGGGCTTCAGGATCGAGTCACTCTGCTTGGCTGGCGTCGCGATGTGGCCTCGTTGCTGAAGGCGTTCGATGTCTTCGTCTTGACGTCTCAATGGGAAGGGTTGCCCTGCGCGATTCTGGAAGCCAGGGCCAGCCGGATTCCGATCGTGGCCACCAGGGTGGGAGGCTCCGCCGAAGCGATCATTGAGGGCATCCAGGGGACACTCTGTCCGGCCGGCGATGTCCGGGCCATAGCGGGTCGTGTCTGTCAGATACTTGGGGACGAGCGACTTCGGGCGGATCTCCGGAACGGGGCTCAGGAATTGCCGGAAGAGTTTACGATTCAAGAGACGGTCAAACAGTATCAATCGCTCTATACGTATCTCCTGCACGCCACGCGTCCGGCAGAAGACGTGATGAAGCTGCAGCCCAATCGATTGTAAAGAGGAACCGGGTAAGACGATGAATATTCCGCTGCTTGATTTGAAGGCCCAGTACCAATCCATGCGCAGTGAAATTCTGGCCGCTATCGAGGCAACCTGCGATGAGCAGGGCTTCATCCTCGGGCCGCGGGTGGTGGCGCTTGAACAGGCGGTGGCGGCCTATGCGGGTACTGCGCATGCGGTGGGAGTCGCCTCCGGAAGTGACGCGTTGTTGCTAGCGCTGATGGCGTTAGGGGTCAAGGCGGGCGATGAAGTGGTCACCGTACCGTTTACCTTCTTTGCGACAGCGGGGGCGATTTCCCGGCTGGGCGCCAAACCGGTCTTCATCGATATTCGCCCGGACGATTTCAATATGGATCCGACTCTGCTCGAGCGCGCCATTACGGCACGAACCAAGGCGATCATTCCTGTTCATCTGTTCGGCCAATGCGCGGATATGGGGGCCATACTTGAGATTGCCCGACGACACAAGATCGGCGTGATCGAAGATGCCTGCCAGGCCATCGGCGCCGCGCAAAAAGACCGACGGGCCGGGGTGCTGGGAGATCTGGCCTGCTTCAGCTTCTTCCCGTCGAAAAATCTGGGCGGGTTTGGTGATGCCGGTATGGTAACGACGGATGACAAAGAGCTGGCGGAATCCATCGCCATGTTGCGGGTCCACGGGAGTCGTGTGCGCTACGTGCATGAAGCGATCGGCATCAATAGCCGGCTGGACGCATTGCAAGCAGCTGTTTTGCTGGTGAAATTGAAACGGCTCGATCAGTGGGCCGAAGGCCGCCGCCGCAATGCTGCGCGGTATCGCGAGTTGTTCACCGAAGCGCAATTGACCGATCAGGTCACCCTCCCGGTGACGCACCCCGACAACTTCCATGTCTTCAATCAATTCACCCTTCGTGTCCGGAAACGCGATGAGTTGCGGGCGTATTTGAAGGATCACGGCGTGGGGAGCGAAGTCTACTATCCATTGCCGCTGCACTTGCAAAACTGTTATCGCGATCTCGGGTATCAGAAGGGTGCGTTCCCGCAATCGGAGCGTGCCGCCGAAGAAGTGTTGTCGATTCCGATTTATGCGGAGCTGACCGATGAGCAGCTCCAATATGTCGTGCAGATGATCGCCGCTTTCTGCCGTAAACGATAACTCCGGCATTGTTCGCTCAGCCTAAAGCTCTGCCCTGCAGGCACCTTCCTGCTTTTCGACACCAACCACCGCTCTACCTCATAATCCCGGTTCGGTTCCGACGCGTTGTGACATCCCCGCGCGCGAGCCTGTGATGTCCTTTCTCCACATAAGTCTCTCCAAGCAACCGTATCAAATGTGACCGAAGGTGCGCCTGTGGAATCGGTCATTGAATGGACGACATGCGCGCGATTGGCATGCCGTTCAAGTCTGAACATCCATGAGGCCGTGGTGTACACCCACGCCTATCGGGAGGCATTACTTGGGCAATCTGGCAAATCTGTAGCAGGCACGTTGAGAGCAGCCAGTTGCCGCCTGTGGCGCAACATGCATTGCCGGAAAGGAGCAAGGAGTGCGGCCGGGTTGCTTTTGTGTCGAGACCTTCTTTCAAAGGCCGATTGCGTCCCGCCACAATCACGTAGCTCCCATGAGGGACGCGAGCATGAGGCATAGGGATTGCTCCTACCGGAGTAGAAAAACGAAGCAGCGTCGTTACAATTATGACAATTCCTTCATCGTACTTTCTGGGCATGTCCCGTAGCAGCTACTCGATTCTTGGAGTGGCGCTGGCGTTGATTGCCGTGATCGGGGCGATCGATTGGTGGCTGCCACTGGGATTGACCATCACTACTCTCTACGTAGTGCCCGTCCTTATTGCCTCACGCATTCCTTTTCCGCGTATCACGTTCTGGGTGGCCGCGACGGCATCCTTTGTCACCATCCTTGACCTGTTTCACAGCCCTCTCTACGCGTTGACCTGGGTGAGCGCCGTGAATCGGGCGTTTGCATTGATGGTGATCTGGGTGACCGCTCTGTTGTGTCTGCGCCGCCAGCGCGATGAGGCGGAGTTGCTGCGTATCAATGAAGATATCGAGCAACAGGTGCAGGAACGCACCTCCGACCTGGCCGCTGCCAATCAAGAGCTTGAAGTCCTGCGTGCGGAAGCGGTGTCGGAGCTGGTGGCCATCGTCAAATCTTCCGACGATGCGATAGTCGGTATGACCCTGAACGGCATCATTCAAAGTTGGAACCGGGGTGCGGAACGCGTCTACGGTTATAGTGCCGAGGAGGTTCTCGGGCGGCCGATTTCCGTGCTCTGCCCGCCCAATCGATTGGATGAAGTGCCGACGATGCTGGATCGCATCGCGCACGGCGAGCATGTGCGCAATGTGGAGATGGTCCAACGCCGGAAGCAGGGAGAGCGTATCGATGTGTCGTTGACGATTTCACCGGTGAAGGATTCTGAAGGCTGCGTCATGGGGGCCTCGGCTATCGCACGGGACGTTACGGTGAAGAAACGTATCGAAGCGGCCTTGCGAGAAAGCGAAGCGCGCTTCCGGATGATGGCCGACACCGCTCCGGTCATGGTGTGGATGGCGGGGCCGGATACGCATATTACCTTCATTAACAAACGGTGGTTGGAGTTTACCGGCCGCACGGTGCAGGAAGAGATCGGTGACAATTGGTTCACCGGCATTCACATCGACGATTTGGAGCGTTGCCGGAAGTCCTATCTGGACGCATTCAAGTCGGAGCAGCCGTTTTTTCTGGAGTACCGCTTGCGGCGCCATGACGGGGAGTATCGGTGGATCATGGATACCGGGGTTCCCCTGTTCGACGAAGACGGCCGATTCGGCGGCTATATCGGCACTTGCATGGATCTGACCGAGCGCAAAGACATGGAAGATCAACTCCGGCGTATGCTGAAAGAGAAGGAGAGTTTGCTGCGGGAAGTGCACCATCGGGTCAAAAACAATCTGCAGGTCATTTCCAGCCTTCTGAATCTCCAATCGGCCTCCATCAAGGATCCGGTGGTGAATCAGTTGTTCAGAGAATGCCAGGTCCGCATCACCTCCATCGCGCTGCTCCATGAGACGTTGCATCGCTCGAACGATCTCTCACGCATCAAAATGGGTGATTATACCCGCACCCTCACCGGCCATCTCTTTCGCTCCTACGGGGTCGATCCGGGACTCATCCGGCTGGAACTGAACGTGGACGATGTTGAGTTTGATATCGATACCGGGCTGACGTGCGGGCTGATCATCGATGAACTGGTGTCGAATTGTCTCAAGCATGCCTTTGTCGATAACGACCGCGGGACCGTGCACATCGACTTAGTGGACCATGTGGACGGCACATTTACCCTCTGTGTGAGCGACGATGGTATCGGTATTCCCACGGACGGGGTGCTGAACAATCCCGATTCACTGGGGTTGGAACTGGTCACCCTGTTGGCCGAGAAACTGGACGGCAATACGGAACTCCGGAGCGGCTCAGGCACGGAATGGCGGATCCGCTTCCAGCAACTGCAATATTCAGAAAGGGTGTGACGTCATGGACGCAGCCAGCATCTTGATCGTGGAAGACGAACCTGTTGTAGCAAAAGATATTCAACTGAGCTTGCAACGGCTGGGATACCGCGTGCCGGCGACGGCGACATCGGGAGAGGAGGCGATCCGCAAAGCGGGGGATACCCACCCGGACCTCATTCTCATGGACATCGTCCTGAAGGGGAAAATGGATGGCGTCGAAACGGCGCTGCAGATCCAGCGCCGGCAGGATGTGCCGGTGATCTATCTGACGGCCTATGCCGACAATCACACGCTGGAACGAGCGAAGGTGACGTCACCCGCCGGCTACATGCTCAAACCCTATCAAGCCAACGAGCTACGCACGACGATTGAATTGGCCCTCCACCGCGCTCAGCATGACCGGCACATGCGTGAACGGTTGCGATGGATTGCCACAACGGTGCGCTGCATCGGTGACGGGATCATCACGACGGATCGAGGCGGCCGGGTGACCTACATGAATCCCGCTGCCGAGGAGTTTACCAGGGTGTCTCAGGAAGAGGCCGTGGGCATGAGTGTGACGGCACTCATGGGGTTTCCCGACAATGGGGCAATTCAACCCGCGGACAATCCTGCCCAACAGGCCATGAAAGAGATGCGACTGGTCACCATTGATGGGGCGACGGTGTTTTCCCGGCAAGGCGAGCGGCGCACGATACGCGGCAGCGTCGCACCGGTGGTCGACGACGGCGGCGCAGTGCTCGGGGCAGTATTTGTCTTTCATGAGCGCGCCCCACGCGATCAGAGCCTGGCTCTATCAAACGGACAGGACGAAGCGATCTGGAGAATGGAGGAGCGGCTTGGACGGCCGCAGGGGATCATTAATTTGTGCTCCTGGTGCAAACGGGTGCCGGATCAGTCCGGCGAATGGTACGATCTGGCCACATTCATCGCGGAACGTTCGGCGATTCAGTTCAACGGCGGGCTTTGTCCGGACTGTATGGACCAGTGTTTCCCTTGCGACGGCAGACATACGTAGCGTGATGCATCCCCGCACGATCCCTGTTGTGTCAGGCCGCGCCACGTCGATTGGTCAATGGTCAGTCTGCGCTTAGGACGGGTGCCTGGCCGCCTCCCTGCACTAATTTCGAAGAAGGCTTCAAGAACGCGCGAGAATAGACTATAGTAGCCTTGCACACTTGCAGACTACTTGTGACGAACCCTAGCCCCAACACTCCAGTGTCAGGACCGTTGCGGATTGCGCTCATTGGCGCAGGCCGCCACGCTCAACACCATGCCCGCGCCATTTTGCGATGTCCCGGCGTGCAGTTGGTCGCGGTTGCCGACCCTTCCGATGCGGCTCAAGCCGCCATGCGCGACATTGTGCCGGGCATCGGCTGTTTCAAGACCCCGGAAGAGCTCTTCGCCTCGGAAAAACTCCACGTCGTCCATATCATCACTCCGCCGGCCACCCATGCCCCGCTTGCGCGTATCGCGCTCAAGGCCGGATGCCATATTTATGTTGAGAAGCCGTTCACCGAGTCGGTCGAGGACGCGCAGCAGATCCTGGATGAGGCGGGCGCAAAAGGCCTCCGTGTCTGTGCCGGCCACCAGCTGCTCTACGAACCGCCCACCCGGGTATTGACGCAATACCTGCCTTCGATCGGCCGGGTTGTCCACGTCGAAAGCTACTTTTCCTTCCGGACCGTTCGACATGCGCCTGGGGGGCGGAAGGTGCTTCGCGCCGACCATCAATTACTCGATATCCTGCCGCATCCGGTCTATTTGCTTCTTCAAGTGTTGGAGCAGGCCGGGGAAGGACGAACTGAACTGTTGTCGCTGGAAGTCAGTCAGGCCGGGACCGTACACGCACTGGTGCGCCGAGGCGGCGTCACCGGAACATTGATCGTGACCCTGGAGGGACGGCCTGTCGAGAGTTATCTGCGCGTGATCGGGCGCAATGGATCCTTATTTGCCGATTATGTTCGTAGTACCACCCAACGGGCCATCGGACCGGGATCGTCCGGCATCGATAAGTTATTCGCGCCCTACCGGCAGGCGTGGCAACTGTTGGTCGGGACCACCTCTGCGATGGCAAGCCGATTCCTCAAGAGCCAGCGGAGTTATCCGGGATTGGCCGAACTGTTTTCGGCGTTTTACGAGTCGGCCCGCACCGGCACCCCGTCGCCTTTGTCGCCGGAGAGTTTGTTGGAGACCGTACGGATCTGCGAACGAGTGGCAAAAGCACTCAAGGCAGGAGAGGCCAAGGCCCTGGCGGCAGTCGCTCCAAAACCGGTCGAGAGCCGCGGAGTGCTGGTGACCGGTGGAACGGGATTTTTGGGAAAAGAAATCGTCCGAGCCCTGCTGTCGCGGGGCCGGCCTGTTCGGGTGGTGGCACGGCGCGAGCCATCCCCCTGGGAGCGGATTGCCGGCGCCGAGTATGTGGTGGCCGATGTGGCGGCCGGAGCCGCCGCTCATCTCTTCAAGGGTGTGGACACGATCATTCATGCCGCCGCGGAAACCGCCGGCGGGTGGCCTGAGCATCAGCGTAACTCGCTGGATGCGACGGAGCACATGCTCCGAGGTGCGGCCGCAGTGGGTATCAAGCACTTCGTCCATGTCAGCAGCCTAGCCGTGCTGGCTCAGGGAACGGGGCAGCCGATTCCCGACAACCATCCCTTGGAGCCGGATAGCAAGGGGTCGGGGCCCTATGTCTGGGGGAAGTTGGAATCAGAACGTCTGGCGGTGCAACTCGGGAAGGAGCTGGGCCTGTCGGTGAAGGTCATTCGTCCCGGAGCCTTGGTCGATTATCGCGATTTCGACCCGCCCGGTCGTCTCGGCAAGCGCCTGGGTAATATCTTTGTGGCGGTCGGGTCGGCGAGTGATCGTCTAGGCGTGGTGGATGTCGGATTTGCCGGTCGATTCCTCGGTTGGATGACCGACGACTGGGACATGGTCCCCAGTCCCCTGAATCTGCTCGACCCGGTGTCTCCGACCAAACGTGAACTGTTGGATCGCCTCCGCCAGGCCAATCCCGACCTCAGCCTGTTCTGGTTGCCCAGGTTTGTGCTGGTGCCGCTCTCATGGGTGGCCACACTGGCGCAAAAGGTGTTGCGTCCCGGGAAGCCGGCGATCGATGTGGCCAAAGTCTTCAGCGTGTTGCCCTACGATACCTCCGGCATCGCCAAGCTTGCCCCACGGGTAGATTCCGCTTCGCACAAGCTCTAGCCGGTTTTCATTCCCACACTGCTCCCGCTCAGTCATTCGTAACGCCAGGTCTGGAGAGGTGTGTCGAGATTGAGACGGCTAAGTGATTGAAAAATTGAACGATCCATCAGACGGATAAAAAGTTGCCTCCTCGGGGTTGATTTGAGCCCCCAGAGGGGGTAAGTCTAGTGTATTCTGCAAGCAAAGGTCGTCTCCAAGCAGCAACCGCCTCACCACCTAAGAGTCATTATCATGAACATCCGATCGAACGCGCGGGCATTCACCATTGGTCTGGCCTTTCTGGGCCTCTTTTCCGGTTGTGCGGAGGACCATCGCTGGCGTTCGGCCATGAACAGCGGCAATATTGCGATGCGTTCAGGCGATTATACGCATGCCGAAGAATCCTTTGTGGCGGCGCGTAAAGAAGCGGAAGTGCTGGATCCGCAAGGCAAGCGTCTCGCCGAAACTTTGAGCCAATTGGGCGAAGTGAATCGTGAACTGGGCCGGTATCCGCGCGCGGAAGCGCTGTTCCAGGAAGCATTGGCAATCAGAGAACGCGTCTATGGCGCCGCCCACGCGGAAACGGCGGCGAGTTTGACGGACCTCGGCGAGCTCTACCGCCTCCAGGGCCTGTACGCACAGTCTGAAGCGCTCCATCAACGAGCGCGAGAAATTCGTGAGAAGGTGTTTGGCCCTGATCACAGCAAAACGGCGGAAAGCCTCAACAATATTGCCGTGGTCTATCAGGATCAACGGCGATTTGCCGATGCAGAGCCAGTATTGCAGCGTGCCCTGACCATTTTCGAAAAGCAGCTCGGCCCGGAGCATAGTCTGACCGCGATCACGCGCGACAACCTCGCGAAAATGTACCAGGCCCAGGGGCAACATCCACGCGCCATGCCGCTCTATCAGCGCGCCCTCACGATCCATGAAAAAGTCTTTGGTCCCAATCACCCGATCGTGGCGAGAAATCTGGAAAATCTCGGCGATACCTATCGGGCGCAGAATCAATATCCTCAGGCCGAGGCACTCTATCAGCGTGCCGTCAGCATCTTTAGGAAGTCGATCGGGAATGATCATGTGGATACGGCCGAGGCCATGAGTCGCTTGGGACAGTTGTACGAACTCCAAGGACTCTATTCGCAGGCAGAGCCGTTGTTTCAGCAGGCGATTGCGATTCGGGAAAAACAGCAGGGTGCCGAGAACCCTCAAGTGGCGGGCGAGCTGAAAAATCTGGCGTCACTGTACCAGTCACAGAATAAGCTGGAACAGTCGGAAGATCTTTACAAACAGGCCTTGGTGATCTACGAGCAGGCGGTCGGGTATGATCGTGAAGCCTATGTGAAGACCTTGAAGAGCTACGCTTCCTTATTGAGACGTCGGCAACGGTCGGGTGAGGCTGAACGTCTTGAGGAGCGGGCGAAAAGTGTCTTGAAACGCCTCTCGTTGGAGAATCAAAGCCAAGGGAAAACAGCCGCGGATATGCCTCTTGCGCCTGTCTCTCCCGTTCCGTAAAAACTGCAGCAGGGCCCCCGATCGATTCTCATATTCTCTCTTCTGCCTCTCATCCGACACCATTCTGATCGCATACCTGCCATCCGGCGAAGGCCAGTCTCGCGCTAACCAGCCCCCCTTCGTAAGTATCGATTGAGACGAAACGTAGAATCTCCTACACTGTGGCCGCCATACCGGCAAGCGCGACCCACCCAGAGGACGTTCTATGAATCGAGTAGTCATCGTAATGGTAGCCCTAGCGTGTCTGGTCAGTGCGGCCTGTGTGAGTAAGCCCCCGAAGAAACAGTTTCAGCGGCTGGCCGGGGAGTTTGTCTCGCCGGTCCACATCACCAAGCCGGTCGATCAGCAGAGTGCCGTGATCGGGATTACGATCAAGAGTTCTGCCTGGCAGCCGAATACGGAAGATCGCCTCTATCTGGTGAAGGTTGAGAATGATCGCGACCTCTTCGAAGGGACGAAGCTTATTCCGACGAGCATCGTGGCTCCCCCTCCGGGAAGCGGCGGAGGCGGAACGGTGTATGTGCAAAATGTGCCGCCCGGACGTTATGCTGCGGTGGCATTCAGCACATCAGAAAAGGGCTTCGGCAAAGTGCGGGAGGTGACCCTCTTTCTATTGCCGAAGACGGTGGTGAAGCAAAGTGATACCACTGTCACACCGGGGGGCATACATTTCATGGGAGAGTATGAGGTCGGGGCTTCTACGATGGTGCTGCAGGAGAAGGCGGCCGATGACGTGCAGGCCCATTACTTCGAAGTATTCTGGGGGAAACCCCTGACGCAAGTGATTGCCGATCTCCAGATCCTGGGCACCCCGGCCTATTTCGCCGTGCATACCGTGAGTGCAAAACCGGGAAGCCGAGATGCGGATGCTGAAGCCAGGTTTCAGGCAACGGCCAAGCATGATCTTGAACCTTCCTGGGCACCGGTCATCGATCGGTCTCGAGCATTGGCAAAGTAACGAGGGGAGTGTATCGATATTGAGGTCGCGCACTGTCGGGCAGTGCGCGACCTTTTTTGTGGCCTGTCCGGTCGTGATCCTGCTACGCACCTGCCCAGACCTCTTCCCCCGACTCTTCGTTAACACAGTGTTTACCTTCCGCGGACGTCGCCGTGATCTTTCACCTGTAGGCTGGTCATTATCCACTCACCTCACCACCAACGCAGGAGGCATCACATGCGACTTGTACAAGAAGGCTTGAAGATCTATCGATCCCGTCCCCGCCGTCAAGATGTCTTGTCGTTTCGTCATGGCTTGCCCAGGATCAGCGCCGTCTGTCGTGAGTGTAAGAGTGAGCTTAGCTGGATTCCGGGGGGTCGCAAGTTTCAGACAACACTTTGCCAGGGTTGCATCACCGAACGACTCGAACATCTGTCTGCCGATGCCTTATAGGGACTGCTGCCTCAGATGACTGCGATGCCAAGCGTAGGGTGTCCCGGGGCAGTGATGCCAAGAACAACGGCGGGAGGTTCGGACTCGGTTGCCGGTGGTCTCCAGCTCGCAGCTTGAAGCAAGAGGTTGCGTTGGTCTTGGAGCAATTGCCGGCGAATGGATCGGAATGCTTGGTGACGTGAACAGGATCGAACGACCTTCGCGGCGGACATGAGACCCCCTCTCTATCGGTGAAGTGAAGGTTGCGGTCACAGGCTACCCTGTGAACACGACAGCCGGATCACAGACAGGTTAAGAAGGAGTGACAACGTGCGGGGAAAAAATCGGATCGTCGACGGAGGCGTTAGGTGACCAGTCGGTTCATCAACCATTGTTGTGCTGAACGCGCCGCTCTTCGGCCTGGTGTTTGCCGTTTGTAGGTTCCGTCTCGATGAAGGATCCAGGCGTGGGTATTGTCTTCGAGGTAGGGACGGAGGCCTTCGTCGATGAGCCGGCGGCGAAGTGTCGGATCCAACACCGGAAATGCGACTTCAATCCGTCGAAAAAAATTGCGATCCATCCAATCTGCGCTGGAGAGAAACACCCTATCGTCGCCGTCGTTGAGGAAATAGAAAATCCGGCTGTGTTCGAGAAAGCGTCCGATGATGGAGCGGACGCGAATATGCTCCGAGAGGCCGGCGATCCCGGGTCGCAAGGCGCAAGGTCCACGGACGATCAAATCGATCTTGACGCCGGCTTGAGAGGCCTTATACAGCGCGCGAATAATTTGCGGTTCCAGCAGCGCATTCATCTTGGCGATAATGTGTGCCGGCTTGCCTTGCCTGGCGCGGTCGGTTTCACGCGCGATCCACTTCAGCAACGTCGTATGCAAAGTGAACGGCGATTGGAGCAGGTGCTTGAGGCGACCCGGTTGTCCCAGGGACGTGAGTTGTTGGAATACCGTCCGCACATCCCGCCCGATCGCCGCGTCGCAGGTGAGTAATCCGAAATCTGTATAGAGCCGCGCATTGCGGGCGTGATAGTTGCCGGTGCCGAGATGGGTATAGCTGCGCAGCAGCCGGCCTTCCCGTCGAAGCACGAGGCTCATTTTCGCATGGGTCTTGAGTCCCACGACGCCATACACCACATGGGCGCCAGCTTCTTCCAAATCGTGTGCCAGCTCGATATTAGCTTCTTCGTCGAACCGGGCTCGCAATTCGATCACCACCGTGACTTCTTTCCCGCCGCGCGCGGCATCCACGAGGGATTGCACGATGGCGGAATCAGCCCCGGTTCGATACAACGTTTGCTTGATGGTCAGCACGTGCGGATCCGTGGCTGCCTGGCGAAGGAACTCGGTGACTGGAGCGAATGATTGATAGGGATGATGCAACAGGATATCGCTTTGCCGGATGGCATCGAACCAATCTTCGCTGGGTACCGGACTTGCCGGAACGCCAGGCGTGAACGGCTGAAACTTCAGGTCCGGTCGATCGACGAGGTCGGGCACGGCCATGAGGCGATGCAGGTTGACCGGTCCGTGGCATTGATAAATGTCTCGCGCGTCGAGGTGGAATTGTTCGCGGAGAAAATAGACGAGGTCGGGCGGACAATTGTCGGCCACTTCCAGCCGTACCTCGTCGCCGAATCGACGGTCGGGCAACTGGCCTTCGAGTGCACGGCGAAGGTCGTCCACGTCTTCTTCGTCGACGAACAAATTGCTGTTCCGCGTCACGCGGAACTGGTAGCAACCGGTGACATGCATGCCGGGAAAGAGCTGATGCACGAAGGCATGAATCACCGACGACAGGAACGCAAAATCATGCGGCCAGGCCGCATTGCGCACAGGGAGGTGAATCACGCGCGGCAGCGACCTCGGAACTTGCACAATGGCTGTTCCATTGGGGCGCCCGAACGCGTCGGTTCCTTCCAGGGTCACCAGAAAATTCAGACTCTTATTGAGCAATTTGGGAAACGGATGCGCGGGATCCAACCCGACCGGACTGAGCAGTGGGAGCAACTCGCGTGAAAAGAACCGGCGCATCCAGCGAATGTGCGATGGCATCCAGTCGGCCCGTTTTAGAAAGCGGATACGTTCGTCGGCGAGTTTCGGAATGAGCGACTGATTCAACACCACGTATTGTTCCTGCACCAGGTGGTGAGTGAGCGTGGCGATGCGAGCCAACAGTTCCGACGGTGTCAGACCGTCCGCTCCCCGTTGCTCCACCCCATGAGTGACCTGCTCTTTGAGGCCGGCGACTCGAACCTCGAAAAATTCATCGAGATTGGAGCTGACGATGCAGAGGTATTTTAATCGTTCCAGCAGAGGAACCTTCTGGTCCTTGGCCAGATCGAGCACGCGACGGTTGAATTCCAACAGGCTCAATTCGCGGTTGATGAACCATTCGGGGCGGGACAGATCGCTCGTGACCGGGCGTCCGGGAGAAGCCTTGGGTGTTGGGGCCAGGGGCTGGCTCTCTGAAGCTGTGGATCGTAAGGCCATACGTAATGGGTGGGCAGTCTATACCAACCGAGTGTCACGTAGAGATCAAGAAACGGTTAACTTTTCCGATCACCGGCTGATACGTTACCGGCGTCTTCATTCATCGGACACATCCGATACGGGCCGTGGAGACCACGAAGTTGTCAAAGTAGCGTTGTTGAGCCCGGCTGAATGGAACAGATGTCCAATACTGTTCCAGGTACACGGCATTGATGCCGTACTCGCTATAGGCCCCGATCCAATTGACGCCGGTCCGCTGAGCCTCTAACTGACCATCAATCCAATATTCAAGAACGCCGTTCGCCTCATCGCGACTGTTTAATTTCATGTGCACCTCGACGCACAGCCACTTCCCGATGTTGGCAGGGCGGAACAGTGCAGTCTGGCCGCCGGCTGCTCCAAGCCATCGCAGGCGAGGAAAGTCGTTGTAGGTGGTGGTCCGCAAGGTTCCGAACTCATCGGTGCCGGATGCGGGGTCGATATAGAGGCGGTCTGGATCTGAGTCCGGAAGAGCGCCGCTCCACAAATGGCCGATGGCAGCCTGCGCAAAACGGTCGCTTGAAAGGATCGTCGCTCGCGTGAGTTTATCCCCCCCGCCGCCGGTCCAGCCCGGTTGCAACCGCAGGTCGAACCGCCAGTAGATGTCGCGGTATTTGGCAGTCCCCGCATCGACCGGCTTCATGTACGCGCTGGGCGTCTTGCCGAAGGCCAGGTGGAGAGAGCCGCCGTGCGCATCGCCGGGAAGGTATTCTGCCCGCATGCCGTTCGATGCGCCGACTCCAGCCCCCTCTTCGCGGACGAATCGGCCATGCCGGATGTCGTACTCGAAGTACTGAGTGAGGCGGTCGATCTCGAAATCATCGCACCAGATCCATTCGGGATGGCGACCTTGCCAGTCGGTGCACAGGGCTTGCGCCGGCTCGGCCGCGTCGCTGTGACGGCTCGCCCCGAGGAGACAGGCGGCGGCGCAGAGCGCCGCCGCGAGACTCCATCGAGACCAAATCGCCATGGCTAGGTGGTCACCGCCCCTTCGGAGGCGGAAGAGACGTGGCGGGCGTATTTCCCCATCACTCCGGAAAGGTATCGCGGTGCTGGCTGTTTAACCTTCTTCAAGCGCGCGGCCATTTCTTTCTGGGTCACGCTGACATCCAGCCGCCGTTTCACAATGTCGAAGGTAATCACATCCCCGGTCTTGACGGCTGCGATCGGACCGCCCTTGATGGCTTCAGGGGCAACATGCCCGGCCATCAGTCCGTGTGTGGCTCCGGAGAATCGTCCGTCGGTAAGCAGCGCGACGGAATCGCCGAGTCCTGCGCCGACGATCGCGGCCGTCACGCCGAGCATTTCCCGCATGCCCGGGCCTCCTGCCGGTCCCTCATACCGAATGACGACGACATCCCCGGCTTTGATCTTCCCGGCCTGTACGGCCTTGAAGGCATCTTCCTCGCGCTCGTACACCTTCGCTGGTCCACTGAAATGCAGGATGGAATGGCCGGCGACTTTCACGACGCAACCTTCCGGGGCAAGGTTGCCCTTGAGAATGACCAGGCCGCCGGTTGGCTTGATCGGTTTGGACAAGGGCCGCAACACCTGTTGTTCCGGTTTTTCCGTGGCGGCTTTCGCCTCTTCGCCGATTGTTCGTCCGGTGACAGTGATCTGGTCCGGGTGCAGGATCTTCGCATCGATCAGGCGCTTGGCCACCAGGGTCGTGCCACCTGCCGCATAGAGATCCGCCGCTGTGAAGTGCCCACCTGGCTTCAGATCGGCCAGCAACGGCACCTTTCGGTTGATCTTGTCGAAATCGTCGATAGTGAGGCGCACGCCCATTTCGCGCGCCACCGCCAGCAGATGCAAGACGGCATTCGTCGAGCCACCGGTTGTCGCGACGGCGGCGATGGCATTTTCAATGGAACGGCGCGTGATGATCTGTTTGGGGCGAATGTCTTTTTTCAGCAGGTCCATGACCAATTTACCGCACTCGAACGCCACATCGTCCTTGCGCGCATCCATGGCAGGGACCCCGTTGCGTCCCATCGGCGAGATGCCGAGAAATTCAAATGCAATGGCCATCGTGTTGGCGGTGAACTGGCCGCCGCAGGCGCCTGGCCCAGGGCAGGCATGGTCTTCCAAGTCTTTCAATTCGGCATTCGTCATCTTGCCGGACGCGTGTTTGCCGACTGCCTCGAAGACGTCTTGAATGGTAACGTCATGTCCCTGGAACTGTCCCGGCATGATGGAGCCGCCGTAAATCATGAGGGACGGCACGTTCAACCGGCAGAGCGCCATGACTGTCCCGGGAATGGTCTTATCGCATCCCGACAGGGCAACGACGCCGTCGAAGAGGTGTCCGCGCGCGACGAGTTCGATGGAATCCGCGATGACCTCGCGACTGATGAGCGAGGCCTTCATGCCCTCGGTTCCCATGGAAATGCCGTCCGACACCGCGATGGTGTTGTATTCGATCGGGGTGCCGCCGGCCGCGCGGATGCCCGCCTTCACCCGTTCCGACAACCGACGCAGGTGGAAATTGCAGGGCATAACTTCAATCCAGGTGTTGGCGACGCCGATCAGCGGGCGTTCGAGGTCGGCATCGGTAAATCCGACAGCTTTCAGCATGGCGCGGGCCGGTGCGCGGCCTGGTCCGTCAAGCAGGTTGTGGCTTTTGTGTCGCGGGTCGATCGTCATGGAAACTCCTTCAGTTACGAAAACGGGAACTGCCGTTCAGCATGGAGCCTGTGCAGATGGATCGCAAACTTTCGCATACATGGGCGTAGAGGGTCAATCTGCGGCTCTGGTGGCCTGGACGGGACGGGAACCGGTTACGCGGGAGTGCTGAAGGGGCGTGAATGGAGGGAAGTCGTGAAAATGCGGCAGGGCGGCATCGAAGGATGCGACCCTGCCGCAAACGGTTCGCTAATGCTTGTCCTTCTTGTCGTGCTTTTCTTTCTTCTCGTGTTTCTCGTGCTTCGCTTCCTTGTCGATGACGGCGCCTGTTGCTGCGTCGATATGCACTTCCGTCATCGCGCCGTCGGCTCCGAGGACCTCCACTTCCCAAACGGTCTTGTCGTGTTTCTTTTCAAGTTCAGCTTCGACCGCCGTGCCGGGTGCCGCTTCTAACGCGGTTTTGATCGCCTGGTCGATGGTGACTTTTGCGTCCTTCACCAAGTCGGCGATGTCACACTTCTCGTCCTTGCCCTTGTGCCCCTTGTCACTCCAAGCGGGGGTGGTCATGAGGAACAGGGCCGCAACCATGAGGGCCGGAATTGCCAGGTGCTTGATCATCAGTAGCCTCCGATTCAGTGCCATGGTGAACGAGTTACTGAGGTTTCGCCTCGCCATGCGGGTTGGCGCTGTGGGGATTCGCGCCTTGCGGCGTGCCACCGTGGGGGTTCTTCCCGTGCGGCGCGCCCGCGCCCTTGTGCTGCTGCATCATCTTCTCATGCTCGGCCTGCTCCTTGGCACGTTGTTCGGGAGTCAGCAGCGCGAGGGCGTCCCGTCTGGTTTTAACCGACAGGACCCGGAGTCCGATTTGCACGTCGGCGCTCTGCTTCAGCTTCGCTTCGATGGCCCCGATGTCGGATTTTTCGTCATCCGTCAGCGCCTTCACTTCCCGTTCGGCGACCTGAATATCGGCTTCCATCTTGATCCGGTTCTTGTCGAGGTTGAGCTGGAGTTCCTTGAGCTTGGTCACTTGATCGGCGCTCAATCCGATCTCTTTCTCATGCTTCAAGAGGTGACGGATGAGGTGGCCGGCGCCTCCATGCATCATCATCTCCATCATGGCGGCGCCCATGCCGTGCTGGCCTTTCTGGTAGCCGCCGCCGTGTCCGCCGTATCCGCCTTCGGGATTGGCCCAGGCGGGGGAGAGCGTCAACGCGCAGGCGATGGCCGACGCGGTGGCCAGAGTGAAGAGTTTCGTCATCATTCGGTTCCTCCTTCGGTTAAGTGCGATTAATGTCCCGTCAGTCCACGTAACAAGCCCCGGTCACCGGTGAGGGCATTCACCATAAATTGAACGGCCAGCGCGGCCAGCAAGAGCCCCATCAAGCGAGCGATGATCTTCTCGGCAATGGGATTCAGCCACTTCGCGCTGCGTGCACCGATCGCTAATATACTGTAACTCGCCAATCCGATCAGTACAAGGCATCCCAACAATACGGCCCGCAGCAACCAGGTGGTGGCCTGTGTTTCCAACAGAATCACGGTGGAGATCGCGGCCGGTCCCGCAAGCATGGGGATGGCGAGCGGGGTAATGGCGATGTCGTCTTTGCTGGTGCCTGCGGCGGTTTCTGCCGCCGTCTCCTGAACGGTGGACCGTTGCGCGCGCAACATGTCCAGCGAGACCAGCAACAGAATGAGGCCTCCGGCGATTTGCACGGCGGGTAAGGAGATACCCAATAGACTGAGCAATGTTTGGCCGAACAGAGCGAAGCCACTCAAGATCCCGACGGTCACGAGACAGGCGACTCGCGCGGTTCGAAGCCGCTGGGCCACGGAATCGCGCGGGGTCATGGCGAGAAACGCCGGAACCACGGCGATGGGATCGACGATCACGAAGAGGGAACTGAACGCGAGGAGGGCATATTCGACCATCGTCATAGAAGTGGCCGGCATCAGAATCGTGCGGATCAGGATGAACTGCGTCTCGACGCGGCGAGGATCTCGGCTCGCGGATCGCTGTGGCGGCCTTGTTTCAACTGTTCATAGAGCGCGCGCTCTTCGTCGGAGATGCCGGTGGGCATGACAATCTTCAGCTTCAGGAACAGATCCCCGTGCTCTCCGGTGGCGGTGGGCAAGCCCTTGCCCTTCAGTCGCAGTTTGCTGTCGGCTTTACTGCCGGCAGGAATCTTCACCTTCACCGGCTCGGCCAATGTGGGTGCCATCACTTCAGCGCCAAGCGCCGCTTCCCACGGCCAGACCGGCAGGGTGACGTGAATGTCGGATCCCTTTTGTCGGAACACACCGTTGGCTTGAATGTGGACGCGCAGGTACAGATCGCCCGGTTTGCCCCCATTCACTCCCGGTTGGCCTTTGCCTGCGATTCTCATCCGGGTATCGTGCTGGACGCCTGCCGGAATACGAACTTCAATCGTACGCTTGTCGGTTTGCGTTCCGGTGCCGCCGCACACGACGCAAGGGCGGCCTCGCACAATCGCGCTTCCGCCGCAGGCCTTGCAGACGACGCGCTCGGTGAGGTCGATGCGCCGGCTGACGCCGGTCGCCACGTCGCGGACGCTGAGCTCCACATCGGTTTCCAGATCTTCCCCGTCGACGGCAAATCCTGCGGCGCCACCTTGAGCCCCACGACCACGTCCGCCGAAGAAGGTCTCGAAAATATCCCCGAAGTCGCCGCTGAATCCTCCGGCTTGGCCGCCTCGTCCTGCTTGGCTGCCGGCCTGCTGGCGGGCCTTTTCGTAGGCTTCGGCCTGTTCCCAGTTCTGGCCGTACTGATCGTATTTCTTCCGCTTGTCAGGATCGGACAACACCTCGTGCGCTTCGTTCAATTCCTTGAACTTCTTCTCCATTTCCGTTTTTTTTGCGCCGGTATGGAGGTCGGGATGGATTTCTCGCGCCCGCCGGCGAAACGCCTTCTTGATGTCGTCGGCGGAGGCGTCCCGTTGGATGCCGAGGATGTCGTAGTAGCCGCGTTGTGCTGTAGCCATCAGGGTCTGTCCGTGGAAAATCGTGCGACGCGCACAGGCAAAGAGTGCAATCCTTTCCGGAGCTTACGAGGTCTCCGAACGCATTGCAAGCGAACTTGTGGTTTTTCTCCGTCTTCCATCGCGCTTGCTAGTACAGAGATAAGAAAGGCGAGGCCACAGTCAAGTGCAGAGAGGAAAAGGGGGGCATCCACGGCAGTGCTCGCATCGGCAAGAAGTTCAGACGCTGCTAATTTGACGCATCATTTTGATTGAGGGCAGCATTTCTCAACGAAGTGTCTAGCGAATGGAGATGCGATTTGCAGCCCCCATGCTGACTCGAAAGAAGATGTAATCCACTATTGAGGAATGGGCCCCGCAACTGCGTGCACCACAAACGTCGCGAGCGCCTCGTGGCCCAGATCATTCAAATGGGTGTCATCACGCCACCACAGCAGGTCGCTCGAACGACGAAAGATCTGTCTCGCCTCTGATCGGAGATACGCCCGGCTGTCCAAACAGGTCAATGAAATCTGTCGGCAGGCGGCTATCACGGCTTGCGCAAATCCAGAAGATTGTGGCTCTTCCGTGGAATCCGGGTTCAACAACCAGTGATACACTTCTCCCTTGGTCGGTAAAATAATGATCGTCATGTGGATCCCCATCCGGCCGGCCCTCGTATGCATTTCGCGGAGTGTTGTCCGAAGTTTCGCGAAATTGGGATGCCGTTCGACCTCCGCGCGCCCACGCGTGCCCCAGACCTCCTGGGGCCGGTAAAACAAGATGGAGCGACCGTCAGGCAGGGGCCGGACCACCACATCCTCTGAAATCCCATTCCAACGGCTGCGTACAGACTCCCACGCTTGCCTCAGTGGAGAGCGATCTCGGAACGTCCGGTAGTTCACGAGTGCGGCGGAGAGTCCGTTGCGCCAGGGCAACGCATCGAGGTCCCATGTTTCCCCGCCGGTGTCATCCAGATCATTGCCCGTGTAAAGGGTCCATATGAGATGCGCGCCAGGTGCGAGGGGCAAGTCGTGGGTTTCTATGGAAAAGTTGAGGTACTGTTCGTACGGACCACCGGGGTAAGACAAGTTGTAGACCGACCATCCTAAACGTTGCTCCAGAAGAGATGCCCAGGTTTTCCTTTGCGTGACGCCGACTCCCGCCGCAAAGGAGTCGCCGAGCACGATGGCATTGAGAGGGTGTTGGAGGGGATCGTTTCGAAACCCTTTTGTGTCGGTTCGAAATTCCATATGGCGTGGCTCTCGAAACGTCGAAATTCCGGCCATCGCTGCGAGGTCGCCATAGGTCTCCCCTGAAAACCTCACATCTGCATCCCAACGTCCCAACATCGGCAACGCCGGTAATCGCCGTTGATGGAGATTCATCGGGGAGTAGTGAAGCCGCCCGCCAATGAACGGTCGCAAGAGCAGATCGCAGAACGTGACCGTGACGCACAGAGTGACAAGTACCAATACAGACCGCAGGGCATATTCGCGCGTGCGCGAGGCGATGAGGAGCCAGGCCACCGGAATCAGGAGCAGGACTTCCAGTAATCCGTTTTTTAAGAGTCCCTCAGCAAACGGCAACGTGGTAGCAGCTATCGCCAGCGAGATCACACCGAGCGAGCTCACGGATAGCCGCATGTCACAGGTACTCCGGTACGAAGGACGAGATAGGTGACAATGGCACAATCCCTTCGCATCTCGTGAGGCCTATGTCAAGGCAGTCTTGAGCACCAGGGATTCGTTGGTCGATGCCGGGCAGGTGCAGGCAATACCTCATCTTCCCGGAAGCGGGAGACGTGGGTAGTGCTTTCGCCCGACTCACCTTCAGCGGTTGGTTCTATACGAGAGACTCTGTTCAGAAGGCGGATCAAGCGGGTGGGGCGATGGGGGAATCGACACGCCGTTGGTCTACGAAGAGATGCAATTTGTCGACGGGGAAAAAAAGTGATGTCGCCATGTCCGTGGTGATGCCGTGATTTCGACCGGCGCGGGCTACCAGTTTGAGATTACCAAGCCGGCAGTGAATGAGGAGATCGGCGCCGAGATCTTCAATAAGGTCCACACTCGCCTCCACCCGGAGGGAGTGTGGTGTGCGCTGTAATGAAATGTCTTCGGGGCGGATTCCGAGAGTCAGCGTGGATGGGTGTGGGGGCAGAGTCGGCAGGAAATGTGCCGGTAGCGGAAACGTCATGTTGCCGCTTTGGAAGGTGGGCTCGGAGCCTTGCGTCCGGAGGCAGCCTTCCCAGAGATTCATCGGGGGCGTGCCGATAAAGGAGGCGACGAAGGGATCGGCCGGGGCGTTGTAGGTCTGCTGGGGATCATCCGCCTGTCGAATGCGTCCCCCTTCGATGACCACGATACGATCCCCCAGCGTCATCGCCTCCACCTGGTCATGCGTCACGTAGATCATGGTCGCCTGCAGGCGGTGCTGCAATTTTTTCAGTTCAATTCGCATCGACGTGCGCAGTTGCGCGTCCAAGTTTGACAGCGGTTCATCGAATAGAAATAGCTTGGGTTTGCGCACAATGGCGCGTCCCATGGCGACCCGTTGGCGTTGCCCCCCGGATAAGTCTTTGGGTTTTCGATCCAGCAGCGGATGAATCTCCAAGAGCTGTGCGGCTTCGGCAATGCGATCGTCGATGACCTGGCGCGGCACGCGGCGCATCTTGAGCGCAAACGCGAGGTTCTCACGAACCGACAGGTGCGGGTACAGGGCGTAGTGCTGAAAGACCATCGCAATGTCGCGCTCCGCCGGTGGCAGATGATCGACCTCCTTCCCGTCGATGAGCACCTGCCCCGATGTCTGGGCATCGAGCCCGGCGATAATCCGCAAAAGCGTCGATTTGCCACAGCCGGATGGCCCGAGCAGAATCGTAAAGCTTCCATTGGGAACCTGCAGCGAGATGTCTCGCAGAACGTTCTGCTCGCGAAATGATTTTGAGACGGCGCGCAGTTCCAATTCAGCCATGAAGGTTCCCTTCGAAGCGCACGATGGTCAAGAGCAGGCTATTCAGAACGGCCGTCCAGCAAGGCCGCAGGAAGTACGACGACTGAAGCGTACCCTTTGGGCAGGTTGTAGGGAGACGTGCGACGAGAACGCCGCTGGCAGACCTCTTTCAACATTCTGCTAGCCTTTCACGGCTCCGGCGGACAACCCGCTCACAATCCATCGTTGGCATAACAGCACGACTCCAATCAACGGCAGGGTGGCGACTACCGAGGCGGCAGCCAATTCCCCCCAGGGCATGGTGAACTCTCCCTGGAAGAGCGCGATGCCCACGGGCAACGTCTGTTGCTCCGGTTGAGTAAGAATCAAGAGGGCAAAGAAGAATTCGTTCCAGGCATAGATCAAGATCAAAATCGCGGCCGTAAAAATCCCTGGCGTGGCCAGCGGCAGCGTGATCCGGAACAAAGTCCCCCACGTCCCGCAGCCGTCCACTCTCGCCGCATCCTCCAGCTCAGGCGGAAGTTCCTTGAAGAAACTGGCCAGGATCCAGATCGCCAATGGCAATGTCAGTGCGACGTAGGGCAAGACGACGCCCCACCGGTGGTTCAGTCCACCCAATGAATCCAGCAGTCGCCAGATTGGTCCGGCGATAGCCATTTGCGGGAACATCGAGACGCAGAGCAGCACGGCCAGAATGCCTTGTTTACCGGGGATGGTGAGTCGGGCCAGCGCGTAGGCGGCCGGGATGGCGAACAGCAGCGCGAGCAACGTCGTGGCGCCGGCGACCACGACGCTGTTCAACGCGTAGTCGAAGAGGTGATGGTCGAAGAGGGCCGTGCGGTAAAACCCCAGGCTGCCCGACGGCCACCAGGGAGGTGGTGCGGCTTCGATTTCAGTTTGCGACTTGAACGAGGTCAGGACAAACCAGAGGAACGGCAGCAGACTGAGTCCCACCGTCGCGAGGATGCCGCCTGCGAGCAGGATACGCCGTGTCATGGGCGTCTGCGCTCCAGGAGATTCGATCCCATGGCACGGAGGTACGTCAACGACAGCGCCAGGATCATGAGAAACACGGCCACGGATATGGCAGACCCGTACCCGATGCGGCCCTCGGTGAACAGGGTTTGGTAGCCGTAGAACTGTAGTGTCTGCGTGGCATCGCCAGGGCCGCCTTGCGTCATCACGAACACCAGATCGAACACCCGAAATGCATCCATGGTGCGAAATAATAATGCGAGTAACAGCGCCGGTTTCAGCAGCGGCAGCGTGATGTGCCAAAACCGTTGCCACATCCTGGCGCCATCGACGCGCGCAGCGTCGTAGAGATCGTGTGGAATGACCTGGAGGCCGGCCAGGATCAGGAGCGCGGCAAAAGAGGAGGTTTTCCACACGTCAGTGAGAACGACGACGGCAAAGGCGACGCCCGGATAGGCCAGCCAGGGGACATAGTCGGTGACACGGTCCCCGAACAACAGCAGATTGGCGAAGCCGTACTGGTCGTTGAAGATGTAGCGCCAGAGTTGCGAGGCGACCACCGTTGGAATGGCCCAGGGAATCAGGATGGCGGCGCGAACCAGGCCTCGCCCGCGAAAACGCTCGTGAATCACCAACGCAATGATCAGCCCGCAGGCCAACTCGAGCAGCGTCGAGAGCAGCACAAACGCGAGGGTGACGACTAAGGCTTGCCGCGCAACCGGGTCATGGAACAGCGCCACGTAATTGTCGAGGCCCACGAACGGACTTCCCAGTTGTGGAATGCCCACGAAGATGTGATGCAAGCTGAGCCAGAGTGAATCCAGCACGGGATAGACGGCGAAGACCATCGTGACCAGGAGTGCCGGGGCCACCATCGACCAGGCGGCCAGTCCCTCACGGTGTCGTAGAAGAGAATGTGCGCGGATCATCGCGCGGCCTTGGTCAGCGCCAGGAGTCGATCGATGTGCGCATCGGTGATGGCCGCTTCTTGTGCGAGATCGAGCCCGTCAACGGCCAGGGCTCGGCTGAAGTATCGTTGCAAGAGATGTGAGATGGCGGGGTACACCGGCGAGCGCGGGCGAGGCGTGGCGGCGTGGAGGACCGCGCCCTGGTTTCGGAGCTGCGGCGAGCGGGCCAAGACTTCGGGATCAGAGAAGAGCGCTTCCCGGGAAGGTGCGATACCGGCTTCGCGCGAAAACTTCTTTTGCACGGCCTGGCTGGAGAGAAATTCGATGAGGGCCCAGGCCTCGTCCGGATGTTGGGAATAGGCGCTGATGCCGTACAGCCAGCCGCCGAGCGCCGCCGCAGCCCGTCCGGGAGAAAATCCCGGTAGGGGCGCCACACCTACCTGTCCGGCAATGGTCGAACGCGTCTGGTTATTGGCCAATTCCCAGGCATAGGGCCAATTCCGGTGAAAGATCGCGTGCCCTTGCAGAAATAGGGACAGGGCTTCCGGCTCTTGATAGGTGAGGGCGGCGCGTGAGGTGAGCCGGCCGATCACTTCGTCACGAACGAATTGCACGGCTGCCAACGCGTCAGGCGACGACAACGCCGAACCGGTACCGTCCGGCCGCATCAGGCTTCCGCCATGCCCTTCGACAAATTCCAACATGTTACAGACCAGGCCCTCATATTGCTTGAATTGCGCGGAGTAGCCTTGCAGCAGGGGGTTGGTCTGTCGTTCGCCGGCAAGGACGGTCTCCGCCTGACGGACGAGTTCCGGCCACGTCGCCGGTGCGATAAATCCGTATTTCGCGAGTAGGTCTTGGCGATAGTAGAGGAGCCCGGCATCGATCCGGCTCGGGACGCCATAGACATGGGTGTCGTATTGGCCGACCTCGATGGCGGCAGGAAGAAACTCCTGTCGCATGGCCGGTGAAAAGATGTCGTCGAGGGGGCGGGCCCAGCCGGCAGCCGCAAACTCCGGGACCCAGATGACGTCGATAAAAAAGACGTCGACCGTGGCATCACGATTCTTCAACTTCTGCGTCAAGAGATCGTGATACGCGGTCGAACTGTGAGGGGCCAGTTCGCGTACCACCGAGATGTGGGGATGTGTGCGGGTGAAGTCCGCGAGCACCTCCTCCCATACGCGTGCATGGTCAGGTTTCCAGGACACAAACCGAAGCGTGACGTGTGGCTTCGAAGATGCGGGGGCAGCCCCGGGCGGTGACTCCGCGCAAGCGATGCCGGTGCTGCACGGGAGCAGGATGAGAATGAGCAAGCCGATCCAGCGAAATACCGTTCCGGCATACGATTGTGGCGGGCGCTGGATGCGCTGAGTTGGGGATATCCATCGCATCACTCTCTCAGGTTATACACAGTCCCGTGGAGTGATGCAAAACAACCAGGGTGCAGAGGGGGGCAGTTGTCGACTGCAGGGCATCGCACAATTTGGCGCTCCTGAGAAGTATTTCACCTACACCCGGCACGGGATGTGTTTTAGGGAATAAAAGAAAAAGTGTTGCGAACACGAGGGCTTGCGGAGATATTCATTCTGGCATGACCGCTGCTAACTCATACTAAAAGACCGGTGGTCTCGACAAAGCTAGGCGATCTCAATTCGATAAATCTCGCTGACCGTTGCGGGGTGCTGGTGTGACGGAGGGCTTATGAATAGTCTGCAAACCCCTGTGGTCTCACCCATGCGTGGGTGGCCGTTTCGGATGGCCATCTGTGGGCTTCTGGCGTGGACGTTCGCCCTGGTACTCATCCCGGATGCCTGGGCTGTTCAAGCCACGCCGGTCAGTCTCAGCTTCACCGCCGTACAGGGCGGGCCCAACCCGACTCGCCAGGTGGTTACCATCTCTAAGAGCACATCCCGCCAAGTGGGCTGGAAGGCAGCTGACAATGCGGCTTGGTTGAGTGCCGCGCCCTCTTCGGGAACAATGACCACCTCGGGGCAGATCGCAGTGACGGTGAATGCCAGTGGGTTGGCTGCCGGCACCTATAGCGGCTCGTTGAAAGTGACACTGAGTAAGGGGGGAAGTCTTTCCATCCCTGTCACCCTGATGGTCGCCTCTGCGCCCCCTACAAAATCTGTGACCACCACGACAACGGCCACCCTCTCCTGGATGCCCAATACTGACAGTGACCTGGCAGGGTATAAGGTATACATGGGCACATCGTCCGGCCTCTACGGCACACCGGTAGATGTCGGGAATGTCACGACGTATACGGCCGGGAATTTGACGGTTGGAACTACGTATTACTTTACTGTGACCGCCTATGACCAGAGCAAGAACGAAAGTCTCCATTCAAGTGAAGTGAGCAAAAGTATTTATTGATGTCGTCACTCCACCCGGATAGGCCTGCCCTCACCGGCCTCGGCCGCTCCTACTTCTTGCTCTGCACGGCCAGTTCCCATCGGTAGCCATCGGGGTCTGAAAACCAGATCCCCAGACTCTTGGAACCTTCGGCCACAGGCCCGATTTCATCCCCCGGATCCTCCACCTGTACCTTCAGCTTTTTGAGATGAGCCAGGGCTTTTTTAAGTGCAGCCATGTTCGGCAGATGGAATGCCACATGGCCGATGGTTTTCGGCGACGGCTTTCCTTTGGAGAAGACGATCAGCACATTGGCATTGCCGATTCCCACGCCGCCTTCATACTCAAACTGTTTGCTGAGTCCGAGTACCCGCATGAACCATCGGGCACTCGCGCGCGGATCGCGAACCGCAAGCCCGAAATGCCACACTGCGCCGAGCGTGAATGGAACTTTCATATTCGAACCTCCTCATGATGAAATGAGGCCCATCCTACCATGGCGGCGGGATGGCCTCACGCCGCAGAATTCGCCGCGCACTCACTCGCCTGTTTTTCGTGATTCAGTAACCAACGTTTACGATCCAGCCCGCCGCCGTATCCTGTGAGGGACCCGTCGGCGCCGATCACGCGGTGACAAGGAACGACAATGCTGACGGGATTCGCGCCATTGGCGAGGCCCACCGCCCGCACGGCTGTCGGCTGCCCGATGCGTCTCGCCAGGTCGGCATAACTCGTCGTCCGTCCTGCGGGGATCTCGCGCAAGGCATTCCACACGCGTGTCTGAAACGCGGTGCCCGCTGTTGCCGTCAGCAGAGAGTCGATGGCGTGGAGATTCCCCTCGAAATAGGACGCAAGGGCTGAGGCAGGCCGCGATGATTGCATGGCCGGTGTCAGCATCACACCGTCTACTCCGTAGTGGCGCGTCAACAGGCGCCGCATGCGATCCTCGTAGTCCACCCAATCAATCGCGCGCAAATGCCCGCTTTCGTCTGAAATGACCACCAATGTTCCGATCGGCGTTGTCAGGCTCTCTGTGAAAAAGTGAAGTGGGTGAGACATGATGAATCTCCGTGCTGGTGTGACGGGGTTACTGGCCGATTGTCCAGAGATACTGTGCCGCGTAAGCCCGCCAGGGGCGCCAGGCCTCCGCGCGCTGCAACAGGTAGGATGCCTTAATGCTCCCTTCTCCTGTCAGATGCGTGGCGCTACGTAGCAGGCCGAGGTCGGTAACCGGGAAGGCGTCCGGTTCGCGGAAGGCGCGCAGCGCAATGTAGTGCGCGGTCCATGTTCCGATTCCGGGAATTGTCCGGAGTTGCGCAAGACGCTCGTCGATCGATCCACCCGACAGGAATAACTCCGGATGCGTTGTTGCCGCCTGTGCCAGAGCGGTGATCGTCGCCCGTCGAGCGGAAGGCATCCCCAGCCGGCTCAAGTCGGCGACGGCCAGACAGCGGGCCGTCGGAAAAGTTCGGGTGACGCGCCTGTCCTCAGAATTCAGCAAGGGCTCTCCCCACAGGTCGACCAGTGCTCCGCCCAGCCTGCGCGCGGCTGCGACCGTGATCTGCTGTCCCAATACAGCCCGCACCGCCAGTTCAAAACCATCCCAACAGCCTGGAGCACGTAGTCCCGGCCGCGCGGCGATCAAAGGGGCGAGGCCCTCATCCTTCGAGAGATGGGAGGCGATGGCATCGACGTCGGCTCCTACGTCGAACTGATGCCGGATACGAGAGACCATGGCCTGGAGCGCGCGGACCGATGGAAAACAGATTGTGGCGAGAAGACTCTGTCTATCGGGTCTGTGCTCGATGGTCACGCGCCCTGTCAGTCCCTCATGAATGACGCTGCGCCGGTACAGGCCATCTTCGACAACCTCCAGGCCATCGATGGCGCGGGCGCGTAAGTAGTGCAGCATGCTGTCCCAGTCATAGGGTGGTCGATAGGGGATCTGCAGCACCACCGGCGCAGGGGTGGCAAGATCTGAGGTCGCGGCTGTGGTGGAGCGGCGCAATTCTCCGGGCGATCGGTGATAGAGGGAGCGAAAGGCATGATTGAAACGGCGGACACTGCCGAATCCCCCTGCAATGGCCACGTCGGTCATCGAAAGATTCGTATCGTGGAGTAACTGCTTCGCGAACAGCAGGCGTCTGGACTGGGCCACGACCACCGGCGCCACGCCGAGATGTTGGTCGAAAAGCCGGCGTAACTGCCGCGCTCCCATCCCGACGCGTGTCGCGAGTGCGTCTACGGTACCGTCCTCACGATCGAGAAAGCCATCGGCGATCAGGGCCAACGCACGAGAGACGGTGTTCGACGTGCCGCGCCAGCCGGGTAGTTCGGGAGCAATTTCGGGGCGGCACCGTAAACACGCTCGGAAACCAGCCGCTTGAGCGGCCGCGCTACCGGAGAAGAAACGGCAATTTTCCCGTTTCGGTGTCCGGGCGGGACAGATCGGGCGGCAATAGATACCTGTCGAGATGACGCCGACGAAGAGGCGGCCATCAAACCGTGGATCGCGGGCCTGCAGGGCGCGGTAGCTGATATCGGGATCAAGCGGTTCCATGCCCATACTCTGCCACATCGGCCTGAGAAATTCCGGCCGTTTTCGGACGTGACCGTGTAAGGCTGCGGACGTCATCCAAAGACCAGGGAACGAGTGCTGTGTCGAATTCGTCAGGCGCGAGGCTGTGCGGCGGTTTTGGCCTTTGCCATCATCTTGCAATAAGAGCAGGTGCCGGCAGTGGTTGGTTGGCCGCAGATCGTGCAGGGGGTGAGCGTGCGTTGATCCTTCTCGGCCATGGACTCGGTGGCGGGGGCTGGTGTGGTTTGTTTGTCCAGAAACCCCCAATAGAAACGCTGCTTGGTGCCGGGGGATTCCGTTTCCAGCCGGTTGAGCACTTCCTTGTAGAGAATCATTTTCGAGCCCTTGGCCATCGGACATTCTTCGACGATGTAGTCGATGCGATTGACCACGGCATAGGCTGCGATTTCACGTTCGGACAGCCGGCAGAGGGGCTTGACCTTCTTGGCGAATCCTTCAACCGACGCCGGGAGGGTAGGACTTTGCTTGTCCAGATATTCGTCCTGCCAGTGCAACACATTGCCCAATAGACGCGCTGCTTCGTCGTCGAGATTGTGACCCGTGGCCATGACGTCATACTCCTGCTCCACTGCCGCGCGGTTGAACTGATAGCGCTTGATGGTCCCGCAGGTTGAGCAAGTGGGGCGGTGCAGGATCGTGGCCAGTTCGCGGATGCCGGCTCCGGCTTCCTGCTCGACGACGTGTACCAGCAATTTCGCGCCATGGGAAGCGGCCACCGTCTCGGCATAGTGCCGCACTTTCCGGTGTGACTCTTCCGAATAGGCGCCGATGCCGAGATTCACATACAGCGCGTCGGCGCGATACCCGAGCGCGAGCAGGATATGCCACAGGGCCAGACTGTCTTTGCCGCCGGAGACCGCGACGAGAATCCGGTCTTCGGGCGTGAACATCTTGAAGGCCTTAATGGCGCGCGCGACCTGTTCGTGGACAAAGGTGGTGAAGCAGGCCTTACAGAACGCGGCATTGTGCCGCGGCAATCCGATGACCGCGCGTGTACTGGTCGGGCACTTTGTACAGTTCATGGTTTCATCAGGCTGTGCGCTCAGCGACAGCAGTGATCGCGTTACTTCGATCCCTCGGCTGAGAGCTGATTGCTGACCGCCGAGGGCTATGCTCCGCCCGAAATGACCGGCCGGATTTCAATCTGGTCGGCGTCGGCGAGCATTTCATCTTCCGTGACGAGTTCATCGCCCCGGATGACCAGATGCGCTTCCATGACCAGGTTGAGCTCACGCAGCAGTTCCTTGGTGCGCTTGGGGCCCTTGATTTCGACTTGTCTGTGCGGGTGACTCAATTGTACGAGCATGCGCGATGATACGGCTGATGTGCGCGGGATTGCAATCGGCTCATGAGCCTTCGGAGATGAGGTTGCGAAACCAGCCATAGAGGGTGGACTGGGCGATGGCCTCTTCGACAACCTCGTGCCCCAACGAGTTCCAGTGGTTGTCGGTCGCAAATTCTAACGGGCGGCGGTGTTGGGAAAAATGCTCGACGAAGCGGGGTTGGAGGTCGAGGACTTCGAATCCGCCTTGGCGGGCCTGCTTCATGAAATACTGTCGCGTGAGATCGAAATAGGAGCCGGCAGCGAGTTGCGACGACCTGGCGCCGTAGATGTGCGGGCGCATGCCGTCCACTGCGAAGAGGAGGCGGTGAGGGGGCAGACCTGCTGCTTTGGTCACACTCGCCAGAAAGGTATCGATGGCTCGTTGGGCATCCGCCATTCGGGCCGGATTAGCCTGGGCGCCTGTGTTTCCGACGAACGCGAGTGTGTTCGAGGGCCGGCCGAACGGCAGGTGTTGCCACTTCAGCATAAAGTTGAGCAAGTCCGTGTTCAGGGTCACATAGCGCACCAGGGCGGAGGAGCGAATGATGCGGCGCCAAAGTGAGGGATGATAGTCGATCCGGCGCAGCGCCAGATCCCCCTTCGCGTCTTCCGCAAAATACGAGTGCCCCGGTTCGTTCTTATATTTCAACAAGCTCTCATCGAAATCGTTACCGATGATGACGAAAACCATTGCTTGGGGATGGAACCCCCTCGACGCGTACTCCGCATAGGCCAGGTAATTGCTGAGCGCCGAACTTGAGGTGCCGAATGAATAGACGCGTTCGGCTGGGGCGGAGCGGGTCGAGAGTCGACCGGCCACGCTGTCGCGAAACGGCACCATCAAGGCTTCGACATAACTGTCGCCGATGAGAGCTAGCAGGGGCGAGGGCGGGTCGGTCACATAATCCTGGTCGTTCACGAATCCGAGGTTGTTCGTGCGGACGCGGTTGACGATGGCAAAGTTCCAGTCGGCAGACCAGACAAACGTCCGGTTCGGCTCAAGCGAGCGGACCGGATGCTCTTGATCGACGGCCTCGGGGCGCGCCCCCTCATTGACCGGCAGGAACCGCAGTACCAGTTCCATGGTGAGCAGCGCCAGCAGAATCCCAATGGTTATGCTGATGAGGGGAAAACTGGCCCGTCTCATACTGGACGGGCACGAACCTGGACGTAGAGAGGTGAGCCCTCTTCAACGCCCCACACAGAGCGGGGGAAGGATGGTATCGATAGAGGCGGTGTCAATTACAGAACGGCATCCCGGAGGCATTTGGCCGCTTCTTCCGGCGCGACCGGGTTGATGTAAAATCCGGTGCCCCATTCGAATCCCGCCACTTGCGTGAGTTTTGGAATGATCTCGATGTGCCAGTGATAGAAGTCTCCCGTTTTTTCATGCAGCGGCGAAGTGTGCAAGATGAAGTTATACGCCGGCCGGGCCAGCACGGCATCCATGCGCCGGAGCGCTTCGCCGAGCATGGGAGCCAGAAATTCGAACTGGGTGCGCTGACACTCCTCGAAGTAGCCGGCGTGACGCTTCGGGAGAATCCACATCTCAAAAGGAAATCTCGGGGCATAGGGCGTGAGGCAGAGGAATTCCGGATTCTCCAATACCACCCGCGTCCCCTCCGACGATTCCTGCCGCAGGATATCGCAGTAAATGCAGCGCTCTTTCTGTTGGTAGTGTTGTTTGCACCCATCGATCTCTTCGATCACGCTGGTGGGCACCACCGGCAAGGCGATCAGCTGAGAATGGCTGTGTTCCAACGTGGCGCCCGCTGCGGCCCCGTGATTTTTGAAGATGAGGATGTACCGGAGCCGAAGGTCTTTCTTCAGATCGAGGATCCGGTCGCGATAGGCCCAGAGCACATCCTCGACTCGTTTTGCCGGGAGGTCGCCGAGGCTCTCTTTGTGCGCCGGGGTTTCAATGATGACCTCATGGGCGCCGATTCCGTTCATGCGATCATACAAGCCGAGGCCTTCGCGGCCCATGTCTCCCTCGACCTGCAGGGCGGGGAACTTATTGGGAATGACACGCACGGTCCAATTCGGACCGTCCGGCTGAGAGGCGTGGGGCCGATACGCAAGAATTTCTCTCGGGGTCAGCCGTTCCTGTCCCGGACAAAACGGGCAGAGGGCTGCTGAGGGAAGCGGCGCAGACGGCATATGCACATCCTGTGGGCGTCCGCTCCGTTCGGTCGAAATAATCACCCACCGGCCGACGATCGGGTCTCTTCTCAATTCGGGCATCTCGACTCCTGTCGTTCATGACACATGATTCGTGCATCGTGCTCACTGTTCACTCGACACAGACTGATTCCCCTCCCTTGAACCGGGAGCAGTGAACAATTCGGTTTAGACTCGCCACATCGTGGCTTCAAAGTCGTCCCCCGGCCGAGCAAACGTGGCCGGGCTGTGATGGGGATACCGGGCGATTTCCATTCCGTGCTCCGACACCGTGAGCGTCAATCGCAATTCTGTGCCGACATCGATCTCCAGGTCCTTGAACGGAATTCCCAGTTCGAGAATTTTTTTCCGGCAGATCGTGCTGAAGGAGCCCATGTCGCGATACGTGCCGGACTCATCCGCGCGTGCGAGCTGAAAGCGATCAACCGCCCCCGGCGTCAAGGCAAAGGAGAGTTTGTATTGTTGTATGCCTGAGCCGATATACAGATCCGCCGTGCATTGTTCCTGGCGGGTTTCAGACCGTTCGTCGAAATCGAGGCGGAGATACAGGTGTTCGCGATCGAACCCGAAAGAAATGGCGGTGAAGAGTCCTTCGGATTTCCACATCGCGCCCAGCGGCGGTGTCGGATTGATCGTGCCTGCGCCTCGCCATTCGAAAAAGTTCGACGCCAGGCCGTCCAGGGTCGGGGTGATCAGAGCCAGTGGCAGTTGCACCAGGTCGAGGCCTTGCGGCGTGCGCGCTTCCACCAGTGGTTGATTGAGGATCTCGGGCGGCGTCATCCCGGCGTAGGTCCAGACGTTGCGCAAGTGGGTGCGAAACAGGCGGTCGAATTCCTGTTTGTAGTCGGTGTCGAAATCATCGCCATACCACCAGAACCAATCGCTGCCTTCGGCGGCATAGAGTTCGTCCCAGGCTGCGCGCGCCTTGTCCGGTTCCAACGACGGCGTCACCTCGACGAGGCGGGCCCGCGTGTGTTGCAGGAGATCCCAGCCGCGATTGTCCTCCTGGTGGCCGATCCAGATTTTAAAGTCCTGGTTGATCCAGGATCCTGAGTGCAGCTGCTCGAGTCGCTGGGTAGGGGGAGCGGTTGCCATGGCGTCACTGATGGTGTTCAAGCGCACGCTGATGCCATTGCCTAATTGGAGCCCATCCCGTTCGAAGGCGCGAAAAAGCAGAGAGAGAAAACGTTCGCCGCCGTCGTGGTAATGCTCCCAGGGATTTTCGCCGTCGAGAATCACCGCGACCATTCCATTGTCCAACCGGATGTCATAGGCGAGGCTGCGGATCCGCCGGAGCACATCATCCGCTGCGGCTTCCGGGGTGGTCTTATGGTAGACGAACCCGAACGCGTCGGAGATATCCCGGTCACGGAACACCATGGAGAGCGGCTGGGTTTCCGTGCCGACTGCATAGGGCTGATAGAGATGATAGTGGCGGTTCCACCCTTGTCCGGCCATCTGCAGCGAGCGGTAGAGGATGCCTTCATCTGTGGCCAGCCAGCTGATTCCTGCTTTGGCCACGATCGGCAACAGCTCCGGACAGACCGATCCTTCAGACGGCCAGAGCCCTGCCGGGGCGCGGCCGAATGTGCGCGTATGGTATTCGATTGCCCGTCTGACTTGCGCCTCGGCATCGGCCGGTGCATGAAAGCGGGCCGGAAGCGGCAGGTCCGGCCTGGCACGGCGCGTGAATTCCGAGTCAATGATCAGGGGAAGGATCGGGTGAAAAAACGGCGTTGTGGTGAGTTCGATCTGTCCGCGATCCTGGAGCGTCTTATACATAGGGACGATCTGCCGGATGACCGTTTGCTGCAAAGCCAGCACTTCCTGCTTGTCTTCTTCTGAAAACCCACGATTCTTTGCGCGTAGTTCCGCCAGGCGGGGGAATCGTTGCAGGCTGCCGTACCCAAACCAGGCGAGGTTGTGCCACACCTGCAGATCCAGGAACTCCTGCGGTGAAAACTGTCGTGCCAGCCGTTCCAAGTCCTGTCCGTGTACATCGATGCCGCGTTTGACCAGCAGTTCCTGATAGCGCGGAAACGGCCGCACCATCGTGGCCCAGTTGGCCGAAAAGAAATGGCGGATCAGGAACGCTTTTTCCGTCGTGGTCAGGTCGGCGGCCGGGCGTTGCGCATGTTCGAGGAACAGATCGCGGACGCGTCCCGCCGAAAATTCCTCGAGTTGCAGCAGCAGGGACGGGGTGAAGTTGAAGGTCGAACGGGCCTCAGGGAATTGTTCGAGCAGGAAGGCCATGTCGAAATAGGCCTTCGTGGCATGCAAGCGCACCCAGGGCATACTGGCGGACCCCGTGAGCGGGTCCGTGTAGTACGGCTGGTGCATATGCCAGAGAAAACAGAGCTGTATGGTTTTCATCGGGAAGTTTCTTGCAGACTCACGGGCAGTATGTCATAGGGGTATGAGCGTTGCAACGAAACGGCCGGATTGATGAAGTGCAATCATCGTGCGGCTCGGCACAGGTATTGTTTCAAGATGAGTGTGTGAAGCGAGGACTGTACGAGGATGGCATCTGACCAGATAGTCTCGGGGGAGATGCAAATAGGGTCATCCGTTACTGCAATCTCGATCGTGCGGTATTGGGGACCGGTTGGACTGTATGCCGGCCTCATATTTTTCGGCTCATCGATATCGAGCCCTCCCGAGGCGATCTCGTCGCTGCTCAAGGGTATTTCTGACAAAGTGCTGCATCTCAGCGAGTATGCTCTGCTTGGCGCCTTGCTCTACCGTGCCTGTCGCCATGGAGCCGGCACATGGATGGCGGAACATGCGGTGTTGGCGGCGGTGGCCGGCTCAGCGCTCTATGGCCTCAGTGATGAGACGCATCAATTGTTTGTGCCGTTTCGCGAAGCGGATCTGTTGGATGTGGTCGCCGACACAGTCGGCGGTACGGTTGGGGCCTGGAGTTGGCGTTGGATCGAGCGGTGCGCCTACCGCGATTAAGTCCCCAGCACAATTATTTCATCGTCAAATACCTTCCGCGTTGTTCGCTGCCTTGCGTGCCCGTTGTTTCCGGCGAGTCCTTGCGACTCATATCCCATGCGTCCCGTCTCCTCAATAATCCCGCATCGAACGCAACGTCGTGTGCGAATCCACACATGGCCTCCCGCGTCGATCTTGTCAATGTACAGGTCGGCGACGAGGTGTCCTTGACAGTGTGAACAAGCAGGACCGGCGGATTTGACGCTGCCAGGCGAGGTGGATTTCCTGCAGTGGTGCGCGGGAAAGGATGGTGATCGCATGGACGCCCTCCTGCCGTGGGTAGGTATAGGTAAATGAGATGGAGCTGAGCCTACGCAAATAGGATGCCTGCAGGGTGCGGCCGGAGCGGGTGGGTTGAGTGACGAGACGAATGAGAGGAGGCTGTCAGGCGGAAACCCTGAACAGGGCGGTCACGTCTTGTTTCGATCGCCCAAGGAAGGGGGGAAGGCGATCCGGCACTCGCGGGGAACGAGGGCTATGGAATCCAGTGCGCAGGAAATATTTGCCGCAACCCTCTCTTCCTGCCGGTACTTACCAGGCATAGGCTTCCGGGGCTGCCCCTCCTGGGCCGGGGAACATCGCGTCCAATGCCTTGAGTTGTTCCGACGTCAGTGTGACGTCCAGGCTTTGAATCGCGGTGGTCAATTGTTCCATGGTGCGAGGCCCGATGATGGGGGCGGTCACGGCTGGTTGATGCAGGAGCCAGGCGAGGGCCACGGCGGCCGGCGTGGCCCTCAGCGTTCTACAAAACTGCTCAAACGCCTCTAACTTGTTACGATGGATCTCGATGTCTTTGCGGATGTCCTCTTCCGCCCGGCGACCGCTTGTGCTCGGACTCAGAGCACCGCCAAGCAGTCCACGCGCAAGGGGGCTCCAGGGAATAATCCCGATGCCGTAGGCCTGACAGGCAGGAATCACCTCGAGTTCGACGGTTCGTTCCAGGAGATTGTAGAGACTTTGCTCGGAGATGAGCCCGAGAAAGTGGCGCGACTTCGCCAACTCTTGCGCCTGAGCGATATGCCAGCCCGCAAAATTGCTGCTACCGATGTAGAGCACTTTACCTTCCCGGCACAGCTGCTCCATCGCCTGCCAGACTTCTTCCCATGGGCAGTCGCGATCGATATGGTGCATTTGGTACAGGTCGATATGGTCGGTCTGTAGACGCCGCAGGCTCGCTTCACAGGCACGCTTGATGTGGCGAGCCGACAATCGTGACTCGTTAGGCCAGTCACCCATACGGCCATAGACCTTGGTGGCCAGCACGACCCTCTCGCGCCGCCCGCCGCCTTGGGCCAGCCAGCGGCCGACAATCTGTTCCGTGACCCCTTCTCCGACCTTCCAGCCATACACATTGGCGCTGTCGAAAAAATTGATTCCCAGTTCGAGCGCGCGATCCATGATCTGACCACTGTCGGTTTCGGTCGTGTGAGGACCGAAGTTCATTGTGCCCAGGCAGAGGCGACTGACGCGCAAACCTGAGCGGCCGAGGTGAACGTATTGCATGGAACCTCCTTGGCTAGAGCAATCAGGATACCGGCTTATCATGGACGCTGACAACCAAGCAGGCGCGGGTGGATGCGTGAGGAGAAGAGGTCAGATGCAGCAGGTGACTTTCTTCTGGCAGTTCGGAACGGTTTGGCTATAATGCCGATCGTATGACCACGACAAATCCAGCCGCGCCTGCGGCACCGCTCGCTCCTCCGGATCCTGATCGTATCGCTCAGACCGTTGCCACGCGATTGCCGTTTCGTGGAGAGATGACTGCACTCAGCGCACTGGCCGGTGATGCCTCCAATCGCCGGTATTTCCGGATTGCTCTGAAGGGCACACCCTCGGGGCTGATCCTCATGCAGCTCGCCGATCCTGAAGGATTCAAGAAATCCGAGGAGGCGGTGAGTGGGGCGTCCGCTCAGATTGCGGAATTACCGTTCACCAATGTGCTGACGCACCTGCAACGTACGGGTGTTACGGTTCCGACGTTGCACTACTTTGATCGCGAAGCCGGGCTGCTGTACCTGGAAGATTTCGGGGACCTGACGCTGGCGGAAGCCTGTCGTCCTGCAGATCCCGTGAGGCTCGAGGCCTTGTACCGCCAGGCGATCGATCAGCTGGCCCTTCTCCAAGTGAAGGGCACCACCCCGCCCGCGCCTGGCTGTATTGCGTTTCACCGGCGTTTCGATCTGCCGTTATTGATGTGGGAGTTCGACCACTTCCTTGAATACGGCATTACCGCCCGACTGGGCCAGCCCATGAAACCGGCGGATGATGCGGCCGTGCGTGCGGCGTTTCAGCGCATCGCCGAATTGCTGGCGGGACAACCGCAGGTGTTTGTCCATCGCGATTACCATTCGCGCAATCTCATGGTCGATGGATCACGCATGGGCATCATCGATTTCCAGGATGCGCTCATGGGGCCGGCCACGTACGATGTGGCGTCGCTGTTGAAGGATGCCTATATCGAATTGGAGGATGTGGTCGTGGATGGGCTGGTCGCGTATTTTCTCGAACGTCTTGCCGGCCTGGGGGCGAAGGTCGATGATCGCGCGGCATTTCGTCGCCTGTTCGACTTCACCAGCATCCAGCGGAATCTGAAAGCCGCGGGCCGGTTCGTGTATATCGATCGGGTGAAACACAATCCGAAATTCCTTGCCGATATCCCTCGTGTTCTAGGGTATGTCAAACGCAACCTCGCGAAATATCCCGAACTGGCTCCGCTACGGCAACATCTCGCGCCGTACGTGACCGAACTGCAATAGGCGCCGCTCAGCACGTTCTATGAAAGCGATGATCCTCGCAGCCGGCCTCGGCACTCGCTTGAGGCCTCTCACCGATACCACACCGAAACCGCTTCTTCCGGTCGCCGGCACGCCGATGATCGTCTGGAATCTGCTGCTCCTGAAGCGGCATGGCATTCGTGACGTCATCGTCAACCTCCATCATCTCGGTACGATGATTTCGCAGGCGCTGGGGGACGGGAGGGCGCTCGGGATGCGAATCACCTATTCTCACGAGCCGGTCATTCTGGGCACTGGTGGCGGCATTAAACAGGCAGAGCCGCATTTCAACGGTGAACCGGTGTTGATTCTGAACGGTGACACCTTGTTCGAGTTGGATCTCGGCGCCCTGATGACGTTCCACCGCGCGCAGCAGGCGGCTGCGACCCTGGTGTTGAGGCGGGATCCCGAGGCGGCCAGGTGGGGGCTGGTGGAGGTGACGGATCGTGCCGAAGTGGTCCGCATCACGGGGCACGGATTATCTGAACCAACGGCAACAGCAGCACGCATGTTTGCGGGCATCCACATTCTCCACCCACGGCTGTTGCGGTACCTTCCGATCGGCAAGGAATGTTCGATCATCGATGCCTATGTGCAGGGCATTCAGGATGGGGAGCGGATCGTAGGATTTGATTTTGACGGCTTCTGGAGTGACGTGGGGACGCCGGAACGGTATGCGCAAGTTGAGCAAGATGCTGCAGCGGGTTTGCTCAGTTTGTCCGCTCGCTCAACCGGGCACTAAACTGAATATGCAGGAAAAAGTACGGCCGAAATTTCCGGGCACATTTGGCAATCTTTCGAATCGAATGCGCTGTGCAGGATGGTCAAAACGATTGTCCAGCAAGGCCGCAGCGAGTGAAGAGCCGAGGCGTACCCGGAGGGTACGTTGAGGGTCAGAGCGATGCGAGAACGAAGCTGGCGGTCGTTTTCACCATCCTGTTCGGTTATTCGGCAGCGGTCGGTTTTCGCTGCTTAATCAACCGCGCGAGATAAGTCCGCTGCAGATCCAGAAACTCCGCTGCCTTCGTCTGATTGCCCGCCGCCTTTTCCAATGCCCGATCGATGATATAGGCACTGTGCGCTTCCATGGACTCATGGTAGGTGAGGTTCATGTAGGGAAGCGCATGGTCGGCTCCGCCTTTACCTGCCGCATCCTCTGGGGACAAGGCCAGAAATTCCGGTTCGATGACATCATTCGGACTGAGCACGACTGCCCGTGACAGGACATTGTCGAGTTCGCGAATGTTGCCGGGCCAGGAGTAATGGGTCAGCGCCGCCCGGGCCGCCGGACTGAGGGTCACGCCTGGGCGTTTCGCTTCGTAGGCATGCCGTTTAAGGAAAAACTCAGCGAGCTGAACGATGTCTTCGCTCCGTTCCCGCAACGGAGGAAGCGTGAAGCTGACGACGTTGAGCCGAAAGAAGAGATCCTCTCGAAACTGTCCGGCTTTCACCGACTGCCGGAGATCCTTGTTGGTAGCCGCGACGAAGCGAATGTTGACGGACACCGACCGCGTGCCGCCGACGCGTTGAAACTCCTTGTCCTGCAGGACCCGTAGAAGCTTGGCCTGCAACGGGAGAGGCATGTCGCCGATCTCGTCGAGAAACACCGTCCCGCCCTCAGCCATTTCGAGTTTGCCCTTCTGGAGCCGATCCGCACCGGTAAAGGCGCCGCGTTCGTGGCCAAAGAGTTCGTTCTCGAGCAGCGTTTCGGTGAGAGCCACGCAGTTGATGACGACCATGGGCATGCTCTGTCGCGGGCTCCACTGATGGATGGACCGCGCGAAGAGCTCTTTGCCGGTGCCGCTTTCTCCGAGCAGGAGAATGCTGGCATCCGACTTGGCGGCCCGCTGGGCCGACTCGATGATGGCCCTGATCTTCTGGCTCTCCCCGACGATGGAGGCATAGCGGTTTTGCACGTCGGACTTGAGGGCGGCCACCTGCCGCTTCAACGAATCCCGCTCCAGCGCCTTTTGAATGACGATCAGCAGATGATCTTTTTCCAACGGCTTGGTCAGGAAGTCATACGCGCCGTGCCGCATGGCTTCCACCGCATCCGGGATGGTGCCGGCGGCGGTCATGACGATCACCGGGATGTCTTCGCATTGCTTGCTCTGGGCCATGCGCTTCAGGACGTCCATGCCCTTCAGTCGTGGCAAGTACAGATCCAGCAGGACCAGGTTGGGGGATTCCTGCTCGATGAGTTCGAGGCCGCGTTGGCCGTCGCCGGCGGTCAGCGTTTTATATCCGCCCGCATCAAGACGGTCTTGTAACATCGTCACGATGTCTTGATCGTCATCGACTATGAGTACCTTGGCCTTCATCGCGTCCTGGGTGTCGGTCCTAGCCTTCCATCACATTCATGACCAAGCCCGTCAGCGGCTTGGGAAAGAAGTAGGTCGACTTATGGGGCATTCGCTCGCCCGCCGAGGCGACGGCTTTGACTTCGGCCACTTTTGTCGGGTTGAGCAAGAGGGCGGCCGTGCCGGTTCCCTGGCGCACCCAGTTCAAGGCTTCGTGGTCATCCTTCGAATACAACATGGCTTCCTGCTCCTGCTGAGTCGGGCAGAGCGTGGAAATCACATGTTGCTGCAGCAGCGACACATCGAGGCGATCGCGCGGTGACGCGGAAGCCGTGGGGCGATGGGAGGCCCGCAAAGTCAGCAGGTAGTAGTGCGAATCGTTCTTCAGGGCCAGTCCGAACATCGGCACGGTTTGTCCTTGGCTGCGCAGCCGGTCGATGAACTGTGCGCGCACCTGCGATTCATTGCCCGCTTGAAAGGGCAGCGCGGTGACTTCAAAGACAGGATCGAATTTTCCCAGCAGGTCTTTCGGCGCCGGAACCGGTGTCGTCAGGACGCGATGGGTCGGCAGCACGGTCAGGCCCTTATCCTCCAAGCTGGCGAAGAGCATCAAGACATTGTCATAGGGCTGTGGCGACGAGACAGTCCCCGCCTGTTGCCGTCTGGCGCGGCGATAATTGAGGGCCGTTTCGTAACGATGATGGCCGTCGGCGATGAACAGCTGTTTCGTGTTCATGATCTGGACAACCTTCGCGAGTACGTTCGGATCGGTAACACTCCACAGCCGTTGCCGGAAGCCTTCGTCATCTTGAAAATCGATGCGCGGTTTTTCCGCACCGATCGATTGTTCGAGCAAGGTGAGGACCTCGTTCTGAGGATCCGAATACAGTGAAATAATCGCGCTGAAGTTGGCGCGGCAGGCTTCGAGCAAATTGAGCCGGTCGGTTTTCGCTGCGGCGCGGGTGTTTTCGTGCGGGTAGATTTTGCCCGATCCGAATTCTTCCAGCTCCACCGTGGACAGAAATCCTTTGAAGACCTTGGTCGGCGTACCGGGCGCCGAATAGGGCGGCCGGTATTCGATGGTGTGATAGTAGACCGCCGGCTGGGAGTCTTTGCGGAGGGCTCCGCTCTTCAGCCAGTCTTTGAGCGCTCCCGCGGCGCGGGTATATTTGTTATTTGCGGGCGTGTCACCCGGTTGTTCGTAGCCGAGTTCCAGGCGGATAACGTTGTTCGGGTGGCGATCGTACAGCGTCTTTTGCAGCGTGGTATCGATGATGTCGTAGGGTGGCGCGGCCACCTTCCGGACGTCGCCGACCGTCGCAGGATCATACAGGGTGCCGTGAAAGGGGATGACGTGTGCCATGCGGTTCTATCCTTTTTTCTCTATGGGTGCGGTGTGGCATGCAGGCTGTCGGGAAAAACCACCGGCTGACAGGGTGCCGGATGGTCTTTCCCAACAGCCTGCGGCGGTGGCTGTATACGGTCGTGAGTCCTCGGGTGTCATATGGCCGCCGTGGTAATGGTAGGGATTCAACATGCTTTATGGGTTCATCCGGCGGCGAACTGGGGCCGTCGCTGAACGAATGCGCACGGTCAGCAGAGCGTGGGCGTTGTGAAGCCGTACGGCGGCAACTCAGCGGTCGCGAGTCACCATATAGTCGGCGGCGATGGACAGGGCGCGCTTGGCGGTGTTGTCGCGGAACAGGTCGAGATCACGTTTGGCGGCGGCGACAAACGCGTGTGCCCGTTCCATGGCGTAGGCAATGGACCCATACTCCTGCATCAAAGCGACGATGCGGCGAAGTTCCTCATCAGTCAAGGTCCTGGTTTCCATGCGATCTTTGATCAACTGCCGGTCGGCTTCCGAGCAGTGTTGCAAGAGATGCAACAGCGGCAGCGTCGCTTTGCCTTGCCGAAGGTCCTGTCCCAATGTCTTGCCCAGATGTGCGCCGTTGGCCGTGTAGTCCAGCGTGTCATCCGCCAGTTGGAACGCAATGCCCAGCCGCTGTCCGAAGCGGAACAGCGCCTCCTGTAATTCCTCTGTGGCTCCGCCGACAATCGCGCCGATCTTGCATGAGGCCGCAATCAATCCGGCGGTCTTATGCTCGATGATGCGGAGATACTCCGGTTCCGGCATCAGGGGATTACCGTTGTAATACAGTTGCAGCACCTCGCCTTCGGCCATCTTCCGGCAGGCTTCCGAGAGGGCTTCGTTGATGCCTTGATTGCGGAAGTCGACGATCTGGCAGATGGCGCGAGAATAGAGATAGTCGCCCACCAGGATACTGATTTGGTTGCCCCAGACTTTACTCGCGGTACGGCGGCCCCGGCGCAAGTCGGCGTCGTCGACGACGTCATCGTGCAGCAGGGTGGCGGTATGAATGAATTCAACGAGACTGCCTAGGGCCTGATGGTCCTGGCCGGCGTATCCGCAGAGATGGGCGCTCAGGAGTACAAAGAGGGGTCGAACGCGTTTGCCACCGCTGTTGAGGATGTGGGCGGCCACCGTATTGACGAGATCGACACTGGAGTCGAGATTTTTCCGGATTTGTTCCTCGACCCCCTCGAGCTCTTCGCGGTACACGTCCCAGACATCGGCCATGCTGTGGAGTGTGAGGGTGGTCGGTCCGTTCGACATGGGGCGGATAGTAGGGCAGGAAACTCCACTAAGTCAAGCACTGGTCGGCGGGTTTGTGGTTCAGTTTGCGTCGCCGTTCTCTTGACAGTTTCACGGCCCATCCAGTAAGGTGACTTCTCGCAGTTTTCCCCAAATGAATGGTAGCAGTCACCGTGGTCGTGCGACAGCTTCAACGTCCCCGAGAGGGGAGTCTGTTCCCCGGTTAGCCTGCCTCTAGACGAGAATACGTGCCATGAATGTACCAGGGCTTCCTCCCAAACAAGGGCTTTACGATCCACAGCACGAGAAAGACTCGTGCGGAGTCGGATTTGTCGTCGATATCAAGGGCCAGCGCTCGCATCAGATTGTGCAGCAGGGACTTCAGGTTTTAGAAAGCCTGACCCATCGCGGTGCGCAAGGGTGTGACCCCTGTACCGGAGACGGCGCGGGCATCCTGCTTCAAGTCCCGCATGAGTTCTTCAAGCGTGCCGCCAAAGACAGCGGAATCAAGCTGCCCGGAGCGGGAGAGTATGGCGTCGGCATGGTGTTTCTGCCGCCCGATGCCGATGCCCGTGCACAGTGCGAGACGGTATTTACCCGGGTGATCAAAGAGGCCGGCGGGAAGCTGCTCGGTTGGCGTGATGTGCCGGTCAAGAGCGACGCCATCGGACCGGTGGCGCGCAGCACTGAGCCGTTCATGCGGCAGGTCTTCATCGCCCGCGGCATCTTCTCGGATGATGAGTTTGAGCGGCGATTGTATGTTATCCGAAAATGCGCCGAACGCGCGGTGCGCGAATCCGCCATCGAAGGGCGGGACTATTTCTACATCTCGAGTCTGTCCAGCAGCACCATCGTGTTCAAGGGGCTTCTGCTCCCGCACCAGATCCCGCAGTATTACCAGGATCTCACCGACAGCAGTCTGACGAGCGCCATGGCCCTCGTCCACTCGCGCTTCAGCACGAATACGTTCCCCACCTGGCCGCTGGCCCATCCCTATCGCTACATTTGCCACAACGGTGAGATCAACACGTTGAAGGGCAATGTCAATTGGATGCGCGCGCGGCAGGGTCGGCTGAACTCCGAACTGTTCGGCGAGGACATGAAGAAGCTGTTCCCGATCGTCTACGAAAATCAGAGCGACTCGGCCAGCTTGGACAACGCCTTGGAATTTCTGGTGCTCGGCGGGCGGTCATTGCCGCACGCCATGATGATGCTGATCCCGGAACCGTGGGTTGCCAATCCGCAAATGGATTTGGATCGCCGTGGATTCTACGAGTACCACGCCGCCATGCAGGAACCCTGGGATGGCCCTGCGGCCGTGTGTTTCACCGACGGCAAACTAATCGGCGCCACGCTGGACCGGAACGGGCTTCGCCCTTGCCGGTATCAAGTAACGACCGATGGATTGGTCGTGCTGGCCTCTGAAGCCGGTGTCCTGCCTATGGACCCGCAGCGCATTCGTCAAAAAGGCCGGTTGATGCCGGGCCGCATGTTCCTGGTCGATACCGAGCAGGGCCGCATCATAGACGACGAGGAAGTCAAAGCCGATATCGTTCGCCGCAAGCCCTACCGGTCCTGGGTGACCGAGCATCGCATTTCCCTGGATGAGTTGCCCGATCCGATCAACGTGCCGCAGCCTGATCATCCCACGATCCGGCAGCGTCAGCAGGCCTTCGGCTATACCATCGAAGAATTGAAGATGGTCATCACCCCCATGGTGGTTGAGGGGCAGGAAGCCATTTCGTCGATGGGCACCGACACGCCGCTCGCGGTGTTGTCCGAACGGCCGCAGCTCCTCTTCAAATACTTCAAGCAGCTCTTTGCGCAGGTCACGAATCCGCCGATCGATCCGATCCGCGAAGAACTCGTGATGTCGCTCACCACCAGCATCGGTCCCAAGCCCAATCTCATGGACGAGCATCCGGAATCGGCGCGCCGCATCCGGGTGAAACAGCCGATTTTGACGAATGCCGATCTGCACAAGATCCGCGAGATTGCCGATCCGCATTTCAAAAGTAAAACGTTGAAGATGTTGTTCCGCGTGGCCGAAGGTCCGGAAGGACTGGGGGCGGCGGTGGATGATCTCTGCCGGCAGGCGTCGCAGGCGATTCGTGAAGGGTACAAGTTCCTCATCCTCAGCGACCGCGGGGTGAATGCGGAATGGGCGCCGATCCCGAGTCTCCTCGGTGTGGCGGCGGTCCATCACCATTTGGTGCGGGAATGCACGAGAACCGAAGTGGGCCTGACGGTGGAAACCGGCGAGCCTCGCGACGTGCACCATTTTGCCTGCTTGATCGGCTTCGGCGCCGGAACCGTGAATCCCTATCTGGTTTTCGAATCGCTGGTGGACCTGGAGCGAGACGGCTATTTCCCCGAAGGGCTCGACGCGCCGACCGCGGAAGGCAAGTTCATCAAAGCCATTAACAAAGGCTTGCTGAAGATCTTCTCGAAGATGGGCATCTCCACGGTGCAGTCCTACTGCGGCGCGCAGATTTTCGAAGCGATCGGGCTCAATCATGAATTGATCGATCAGTACTTCACCGGCACACCCTCGAGGATCGAAGGCATCAGTATTCGGGAGATCGGCGAAGAGACGTTGCGCCGCCACCGGGTGGCCTATGAGCCGGCCCCGATTCGTCAGTTGGATTTCGGCGGCGAGATTCATTACCGAATTCAGGGCGAGCACCACAACTGGAATCCCGACACCATCTATAAGCTGCAGCACGCGACCAAGAACAACGACCCCAAAACGTTCGCCGAGTTTTCTCAACTGGTCAATGACGAGAGCAAACGTCGTTCGAATCTGCGCGGCCTGCTGGAGTTCAAGTTTCTCCCTGAGCCCATTGCGCTGGACGAAGTGGAGCCGGCCAAGGACATCGTCAAACGCTTCACCACCGGCGCCATGTCATTCGGCTCCATCAGCAAAGAAGCGCACGAGACGTTGGCCATCGCCATGAACCGGCTGGGCGCGAAGAGCAACACCGGCGAAGGCGGCGAAGATCCGGAACGGTTCGCGCCGCTCCCGAACGGGGATTCCCGCAACAGTTACATCAAGCAGGTGGCGTCGGCGCGATTTGGGGTCACGAGCCATTATCTGGTGAATGCCAAGGAATTGCAGATCAAGATGGCGCAAGGTGCCAAGCCGGGCGAAGGTGGCCAGTTGCCGGGGCACAAGGTCGATGAGAACATCGCCCGGTTGCGCTATTCCACGCCGGGCGTGCAGCTCATTTCTCCGCCCCCGCACCACGACATCTATTCCATCGAAGACCTGGCACAGCTCATCTTCGACTTGAAGAATGCCAACTCCGATGCAGCCGTCTCGGTCAAGCTGGTCTCGGAAGTCGGCGTCGGCACGGTAGCCGCTGGCGTAGCAAAGGCCCATGCGGACAAGGTGCTTATCAGCGGCGATTCAGGCGGAACCGGCGCGTCTCCACTCTCATCGATCAAATATGCCGGTGTGCCTTGGGAGTTGGGATTGGCGGAAACGCATCAGACGCTGGTGCTCAACGATCTGCGGGGACGGATTCGGGTTGAAACCGACGGCCAGATGAAGACCGGGCGTGATGTGGCCATCGCGGCGCTGTTGGGTGCGGAAGAATACGGATTTGCCACGGCCCCGCTCATCATCGAAGGTTGCATTATGATGCGGAAATGCCATCTCAATACCTGTCCCGTCGGCATTGCGACCCAGGACCCGGTGTTGCGCAAGAAATTTACCGGGCAGCCGGAACATGTCGTCAATTTCTTCTTCTTCATCGCGGAAGAGTTGCGGCAGATCATGGCGAAGCTGGGATTCCGCACCATCAACGAGATGGTCGGGCGGGTAGACAAGCTCAAGATCCACAAGGCCGTCGAACATTGGAAGGCCAAAGGGCTGGATTTGGCGCCGCTGCTGAAAATGCCCGAAGTCGGTCCTGAAGTCCCGCGGTATTGCGTGCAGAAGCAGGATCACGGCATTGCCGAGATTTTGGACCGCAAGCTCATCGAGCAATGCGCCCCGGCGATTGAGCGCGGCCAAAAAGTCACGCTCGAACTGCCGATCCGGAACCTGAATCGGACCGTGGGCACCATGTTGTCGAGCCAGGTCTCCAAGAAGTACGGTCAGGATGGATTGCCTGCGGATACGATCACGATCAAGTTCAACGGATCGGCCGGCCAGTCGTTCGGGGCATTTCTCTCCCGCGGCATCACGCTGATCCTTGAAGGCGAATCGAACGACTATATCGGCAAGGGCCTGTCGGGCGGCAAGATCATCGTCTTCCCGCCGAAGAATGCGATTTACACGCCGGAAGAAACCATTCTCGTCGGCAATACGTCGCTGTATGGCGGCACGCAGGGCGAAGCCTACTTTTACGGCATGGCCGGAGAACGATTCGCCGTGAGGAACAGCGGCGTGCGCGCCGTCGTCGAAGGCACCGGCGATCACGGTTGCGAATATATGACCGGCGGGGTCGTGGCAGTATTGGGCCGGACTGGCAGAAATTTCGCCGCCGGTATGTCGGGCGGGGTGGCCTTCGTGTTGAACGAGTTGGACAAGTTCCAGTCACGTTGCAACTTGGGCATGGTCGAGCTCGAGCCGGTCGTCACCGATGAGGATAAGCGGCTGTTGCACGACATGATCACGGCGCACTTCCTTTATACCGGCAGCCGCAATGCCAAGCGTATTCTGGATGGCTGGGAAGCGATCCTGCCAAAATTCGTAAAGGTGATGCCGATCGATTATAAACGTGTGCTGGCCGAGCGGAAGGCCGCCGCAGCCAAGGTTCAGAAGTAGATGGCGCGCGTCGTTTGACGCGCAGGTGTGGGCAATCCTGGCGAGAGCCGGAATTCGAAGGACGAGAGACGAAACCGCGATGGGTGATCCGAAGGGCTTTCTGAAATACGCGCGTGAGGGACCGAAGCGCAAGCCGGTCGAGCTGCGCGTACTCGACTGGAAAGAAATGTATGAGCCCATCCCGGAGGAGAAGCTCAAGGTGCAAGGGGCGCGCTGCATGGATTGCGGTGTGCCATTTTGCCAGGGGAACACCGGCTGCCCTGTCGTGAATCTGATTCCCGAGTGGAACGATCTCGTCTATCGCGGACGCTGGAAAGACGCGCTCAAGGCGCTGCACACCACGAACAACTTCCCGGAATTTACCGGTCGCCTCTGTCCCGCGCCCTGCGAAGGGGCCTGCGTGCTGGGCATCAACAGCGACCCCGTCTCGATCCGTGTTTTGGAATGGAACATCATCGACCGTGGTTTCAACGAAGGCCTGGTGGAACCGGCCATGCCGGTCAGAAAGACGGGCAAGACGGTCGCCATCATCGGGTCAGGTCCGGCCGGTCTCGCCGCTGCGCAGCAACTCGCGCGGGCGGGCCATAGTGTCACCCTGTTCGAAAAGGCCGATCGTATCGGCGGGTTGCTACGGTACGGCATTCCTGATTTCAAGATGGAAAAGTGGGTCATCGACCGGCGGCTCGAGCAAATGAAGGCCGAAGGTGTCGAGTTCAAGACCGGCGTGACCGTGGGGAAAGATATCACCGGCGAGCAGTTACGCCAGGAGTTCGATGCGGTGGGGCTGACGATGGGGGCGGAAATGGCGCGCGATCTGCCGGTGCCGGGACGTGAACTCAAGGGCATCCATTTCGCCATGGAATATCTCACACAGCAGAATAAGCGCACGGCAGGGATCTCCGTGTCCGAAGAACCGATTACCGCCAAGGGTAAGCGGGTGGTGATCATCGGCGGCGGCGACACCGGGTCCGACTGTCTGGGTACCGCGCATCGTCAGGGCTGTAGCGAAGCGCATCAGTTCGAAGTGTTGCCGGAACCGCCCTCGTCCAGGGCTAGTTCGACGCCCTGGCCGCTGTGGCCGATGCAGCTTCGCACCTCGCACGCGCACGAAGAAGGCTGTGATCGTCAGTGGAGTGTGTCTACCACGAAGTTCACCGGCCACAACGGCCATGTGACCAAGCTGCATGCCAATCGCGTCAAGTTTGAAGGCGGCAAGTTCGTGCCGATGCCGAACACCGACTTTGAATTGGATGCGGATCTTGTCTTGCTCGCCATGGGATTCACGGGCCCGGTCAGAAACGGATTCCTCGACAGCCTCGGCGTGAATTATGACGCCCGTGGCTGCGTGACCGTCAACGAGAACTTCATGACCAACCTCGACGGCGTCTTTGCCGGCGGCGATACCAAGCGCGGTGCTTCCCTCATCGTCTGGGCCATCGCCGAAGGGCGCAAGATGGCGGCGGGGATCAATCAGTTTCTGCAAGTGAACAAGTCTGCCAAGAAATCTGCTTCCTAATCTCACTCCATATTCCATTCCTACGCGTTCGCTGCTGATAATGGTGTGACATTGACTGTTGAAAAAACTGCGCAGCAAGTTCCAGAACCGCTCCGTGATATTTTCATCGAACTGAAATCGGCAGTGGTATGGCTCCATGGCCATTGGATTGTCTATCGTCAGTTGTATGGGAAGAGTCCGGAACGAGTTGAGCTTTTAAATGAGAGTGCAGGAACATTTTTTAATCTTTTGCAGAACATCCTTCTCCATGACATGGTCCTAGCCATAGCACGTCTCACTGATCGTTCGGAGGTTTGCGGTCGCGAGAATCTTGTGTTGGGGCAGCTTGTCGAAAAGCTGGATTCAAAGAGCTATTCGGAGTTAATAGAACGTCTCAGGGAGCATTTGATAATCATCAGTACTAAATGTGAAATTTTTAGAAAAAAGCGTAATAGAGAGGTAGCTCATTCCGATCTGATGACTGCTTTGAAGGTAGATGTGGAGTTGCCTGGGGTTTCACGACAGATGTTTGAAGATGCTTTGGCGGCTATACGTGACTATATGAATGAATTTGAGATCTACTTCTCTGAAAGTTCAACGGCGTATGAGTACTTTTCAATGAATTCTGATGGGGAAGCATTGATTTGGCAGTTGAAACGAGCTGCAGATTATCGTGACGGAGTGAACGAAGGAGCGATTCCACGAGATAGAATATTGAAGAGTCGATATCGAACTGCTTAAGGAGTCAATTATGGCCTTAAATGTTTATCCCCGCAGTCCCAAGGTGCTCCTCGGCGGTATTGCCCACCTGGCCCGGTTTATCGACAAGATCAAGCTCCGTCACGCCGGTAAGATTCAGGACTACAACTACATCACGGTGGGGTTCGATAAGTACTTAATCGACTTTCTACAGATCGATCCGAAGGCGTTTGAACAGCGAGTGCTGGCCGGTGGAAGCGATGAGGCGTTACTGGCTTGGGTCACCACTCACGGCCGTAAGCATTCCGATCAAGAGATTGCCGAGTGGTCGAAGGGCATTCTCACCGGAGGCCCGAAGGATGATGCGGCGAAGCAGCGGTTTCAGGGCCGGGTGCAGGACATCGCCACCAAGCGAGGCGTCCCGCTTGCCTCGTTACCGCACGTGACAACCTGGGCCGATGTGATCGAACTGGACGAGGAGCGGATGTAGGGTTGCGACCTAGGTTGCAGATGCTGACTATCGCACCTCGGTCCATCCGGTGGACTGTGACTTGAAGATCACGGTTCGGGATGATGTGCGGACGACCATGCCGTTCTGGCTCCCATCGACGGAGAGCACTCGTTCATTCGGTGTCCAGGCGATGTTGAAGAAGCCGCCCGTATAAGTCGAAAATCCCATCGCCCGTTCGTTGGTAATGGCGACGGCGACATGCCCATGGCCGCGGAGTTGGGAGACCGTCTCGTTCGGTCCCAGTGAGGCGGTGGTCCAATGCCCACGCGTTTCTTGGAATCCATACACCTGCTGATTGCTGTGCGCGAGAATCAGAAACGGCAGCAATTGATGCCGCCCGATCCGTTCTTCCGCTCCAATTGAGATCTCCCGCCATTGCCGCAAACCGGAAGAAAACCCCAACAACCTGCTCGAGGTCTGGACGAACCCCGTATGTCCGCGCGCTCCGGAGGTGACCACTGACTCGCCCGGTTCCAGCGATTCTTCCACGCCTCCACCTGCGGCCGCCCAGGCAATGACCTTGTCGGCGGTTGGCGTGACGGTCACCTGGCCGCCTCCACCCTGGCTCTGCGAAGGTGATGGCGTCAGCAGCAGGCTTCCTGCCGTCACCGCGACAACGATGAGTGAGAGTGCGAGAGATCTACGCAAGGCATCTTCCCATGATGGATCTTGAACCTACCACATCGTCGGATATAAGCGAAGGCCGGATGAGTCGTGGGAGCTGTGCCAGAGACCAGCTTGTGTGTGGTGGGAGGGTGAAGCGAACGGCGGGGCAGGACCGCATGATGTCCTGCCCCGCCCGTTCACTGCTGACTAGGCTTTTGGTTTCACATTCAGTACGACGACATCCAAGACGATGTGTTTTCCGGCGAGAGGATGATTGAAGTCGACCACGGCCGAATCATCCGACAACGACACGACGGTAAACGGCCGGCCTTCAGAAGTCGTGGCCATATCCCCACGGGCGATGGTTTGCGGCAATTCAGTGCGCGGAACGGTCATCTTTTTCCCGGCATCGTACTGCCCGAACGCATTATCCGCGTCGAGTTCAACTCGTTTGGTATCGCCTGGATGCAAACCAACAAGGGCCTGCTCCAATCCCGGGAGCAGTTGTTTCGCTCCATGGGTGTATTCACTGGTGTGGGGAGGGATAATCAGATGATCGTTGGGCAGGGTGATGGTCATTTTGAGCGTCACCTTTGAGCCTTCTTCGATGGAGGGCGCGCCCGCTTGGGCATGGACAGGGCGGTTCAGTAAGACGATGCCAAGCAGAATCATGAAGCCGATCAGTGATGCACGTGTCATAAGCTACCTCATGTGTAGTCGAATACAAGCAGGGAATATTGTCTTGCTACGGCTACGGTGAAGGGGAATCGAGCTTGACGATTTTGGTCACTCGGTTATCCAGATCAATTTCCACACTACACGTGTCACCCTTTTGTAATCCATTTAAAATGTCGGCGGGAAAGGCCGCGAGAGTCCAGACTTCACCCTCGGCAGTTTTGAATGTCAGACTCGGGGCCGCTGTGTCGACTGCTTCGATGCTCACGCGGGTATAGGTCAATGCGGCAAAGCCTTCAACAGGAACAATCAGCGGTACGACGAAAATGGACAGGATGAGGATGCCGATTAGGATGAAAGATTTCATCGCGTCGTCCTCCTTTGCGACAGAGGTGAATCAGCGACCTGTTCTCTTCAAGCTGCGGGCCTGACTAGTCACTGAATCGGCTGCGGACGGAGTCGCCATTTTCTCGGCACTTAGGTCGTCCGTCTGTCATGGTTCACCGAGATCAACCGCCGGTCGCCGCGCATCTTGTCCGTTAGGGACATGTTGTCCCAGGCTTTACAGCAGGGAAGTGTTCTAATACAGAATGTCGCAGGATAATACATCGATGAGGGATCCGAGGCCGCAACGGCTAACAATTGGGCTGGCCTTGGCTGCAATCATCACACTCCCTCTGCTCGGCCCATGGCTCGATGGGCGATCGCTTCGTTCGTATCTCGAATTTCCGCCGCTCATCACACATGCGGTGACTCATGCACCCTTTTCCTGGCCACTCTTCCTCGCCCTGGCCATTCTGATTGTCGGTCTGCTTGCGCCGTTTCTTCTGCGCGTGGCGCAAACAAACCGTCTGAGTGCTCCCAGAGCGGATAGTCCGGCCCACACGTCGCAGATTGTCGATCACCAGCGACTGGACGTCCCACGCCGCTTTCCCTGGTGGGGTTGGTGGGCGGCTGGTTGGACCCTGTCTGTCTGGTTATTGGCTTGGACTCGCTTCGAGTGGATGCAGGCGTGGCAGCCTCATACCTTCGCTCCGCTATGGCTGGGATACATCGTGCTGGTGAATGCCTTGACGTACTGCCGGATCGGCCGTTGCATGTTGATGCATCGTCCGCGTTATCTGCTCTCGCTCTTCCCGCTCAGCGCCGGTTTTTGGTGGCTCTTCGAGTATCTGAATCGGTTTGTCCAGAACTGGTACTACCTGGGTGGTGGAGAAATGACGGCGTGGGAGTATCTCCTGCGGGCAACATTGCCGTTTGCCACAGTGTTGCCGGCCGTGCTCAGCACGGCCGAGTGGCTGACGACGTATCCGCGCTTGTCGGCGGGCTTGGATCGATTCGTGACGCTGAATTTCCCCTGCCGCAGTAGGTGGGGATGGCTGATGCTCTGTGGCGCTGCCGCCGGACTCCTCTGCATCGGTCTCTGGCCGGATTATCTGTTTGCGTTGGTATGGGTGGCGCCGCTCTTGCTCATTACCGCGCTTCAACTCATTCGCAACGAACCGACGATATTCACCGAGACGGCGCATGGCGATTGGCGAACGCTCTGGGCGGTGGCGCTCGCCGCGTTGATCTGCGGCTGCTTCTGGGAAATGTGGAACTTTTACAGCCTGGCCCGCTGGCACTATGCGGTGCCGTTCGTGCAACGGTTCACACTGTTCGAGATGCCTCTGCTGGGGTACGCCGGGTATCTGCCGTTCGGGCTGGAGTGTCTGGCTGTAGCCGACTTGTGCTTGTCGAGGAAGTTTTCGGGAGGCGTGGCGTATTATCGCGCGCTTGGGCCTGGTACCGACTTCGCGCAGCGAAAGCCCACGGTGGCGGAGCGTTGATCGGCGGGCGCGCCACTGCGGGTTGCGGTCCGGAGCATGATCGGACGGCTTTTCCATGAACCGCCGCGCAGGCTCTTGTATCGGCCGCTGGTGGGCCCCGGCGGGTTACGTTCCGGCATATAGGCATAATAGTCGAAACCGAACCAGTCATTGACCCATTCAGCGACGTTGCCTGCCATGTGATGGATACCGTAATAACTCTTTCCCGGCTCTCCGCTGCTTACCGGCGCCAGAATCGGAATTTCATGCACATGATGCTGTCCAAACATGGCCAGGGAATTGTCGGGAAGCGACTCGCCCCAGGGGAAACGATTGCCCTCCGGCCCGCGCGCCGCCTTTTCCCATTCGGCTTCGGTCGGCAGGCGCTTGCCTACTGACCGGCACAGGCTGTCGGCTTCTTTCCAGGTGACATACAGGGCCGGCCACTGCGCCAATGTGTCGTCACCGACGGAGTGCACGGTAATGACGTGCCAGATCAAATGCTGAAGGTCTTTCGACGGATAGATTTTTCGCGCATGCAGATAGGTCAGATATTCGCCGAGACTGACTTCATCACGATCGATCTCGTAGGCATCGAGCCAGACGCGATGCTGCGGGAGTTCCGTATCGTCGAACTGCGTGCCCATGCCATAGGGGTCGTCGTCCACCCTGACGCTGCCGAGTAAAAACGGTCCCTCGGGAATAAGAACGGCCGGCGAACCGGTTGCCAATTCGGCGATCGATGTCAGATGTTTGGCTAGTTCCGCCGTGGGCGGCGGGGTAGGGGCACGAGCGGCGATGGTGAGGGCCGGATTGAGCCACGCTACCGCGACTGCCAGGATCACGAGACTGAGAGAGTGGGAGAAGGACGCCCTTCCCGATAACGGCGCGCGAGCAATCATTACAATTTACTCGGCGAGGCGACGGCTTTGCCGATTTCGGCAATGAGCCGGCGTTCGATCTCCGCAATTTCTTCCGCATCCACCGCCAGCACGCGACCGCCTTGCGCCACCCGCTCAAACTCGGCCTTCACGCTCAGCCGGGTGACGTTCGAGGGGAGAGCTTGCAGGGAGACGACATACTGATTGCGGGAGCCGGCGGTTTCCAGCGAGGTGGGCGTGGAGATTTTTCGTTCCGTGACGAAGACGGCCTTTTGATCGGTTTTGACGGTGACGCGAACGCGGTATCCATTGCGCGCCAAGGCTTCTTCGGCAGCTTTTCCCACGGCAGACAGCGGGCGCGGGAGATCTTCGACCTGCGAACCCTTCTCTTCCACGCGGATACTGTCCGTGGCCTGAGCGGCTTTGGCCGCGGTCCGTTGAATTTCTCCGGAGAGCTTTTTCGATTCGGCCAACTGGGCGTCGAGCCTGGTTCCCAGGGCCTTGGCTTCTGTTTGCAGCGACTTGGCTTCGGCCTGGGCATGCTCGGCTTGTTTCTTGGCGTCCCGCAACTCCTGGTTGAGCAGATCGATCTGCTGCTGCATGACTTTGTTGCCGTCCTGCAACGAATTCAGAAGCGACTCCTGCTTCGCCAGTTGCTTGCGGAGATTTTCGTTTTCCTGCCGAAAAGGGGACTCGTCCGGGGTGCACCCGACACACCACGATAGTACCGCGAGGCTGAACAGGGGGGCGAGCGATCGCTGGAAGGCCTTGATCATAGTTTGGGTAAGACAGCCAGACTAGTACCAGAGTTTGGCCCCCCTTGTCCATCTTCAATCACATTCCTGCCGGTTTGACCATGGGAAATGGAGCGGCTATTCTGTGCCATGCGGTACTGGCACGGAGTGGTCTTGATCATGAGTCTGGCGTTGGGGCAACCGGCCACGGAGACAGTCGCGATCGCGGCGCTGCCTGACCCGGCGGAGTCCGTGCCTGCCGAGGACTATCCGTTCTACGACCTGGCGGTCGAGGAAAAGTTTCTGACGTCGCAGACAAAGCTGGTCGTCATCGAACGGATGACGGCGACGCATCTCCATCCGGATGAGCCACAAGTCCCGACGCTCGCCTGGTTTGCCGAGCGGGACCACTTCGACGGCCGCTTGCCGCAGGAGCTCATTCGGGATTTCGTGGTGAAGAATCAGCGCCCGTCGCGTCTTGATAGGCGATTTGGTTTCGGCGTGCGGTATCGGTTTGTGTCAGGCGAGGGAGGGACGGATGCCGAAACCTCCTTGCCGGTCATTCCCGCGGCCTGGTCCGTCGAGCACGAAGAAGGGGCGCCCAACATCATCGACCACCTGGCGTTTTCGCGCGTGGGGCTGACCTTGCGGGCCGATCAGGCCTTGCTCTATATCGCCAACCTACGTCCTGATGGGACGGGCGCAGGGTTTTTGCTGTGGTTCGTGCGGCGCCAGAAGGTCTGGGCCCTGCATGACACCGAGGTGCTGTGGGTAGCCCGCCCGGACCAAAATCCCTCGGGGCGGCGCTAAGACGATGCGAGTACGTTCTGGTTGTTATTCGATTCATTGAGGAGTGCGCATGATTCGGAAGACCTTTTCTGTTCCACCGCTCGGGTGTAACTGCTCGATCATTGGTGACCCCATCACCAAACAGGCGATCGTGGTTGATCCAGGGGGAGCGCCAGAGCGCATCCTGCAGGAAGTACGCTCCATGGGATTGACGGTGGTGAGCATTCTGCACACGCATGCACATTTCGATCATTTCCTCGCGTCCGGAGCCATGAAACAGGCGACCGGCGCGGCGCTGTGCCTGCATCCCGACGACCTTCCGCTCTGGGATCTCCTGGAGACGCAATGCCGCATGTTCGGTGTGCCTTACGTGCCTGCCCCTCCCCCTGACTATTGGCTCAAAGATGAAGAGCGCGTGACCATCGGCGAGACGGAAGGCATCGCCTTGCACACGCCGGGGCATACGCCTGGGTCCATGTGCTTTCACTTTCCCGCCGCAAAATTGGTGGTGGCCGGGGACACGCTGTTTCGCGGCGGCATCGGCCGCACCGATTTGTGGGGCGGCGATTTCGACGCCATCGAGCAGTCGATCCGAGAACGGCTTTATACCCTGGATGAGGGCACGGCCGTCGTGACCGGCCATGGAGCTGATACCGAGATCGGCCGGGAGCGAGAGACGAATTCTTTCGTACGCGCTTAGCGGAAGGCCACACACTCACGGTGCACGGGTTGCGAGAACGTTTCCCAGACTGCCTTGATAATAGCCGCTCATGAACGGGCCTCCATAAGAAACACGGGAGGGGATTATGATCGCGACGGCACGGCGCTGGTTGGTCTTTCCGCTGGTGTCCCTCTTGCTGGGATTTTCTTTCGCTGAGGTCCTTGTCTATGCCGACGAGCCGGGACCTTCCTCTCAGGTCACAATCAGTCAGGTCCGGGTGGGGTTGTCCGATCACGGTCCGGTGGTCCTGCTCTCGGCAGACGGGAAGAGCATTCCCATCTTTGTCGACCATACGGTGGCCGCCTCCATTCAGGCGGCACTGACCGGTGAAACGCTTCCCCGCCCCCTCTCCCATGATCTGATGCATACGATTTTAGAAGCGCTCGGTGGGCGGGTGGTCAGGACGGTGATTACACTCAAAGCAGGTACCTATTACGGGAGTTTGACCGTGGCGTTTCAGGGGCAGGAAAAGGTCTTCGACAGCCGCTCCTCGGACTCCATCGCCCTGGCGATTCACTTTCACGCACCGATTCTGGTGGGGCGGGACATGCTGGATAAGGTTGGCACGCCTTCTCGTGAATCCAAGCAGGAAACGCTGTAAGAGATGCCGGATACTCCGCCCCACGATCACGTAGTCGGAGTCGCAAGATATCATACTCTGTGCTGGGGCTCTTTGATTCGTCGAACCGGCTCGTTGCGCGTAACGGGGTATCGAGGCGGTCGAGGCGATTCGCGAAGAAGTATGCAGTGCTGGCCTTTTGCCCTGTTCTATCCTATCGTACTGCTGATGCGCAGAAGCCTGGTTGTGACAGGTACGGAGGCCACCTCACGATGAAGAATCAACGCAAGCATGAGCGGGTTCACGTCCAGTTTCGCAGCCATTTCTCGATGAAGGGGAAAATGCTGGCCGGTGACGGGGATCTCACCGATCTTTCTCCGGGCGGCTGTCGGATTATCAGCCCTGTTCAAGTGCTGGTGGGGTCGGAAGTGGAACTGTGCATTTTTCCCGGCGACAATGCCAATCCCATCCTCATCGATGCCGCTACTGTGCGGTGGTGCCGTCCAAACGAGTTCGGATTATCGATCACGAAGATTCGTGGACCGGTCCAGCGCCAATTGACCGATGTCTGGCGCAAGCTGGCGAAGCCTGCTTAGCAGGCTGTTGATAAAGGCCGCCAGCGGCGTTCTCACCTCGTTCAGAGGCTCACCGTACGGCGCGAGTATGATTCGCCTCTTCACTCGCTTCGGCCTTGCTGGACGGCCTTTCTGAACAGCCTGCACGGCGCCAGACGCAACTACGCATTTCACACCATGATCCTCTTCCGGATGCGGCGTAGGGTTGATGAACGTGCTGCTAGTCGAGTTTTATTTCAGAAGTGAGTGGCCCAAACCGGATAGGCGCGGCTAGATCTTCATAGCCTCGCGGACTTCGGCCATCGTCTGAGAGGAGACCGCGGTCGCGCGGCGCCGTCCGTCTTCCGCAATGTCATCGAGGCGTCCCGGGTTTTGCGTGAGGGTCGCGCGCGCCTCCCACATCGGCGCCAGGCGTTCCACTACTCGATCCGCCACCAGCTTCTTGCAATCGATACAGCCGATCGCGGCTTTGCGGCAATCCTGATTCACTTGCTCGATGACCGGCAGCGGCGAAAAAATCTTGTGGAAGTCGTAGACGGGGCAGACATCGGGATTGCCCGGATCGGTACGACGGACGCGCGCGGGGTCGGTAATCATGGTCTTGAGCTTCTGGCGGACGACCGCTTCCGTATCGGACAGGTTGATGGCGTTGCCGTAGCTCTTGCTCATTTTGCGGCCGTCGGTGCCCAACACTTTCGGGAACTTCGTGAGGTGTTCTTGAGGCTCGGGAAAGACGGAACCGTAGAGGCTGTTGAACCGGCGCGCAAGTTCGCGTGTCAGTTCTAAATGGGGCAATTGATCTTTACCGACCGGCACGAAATCAGGCTTGTAGAGAAGGATATCCGCCGCCTGCAGAACCGGGTAGCCCAGAAAGCCGTAGGTGCTAAGATCGCGCTCCTTGATCTCCTCCTGCTTCTCCTTGTAGGTCGGATTCCGTTCCAACCATGACACCGGAATGATCATGGAGAGCAACAGGTGAAGAATGGCGTGGTCCGGGACCTGTGACTGCACGAACACGGTAGCGCGCTTCGGGTCGATGCCGGCTGCCAGCCAGTCGATGAGCAGCTCTCGCACATATTCTCGGAGCCGGCTGGTATCGGCATAGTTGGACGAGAGGGCGTGCCAGTCCGCGACGAAGAAATAACAATCGTACTGCGCTTGCAGCTCGTTCCAGTTTTCCAGCGCCCCCAACCAGTTGCCGAGATGGAGCAGCCCGCTCGGCTGCATCCCGCTAAGTACTCGCTTACGCGTCGTCGTCATGCCATCACTCCCATGTCCCGAACCGATGTGTTTCTGTCCCCACAGGGTAGGACTACTCGAGGGGGACGAATTTGCCTTGTTTCACTTGAATGAGAAAGACGTGGCGATTGAGGGTGCCGTCGGGGCTAAACCCGCTGGGGCCACTCAAGGTCGGCAGGTCATGCTGCATCATCAAATAGTCCCGGACCGCTTCTCCGCTGGTGGCGCCTCGCCGGATTGCTTCCACCGCCAGTCGTGCGGCGTCATACCCTTGGGCGGCGAAGAGCGACGGGGTTGCTTGGAAGCGTTTGCGATATCGTTCCACGAATTCCTGCACGACCGGACTGGTGCTGTCGGCAAAGAATCCGTCGGCAAAGACGGAGCCTTCGACGGTTCGATCGGCGACCCGCGCAAAGTCCGGGGTGTTCCACCCATTGCCGCCCAGTAAGGGCACTGCAATGTCAAAAAATGCCAATTGGGCCGCCAGCAGGCCCACGTCCAAGGAACGTCCCGGAATGAAGACCGCATCGAACCCCGGCGAATAGAGCAGGCGTTTGCCTTTTTTGCCTGCTCCCTGCCTGATTCCGGTTTTGGCCGGATCGTTGTCGACTTGTACTTCGACGCCGTACTTCTTCAGATCTTCAGCTTTGAGCTTGCCGATCACGGCGCGGAAGTCGGTGTCACCTTCCTTGTAGGGTTCGCTGACGATCAGTTCCCCATCCTGCTGCCGGATTTCTTGCGCGAAGAGGCGTGCCAGATCGCGGCCGTATGCTGTGTCGGGATAAAGAATGGCGAACCGTTTGAACTGGCGGTCTTTGACGGCATACTCCGCCACCCGTTTGGCCTGGTGTCCGTAGGTCAGCGCCGTACTGAAGACGTAGTTGCCGAACCGACGCAAATTCGGAACGGTGGCGCTGGGGGTGATCAGCGGGATGTGGGTGCGTTCGGCCAATTCAGCCATGACCGGCAGGTTTTTCGACAGCAATGGCCCGACGACGGCAAGTGGGCGGTCGTCGGACAAGACGGAGGAGAGTTCGTCGAGGAATGCCGCGCGGTCGGATTCGGTGTCTTTGACGATGAGGCCGATCGACGGGCTTTCGCCTGCGTCCTTCGGCCGCTCCAGCGCGAGTTGAATCCCGTTCAGCACTTCCGTACCGAACGGCGCGAGTTTTCCCGACATGGGGAAAATAGCGGCAATGGAGTAGGGATGCGATTTGAATTTGGTCCGCACGACGCTCTGCAGGTCGGTGGCTTTCGCGGCGTAGGGATGGTTGGGAAAGCGGCTCAAAAAGAGGCGCAAATCCCGCTCGACTAAATGATCTTCTCCGGCCGCTGTATGGAGGTCAATGAGCTTGATGGAGGCCAAATCTCCGGGGAATGTTTTCGGATAGGCGTCACGTACGCGCATGAGCGACGGCGCATCCAGTTTGTCGTTGACCAGTTCCCGAATCTGAGTCTCGGTCTCGTGCGCCTGGTCGCCGACATCCAGCGAGAGCTCATCGAGCCAGGCTTGAATGGCCCGCAGAAAATCTTTCTTTTGTGCCTGAAATTCTCCGGTCAGTCGTAGCGCGTCGCGCTTGATGGCGGGATCGGCTGACAGGCTACGGACTTCGGAAAGCAGGGGAAGCGCGAGATCCAGGTTGCCGGCCCGGGCGTGGGTTTTCGCAAGCAGGAGTTTCGCCCGGTCAACTAAGTCTGAGTTGGGAAACTCGCCGAGCAGCTGATTGATGTAGCGGATGGTTTCCGCATGCTCCTTCATGCCGTACATGGCGGCGGCCATCAGGAGATAAGCGTCATCCAGCAGATCCGGTGCGGGGCCGCTTTCGATGAACCGTCGCAGCATGACGGCCGCGGCTTCCGGTTGCTCTGCGTCGATCAACCGTTTCGCCTGGTCCAAGGCGGCTTGAGCCGTATTCGCGGGTGGTTTCGCCTGATTCGAACGGGGGGCGGCCGGAGTCTTGGGCGCAGGGGCTGTTTCGCCGAGCGTGGCAAAGCCTACGAGGAGCGCCACCGCGAGGGTAACGCCACACGCGGCGAGATGCGGGGCGCGGGATACTGATCGAGGAACCATTGACTCCTGTGCATGGCGAAAGCTCTCGCCGCAATGGTGGCTACTATAGGAAACAGGTGCGGGGGTGTCAAGGTAAGTCGAGGTCATTGCGTTGTGTTCAGAAAGGGGCTTGGCTATAGTCGATCCAAGCATGCTTCCAGCGGTCACAAATGAGGGCGTTAGTGAAAACCGTGATGAGGCGAGCCGCGCTCCGCAGGAGTCGGATCCGCTTCCCTTGGCGCCGCTCGTCGCGCGTTACTGCGATGACTTGCGGATTGCGCGCGGACTCTCGCGGCATACGCTCTCGGCCTACCAGCGGGATGTGACGGTGTTCCAGCGCTATCTTCGGGATCAGCAGGTCTCCGATCCTCGCCAGGTGTCTCCTCCGTTGCTCGCGGCGTTTCTCGAATACTTGCATCGTGGCGGTCTTGCCGCTTCGTCACGCGCACGCGCGCTGGCGGCGGTGCGCAGCTTGTTCCGTTTTCTGAAACAGGAAGGCGTCGTCAGCGCGAATCCGACGGTCAGTCTCCGTACCACGTCGCGGGCGCGACGCCTGCCGAAAACATTGAGCCTGGAAGAAGTCACGAGCCTCCTGGAATTGCCCGCTCGCGCGGTGCCGGAGGATCAGCGTGACCGCGCGATGGTGGAAGTGCTGTATGCCGCGGGTCTGCGTGTTTCTGAGTTGATCACCTTGCGGATGGATCAGTGCAATCTTGAGGTGGGGTATGTCGGCATTACTGGAAAAGGCGACAAGCAGCGGGTGGTGCCGATCGGGCGGCCGGCGGTGGCGGAGGTACAGGCCTATGTGTTGGGTGCGCGGCCGATGCTGTTGAAGCAACGCGCGTCCCGATTCGTATTCGTCACCCGCCGCGGCACACCGTTGACTCGGCAGGCGTTCTGGAAGTTGTTGCGCGCGCGGGCGCAGCGGGCGGGAATCGCGCGGATTCCTTCACCGCACATGCTGCGCCATTCGTTTGCCACGCATCTCCTGCAAAGGGGCGCAGACTTACGCTCTGTACAGGCGATGTTGGGGCATGCCGACATTGCGACCACGCAAATCTACACGCATGTCGATGCGGCACAGTTGAAAAAAGTCCACACCGCGTGTTTTCCACGCAACAAATCCCGTCGGTAACTGTCATGCACGGGGGCCGCAGAGGAGCGTGGACGTCGCTCATGGCGCGGGGGCAAAAATCCTGCAAGAATAATGCATGTCTTGGTTGACACTGCCTGGTGGAGTTGATAGCATCCCAAAAATCTGCCGGGAACGAGAAAAAACGGGCGGATAGCTCAATTGGGAGAGCGCTGCCCTTACAAGGCAGAGGTCACAGGTTCGATCCCTGTTCCGCCTACCAATGAAGAAATACAGGGAATTGCGCGTAAGGCATTGCCTTATCCATTAGTAGTGATGTACAAGGGTACACTCTACCGTATTTAGACTGTTTGATTCTGAAAATCTGAGTTCTTCTTCCGCCATCTTGGGTTGCGTGGGGCCGTCGTTCAGCCTGGTTAGGACGCCAGATTGTCAATCTGGAAGTCGCGGGTTCAAATCCCGTCGGCCCCGCCATTCCCCCAGCTTTTGGTACAATCCATGCTACCGTTTTCATGTGACGCCATGTGAAGGGAAAGGTCTAGGCTCATGTTCCAATCAGGCGTAATGGGGTTGGTGGGATCGCTGGGAGCGGTGTCGAAAATCGTGCTCCTGCTCCTCTTTGTCGCCTCGATTCTTTCCTGGGGCGTGATTTTGTACAAATGGCGGACCTTCAAGGCGGCTGATCGTGAAGACCAGCGGTTCTTCAATGCGTTTACGAAGATCCGCGACCTGGATGAATTGTATCGGCAGTCCAAGCGCGCGGAAGGCAGCCCGAGTGCGCGCGTGTTCCAGGGCATCATGGATCGTGTCGTGACGACTTCTGGTGACGGGATGGTGAGTGCATCCCAGTCGGCCGCTGGATCCAGAGAATCGGCGCCCGCATTCGATCACCAGTACATGGATAAGACCGTCTCCTACCTGGTGCAGAACCAGGTGTCGCATTTGGAATCCTATTTGCCGGTGCTGGCGACCACGGGAAACATTACGCCGTTCATCGGCCTGCTCGGCACGGTATTGGGTATTATCGATTCCTTTCGCGAGATCGGTATGCAGGGAACGGCAAGTATTGCGGCCGTCGCTCCGGGCGTGTCCGAGGCATTGGTCGCGACGGCCGCCGGTTTGTTTACCGCCATTCCCGCGGTGATCTTCTACAACTACTACCTGACCCGCATTCGGAAGACGGTGTTTCGGATTGAGTCATTTACCGTTGAAGCGATGCGTTCGTTGCAGACTCGCTTGAAGCAGCCCCAGGCCGGAGTGCAGTCATGACGTCGGAAACCCGCCACCGCCGGTTCATGGCAGAGATCAACGTGATTCCGCTGGTGGACGTGGTGTTAGTGTTGCTCGTCATTTTCATGGTGACGGCGCCCATGCTGTATCGCGGAATGGATATCAATCTCCCCAAATCGGCGAGCAATACGATTAAGCCTGAAGCGAGAGCGGTTTTGTCCATTGAGCGCGATCAACGATTGTATTTGGATAAGGACGCGGTCAGTGTGGTGCAGTTGGAACGAAAACTCCGGGCCCTCAAAGATCAAAGCCCGGATGTGTCGCTGTATCTGCGAGCCGACCGGGATGTGCCGTACGGAATCGTTGTGCAAGTGATGGATAGTGTCAAGAAAGCCGGCATTGAAAAGCTTGGTATGGTGACGGAGCCCACAGGTGCCGAGCGCGTGAGCGAGTCGGTCGTAACTCCCGCGCAGCCACGCAAGAAATAGCGGCGCCGCGACTCGCGCGCCACAGGGTCGTATCGCAAGTCATGACGTTCCAAGCCCTGCCAAGACATACCGCGCTGTCCCTAATCGGAGATATGGGTGAGGCCGGAGGTGACCGCCTGCGCAAGACGGTGGTCGTGTCCCTGCTCCTGCACCTCTGTCTCCTGTCCGTGATTATGGGTGCCAAGTTTTTCAAGAAAACAGAACGCCCCTTGTCGGCCGTCGAAGTCTCCCTGGTCACCCTTCCGCCGATGGAGGCCAAGCCTGAGCCCAAGGTCGAGAAGGTTGAGAAACCCGTACCACGGCCGGCCCCGAAGCCGGTGCAGTCTGCACCAATTCCCGTGCCTCCAAAACCAGTGCAGACGCCGCCACCCCCTCCGGCTCCGACTCCCATGCCGGTTCAGGCGGCTCCGGTTGCCAAACCCGCTCCGCCTGCTCCTGCTCCGGTGCCTGCGCCAAAATTGCAGGCGCCAGTGTTGGCGGCTCCGCAACCGATTCCCCAAGCGGCCAAATCACCCTCGTCTGCTCCTGTCACCAACAGGGCAGATGTGCTTCGAGATGTGATGAAGGATGTGGAGTTGCCGACGGACGCCCCCAAGTATGGGGACCTCGCACCCATGAAGCCGGCCGAGGTCAAAAAGACCGCCCAGCCAAAATTGGGAGCGCCTGAGCGATCAGATCTCGATGCCATGTTGAAAAAACTGAATGTGCCTGACATGGCGGCTCCCAAGGTCGAGGTGCCGCAAGAGCCTCCCAAGCCGAATGTCGCACCCACGAAACGCGCATCGCTGTCGGAGGAAATGACCAGCGATCTCGACCGAGAGCTTCAGGATTTGAAGAAACTCCAACAGCTACCGCCGGTGAAAACGTCAGAGCCGGTGCGGGAAGTGAAGCCGATGTTCCGCGAGCCGCCGCCTCCCGCGATGGCTCCGCCGATCGGGGCGAGCATTCCCCGAACCAAGCCCACTCCCATGCTGCGGGTGCCTGGCGTGTCCGGATCGAATCCGTATTTGGCCCGGGTGCAGGCGCGCATCAGCGGGTTTTGGACTGCGCCACCGGTCGATATTTCAGGTAAGGCGTTGACGGTGACGGTGAGGTTTCGCTTGGAGCGGGATGGCCGGGTCGGGTCGATCGTCATCGAACAGTCTTCCGGCAATGACTATTACGACATGGCTGCCCAGCGTGCCGTGCAAAGCGCGATTCCGTTGCCACCCTTTCCGCCCGACCTGACGGATTCGTATTTCGATGCCCACTTCACTTTTGTCGCAGGCGAGGCTGCAGGATGAATCGTGTGATCATCGGTCTTATGATTGCCCTCTGTGTCGTGGTCGGCGCCGGATTGTTCGGGATTTTGGACTCCCGCGCCACCGATGTCTTTCTTGAAGCGACCCGGCCGGATTTCCAAAAGATTCCCATCGGGGTGTTCGGGTTTCAAAACGGCGGCGGTCCGGAATGGCTCGGTGGTCGCCTCGAGGAGGTGCTGAAGGCCGACCTTCAACGATCGCTGGTTTTTTCCCTCGTGGACTTGCCCGGGATCGGCGTGAAAGCTCGCGAGGTGTCGACGACCGATAAGGCGGTGTTCAAACAAGCCGCCGAAAACGGGGTGTCGGTGCTGGTGTGGGGGAAGTCCGGGCAGAAGAACGGCAGCAAGGAGAGCGAGTTGCTCATGGACGGCTTCGTCTATGACAGCGGCAGCGACGAGGTCGTCGGGGGCAAGCGCTATGTCGGATCAACCTCGGTGGTCCGTCTGATGGCGCATCGGTTTGCCGATGAACTGGTATTTCGTTATACCGGAGAGCCGGGGATTGCCAGAACCAAGATCGTGTATGTCGCGGAGCACGGGAATGCACGCGAATTGTTTGTGATGGACTACGATGGCTATGAGCCGAAGCAGATCACGGCGGACGGCTTTCTGAATCTGATGCCGAGGTGGTCGCCTGATCGCCGGTTTATTGTGTTCACAGCCTATCGCAGCCGGAATACTCAAGACATCGATATTCTGGAGTTGGCGACGGGTAAACGCTGGACGCTGGTGACCATGGCTGGGTTGAACATCACCCCGGCTTTGTCTCCCGATGGGAACTTTCTCGCATTTGCCAGTAGTCAGGACGGCAATTCGGAGATTTATAAACTCGACACGCGAACCAAGACCCCCCAGCGCCTGACGGTTAATCAGGGCGGCGATTTGTCACCGACCTGGTCTCCGACCGGACGCGAAATTGCGTTTACGTCCGATCGCGGTGGGGCTCCTCAGGTGTTTGTGATGAGCGCCGACGGTTCCAACGTTCGTCGCTTGACCTATGAAGGTGATTACAACGCCGCCCCGGCCTGGTCGCCGCGCGGAAACTGGATCGCCTATGTCTGTCGAACGGCTCAGCGGTTATACAAATTGTGCATCGTCTCACCTGACGGTCAAAAGCGGGTGCAGGTGACGACCGGCCCTGGGATCGATGATTCGCCGTCCTGGTCTCCCGACGGCCGGCATCTGACCTTTAGTTCGACCGTTGACGGCAAGAGTCATATCTATATGGTAGATACGGACGGGAAAAATCTTGAACGCATCACGTTCGGTGGCACGCACAATAGCTCACCGTCCTGGTCTCCGGCACTGTAGCAGTAAGAAACACGCAATTCAGGGTCTACTGACATATTAACCATTCACCAGCGATGAGGAGTCACGATATGAGGATGCGGGTAGCGACAATGGGCCTGACCATGGTAGTCGGGATGCTGTTGGTCATTCAGGGAGGGTGTTCCAAGAAGTCGATTCAATCCGGTGGCGATGCGCAGTCTTCCGAGCGCGGAATGGCTAAGTCCGGCGGGCCTGCTCCGAGTGCGATGGGCTCGACGGGGTCAACTGGGAACTTGGATGCGCCCAGCGCGACGTTCCCGGACTTGTCGCTCTCCAGCAAACCGGAAGATCCTGAGACCGGTGGCTTGCGCGGGTTTGATTCCGTGTCGGGTGGCAAGGCTCCGTCCGAAGAACGGCTCGGCGGAGGCGGCACGATGTTAGCCAAGGTCGAGCCGTCCGAAAGCACGGCACGCCAGATCGAAGAAATTCGCCGGGAGCAGGCGAAGGAGCAGGCGGCATCGGCGGAAGCCGGATTGCGCGACGTATTTTTCGGCTACGACAGCTGGACGATTACGGAAGATGGCCGGCAGTCGTTGACGCAGGATGCGCAGTGGATTAAGGCAAACGCCGGCGCGTTGGTCAAAATCGAAGGGCATTGCGACGAACGCGGCACGCTGGCGTACAACCTTGTGTTGGGCGAAAAGCGAGCCAAGGCCGTGCGGAACTATCTGGTTGAACTCGGCATTGGTGCCAACCGGTTGTCGGTGGTGTCCTATGGAAAAGAACGGCCGTTCTGCAACGAGCGCAACGAGAGCTGCTATCAACAGAATCGTCGCGGGCATGTGGTGGTCCGGTCGAAATAACTGTTCCAATCATGGATGATGTGACATGATTCTCCGGAACAGACGCCGGTCAAGGGAGACCTGTCATGGACAGTAAATGGCCTTCTCGAAATATGATGACTGATCAACCGTCGAACGCGAACCGTGTGACGATCGGCAGCCCTGCTGACCCGACGCGATTCGGCATGCTTGCATTGGTCGCGACGTGCTTCGCTTTGTTGTCGGGATGTGTAGCGCAACAAGCTGATCTCAAACAGACCGAGCGAGAGCTTCAGCGTCGTATCAAGCAACAGACGGAGGAGCAGGCCCAGAACAGGGCCCGCCAAAATCAGGAAATCGTTTCGCTTCGCGAGCAGGACATTCCTTCCCTGCGCGGCGATGTCGATAAGGCTCTCCACCGCGCGCAGAGTTTGGATGCGCGGCAGGATGATCTGCTGGCCAAATTGGCGAATCAGGAAGCGAAGTTCGAGCGGCGTATCGGAGAGGCCGAGAAGCGGTCTATCGAAGAAGGCAAACGCTTGGGCTGGGTCGAAAAGCAGCTGGTCGATCAAGACGCCATGCTCAAGGGGGAGCGAGATCGCAGCCGGGCCGAGCTTGCAGCGGTAACCGCTCGTTTGGAGCAAGTCAACAGTCACATCGATGCGATTCAGAAAAATGTTCTGGATTCGATGCAGAAGACCACGACCGGGCTTGCGCAAAAAGTCGATTCGCGCCTGGATGAGCAGCAAAAGTTGCTGCATGGGTTGGAAACGCGATCGCAGAACATCACGCAGCTCGATGCGCAAAACAAAGTCCTGGGTGATCAGGTCACCAGATTCAACCAGGCGCTGGTGGACTTCAAGCAAGCGCTGGGCAGCCTGGGTGAACGTGTCGTGCAACAGGACCAGACGGTCAAGCATTTGGCCGCGACTCTGGAGCAGGATACCGCGACGCTGAGTAAACGTACCGATGCGCTGGCGGGGAAAATCGATGCCGATAACAAAGTCACCGCGGACCACTTCAATGAGGTCAATCGGAGCGTCGCCTCGGTGGCCAAGGCGTTGGAAAACGCCGGCGGCAAATTCGTGTCTCGAGAGGATGACCATGAACGGCGCCTCGATGACACGACGCGCGAACTGACGCATGTCCATGCGCAAATCCAGACGCTCGATAAGAATCTCGAAAATCAGCATGCGTTCTTGAAGCAGGTCGAACAGCATTTGGCCTCCTTGCGTGCGAGCGCCGCGCAGCGCACCGAACCGGCTCCCGCCGTCGCCGAAGCCACTCCGCTTCCCCAAGCGGCTCCGGCTCCATCCCCATCCTCGGCCCCGGCGCAGGACTTTGCGGCGTCATCGGCCGCTGCCATCACTCCCCGTGCGGAAAATCGCAGCGCGGCGTTGATGGCGGATCGGGAGTCCTACGAACGGACGTTGACTCGTTTCAAAGATGGTGATTTGGATGGAGCGCGTCAGGGATTTGCCGAGTTTCTCGTTCAGCATCCGCACTCGGATCTGGCTCCGAACGCTCGCTTTTGGTTGGGCGAATCGTTTTACGGAAAGAAGGATTATTCGCGTGCCATTGATGCCTATGATCAAGTGCAGTTGAATCATCCTGCCAGCGAAAAAGTGCCGGCCGCCCTCCTGAAAAAAGGGTATGCCTATTTGGCGTTGAAGGATCGGAAAAAAGCGGCTTCGGCGTTGAAGCAGGTGATCGATCTGTATCCCAGGTCTCCGGAAGCCAACAAGGCCATAGACAAATTGAATCAACTAAAGGAGTTGCACTGACGATGAAGCTCCGATTCTTGCGCGGATTGCAGGTGAGTGCCACGTTGGCTTGCGGGCTGGTGGTGGCGGGCTGTGCAAAACATGCGGATTTCCTAGAGATCCGTGATCAGGTCTCCATCATTGCCAGGACGCAGGATCAGGAACAGAAGCGATTCGAGGCGATGCAGCGCCGGCTGGAATCGCTCGAGCGGGTGCGCGAGCCGGAAGGCGGGAAATTGCGTTTGGATGACGCCTTGTCCCGGCTGCAAAAACTGGAGGGGCGGTTGGCCAAGGTTGAGGAAGCGCAACTGGCTCAAGCAGCCTCCATCCGGTCGGATGTCGCCCTTGCAGAAGCCAGCCGTCAGGCACGTACCTCGAAGCCATCGGGACCCATTGAACCTCCATCCATCATGCCGGGTGTCCCGTCCATTACGCCGACCTCTGCGTTCAACCTGGCTTATAACGACTATCTCAACGGGAAGTTCGATTTGGCCGTCAACGGGTTTCAGCACTTCATCAAGGATTTTCCTTCGACCTCGCTGACCCCCAATGCCCATTACTGGCTGGGCGAATCGTATTACGGTCAAAAAGATTACATCCGTGCCATTCAGTCTTTCGAGCACGTGGTGAACGAGTATGCGGGAAATGAAAAGGTCCCGGCCGCACTGTTTAAGCTGGGCCTCTCGGCGGCTGAAACCGGAGACACCGCTAAATCCCGCAAGTATCTCAAACGGGTCATTGAGGAGTACTCCACATCGGATGAAGCCAAGCTTGCGAAGACGAAGATGGCCGAGATTCGATGACCCTCAGGTTTTTGTCCGGTCTCCTCTCCGCTGAGTCATCCTCCAATCTACTCGCAGGGGGCGTTTCTTCCCATGGACATAGCCAGTAGCGTGGGAAAGATTCAGGTCCTTTCGAGCGATGTCATCGGACGCATCGCGGCAGGCGAAGTGGTAGAACGCCCCGCCGCGGTGGTGAAAGAATTACTCGAAAACAGCCTCGATGCCGGCAGTGGCTCGATTACCGTTGAGATCAAAGACGGAGGCCTCGGGTTGATTCGGGTCAGCGACGACGGCGAAGGCATGTCGCGGCGCGATGCGGCTCTGGCTTTCGAACGGCATGCCACGAGTAAACTCCAATCGGATCAGCAACTCGGCTCCGTCCGTACGATGGGATTTCGAGGGGAAGCCCTCCCCAGTATCGCTGCCGTCTCGAAAGTCCGTCTGACGACGGTGGCTCGCAACGATGAGGTGGGGACTCAGCTGTGGATCACGGGAGGTACCATCACCCGCATAGAGGATGCGGCGGCGATCCCGGGCACCTCGATCGAAGTATCGGAACTGTTCTTCAATACGCCCGCCCGTCGGAAATTTCTCAAGTCGACCACCACGGAGTTTTCGCATATCAGCCATGTGGTGCAGCAGGCCGGGCTAGCCTGGCCGCAGGTGCATATGCGGCTGGTGCACAACGGATACGACGTGTTTACCCTGCCGGCCGTCTCGTCGCCGCGCGATCGAGTGCTGCAGGTGTATCGCGCCGCGTTCGGTGAGCAGGCCTTGGCGGTCGATGTCGAGCGCAATGGCCTGCTGTTGAAAGGGCTCATCGTCGATCCGGTCCGTGCGCGTGCAGGCCGGACGCCGCAGGAGTTATTCGTCAATCGTCGCCCCATCAAAAACAGCACGGTGCAACATGCCGTCATCGATGGCTACAGCTCGTTTCTCGCCAAGGGGCATGCGCCGCTGTTTGTGTTGTTTCTAGATGTGGAGCCGCACCGGGTCGATGTGAACGTGCATCCCACCAAGCGTGAGGTTCGGTTCGCGGATACCGAGCAGATCCACCAGTTGGTCCGCTCCGCCGTGCGCCAGACGCTTGGTCGTGCACAGGTAGAAGCGTCGATGGCAGGCGCTGTCCATGCTCAAGTGACCGGAGTGGTCCCGCCGTCCACATCCTTCCCTGAAGGTGGACAGGTTCAATCCGTCGGTGCCCATCACGAGCCGATGGTGAGACCGAAAAATTTTGTCACGCCAAGTGACTCAGTGAACAGCCAAACCTCTTTCGTTGGAGAGGGGGACACAGCGTACTCATCGAGTGCGTCCCCGGATATTCTTGCCCTCGGGCAAATGAACCGCACCTATCTGATCGCCCAGGTTGGAAACGAACTCCAAGTCGTCGATCAACATACAGCGCATGAGCGCGTGTTGTTCGAGCGACTCTGGCGAGCCTGGCAGGGTCGTACGGTCGCGTCCCAGCCGCTGCTCTTGCCGGAACCGCTGGAGTTGCCTTTGCAGCAAGCCGTCATTCTGCAGCGACATCTGCCGGAGTTAGAACGACTGGGGCTGCTCATCGAGCCGTTTGGCCCCTCGTCGTTTCTGATTCGCAGTCTGCCGCTCATGTTAGGCCATCCTGATTTGGCCGCATTGGTTCAAGACTTGATCGATGATCTCGAACAGTGGGATTCAATTTCCTCCCTCGAAACCAAAGTGAAACCCATCCTGGCGTCGCTGGCCTGTCACGCCGCCGTTCGAGCGGGCCGAGCCATGGCATTACCCGAGATCACACAGTTAGTGCAGGATTGGGTCGCAGAGGGACTGATCATGACATGCCCGCATGGCCGGCGCGTAGCGTTCCGATTGTCGGGTGACGAACTGGCTCGTCTCTTCGATCGCGCCTAGGAGAAAGCGGAGACCTATGGTCCGGCTCACGGAATCCGTCCTGGCGTCGCGACCGCTGGTGGTGCTGGTCGGGCCGACCGCCGTGGGGAAAAGCGACATCGGTCTTCAGCTAGCCCGTGCGCTGGAGACCGATCTGTTAACGGCGGATTCGCGCCAGGTCTATCGCGGGATGGATATTGCGACGGATAAGCCGACTGCGGCGCAGCGGCAGGAGGTGCCGCATCGCCTCATCGATCTGGTCGATCCGGATGAGTCGTTTAATGCGGGGCAGTATCGCGATCTGGCCTTGCAGGAAATAGAGCGGCTGTATGGGGAACGGCGGCTGCCATTGATCGTCGGCGGCACCGGGCTTTATGTGCGGACACTGATCCATGGACTCTGTGATGCCCCGCGGGCGGACCAGGCGTTTCGTGCTTCCTTATTGCAGAAGGCCCAGGGACAAGGACGATACTTTCTGCATGCCGAACTGGCGCAGGTCGATCCCGAACTGGCGGCGCGGCTGCATCCCCACGATGAAGTAAAAATCGTGCGCGCGCTCGAAGTGTTTCATCTGTCTGGACGACGGCTCTCGGATGTTCAGCAGCAACACCGGTTTGCCGAACAGCCCTTCTCCGTGCTCATGATCGGACTGAACCGCGAGCGCGCCCAGCTCTACCGGCGGATCGACGAGCGGGTGGAGGCGATGTTTGCACGAGGAGTGGTCGAGGAAACTGCACACCTGCTGGCCAAGGGATATGGCCGGGAGACGGGTGCCATGAAGGGGCTAGGGTACCAGCAGGTCGCGGGATATCTGGCCGGCGACTATGATCGCGGCGAAGCGCTCCGTTTGCTACAACGCGATACTCGGCATTATGCCAAGCGCCAGCTGACCTGGTTCCGGAAGGAGCCCGGTCTTCAGTGGCGGTTGCTGGGTGAACAGGATGCCACGGAGAACGTCGCCGCGTGGCTGGTGGAAATCGTGCACTCTTTTATACGCAATCTTGATCAGCGGCGCCTGCCGAATATGCCTGCGTCACTCACTAGAGAAATGGAATCGACATCATGACGAAATCGAAGAAGACCGTTCAGCCAACTGTCGGCATCATCGGCGGCAGTGGGTTGTACCATGTCGAAGGACTGGAGCAGGTCCGCGAGGTGCGTCTCCGCACGCCATTCGGCGCTCCGTCGGATGCCATTGTCGTCGGGGTGCTGGGGGGCATGGGAGTGGCGTTTCTGTCGCGGCACGGACGCGGGCATCGCATCAATCCCAGCAGTATCAACTATCGCGCGAATATCTATGCGCTGAAGTCGTTAGGGGTAACACAAGTGATTTCGATCAGCGCAGTGGGGAGCATGAAGGAAACCATCCAACCGGGCCACGTGGTGTTGCCTGACCAATTTATCGATCTCACGAAGCGACGTATCTCGACATTTTTCGATGAGGGTATCGTGGCCCATGTCGGGTTCAGCGAGCCGGTCTGCTCCTCCTTGGCTGATGTGCTGGAGGAAGCGGGACGGTCCGTGGGTGCGACGCTCCAGCGCGGTGGAACCTATGTGTGTATGGAAGGGCCTCAGTTTTCGACCAAGGCGGAATCTCACTTGTATCGGCAGTGGGGGGTGGATGTCATTGGAATGACCAACATGCCGGAAGCCAAACTCGCCCGCGAGGCCGAGCTCTGTTATGCCACGCTGGCGCTGGCGACCGACTATGACTGTTGGCATGAGACGGAAGAGGCGGTCACCGTCGAGGCCATCCTGTCCACCCTGCACCGGAACGTGGCCCTGGCCAAGGACGTGTTGAAGGCGGCGGTGCCCAAGTTGGATGCCGATCGGGCCTGCGGCTGCCGGCGTGCGCTGGCAATGGCATTGGTGACCGCTCCGGATAAGATGTCTGCTTCGGCGAAACGACGGTTGAACCTCTTGATCGCTCCCTATGTGCGGACGCGGAAAGGAAAACGGTGAGGCATGGGTAAATTGCTGGTAGTGGGCTCGGTGGCGCTGGATACCGTGAAAACTCCTTTTGGTGAGGTCACCGAGGTGCTGGGCGGATCCGCGACGTACTTTTCAACGGCGGCCAGTTATTTCACTTCCGTCGATCTGATCGCGGTCGTGGGCGATGACTTTCCGGAACAACATGTCGCGTTCTTGAAAAGCCGCAAGATTGATTTGACAGGGTTGGAGCGGCGGCCCGGCGCGACGTTCCGTTGGAAGGGCGCCTATTCGCATCAATTAAACGAAGCGCAGACGCTCGACACCAAGTTGAATGTCTTTGAAACCTTCCGTCCGAAGATTCCCGCCCAGTACAGCTCGCCCGATGTGCTCTTTCTAGGAAACATCGACCCGAACTTGCAGCTCGACGTGTTGCAGCAGGTGAAGCGGCCGGCGTTGGTCGCCTGCGATACGATGAATTTCTGGATCAACGGGAAACGCGATGCCCTCTGGAACGTTCTTCAGCATATCGACATTCTCATCATCAACGACGGTGAAGCGCGGGCTCTGGGTGAGGATACCAATCTGGTCAAGGTCGCCAAAAAGATTCTCGCGCGCGGCCCGAAGCACTTGATCGTCAAGCGCGGCGAATATGGCGTGCTGATGTTCAACGACAAGCAGGTATTCGGAGCGCCGGCGTTTCCGCTGGATGATGTGCGCGATCCTACCGGCGCCGGCGATACTTTTGCCGGAGGGTTCCTGGGCTATCTGGCCGCCACGGGAAACCGTTCACCCGAAGCCATGCGGCAAGCGATTGTCTTCGGCAGCGTGATGGCCTCATTTACCGTAGAAGCCTTTAGCCTTGACCGATTGAGGATCCTAGATTACAAAGAGATTGAGGCGCGTTTCAAAGAGTTCAAGCGACTCACGCATTTTGAGGATATCGGCGCATGATCGTAGCTGATCGACATCGAAGCCGGGCATACAGGGCCAGCCGCATTCTGGGGTCTTCCTGCTTGCTGTTCTCGCTGACGCTTGCTGCCTTAGGCGGGTGCGCCAACGAAGAGAACCTGCGCAAGTCGAAAGGGTTTTACCAGGAAGGGGTTGCTCGGCTGAGTTCCGATCAGCAGCAGGCCTATGTGTCGTTTCAGAAAGCCGTGAAGCTGAATCCTGACAACAAGGAAGCGCACTACGGACTGGGGCACATCTATGCTTCGCAAGGACGACTCAGGCTGGCTGAGGAATCCTTCCGCGAGGCGATTCGCATCGACGGGGATTATGCCGAGGCCAATACGTATCTCGGCCAGGTCTTAGCCAGTCAAGACCGGTGGAAGGATGCCATCGCAGCCTACCGGCAGGCTCTCAACAATCCCCTCTATCCCACGCCGGACCTGGCCCGGTTTCAGCTGGGAAAAGCCTTGATGCACGAAGGCGACCTGCAGGGGGCGATGGAGGTCTTGGAAGACGCGACGACCGTGACGCCACCCAATGTGCCGCCCGCGATGCTGCAATTGGAGCTGGCGCGCGTATACCACAAGCTTGGATTCGATGTGCGGGCGCGTGAAGCTCTGTCGAAAGTCTCGACCCTGGATAAAAGCGGAGAGCAGGCGGCTGCGGCGCAGGAACTCCTCGGTAAGCTCAAACCATAGGCGGATATCATGGAATCAGTGGGTGAATTTTTTCGGCAGGTGCGTGAGACCAAAGGTCTGACAGTCGATGAGGTGGCCTCGAAGACCAGAATCCGCACGGACTTTGTCAAAGCGCTCGAAGAAGGAAATTTCGCCAAATTACCCGACCAGGTGTTTGCGCGCGGATTTGTCCGGTCCTATGCGCGGTCATTGGGGCTGGATGAAGAAGATGCCATTCATCGATTCGTGCAGTCCGCCGGGGCATTTTACGAAAAGCAGGGTGAACGGGAACGATTGCGGCAACGCCAGGTAGAGGAAGAACGCCGTCGCAAGGCCAATCGCAAGGCCGTAGGGGTGGCGATTGCAGTCGCGATTGCGACACTGGTGTTTCTGCTGAGCCGTGAACAGACTTCTACGCTGGTGCGCCGCTCCGGGTCGGACGCGCCGACCATCAGTAAGAAGAGTGCTCCCTTTGCCAAGGATGCCAAGGAGCCGGCTTCCCGCCCGGCTGCCGAGCTTCCGCCTCCCATTGCTCCCACCATGAAGCCGGTTGAGCCGCCCGCGGTTTCTGTGAAGCCTGCGCAAGAAAAAGTGCCGGCTGCTCCGCAGGCCTCGACGCCGATTGCGGTCGCCAAAGCGCCAGCCCCATTAGACACAGCTGCCTCTCAGCCCACCGCCTCCATGGGATCGGACGGCCCTCTCGCAGGCTTGTCGGTAGATGGACCGGTCGGCTCGGATGGGCCGCTCGTCCTCGACCTCGCCGCCACTGAGTTGAGCTGGGTTGTGGTTCAAGTCGATTCCGGTAGCCACCAGGAGGCGTTGCTGCGTCCTGGAGAGAAGGCCCAGTGGAAGGCGCAGGACCAGTTTACGGTGACGCTCGGCAATGCCGGGGGAGTTCGCGCCGAATTGAATGGCAAACCGCAAAAGCCTTTTGGCCCCAGCGGCAAGGTGGTGCGGGATGTCGTCATCAAACGTTGAGCGAGTGGTCTGCGCAGGTACATGCCTCCTGGCTGACGTTCGGTTCTTTCCTTCCTGCTCCCGCCAAGATCTCCTTTTCTCCAATGCATGAGTTGTGAAGGCGCCTCCTCTCTGTCACCTCCGCGCTCGAATGAGGCGAGGAGGAGGTGTCTGAGGCGCAAAGGTGTCACGGCTGGAGGCCAGTACGTACTTGCCGAAGGGGTGAGACCTCTGAATGCGCAGAATTCATGCAGTTTTTTCAGTGCCCACGCTGGCACGGCCCTTGATTCTCCCTGAAGTCAGTATGGAGGAAGCAGGCAAGGCCGAGGCGGGCCATTCCCTTGACAAGACAGAAAACGCGTTGCTATAGTTCGCCTGTTTTGTCGCCCTTGTCATCAGCTTTTTACCATGCTGTTCCGTATAAGCGAGTCGTTGTTCACGCGGTGGGTTCAACACAAAGGAGGAGTTCTGATGG
>JACOEK010000002.1 GCA_024998595.1 Nitrospira sp.
GGAAGTGCATGTGGATCTCTCGGCGGGGATTGTCTCCCAGTGGGATGAGGCGAAGTTGAAGACCGTGTTGGCCTGGATCTTTGCCCAGAAGGGCCATGTCACGCGCATCGATGTGGCGCTGGACGACCGGGAGGCCTCTGTCGCCGTGGAGACCGTCCGACTGGCCGTGGAGGCCGGACAATTAGTGAGCCGATCGAAGCAATTTAAAGTCATCCAAGCTTCCAATCATCGTGAGGGAACCCGCACTGGGGAGACCCTCTATTTCGGCAGTCGGGAAAGCCAAAGCATGCTTCGAGTCTATGACAAACGGCTCGAACTTCAAGCCAGAGGCCGAGAAGACGCGGCCTTATACGGCGTCCGATGGGAGCTGGAATTCAAACAGGACCGGGCCCAAGCCTGTGCCAAGGCCCTGCTGACTTTGGATGCTGAAGACTGGCGGGCCTTCTTGGTCGGGGTCCTGCGCTCCTATGTCGATTTCCGCGAGACGACACGAGAGGCGGAATCCTATGAGAAGTATCGCGCTCCGTTAGTGGGCTGGTGGAAAGCACTCACGGAGGGCTTCATGCGCTGCCGGCTCGTCGTCGAACGCATTCAGCAGCGGTTGGATGACGTAGCGGCCTGGCTCGCGAACGCCATCAGTCCCATGCTGGCGGTGGTGGTCGCCTGTCGCGGGGATCAGTTTCTGTTCGAGATGATCTATGCCGGCACCAAACGATGGACGCAGAAGCACTATGCGTTGCTGAAGCAGCGCAAGCGAGGGACCCCCTATGTCCTTAGAGTTTCATAACGGATCGTGGCGACGCATGTGTCCAGGCTGTGGAACCAGAGGCTGTCGGTGCAAGTGGGTACAAGGCGCCCTGTATCTGAGCTGTACAGCATGCGATTCGGAATTCTGTCTCAGGCCAAAAGCCCGGTCCGAAGGCCGGGGCGTGTGGGTCAGGCGCTTGGCTGACTCGAAATTCACTCACTATTCAGGAGGTCTCGACGATGCAAGTCAAAGCGGAGGGTGCGGTGCAGGGGTATGTGGAACGGAGGAGCCGGGAAGGCAAGGTCTACAGATCGGTGGACTTCTATGTGAAGGGCAAAGATCCGGGGGTGCTGCGCTTGGGGATTCCGGAGGATCAGATGCCGTTGATCGAGGTCTGCAAGCAGGCCGAAGGCAAACAGGCCCGTGCCTCCATCGAAGTGCGGAAGTTCGAGCAGACGGGCCGCGTGTTCTTCGATTTGTCTGGATTGGAAGTCCTGAAGTAACGGCAGGAGGAGGAAGGCCAGTGGATCTCACGATTATCTTAGTCGCGGTCTTATTACTGGCCTTCCTCACCGGTCTCGGAGTGGGACGATTGTGAAACTGTTCTCATTAACCAGTTACCTCACCCTCATCTGGGGTCTCTTGGTCTCCTTCTGTGTGACACCCGGTGAATCGCTTGCCCAAACCGGCACGCAGTATTCGAGAGTGATCGCGCAAGCCGAACGCATTGCCTATCTCGCCGCGCAACGCTCGGCCTTGGCGAATCAGGTGGCAACCGCCGCGCTCGCGCCCTCGGCTGCCTCGATGGCGGTGCGCATGGTCGCTGGTCCTGTGGGATGGGCGGCCCTCGGGGTCAGTGCGGGTTTGGTGCTGGCCCAAATGTATTACTCACAAAGCGACCTCTCCGCCGTCAAAGCGGCGGCCTCGACTCCTGGGGGCTGGCAAGTCACCAGCACGAATGCGGGTGTGCAGACCTTCCCAGGTTTCGGGACCAACACGCCGGGAAATCCGGCCTATCCCAATGCGACCATCCAGTTCAGCGCCACGAATGTGCCGCTCTGTGCCGTCGATACCGAGTATCAGCATGACTGGGTCGTCGGGCCGTTTCAAAGCCTCAGCACGGCCGTCTTCTTCACCGGCAACTTCTTTGTGAATGGGCCTGCAGTCGGCGGATACACCTTGTATGTCTGCCATCGCAAAGGCATTCCCGGCTCCACCTCACCGATTCAAGAGGGTTTGATTCCGCCGACGCAGCAACAGGTGGCGAACTTTGTTGGTGGGCTGCCGTCGAGCGATCCGAAGTCCGTCGAAGCTCACACGAATCCCGTTGGCACGAATGGCTCTACACAGCCGGCCGATACGACGATCTCCCAGGCGGTGACGCCGACCGAGATGCCGACGACCGTGAAGCCGAAGCCTGTGCCTGCCGGCGATATCGTCGTGGTCGACACCGTGCCGCCTCCGGCGAGTACGCCACAGCAGAACACCCAGCAGCAGACGACGACCACGACGACGACGACAACACAGAATCCCGACGGCTCCACCACGCAGCATGAAGAGACACAAGCCACGACCTCCTGCGCGGTCGGCTCACATGAGAGCCGGACCTTTGGAACCGTCCTGCAAGCGCATCAAACCATCTGGGCGACCAGTGGCTTACTTGGGACGCTGAACCTGTTGAAGTCGCTCACCTGGCCGTCGACCTTACCGGTGATCGCGCTGCCGTCGGCCTTTTTTGGCAGCCAGCAGGTCGACTTTAACCAATGGGGCTGGTTCTTCACGGTCTTGCGCACCCTCGTCATTGCGACGGCGTCCATTGCCGCCTACCGCATCATCTTCGTGGGCGGAGGGCAGACCGCATGACGGCCATTTTGACCCTCATCTATTGCTGGCTGCAGGAGTTCTTCTTCTCGCTCACGGATTGGGGGTTGGGAATCTGGGATTCGCTGCTTTCCGTGGCGGACAGCACGCTCGCCACCATTGGCACGGCAGGCCTCACCTTGCCGGTAATACCGGATCAGTATGCGTGGGTGCTGGGCGCGACCGGCATGAGTCAGGCGCTGGCCATCGTGGCGAGCGCCATGGGTACCCGATTCATTTTGCAAACCATTCCGTTTGTCCGGTGGGGCTCATGAATCAGCTCGTCATCGGGTGGGCCTATGCGTGGACGGTGATCTTGGCGCTGTGGATTTGGGTGTATCTGAGGAGTCTTCGATGATCGAACTGTATGAAGGCGTGCCAGGCTCGGGCAAGTCCTATCACGCGATCTGCGAGAAGTTCTTGCCCTGGGTGAAACAAGGCCGACGGCTCTATATCGCCGTCGATGGGATCTATCTGGATCGGTTGTCCCTCTTCACTGGGATCGACCTCGAAACTCTCGAACAACAGATCACGATTTGGAAGGACTCCGTCGAAGTCCTCCAGGCCTTTCCCCATGTCGAACCCGGCTCAGCCGTCATCATCGACGAAGCGCAAACCGTGTTCCGGTCCATGCAAAAGGTCGAACCGGGCCTCCTGCGCTGGCTCGAAACGCATCGGCACTATGGTGTGGATATTCTGCTCATGAGCCAGGATTTTCGCCAGATGTCGCAAGGGGTCACCCGGCTCATCGAAGCGACGGTGAAGTTTCGGAAGCTCGCCTTCGTCGGGCTCTCGAAGAAGTATCAGGGCAAGGTGCGCGGGAACCCCGAAGACCATGAAGTCATTCGGGCCTTTGTCGGAACATACTCGCCGGCGATCTATGCCTACTATTCCAGTTATGCGTCAGCGGCGATTCGAGAAGAAAAGCGTAGTCATACCGTCTTCAAGTCGGCGCGAGTGGCGATTGGCATTGCCGCAGGCCTGTTCGCGATCGGCCTCATGGTTTGGCGGCCCTGGTCGTCCCTGGGTACCACCAAGCCAGCTCCCGCCGGATCACCGTCTATGCCGTCCGTACCGTCGGGGCCATCCATTCAAGGCTCGGGCGGTTTGCTCAATCCTTTGGGCCTGGCTCCGTCACCCCCTGCGACTCCCATTCCACCCAAGCGAACGGTGCGAATCCTCGGCGGCGCCGGAATGAGTAAAAACCGTCAAGGCTGGCGCTATCTCCTGGACAGTGGCGAGATCCTGACGGCCGCGCAGATTACCGGCCGGTATGGGGTCTCTGTGTCGGAAGTCTATGAAGACGGCTCGATGCGGCTCATTGGCGAAGGAGTGTTCTATGGACCTGCCGGCGATTGAGGCGATGACCTATTTCACAGCCATCTTCTGGCTCGGCGGCTTCGCCGTAGGGCTGATCATCAAGTTGATTCTGCCTCAGACTTACTGAGGCGCTCGACCGCCGGCGAGTCATCCGGCGGCGTGGGTGGACGGAACCACCACCAGCACAAGGAGGTGCCGTATGAAGGGATGGGGTTGGGTCAAAGGGCTCGGGGGACTGCTCATGGCGTTCGTGTTCGCCTTGGGTGTCCCGGCGCTCTCGCAGGCGCAGTTGTTTCCGGTCTCGGCGGATGTGGCCACGGTGCGGGCCGATCTGCTCTTGTGGGCCACGGCGTTGATTGGCGTGGCGTTGGCGATCTACGCCTTTAAGCGCGTCCGCGCAATTGTGGGCTGAGCGAGCCCATGGAGGCAGGCTGGCAGCAGCCTGCCTCCTTTACTCCCAATCGAGGCGGTCAGGAAATGGCAAAGGAGTTCCAACATGACGGCGCAACAAATTCAAACCATTGGCAATGCGCTGGCTGTCGATCTGGTCGCCTGGGGGACGGCGGCGATCGGGCTCGCGTTGGTGGCCGCCGGGGCGGCCTGGGTGTTGCGGCTGCTCCGCTAAGCGCCGGGCCAGCCTTGGTCAGCGAAGCTGTAGTAGCGCTCTTCGGCAAGGATGAGATGATCGAGGAGAGTAATCCCGAAGAGTTCGCCAGCTTCACGCAGCCGTTTGGTCAGGACGCGGTCTTCGGGACTCGGAGTGATGTCTCCGGACGGATGATTATGCGAGCAGAGCCAGGCGCCGGCATTCATGAGGATCAACGGCTTAAAGACTTCGCGAGGATGCACAATCGTCAAGTTGAGAGAGCCAGTCGAGACGACATTGATTCCGATGAGTTTGTGCTTGGCGTCCAGGCCACAGATGAGGAATTGTTCCCGGTCCAGACCGGCAAACAACGGCCGGAGGATCGCAGCAGCACCTTCCGACGTATGTACCGATTCCGTAGCTGGAATGGCGCGGCCCTCACGCACGAGCGTGACACGGTACCGAGGGACCGCGTATTTCCGACCCGGACTCAGTGGCCGTCCACCGTTCGAGGAACCGAGAGAGCTATCAACGGACATGTCCGCCTCCTTCTGAAATTATGTTCTAGCCCCACCCTTCACCAACCAAGGGTGGGGCGTAACGAAGGAGGCGGCACGGGGCTCTCGCAGCGGACAGGCCTGGACGAACGGAGACCGGGAAGGCCTGTCCCCTGCTCCCCAGCCACGAGACGCACCAGAATGGAAACGTTTTTTGAGTCTGTTTTCGATGAAATCACCAGACCGATGAGTGGCCGAGATCTTGAGGGCCTTCACGATTGGAACCAGCCATGCAAACGTTGTTGACCGTAAAAGAGGTATGCGGATGGCTTAACGTTAAGCAGTCCACGCTGTATCTGTGGGTGTCTCAGAATAGGATTCCCTATCGTCGCTTGAACGGATTGATCCGTTTCGAAACCCCTGCCATACAGGCGTGGTTGGATGGATCGCCCCGCCCCCATCAGCCAGTGTCATTTGGCCGACGCCTCCCACTGCAAACGGTCGATGCGATCATTGAAGCCGCCAAACGCGAGGTCTATACTCCCCTCCACGGGGAAACCAGACCGAAATCAGGCCTCATCGGGAAGGAGGAGCAGGATGGGGCTCACGAAGCGTAAAGACGTATGGTGGATGAGTTTTATGTATCAGGGTCGGCAAGTCCGGCGAAGCACTGGAACAAGCAAGAAGCAATTGGCCGAAGCCATCTATGCCAAGGTGAAGGTGCAGATTGCCGAAGGTCAGTTTTTCGAACGGCGTGAGGAACAGGAACACACGTTCAAGGAGATGATGGAACGGTACGTCGCGGAACGAGCCACCCTGAAGGCGGTCAAGAGCCGTTTGCGCGATCACGCCGCGTTGGGACATCTCCTCCCTGTATTGGGAGAGAAAGTCTTAGCCCACATCACCCCGAAGGTGATGGCTCAGTACAAGGCCCAGCGGAGGATGGAGCGAGCAGCTCCAGCGACCATCAATAAGGAACTCCAGCTTGTCCGGCATGCCTTCAATCTGGCCATGCGGGAATGGGAATGGTGCCGGGAAAATCCCATGCACCGAGTCTCTATGGAACAGGTGAGGAACGAAGTGGACCGCTGGCTGACGTCCGAAGAAGAAGACCGGCTGATGGCCGCGTCGTCACCCTGGCTGCGAGAAATCATGATCTTTGCCCTGAATACCGGCATGCGCCAAGGGGAAATCCTCAACCTTCAATGGCAGGACGTGGATTTCTCACGGGGAACGTTGATCGTGATGCAAAGCAAGAACGGCACACGACGGACCATCCCTCTCAACACGAAGGTCTATGAACTGTTGGCTGCGAAACAGGCCGGAACCGGACTGTCACGTGGGCCAGTTTTCAAGACCCCGCTCGGCAATCTCCTGCAGGTACGTTTTCTAGTGCGGGAGTTTTGTGAGGCGCGTAATCGGGCCGGAATTCCAGACTTCCGGTTTCACGACATGCGGCACACCTTCGCCACACGATTGGTTCAGCGCGGGGTGGATCTGTACAAGGTTCAACGGCTGCTCGGGCATAAAACGAATTTGATGACGCAACGCTATGCGCATCATTCGCCGGAAAGCCTGAGAGAAGGTGTGAAGGTGCTAGACGAGTGCCAACCAGAGCGGTTTAGCACAAATTTAGCACACGGGGCGGTTTCTGAAGATTTTCGAGGCTCTTAAGCCTCATAAGTGATTGATTTATTGTGGTGAGTCGGCTGGGATTCGAACCCAGGACCCTCGCCTTAAAAGGGCGATGCTCTACCAGCTGAGCTACCGACTCTCCCAGAGATGGGATCTGCACATCGTCACGCGTGGATCGTGACGGGAGGGATCATACCATTGACGCGTCCCGGATCGCTACGGCGCGCATCCGTCACAGGCGAAAAAATCGTCGAGGTTAGCGTGAACGTGGCGGGCGCGCACGGCGGCCGGCCTTAAGCGGGTTGTTAAGGATGATGGTTTCATCCCGGCGTGAACCGGTGGAAATCATATCGATCCGGCACTCGGCCAACTCCTCTATTCTCGTAAGATACCGCTTGGCTTCAGCGGGCAAATTCTTATACGTCGTCACGCCGGTTGTGGGAGCGCTCCACCCACGGATGCGCTCATACACCGGCTCGCACTTGGTCAGGGCCAGCAGATCGGACGGCATATCCCGATGGAGTTTGCCGTTGACCCGGTACCCCGTGCAGATCTTCAATTCCTTCCGGCCATCCAACACATCCAATTTTGTGACAGCCAGGGAAGAGAGCCCGTTGACCTTCGTCGCATGCCGCACCACCACACTATCGAACCACCCGCAGCGGCGAGCCCGTCCGGTGGTGGCGCCGAATTCTTTTCCACGCTCCTGGAGCCATCCACCCACTTCATCGGTTAATTCGGTCGGGAACGGTCCGCTGCCGACGCGCGTGGTATAGGCCTTGGTAATGCCCATTACCGCATCGATCTTGGTTGGTCCCACCCCGGTTCCGGTACAGGCGCCACCGGCCGAGGAGCTCGACGAGGTCACATAGGGGTAGGTGCCGAAATCCACATCCAAATGCGTTCCTTGCGCGCCCTCGAATAACACGGTCTTGCCGGCATCGACGGCTTTATTGACGACCAGGGTCGTGTCGATAATGTAGCTCTTCAGTCGATCAGCATAGGCCATGTACTGCTGATACACCTTTTCCAACTCAAAACAGTCCACCTTGTGAAGCTGCTCGAGCAGCCAATTGATGTCGACCAGATTTTCTTCCAACTTCTGCTTAAACAGCGGGGGATTCAACAAATCGCCCATGCGAATGCCGATCCGCGCCATTTTATCGCCGTAGGAAGGGCCGATGCCGCGACCGGTAGTCCCGATGCGACGGACGCCTTTGGACTGTTCCGATGCTTTATCGATGGCCTTATGGTAGGGCAAAATCAAATGGGCGCGGTCGCTGACGGCGAAATTTTTTGCGATTTTGACGCCCTGGCCCTGCAGATGATCCATTTCTTCGATCAATGCTCCGGGATCGACCACGACCCCGTTGCCGATCAGGCAGCGGGTACCACGATATAAGATGCCCGAGGGGATGAGATGGAAAATAAACGTATCCCGTTTGTTGATGACCGTATGGCCGGCATTGGATCCACCCTGATACCGTACGACCATGTCGGCATCCTTCGCCAGGATATCGACTATTTTCCCTTTACCTTCGTCGCCCCATTGGGAACCGATGATGACGAGATTCGCCATTGTTCGCTGCCTCTGCTCCTTCTTCCCGTCTGAACTCGAAAAAAAGGCCCTGACCTCGTACTGATCAGAGCCGGAAGGGCATCATGGTAGGATTCGCACCACGGTTTGTCAAGCAGGGTTTTCAGGCATGAGCGCTATACTGTTTTTCCGTGCACATCACTTCCCCCCAATTGATAAGGCGGAAGCACTTGGGCCTTCACTGCGCGCATCGAGCGATATGTTCCGATCGTGCGCGCTCCACTCTTCCCTGCTTGTTTTCCCAGGAGGCGGATGCTCTGCCCCCTTTTCCCTGCGCGCGTCCAACGAGGGCCTTCCGAGGCCGCGCGTTGCGCGAGCACAAAAGGGGGCGAGCGTCGCCTCCGTCCCACCCTTTTCTTGACTGAGAAAATCCGCCCATGCTAGATTGCGGAGTTACGTCTGCAGCAGCATTCGTTTTCTCGGTGCCTGTGCACATAGAGATCCAAGCTTGCGTGGGGCTGTGGCGCAGTTGGGAGCGCGCGTGAATGGCATTCACGAGGTCGCCGGTTCAATCCCGGCCAGCTCCACCAAATCAAGCTTGTCCGACCAACACTCCGGATGTGTGCGGGGATATCCGAACTCTACGAGTCATACGCTTGGCCAGCCGCCGCTTCACACGCAGGCGCTAACACTCCGCAGCGGGTACCTCGCCGAACGTTTCACCTCACACCCCGAGTACTACTGATCCATGCTTCAGCTTGAATCTGTCCATAAGCAATATTCCACGAAGGTCCTGCTCGAAGGCGCCACCGCGCATCTGCGGCCCGGAGCCCGTGTCGGTCTCGTCGGTCCCAATGGCGCCGGAAAAACGACGCTTTTCCGTATGATTCTCGGCGAAGAGTCTCCCGATAAAGGCACCATTCGGAAACGCCCGCGACTGCGCGTCGGCTACCTGCCCCAGGAACTGGAAACCATCGTCGGAAAAACCGTGCTGGATGCCGCACACCGCGACATCTATCCGGAACATGAGGCCGAACGCATCCTTTCCGGTTTAGGTTTTACCGAAGCCGACTTTTCCCGGCCGATCGAGAATCTCTCCGGTGGATACCGCATGCGCGTCGCGCTGGCGCACCTGCTGTTGTCAAATCCCGACGTCCTCATGTTGGACGAGCCGACGAATCACTTGGACAAACCGACCCAGCGTTGGTTCGAGCGGTTTCTCCTTGAGTCCAACCTGACGCTGCTCGTGATCAGTCACGACACGAAATTCCTCGATGGAATCGCTACGCACATCTGGGAGCTCCGGGATCGAACCCTCCAGGAATATCGTGGAAACTATTCGAAGTTCCAGGAACTCCGGGCGGCCCGCGATGCACAACTCGAGTCGGCGGCGAATCGGCAGAGCAAAGAGGTGGCCCGCGTTCAAAGTTTCATCGACCGCTTCCGATATCAGGCGAATAAAGCCAAACAGGTACAGTCGCGCATCAAGCAATTGGACAAAGTGAAGCTGATCGAACGGCAACGCGATACCAAGCGCGTGCGGTTCAAGTTTCCGCTTCCCGCTGCCAGCGGCCGGCATGTGCTTGAACTCAAGGGTGTGGCCAAGAGTTATGGAGAGAAGGTCATTTACCGTTCGTTAGACTTCACGGTGGAACGCGGCCAGCGCGTGGCGCTCGTGGGTGAAAACGGCGCCGGCAAAAGTACGCTGCTCAAGATGCTGGCCGGAGTGTTGCCCTTTGAAAAGGGATCACGCCATGTCGGCCATGGCGTCACCTTGCACTACTTTGCCCAGCACCAGGCAGAATCGTTGAACCAGGACGACACCATTCTGGAATCGTTGGCTGAGGTGTCGGCGCAGGCTGAAACCAATTTTCTCCGCGGCATCGCCGGAGCGTTTCTCTTTACCGGCGACGATCAGAAGAAGCCCATCAAGGCCCTCAGCGGCGGGGAGCGCAACCGCGTCGCTCTGGCTCGCATGCTGGTAGAACCGGCCAACACTCTTCTGCTCGATGAGCCGACCAACCACCTCGACCCCGCCTCGGTGGATATGTTGACGGACGCCATGACCGATTTCCCGGGGACGATCGTGTTCATTTCTCATGATCCGACGTTTCTCGCCCGCGTCGCGACCATGATCGTCGAGGTGGATGAAGGCCGGGCCAAGAATTATTTGGGCGACTACGAGTATTTCTTGTGGAAGAAGGCGCAGGAATTCGAGTCCATCAAAGAAAGCAGCGCGGAGCTTGCCGCCGCCCAGTCCGACAAATCGTCAGGTCCCACGAAGGCCATGGCCTCGCAGGTACAACCGAAGTCCTCAGGCGGAGAACGGCGGGACCTAAGCAAAACTCAGGCACGCCTCGAAAAACAAGTGTCCCGCGCGGAGGGAGAAATTGCCTCCATGGAATCCAAGGTGAAGTCGAGGGAACTGGAACTGGCTGATCCGAAGCTCTATCAAGAGCTCGGCCGCTGGAGCGAACTGCAACGAGAGCAGGAATCTTGGAAAAAAGAGCTGGAACGGCTCACGGCGCGCTGGGAATCGTTGTCGGAGGAATTACAGGAGGTACGGGAAAAACTGACAGCCGCCGGTTAGTCGGTCGACTTCAGCGTCTCTTCCAGATAGTAATACAGCCAGCGGTTCTTTTCTTTCGTCACCAAGTCGTCCCACACCACCCCGAGCAACATCCCCTTCTCCCACGGTTTCGCCCAGGCCACTGTAGCGCTCAACTTCTCCTGTTGCTCAACGCGATCGGGATCCAGGAAGGCTAACGAGACAGTGATCTTCGCACCGATCGGCAGGGTTTCTTTCGAATGCAGTCCCGCGCCAATCTTGTTCACGTTGTTCAGAACCGCCGTAAATCCCTTGGCACCGTTCTGCGGGGACACCAGGGCCGAGCCGATGAGTGTCGCCCGGACATACTTCCGGCGTTCGCTGACACTTTCGGTTGAATTGGTCTGACGCGCCATAGAGACCTCGGTGCTAAGTATAACCGTATAACCAGCTTTGTCTAGCCCCTTTCTTCATCATCAGCGGGCGGCCGGGGGCGATAATACCGGGTGCCTTTGAGCGGTTCCGGAAGGTGGCCCTGCTCGGCCTTGGCCGCCGGGTCATCATGCACATACCGGTATCCTTTGCCATACCCAATGTCTTTCATGAGCGATGTCACTGCATTGCGGAGGTGTAACGGCACACCCAGATTGCCATGCTGGCGTGCATCCCGAACGGCCTCCTGCAGGCCCACATAAGACGCATTGTCCTTTGGCCGGGAAGCCAGGTAGGTCGTCCCGTGAGCCAGAGTGATCTGGGCCTCCGGCAGCCCCACGAACTCCACCGCCTGCGCCACCGCATTGGCCAGAATCAGCGCCTGAGGTTCGGCATTGCCGATGTCCTCCGACGCGAAGATGACCATGCGTCGGGCGATGAATCGCGGATTCTCCCCTCCCTCAAGCATACGCGCGAGCCAATAGAGCGCCCCATTCGGATCGGAGTCACGCAGACTCTTGATATAGGCTGAGATCAGATTGTAATGCTCTTCACCGCCCTTGTCGTAACGAAGGGCCTTTTTTATCAGGGCGGACTCCAGCACCGGTTCATCGATGATCCGCCGTCCATCCGCCCCGACCGGCGCCTGACCGGCCACAAACTCCAGCGTCGTTAAGAGGCTTCTCGCATCACCATTACCGAAGGCTAGCAGCCGTTCGCGAGCAGCGGGATGTATCGTGAGTCGAAGCGAACCCAGGCCGCGCGCTGCATCAGCCACGGCACGATCGAGAATAGAGCCGAGCGCCTCGGTGGTGAGTGGCTGGAGCACGATCACGAGGGAGCGTGAAAGCAAGGGCGCGATGAGTTCGAAGGAGGGGTTTTCAGTGGTGGCGCCGATCAGCACCACCGTTCCCCGCTCCACATGTGGAAGAAAGGCATCCTGCTGCGCCTTGTTGAACCGATGAATTTCGTCGACAAACAGGATGGTTGGCATCCCCCTGGTTCGCCGCTGCTCCGCGGCTTTGATGATCTCGCGGAGTTCGGGGATGCCTCCGGTGACGGCAGAGAACGGCACGAACTGCGATTTCGTATACTGCGCCACCAGCCCCGCCAGCGTGGTTTTCCCGCAACCCGGAGGGCCCCAGAAAATCACAGAGGAGAGACGGTCCTGCTCGATCGCATTTCTCAACGGACGCCCGGGCCCCACTACGTCGTCCTGTCCGACGAGATCATCAAAACTTCGAGGGCGCAGACGTTCCGCCAAGGGAACCTTCCCGGATGGTGTCGGCGCCTGGGAGGGCGGAGATGACGCGAATAGATCGCCTGTCGAATCGTGAGCGGGCATCATCGATCTCGAGCAAATAGCCTTTTGCATTCTATACGTCGCAATGGAATCACCGCAAACTCATATCCCACGCTCGTCATCCTCTTGATTCTCGGCCTTGGCAATGCTACCACCCACCCAGCAACTTTTCGCAAAGGACAGACGGATGTTTTATCAGGCGCATGGTATACGCTTAGCCTACGATGACGAGGGCTCAGGAATCCCGCTCGTGTTTTTGCACGCGTTCCCGTTGAATCGTTCGATGTGGACCCCGCAAATCACCGCGCTGTCCGGACAATTCAGAACCATCGCGATCGATCTTCGCGGGCATGGCGAGTCGGATGCCCCGCTGTGGTCTTTTTCACTTGAGCAGTATGCCGACGACGTTGCTGCACTCCTCGACCACCTGAACATTCCACAAGCTGTGCTGGTGGGGCTCTCCATGGGAGGATACATCAGCCTGGCATTCTCGCGACAATACGGCAATCGGCTACGTGCATTAGTACTCGCCGATACGCGAGCGCAGGCGGATGGTCCGGAAGGACGAACAGGACGCTTTCATCTGGCGCAAACCACCTATACACAAGGCACCGAAGCGGTTGCGACCACCATGCTCCCGAAGCTGCTCGGCGCAACGTCTCTCAAGCGCAAACCCGAACTGGTTGAGTATGTTCGCCGGACTATTCAACACACACCGGTAAGCGGGATTCTCGTCGATTTGATGGCGATGGCGGGGCGCCCTGATTCCGTCGCCCATCTCCCGGCCATTTCCTGTCCAACCCTCGTCGTGATCGGCGAGGAAGACCACACGACTCCTCTCATCGACGCCCAATTGATGGCGAGCCACATACCGAATGCCCGGCTAGCCGTTATTCCAGCCGCCGGGCACTTGAGTAATTGCGAACAACCTGAGGTGTTTAACGATCTGCTGCGAGGGTTCGTCGAGGGGTTGCGGTAACACGGCCGCTGGAGTGACTAGCCTCCGTCTTTAACGCTGCTGCCACGAATCAGCTTGAGGAATTCCTCGCGTGTCTGCTGTTGGGTGCGAAACACGCCCAGCATGGAACTGCTCACAGCGACGGTATTCTGCTTTTCGACCCCTCGCATCATCATGCAAAGATGCCGCGCTTCCATCACGACCGCGACACCATGTGCGTTCAGCTTTTTCTTGAGCGTTTCCGCGATTTGAAGCGTCAATCGTTCCTGCACTTGGAGCCGCCGGCTGAAAGCGTCAACGACCCGCGGAATCTTGCTGAGCCCTACGACCTTCTTATTCGGCAGATAACCCACATGGCACTTCCCGAAAAACGGCAACAGATGATGCTCGCACATGCTGAAGAAGTCGATATCCTTCACGATAACCATTTCATCGTACTCTATCGGGAAGAGGGCGCCATTGAGCAAGTGATCGATATCCTGACGGTAGCCCTGAGTCATAAACCGCATAGCTTTCGCGACACGCTTGGGGGTATTCAGGAGGCCATTGCGCTCCGGCTCTTCCCCCAGCTCGACCAAAAGCTGTGTCATCAACCCTTCAATCGGGTCCTCGGCGGTTGGTGTTGCAGAGACACGCGACCGTCTGGCGCGGGACCCGGTAACCACTTTAGCCATGCCTCACTCCATCTTCTCTCCGCACCTGCTGCGCGGATCCTGAATATTCGAAATAGTTGTCTCGCGTCTCGATGACACCAACTTTGACAAGACGTCCTCGAGGGACTTCGCTGACCAAGAGCTCCCAAATGAGCAACACCAGATTCTCTCCGGTGGTAGTTTGGGACGCAAACTCAGGATCCTTGTTCAGATCCTGATGATCGAATCGTTGCACCACAATTCGCTGAACCACGTCATCAAGTCTCGCCACGTCCACCACCTGATGGGTGACGGGATCCATATCGCCCCTGACTGAGACGAACACCACATAGTTATGCCCATGCCCATTGGGATTGTTGCACTTGCCAAATGTGGCCCAGTTTTCTTCAGACGATAACTGATCGGTGTGCAGACGATGCGCGGCGCAGAAGCGATAGCGGCGCGTGATGGTAGCCTCAGACATCCGGACGATTCTCCAGAAGGACGATCGAAACGAACAAGCCGGGAGAGCTACCCGTTAAAGAGGGAGCCACTCCCGGCTTGAGACGTCACTCAACGAAATATCTGCACTCCGGCTGGATCACAACCGGAAGACTCTTACGCACTGAAGGAACTGCCGCACCCACAGGTGGTCTTTGCTTGCGGGTTCTTGATCGAGAAGCCGGACCCCTGCAAGCTGTCGACGTAATCGACTTCCGCACCCTGCAACAGCGGAGCACTCTGAGAATCCATGATGACCTTTACTTCACCTTTTTCAATGACCGTGTCGTCATCGGCCATTTTTGACTCGAAGGCCATTCCATATTGATACCCGTGGCAACCGCCGCCGCGAACATAAATTCTCAGACCGACCACGTCCTTTTCTTCGGTCATCAGTTCTTTTATCTTCTGCTCTGCCAATTGCGTAATCGTTACCATTCGTAGTCCTCCTTCTGGTCTGCGTGTTCGACACGTTATGTTACTTTACCATCTCACGGGCACTTACGGAAGCCCGGCCCCTTTTTTCCCTAACTGGCTGGACGAGGCTGAAGCAGGTTGCACCCACTTGGTTTCGGGAACGCGAACCACCACATCGCCTAATATCTTCGCCTGACAACCAAGCCGGTGCCACGGCTCAGAAAGGGCTTCGCGGTCCAGCAGATCCTGTTCGTCGAAATCAATTTCCGAAAGATTCTCCTCACCCATCTGTACCTCAACCCGACAGGTCGTACAGGACGCATTCCCTCCGCAGTCGTGATTGAGCCCAAACCCAAGGGCCTTGGCAGCCTCTAACAAGGTGAGGTTCTTTTCAACCTCTCCACTGCGTCCCTCCGGATGGAGAAAACTCACACGCGGCATTTGGCGACTCCCTCTATGCCTTCGCGCCGGTCCCAGTCTGCACTGGCTGGAACGGACAACGCTGCAGACGAATATGTTCTTCGAATTCATGCTGGAATAACCGAAGGCTACTCTGCACCAACACAGCGGCCCCGGTGATGAGCGTGCAATATCCCGTCCCCTTCACGAATCCGCACAGCTGCAGCAGCGAGTCCAAATCTTTCTGGCTGCCTTCTCCCCGCTCAATCTTCTCGACCAACGTTGCCAGATTGATGGTGCCCATCCGACAGGGAGGACACTGCCCGCAACTTTCGCCTTTGAAAAAATTCGAATACTTGAGGGTCGCCGCCACCATGCAGGTAGCATCGTCGATCACGATGGTCCCGGCAGAACCCAAGCCGGTTCCCGCCTTTTTGAGCGAATCGAAATCCATGGGAAGGTCCAACTGGTCCGCTGTCACCATCGAGAACGCAGGTCCTCCCGGAAACACCGCCTTGATCTTGCGCCCGTTGGGAACACCCCCGCCACACGTTTCGATGAGATCCCTGATGGTAACCCCCATCGGCATCTCATACACGCCGGGTCGATTGACGGATCCGCTCAGGGAGAACAGCATGGTCCCGGGACATTTTTCCGTCCCCACCTGAGTAAACCACGCGGCGCCGTTCTTCAAAATTTGAGGGATATTGCACAACGTCTCAACGTTGTTCACTAGAGTGGGTTTCCCGTATAACCCGAAATCCGTCGGATAAAACGGAGGCTTCTGGCGCGGCATGGCCGGACGACCCTGCATTGACTCCAACATCGCCGTCTCTTCACCCGCCACATAACTTCCATGGCCGGAAAAAACCTCCAGTTCGAGGTCCACCCCGGTGCCAAGAATGTTCTTTCCCAACAGGCCCCGTTCGCGCGCCTGAGCAATGGCTTTTCTCAGATTGGCTTCTTCTTCCTCATACTCATGGTTGACATAGATGTAGGAGGCTTTCGCATTGACCGTTCGGGAGGCAATCAAACAACCCTCGATCAACTGATGGGGGATGTGTTTGAGCAGGTGACGGTCCTTGAAGGTCCCAGGCTCATGCTCACCGGCATTGCAGACGAAGTATCGTTCCGGCACGCGATGATTGAGCACCTTTTCCCACTTGATACCGGTGGGAAAACCCGCTCCACCCCGCCCGCGCAGGCCCGCCTTCTTGATTTCGCCGACAACGTCGTTCGGTGTCAGGTCTTTCAAACACTTCCGCCAGGCTTCGTAGCCGCCAGTGTTCAGGTAGGGGTCGATTTCCCAGGGTGCCCCTTCACGCTTTTGCAATACCCTTGATTGAGGTAGGGTCACGTTGTTCCCTTTCAGGGGTAGCACCCCCAGGTTAGCAGGGACCTACTATACGGCTGCCTTCCTGAAGCCGTCAAGACAAGTTCGCCTGATTAGGCCTGAATCTCAATCAGTTAGGCCTGATAGGCCCACCGTGACTCAGTCCAAAGACTCGCAATGATTAAAGCACACGCTGGGGAACGGTTTGACACAAGAAAAAGGGGACTGATCATCCTCTCGGATAACCAATCCCCCCCTCACTCTGATGCCACGTACCGTTACTTCAAATGGCTCCCTGCCCCCATGAAGAATAGCATGGGAATAGACAAGAGGAAATTGATTCGCGATGCAATCAAGGCCGTCTTTCCCCACTGAGCCATCTCCGGGGGAGCAGGCGTGCCCTGAGCCGCAGCCGCCACCGCGGCAATGACCTTCTTCTGATTGGGCCAAATGATACCGTGGACATTTCCCATCATGATGATGCCAAGAAGCCCACCAATTCCCAGAGCAATGGCCCCGGTCCCCCCCTTCGCATAGAGGTAGCCATAGAGCACGATACCCGCAAGGACGGTGACCGTGGCGCCGTGCCGAAACCAGTTCAGCGCAGCAGGCATCAACTTCGGAATGACGATGTTCTTCGTCGGTCCATCCAAGCTCTTGAGAAAGCCTGCATTGATCAGGTTAAAGAAGTACAACAGTCCAATCCAGGTGATGCCCGCCAAAAAGTGAACCCAGCGGACAATCAGACCGAACCAATCGGCCTCGCCCGCGCCCACCCCGGTCATACCCAGATACACGACTATCAATCCGACAGCGAGCGCAAACCCCGCGCCCAATGTCTGATATGGATCCTCCAGAAATTTCATACGCCCCCCAACTGTAACGGTTTACTGCCAACCACGTTCTCTACTGCAGGCTGCCGAGCCTTGTCAAGCAACCTGCCTTCCTCGCTGCCTTAGTAGCGGCCGGCTATGCCGTCAACAGACGATCCACAACGCCGCACAGGTCCCGCACGGCATCCGATGAGGCCTGTAGCGCCGTCCGTTCCTCGACCGTCAGATCATATTCCACAATGGATTCCCCACCTCCGCGGCCGAGCCTGACCGGCACGCCGACGATGACATCTTTTAATCCGTACTCACCCTCGCACAACATCGCGCAGGGGACCACGCGCTTCTGATCATTCATGATCGCTTCAACCATATCAACCGCTGCAGCTGATGGCGCATAAAATGCGCTGCCGGTCTTGAGTAATCCTACAATCTCCGCCCCACCGTCCTGCGTACGCTTGATCAAGGCGGCGAGCCGCTCCGGTGACAACCGGTCAGTGATGGGCTTGCCCGCCACCGTCGTTTGGCGAACCAGCGGCACCATGGTATCTCCATGACCACCCAACACCATCGCCTGCACATCCGTTCCCGGCACGTGCAATTCCTCCGCGACAAATGACCGCAGACGCGCCGTGTCCAATACCCCCGCCATACCGAGCACGCGTGATTTGGGTAATCCGCTGACCTGTCGCGCAACATGCACCATGGCATCCAGGGGATTGGTCACCAGAATGAGAATGATGTTCGGTGAACGCGACACCAATTCCTGCACGACGGTCTTGACGATTTTGGCATTTGTTCCGAGAAGTTCATCCCGGCTCATACCCGGCTTTCTGGGAATCCCCGACGTGATAACCGCAATGGACGACCCGGCCGTCTCGTCATATCCGTTCGTACCGACCACCCGGGTACTGTACCCGCAGACGGGGCCGGCCTGGGTGATATCCAGCGCTTTCCCTTGTGGAATCCCCGGCACGATGTCGACCAGCACGACATCATACGTATTTTTTTCTGCCAACCGTTGCGCGGCCGTCCCACCGACATTCCCCGCGCCCACTACTGTAATCTTTGGTCGTCCCATTATTCCCACCTCGTGAAGCGTGAAACGTGGAGCCTCAAGCGCGAAGTCCCCTTCGCACACGCTCCACCCTCTTCACGCCGGTTCGTGCCCCGTCCAGCCGCCGACCTTAAAATTGATCGTGCAGACAAAATTATCGCCGTCATAGAAATTCACCTTGATTTTCTTTTTCCCGTAATGCGCTGCAAGAAATTCCTCAGGCGCGTCCACCAGACCCTGGTACCCGCCGGCCGGGTAGTCACCCAACTCATGGAAGACCACGATCATGCCGGCCTTCACTTCCTGCAAGATCTTGGCGGTACACCGTGGATAGATTTCCCAAAACTTGGCGTCGATCGCTTCCCGCGTCGGTTCCGGCCGGTCCTCGCCGGGCTTGAAGTCCCGATTCGCAAACTTGGCCTGCCGTCGAACATAGGGATACTGATGGCCGGTGAAGAGTTTATAGAGCCAGGGCGGCACGGTGGGTCGGGGTTGCTGCTCAATCATGGTTGGTATGCTCCAGTGCTGAAAAGGCCTTGTACGCGACCGGTCAGGCCGTCAGCCGATGGTAAATCCTCGGGAGCTTCTCCGGCAACCCCTCCACCCGATCAATCACCACATATCGTACATCCCCGTACATCCGTCGCAGATAGGGATCCGCCTGCTTGTCGATCGTAATACAGACCGGTTCAATGCCGCTGGCTCGCGCTTCCCGCAAGGCCATACGTGTGTCTTCCAACGAATAGTCCTCTTTGTATCCGTCATCCAACGGGCGCCCGTCACTGATCACTACCAACAAACGCGTTTTTGCCTGACGAGCGAGCAACTTGCTCGTCGCATGCCGGATGGCTGCGCCATCTCGATTCTGCTGCAAGGGAACCATCCCCCCCAGCTTCGCACCCGCGCGCCCGGTCACCGGTTCGTCAAAGTCTTTCACCACCACGAAATCCACCTGATGGCGCCCCTGCCCGGAATAGCCGTAGACCGCAAACTGATCTCCAATTGCAGTGAGTGCTTCGCATAACAGCACTAACCCCTGCTTCTCGATATCGATAATCCTCCGACCCTGCTCAACCTGGCGGCTGGTAGACCCGCTGAGATCGACCAGAAACGCCGCGGCCACCTCGCGTTCCCGCTTTTCACGGCGCACATAGATTCGCTCCGAGGGTTCGATACCCGCTTGCAGATCGGCGAGTCGGCCGATGACGGCATCCATATCCAGGTCTTCACCATCCAGCTGGCCTGGAACGCGCCGCAGCCCCGGGGGACGCAGACTTTCAAAATAGCGGCGCAGGAGTGCGACCGGCCCACGCTGGGCCGCCAACGTCTCTTCGACAAAGTTCGACGACCCTTCGACCGCCTCCCGTTCGACAACACGGCACCAGTGCATCCGATAGTCTTGAATCGCGGCATCCCATTCGCGGTAACGAACCGCTTTTGCCGTTCCCGGCTTTTCATCCTCAGGCCGCGCCCCCTCGCCTTCCACCGCCAAGACCTCTTCAACCAATGAGGGCTGTCGACGGCCAGGGACCAACATTTCTTGAGACAGCTGCTGAGAACGCGCCGTACCGGCACCGGACGATCCGCCCGAATCACCGGCCAAGCCGGCCCCGCCCTCGCTGTCGCCTTGACCTGACGCGGGACTCTGTTCCGGTGAAGACTCGGTTCGATCCCGCACAAGATTGGGGTCCATCGCGCCACGATACTCCCAGTTGTCCATCGGACGGTAGGTATCGGAAAGATCCTCCGAGGCCTTCGGTGCGGGAATTGACTGTTCGGGAGCCTCCGCCTCGTCGGGACTCGGAATGGCCTCGCGACGGATCGCGAGCAACTCATCCATCGAGACATATAAACGGTCGGCCAATCGTACAGCCTCTTCCGCGGTAGCCAGCGGATGAAAAATGGTCTGACACAAATCCCAGAGTTGCCCGACCTCTTTTTTTACCGCGTCAGGAATCGGCAACGAGCCGGGCTCGGTCGTGGAAAGGAGCAGGAGCTGATCGACGACCAATTCGCGCACTGTCATGCCGTGCGCCAGACTTCGAACCTGCACCGCATCTTTCGCAATTACAGCCAAATCACGGCTTAGACCCGGATATTCCTGACGCATCAAATACTCGACGCGGGCATCTTCGACGAGCGCCCAGAGATCGCGCATCAGGCCCGGCTGAGGATAACGTGCGAACAGGTCGCCGAGAGTATGGGCTTCCAGCGATGGCTTGCGCCCGTGTCGTTGTGTGACTTCATCGGCTAGGTCCTGCAAACGGGAGAGGGGTAAGTCGAAGGTGCCGAACTCCAGATGCCCGGCCTCATGGGCAGCCATCACCATATAGAGCCGTACATTCTCCTCGTATGTGGGATGCCGCCTGATGAGCGACGGCAATCCGATGCTCCGCCCATCATCACTCACGGTGGCACGTACCATCGTCTGGGCTGATTCAAGTGAATCGGGCAGATCGTAGATGCGCAGATCGCGGCCGCACAGTGCCTGAGCGAACAACTTGACCCGCCTGGCGATCTGCCTCAGCGGCACCCCGCTCATAGCCTGCGACAGAGCGCCCAAGGCTTTCTCGGACTCCATGCCAAAGTACGCGCGGCCCCCGTCCATACTGTACTCCAGCGTTTCCATCCCGGAGGCAAACCAGGCCTGAAACTTTTGCAGCGCCCCTTCACCCGGTCCGATCAACGCGATCAATTCGGGGCAACGGCGAAGATAGGCCAACGCCGTCTCGGCGTCGCGTTCGGCAAGCAGCAGGCCGTATTGCAATACGTGCTTCCGCCATTCATCGGTCGGGAGTCCGCGCAGGATCGTAGGCGCTTCCGCCAGAAGCGCAATACCCGCCTCCGGCGACCGCTCTGCCATCTGCGCACCCACGCGAATCACTTGCTGCCGTGACGCCTGATCGGGAATATCCTCAAGAATGCCCGGACTCGTCCGGAAAAATTCCAACGCTCCCAGATAGTCCGGTTTACCGAGACTATTTTCGACAATGAGTTTCATCCCGAACTGCATCCAGGTACGAACGGTATCGAGAGAGAGCACGCGAGCAATGGCAGGAATCTGCCGGATATACTCAACGGCCAAGGCAAAATCGGCCGCCGCCAACTCACAGGCCAGTTCCATCCACGTAGGCCAGTCTGTCGAGGGCAGAACGGGAACCACTTCCGGCGCGACCCGAATAAATTCCACCGCCACATTGGCCTGGCGGTCGGCCAATTCCAAACCGGCAGTCAAGACCACTGCTCGCTGAGGGGGATCGAGAAGGCTGAGGAGCAGTGGGCTTTCTTTGAAAAATCTCAGCGCCAGGGCTCCTGAATCTGCGGCGATGGCGACTCCGAGATCGAGCCATGGCAACACGACGGCAAGCAAGCCCCGGTGCTGCAATTCCAGCAAGGCATCTATCGCGGCCTTGGCCGCCTTGGGCGCGGCTTCGGTGAGCTCTTCCAACAACAGCCATATCCCCGCCGGCGCATCCGCCCTGCTGGCCGATGCGAGGATGCCGTCCACTATTGCCGCAGCGGAATCCGGCCCGAGTTGGTCGGCCAAACGGTCAATAAGTTGTGGGAAGGAATGTCCAGACGCCATTACATTGATCCATTTTGAGGGAAGTGGTGGATTGTAAAGGACACAATTTCGCTTGTAAACTGTGTCCTCGCTGGCGGGACCGCCTGGCCCCGATCGATTTTTTTTATTGTGGGATTGTCACGCGAGGGACGGAATGGCTGAGCCGAGCAAAGAAAGTCTCGAGAAGATGTGGAAGTATGTCAAAGGCTTCGCCGAGAAGAGCGGCACAGCCATGCACCCGAATCCGGCCGTCACCAACGCGGTGGTGTTGGGATTAGCCGCCCACGTCGATGAGTTGGGAAAGCCGCTTTGCCCCTGTAATTTCTACCCGGACAAACAGGCCGAGGCCAAGTTGCGTCGCTGGATGTGTGCCTGCGACGAAATGCAGATCTACAAATATTGCCATTGCCTGCTCTTTGTCCGTGAAGACGGCATGCCGATCACCGAGTATTTGCCGGAAGACCATGAAGGCCGCCAATGTTACGGCCTCATTACCGATCCGACCCCGGAGAAGGGCCGAGCTCTCCGCCACAAAGCGCTGCCCATGGCGCCCAAATCGCCGGCGGCGCCCACTGGTCAGGATCCCTCCACGCAATCGTGAGGAGCCGGTTTCGACGCAATCCAACGGCTCGCCTTCGCGACGGCCTCTCGATTCTCTCCGCGCTGCTCTGTTTCAGTATTACCGGGTGCCTTCACACCATGGACCCGCTTGATCCGAGGGCCTTGCCAATCACGACAGCCCCCGCCCAACGATTGCAGGCCCACGTGTCATTCCTCGCGAGCCCTGCGCTGGCTGGCCGCCAGCCCGGAACACCGGGCAATCGCCAGGCCGCGCAATACATCGAGGAGCAGTTTCGCCTGGTCGGACTGCAGCCACTTCCTTCGCTCGGCGGCTATCGACAGACCATCTCGGACCGGATGGGCGTCAACATTATCGGGGTCATCCCTCCGATCGACCGTACCGGCACCACACGTTGGATTGTGATCGGGGCCCATTATGACCATCTGGGATATCCGTTCCTCGGAGCCGACGACAACGCGTCCTCCATCGCCATCCTGGTCGAAACAGCCCGCAACCTGGCGAGTTTCTCGCGCTACGGCATCCTCTTCGTGGGGTTCAACAGCGAGGAATCCCCCTACTTCGGCACTCCAGAAATGGGATCACAGTTTCTCTACCATCACCTGCCTTCGGAAGTCGGCACGGCAGACCATCTTCACGCCGCGATTATCATGGACCTGATGGGAGGTGTGCACTGGGCACCGCTCAAGGAGGCGATCTTTGCCACCGGAGGGGAGAAAAGTCCTGAGTTGTACCGACGGGTCACACAAACCCAGGCCTCACCCCTCAAAGTGCTTCCCGTGGGAATCCATCTCGTAGAAGAAATCCCCGATCATGGGCACAAGGCCTTCAGCGACTATGATGTGTTCCGCAATCACAAGATCCCGTTCCTGTTTCTCTCCGCTGCGCGCTCACCCCGTTACCACACGGCAGGCGACGTGGCCAGCACGCTCAACTACGAACGAATGGCCGCCACCGTCGAGTGGCTGCGCCGTCTCCTCGCGCAGATGTCGCAGGACGAGGCGCCCTATTCCTTCGACGCGCACCGTGTGGAGTTTGCCGACGAAGTCGCCTCGTTCCGCGGCATCGTGGAGCAGGCGCTTCACGAGGAGACGCGCATTCCCGGCACATCACGTTGGTCTCTGAAAAAATTGAAACAGGATGCCGAATGGCTGCGGGAGGTCAGCGGCTCCGCGCCGACGCCGCAACAGTTGGAGCGGCTGGAACGGATTTCTATTCGTGTCCAATGCCTGATCGCCGACTATTCAGGCTGTTTTACGTTTTGAACGTCCGGATCCTTGGTGCGTGTCATCCGGGACCGGATGATTATTGCCACCCCTCGGTCTCGTAGCCGTTCTCCTTGAGACAACGTTCGACGAATGCGGCATAGTCCTGTTGCGGTTGTACGGGCTTATAGGTGCCGGCGAACAGACCTAAGATTCCGCCGACCGCGCCGCCGGCCGCCGCTCCGATGGCGATACCCGTAGGCCCGCCTATCAGCCCTGCTGAGGCCCCCACTGCCGCCCCGCCGATGACGCCCAGCGCGGCGCCGGCTCCGGCATTTCCGCTGCGATTCGTTCCATGCTGCAATCCGGCCCGTTCGGCTTTCACCCTGCAGACCGCCGCTTCCTGCTCGGCCTGCTGCTTGCCGTGCAGTTGTAAATAGGTTGTGGACTTGAAGATGGGTTCAGGCCCCGCACAAGCAGTCAAGGCCACGACGATGAGAGGAAGTGAGCATCGAGAGATTCTTGAACCCACATGTTTTAGAAGCCACGAACGCTGCAATACTCCGACACCCAGCTCACTCTGCATAACGTCCTCGTATCGACAATGCCTCATCCATTCATTGATGCGGCCCCAGCCGCTTCTCAATCCAGCCGGAGTTGTGTGAGCACCTGCTCGGCAGAACACCCCCTCACCAAAATACGCTTCTGACGGCTGCCCGCTCCGCTGAGGATCTCTACTGCCCCCAGCGGCACGTTACACGTCCTGGCGAGGAACCGGCATAACTCCTCGTTCGCGGCACCATCAGCCGGCGGTGCCGCCACACGAATCTTGATCGCCCGACCGTGAAGCCCGGCGCATTGTGTATGGGAAGCTTTCGGCTGAACATGCACCGAAACGACGGCGCCCTCGGGTGTGGTGCGAACGACCTGTTCTGCGGCCTGGGGCGATGACTCCCGTCTGAAATCGTGGGTGGTCACAATTTTTTTGAGGACACAGGGTCGGTGAGGCACGATAGACGAGCGGCTCAGAACATCGCTTTCACGACCTCGATGATGCTGCGTAACATATCCGGGTCATCGGTGATGGGCCGGGCGATCGCCACCTCGCAGGCGCGATCGGCAGGCACGCCCTGCTTAATCAACGTGGCCGCATAAATCAACAGTCTGGTGCTGACGCCCTCTTCAAGCCCATGGTTCTTGAGGTTGCGGACCTTCTCGGCAATTTTAACCAGCCGCTGGGCGATCTCGGGACTGACGCCTGCCTCATGCGCCACGACCCGGGTCTCGACATCCGGCAGCGGATAATCGAACTCGATGGCCATAAACCGTTGCTTAGTGCTTTGCTTCAGATCTTTCAGAATGCTTTGATAGCCGGGGTTGTACGAGATCACCAGCATGAACTCATCAACCGCCTCGATGACCTGCCCTTTTTTTTCAATGGGCAGAAGTCGCCTGTCGTCGCTCAAAGGGTGAATGATGACCGTGGTATCTTTGCGGGCTTCGACAATTTCGTCCAAATAGACGATCGCTCCCTGCTTCACGCCGAGGGTCAACGGACCATCCATCCACACCGTCTCCTGCCCCTTCAAGAGATACCGGCCAACAAGGTCGGAGGCGGTAAGATCCTCGTGGCAGGCCACGGTAATGAGCGGACGGCCCAGGCGATAGGCCATGTGCTGCACGAACCGCGTTTTCCCGCAGCCCGTCGGCCCCTTGAGCATCACCGGCATGCGGCTCTTCGCGGCAATCGTAAAGAGCCCGACCTCGCCCCGCACGTCAGCGTAAAACGGCTCGCGTGCGATCCGATACCGGTCAATGTCCTGTGCCTGCCCTTTCTGAGCCGTCGCTGCCCGCCCCTCGCTCATTCCGCCACTCCTACCTTAAATTGAATAATGTGCATGGTGCGCCACGATAAACGGAAACCGGCAGGAAGTTCAAGCGACAGACGGACCCACTCAGCTGACCTTCGCCCCATCCAGAACTTCCCGAACCTTTTGTGCCAGCGTCGTGGGCGTGAAGGGTTTTTGCAGGAAGGAATGCTCCGTATCGATGCCGCCTTTGGAGAAGGCCGGATGGTCGGGGTAGCCGGACATATAGAGCACTTTGACTTCCGGACGGACCGTCGCAAGTTTCTCTGCCACTTCCGGGCCGCTCATTTGCGGCATGACCACATCCGTGAGGAGTAAATGAATCGGGCCCGCATGTTTGGCACCGGTCAGCAACGCCTCGATACCGTGCCGGGCTTCCAAAACCGTATAGCCGTGGAGGCGCAGCGTCTCATTGACCAGGCGTCGCACACCCGGTTCATCCTCCACCAACAACACGGTCTCGCGCCCTCGGACCGAGTCACCGCCGGCCGCGACCGATTCGGTTTCCGGACTGGCCGCCTCTACGCGGGGGAAGAAAATTTTAAAGGTTGCCCCGCGGCCGGGCTTACTCTCCACCTCGATGCAACCGCCGCTCTGTTTGACGATGCCATACACCGTAGACAACCCAAGCCCCGTGCCCTTGCCCTTTTCCTTGGTGGTAAAGAACGGTTCAAAGACGTGGGACTGCGTATCCTCGTCCATCCCGTGCCCCGTATCGCGAACAATCAATGCGATGTACGACCCCGGTTCGGCGCCCATCGGCGGACGGTTCCGGCGCTGACCAAACTGCACATTGGCGGTTTCGACAGTCAATCGGCCGCCGTCCGGCATGGCATCGCGGGCATTGACGGCCAGATTCATAATGACCTGTTCCACCTGGCCGGGATCCGCCTTCAATTGCCCCAACTCCGGATCGAGAACGGTACAGAGCTCGACGATATCCTCACCCAGTAGGCGGCGGAGCATGCCTTCCATGTTATGGATGACCGAATTCAGGTCCAACACCTTCGGGGCGATGAATTGCCGGCGACTGAAGGCCAACAATTGACCGGTCAGACCGGACGCGCGATCCGCCGCCTTTTTGACCTCCTCCAGTTCCTTCCTGAAACCATCGGTGGGGGAGAGCCGGCTCAGCACCAGTTCGCTGTATCCTCGAATCACCGTCAGCATGTTGTTGAAATCGTGCGCCACGCCCCCGGCGAGTCGTCCGACGGCCTCCATTTTTTGCGACTGCTGCAGTTGCGCTTCCGTGCGTCGCAGCGCATCCTCCGCACGGGCCCGTTCGCCGAACTGCCCGATCTTGAGACCGACATCGGCGACCATCTTCAGCAACTGCTCATCCGGCTGTTTGATCTCGCGCCGGAACAATTCGATGACACCCTCGACTTCCGTCCCGACTCGGACCGGGAATCCGAAGGCACCATGGAGTCCCACGCGGGAAGCTGCGCCACCGCGAGGAAAATTCGCTTCCTGCACGACGTCCTTGATCCACGTCGGTTCCCCCGCCTGCCAAATCCGTCCCGGAAGTCCCTTGCCGATCCCGAAGGTATGCCGCCACGTATCGAGCACAAATTCTTCCGCGTTCAGCCCCGGTGACTGCCAGACATCCAGACAACGCAGCACACTTCCCTGCCGGTCGAGTCGCCAGAATATGCCCAACTCCCATTCCAGACTTTCGCAGATAGCCTGCAGAATCTTCGGCCCGGCTTCTTCCAAGGTCCGCGATTCCGCCAGCACCCGGGTGACGGCATACTGCGATGCCAGCTGGCGTTCGGTCCGTTTGCGCGCGGTGATATCGCGAATGAACGCGCTGAAAATATACGCATCGCCCAGTCTGGCAGGAGAGATGGTAATTTCCACCGGAAACTCATGGCCGTCCCGATGACTGCCCATCATCTCGATACGACGATTGAGAAGGGCGCCTTGTCCGGTGTCGAGGAAATGCCGAAGCCCGCGTTCATGCCCTTCCCGGTCCCGAACAGGAATTACCGTCTCCGACACACGCCGGCCCAACGCTTCTTCGCGTTCCCACCCGAAAATGTTGACCGCCTGCGCATTCCAGTCCGTAATGATGCCACCGGCATCCATGGAAATGACGGCGTCTAACGCCGTATCGACGATGACCCGGTTCCGTTCCTGGCTTTGCAACAGAGCCGCTTCCGCCGCGCGGGCCCATTCGCTCTCTTGTTGCGCTTGGCGATGCTGTTCACGCAATCGGCCGGTGGCCCACAGCAGCAACCCCACCATCGGCAACCACACCACTACACCGGCAATCCCGAGTTTCCACATCATCGCGCGGATCGGCAACAGAATGACGTCGCGATCCATCCGCAACAGAATCGTCCACTGCAAGCCGGAGTAATCACTGTACCCATTGGTTTGGGAATACCCTGTGACGACGGGAACGTGACGGCGAGCATGTAGTTCTTCGACATATCCCGCCTTGCCCGAGCTGCTCCGCAGGACCGAGGGCAGATTGAGCTCGCGCAGATTGACCCGGTCGATGCTGGAGGAGGATGAATCCACGAACACCAGCCCGCCCTTGGTCAAGAATTGATATTCGAAGGGACCGGCCGCGCCATCGGTCTGCTGAATTTCGCGCACCGTTTCAATGAGCACATCTTCCAGCATCGGCAGGCCGATACGGGTCGTGACGGCGCCGAGAAATTGCCCGCTGACGCTGAGAATGGGCGCGGTAAAGGCGACCGACTCGATCTTGTGATTCGATTCATGTATCTCGACCTCATCGACTTGCACCATGCCGGTCTGCCGCACCCGGTCGAACCAGCCGCTCCGGCTATAGTCCTGGCCGATAGCGGAGGAATCCGTTGCCGCAATCATCCGTCCATGAGGATCCGTCACCCCCAGCCAGAGATAGACCGGCGCGTAGGTCTCCTTCATCCACTGGAGATATTCATTGATGTATTTCTTGTCGGCAGCCCGGTCTGTGAACGCGCGGGCCATCATGCGCACATCCGCATGGCGCTCGAAGAGCAGGCGGTCGAGTTTGTCCGCAATCTCAGCCGAGGCAAGCGTGAGGTTTTCCCCGGTCGCCTCCACCATACGCACCTCGATCGACCGCAACATGACCACGCCGATCACCAGCGCCACGATCGTCATCCCGACGATCAAGACAGGAAGCCATGGATAGGATCTGCGGGGGGAACCTGGAAGGGGGGAGGCAGTCATCGTCGGGACTCCGTCACAACATAATTCGGCACCAATCGCGCAGGATGATACCAGTGCTTGGCTTTCGCCAGACTCGGGAGACCGGAATCATCCATGGTATTGATCCAACATGCGCCTTTGGCGAGCGCTTGGCGACAGAATTCACGAAACACAAACGCGCCCGCCCCCACAATATCCCGATCCGCGACTTCCATCAAGACACAGAACACGGATTGATTGAGCCATAAGCCGAGGGTATACGCCCGTATGCGCCCCGCTACTCGAAGCACGACACCGGTCAGCCCCAACTCAGCAGGGCCGGACAAGGCCAGCTCATGGGCGCCCGCGGCATCGTCCAGCAGGGCATTGGCCCAATCATCCGGTCCGTTCCGCTGTTTCTGTTCCCGCCATTCATGAAACAAGCTCAGACAGGCCGTTCGATCCCGACGGTCATACGGCTCAACGACCCCGCCCTGTTCGCGCACGAAGCGGTTGCAGGCTGCGCGAGGTGAGCGATAGGCTTCTCCTGCGAGGTCGACGAGGTCGGCGGCGGCATACACATAGTCGGGCTCTTTTTCAGTCACCTCGTATCCCAATGCACGCAGTGCGGGAACGCAGGCTTCCGGAACATTGTCCATTCTGGTGACGCGAGAATCGCCATTCCAGTCACGCATCACACGGAAGGCCTCCGCTATGGGCTGATCGAAAGACCCTTCTCCCAAGGGAGGCAAGGCCAGGAATAACCCGTCCGGGGATTCGGCAAAGAGGTACAGATGCCCCTGCAGTTCTGCCCATGTATACGTCAACCGATGCCGCCAGATGTAATGATAGGCGAATGACGCCGCGGCGAGCGGCATCTCCTGAAAGCCGGCGGTGACGGCCAGTGCGCTCTCCAGGCGCCCGCGATCCTCAATGCTCAGGGCCTGCCTGCGTATCCGCGTCTTGCCGTCTTGCACACGTTCCGTCACCTTTGCCAAGGTCCGCAAAGGGATGACATCTTCCTGAAACCGTCCGATGAGCCTGGGATACCGCGCGAGAGTCGCCACTCGCTCATCCTGTTCAATCCATTGCGCCACCGCGTCTGCCGCCTGATCGACCAGCGCCGACGGTGCTTCACGCATATAAGGGCACTTCGTATCCCACCCAAGCACGACCTGGGCACGCTCGGCATCCCACATCAGGGCAAACGGATAGAGTCGGCAGTCCAACGGGCGAACATCGTAGATGCGACAGTGCGAGGTCTCGCTGTCAAACGCGGGGCAGACATATCCCTCACCAGCCGGATTCGTGACCAGATCAACCTGGGCGCCTTCGGTGGTTGGAAAGAGTTCCGGCGCCAGACCGGCCGCCACTGCCCCCCGGATCTCATCGCTGGTAAAAAAGGGGCGCAAGAAGCTGTCGCGCTCAGGGAACCGGCAACAGACGTCGCAACGAAGACAGGCCGTACTCGGCACGATCTGCAGGAGAGACTGCCCTACCGGTCGTGTGGGATTCGCTGGAGAGACTGGAACGAGTGGACTCGTCATGAGCTGGCGGCATTGTACCATTAACCTGCATCTCGTCCTACTATTCCAGACCTTGCTATCCCTGGCCTGTGGTCGCGGCCGTCCTGCAATGCCGGTGAGCCTCTCCTGCTCCTCGCCGACTTGTACACGCGCAAGAGGCCATGGTACGATTTGCTCCACCTCGAATCCGACCGCGACTGCGAAGCATGCGACTGCGCTGCGAGCATCGAGGATATTGCATTGGCACTGGCACAACATTCACGTGAGCCGTTGAACTCCGACGAAGCCCGCCGACGTTGTCTCGCAATCCGTGATGCACTCGTTCACGCCGGAGTCTATGGCTCGGCCGAACCGGAACAGGGCGCGGCGACGGCCGGTGCCGCAATTTCGGCGGCACGATTCCGGCTATCTCCGACACCCTTTCCGCTTTCGTCATCTGAAGTGCTATTTTTCCAGCACTTAGGGCAGGATCTCCTGGCCTTCTACCGGGCATTGAACCGTCTCTACCACGAGAGTGCCCGCGGGACCCAGCCGGGGTGGGTTGCGGCCTATCTCGATCAGGGGAAACCGGAATCTCTCATCACCTTCAGCCGCATGAACCGGTTTCGAACCCTCATACCCGGCATCATTCGGCCGGACGTGATTCCGACAGCCGGCGGCATGGTGATCACGGAGCTTGATTCCGTTCCCGGAGGAATCGGCCTCACCGCTTGCATGACCCGCGCGTATGATGACCAACTCGGCCTCGCCTCTACGCCCGACCCCACAGCATCCGAACGTACTCCTCTGATTGCCGGTCGTGACGGCATGTTGCAAGGATTTGCCGCGATGCTGCGAGCGCAGCAAGGCGACCAGGAAGGCTGTCTGGCGATTGTCGTGTCCGATGAGGCGAAGGAATACCGGCCGGAGATGGAATGGATGGCCAAACGTCTGCGCGAAATCGGGTGCCAGGCGTTCTGTGTCGGGCCCAGGGATATTCGTTTTACCGATGAGGGCCTGTTTCTTCAGAATGAGCACGGGCAGCGGACGATCGGATTACTCTACCGCTTTTTTGAACTGTTCGACTTGAAGAACATCCCGAAGTCCGAGCTCATGATGTATGCTGCTAAGAAAGGCCAGGTTGCAGTCACACCGCCTTACAAGCCGGCCTTGGAGGAAAAGTTGGCGTTCGGGCTGTTCCATCACCCCGAGTTAGAGCCATTTTGGGAGCAGACATTGACTGCTGAGACGAGAACGAACTTACGGCAGTTACTGCCCCGAACCTGGATTCTCGACCCGCAACCGGTGCCTCCGACGGCCGTTATCCCGAATCTCCTTCTCAGCGGACGAGCCGTATCGGACTTTCGGCGCCTGGCCAACACGACTCAAAAGGAGCGGCAGCTGGTGGTCAAACCTTCTGGATTTTCCGAGCTGGCCTGGGGCAGCAGGGGGGTTTCCATCGGGCATGATCTCCCGCAAGTCGAATGGGCTGCCGCACTGGAGCATGCGCTGCAGTCGTTCTCGACCACGCCCTACGTGCTTCAAGAATTCCACAAGGGCCGGTTGTTCGAGTCATCCTATTGGGATGAACGAAGCGAGACCGTGGTGCCGATGTCCGGGCGGGTTCGCTTATCTCCGTATTATTTTGTCGTCGGCGACAAGGCTGAACTCGGCGGCATCCTGGCCACACTCTGTCCCGCCAATAAGAAAATTATTCATGGCATGGTCGACGCAATTATGGCGCCCTGCGCGATCGCGCCGAGCGTCCCGGCGTAGGGTGGCGTGATGACGACACGGCTCGTATCGACTCAATCGCCAGCTGACCACTCTTTTTCCAAATAGGTACCCATGGCCCTCACTTTCTATCATGTCCGATGGTGTCCCGATTGCGCGGTGGTTCGGGATCGCCTCAGTGAATTGAACCTTTCCTACGAGGACGTGGTCGTGCCGGACTTTCGGCCGATGCGCAAACAGGTCTACGAAGTCTCAGGCCAATACTATGTCCCCGTCTTGAAAGATGGAGATACGGTACTCACGGAAACCCACGACATTCTGGCCCACCTGGACACGCACTACGAGAAGGCGCAACCGTGAAGAGGTTGCCAGGACCTGCAGTGCGACCGTTGAGGATCACGGATAAGACGAGATACCGGGAAGCGGCGCTGGCCGGTACGGCTTGGCCGATTCGAACGGCATCAGCGAAAGGATAGACACGTGGAGGATTGGAAACGCATTCTGGCCCAGAGCGTGGTGAAGCCAAAAGACCTGGCCGAACGGCTTGGCGTCGACCCCAAAGAAATCGAAGACATCGTGGGGGAGTACCCCATGCGAATTACGCCAACCGTGTTGGCCACCATCAAGGAAAAAGGCGACGCGATCTGGAAGCAGGTCGTGCCCGATCGCGCCGAAATGGCCGATGCCGATGCCGAGGATGATCCGCTCGAAGAAGACCTGATGAGCCCGGTGCCTCATTTGGTCCACCGCTACCCCGACCGTGTGCTCTTGATGGTCACTAACCAGTGCCCGATCTATTGCCGGTTTTGCACTCGAAAGCGGCTCGTCGGCAAACCGGGCTTCCTCAAAAAAGGGGAGCTGGACCGGGCCATTGCCTATCTGCGCGAACATCAGGAAGTCCGGGATGTGATCCTGTCCGGCGGCGATCCGCTCTTACTGCCGGATCATCTCCTCGAACGAATCCTCAAATCACTCCGCAGCATTCCCCATTTGGAAGTGATTAGGATCGGCACGCGGGTTCCGGGGAGCTTACCCGAGCGGATCACGCCGAAGCTCTGCGAGATGATCAGAAAGTATCACCCGTTCTATATGAATCTGCACTTCAACCATCCGGACGAACTCACGCCGGAAGTGAAGCGCGCGTGCGGCATGCTGGCCGACGCCGGGGTTCCCCTGGGAGCACAGACTGTGTTACTGAAGGGGGTTAACGACGATCCTGAAATCATGAAGCGGCTGATGCACCAACTCCTGCTGGCACGCGTCAAACCCTATTACCTCTATCAGGCGGACTTGACCAAAGGCACGAATCATTTCCGGACCTCCGTGGAAACAGGGCTGAAAATCATCAAGGCCTTGCAGGGCCACACTAGTGGTATGGCTGTTCCCCACTTTGTGATCGATGCCCCAGGCGGCGGCGGAAAAATTCCCCTGCTGCCCGGAGAATATCTCGTCCATCTGGATGAGGATGGCGCTGTGCTGAAAAACTACGAAAACAACACATACCACTATCCTCAGCCCGGCTCCCCTCAAGGACGCGAGTTACCGATGGTCGGCGCCCACCCTTCGTGGGCCGCTGCCGCCAACGGGTGCGACGGAGGGGGTGAGCACCTGTGAAACGGGCCCGTTCGTCGAAGGGAATTCTCCCGTACCAGCACATTACCCAACTGATCGCCCGTGGCGCCATCACGTCTGACACCCCGATCGAAGACCGCCAGATCCAGCCGGCCAGTCTGGACTTGCGGCTGGGCAGAAAAGCCTATCGGCTCATCAGCAGTTTCTTGCCGGAATTGTCGGCCATCAGCAGCCGTCTCAACGTCCTCGACTTTTATCAGTCCGATCTCGTGATGTATGAAATGGACCTCACGCAGGGCGCCATTCTGGAGAAAGGCCATGTCTATCTGGTCCCGCTCTTGGAGCATCTCGAACTGCCGGCCACGCTCCGTGCCCGCGCCAATCCGAAAAGCACGACCGGACGGCTGGATGTCTTCACCCGTGTCGTCACTGACTTAAACGCGGGGTTTGATGAGATCAGGGCCGGCTATAAGGGGCCCCTCTACCTGGAAGTGGTTCCCCGGTCATTCGCCATTAAAGTGCGCACCGGTGACTCGCTCAATCAAATCCGTTTCGTGCGCGGAGACGCGACGGTCTCAGATACCGCCCTCCAAAAATTGCATGAGACTGATCCCTTACTCTTTCGCAATGCGTCCTCCCCGAAACCGCTCCCCCATAAGGAGTTCCGGACCGAACGGGGACTGTTTTTGCGGATCGACCTCACCGGCAGCGCACGCGAGGATGCGGTCATCGGCTACCGGGCAAAGAAAAACAGCCATGTCATCGACCTGTCGAAAATCGGTCACTATGCGGCCCAGGATTTCTGGGAACCGCTAAAGCGGCACCGGCATGACAGTCTGCTGTTGGAACCGGAAGAGTTTTACATCTTGGCCTCCAAGGAACGAATCCGGGTCCCGGCCGGCTATGCAGCCGAAATGGTGGCGTACGAAGCAGCCTGCGGCGAGCTGCGCACGCACTACGCGGGGTTCTTCGACCCCGGCTTCGGGTATGGCGACGGGACGATGCGGGGCACGCAGGTCGTATTGGAAGTGCGCCCGCACGATGTGCCGTTCCTCATTCATGACGGGCAAACCTTCTTCAAAGTAGTGTATGATCGAATGCTCACGGTCCCGTCCCAGGTGTATGGGACGGCGCTCGGCTCGTCATACCAACGACAAGCCCTCACCCTCAGCAAACATTTTAAGGCCTGAACATGGCACCTCCCAGCGACCTCCCAGATCCTTCCACCCGTCCGTCCTGGCCACCCCCGCATCGCCCCGACGACGAAAGCACGGCTGACCGCCAAACGCACGTCTTCGGGATGATGGTCGGCACGGCCTTGATGTTCATCGGCTTCCTGGACGTATTTCTCTCCATCAGCGGCGGATTCGAAATTAACGTCGTCCCGCTTTTGATTTACTTCAGCGGCATCGCCGTTTGGGCGAACGCGGTGGTAGAAAACCCGACCATCCGGTATTCCCTCATGGCCGGATCCGTCCTGATCAGTCTGGCATTCTTTCATTACGGCGAGGTCTTGTTCTGGCATAAGCAGGTGGTGTTCTGGTCCACCGTCGCCGTGGTCATGTACTTCATGTTCAAGGACCCCAAACCGACCGCTTGAATGGCCGCAGACGGCCCTTGCCACGACTCTCATTTCCCGACCTCGATGACCATCGCCGTCATCATTCCGGTCCTGAACGAAGCCCGCTGCCTCGGTCAAACGCTCTCGCACACCATTGCCTTGAGATTTGACGACATGATCGTCGTTGACGGTGGAAGTACCGATGACACTTGTGGGATCGTCCGGTCGTGTGCGGATCGAATGGGCACTCACCTTTCTCCCACCACCGGTTCAATGCGATTACTGACGGCTCCACGCGGTCGGGCGCGGCAAATGAACTCGGGCGCCGCCACAAGCGGGAGCGACGTCCTGCTGTTTCTGCATGCTGACACCCTTCTCCCGTCGAATGCTCGACAGGCGGTCCTCACTGCGCTGTCCGATGGAACCTGCGTGGGCGGGCGATTCAATGTCCGCTTCGACTCCTCGAGTCTCCCGGCCCGCATCATCGGTGGTCTGATGAACCTGCGCTCGCGCTGGAGTGGCATCGCCACTGGCGACCAGGCGATTTTTGTCCGGCGCGACGTCTTTGAGAAGATCGGACGATTTGCGGACATTCCCCTGATGGAAGACATCGAGTTCACGCGGCGGCTCAAACGAGCCGGAAAGATAGCCGCGTTGTCGGATGAGGCCGTGACCGCCTTCCGTCGATGGGAGCAGCAAGGCCCTCTTCGCACAATTCTATTGATGTGGACCCTTCGCTTCCTGTACTGGATCGGGGTCAGCCCGCATCGGCTTCAACATTTTTACAGCATGGTGAGATGAATCATGAGTGCCCATCCCTCGGACCGTAAACAGCCAGCCGCCGTGGCCCTGGTGATCTTCGCCAAAGCCCCGATCCCGGGGCAGGTGAAAACCAGACTCTGCCCCGCCTTGACCGAAGACGAAGCCGCCACGCTCCACGGAAGCTTTGTGCTCGACACGCTCGAACGCACCAAAGCGGCGGCCAGTACGTTCAAGCTCCCGTTCGATCGTTTTCTGGCCTGCGCGCCCTCGAGCACGCACGTGTTTTTTAGAATCATGGAAGCGCGCCATGGGGTGACACTCTTGGAACAGGAAGGCGAAGACCTCGGTGCCCGAATGCGACACAGCTTCGACCAGCTCTTCGCCCGCGGCTACCGGCAGATCTGCCTGGTGGGTACCGACGTCCCGTCACTGCCGCTGACGCACTATCGCGATGCCTTCGCGTCGCTCAACGGACATGACCTCGTACTGGGGCCGGCCAACGACGGCGGATACTACCTGATTGGTATGACCAGGCCTCACCCTGCCCTATTCGAAAATATTCCTTGGTCGACGGACCAGGTCCTGACGCTCACTCAGCAGAAAGCCGCTGCGGAAGGGCTGAAAACCGCCATCCTCCCCTTCTGGAATGATGTGGACACGCTGGACGATCTCCAGGGGTTGATCGATGACTGCATGGCGGATAAGAAACGCCCGAAGAAGGAGCGAGTGTATTCAACCAGAACGGCAGGGACGCTGGAGCTCCTCGCAAAGCGCCTGCGCGAACGCCTGACATAGAAGGATACGTATGCCGAACCAGGTCGCACTCATCACCGGCGGAGCTAAAGGAATCGGCCGCGCCATTGCCCTTGATCTTGCCTCGCAGCACTGGTCCATCGCTATCTGTTACCGCACCAGCGCCGCAGCCGCAGAGGAGACCAGCGCCGCCATCGTCGCACGCGGCGGTCAAGCCCTCGCCTTGCAATGCGACGTCTCCGACCCGGCAGCGTCAAAGCAGCTGGTTGAACAGGTGGAGGCGCGATGGGGAAAGATCGACGCGCTGATCAACGGGGCCGGCCCCTACCATCGTGTGAACCTCTTTGATGAAACGACGGCGGGCTGGCGTGAGATGTTCGATGGTAATCTTCATCCGATTTTTTATCTCGGGCAAGCTGTGGCGCCCGGCATGAAAGCACGGAAATATGGACGTATCATCAATTTCAGCATGGCCAACGCCGATCAGATGGTGGCCCAGCCGGAAGTGACAGGACATTACATCGCCAAGGCCGGTGTATTGATTCTGACCCGCACCCTGGCGAAGCTGCTCGCCCCTTATGGCATTACGGTCAACGCGATTTCACCCGGCTTTATCGATTCAGGCAGTGCGCCCCCGGAAGAACTGGCAGGAGTGGTCAAACGGATCCCGGCAGGATATGTCGGGACTGTGGAGGACACCGTCTCCGCAGTCCGCTACTTACTGAGCGATGAGGCGCGCTACGTCAACGGTGCCAATCTGCACCTGAGCGGCGGGTGGGGCATTTAACCGGATCGATCTACTTGGCGAAGAAAAGAATAGCCCCGATGAGAGCCGCCATCACGTAACTTTTGGCGTCTTTTACCGCGAACACCACCGGGTCGTCGTCCATTCGGTTCCGGTACGCCAGCAGCCAGACTCGACTGATCCAATACAGCATGACCGGACAGACCAGCCATAAAACTTCCGCATGGGTGTACAGCAGCAGCACTTCTTTACTGCTGATGTAGAGCGCCAGCACCAACACCGCCAGCAATCCACTCGCAGTCCCGATACTCGAGATATGCTCCAGATCCGTCACCCAATACCCCCGTCCATGCAGTTCCGTTCCCTCAGTCTGGCTCGTGAGACGCAACTCGGTAAAGCGTTTGACCAGGGCGAGACTCAGAAAAAGAAACAGCGAAAACGTCAGCAACCAATGGGACGGAACCACCCCGGTTGCGGCACCACCGCCATACACCCGTACCGTATACAGCTGCGCCAACACAATCACATCCAGCAGCACGAATTGCTTCAGGTAAGAAGAGTAGGCCGTGGTTAAAACCAGGTACCCCGCCAGCACGATTAAAAATACGCGAGGGAGCGCGAAGGCCAATGCGACCCCCGCGACCAGGCAGCCCGCAGCCAGGCAGAGCCCAAATGGGATGGACAGACTGCCGGAGGCAAACGGCCGATATTTTTTTCGGGGATGCCGGCGATCGGAAGCAAGATCGAGGCAATCATTCACAATATACACAGCGGACGCTGAGAGACTGAATGACAGAAACGCCAACGCTGCCTGGATCATCAGCGTACGATTGGTCAGTTGATGGGAGGAGACGACCGGAATGAACACCAACACGTTCTTGGCCCATTGATGGACGCGCAAGGCTTTGACCACCTGCTTCAGCCAGCTCACCGGATGACTAAAGACCCGACTGACCGGAGCAAGCGCTTGCGCACGGCTCGCCAAACCGGCAGACGCATTAACGACGATCGCTTCATTGGCTTCAGCCCACACAGGCAAATCCGCAGCCGAGTTTCCCGCATAGGCAAACCGCCGGGTTCCATAACGCTCAACCAAGAGCGCCACCTTGCGCGTGCCCTTGAGATTGATCGACGCATCACTTCCGAATACCCGCTCCTCAAATAAGCCAAGGTGGGCGGCCACGGCATGAGCAAAACTCACATGACTCGCCGTCGCTAACACGAGTTTTCGCCCGATCTGTTTTTCCTGGGCAAGAAACTCGATCAGATCCTGGTCATAGGGCAAGGTGCTGGCGTCGAGCGTCACGCGACGGGCAATCTCGTGCTTGAAATGGGCTTTACCTTTGAGCAACCAGAAAGGAAGCAGGAAAATGGAGAGCGGATTCTGCTTGAGAAGGGCTAGCAGTGATTCCCACAGCAAATCGGTCTTGATGAGCGTGCCATCAAGATCGACACAAAGCGGACTCTTCGCTGGATAATCCTCACCCATGAGTGGTGGAGAGGATTTTATCGGGTGGAAGACGGTCTCGCAAGAAATTACGGGAAGCGTATCGATTCAGGCGCCCCATCCGCTCACAGACAAGGCGCCTCTTTCAAGACGGAACCGGCGGACCGCCGCGCGGCGAGGAGCCATCAACGTGGCGTATCGGCCTGCAACGATTAAGACTCGGCGCCGAAGGCCTTCTTCAGAAGCGGCATCACCTCGCCCTTCGCTTCCATCGGGTCCAGGATATCCGTATCACCGTAAAACTGACCGTCGATGAACACCTTCGGTAGGGTCGGCCAATTCGTCAGTTTGGTCAACGCATCGCGTTTGGCCGGCTGAGATAAGACATCGATGAGTTCATAGGGATACCCATACTTTTCGAAGAAATGCATGGTCTCCCGGGTAAACCCGCACATGGGCATGGATTTCGTACCCTTGCCATAGATGAGGATCTTGTTGGAGGTGATTTCTCGCTGAATTTCTTCTTCGATCGGGTCAGCCATCTGTTCCCCCTTTATGTTTTCACTTCATCAGGTGTCGTGGCCGTAATCTCCAACGCATGGATGCGCCCGTCCTTCATCGGACCGGCCAATGCTTGATACACCATACGATGGCGATCGAGGAGATTCTTATCGACAAATCCCGTCGAGGTCACGCGCACGATCAAATGGTCCTGCGTGCCGGTCTTGTCGATCACGGTGACGGCGGCATCGGGAAACACTTGACGGATATACGTGGTCACGGCTTCGGCGGTAATCATCTGTCAGCAGAATAACGCATCCGGGAAGCCGAAGGCAATCCGCCCTGCTGGCGGTCACTCGTTGGGAGCCGCCTCAGACGCTCCGCGGATGGCATTTTTCCCCTCAGCCCGATACACGAGGCCCGAAATAGTCAGGTTCACGCCATCCGCAGATGCAGAAAGGAGAATGCTCATGCTTCAGACGATGTCTCGTCCGCCCCGCTCGCTTGTACGAACAACCTTGTGCGTACTCGTCCTCGTTTTCGGATGCCAAACCACCCTGTCGCTGACAACCGCTTCAGCCGCCGGTTCCGGTTCGGAAGCCATTCAAGGCTTGGGGAGTTACTTTTTGACCTTGCCCTATAGCGGGATCAAGATGGCCGTCGCCGCACTAGGAGCTGTCGCCGGAGGAATGGGGTTCATTTTCACCGGCGGAGACAAAGTCACGGCCGATAAAATCTGAGGACCGGCGATCGGGGGCGAATACGTCGTGACTCCGCAGCATCTCAGAGCCGAGAAGGATTTGCACTTCTTCGGTACCCCTCCGGCTAAATAGGCCCTCGATACGGCCGGATCGGATATCGGTCGACCTTCTGCTCCCGACACCCGTCATCCTCCATCCATCGCGCATGCCTCTCCTGGTACGACCGTGGGGCGGTGGTGGATTTCACCAGGGCTGGTGGATCCCAACCACCAGCCCTGGGGTCCCTCTCCAGACGAGTACCGCTAACAGGCTGAAATCGTGCGATTCTTTGGGATCTCCTTGGCGGCACGTCTGTTGCTGTACCCCATCACCAAGCAGGTAATTGAATCGAAACCTCGGCACACCAACAAGGAGGGGACCATGGGAGAATTCAAATCGGGCTTTTTCATGAGTGAAACCGCATGCAATGGCCGGGTGCTCGTCGTGGATGATGAACCGGACATTCGCAAAGTCGTCCGGATGACACTGCAGAAAGCCGGGTATGAGGTCATCGAAGCGGAGAACGGAGAAAAAGCCATTGAGGCAATCAATACGGGAGAAAACCGGCTGCTGCTGGACGTCCTGATCTGCGACATCCGGATGCCGAAGATCAACGGAGTTGAAGCCATTGCCTACTTCCAGCAGGAATGGCCGCGCGTCCCGATCATTGTCCTAACGGGTTTTCCCGACACCGACATGGCTACTTCCTTCCTGCGCAGCGGCGTCGTCGATTACCTGGTGAAACCGGTCGAAGGGGAAAAACTTCGCACCGCCGTGGCCCGGGCGATGGAGCAACGGGAACTCGCGCAACTCTAGCGATCCCAGCCGCACCAGTCTCCACAACTCGCGTCGGGGAGGGCCTCACCCCCTCCCCGACGACGAGGCACAGCTTCACAGGAATTTCGGTGCCTCCACCCGGAGCAAGGCATGCCATCACACAGCACCAGGATCGCCATCATCGGCGCAGGAAGAGGCGGGACCGCCATTTTGGAACTTCTTCACCAGATTCCCGACGTCGAAATCGTTGGGATTGCGGATAAGGACCCGGCCGCTCCCGGACTCCAACGAGCGCGGGATTTGAACGTGGCAGTAGAGGAGCAGATTCACGACCTCATCCGGAATCATGGCGTCAACCTCATCATGGACGTGACCGGGGATCCATCCATGGCACCCTTCATTCAGGCCATGAAACGTCCCGGTGCCGAAGTCCTCAGCGGGGCCACCACGCGGTTGTTATGGAAACTCGTTCAACACCAATCGAAACTGGAAGCCGAATTGTTCCAGGCCGATAAACTGGCCGGACTGGGCTCTTTCGCCGCCGGTATCGCCCATGACATCAACAACCCGCTGCAGTTAATCCTGGGCCTTGCAGAAAATCTGACGGACGAGCAAGATTTAGCCGTCGTTCACGAACAGGCGCGCGATATTACCGAGGCCGTGAAACGCACCAGTGCCATCTGCCGCGACCTGACCCGGTATGCAAGACGCAACGGTACCGGTGAGGACGTCATGGTCAATCTCAACACCAAACTGGACGAAGCGTTGAGAATCGCCCGGTATGCCGTGACGCTGCAGGATGTCACGGTCGTAAAACGGTATGCCGAAGACGCCACCGTTTTGGGAAACCCCGACGAATTGCTCCATGTCTTCGTCAATCTGATTACGAACGCCGTCCAAGCCATTCAGAACCGCGGGACGTTGACCCTGCAGACAAACGTCGGGCCGGACGGACAGGTCAGCGCATCGGTGAGCGATACGGGTTGCGGGATTCCGAAGGAGGCCTTCTCGAAAATCTTTGAGCCTCTGTACACGACAAAACCCCCCGGGAAAGGCACGGGGCTGGGATTGTACAATGTGATGTCGGTGATTTCGAAAATGGAAGGACACATTTGCGTCGAAAGCGACGTCGGTGTCGGCACCACCTTCCGGATCGAATTTCCACAGGTGCAACCGACTACATCATGCGCGCCCCAATGACGATCACCTGGCGCCCCTTCTCGAATCCGTTGGGATGGGGACTGAAACGCAAGCTCATTGTTTCGATGCTGCTGGTCGGCATCGTTCCCCTGCTCCTCGGCCTCGGCATGGCCTTCCTTCAAGGGTCCAAGGAGATCCAAGTCGTCAGCGGCGAAAGTTTCCAGGCGCTGGCGACGGAAGCCGCCCGCAAACTGGACTTGCTCGTGGCGGAGGAAGTCGCCAGAACGTCGCGCATCGCCGCCCACCCGGATATCATTCGTCAACTGGAGCACCATCGAGATCTGCTGCAGACTGCCGACAAGACACGGTCCTCTGCGGCGATCACCCAACAACGAACGCAGTGGGCCGCCCGCGACCCGATAGCCGTCAAAGCCATTACCGAAAATCGCACCGCCGTCCTGCTACGAAGTTTTTACGCCGGCGCTCAAAATGAGTCCGACCTGCTGCTCCCCCAGGTTGTACGCGCCGCCACCAAGAAGCTCTTCATCACGGACGTGCAGGGCAATCTGTTCGCCGCCCTCACCACCTTCCCCGGCTTTGCCCATGCGGACAGTCGGTGGTGGAAAGGGACCTACAACAAGGGGGTGGGCCAGCTGTACATCGAGGATCTGCACTTCGATGAACAGGCCAAGACCTATGTCTTCAGCATTTCACTGCCGATCATGGACAGCCTGAAATATGAAGTGGTGGGTGTTCTCCATCGCGTCATCGATGCCAAGGAATTTTTCTCCCCCTCGACGCATCCCATCCGGTTCGGCAAGACCGGCCATGTCATGCTCATCGACAGTCGTGGAATTGTCTTGAGCTGTCCCATCCTCCCGACGGGCGTGCGCCTGTCCGACCCCGCGCTCATTCCCCACGTCACCGGCCTGGAGCCAGGCTGGGTCACGGCCGACAGCGACGGGCACGGCGGACAAGGCACCGCCATTATCGGCTTCGCGCTGCTTCCCGAAACCAGCCGCGCGACGAACGGCTCTCTGGAGAATGGCGCCTGGCACACCTTCGTATGGCAGTCCTCCGATGAACTGTTCGCACCCATCCGACATCTCATGCAGTGGATGCTGATCCTGGCTTCTGTCGCCCTCTTCCTGCTCGCCACGCTGGGATATTTTGCCGCCAGCCGGATTGTAACGCCCGTCCGCCGCTTACAGGAGGCGGCGCGCCTCATCGGCCGCGGAGAACTCCAGGAGCCGATTCAGATTCGCACGGGTGATGAGCTGGAAGACCTGGCGGTTGAATTCAACCGCATGCACAAGCAGTTGGAAGCTTCCTTTGCCGGATTGAGTACTCAAGTCGAAGAAAAGACGCAGGAGGTGCAGTATCTCCAAAAAGCCACCGACCAGGTGCTCGATGCCGTCCCCACTCCAATCATCATGGTGGATCAGCAAGGCCTCGTCCAATACATGAACAAGGCTTCGCGCGAAGCCGTGCCGGAGCAGGCAGATAACTGGTCGTCGCGCCCGCTGTTCGACCTCTTGCCCATCGACGAGGAGCACCGCCAGGCTCTAAGGCGAGACCTCCGATTGGTGGAAGAATGTATTTCCCTCACGCCACCCAGCCACGACCACGCACCTTTGTTGAAGCCGGCGCGCGATCCGCTCAATCAGACGCTCGGCCCCGCATCGTCCTCATCCAGGCGCGAGCTCCGCATTGGCCCTCATCTGTATCAGTACGAGTGGTTCCCGCTGGAAAGCCGTAGCGGCGCGGGAAAACGGTTCGGCCTCGTCCTCCGGGACACCACCGATGAGAGCCGCCTCCAGGATCAGCTGATCCAGGCCGAAAAATCGGGCAGTTTGGACGTGCTGACTGCCGGCATCGGCCACGAACTCAATAATCCGTTATTCGGCATACTCGGCCTCGGAGAAGCCATCCAGGAAGAAGGGGATCTGGCACGCGCCAAAGGCTACGCGCAGGACATTGTGGGACACGGGCGGAAGATGGCGGCGATCATACGCGACTTCACCGGGGTGGCCACGCGCGAATCGAAAAGCCAACGGATGCCAGTCGACGTGACCGCCCAACTGGAACAGGCGTTGGCCATCGTGCAAACGTCACACGAATGCCTGGGCCTTAACGTCCAAAAACATTATGTTCCCGTTTCCCCCGTAACGGCGCTTCCCGACCAGCTTCGGCTGGCCTTCATCAATGTCCTCACCAATGCCATTCAGGCGATGAACGGGCAGGGCAATTTGTGGCTGACCACCGAAGAACAAGACGACTTGATCACCATCAAGATCCGCGACAACGGACCCGGCATTCCGAAGCAACATCTCGGCAAAGTCTTCGATCCGTTTTATACGACCAAGGGGCAGGGCGAAGGATCAGGCCTCGGACTCACCGTCGCACAACGGTTGATCAAGAAATTCGGGGGGGACATCCGGATGGAGAGTCCCCCGGAAGGCCAAGGCACCACCTGCGTCATTACGCTGCCGGCAGATAAGGCTGCGGTACGAAAGGAGGAGCCATGCGTCTCATCCTGACCCTCTTCCGCTCATGGACAGTGTGGCCTGTGCTGTTGTTGGCCTGTGCCTCCGCCTATTCATTGCAGGCGAAGGACCTCACGCCGCCGGCAGGAATCTCTCCGGACAAGGTTGCGGACTTTGTCCACGCCGTCCTGGATGCCGACCGGACGATCTATACCAACCAGGTCGTCAACCGCATGCAGGCAAAAGGCATCGTGTCCGCCGCGGAACATTGGGAGCATGAAAACGCGCTGCCGCTGCCCGCCCAATTCCTTCAACACTCGGGCAAGCTGGTCGCGGAGTCGGGACGCGGCATCCGCTACCGCCTCATCAGCCTCTGGCCGATTTATCAACGCAATGCGCCGGCGACGGATCTGGAGCGGCAGGCGCTGGAAAGTTTCGCTCAGACACCCGATCGGCCCTTCACCGGCATTGTGACCAGCGGCCGCAAGCAATTCTTTCAAGCGGTGTATTCGGATCGCGCGATTTCAGCGGCCTGCGTCAAATGCCACAACAGTCATCCCTTGAGCCCCAAGCGGGACTTCGCGCTTAATGATGTGATCGGAGGCATGACGATCACGATTCCGCTCGACTGAAAGACTAGGCGATCAGCGGTAAGTCAGGACTTCGCGGACGGCGCGGCGAGCGGCAACTGGTATTCGTCGCGGTAAATCTGCAGCGCGGTCAGGAACAGTCCGACGAGAATCGGTCCGAGAAACAGGCCCAGAATGCCGTACACCGCCAACCCGCCGAGCACGCTGAAGGTCAGCAGCAACACGGGGATCTGCGCACCCTGACCGATGAACAGCGGCTTCAGAATCTGATCGATCATCGACACGACACCGACTCCCCAGGCCAACATCACCAACCCTTTTCCCACCGTCCCCGACCACAGAAGATAGCCCGCCACCGGCCCCCAGATGATCGCCGTGCCGCCAAACGGCAACGGAGCCAGGAGGATGGTGAGCGCCATCAACACCATCGGAAAAGGCACTCCCAGCACAGCATAGGCCGCCCCGGCGAGCAGTCCCTGCGCGACTGCCGTGAGCACAATTCCCTTCACGACGGCGCGAATGGTCTGATCCAGGCGGACGAGAATCTTATCTTTGTGCGAGGCTTCGAGCGGAATCAGACCGTAGAGCGACGCGAGCCAGTGACGGCCGTCCTTGAAGAAAAAGAACAGAGTGAACACCATGACCAGAAAATCGGCGACCAACATGAACACGTCGCGCACGAGGTCGCTCAATTCACCCACGATAAACTGGCTGAACGTCTTGGCGCTCGACAACACAAACTGCTCCAGGTCGCTTTCCTGTCCCGTGAATCGTTCCAACCACTCGCGCGCGACCCCACCGCCGGGAAGCCCCGAAAGGCGGTCCGGCAACTGCTGGACGCCTCCGGAGGCAATCCACTCCCGCACCGCACGTTCGGCGGATCCGGCCTCCTTGACCAGCATCACGCTGAGGACGACCAACGGCACCACCACCAAGGCCAGTGCGCCCAGCGTCAGGAGCACGGCGGAATACGACTCTTTTCCCCCGAGCCAGGCCGTCAACCGGGCATGGAGTGGAAAACAGAGATGCGCCAGAATCACCGCCCAGAGAACGGGAAACACAAAGGGGCGGAACATGAGGGCCATCTGATACAGCAGGGCCAGCAGGACGCCGAAGAAGCAGGCTGCAAAAATCTGTCGTCGATTCATAGTAGCGAAACGTGATCGTGCCTGAGCCGTTGATAGCAGAACCCGGCCGTGATGTCACGCGCCGGGTTTACGATCCTCGGTGCCTGCATGGAGAACTACCGTTGAGCCGCGAGAAGAGGATGAGGTGGAAGGCGGGCCGGATCCGGCGGCCTGGAGATCGGGGAAAGTCGCCGTTCAGGCGTTTTCCCCCACCATGGCAACCGCTTTGGGACGCTGTGAGGCAATATCCCGCACATTACCGGGAAGCTTCTGCGCGTCATCGCCCCACGACGTGACGCCCATATCCGACAGTCCCTGAAACTTGGCTCCGTCTTCCATGGAGAATGCCGGCGCGTGCACTTCGCCGACGAGGATGCCGGTCTTCAGCAATTGAATCCGCTCCGTAGCCCGCACCGTGGCTTTGATTTTTCCGCTGCTGATAATGGTACCGGCCGTGATGGTGCCTTGCACGACCCCGTCTTCACCGATCACCACCGTCCCGCTGGTTTGCAAATCGCCCTCCAGCCGGCCGTCGATGCGCACCGTGCCTTCCACATGGATTTCCCCTCTGAGCAACACGCCTTTGGCCAGCAGGGTAATATTGTCGCTTTCCACAAAGCCGGGCTTCTTCATCATCGGGAGCTCCTTGTCGCAGGCAGTGGCGGATGAACCGGACAACCATCTCAACATGAGCCGAGCCTACACCAGCTTTTCGATGACACCTAGAAAAAACCAAAACTGCGCTTGACGCGTTCCCAGATTCCGCTCCCATGCACTTCGCAGTACACCGAGGGCTCCGTCCCTTCGATAAATAACTCTGCCGACCGCTGCGGACATTTCGAGGTCGCCAGCTGGGAAGACTGCGGATCGATGTCACGCGTGATGACAGCCGGCGGCATGGCAAAGTCTTGCGGGGCGGCCGGCAGGATCTGACGCACAAACTCCACCCACATCGGCAACGCCGCCTGCGCCCCGGTCAAATGCAAGGCCTCCTCATCATCGAATCCTACCCATGCCCCCACCACGACGTCGGGCGTATATCCGATGAACCAGGCGTCGCGATACCCATCCGTCGTTCCCGTCTTCCCTGCCACGATCCCGCGCAGGCCCATCGTCTTGGCCTTCGCCGCCGTGCCGCGTTCCACTACACCCTTGAGCAACGACGTCATGACATAGGCCGCTTGGGGCGACACCGCCTGATGCCTCGCCGGCGTATGATGCCAGGCCGGATCTCCTTCCGGCGTCATCACCGCCTGCAGCGCTGTGGGAGCCATGGTGATCCCCTCATGAGCGAGCGCGCCGAATGCCGAGGTCATCTCCAATAGGGACACGCCGGAGGTGCCTAGGGCGATGGACAGATTGTCTGCCAAGGGGCTCCGGATCCCCAGTTTCTCCGCTAGGTGGAGAATGCGTTTGGTACCGACAAGCTGCGCGATCTTGACCGCCGGAATATTCAATGATTGTTCTAACGCCGTTCGCAGGGACACCGTTCCGTGAAATTTATGGTCGTAATTCTGAGGCGCCCATCGCCCGGCGGCTGAGTCAAACGTCACGGGCTCATCCACAATCGAGGTGGCCGCCGTCACCGGTTGTCCGCCGGTCAGTTCGCGACGGGCTTCCAACGCCGCGAGGTACACCAGGGGCTTGAACAGCGAACCGGGCTGGCGTTTCGCCTGAACCGCCCGGTTGAATTGGCTGGCGCGGTAGTCACGGCTGCCCACCATCGCCAGGATGCCACCGGTTTTGGGATCGATCGCCACGAGCGCGCCCTGCACGACGGTGGCATGGCCCTTTAATGCCGGATAGGCCGTTTCCAGCTTGGTGAGTTCGCTCTCCAGCGTCTGGGAAGCCAATCGTTGCAGCACCGGATCGAGGGTCGTATAGGCTCGCACCCCGTCCGGCAGCGGCGCGCCGGTCGCCTCCTCTACCTGCCGCAACAGATAGTCGACGAAAAACGGCGCATCCGCCAACGTGTCCTGCGGCGGCATGACCTGAACCGGCGTTTTAATGGCCTGAGCCCACGCCTCGTCATTGATCAGGCCCTGTTCATGCAGCCGGCCCAGCACCACATCCCGACGCTGCTTGGCCAGCGTGGCATTTCTCAACGGCGAATAGGTATTCGGTCCTTTGATCATGCCCACCAGCAACGCCGCTTCTTCCAAGCTGAGGGTATCCACCCGCTTCCCGAAATAGCGGTGAGCCGCTTCGCCGACGCCGTAGATCGACACGGAGCCGACCTGACCGAGATAAATCTCGTTGGCATAACTTTCCAGAATGGCCTGTTTCCGGTATTTCGCTTCCAACACCAAGGCGGCGATCGATTCCTTCAGTTTCCGTCCGAACGTCCGCTGCGGGGAATAAAACAGATTCTTGGCCAACTGTTGGGTAATGGTGCTGCCGCCTTGAATAACCGTTCCACGCGTGACGTTCGTCCACACCGCCCGACCGACGGCAATCGGGTCGATGCCGGGGTGGCTGAAAAATCGCCGGTCTTCGATGGCCAGCAGAATGTCGAGAAATCGCGGAGAGAGATCGTCATACGACACCCATTCCCGCACCTGCCGTGATGCGCCGCGCAATCCGCTGATCAATTGGGGCTCCAAATAGGCGGGAAAGAGTTCGTCGCCCGTCTGGATCGACAACACTCGCGCCACACGCCCCTGTTCAACCACTAACCGGGCCGGGATCGGCCGCAGATGAAAGTCGGAAAATTCGTGCAGATAGATGTCAATCTGGCCGGGGCTGACACGAAACTCCCCCGGTGCGCGTACGGGTGTCTCGACCGCCTGATACCCCAGCCGGCTCAGGCGCTCGATCAGGTGGGAGGAGACCACATCCAAGTCAGGTTTCAAGAGAAAAGGCGCGCCGTAGATGAGGCGGGGAGGATGTTCATCGCCCGCCGGCAATGCAAGGCTCGCGGAAAGGTACAGTCCATAGGCCAGGGCGCTCCCCGCGGCGAGGAGGACGATGCCTGTCAACGTCATTAGCCCGCGGAGAAACCAACGCCTCGCGAGCATCACCAGCGAATCCCCATGCCGCGGAGCATACGCGATCCCGCGCATGAAAGCACATGCGTCGCGCCGGTCGCCTATCGGCCGGGCCCTGCTTGACAAAATACCCTGCCTTCCCTTAGATGAGCCGCACAAGACCGGCTGGTTACGATCTTGTACCTAGACTTACTCACATGAGGAATGACCGGTGACCACGACGCGTCTCATTACTGCCAAGGCTTCACACGCAATTGACTACACTGCGGCGCCTCTGCCGCACCGCCGCGAATGCCGTCAGGACGTGGCCTGGGAGCAACCAGGTCGGGCGGCCGCGCGGTTCTTTCTGGCCTGTAGCGCCCTTCTCACCGCGCTGACGACGCTCGTGCCCGCGCCGGTGTCGGCCGGAAGTTTTCGCATCTACGACCATAGCGCTTCGGCAACCGGTCAGGCCTCTGCCTTTACGGCTCAGGCCGATGACGCCTCCGCCGGGTATTACAATCCCGCGGGCATGACCCAACTGCGCGGCGTGCAGCTCTCAGCCGGCACCACCCTGATCGCCGGCGGTTTCTCCTTTCAAAATGCCGCAGGCACGCAGGTCAACGGAGACCTCCGCGGCAGCGTGGCGGTGCCGCCCCCGTCCAATCTGTATATTACGGCCAATCTCAAAGACCTGGGCATCGGCTCCTCCGACAGCACGGCGGTCGGCCTGGCCGTCTTCAGCCCGTTCGGCACCTTGACCCGCTGGCCGGACAGCAGTCCCTTTTCCACCGCCACCACCAAGGCCGCCTTTGAGCTGATCGACATTCGTCCTTCCATTGCCTTCAGACCGCTCCCGGATCTGGCCATCGGATTGGGGGCGGATGTGTATACGTTTTCAGGAGCTTTCGGAGAAGGACAGGTCGAACGGCAGTTTCGCTGGCCCGGGGGTCTCGGCATTCCAGCCGGCACCGGCATGGAATTGAACGGACGAGACACGGCCGCAGGTTTCAATGCCAGTCTCTTGTATACCCCGCTCCGCAATGAGGATGGCCGTCCGCTGGTCAATATCGGCCTCATCTATCGCAGCCAGGCCACGCTGCATCTCGACGGACAATTGCTGGCAGGCGGCACCCGTATCGCGGATGCGCGCACAACCTTCGTGGTGCCGCAGGTCCTGACCGGAGGAATCGCGCTGTGGCCCGTCCGCAATAAAGAGCGCGAATGGAAACTGGAATTGGATGTGGACTACACCGGGTGGAAATCGGTTCGCAACCTGGATTCACATTTATCAAACGGCATCACCGTCGCCACCCCCGCCAACTGGGTCAGCGGGTACACGGTCATGATCGGTACGGAGCACAAGTGGCTCAACCCGGCATCGCTTCCCGACTGGGACATCGCCCTACGCGCCGGGTACTGGCATTCACAGAAGGCGATTCCCGACCAAACCTTCAACCCTGCGATTCCCGACGGTGATAACCACGCGGTTTCTACCGGCATCGGATTCATGTGCCGGGACAACGGGAAATTCTTCGGCGTGATCCCCTGCGGAGGATCGGGCAAAACGCTCAGTCCAAAAGGGCTCGGCATCGATCTCGCCTACCAGGCCATCTTGTATGAAGCCAGAACCGTCGCAGGGAATGTGAATCCGACCGTGAACGGCACCTACCGCACCACCCTCCACGTCGGATCGCTCAATCTCCGTGTGAATTTTTGATGCCCGCCTTAGCATTGATCGTGCTAGAGTACGTCATCCTGCAGCGCCTGCGGATCGTAGTCATCTGACCGCACCTCGTGCAGGACGCATCTGTTATCGAGCGAGGCCTGCCAATGGATCGCCCGGCCCATACCGACCCGGTCCAGGATCTCCACACGCAGCAAATCTCTGTTCTGTACCGCAACATGCCCACGGGCGTGTTGGCGAGCGCCGTCAATGCCGCCATCCTCGCGGCAGTGATCTGGCCCGTGGTTCCGCACACCCCCCTGCTGGTCTGGGTGACCATTCTCTGGATGGTGGCCGGTGCGCGAGCGTTCTTGATCTACAACTATCGCCGGGTGACTCCTGCAGCCTGGAAGAGCGCCGAGTGGCACCGGTGGATGCTGGTGGCCACCACCATGGCCGGCGTCGCTTGGGGTGGCAGCGTCTATTTTCTCACGCCCGAAATTCCGTTGCCCTACGAGCTGGTCCAGTTGTTCGTGCTGGGCGGCATGACCGCGGGGGCCGTCTCCGTCCTGTCGGTCTCCTTTCCATTGTTCTTATGCTACGCCTTGCCCGTGACCCTTCCCATGCTCGGGCACCTCTTCCTCAGCGGCCATGACTTTCATGTGATCATGGGAGTGATGGGGGTGCTGTTCCTCTTTGCCACGATCCACTCTTCCTGGACCTTCAACCACGTGCTGCTTTCATCCATGCGCCTGCAGTTGGAAAAACTCAGCCTCGTGCAGTCGCTCACGACGCGCACGGAAGCCGTGGAGCGGCTGAACCAGGAAATCACCAAAGAGATGCATGATCGTCGTGCGATCGAGGAGCAATTGAGGACGGCCCAGAGCGACCTGGAGCAGCGCATCGCCGAACGCACGGCCGACCTGGCCCATGCCAATACCAGGCTGCAGGACGAGGTGCGGGAACACCGGCGGACGGAAGGGGCCCGGCTCTCGAGCGAAAAGCGCTTCAATTACCTCACCGACAATCTCAACCAGGGCGTATGGTTCGCCCAAGCGCAGCCGCCTCAAGTCCTCTATGTGAACCCGGCTTTCGAGCGAATCTGGGGGTTACCGGCCGCTCGGTTTTATGAAAATCCGAAACTCTGGCGGGATTGCGTGCACCCGGACGATCAACGAACAGTGGCCGACGTGTACGATACGGAACTGACTCGTCCCTCGGGACGCGATGTGCAACTGCTGTATCGCATCGTACGGCCCGACGGGAAGATCCGGTGGATACATGATCGGATGGTCATTCATCGCACCGATACGGGCGAGGTCGATAGCCTGAGCGGCATCACGGAGGATATTACGGATGCGCGCGAGCTGGAAGACCAATTGCGGCAGGCGCAAAAAATGGAAGCGGTCGGCCGATTAGCCGGAGGCGTGGCGCACGACTTCAACAATGTCATGACCGTGATTCTGGGGTACAGCGCCGTCCTTCTTCAGGAGCTGAGCCAGAACTCTTCAGCCCGGTACTTCGTGCAGGAGATTCAGCGAGCCGGCGAACGCTGCGCCGCACTGACCGGCCAACTGTTGGCCTTCAGCCGCAAGCAGATGCTGCATCCTGTGTCCCTGGATCTGCATCGGGTGATTCGCGATCTCATGGCGCTCTTGAAGAGCTTGATCGGCGAACACGTGACGATCGTCTTACAGCTCGACACCCAGCCGCGATGGGTCAAAGCCGACGCCGTGCAACTCGAACAGGTGTTGCTCAACCTCGCCGTCAACGCCCGCGACGCGATGCCGCATGGCGGGACCTTGACCATCGATACCTGTCAAGTTCTTCCGCACGACGTGTGGGGACCCGGCCACGATTCGCGCACCACACGCACTTATGTCCGGCTGCGTGTGCACGATACGGGAACCGGTATCGACCCGGCCACGAAGGCCAAAATCTTTGAGCCCTTTTTCACCACCAAACCGCCCGGTCGGGGAACGGGACTCGGCCTCTCGACCGTCTATGGTATCGTGCACCAAAGCGGAGGCACGATCACCGTGGAGAGCGCTCTCGGCCAGGGCACTACGATGACGGTCTTTCTTCCGGAAGTCGTGCCCCCGCACATCGCCCTGCCGACCGCGCCCGTCGAACCCGATCACAAAACCGGGACAGAAATCATACTCCTCGTGGAAGACGAGCCTTCGGTCCGTTTGCTGACGCAGCATATTCTCCGCACACATGGCTACACCGTGCATGAGGCGGAAGACGGGTTCCAGGCGATGGACCTCATCCGGCGCAATACGCTGCACATCGATTTATTGATTACCGATCTGGTGATGCCGGGAATGAACGGCAAGGAGCTCGCGATGCGGTTGCGAAGCCACTTCGGCGATCTGAAAGTACTTTATATGTCGGGATATAGTGACAACCTGCCTGTCACGGGCGGCGAGAGTCAGGGACCGACAACCTTTTTGCAGAAGCCGTTCTCCCCTGAAGACTTGATCCGTCTGGTACGCGAAATCCTGCATTCAGTCTCACCCGCTCAACGTGACTGATGAGTGTCGGTTGGCGATTCCACCGGAATGCGGTGGGACCGACGACCGGCCGAAGCGCCAATGGTCGCCGGATCGGTAATCCACTGGGGGAGCAGCGACCCGACTACCATTCCCCCTCCCGCCACCAGGACGCCCGCCAACTGCGGCGGCCAGACCTGATCCGGCGTGGCAGCTCCCTCCAACGTGAGCCAGGTCACGAGCCCGGCGACAATGGCGAGCATCGCGCCTTGCGTCGTCGCCCGCGGCCAATACAGGCCGGCTACAAGCGGTACAAACGCTGCCACCAGCGTCACCTTGTAGGCGCTCTCCACCATTTTGAAGATGCTGGCTTCCGAGTTCAGGGCAAACAGCAACACGACCCCGGCGAACGCGACCAACACCGACCGCATCACCACCAGCAGGCCCCGATCGCCGATCGTCGGCACCAGGCTCTTGACGATATTCTCACTGAAGGCAACGGACGGCGCGAGCAATGTGGCCGACGAACAACTCATGATCGCGGACAGCAAGGCGCCGAAAAAAATGATCTGCGCGGCGATCGGCGTGTGCTGCACGATCAGGGTCGGGAGAATGAGTTGGGAGTCCCGTTCCAGCAAATCCGCCACCTGCACCGGATCGATCAGCGTGGCGGAATAGGCCAGAAACATCGGGACGAAGGCGAAGAAGAAATACAGCGTTCCTCCGAGCACGGATCCCCGCACCGCCGTGCCTTCATCTCGCGCCGACGTGATCCGCTGAAACACATCCTGCTGAGGGATCGAGCCGAACATCATGGTCACCCAGGCACCTACGAATGGAATCCATGCCTCGACCCGCGCCGGGGGGAAAAAGTCCAACTTTCCCGCCGCTGATGCATGAGTAACCACCGTCCCCACTCCGCCAGCCAGACCACTGATCACAGACCCGATATACAGCATGCCTCCCATGATGATGGTGATCTGCACGAAGTCGAGAATCGCCACTGAGAACATCCCGCCGAATGTGGTGTACGTCAGGACAATGAGCGCGCCCAGCACCATGCCGGCAGACTGGCTCATCGCTCCGTCCGTCACGACAGTGAACACCAGGCCCAGCGCCTTGATCTGCGCCGACACCCATCCGAGATACGAGGCGACGATACAGAGGGTACAGAGCACTTCGACCGCGCGGTTGTACCGCAACCGGTAAAAGTCTCCGATCGTGAGAAGGTTCAATCGATAGAGTCGGCGGGCAAACCACAATCCGGCCAGAATCAAACAGAGGCTCGATCCGAAAGGATCAGCCACGACCGCCCGTAGCCCGTCCTTGACGAACGTGGCGGAGATGCCCAGTACGGTCTCAGCCCCGAACCAGGTCGCAAACACCGTGGCGGTCACCACCGGCAGCGGAAGGGATCGACCGGCAACGGCAAAATCCTTGGTGTTATGGACACGAGTCGCCGCATACAGTCCGATCCCGACGGAGCAGGCAAGGTACAGAATCACGAAGGAGAGGAGCATGAGACTCATCGCGTGTCGGTGAGACTACAGCCGCCGGTAGCGGCAAGCGAGGGGATTGTAGCGACAGCGCATCGCTGGCGCAATGGCGGAAGGGAGCCGATCTACAGAACTCCAGGAAGATTACGAACGACTACGGTTGGCAACCATCACCAATGAGGAGCGATGACGAAAAACGACCATTTCATTGACTTCCAATCGCACCATGATACGAATAGGCCATGCGCTACTCACTGTACTTCGTATGGGTGTTGGCCGTCCTGTCCATCTGCATCCTGACGACACTGGCCTCGTTTCCGGTACTCGTGAACGGGGAGCGTCATCCGGAGCCAACGATTACGGCAGGACCGGAGAAGTTGCGGGCGATCAAGATTCACCGGCTGCGGTGCAATCCGTTCACATCTTCTTGCCAACTATCCAGGCACAAGCCCCAACACTAAGGCTTCCCGCCAGGCGTCGTCCCTCCGTTTAGGAGAGGGGAATGCGTGCCTTATTCGCCTCCAGCCACTGCGCAAACGTCTGCAGTCCGCCATTGAGCGCCCGGGCAATAGCCGGTTCACGGGCCGCACAAAAGACGGCATTGAAGTCGCGTTTAAACTGAAACATATTGCCCAAATCGTCCGCTCCCGGAAATCCGAAGGTCCGGTAGACTTCCGGCGGCACCGCCTGATAGCGCACCTCGCGCCCAAGCGCCTTGGTCAAGGCAGCGGCCATTTGTGAACCGGTCAGATGCTCGCCCGCGATGCCCACGGTCTTCCCGAGATACGCGTCTCGCTTCTTGAAAATTCCCAGTGCACACTTTCCGATATCGTCCGCAGCGATCCCTGGCAACCGGGCCTCGCCCATGGGAAGAGTGAATGCGAGTGTCCCGTCCGGACCTGGTTTCGGCCCCATGCCGAAGTAAATGAGATTGTCCCAGTAAAATGAGGTGAGCAGAAAGGTCGTGGGCACCCCGAGCTGTTTGAAGAGCTGATCCGCTTCACCCTTGGCATCGAAGTGCGGCACCTTGTATTTCCCCATCAACGTCGGCATCCGGTTGTCGGAGACCGGAACCCATCGGCGTGTATCTTCAAGGGTAGACCAGATCACATGCCGCACTCCCGCCGCCTTGGCGGCCTGAGCCATGGCTTCGGCTTCGGCGTATTCCTTTTCGGGAGACAAATGCGCCCAGAAAAACGTGACACAAAATGCGCCGGCCGCGCCGGCAAACGCCCGTTTCAGACTCTCTACGTCATGCACGTCGGCGGCCACCACTTCGGCGCCGAGCCGGGCCAGTTCCTTGGCCTTGTCCGAATGGACATCCCTGGTCAATGCGCGCACCGTCAGACCACTGGCCGGATCGGCCAAGATCGCTCGCACCAACCCACCACCTTGCATCCCGGTCGCACCGACCACCGCGATCACCTGCTTGTCTGCCATATTCCCTTCTCCTTTCCCAATGTGCTGCCAACCCCAGGGCACAAATTCCCGCCTCGGCTCTGTCAACCAACGAGGCAATCGTCCGTTTCACTCATTACGAGCCGGATCTGGCCTTCACCGGCAGGGCCATGATAGGCTATCGGTAGCTAGCCAGGGAGGAGCGACATGGTACGTCTTACGACTCACCGATTGGAATCCCCTCGGCAATGGTTTCCCTCTCTCGTTATGGGATTGAGTGCCGTGCTGTTCGTGCTTCCGGCGCTTGGCGCGGAATCGTCCGGCCCCTGGGAATGTTCGAACTACACGGGGGATGCGCACACTCGATGCCTGCAGGCCTTCATTGAAATCCAACGGGAAAAAATCTCGAAACTGGAGGCGGAAGTCCATCTCCAGCAAAGCACCGTCGGCCAGTTGAAAGATCAAGCCGACCGGCAAAATGCCATGACCGCTGACTTGCAGCGGCAAATGGCTCAACAATCCTCCGCTCCCTCCACCTACACCTACGTGTCTCCCGGTATTGCTCCCGGCTTGTTGTACGGATATCCATCCGTGGGCTTTGGCCTTTATCTCGGACGCCCCTGGATTTACGGCTCACCATTTTACTCGCGCCCCTATGCCTGGGGACCACGATACTACCGGCCCTATTATGGTCGGTGGCATCGTCGTTGGTAAGCTCGGGCTCCCGTCTGCGTCCTACTCTCTCCAGCGATGGGGATTCTGAACTTCGGCCTCGTACCTCGGGCTTCGCTTCACTCCTTCGATCCTCCCCCTCCGCCTAACAACTGCTGATGACGCAGGACTAAGCTGTATGCTAAACCATACACTCCGTATAACAACCTCCAGACTCGTATTTTTGGGGACCCGTGGGTCGCTTGCACCACAGCACCGGCGTTGCCTGCGCCACCCTTCTCCTGATTCTCGGATGCTGGTCCGTCAGTGACGCTCGTCCCTCCGAGAAACGGGCCAAGCCAGTCGTGACCCGCACCGACTCAGAACACTCGATCCATACAGCACTGACCGAGAGCTCTCCGACCAGGACCCAGGTTCTGCTCGACCGCGGAGCCAATATCGAAGCCCGCAATGCCAAAGGGGCCACGCCGCTGATTACCGCGTCGGCAAGCGGCAACCCTGCGCTCGTCCTGTTGCTCCTCAATCAAGGCGCGCAGGTGGAGGCACGAGACCGGGATGGAAACACCGCCCTGCACGAAGCCAGCCTTCAAGGTCATCTGCCCTGCGTCGAAGCGCTTCTGAACGCAGGCGCGCAGACATCCATCCGTAACGAGCTTGGATTTACGCCGCTTCACCAAGCGGTCCGACGTTTCTGGGAAACGGCCGGTGAGTCCCGTGCAGACCGCCTGACCCGACAAACCACGGTCATCGAACTGCTGCTTCGTTCCGGAGCCGATCCTCAGAGCCGGGATAACGACGGAAGAACTCCGATAGTGCTGGCTATGGAAAGCGACAATGCCGCACTGCAACAGTTGTTCAGGACACCGTCCATTCACGCCGCTCCGGCTGCCGTCACTCCAACGAGTCCCCCGGTGCCTGAAGAGCGATCAAAAGATTCCAGTCACCCCCTGATAGCGGCGCCAACCGGCCTCGACTCGAGCGCAGGTCACAGTCCCACTGAGGTCACCACTTCCGTTCTGCCCGCTGATAAACCCGGGGAATCGCCGGCTCTCATTCCGCCTTCCCAGGGTTTGGCACAGCCAACTGCTCCCTCCACTGGTTCTCTCTCAGCCCCTCTCCAGGGGCATCCACCCGTCGTTGGCTCCGAATCAACAATCACCTCCGTACCCGCGACAGGTGGCGGCCCTGCAGAACCATCGACGCCGAGCGGTTCAGCGCCGGCACAGCGTACAGTTCCAGTCGAACCTTCAACCGATACTCACTCGATACCGGCTCCCGGACCAACGGCAGCGAGGCCATCGCTGCAACAGAATCGTGAATTGCAGGCCTCCGCCTCTATACCCCAGCCGACCACTCCGCCGCTTTCGGACAAACCCGCAGCAGCCATGCCGGAACCGAAAGACCGCCCCGTCTCACCATCAGTCCAGACGGACCAGCCGGTAAACACTGACACTCCTCGACCATCTCCGTCCTCACCACCAGCTGCCACAGGGAATATTCCTCGCGCGATCGTACCCATTCCTTCACCTCAGGATCACCGCGAGAGCATCCCGGAACCGACAGAGCGCGAACGAGCGCTTGCACCAACCCAGCTCGCCCAGACCGCTTCGCCGATTGACACGAAACCTGGCGACCCCGCCCTTCTTCCGATACAACCATCCCACTCGGCAGGAGAGAGCGGAACACCCGCAAGTCACCCGTCGACACAGACCCAACCGCCTCCCCTCTACGGGCGCTCCGATGAATCAACGGCGGAAGACCGTGTGAGCCCATCACTATTTCAGAACGTGGGATTCGGTCTTGGATTGGGCTGGACGCATAACCTGGGCCCGCGGCGAGTGGAATCCGTCTCCGTGACAAACCGCATCGTCCGCATTGACGAGGAGCGCAACGACCTGGTGCGTGCGATGCCGGAAGTGCATCTCTGGATCGATCGTTGGGATGAGCAACGATGGAGCTGGGGGCCATTTCTCGCCGTGGCGCCGGGGTCCCGGATCATCGATGCCGTAGGCGGCGGCCTCATGGTGGGATACCGGCCGCATCGAAGCGATCAGTACAGTGTCAATTTCGGCATCGGCGGCACCCTGGATCTCGATACCCGGGTCCTCGGAGACGGTCTCGTGGCCAATGAGCCGTTGCCCCCGAGGGAAACCAGCGCCCGCACCAAGCACACGACCGGCGCGGGACTCCTCGTGCTCTTTTCGGTCGGGTGGGACCTCTCAGCGCCTCGCCAGGTTCCGCAGCCTGGCCGCAAGTAGGCCGCCATCGAAGTAACACCCACGTGCTTTGGCAACCCGCAATTGACCTCTCTCGTTGAATCTGACTAAGGTGGAACGCGCAAGGAGAATCAAGCATGACCACACAGCCCCAGTTTCCCAACGAACAGACCGAGACAGGCGAATTCACACGTCAGGAGGACGCCTTTCGCCAATCGGTGACCGAGGATGGGCGATCGGGATACCCCGCTGCAGCCGGGCGATATCATCTCTACGTGTCTCTGGCCTGCCCCTGGGCACATCGCACGATCATCGTCCGCGCACTCAAACAACTGGAGCCGGTCATCGGCATGACCGTCGTGGATCCCATTCGCGACGAGCAGGGCTGGGCCTTTCGCAACGGGCCGGGTCACTCGACCGATCCCATCAATGGATTTCACTTTCTTAGTGAGGCCTATCACCTGACCGACGCCACCTACCGGAGGCGTGTCACCGTCCCAGTCCTGTGGGATACGGTCACGAAGCGAATCGTCAGCAATTCTGATGACGATCTCATGCGGATGCTCAATGGGGAGTTCAATCGCTTCACCGCGAGTGGGCTGGATCTCTACCCCACGGCGCTCCGGGTGGACATCGACTCGATGAATACGTTCCTCTATGAGCAGGTGAACAACGGCGTGTACCGGGCTGGATTCGCGACGTCCCAACGAGGCTACGAACAAGCGGCTCGATCACTCTTCGCGGCACTGGATCAACTGGACACGCGACTCAGTCAACGCCGCTACCTCTTCGGCGCGCAATTCGTCGAATCCGATTGGCGCCTCTTCGTCACGCTCATCCGGTTCGACGCGGTCTATCACGGGCATTTCAAATGTAATGTCCGGCGCATCATCGACTACCCGAATCTTTCCGGCTATCTCAAGGATCTCTATCAGGTGCCCGGCATCGCCGACACGGTGAATTTGGACCACATCAAGCGGCACTATTATGTCACGCATGATGACATCAACCCCACCCGTATCGTTCCTATCGGACCGCAGCTCGATTTAGAAAGCCCTCACGGACGAGACAGGTTTTCCTGAGCCGTCCCAGCCGACTGGCTGCTGGAGCAGACGACGTGATTCCCAACCCTGCGCGCCAGACAGGCCTTCGGTTAGGCAAGGCTACAGACGAGTCCGCGTGATCTTCGCAGGCTGCTCAAAACAACGTCCCGCTAGGCCGCAGGCGAGTCAAGACCGGAGGCGTACCCGCAGGGTACGTCGAGGATGTTGACGAGCCGGGAACGACGCGGGAGGCCGTTTTCAGCAGCCTGCCCAAGAATTGTCTTGAGCCACATGGTCTCCCTGTCATATGGTGGGCTCAGTCATGCTGTTCAGCAGAAAGGATCGTCTATGCGTCAAGTGACCGGTGCTGTTTTCGCAGTGGTGCTTCTCATGTCCTCGCTCAGTTGGGCCGCCGCCCCCGAACCGGCCAACGATGAGCAGAAAACCTTGTATGCCCTGGGGGCCGCCATCAGCCAATCGCTGACGCCCTTCACGCTCAACGAGTCCGAACTCGAATTCGTCAAGGCCGGTCTGGCCGACGGCGTGTTAAAGCGGCCACAAAAGGTCGATCTTCAGGTGTACGGACCCAAGATTCAACAAATGCAGCAGGTCCGGTCCAACGCCCTCGCCGATGTCGAAAAGAAGGCCGGCGCCGCATTCCTGACCAAGGCGGCAGCGGAAGCGGGAGCCAAAAAGACGGAATCGGGCGCCATTGTGACGGTGATCAAGGAGGGCAAAGGTGCGACCCCGAAAGCCACGGATACGGTCAAGGTCCATTACCATGGCACCCTGACTGACGGGACCGTCTTCGACAGCTCAGTGAAACGGGGGGAACCGGCCACCTTTCCGCTCAATCAGGTCATCAAGTGTTGGACCGAAGCGGTACAGTTGATCAAGGTCGGCGGCAAAAGCAAGCTGGTCTGCCCGTCCGGCATCGCTTATGGCGACCGTGGGTCACCTCCGGTGATCAAGCCCGGAGCCACCCTGGTGTTTGAAGTGGAACTGCTGGACATCGTCAAGCAATAGCCCCTGTCGGAAGGACTCTTCCGGGCTTATCCCCCGGGAGAGTCCTGCTTCTGTGCCTTTTTCCTTCCCCTCTTAAGTATTCTTCATAGACTTCCGATAGACCTAGCAGGACCTTGCATGCCGATGTGAGGCCATACTGTTGCATTCTGCCCCGATGGTTTGGCCGGCAACCGGAGGCATCCATATTATGCTGTTCCCTCAACCGCAGCTCTTACTCGTCGATGACTCTCCTCTGAATCTGAAAATTCTGCTCGAGTTTCTTCCGGAACGTGAATATCGATGCACCACGGCACAAGGCGGCCAACAAGCCTGGGAGATGCTGGAAGCTGAACCAGATCGCTTTCACGCCGTGCTGCTCGACCGCATCATGCCCGGAATGGACGGCATTGAAGTTCTCCGCAAGCTGAAACAACATGATGCGCTGAACCAGATTCCCGTCATCATGCAAACAGCGGCCTCCACGCATCAACAGACCCTGGAAGGACTACAGGCAGGGGCCTACTATTATCTGGCCAAGCCGTTCGATCAAGCGACGCTTCAAGCGATCGTGGATGCGGCAGTCCGTGATCACGTGAGTTATCTGGATTTGCGGCAGGATCTGCGCCGGACCACGACCACCATGCGCCTGTTGGAGTCAGGGACATTCCACTTCAGAACGCCCGAGGAAGCGAAAAACCTCGCGATGCTGCTCGCGCATGCCTATCCCGATGCCGACCGGGTAGTCACCGGCATCCTCGAACTGACCTTGAATGCGATCGAACACGGCAACCTCGACATCGGCTACAAGGAAAAATCACGACTGATCGAGGAAGATAAGCTGGAGGAGGAAATCGCCCATCGGCTGAGCTCACCTCCCTACTCGTCCCGAGTCGCCACGGCAAAATTTTCCCGCATGCCGCACGGTCTGTCGTTACACATCACTGATCAAGGGAGCGGATTCGACTGGAAAAAATACATGGACTTTGACCCCGAGCGCGCCTTCGATACCCATGGACGCGGAATCGCCATGGCGAACAAGGTCAGTTTCGACCGGATCGAGTACCGCGGGAACGGCAACCAGATAATTACGGTTCTTCATCTCGAGCAGGCAGCGGCCCTGGCTGTCTAGAACAGCCGCTTCCGCCCCACGTCATCGCCGCGCTCTCACGACCATCTAGCGAATCTCGACGCGTGACACGGCGTACCAGCGGTCCGTGCGTTTACCCTCAATCGCCAGTTCGACAACCGCAGACCGGGCATCCTCAGAAAGTATCGCCACATCCAGCGTATAGGAGCCGGGAGATACAGTCTCCGGCACCACTACCGTATCCTCCGCGCGGTGAGATGGTCCCGGCAGCCACTGCTTCAAGTCGACAGAGCTGACCCACTGCGCCACGACCTGATCCGTGCCGGAACGCAATCGATACGCCAGCGGCCAGGCATGATAGATAGGCGCCACCCCCTTATTGTCCCACCGTGATTGAATGACAAGCGGTTTGCCGGACCCGCTCGCGGCCGGATGGGTCAGCTCACGCAGAACAAACCGGTAGCCGATTTTCTTCAGAAACTCATCGAACCGCGGCCGCCATGCAGCCGGCACCGGCTTCGATTTGGCATTCAACACCGAGACATGCCATTCCAGCCCCTTCTCCAGAATCCGGTCGAGATCGAACCCCCGCTCGTACCATTCATGGATATAGCCGCAGACTTCCATTTGCACAGGTCCGCGCTTCCACGCATCGGCGATCGCCGGCTCCTCCAACACCGGAGCATAGGCATGTTCCATATGATTCCAGTCAGGACTGAAATAGCCGTAGTCCCCGAAACAATCCCCTCGCCAGCCGGCACCTCGCTGCGTCGCATACTTCAGTTGCCCGTTGTGCAACATGACGAGCGGCGTTCCGGCAAAATATTTCAGATACCAATCCGTAATCGCAAGCTGGTTGGTCTCACTCGGATAGAATGCTTTACATTGCGCCTCGACACCTTCGCAGCAGGCCGTATTCCATTCCCCCCAACAACCCACCGATCCGATATCCACATGATCAATGTTGATTGATCGCCCATACCGTTCTCCGAAGGCGCGGATGAGCCGTTCATGGTAATCGAGAAAGACGGGGTTGTTATAGTCGGGGAAAATGCCATCCGATTCCTTGACGCTGCCGACTCCCTTATCAAGCAGCCATTGCGGGGTACCGGTCTTATATTCGGAAACGATCCGGATGGCGAGCGTTTCTCCCTTGGCTTTCGCCTGCGCAATCACGCCGTCCACCAGCGCAAAATTGTATTGTCCCTCGGCCGGTTCTAGCTCCGCCCAGGGCCAGCGAAAATAAGCCACGGTGGTATGCGGATATTCATCGGCCTTGGGAGGATGGCCGAAGCCGAAGTGAAAGTCGGCAAACCCCATCCCCGGATTGTCTAACACGTCGTCGATTTCCCGAGGCTGCACTGTCACGAGCTTCCCCGTAGAAGTGCGGTCTGACCCGCCGCTGGCAGGAGACGCACATGCAGCCAGGCTCAGCCCCATCATGACCAACAGCCCCCATTTCCATTCCTCTCTCCGCATGCCTGCTCCTTTCATCGACCACGATCCCGCTTACCCTACACGACGGTACACCGCGTACCATACTCCACCGGAGGCAGCTGACTGTAGGGTCACACAGCAAAGTATGGTAGGGTACGCGGCCAGACACAAGGAAGACGAGACATGCCGAACTGGTTTTCAACCTCTTCCCCATCAGACTCCGTCGTCATTACCGGCGCCTCGTCCGGCATTGGGGCGGCCTGTGCCCTCGCGTTGGATACTCTCGGATACCGCGTCTTCGCCGGTGTCCGTCATCCCGCGGACGGCGAACGGCTGCAGCGGCAAGCCGGTCCGCGCCTCATGCCCATTCGTCTCGATGTGACCGATTCGGCTTCGATCGCAGCAGCCAGCCATACGGTCGCAGCCATGGTGGGAGATCGCGGGCTCGCAGGCCTGGTGAACAACGCCGGTATCGGCGTGGCAGGCCCCATCGAGCTGCTGCCTCTTGCCGACTGGCGACGTCAATTCGACGTGAATGTATTCGGCCTGATTGCCGTTACTCAGACCTTTCTGCCGTTGATCCGCCAGGGGCGAGGACGCATCATCAATATGGGCTCGATTGCCGGACGAGCTTCCATGCCCTTCATGGCCCCTTACGCCGCCTCCAAACATGCATTGGAAGCGATTACCGATGCCTTACGCCTCGAACTGCAACCGTGGGGTATCCGCGTGGCCCTCATCTCGCCCGGCGCCATTGCCACGCCTATTTGGGGAAAAACCAGAAAAGAAGTCGATACGTGGGATGCCACCTGGAGCCAGGAACTCAAGAACATGTACAAGGAAGGCTTCACCCGCATCAAAGAGGCGGCTACGGCTGCGGGCGAACAGGCACAACCGGCGAATGTCGTGGCTCAAGCGGTGGCGCATGCCTTGCGGTCGCGCTGGCCGAACACGCGGTATCTCGTGGGCTCCGATGCTGCGATTCGTTCGTGGCTGGCGCTCCTCCTGCCGGATCGACTCAACGATTGGATCATCACGCGAATCGTCAAGCTTCCCTCGCGCCGCTGACAAGCATCAACGGCGGGCCGTCCGCACCATATCGATCACCTGACCCTGCCCGTCGAGAAAAATGTACACGGTCTCATTGGGATCCAGCTGTTCAATCGCGGGCTGCAAAAGGGGACGCACGGAAAATGATTGAATGTCATCGACCTTCATCCTCAGCCGCATGCGGCCGTCGCCGATCGTCACAAAGGCCCCTTCCACGCGGCGTTGTGGAGCAGGCAGTGCAGACCCGACGCCCAAGTCACGAGGCTTTCCCAGCGACAACACATCGACGAGCAGATACGCGCGATCGACCGCGAAATCGGCCGTTTCTCCGACTTCCAGCGCGGCGAGTTTATCCATCGCCACCGTTCGCGCGTAGAATCCCACATCACGCCCGGTATCGAGGCGAATCGTGACGCGTTCCTTTTGCGGATTAAACACCTTGCCCAACGATCCGCGAAAAACCTTCGTCGGCGGCGTGTCGGCCGGCCGCTGGTAGGCGACGATGTCATCATGGTCGTTGACCATGATCTCCACCGCTCCGCCCGCCTGCAACCCTCGGGCTTCGTCTCCCCCGGCTTCCAGCGACAAGTAACGGGGGCTGCGTTCCCCGGTATCAACTTCCACGCGATCACCGGTGATGCCGTGGATCGTCCCTTTCAAGAGCCTGGCGCTCGCGAGGATACCCGGCACCGGTTTCAATTCCTCGATGCTGAGTCCGGACATCAGCTTCGCCGAACTCCCGCACCCGGCCAAGCACAGCAGCATCATCATACCGATCCACACGGAATGCTTCATACGTCTCGCTCTCATTCTGGTTCTGGGTATCACGCTAACCGATGATAAAACAAATCGCCGCCCGGAGGCGAGCAAGGCCAATACTTTGCAGACCCAAGGCCGATCCAATCATCCTGCTAGGCTTCCTGGAACAGGTATGCTAGAACCGCAGCTGCTGAGCCACCTTCATCACCGACATCGATGCGTACCACGATTCCTTCTGTATTCCTGCGTTGTCTAATCGGCCTGGCCGTCTCACTGAACCTGGCAGGCTGTCTCTCGCCGCCGACGCTGACGCGCGCCGTCGTCTCGTATGACAGCGCCATCAACGATTCCATTTCCAAGCAGCTACTGCTGAATATTGCACGCGCCCATCACCATCAGCCGGTCCACTTTACAGGCGTATCAAACGTCGCCGCCACCTTCGATTTTCGCATCAACGCGGGAGCGACCCCCACACTGACCGGCGAGGCCGGGAAGACCCTGCTCCCGATCTTCGGCGGCAGCGTGGCCGAAAATCCCACCATCAGCATTGCCCCGATTGACGGGGAAGAGTTCACCAGACGCCTGTTGACGCCGTTTCAAGAAACCAAATTCACGCTCCTGCTGCGGCAAGGCGGGGATATCGATCTCCTGCTCCGTCTAATGGCGAAAGAGTTACGCGTGAATGATCATGGCGAAGATATCGCCTACCGTAACAACCCGACCGACAAACCGGGCTATGAGATGTTCCGCAAGGTGGTGCTGCATATTTCCGCGATTCAGGATGCCAATCGCCTCTATGCGGAATCGATGCTATTCGAACGCACCTGGACGATTCCGGCCGAATCCGTGACGGCAGAGGGGTTCAAAGCGCTGGAGCAGGACTATCTGGTCGCCTACGATCCTCAGCAGAAAACCTACCGGCTCCGTAAACCGGTGTCCGGAAGAATTCTCATCACGAACTACGACCCGAACACCCTCCCACCCGAAGAACGTGTCAGGCTACATGAGGAAGCGGAACGACGCCCCATGAACGATGTCTCGTTCGACATTCGGCCGGGACACTATGGAGGAGAGTGGCCGTTGAAAGGCGAGTTCCGACTACGCAGCTTTAATACCATGCTCAATTTTTTGGCACAGTCCGTGGAAGAAGAACCGGAATATGCCGTCGAGAAAGACAGCCGCACGCCGTCCTTTATGGACAATCCGGTCAGGACCATGGATCTCCTCGTGCAAGATTCCTCCCCGTCCGAATCAGACTTGACCGTGCAGTCTCATGGTAAGTATTACGCCGTCAATGTCACGGGCCCCCTCGCACGATGGAATCGTGAAGCCTTCAAACTCCTGTACCAGCTCTTCCAGATGACCGTCACAGAAGTGTCGCGTAGCGGCGTGCCCAGCATCACCATTGCGAAATAACCTCCGTCCTCAGTACAGCGTTTAATTATTAAAACGCGCACAGACTTGAAACTGTCCAACCCTCTCGATTAGGGTGAGGCCTGGTCCAACTGATGCCAGCACATCGCCTCGACTGCGAGCCGCCGGCCCGTCTGAATTCCGGTTTACACCCATGCACCGTGATTATCCTTCAAGTCTCCTGCTCTGGCAGCGGGCGCTGCTTCTCCTTAGTCTGTGGATCGCCACGCCCGCCTCTGCCGATGAAGTCTATTTACTGAACGGCGACCGGCTCACCGGCACAATCGTCAAGATGGAAGAAAATATCCTGACGATCCAAACGGACTACGGCGGGGAGATCAAGGTCGATTGGAAAAAGGTCCAGCGTCTCACAGCGACAAGTCCACTCAAGGTCTTAGTTCCGGGAGAATCGCATGATGCCCTGCGGGACTTTGTCTACGGCACCCAGGGCCAACGAGAAATTACGGAGGCCGGCCCGGACAGTGCCACGCTGCTGTCGGACATCACCGCCATCAATCTCGAACCCATCCGCCTGACAGGCACCGTGTCGGTGGGCGGGAACAACACGTCCGGCAACAGCAGTACCAAAGCGTTCAATGGGGCGACCCGCCTGACGCTGTATGCACACCGGCAGCGATTGTTGCTCGAAGGAAAATACAACTACGGGCAGGCGAACGACCAAGTGACCGCGCGAAATTCTCTCGCGAGTTTGAAACACAATTATTTTATCAGCAAGCAGGTCTTCATCGAAACGTTCGGCATGCTGGAAAAAGACACGCTGCAGGCCTTGCAACTTCGGTCCACGATCGGAAGCGGCTTGGGTTATCAGTTCTATGAAACCCCCACCACTACCCTCTCCTTATCGGCCGGTATCGCCCATGTGAACGAACATTTTACCAACAGCCCGAATACAGAGACGCCATCGGGACGCTGGAGCCTCCGATGGGAACAGTCCATCTGGCCGGATCGCGTCAAATTTTTCCATCGCCATGAAGGGTTCTGGGACATCAACGCCGGGAACGCCTTCCGGTTCAACGCCGATCAGGGCCTCCGGATCACGGTCTATAAGAACCTCTTTTTCAATGTCGAGTATGATCTCCGGCTCAACACGCAGCCGGCGCCGGGACGCAAAAAAACCGACGAAGCGATGATTTTCGGCGTCGGGTACGAATTCCGCTGAGCACAACCTCGCCTAGCGGTCGCTTCCCGCACCGAGACTCGCTGCCGCCGCACGGCCAGCCACTCGTCCGGTTGCCCAGGCCCATTGAAAATTGAACCCCCCGATGCGGCCGTCACAATCGAGCACCTCTCCAACGAGATACAGGCCGGGCACTAGCTTCGATTCCATCGTGCGGAAATTGACCTCTTCCAATGGAATCCCGCCGGCTGTCACTTCCGCGAAATTCCATCCGCGATCGCGTACAACGGGAAAACGAAACCGGGTGAGGGCCGTCATCAGCCGATCACGAACAGCGCGCGGAACCTGCGCGCAGGCCTGCTGTGGATCACCCCCGGCATGACGACAAAGGGCCTCGGCAGATCGCTCAGGCAACAACTCCGCAAGCAGCTTCAGCAGCGACCGACGAGGGTTTTGGGCTACCTGCGAGAGAAACCATTCCCGCGACTGTTCCGCATTTCGACCGGGGAGGAAGTTTCCGTAGAGCTCCGCCGTTTCACCGCGCGCCCTGGCCAGACACCAGAATCGACTGGCATCCATCACCACCGGCCCGCTGATTCCGAAATGCGTCCAGAGCAGACTGCCTGTCCGCCGATCGACCGGCCGCCCTTCCACCATGGTCTGAATCTCTACCTCGTGCGACAGGCCTGAGAGTTCCGCGTGAAAACAATGCTCATCCAGCATCAACGCCACCAATGCCGGAACGGTCGGCGTCACGTGGTGTCCCAGATGCCGCGCGAGTCCGTACCCTGATCCGTCGCTTCCGGTGCGCGGCAAGGACTGCCCGCCGGTGGCCAGGATCACGCGACGCGCAGGCGTCTCGCCATGCTGATGACGAATCACGAACTCAGCGGGCCCTTGCGCACCGGCCTGTTCCGATGCGTTCCTGCGCTCGATGCCAGAGACGCGATGCCCCGGACGAAGCACCACGCCCAGTTCACGACTACGCGCCGTGAGCGCGTCGAGCACCGACCTGGCCTTATCGGTCACCGGAAACAGCTTGCCGGTCTCCTCGCGCTTCAGTTCGACTCCGAGCGATGCAAACCATGCCACGGTGTTCTGCACCGGAAAAGCCGCAAGCACATTGCGTACGAGGTGTCGGGTGCCGAAAAAATCCTCAGGCCTGACGACATCGTGCGTGACATTGCAGCGGCCTCCGCCCGACACCAGAATTTTTGCTCCAATGCTCGTGGCCCCGTCCAACAATTCAACCGTACAGTCTGGATTGTGCTCTGCCGCAAAAATACCGGCCGCCAACCCGGCCGCCCCCGCCCCGATCACACAGATATCCGCCACTGGCTCTCCCATGTCACCTCATGACGACCTGTTGATTCTTGCCGCCGCATGATGCCCGTTGCGAACACCGCGCGCAATCGCAAAACTCGGCATGGAAACCGGACCCCTCACTATGCCAAGATCTTCGAACGACGTTCAGGAACACGTCGCTGCCCGCGAGATCCCATGCGCCCAAACCACCGGTTGCTCCTCCCAATGCTTGTGTTGTGCCTCACCACCGGATGCCTGCTACCGGCCTCTTCCAACGTGCCGGACAGTCCAAAAGATCCGGTGATTTCCACGAATGTCGAAGCGAAGTTCGCCGAGGATCAGCATGGCGGATTGTCCGGCATTCTCGTGACCACGGAAGAAGGCACGGTGACGCTGACCGGCACGGTGCAGAGGGCCGAACGGAAGGCAAGAGCAGCTGAATTGGCGCGGCAGGTGAAAGGAGTGAGGCGCGTGAAGAACGATCTGGAGATTCGCGCCGATCCTGCGCCGTGATCAGAAATCTTCCTCCTCCCCTCCGGTCATGCTTTCTTCCACAATCGAGAAGGCTTTTTGCGGCAAGGTGATGGCATTGACCAGAATATCAAAGGCCAACTGGGCCGTTCCCTTCACACCCGTCATCAGCGATTCCGCGGGGAGATAGCGCAACTGCGGTTTCTTCGCTGATCCCTTCAGTTCGAACACGGCGGTATCAAACCCCTGGCGATCCCCTGAGAGGAGGTGCCCGAACAGAGGAATGCGTTTTAAGATCGCCGAGTAGGATCCGAGCGGACTCGTCGCCAACACCATGTCGAATTCATCCGCCTGGATGTCATATCGCCCCGTTCCGCTGATCTTGAGTACGGGACTGTCGAGCAGGAATTCCTTGGCGTGGACCACGCCGTTGTTGACAGTCCCCACCAGCTTGAGCCGATCGAACGGCATGCCGTCTCTATCGAGATTCACTTGGCCCTGCAACACAGCCGGCAGGTTCAACACCGACAGCAGGGTAGACAGGACCGGGATTTGATACATTCGCCCCTCCTGGACCAGGATTTGAATCGGCTGACGACTGGTCAGTGCAGTCGGCAGAAGCACCCCTCGCTCAAATTCCGCCTGGACTTTCCCCGACGTGGTCAGCCACCCGGAGAGAAGAGGCTTCTCGTGGAACAATGATGATAGACGCTCGACCGAAACGCCGCTGGCGCGAAAGGCACTGCGAGCCTGTTCCATCTGTCCGTTCTTCGTGCGAATCTTCGCCTGCCCCGCGAGCTGCCCCTCATTCGTGTCCCCGCTGATCCGCTCGACCGCCAGGAGTCCATGCTCCCAGGTGATTTTGGTAGAGAGGTCAGTGAGTAGAAACTTCTTGTAAAAGACATGATCAGCAAACAGGAACGCGTTCAGCGTGGCATCCGGCCAGAAGTGGTCTGAAGATCGTTGACGGGCCGCCCGCGGCTTGCGCGGCTGAGAACCACCGAAGGCGGCGAGATCGATTTGAGACGACTCCACGACAAGGCGGGCCCTCGGGTGATCGGCCCAGTGCGTGATCGAGCCGGAGATCCGCAGATCGCTCGCGCCCACGTGAAACGCCATGCGCGGAATATGAATCCGGTCTTGATCGAAACGCAGCGTCACAAACGCGTCTCGAATCGGTTCGTCGAAGTCTTCTATCTTGATCGTGCCCTCATCGAATCTGACCTCGCCGGATGCGCGCCAGGATGCACGATCTTTCATCCGGCCTTCTACATCGAGGGTGGCGTCCAATGTTCCGGCCCGAACGGGTCCCAGGACGATGCCTTTCGGAAGTCTGCCGACGGCAATCCGGCCAGACGACACATGCACAGAAAACTCCCTCTCTCCATCCAACTCGATGGCCCCGGATCCGGTAATCGTGACCGGAGGAACCCCGATGCCGACATGCCGGACCACCAGACGGTTGCCTTGAGAGAGCTGCCCTTCGAAATCAATCGCGGCGGGAGCCTGCGGCGGCTTGGTGAACCAGTTCTGCAGACGGAATCCGGCCTGCGCGAGATCGATCCTGCCTTTGATTCGGGGGGCTCCGATCAAACCCGTCACAGCTGCGCGCAGTCGAATGGTGCCGTTCATGTCCTGAATGAATGCTTCATCGCCCTGCTGCACCCACCAGGATTGCACCTCCGACGCATCCGTACTCATCGCCAACGTTACATTGGAGTAGGCTTTGCCGTCCGCCATCGTCACGGAACCATGAGCCTGAAATGCAGCCGGCCCCAGCCACCCGTCAACATGCTCGATCGCCACCAAGGTGGGCGTGGCGGTCACGTGCGCCTCCACCTGCCGTGCCGGCACCGGCCATAGGGCACTACGCCCCCCGCCTCGCTGCAGCCGGAGATCGGCATCAACCAGTGCGAGCGGTTGCCCGCTGAGCGGTCGTCCCATCACATGGGCGATCATCTCGACATCCCCGGTTGGTTGCTCAAGCTCAGTCACCACGTCTCGCAACAGCGGAAAGTCATCCAGACGGCGCACCGTTTCCACCAACCCGGCGACCGGTGCCGTCCCTCTGATTCTGACATCGACATGCGGATCGGTTGCCCACTGTGTGATCAACAAATCCTGCCCCATCAGTCGAATGGGACCGCACTGCGCACGCACCTCGGTCAGACGCAGCTGATCGGCATCGTACGCCATACTCACGGACAGCGCTTCAACAGGAGGGTACTGCGGACCGAGTGTGAAGCGCCCGTTGCGAACCGTCAGCAAGCCATTCATGCGCGGCCGGGCCCCCGGGGTGATTTCACCGGCCATCGACAAGGATTGCAGCGTGATCAGTCCTTCCACAGCATGATCCGCGAACTGCCCCCGCAGTTGCTTCGATATCCAGGCGGAAGGCAGTTCACTTAACAGGCGCGCGGTAGTCACCGGGGACGCGGACAGGGTGGATGAAAATCGTGCCTGTGCCGTCCCGATGCCGAGAACCGCCCCGGCCCCTTGCAAGGAAACATCCGCGAGCTCGGCTCTCACCTCGTCGGCCATCAGATCAAACCCCGCCGCCCCAGGCATCCACCGCAAGTGCGCCGTGAATTGAGCCGGTTGAGAAAAACCATCGGAGATCCGGCCGTCGCCGATCCAGTACGACAACAGATGACGCACGTTAAGCTGGTGGAGCCGCAGATCTCCTTCTGCCTGCATCTCTCCCCCTTCGTCGTTGTGCGTGATCGAACCTTCCCACAGGAACGCCGCGCGCCCGCCTTCCTGCGGGATCTCCCCCGAGAGATGTAGCCTCGCACGGCGGCCCATCATTTCACTCGATAACGCGCCCTGCGTCACGGTGATCTGCAGAGGAGCGGACGCAGAAGCGGATTCTTCGACGAGGGTCACCGTGCCTTGAACCAGTAACAGATTCCGGACGACCTGCAACAACGCGATCGACCGGGTCGAATCAGAAGAAGAGGCGGAAGAATTTTCTTTGCCCAGAGACCAGCTCCCGTTCGGCCACCGATGAATGGTCACCTGAGGCCGGTCGATGACCACATCCTTGGCGACGAGTCGTCCCTCCAGAAGCGGCAGCCACGGCAGCGCGATCTCCACCCGTTCCGCGAGCACCAGCGGCGCCGTAGATGCGGGATCGTACAGCCAAGGGTCTGTCAGTGTCAGCCGGGGTGACGGAAAGATGCGAACGTGCGATTGCTCGATCGAGAGCCGATACCCCGTCCGCGCTTCGAACTCCTGCTGCAATGCCGCCATCGTTGCCGGACGATTCACGAGCCAGGGCAGAGCCACGATCGCACATACACCCAGGAGTACCAGCAGAAGCGCCACGAGAACGAGCAACCGGCCTGTTCTTGTTCGTGACGGCGAACCGATAGTGTGATCCATGCCGAGCAGCTCCCTCACTCCACTGTACGCAGCGGACGAGGCAGACACAAGCCAGAGAACTCAAATGGGGCTCAAGGGTAATCGTGCGTCGAATGCAGCCCCCACGACCGCCAGAGAACCGGCGGGGGGTGGTCATTCTCCTGACCCGGCTATGCTACACTCCGCAATCGACAGTATGTTTGGCAGGATTGACGTGACGCGGGACTGATGGCTGGACCTCTTCTTCGAATCGCTTTCTTGCACCTGGCTCCGGTTCCCGGGGCGGTCGCGCAAAACCGCCAGCTCATGACCCAGGCGATCACCAAGGCCGCTTGCTCAGGAGCCGATTGGATCATCACCCCGGAACTGGCGGTCAGCGGCTACACGTTCGCCGATACCCTCGGCACCAATTGGATCGAACCGCAACCGGATCACTGGATGGGCAGGATCTGCCGCCTGGCCGCCCGGCTTCGCGTCACTCTGTTCCTGTCGCACCCGGAAAAAGATTCACGCTCCAACCAGCTCTATAACACGGTCTTTGCGATCGGCCCCGGTGGACGCATTGCGGGCACCCATCGGAAGATCAACGCCCTGCGCGTGGGATCCGAAGCCTGGTCCACGCCGGGCACCGAGGCGACCGCGTTTCGCCTCGCGCCGTTCGGTCGTGTGGGCCTCCTCATCTGTGCGGATGCCTATACTCCGGGAATAGCCAAGAGCCTCAAGGCACAGGGCGCCAAGGCCCTCGTGTCGTCAGCTGCCTGGGCGCCGGGACTGCACGGGCCGAACGGCGAGTGGGAACGCTGCACGAAAGACACGGGACTGCCCTTGTTCGTCTGCAATCGAACGGGACAAGACCGTACCCTCGATTTCAGAACAGCGGAAAGCGTGGTGGCTCAAGGTGGAAAACGGCTGCTGTCGCTCTCGTGCGGACAATCCGCCATCTTCCTCGTCGACTGGAATCTCACGACGGGAACGCTGGCCGGACAGGATTACCAGCGCATCCTGCTCTAGCAGCATTCACCGCAAAGGACTGTGGTGTAGTTCTGGTCGTAGGCCTGTGATGCGACAGCAGATCACGAGGACGCCAACAACTGTTCGAGCAATGCGAAACCCGCAGGCCATTCACCAAGATCGCTCTCGGCATTGATATGCCCGATCGCACCGGCCTCCGCGAAGGCACTGCCCCAATCAGCCGCGCATTGCTTGGCATAGGCCACGGATCCGAAGGGATCGTCACTGCTGGCGACGACGAGACTGGGAAAGGGAAGCCTGTCCGACGGAACCCTCTCAAACCCTCGCGCAGTTGAAGGGAACGCGGCCTCGTTTGGATCAGGCGGGGCCACCAGCAAGGCCGCGCGGACCGGAGAGGCTCGTTGTGCCCAGTGGGCCACCAGCAGGCAACCCATGCTATGGGCAATCAGCACCACCGGAGCGGAACAGCCGGCGACGGCAGACTCCAGCGCCTGCAGCCATTCCGTGCGCACAGGATGATCCCAATCGCGCTGCTGCACGCGTTGCCAGCAGGGGTGTTGCCGCTCCCACAGGGTTTGCCAATGCCGGGGTCCCGAGTTACCGATACCCGGCACGATCAAGGCCATCACCCCGTCGATGGCCGTCTTACGACTTGGCACGTTCTGCGCGCTCCGTGAGCCAGGCCACGGCCCCCGCACCGGCGGTCCGTCCACTGGCAAAACAAGCCGTGAGCAGATACCCGCCCGTCGGCGCTTCCCAATCCATCATTTCTCCCGCGCAAAATACTCCCGGCAACGCTTTGAGCATCAGCCGCTTGTCGAGCGCCTCGCAAGTCACCCCGCCCGCCGTGCTGATCGCTTCTTGCAACGGGCGCGGCGCCGTCAGTGCGAGCGGCAATGATTTGATCGCGGCCGCCAGTCGGGTCGGGTCGGCAAAATCCTCCTTCGAGACGATTTCACGCAAGAGTCCGGCCTTCACCCCATCGATATGCGCGCGGCGCTGCAAATGGGTGGCCATCGTCTTCTTGCCGCGCGGCTGGGAAAGATCTTTGATGAGACGGGGCAGTTCACGGTCCGGCGCCAGATCCAGCCGCAGCGTGCCGCGGCCGGTGGCCTCTATTTCATCGCGAAGAAACGGGGCTACGGCATAAATCACTCCACCCTCGACGCCGGTGTCGGTGATCACGAATTCCCCCATGCGCCGCATCACCGCGCCGGTCGGGGATTTCGCCACCACACCCACCGTTTTCAGCGGATGCCCCGCGAATTTAGTCCGAAAGTGCTCGGTCCAGCCCACATCGAACCCGCAGTTCGCGGGTCGCAACGGAGCAATCGCAATAGAGCGCCCGGCGAGGACTGGCACCCATGCGCCATCCGAGCCGAGTTGAGGCCAGCTCGCCCCGCCCAGCGCCAGGATCACAGCATCGGGCCGCACAGTGGCCGAGCCTTGCGGCGTGTCAAAGCGAAGTGCTTTCTTTTCATCCCATCCAGACCAGCAATGCCGCACGTGAATCGTCAATCCCCCCTGACGCAACCGCCGCAACCAGGCGCGGAGCAGCGGTGCGGCTTTCATATCCTTGGGGAATACGCGGCCGGACGAGCCGACATAGGTCTCGATCCCCAGGTCGTGCGCCCATGTGCGAACCGCGGCGGCCCCGAACTCGGCCATCCAGGTCGCAACCTGCGCGCGGCGCTCGCCATACCGGCTGAGGAACAGATCGGGCGGATCGGAGTGGGTCAGGTTCAGCCCGCCTTTTCCGGCCAACAGAAACTTTCGCCCCACGGATGCCATTGAATCGTACAGCGCGACCTGCGCCCCGCCGGCCAATGCCGCCTCGGCCGCCATCAGCCCTGCTGGTCCGCCACCGATAATCGCGATCTTCACCCGTTACCTCTTCCTCGTCACGGTCAGAAACCACACCGGCCTCATGCGCCCGAAGTCGGTCCGAAGGGGATCCTTCAATGTCGGGTTGGAATCTACCACGTACGACCGGTCGTTCTCTCGCACGAATACGACCCAATGCCAGAACGGTCGTCCCTGCTCCAAATGCCACTTGATGGCCAACAACGCGCAATCCGGCAAACCGGCCCAGGAGCGGAATGGTTTGTCGCTCGCGAGTGACGCAGACCGAACTGTGTCAGCAACCGCCGCACCGATGCTGTCTCAGACCACAGCCTTGGATCTTGCGCAGAGATGCCCAACGATGCGGCGACGGCCTTCGCACGCGCATAGGATACACCTGCCAACGCAGCTGCTGCCGCAATGCCACAACCGGTTTGCTCTTCCTGCACAACAGGACGGATCACAGTGACAGTTTCATTTTCCGTCCGCCGGAGATGCTGAATCCCTGTCGCTCATAAAAGGCCAGGGTCCGGTCGAACTGCGGGAGCGGAGGCGTGGTGACTTCCAATCTGGCCCATCCTTTCGAACGGGCAACCCGCTTGGCCTCCGTCACCAACTCTTGCCCCACGCCTTGCGACCGTCGGTCCGGACAGACATACAATTCCGGGATGATCCCGAAGCGACCCTCCGCATACAGTGCACGACATTCGGAGAGGGCTAGCAATCCCGCGACATATCCGCCATCCCTCGCCAACAACACGGTGTAACTTCCATCACCCAGCCAGGACAGCGTCCGCGCTTCCGTCTCAGCCAACGAGAACACAAACGACCGCGTCTTGATGCTGGCCATAATCTCCTGCAGCAAGTCACCGACCAACCTAGCGATGGCCGGCGCATCGGATAGCTCGGCTGTGGCGATATGAATCGGCATGGCGCGAAACTACCGAGAGTAGAGTTGCTCGTCAAGCAGGGAGAGCTCACTCGGAAGGAGAGGATTCGCTTCAACCACTTGCTCTGTCCAAGCAACGTCAATTGACAGATCGCTGGACCGATCCTATAGTTGAATCCATGCTGTGTTGGAGAACAATCGCGCGACACACCGGCGGCATCGTGTGGCTGACACTGGTCGTCTCGCTCGTGATTACCGGCAATCTGGTTGTGGACCTTGCCTTCGAGGAGCCGAATCTCAGCACATCGGTCGATGCCGTGCCCACTGCAGAAGAGCCAGATAATCCTGCTGAAAACATCCTCATGGCTTCGCAGAAAACCGACGGCCCGGCGGGTATTGCGTGGTCGGCTTGGGCGTGGGTCGCCTTCGCGGCTATGTTCATCTCCGCCTGCCTGCCGACCATTTCAACCACGGGAGCAGCCCGCTCTCATGAGCGACCGCCGCGCAGCAGCCCTGTTCCAGTACTCCTTCCCCTTCGAATCTAAATTACATCCAGTCTCCACTGACGGTTCCGTCGTTCATCACGGTGGAACCATGACTCTGTTCATGGAGGTCTGCGATGTATTCAATTCATTTCTCCAGTCGCGCCCGCGTATTGTTCCTTCCGGTCATCCTCATCCTTGTGATGGGCATCATTCTGTGTGCTGAGCCTGCACGGCCCGCTCATGGAGAGGACGACACCATTGCGATTAACACATTAGAAATCAGCGGCGTACTCAACACCAAAGAAGACACGATCCGGAGATTGCTTCCGCGGCCGATCCCCTCACCATTCACCCGGGCAGAGGTCGAGGAGTTTGAGCGACGCATCCGAAACCTCAGTCTTTTCGATCGGGTGAAGGTGACGACATACGCCGGCACAATGGCCGTGGACGTGCGGGAGAAGTTCACGCTCTCTCCCATCTTGAGCTTCACGAGCGGCACAAGCGCCAAGGACCTGAATGCCACCGCTGGTCTTGTAGAATACAATCTGGGCGGCACTGGGACGCAGATCGGAGGTCAGTTCAATTACAGCCAGCGAGGCCCAAACGTAGACGTGTGGATCTCAGAACACGCGTACCGACCGGACCGCTGGGCGAAAGAGGTGAAAGGTTCCTATTCGAGTAACGGCATTCGCTTTGCCGATTCGACCGCCACCTGGACGCGCAATCGCATCGGCGGCGAATTTGAGCTTAAAGGACCTTTTTCGTACGGATCTCCCTTGCGCTTTGAGGTGGTCGCCAAGATCTACCGGGAACTCGTTCAGGATCAGGCAAGAACAGGGACGCGGCCACCGGATGGCTACTATGTGGGCCTCATTCCGGAAGTGACCTGGGACCGATACCATTGGCACGATCTCGTGCCCTCTGGGTATCGCATCGCGCTGGAACTCCGACCGGGGTACTTCTTCGGCGCAGACCAACCTCGTCACGAGGTGCGGCTTCGGTATATCCAGGGAATACCCGTGACCCCCATGACAGTCTTGATGGTCAATGCGGTTGGCGAGGGGGTAAACAACCGTCACAATCCAAACCACAGTGTATTGTTGGGGAGTATTGCGGGAGTCAGAGGGCTCTCCGATAATCTCTATCGCAACCGGGCGCAGACGTATATGAGCCTGGAGTTACGACATGCGATACAAGTCGCACCACGCTGGGCGCTGCAGGGAGTGCTCTTTTCAGATTTCGGCGCCTTTCAACCGTTGACTGAAGAAGGCCAGGAGAAGCCGTGGATCGGCACAGTCAATGTCGGAGCAGGCATCAGGGTGGTACCCACGTTTCTCGCCAACACTCTACTGCGTGTGGATTTCGCGCAGTTGCTGTCTCCCAGTCCCAATTCGCTTATTCAAGTGGGGATCACGCAGTATTTCTGACGTGGCAACGATGCTGTCGGTTTTCGTCGAACCGAAATTCGCAGGGTGAAGAAGTGACACGACATGGCAGCTGGAGATTACCGAGCAGCGGGGATGTATCACAGATCTACCTGATGTACTGTCCTCTAAACATTGCTCCTTCCCGCGCGTCGCTCGCCGACGCCCTGATGGAGCGCGGCGACATCCAATTCCTGTTCTAACTGATGCAGGACTTCGTCGCTGATCGTGCCGTCGTCCCGCAACCCGATCAGGGCAAGCCGCTCGGCCGTGAGCACTTCATGGTGCAGTCGCTGGACGGTTTTAAGGCTTCCGTCCGTACGGTCATCCTCCTCCAAACCGTTCCGGGTGAGGTGTTTCAAACGGCGAAGATATCGCAATCGCACTCGCTCAATCTGTTCCATCGCCACCCAGTTCTCCGTCACGACCTGATCCAGCCGAGTCAACGCGGCCGTCGCCGCATGCTCTCGCGCCAGGCGTTCCTCCCGCTCCAGCTCATTCTCCTCTTCGAGGCGCATCCATTTGATGATCGGCGGCAGCGAGAGTCCCTGCAGCACCAACGTGACGAGGATGACCGTAAAGCTGATCAGAATAATTTCCGACCGGAAGGGAAAGGGGGCGCCGGTGCCGGTGGTCATCGGAAGCGCCAAGGCCGCCGCCAATGTGACAATGCCCCGCATACCGGTCCAGGAAATGAGAAATAACCCCTTCCAGGAAGGCATCGGATCACGTACGCGCAGGCTGGCGCTCAGGCATCGCGGGATAAGCGCGGCCAGCGGCACCCAGACAAATCGCACCACAATTGCCGTTGCGCTCACCATCAATCCGGCAATCAGGACGGGTCCGTACTGCCCGGCAGGCACGGCGTCACGCAGGGCTCCCAGCTGCAGACCGATCAAAATGAAGATTACGCCGTTGAGGATAAAGATTAACAACTCCCAGACGGCGCGGGCCTGCAACCTGGTCGCCGGCGCGACCGCGCCGCTGAAATACTGCCGGAGCGTGATCCCGCCTGCCACACAAGCCAAGACGGCGGAGGCATGCACCGACTCCGCAATAACCCAGACGATATAGGGGACGAGCAAGGTCACCCCGATTTGCGTATACCCGTCTTCTGTCGCGCAGAGGGCCCAGCGCGTGAGCCAGGCCGCGCCCATGCCGATAGCCACCGCGGCCAGGGCAGCGTACACAAACGTAAGGAGCGTGCCCCCGAACAGGAATGAGCCGCTCACCACCGCAGCCACGGCTGCCCGGTACAACACCAGGGCGGTGGCGTCGTTGACCAGACTCTCACCTTCCAGGATGGTGACCACGCGACGCGGAATCCCCAGGCGTTTCCCGATGGCGGTGGCCGACACGGCATCCGGCGGCGAGACGATCGCTCCCAGCGCAATCGCTTCCGCCCAACCGATGCCGGGTAACAGGATATGCGCGACCGCCGCCACCCCGGCGGTCGTCGCAAGCACCAATCCGACGGCCAGGAGGGAAATCGGTCGAAGGTTCTGGCGAAATTCACGAAGCGACGTGAAATAGGCAGCCGCCCAGAGAATCGGCGGGAGAAACACCAGAAACACGAGGTCCGGGTGGAGCGTCACCGTTGGCAGGCCCGGCACCAGCCCCAGGATCAATCCCCCGAGCACGAGAAAAATCGGATATGGCACGCTGATCTTCTGCGCGATCGTGGTCAGCGCCAGCACCACCGCGAGCAGCAGGATAATGATTTCGAGTTGATGCAGGCTGTCCATGAATTCAGATCACCAGATGCGCCAACCGTCGGCTACATCCCGATCGTTTCAAGCCGCTGGAGATCCTCTGCCGAAATGGTGAACTGATCGGACCGCAGATCCTCATTCATATGCTGCTGGTTGCTCGTCCCCGTGAGCGGCAGCATGCCGACCTGCATCGCAAACCGGAACACCAGTTGCGCCAAGCCCATGCCGTACTTGACGGCCATGGCGCGTACCTCGGGATCGGCGAAAATGTCCCGGTTGGCCGTGAGCAACGAGAATCCCTGATAGATGATTCCATGAGTCCGGCAGATCTCCCGCACATCTTGATCCCAGCCCAGTGCGGCGTAGCATCGATTCTGTACGACCATGGGTTTGTGCGCGGCCCGTTCGCAGAGCAGCCGAAGCTGATCCGCCGACACGTTGCTGATGCCGATCATCTTCGTTTTTCCCGCCGCATAGATGCTCTCGATCGCTGCCCAGACTTCCCAATCCGCGTCGCTCAATCCGCGCCGGGCATAGGGTCCGTGCAACACGTAGGAATCGAGATAGTCGGTGTGCAGATGCGCCAGCGAGCTGTCGAACGACTGCTTCACCTGGGTGGTGAGGTTGGCTTGCGCATCGTAGGGCGTCCGGTGGTCTTGACCGTTCGCCAGCGTAAATTTCGTCTGCACGAACAGCCGCTCACGCGGCGTGCCCTGCTTCGCCAACTCCAACAGTGCCTCGCCAACCAGGGCTTCCTGATAATGGATCAGTTGGTTGGCCGTATCGATCGCCGTAAACCCCGAGGCCACGGCCTGCTGCACCAACTCTGTCGTGGCCTCTTTTTTCCACGCCGTTCCGTACATGAACGAGGGAACAGGCACCTGATTATAGGTCGTCAACATAACCAGAAATCCTCCATACCGTACCTTACACAGATCTTGGCGACGGGCTCAATATTTCCCCATGGCCTCATGGCGAGGCGGCCGACGCTGGCGACCGTTCTCAACAACCTGCTAGAGTGCATAGTCACCACGAGAGGAGCGGAGCAGACATGGATGCAGCAGAGACGAATCAGGTCGTGGAGCTACGACTCACCTATCGTTACATCAAAGATCATCCCTGGACCGTTCAGGCCATCAACGGATTTCTCTCCGCCTATTTCATGGAGAAACCGGGATTTTCCGTGCAGCGGCATTATGACGATCTCGAGTCCGGCATGCACGTCTGGATCTGCGACATTCCGACAAACATGAAGATCACCCTGTTGTTACGGCGGCTCCAGGCCGATATTCCCCCTTGCCGCCATATCCAACCGGCCATCGACCCGCCGGCCAGGCCGCAGTATGTCATCGACAGTCCGGAATGAGCGGGCAGGCTTGCGCCGCTTCAGGCCTCATGGCTACACTGCGCGAACCAACAACTACGGAGGATTGCCATGCGCGTGATCGTCGTCGGAGGAACGGGCACCATAGGATCGGCCGTCGTGAAGCTGTTCTCGACGCGGCATGAGGTGGTGGCGGTCGGCCACAAGGGCGGCACGTTTCAAGTGGACCTGGCTTCGCCGGATTCCATCACCAGCCTGTTCAAAGCAGTCGGCACCTGTGATGCCGTGGTCAGCACCGCCGGGATTGCCAAGTTCGCGAGCCTGGACGATCTGACCTATGACGACTACTTCATCGGTCTGAAGAACAAACTGATGGGCCAGGCGAATCTGGTGCGGATCGGTAGGCCGTTCGTGACCAACCACGGCTCCTTCACGCTCACCAGCGGCGTCTTGAGCCAGAATCCCATGAAGGGCAGCGCGTCTATCAGCATGGTCAATGCAGGACTGGAGGGATTTGTCCGAGCCGCTGCCATCGATCTGCCGCGCGGCCTTCGCGTGAACGTCGTCAGCCCGCCCTGGGTGACCGAAACGTTGATCGCTAGAGGAATGGACCCATCGATCGGCATCCCGGCGGAGCAGGTCGCGCGGGCCTATCTGGCGAGTGTGGAAGGCACCATGACGGGGCAGACGCTGGATCCTAGACAGGCCACCGCTGCATAAGCGGCGGTTCGCCGATTACCCTGCCGTAACGTGAAACCGGCCTAGCGGATACGGGCGGCCATTCACTAACAACTCGATCCGGTGCATGCCTGGATAGTGGATGCGGGTGGTGAGTTGCGTGAGTGCCAGCGATTTGCTGAACCGGATGGTCTCCCTCGGCGCGAGTTCGACCGTCTTCAACTTGAACACCTTCGGACTGTGCTTGCCGTTCGCCTTCACGTAGTGCACGCGCAAATCCACCAGCACCCGTTGCACCCCGGACGCCTGATTGGCCATCTCCCACGTGAGACCCACCGATGATCCGATCGGAAGCCGTGACGGAGTGATGCGCACCTTGCCGATCTCGACCAACGCGGTGTCGCCGAAGCCCAAAACATGGAGCGCCCCTGCCTCTCCCCGCTTGACCGCCGACCGCAATGCATGGCGAATGATCCAGCGGCGTTCCTCCGTCGCCTTCTCCATCCACCGCCTGGCCGTCTCGACCAACACATCGGGATGGTCTTTCCCGATGTCGTTCAGGTTATTTGCCACACTGCGCCGCACGTAGAGCGACGCATCGTCTTTCAGTCGCTCCAACAAGGCGAGCACCGGCCGCGGATCAGCCTGGAAGGCGCGAAGTCTTGGCGCCCAGGGCAACCGTGGCCGTGTGCCTTCGGAGACTAAGCGTCGAACGTCTTCACTGGGATCAGTCGCCCATTCTGCGAGGCGAGCCAGCGTGGCCTTCTGGTGACGTTCAAGATACCGGCGAATGCTGAACTCGGCCGTGAACCGTTGCGTCAGGAGATATTGCGCACGCATGGACGATTCGAAGTGGTCCAGTCCATACTCAGCCACGAAAAAGACATGCGGCAGAAACACAAAGGCGCCCATTCCCACGGCCGCCGTTCGCCCGGATGGCTGGTCGAGGGAGGCCAGAAGAATCTTAAGGGCCTGCTCATAGTCATCCGGCAAGCACCGTCGCAACGCATGCGCAATCTTCCAGGCGCGCGGCATCAATTCCAGTTCGTCATACCCATCCAGCGCCGACCGGACAAACGCCTTCTTGTCGAATCGATGAGACACGGCAGCAATCATTCGCGCAATGGTGCGAGGGACATCGGCACCGAAACTATTTTTAAGTGGTTCCGCCACGGTCCCTCATCCGCCCGCAAAGACCGGCCGGAATCCGGCCTTCGTCAAAATACGGGCGACGTCGTCACGCCGGTCCCCTTGGATCTCGATACGCCCGTCCTTCACCGTTCCCCCGACGCCGCAGGCCTTCTGCATCTCCTTCGCCAGTTGCTCTTTCTCAGCCTGACCGATGCCGATAAATCCCGTGACCACCGTGACCGTCTTGCCGCCGCGATGCGCCGTCTGCCGGATGATATCCACCCGGCCGCGGGTCTTCGGCTGCACCGACGGTGGAGCAACAGGCTGAGCGACCTTCTCCCGCGCCGGCGGCAAGGCCACATCCTTCAAACTCGCAAAGGGGCTCTTCCACGCCACGGGCTCACCGTCGTTGGGAATGCGCGTCTTCGGTTTCATGCCACTCTCTCTTGCGCTGCGGGGATTCCAAGTCTGTTCATTTCCGACACCCTGTGCAGTGATCTCGTTTATGTTTCACGCGCACGCTCTTTCCATGTCGACAACTCGAACTGCGCGGCATTTGCTCCGTCTCCAATCAACACCTGCCCGTCCTGAATGGTGCAATGCAGGTCCATCGACCGCTTCGTCAGGCTCACGAGCGCACGACTTCCTTCCAACGAAAGATTCACGACGGTGAGATTGTTCAAGCGATCGAGCGACGCGACGTTCTGCTTCCACCATTGATCCGCCGGACGGCCGCCATAAGTATAAACATACACCTGCCTCGCGCGGCCACAGGCCTGGCGAATCGCCTTCTCGTCCGGCAACCCTACCTCGATCCATAACTCGATCAACCCGGTGTCATCCTTCTGCCACAGAGCCGCTTCATCTTCAGTGCTCAATCCCCTACCGAACGACAGGGCCTCATGCGCGTGTCGCGCGAAAGCCAGCAGGCGAACCATCATGCGCTCATCCGTCTCCGACGGATGCCGGGCAAGGGTGATACTGTGGTCTTCGTAATAATGGCGATCCACATCGACAATATGCAGGACGGCTTTGAAAATCGTCGCGTTCGGGGCCATGCGATTCCTTGGGAAAACAGGTGAGAGCTTGGTGACAAGCGATCGTTATTTCCTGACGATTTTTTCTTCAGCAAATGTCCGTTCAATCATAAAGCGCAGGTCGCTGGCGACCGTGGCCGCATCGATACCGGGACTGATCTCGATCCAGTAGTGCAGCACGAACACCAAGGCTTGCTCGCTGAAGTCTTCAAACAGCACATAGGGCTCTGGCTCTTTGAGAATTTGCCCGTGCTGACCGGCAAGGCCCCGAAGTTTCTCCTTCACGCGCCGCGCATCCGATCCGGTCGCGACCGCAATTCGCAGTGAATACCGTTTACGAAAGCTGGAATAGGTCCAGTTCGTCAGGTTCCGCTCGAGCAAATTGCTGTTGGGAATCAATGTTTCCACACCATTGATATCCCGGATCGTCGACGAACGCAGACCGATGCTTGTCACCATGCCCCTGATTCCATCCACCTCGATCACGTCGCCCACACGCAGCGGCCGTTCCAGGAGCAGCAGCAATCCACTGATCACGTTCTTCAGCAGATTCTGAGTGCCGAACCCCACGCCGATGGCCAATGCGCCCCCGAGAAATGCGAAAGCCGTGATCGGAATTTTCACCGACATCAGGGTTACGATCACGAGAAGCAGAAAAAAACACGCCAGCGCCCATTGACGGATGATGTTGGCAACGTTGGGATCGATCTGAAGCCTGGCGATGGCCTGTCGCTCGGCAAATCGCGCCATGATTCCTGCCAGCCAATACCCGACGATCAATATCGCCAGCGCCGTTACTACCTTCCCCACCGTGACGCTCCGGCGTCCGGTGATGCTTTTTCCATCCACTTCAATGGTGTCTTCGGCGGCAAACAACTCGACATTCCAGGCATTGCCCAACAGCACCAGTGAGGCTCGTCCCCACTCCTTCATGCGCGCAAGAACCGACCTGGCCTGCTCACGGTGGGTGAATTCCGCCTGTTTGTTGTCGATCACGCCCAGCAAGGAATCCGTTCGTTGAAGCGCGCGCCGATACAGGTCCTCTCGGTGGCGGGACAGGCGTAATCTGTCAGTGAGATATTGCGCCTTGGCCGTCGAAGGAGACTCCGCGAGGCGGTCTTCCACATCGCTGATTTGATTGCCCACCATGCCCAGTTGCTGGAGCCCGTATTCCTTCCACCCCCGAATCTGCTTAGCAGCCGCGGCCACCTTCGAACTCGCCTCGCGCTCTTCGACGACGGAAAGGGTGTCGCGGGCGGTGGCAAAACGGATCTCCCAAATATGCCGCTCCTGTTCCAGACCACTCAACATCTCGCGCAGCAGCTCTACGTGCAAATTCGCATTATCGTATTGCAGACGCTTCAGCTCGATCGACTCCGTGAGCTGCGTCAAGCGATCTGCTCTCGGCCGTGAAGTGGCGGGCTTTGACGAGGTGTCCCTTGAATCAGCCGCAGCGAGCGTCGCCTCCGCGGCCGCGACCGCCTGGCGCTGGGTCGATTGTTCGATGACCGCTCGTTCCATTTCGTCCGTCAGCGACTGATATTCGGTGTCCAGCCGCTTTTTGATTTTGTCGTAGTCCTGTTGCGTGAAGGCAGGATCCTGCTCGGCGACCTTGACTTGACGGGTGAGCAGCGCCAGCCGGTGACGCGCTTCCGTGACCTCTTCCTGGATCTGCTTCTTCTCCGCTTCCAACATGCCGGTTCGCGCACCATCCACCCGCTCACGCAAACGAGCAAGGTCGCGATCCCCTGTGAGGGCTTCCCGTTTGGCAGGATCCTGGACTTCTTCGAGACGCTCCGACAATTGCCGGGCTTTCTCCTGCGAGGCCTTGAGACTGCGCTGCGTGCTCTCCGCCAGGCTTTCGGTCATAGTGAGCCTGGTTTGGACGCCTTGCGTCGTGAGTGCCATGGAGCGAGCGGCATCACGCAGCTCATCGATTTTCAGCACCGAGTAGGGGCCGGGTGTGGAAAATTCCTTCCATTCTTTCTCTTGGCGTTCAGCTTCCCGCACGCGCGGCCGCATCTGCTCAAGATTACGTAACGCATCGAGATGTTGCTCATAGATTTGCACCAACTGCTGCAACAACAAGCGCCGCTCCGCCATACGCCCGTCAACCTGGCCCCCCGCCACCCCTTTCCGCAACGCTTGTGGCGCGGTAATCTCGTTCAGTTCTTTTTCTGCCGCCGCACGTTTACGTTGGAGATCAACGGCAGGAGTGTCGGAGGCCGGAACATCGACCGCCGGCTGGTCCAGTTTGACCCCGACAGTTTCCAGCGTGGAGCGAACCGCCTTATCGGTAGACGAAGAGGTGGCCTGAGCCGACACGGCTGGCATCTGCAGCAAACAGAGCAGACTGCAGAGAATGAGCGTGAGGAACATCCGCACGAACGTGAACCTCCGTGATGGCAAAAGACTCCTTCATATCTACAGAGGTGAGCGTGATTGATCAAGTCGCGGGGGCTGAGCCAGGAGAACGTGTGTCTGGTTAACGGAGAGCAGCGTGGGTCAGTCGTGATGCCGTTTGGCCTATGCGGCATGGACGGAGCAGCGACTTTCGCACGAAAGGCGGTGCGCTATCACTCCAGCTCCGCGATATACATGCCCTCCACCCGCTCGCGCGCCCACTGCGTCTTGCGGAGAAACGTGAGGCTGGATTTGACGCTCGGGTTATTCACGAAACAGCGCACCGGCAGACGACGGGCGAGTTCGGCCCACCCATGCCGTTCGACAAGGGTGGTGACGATCTTCTCCAACGTCACGCCGTGCAAAGGATCGCGGGGATGGGAAATGGGAGGGACTTGGACCATGCCGGAGCATACCCCGCCATCGGCCAGAAAGTCATTCCGCCAGCGTGGGACTCGGAACGCGCTTGAAATGGACCGGACTCAATGCCTGTCTGTGTTTGGCCACACCACATATGCGGGAGTCGCTGGGGCGAAGCGCTGCCGAAGTGCGGCAACAACCGCTTGGTCACCGGCCGCGGGTAGGAGGATTTCAGCGACGGAATGGCCGGAGCGAATCGCAATCCGCCCGCAGACCAGCAGCAGCGTGATGGCCACGATCCAGTTCTGCCACGCATCCAATTCCCAACCGTAAGGCGTGTGATAGAAGGTGGTGCCAATCGGCCAGAAATATTGGATCGGCCAATCGAGTCCGCTACCGAGGAAATCACATAGGAGATGGAGGTGAAACACGCTCAGCGAGAGCCACAGGACCCTCACGCGATCCCTCGCCCAATAGGAACAGAGCAAGCTGATGGCGACCCCCGCCAACAGTCCATGGGTCAACACATGGTGCCAACGGCCATAGGCATCTATTCCTGCCAGGATCGTCAGTCCATCGAGATCCGACGTCACACCAGCCCAGGCGACTAACCGCCGGTCACGACGTTGCGCTAACCGGTGACCGACCACCCAGGACAGCATGAGATGAGTCGGAATGTGCATGCCCTTGATCTCCATGACACATCAAACGATAGAGAAAAGTATAGCACCCCGCCTGCAACGCGCATGGGGAACCCTCCGAATCCTCTCTTATTGCTTCCCCTGGGGCGTGTAGGCGGATGCTCCCAAGCGCACGCGTCCAACGCCCCATCCTTCCATTCACATATAAGGGTTTGAGGTCGAGCGGCTCTCACTGCGCGCATGGGACGGGCACATTCCGATCGTGCGCATCATCCGAAATCTCCTTATTGCCTTACCTAGGGCGTACAGCCTGGGTGGCCTCCGAACTGCGCGCGTCCAACGAGGGCTTTCCGAAGCCGCACGTTGCGCGAGCATGGAGGTCACCCAGGCTGTACGCCCCCTCTTCCCTCCTTGCCGCCGCCCCACTCCGACTGATAAAAGAAAGCGTTGCCATTCAGCGACGCCAGGCGGCCATACACCCCCTGTCCCGTCGGTATCCCCTAACCACAAGAGAACGCCATGTCCCTGCCGGTTGAAAAGTCTGCGTCCGACGAATTGCGCCGGGAGGTGTTGCGGCGGCGCACGTTTGCCATTATTTCCCACCCGGACGCCGGGAAAACCACGTTGACGGAAAAACTGCTGCTCTACGCGGGAGCGGTCCATCTGGCCGGTGCGGTGCAGGCTCGTTCCACACAACGCCAGGCCAAGTCCGACTGGATGGAGTTGGAACAGGCGCGCGGCATTTCGATTACGTCCACCATGCTGCAGTTCGATTATCAGGGCGCACGGGTCAACCTGCTCGACACGCCGGGCCACCAGGACTTCAGCGAAGACACCTATCGTACCCTCATGGCCGTCGATAGCGCTGTGATGGTGCTGGACGGCGCCAAAGGTATCGAGCCGCAAACCAAGAAGCTGTTTGCGGTCTGTCGCAAGCGCGGCATCCCAATCCTGACCTTCATCAATAAGATGGACCAACCGGGCCGACACCCCTTCGACCTGCTCGATGAGATCGAGCGCACGCTGGGCATGACGGCAGTCCCGTTCAATTGGCCGATCGGTGAAGGGTCGGGCTTTCAAGGCGTGTACGATTTCCAGAACCGCCAGGTCCTGTTCTTCCAGCGCACCTCACACAATCAACGCCGCGCGCCGATGACGATCGAAGCCTTCCCCAATCCGAAACTCGCGGAAACCCTCGGCGACGCCTACGGCCCGCTGCAGGAAGAAATCGGGCTGTTGACGGGCGCCGGCACGTCCTTTGATCGAGACCGCTTCCTGGCCGGTGAGCTCACCCCGGTGTTCTTCGGCAGCGCATTGACCAACTTCGGTGTCGGGCCGTTTCTCGACGCCTTCACAAAACTTGCGCCGCCTCCCGGGCCGCGACACAGCGCCCAGGGTCTGGTACAGCCCACGGATGAGACCTTCTCCGGCTTCGTGTTCAAGATCCAGGCAAACATGGATCCGCAGCATCGTGACCGCATGGCGTTCCTCCGCATCTGCTCCGGCCGCTTTGAAAAAGACATGATGGTCCATCACGCCAGGCTGGGTCGGAAGATCCGCATGACACGCCCCCATCGCCTCTTCGGACGCGACCGGGAAACCATCGACGAGGCTTACCCCGGAGATGTGGTGGGGCTGGTGAATCCTGGCCTGTTTACCATCGGCGATACGCTGACCTCGGATCCGTCACTGACATTCGATCCCATTCCGCACTTCCCGCCGGAATGTTTCGGCCTCTTGCGGACGCAGGATATTTCCAAGCACAAACAGTTTCAGAAGGGACTCAAGCAGCTGGAAGAAGAAGGAGTCATGCAGATTTTCTACTCCCCGGACCACGTGCGCCGCGAACCGGTGCTGGCCGCGGTGGGAGAACTGCAGTTCGACGTGGTGATGTCCCGCCTGGAGAACGAATACGGAGTCAAAACCTCCGTTGAGCGCATGCCCCATAGCCTGGCGCGCTGGATCGTCGGGGATCCGGCAGCCATTGCGGCCGTCTATTGGCCGTCCGACACCGTCCGCCTCGTGGACCAACAGGGCCGCGCCGTCATGTTATTTACCACCGAACACCTGCTGGCCTATTGCATCAAATCAAACCCGTCTATCAAGTTTCTTCTACGGGAAGAAGTTGCGCAGGCAGGACCACAATAGACTGCCATTCTGCCTGAGAAACGATACCCTGCGCAGAGTGCGGCCACACAGACACGTGAGAAAATGTGTTATAACGAGGCGGCCATCCCTGAAAACCGTCTGAGCTTCCAGGATGGATGAACGCGAGCACGATCACACCTTTTGCTGTCTTTAGCGCCTCAGGCTAACTCGGCCTGGGTGACCTGCCCGCCCCTGTCATCAATTGACATTCTGCCGCCCTCATCCCGATACCGGAAAGGGAGAATTGGCACGCGACGCCGACAGCGACGGCGCAGTCAGGCGATGATACGACCTGTGAACCAAAGAATGATGCGAGGAGAAGGACCATGCCGAAGGCAAGAACCGCAAAGAACTGTTACTACTGCGAAGCGGAAGACCGGATTAAGATGACCTTTATGCTCTGCGGCCTTTGTCACCGGCACTTCTGCAGCGCCCATGGCGTGCCGGATCTGGAACAGTGCACCAAGTGCCTGGAAGCCAGCGAAGAAACGGAGTAATCCTCACCGCATGCTGAAAACGTCTGTCAGCGGCGTTCTCGCAATGCTCGAACCACCAACGTACCCCTCTGGATACGCCTTGGCCGGTCGATCTCGCCCCTTGGAGCAGACGGCTCGTCAGGCCGTTTTCTTTTTTGCGTTTTTCTTTGGCTTCTTCTCGATGCCCACCATCACCGATACCCGAGCCTGCTTCGATAACGCTTGATCGATCCGGCTTTTGCCGTTGGTCGTCAGAATCACCAGGCCTTTGTGGTCTTCAATGCGTTGCAGCAAATGGGCCGCTCCGGCATCAGCAAAATGGCTCGCGCCCGCCTTGCCAGCCCGGTGCTTGCCGAACAAGGCATCGGCCCCGTCGAAGAACAAAATCGACCCGCTGCGTTCAGCGTCGTCGAAGATCCGGTTGATGTTCTTCTCCGTTTCGCCGACCCGCTGGCTTACCACGGAGGAGAGATTCACTTTCGATAAGTCCAGCTGCAGTTCTTCCGCCACGAGTTCGGCCGCCTTGTTCCTGCGCAAGGGGGTAGAACCGGATAAGACCACGACCGCCACAGATGATTTTCCGACCCGAGTGGCCTTTGCGCGGCTCGCCGGAACCGCTTTCTTGGTCACGGTTTTCTTCACACCCGTTGTCACGGCCTTCGTCTTCGCTGCCGAGCTCACCGCCCGCTTTACTTTCTTCCCAGCCATAGTCCCCTTCCTCTCACATGATTCCTTCATGACATCCATGCTCGCTGATGACGTACGACATGATTATCATACTTGGATCGTTCAGCGCTTTTTATCGAAACCGGAATCCCGCCACTTCTCCAGGAGGGCGATCCGTCGCTCCAATTGCGGGATCGTCGCCTGATCGACCCGGCCGCCGGTCCGCTTGATCAACTCCGCATTGAGCTGGCGATGATCCATTCCGCACTTTCTTGCCACGGCCCCAACCAGGACACGGTGTTTGTCCCGCAACAGATTCTTTTGGTCGTGCAGTGCCAGCGCCGGCTCAGGCTGTCCCTTCCCCGCACCGGATGGCTCTCCCTCATCCGCGCCGATCAGGGCATCGAGCCGCGCTACGCCATTGAGCGGGATATATTCTTTCAGCGACGTCGCTGCCGTGCCGAACAGCGTCCGTTGCACGGCAGGCATGATCTCTTCGAGCACATGATCGCGCTCGACCTTGATCCGTTTGGCATAATGGACCAGCGTGGCATCCTTAGGCAGGTAGAGCCAGGCCCGTTGCGGTTTCGGCACTTTGTCCTGCATCCGCACAAACCGTCCGACGACCTGGCGAAAATACATTTCCGTCAAGACGTTGGTCGCGTAGACCCCAACGCGGAGGCGCGGGATATCGACACCTTCACTCACCATGTTCACCGCCACCAGCCATTGCTGCGTCTTGTGGTGGGCAAAGGTCTCGATGGTCTTGGAGGCCGAAGGATCGTCGGACACGGCGACCAGCGCACGCTGGCCCGTGAGTCGATGCACCAGCTCAGCGACCTGCCGGGCATGATCCTGATTCATGGTCACGATCAGGCCGCCCGCATCCGCCTGCTCCTGCTTCCGTAGACGCTGCAACTCGGTATGCGCATCGCTCAACACCGGCCCCAGCCAGGTTTCCTGGAGCAATGCGGTCTTGAGCCGCTCGCGCTGGCGCTCAAAGGTCAACCCGTCCTCAAACGTGGCCCGGTGCTCGCGCCCGTCGGAGAGCCACGTCAGTTCGCCTTCATAACTGGGAAAGAGAATCGGACGACAGACCCCATCGCGGATTGAATGCGAATAGCCATACGTAAAATCGGCCTGGCTCTCGCCCTGCTCGTACCGCACATAGGGAATGGGATTGTTGTCGGACCGGAAAGGAGTGCCCGACAGGGCCAGGCGAAACACGGCCTCACCGAACGATTCACGCAGTGCCTTGCCCCAGTCCTTGCCGTCTCCGGCATGGTGTAACTCGTCGAGAATCACCAGGGTCTTCCGATTACGGCAGGCGCGCCGGAACACGTCCGGCGCCAGGCAGACCTGCTGATAGGTCACTACTGCGCCGTGATAATCACGCGCCTCGCACGCCTGTTCATTGGACAAGGCCGGATCCAGTTGAATACCGGCTTGCCCTGCCGCCGAAGCCCACTGTGTGCGCAGATGATTCGTCGGGCACACCACCAGCACACGGCCGGCGGCGCGCTCCGCCAGATAATGATGGGCGATCCGCAGCGCAAACCGCGTTTTTCCGGCAGCCGGGGTCGCCGTCACGAGATAATCTTCGCGCTTCTGCGCCAACACATCGGCCACTGCACGAGTCTGCCAATCGCGCAACAGGGCTGTCCAAGGGCGAACGTTCACTCACGCCTCATTTCACACCGATCGTCTCGTCTACACATGACATTTATTCGCAACTGGTCCACTCGTCTCCGTGACGGCATTCCTGTGCCACGCCGCGTAGGGCTCTCCCGTGCCATCAGCTACCCGGAGGAGGTGACTCGTGCATACAATGGGAATGGCTGTCAGACGTGCGGCGCATGACCCGAGACAGGCTGGGCGGACAGCGGCGTTGCAATATGTTCGAGTGATCGCCCCTCGGCCTTCACCCCTAACCACAACTCCACGATCGCACCCACAAGCATCATTCCGGCTCCCAGCAGATATCCATAGAAGACACTCTCGGCTGATGTCTCAATCAGCTTGCCGTACAGCCAGGGAGCCGCGATCCCAGCTCCCTGGGCCACGACGAAAAAGAATGCAATGGCCATCGCGCGGATCTCCATTGGAAAGATCTCGCTGACGGTCAGATAGGCGGCACTCGCCCCGGCGGAGGCAAAAAAGAAAATGAACGACCAGGCCACGGTTTGCGTGATGGAGGTGAAGGCCCCCTGCCAAAACAGATAGCCGGTGACTGCCAGTAAACACCCGGCGACCGCATAGGTGAAGCTGATCATCTGCTTGCGGCCGATGGTATCGAAAAAGCGGCCCAGCAACAAGGGGCCCAGAAAGTTACCGATCGCGAACGGCACAATGTACAAGCCGATGCTGTGGCTCGGCACGGCGTAAAATTTCGTGAGCACAAAGGGATACGTAAATGAAATCGCATTGTACATGAACGATTGCGTCACCATCAGCACAATTCCCAGCGACGTACGACGGGGATAGGCCGTGAACAACTCCCGTGCCACGGTGGCAAGGGTCGCATGGGTACGCCCGTGGATGGTGATCGATCCCTCGGCGGACGGGAGTGAGGCGAGGTGCTCATCGCGCATGATCTGCGCCTCAATGCCGGACACGATCTGCTCGGCCTCCTTGACACTGCCATGGGTCATGAGCCATCGCGGACTCTCCGGCACGACCCGCCTCACCAGCAGAATACTCACCCCCAGCACTGCCCCCAGCCCGAAGCAGAGACGCCAGCCTAGGTATTCAGGAATCAACAGGGGGTTCAACAGCACAATCGTCAACAGGGCGCCGACCGCGCTGCCCAGCCACCAGCTTCCATTGATCGCCAGGTCGGTATGCCCGCGCCGGCGTGCCGGAATCAGTTCGTCGATGGCGGAGTTGATCGCCGCATATTCGCCGCCGATACCAGCACCGGTCAGGAATCGAAAGAACATGAAACTCCAGAGATCCCAGGAGAACGCCGTCAACACGGTTGCGGCCAGATACAGCAGCAGGGTGAACATGAACCATTTCTTCCGTCCCTGGCGGTCGGTCAGATAGGAGAAGACAATGGCGCCCACTACTGACCCGCTCAAATAGGCCGAGGCGGTGAGGCCGACGTCAGATGCGGTCAAATGTAAGGTCGCGGAATGGGTGAGTACCGGCCCGAGCGCGGCCACGATGGACACTTCGAGCCCATCCAGAATCCAGGTTACGCCAAGGGCTGTGACCACCAGCCAATGCCAGCGCGACCATGGCAAACGGTCCATACGTTGCGGAATGCTCGTGGTCACAGGGCTTTCTGAGGCAGGCATGCGTGATCGTACCACTAACAGATGGTACGGAAGCCTACTGAATTCCCTGGCGGCTGAAGAATCGGGAGAGGAGAAAGAGGGAGAGGCGTTTGGTAACCCGGAAGAGCAGCCTCTTGCGGCCGCTCAAGACACCATGAGATACCCGCCGGCCAGGGCATTCATACGGATACCCTGGCCGGATTCGTTTCAGCGGAGAGACGTTCAGTCCCTAAACAATCGAACCGCGACTTTTTGCCCTTTGATGCGCGTCCGGCCCAAGGCTTCGATGATCTGCCGGGCCGCCTCTTCCTGCACATCCACCAGGGAGAATCGCTCTTCGACTTCGATCGCGCCGATCATCCGCGACGGCACACCGGCTTCATTCGCAATGGCGCCGACCAGATCACCCGGCCTGATACCCGCCCCCCGACCCGCGCCGATATACACGCGCACGGTTCCGGCGGCCCGACCACCGCGACTCGGACCGCCCCGAGGCGCCCGCGCGCGATCTCCTTGCGGAGCCGAGCCATACGCAGGCCGTGACGACCGGTAGGGCTCCGGCGCTCGCATCTGAACGGCGGGAATTTCTTCTTCCTCCCGGTCGCCACCATGCGATCGATAGACCAGCTTGATGGCCGCCGCCGCGATATCCGCGGGATCGGCCGATGCAGACAGCGCGTCCACGACCCGGCGGAAATCTTCGAGTTCGCCCGCCTCCAGGGTTTCTTGAATCGACGTCTTCGTTCGCTCCAGCCGCTTGGCCAGCAGATCCCCGAGCGACGGCACCGGCGCGATCGTGATTTTCGCCTTGGTGTGCTGCTCGACCGCGCGCAACAATCGTTGCTCACGCGGTTCGACGATGGTCATGGCTGCTCCTTCGCGTCCCGCCCGTCCGGTGCGGCCGATACGATGCACATAGACTTCCAGCGATGAGGGAAGATCGTAGTTGATCACATGCGACACGGACGGAATATCCAACCCGCGGGCAGCCACGTCGGTAGCCACAAGGAGTTCGGTCTGTCCGGTGCGAAACGCCTGCATGACACGATCCCGCTGAACCTGGCTCATGCCGCCATGAATGGCCTCGGCCCGGTACCCGCGGCTGTTCAGCGCCGCCGTCACTTCATCGACCTCCAGCCTGGTTCGGCAAAAGACCAGTGCGGACTTGGGCGTCGCGATGTCCAATACGCGCGCGAGGGCCGACACCTTGTGCTGGCGGGCCACCACATACGCCGTCTGTTGCACGCGTGGAGCGGCACCGGCCTTCACCGGCTCACGCGCAATCGTGACCTCGATGGGATTCTTCAGATGCCGACGTGCGATGGACGCAATACGCGGCGGCATGGTCGCTGAAAACAACGCCGTTTGTTTCGTCTTCGGGGTTTCTTCAAGAATGGCGTCGAGGTCGTCGGCGAAGCCCATATCGAGCATTTCGTCCGCCTCATCCAAGACCACCACTTGCAGATCAGCCAGCTTCAAGGTCTTGCGGCGAAGGTGATCCAATGCCCGACCGGGCGTCGCAATGATGACCTCCACTCCACGCCTGAGCGCCTGCAATTGCGGGCCCATTGCCTGGCCGCCGTACAAGGCCAGCACACCGATCCGCAGTTCCTTGCCGTACCGCTGCACCGCTTCACTGACCTGCACAGCCAGTTCACGGGTCGGCACCAACACCAGCGCCGTGGGCCGCTGCCGTGGACCATGCGCAATTCGCTGCAGGAGCGGCAACGCAAAGGCGGCAGTTTTTCCCGTTCCGGTGGCGGCCTGTCCTAGCAGGTCTCGCCCCTCCAGCAACGGAGGAATCGCTTCACGTTGAATCGGGGTGGGCTCTTCGTAACCGAGAGCCTCAAGGGTGGTCAACAGCGAGGCTTCTAATCCGAGCGCGGCAAACCCGGGCGAAAATCCCTTGGCGGCTGGCTCTGCAGGCGATGGCGTCGTGGTGTGTTTCATGAGGAGGGGATAAACCTTTCTTGGTAGTACTAGCTATTCATACTGGCGGGCCACATAAATTCCAACTCGGGGAACTTGGCTTTGTAATCGTCGTGGCTGGCGTGAATGACCTTGATGGCTTCGTCGCGGCCGTACATGCTCGTAATCTCCACCTTGTTGTGGAGGGTGGAGCCCGGCGCTTGTTTATAGGTCAGGAAATAATGCTGCAACCGGTCGAGGAGGGTCATGGGACATTCTTTGAGATCGGTCAACGTACCGTAGACGGCATCGTCCCGCATCACCGCGATGATCTTGTCGTCTGCCTCGCCGCCGTCCGCCATGCTGAACCCGCCGATCGGCCGGGCGGTCAGCAGAATATCGCTGTGGGGAATTGCCTTCTCAGTCAGCACGCAGATATCGAGGGGGTCGCCATCGCCAATCATGTCCGGCCGACCGGCGCGCGCGCCGAACAACTCCGCCACCCGCTCACCGCAATAGGTTTGGGGGATGAGCCCGTAATACACGGGACAAAAGTTTGAGAACCGCTGAGGACGGTCGACTTTGAGAAAACCGGTGGCCTTATCCACCTCATATTTCACCGTATCGCTAGGCACGATCTCGATATAGGCCGTGACCAGATCCGGGGCCTGGTCCCCCATGGACACCCCGTGCCAGGGATGCGCTTTGAACATCAGGCTCATCAGTCGCCGCGCCGCATCGATTTCCTTCTTGCTCATCCTGCTTCAGTCCCCCTTGTGAACACCTTCGGAATTGACGGTCTGACGATCGTACGATCCGGCAAGGTCTGGATTAATTCGACGACACACCCGCACTAGGGCAGGAGTATCCGGCTAATGAAACAGACAGCTTATAACACATCGGCGGCGAAGGAAACAGGAGGGCGTAAAAAGTCGCGCGGCCCGTCGACGGCGCGGTGCCTGTCCTGGATCCTCATAGCGATGGTCTGACACGGAGCAAGAAGGGCCGGGCCATCAGGAGCGCACTGACCGTCACTGATTGCCCGGCACCTGTTTCATGCAAAAAACGAGGATTAAAACGTGTGGCGCACACCGAAGAGCAGGCCCATGCTGGACGCGTCGCCGTCGGCAGAATTGCGCTTCCAGGCCGTTTCCATATTCAGCATGAGACCTTTCGGCGCTCCGTGAAACAGATTGGTCATGGGATAGTCGAGACCGGCGCCGAATCGCCAGGCAAACGAGTCTTTGACGTCCTTCGTGTTGATGTTCACACCGATACCGCTGGTGAAATACGGAATCAGCGAGCCGAAATGTCCCGGACGATATTCCAGATTGACCGGCAACAGGGTGATCGTATTGAGCGATCCGTTCCGCGGGGAATTGATGTCATGATTTTCCCATTCGAGCATCATCCCGAAGCGGAACCACTTATTGATCCCGTACATCCCCTGAAAGTTGAGCGCGGGACCGGTCGTGGACAGGCCGGAACTCTGCGTCATGAAACTCGGGCCCACCCGGAATCCGAACGTCATCTTGCCTTCATCCGCCATGCCTTCATGCACCCATTCAGCTGCCTGAGAAAGGGCGGGAGCCACACTCAACACCAGGGCAAACAGCAACACCTTGCCCGACAGCCCGCAGTCACGAATGCTACCCATACAATCCTCCTGTGATGATAATGACGGATCTTCCGACTGCGCACTCTAGGCAAGAGCCTGGGCGGTTTTCAAGAAAAAGTGCACCGGAGAGCGAAATCAAAATACGTTCAATTATTGTCGCATATTGAGACGGATGGACGATCCGCGATCGCACAAGAGTCCAGCCCATTAAGTACGTAGTCGTAGCTAGAATACTCGTGAAGTGTCCGGCTGGAGCAGAGGGCCATCGACGAACATATGCTGGCGTTGAGCGCGCCAAACAGGCGGACGGAACGTGGCGAAACGCCGTCCAGGCAGCCAGGAGCGCAGACTCCGCGCCCTGGCTGCCTGAATCCGGCCTCCGAAGACAATCAGAAATGCGACGCCGTCGATGCGCGAATAAGTCGCCTAGAACTTCGCCGGAAATTGAGCGGCCAATGCCTGCGTGAGCGCATCCGCCACCACATAAATGTGCTGCTTCATGCCTTTCCAGGTCTCCGCCTCCCGCGCATACTCCCCGTCCTTCAGTTGCTGAAATTGCGTGAGATGATGGGCGGCATGGGCCATGAGCAACCCCATCAGCGTATCTTTCGGTAGATTCGGATTGGCGCCGCTGAGGAACGTTGAGATCTCCGCCGCATTGGCGGTAAGCGCCTTCACGGCCGCCTCCTGTTGGCTTGCCGATCCGGCTACCGTCGCATCCAGATGTTCACGAATTCCCTGATAGTGACCGGCCAATAACGTAAAGAGTTGATCCGCCGCCGGCTTGCCATAAAACGGCTCGATCGACCGGGCAATCTGCTGGGCGTTCGCCACCACATCTGCCTCGGCCGCACTCCGTGCCGCGGCATTTTTATCCATCGTTGCAACGGCCACGTTCCGGATGGACAGGATATGGCCCAACCAGAGATCGCGAAGCACCGCCCTGGTCTCAGACACCTTGGCCTGGTGCGCCGTCGCTTGCGGGGCCGGGGAAGCCGGAGTATCCGTCGAATGAGCACAGGCCCCCGTGGCCAGAGTCAGCATGAGCACTGAACAGGCATGAATCACATAACGCATGGCATCTCTCCTTTGAAATAGTGAGGGCGCGCCAGATCAGCCGACATTGGCTGTAGCACTGGTTGGCAAGGATAGAGAACGGGAGCCGCCCTGTCAGTTAGCGGGATAACAGTGGAGGAGATGATGGTGGTGCGTTAGTAGCCGGAGTCGTTGAGACGGGCGGATGATGGTTCAGCAGAACCCAGGAACCGGTCGAGTTCGGTGCGACGAAGAAGCAACCCGTCTTTCCGCGCATAGGTGATGAGCCCTTCCTCGCGCAACTGGTTCAGGAGGGTGGACACCACTTCACGGCGCGCGCCGATCATTTGCGCCAGGTCATCCTGCCGGAAATAGTGCGTCAGGCGAACCCACTCGCCGTCCGGTTCGCCGAATTCATCGGCCAAACGTCCCAGCGTGCGAACCAAGCGCTCCTTCGTGCTCTTGAAGGACAGGGTCTGGATCTGATCGTAGGCCGCCGACAACTGTTGGGAGACGTTGGACAGAAAAAGAAGAAACGCCGGACGATTGCTTTGCAAATGGGCGATAAATTCATCGAAACTCAGTTCGACGATCTCACTGTCCTCCATCGCAATCGCCTGCTCGCGGCGTTCGCCGGTGCAGTGGCAAAGTTCGCCGAACACTTCGCCTGTCTGGTGCAGACGCAAGATCAATTCACGCCCGTCTTCGGTGATGGACGTCAACTTCACGAATCCCCGACGAAGATAGAACACGCTCTGCGCCGGATCGCCGAGCCCATAGATACGCGTCCCCTTTGCCACGGACTGGCCAGGCCTGTTCATCAATTGCTCGCAGAGCTTGCCGCGAAAGCAACCAGATAAGGCTTGGCAATGGCGATGGTCCGCCATGTTCATCGACGTATGGATCATACTTCTCACCGGCGGCATTGTACCGGGATCATCGCGCCCCTGACCAGCCCCCGCGCGAAGCGCTATGCCATGGCCCGGCCTTCAGGATGGCACGGCACCTCTTCGTCAGTTATGATGGGAGCAGTAAGCCCGACACCCACATGACCCGGGACAGTGACATGCTGTCATTTTTCTTGAGAACTGGGGTTCGAAGAAACCACCCTGGAACGATTCTCGCGGGGATGCTCTGGCTTGCGATCTCGTTGCTTGCCGGTTCACTTCTCTGGGCGGAATCCACATCACAAACTCCACCGGGCCATAAGCCGCGGGATGCAGAACGAGGCCGGGCAATTTTCAACGGCAAGGGCCTCTGCTCCACCTGTCACGGGGTCGACGGATACAAAAGCCATCTGCCGCCCGAGCTGAGCCCGAACGTTCGCGACAATATCACACGCCTCAATCCGGCCCCGGCCGACCTGAGAGAGGCCACGACACTCACCTCCACCACCGACAAGCAACGATTCGAGGTGATCCGGCATGGGCATCTCCGGACCGCCATGTATTCGCTCTCGAAGGAAGCCCTTTCCGATGAAGACATTCTCGCTCTACTGCCCTACCTCGCCTCCATTCGCGGCACGGCACCATCCACCGCTTCCGCACCTCCCTCGCACATCTTGAGGGGCGACGCGAAAAACGGGCGGCAGCTTTATCATGAGCTGGGCGGCTGCGCCATCTGTCATGGAATCGATGGCGATCTGCATACACGACCGCCGATGTCGGCTGATCTGATAAGCCGGTTGGACGCACTCCCCGCCCCGCCTGTCGACCTGCGCAATCCGGCCACCCTCAAATCGCAGAACGATGAGGATCGCTATCGATCCATTAAGCTCGGCCACCCTGGCACAGCGATGTACCCGAAAACGCTTCTGCGCGATGAAGATATTCGCGACCTCATCGCCTACCTCGCTATCCTTCGTGAAGGAGGCCGCTAGTTCTACGATTCAATCAGTGGTGGTTAAGGGAGGAAATCGAAGGAGGAATGGCGCGGGAGAACGTCGCTCGGGAATGAAAAACTGCTCGCGGAGGCAGCGACCACCTTACTCTTATCACCAACCGGCAGCCACTACCTCCATGCCCGAACATCCGGCGTACGGCAGCTAACTGGGGCCGGGGGGATCTTCGTGATCCTCTCCCGTCAGTGCTTCTGTCTCTTCGGCTTCAAGTCCCTGCAAGTCCGTCAGAATGCTTTGCAACACCTGCCGACGCTGCTGCAGACCCTTCTTGGGCACATCTCGCGTCATCGGCTCCTGCGCTGATTCTGGCAAATTCACGATCGCTTCGGCCTCGCCCAAGGTCGCGTATTTGTAGGACTCGATATATTGGTGCGTGTCACCGAAAATCTTGGCGAGAATCGCTTCTGTTTCTTCATCAAATGCGTCGAAGGTGGGGTGCACGGCGGTAAGATGAGCCATCCGCTCCAGCTTATCGATTTGTGCCTTGAGGTCGTCGTTTCTCATCCGGGCCTGATACATGGAATTGACTTCAACCATGGCGTGTTCTCCTCTCTTCTAATGTGTTTGGTATACCTCCTCCTTCAAGGGATGCCAGCTAGGGATTCCCCGAGATATCGAGTAACTCGACAACGCAGCCTGCTTCGGACGTTTCAGCGCAAGGTCTCCTCCGCCAGCCGGCGGACAAGATATCCCACGATGGCGATATTCACAGCCAGCACCGCGGACCCCGACATCGACCAGTCTCGAACGACCGCGTGAAATTCGCCGGGCAGCAGGATACAGGTGAAAATCACCGTCAGATAAGCGGCCCACGAGGTTTCGCCCCACAGCCCGAACCCCTCGACGAACAGCAAGGCCGCATACCCCAGGCTGACGAGGCTCATCAGGAACAGACTGTGGCGGGGCAATGAATCTATCCTGATGGCCAGCGCATGGAGTAGCCGCGTGTGGATGTTCAAGTGAAGCCCATCCAGAACCGGTGAAAGAACGGTGTCGATTTCGGGATCGATCCACCGAAGAAAGCCTGTGCCTGCCAACAAAACCAGCAACCCTTTCAAGAGCTTGAAGAGGGCAATGGGAGCCAGGCTCGTCTGGTGCGGCATGGGCGCTCTCACTGGCACGGCGCCATTTCCAGCCGATCGATGAGGCTCGACGCTTGCTCATCAGGCACCCGTTCCCCTAGGCTACTCCAGACCATAGGATCTCACTGAAAGGTTGACGGTGATGAACGAACAGCTTGCACGGAACCTGGCCGAGGACTGGATCGACGCCTGGAACCGTCACGACCTCGATGCCATTCTCCGCCATTATGCACCGGACGTGGAGTTTACCAGTCCATTCGTGCCGGCGCTATCCGGGGACCAATCCGGCACGCTCCACGGCCGCGAACGGTTGGCCGCTTATTTCCAGAAGGGTCTTCAGGCCTATCCCGACCTGCATTTCGACTTAATACAGATCCTGACAGGAATCGACAGCCTGCTGCTCTATTACCGCAGCGTCAATGGGATGTTGGCAGCTGAAATGATGACGGTCAACGCCGAGGGCTTGATACAACTGGTGCGGGTGCATTACGTCAAAGAATAGACGCAGGCAGGCGAGCACACCACAGCTCCACCCCGCCGGGCTTGCGGCAGAGAGTCGCTCGTTCGCTAGACAGCCAACCTGCTTCGAATCTGGCGGACGATTTCATCGGGAGGGAGGGCGGCATCGATCACCTGCGCATCGGCAGGCTCCTCCAGGATGGCCAGCTGACTGTCCAGGAGTTCCGGGCGCATGAAATGATCCCGGCGACCGGCCAGACGTTCGCGAAAGAGGTCAGCCGTGCCTTTCAGATAGACAAGTCGCAGAAACGGGGCACATCCCTCTTCCGCAATGCTCCGATACTCTGTCTTCAATACGGAGCAGGCCATGACCGTCGGCTGGTTCATGCGGACCTGATCGACGATGGCCGCATGCAGCCGTTCGAGCCAGGGACGGCGATCGGCATCCGTCAGCGGATGACCGCTCCGCATCTTGTCGATGTTGGCCGCCGGATGGAAATCGTCACCTTCCAAAAACCGCCAGCCTAAGACCTCTGCCAGGCGGCGCCCGATCGTCGTTTTCCCTGCTCCCGAGACACCCATGATCAGTATGATCAGAGCCATACGATTCCCGACACCGTTCGCAGGCCCGCTCGTCACGGCGGCCACTTGCCCTGGGGCATTCCCCGCAGCAGGTCCCTCGCTCGACGTATCTGCGGCAAGATGCGAGATGATCAAAGAGGCATCGCTAATCGGATCGGTGGTAAACGGCGCGTCGTGGCGCCGGGTCACAGCGGTGGTCAGACGTTCTGCCGCTTGTCTGACGGATAGCGGAAACGTGGCCTGCCCCTGAATGCGGCGCAAATACCCCATCGCATCCGTAGGTTTTTGCGGTTCGCCGCGATTGGCCCACCAGGCTTCCGCAGTTGTAGCCACAGCACGCCGCGCACAGACTCGGGCCTTGCCTTCGTTGCCGTCAGCCAAGGCTTGCTTGGCCGCAGCGAGTTCATGATCGATGCGTGATGGATGCGGCATGGAGTGCTACGCTACGGGGCTGGAGTTGGGCCTGTCAATGAGGTGGCCGCAGCGACCATATACGCACCGCACAGCTCGGCCATCGCGAAAACCGCGCGTTGCGTTCAGAATAGAAGAGTTCTCTGCAGATGACGCCTGACAGTAGTAATTCCCCGCTCTTTCAGGGAAATCCCTATTCCTTTCAGCAAGCGGGCTCGGCATACTGGCGCCCACTGACGAGGGCGACATGGCAGCACCTGCCTGCCAAGGACACCATCAGTCAGGCCTGAACACATCATGACCACTCATCGTTTACGCAAATCCAGCACATACCGGTTTCACGACTCGGCGCACAAGGACCGAAAGTTTTTGATCGTGGCACTGGTTGCCGCACTCGTTCTCGCGGCCGTACTGTCAGGCCTTGGTTTGACCAGCTTCCAGACCTTCCCCAAATAATCGCCTCCCGCAGTTTTTTCGGCTATGATCGCGAAAGGCTGGCAACCATCCGGTCCGGCCAAACCGACCGGACAGCAACACACCCATGCTTCACAATTCATGACGTGGATCGTCTATATTTTGGAGTGTGCCGACGGCAGCCTCTACACCGGCATCACGAACGATTTGGAGCGTCGCATGCGATCGCATACGAACGGAAAAGGCGCGAAGTACACGAAACGCCGGGGACCGTTTACGGTGCGCTATACCGAATCAGTGGACAGCAAAGGAGCGGCGTTACAACGCGAGGCGGCCATCAAGGCCCTGAATCGATCTGCCAAAGTGGCGCTGCTGACGACTCCGTCAGTCACGGGTATGTAGACGGGCGGTTCCTCCGGAACGACACGCTCTTCTCACTTCTTTTTTGCCACCTTCTTTTTTGCTGTCACCGCTGATGTGGCCTTCGTCTTAGAGGGCTTTTTTTTCGCCGTCCCGCCCAACACAATGACCGGCTTTTCCGGCGAGAAGGCTTCCTCGATGCGGCTCTTGCCGTTGGTCGTCAGAATGACGAGCCCTTGGTGATGCTCGATGGACTGTAGGAGGTGGGACACCTCATTGTTCGCATACCGATCATGGGCATCGTTCACCTGCGTGCGTTTTCCGAATAAGGCATCGGCCTCGTCGAAGAAAAGAATCGACCCGTGCCGATTCGCCATATCGAACACGCGATTCACGTTTTTCTCGGTCTCGCCGGCATGTTTGCTGACAACCGCCGACAAATCCACACTGGCAAGATGCAATTGCAGCTCCTCCGCCAGCACTTCGGCCGCCTTTTGCCGACGAAGCGGCGTGGCACCGGCTAGCACGATCACCGCACCGGATGGCGTGGCGGCACGAGCGTTCCTGGTCTTTTTCACCGGTCCACTCTTTTTTTGCTTCGGAGCCTGCTTCTTTCGACGGGTCACTGTTGCACCTGCCATGTCCTTCATCCCTTTCCGCGTCTAGATTGGCCCCTGTCGCCGCTGCCTGTAGAGAAACAGGCGTTGAGTATAACCGGTTCTTATTTCTGCCGCTGAATTTCTTCATATTCTCGCGGAGGCCGGAACGACCATCGCTCACTTGACCTTGCCGGGACACAGATGCAAGGTTACGCGACGGATCACAGTCCGGCACGCCCCACATTTCTACGACTCGATGGAGACGCAGCATGATCGGTTTCTGGTTCCTCCTGCTCTGGTGCCTGCCGGCTCAGGCCTTGGCCGTTCCCCAGGGAGAGGTCACGACTATCGCCTCGCCTAACCAGCTCTCAGGCCATGAATTGCTTCGCATCGGTGAGGTCCACGACCAGCAGGAACATTGGCCCGAAACGTTGACCTATTACCAACTGGCGCTCTCCAAGTTCCGGGAAAAGAAACAATACCAGGGTATCGCCACCACTCTCGTGAAGATTGCACGCGTGCATGAGCGGCAAGGCAAGCTGCAAGAAGCCCATGCGTCCTTGCAAGAGGCCGAGCAATTATTTGCAAAGGCCTCTGATCGATCCGCCCATGCGGAAGCCTTGCTGGCGATGGGCCGCGTAGCCGCACAACTGGGGCAACGCGAGGAGTCGCGCGACGCACTCACCCGGGCCGCCGCACTCTTTACCCGCGTGAGGAATGCCAGAGGATGGAACGAGACCATGGTGCAGTTGGGACTGCTGCAAGTCGTCGAGGGCTCGGCAGACGCCGGCCTCTCATCGTTGCAACAGGCGGCCGAAGAGGCCCGCAATCGACGCCATGTCGATCAGCAGTTTACCGCCACCGTCGCGCTCGGAGACGCCCATTGGCTGCTGGGACATCTCGAAGAGGCACGAGCAACCTATCTTGACGCCCTGGCGCTGGCTCAGGCGGAACATCACCTGCCGTTCGAAGGCATGTTGCATCTGCGGCTCGCCCGTATCGATCAAGGAAAGGGTTCGTTGAATGATCGGGTCGCGCTGGGGAAACGCGCCATTCAAATTGCCCAGGCGATACACGATACGGCCGGCGAGGCAGAGGCCTGGTCGCTCCTCGCGGATCTGTACCGTCAAGTAGGAGAGCAACAGGAAGCGGAAGCGGCGGAGACACGGGCGCTGGCTCTGTATCGGAGCCGGGAACTCTTCGTGCACGGTGTTCGATAGCCAGAGCGATCGGCCCTCGAACGCCTATGCAAACTGGGATCGATCACGAACGCTTCGAGGCCGATCGGGTCGATCAAGCCCCCCTGGTTGCGCGCCAGGCAGTGCCAGCGCTGACCAGCAGCAATACCGTTGAGAGCAGATAGGGCGCGCCGGGCATGTGCCAGTCCGCTTGCGGACCGATGAACGCCGCAAAGGTCTGGGTGAACAATGTCGGGCCGATCAACCGGCAATGCCGGTGAGGCTGGCAATTGCCCCTTGTAGTTGTCCCTGCTCGGAGGCGCTCACCCGGCGCGTCATGAACACCTGCGCGGAAGGACCGGCCAGTCCCCAAAACGCCATCACCGGAATACCCAGGCAATACACGAACGGCGTGGGTGCCAGCCCATAAATGGCAAAGCCCGTCGCACCGCAGAGGAGTCCCGTCAGCAACGTACGGCGCTCCCCCAGCCTTGCCGTAATTGGCCGCACCAAGGTGCCCTGCACGATCATGGCGCACACCCCGACCGCCGCGAGCGTGAATCCCACGGCCGACGGACCCCAGCCATACCGATACCCCAAATACAACACGGCCACGCTGGGCAGCACCGCGTGAGCCAGATTCATGAGGAAGTTGGCGGTCGCCAGACCGAACAGTTCGTGATGGGAGCGCAGAAGGATCAAGGCACCAGCCGGGTTGGCCCGCTGCCATTGGAACTGCGCCCGCTTCTCCACAGGAAGCGATTCCGGCAGAACGAAAAATCCGTAGCAGGCGTTGAGCAGGCTCGTGGCTGCGGCGCCCCAGAAGGGCCAGCGTGGATCAATGGCACCCAGCAGGCCGCCTACGGCCGGTCCCAACACAAAGCCCAGCCCGAACGACGCCCCCATCATGCCGAATGCGGCGGCGCGTTTCTCCGGCGCTGTCACATCGGCGATGTATGCGCCCGCGGTGCTGAAACTCGATGACGCGATCCCGGAGATCACTCGGCCGGCGAAAAGCCAGGCCAGGCTCGGAGCCAGCGCCATCAGGATGAAATCGAGACCGAGCCCCAGATTGGACAGCAGCACCACCGGACGACGGCCGAACCGATCGGACAACGCGCCCTGGATCGGGGAGCAGAAAAACTGCATCAACGCCCAGGCCGTGCCCATGAGACCATAGATTTCCGCCGCCTGCGCCGTGTCGCCGCCCAGGAACTCCTCGACCAGCTTCGGCAGCACGGGAATGATGATCCCGAACGACAACATGTCGAGGACGACCGTGACGAGAATAAACAAGACCGCCGCTTGACGCGGCTGGACTGATGGCTGCGCCTGATTCATGAAGTGCGCCATCGTACCAGGCTCGCGATCCCGCCGCACACAAAAAGGCGGGATGCTTCACGACGAGCCCTGCCTCCTCTTGTACCCGGTTTTCTGTTACGCTCCCGCCGATGCCTGCCACGCTCCAAGCCTTCATCGCCATTTTCTTCCTCGGCGCGTTGCTTCGTTCATTTGGGCTGCTTGGGAAAATGCATGCGGAACGGCTGGCATCCTTCGTCTTTTCGATCAGCCTGCCGGCGACCATTCTGGTGTCGCTGGATCACGTCACGTTCACCCCCACCGCTTGGAAATTGCCCGTCGCCGCGTGCCTGGTGACGCTCACGATGCTCCTCTGTTCCTGGCAAGTTGCCCGCCGATTGCACCTGCCCCGTCCGACGCAGGGTGGATTTCTCCTCGGCACCGGCTGCATCAATTCCGTGTACTTTGCGTACCCTGTCGTCCTCGCCACATTCGATGACCAGGGGTTGGCCCGAGCCATTTTGTTCGACCTGGGTCAAACCACCTTGACCCTCACCGTGATTTACGCCATCGCCGTCGGACACGGCACCAGCAGTACCACCGCTCGCTCCGCCCTGGTCCGGTTCGTAGCATCTCCGCCGTTATGGGCGCTCTGCGGCAGCCTCCTGCTTTCTCTATTCGGAATTCATCTTCACGCCTGGCTTCGCCAAGTCCTCACGCCCCTTCACTTCACTACGACCCCCCTGGCAAGCCTCGTGCTGGGGCTCTCGATCAGTTTCGCCGTCACGCGCCGTACCTTGGCCGTGGCCGTGCTCGGAGTCGTGATGCGCATGGCGGGTGGGCTACTCCTTGGACTCGGTGCTGCCTGGGTGCTGAACCTCACCGGCATCGAACGAGCCATTGTCGTACTCATCGCCGCCATGCCCTCCGCCGTCACCGCCGTGATCTTCGCCGCGGACACAGGGCTGGATGAACATCTGGTCACGTCCATCGTAGCCCTCTCGATCTGCATGGGCATCGCGCTGCTTCCATGGCTCCCTCAACTGATGCGGTTGTTGGAATAGCCACGCTGAAGTTCCAACAGCTGTGGGAACGGCATCACGACTTGTGAGGTTTTTGCGACGGCAAAAATTGCCGGACGCATGGCGCAACAACGCGACCTGTCGCGTCAGCCGCCGATCGTCGCACATTTCCGAATGTTTTTGGGAACGACGGCATGCTCACTCAGCAGAACAGACTACGGTATGGAGCTTGCTCTCTTCATCAGCACATAGACTGGAGGAATCATCATGCACGATCCCGCGCTCTGGGCGAGTTGGTATGTCTGGCTGCTGGCGGTTCCCATTCTTGTCATCGGGACGTTGATTCGAGACTGGTTTCAGCGGCGTCATCCAGTACATTTGCGCAAACGGTCCTAGCAGAGCGGTCGACCTCGATCCTGTAACATTCCGTTATCGGGGCCAGGCTCTAGCTCCACTCAGTGCACCACATCTCCCAGCTCCTTCCCATTTCGATACGCACCGACCATCCAGCAACGCATGGTGACATCACCACTGTTCCTGCTCTGCCATGCTCTACTGACAGTTACGATCAATGTGAGTGCTGACTCCGACTGGGATCGACGACGGCTCGAAGTTGTCAGTCCATTGCAGGCTACGTAGTTGTATCTGATGGGATACGGATCTGTATCGTATGCGATACCCACTCCTGCACCTTACGTGCATGGCGCGTCGATGGGCGCACCTCAAGCACTTGTTATTGCGCACGAATAGCACAGCCTGACTTCATGGTCCAAAGGTTGCCTTTTCATTTTCCAGAGACGTTGACCGAGAGACCATGAACAGGAGGTCATGATGTACGGCATGACTCATAAACCGCTCATCGCACTCGTCATCCCGCATGTGTTCGTCATGGCTGTCATGACCCTGACCGGATGTGTCCCGCCGCCGCCACATCAATTCGTGCCGGGAGGTCCGGTCGGCGAATCGGGACAAACAGTGCCAGGTCCGCGACAAGCCAGCGACGATGAAGTGCGCGCCATGCTGGCCGAGTCCTCGCGGCACCAATCAAATCCTTCCGAGCAAGTCGATCTGGACGGGCTGCTCGCACAGATCCTCCAAGCGACAACCTTCCGGCAGAAGCAGCATTTGGTGGATCAATACCACCATGCAGCGCTTCTTCTGCCGGAACCCGAGCGCGATCGTGCCTTTCAGAAGTTACGAGACGCTGTGGGCTCAAGCACGCTCAAAAAGTAACCGTGTGCACATGAACGGAGATCCTATTGCATATGGAAAGGAGTCCACGATGAAACCCACACGAATCGGCGCTCTGCTGATGCTCGGCCTGACGATTGTCTGCGGTGGGCTCTTCCTCACGGTCGAGCCGGCCGAAGCTCACAACTGGCTTGGCGATTGCGTCGTCGACTTCGACAACACCTTTGCGCTGACCTATATCTACGGACAAGCGCGGGGCAACTTCGGGTACCCCACCGGCATCGATAATTCAGGCGAGTTGCAACCGTGCAACGCCACCCATCAGGCCTGCTGGACCTATCGCCATCGTTGCTTCGGCAATTACATCAACGTCGAAGATATGACCTACGGACATATTCACCTGACGTTCGACAGTCCAAGTCTGCTCACGCCTTGTTTCGTTGATCCGGGAGATGGTCCTGGCGCAGGATTTGGACGGACAGTAGGTGACAACTGCGTGGCCGCCGATTGGATTCATGAACCGCGCACACTCGGCACGCATGGCAAAGATCACTGGATCAAAATCTGGATGGAAGATCGGGTGACTCACCAGCCGCGAGTCTTCGACATGCCGATCATCCGGGTGACCGGCACCGAACCGATTCAGTTCTGGTTCAAGAAATCCAACGGCAGCTGGTGGTACTGGTCAAATCTCGCGCCTAATCCCTGGTTGGTCGGCGGATGGGTGCAGGATGTGGTGGAAGTGCGGATTCGTGGGGCGCAGGCGGCGAAGGGGCCGTACTCTATCGGCGCTTTCTCGATCCTCGACTAGCGGATGTTAAGAATGGCCGCCGGCTTTGTGCCCGCATCAATCAGGCCCTCACCGAACCGCACGGGTATGGTGAGGGCCTTCATCGGCCGCGGCCTTGCAGAACGGCTATTGCAACGTCGACCAGCGAAGCCCTACTTGTCGTCCGGGAGCTGCAACTTAATTGAAAGCGCCGTACGGTCATCGGTGATCTGCGCCACGATCTTGTCACCGGTTTTTAATCGTCCGCCGATCACGCCTTCGATTTTGGTCTCAGGCGTTACCTTGAGTCGCTCCTGGTGACCGGAGAATTCCTTGACGATCAGTTCGCCCTCTTCCCAATACAAGACGTCGGCCTTGATCACCGTGGCGGCGGTGGCCTGAGTACTGTCAGCGGCTGATACGGGAATAACTGCGAAAAAAATAAGGTAGAACGCGAGAAGAAGTGCCATCACGAACCCTCCCGTTTTTCTGAGAGTACCTATCCCTGGGGGAAAGTGTCAACCAACATGAATTACGATCGCATACCTTTCGATTTTCATTGTTCACCTCTTGGTAAGAACGGTAACACCCGGTCGCGCAGTAAGTGAACGAGGATCGGATCCATATATTCATACTCATCAGGAATGTTCAGGCACACTATTCGCACAGAATTTAGATACTGTCTGAATCGCCTTGAGAGCCGTTTCCTGTGCGCTTTCTCCATCACAAAAATGAGATCAGCCCATGTAAGCAGCTCGGTTGTGACTGGATTCTCGGCATCATGATTAAGCCCCGCTGAAACCACCTCGATCCCAGGCCACGACGAAAACACTTGGTCTGCCGTAGGACTGCGAAGCCGATTCTGGCTACAGATAAACAGTACCCTCTTCATGGGGGAAGTCTACCGACGTACCTAACGCATGGCAACAAAACGAAATGGAACTTGAGGAGCGAGGCTCCTTTCCAAGACTAGTCTATGCAGAAACAATGCTCCTTCCACTTACTCCTTACCCTCAAGGGGTGGCGTGATGCCGTTCCCAACTGCGCAAGTCGAACGAGGCCCTTCTGAGGGCGCGCGTCAAATCTAATACTCCCTCCACTTACTTCCTCCCCTCAAGTGGCAGCCTGAGTGAGCCCCCACTGCGCGCCGTCCAACGAGGGCTTTCTGAAGCCGCGCGTTGCGCGAGCAAGCGGGCTCACTTAGGCTGCCTCTCCCCTAACATTTCGACCCATCCGTCCGACAAGCCTCCGCCCGATCGTTGAACCCTGAATTGCGCAGACTCTCATAGACGTTCTGCTGCCGTTCCATTTCGCGATCGTAGGGAGTGCTCTCCCGTCCTTCCGATTGATACCCCCCGCCGGAATTCCGCCTGGGCTGCCGCGCGACAAGCACTTTGCGCACCTCGGTTTCATAGTAGCCGCGCGTTTGGGGATCGGGATCTTTCTGGTAGCAGGTGTTGAGGAGCTTGCGGCCTTCGGCGTCATGCCCCAATGCGTAATGGGCAAATCCCACGTTGCAGTAGGCATTCGGCGTACCCGGATCGAGCCTCAGAACAATCTCAGAATCCTGCAAGGCCAGCTGAAACTGTTCGTGGCGGCTGTAGATTTCGGCGCGGGCTTTATGGGCGCCGACATGTTTGGGGTCGAAACGGATCGCGGCGGTGAAATCGTCGAGGGCTTCACGGTCCTTGCCTTGATACTCTCGCACGTAGGTCAGCCCGCGGCCATAGTGCGCCTCGGCACTGGGACGGAGACGAATCGACGTCGAATAGTCCTCCAGCGCCTGCGGAATTTGCCCGAGCATCTTGCCTGCTTTGGCGCGAATGAGATAAGCCTCGGCCTTGTTGGGCAAACGGCGAATGACTTCCGACGCGTCCTGCAACGCCTGCGCGTAGGACCCGAGGAAATAAAAGCAGCGGGCGCGAGCGAGATAGATGCCGGTCTGATTGCGTTTTCGTTCGAGGACGTGGGTGAGGAGTTCGAGGGTTTCCTGATTGCCCTTGCCGTTGGCTTCGCAGTACGCGTCGATAGAAGCATCGCCGCAGGCAACCGCCAGGAGGAGACCACACAGCGCGACGATACTGCCCGCACAACGACTGGCTTGCCCCATGCCCGCCTCCCGCGACGGGCGCATTATCTGCCTGTAGAACAAACCACGTCAACGTTTTACTGGGGCCGATTGCACAGGGCCGTTCCTTAGAAGCCCACTGAAACGCCGACCGTTCCCAGCAAGGCCGCCCGTTCGGCAGGCCCGAGGAATTCGGTGCCGAGTCCGCCATCCAGCACCACCCGCGAAGTGAGTTGGTGGCGCAGGCCGATTTCCACGCCGGTGTGGTTCCGCTGTCCATGCAGGTCAGACTGTCTGGTGTAGAGGCTGGCGATTACCGTGTCGCGAAATCTACCGGGATACCCCAGGGGATAACTCACCGCCGCGACGGCGCGGTAGGTGCCGGGCCGCTCCTGTCCCTGTGGAGAGCCGAGCACGGTGTATCCCGCATTGAGATGCATGCGCAGCCGCCCGAACGAGCGGGTCAGGATCCCGGTGAGTTGCGTATCCACGCCCTTCGAGTTCACGCCGGTCGGCAGATCCGCTTCCACGCGCACGGCCAGGGCGGGGAGGTTCAGCGTTTCCGTATTGAAGTTGTAGAGGACCCCCAGGTGCAGGTCGCCCGACTTGTTCGCTCCCACATTGGAACGAGGGTCCGTGAACAGATCCCCCTGAATTTCGATCTGCGTATTGGCAAAGGCACCATAGATGATCTGCGGTTGAAACGTGACCTGCGTGCGGCCTTCCCGCCGATCGTTGAACCGCACGCCGCCCTCCAGACCGATTTCGCCTTGAGGAATGGCATACGCATCTTCCATCCCGATTGGACGATTCGGGTCGAGGTTGTCATGGTCCAAGGCCAGTGCCGGCAGGGCCAGGACGGCCAGCCATGCGCAGAGCAGCCACTTCGCGGTCCGTATGCGCGCGGTGCTCAATGGTGGTGTTCCTGTTCCGCCTTGGCGATCATGGGATTCGTCGCATCCGCCGTCGCCAGGTAATACGTATTTACCACCCGATAAATTTCAGCGCGCTTCGCCTCCCAGGTGGGAAGCCGTTCACTCGTCAGAATGTCGCTGATGTTGTCGTGCAGCATGTGCAGGTTGTCGAAGATATGCGCGAGTTCCGGATATCGCGCGGCAAACTGCGGGCTCAGTTCCGCCGTCAGCGGCATGAAGGTCCATTGCACGGGCGGCTGATCGAGATACCGGCGGTAGGCCGTGAGAATCGGGCGTACGGCCTGCGTTTTCGCGGCCAGATCAGGGGCCACCTGCAACGGATCGTACACCGCCACCTGCAGATAGTGGTACGCCCAGATGGTGGCGTTGAAGAGCGGGAACCGCTGCCGGAACGCCTTGGAATAAGGAAAGTTATCCAGACGGTGGTGGTCCAATTGTTGGGAGGTGATGGCATAGGCGCTGTCCTTGTAATAGGTCAACACATTGTGGATCGCGCGATCTTTGTCGGGCTCGTCCGACACGGCAATGTCATAGGTGGCGCGGTGCAGCGCATGCGCTTCGTCGAAGGTGTTCTGCGCGCGCCAGGCCAGCTTCATATAGGTGGGGGCGATCGCTTCTTCGTTGGGATTCAGCCGCGGTTTGGTCGCGATGAAGGCGAGCGTCTCCTTACGGGCCCGCTCTTCAATGGCCGGGACGTCCTGCCCGCCGGTCAGCAGGAGATTTTCGTATAAATTGGAATGGCCGAAATCGACGCCGTTGAACTCGCTGTCGAGTTCGGCCAGATCTTCCCGCAACGAAAAATTCCACAAGGCGCGGTAATAAAACCGCTTGTCGCGCGGTTCGAACTGGCTACACCCCGTCAGCGCGAAGGCGACCATGGCCACGACCACCATCGCCAGCATGCGCACAGACTTCCCGCTCGTCATGCCGAATCGCTCCTGAATCACATTGATCGACACTGTCGCCTCGGCTCGTTGCGAAATCGTCACGCCGCCTCGCGAGACGGGTCCGCTCGCCTGGCTGCCTTCTCATTAGCAGCCAGGCATGTCGCAGCTGCAGATCGACGATGGCGGCCGAACCCTTCAGTGGCAGTGGTGTCCATGCACTAGCGCATGCCCCTTCCCTCTCGCAATCAACCAGCGGTTCACGGGAAATGCCGCGAGTCCGGCTACGAGCAAGGACAGGATCAAGCTACCCCAGAACAGTGGATCACGCAGACCGGCATCCATGGCACCGGGGATGATGACCATGATGCCATTGTCCACGAATTCCATGGTGGTCATCGAAAGGGTGTCGGATGCAAAGGCCAGCCCCAGCGCCGTTCCCCAGGCCATCCCCGCCCGCCGCAACGGATACAGGGTCATGGCATACCCGAAGGAAAAAGCCAGCGCAACGGCCAGTCCGACCGTAGGCCAATTGCTCCACCCCAATCCCGTGCCGATCGCCAGACCGAGTATTTCACCGATCGTGCAACCGCTCAAGCAGTGCAGGGTCGCCATGAGCGCCGTTCGATCAAGGGAAGGCGTTCCGTGACTCTCCTCATCATGCTCATGATGGTCCCGATGGTCCAGATGATCGCGCTGAGCCTGTTGGCTCTCATGAACCTTTCGATGATGATCGTGTTCTTCTGACTCTGCGTGGCGTGAGACGGTTGCAGCCGCCGAGTGATGATTGCTCATGAGCGTCCTCCCTGTGAATGGTGACCTGTGCCGTTCACCAGTACAGACGGAACGAGGCGGAAATCATTACAGTGGCAGGTGGAGAAACCAACTGGCAGAGATTGCCGAACAAGCCTTCAGTCTTGCGATGTATTCAACATTCAGAATACGTGTATTTCTGATTCACTAGGCCCTTCCCTGCTGTCCGGTTTTGCGACAGCGGCGGAAAAAGTCTTGATATGGACCTTGGAGACATGCTTGACTGAACGCTGTTCCGCATCGTCCCTGTTTAATGGAGGGTTTGCATGCCGCGTGGAATTCTTCGCACTCTCTGTAGCCTTTTCCTTCTCTTCTTCCCCCTCGTTACCCAAGCCGCCGACATACCCGATACGAGCCTGACGCCCTTAAAATTCCTTGTCGGAGAATGGAAGGGGTCGGACGCAGATGGAAAGGCCCACAAGAGCACCTTTACCCTCAGCTCGGGCGGCACGACGCTCACCGAGATCCTCACGCCCCCCGATAGCCCTCCGATGACGACCATGTACTATAGCGACGGCGACCAATTGATGTTGACCCACTATTGCTCACTCGACAATCAGCCGCGTATGCGCGCCGCCTCCGTCAAAGACGGAGATAAAACGATCACCTTTTCTTTCGTGGATGCGACGAATCTGAAAAATCCGACCGATGTGCACATGCGTCAGCTCTCGATCGAGGTGAAAGACCACGACCACTTCACCCAAACTTGGACGTTGAGCAAGGCCGGAAAAGACGTGCCGAAGGTCTTTACCTTTGAGCGCGTGAACGCGAAGTAACTGTCACCCGCGTCGATTCACAAGGAGCCCGCCGATGCCGTCACCAACACCAGCAGCCGTGATCGAAGCCCAGCGAGACGATTGGAACCGCGTCGCCGCCGGGTGGGACAAGTGGGATCAGTTTTTCAATCGCACCATGGCCTACATTAACCACCGGTTGGTGGCTGACGCGCGCATCCGTCCGGGACTTCAAGTCTTAGACTTAGGGTCCGGAACCGGGTATCCGGCGCTCTTGGCCGGTGAAGTGGTGGGGGCCGATGGAACGGTGGTCGGAATCGATCTTGCCGAATCCATGCTCGCCGTGGCGACGCGCAAAGCGAAGACACTCGGCCTGCAACAGGTCAGCTTCCGGACCGGCGATGTCACGTCGTTACCGTTTGAGTCCGGCTCGATTGACTCAGTCATCAGCCGATTTTGTTTGATGTTCCTGCCGGAAATTCCCAAGGCTGCGGCAGAGATCGCCCGCGTGCTGAAACCCGGAGGGTATGTCGCGGCCGCCGTCTGGTCGACACCTGACAGAAACCCCTTTATTCGCATTCCGATGGATGTGATCAAAGGCATCACGCCGCTGCCACCACCCGATCCGGAGGCGCCAGGGATCTTTCGTCTCGCCCGTCCAGGCGATCTGGCCGGGATGTTCGAACGCGCCGGCCTGAAGCCGCTGAACGATGAGGAATTCACGGCGGAAGTGACCTACGCCACGGCAGAAGAATTTTTTCGCGGGTTGATGGATATCGCCGCCCCGATTCAAAACCTGTTTGCGAAACTCACCTCCGCACAACAAAATGAGGCGGAACGCGGCATCATCAAGGCCGTGAATGAATTCCGCCGGCCGGAAGGCGTGTCGTTGCCGATTGCGGTACGGATCGTTAGCGCACGGAAGCCCCGGTAGTACGAGGGCGGAGACACATGCCCGCCACGGTGTACGTCGCGGGCATGTGCCGGACCGGCCAGATATCAGTCCGTCGCTTTTTCCTTTAATTCCTTCATCTTTCCCTTCGCCCGCTCCCCGGTTCCCTTCATTTTCCCCTTCGCGCGTTCCAACTCAGCCTTCGTGTCATTCCCCTTCAGTTCCTCTTTCATCGCCTTCGTCTCGCCCTTCATTTCCTCGACATTCCCCTTCATTTCTCCCTTGGCCTTTTCCATCTTGGCCTTGGTCTCACTGGCCTCCGCAGAGAGCATCATTCCTACCGACAAACAGACACCGATGACCGCAACTTTCAGTAATGTACGCATACCCGTCCTCCGAGTGTAGGTGAACCGCTGTTACTAATTTGCGCGTTCGTCGTGACACGCCCCACTAGAGAATCCCCTAGTTCTTGTGAATCCGCCTGCCTGAGGGGCTTACTAGGGATACCGCCAGTTGAACGATGGTTAGCGACGAGACACACTCGTGCCGAAAGTCTGTGCTCCCATACTCTAGAAAGGAGAGTTCTCATGCGACAGCTCATTCTTAGCGGGCTCCTGGGCTTCGTGCTCCTCACGACCGGCGGATGCAGCTATTTGTTCTACCCTCACGCCAAGGATTTCACCGAAAAAGCCAAGGGCGGAAACACGGTTGAAACCTTGATCAATCTGACCAATATGATGGAGGCATCCGCGAAAGCCGGCCAGCAAGGCAAAGGGAAGGATCAGGCGCTCGATGATCTCCACAACCAGCTCCACGCGTTTGACAACACGCTCTGCTGCGTCGATAAGAACAAGCGCGAGCTGCCGGTCTATGACCTGACGGTCACCCATAACAAGGAACTCTGGGCGATCTTTAAGCGGGCCTGGAAGTTCAAGGATGATCAACCCCAACGCAGTCAGCATCTGGAGCTGTTCGCCACGGAAGTCCGGGAACTTCGGGAATCGCTCCAGGCATTGAAATGAACGCTGGAATGTTGCACAGTGCGCCCCGGCGGAGGAGTCTGATTCGATGACTCCCCGCCGATGCCACGTTTCACGACGCTCCCGGTGGGCTGTGGTGGACCGGTTGCTTCCTGTCGAGCCGACAGGAAGCATCGGCCCAGGCCCACGTGGGGGGAAGGGCGAAAAGGTCTCCGGCGCATGCGTGCCGACAGTTTCAAAGATTTTGTCTTGGACCAGCTCGGCCCGACCCCGCCGCTCATGTGTAAAGCCATGTTCGGCGGGCATGGCCTCTATCAGCGCGAGACGTTCTTTGGGATTATTCACAAAGGACGGCTCTACCTGAAGACAAACGGCATGACACAACCTGCTTACGCCTCACGCGGCATGCAGCCGTTCCGCCCGAACGGCAAGCAGATCCTCAGACACTATTACGAAGTGCCGGTCGAGGTGCTTGAAGATGCCGAGCAATTGAGGGCCTGGGCACAGTGGGCGGTTGTGCCACCGAGCGCGCAATTGGTTCTTCCGTTTCATGATAGTCTTCCGTCCCTGGACGTGCTCACACCAGTGTGATGAGCCAGCAAGCTGCCACACGTCCGCTACGACTCTGGACTATCGGCCACTCGACCCGTTCAAGCGAAGAGTTTCTGACCCTCCTCCAAAGCCACCACATCCAACGGTTGATCGATATTCGTCGTTACCCTGGTTCGCGCCGCTATCCTCATTTTGCTGCGGATGCGTTGGCGAGGAGTGTCTCCCTGGCGGGACTCCGTTACGAAGAAAAGCCGGCATTGGGCGGCCGTCGAACGGCACGATCCGACTCGCCGAACGGCGGCTGGAAGAACGCCGGTTTTCGAGGATACGCCGATTACATGCAGACGGAAGAATTTGACAGGGCGCTCGATGAGCTGATGACCCGTGGGGCGAATGAACGGACGGCCATCATGTGCGCAGAAGCCGTCCCCTGGCGTTGCCATCGCTCCTTGGTTGCCGATGCTCTCATCGTGCGCGGATGGGAGGTCACCCATATCATGGGACCCGGCCAGGTGAAGCAGCACCACCTCACGGCGTTCGCGACATTCGAGTCCGGTCGCCTTTCCTATCCCGCCCCACCTGATCAGAGCTCCACGCTCAAGCTGTTTTAGATCGTTCGCTGCTTATTGTGTTCATCGTGAGGTTGCTGCAAGCTCTCGGCAATGTGGTATCGAATCGGCGCCGACCTGGTCTTACTGCTGCACCTGGGTTTTGTCGTATTCGTGATCGGTGGCGGGCTGCTCCTCCTGAAATGGCGATGGATAGTGTGGGTCCACATGCCGGCCGTAGCCTGGGGAGCCTTGGTCGAATTGGCTGGCTGGATCTGCCCGCTGACGCCGTTCGAAAGCCGATTACGCGCCCTGGCTGGCGAGTCCGGCACGGAAGCCGACTTCATCGGCCGTTACCTTCCACCCCTGCTCTATCCCGCAACACTGACGCGCGAGATTCAAATCCTACTGGGTCTGCTTGTGCTGTTGGTGAACCTGGCCCTGTACTGGTGGGTGTTCTTCAAACCTGCAGGTAAGGAATCGTAGCGAACAACTTGTTATCGGATGGGTTCATTCTTTGACGAGGTCATGATCAGCGCCAGGCAGCCCTGTTCGCTGGACGTGACGGGATGGACGGTGCCCGCCTCCGCACGATGGTAATCCCCGACCTGCAGAAACTCTCCGGCGCAGAGACAACTCCCCTCCAGCACATACAACTCCTCGACCTGCGGATGACGATGACCGATCAGTGTGCCGCCCGGAGCCAATCTCAGCAACATGGTCGTGCGCGCCGCCGCGGCATCGTGAAATAACACTTTCATCGACAACCCCGGCGCCAATTCCTGCCAAGGCAACCCCTTGCTCCGGACGAAGATGAAGCCTGTTGCTTCAGGCGCGTCCTGAGGTTCCTGCGCGATTCGCGCCATGAGCCGCTCTTTGAGAGAAGCCGGCGGTGCGATGGCGGGGCCGCTGAACGCAAGCTCCTGCACCACGTCCTGAAACGCCGTCACCTCTTCCCGTGTGGACGCCGAGGCCGTCTCCAAGGAACGCGTGAACTGGCTCTGCGCCTCGTCGCCGAGGGCCTCCAAGGCATAGAGTGCCGCAAGTTCAACCAATTCCTGTTCATGACGAGGATCGGTCATGACAATAACCCCTCCCCATGGGGCGCGAGTACTTCGCGCAGCCTGATCATCCCCAATCTCATCCGCGTCTTCACCGTCCCCAGCGGCAACTTCAGTTGATCGGCAATTTCACTCTGACTCAGGCCCCAATAGTAGGCCAGGGCAATGGTCTGACGCTGTTCGGCAGAGAGGCTCGCCAGAGCCTCCTGCACCAGACGTTGCCGTTCCAGCCCCACGCTGTACTGCTCCGGCGTCTCCTCGTGACCCGGCAACTCGGCTGCTTGTTCGAGCGGCACATGCCTGCCCCGCTCCAGATAGCTGCTCCGAAAGCGGTCGATGGCGCGATGCTTTGCGAGCGTCATGAGCCAACTGCCCGGCGTCCCCCGCTCCGCGTCATAGGTCGAGATCCGGCGCCAGACCTGTGTGTACACATCCAGGGTCGCCTCCTCGGCAGCCGCGCGATCTCCGAGGATCTTCATCGCCAGGCCGAAGACCTTCGCGCTGCTGGCATCATAGAACTCCGCCAGCGCGGACTGATCTCCAACGGCAATACGCGCGAGGAGTCCGGCCCATTCCTGCTCGTGAATCGATGGTGCGTTGGCCACGGTCTGGGTATCACACATGGGTGTCCTCGTGAGGTTCTACGAGTGCACCCGTTCCGTCGGATGTCCAATCTTTGCGAATCAGGCGGAACTGTAGCACCGAGGCCAATGGGGCGCAACGGCACTTTTTTCACGTGCTGTAGATCCAATTGCGTCCGGCCTTCGTAATCACAGACAGAGAGGCCGACAAGGCGGCCCGCTACACGGATTCTTAACCAGGAGGAAACATCATGTCTCACCGCATTGCATCCCTCGCCATAGTCCTTGGTCTTGCGCTGACCGTCTCGGCCTGCAACAGCCTGGGCACGTCACCAGCCGCTAGCACATCGACGGAAAAATCCCTCTACGACCGCTTGGGCGGCAAAACCGCAATTACCGCCGTGGTCGATGATTTTGTGGGTCGCGTGGCGGCGGACAGCCGCATCAACGGGAAGTTTGCCAACGCCAATATTCCCCGGCTCAAGTCGATGCTGGTCGATCAGATTTGTCAGGCTTCCGGCGGTCCATGCACCTACACCGGCCGCGACATGAAGAGCACCCACGCGGGTATGGGCGTCAGCAGCAGCGACTTTGATGCGCTGGTCGGCGACCTGGTCACCACGCTGAACAAGTTCAAGGTGCCGGAGAAGGAGAAAAACGAACTGCTGGGCGCGCTTGGCCCGATGAAGGGGGATATCGTCGAGAAACCGATGGCCTCCTTGCAGTAGCCGGTACGGCCTGCGCGTATCATGCTGGCAGGGGCAGCCGCTCGACTGCCCCTGCCCCGGCGTGATGAGCAAGCCTCGGTTCTTCTCGATTCGATCCCGTCGTCACACTCCCTCCCTTCATTCCTACAGCAAGGCATCCGCCACAGCGAGTACCCAACCGGATTGACCTTGGATGGGAATGGTTGATAGATAGAGACATCTCTATAATTACGCCACACTCAGAGGGAGCCCATGGCGATGGACGATATTACCCAAAAAGTCAGCGACCGTTATGCACGCGCCGCCTCGACGGGCGAGCAGATGTGCTGTCCGACGGGGTACAACTTTGACGATCTCCGCTCGTTCATTCCGGATGCGGTGCTGAAAATTTCCTACGGATGCGGCACACCCGCAGGGTTGGACACGGTGCAAACCGGTGAAACCGTGTTGGATATCGGGTCAGGCGGAGGGATCGATTGTTTCGAAGCCGCGCGCCGCGTGGGTTCCGCCGGTCGGGTGATCGGGATCGATATGACCGACACCATGCTGGAGATCGCCCGCCGCAATGCCCCTATCGTCGCCGCTAATCTCGGATATCCCCAACCGAACACCGAATTCCGCAAAGGCATGGCCGATGCCATGCCGGTCGAGGACGCCAGCGTCGACCTGATCATCTCCAACTGCGTCATCAATCTGGCCCCTGACAAACGCAAAGTCTTCCGCGAGATGTACCGCGTGCTGAAGCCCGGCGGTCGATTCACGATCTCCGACATCGTCTCGGACCAAGTGGTTCCGCAATACCTGGTGCATGATTCGGCCAAGTGGGGCGACTGCCTCTCCGGCGCCCTGCAGGTCCAGGATTACATCGGCGGAATGGTGGATGCCGGATTTCGCGCCGTGCACCAGATCAAGTCAAGCGCCTGGCAATCGATCGATGGCGTGCATTTTCTGTCCGTCACACTGACCGGGTACAAGCTCCCGGCCGCAGTCGAGAAAGCAGCTCCACTTTTTGCTACCCTCTGCGGGCCGTTCTCCACTGTGACCGACGAACTGGGCCAACAGTATACACGCGGCCTCCCACAGCCCATCGATGCGCAGTGCGCACAACTCCTGCGAAGTGCGCCGTTGCGCTCGCTCTTCCTCATCGGTCCGGCCCCGATCACTCTCGATGCGGCCGATCCACGCTGGTCCGCCATCCTTCCGGAGCAAACCCCCTGCGTCTGGCAGGGCGCCTACGCGATTCTCACCGGACCGATCATCAGCGCCGAAGACGACGATCATCATCAGTACTATCGCGGAGTGCCGCTGGAGATCTGTTCGAAGACTCTTCACGTCCTGACGCAGGACACCTACCGCCCCCACTTCACCATCTACCACCGAAGCTCGAGCGTGGTGGAAGGGGAAGCAGTCAGTTGTGCGCCTGAAGGGAATTGTTGCTGATGCCACGCCACGCCATCGCCAACCTCACCAGCCCGCGAGAGTGCGCTGCGGTCTTGAGGGCCATGGGCGATGAAACACGTCTTCGCATTCTGGAATCACTGTTGCTGGGCGAAAAGTGTGTGACCGATCTCACGCAAGTCCTCCGCTGCTCACAGCCGCACGTGTCCCATCACCTCCGAATTCTTCGGGAGGCCGGATTGGTGGAGGGACATCGACACGGCAAACAGGTGTGTTATCGAGTGGAACCGACCGTGCAGCGCGCGCTGAAGAATCGGAGCGAGCGGGTGCTGAACTTCGGATGCTGCGAATTGCGGTTTCCCACTTCGACCTTGCTCACTGTGCAGCAGAAACATTGAAGCCGGAACGCCACCGATGAACGCGCTCAGCACTACTTGGGATGGTCCGCGATGGCACTGACGCTTTTGGGCCAACACAAGCCGCTGGCGTCCTCCGCCGAGCAATTGACGGTGCTCGCCCAAATGGGCACCTGCCTGCCGTTTGAGGAACAACTGCGGCAAAGTGGCCTGTCCCCGCTGCGCGCGACCGGCATCACGGTCTTCCAAATCAATGTGGGCAAACTCTGCAACCAAACCTGCCGCCACTGCCATGTGGACGCGGGGCCGGATCGCACCGAACGCATGTCTCGGGAGACCGCCGAGCAGTGCATCGCGGCCTTGGCACAGACCGACATTCCGACGGTCGACATCACGGGCGGGGCTCCGGAGCTCAGTCCCAATTTCCGCTGGCTGGTCGAGCAGGCTCGTGCCCTGAACCGGCACGTGATGGATCGATGCAACCTGTCGGTCCTGCTGTTGCCTTCGCAGGCGGACCTGGCCACATTTCTCGCGGCACAGCGGGTGGAGATCATCGCCTCCCTTCCCTATTACCGCGCCGCGCAGACCGATGCGCAACGGGGCGAGGGCATCTTCGATAAATCCATCGAGGCGCTGCAGCTGCTGAATAACCTCGGCTACGGCCGTGAAGGCAGCGGGTTACTCCTGAATCTCGTGCACAATCCCGTCGGCGCTTTCCTGCCTCCCAAACAGGAGGCGATTGAGGCACAGTTTCGGAAAGAGCTCCTGAACAAACATGGCGTGGAATTCAACCATCTCTATACGATCACGAACATGCCGGTGAGCCGATTTCTCGAATTCTTGCTGGAAAGCGGCAACTACCAGGGGTACATGGAGCGGCTTGCGAATGCGTACAATCCCGCTGCCGCCTCCAGCGTCATGTGTCGCTACACCCTTTCGGTCGGCTGGGACGGGACGCTGTACGATTGCGATTTCAACCAAATGCTGGAACTTCCGGTGCAACCCGATGCCCCCGCGCACATCCGGGACTTTGATGCCGCACGACTTCATCACCGGCAGATCACCACTCGCAATCATTGTTACGGGTGTACGGCAGGAGCGGGATCGTCCTGTGGCGGGGCCGTGACCTGATTAGAATGCGGAAACCGCCGCCCAGCTTTGTGCTCAGTCGTGTGCCCGCCTCACCGCACTTGTCCAGTACGCATCGGCGGACTCCCATCCCTACGGCCTTGCTGGATCGACGGTGTGAGCCTTCTGCACAGGAGACCGCATGGATATCTCGTTTCTGACCTTCGCACTGGTGCTGGCATTGGCCTATGCGAACGGCACCAATGACGTCTCGAAAGCCATCGCCACCCTGGTCGGCAGCGGAGTCACCAACTACCGCACGGCGATTCTGTGGGGAACAGCCTGGACCGTGGCCGGAGCCGGATTCGCCGCACTGGTCGCCGGAGCGATGGTGAAGACCTTCAGCAACGGTCTCTTGCAAACCGGCACGCTTCTCTCTCCCACCATTGCGTTATCCATTTTGTTCGGTGCGATGGTGTGGGTCTTCGTGGCGTCGCGAACCGGGCTCCCCGTTTCGACAACCCATGCGCTCACCGGCGCCATCGTGGGAACCGGGCTGATGGCGTTTGCAGGAGAGGGATTGTTGTGGCCGGCCATTGGGAAGAAAATCGCGCTTCCTTTGTTGTTGAGTCCCTTCCTCGCCTTCGGGCTCTCGCTTCTTCTGCATCCCGCCATGCGGTGGTCGGCGGAAAAATGGGGAGGGGCCTGCCTCTGCCTGATGCCGGCCTCACGCGCACTTTTCACCATTGACGCTCGGCGCAGTACACGAATCCTGTTTCAAAGCACAGGGTTTGGGCAGCCGATCGTGGCGGTTCCGGCCCAGTGTGACCGCGCCGGACTGCGGGGCTTGGCCGTGGGTCTCGATACAATTCATTGGTTGTCCAGCGGGCTCGCGTCCTTTGCGCGCGGCACCAACGACGCACCGAAGATTGTCGCGATGCTGCTGCTCGGCAGCACGACCGCGACATGGCCCAGCACCTGGTTTCAATTCGCGGCCTTCGGAGGGGTGGCCTTCGCCATGGGCCTGGGCAGTTACTTGGGTGGACTGAAGGTGACCGAAGTGCTGGCCGAAAAGGTCACGCGGATGGACCATGCAGAAGGTTTGACGGCGAACCTCACAACCTCAACCCTCGTGCTCTGTTCAGGCTGGCTGGGATTGCCGGTCTCAACCACACATGTCAGCAGCTCCGCCATTATCGGCATCGGCCTCCTCAAGGGTGTCAATGCGGTGCGGTGGACGACCGTGCGCGACATGGTACTGGCCTGGGTGATCACCCTGCCCGCCGCCGGAGGCTTCACCGCTCTGGCCTACGTACTCTTCACAAGCTTCTCGTAACCGGTTCACGCTCTCCTCGACTGGCTCACGCCATTCCTCTTTCTCAATGGAAGTATAGACACATCTCCATGTATTGATGTATCAGTACCGCTTCGGTGAGATCGAGACACCTCACAAAAAGGAGCCATGCCTGCTCATGCATCGTCGTCGGCCATCCGCCTCCACAGCCTTTTCATGCGTCTTGCTGTTCGGTGCGCTCACCTTGTCCGCAGTCCTTCCTGTCCAGGCCGATAACCTGCCGTTTCCGGAACCTGCGAATGAAAATGCCTACGCCGTCCCCGTGGAAAATCTCCGGCTGCGAGTCTGGGCTCAATATCGCGTGATGTACAATGCCAGCAACATTCCCAGCGGCATCAATAATGGAAGCTTGCCGACGGCAGGAACCGGCTCCGGGAAATTGAACTATGGGGACACCGCGGGCTACGATTTCTTTCGCCAACGCATGCGCCTCGCCTTCGACCTTCAGCACAAGGACTCCGGTAATGTCGGCGCCTATATGCAGATGGAGTATCGAGGGGGCTTCGGTGGGTCGAGTCCGGCAGCCAGCGATCCCCGCGGAGAAAGCGGCGCCAACGCGGACGGCACCCCCAATGCGTTCAATCGCCTGCAAGCACGCGGGATCCGGTATGGGTATGTCTACGTCACGCCGATCGAAAACCACACGTTGGTGGTGGGCATTCTACCGACGATCGATCAGGTTGGCCGTGTATTGTGGGATGGTGAATGGGACTTTTTCGTCGGGGGTGCCTCCCTGGGTGGGAAAGTGGGCGACGGGGACTACCGCCTCGGCTTTTACCGGATTGCGTCAGACCTGAAAGCTGGAACGATCGGCCAGGGATTCGGAAAAGACGGCGATATGTGGGTAGCCGATTACAACCGGCCCATCAAGCTCGGCGCCTATGATGTGAAGGTCGGTGGACACTTCTATAGCCTGAATCTGGGCAAGACCGAAAACATCTCCATCGGCGATACGCACGAGAACTGGGCCGCGCTGACGGCGTGGGGAGGCCTCTTCGGCGGCGCATGGAACGCCTATCTCATGCTCAACAGCGGCCGCATCGGCACGGGGCTGACGGGCAACAACCACACCGGGCATTCAACAAAGTTTGAGGGATCGATCCCCATCGGCCCGACGACGTTCAATCTGTTCGCGCTCTACGCGTCCGGCGACAAGGCGGGACAGACGTCGAACCAGTTCACCACGCCGGAGGCCATTCTGGGCACCAACGGCTATTGGGGTTATTCGCATATTTTCAATGCGAATGCCCCGGGCGATGTGAATGATTTCGGCGTGAACCTGAATAACGGTGGAGCGGGTCTGATGACGGTGCAGGCTCAGCTGAAATTCCCCATCATGCCTCGACTGACCGGCACGTTGGAAAGCGCCTACTTCGCTGCGGCTCGATCCCGCGAGTTCGGATCCCGCGGAGGCACCAACTACATGGGTACCGAAACAGGCGGCATGTTGACCTACAACCTTGCGAAGAACCTCAATCTCGACATCGGCGCCGCCTATGCCTCCATGGGCGGATTTCTCGCAAACCGGACGCAGGCGACCGGCGTTGAACGTTCGATTTATGAAGTCTTTACCCGCTTCCAATATGCCCTGTAGCGGCGACGCTGCGGGAACCAGGAGGATATGATGAGTGACGTCTCGCGAAGGCATTTTCTGAAACTGGGGGCCTGTGTGGTCGGCGGGGCTTGCGCGGCAGACGCCCTCCCGTCACTCACTCACGCCGCCGAGGGTAGCGGCATCTCCACGCTCAGGACTACCCTTCCCTATCCTCGCATAAAGCTGGCTTCCATCGGACAACTGACCACCGGGCATGAACACCTCAGCACCTATCCGGATCAGGCCTCGCCGGTTGTGCTCATAAAACTGGGACGGCCGGTAGTCAATGGCGTCGGCCCGGACCGTGACATCGTCGCGTACAGCCGGCGTTGCTCGCACATGGGCGGCACCCTGAGTTTTCGGCCGGACAGCGCGACATTCCATTGCCCGCTTCATTACGCCATGTTCGATGCCCAAAAGGGAGGCTTGTTGATCATCGGACAGGCGACGGATAACCTGCCCCAGCTCGAACTCGAAATCGATGCAGCAGGCGACGTGTTTGCCGTCGGCATCAGAGGTTTGCTGTATGGACGGCAGGCAAACGTCTTGGCTTAATCGGGGACTGCACGAAGAGGAGATCTTGCGTATGAGTTCGATTTATCACGGTGAAGACCGGGTCCCCGTTCCTCCCGCCGATGCTCAACAGTTTACGACCGTCTGCTCCTACTGCATCGTCGGCTGCGGCTACAAGGTCTACAAATGGCCGCTGGGGAAAGAAGGCGGACCGCTGCCACACCAGAATGCCTTGCGAGCAGACTACCGGACCCAACAGCCGGAACAGGCAGGCACCTGGATCTCACCGGCGATGCACAGTGTCGTCACGGAACGAAACGGCCGACGATTCAACATCGTCGTCTTGCCGGACAAAGACTGCGTCGTGAACAAGGGGAACCATTCCATTCGTGGCGGCACGCATGGCGACGTCCTCTACGCGCCAGATCGCCCCACGGCGGACCGACTGACCCACCCGCTGATGTACCGCGGTCACAGCCGCCTGCCCACGACCTGGGGGGATGCGATCGAGCTGGGTGCCCGCGTGATTAAAGCCACTCTGGATACATGGGGCCCGGATGCCATTGCCATGAAGTGTTTCGATCACGGCGGCGGAGGCGGAGGATTCGAGAATAACTGGGCTGTCGGTTCATTTTTCTTCACCGGCATCGGCACGAAGATGGCCTCAATACACAATCGTCCGGCCTACAACAGCGAGGTGTTCGCCTCAGCTGATGCCGGAATCGCCGCTCTTCCTTCGGCCTATCTCGATGCCGAGTTGGCCGATACGATCGTACTGGTCGGCGCGAACTCCTATGAAACCCAATCGATTTACTTTCTCGAGCATATGTTGCCCAATCTCGGCGGAGGAACGCTGTCTCTCAAACAACAACAGTTACCGGGGGAACCGCATGCACGCGGTAGAATGATCATCGTAGACCCGCGGCGAACCTCGACAGTCGCTGTGGCGGAGGCGCATGCGGGGAAAGACAATGTCCTCCATCTACAAATCAACAATGGCACCGACATCGCCCTCTTGAACGCACTTTCACGCCTGATTCACGATCAGGGCTGGCACGATCAGGACTTCATCACCCGGCGCACGAACAACTTTGCGGCCTTCCAACAGGCCAATCTTTCACAGAGCCTCGACGAGGCGGTGCGGCTGACCGGCATCTCGATAGCCCGGATGATGCAGGCAGCCGAATGGATTGCCAAACCCAAGGCAGCAACAGCGCGACGCCGCACGCTGTTTCTCTACGAGAAGGGACTGATCTGGGGGCTCAAGAACTATGAAAACGTGGCCTCCATAGTCGACCTTGCCTTGCTCACCGGTAACCTCGGCAAACCCGGCACCGGCTGTGGCCGATTGGGCGGACATCAGGAAGGCTACAGCCGGCCCGCGTATCCCGGCCAGCGCCCGCCGGTCAATGTCGACGAAGTGGCCGTGAAAGGCGGAGCCTCAAAAGTGTTTTGGGTCGCCGGCTGCAATCCCGTGGGCGGGACCTTGAATGCCCAACAATTCCGCGCCGCACTCGCCCGACGCACCGCGCTCGTGAATCAGGCACTCGACGCGGCCGGCAGCGGCAGCCTCGATGATAAGGTTGCGGCCGTCATGACCGCGCTCGACAAGGGTGGTTTGTTTCTTATCGTGCAAGACATTTACCCGATCGAGACCGCTCAGTACGCCCATCTCGTATTACCCGCCGCACAATGGGGGGAGATGAATCTGACTTCCATCAACGGCGAACGGCGACTTCGGCTCTACCAGCAGTTCATGGATGCGCCGGGCGTCGCCGAACCGGATTGGAAAATCATGGCGCGCATGGCACAGCGTCTGGAATCCGCCTACCGTGCCGAAGGCAACGCTGAGATGGCGACCCGGTTTTCGGGTTTCACCTGGACCCACGACGAAGAGGTCTTCCGTGCCGCCGCTGCCGGCGTAAAGGGTGCGCAAGAAGACTACGGGGACACCACCTACGCCATGCTGCAGGCACTCGGCACGAACGGCGTGCAAACACCCGTGCGGGAAATGAAGACCGGCATGCCGGTCGGCACTACGCGCCTCCACATGGATGAGAAGCAGTTCACGTTTATTCCTTCGGCCTGGCCAGGATTTCCCCCGCAGATTCAGGCGCTCATGGATGACCCCCGATACCCCTTCTGGGTGAACAATGGGCGGGCCAATCACGGCTGGCAATCCCTGTATGACGATGCCCGCAAACCGTATGTGATAGGTCGTGAGCCGCTCCCGCATGTTGAAATTCATCCACAGGATGCCCGTAGACTGGACATCGCCAACGGGGATTTAATCGAATTGTTCAATCCCTATGGATCCGTCACGGCGATGGCCGTCGTGACCGACTCGAATGCACCCGGACATGTGTATATGCTATTCGAGCATCCGAAAGGCTGGCTGAACAGTTTGACGACCGATTACGTCGACCCGGCGACCACGATTCCGTACTACAAGGGAACCAAAGCAGGCATTCGCACAGTGGGAACCATGCCCGGTCTGACCGAAGAGTTGACCTTTGTACCGACGAACCAGGCTTGAAGTGTCGTCTTCAGTATATTGTTCTGTCCACAGATGGAGAGGTCGTGCTGTGCACGTTGCACGTGTCATCACGCTCGCAGCCTTCATCACCGGATGCGCCTCGACAGGCCCGGCGCCGAGAGTGATCCAAGACACACAGGAGCTGCTCGTGCGCGTACAACCAGCGCAAACGTGTGAGAGCGGCACGGGAGGACCGCCGTTTTCTCACCCCGTCCGGCTGGGCGGTGAACAGATCCGGACGCTCTTGTCCTCATTGCTCGCCCGCGAAAAGGTCGGGTTACTCAACTCTTTTGTCCAGGCTCCCGGAACGCCGCGACTCTTTGACGACGCCGACCTCGAGGGGCTGATCCAGCCTATCCAGCAAGGCTTCGCACAGGCCACTCCCGAAGAGGTTGTGGTGTTCCTGCTGACCACACCCGCGTCCGACTCGCGGAGCATAGTCACCTCTGGCGCATTGTCCATTCGAGGCGAAGTGTTGTCGATTGCCCTCTTCAATTTCAAACATCCCGTGCGCGCGAGCCTCTTCGATGTCGGCGCTACCGACCGCCTCAGCGATGTGAGGGAGACATTGGAGTATGTACGTACCTCCCCCTGTGTCTCGATCGGTGAGCAGGACTTCGCCCTGTTCTTCGAAGAGCCCACCTATCTAACCCACACTCGATCGGGCAGCCTGGTCCGATACCCGGAACGAGCCCTGTCGATTGCCTATTCTCCGTTCCTCACGGACCATTCCCGACCATCACAAAAGGCGGACAGCGACCACCGTCTCCCCCGTTCTTCACGAGAAACCGCCGAACGCCAGACCATTGATAACCTCACACGCAGAATCGCGGAGCTTGAACAGGCGAACCAGACCCTGGCCGCACCATCACTCGACAAATTTGCTCCCGCCGCAGCGGCCGAACCTCCCAAACCGGCAATCGATAGGAGATCCGACCTGGATGGTGAGACGCAACAGCGACTGCTGGACCTGATCAACAAACTGGAAACGCGGATTTCGGAGCTGGAACGCCAGCGACAGGGCTCTTCTCCACGCTGAACACCTGCCTCTCTGCATTTCTTTCTCTCTGCGCATCTTAAGTATTGCTCGCAGGTCCCCACTTTGTTAAGGTGACTCGGCAGCATCTGCACCAATCCTGAACAGTTAAGACACACGATGGTCTGGGACCCCAAAGACCCTTGGAGCAAGAAGGGCGACGATTTGGATCAGGCCTTCAAGCAGGCCCAAGGCCAACTTCGCAATTTGCTCCCCACCGGCGGCTTTCGCAACCTACTGCTCGTTGCCTTCACCGTGTTTCTCATCTGGCAAAGCGCGTTCATTGTGGCTCCCGATGAAGAGGGAGTCGTCAAACGATTCGGCATCCCGGTTCGAGTGGTGGATCCGGGCCCACATATGAAAATTCCGGTGGTCGAAAGCGTCCTGCAGCCCAAGGTGGCGAAGTTACACCGGGTGGAAATCGGATTCCGTACCGACCGGCAGGGCCGTCAGCAGATGGTGCCGCAGGAAGCCTTGATGCTGACCGGCGACATGAACATCCTGGCGATCGAATTCATCGTTCAATACAAGATCAAAAGTTCCCGCGAGTATCTGTTCAATGTCGCGGACATCGACGATACGATCGGCAAGGCGGCTGAGGCTTCCATGCGGGAAGTTATCGGCAAGAGCAAAATCGATGAAGCCCTCACCACCGGAAAAGCGCAGATCCAGCATGACACGCAGGAACTGCTCCAGCACATTCTGGATGACTACAAAACCGGCGTGCAGGTGGCCGCCGTCCAATTGCAGGACGTCGATCCCCCGGAGGCCGTGGCCGCGGCCTTTAAAGACGTGACCAACGCCAAAGAAGATCGTGAAAAGCTGATCAACCAGGCCCAAGGCTATCGAAACGACATCACGCCCAAAGCCAAGGGAGAGGCCGCGCAGTTGGTGAATCAAGCCAAGGGTTACGCGCAAGCGCGATTGAACCGCGCCCAGGGAGAAACCAATCGCTTCCTGGCCACGCTCAAGGAGTACAACCAGGCGAAAGACATCATCAGCAAGCGGATCTACATCGAGACGCTTGAGGACGTGCTTCCCCACATCGATAAATTCGTACTGGACGGCAAAGGCGGAGAACGGACGCTGCCGTACCTCCCGTTGGATCGCTTTAGCAAACCCGCACCCAGCGCGACGCAGGAGCGTACACCATGAGCAAGCAGGGATTTACGATTGCCTTTGTCGGCATCGTCATCGGCTTGCTGATTTTAGGCGCGTCGCCTTTCTACATTGTCGACGTGACCCAAAATGCCATTGTGGTTCAGCTCGGCAAGCCGGTCCGGAATGTCACCGAAGGCGGCCTGTACCTGAAAGTGCCCTTCATCGAAGAAGTCACCTATTTCGATAAGCGGTTGCTGGACTATGACTCCAACGCCCAAGACGTCATCACGCAGGACAAGAAGACGCTGCTCCTCGACAACTTTGCCAAATGGCGGATCACGGATCCTCTCAAGGTCTACCAAGCGTTCCAAAGCCAGCGCGGCGCGCTCCAGCGCTTACATGACATCATTTATTCGGAATTGCGAGTCGAGCTGGGCCGACACGAATTGGCGGAAATTGTGTCGTCGGCACGCGCGCAACTCATGGCCGTGGTGACCCAACGCGCGAATGAGAAAGCCTCGGCGTACGGCATTGAGATTCAGGATGTGCGGATCAAGCGGGCAGACCTTCCCGAACAGAACGAGAAGGCCGTCTTTTCGCGCATGCAGGCGGAACGGGAACGGCAAGCCAAACAATATCGCGCGGAAGGCGCCGAAGAGGCGCAGAAGATCAAGTCGGAAGCCGAAAAGGACCGGGAGATCATCCTCGCCGAAGCCTATCGTGAATCAGAAGAGCTCCGTGGAGGCGGCGATGCCAAAGCCTTCAAAATCTACGCGGATGCTTACCGCCAGGACCCACATTTCTTTGAGTTCACCCGTACGATGGAAGCGTATCGCAAAACCCTCAAAGACAAGACCACGATCCTCGTCAGTCCCGACTCCGAATACTTCCGGTTTCTCAAACAACGTTAAGTCGAATTACGCCAGTCCGACAATCTCGCCGGACCGGGGATCGATATCGATGCGTTCGCCTGCCGGCTTTTTGGGCAAACCCGGCATGAGTTGAATGCCCGAACAGACGGCTGTGAGAAAACCCGCACCGGACAGAATCCGCAATTCCTGGATGGGGACGGTGAACCCCGATGGTCGCCCCTTGAGAGCCGGATCGTGGGAAAGTGATAACGGCGTCTTCGCCATACAGATGGGCAACTGCTCGAAGCCCAATCGCGCCGCCAATTCTATGTCCTTTTCCGCCTGAGACGAATACGACACACCGGCCGCACCGTACATTCTCGTGGCAATGGTCTCGATCTTCCTCTTGATGGGCCAGGTCGCATCATAGAGGGGTATGAACTGTGACCCTTGCGCCGCCACCTTGACCACCGCCCGAGCCAGTTCTTCCGCGCCTTTTCCCCCATCGGCCCAATGGGTGGACACGGCGGCCGCCGAAGCACCGGCAGTCAACGCGCGCTCACAGACCCATTCCAATTCCTTGGCCGAATCATCCTTGAACGCATTGACGGCCACCACCACCGGCACGCCGTAAGATCGCACATTCGCAATGTGCTGTTCGAGGTTGGCAAACCCTCTTTCCAATGCTTCGGGATTCACGTCCGTCAACCCTGAGGGAAGCGGTGTCCCTGATTTCACTATCCCGCCTCCCCCATGGAGCTTCAGCGCACGCAACGTCGCCACAACCACTCCGACATCGGGTCGTAGACCGGATGTGCGGCACTTGATGTTGAAGAACTTCTCCGCGCCTAAATCACTGCCGAATCCGGCTTCCGTAATCACATAGTCGGCGCAACGTAGCGCCAACTGATCCGAAACCACAGAGCAATTCCCGTGAGCGATGTTGCCGAACGGTCCGGTATGAACGAACGCAGGTGTGCCTTCCAGAGTCTGGACCAAATTCGGGAGCAATGCATCCTTCAGCAATACGGCCATCGAACCGACACAGCCGAATGCCTCGGCTGTGGTCATGGCACCGCTCTCTGTCAGGCCAACAAGGATTTTGCCGAGGCGCTGACGAAGATCGGCATGATCAGTGGACAGCGCCAACACCGCCATAATCTCCGATGCCTCGGTGATGACAAATTGCCCTGGTCGTGGGCTCGCTTCCGCGCTCAGAACGATGTCACGGAGCGCCCGATCGCTCACACCCAGCGTGCGTGGCCATCTGATTGATTTTGGATCCAGCTTGAGCGCATTACCGTGAAAGAGGTGATTATCCACAAACGCCGACAGCAGATTATGGCTGGCCGAAACAGCGTGCGCATCGCCGGTGAAATGCAGATTGATATCCTCCATTGGCCAGACCTGAGCTCGCCCCCCGCCTGTCCCTCCCCCTTTGATGCCAAAGACCGGCCCCAGGGAAGGCTGCCGCAATGTGACAGCAGCGTTGTGGCCCAATCGACAGAGGCCCATGCTCAATCCAACGGAGGTCGTCGTCTTACCCTCGCCAAGCGGCGTGGGATTAATGGCCGTGACGAGGATATACCTCCCGAGCGGCCGATTCTTCACCCGCGTAACAAAATGGGGCGCAATCTTAGCCTTGTACCGGCCGAACGGGATGAGATCTTCAGACGGGATCCCTAACGCTTGTGCGACTTCGAAAATATGATTGTGCGAGACAGAACGAGCTATTTCCAAGTCGGTCATATCATGTCTCCTCAAAAGAACATCGTCAGAGGGCGCGAAGTATAGCACGCACCTCTCCGAATTGATGAAGAACAAAAACCGAATCAGACAGGGTGAGGCAAAGAAGGGGATGAAGCTGCTACGGGAGAATTGAATCAGGAAATCTTGAAGCTACGAATAGAAGCGCTCAGGAGAAACACTGAGGCAAGTTGAAGACCTAATCAAGAATGAATTTGGTCGGATCAAGCGCCTGACCGTTCTTCTTGATCATGTAGTGAAGATGTGGGCCGGTCGAAAGGCCGGTGCTCCCTACAAGAGCGACGACATCTCCACGCTTCACGCGCTGACCTTCCTTCACCAGGGACTTGGCAAGATGCCCGTACACGGTTTCAATGCCATAGCCGTGATCCAGCTTCACCATGTTACCCATTTTTGAGTCAAATGCCACGGTGACCACACGGCCAAGGGCGGGGGCTTGAACCGGGGAATTCGCCTGAGCACCGATATCGAGCCCATCGTGCCAGGCCGGCTTCTCCGTAAATGGCGAAACACGAGGTCCAAAACCTGACGTGACCCAGCCGCGCACAGGCCAAATTGACGGAGTGGAAGCCCACTGGGCTGAGCGCTGCTCGGCAATCTGGGTCAAACTTTGCAGGGCTTCTTCTTGCTGCGTGGCTTCCCGTACGAGGGAGTCTAAACTTTCACGAACCTGCTGGGTCACCTCTTCAATACTCTCGGTCGAGAAATCGAGGTCGGATTGATGGTTATCGCGCAATTCCGAAACCTGCTGCCTGGCCTCTGGTCCTGAGGCAGCCGATCCATTTCCTTGAACCGTGCTCTTCCCATCCGGCAACGGACCATCCTCACCACCCCGTCCATTCGCAAGATCCCCGGCCGGTTTCGCTGTATCGATACCGAGCATCACCCGAAGCCGCTGATTGACCTCTCCCATGGCCGAAATTCTCTTCTTTAAATCATCGATTGCGGCAGAAAAGGCGGCAGTTTGCTCCCGTGCACCCATGGCCTCAGCCCGGAAAGCCGATAATTGCCACACTTCTCCGGTTCGAATCACATAATGGGACACAACGAGCAGATCGGCCACAATCAAAATGGCGGCCAGGATCAAAAGCTTGCGTACGAATTTACGTGGAAAACTAAACCGTAGCGGCTTGGAGGACGATCCTCGAAAGACCACCACTGTATAGGCATCACTTGTTTCGGCCGTTTGTTGGCTCATAGGGTGCTCCCCTTCACGGATTCAGCTTCCGAATTACAACCACCGACTTTTGCAGTGTACCCATCTCAAGCTCGATGGTCAACCCTTTGTTTTCAAAAAATTGCATATTAGAATCAACTACTTAGAAGTCTCACTCCTGATCCAGTTCAGGTAGGGGACCGAGCCTGCTACGACCGGCAACGCGATAATTTCCGGGACGGAATAGCTGTGGTGTTGCCGAATGACCGCTTCAAGCTCCGAATAACGCTGCAGGGTCGTTTTGATGATCATCAGGCATTCGTTCTCGACGTTGATCTTGTTGTCCCATCGAAAAATTGAATGCATCCCATTCAGCACATTGGCGCAAGCCGCAAGTCGGGATTCGACGATTATCCGTCCAATCTTCTCGGCTTCTTCATAGGAGGCGGTGGTGACCAACACCACGACCTCCGAATCTTGCGCGTTCACATCTCCACCATGCTTAAGCAAATTGCATGCCCGTGCCTGCCACAAACCCACTCGAAGACCATGAAAATCAATGTCTTACATGTGATCTCGCCCTATTTTGCCAAACAATTTCCCCACTAGTCTAGGCAGGATTTGCACACATGAACAAAAAACGGCCATGCTGACGATGCAGGATTTTCCCCACTCTCACGCTCGGAACCAACTCTCCTGTTTCGCTTGTGCCACTGCTCTCCTTCGGACTGAAGCCTGCCGAACTTGAGACATTTTCCCCCAGCCCTACGCGGCCAGGGTTGACACCCATTTTCTGGCTCCTTATGATCCGATCATCTCAGTACAGATGGAGGTACGTTGATGAGCTTTACAATTACGCCTACAGAACTCAAGTCGAGGTTGGATAAAGGGGACAAGCTTGTGCTCGTAGATGTTCGCGAGCCGTGGGAATACGCCATTGCCAAGCTGGAAGGTTCAGTCCTGGTGCCGCTGGCAACGCTTCAGCAATCCCTGGGGAAATTGGACCGTAACGCTGAAATTGTCGCGGTGTGCCACCATGGGATGAGAAGCGCAGATGCGACGGGATTTCTGCTACAGCAAGGGTTTGGAAACGTGAAAAACCTCATCGGGGGCATCGATGCCTGGTCTACACAGGTAGACTCGTCCGTCCCCCGCTATTAGCTGAGGGGACTAGCCAAGTCCGTCTCGAAAATATTCTACCGTTCGCCGCAATCCCTCCCGCAAGTCGACCTTCGGCTCCCAGCCAAGCGTGCGCTGGAGCTTTGTGCAGTCAATGACGCTCCTCGCCTGCTCGCCTCGTTTTGCCGGACCATGCACTTCCTTGAATTCAACCTTGGTCAGATCCACGACGATTCGGAATAGGTCACTCACCGACGTCTCAATGCCGGTACCCACATTGTACACACCCTCAACCTGAGGACCCATCGCCATCAAATTTGCCTCGACGACGTCCTCGACGAAGACAAAGTCACGGGTCTGGCGACCATTCCCGTTCACCACGGCTTGCTCCCCGCGCAACATTTTCTGAATGAAAATGGCTACAACACCCGCTTCTCCTTCAGGATCCTGGCGAGGCCCATAGACATTCGCATACCGCAAACTCACCACCTGAATGCCGCTCATCCGATGGTAGTACGAAAGGTAATGCTCGCCGCACAATTTGCTGATCCCATAGGGAGAAAGTGGCTGAGTGACATGTGTTTCCGGTGCAGGAAAGGTCAGTTGTTCTCCATAAATCGCCCCCCCGGATGATGAAAAAATGACCTTTCGCGCACCATGCTTGGATGCTTGCTCCAAGACGTTCAACGTCCCCAGCACATTGACCTGGGCGTCGAACAGAGGATCTTCGACTGAACGTCGAACGTTCATCTGTGCCGCCAGGTGAAACACCACCGACGGGCGCTCATTGCGGAACACCCGCTCCAGTTTCGGATTCTCGATGTCCAATTTGTAGAATTGCGCCGCCTTGGGCACGTTTTTTCGCTTACCCGTTACGAGATTGTCGACCACCACGACGTCATGCCCCTCTTGGAGCAGTCGATCCACGACATGTGATCCGATAAATCCAGCCCCTCCGGTAACCAAGACTTTCATACGTATCCTCGCCTCTCCTTCATCAACCATACTCCCAGCAGCTCAACTACCTCGTCGAAACTCAGCCTACACCTTCTGCCTGCTTCCTCAAAGCGTTTTCGTCCTGCCCCAGTGACGACAATCCATATGGTCCTGACTGCCATCCAACGGGTGCCACCAGAGCCAGAATTACACCTTCCGTCGAAACCATGCGAGAAATTCTCGGTTGCCTTTGCGGCCTTCGATCGGAGATTCCATACGACCGGCGAACTCCAACCCGAGCTGCACGGCACAAGCCACCACTTTTTCAACTGTTGCCTCACGCAACCCGTCATCCCGTACAATCCCTCCCCGCCCGACGAGCCCCTTCCCCACCTCAAACTGCGGCTTGATCAGCGTGATGATAGAACCGGCCGCGGCGAGAAACGAGACAACCGCGGGTAGGACGAGCGTGAGAGAAATGAACGAGACGTCGATCACGATCAAATCGATCGGCTCAGCGATCTTGCCGGGATCAAGGTACCGGATGTTGGTCCGCTCCATAAGGACCACCCGCGGGTCCTGTCGAAGCCGCCACTCAAACTGACCATACCCCACATCCACCGCATACACGCGGGTCGCGCCTCGCTGCAGCAGACAATCGGTAAAACCTCCCGTCGAACATCCCACATCGAAACAGACCATCCCGCTTGGATCGACCTGAAATTGATCCAGCGCGCCGGCCAGCTTTTCTCCTCCCCGTCCCACATAGGGAGAACCCGCCCCTGTCACTTCCACCAACGCACCCGGCATGGTAGGTTTCGCCGCCTTGTCGGTAACGATTCCATCCACACGGACAAGACCGGCCAGGATCAGTCTGGCCGCGTCTTCTCGACTGGCGACGAGACCACGACGGACGAGCGCAAGATCAAGCCGTTCCCGTTGTGGGCGAATTTTCTGGGTCATAATGTGAAAGGAGGCGTGATGACGATGAAGGCTGCAGGCCGCACGGTAGCCCGCGATGTCTCAGACGGCTACGGTGAGGTCTCCGGCTCATCCTCACCGGGAGAAAACGCTTGAATGCGCTTTTTCCCGTCTTTCTCCTGCACCAAAATCTCCACCTTCCGTTCGGCGTCCTCCAGCATCTTGAGACAGGTTTTGGACAACCGAATCCCTTCCTCGAAAATCTTCAGCGAATCGTCGAGCGGAAGATCTCCCTTTTCAAGTTCGGCGACGATCGTTTCCAATCTCGCCATCGCGTATTCGAATTTCACGGCTGCCACAACCACTCCCTTTGCTTATCCAGCGACCGAAACATTATTGCCTGCGTCCCCGGTCGGGTCAAGATATCGACTCGGACACGACCTTGTCGACCTGACAGACCAATTGTCCTTCACCAAGTGTGACCTGAACGGCCTCCCCCACCGCCACATCGGACGCTCGCCGCACGATCCTCCCGTCCGAAACGGTATGAACGATGCTGAACCCGCGCTGTAAAATGGCTAAGGGGCTGAGAGCATCGAGCGCGGCCATCTGCATCGCAACCGATTGCCGTTTGGAAACGAGCCCGCGGCGCGCTTCCTGCTCCAAACGCTTATATAACTGGGGGATGACCACCAGTGACCGCTGGATCAGACTGCGCGGCCCCTGCGCGAGCAAAACGTGCCGGCGTTCCACCATTTCACGATGCAGCGCCGTGAGCTGTTCGGTAAAGGCGCGCGTTAATCCATCCCAGAGCTCATCAAGCCGCTGGGCCTGAGTCTGAATCCGAAAGCGCGTTTCGCCCAAGACGCTGAGCGATCGTTCAAACCGGTGCCGCTGCATTTGCAGCAGGGTGTCCACGATTCGTCGCAGACGACGGTCCAGTTCATCCAGGCGTTCCATGATCTCATCCAGCACAGGCACTACCGCTTCCGCTGCCGCAGAGGGCGTGGGGGCACGATGGTCCGCCGCAAAATCCGAGAGCGTCACATCGATTTCATGCCCCACGGCGGAAACCACCGGTACCCTGGACCGGGCAATGGCACGAACCACCGCTTCTTCATTAAACGCCCACAAATCTTCCGAGGCGCCGCCGCCACGTCCGACTATCAGCACCTCCACCTGGGGCAGTTCACTCAACGCGCCAATCGCCCCCGCGATACGCTCGCCGGCGCCCTCCCCCTGAACCGGAACAGGGGCGATGAGAATATTGGCGACGGGGCAACGGCGGCGAAGCACCGCTACAATATCGCGGATCGCCGCCCCGGTCAGCGAGGTGACCACGCCTACTGTCCCAGGAAACCACGGCAATTTCCGTTTTCGCGCTTCATCGAACAACCCCTCCTCGGACAACCGCGCCTTGAGCTGCTCGAATGCCAACTGAAATGCGCCTACGCCCTTGGGCTCGAGCGAGTCGACGATCAACTGATACTCGCCGCGCGGTTCGTACACAGAGATGCGTCCGCGCGCAATCACGGTCAGGCCTTCCTGCAGGGCAAACCGCAGCCGTAAGGCTCCGGACCGAAACAATACCCCTCGAAGCTGGCTCTGGGGATCCTTGAGCGTGAAATAGAAATGACCGGAGGACGGCGCGCGAAGATTCGAGATCTCGCCCTCGATCCAGATATCCTGAAATTGATCTTCCAGGGAATTCCGGATGAGCCGCGTCACATCGGACACGGAAAGCAGCAACGGCAGCGCAAGGTTGTGCCCGGTCATGTCTCACCGAGCGGAAGGGAATGAGTCCGGAAACAGGTCAATCCATCACTCGGATACGTTCGATCGACACCGCTTTGCCAAGTGTGGCATCCAGGTCAATGAGGACCGCGCAGAACACCGTCGGTCCCGAGGCCACCTCAAATCGGCGCGGCATCCCCGTGAGAAACTTTTCAATGGCCAGCTCTTTTTTGATTCCGATCACCGAATGCAAGGGACCGGTCATGCCAATGTCGGTGATGTAGGCCGTTCCCTTGGGAAGAATTTGCTCATCCGCCGTTTGCACGTGGGTGTGAGTGCCCGCCACGACCGTGACCAATCCATCGAGATAGTGCCCCATCGCCATCTTTTCCGAAGATGCTTCGGCATGCATATCGACCACGATGGCGGAGACCTGCGTCTTGAGCCGCTCAACCTCGCGCTTTGCGACCTGGAATGGGCAATCGATGATGGGCATGAACGCTCGTCCCATCAAATGCAGCACACCCAACGATTCCCCACCAGGCGTGGTAAACACATAACTGCCTCGGCCGGGCACTCCGGCAGGATAATTCGCGGGACGCAAAAGCCGCGGTTCGCGAGGAAACACGTCCAGAATTTCCTTTTTATCCCACGCGTGGTTCCCCGTGGTGATGACCGACACTCCAAGGTCAAAGAGATCGTCCACCAGATCAGGTGTAATACCGAATCCACCGGCCACATTCTCGCCGTTGCCGACCACGACGTCGATAGAATGGTTGGCAATAAGCTTCGGCAGGAGGCGAGCCACGGACCGTCGTCCAGGCTCGCCCATGATGTCTCCGATCATCAGTACTTTCATAACCAGTCACTCACTTCGCAAAATCGACGAACCGGCTCTCCCGGATCACCGTGACCTTGATTTGCCCCGGATACGTCAGCTCCTGCTCGATCTTTTTGGCCAACTCCCGAGAAAGCTGAAAACATTCCGGATCCGTGAGATCTTCCTGCTTCACGATCACACGAATTTCTCGTCCGGCCTGAATGGCATACGCTTTCTGTACGCCTTTATGGACGGTCGCCAGCGACTCCAGCTTCTCCAGCCGCTTCACATACGACTCCAACGCTTCCCGACGAGCGCCCGGCCGCGCAGCCGACAGCGCTTCCGCCGCCGCTACCAGGACCGTCTCCGGGCAAATAGGCTCGACCTGCTCGTGATGGGCCGCAATGGCGTTGACCACCTTCACGCTTTCGCCGTACTTCTTGGCGATCTCCGCGCCCAGCATGGCATGCGGCCCCTCTTCCTCGTGGCTGACGGCTTTTCCGATGTCATGCAAAAGCGCGCCCCGCTTGGCAAGTTTCACATCGAGCTTCAACTCGGAAGCCATGATGCCGCAAATGTAGGCTGCCTCGCGCGCGTGGTACAGATTGTTCTGTCCGTAGCTGGTCCGATACTTGAGCCGTCCTAGCACCTTGACCAACTCGGGATGGAAATCCGACAACCCGACCTCGAAGATGACCTTTTCCGCTTCTTCGATCATCAACTTCTCGATGTCGACCTTCACTTTTTCGACGATTTCTTCAATGCGGGTCGGATGGATCCGGCCATCGTGCATGAGCCGTTCAAGCGACACCTTGGCAATCTCGCGGCGAAGCGGGTCGAAGCCTGAAATAATGACCGCCTCAGGCGTCTCATCGATAATAAGATCGATCCCCGTGGCCGCCTCGATGGCGCGGATATTTCGCCCTTCACGGCCGATAATCCGACCCTTCATGGCATCATTGGCAATCGGCACCACCGAAATCGTGGCCTCGTTTACATAATCACGAGTAACACGCTGAATGGAACAGGCAATGATTTCCCGTGCTTCCCGGTCGGCATTTTCTTTCGCCTCTTCAAGCAGGCGCTTCGCCAACCCGGCCGCTTCCAATCGGGCCTGACTATCCATCTCCTGAATCAACTGACGTTTGGCTTCCTCGGCCGTGAGACCGGCCACGCGCTCCAAAGCCTCACGATGCTGCTTGAGGGCCTGTGCGCAGGCCGCATCCTTCTGAGCCAGAACATCTTCCCGCTTGAGCAGGTCTTGTTCCCGCTTGAGTACTTCCTGATCGCGCTTCTCGAGCAGACTGACTTTTCTGTCCAACCCCTCTTCGCGCTGAGACACCCGCCGTTCCACGTTCGTGACTTCGGCGAGCTTCGCTTTTTGCTCTTTTTCCAGCTCGATGCGTGCCTGAAAGACGAGGTCCTTGGCTTCGAGTTTGGCCTCCTTCACAAGGTTTTCTGCTTCGCGCTGAGCCGACTGCACGATCTGCGCTGACTGGTCCTCGGCCTCCGCCCGTCGTGTGACTGCCGACCGACGACGCAATACTTCATACAGACCGGCTCCCAGAACCGCTCCAACTAAACCGATAAGAATGTACGCAACAACGCTGAGAGAAATGGGAACCACCTCCCTTACGGCAGTGGGACAGACACACTGTCACCCTGCAAATGATCGCAGCCAGTGTTATAGGGGAGCAGGGAGTGAAGATAAGGGATGGCTAGACAGGAAGGAACAATATCGGACTACGTGAGCCAGTACACTACAACCTATGGAATCGCCGTCGCTACTTCAAGTAGAGGAGTGGTCGGCCTCGACCTGAATCATTTCTTCGGTCGGCTCGCAAAGGAGCAGTCCTCTGCCGCCTCGTTCGGACTGTTGCATATTCAAGCCACGGGGAATGCAGATGCCCCCAGTTACCGGTGAGCCCCTGGTCCCCAAGCTTCAACGTTCGTTGATGACACACCTGTCGCACGGGCGCGGAGGGCCGAACCCCCTGACTCATCCCTGCGATCACGACCACACTGAACAACAGAACAAAAACCAGCGATTCCATATGTTTAGCGCTCAAATACCGTCGTCAGATTTTCCGTCCTAATTCGAAGCGTCCTTTCCTCTCCTGCTCTTGTTGACCCTCAGGTCAATACAACGAGGAAACAGTAACAAAGGAGTGCAGTGAAAGCAAGGCGAAACTCACCGTGAGAAGATGGACGGCATCTGCTGATCGATCGACTCCATGAGGGAGGCCACACGACGGTCCGCATCCGCTTCGCCCTGCCGGAACCGTCGCTCCGATTCCATCAACTCATGGGCGAGGTTGAATGCGGCAAGGACCGCCAATTTGGCCGGGGTGGCTGACCGCATCCCGGCCGCCACCTGCTTCATTTGCTTATCGACAATCTCGGCTAATTGCTTCACGTAGGTTTCGTCGGCCTCGCCGTTCACGGTGTACCGCTGGCCATAGATCTCCACGTCAATGGTTTTAGTCAAACGCCACCTCCTTGGGTTCATCCAGGCACTCCAGCAAATCAATTTCGCCGAGCACTTTTTCGATCCGGGATCGGATATCGAGGCGCTCCTGCTCCCAGCGTCGGTTTTCGTCATCGCGCACCGCGACCCGTTCACGCGCCAGGCGAAGTTCGTCTTCCAGCGACGTGTTTTTCCGCTTGAGATCCTGCACCAGTTTCACGAGATCACGAATCCGAATTTCAAGAGCATCGAGACGATCTAAAGTCATGGTATTTCCTCATAGCAAAGTGATGGTCGCGCACGGTGGTTAATGGGGGCGAAATATAGAAAGTTCATTCCCCCTTGTCAAGAAAACCGCTCCCGCTATGACGTCACGTGGAGCCGGCGGTATTCTCCGTAACTGCGCAACACCCGTTTCACGTACAATCGCGTCTCCTGATAGGGAATCAGCTCCACGAACTCGTCTTGATCGCGGCCCCGATGCACCGCGATCCAATTGTTCACGGCAATCGGGCCGGCATTGTAAGCGGCCACCGCATGCGCGAGGTTGCCGCCGTACTGCTCGAGTAATTGTCCGAGGTAGCGCACCCCGAGCCGGATATTCGTTTCCTGATCAAATAATTCCTCCCGCCCGACCGTCGGAAACCCGTACCGTTGCGCGACCGCATTGGCCGTCACCGGCATCAGTTGCATTAACCCCACGGCCCCCACCACGGAGACCGCCTTTTCATCGTATTGGCTTTCCTCTCGAATGATGGCAGCGGCCAGGTAGGGATCGACGGCAGTAATCCCCTGGGCGGCAATCGTCGGCACGAGGCCGGTCGGATAGGCAACGGTCCACAGGGCTGGTGCAGTGGGCAAGCCACTCCGCTCTAATTTCTCACGAAAATGAACTTTCGCGACCCGCAAGGCAGGATGATACGCTCCCACCTCACTCAGCATCGTCGAAAAGGCCAGTAGCACGTCCTGATCCCGGCTGTACTGCTCCGTCAAAGCTCCCAGTTCACGAGCCGCATCTTGCGCAAACCCCAGCGTCTTCAGCTCGATTCCGCGCTGGTAGACGGCATGCTTTTCGATTTCCGGACGCCGATTCTCCGGCAACCGTTCCGCTTCTTCGGCCGTGGGGCGTTCGACCGCTACCACTGGCGGCTGGTTCGCCGGCATCGACGTTCGCCGCGCGGCCAGCTGGCAATAGTAGCTATAGGCATGGCGCTGGCAAACCCGCGCATACTGCTCTCCGACGTTCGTGCTTTTCCCATGCTCGTCCGCCCGCGCCGCCCAATACATCGCCTGAGGTTCAAACCCGTTGACGTGCAACTCAACGACGGCGCGAAAGGTTTCCGCTGCATCCTTGTACCGAGCAGTACGATATTGTGCCCATCCGGCTCGCCACAGCCCCTCAGCCCGTTGGCTCGCGGAATCACCCAGCTTCGCGACCTGCCGGAACATGCCGATGGCCTCATCGAACTTCCCTTGATCCTCCAACCACACCCCGGCAAACAGATGCACCATCGCCCGCTGATCGCCGGCCAAGGGGCCCTGGGCTGCCGATCGCGCCAATTCGATGAGTTTGTCTCCGAGACTCTGCCGCAAATAGACCCGGGCCAGCCATACCGTAGCTTCCGCTGACTCCTGCACCCGGTCGGCCACTAAACCGCGAAACGTTTCGCGGGCTTGGTCATATTGCTTCAGCCGGACATAGGCGACGCCTAACTTCAGGCGAGCCTCATACCGTCGGGCATGCCCCGGTCCCAGAGAGAGGAACCGCCGCAACTCTTCCACCGCCTCGGCTTGCATCGAGAGTCCAAGAAACGCCTGTGCTCGAATCCAATAGTCGTCGGCAGTCGGCAGCCAGGACTCTCCGCCTAGGGCCGCATCCAACCGCGTTTTCGCCTCACGCGCCTCCGGTGATTGCGGATATCGGAGCCAAAGCTGCTTCAGCGCGGCACGCCCCTCCGGTAACCGATTCTCGCGAATGTGGCAGTCGGCTTCATGGGACAAGGCCATGGGTGCCGCCTGGTCCTTATCCGCAAGCGTGACGGCGCGCTCCAACCACTCCACCGCGCGAAAACACACATTTGCGCTATACCAGGCCTCCCCTGTGCGATAAGCGGCCTTCGCAATCAGATTCGAGTCCGGCACAATCTTAGGAATGGTCTCCAGCAACTCGGCGGCTTGGATCGGCTCGTTCTGTTTCGACAATGACTCTGCGATCCAGAGGCGGACGTAATCGTCGATCATAGGCATCTCCGGCTGAGCGGCGCGTAAAAGTTTCGCCGCTTCACCGGGGTCGCGCTCAATGAGAAGGACCCCCAGCACGACCCGAGCTCGCGCAGCCCACAAGGTCGCAGGAAACAATTCCAGCACGGACCGCAGTTGGTCGATTTTGACGGTCGTCGCTTGTTCGCGCTGAGCCGGGGAACCGGATCGATCGTTGACGGCAAGTGCCGAACGGAAGCAATCTTCGGCGGAGACACAGAGCGGAGGAACAACGGGCAAAGGGCGAGGAGATTCAGCTGTCGCCGTCAAAAATACACTCGACAGAAAAACCCACACGGCAAGGGCCGCTACACTGGTCCGCCAAGGAAGTTCGCGCACAAGCCCCCTGAGCAGAAAGTGAACCGGTATCATTATAACGTAACGCCGCATAAACGCGACCAGGTTCACCTTGCTTGTCACAAGTTTTTTCCCTGTGCTAGGCTCCGGCATGGTTCAGCAGACTGCCACCCGTCACAACCTCCTGGCTTTGAACGAACCCGGCATGGCCGCCTTCGTTGCCTCGCTGGGCTGGCCCGCCTATCGCGCGTCACAAATCCTGCGCTGGCTCTACCAGGAACGTGTCCGCACCTTCGCCGAGATGAGCAATCTCCCGCAGAAGGATCGTGAGCACCTGACCGCCTCGTGCAGCATCGAGCGAACCACGGATGTCCACATGTTCGCCTCTCAGGACGGCACGAAAAAATTTGTACTCACGCTGACTGACGGCAAGCAAATTGAGTGCGTCCTCATCCCCGACGAAGACCGGCTCACGTTGTGCCTCTCCACGCAAGTGGGCTGCACACTTGATTGCGGATTCTGTCTGACCGGCACGTTAGGACTCACGCGCAACCTCCGCGCACATGAAATCCTGGATCAAGTCCTGCTGGCTCAGGACCATTTGGAAGCCAACCAACGATTGACGAACCTGGTCTTCATGGGAATGGGAGAACCGCTGGCCAATCTCGACGCCGTGGCCGATGCCGTCGGTCGCCTCACCGATCAGACGTGGGGGCTGGGGTTTTCAGGTCGCCGCATTACCGTTTCCACCGCGGGGCTCGCATCGCGCATCAAAGATGTCGCCCCGTTGAAGGTCAATCTGGCCATTTCCTTAAATGCGACCACCGATGAACTTCGCCACCAGATCATGCCCGCGGCCAACCGGCTTCATTCGCTCCAGGCCTTGCTGGCTGCCTGCCGCGACTATCCGCTGGCCGATCGCGATCGCCTCACATTTGAGTATGTCCTTCTCGCGGACGTGAACGATCGGCCTGAGGATGCGACCCGATTGATCAAACTGCTCCGCGGACTTCGCTGCAAGGTCAACTTGATCGCCTTCAACCCTTTTCCCGGCAGCCCCTATCGACGCCCGACGGAAGCCGCCATCGAACTGTTCCAGAGCACTTTGCGCCGTGGTCACGTGGATGCCTACCTGCGTCGCAGTCGCGGCCGCGACGTCCTGGGCGCTTGCGGCCAATTGGGCCGGATCGAGGTGAGCCAGGCCCCGATTACCTTGACACAGATTCAGACCCGTTGTTAGCATGATCTTCGTACATGCCTACGCCGAGCACATCTCACAAGTCATCGCTGCTCCGTTCTTCAATTCTCGCTGGCTCACTTCTCAGCATCCTCTTGATCACGAGCCAGAATTCCACCGCCCATGCCGTTGAGCCGAAGGAGTTCACCCTCTCCAACGACATGAAGGTCATCCTCGTGGAGGTCCCCAAGGCTCCTGTGGCCACCGTGCAGGTGTGGTACAAGGTCGGTTCGCGAAATGAAGTGATGGGCCGGGCGGGGCTCTCGCACATGCTGGAACATATGATGTTCAAAGGCACTGCGAAATATCCCAAAGGGACCTTTTCCCGCCTCATCCGCAAAAACGGCGGAATGGACAATGCCTTCACCAGCCAGGACTTTACCGCCTATTTTGAAAACCTGGCTGCCGATCGCGTCACGCTGGCCCTTGAACTCGAAGCCGACCGGATGCAAGGGCTGATTCTTGATGCCAACGAATTTAAAACCGAACGGGAAGTCGTCAAGGAAGAGCGGCGTCTTCGGAACGAAGATGATCCGCAAGGCGCGCTGGTCGAATCCCTCTTTGCGCAAGCCTTCATGAGCCATCCCTACCATTGGCCGGTGATCGGATGGTTCTCCGATCTCGATGCCATGAGCCTCGACGATCTGCAGCGGCACTATGACACCTACTATTCACCCAATAACGCCACCCTGCTCGTCGTCGGCGACATCAAGGCAGACACGCTCCTACCAGTCATCGCTAGACTGTTCGAACCGATTCCCAAAGGTCCTTCACCCAAAGCCTTGGCCGTGACTGAAGCCCCGCAACGCGGCGAACGCCGGTTTCTCCTGAAGCGCGAAGCACAAGTGCCCTTCGTCATGATGGGATATCGCGTGCCGAATTATTCCAGCGACGATTCCTATGCGTTGAACGTCCTCGAATCGATTCTGTCTCATGGGAAGAGCGCGCGGCTCTACCAGAGTCTCGTGTATGAGCAGAAGACCGCGCTGGCCGTAGGTGCCGACTACGGATTGATGCAGGCTGACCCGGGCTTGTTTTACTTCTATGCGGTGGTGAAACCAGGCGAGAAGGTCGAAGCGGTCGAAGACGCGGTGCTCAAGGAAATCCAACGGATCCAAACCGATCCGCCGAGCGAACTCGAACTCCAGCGGGCAAAAAACCAGATCGAAGCCGCCCACATTTTCGAACAGGATTCCAACTTTCGCCAGGCCATGCTACTGGGGGAAGCGGAAACGATCGGAGCTGGATGGCGGAAAGTCAGCCAGTTCGTAGAGCGTACCCGTGCTGTCACCGCACAGGACGTCCAACGGGTCGCCTCGCATTATCTGGCCGCCGATCTGCGCACAACCGGGACATTGGTTCCGCTCCCGCCGCAAATTCAATCGGCCTCACCGGCCCAACCGCACCAGTGAGCAGACGCAGATGATGCGACGACAGGCTCCGCTCTCACCCAGAATCCATCAACCACGAGGCCGGTTCTTCCTCGGGATATTTTTGCTCGCCCTCTGCCTGCCAAGTGCGCAGGGACAAGCCGCGGACATCGTTCCAACCCGTTCCGTGACCGCGAACGGCATGACCGTCCTGTTCCTGGAACAACACTTTCTTCCAACCGTGGAGATCCATGCCTTGGTAAAGGTAGGGTCGGCGCAAGATCCTCCGGACAAAGCCGGCTTGGCCAATCTCACCGCCAGCCTCCTCGATGAAGGGACTCAAACCAGAACGTCCCGGCAGATCGCCGAGCAGATCGATTTCGTGGGAGGCTCCCTTGAAGCCCATGCGGCGGAAGACTTCACCACCGCCTCCGCGCGCGTGCTGAAGAAAGACGCAGACCTCGGGTTTACCCTCCTGGCCGATGTGCTGCAACATCCCGCGTTCCATAAGCAGGAATTCGAGCGGGTTCGCACCCAGATTCTCGGTGAAATCCTCAGCGATGACGACGATCCCGGCAATGTGGCCATGAAGGCCTTTCATCAATTGATTTTTCACGGTCATCCCTACAGTTGGCCGGCCCATGGCGCAGAGGACACCCTCAACAAAATCACGGTGGCCGATGTCCAACAGTTCCATGCCCGCGAATATTTGCCGAATCAGACGATTCTCGTCATCGTCGGAGACCTGACGCAGGAACAGGCAGCCACACTGGTTCAGACACACTTCGGATCCTGGAAGAAGGGCGCGGCTTCGCCCTACCAACTCAAAAAGCCGACGCCGATCGACCGCAAAATGGTTCAGCTGATCGAGAAAGATCTCACGCAATCGACCATTGTTCTGGGGCATACCGGCATCAGCCGGACGAATCCTGACTACTACGCCGTCACGGTCATGAACTACATTTTGGGCGCCGGCGGGTTTTCCTCGCGTCTGATGGACTCCATCCGGGACAGGCAGGGACTGGCCTACGGCATCATGAGCCAATTCGATTCCCGCTTGCTGCCGGGGGCCTTCTTTATCAGCCTCCAGACCAGGACCGAAGTCACCAATCAAGCCATCTCAGGGGTCCTCACGGAGATCAAGGGCATACGCGATGCCCCCGTGACAGATCAGGAACTCAACGAAGCGAAGTCCTTCATTGTCGGAAGTTTCCCTCTGCGGGTAGATTCCAGCGCCAAGCTTGCCAACGTGCTCGCGCAGGTGGAATTCTACAATCTGGGCTTGGACTATTTTACGAACTATCCAAAGGCTATCGAAAGGGTCACGAAGGAGGAGGTCCTCCGCGTGGCTAAGCAATATCTCGACCCACAACATTACGCCTTGGTCGTCGTCGGATCGATTGCAAAAGCTAAAGTGAAGCAATAGCCTGCTAGCTCGACCCGGCGGCCACGCAACAAGTCGGAATCCTCATGGTCTCCACCACTCCACTGATCGATAAGGTCTCCCTGGCGAGGCATCTCCTTCGCGAGATGGGCTCGGTCATCGTGGCGTTCTCCGGAGGTATCGATAGTACGTTGGTCCTCAAACTGGCCCATGATGAATTGGGCGAGCAGGCCATCGGAGTCACCGCCGTCTCCCCCACACTGCCCGCATCGGAACTGGCGCTGACCCAACAGCTCGCGATGGAAATCGGGGCACGCCATCAGGTAGTCGAGACGGACCAACTGGAAATCCCCGACTTCGTCCGCAATGATGCCACCCGCTGCTACCACTGCAAGACCGACCTTTATTCGCTCTTGGGCAGACTCAGAAGTGAATCTCTCACGATGTGTATTGTTGACGGCACCAACGTCGACGATCTGGGGGACGATCGACCAGGCCTGAAGGCCGCCCGCGAGTGGGGTGTGCGCAGCCCATTGCTGGAAGCCGGATTCACGAAGGCCGATATTCGCGAGGCCGCACGGGACCTGCGGCTCACGAACTGGGATAAGCCTGCCGCTGCCTGCCTCTCCTCACGCGTCCCGCGAGGAATAACCATTACCCGAAGTACGCTCTCACGCGTGGAGCAAGCGGAAGCGGCCTTGATGCACGAGGGCTTCCGACTCTGCCGCGTGCGCGACTACGGTGACCTGGCGAGAATTGAGTTGGCAGTCGAGGAGCTGCCGAAACTGCTGGAAGGGAGTCGCCGCGAACGGCTGGTCGAGAGTTTGAAGCGGGGCGGTTATCGTTTCGTGACGTTGGACTTGGAAGGATACCGCCAGGGGGGCGTAAGTCTCACCCCCCCGGCGTCAGAAAACTAGTTCCGGCTCTGGTAGGTCTTCGCGAGGGCGTCCAGGGCTTCATCTGCCAGACGACGATGATCGCCATCCGTCAATGCCCGCCCGACGACTTTTTCCGCGACCATCATCGCTAAATCCGTGGTCTGTGAGCGAATATCCTGAATGGCCTTGCGGCGTTCGGTCTCGATCTCGCGCGTCGCGTCGCCCTTGATTCGCTCCGCATCCGCCGTCATGCGCTGCTCATTCTCATCCATCAACCGCGCCGCCCGCTCTTTGGCTTGAGCCAACAGCGCATCCGCGTCTTTGGCCGCAGTCGCCAGCTTGGCTTCGTATTCCTTGAGTTTGCGCTCGGCCTCGGTACGGTGGCGTTCGGCTTGATCGAGACTGTCCTTGATCTTTTTTTCACGCTCTTCCAGCATGCCCAGCAAGCTCGGGAACGCATACTTGTAAAGCAGGAAGAAGAGAATGCCAAAGGAGAGTATCTCCCAGAAGATCAACGACGAAAAGAAATGCGATTCAAATTGAGGCATAGTCTGTTACCCAAATGAGTTGAGGGTTCTGAGCCGGGCATGGGCCCCAGCACCAGGGCTCGACCGCGATGCGTCTACTTGCGCAAGCCCATGATGATGAACGCAATGACCAGTCCGTACAAAGCGATGGCTTCAACCAACGCGAAACCAATCCACATGTACTTCCCGACGCGACCTTCCGCTTCCGGCTGGCGGGCCACGGCCTCAATCATTTTTCCGAAGATGTACCCGATTCCCACACCGGCTCCGGCAAAACCTGCCGCCGCCAACCCCATGCCGACCAACGCTGCTGCTGCTGCATCCATTGTGTGTCCTCTCCTCAGTTTATAGACCACTCGACCTAGTGTGCGTGCTCGCTATGACCGTGCAAGGTCACGGCATCCCCTAAATAGACACAGCTCAGCACGGTGAAGATATAGGCTTGAATAAACGCAATACCGACTTCGAGACCATTCATCGCAATCGTGAAGGCAAACGGCAACCAGCCGATCAGCAATCCCCCGCTGATGGCCAATCCGAACAACACGCCTAAAATGACGTGGCCGGCCGTCATATTCGCGAACAACCGCACCGCCAGTGAAATGGGCCGCGCCAGTTGGCTGATCAACTCAATCGGAATCATGAGCGGCAGCAACCAGCCCGGTGTTCCAGGCGGCACGAGAATACCGAGGAACTTCATTCCATGCAGCGAAAATCCCAAGACCAGGCTCAGGCCGTAAATCCCCACCGCAAACACCGCGGTGACGATAATCTGACTCGTGACGGTATAGGATCCGGGAATTAACCCGAGCAAGTTCGCAAAGAGAATAAAGAGGAAGAGCGTGCCGATCAGCGGAAAATATTTCATCCCCGGCTCACCCATGGTGTCTAAAATAATCCCGCGAATGAACTCGACGATCAATTCGGCCATGTTCTGCAATTTGCCGGGAACCAACTTGCGGGCGGCGGCGGCGGAGATCATCAGAAAGGCCACCAGACCGACCACCACCCACATGAGGATGACCGCTTTGTTGATGGAGATATCGACACCGGCGGGCACGAGCGGAATCAGATCGTGCAATTCAAACGCATGTAACGGACTTTCTTCCACGATGATCCTTTTTGAGTCAGACGATTCAGGTTAACTCTGCCATCGTTGGGCCGATCGATAGGCATTCCGGATACCGGCGGCGGCCCCCAACCCCAATCCTGCGACCAATCCCCATGGATTGGAATCCAGCAGATAGGTGTCGATGACCCAGCCCAATCCTCCCCCGACAATCAACGCAGCAAGCAGTTCCGTCCCGATCCGGACAGCCTGCCCGAGCCCCGCATATAACGGATCCTGAGAGGGGGGCATCAGATGCTCACGTGCGGCACTCCTCAGCGCAATCGGAGAGAGTGCACCCATCGGCGGGCGCGCCATTCAAGCAAATTCGCTGGGGGCTTGTCAAGAAGTTGGCCTGCTATGACCCGGCTTCACGATGCGGTATAGTCTTTTCCTCGGGTGCAACCGCCGTAAGAACACCTTCATGACTGATGTATCGCACCAGACATTTCTCAAGGGGCCGCCGCAACCGCTGGTGGTGGTTCGGCCGCAACCGAAGGCTGACGTCTTCGAGCTTTATCAACGCCTGTCCCTCACCGGCCGTCCCTCCTTTCTCCTGGAGAGCGGCAACGGCACCAACGCCACCGCGCGGTATTCGTTTTTCAGTAGCGATCCTTACCTGACCGTGACCGGACGGGCGCAAGACTATCACGTGGAGACCGACCAGCACAGGAACACCTCCCGTGGTTCTGTGTTCGAGGCGTTCCGGCAGGCCTTCGCCGATTCGATCATTCCACACCCTGACGGCCTGCCGCCGTTTTTTGGTGGCGCCGTCGGGTACCTGAGTTACGATCTCGTCCGCTCGTTTGAATCGCTTCCCACCCTGGCCTCTGACGACCTTGGCCTCCCAGATCTGCATATGGCCTTTTTCGACATCGTGGCCGCGGTGGATCACCACACGAACCAGCTCTATCTGATGTACTGTCCCCCTCTGTCACGATTTCATGCAGAACCCCGGGAAAAACTGTTTCGCGAGGGTTGCGACCGGCTCGCTGAGTTGGAAGCTCGCCTGACCAGCCCACCCCCGCCTCGATCTGCCCCGAGACAGCCCGCGCAGATGAGCTTTGTCCCCAGTCAGTCGCGCGACGCCTATACCGCTCGCGTCCGACGATGCCAAGAGTACATTGCGGCCGGCGACATTTATCAGGCGAACCTGTCTCATCGTTTCACCCTCGATCTCGACGCCTCCTGGTCGGCGGCAGATGTCGACCGATACGCCGGCGACCTCTACAGCCGCCTTCGCCGCGTGAACCCCTCTCCCTTCGCGGGACTCGTGCGATTCCCTGAACTCACCCTCGTCAGCAGCTCTCCTGAGCGACTCGTGCGATTATCAGGTTCACAGGCCGACACAAGACCCATTGCCGGCACGAGGCCTCGGGGAGAAGGGCAGTCACAAGACCTCTCACTGCGCGCCGAACTATTGGCCAGCTCCAAGGAACGAGCGGAACATGTCATGTTGGTAGACCTCGAACGGAACGATCTCGGCAAAGTCTGCCGATACGGCTCAGTCCGGGTGGATGAGTTCATGACTATCGAGCAGTACTCCCATGTCAGCCATCTGGTATCGGACGTGATTGGCACGCTGCGACCGGGAACGTCGCCCTTCGACCTCGTCCAGGCTGTGTTTCCGGGCGGAACCATCACCGGGGTGCCCAAACTCCGCTGCATGGAGATTATCGAAGAACTGGAACCGGTGCGTCGCGGCCTTTACACTGGATCGCTGGGCTACTTCAGTTGGAGCGGCGATTTGGACCTGAACATCCTCATTCGTACCCTGGTCCTGACGAAAAAGAGAGGGTACCTGCAGGTCGGCGCCGGCATTGTGGCCGATTCCGATCCCGATCGCGAATATGACGAAACGCTCGCCAAGGCGGGCGCATTCTTTAAAATACTGGAGGCTGACCGCTGATGTGGGTGTTTCTGAATGATCGCTTCGTACCCAAAGAAGAAGCTGTCGTGTCGGTATTTGACCATGGTTTTCTCTATGGCGATGGGGTCTACGAAACCCTTCGCTCCTATGGCGCCCGCATCTTCATGCGCGACCAGCATCTGGCGAGGCTTCGACGCTCGGCAGAGGCCATTGGACTGACAATCCCCATTCCAGACGCACAGTGGAGGGAACTGCTCCATGAGTCCATGCGCCGCAATGAGGTCGGCAACGATCACGTTGATGCCTATCTCCGCATCACGGTCTCACGCGGTGAAGGAGAGATCGGCTTAGACCCCGCGCTCTGTCCTCGTTCGACAGTCGTCATCATGACAAAGGCGTTGCATCCGTCCCCCGCCGTCCTTTCTCGGGACGGCGTCTCGCTCACCGTGGCACAGACCAGACGAAATCTTCCGGCTGCCCTGTCGCCGCAGATCAAATCCACCAATTTCCTCAATAACATTTTGGCCAAACGCGAATCGATCGCGGCGGGGACTTTTGACAGCCTGTTTTTGAATTGGAAGGAAGAACTGACCGAGTGCACGATCAGCAACCTCTTTTTTATCTCGAACGGAACCGTACACACGCCGGCCCTGGACTGCGGTATTTTGGATGGCATCACGAGGGCGATCGTCATCACTCTCGCGGAAGAGGAAGGGCTGCCGGTCAAGAAAGGACATTACCACCTGACAGATCTGCGCCAGGCCGCTGAATGTTTTCTGACGAATACCAGCATGGAAGTCATGCCGGTCTCACGGGTTGACGCCTTTCCTATCGGCGACGGTCGCCCGGGGCCCTTGACCAGACGGATTCAGGCACGATTCGCTGCAAGCCGTCACAGATTCCTCGAGCCACTCGCGCCGTAACGTTTCCCACTATATTCATCAATGGGTTATGCCGTCCTTCTTCACTTAGAAGAGGATCCGCCGTTTTTGACAGGTAGGGGGTCAGCTGCTACGGTTGAAGCATCGACAGTGAACGCCAAACCGTTCCGGGCGTCTCAACCACGATGTCTCTGTACAACCGCACCACGCCACTCCTCCTTCTGTCTGCAACCTTACTGCTGACCGCATCTCCAGTGCGGGCGGAGGTGTACCAATATATCGATGCCAACGGCACCATTTCTCTGACCAATGTACCGAATGATCCACGCTATAAACGTGTGATGTCAGAACTACCTCGCTCTCGCAGCATCATCTCGGACCGTGAGTTGGACCCGGTCATCGCCCGACATTCCCGTGCCCATCGTCTGCATCCGGCGTTGATTCGAGCCGTGATCAAAACAGAGTCGGACTTCGATCCGCTGGCCGTGTCCCATGCGGGCGCCATCGGGTTGATGCAGCTCATGCCCCAAACCGCCATGCGCCTCGATGTGCGGGACTCGTACAATCCGGATGACAATATCGGCGGGGGAACGAAATACTTACGGCAACTGCTCGACCGGTTTAACGGCAATCTGCCTTTGGCCTTAGCGGCCTACAATGCGGGGGAACATGCGGTGGAGCGCTATCAGGGGCTTCCTCCGATTCCGGAAACCCGACAGTATGTTCTCAAAGTCCTCGGCTACTATCGCACGTTCCTCACGAACGCGCGGGCTTCTTCTTCCCGGGCCTACGGCTCGCAGGCGCCTCGGTCGCAAGGACGAGGTCTTGCTCCTTCGACGGCATCCCGATAACCTGTCCGTCCCCTAACCGTAACTGGCTATGGTTCCGCCACCCCTGCCGCTTGGCCTCGGGAAAATCCGACCGATAGTGGGCCCCGACGCTGTTCTCCCGCCACAAGGCGGCATCCGTGATGCACCGCGCCACCTGCACCATATTTTTCACTTCCAGCGCGGCTCGCGACGAAAAGGGTTTTCCCAGCAGCCGCATCCAGCGCACCAGTTGCGCGGACGCACTGATCAACGAATCTCCCGAACGCACAAGCCCCACCTTTCCCCACATCAGCCGGCGCAGCGAACTACGGAGCTTTTCCGGATCATCGAGGTCGGTAGGCCGACCCTGTTCCAGCTCTTCAATCGACGGTAACGAAACCGATTCGGAAACGTGCCCCGCATGAGCCACTGCCGATTGCGCAGCCCGCATGCCGAAGACTAATCCCTCGAGTAAGGAATTGCTGGCCAGCCGATTGGCCCCATGCACTCCGCTACACGCGACCTCTCCTGCCGCATACAGGCCGGGCAGCGTCGTGGCGCCATGCACGTCCGTCCACACGCCGCCCATCATGTAGTGGGCGCTGGGTGAGACCGGAATCCACTCTTCCGTCATATCGATGTCATACCGCAGACAGGTGGCATAGATCGTGGGGAACCGGCGCTTCACAAAGGCCGCGCCCAGGTGCGTGACATCCAGATAGACATGGCGCGCGCGCGTGGCAGCCATTTCCGACCAGATGGCCCGCGAGACCACATCACGCGGGGCCAGTGCGCCGTCCGGGTGGTACCGGTGCATGAATAACTCACCCTTAATGTTCCGTAGCTGTCCGCCTTCCCCGCGAATGGCCTCGGACAGCAAGAAGGGAGGACTCGACGGCAGGTACAGCGAGGTCGGATGAAATTGCACGAACTCCATGTCCATCAGCAGGGCCCCGGCCCGCAACGCCATTGCCATGCCGTCGCCCGTCGCATTGCCTGGATTGGTGGTACGCGCATAGACCTGGCCTGCTCCGCCGGTGGACAACACCACGGCACTGGCCGGCAACACGGTGCGTTCGCCCGACATCTCGTTCAAAACGATGGCGCCGCAACAACGCCCGTCAACCACCGCCAAGTCGACCGTAAATCGCCGATCCAATCGTTGAATGCGCGGCTGTCTGGCCGCATAGGCCATCAAGGCGCGCACCATTTCGTTGCCGGTCGCATCACCGCGCGCACGGAGAATGCGGCTCCGGCTGTGCGCAGCTTCGCGGGTGAAGGCGAACCGTTTGCCGATCTTGTCGAACTTCGCCCCCCACGCGATCAGCTCCTGAATCCGTTCCGGCCCTTCCTCGACCAACACCCGGACCGCTTCGCGACGACAGAGTCCATGACCCGCTTTTAACGTATCGGTGAGATGGCTTCCGACATCGTCTTCCTCGCTGAGCGCGACTGCCACTCCGCCCTGGGCATACATGGAATTGCTTTCCAGCGGATGCCCCTTGGTCAGCATCAACACACGCCCCGCGCGGCTCAGTTCAATGGCCGCGCGTAGGCCGGCGACGCCGCTCCCGACGACGAGAAAGTCTGTTTCAATTTTGGGTGACGCACTGCGGGCTGACATGGCTAGGGTTTAGCTTGTCCGCGAGCTGGCTCTTCGCCGAGGCTGGCCCGCGTGCCCATGCCGAAGGGCAGATCGCCCTGGGCCTCTCGAAGCAGGATTGATTGCGTCCCGACCCAGGCTAACCGCCCGTGACCTCGCTGGCGCGTGCCCACTTCGCCGGGATCCCGTTTCCACTGACCCTGCCAATGGACAAAGACATCGATGTTGTCGCCTTCGATCAAAATGCGCTCGATGGAAAACTCCAATTGAATATCGCGAAACGTGTCGAAATCGCTGTGGATATCCCGTTGGACCTGATCCAGACCTCCGGAGGGCAGCAGCAGCGCCTCCAAGGCGCTTCGGTCCCGCTCTACGTAGGACTTCCGGAGCGACTCCACGGCCTGATCGATCCGAAGAATACGATCATGATCGTCTTTATATTGAATGGTTTTCCCCGAACAACCCACCATCAGGACAAGCACAAACCCTAGGAGAATGCGGCCGATACAGGCAGAACGGGACGCGTCAGAATTGAACATGGCGCAGTATAGGAACCTTCGCGGAAAGAGGTCAAGCAACGGGACGTATCAGCGCTCGTCCCTGCTTCACCGAGGCCTCCGCATGAACGTGCCGCAAACTTCACGTCAGAATCTTGACTTGCTTTTTGAATCGAAACCCACTAGACTCCCGCGCCTAGCAGTTGGAGATTGAACGTATGGCGAGTGTCCTCAAGAAACGCCGGAAGAAGATGCGCAAGCACAAGTATAAAAAGTTGCGCCGGCGTCAGAAATTCTTGCGTCGCAAGAGCTGAGCCCATCACGACATAATGGACGGAGGGATCCGTGCCCGAAGGAAAAAAAGTTCGCATCCGCGTTCGAACGGTGAACTGTATCTACGTCGGGGATTTCCTTATCCCGCCCATGCGTAATCGTGTGTCCGATGCGATCAATGAAGAGCAGCGGCTGTTCATCAGCCTGACTGACGTGTTGATCAATGACAAGGATCGGTCGGACTTCGTGGCGATCAACAAGAACCTGATCGAGTCGATCGCTCAGCTCTAGCACGCTCTCACCTCATCACGAAGGTCATGCCGTCGTCGTATCGCCCCCGCAACCGGCGATACGCTACACGCTTGCCTCCCTGAAACAATTGTCGTAACACCGATGTTCTCGTTTAAGCGATTCTATCCCTTCCTCAAGCCCTACGTCCCTCGAATGATGGCGGCTGCCGTCATGGTCATGGCGGTTGCCGCCATCAACCTTGCGCTCCTCCGCCTAGGCGGCACCCTGTGGGACGTCATCACCGTCCAGCACGATGCCGCGCGCATGACAGAAATGATCCTGCTGTTGTTGGGCTTGGTCTTGATCCAAGGGTTATGTTCGATGGGACATAGTTACCTCACCGCCTGGGTCTCCCAACGGGTGATGGCCGATTTCCGGATCCATCTCTTCGCGCATCTCGAGACGCTGTCAGTCAACTTCTTCTCGAAGCGCCGAACCGGCGAATTGATGTCCCGCCTCATGAACGATGTCACCGTCATCCAAAATGTCGTAACCGATACGCCCATCGACGCCGCTAAGCAAATCGTCACCTTCATCGGCGGTGCGGGCTTCCTGTTCGCCATGAACTGGCAACTCTGCCTGCTCATTCTGGTGCTGCTCCCGATGCTGGTCGTCGTGGCCAAACTGTTCGGGCGGCGACTCCGGGCGCTGTCTACCAAAATCCAGGACCAAACCGCCTCCGTCAGCACGCTGGTGGAAGAAGTCATTGCAGGGATCCGCGTCGTGAAATCCTTCGTCCAAACGAAACGGGAAGAAGAACGGTTCGTGGCCCAGGTCCAGTCCGCGATGGAGCTGTCACTGCGCCGCGCCACCATCATGGCCTGGTTCGTGCCGACGATCATCTTCGTCACCTTTGCCGCCGCCGCCCTCGTCTTGTGGTACGGCGGCCGCCAGGTCATCGACGGCTCAGTCTCCCCCGGCGACCTGTTTGCCTTTGTCCTGTTTGCCGGCATTCTGATCGGACCGTTCGGATCGGCCGCCCGCGTCTTTGCGCAAATCAAAGAAGCCCAAGGGGCCATGCAACGCGTGTTCGAAATCCTTGATACCCACGCCGAAATTGCGGACGCGCCTGGCGCAATTGAACTGCCGGCGGTGCGCGGGCACGTGCGCGCGGAAAATCTGAGCTTCGCCTACGACCCCCGGCAACCCGTGCTCTCGGACGTGTCGTTCGAAGCCAAGCCCGGCGAACTCATTGCGATCGTGGGCCCCACCGGCTCCGGCAAAACGACGATCATGAACCTCTTGCATCGATTCTATGATCCGACCTCGGGACGGCTCACCATAGACGGCCATGACGTCAAGGATGTGCGACTCGATAGTCTCTATCGGCAGATCGCGCTGGTGCCCCAGGATACGATTCTCTTCGGCGGCCCTATCCGCGATAACATTCGCTATGGACGCGAGGATGCCACCGAGGAGGAAATCGTTGCCGCCAGCACAGCAGCCCATGCCCATGAGTTCATCGTGGGATTCCCGGATGGTTATCAGACCATCGTCGGAGAAAAAGGCATCAACTTGTCCGGCGGCCAACGGCAACGCGTCGCGATTGCGCGAGCGATCCTCAAGAACCCCCGCATTCTTCTGCTCGATGAAGCCACGTCCGCCCTTGATACCGAATCGGAGCGATTGGTCCAAGAAGCCCTGGAACGTCTCATGGTCAATCGCACCACCTTCGTCGTCGCCCATCGGCTCAGCACGATTCAGCGCGCCGACCGGATTCTAGTGCTGAACAAAGGCAAGATTGTGGAATCGGGCACCCATGCTGCCCTGCTGGAACAACAGGGGCTGTATCACTACCTCTATACGCTGCGACTCAGCGAACTCCCGGTATAATAAATCCGGAGACCCTGATGAACAGGCCAGTCCTCACGCTCGCCTTAGCCGCACTCTTTCTCGCCTGGACCGATCCTGGTTCAACTCAGCCTCCGTTGCCCAAACCCGACCATGTGGTGATCGTCATTGAGGAGAACCATGCCTTTGGCCAGGTCATCGATTCACCTGCCGCCCCGTATTTGAATGCGCTGGCGCGCAAAGGCGCGTTGCTGACCCATTCCTATGCCGTGACCCATCCGAGCCAGCCGAACTACATCGCACTCTTCGCCGGCACCCTCGAAGGCGTCAATGGGAACACCTGCCCGACGTCGCTGACGGCTCCGAACCTGTCCAGCACACTGGCCCAGGCCGGACACACGTTCATCGGATATGCGGAGGATCTGCCTGCCGTGGGCGCCGTCGACTGCATCGCAGGCGCCTATGCACGCAAACATAACCCGTGGGTGAATTGGCAATCCTCCGCTTTCAATACGGTCCCGGCTCAGCAGAATCGGCCGTTGACCGATTTCCCAACGGATTTCAACACCCTGCCGACCGTCAGCATCATCGTACCCAATCAACAAAACGATATGCATGACGGCCAGGATCCCGACCGCATCCAACGCGCAGACAAATGGCTCCAGGCCCGCCTCGAGCGTTACGTGGACTGGGCACAAACGCACAACAGTCTGTTGATCATTACGTGGGACGAGGACAACGGAAAATCAGAGAACCATATCCCCACCATTCTCGTGGGACCGATGGTGCGGGCAGGACGGTACGGGGAATCGACGAATCACTATGGAGTGTTACGGACGATCACAGACATGTATGGGGCACAACCCGTAGGGCTCAGCCGACAGGCCGCTCCCCTCACGACGATGTGGGCAGCGCCAAAACTCACACCGTAGATCCACGCGGAGGCCCGCTTCGCGCCCGACTCCAGGCCTTCCACAGTTCCATCACCAAGAACGGCAGCAGGCCGAACCCCGCTATCAGCCACCATTCCTCGGCCCGCAGTGGAACCACACGAAAAATCTCCTGACCCCAAGGGCTCAACACGATCCCCGCCTGCAGAAGGGCGGAGATGAACACAGCGGCCACCAGCATCCGATTGGTGGCGACCCCGATCTGAAACAGCGAGAAGCGGTCGTGGCGGCAGGTAAACGCGTGGAGGAACTGCACCAACACCAACGTCGTAAAGGTCATGGTACGCGCGAACGTGACCTCGTCGTTCATGATCGACAGGGCGATACCGAACACCGCCAAGGTTGCCGCAGCCATCACAACCCCTTGAACACAGACCGTGATAAACCGTCGGCGATCCAGGAGCGGCGCCTGCGGGTCACGCGGCGGACGCGTCATCACATCGGGATCCTTCGGATCGACGGCCAAGGCGAGCGCGGGAAACCCGTCGGTGACCAGGTTGATCCAGAGAATGTGGATCGGTAGGAGCGGCAACGGCCAGCCTAACAACGTACTTCCCAGCATCACCAGCACTTCACTCAGATTGCACGACAGCAGGTACTGCACAGCCTTGCGAATGTTCTCGTAAATGCAGCGGCCCTCCTCAACGGCGGCGGCGATGGAAGCAAAGTTGTCGTCGGTCACCACCATGTCCGACGCGTCCTTCGTCACATCCGTCCCCGTCATACCCATCGCGATCCCGATATCCGCCTCCCGCACCGCCGGGGCATCGTTCACGCCGTCGCCCGTCATCGCCACCACCGCGCCTTGCGCGCGCCAAGCCCTGACGATACGAAGCTTGTGCTCAGCCGAGACCCGCGCGTAGACAGACACATCACGCACGCGTGCCGCCAACTCCGCATCGGTCAACCCGTTCAACTCCAGGCCGGAGAGAGCCTGCGTCGAGCCACTCGCAAAACCCGCTTCACGGCCGATGGCCAGGGCGGTTTCCTTATGGTCCCCGGTAATCATCACGGTCTTGATTCCCGCAGACCGGCAACGCTCGACCGCCTGCTTAGCTTCCGGACGTAAGGGGTCCTTCATCGCCGCCAATCCGAGGAACACCAATTCCCGCTCGATCCCTTCCGACTCAAACGTGGCCGGCTCAGGATCGAGCACCCGCCGCGCCAACGCGACGACCCGGAGGGCCTGCCGGGCGAACTCCTGATTGAGCGACATAATTGAATGGCGCGTCGCATCAGAGAGCGGCACGACCTCTCCCGCTCTCGTCATATACCAGTCGCACCGCCCAAGCAGGACATCCGGCGCGCCCTTCACGTAGGCCACGGCACGTCCTTCCGATCGGCGGATCATGGTCATCATCTTGCGTTCGGAGTCGAACGGAATTTCTCCCACGAGAGGGTGCGCACCTTCGAGCTCTTCCTTCCGCCACCCGGCCTTGCCACCGGCCACCAGCAACGCACCCTCCGTAGGGTCACCCACCACCGTCCAGCCGGCCTCTGTCGCTCGAAGCGAGGAGCCGTTGCACAACAAGGCACTCCACAAGAGGTCTCGCAACCCTCCCGCGCGGGAATCGCCGCCGATGACCTCGCCCTCCGGCGCGTATCCATCCCCGGTCACATGACACACGAGCCCATCGATGGCTAAGCCTGTGACCGTCATTTCATTCTTGGTCAAGGTGCCGGTCTTGTCCGTGCAGATCACCGTCGCAGCGCCCAAGGTTTCAACGGCCGGCAGCCGGCGGATCAACGCATGGCGGCTCACCATGCGCATCACGCCCAAAGCCAGGGTCGTCGTCACGATGGCCGGCAGCCCTTCCGGAATGGCCGCCACGGCCAGACTCACGGCCGTCAAAAACATATCGAACACCGGCTCGCCTCGCCACAGGCCAAGCGCGAATACCACGACGACGATCCCGAGCGAGAGCCACAGCAACACATGGCCAAACTGCTCCAATCGCCGCTGAAGCGGTGTCGGCTCTACCGCCACGGTGATCATCAACGTCGCAATACGCCCCAGCTCAGTGCCACTGCCGGTGGCGACGATAACGGCGCGCCCTTTGCCTCCGGACACGGTCGTGCCCATGAACAGCATGTTTCGCTGATCGGCCAGGGGCACATCGTTGTCGGCCAAGACCAGGCTGTTTTTGTCGACAGGTGTGGACTCCCCCGTCAGCGCCGCTTCCTGAGTACGGAAGGCAGCGGCCTGGATGAGTCGTGCATCCGCCGGAACACGGTCTCCCGCCTCCACATCGATGATGTCGCCGGGGACCAGCTCCGTTGAAGACAGGGTTCGCCGCTCACCCTCCCGCATCACCCGGGCATAGGTGACCGCCAATGTCTTGAGTGCCGCCAGCGACTGCTCCGCGCGATATTCCTGCACGAATCCCAGCAACCCGTTCAGCAGCACAATGGCGAGAATAGCCCCGGCATCGACCCACTCGCCGAGCAGGCCTGACACGAGGGCGGCGCCGATCAGCACCCAGACAATCAGGCTGCTGAATTGCGCACCGAGGATATGCCAGGGCGAAGGCGGCGCAGCCTCAGGCAACTCATTGCGACCATGGGTGGATAAACGGCGCGCCGCTTCATCTTCATCCAGCCCTTGCCCCGGAAGGACGCCCAACTCGCGGCCGATTTCCTCCGTGGACCGTGCGTACCATCGAACCTGACTCTGCTGTCGCTCTTCGACCATGCCTTCCGATCTCTTCTGCTTCCCCTGGGGGACGAATGCTTAGCGACAAGCCCCGCCACGAGCAGCCATCCTAAGCACTTCAATTTGCTGGGAAAACGGTCTTTCTTGCCTTCGGCCGCCCAGGGTCAGGGCGAAAATTTCTGTTGCTCCACCACCGAGGGGCTCAATCCCGGCGCAAACCAGCCGATACAGTATCCACGAAGGACGGAGAGTGGCCCTGAAGGGGGCATCATTCCTGTGGTAGGAACGGCCGTCGCTTGAAGCTGTGGATTGCGTAGGATTGGTGAACTATGACACGTTCCTCCTGGTCGTCTTCGAGCCCGCTTCCTGATAACCTTCGTCACAGCCTGAAGGACCTTCGTCACGGCCTCCTCGGTCTGCACAAATCTCTGATCGTCTCCGAACAGCTCACGTATGAACGCATTTACGGGCGCATCTCCTCAGCCGGGCAGCTTTTGCAGCTCGTCATGAACGACCCCTGGTTCGCCTGGCTCCATCCCTTGTCGCATCTCGTCGTTCGGATCGATGTCGTGCTGGAAGATCACGAGGACACGACGATCGAAACCGCGCAGGACCTGCTGATGGAAGCTCGCCACATGCTGCGCCCTTCCGAAGAAGGCGATGGGTTCGAACGCAGCTACTATGAGGCTCTGCAACGGACCCCGGACGTCGTGCTGGCCCATGCCAGCGTCAAAAAACTCCTCAGCACCGCTGCCACGGCCGCCTCCGCGGCCGCAGCCTGACCGCCTGGACCGTCTCGATCAGAAGAGCGGGTGGTGCGGGGAGGAAGAGAAAGGCGCCGAGCGCGGCGCGTCACCTCGATTTCCCAGAAACCGCCACCCGTGCTTGTCCTGCACGAGATAATGCACCTCCTGAAACCAGCTATCCAGCGTGACGCGGGCGCCTGATTGCACGTCGGCGCCATAGAGGCCACCGGTGCAAGTCAGTTCGACGCGCAGCCCCTCCCCGGCGCGTACGATCTTCATCTCGGAAAAGAGATGCGTCGAGGACAAGGTTCGATAGTGCTCGAACACCTCGCCCCAGATGCGTTCGACATCCCCCACGTGCAGGCCGTGATAATTGTAGCCCGGCGCATAAAACTGCATCAGTGCGGCGAGCTCCTGCTTCTCCAACGCACGCTCCGCGCGATCAAATGCCGCCAGTACTTCCTGCACCGTGGGATCGGCTCGAATGGCCTTCGCTCCGGTGAGAGTCCCACTCTCGCGCGTCACGGTCATCTCAGGAAGCACGTGCACCACCGCCTGAGCCGGCCCCGCCGCTTGTGCCGTCACCGCCGCAACCCATAAACAGAGGGCCGGTCGCAACCAGCCACCGGCGCGTTGCCGCTCCCTGAGCTCCTTGGCGTATCGTTCGTGCATCGTCACTCCTCTCGTCGCAGAATCGGCTGGCCATTTCCCCTGATAGGAATACATCCTTATGGAACACTATGCAAAGCCGGTACCTTCAACGGTTGATAGTGGCGTCGCAACATGCCCCGATGATCCCCCGTCGAGGGCGGCTCTGCTGCCGTCATAGGCGACAGACCTCTCTGACTCCTGTGGCACGACGCCACAGGATCAGGCCCCTTCACGACACATCACCGACGATGATTCTCCAACCACGCAGGACGTTGATTTCGTGCTTTTGCTTTGGCCCGCGATGAGTGAACGTTAGACTACAGTCACGACGGAGTCATCCTGCAGAGACAGAAACAAGGAGCGGTCATGCCATCGTCGACGAAATTGCTACTCGCAAGCCTCTTCAGTTGCACTCTCGTGATGACCGGAGCCGTACGTGCTGAGGACCGCCCCCAGCAGGCGAGCGTCGCTCTCATCGACAAGACCTGGGCAGTGAATCTAGACATTCCCGGTTACCGCGTTCTAGCGGATGGCGTCAAGCCGGACAGTCGGCGCTACTTTCTCGCTACCAACGACACCACCGCGATGGATCTCTCCATCACGCTGGAAGCGGTCTCCGGACAGGCCACGGAACAAGGCTGTCTCACTCATATGCAAGCCATCGCACGGATCGCTGCCGCGCCATTCGACGCAGGCCCCACACGTACTGAGCTCCAGGACCTATCCGTATTCGAATATCTGTTCCATGAAACCGGCGGCCAGCGGGCAGATCATCTTCACCTCTTTGCCTGTACGATCAGAGAAAATGTCTACACTGACATCCATCTCTCACAAAGCGGCGCCAAAACCGGAGACGGTGCGCAACTGCGAAAGGTGCTGGAAAGCCTCACGATCGTCGCCGCGGCCAAGGCCGGCAGTTTGGATCACTTTCGAGCAGGGAGCGCGCCTTATGTCCAAGGACAATACAAACAGGCGATCCCGTATTATGAACAGGCGGTCGCCCTCGAACGGGCGAATCCCGTACTGACCAAACCACTCTGGCGTCTTCTCATCCATAACCTGGGCGTCGCCTATCGCCGAACCGGCGACCTTGCGCGGGCCAAGACGATCATCGACTATGGGCTCTCGCAAGACCCGGCGAATCCGTTTTTTCATTACGATCTCGCCCGCACCTATGCCGGGATGAACGAGCGAGAAAGGACGATGCAATCTCTTCACGACGCCTTCTTGCACTTCCGCCTGAGTAACGAGCGTGACCCCATTCCGGACCCCAGACAGGATGTGTCCTTCGGGCGCTTCATGCTGGATCCTGTATTTAGAACGTTAACGGAATCCCTCATGCAGCCCGCCATCTAATGAGTGGGTGGAGCAAGCCAGACCGGCCGACCATGGAAGGACCGAGTGATGTCAAAACGTAAGAACAGGCGAGTGGAGATGAATCGACCGATCGATGTGCAGGGCTCCCGTGGGACCAGTCAGGGCGTGGTGCGAGATTTTTCTCCCGGCGGATGCAAGATTCAACAGACTGCCGCCAAGGTGCACTGCGGAATGCGATTGACGTTGCGGATCTCGCTCCCCGATCGCATCGAGCCCATCGAGATCAAGCCAGCCGTCGTCACCTGGACAAGCCAGGATGCCTTCGGGGTGGAATTCCTGGCACTCTCGGCAGAGACGCGGAGCCGGGTGAAACTCGTCTACGACCTTCTTCTGGACGCTCAGTCGACGGCGGAATCGGAGCGCGTCATCTCTCTTGCCGGCGTCTCCTGGCAATAAGTCTCTCTCCCGCGCGATCACACACCTGCCCGTCCCTTGAGACCTGCCGCATCCCACGTATTGCCCACATTGGCGCGATCCTTCGCCGACGGCTACGCGACCAAGAAGTCTGCGCAGGGCAAGCGATGGAGAGCTATTCTCACAGGAGGCCGCCCGAACGGGTCGGGCCGGTGATGGGGGGGTCTTTACTGCGGAGGAACGGGCGGGATCAATTCGGCCACTTTCTCGATAATGGCCTGAGGCATAAACGGTTTTTGCAGGTAGGCCGCTTGCGCATCCACCCCGTGGGACACCAGCATGTCCCCGGCATAGCCGGAAATATAGAGCACCTTAATCTTGGGAAACATCGTCCTGGCCCCCTGGGCCAACACGGAAGCTTTCATACGCGGCAGGATCACGTCGGTGATCAACAGGTCGCAACCGCCTTTTCTCAATTGCAACATTTGCAGCGCCTCGACGCCGTCGGCCGCCGCTAACACTTCATAGCCCTGATCCCGCAGCACGGCCGCCACCAGACGTCGAATACCCTCATCGTCTTCGACCAAGAGAATGGTCGCACAGGTCGCCGGAAGCCGTCGTGACGCCGCCACCTGTTCGGTGTCCGCGGATTGTGACTGCACGCGCGGCAACATCACCGTAAAACGCGAGCCTCGTCCAGGCTGGCTGGTCACATCGATGTATCCGCGGCTCTCCTTCACGATTCCATAGACAGTGGCCAACCCCAATCCCGTCCCCTTCTCAAATTCCTTGGTCGTGAAATAGGGTTCAAAAATATGGGCGAGGGTCTCAGCATCGATCCCGCATCCCGTGTCCTCGACGACAAGAGTGACGTAGTGACCAGGCACCGCTCCGGGGTGGGTTCGCACATAATTCTCGTCGAGATCGGTATTGCCCGTCTCGATCGTCAGGATGCCCCCTTCGGCCATGGCATCGCGGGCGTTCAGCGCGAGGTTCAGCAACACCTGCTCAATCTGCACCGGGTCACCCAGGACATGGCCGGCCTGCGGATGCAACACAATGACCGTTTGAATCTGCTCTCCGATCAGCCGGCGCAAAATATCTTCCATGTCGCGCACCAGCGTATTGAGGTGCACATCACGCTGCTCCAGGACCTGACGCCGACTGAAGGTTAACAACTTCTTCGTCAGGGCTGCGGCTCGCGTGCCGGCCTGTCCGATCATTTCGACTTCGTGGTGCAGCGGATGCGATCCCAGCTGCTGCGCGACGCGGTGCGCATGGCCGATGACGACCATGAGGAGATTATTGAAGTCATGCGCGATGCCCGCAGCTAATCGCCCCAGCGCCTCCATCTTCTGCGACTGCCGCAGGCTTTGCTCGTCCTGTTTGCGCTTCGTCAGATCGATGATCGTCTCGATGACATGAACACGGCCGTCTCTCGTCGGAGCCTTCGCCCAATGCACCAACAGGTGGCGGCCATTCGGCATCTCCACCTGCTCCGATACCACGCCCTCGCGACGCAGGGACTCGGGCATGCGGCAAAATTCGCACGGCGCCGTCTTTCCCGCGATCTTTTCGTAACAGGGGGAACCGGCCATGTCGCCGAATGCACCCAGACTGGTCTGGTTTTGAAACTGCACGGAATGGTCGGCAGGATCGATCACCGTCACAATGACCGGCTGCGAATTCAGCAACAGCTGCGGATCATACGAGAGACCGTCTGGCGAGTGCGAAGAAGCGGGCATGGGCGTCCTCGTGGGGATTGGAGCGTGGAAGAATGACCGAACGAACCAGCTCTCTCTGGTTGTACTACATCACCACGTACAGTCAAGGAGATGATCGATTGTATGGCAGACGCGTGACGTAGGAATTTCGGAAGTGCGCGAGGTCGCTCAGTGACCATTGTTCGCATGCCGGTAGAACAGCTTTTTCGCCAGTTCGGCCGCCGCGACATAGCCAAGAAGAATTCCGAGCAGCGCTGCCCAAAAGATGGGCGGAAGCGGTTCGAATCCTAGGAATGTTCCCACCGGTGTCATCGGCAGCAGCATGGTCGCCAGTCCAGTCAGAAGCGTCGTAAGCAGCAGCGCCGTAGAGGGCCGGCTACTATAGAACGGCCGGCGGGTGCGAATGACCAGGACGATTAACGACGCCGAAAGCACGGACTCGACAAACCACCCGGTGCGAAATTGGCCGGTCGTCGAGTGCAACAGCAGCAAGAGGACGCCGAATGTGAGGTAGTCGAACAGGGAACTCACCAGGCCGAAGGTGAGCATGAATCGTCGGATGAACGGAATGTCCCATCGGCGAGGCCGCTCGATCAGTTCGTGATCGACCCGGTCGGTGGCGATAGTCATTTCGGGAAGGTCCGTCAAAACATTCGTCAGCAAGATCTGTTTCGGCAGCAACGGAAGAAACGGCAAGAACAACGAGGCCCCGGCCATACTGAACATGTTGCCGAAGTTTGCGCTGGTGGCCATGAACACATACTTCAAAGTGTTTGAGAAAGTCATGCGCCCCTCGCGGACGCCTTGCACCAGCACGCTCAGATCGTGCTCCAACAACACCAGATCGGCGGCTTCTTTGGCGACATCGACGGCGCTATCGACCGAAATGCCGACATCCGCAGCGTGGAGCGCCGGGGCATCGTTGATCCCGTCGCCCAGATATCCGACGACATTCCCGGACGCGCGCAGCGCACGGATGATGCGTTCCTTTTGATTAGGCTCAATTTCCGCGAAGATATCGATACTGTTCGCGCGCGTGCGTAGCGCGTCGTCGCTCATGCCGCGCAGATCAGTCCCGGTCAGCAGGCGCGGATGGTCCAGCCCAACCGCTCGCCCGACGTACGCCGCCACCAGCGCCTGATCCCCGGTCACCATTTTCAAGGACACGCCCAGGCCTTTGAGTGCCGCAACGGTGCCGGCCATCCCCGGCTTCGGAGGGTCGGCAAACACCAGCAATCCCAGGAAGGTCATGGCTGTTTCATGCTCTTTCGACACACGCTCGGCGGAGTCCATGTCACGGCTGGCAAGCCCCAGCGTACGGAATCCCTCTGCACTCAATTCCCGAACCCGTTGCCGAACGAACGACTGAACCTGATCGATCGGTACGACGGTGCCGTCCGCCTGCTCCGCATCCAGACAGATCGCCAACATGCTCTCGACGGCGCCTTTGGTGATCAACAGATGCGTCTGGGGAGTCGCCACCAGGATCGAGAGCCGTTTGCGGACGAAGTCGTAGGGTTCTTCTTCCAGCTTGCGATACCCGCTCAGGTCCAGCGCCTGATGCCGGCGCAGGGCTTCGTCGAGCGGATTCGGGAATCCGGTTTCGAACATCGCGTTCGCGTAGGCGAGGAATAACACCTTCTCGCTTGGTTGCCCCTGGAGATTCAAGGCGGCGTGGAGCCGCATGGAACCTTCGGTCAGCGTGCCGGTTTTGTCGGAGCACAACACGTTCATGCTGCCGAAGTTTTCGATCGAAGCCAGGCGTTTGACGACCACCCTCTGTTGCGCCATGCGTTTCGCGCCGTGGGAAAGATTGACACTGATGATGGCCGGCAGCAGCTGAGGAGTCAGGCCCACAGCCAACGCCATGGAGAAGAGAAAGGATTCGAGAACCGGGCGCGCCAGGTACACGTTGACGGCAAATATCGAGAGCACCAGGAGCAGCGTGACTTCCAGCAACAGATAGCCGAATCGGCGGACACCACGCTCAAATTCCGTTTCGGGAGCCCGCACTTGCATCCGATTGGCGATGCGGCCGAATTCCGTGTCCTTGCCCACAGCCACGATCAGAGCCCGCGCCTGCCCGCTCACCACATGGGTTCCCAGAAACAGGCTGTTCGTTCGTTTCTGCAAGGAGGCCTCGGCCGTCAGCGTCGCCACCGATTTTTCAGCCGGATAGGTTTCCCCCGTCAAGGTCGCCTCGTCGACGAACAGATCCTTGGCCTCAAGCAGCCTGGCGTCCCCGGGGAGACTGGAGCCTGCCGAAAGCTCGACGATGTCGCCTGGCACGATGTGATCGGCAGGAACTTCTTGTAACTCGCCATCCCTCCGTGCACGAGCCGTAATTTGCACGAGTGCCAACAGCCCGGCCACGGCACGGGCCGCGCTGTACTCCTGCCAAAAGCTCAACAGCGCGCTGACGAGAATGATGGCCAGGATGATCAGTGCATCGCTATGTTCTGCGAGGAAAAACGATACGCCGGAAGCGAAGAGCAGGATAAGGATAATGGGGCTTCGGAATTGAGCCAGCAGGAGCCGGACGGGGTGATTATCCCGCTGCGGTTTCAGCCGGGCGGATGCGGAGACGGCCTGCCGTTGTTCGGCCTCGGCCGTGCTCAGCCCCTCCGGGGTGACACGCAACTCACGGAGCAGCTCATCCAGGGGGCGTGCCCAGAACGGGTGTCCATTCGTCATCGTCTCGAGCACTCCCCTCACACCCACTCCGGAGCATGTTCTTTCGCGATCTCCTGTTCGGCAAACGTCCGATACAGGGCCGGAAGGACCAGCAGCGTCAGCGCCGTGGACGTGAACAGGCCTCCCACGACCACCGTGGCCAAAGGCCGTTGAACCTCCGCCCCGATGCCCTGCGCCAATACCAGCGGCAAGAGGCCGAGTAACGTCGTCATCATCGTCATCACCACCGGGCGAAGTCGTAAGACACAGCCCGTCATGATCGCCGCCTCAGTCTGCTGCCCTTCGTTTCGCAGCTGGTTGATGTAGGACACCAGCACGATGCCGTTTCCCACCGCCAACCCGAAGAGTTCGATAAACCCGATGGAGGCGGGCACGCTCAGATACTGATCGCTGAGCCACAACGACACGACACCACCGATCAAGGCAAACGGCAGGTTCAGGATGATCAAGGAGGCGTACCGCAGCGAATGGAAGGCCCAGAAAAGCAGAAAGAACACCAAGCCGAGCGTGACCGGCACCACCACCAACAGCCGCGCATTCGCGCGTTCCATATTCTCGAACGCCCCGCCCCACGCCACCGTATACCCGTGCGGCAATCGCATCCGTTCGGCCAATAACTTCCGGCCTTCATCCACGACACTGCCGATGTCACGCCCTACCACATTGAACCCGATATAGATCCGCCGCTTCGCCTGCTCACGGCTGATACGCGCCGGGCCCTCCCGCATGTCGATGGTCGCCAGCTCACTCAAGGGAATCGGCGCGCCGGATGCGGACCGTACCCGAATATCTCCGATGGCTCCGATACTGTTGCGAGAGGGCTCCGGGAAACGCAGGGTCAGCTGAAATCGACGCTCGCCTTCGTACACCTGCGTGGCCGGTTTGCCGCCGATCGCTGTCGTGATGATATCGTGCACATCCGACACGTTGATCCCATACCGGGCGATTTTCTCCCGATCGATGTCGATCGTCAGATAGGGCTGTCCGGCAACCTGTTCGACCTTGACGTCTTTGACCCCTTCCACCGACCGCATCAGCTCCGCGATGACTTCGGCGTTCTGATACAGCAGATCGAGATCGTCTCCGAACAACTTGATGGCGCATTCCGTGCGGATACCGGAGATCAACTCATCGACCCGCTCCTGGATCGGCTGGCTCATCAGGACGGAAATTCCGGGAATCTCTGCAAGACGCTTCCGGATCGCATCGACCAATCCCGATTGGGTTTGCGCCGTTGTCCAGCCATTGCGCGGACGCAGCGTCACGATCGGATCGCTCTCATTCGGCTCCTCCGGACCGACGGCGATATCGGGGCGTCCGATCTTGCTCACCGACATCTGCACTTCCGGAAACTCCAGCATGGCTTTCTGCGTTTGCTTCTCAATCGCGATCGACTCCGGCAACGAGACACTCGGCAGCCGCACGATTTGCGGCGTCAACGCGCCCTCCTCCAGAATCGGAATGAATTCCCGTCCCACAAACGGAAGCAGGGTCAGGCTCGCCAACACCACCCCCGTCGATCCCAGCAACACCGGCGTCCGATGGTCGAGTGTCCACCGCAGCACCGGCTGATAGCGGGCCTTCATCCACCGGGTGAGCCGGGTTTCCTCCGGATGGTCACCGCGCAAGATCAGGGACGCCAGCACCGGAGAGAGGGTCAAGGTGACGACCACCGACATCAGCAGCGAAATGACCAGCGTATAGGCTAACGGTGCGAACATTTTCCCTTCCATCCCGTGCAAGGTCATCAGGGGCAGGAAGACGACGCTGATGATCAGAATCCCGAACACGATCGGCCGCCCCACTTCGCTGGTGGCGCGGAAAATCACCTCCAGCCGGGACCGCTGATGCAGATGATTGTCGGAGAGATGGCGATACACATTCTCCACCACCACCAGCGATCCGTCGGCAATTTCTCCGATCCCGATTGCCAGGCCACCCAAGGTCATGAGGTTGGCGGAAAGCCCTACACGCTGCATCACGAGGAATGTCATGAGCGGTGTGACCACCAGAGAGACGGTGACAACGATCGCGCTTCGCACATGGCCCAGAAACAGGAAAAACACCAGGGTGACCAGGACGATGCCCTCTATCAAAGCATCGCGCACGGTATTGATGGCCGCCGTGACGAGCTCGATCCGGTCATAAAACGGGATGATCTTCATACCTTCCGATAACAATCCTTCTCGCTGAATCGTGTCGACCCGGCGTTTCACGGCCTGGACGACTTCCCGCGCATTGCCTCCGCGCAGCATCAGCACCGTGCCCGTCACCACCTCCCGCTCGCCGTTTAATACGGCCGCGCCATGGCGCACTGCATGACCGATACGCACCTCTGCCACATCACGAACGAATACGGGTGTGCCGCCCGCTTCCTTGACGACGATGCGCTCGATATCGGGCAGGGTTTTGATGAGTCCCAAGCCTCGCACAATGGCGCGTTCCGCATGCCGTTCCAGCACATTACCGCCGGAATTGGCATTATTCTTCTGCACCGCCTCGTAGATGTCGTGCAGCGTCAGGCTGTATTTGCGTAACTTGTCGGGATCTACCAGCACTTGGAACTGCTTCACGAATCCGCCCAGGCCGTTCACATCGATCACACCCGGCACACTTTTCAAGAGGGGGCGGAGCACCCAGTCCTGCACGGTCCGCTGATTCGTCAGTTCCGCCTCTATTACCCCGGTATCCGTCGCATGGGCTTGCGGGCCTTCGACATAATATTGATAGATCTCCCCCAGGCCGGTCGTCACGGGAGCCAGGACCGGTTCGATCCCCACCGGCAACCGCTCCTTAACGGCCATGATTCGCTCCAGCACCAACTGTCGGGCGAAATACACATCCACATCGTCTTCGAACACCACCGTCAACTGAGAGAGCGCGAACTTGGACAATGAGCGGATTTCCGTCAGCCCCGGAAGCCCGTTCATCTGCAGCTCGATCGGATAGGTAATGAAGCGCTCCACTTCAACGGGAGAAAGGCCAGGTGCTTCGGTCAACACCTGCACCTGCACATTGGTCACGTCCGGGTAGGCATCGATGGGGATGGATTGAAAGGCGAACAGGCCGGCCACAGATAAAATGCAGGCCAGTCCAATGACGAGGATCGATTGGCGGAGCGAGAACTCCAGCAGTGAGGCAATCATGGCGTGGGCTCGATTTTGTGAATATCGAACTCCGACTTGATTGCAAAGGCCCCTTTGACGACCACGTCCTCACCCTCACGCAGCCCCTCCAGGACGAGAACCTTTCCATCCAGTTCGTCTCCCAGAATCACCCGGCGCGGTTCAAAGCGATTGGCCGGTTGCCGCACGAACAGCATTTTGCCCGTGCCGTCCTGCTGCACTGCTGCGAGCGGCACCGCCAACGCCTCCGGTTGAGGCGACGCGAAGACACGGACCATGGCAAACATCTCCGGCTTCAAGGTTCGATCGGGATTGAGCACGGTGACACGAACACGCATCGTCCTGGTCGATGGGTCGAGGACATCGCTGATATAGGTCACGGTGCCGGAGAACAGCGCATGCGGATAGGCCGGAATCATCACATGAACCCGGTCCTTCAGACGAATGAAGCGCACGTCTTTTTCCGGCACGTTGGCCACTACCCAGACATCGGACAGGTCGGCGACGGTGAAACAGTTCCGCGAGGTCTCCACCACTTCGCCCCGCGTGATATTGCGCATGATCACGCGGCCTGCAAAAGGCGCGCGAATCGCCACGTCGGAACGGATCGTCTGCTCGCGTTCGAGACGTTGAATTTCCTGAGCCGGCAACCCCAGTAGCGCCAGCCGATGCGAGGCTTCCCGCGCATCGGCGCGCGCGGTTTTCATTTCCGCTTCCCGGCGTTGCAACTCGGCCAGGCTGATCGCACGATGCGCATGGAGATTTTCGGCCCGCTCGAAAGCCAACTGCGCTTCATGTTGCCTCGCCGCCGCCTTGAGGTAGACGCCTTCGGCCATCCCGAGATCGGCACTGTCGAGCAACGCCAGCCGCTCGCCCTTCTTCACATCCTTGCCCACATCGACCAGCACCTCGACGACCCTGCCTCGAATGAGGGTCGTGACTTCCGCCAGTTCATTCTCGTTGGCTTGTACAGTCGCAGGAAATTCGCGATGGAAGGTAAACGACTCCTTTTTGACCGTCATCACCTCGATGCCGGCACGGGCAATTTCAGGGTCGGTCAGTTGCACCATCCCGTTGGCGGCTCTGCTCACCGGCTTGCCGGCCGGGGGAGCTACGGGCGCGTCCCGATCGCAGGCGGCTGCCGATATGAGGAACAGCCCTATCACCAGGTATCGTCCCGCATGAGAACGCCAGTCACCGGATCGCCGATGCTGTTCCGCTGAATTCAGTCTGGAAACCCCGGCTGGCTCTGTCATGCGTCGATCATCTGCCTTGCGCAACCCTGCTATTCCTCAGAACAGCAGGGACCATGCCGTGAGAGAGTCCTGATTTCGTGAGAAATGGAAGCCGGTAGCAGCGTTTTGCTACGCTACCGGCAACGAGAGCGGGGTGAAATGCCACAAACTGTCTTGTTGGCCTCGGGGAGAACCAGCAGCGCTACGGACATTCCCAGAATCTGCCGCAGGCTGTAAAGAAAGACCGTCCAGCAAGGTCCGTAACCGCCAAGACAAGCACCTGTCCCGTGACCCTAGGTTCGAACCCCTGCACGATGCGAAAGACCGCTAGCGGCCTTCATCAGCCTGCTTAACGGACTACGAGTACCGAGCAATGACTATGCTGAACAACCTTGGTTGACACGCTGCCAAGAAGGAATCGAGCGACCGCGCCCATACCCTTAGCCCCGGTCACAATCAGGTCCACCTTTTTCTTAGACGCTACTTTTAAAATCTCCTCGGCCGGTTTGCCGAGTTGCACGACTTCATCGACGACGTACCCGGCCTTGATCAGTTTGTTGGCACATTGCTCCACCAACCGTGCGCCGGCTTCTTTTATTTCCGGATATTTCAGGAACGGCATTGCATGCATTACCACCACATCGATCGGCTCAAATCCTTCCCTCGCTTCCGGCTGAAATTTGGTCAACAAAAAGCGCAGGGCTTTTTCCGAGGCCTTCGATCCGTCGGCTGCAAAGAGAATCCGACTCACCGGACGCGGCTGCTCCTTCACGACCAGCACCGAGCAGGGGGCATGCAGTGTGACTTGTGTCGAGATACTCCCGAGCATCAACCGGTCGAGTGCATCTAACCCCCGACTCCCGATCGCGACCATCCCGTCCCGCTGTGGCGCCCGATCGAGAATCGTCGGACCGGCAGGCCCGCGCTCTGACAGCAGTTTCCCCTTCAACTTTAGGGATGCCATCTGCGCCTTCGCTTCGGTCATGGTCGTTTTCCCGCGCGCTTCGATCCGTTTGATTTCTTCTTGAATAAACGGCTCGTTGCCGATCACCACCGGCTGAAACATGAAGGGCGCGCGCAAGGCTTCGACGTCCGTCACATGCAGAAGAGTCACCTCCGGCTTGTCGGCAAAGGGCATTCTCGCCACCCACTCCGTCGCCCACTTGCCATACTTGGATCCATCCGTCGCAATCAACACTTTCATAGGTTGTCCCTCATCGTTCAATCTGTTGCCAACATATCAAGACTCTCCCAGCAAGACCTGGGCCGCGCTGCCGCATCTTCGCCTCAACCGATCGGCGGGTCAATAGGTTCGTTGATTCGAGAGTGGCGGATGAGGGTGATAGATGAGGGAGGGACGAAACGGTCATCTCGAACGGCCGGACAGGAGCGACAGGCCCTGTTTAGTTCCCGGTCGACATGACATCCTGCAGGAGTGTGCAAATGGCCTGGTGCAGTTGCTCCGCAGCCGATTCTTTGGTGAGATACCCCGAGGCACCCGCCTGTCGCATCGCCTCCTCCGCCTCCCGGTCGTTTCGGACCGACAGCCCGATGACGACGATAGACGGGGCAGTCTGTTTGATGCGGCGCGTCGCTTCAATGCCATCCATGATCGGCATATTCAGATCCATCACCACCACATGCGGCTTTAACTCCCCGGCAAGATTGACGGCATCCAAACCATTGCCGGCTTCGCCGACGATGGTGATATCTTCATAGGAGTCCAGGATGCTCCGTAAGCCCTGACGGACCATGGCATGATCATCGACCAATACGACACGGACGATGCCCGCCTTGAGCTGCTTCGGACCGGGTGCGCTGGCCAGGCCACTCCCCTGCGGAGCATTCGCCAAAGCCGCCGCATCTGAACCGCCTGCCTCACGCGCATAAGGAATAGCAATGGTCACCCTGGTCCCCTGGCCGGGGGCGGAATGCAAGGTGAGGACGCCTCCCATCACCACCATGCGTTCGCGAATGCTGAACAAACCGTATCGGCTCGACAGTTGATCACCGAGGAAGACGGCGTTCGAATCAAATCCCCTCCCCTCATCGGCCACCAGTATGCGCAATACATTCTCTGCGGTGACTTGCACAGTGATCGACGCCTGTTCCGACTGGGCATGCTTCACCACATTCATCAACAGTTCCCGCACCGATTGATACAGGAGGATGGCCTGGTCGTCCGGCAGCACGAGCCGTCGTTCGTCGGCCTGCACCTCAACCTTCAGCCCATGCTGCTGCATCATATCTCCCAACCAATGCAGGGCCTTCAGCAGTCCGAACTCATGGAGAACCGGGGGGCTCAGCTGGGCGACGAGGGACCGGGTATACGTCAGAGACTGGTCGAGCAACTGATCGAGGTCATTCAGCCATTTCTCCTGTGCGGGTTCTGCCTGCTTGCGACCCTGCGTAAGTTTGATGCGTCCCAGAACCAATAACTGCGCAAGGTAATCGTGGAGTTCGGACGCAATCCGCCGGCGCTCCTTTTGCTCCGTCAGGGTGACCTCTGTCGCGAGAGCCCTCAGACGCTCTTGGGAACGCGTCAATTGTTCGGTGCGCTCTCGAACCCGCTCTTCCAAGTCCGCCGTCCACTGCCGCAGTCGCTCTTCGGCCTGCTTGCGCTCGGTGATGTCCACGCAGGCGCCGGTCATAAACTCCGGCCGGCCGTCGTCTCCGAGAGAAATGGTTTTCCCTCGATCATAAATCCATCGTATGGTGCCATCGGGCAACACGAGGCGGAATTCGGCGTCGAAATCGACGGGAGATTCGCGGCACCGATCGCAGGCAAGGCGCACCGCGTCGCGATCGTCGGGGTGGACGAGACGGAGAAACTGATCGAGCGAACGGGCCGTCTGTCCTGATGCGAGACCAAACAACTGATCCAGCGCGTCATCCCACGTCAACTCGTCGGTACGGATATTCCATCGAAAGGTGCCCGTGTGGGAGGCGTTGAGCGCGACAAGCAATCGCTCGGTTTTCTCTCGCAGATCATCCTGGGCCTGCTTGAGACCACTGATGTCCAGGTTGATGCCGGCCCAGGCGACGATTCGTCCTCCCTGATCGAGCACCGGCACGCCACGCGCCAAAATCGGGTGGTAGTGCCCGTCGACTCCGAGGACGCGATGCTCGCAATCCCACACCGTTCCCGTTCGCACACATTCTTTCCATGCGACCATCGTTCGCTCCACATCATCCGGGTGGAGCACACGCCCCCAACCATCATCGGCGCACTCTTCCTGGCTCAATCCCACAAGATCCAGGAATGATTCACTCACGTACGTATTGCGGCCCTCCGCATTGCAGACCCAGATCCCGTAGTCGATCGACTCGCCGATTGCCCGATACAGGGCCTCGCTTCGACGAAGCGCGTTCTCCGCCTCGCGTTGGGCCGTGACGTCGGTATTGGTCCCGAACCATCGCAGCACCTTCCCCGCTTCGTCTCGAATCGGCACCGCTCGCGACAGGAACCATCGATATTCGCCGTCGCGCCCCCGTAGCGGAAAGGTGTCTTCCCAAAACTCTCCTGCTTCGAGACAACGACGAAACTTTGCGGTGACTCGTTCGACATGATCCGGGTGCTGAACCTTTTGCCATCCCCAGCCCTGCATTTCATCCAAGGAGGTGCCCGTATACTCAAACCATCGCCGGTTGTACCAAAAGATCGCTCCCTCGGCGTCGGTCATCCAGGCAAATTGCGCGATGTGATCGGCCATCGTGCGGAACTTTTCTTCACTCGCCCGTAACGCCTCCTCAATGCGCTTATGCTCCGCCAGCTCTTTCTGTACTGCTGCATAGAGATTGGCATTGTCGATGGCCACGGCGGCTTGCGCGGCAATCCCCACCAGGACCTGTTCGGCTTCCTGGGTGAAAACCCCCGGTCGGTGATGGCCGAAAAACAATCCACCCAGGACCTCTCCGGAACGGGACACCACCGGCACGGCGAGATAACTTCGAACGGGCAGATGGCCTTTCGGCATCCCGTGGTGCGGCGACATCGTGCCATAGCGGGGATCGGCCAGAATGTCCGGCACCCGGATAGGACCTTCTCCACGGAATGTCGGACCGAACACCGGCGTGTTCCTCGGCATACCGAAGCCGGTAAACGCCTCGCGCGACGCGCCGGAGAGGGTAAACAGTTGATACTGTTCTCCTTCGTCATTCGTTTCATTGTAAAAAAACGCCCCGAACTCCGCCCCGCTGACTTCACGGCCGGCATCCGTCACTGCCTGAACGAGTTTGCTCAGATCCAGCTCCGCCGCCAGCGTACTTCCCACGCGGTTCAGAATCTCCAGCGAGCGCGAATGTTCGGCGAGGGCCCTGTTCGTACGTAATCGATCCAAGGCCACCGCCGTATATTGAGAGACGATCCGGAGAAACTCGATTTCATCCTCGTCAAAGGCAGGACGGGTGCGGCTGGCGAAGGACAACGTCCCCAGAAGATGGTCACCCGCCATGAGCGGATGACAGGCGTAGGTCTGGATGCCTAAACCTCGAACCAGTGCGGCCTTGTCATAGTCGGAATGCTGAATATCGTTGGCGATGATCCGCTTCCGCTGCTGCGCTACAGTGCCGCAGATGGCTTGGCCGAACTCCAGCCGTTCGAACGATCGAACGATCTGCTCCGGCACCCCGGCGCTGGAGTGAAGCCGCAACGCCCGTCCTGTTTCGTCGACCATGAAATTGAAATAGGTGTCCACATTTAGATGCGCAGCCACTTTGGGAAACAACTCTCGCACGATGGTTTCAGGATTACGGGCGCTGAGCAGTTGCGCAAGCGTTTCCGACAGGAGCCGCGCCCGTTCAGCCCGTTTTTCCGCGGACGCATCCGCCTGCTTCCGAAGCGTAATGTCGCGAATCGTGGCATAGCCCCATCCCTGATCAAGGACGGTCACGCTGAGCTCGGCATCGAAAGAGGAGCCGTCTTTTCGAATCGCCTTTCGCTCGAATCGAAGGGCCTTCCCCTGCTGCACTTCGGCAAATCGTTGATCGAAAAGATGCCGTTTGTCGGCCTCGTACGTATCCCGAATGTGCAGGCCGATCAGTTCTTCCCGGCTGTACCCCAGCAGGCGACTGGCGACCTCATTGGCCATGACAATTCGACCGGCGGCATCGCACACATAAATGCCATCGTGGGCCTGCTCGAGGAGGGTTCGATAGACCCTCTCGCTCCGTCGAAGCGCCGCTTCCGTCTGTTTCCGGTCGGTGATGTCGACCAGCATGTTGACGGCCCCCACCACGGTTCCCGTCGCGTCCTTGGTCGGATGGGGATACGCCAAGACATGCCGGCGTGAACCGTCCGGCCGTTCGATCACGATCTCGGCTGCCTCTATCGCTCGGCTTTCTTTCAGCGCCACCGCCATCGGGCACCGATCCAGTGAAAGCGCCTCGCCATCGGGACGATAGATGCGAGATGATCCGCACCATCGATCCTGAGAGAGATCCGGCAGACGGCCCCACAGCGCCACGGCGGCACTGTTGTGAAATTGGATACGCCCTTGCGCGTCTGTTGCATAGACAGCAATAGGCAGGTGCTGCAAGAGCTGGCGATATCGCTCCTCGTTGTCGCGTAACACCACTTCCCACCGATGGCGATCCGTCACGTCCGTCACCAACGCGACCCAGCCTCGCCCGCCATCTCCTCCAGGATCGGGCACGTACACCACCTGAAGGAGTCGTTCCCCGAGGGTTCCAAACGGCAATTCCAGGCGGAACTCGACGGTGTGCCCGTTTAACACCTGGTCAATGTACGTCTCGATACGGCTATAGACTGCCTGCCCTAAGATCTCCGAGACATGTTTCCCGACGACGTCTTCGACCGGCAGGCCGACCAGTGTGGCATAGCCCTTGTTGATGAACCGGTACCGCCGGTCCCCGTCACAATAGGCAATGGCCAGCGGTGCATGATCCAGGATCAACTGAAGCCGATCCTGACTTTGATCGAGCGCATCCTGGAGATCACTTTGATTGGTGATGTCGATCGCCATGCCGCCCACCAGCAGCACCTCACCATCCTGACCGAATATCGGAAACTTACGCACCAGCGAACGATGAACGCCGTCTGCCTGGGCGAGTTCCTCCACGGTTTCGATGGCAATCTTTCCGGTAATCACCTGTTGATCGTTGGCTTGGAATTGTGCGGCGGTTGCCGGTGGAAACAGTTCATCATCCGTTCGGCCGACCACCTCCGGCCCAACGGCGCCGAACACGTGCCGGGCGGCGTCGTTGACATACACGTACCTGCCCTGGCGGTTCTTGATCCACGCCAGGCCGAGGAAATGCTGCGCAAAATGGGTGAACTGCGGCTCGTTGTCGCCGTCGATCCCTTGCCGGGAGTCGGCTGAGCTGCCATTCCCTGTGGAAGCACGATTGTGACCGAGTTCGTCCGCTGGATTCATCGTTTTCCCGTGAACATACTCGGTCTCTCAGTGGCAGATAGGGGGGATATCCTCGATGCAGTTACTGTATGGCAATTACATTCACCATCGCAACCTGTGTGACCTGCAGAAGGACCACCTAACAGATACATGGCGGTCTTTCACTGAGCTGCTTGCGCCTGTCACATTCTATCTGAAAAAGGCCGTAGGAATCAGACAAGCGGCCTGTGAGCCATCGAAGCGGCAGACTCACAAACTGAGCGTCCGAGGGACAAATATCGTAATGCCGAGAACGGATATGCCTCAACCTAGGAAGAACCCTAGTGAGGGGTGGGGGATGATTGAGATGTCTGTGGGTGGAGGCAGCGATGCTGGTCGAGGGAATGAAGATGTATCAACAGTGCCGCGCAGGCCAAATGGGAAAGGCTGAAGCGCCGGCACTCCGTCGGCATGTCAGGAGGGAGGAGCAACCAGGAGAGGAGGGACATTGATCAGTTCATACGGCCATACACTGCCGTGGAGCGGGGAGCGGAGCAGCCGATACTTTCCTGCCGCCAGGTGAAGCGTCTCTCAACCTCTCGACCGGCCTTGCGCCGGGTCACGTTGCAAAGCAGAGACCAGACCGACCGCAAAAACTCCCAGCTAAACAAGGATAGGGGCGCATCTTTTCCGGAGTCATGGCACCAGGCACTCCACATCCCTGATCGCACCTTCCGTACCCCCGCAAATCTAGACATTCGCCGTTGAGTCTTCACTCGTCATCCTCCTTCATGCCGCCGGAGAACATGAGCCACGTTATGCGCCTCCTCGTAAAGCGCATGATCATGACGGTAGCATGCGATCGCCGATCCTCCAAAATAGAATTGAATTTGATGCGATCAGCGCTCGACGGCGTCAGCCGGGCACCAGGCAGGCATGGATTCGTCTGGTTGATTCTCAGGGCATTTGAAGGCACATTGACCCCCGAACGTTCTTGGAGGCCAAGCATCGATGATGAAGCGTGACGAACAGATCCGCGCAGAACTCGTGGACTGGGCTACAGCAGAGCCATTGATCCGATCCATCCGGGAAACTGTCTTCATCCACGAACAGGGAGTGCCGGTCGAACTGGAATGGGACGGGCTCGATTCATCGTGTGCCCATGTGCTGGCCCGGAATGGACACCGTGAAGCTATCGGCACGGCGCGCATGCAACAGAACGGCACGATCGGCAGAATGGCCGTGCATAAGGACTGGCGCGGTCGCGGCGCGGGCCGCGCCTTGCTTCACGTATTACTTGATCTCGCGCTCAGGCAAGGGCTCCCCCGCGTAACCCTGTCGGCCCAAACTCACGCCGTCGGCTTCTACGAACGAGCTGGATTCCATATTGTCGGCGAGCTCTTTATGGATGCCGGTATTCCGCATCGGAAGATGGTGAGGGAAATGCTGAGGCACGACGCCGGAGAAGAGAAACGTGGGCAGGCATCATCGTAGGCCAATGATCCCCATTGCGTTTTTCATTGGAAAAGCCGCCGACCTACGAGACACTTTCCCGGTATGGCAACGCCACCCATCGCGACACCTGACGTTTCATCAACGTGGTCGCCCAGGGAACAGCGCTATTCCCTCCTTCAGCGCTGCCGCTCGCTCTATCATGGGCTATGGTTTCGCCTGTCGGAATGGATACGGTGGTCGAGACGGCCCTATCATGAAACACCGATCGGCTGCCTCTCCGGACTGGCGTCCTGGCAGATCACACGCATCGACGAGTTGCGGGAGCACTATCAAGTGTGTTTCGAGTCTCACTACGGCCAGCATACCGCGCTGGCCAACTATGCCTATCTCGATCTGTTGGACCGGGCCTCGACGATCGCGAAACAGCCGATTCCTCAGGGGATCGCCGTCACAGATGTGGGTTGCGCGAACTTTTGGTACGCCCGAGCCCTGCAGGCATTCTTTCGCCCGGCGACGTTGACAGGTGTGGACGTGGAGGGATTTCGGCTCTACCCTACCGGGTACAGTCGCTATGATGCCGCGCGCGGATATATCGTGCAGCTTCCGCACACGTCGTTTGTGGTGGCGAACTATTGTGAAATGGAGAGCCGGGCCGACGTGATCACCGCCTGGTATCCCTTCGTGACACCGTCGCCGGTACTTGCGTGGCGACTTCCTCTGAGGGTCTTTTCACCTGAGCGGCTGTTTGAGCGGATCGCGCGCAATCTTACGGCGCACGGTCTGTTCTTCATGGTGAACCAGGGCATCGAGGAGGCGGCAATCGCCGCGACCTACTGCCGACGGGCGGGACTTCGTTTCATCGATCAGTGGGTGCATTCACAACCGCTACGCGCAAGACCCCATCCTCCGGTCGCCTCCTGGTGGACCACCTAGCGCTGCCCATCACATTGGGGGATCTCACTTGTAGCGCATTGCCCCGCGATCTGAGAGCGAGGTCTGGGCAATTTTCACGATGTTGACAATTTGGTCGTCAAGATCGACTTCGATCCGCACGAGGTCACCCTTCGCAAATGATTCCCGCTTCATCCCCACGGACTGGGCGACCCGAAACATCCGCACTTGCCCGTCTTGCGTCTTGAAGGTGAGGACTTGATTCCGTGAATCCACATGCTCGACCGAACTGACCGGAAAGACCGCTGCGGTTTGGAATGCCTGAACCAAGCCGGCGGTTCCGATCCCCCACACAAACATGAGAGTCGCCAGGATTTTCCTTGTCATCATGCCCTCCCTCTCCGCGCCGTTGCACGACCATGCATGAAAATTCTTCCCGGACACCCTCACTCTATCCCCGATACCTAAGGCAGTCTGTCGCCGATGGTGCTAATCCAGGGTGGAATATCCGCCGCAACGTGAGGTCGTCTGTGCTACGCAAAATTACGATGATGTTGCTGGAGGAAGGAATGGCAGAAACTTCAGTCGGCAAGAAGACACGAGACGCGTATCAGAAACATCACACGTCTATCGGGAAAAAATCAGGAGGCTGTTCGCGGGCAGGACGATGTCGGCAGAGTAGCCAAATCCATGCAGAGGCTGCGCGGTTGCAACAACACGGCCGTTGTTGCCTGCCACGCCTGCATTGATCCAGTTTTCATAGACATCGCTATTGAACACTTCGCGCCACTCTCCGCCGCCTGGCAGGCCGACCCGGTACCCGACGCGGGTGAAGTTGGCCAGATGCACAATGACCATCACGTCATAACCTTCGCCGTCAACCCAGCGATGGAAGGCCAGCACCCGGTTGTCATTGTGGACGTGGGTGACGCGAAACCCCCGTCCGCGCAACGCAGGTGATCGGCGGCGCAGCGCCAGCAGTTCCCGCGTGAAGCGGAGGTGATCGAGCATCTGTCTGTCGCCCTGATCGAGGCCGGCCCAATACAGCAACAGGTCGCGGTGGGAGACGAAGTCGTCCGACCATTGCTTATCTTCCAGGAACTCCTGCCCCATGAACAACATCGGAATCCCGGGCGCCGTCAGACTGAGACCGGTCGCCACGCGCGCCCGGCTGCGGGCAAACCAGGACCGAGGATGACCGGGATCGCCCAACCGCGCAACACGTGGTTCGCGACCCTTGTACACGATATCGTGGTTCTCCGGCCCCTGGACGAAACGCCACGGTTCAGGAAATCCTTCGGGCCAGAGACTCTGTGCCAACCCGGTCATATTGAGCGGCCGTTCGTCCGGAACACTGGCGCTGCCGATCACGTCCCGAATGGCAATGCGCAGACCGTCGGTCAGTGTCGTATCAAACCCGGCCCCAACCGGAGGAGGCGCGACGATGAACGGATTCACGTCCCAATATTCTGCATGGTGTAAGGCCGCGGGCCGGTGCGCGTGCAGGGTGGACGTGAGGTCCTGACAAAAACGCCAGCCGTCCGGCGCGCCGTCATGGTCGATTACGCTCACCTGGTCATACCGGAATCCATCGATCCGGTATTCACTGAGAAAAAACTTGGCATTCTGAATCAGGAAGTCGCGCACGTCCGGCTTGGAAAAATCGAACACCAGCCCGCCCGCATGGCCCTTGTCGGTAAAGTAGAGGGAATTCCGCTGACCGCCTGCCTGATCCTGCCGATCGAAGAAATACAGGCTTTGATCGCCGAACTCCCCGCCCGCATGGTTGTAAACCACATCGAGCAACACAGCCAGCCCGTGAAGATGGGCCAGGTCCACCAACGCCTTCAGCTGATTCATCTCCCCGCGCAAGTCAGCTGCCTGATACCGCCGCAAGCCCTTTGCATCCAGCAGCTTGTTCACCTCCGTCAGGTAGGCAGGCAGTTCGGCATCGGCCACGGCGAAATCCATTTCAGGCGAAAAATAGTCGGTGCCGTTGTAGCCAAGACTGAAGCTGGTCTGAAATTCCTGAATGGGCATGAGCTGCAGAGCGGTCACCCCAAGTTCGGCCAGATAGGGCAGCTTGCGCGTCACATCGAGAAACGTGCCGCCCTTGTGCGGCAGATTCGGCGTGAAAAAGGTACCGACATGGAGCTGATAGATGACGAATTCGTGGAACGGCGGCGTGACATAGCCGCTCTCGTGCCAGGGGAAGTCGGTGCGGCGAATGATGCATTCGGCGGGAAACGGTGATTCCAGCTCGCGGGCATAGGGATCGCGCTTCAGCCCCTCGCTTCCTTCGCCGACGACGTAAAACATGTAGCGCTGACGATCCCTCACGCGGGGGATGAAGCCACGCCAATGGCCCTGCTGATCTCGCGTGAGCAGGGCGGCGTCGTTGCGCACGCGATGATTGAAGTCTCCCAGCACATAGACGGACTTGGCATGCGGAGCCCAGCAGCGAAACGTCGCGCCGCCGGCCACCAGGGTGGCACCCATGGGAGTGTCGGAATGAATGTGGGCAAGCGAGGCGGGCATGGCTGCCCTCCAGGAACCGACTACGTTGACGGGTTCATCCTATAGAAGGGCGTTGAATCGAGCAAGAGGCGACCTGAGAAGGAAGGACCGCGGGGTTGATGAGATCGCAGCCGTCATGCGCGCGGCGGAGATCGTTTTGAATCATGACCACGTGAACGAATCAGCGCGATAATCTGATCGGCTGCGGCCTCGGGCAGCAGCGCCGTCGTATCGATGACCAGGTCCGGCGAGAGCGGGGCTTCATAGGGCTCCTGTAATCCGGGCACAGTGGTGGACTCACCGTGCAATCCCCGCCGATACGTGCCCTTCTTGTCCCGTTCCATGCAGATCTGCAACGGGCATTCGACGGACACCTCCAACAGATCAGGCATCAGCGTGCGGGCAAATTCCCGATAGGCGCGGCGACTCGCGGTCGCATCGATGATCACATTCACTCCATGCGCCAGCAATCGTGCCCCCATGAAGCCCAATGCGCGGTAAAACAGGTCTCGCTCCTCTTTGGAATAGCTGGCCGCCGGCGTCAGAATCCGGCGGACGGCATCCGACTCCAGCACCTCCACGGTCAGACCCAACAATCCGAGCCGCGGCAACACACGGGCGACGATCGAGCTTTTCCCGGAGGCCGGGAGACCGGTGAGCCAAATGGCGAATGGTGATGAAGCCATGAACGCCCCTACTCGTAGTAGCGGTTCACATCCGCCGGATCAAATCGCTCCGCCGCTAAGACATTCTCGATAAACCGGAATATTTTGCGCCGGATAGACAGGGACAGCTTTGGGTACCAGAGCGGACTGGCCAACACCAAGCCCCGAAAGGCAAAGAACGGCGCTGTCGCGGCGAGAACGTCCTGATCGTGACTCCTGCTGAGGTAGCGATCCCAGAACGAATGAAACAACACCTCCAGCGGGCCCTTCAATGTGCCATGACGGCAGAGGGAGAAAAACAGATAGTTGATCGACATCGACGTCACGTCGTCGGCCGGTTCACCCCATTCCCCGCGGGACCGGTCCAGGACAGAAAAGTCTATCCCCCGGCGGAACAGCACGTTCCAGGGATGAAAATCTCCATGCACCTGCGAGAGACGGGCATGTTTGCCGCGCAGCCGCCAACGCCAGGCATTGCAGGAGACTTCGATTCGTTGCAGCAGATCCTCCGTGATGAAGCCAAACCGATTTGGGTAACTGTCGGTGAGTCCCATGATGCATTCGCCATGGCCGAGCAGTTCGCGCAGGCGGCGGCGGTACAGCGAAGGGTCTTTGCGCTTCACCCGGTGGATAGTCGCCAAATAGTCGGCTAGCGCGACAGTGCGCTTTCGGTCGAGCGCCGCCGGTCTGGCCGCTTCCGCCAGTCGTTCGAGATCCTTGTGATAGGTGTCCCCTTCCGACCATTGGGTCAGCAGGAAAAACTCTTTGGCCGCAGCCACCGACATCAACTCCCCACGCGAGGTGAACGCGCCCACATCCAGCGCCGCGATATGGCCGGGAAGCCGGCCGTAACAGTCATAGTCCCATAACATGGCTTGCGCCCGATCAGCCGGATGCTCGTGGCCGAACGGACCGGGACTCATCGTCCCCAGCACGACCTGGCGGGGCTTTTCACCCTTCGCGCGGAAGGTCAATCGGACCGGAGCGCCATATCCATATTGTTTGTACCGGGCGCCCTTCGTTTCCTTCCCGATCGGGCCATAGGCAAGCAATGCTGTGGTCGAACCGAACCGTGCCTTGACGTAGGCTTCCAGGGCGGCTTTCTTCAATACCGGCATACCGCAAACCTACGCAAAACGTGTTCCTGAAAAGCACCGCACAGGAGGCCACATCGAAGCGTGACTGGTGCATTGGGCTTCAGCCCGGCTCAAGCTAGTGAGGAATTATGCGCCAGTGGTGTAACGGCCACTTCCGAGGACCGTTGCCCACCGCACGGAAATGCCTCACTTTCTGGCGATGCATCCCCGGACCGACCGGATCGGGGTCCGATTGACAGGGCATGTGCCTTGCTGAGACAAGAGGTGGAATCCGTTCCATCTGAGACGAGAGGAGGACGCATGAATCTGGAAGTGGAAAGCCGCAATATCGAAATGACCCCGCGCTGGAAGACTGAGATCGAAGAACGTATGGCTGCTTTACAGCGTGGCCATGATGACATTGTTCACGGCCGCGTCACGCTCACCAAAAACCGTCATCATAAGAAACTGGATAACGTCGCGGAGGCGCTCGTGTTGGTCACGGTGCCGACCCGGCACACCATCACCTCCCGTAAGGAGGATAAGACCTTCGAAGAAGCGATCCGGTCCGCCTTCGATGCCGTGGGGATCGAATTACGGAAATTTCGCGAGAAACGCGCCGATAAGGTGATTCGCGTGGAGCCTCTGCCGCAGCTCCGCGGCGTCGTGAGCAAGGTCTTTCCAGAACTCGGGTACGGGTTCATTCTGAACGACGGCGGGGGGGAAGTGTATTTCCACAAGAATTCGCTCAAAGGCATGTCGTTCACCGAGATGGAAGACGGGGTTGAAGTCTTGTTCGAAAGCGAGCCCGGCGAGAAGGGCTTGCATGCCACCATCGTTCAACCACCGCCTCTCCCGAAGTTGTAGGGACGGAACCCATGCTGGACAACCATAGCCTGCCGGCTTCTCTCTTGGCTCCTATCGTCGATCCCGCCCGCTTGGGATTCGGCGATACGAGCCAAGTCGAGCCGCTAGAGGAGACGATCGGGCAGGAGCGGGCGGTCGAGGCCTTGGAATTTGGCCTACAGATCAAGAGTCCCGGCTTCAACATTTTCGTTTCAGGCCCGGTAGGGACCGGCAAGGGTACGCTCGTCCGACAGATGGTCAAACGATTGGCACAGACGGCACCAGCCCCACCAGACTGGTGTTTTGTCCATAATTTCCAAGACGCGTCGCGACCGACCTGCCTCTCGTTTCCGGCGGGGCACGGCGCGTCGTTCAAACGCGACATGAGCACGTTTATCGAGGGCCTCCGCTGTGATATTCCCGCGGCCTTCGAAGGGAAAAAGTACCTTGACGCCAAGGCGAAAATCATCGAAGAGACGGAAGGGAAAAAGAAGAGCCTGTTCCATGATCTCACCGTCCTATGCGGCCAGCGCGGCTTCGTATTCGAGGAGACGCCGGGGGGCTTCGGGCTGGTGCCCCTCAAAGACGGCCGACCGATGACGGAGAAGGAAATGGAGGAGCTCCCTGAACCGGTGCAGGAAGAACTGACCGGGCGGCGGCAATCGCTGGAGAGCGACATCCGCGAATTTCATGTTCGGATGCACAGCCTCGAGCGGGAAGCCGAACATGCGTTGCATCACCTGGACCACCAGATCGTCGCTAATGTCATGAAAGGCGCCTACGACACGCTTCAGCAAGCCTATCAATCCTCGCGGCCCGTCCTGACCTACTTGCAGCGGATCCATGACGACATCGTCCATCAATACAGAGACTTCCTGCCTCACACTGGACCGGTACTGGCGATGCCCGGCCTGGAGCAGTCACGCCGTCCCGACATGACCCGGTTTGCCGTGAACCTAATGGTCGCCCGAGATGCCGCGGCCGGCGCCCCCGTCATAGATGAATCACATCCAACCTACGGCAATCTCATCGGCAAAATCGAGCGTCGTGCCCATCTTGGCGTGATGTATACCGACTTCACCGAGATCCGGCCCGGTGCCATGTTGCAGGCCAACGGCGGATATCTCATCCTGCAGGCGCTAGATTTGCTGCGCCAGCCCTTCTCCTGGGACGCATTGAAGCGCGTGATTAAAACCGAGGCCGTGACCATTGAGGATCCGACTGAATTTTATGGATTCGCCACGGCTGGCCTGCGCCCGGAGCCGATTCCCGTCTCGGTGAAGGTGATCCTGGTCGGCACCGGCGGCATCTACCATCTACTACAGGCCTATGAGGAGGATTTCTCCAAGCTCTTCAAGGTGAAGGCCGACTTCGACGTGGAAGTGCCGCACGACGAGCGGCAGGAACGACAATATGCGCGATTCGTCTCTCGACTATGCCGTGAGGAAGGGTTGCCGCATTTCAGCGCGGACGCGGTAGCGGAGGTCATCCGTCAGGGCTTCCGGTTTGCCGACCGGCACGACCGGCTGTCGCTGAGATTCAGTCTGGTGAGCGACTTGATTCGCGAAGCCGGATACTGGTCCAAGAAGAGCGGGCACGTATTGGTGACACGCGCGGACGTCGAATCAGCCCTGGCGCATCAACGGCGCCGCGCCGATCTGCCCGAGCAGTGGCTCCAAGGAGAAATCGCCGAGGGCACATTGATGGTGGATATCCAAGGCGACGTCATCGGGCAAGTGAATGGATTGTCCGTCTATGAGCTGGGCGATTATTGCTTCGGCCGTCCGACGAGAATCACCGCGCGCACCTACGTCGGCACGAAGGGCGTGATCGACATTCAACGGGAGGTCGATCTGGCGGGAGAAATTCACAGCAAGGGCGTCATGACGCTGGCGGGGTTTCTGGCTGGAAAATTCGCCGGCATGCAACCATTCGCCTTGAGCGCCACCCTGACCTTTGAACAAACCTATTCCGAAGTCGAAGGCGACAGCGCGGCCATGGCCGAACTGGCAGCCGTGCTCTCAAGCCTGGCCGACCTGCCTGTCCGACAATCTCTCGCAGTCACCGGTTCAGTGAACCAGCTCGGAGAAATTCAGCCCATCGGCGGCGTCAACGAAAAAATCGAAGGCTTTTTCGAGTCGTGCAAGCGGCGGGGTCTCACAGGGAAGCAAGGGGTCATCATTCCCGCCCGCAACATCAAACACCTGGCGCTGAATCGAGAGGTGGTCGCGGCAGTGGAAGAAGGACGGTTTGCCGTCTACGGCGTCGATACGGCGGACCAAGCCCTGGAGTTGCTCATCGGAGCGCCCGCAGGCGAACGCGGAGCGGAAGGCACCTACCCGCCGGAGAGCATTTATGGCCGAACCGCTGCTCGTTTTGAAGAGATGGCCAAAATTGTCGCGACGTGGGGTGAGGCCGAAGAAGACAACAGGATCAAGGATTAGCAGGAGCCTGTTCCATGTGCCAAGCGAGGTGTCCATGCCGATGTATGACTACACCTGTCTGGATTGCGGGAAAGAATCGCTGATCGTCGTGACGCTGAAGCAGCACGAAAAAGGCGAGGTGCAATGTCCGGCTTGCGGCAGTACCAAGCTCCAGCAGCATTTTTCCTCGTTCATCGCGCATACGACCAAGAAAAGTTGAGGGTGATCCATGTGGACTCTGCGGTTCCTCGGCATGCGTCACATACTTCTCACCGCTACGGTCGGCCTGACAGTCGCGGCGGCCTGTGAGTTTGCGCGGGCCCAGGAATTCCCCCCGGATGCCGTCAAAGGCAAGGTAGTCTATGAGCGGAATTGCCTTGCCTGCCACGGCCCCGGCGGACGAGGCGACGGACCCGATGCCGCCGCGCTGAGGGTCCCGCCGGCCAATTTTCACCGTTTCAAATCCTTCCTCAAATCAGACGAAGAACTGCTCCGGACGATAGAGCACGGCATTGTTTTCAGCCCCATGCATTCGTGGCAGGGACAATTGACCGAAACTGAGCGGCAGGACGCGCTTGCCTACATCCGTCTGCTCGTACAGCGAGGGCAATAGGAGCCAGCGGGCGGTCGCACAGCGAGCCGTCCCCCGGCAGCATACGCCGTCAGGCGAAGAAGCAATCTCGAAAACGATTCCGAACTCTCCACCACAGTCCCTTAGGTTGAAGGAGGTCCCTTGATGAATCAGCATCCCTTGTCCGCCACGATGGTTGCCGGTTGGGTGGTGACCGCGCTGCTTTCCATGCCAGCCGGTGCGTATGCCGCGGCGAAACCCGCCCTCAAAACCTCAACCGCCGGCGCCTGCGAGAGCCAGTATCAACGCACACGACCGGCATCAAAAATAATGGACAAGGTGTTGCTGGCCCATGCCCGTTGGCTGGAAGATCGGGAATCTTCCGAGGGCCGCCGGGCCAATCTCTGCCGAACGGACCTTCGGCAACTGCGGCTGACGGGGGCCAACCTCGAACGCGTCAATCTCGAAGGGGCGCTGTTGAAAGGCGCAAATCTGCGCAACGCGAGTCTGGTCCAAGCACACCTCAAAGGCGCAGACCTCTCTCAAGCCATTCTCGACGAGGCCAACCTTGAAGGCGCCGACCTGCGCAAAGGCCTGCTGACGAAGGCGCGTCTCAATCGAGTCTCCGCAGACGAAGCGGCCTTTTACGGGGCCAATCTACAGGGTGCGCTGTTCCGGGAGGCGTTGTTGGGGCGGGCCCATTTTGAGGATGCGGATTTACAGCTCGCGGACCTCAGCGGGGCCAGCCTCCTGGACGGATATTTCTATGGCGCGAACCTGTCGAAGGCCAATCTCACGGATGCCGACCTGGCCGGAACCGACCTGCGCAGAACCAATCTCCGGCAAGCCAATTTGCGCCGGGCCAATCTGCAGGGCGCGCTGCTGGACAGCGCCGCACTCGACGGCGCCTCGCTGGCTGAAGCCGATATGGACAGCGCGTATCTTGATGACGCATCGCTGACTCAGGCGGATCTTCGCGAGGCCAGCCTACGGGGCGCAGATTTCCGTTACGCGCGGCTGACCGGCGCCAACCTGCAACGAGCCAATCTCGAAAATGCGAACCTGGAGGGAGCCAATCTGGCCAAGGCCCGCCTGGATTCCGCCACCATGACTATGACGGTCTTCTACAAGGCCAATCTGTCCGGCGCCAATCTGCATGGGGCCCGGTTGCATCATGCCGTGCTCATCGACGCACACCTGTCGCGGACCGATCTGCAGAAAGCCGACCTGACGGAGATCTATGCGCCGAAAGCCCATCTGCAGCAAGCCCGACTCGCCGAGTCGAATCTTGAGCTGGCGAATCTCGTCTCCGCCGACTTGAGCGATGCCGATTTGAATCACACCGTCATGGTTCAAACCAATCTCCAGGAAGCCAATCTGCGGGGAACAAACTTGAGCGCCGCAGATTTGACCGGAGCCCAACTCAATAACGCCGACCTTCAGCATGCCAACCTGCGCGGGGCGAACTTGAGCGGCGCGCTTGGCTTGGTCCAGGCACAACTGGACCAAGCCTGTCTGGATGAGGCGACCCAAATCCCTGCAGACCTCCAGCGACCGAAGGCCTGCCCATCGCCCCGTCAGCGGCGAAAATCGTAAGGTGATCTATCGAACGTGGGTGTCGACAGACGTGAGTCAGGGCAAGGCGCAGCCAGACCGACGCAGGCAAATGAAATGGTTCTCTGACTCAGGACCTGAAAAGCGTTCCCGTCGATACCCACTCGGGAGATCAACGTGAACCGTCACCAGAAGACGATGTTCCTGCTCGCCGGGTTTGCGGCGCTGGCCGTGACGCTCTTTCTTGTCTGGTGTCCGCCGGCCGCCTGCCGCGCCCTCAATATTCACACCTATGCCTTTTCCTCCTTGAGTGACTATCGGCAATGGATGGAAAACGAGGAGGCGTTCTATTCGTTGCATCGGTCCCGCGCCGTGCGAATCGATTGCACAACCCTGCGCGACGAGGTCGTGGCGGCGCTCGAAACCGGGCGTCTGATATTAGGAGCCGGCAGGCCCAACGACCTTCAACACAGCGGAACCGGACAGGATACGGTCGAAGCCTGGCACCAGGGGCGCCTGTTGCATCTCACGAATAGAACCTTGGCCACAGATGACGAACAACAGGCCTGGGCCGCAAGGGTTCGGGCAACCGTCGCCGTGCAACAAGGGAAAGATCTGGCTTTCCTTTCCCGATTGTTTGGCGGCGTAGTCCTGCATGTGTCTCGCAAGCAGATTCCCATCGTGCTGTTCTCCGATCAGCCCTGCGTCTAACAGCTCCCGGATGTTCTTCCTGGCGCATCCGCTGACTCTGCGCCTCTCGCTTCATTGCCACAAACAACTGGCACAATGCCATCGTTCCACTAATCGCGTTGTGCATCAACGGCATGCGTGCTGAACACCATCCTTCCTCTCTGCTTCCTACTTAGGGCTGCGAACGGTCTGAACTAGGCACATTTCCAGGGTACCGGGAAAAGAAGGAGCGCAAAGATGAGGGAGGCACACATCCGCAGAGGCGAAGGGAGGATGCCATGAATATGAAACGGACTTGTGGTCTGCTGACGTTGTTGGTTTGTTGCCTGGGGTGGCCGACCTACTCTCCCGCTGACTCTTCGCTTCCAAGTGAACCGGAAGATGAATTGCTCATTGAACAAACCTTCGATTCAGTTGTCGGATTGCTGTTTCGCGACTACTCGCTACGGGGAAACGGCCATGTGGACTATCGCACGGCTCGTCACATCCTGGGAATTGCCTACGACGATCCTGCCTCAGGGGAACCGGATGTCGCTTCGCACCCCCTCTTTTACTGGTACGATCCCAATCAAGACGGCCAATGGGAATTATGGATCGATCGCGAAGAGGAAGGCCATCTCGTCGATGTCACGCGGTACGACTGGAGGCAGGGAGACGATTTGCTCACGCTCTACCCGGATCTGCGGAATCCCACATGACCATTCTGCTTCGGCTTACGTAGTCCGCTCCGGGATGGAACAGCGCCGAATTGAGTCCTTACGCCGGTCGGGCAGTTGAACGAATGGCCACCTGAATGGTTTCATGGAGCTGTTCAATTGCCGCGTCTTTGGCCAGGAAAGACACCGCCCCCGCTTCTCGCATGGCCGCTTCTATCTGCCAGTCATTGTGTACCGACAGCCCTATCACCAGTGCCTCAGGGCGCTCCACTTTGAGTCGCTTCGTCGCTTCGATTCCGTCCATGCCCGGCATATTAATATCCATGATGACGATGGTCGGCTGAAGGGACTTGGCAAGCAGCAGTGCCTGCGCTCCATTATTGGCCTCACCCACCACCTCGATATCGGGATATCCTTCCAGGACCGTTCGTACACCCTGGCGAAGCATGGCATGATCATCCACCAACAGCACACGGGTTTTGGACGATTGAGGAGACTCCTGCCGGGACGATGCCGCCCCCCTCTCGGCCATGGCGGTCACCAAAGGGGGCTCAGGATCCCGCGGTAGCAAACGTGGTTTGTCAGGCTGTGATTGCACATCTGTCTGAATGGTCTCAACGGCGTAGGGAACGACCAGGGTAATCTTCGTCCCACGGCCGGGAGAAGACTCGATGACCATGCGCCCGCCCAACGCTTCCATTCGTTCCCGGATACTGAAGAGACCGAACATGGGCGCGGCAACATTCGAGGTGCTCGCCTGATCAAAGCCGACGCCCTCATCACCGACACACAGATGGAGCATACCTTCCTCGAGCCACACCGAGATCGAGGCCTGTGTCGTCCCCGCATGCTTCGACACGTTGATCAGCAGTTCGCGGGCCGACTGGAAAATTAACACCGCCTGATCCTCGCGGACCGGCGCAAGATCCGCATCGCAGTGCACCGTGACCGTCATTTCGTGCCGGCGCATTTGCTCCGCCAGCCATTTGATCGCGACCACCAGTCCGAACTCACGGAGTACGGGTGGACTCAATTGCGCCACCAACGACCTGGTGTAGGTCAGCGCTTCATCCAGCATGTCATCCAATTCTTTCACCAGAGTGGTCGCCGGCCCGAGGTTCCCCCGTTTGGCTTGACTGAGCTTCATCCGACCAAACACCAGCAGCTGCGCCAGATAGTCGTGCAACTCACTCGCGAGACGTTGACGTTCACGTTGTTCAGTCAGCGTCAGGTCTGACGCCAATGCCCGTAGCCGAGTACGAGACAGCAGCAACTCCTGCGTCCGTTCCGACACGCGTTGTTCAAGTTCGGTCGTCCATTGCCGAGTTTGCTCTTGAACCTTTTTCCCCTCCGTGATGTCTCGTAGCAGCAGCGTGTACGTGACCGCGTCGTCCAGGTGGTTTTCGCTGATCGCCAGCTCCACGGGAAAAGTGGACTGGTCCTGCCGAACTCCCAGCATTTCGCGGCTGAGCCCCCTGACCCGCGAGTCGTTGAGCAGGTGGCTGATGCCGAGATCGCGTTTCTCCTCGGCGCCATATGGAGTCGGCATCAGCATCGTGATATTGCGATCGAGCAAGGCGTCGGAAGGATAGCCGAACAACCGCGCGACGGCTGGATTGACGCTATGGATCGTGCCCTGATCATCGATCGTGATGATGCCATCCTGAACACTTTCAACAATCGCCTTGAGCCGCATTTCGCTTTCACTCAAGGCGGACGCGACGCTGTGGCGTTCCCATGCCAAGGCCACCAAATGACAGAGTGTTTGAAAAAATCCGAGTTCTTCTTCGGTGAATCGGTCTCTCCGCCTCGTGCCGAATGAAAGGGTTCCCAGAACCTCTCCATTGTTGGCCTTCAAAGGATGGCAGGCATACGCGCGAGCACCCATCTCCCGGACAAATCTGCCGTGCGGATCCGTGGCAATCCTCTCGGCGTCGGCCACGACGGACGTCCCCGTCTCGACGACCGTCCCACAAAAGGCCTGACCGGGATCGGGACTCTGAGCCTTCTCCGCCAACGCGTCGGGCACACCCAATCCGACCAGCAGGTGAAGCCCTCTCGTTTTACTATCCACCAAAAAGCTCAGGCAGAGATCCACGTCGAGATGGGGCGCAACTTTCTCGTAAATGGCCTTGGTCCAGGCCGCACGATCGACGGGCATTTCCAAAATCATGCGGCTGATTTCCAGCAACAACGCCTGTTGATCTTTCCCACGGCGCAGAACGGCGTCCTGTTGTTTGCGGTGCGTGATGTCAAGAGCCGTACCCAGGATTTGCAACGGCTGGTCCTCCTCATCTCTGGAGAACACGACGTTACGGCAGAGAACCCAGCGCCATTCTTTCGATCGATGCTGAACCCGGCACTCGAATTCCAGCACCTGGCCATCCGCCTGGTCCGGCAATTGAGCCAGCTGAGCCATCACCAACGACCTGTCGTCCGGATGCACCCATTCCTGCAACGTTGCTCGTCCGACGAATTGCAATTCATCAGCGGCGTACCCCAGGGTGGCGCCGGAACGGGCATTGGTATAGAGATTGCGTTGTTCGCGCAGGTCGTACAGATACACGGTGGAGGGAGCCGCATCGACGAGACTCTTGATGAATCGTTCGCGCTCCGTAAGTTCCTTGAGCAGAACCCGGCTCTCTTGCTCTCGATCGTAGAGCCGCAAGAGCGCCTTCGCCGTGCCGATCAACTCGGCGGCTTCGACTGGCTCGCTCAGATAGACATCCGCGCCGCCATCCAGTCCCCTGGCCCGTTCCTGGGGTCGCACGCACGAGGCGGAGACCTGCAGGACCATCATGTGCTCGGTCGCCGGGTTCTTCTTGATCAAGCGGCAGATTTCGAGGCCGCTGATATCCGGCAGTCCGATGTCGAGCAAGACCAAATGCGGGTGTTGCTCATGAATAAGCCGTAGCGTGTCCGCGCCGGTGGCAGCTTCTATCACTCGATAGCCCGCGCGCTCAAAGATCCTGGTTTTGGCGTACCGGGCGCCCTCGTCATCATCGACGTTGAGAACGGTATGTTGGAAGGTGGTGCTCACAGTTGTACTCGACGCAACGATTATCGCTCGTGATTGCGCGCGAACGTTTCGGGGATGAGCTCGCCGACGACCTGATTGATGGTCTCTTCCGACAACTCGTTTTTCATCACAATGCCCCGTGTACATGGCTCCAGCAGCGTTCTGGCCTCGGTCGACAGTGCTTGAGAGGTCACAATGACGACCGGCGTCCCCGCCAACTTTTCAGAGGCAGCCAAATCCTGGAGGAACTGCCATCCCGATCGTCCTGGCATATTGAGGTCGAGGAAGATCAGGTCCGGTCGAAGCTCCCGGCACATGCGGATCCCCTCCATCCCGTCGCCGGATTCGGTGACGTCGCAGTCGATATTCGAAAGGCACTTCCTGAGGATATAGCGAAATGCCTCCTCGTCGTCGATGATCATGATGCGCGGACGCTCAGCGATAGCTTGTTGAACCGTGGCCGCCCCTTTGGTCAAACGATCCAGTTCTGCCACCAAGACGGAGGCCTCGATCGGTTTGAGTTGATAGGCATCGGCGCCCAGCATGAACGCCTTGCCCCGATCCTCGACGGTCGTGACGATGAGGATGGGAATCTCGCGGGTGCTCTCATCCGATTTCAAATGTGCCAGCCACTGCCAACTGTCTTCACCGGATAACAGGAGATCCAGGACGATCGCCGCCGGCTTGACTTGCTGCAGGACCCGACGCGCTTCACGAAGTCCGCCGCTGACAAGCGCTTGATACCGGCTATTCCGCAGAAACTTGTCATAGATCAACCGCGTCTCGGGATGGTCCTCGACGATGAGGACGGGAAGACGCGCCGGGTCCAGCTCACGATCGGCCTCGCCGGCCGGCTTGAGCATGCTGTCCAGCGCCTTCTCGTGATAGAGCGGGATGGTCAACGTGAATACGGAGCCGCTGCCGACCTGACTCTCGACCGTCACCTGCCCGCCAAGCAGGACGGCCAGTTTTTTACACAGTGGGAGGCCCAACCCTGTGCCCTTGACCTTTCGTTGAATCGGGCTATCGAGCTGCGTGAATTCCTCGAAAATCCGGGATTGATCCTCCTGGCGAATGCCGATGCCGGTGTCAGCCACGGCGATGGCGATGTTTCGACGATCGGCATCGACGGACGCCGTGACGCGGATCTCTCCCCGCTCCGTGAACTTGAGCGCATTCGAAACGAAGTTTCGCAGGATCTGCGACACCTTTCCCTCATCGGTATACAACGTCGGAAGATCCTCCGCCTCTTCGAAGTGGAGATTCACGGACGCACCGGACAGTAAAGGTTTCAGCATACCCCTGAGGGCACTGAACATGGTTTTGACTTCGAACTCGACCGGTCGCACATCGACCTTGCCGGCTTCAATTTTTGCGAGATCCAACAGGTCGTTGACCAGTTCCAGCAGACTTTCAGCGGCCTTGCGGACAAATCGGACCTGCTTGTCTTGTTCAGAGGTTAGTTCTCCATCGGATCGATCCAATAGCAATCCGGACAGGGCGAGGATCGAACTCAACGGCGTTCGGAACTCGTGACTCATATTGGACAAAAACCGCGTCTTCATGCTGTCCGCCCGCCTGAGGTGGTCGGCCTTTTCGTCCAACTCGGCGTAGAGCGCCACGACGCCACGATTGGTATCCTCAAGTTCCTGATTCATGCGAACGAGCTCGTCCTGGCGGAGGCGCAGTTCCTCGAGCGCGCGCAAGAGCTCATGGTTTTGCTGCCGCAACTCCTCCTGCGCATTCTGGGCAGGCGTTTGGATCAATTGATCCACGAGGCTCGACAGGTCTTTTCCAGCGAGCGTTCTGGCCCTGGGCGGGAACACTTTTTTTAAGAGCACCCTGGTGCCTTTCCCCGGCGCGCTTTCAATTTCGCATTGGTCCATCAAGCGTTTGGCGCCAATGAGACCCAGCCCCATCCCGGTATCAGATTGATACCGGCCCTCCAGAATTCGTTTGAGATCGGCGATACCCGGCCCGCTGTCCGTCACACGAATCAGCAACACCTGGGGAGCGGTCTGTCCCTCGATGAGGAATTCGACCGAGCCGTTCTTGGCATACCGAAAGGCATTCCGCGCAATTTCGGATACGGCGGTCGCGATGCGTGTCTGGTCTTGCGCGTCGAAGCCGATCAACCCGGCAATTTGCCTGGCCCGCTGACGAGCGGCCACGACATCGTCTTCATACTTTAGAGCGACATTGATGATCGCATAGCTCATTGCGCGAGACCTTTCAGCACCGATCGCATCCTGTCGTGCCCCTTCACGCCGGTCAGTTCAGAAATCGCCTGATGCCTCACGCATCCGCCGTCGATTTCTTGAGCACGACCACCGTCGTATCGTCCCGCCCCCGGGAAAAGTCGCGATAGAGCGTCGCGGCGATGAGACTGGGATCGCGAGCGGCCAGCCCGGTGTAGGGAGTGACGTCCCAATGGGTGTTAATCCCATCTGAACACATCACCAGCATCGCGGAGTCGGACCAGGGATATTGAAACTCCGTCACGCGCCTGATCTGGTGGCCGAGGATGCCATTCTGCGACACCATGCTCCTGGAGCCCCCAGCCTGGCAGATGGACGCCATGATGTTTCCAATGCCGACAAATCTGACGATCGCGTGATCGTGGAGAATTTCTGCGATTCCCAGGGCGGCGCCCCTGGTGGGGCGAAGCGCACGATGCGCGAGATCAACCTGCTCAGTCAGGGAGGCACCCGCATGGGTGCGGATGGTCTCGACCGCGAGCTGCGCCGCCTGCGCGGCCAACGCTCCATGGCCTAACCCGTCTACCACCGCACACAGCGTGCGGTTTGCCGTGCACGCGGAATACCAGGCATCACCCGAAACCTGCTCACCCGGAATGGCCTTCTGAATGACGCCGGTCCGTACGACTGGAACATGGCGGGCTGACGCCTCCCCATTCCAGATGCGGGCCACGAGACTGGTTCCCCGTCCAGGCAAGGAATGAATGTCGAATTCCGACGCCATCCGCACCATGGCGCCAAGACCGTTGCCGCTACTGCCGGCCGTCGAAGTCCCGTCTTTCAACGCGTGGCTCACATTCGCCATCCCGGGCCCTCGATCAATCGCCACGAGTTCAATGCCCTGCATCGTCTCCTGCGTCACGCTTCGAACAAATATTTCGCCGTCCACGGCGTGTTTGATCAGGTTCGTACCCATCTCCGAGGCAATCACCGCACAGATGCCTGTCTTGGTTTCGTCCAACCCGATCCGCCCCGCGAATTCGACGGCCTTGCGGCGCGCCTCGGCCACTCGGCTGGATTCGCCGACCGGAATCTGACACTGATCGCCCTCCGCCTGCTCCTTGATCATCGGCCGCTCACTTCCACCGCGCAATCATGACTGTCGTCCCCTTGCCCACCTCAGATTGGATGTCGAAGTCGTTCACGAGACGCTTTGACCCGCTCAGCCCCAACCCCATGCCGCTGCCGGTGGTAAATCCGTCCTGTAACGCCTTTGCAAGGTCGGGGATCCCAGGCCCCTGATCGGTGAACGTCAGTCGTACACCTCGGCGGGGACCTTCTTGAACCGCTTGAATCCGCACTTCTCCGCCACGGCCATACTCCAGCGTATTGCGAGCCAGTTCACTGGCAGCGGTGACGATCTTCGTCTGATCGACGAGGGAGAAGGTTTGCATGAGCGCCCACTCCCTGGTGACTTGACGGACCTTCACGATGTCATCCGAAGAGCGGATGGGAAAGATCTCATCCCGCAACGTGGCCATTCGCTGTAGCTCTCTGTTCAATACACCCTTTGAGCAGTTCGACTCCCTTATCGACATTGAGCGCCGTGCGCACACCCGGCAACGAGAGCCCCAGTTCCACCAGCGTAATAGCCACGGCCGGACGCATCCCAACGACCACCGTCTCCGCATCCAGCACCCGCGCCATGCTGGCGATGTTGCCGATCATGCGACCGATGAACGAGTCCACGATCTCGAGGGACGAAATGTCGATGAGGACTCCATGAGCGTGGTCCTTGACGATCCGGCCGGTCAAATCATCTTGCAGCGTCATCGCCAGACGATCGTGCATATCGACCTGCACGGTGACCAGGAGGAAATTCCCCATCTTTAAAATCGGGATCCTCTCCATGGTCATCCTTTCGGCTGGGAAACTGCAGACTTCGTCACGCTGGCGCCGGTACGCTGCAACGCGATCATAAACGCATCCGCGAGCGTGGCCTTCGTCGTCACCTCACTGAGGTCGACTCCCAGGTGCACGATCGTTTGTGCGATTTGGGGGCGAATGCCACTAATAATGCAATCGGCTCCCATGAGTCTGGCCGCCGCGACGGTTTTCAACAGATGCTGCGCCACCAGCGTATCGACGGTCGGGACACCGGTAATGTCGATGATGGCGATCATGGCGCCGGTTTCGACGATCCGTTGCAGCAGATTTTCCATGACGACCTGGGTCCGGGCGCTGTCCAGGGTGCCGATCAGCGGCAAGGCCAAAATGTTCTCGAACAATTGGACCACGGGGGTCGACAACTCCAGCAGTTCCTCCTGCTGGCGATGAATGACCTCCTCACGATTTTGTTGATGCAGCTCCATCACGTATAACCCAAGGTTGTCGAGGAGCGTCGTGGTAGCCCATATATCGGCGACCAATTCTTTCGGGTCTTTGAGGGTGCTACGGATCACGTCGAAGAGGGGTTGCTTCAGAGAAAAGATAAACGTGGCGGTCTCGGAAGGAGTGAAGCCCAGCAACACACGGGACCGCGTGATCTGTCCCAGGAAGTCCTTGACCGGTTTCCAGGCGGCATCACCGATACCTTCGCCGCTCTGTACCGATTGCGTATAGAGACTCAAGAATTCGCGCGACTGTTCGCGCAACTCACTCTCCTTCATCAACTCTCGTCGCAAGGTGGTGGCATTCAATTGGGACTCCACCCAGTCCTTGAGAATGACGTCATGCTGATTTCTGACCATTTCAGCCAGTTTCGTTCGCTTCTCCATGCCCTTCTATCCTCCTCTCACGTCAAATCTACACACACGGTTGTTGCGGGACAGTACCCGGAATAGAAGCGGGCGGATCAGTCTACGTGCGCCGCATGTACATCCCCCACTAGGGAAACCCCTTGAAGCGCGCATAGCTTATCTGGATTGTGGGAGGAGTTTCTAGGGGCTGGATCGATTTCAGCCCACTTTGGCCAAGCCTCAGAGGGACAGGGCCCGGATGGGCAACCGGCAACCGTGCCTCAGATAGATTGATGCGCCGGTGCAAGGCCGAATAGCCCGGCACATCATGACGCTGAGAAAAACGCTGAGACCAATCGCTGATCTTCTTGAGGACTGGTTTGCTGCACGGGAAGAGTCGAAGTAATTCTTGTGATTCTCCTGAAGCTTGGCCTTGCCCTAAGACCAATATTCCGATGCCTTCATGTACCCATGTAACAGATCCCGCCTCGCGACGATGCCCACGAGCTGCATACCACGCACGACCGGCAGGCGCGTCACGTAGCGATCTTGAAAGAGATTCGCCACCTCTTCCAGCTTCATCTCCTCACGAGCCGTCAATGGATGGGTGGTCATAATTTCGGATGCCAACACCTTGCGCAAATCCCGCCCCTCGATCATCGCCTGCAATAGATCGTATTCCGTCACGAGTCCGACCAGGCTGCCGTCCTCACCGATCACGGGTAATCCGCCGAAGTTTTGTTTGGTCATCAGACGCCCGACGGTGAGCGCGTCCGTGCGAGCCGTACAGGTAAACAACGCATCCTGCATGAGTTACCAACCGTGAGCGTTGCGGGATCACAGGCTTGAGTCAGGAGATCAATTCGACGCATTGCCGCTCCTTTCGACCAGGCAACGGTTCCGTTTTACCCCGCAGAGGATCGTCGTTTCGCGGCGGGACGCAATGCCGCCCGCAACACATCCCGACGGGTGACCATGCCCAGAAGCCGGTTCGCTTCGTTCACCACCGGCACCGACAGGAGATCGCTTTCCGTCAGCACATGCACCAGCGTCGGCAAACTGGTCTCCGGCCGCACGGAATAGGGATTGGCACTCATGAGCTCTTCTACCGTTCGAGCGCCCCACGCCTGCCCCTCGTCGAGAGCCAGCAGCACATCATGCTCACTCACCACACCCACCAGCTGTTTCGACTTGTCGACGACCGGCACAGCGCCGCCTGCCTTCAGCAGTAACGACGCCACCTGGTCGCCTGTCAGGTCAGGGCGAGCCGACTGGACGCGCTGATTCACAATGTCTTTGACCGTCAACTCCTCGAACCGCACCGGTTTGCGCCCTACGCTTACGGAGCGTCTCGCCGGGGCCTTGCGTGTCTTCACCATGCTTCCTCCTAGCCATCGACCGATGTGATGGGCGACATTATCGCCGCTATTCGGCCTGCGCAGGTAAGGCAGGACTCCTGTCCTCGGCCCAACGGATGTGTTGGGTCGTGACATGACCTCGCCGCACGTTGATGCCTTTGACCTGGTGCGTCACATCCCCCAACGTGGCCGCCATGTCGTATGTCCCGTCAGGCAGATCGACAAAGAGCCAAGGCCCAGTGCTGTGCTCCTTCGGAATTGTCAGCACCGCTCCGCCTTTGGCCTGACGAACGGTCAGGGCTACCCCGGACACAAACGGTTTCCCGCCCGCAGTAAACACCAGCTTCAACGAAAACGGAGGATAATTGGCTGTCCGCTCAACCTCACCGATCCCGGCACTGAAGTAGCGAATCGTCCCGCTGTGATACAGCGGAAGCCGTTCCTTCTGCAGGCCGATCTCGGTCGGAATCTCCAGTTCGACTGCCTCACCGTCGGCAAGCACATGGGCCACCACCGTCGAGGCCCTCACGTCCGCCGCCAGCCCGAGACTCACGATCAAACACCCGCCCACCAGTCCCAGCATGTAGCGCTGCAGCATGTCCGTTCCTCCCGTCCCATTGCCTCGCAATCGTGATGCCTGAGTGCGACCGATTGTTTCAGCCTATCCAATCGCAGACGCGTTCACGCGCGGCCCGCCGAGCCTATGGCCGTGAACCTCTCCACTGAGGCCAATTACCCCAGAAGAGGCCCCGGCACTGCTGCAAAACGCCGCAACACCAGAGCTTTCAAGTGCCTGCCGGAGCGGCTCCCCGTCGACATCGTGCAGAATGGCTTCGCCGGCATCCGATCTCGTCCAGGCACATCCAATGCAGACCCTATTCCAGAATGGAAACCAGGCCATGGAGGAACTGTCGCAATGAAGATGTTAATCGCGGTAGACGGATCGGAATTCGCCGAGTGGAGTGTGCAAATGCTGGAAGCGGTCGCCGGCCGGCCGCCTGATACCGTGACATTGCTGCATGTCGTAGACAGCGCGTCGCTGAAATCCTCGGCTCGCAAACAAGCCTCTGTCTCGAAGCAGGCCATCGCCGCCATGACGAAAGCCGGCGATCAGGTCCTCCGCCGCTTCGAAGGCCTGGCAAAAACCGCGCTGAAGCAGGCCACCACGAAGCCCCGCACCACCATCGACACGATACTTGCCCACGGCCGCGTGGCCGACACCATCACGAAAGTCGCCAAGCAAAAGAAGGTCGATCTGGTCGTCATGGGCTCGCGAGGGCTCAGTGACGCGGAACATTACCTGCTGGGCAGTGTGTCGCGCAAAGTCAGCGCCTTGGCCCCCTGTCCGGTGCTGGTGGTGAAGCGGCCACTCACCAGCCTCTCCCACGTACTCTTTGCGGCCGACACGTCGAAACACTCGCAGGGTGCCTGTAGTTTTCTGTGCAAACAATTCCTCCCCGATTCCTGCCGGGTCACCGTGCTGTCCGTTGTCGAACCGGCCGTCACCGAACTGGCGAGCAAATACCTGTCGAGTGACCAGATAGAACAGATTTCGGCGCCGAAGCGTCAGGCAGCCGAGCAGCTGGTGGAGAGATTGCGCGCCCGCTTCCTGGCTGAAGGGTATGCGGTGACGCCTGAGGTGCAGTTTGATCATGTGACCGACGCGCTCCTCCGGCAAGCCGCCTCACGCACCATCGACCTGCTCGTGGCAGGCTCGCGTGGGTTGACAGGCTCCGAACGGCTGCAGTTGGGAAGCGTATCGGAAACCCTGCTGAAATACGCGCCCTGCTCGGTGCTTATCGTACGAGGGTGGCGTGCCTGAACTGACTGCGTTAGAAATATGTCGCCTGGCTCCGAGTCAGGTGTTTCGTGCGCTCGCCACGTCACCGAAGGGTCTCTCGACGGACGACGTCCGGCGAAGGGCGCTCAAGCACGGCCCGAACAGTTTGCAGGCCTTACGCGGCACGCCGCTCATCGGCCGGTTTGCCCGTCAGTTCACGCATTTCCTCGCGCTACTGCTGTGGGTAGCCGCAGGCCTCGCCTTCCTCGCCGACGCCCTCCATGCCGGTGAAGGGATGGCGACGCTGGGCTGGGCCATTCTCGGCGTGATTCTCATCAACGCCGTCTTCGCATTCTTCCAGGAATATCGAGCCGAGCGCGCCGTTCAAGCCCTGCGCGGCATGTTGCCCGCCAAGGCCTGGGTGATTCGGGACGGGCAACAGCAACAGATTGCCCGCAGCGAACTTGTGCCCGGTGACGTGCTCGTCCTGGAAGAAGGCGAGCAGGTGCCCGCCGATGCCCGACTGACCGAGGTCAGCGGGATGCGCGTGGATAATTCGTCCCTCACCGGTGAATCGAAACCGCAACGACGAACGGCTGAACCCATCACTGACGGCCATCCGCTCGATATCGCCAACCTGGCGTTTGCCGGAACCACGGTCCTTTCAGGCCATGGCCAGGCCGTGGTGTTTGCGACCGGCCTCGGCACCGAATTCGGGAAAATTGCGCATCTGACGACCTCCGTTCAATCCGGGTTGAGCCCGCTCCAGCAGGAAATCGTGAAGGTGACACACGTCGTGGCCGGCCTGTCCCTCGGCATGGGCTTGCTGTTTTTTGCCATCGGGGTCGGCATGGGTCTGGGATTTTTGAGCAGCGCGATTTTCGGTATCGGCGTCATCGTCGCCAACGTTCCGGAAGGCCTCCTGCCGACCGTCACCCTCGCCCTGGCGATGGGCAGCCAGCGCATGGCCGCGCGCAAGGCGCTCATCAAACACCTCGCCTCCGTCGAAACGCTGGGCTGCACCACCGTGATCTGCACCGATAAGACCGGCACGTTGACGGAAAACCGCATGCGCCTCGACAAGCTCTATGTCGATGATCTCATCGTCGAATGCCGCGAAGGCTGTTTGTTTTCGAGAAACCGCCTCATTAGTGCCGCCGAAGCCGAACGGTGGCGCCCGCTGTTCGACGCCATGATCCATTGCAACAATGCCAAACGTACGCGCCGTCCGGATGGCCGCAGCCAGGCGACCGGGGATCCTACGGAAACGGCACTCCTGAATTTTGCCGCTGATCATGGACTGCTCCACCGCCCCCCGCTGCGGCGCATGGGCGAATGGCCCTTCGATGCCGATCGCAAGCGGATGACCACGCTGCATTGGAGCGAGGGCCGCCTGCTCGCGTTCACCAAAGGTGCGCCGGAATCGGTCCTCCCTCGATGCACCATGCAGCAGGGATCGTCGGCCGCCACGGAACTCACCCTCGACGGACGCAAGAAGGTCTTAGCGCAGAGTCAGGCCTTCGCCCGGCAGGCCTACCGGGTGCTGGCGTTGGCCATGCGTGAAGTGGAACGCGGCGTGGATGACCTGGAGGCTGACAGCCTCGAGCAGGGGCTGACATTTCTCGGACTCGTGGCCATGATGGACCCACCGCATCGGGAGGTGCCGGACGCCATCAATAAATGCCGGAAAGCCGGGATTCGCGTCGTGATGATTACCGGCGATCATCCGATGACGGCCCTGGCCATCGCGAGCAAAATCGGCTTGGCGCCGGAGTCTGCTGTCGCAGAGCCCGGCCGCTTCGTGCCGGTGATCGAAGGCACACAGGTGGATACCTTCAGCGATGAACAACTCCGCCGCCTCCTCACCCCGACGGCTCCGGGCGAACCGGACCCGGTCTTCGCCCGTATGGCGCCCCGACATAAAATGCGCATTGTCTCGGTCCTCAAGGAGATGGGCGAGGTGGTGGCGGTCACCGGCGACGGAGTGAACGATGCGCCGGCGCTGAAAATGGCGGACATTGGCATTGCCATGGGCGCGGCCGGAACGGACGTCGCAAAGGAAACGGCGTCGATGATTCTGCTCGACGACAATTTCGCCACCATCGTCAGCGCCATCGAAGAGGGCCGGGCGGTGTTTCTCAATATCCGCAAATTCATGACTTACGTCTTGGCCAGCAACGTCCCCGAGGTGGTGCCCTACCTGGCTTACGGACTGTCGTCGATTCCACTGGCCTTGACCGTCCCGCAAATGCTCGCCGTAGACCTGGGAACCGACATGGTCCCGGCCCTGGCACTGGCGGCGGAACGGCCTCACAGCGGCGTGATGGATGAACCGCCACGGCCGAGAACGGAACGGCTGCTCAACCGGGACGTGCTCGTGAGAGCTTATGCATTTCTGGGCATGATCGAAGCGGGCATTGCCATGGGAGGATTTTTCCTCTACTTGCACAGCGAAGGGTGGACCTGGGGCGATCAACTGGACTGGAACTCCGCACTCTACAAAGAAGCGACGACCGTGACGCTCGCCGGAATCGTCGCAGCCCAGGTGGCCAACGTCTTCGCGTGCCGCTCCGATCGGCTGTCCGCGTTCCGTCTCGGCTGGGGCAGCAATCCGTTACTGTTGGTGGGGATCGCCGTCGAAGTGACCATCCTCCTCATCATGACCTACAGTCCTCTCGGCCATCTGGTGCTCGGCACGGCCTCCCTCCCCGCTTGGATTTACGGTCCGCTGGCCTTGGGAGCCGTTGGACTCCTGATTGTCGATGCATTCAAGAAATCTCTGGGCGGGCGCATGCGGATGCGGCAGGCCAGTTAACCAACGGCCCTATGCGTGAGCAATGCCACATTGTGAACGACCCTCGGCACCGGCTGCACCGTGCCGCCACACAACGACAGAACGAGAAAAGGAGCTCTTATGACGACCCCATCAGGTTCCCTCGTCAGTGATTACATGCACCGGCAGTTGGAAGTGGTTCCGCAGGATACGTCCGTCGTGACCGTCGCCACCAGAATGCGGACACGAAGCATCGGCTCGGTGCTGATCGAAGCCTTCGACCGCCCCCACAACGATTGCCGGATTGCGGGTATCGTGACCGAAACCGATCTGGTCTCGAAGGTCCTGGCGCCGGGACGGGTTCCCTCTCGCACCAGCATGGCAGAAATTATGAGCAGCCCCCTCATCACGATTGCGCCGGGTCGTCCGATGGTCGATGCCAGCCACCTGATGCAAGGCAAGAATGTGCGTCACCTGGTCGTGACCGAGGGGACGGACGTGCTCGGCGTCATCTCCATCCGTGATCTCGTCCGACATTTTGTGGATGTCGACGTCGGGCCGGTACAGGCGCTGACGAATGTCTACCGCCCCCTGAGTGTCCTCATGCAAAAAGCCATTGAAACCATCGGCAGCGAAGAAACCGCGATGGCCGCCGCGCAACGGATGGCCGACAAACACATCGGGGCGCTCTTCGTGATCGAAGCGGACGAACTGGTGGGAATCATCACTGAAGGCGATCTGGTACGAAAGCTGCTCGCCTACCAGCTCGATCCGGAGGCGATGCGTGTCGGCGCGCTCATGAACTCGCCGTTACTGGACATCGACATCAACCGCACCATCCGCGACGCCAGTGAACGGATGGCGGCCAAACGGATTCGCCACCTGGCCGTGACCGAACATGAAAAGGTCGTCGGAGTCCTCTCCATCAGAGATCTGGTGAAAATGGTCGCGATCCGGGATCGCCCGGATTTTCTCCGCCGGACATAACCGGCCTGGCGCGAGAGGCGTCAGCCCCTCGCGCCGCCCCGTCTCAGACCCATGTTTTCATTGCGCCGCCCCGTCCGTAACGGTAGACTTTCCACACACGTGTCGATGCCTCACCACCTCGCATGACCCATCGACTCATTCGTGTTTTCTCATGAACGGAGCCGCTAATGTTGGAATGGCTTGCCAATCCGGAAATATGGATCGCGCTTGGAACCCTTACCGCACTGGAAATTGTGTTGGGGATCGACAACATCATCTTCCTGTCGGTCCTCGTCAGCCGGCTCCCCGAATCTCAGCGCGCCGTCGCGCGCCGTGTCGGCCTCGGCCTTGCGATGCTGGCCCGACTGGGGCTCTTGTTTTCGATTTCCTGGGTGATGGGACTGACGTACCCGTGGGTCACCGTCTTCGGCCACGGGATTTCCGGTCGCGATCTGATTTTAGTGGGCGGAGGCCTGTTCTTGATGGCCAAGGCCACGCACGAAATTCACAATAGTCTGGAAGGAATCGAAGAAGGCCACGCGCCGGCCACAGCGGCAAGCCTGGGCATGGTACTGATCCAGATTGCACTGCTGGATATCGTCTTTTCGTTGGATTCCGTCATTACGGCGGTAGGCCTGGTGGACCATGTCTCGATTATGGCGGTGGCGATTATTCTCGCTGTGGTGGTGATGTTGATGGCAGCCAAGGCCATCGGTGATTTTGTGGAGACGCATCCGACGATCAAAATCCTGGCCCTCTCGTTTTTGATTCTGGTCGGCGTCACATTGATGGTCGAAGGATTCGACGTGCATGTGCCGAAGGGCTATATCTACTTCTCCATGGCCTTTTCCGTGACCGTCGAGATGCTGAATATTCGCATGCGCAAAAAACGAGCGACGCCGGTCAAGCTGCATAGCCGCTACGCGGAAGACCAGCGGAGGTGAGATGGCACGCGCCTCCTTCCGCAGGGTTATTCTCCGTGGAGGCCGTCGGGGACGGAGAGGAGATAACTGGCATCCACCGACTCCTCCCACGCGCCTTTGCCCTGCGCATTCCCCATGGCCCATCCGCGCATGAACACTAAGCCGAGCACCGGCTCACTCGCCGGTACCATCGTCGGCCTGGGTTCTTTCTGATCCGTGACCCGTCCCACCACCGTGATCCGTGCCCACTGCTTCCATTTGGGAGGCAAGAGGGAGGCATCCGGTACGATCATCCAGTAATATCCCGCTTCCGGGCCTTCGTTGATGGTCGGACGATGAGGCCGGTAATCCTTATCCAGCGGCCGATTTTTCACATGAAGCCAGAGCCGAGGGCCCTGCTGCTGCTGGTCCACCACCACCCCTCCGAGAATGACCGTCTTGCCCTGATAGGTCTCCGGCGCGGCGGCAAGGGACGTCAATGTGACGCCCGGCTCCGCCTGCTGGATGTACCGCGAGGGCAAGGCACCGCATCCCGTCATGAAAGTAAGGAATGTCAGGCCTGTCAGTAGTCGAGTCATCAGAGCTATGAGACCCATCACATCAACCTCCGTGTCGAAACGTCGATGACTCGAAGAGATTACGCCAGACCACGCTTCCAACCACTGAGCGCGCAGCGCCGGGCCGTCAACGGGGTCATGCTCTCAAGGTCCGCAGCCACGCTGGTCATGACCGTATCGGCGAGCCGGTCGTCCTCGAAACATTCATAGGCATCGTCGAGAAAGCCCCCACGTAACAGCGGATGTTGGAGAAACCGCTGCCCGGACCCGCTCGCCACTTCAAGCGGTCGCTCGATCACGTCGATCCGTTCCATCTGCAGCTGTTCAAGCCATCCACGTGCCTCCGCCGCCGATGGCCGTTCCGCCACATACGCGGCCAGCCGTTCACGCTCCCTCGTCAGCCCGTGCCGGCTCATTTCGTGATCAATCCGTTGCCAGATGGAATCGAACGTTCCCAGCGAAGGAAAGGTCAGCACCACTTGGCCTCCCGGCTCAAGATGTTCGATCAAGCCCCGCATCGCCTCGAACCGGTGCGGTCGGAGGAACATCACGGAGAGATTGCCGGTGATGCGTTGGAAGGTCGGGAGGGATGCGGGCAAGGCGCGCATGTCGACACATTCGTAACGGAGCCAGGGCAACTCACCCCGCTGAATAGTTCTGGCATTCGCTACCTGGCCGCGACTGGCATCGATCCCGAGGACGGAGCCGGTCGGCCCAACCTGTTCGGCCAGGTAGAAGGCCGGGATGCCGTGGCCACAGGCGATATCGAGGATGGTCAGCCCGGGACGCAGATCCAGTTGTTCCAACAGCAGTTCCGCAAAGGGGGTCGACCACTCATCGTCTGCGGGAAGGGGCCATCGCGAGGAGGAAGATGCGGAGGGCCTGTTCATGACGTTCCTTTCTCTCGGGCATGGGCTGTCTTGCGCATTTTACCCGAAGGGTCGAGGACAAGTCAGAACTCTCTTCGGCCACATTTCTATCCCGAATCTGCTCAAAGCGGCGCATGCTCAGACTCACAAGCGGTCCAGGAGCTGCTGCTTCTTCGTGAGATAGTCTTCCTCTGTGATCAAGCCCTGTTCCCGAAGACGTTTGAGCAGGCTGAGTTGTTCTTCCAGCGAACGCGTCGGGACCGACTGAGCAGGGGGCGGCGAAGAAACCGGAACCGGGGTTGAACCCATCTCGCCGTGGTACTCGATCACCAGTTCGTCCGGGTCGGCACGAAACGGATTTCCGCCGTCCCGAGTCGCATGCGTGATCACCTGCCCTTCACCCGGCACGAATTCATAAAACGCCCCGGCCTGCGCAAACAAGGGATCCTTCCAGATCTGTTTCCTGATCGAGGGCATGGTCACGGCGATCCGGCAGTTCGCCATACGAAGATGGATTCGACTGTCTTCGACAAACCAGACGCCTGAAGTGACCTGATCCAATCCCGCTTCCGACGGCCTGGCCAATGCGAACACCACCTGCTCCTGCGCGGAGGCTTGCTGAAAAGCACGCGGCAACGATTCTCCCAGATACCGGACTTCCTCTTCGGAAAACGCTGGTTCCGTGTCTCCCCGATAGGATGCGCCGAGGAGGGGGCTGTGAATACTTCGCACCTTCACCGCTCGCAGCAGGGCTTCCCATTCCTGCCGCTGCAGATCGAACGGGTGATGGAGTAGCCGTTTTTGATCGGGCCCCTGCGTGAGCGGAACAATTCGGACGAGCCGCTGGTCGTCACACGAGAAACAGGGCATCTGACTGGACGGAGCCAGGCCCGAACAGGCGGGTACGACGAGACAGAAGAGGCACAAGACTGTGACATTCGCCCATCGCACAAACTGTTTGTTCACAAGCCTGTGATCTTCCATCTGACGGTCCGGTTCAATACGCAAAATCCAATCCGACCAGCATGGTTTGTCCTCTCAGATCACCGCCGGTCGGGCCGACGGCTTGCGTGCGATAGGCATTGTATTCCGCATGCAACGCCAGGTCGGTGCGCGTGGAGTGATGAATGAAATACCGGGCCAGCACGGTGTGGGAATCGACATCATTATAGTTCCCTTTGAACACGTCCGTGTTGCCGTCACCATGCCGGTCGTTTCGAATGACATCATACCGATACGCAAAAAACCAGTCCGGCATGTCGAAGAACAGGGCTGGCGCATAGTCCAATTCGACGAACGCCCCGTTCCAGGACGCGTTCTGCGCAGTTGGAATCCCTTGCGAGGCAAACAATTGCGCGCTGTCATGTCCATGCATGATCGCGCCGAAGACATTCCACTCGCCGTTGAAGGTCAAACTCACATCGACGCCGATTCTCGTAAACGGCTTCCCGCTGCCCGCGACGCCCTGACAGGTCGGACAGGTCGCATTGACCATCGTCGGGGCCTGGCCGTAAGCGCCGAAGATTCCCACTCGATTCCCGGTCACAATCCCATAACCGCCGAACGATTGCGTGATGTGGCCATAGAAATTCACATTTCGTCCGCCGGTCCCGCACGGGGTATTGGGAGGACAGCCGCCCAGTGGCCCTGAGAACGAGTTGGTGGCCAGCGCGGTCAGCGAATAACGGAGGTACCCTTCCGTGGACGGTGTTTTCATAATGCCCGAGAGTTCCCCGCCGGGCTGGTTATCTCCCAACAGAAAGGAATTGGGATTCAAATAGGAGCTGGTCGAGGTTCCTCCGACGGTCGCCGTGTAGGGCACACCCGGCGTGTAATGGTACATGACGAAGGGCGTATTCAACGTCGGGCTGCGTTTTTCGCTGAACGGCAGATCGAGCTCAAATTTTCCCACGCGCAAGTTCAAGAGATAGTTGCCCGGGTCGGATTTGACGCCGAAATATCGCTCCAGTCGCATCAGACGCACGAAGGCGCTTTCAAGATCCCCGTCCGAGGCGCCGGTACCGAATCCCGCGCTGCCGAGTCCCGGCGTATAGACCACGCCAAAGGCGATATCCCGGTGCAGTGTACCGAAACTCAACAGGTCCAAGCCGGTGAAGCCGAATCCTCCGGTCGTCACACCGCTGCCTTCCGTCCTCACCTGCGCCGCCTGGTAGCCGACCGTCGCGCGAATCGAAACCGGCCAGAAACCCATCCCGATCCCCTCATAGACCGGCGAATCCGCTTCGGATCCCAGTTGATAGCCGCGATCCCTGAAGAGATTGCCGAAGTCGTTGAGCTTGGGGAAACCGGGGACGTGGCACACGTTACACTTGAAATCATACTTACGGGCAAACGCCGGAATCGCCTCGGCCTTTTGAACCAGCCCGCTCAATTCGTAACTGACGAGCGCCATCAGGACAAGGATGGAGACAATTGCCGCCCTGGCACGCAATGTTGAGCTCTTCATCGGATCAGCCTCCCATTTCACAGACCGGCTGCATTGGTAGGTTATTCAGGCGGAAGTTCGTCGCCGCCGGCAATCTTCCACTCGACTTCTACCGAACGGACGGGAAACTCGAATCGAGATTCGACCCGCGCTTTCGGAGCAATCTCTAACGGTTGCCGGATGACATGGGGTTCGTCATACACGGGGCGAGAAGAACTGAACTTGACGATATTGAACCCGGGATGCCAGGCGACCATTGTGTAAGACCCCGGTGGAATGCCGGTAATTTCAAATCGTCCCTGTTCATCGGTGACGGCGAAATACGGATGGTCGAACGCCGCCGCCCACGCATTCATATGCACATGCACATCGCACTGGAGCCGTAATCCGACGCCGCGTGCCCGAACCAGTGTGGCTGCAATTTCCCGGTTCGCCGTCGGCATGGCAATATTGAAGAGGCTTTGTTTATCGCTGAACAGATGCGGATTGTGGAGAATCGGTTCGAAATTGATCAGCGCGACTTCCGCCGTGCGGACAAACGGAATCATCTGCTGCTCGAACTGGCAGGCCCGCCCCGTCGGATGAGTCGCGCTTTTTCCCATACGCAGCGGATAAGCAGCCGCAGCGGTCTTGCCCCGTTCCACCCGCTCGAGATACACGAGGACTTCCTGAAGGCCGTTGGTGGCCGGATCGATGCGTAAGACCGGTGACGGCACCTGAGCGCCGCATCCATCCAGATCGGCAAACACTTTGAGCGGGGGCAGCTTCGGGATGCTTTCTTTCCAGACAGCCTGGCCTTTGACCGTGCCTCCGTCGGAGACATCGATGATTTCATACTCCGCATATCCGCTGGTGACGGTGAGAAGCCATGTCAGACAGCACAGAAGCAGAAGGCGGTGACCGCGATGTCGTCGTGGAGACATGCAAGACCTCATCGACATACCGAGGGCCGGATGACCCAGGGCGGTGAAAAATAAAAAGCCCGAACCTCCGGTCTGGAGATTCGGGCTCTTGAGCTGATCGCTCTTTGGCCTCAATTATGTGCGCACGCGGGGCAGCCTAATCAACCGTGCTCTGACGTGTCAATAGGCTGCGCGCCGGTTTCGAGCGGAATCGAGTCTATTTGATACCGATGACCATGGAGTCCGGCCCGGCCAGATGTTCAACTTTCGTTCGTTGGAAGCCGGCCTTCTTCATCCATTGCCGGCAATCCGCACCGGTGAAATCAAATCCGCCCTTGGTCTCAATGAGCATATTGAGGCTCATCAACAAGCCGAACATGTTGGTTTTCCGGGCATCATCGATCAGGGCCTCATGGACGATCAACGCGCCGCCTGGTGGCAGCGCCGCATGCGCCTTGCGCAACAGCATCATTTTTTCTTTGAGATCCCAGTCGTGCAAGATATGCCCCATGATGAGCACATCGACCTTCGGCAGCGATTCCTTGAAAAAGTCTCCGTCGTGAAACGCCACTCGCTTCTGCAGCTTCTTGCTTTTGACATAGGCCTCGAAGACCGGCCGAACCACGGGAAGATCCATGCCCTGACCGTTGAGATGCTGGTGTGCCAGCGCAATCTCGACTGCCACGCCACCCTGAGCACAGCCGATGTCGGCAAACGAGCGATAGCGCTTCCACGGAAACTTCGCAGCCATGGCCCGGGCCGTCCCCTGACTGAGTCCGGTCATCGCCTTGAGAAATCCTTCCAGCCGCCGCGGATCGGCGTAGAGCGTGCCGAAGAAATCTGTGCCTGTCTTCACCTCGTTCTGCGGCTTGCCCGTCTGCAGCGCTTCCGTCAGTGATCCCCAGAATCCATACAGGCGGGCATTACACATCTCCAGCATGCCCCCGACATAGGATGGCTTGGCGCGATCGAGAAACAGGGCGGTCTCCGGCGTGTTGGCATAACGTGCCCCGGTCCGTTTCAGCAGGCCAAGCGCCACCAAGGCATCGAAGAAGTCCCGCGCGCTGCGCGGATGCAGTTTCAGCCTGGCGGCCAAGGCTTTGCCGTCGAGCCGACGCTTCGCCAACTCCGTGAAGAGGCCCAGCTCCACCGCCGTCAATAAGGTCTTGGACCCCCAAAACCCGAAACCAATCTGCAAGAGTCGATCAGGAACCAATGCACGACCGGCCATGATGCCATCCTTTCTCATGAAAAATACCGAGAGAGGCTACGCGGGAAACTCGGCGCTGTCAATTTGAATGACTGAGCGGCGGCAGTGGAGCGTATCGTCGACCGTGTTCAACGAACCTGTCGTAGGGCCGGGGATTCGCCTAGTTACTCGGAACCCCATCCCGGTCTTAAATATGATTGTGGCAACGATCACGCACAAGGCGCTGCAAGGATTTCTGCTCGTCCTACTGGTAGGCTGCTCGACGACGTATGAGCCGCATCTGGTTCTGCCTCCAGGCGAGTTCGATCGCTCGATCGATGCCGCCGTGGAAGTTCATCCCTTTGTCGCGGCCGACGACCTACTTTTCGGACATTCCAACTATGGCGTGGTCGCCGATGACTATGCCAATAAGCCACCCTCGCAGTTGACGCAGACGATCACGCAACAGGTGACCGCGGAATTGGCGGCCCATCGTGTGTTCCGCAAAGTAAGCACCTACGATCCGTCGCCGGACCTCATACTCACAGGGCGTATCGAGCGGTTTTTTGAGCACGACCGTCGGAAACTCTGGACGTTTATTCCTTACTATTCCAACAAGCTTGCCAGTCTCTTCCGGGTGAACAGTTATGCGACAAACGGAGAAATCCACCTCACGCTGACTTTGCTCAAACCAACGGGTGAAGTTCTTGGTTCGTATGTCGGGCATTCATCCTTCAACGAAGATTACACGCCCAATAGCGAAGTGCGTCCAGGCGATCGGCTCAATCGCGCGCTGGGACAGGCCGTCGCTCAAATTCGCGATGAAATGTTTGCGGATACGACCCTGGCCAAAACTCGCAAAACTCCGCTCGCCCTCCAGTGATTTGCAAGGCGATGCGTTTTCCCACGAGCGGGCCCGTAAACAACAGGGCCACCACTCCTATCGGCCCACCTCTCCCAATCCACGCATTTCGTCCAGCCAGCCGGCGCGCTGCTCCTCCGTCATACTTTCGATGCTTCCAATGAGCGTGGTCCTTATCGGTCTGATGCCGCAGAACTCAAGAATGTTGCGTTGCAGACTCTTGAGACTGTGAGCACGAAACCACCACCGATACACAAATGCAGGCATCCCCATGGTCACCACGACGCGCGCTGATTTTCCCGTGAACAACTTTTTGACCATCTGTCCCTGAGCTTGATACTCGAATGCCACCCCGGGGCGGAACACCTGTTCGAAGAAGGCTTTGAGAAGCGCCGGCATCGATCCCAGCCACAGCGGATAGAGAATCACGAGGTGATCGGCCCAGCGAATTGCCTCTTGTACCTGCCTGATGGAATCCGGTGCTCGCCCGTTCTCAAACTCCTCTTTCGTCCGCAGGAGAGGAAACTCCAACATCGCGACCTCAACCAGCCTGGCTGCATGGCCGCCGTCTTCACAGCCTTTCGCATATTCGTCGGCCAAGGCGTGGCAGAAATGGCGAGCCCGCCCGTCAGGATGTCCCTGAATAATGGCAATGCGCTTACCCATGGCGAAGCGACGCGGTGCTCCCCTCTCGTACCATCGGGCGAAATGTCTGCTCCACCTCGCGAACGGGGCCCTGAGGTTTTTGCTCGATACTCTGTGGAACTGCGGCCGGCTGCTGTTGGACCTTCGGTGTCGGCGGCGCACATGCCGCCATTGAGAAGACCACTCCCGCAACGAACACCCACACGATACCGGTTGTGATTGGCATCACCTATCCTCCTCATCCCCCTCGGATCCTGCCCGGCTTCACGATTGTTTCTGCAGGCGGGGTGTCCGACCTTTCCTACGCTCATGCGAATAAGCGCAACAGGCATGCCAACATGCTATGCATGGCGAAGAGGCACGAATCGGACAGAAAGGCTCGATGACGGATCAACGGCGCAGCAGCACTGCGGAAATTTTCCGCAGTGCACATACCGTGAGCTGGCGCGAATGTCCACAGCCGGGGCATGGATTCCACCGAAAGACCGGCTTGTCCTTTCATTTTGGTGGCGGAGGACGAGGATGAGCAGGGCATCAGGCTTGCTCCTCTCCCGCTTAAGGAAGGTGCGTGCACATCCTGACGCCCTGGCACCTCACTCCAACACCACCGAAGAAGGAGGATCTATGAGGGCAACAGAATATTTCGCCCGAGGTTGTAACCCCGATACATTGGTCGTGAGACAAATCATGGAGGATGCCGTCGTCACGACCAGTCCGACATCAAGCGCCATGGCCGTTGCGGAGCTCTTGAGCGAGCATGCCTTCGGAAGTTTACCGGTGGTTGAAAAAGATGGGACGTTGCGCGGGTTAGTCACGGAGTTCGATCTGCTGAAAGCCGTCGAGCAGGGAAGAGATCTCCGGGAGGTTCCGGTGTCGGACATTATGACCAAAGAGGTCATCACCACCACCGAAGACACACCGCTCATGAGCCTGATTCATTTGTTGCAGGAGCGGCATCTGATCCGCGTACCGGTCGTGAAGGGGCACACATTGGTCGGCATGGTCGCACGGCGTGATGTCGTGTTCGCCTATGTGAAAGCCCGGGCGATCTATTGGCCGTAATGGCGCCTTGTGCCAGAGAAGCCTTACACCCCCAGCGTGGAAATGCTAGTGGAGCACGCTCGGCGCAGAGCGAGGTGACGATTGTGATTTCTGCGAGTGGTGACGCGCGAATATTCCGGCGGCCATGAGCATGGTCAGGATGGCACCACCAAAGGCCGCGGCCATATCCTTCTGAGCATCCCATTCGTCGCCTTGGGTCCCGAGGTACATACTGCCCAGTTCCGGACTGACGACCATAGCCACGATCGCCTCGATCACTTCAAAAAAAGCGCTCTGCGCGAGAATGCTGCTCACCGGCATCACGTAAGACCAGGCCCCTTGCAATCCCGCCAGGCGCACCAGCAATTCCCGCAACGGATAGACCAGCAAGAGACCATAGGCAAAATGGACGATTCGATCGAACGGGTTCCGACTCAAGCCGCCCATCTCTTTGAGCCAGAAACCGAACGGCACCTCCGCATAGGTGTAGTGGGCGCCGATGGCATGAAGCACCATGAATGCGGTAATGAGCGAGTAGGAGGTAAGAGAAAACGAATACCGGCGGTACGTCAGAACAAGGGCTGCCACGAGTCCGACGGCCAGGAGATTTTCCAGGAACCAATCATGACGATTGACCGGGTTGATCGCCAGCCAGACCCAGATAACGCCATAAGCAAGCAACAGCCCAGCCGCGATCCGCCGATGGCCCTCTCGCTCACCGCCCCCTTGCTGTATGGTGTCGACAACCATGTCTGTCAGGCTATTCTGAAAACGCCGCCTCGGACTCCAGCGCTGTCTCCGCCCCTCGCAGTGCGCGCACGATCAGGAGCACCGTCATGGAAAGGAGGGCGCCATAGAGCGCGGCGGCCATATCCTTTTGCGCATCCCAGATATCACCCTGCGAACCTAAATAGGTCACGCCCAATTCCGGATGTACGGCGCGCGCCACCCAGGACTCAATGATTTCCCACAGTCCGCTCAAGCCAAGGACGGTCATGACGGGCAGGTAATACACCACCCATCCCCGGATACTGGCACTCAACCGAAACAGCTCTTCCATCGGATAGGCGAGCAAGAACCCGAAACTGAAATGCACGATGCGATCAAAATGATTGCGCCCGAGATGTAGCACCTTGTCCATCCACACCCCGACCGGCACCTCGGCATAGGTATAGTGGACACCGATCGTATGCAAGGTGAGGAAAGCCGTGATGAGCGCATAGGAGGTATGAGACAGGGGCAGAAACCGATGCGTGACCACCAAGAGGACGACGAAGAGGGCCGGAAGAATACTCGCCAGCATCCAGAATTGGGGATCGACCGGAGCCTGTGCCATCCAGACCGACACCGCCAGATACCAAAGGAGCAGCCCGATTGAGACCAGTTTGTTGCGACTCACCTGCATGACTCCTTGCTAAGATGGTACAGGGAGAATAGACCCCCATCAGACTGAACGGGTTGATTTACTCTACTGGATGATCCCCCTTCCTGCAACCGCCCGCGGCCGCTGCATGCAACGTCTCCGACGGATCCGTGCACGTGGCGCAGAGCGGCATCCAGGCCTCACGGCACATCGGTCCAAACGAAACCTTCGCCAGGAGCTCTCGCGGAAAAGAGGAACGGCATCGCCAAAGCGAGCGTCGGCATGTTGCAGTGCGAGCAGGCAATCGAATGATGATGATCGGAGTTCCGTAGCAGAGCAGGCGACTGACGGCGACAGCAGTTGGTTATGTGGAAGGCCGGGGCTGAGGTTCCGGGTCTTCAATGACCGCCCCGCATTCGAGACATCGGTAGCGGGGAGGTTCACCCTCGACCTCGCAACGGATGCGATCGATGAGTCGCATGTGGAGGCAGGTGAGTGTCCGTGTCATGGTCGGATCAAGTTGAGGACTACGCATAGAGACCTCCCCGGATCGCGTCGGACTATGTACCCATCAAGGCAAATGCGACCCAACCCTAGCAGATTTCTCAAGACTTGACACTACGAATTTATCTGAGGCCGATGAAGGAAGAGTTCCGACACAACAACTAGGGCCCAAGTAGTGCTCGCCGCAATATATAGGCATCATCCCCATCTGGATTCTCGAACATCAACGGTCCACGTTCACCGTTCATTTGAGAAGGTCACGCCTGACACCCGCGCTCGAAGTGGAGAACTCTCTCTTTGACGGTGGTTTGGGTGGGAACACTGAGGCGAACATTCTAGTATGATTACGTACACGGATGAGCGAGATCAGCCGAACAGCCGGTCACAAGAGAGGAAGAATCCCGCGTGGCCACTGCCTCACCCGCAATTGGAGAGATGTCTCTGGCAGCTTCTGAAAGGGGCACAAACACAACGCCATCTTTCAATGCGTGATGAAGAAACGTACTCACTCTGCGCATAAATGCCCGTTCGTCCGATCGAGAGCGAACGAATGGGCCACATCCTTCCAGCAGTGCCGAAGAATGGAACACGAGATTCAGCAGCTCATAGCCTTGAACTCGCATCTGCCTCACCAGTTGCATCATCCTCGAAGAAGTTTCCATTTCCGGGGAGAGCCACACTTTCCGCAGCAGGTTCACACGTGACAACAGACTGCTGAGTTTGAATCCTCGAAGAGGGCCCCTGGTGAGCGTCTTGACCCATTCGGCGCAGGCGCCGAATTCACCATGGAGATACCCGATCGTGGCCGGAATTTCAGTCAGCATATCGCTGAAAGATCCGTCAGGGAGCACGTCCGGCGTGAAGCTATACGGCTGAGGGGAAATGCCGGAAAAGTCGGGACCGGACGCCTGTGCCCAGGATGTGTACGGGGTCACGGAGGTGTCGATACGATATCCAAGCCGCATGATGTTGCGGGCGACTTCCGCATCGAATCCCCAACGGCCGCTTCGAAACGCCAGGGGAGCTACTCCAACGTTGTCCTGAATCGCCTCATGCAATCGCTGCAATTTTTGGAACTGCAGAGTCGGCGACAGGTTGCACAGCATGCTGTTGTGCTTCGTTAATGGCTCCTCGTACGGCGGAGTATTCCAAGGGTGACAATGGGCTCCGATCTCGCACTCGCCGGCCTCGAAGATCTCCCGAAGGATCTCGACCGCGCCTGGGTCCCGCATCACCGGATAGGACAACAGATAGGTCGGGATGATGCCGAACTCATTGAGCAATTTCTGCAAAATCGGAAGGCGATGCACGTTGCGAGCAGTCGCCCGGCCATGCGGAACAATTCCCCATTGATCCTCTTCCACATCAACCGTGACAACCAGCTTCACCGTTCACTCCATAACATTCGGCAACGCCTCTAGGCTTGCATCTCACCGCAGCAGTATCTTCGCGGCCTGCTTCACGCCTTCCAGCAATGTGAGACCTGCAGCGCGGGCATGGCGGTTGTAATACTGGGAGGTGATCGACCGTCGGACACCAGTTGACCATTCGAGCTTGTATGGTTGGGCCCCCTGCAATAGATCCACCATTCGCTCGCCGTCACAGACGGCTTGTTGAATACGGTGGGACAACAGGAGTAGACCCGGGCTGGCCTTCGGAACCATGTCCGGATCGAACCCGGGCAAATAAAAATAGTACACACCCTGATAGACGAATCCATACACGCCTGCAATGGGGTGCCCATCCAGCGACAACAGATCGATACTGACTCGACCTCGCTCACTGAACACTCGCACAATGTCCTGGTGAAACCGTTTCGCTGGCTCATTCGCAAAAACGCCACCGCTCGGCCGAGAACTCCATCGTTGTTGGTGGAGGGTGACGACCGTCTCGAAAGTCGCTTCGACATCGGCAGGGCTCGTGGCCCGAGTAAAATGCAGCAATCCGGCCTCTTGGAGACACCTTGTCTTTCGTTGCAAGGTGTACCGCCTGCTCCGTCCAAGGCTGGCGCGATACGTGTGGAGAGCTTCTGGCAGCCGGATGACGGGACAGCAGCTCGTCGTGACCACCCTTCCAACTTTCCCTGCATGGGCGAATAACTCGTTCCACAGATCGAGCGTGGCGGACTCGGCAGGCACATCAGACAGCGTCAGAAGGTCCCACTCAACCCGCACGTCATCGAAGAGGTAGTGGTAGAGGCTCTGGAGCACGGCGGGCTTGTGCGGCTCGTGCACAATGAAATCAAGATACGACGAACAGACGGCTTCGCTACCCAGCCACCTCAATTCCCGAAGAGGGATCACGCCATGCTTTTTGGTGCGACGGAGGTAGAACGGCGCAATGCCGACCAGCCTTTCGTGCTCGTCGAAGGCGAGAAGAATCCTCAGCTGACTATCTCCCAAATAGTGTATGGCCCAGTAGTAGAGCCATTCCCACGTGAGAAAAATGCTGTGTCCCGGCATTGTATTGAGCAACGCTTCCCATTCCCGAGCCAGTCCTTTGAATTCCTCGAGTGAGGTGACGCTACGAATGATCAGGGGGCAGCGCAGCTTCATGGGATGTACTCGCGCAGCAGCGGGAAAACAGTGGCGGCAAAATCCTCCTGCATTTTCCAGGTATCTTCCCTGTCATTGGTTTGCTGGTTGGAGAAGACCATCACCAGCGCGCCGTCCGTCCGACCTCGCGTGAAGGCCTGCTTGATCGTCGCAAGTTTCGTCAAGGAACGATCCGCGTAACTTTGGCCATCAATGTGATACCAGAATACAGCCGGAATCTGCCGGCGGCCCTGTTCGACGATGGTACGATTTGCCGGCGCCTGATGCCCCACCTGCAGGACGGTTGGGAGGGCTTTCTCATGAAGCGGAGCCGTGTGCAAGCCCACCAGTTCTTTTCCCTGGCGTTGGGTTTTTGTATAGGCAACCGCAAGCGTCACTCGACGGCCGTCTGTTGCACGATAGCTCCGGACAATTGATGTATCCGTATCCGGCAAGCCCACGGGCAACTCGTCGTCCCGCTGGTGATCGATGGTCCAGGTACCGATGACGAACGGAAAGGTTTTCGGATCTTGTAGGAGTCCGGTCGCGCCGCGATCAATGGAATAGAGTGCGCCGGTCGCGGCCGCAAGCATGATTCCAGCCAACCACCAGGCACGAGTCGAAACCTGATCAAGAGCAACACCTCCGCGGAAGGATTCCTTTTTCAGCGGTCCCATGGCTATCGACGCCGCAGGTTCCGTCGCACTAAGCAGCCACGCCCCGACGAAGAGACAACCGATGGCAATCCAATCGACGAACAGGCCCTGCAAAATATGGTATGGCCCGTGAAGACTCTTTCCCCCTGCCTGAGCGTAGACGCCCATCACCGTCAATCGTACCCAGTTCGCCACAATCGCGATGAGCACCGACGACAACACCAAGACAATTCGCCTCCACCATGCCTGCAGAGTGAGAAACGCCAGTGGCAACGCGATGGCCAGAACGGCGATGAGCAATCCGGCGCCGCTACATTCCCTCGCCACTTCCAGTGTGACAGTGGGAAGAACGATAAAGATTCGGTTCTCGAGCAACACAGGTATGCCGAGCGTCTGCAACATGGAGACGGACATGTTCGCGGTGAGAAGCTGAAATGGCCATTCCAACGGTTCGGTCACGATATCAAGTAGCGGTGTCATGAAGATCAAATAGGCCAAAGGAAGAACCAGCGCCTTGAGATAGGCGTACCCGAAGAGGAGCACGATGAGCCCTGCCAGAAGCAGAATGAAGGCCACACTGCCGGTTGTCAGGATGCCGGCCACCTCACTCGCCAGCAACAAGAGTGCAGCAGTCCCGACCCATAACGTCCCTATGCCAATGGCCGGTGTCGTTCGAGCGGCTCGCAACATGGGCCATTGCAGCCAGGCAAGATAGAGACTAATCAGAGGAACGAGGAATCCATGCGAGAAGCCGTATCGGTTCGACCACAAGTCCCAGAGGTCGCTCCGGATAGGCGCGGAGAGCAACAAGACAAGTATGCCGAGGCCACCGGCTCGCAACACAAACGGATAGTCGGCGAGCCAGCTCGTGGTCGTACGCGCGAAGGAGCGCCATGGCCCTGGGGTCACTCTGTCGGAGGTCGTGATGAGCGAATTGTCCACGCGAGGGCCTTTCTACGAACGCTGCCCGGCGACTCCCATTCTAGTCCTCGATCTTGTTCGCCGCGACCATCCTCGCCGCGCGATCCGATTGTGGGAAATGGCCGGGGAGCAGCAAGGCCGTCCTCATCTCGGACAAGGCCTCCTTTTGCCTCCCAATCTTGGCCAGCGCCACGGCGTGGTGGTAACGGACAACTGGATGCTGCGGGAGAGCCGCCGAGGCCTCAGACAGAAACGGATACCCCTTATCGACCCGACCTTGCTTGAGATAGATCCATCCGAGCGTATCTTTAATCGCGGGGTTGGAGGGCGCCAGATCAAGGGCATCTCTCGCAAACGCGAACGCATCATTCAGTTCCTGTCGTTCGCTGAGGCTGACCGCTAGATTGTTGGCGGCCACAACGTTCTTGGGGTTCAGCTGAACCGCACGGCGATAGTGTGCGTCAGCCGCTTCTATCTTCCCCTGCCCCTCCAACAGCGCGCCCAGCGCCGTATGGACGCCGGAGTTCGTCTCCTCCTTGTCCAGAGCGGCCTGGAACGCGGACTGGGCTGCAGACACCTTGTTCTGCAAAACATACAATTGCCCAAGCTCATAGTGAATCAACGCCAGATTCGGCGCCAGGGCCAGCGCTTTACGGAAGGCCTTTTCCGCTTGTTCCGTCTTGTGCTGAGCGGCATACACTCGTCCCGCAAGTCTCCACAGGCTGGGATCGCGCGGGCCTTTCCTCAAGTACTCGCCCATCACCCGATCCGCCTGTTGCTCCTGCTTCGATTCCACAAGCGCCATGAGATAGTCCTGGAGAATCACGAGATCTTCCGGTGCATGAGACAGAGCCTGTGAAAACAGGCTGGCCATCTCAGCCGATTGTCCCTGCACTTTTCGAAGAGCCGCCATCTTTACATAGCCGACTGGATGGCCGGGAAGTTGTCGAATGATGGCGCCGTAGGCATTTTCAGCCTTGCTCCAGTTCTTTCCTAGAACCAGCGCGTCGCCAAAGATGACTGCGGCTTCGAGATTGGACGGGTTCAACTGCAGGGCTTGCCAGGCTTCCTTTTCCGCTTCTACCGGTTTCTGTTCGGCGAGGTACGCCCGTGCCAACGCGAGGTGTGCCGGTTGGTTCGCATTATCTAACCTGACCGCTTCACGCAATGCATCCAGCGCAGAATCCGTCCGTCCCTGCGCCAACCGGGTCAGCCCCAAATAAAGATGAACGCCGGGAAGGTTCGCATTCCGACCGATGGCTTCGTCGAAGAGACCGGCCGCTTGAAGCAGATCGTTCTCGGCCAGCGCAATTCGGCCCTTGAGATACAGACCAACCGGGTCATGTGCGTCGGCCGCAAGAATCGCCTGCACGAGGGGTTTCGCTTCTGCGGCCTGGCCTGAGGTCAGCTTTAATTCTGCAAGCGCCTGGCGTGCACTCATGGAATTCATCTCCGCCATGAGGCCAGCCAATTCTCGCTCGGCATCAGCCCGTCGGCCAAGCACGGCATACCGATCGGCGAGTATCAGACGGACACGTTCCTGATCAGGGCTCAGCTCGACGGCTTTCCGAAACTCCTGGCGACCCTCTTCTCCACTGCCGGTCGCGAACAGAAAATGCCCCCGTGCGACGCGGGCATCGACAGAATGAGAATCGGCTTGAACCGCCCGGGCATACCATTCCGCAGCCTGCTTCAGCTCTTGCTGCGCGAAGTAGATGTTGGCCAGCGCAAGGATTGGCCGAACCATGGTCCGGTCAAGCTCGACCGCAGACTTGAACCTCTCGATCGCCTCGCCAACCCGGCTCGCGCCCAATGCGACGCCGGCACGTACCAGATGGCCGGCAGGATGATTGGGACGCGCCGCAAGCAGCGCGTCGGCGATCTTGCCGGCTTCATCTAATTTGCCAGCGGCCACATGGAGATCGCCGAGAGACCATTGCGCGTCAAAATGAGTCGGATCGAGTTGCAGCACTCGATTGAGGGAGGCAAACGAGGTTGAGGGATCGCCCGCCTGGAACGCGACTTTAGCAAGCTTCCACTGCAACGCAGAGTTATCGGGAGTCGCTTGCACCGCATTTTTGTATTCGATCACCGCCTCTCGGAACTTTTCCTGCTGCGCATACCCGTCTCCGCGGCTCTCATGTTTGGCAGCCCGATTAGCCGGAGCTTCGGAACATCCTGCGACCGTGAGCGCCATCGCGAGGGCATAGAAGACAGCGAACTTTGCCATTGACCACCTACACCCTCCACTTAACTCCCTCAGACGGAAGCCTTTGTGAACCATCGCGTTCGCCGCCAGGCAAGCAGACCAATGATTCCGGACCCAATTACCAATGCGCCATTCGGCTCAGGTGCACTCGTGCTGATCGCGTTCGGGACCGTTGCAAACCCACCGCTGAGGACGCCGGGGGTGGAGGAACCAAAGCTGGCAAATCCATCCAGAAATCCAGTCGTAAAGGTCGGTCCGACATTCGATTGATAGCCGACGAGTGGTCCCGTCAGACCTGATCCAAGAATATTTTGAAACGTCCAGTAGGGATGGGTCCGGCTTCCAGAAAATGTGGGGTTGGTTAAAATTCCGATCTGCTCAGGACCTGACACGATCCTGGCCGCAATCCCAAGGGTAGCGGCGCCCTGTAAACTATTGCCCATCGCGTTCACAATGGCCCCGCCATTTAGAAAGTCGAGTCGGAGATTCCCCGAAGCAAATGCACCGACCGTGGTGGTGGAAACAGGCCGGCTATTCGTGAATTCCGATTGAAAGCTCGTGACAATACGATTGGGTGGGAATGAACTGGTATTGGCAACTTGATACAGGTAGGTGTACTTGCTGGAGTCAAAGCCGGAATTGCCCTGGCCCGGGGCATAGGCTCCGGCTAATACTCCGGCAAAGGAGTCGAATGGTGATAGGACGGCATAATTCACGATGCCCAATCCCGCGATCTCGAAGTTTCCGGTGAACCCGGGAAGCGGCACCGCCTGTAACTTGGATGGTAAACCTGGGACCATCAGCATCCCCATGACCAGGCCCACAATCGCGACACAGAACCTTCTGCCCAACAATCGATTCATACCCCCACCTTTCGGCTTCCAACCTTGTATGTCCGTAACCTCCGCCGCCAGATCACGAAGCCAACGGCACCGGAGCTTAGAAGCAGCACCGTTCCTGGCTCGGGTGCGCTCGTGGCATAAGCGTTAGGAATGGGCCCACCACTGGATTTTTCAATCAAGCCATCATAACCCGATGGAGCGAAAATTCCATTGAGCGCAGCACTACCAAAGCTAGGAGCGAAGTTCGATTGATACCCGACTAATGGGCTCGTGAAGCCTGGTGAAAGTCCACCGAATCCCCAGTTGACCGTACCACGCCCGCAGCAAGTAGGCGCAATCACGGTTATCAGCTCCGCCCCTGACACCGTCCGCGCCGCGATGCCCAGGCTGCCGGTGCCCTGAAGGTTATTCCCCGTTGTGTTGACGATGGCGCCGCCATTGAGAAAGTCTAATCGAAGGTTTCCTGACGCAAACCAACCAACGGTGGTCGCGGAAATCGGTAGACTTCTTCTGGTTTCCGGCTCCAAACCCAACCATTGGACCTGACTACCAGAGGCAGTGAGTGCTGGAAGTGAGGCTACTTGATAGAGATATGTATACTTGCTGGCATCGAAGGCCGCGTCGCCTGGTCTGGGCACATAGGCGCCGGCCAGAATGCCGGCAAAGGAATCGAATGGAGACAATACAGCATAATTGATGATGCCAAATTGATCGCCGGTGTATCCGGTAAAGCCCGGAATGGCCACAGCCAGGGCCTGTGAGGGCGACGACACAATCGGACATGTCAGCACGATCGCGCAGAGAACAGATCCACGGATCTTCCTCCACAAGAAACGAGTCATACCTTCCTCCTTCATCAGGCAACCATACTGACGGAGCACCATTCGTGAACCGTCGCTGTAGATCTGCGCCCTAAAGCCGCGAGCACGAGTATGGCAGGGACAAGCGGCAACACTCCCCTTTCATGGTATGAAGAGGTGGTGCCGACACAGAATTGATTTCTGAGTAGAGTAACCGCTGGGGGGACGATGGTCGATGGAGCACGCATGCTTCCGCCTCACAACCACCTGAACAAGCGGCATCGTAAACAATAAAGAGTTGCACAGCAACCAGGACTTTCACCAGGGTGGCAGCTGGTATCTTTCAGTCTCAGCCATCAAGCAGAGCGGAAAAGCGGATGTGTGATTCACTCCCGGATCGGCTGCGCCGACTTTATCCTCCTCCGCCGCCACTCTATCAGCGCGACGAATCCGGCACCCACCAACAAAATAGTGCCAGGCTCCGGAGCAGAGCTCGTGGGTCCTGAGACGACGGCTAGCTGTAATGTGCCGAGTGCATCGACAACGCGTACCGACCAGTCTAAGCCCGACGCCAGAGCCGGCAATGACAAACCAAGTAAATTTCCTCTGATGGTACAGCCAGTGCACGTCAGTACGCCAAACGTGTTGCCTAATGAGGGCGAAAATCCGTTCAGCAATCCTATCGTGAGGAACCCATTCAAGGTGACAGCGGCTCCTGTCCCTTGCACCGCAAGAAGGCCGTAGTTATTCAAGCCTGCCAAGATGACACCAAAAGTCCCACCAAATCCCTGCGCGTACTGTCCCTTAATCGTGAGCGTCCCCAGCCCATTGTTTCCGGGCAGGAGGAGCCCTCCGCTGTTCTGGACTATTCCCTGAATTGTCCCGGTCCCCGTTAATGCCCCCGCCTGAAGACTGACATTGTGCGCAAACATCCCGTTGACGATCGTCTGGGCCGCTGCCGCATTCTGCACGTAACTCCCGGTGCCCGACACTCCTCCAACGGCACCGACACCAGCACCGACCTCGAACGTCCCATAATTTGCCACCGTGCCGTGATTGATCAGCGTAGCCACGCCATTGACCGCAACCTGAAATGTTCCGGAGTTCACCAGATTGCCATGGTTGGTGAAGGTCCCTGCATCGACTCGCGTGTTGCCCGCATTTGCAAAGGTGCCGCTGTTGACGATCGCCGGTGTCGCCGGCACTGGTGGGGCAGAGCGCGTCTGAGTGTAGGTGCCCGTTGCCCCAACGGTGATTGTGCCCTCGTTCGTGACACGGCCCCCGCCGTTAGAGAATGTACCGTCGATTTGCGTCGTACCTCCGGCCTGCTGAATATACTGTCCACCAACTGCGGGCGGAGCGCCATGCTCCAGCCTCGGGAAGTTGCCGAACGACGTTCCCTCGCCGATACGCACCTGACCCGCGTTGGTGAAGGTGCCGGTATTTAGGGTCGTGCTCGGCACAGGCGTGCTCGAGCCGGGCAAACGATCTTGGAGGTATTGGCCGGTTGTGCCGATTGTGATTGCACCCGCGTTGGACATTTGGCCACCGAGGTTCACAAACATGCTGGCGATCTCGGTCTTGCCACTTGCCAATTGGACGTACTGGCCCGTGTTGAAGAAAGACGACTGGCCGGAAAGACTAACCCGGCCTTCGTTCTGAAAGAGCACTGCATTACGAGTTCCCCCCCCAGCCGATTGGGTATATGTGCCCGTGGTTCCAACCGCGATCGTGCCTTCATTCGAGACGGAACCGCGGTTGTCAAAGCCACCGTCGATCCGGGTCCTGCCGCCAACCTCCTGGAGATACAGCGCAGACACTGTACCATCACCCGACGAGATGTCGCGGGTGTTGCTGAACAATGCGCCCTGCCCGATGTTCACCTGGCCCTTATTGTTCCGGAAGTCCCCATTGTTCTCGAACACCCCGGCGTTGATATTCGTCGTCCCGGCAGCGATAAAGGTGCCGTTGATGAACGATGTCCTCTCGCCGATGCGCACCTGGCCCGTACTGGTAAAGGTGCCGGTGTTGACCGTGGTAGGCGGAACGAGTAAACGAGGGCTCGATTCTTGGTGATAATGTCCCGTTGTCCCGATGCTCACAGTGCCTGAGTTCTCCACCCGGCTACTGTTAGCAAAGCTGCCGTCGATCCACGTCGTACCGCTCGCCTGTTGCACATACAGTCCCGACGGTGATGGATGGATCTCGACCATGGCATTGCCGAATACTGTACCCTGGCCAATGCGCACCTGGCCTGCATTGGTAAACGTTCCGGGATTGTTCGTGGCAGAGGGCGACGACACACCTGCCACCTGACTGTACACGCCCGTCGAACTCACAGTTATCACTCCTCCGTTCTGCACCTCACCGATGTTCGTGAAATTTCCCTCAATTCTCGTCGTGGCACCGAACGGCTGAGCATAGAACGACGGAACATAGAATCGGCTGTCTGTGTTGGTAAAGGAAGCGCCTGCTCCGATGCTCACCGTGCCCGTGTTGGAAAAGCCTCTCTTGTTATCGAAGATCCCGGTGTTGATGTTCGTCGTCCCGAAATTCGTAAAGGTGCCGGTGTTAACTGTGATGGGAGTTATGCCCGCAGAAGTTGAGGTTTGGCTATACGTCCCTGTCGTTCCAATCGTGAACGTGCCGGAGTTCGCCACGCTGCCCTGATTGGTGAAGACGCCTGTCGCAATGTTGGTGGTGCCGCCATTGGTGAAAGTGCCGAAATTACTTGTTAGACCACCGGGGTTCGGCCCAGGACCTGGGAAGGCATTCTCAGTTTGATGTTCGTAGAGGCCGCTCGTCCCGACGGTAAGGTGGCCGACGTTATACACCTGTCCGCCGTTGTGAAATATTGCATCAATCTGAGTCATACCGGTTTGACTATAGATCCCAAAGGGCCTATTTGAGAATTCGCCCGTGGCGATGTGTACCAACCCTGCATTATTAAATACCTGGTCACGGTTAACCGTGGTTGGTGTCACCGACGAATTAGAGTCCTGACGTTGAATATATTGTCCCGTTTCGAAAATTGTGAAGCCGTAACTGTTGTGCTCCACCGCCCCTTTGTTGATAAAGGTCCCAGCTATGTGAGTAGTGCCATCGAGATTCCAATAGAAGCCGGATGCCAGGTTGATAAAGCGTGCCCCTTCCAAGATAGAGACGGTCCTATTGTTGATAAACTGGCTCGAGTTGATGATGGTCCCCGAATTGATCACCGCGCCGCCAAACGTAAATGGAAGGAGGCTGCCATTGTTGAACTGGCTGGAGTTATGAAACGACGCCTGGGACTCAATGTTGATGGACCCTTGATTACTGAAAGGAACTGAATTGTCGCCAGGCGTGGACGGAGTGATGGTAATCGTATTCCCATCTGGATTCGGATTGGGTGCGATCTGAATGGCGAGAAGCTCAGCCGGCACCATTGCCAGTAGCGTCAGTATCAAGATGCACACAATTCGAAGACGAATAACAGAATGAGGAGGGATCATGTTCGACCTCCTTCCAGATCGGATGTCGGCCTAGCTGTTGTGGCAAGAGGGCGCTTGCCGCAATCCTACGCCTGCCAGCCAACAGTCTCAAGCGCGAGGTACCACGTATAGGTTCCTCCTGGCCCTTCTGAAATTTCCACTGATTGTCGTATTAGAACTCTGTATCGGACTTTCCATAGCTCTATCAGTTCGGCTCCTGCCATTTAGCTCGGAGCAGTTCCATGACACGGTGGAATGAGCCCATTCAGTGTGCTCCGGCTCTGACAATTTTTGATGGAGCTGATTGGAAGGAGCTGGTGCTTTCAGAAGGACCGAGTGGCCAGTGAAAGGCAATCGCAAACCCTGCACAACGGGAACGGATGGGTGAGACACACCTGGTGGTTAGAAGGACTGACTACCGGAGCATTGTCAGCCGTTATCCCAGTGGAGGGATCGACACCGGAAAGTACTCTCAGCCCCGAACTGAAAGTCCCTGCCTGATCTGCTTCCACCGCCAAGCAACAATGCCGAGGGCACCGGATCCGATGAGTAACAGGGTGCCCGGTTCAGGGGCGCTGGCGATAGGAACGGACGCAAACATACTCATTGGACCAACAAATGTACCTCCCGGTCCGAGAACCTCTCCCTGTAGCAATCCGGTCGTAAATGTCGGGCCGTTGCTTGATTGGAAGCCGAATATCGGCGTTGTAATACCAGCTGTGAGTCCCTGATTGAGGAACGTCGAATAGGGATGAGTCTGGCCCCCGAACGGGTTGGACAGAATTTCCATTCGCTCAGGACCGGAGACCGTCCGCGCTCCAATCCCGAAGCTTTGAGTCCCCTGAAGATTGTTGCCGCTCGCGTTGACGATAGATCCCCCATTGAGAAAGTCGAGGCGAAAGCTCCCCGAAGCGAATGATCCGGTCGAGGTCGTGGAAACAGGAGTTACTACTGAAGCTTGCGGTTGAAAGCTGGTCCATACCACATGCGAAGAAGGGGGATTGGCAACTTGATAGAGATAGGTGTACTTGCTGGAATCAAGTCCCGGATTGCCCTGTGCGGGAACATAGGCTTGGGATAACATCGTGCCGAACGGATCGAACGGAGGCAGGACAGCATAGTTCACTGTCGCAGCTATCGTGGAAGACACCGAAAACGGCACATCATTGCCTGTAAACCCGTATAGCGGAACGGCATGAGCCGTGGTGTGCGCGAATGGCGAGAGCAATCCGCAGACCGCCACGCACACTATGGACACGCTTAGCTTCTTCCAATTGAATCGATTCATGCGTCCCACTCTCTTGCCGAAAGTCACTTTATTACAGGCCTCCACGACAATGAAAGCCCACTTCAAGAAAACTCTGTACGAGATCCGACAACGTAATTAGGAAAAGCCTTCTCCTGCTTCCCTACCTGGCCCTCTACTCACTGCACTCTATTCGGAATGCCATCCTTTCGCAACTAGCAAGCGGGGGGCGTATCCTCAAACACATCAGGACAGAACAACCGTTTCCGCTGTTCATGACGCTGACCGGCGTTGTGACTCTTTCAACGCCGCCGTGATAGCTGCTTTCGTGCGCAGACGCTCGTTTGCCGCCACCGTTCGCTCCAAGGCCTCTGACAGCGATTTGCGCTGGCTATCGACGTCTCGTTGCGACTCTTCCATGGCCGCCGTAATCGAGGCCTTCTTATACTGGCGTTTCGCTGCCTCGACGGTTCGCACCAACGCGGCTGAAATCTTTGGCGAGCTCTTCATCGCCCCTTTCCGTTGGGATATTTCCATCGCTGTTGTCACACCTTCCTTCTTCTGTCGCTGTTTGGCCGCCAAGGCTTTGCGGGCCAGCGGACTGGGGGACGTGGTGCGCTTCTTTATCTCGCCGGTCTTGGAGAGACCTTTTGAAGTATTCATCTTGTCTTCCCTCCTCATCGGGACGTGGTTGCGTCCTACGCTGCTAACATTGCATGGAATTACACCAGCATTATACCAAGGCATTCCATGAAGGATGGCCGCTCATTAGGTGAAACCTCGGGAGACGTCGACAGTGGCATTGTGTTCCCCGAATCATCGCGGCATACTGGGCTTACATTCTATCCCTGAAGGACGACGCGATGCTGACACGACTCTGTTGCTCTGGATTGGTCCTGGCTCTATTGTCCATCGCACCAAGCCGGACCTTGGCTGAATCGACAAGTACGGGCACTGGCCTGAAGGGTGATGCCACGCGAGGCCAGGTCCTCTTCAATGGTAAGGGCATTTGTCACTACTGTCACGGCGTGGATGGAGTGATCGACAAGAAACCTGCACTCAAGCCGGAAACTGTGGCAGCCATCGCGAAGCAGGCCGCTTCTGCGCCGGATCTGCGCAATCGCGCGGTGCAAACCCTAAAAGACAACAAGGCCCGCTTTCGCGCGATCCGGGAGGGACATCCGGGAGGTGGCATGTTTCCAGACTCGACGCTGAGCGATCAAGAGATCACGGACATTCTCGCCTATCTTGCGGCGCTCAGGCAAAGCGCTTCCACTCCGGGGAAAAGTCCATACTGACCGCAATCGGCATCTGCCACCGGGACACATTCCACTTCGCAGCGGCGCAAATACATGCGGCAACGTATTCGCCTGTGGATCAAGATCCTTCGTTTACCGAGCATCACTCACTTCGGCGAACGTCGTCCATGGGGTCATCGCCCTGACTCCTTAATTGAGTCGTGCTTTGTCACGTTTCTCCAAAAGCTGCCTCACGCCTTCGGGGGTCTCCATCTTTCGCCGATGTTCAAGGATGAGCGCGTCGATGTGCTCCCCGCACATGACACATCGCCATCCCATCTGATTGACCTCGCGCATCTCTACCGGCACCATGAATCCGCCGCAACGGAGACATCGGTCCCGCGCAATGTGCGCCGCGTGAGTCGCCATGTATGGTCTCGCCTTTCTGTTGAACGTGGATATCGTCGACAACTGCCCATTGCAGGACGAATGGACAAAAAAGGATTCATCAAACACCAGTCGGAATCTCAGCTCCACCTCGAACTCGCTGAAACACACTCTTCCCTACTTGACGTGGACGGCTGGCTCGTTCAAGTTGCCACATTGCAACCATGGCACACGCTCACCCGCCTCCAACCGACACCTGCATCCTGAAAGTCATTGTCGGCTCACATGCCCATGGCCTGGCCAGACCGGATAGCGACAAAGATTTTCGTAGCGTCTTCGTGCTGCCCACCGCCGAATTGTTCCGTGTCGGCTTCAAATACCAAGGCACGCGGATGATGAAGGAGGAAGACGATGAGACCGCCTGGGAAATCGGGCACTTTCTCCAACTCGCGTTACAGGGCCATCCACTGGTGTTGGAAACATTAGTAGCACCGGTTGTCACAATGGACGACTGGGGAGCGGAACTTCGACAACTGTTTCCACGTCTCTGGTCGGCGCAGGCGGCCTATGATGCCTTCCTGAATTACTGCGACAACCAACGCAAAAAGATGCTCGAGAGAAAAGACGGCCGACCGGAGAAGTACGCCGCAGCCTATGTGCGGGTACTCTTCAATCTTTGTGAATTGTTGGAACGGGGAACCTTCAGCATCAGGATCTCGGAAACGCCAGTCGGTGAAGCGGTGCTCAGAATCAAGGCCGGGCACTATCGCCCCGGGGAAGTCATCGACATGGGAGAGCACTGGAGAGAAACGGCTGCCCGCCGATTGAACGCTTGCTCCCAACAGGCCCACCCAGAAATAGCCGATGCGTTTCTCTTGAGAATTCGCAAGGCCTTTCTCGGATAACCAGACCCATGCCCCAGACCGCCTTACACGGCAAAAATCTGTCCGAACGGCACTTATCCCGTCTCGCTGAAAAAGAACCCGCTTCCGTGTAGAGATCAGGCCTGCCGACCGAGCGAGACCCATCCGGACACCCCGGCACATTCTCACCGGATGTCCCGCGCCTCCCGTTCATCGGGCTCCCATTGGAGCCGTGCCTCATACTGGCACCGAGATGGAAGCGCGTCCCTTCGGAACTGATCCCGAAACCGGCACAGGCGCAACCCCTGAACCAACTCTTCGTTGCACGGAAGCGGGATGCCCTGAACTTATCCTGCTTCCACCTCCCTTCATCTATTATCTGTGTAATCACGCTGAGCCTGAAATCAATGAGGTAATTGGCCCCAATGCCGCACCACCGTGCTGTCCCGTATCGCCCCACTGGGATGACGATCCAGCGTGCCTTCTCCCCCAGATAAATCAACTTCGCGGCTCCAGATGACAAGACGTTTCACGATGCCCCCTGGCATCGAGCCTGCAATGGCTCACGGGTGTACAAGCCGTTGAAGCCGGGCGAAGACACCACCGGGACATTCATAGGATAGACGGCATCCTCAACAGGCATCTGCCGAAATCGAGACGGGTCAGACGACGATCGATCGACGCAAAGGTCTCCTCAACGAAAGGAGCGCCCATGTTCAAGCATCCTCGGTATCTGGATATTCCCTGGGAAATGCACTGGCACCGGGAGGATACGTCCGGTCACCACTGGTGGTTGATGCTGCTCGTGATCGTCGCGGCACTGTTTCTCATCGGCGTCGGAGTGACGAGCGGATTGTGGTAATCCGATCACGGCTTGGTGTTCCCATTGGGACACGCTCGGAGGAATGGAACGTGATGTTCAAGAACCGTGAAGAAGCCGGCGAACTCCTCGCACAGGAGCTTGTCGCGTTTCGAAACGATCCCAGCGGTATCCTGCTGGCGCTTCCGCGCGGAGGCGTGACGGTGGGGTATCAATTGAGCCTGGTCTTGCACCTTCCTCTCGACGTGCTCATCACTCGCAAGATCGGGGCACCAGGGAACCCGGAATATGCGTTGGGCGCAGTGAGTGAAACAGGAGCGGTCTACTGGAATCAAGAGGCCCTGTCCGGCCTGTCACTGTCGGAGCGTGACCTCGCGGCCGCCATACAGGCGCAACAAACGGAAGTCTCCCGGCGGGTGGCATTGTATCGGCAAGGACGTCCCTTCCCCAACCTGAAAGACCGGACCGTCATCATTGTGGACGACGGTTTAGCAACCGGCGCCACCTTCTTTGCCTCAGTCGCCAGCGTGCGTCGGGCGCACCCACGTCGCATCATCGGAGCGGTGCCGGTCGGCCCTCGCAGCACAATCCAGGAGGCGCGCACCTTGGTCGATCAATTGGTGGTGCTTGAGATTCCGGAACCCTTTTATGCCGTCGGCAATTTCTACCGGGATTTCGAGCAGGTCGAAGACCGAGAGGTGTTGCAGTATCTCAATCTGGCGGAGGAAGCATTCATCTCCAAGTCGTAATTCAAGGATGTATGCCCACGGCCGGCAGACCAGCGAAGAGAGGAATTGTACACGATGAACAACCAACCAGAAGGCGGCCACAGCGCGCGCCGCGATCGCTTCGTCGAGGAATACAAACACGACTCATACAAAATGCCGGGCAAGTTGAAGGAGCCTACGGTCTGCAAAACCTGCGGTGCGCTGTACCATAAAGGTCGCTGGACTTGGGACAGCAAGCCGGCAGAGGCCGAACAGATCACCTGTCCAGCATGCCTACGCATCCAGGATAAAAATCCCAAGGGGTTCTTGACTGTGAAAGGACCGTACAAGGCCCAGCATCGCGATCAAGTGATAGGAATTATCCGCAATACCGAGGCACAGGAGAAGAAGACCTATCCCCTGGCTCGTATCATGACCATCGAAGACCGGGCTGAGGGTCTGGTCATCCTCACCACTGATGCCCACTTGCCCCGGCGCATCGGCGAAGCGCTGAAACATTCGCACCATGGCGAGCTGGACATCCAGTACGATCAGGACGAGGATTTTATTCGGATCACGTGGACTGGCTAAGCACCCGAAGTGAACGGGGTGCGCAGGGCAAAACCGGCGATCGACCGAATCGAAACGAGGTGGTCATGGGTGTACGGCATCGGAGATGGACTCAATGGACCGGGCTTCTCAGTAGTGGAATCCTGATCATCGCAGCCATGCTGCCGGTAGCGAGGGCCGAGGTACGACTGCTCCCCGGCGCGGCGGCAGATCTGGATCAAGCGACGACGAACGGCGTGATGCAGACCTTTCAGCAAGCGGATGACGCGCTTCGTGCGCGCAACGTGGATGGCGTGATGGCGCTGTATGCGGAACAGTACGACTATCACGGACTGAACAAGCGCGACATGCGCAAGGTCTGGGTGAATTTGCTGGACGAATTCCAGGATCTCGCCGACGTCCATCACTTCTCCCGCATGAGCAAAATCGGCTCAGGCTCCAAAACTATTATTGAAGTGACCTGCACGGGCAGCCTGACAGGCCTGTCCAAAACCGGCGGATTACGCGTACCGATCGACAGCTGGTATGAGGAAGTGCACTACATGACGTGGGAAGACGGGCAGTGGCGCATCCGGGGCAATGTCGGCGATTCACCGCGGTTCATGCCCTTCGGCACGTCACCGCATCCGTTGTTTTAGCCTGCATGGTCATGACGATTCGTCGTGGAATCGCCGAGTCACGGTGCGAGGCCGGCGAGCGGAGACGGGAGGGGACGAGGCCTACTCTTGTAGTACGTTGAGGATCCGAGGGGCGAGCCCACCGGCCCAAGGCGCGTCGCAGCAGTGAATCGGCGATTGCAGCAGAAGTGCTCATGAACCATGCGGGCTAGTGAAAGGAGTTCTATGCGCGTCCTGATCGCACTCGATTGGTCGGAACAGGCGTTCGCAGCCGTTCGAGAAGTCTCCTACCTGTATGACCTGCAGGAGGTCGTCCTGGTACACGGGATCGATCTGGGCATGTTTCAATATCCGATCGTCGCGGAAGTCAGCAACATGCAAGGTTACGACGATTTCCGCAAGGCCATGGAACGGGCCGGCCAACAACTGTTGGATCATACCTCCACACTTCTGCCTTCCCAGGGTTTGGCGATCACGCGAGTCTGCGAATTCGCCAAACCGGCTTCGCTGATTCTGGACAAGGCTCGAGACACGCGGGCGGAGCTGATCGTGATCGGGGCGCGCGGAAGAGGCCGCGTCGGCGAATTCGTTCTGGGCAGCGTGTCTCATCGTGTCGCGCTGCATGCGGAGTGCACGACATTGATCGTGAAAGAACGGGAGGGACCGGTCAAGCGAGTCACGGTGGCCATCGAAGGCCATGAGGACGCCACGCGCATCAAAGCCTGGTTGCTCGCTCATCCCTTCAAGAATCCTGTCGATCTCACTATTGTGAGTGTCGTGCGGCCGATCCCGTCCACCGACCCCTTCAGCCTGTTCCCCCTTCAGGATTGGACCGGCATCGCCGTGCGATCGGCTGAGGATCTCGTGAAGAATCTGGCCGCGTCGGTCATGAATCATCGATATTCGGTCGGCACACAAGTCGCGGTAGGCGACCCGACTGATATCCTGACAGAGCGTGCCCGTTCAGCAGACCTGTTGATCATCGGATCTCACGGACGGAAGGGACTCGAGCGCTTCCTGCTGGGGAGCATTTCCCATGCGCTCCTGCATCAGGTCCCTTGTCCGGTGTTATTGGTGCGATAAACTGATAGCCGTCCGGAGGCACTACGTTGAACCATAAAGGAGCCAACGCATGAAACTCTTCAGCATTCTCTGTGCCCTCTGCCTCGTCGTTCTCGCGAGTTCGTGGGCCGCCGGACAAACCAATCGGGGCAATCCGCGCGATGGACAAGCCATCTATGAAAAAAACTGCCTGCGGTGCCACGGTGACAAATTGGATGGCAACGGGCCGGACGGGCAGTATCTCATCGTACGCCCAGCGAATTTTCAGTCAGTCAACTCGCGCGCCAAGACCGATTGGGAACTGTTGATCACCATCGCAAACGGGGCGCTATTCAGTCCCATGCACGGCTATCGCGGGAAACTCACGGACCAGCAAATGCTGGACGTCTTGTCTTATATCCGATCGGTCGCCACACCTGACTTCGTGAGCTAGCCGAGCCGCATCCTCGAGGCGAGACACGGGAGACATTCCGCGAAGCTGTGACCGCGGAATTCGGCATCGTCGGCTTGCAACGGCGAGGCCGTGCAGTCATGATCAGATTCGGCATTCTGCTGATCGTGAAATGCATCTGCGCTCTGGTAGCCCATGCAACGTATTCGTCCCCGCCACATGCCGCCCTTACGGGATGAGGGCCCCGATGCGGCGCACACCATTCTGAGTGATGGAACCACGGCCGTCCTCCGGACTGCCCAACCGGCCGATACCGATGAACTGCAGCGCTTCTTCGCGCGCCTGACGCCGGCGGCGACGCGGCATCGGTTCTTTTCGGAATCAGCCCCTCCCGCCGAGGTCATTCGTTCGCTGTGCGATGCATCGCATCCGGAACGCAGCCTCACCGTGATCGTGCTCCGTCGGCATGACGATACCCTACGTATCATCGCATCGGGCTCTTACCATGCGCGGACCCCACAGGAGGCCGAAGTGGCGATGGCCGTGGACGAACAGCTCCACGGACATGGTCTCGGCACGATACTCCTGGAACGCCTGGCACTGTTGGCGATCCGACAGGGCTTCACAAAACTCTGGGCCATCACCCATGCCGACAATCTGGCCATGCGCGAAGTGTTTGCTACCTCGGGCTTTACCATGGAAGAACATGTCGAGGGTGGCGACATGGAAGTCGAGTTGTCTCTGACACCGACGGATCAGAGCGTGCGACAATCCGAATGGCGTGAACGTGTCGCCACCATCGCCTCTCTGCATCCTCTGTTTCATCCACGCGCCGTGGCCGTGATCGGCGCCTCACGCGAGCCCAAGAGTATCGGATACCGGTTACTCGAAGCGCTCCATGCCAACCGGTTTGAAGGCCCCTGTTATGCCGTCAATCCCCATGTCCCTCTCATCGCGGGGGTCGCCGCGTATCCCTCTGTGCGCCACCTGCCGGAGCCGGTCGATCTCGCGGTTATCGCCGTCCCCAAAGAAGCCGTGCTGTCGGTGGTGGACGATTGCGCCGCCATCGGAGTTCGCGCGCTGGTAGTCATCACGGCGGGGTTTGCGGAAGTTGGGGAGGAAGGGCGGCGGTTACAGGACCAGTTGCTCGAGGAAGTCCGGCAACATGGCATGCGGATGGTGGGCCCCAACTGCTTCGGCATTCTGAATACCGATCCGGCCGTGCGTTTGAACGCAACGTTCACGTCCACTTTTCCGCGCACCGGATCGATCGCCATGTCATCGCAAAGCGGCGCCCTGGGCCTCGCTCTGGTGGCGGCCTCCAATCGATTGCACCTGGGGCTTTCCACCTTCGTCAGCGTCGGCAACAAGGCCGATGTCTCCGTCAATGATCTTCTGCAGTACTGGGAAAGCGACTCCGCCACGAACGTGATCCTGCTCTATGTCGAATCGTTCGGTAACCCCAGGCGATTTGCACAGATCGCCCGGCGGGTCAGCCGTAACAAACCGATCGTCGTCCTCAAAGCAGGTCGAACCTCATCAGGCAAACGAGCCGCAGGGTCCCACACTGCCGCGCTGGCCGCCAATGATGTGGCGGTGGAGGCCCTCTTTCAACAGACCGGCATCCTGCGCGCCGACACGCTGGAAGAAATGTTTGCCCTGGCCACCGGCCTCTCCGAACAACCGTTGCCGAAGGGGCGACGCGTCGGCATCCTCACCAACGCGGGCGGACCCGCCATCCTCTGCGCGGATGCCTGTGAAGCGGCCGGCCTCGAGGTGCCGGAATTGTCACAGGCCACGGTCACCCGACTCTCGCCGTTTCTTCCCGCCTCCGCTTCGCTGCACAACCCGGTTGACTTGATCGCCTCGGCCACCCCGGAGCAATACGAACAGGCGATCGTCACACTGCTCACGTCCGATGACATCGATGCCCTTATCATTTTATACATCGCCGTGACAGCGACCGACGTCCATCCTATCGCCGAAGGCATTACGCGAGGTATTGAGGCGGCACGGACGCAGCAGCTGACCAGCAAACCCGTCTCGATCGGGTGGATGGTGGAAACGGATCGTGATCGCACATTTTCGCTCCCTCATGAAACCATTCCCACCTATAGCCTGCCCGAGCTCCCCGCGCGCGTCTTGGGCAAAATCGCCGGATACGTTCAGTGGCGCGATCGCCCGCTCGGCATGGTACCGGACTTCGATGATCTGGACATACCCGCCGTCACAACCGTCTGTCGTAACGCCCTCGCCACACGTGGAAGCGGATGGTTAACGGTCGCGGAGACACGCGCGGTGCTGTCCGCTCTGGCGATGACGTTGCCGCCCGGCGGCCTGGCGACCACCTCCGAGGAAGCTGCCACGCTTGCCGCACAAATCGGATTTCCAGTCGCCGTCAAACTGGCCTCCCATACCCTGGTGCATAAAAGCGAGATCGGCGGCGTGCATTTGAACCTTTCCAGCAAAGCCGAAGTCCGTCGCGCCTACGACGACATCGCCGCGCGAATCGCTCATGATCACACCCTTGACGCCATGGAAGGGGTGCTGGTTCAGTCGATGGTCGCAGGCGGGGTCGAAGTAATGGCCGGCATGGTCCAGGATCCCTCGTTCGGCCCCTTGATCGGATTCGGGCTCGGCGGAATACACGTCGAAATTCTCGGCGACGTGCGCTTCAGAATCACGCCGTTGACGGAGCTGGACGCCGCCGATCTGATTCGCAGCATCAAGGGCTATCGCCTGCTGCAGGGGTATCGCGGCCATCCGCCGGGCGACGTCGATGCCATTCAAGAACTTCTTCTAAGGCTCTCGCGGTTGGTCGAAGAGGTGCCGGAAATTGTCGAGCTTGATCTGAACCCGATCTTTGCCCTGCCGCCAGGCCAAGGCTGTCGCATCGTGGATGCACGGATGCGGGTCGACAAGCCCTTCGTTCGCCCCGCGCCGTGGCAATAAAGGCTGGTGGCCGAGACGAGAGGCTATTCCTTCAGCGGTTTCGCGCTGCGTAATATTGGCGTCACCAGGGAATCTCAGGAGGCTTCTATAAGTCTCCCGCCGGGGGTCCCGGGCCCCGGCAGGCCGTTGGCATTCCAGCACATGTGCGGTTCTGCCCCCCTATCCTCATCGACTAAGCTGAACGCTTTAGCTGCAGAAAGTCCTACGTCGACAGGTAAAGTTTTACTACACATCGTCCGATAAAAGTCTGACCGGAGAGTAGACGGTCGTTTTTTCTCTGTGCAATCGCCACCGGACCAGTGATCATGCCCATCCTGATCGTTGAAGACAATGCTGTGAGTGCAAAACTGGCCGAGTGCCTGCTCCAAAAGGCCGGGTACAAGACCGTCGTCGCCCAGAATGGGAAAGAAGCTCTGGCGAATCTCCCCACCATCAGGAACCTACAACTCATCATCACGGATTTCATGATGCCGGAGATGGATGGGCTGGAATTCATCGCGAAGACCAAGGCACTTCCTGCCTACAAAGACATTCCAATCATCATTATTTCCACACACCACGAGGTCACCACCGTTCGCAAAGCGAGGAGCTTAGGCTGCGACTGTTTCCTGGTGAAGCCTGTCGACAAACATCAGCTTCTCGAAAGGGTCCAACACGTCCTGCGAGACCAACCCGTCGTCCTCCGTGAAAAAGCCCACATCATGAACATCTTGAAAATTGCAGAAGAGGAATATTACGACTTGGTCGGCATGTTGACAGTTCAAGTGAGTGCCGCCCTGCCGATCGTCATCTTGGAACAAGCGGAATCGGCAGAGCCGGTTTCCGGACAGCTGAATCACCTGCTTGCTGAACTAGCGGAGAGCGCCTCTCTTCTTGGAGCCGACAAATTTTCCATGCTGCATTCGAGGCTGGTTGAGAAGACGTCGCTGACACGCGCACAACTTCCTGCCATCACCGCGGTGCTTCATGACTTGGAAGCGGAATTGGCGACAAACGCGAGTCCCTACCTGGATGAAAGTCGTTCACTCTGACGATCCTGCTCACCATCCCCACATTCGAAGGCTGCACGATCTTCCCGTGTATCATCTCGTCATCTCTCTTCGTGGGTGGCGGCTCCCTCGTTCACGTAACATTCCCTTTCCCTTTCAGTGTCCTGTCCTATGACAGGCTAGGCATTCCGCCATGCTGCCCCGCTGGTGTGCGCCTCGCCCTTGTTCATACAGCCGCCGCACGATCGACACATCTCTCAGAGTGAAATTGGTCACGACCCTCGCCCCGATCTCGTGACAGGCGGTGCAGGAACTGGCCCCCGTGGCGCGAAACACCAGGTCGCCGTGAGGATTCATTTTTGTCTCCTCGGTAATACGCGCAGAGGCCCCACGATGTTCCGTATGGCACCCGGTACAAGCTGTCTGTTGTGTGACCAGATCGCGGTGCCAAGTCGCACTTGCAGGCGTCGCACGATTCTCGAAAGACTCTTCTGAATGGCATCCTATGCAGCGGGCGGCGGTCGGTCCTTGAAACGGCTCGTGGCAAGACGTACAGCCGGCTTTATCGACATGGTAGCGACTCAGATCGCCCGGCGCCCAAAACGAAGCGGGACTTCTCACTGACCCCCAGCCGATCCACATCACCAGTACCAGCGTCGCCAACGCAACCACCGGCACCGAAGTTTTTGGCAGCGGGTGGTAGCGCATGACTCACGACATTCCCGCAAAGAACAACGCCCCCACCACATGCAGTACGGTGAAGACAAGGAACATCAGCGTCATCGGCGCATGAATCGCCTGCCACACACGGAACCCTTCTTCCTGAGAGGCCACCCCGTGTAACTGCGCTTCGATGTCGTCATCGGACAGGCCTTGGTGCTGGAGCTGCCGGCGCTGATCATTGAGTGCTCGCAGACTGAACGCATGCACCAATTGTCCGACGATTCCACTGAGGACCACGATGACCATGGACACCATCGCCATGATCGGCACCAGGGCATGATAATGAGCACCGGAGTGGAGAAAGATCAGCAGCGGTCCCAGCACCCCAGCGATCATGTGGACACGGAACCAACCGCGCGGCCATCGGTGTGATGGACGAAGGCGTTTGAGAAGGGGATACACACACACCAAGAGGGTCATCAACAGACCCGCCCAGCCCACGCCATGCCCGTGCTGCGTATGGCCGAAGGGCGTGACCTTGTCGAGACTGAGCAGCGCCTCGAACATCAAAGCGCCCGCCACCGCCGCCACCACGACGGCACTGACGACAACCACGCGCTGCCGCACCGATGTCATACGTGACCCTCGGTCCTCAGAAGCAGAAGGGCTGATAGCACAGGGCTTCGCGCACCTGACTCAGAGCATGACATCATCGGTCATCGGCTATTCGCTCCCTGACTTACTTCCTGTACTTCTCGACTCCCTTGTTGCCCCCGGCATGGCACCGTAAACAATCCGCGAATCGACCGGGTCCGTGAATGCCCTTCGCCTTGCCCTTGAGTTCTTGGACCAGTGCATTGTCCTGTACCTGCGCTGTGATCTGGCCCTCCTTGCCGGTGCGATGACAATCCAGGCACTTCGTGGCGCCGGTCGCCCGAAAGATCAAATCACTGTGAGGATTGGGCACCGACCCTCCGCTATCGGCAACCATGAGCACGGACAGCGACCATTCTCCCCCCGGTGCCCGGACCCCACGATCAGCCAACGCAGTTGCTCCCTGTAGCACACTCGCAATGACGATTGCGGCCAGCAGACAACAGAGCGTCAGCACCCACCGGTGGTTCATGCGTGCCCGCTCCCGCAACAGGTTCGATACCGTTCTTCAGGAATGTCCTTCATGGCTTGGTACAACTCCGCCCGTTCACCATCGCTGATCACCTGATCGATCGAGGGGTAGAGAATCCGCTCTTCCTTCATGTTGTGCGACTTCAGCACGTCTAGCAGCCGCTGTTCTTCCAGATCGCTCTCGGGATTCTTCGCCTGCACCTTTTGATGAATCGCCTCCAGGCAATCGCCGATGATCCGATGTTCGGTCCGCATGACCTGGGTCGGCCCTCCCTCCGCCATGCCGGAGTTTTCCTCCCACTTGGGAAACAATACGTCCTCCTCCCACACGATGTGGCGCTGGAGTCCGAATTTAAATTCCACGAACGCCGCGGCAGCTTTCGTAAAGTCTGCTCGCTTCTGCTGTTGGAACGAGGTGAACAGCGCATCGAGCCGGTCGTGATCCTGCTCGAACGTGACACTGATCTTCGCATCGGACATGCCGTTCTCCTTGATTAAGACCTGTCGAGCCTATATTCCAAATGACAGGCGACACAAGCTCTCAGCACATTGTTGAACTCGGGCAGAATCCGCTTCAGATCTTTTGTGGGCATGACATCGGCCAACTTCTGGGCAGCCGCATGATGCGCCATCGCGAGATCGTGATAGGCCGGCGGAAAATCGGCCGGTTCCTGCCGCGCCATGGCGTACCGATGCATAAAGAATCCCACATGTGACTCCGTCAGCCCCTGCGCCAATCGATAATCTTCCTCGGCCAACGCCGCGACAATCGACTGAATCGTTTCCAGATGCTGGAACATCACGGCGCGATGTTCCTGACGGGCCTCGCTTCCCAACGAAATGGGCGTACGCACATCTGGCAGATGCACCGGCCTGCCCCCGCTGCCGGGTGCGGACGTCTGTTCCGCGCAGCCGTTCGCAACGAGGACCGCGAACAAGAGTAGCGGAATGATCATGTGTCTACCCGCGTTGCCCGTGACATCGCAGGGCATACCTCCTAGGCTCGATCCGCCTTTTCCTTCTTGAAGGCTTCTTTTCCTGCCGCCAACGCAGCGGCGATCGTCGCTTCGGTTTCCTTCAGGTACCGTTTGGCCTCCTCCATGGTTTGCGAAATGTCCGCGCGGATTTCTTTGGCTTTTTCCAACACATCCTCTTCCGTCCGCCGCGCATACCCTTTAATCGCTCGACGGGTTTCCTCGCCGGAACTGGGGGCATAGAGGATGGCGGCCATCGCGCCCAGCATCGCCCCGCTGACAAACGCGATCGACACGCCCAGTCCCGAACAATTGTGATCGTGATCCGCCATGATGCCGTCTCCTTCCGACTGTATGTGTGATGGTCCTTGGCCTGCCTCAGAAACAATCTGGCCCCTGAGAAAGCAGAGGGCGTGCCAGGAGACCGTGGCGAGGGAGCGACGAAGCCACAATTTTGACTAGGGTTTTACGGTATCGACCAGATAGGCTGCTGAGCAGCATTTCCATTTGGGGAATTACAGAACCGGGCGAAGGCCGATACTGGCGCAAAACGCGCCAGCTGCCATAATCTTCGGAATGTGAAGGATTTGAGAATGCCGGGTTGTCAGATCTTGCTGCGAACCCACCGCACAATATCTTGAAGACCGAGCGCCCGTGGCTGGCGAGCCAGTTCACGCCCTCCTCTCAACAGCACCAGCGTGGGGATGCTGGAGATACCGAACCTGGCGGCCAGCGACTGTTCCTCTTCCGTATTCACTTTCGCCAGGCGAACGGAAGGCTCCAGCACCTTCGCGGCTTCCTCATAGGCCGGGGCCATCATTTGGCAAGGACCACACCAGGAGGTCCAGAAATCGACTAATAATGGAATTTCCGCTCGCTGTGCATGAAGATCGAAATCCGCCGCCGTGAGGGCAATCGGATGACCGGTGAACATGGGCGCGTGGCACTGGCCGCAGCGAGGGGACTGCACCAGGCGAGCCGCCGGCACGCGATTGATACTCCGGCAATGTGGACACACGAGGTGAAGCGTCTCCGTCACGGCGAGACCTGCCCCCCGCAAGACGCCACTCCATCACCGATCGCACTGTTCGCCTGCACAACCTCCACCTCCGCTTCCCATTCCACGATGTCCCATGCCTCCCATCTCTTCTCGCGGCCCCCTATGGCCCATTCCCTCCGGAGGCCCCATTTCTGGACCATGTCCATGCTCCTTCGCAAAGGTGCGTTCATACTGGAGCAACGCCCATATCTCCTCGTCCGTCAATTGGTCTGCAAATCCAATCATGCTGGTACCGGCCGATCCGTGCTTGATGACCCAGAAGATTTCTCCTTCCGTGCGATGGCGCCAGAACCCATGATGCTGGAAGTTACGGGGAGACGGGTTCAATTGCGCCGCCACCGGCCCATCGCCCGCCCCCTCTCGTCCATGACAATTGGCGCAGGTCCCTTTCCCGTGATAGAGGGCCTTACCCTTTTCGACCACATCGGGCGAATCAGGCAATGGACTCTTGAGCGCGCGCGCCTCCTCAAGGTGCTCCATCGGGACGCGAGACGGCGGCATATGTTGGGCGACTGCCGGGACAACCGCCACCAGGGCTGCCGTCGTGATCGCCATTGCCATACGCAGCGGCCTCTGCATCAGAAGTCCAGTTCCGCCATCTTGCGGTGGAAGCGAGTGATCACGTTGGGATCGGGGGTGAGCCGGATTTGCGCTTCGTCCTTCCCCTTGTACGGAAGCAGGTTCAAGACATACCGCAGACTTTCCAACCGTGCCGCCTGTTTGTCGTTCGCCTTGACGATGATCCAGGGACTGAAGGTCGTATGCGTCTTGCTGAACATTTCTTCCTTGAAGCGGGTATAGGAATCCCACAGCTCTTGTGCTTTCTCGTCGACAGGGCTCAACTTCCATTGTTTGAGGGGATTCTGCCGGCGCGCTTCGAATCGACTGGCCTGTTCTTCTTTAGAAATTGAGAACCAGAACTTGATGATCGTCACCCCGTCCTCATAGAGCATGTGCTCGAATTCCGTCACCTGCTGCAAGAACCGCTGATGCTCCTTCTTACTGCAAAATCCCATCACCGGTTCTACCACCGCGCGGTTGTACCAACTCCGGTCAAAAAAAACGATTTCACCTTTGTTGGGTAGTTGCCGGATATAGCGTTGGAAGTACCACTGTCCACGCTCATCATCAGTCGGCTTGGGTAAGGCGACCACCCGCATAGCCCGCGGATTGAGATGTTCAGTAAACCGTCGGATCGTGCCGCCCTTCCCGGCCGCATCCCGCCCTTCGACGAGAATCGCAATCCGCTGCCCATCGGCCTGCACCCAGCGCTGCAGGCGAACCAATTCCACCTGCAACTGCCGCAATTCCTGCTCATAGAGCAGTGTCTTGCGCACTTCTTCCAGATCGACATTCTTGCTCTTGATCAGTTGGATGAGGCCTCTCGGCGTATTGATCCGCCGGAGATCATCTTCCGTGAGCGTCCTCCCCGTCTCACCGATCAGGCCGGCGGCCACCCCGCTTCCGGAAGTCTTGGCAGGGTGATACCCATCTCCTTGTCTGGGTACAGCGGTGGGAATGGTCTCCAAGTCCTCCTCGTCAGCCGGTCGCCCATTGTTTTGCGCGACCGCCGCCGTCACTCCTCCGCCGGCGCGATCTTTCCGATTTTTCCCTTTGCCGCTGGATTGTGCTGCAGCCATGCAATCTCCTCTACTCTTCCCGTCAACTTAGAATGCCACGGTCCTCTCGCGCTCGGCCACCGCCTTGATATAGTCCGGCATGCCTTTGATGACAGCTCCTGCCACAAGGTCACCCTGTCCGATCTGCCTGGCGACGGCGCAGGCACCGCAGACCCAGATGGGAATGTTGGCGGCCTGGACGGCTGCCAACAGGTCTTTCAGCGGCGTCAAATTCACGCCCACGACATGATCCGCGGAGCCTTTGCGCGCTACAGTCACCGCCTCGTTCCACAGCCACAACACCACCTCGTGGCCCTGCTCCTTGGCGTTCTTCGCCGCCATGAACGGCAGGGTAGCCATCGTCGGATCGTCCGTGCCACGGCTGCCGGAAATGATAAACGTTGCCATCGAATCCTCCATCAATGCAGGTGGTGCACCAATCGAGAGGCTGCGCCACCTGCTGCGTATTCGTCCCCGCTACTTGGCCAAACTTCTTACATAGGCAATCAACTGCCACACCTGCTCGTCCGGTAACCCAGCAAATGACATCATGCCGGTGCCCGGCGAACCGTTCTTGATAATCCAGAACAACTGGCCGTCGGGCAGATCCTTCATCACCGACCCGCAAGTGAAATTTCGCGGTGGCGGAATCAGCGCCGCGCCCATGAATCCTTGTCCATTTCCCTTCTCACCATGACACATCGCGCAGGCGACCGGCTGGGCAGTCTGCAAAAACAGTGTCTTGCCTGCTTGAATCGTGGCGTCCGAGTGCGACAACGGGCTGGTCTTGGAAAGGAATTCGGCCGGCGCTTTCGCCGTTTTCCTCGGCTGCGGGCACACACCACTGGGGCCTTCACCGCTGATGGCCGCCTGCGCCACGTCGGCTCCGCCTTTAAAAGTGGCTTTCAAGTACGCCATGACATCCGCGACACCCTGCTGCCCGATGGTCAGGCCCCAGTAGGGCATGTTAGGCGATTTTCCCATCGCAGCGCCGCCATGATTGATCACGTTGTACAGATACTCGGTCGGCACCTTGTCGAAGGGAATGTTGGCATGAATCGCCGGCTTGGGATTGAGTCCGGATGCCGCTGGTCCATCGCCTTTTCCAGTCGCGCCGTGACATTGCGAGCAATATTCTTTGTAAATCACTTTGCCGCGGTCGACACTCGCCGTCCCGAACTCCTGAGCGGTCCAGGGCTCGTAATATTTAAAGTCCTTTACGCCCTGGACCATGAGGAACCCGATGACTGCCCGTAGCTGCGGTTCCGTCGCGTCGGCCAGAAACTCGCCGCTGTGGGGCACGAAGTCCTGCGGATTCAATCCAAACCGGAACAACCAGTCCTTGTCGTAGCGTTGACCGGCCGTCACCAGCGAGGCGCTCTGCGGTCCACCGATGAGTTGCCCGTTTTCCTCGATCAGGTGACAGCCGAGACAGGCGTGGGCCTTGTAGGCCATACCGCCGAACGCGGCATCGAACTTACTGACCTTCGAGAGGTCAAAGGCCCCGACGGTGACCCGCGGATCCTTGTTGTGTTGCGCAAAATACTCCTCAATTGCCGTCGCGTCGTCTTCGTTCACGACCGGATGTCGCATCGGCCCTTCAGCCAGATCCCACCGATATCCCTTGGGATAGAGCGGCGCTTCTTTTCCTGTCAGATAACGAAGCAACCACGTGCGTTGATACTTACTCCCGGCCCAGATCAGATCGGGCGCCTTCAGGTTAAACCGGGAATCCGCCGTGCCCTCCAACCGATGGCATCCGGCGCAATTGGTCTGGATCAGCTGTTTCACATGGCTCTGGTCACTCCCCAGCAACAGGCGCGGAAACGACATCAACCCCACCATGGCGACCAGTGCACACCCGACCATCACCATCCGTCTTCGCCCCATGAGGCCCCCCTTTCGTACACTCCGCTCGTGAGGCTCGCCTATCGCGTGGCGAGCCACGCATGAATGTCCGCAATGTCCTGATGACTCAGCACCGCACCCCAGGCCGGCATCGGGCCTCGGCCATGGAGTACCGTTTCCCAAAACGCGCCCTCGTTTTTCAGAATCAAATTGCGCGCCAATGTGGGCCCTACGCCGCCCGCCGCCCCTTCTCCATGACAGGCCTGACAGTTATGCGCATATAACCCTGCGCCCCGCGCGGGGAGACCAGTTAGCGGACCGTCGGATGCTGCGACACTCTGATTGGGAGTCGGTTCACTCATTGCCAGTTCCTGCTCGATGGTCGGCAGGTCGTCGGGCGCACCCGGATGGTTTCGAATAATCAGATATCGCAGCACCAGCGCCGTGTCATCCTTGGACAACTCCGCGCCCCAATGCACCATCTTTTCGACGGTGACGGTCCAGCGATCTGCAGGCAACCGTTGCTGAGAGATGAGGTCGGTGGTATGGCAGACCGCACAACGGGCCATGATCAAGGTCGCAGCTCGACGGGCCTGTGCAGGACTCAGTGACGCTCGATCCTCTTCTTGTGCAGCCGTGATGACGACCAGGCCGACGGTCGTGCACAGCACTGTGGCGAGGATGAGGGAGGAGACCCGCTGCGGCATGCTCATGCCGCCACCGTCACGGTCAGGCGGTCCCATCCACTCCAGAGGAATCCACCTGGATTCCAAGGGCTGGTCGGCGGCTGTTGGTCCCCTCGTGTATCCGTGGCCCGACAGAGAATCGCCGTCGGTCCGACCCGACGTGAGTTCCACAGGTATTGCCATTGCCGCCAGGCATAGGGTTGTTCTTCTCCCAGCAAGCGAGCCTGCTCCCACGTCTTCCCGTCGTCACACGAGACGTCCACTTTCGCTACCGAGGATTCACCACCCCAGGCCACCCCTCGAATGGTCACCGGACCGGTCTGCAGCGTGTCACCTTCTCCCGGCGAGGCAATCAGTGACTTCACGGCCATCTCCTCGACCGGAACCATCACGCTCCCAGGCAATCCCGACCCCGGCTGAATCGACGTCTCCGGCATGCGGTAGGCCTGTTGCATGTAATAACCGGGCGTCTCATCGGCCCGCACCATGATCTCAGTCAGCCATTTCATACAGGATTCCGCCATCCAACCGGGCGTGATCACGCGCAACGGTGCACCGTGAAGGAGCGGTAACGGACGGCCATTCATTTCATAGGCGAGGAGCGTATCCGGATGGAGCGCTTTGGCAACGGGGATGCTGCGGGTGAACAACGGCACGGTGGGCAGAGCCGGGCGATCTGCTCCCTGAAATTGCACATGCAGGCCCTGCGGTTTGATTCCGGCCCGCGCCAAGACATCGCGCAGACGTACGCCGGTCCATTGCGCATTGCCGACCGCGCCACGCTCCCACTGCACACCCGGCACTTTGGGGCGATGGTGGGCGCGCCCGTTGCCGCTGCATTGCAGCACGGCCGTCAGCGACACCGGTTCGAATTGTTGCAGTTCCTTGAGCGTGAGGCTCAGCCCTTCTTTGACGAGGCCTTTAACGGTCAACCGCCAGGCATCGGGCTGGACCGTCTCTGCTGGAGGCGGGCCGAAATGACTCCGGACGAAAAACCGTTCGTTGGGGGTCAACCGGGAGGTAAACTCGCGCACCGGGGTTTCGGCGTCGAACGGTCGCGTCACCCTCACCGTCAGGGGACCGATCGCTTCCGCCGCCTCTGCCTGTTGAGCGACTTCGCGCGTCGCCCCTCCACGGCCCACGATAATGCCCGCCCCTATTCCCTTCACCAACGTCGTGAACCATGCGCGACGAGAAACGTTCGCCATCCTACGTGCCTCCGGGTGGAGTGGCATGACCATGCGGATTCAAATCGATTACAATACCAGCCGGCACGACGATCGATTGATGCACCGTACAGGCATGGGCTACCTTCAACAGCCGCTCTTTCTGCTCAGGCGTCACGCGGTGCGGCAGACGAATCGCCAACTGAATCTGTCCGACACGATGCGGCGCTTCGGCAATTGTCCACTCGGCGTCTACCTTTAAGCCTTCACGAGAGATGTCGTGCCGCGCGCAGAATTGCCCGACGAAATACCCGACGCAACTCGCCACGGAACCGACGAACAATTCTACCGGCGTCATGCCCGCATCAGCGCCGCCTCCGTCCACCGGCTGATCCGTCACCACGCGATGGCGATCGCTCAGGATGTCGTAGCGGGTTCCTCCTTGATAGGCGACGCTGAGCTTCATCCCCGGTCTCCTCTGCCTGTCTTAATACGCGGCATTCGCCGGCTTCTCTCCCTTCGGCCAATCGCCGCTCTTCCCCGCAAAATCCGGCCGCGGTTGCGAATTGATGTACGCAGCAACATCGTAGGCATCCTGATCCGACAGGGCCCATCCACGCGTGCGTGGCATGTTCGACTTGATGAAGGAGGCGGCTACCGACACACGGGCCATGTCCGCACCGATGCTGTAGGAATGCTCGCCCCAGACTGGAGGCGCCGCCATCGTACCTTGACCATCGCCGCCGTGACAGAATGCGCAGCGCGAGGTGAACACCTTGGCTCCATTCACGGGATCGGGCGGTTTGGTTGAGGGCACAGACGGAATCCCGCGCCACGCCATCCGGCTGCCCGGCGGCACATCCTTCGATAGCCATTCGATGTAGGCGACAATCGCCTGGAGTTTGTGACTCTCCTGCGGAATCGCCTTCCCATTCAAACTACGTACGAAACATTCATTGACACGGTCGGCCAGCGTCAGGACTTTCCCTGCACGGGCCTGATATTCCGGATAGACCCGCGAGAGACCGACGTAGGAGGCCGAATTCGGGTCAAGCCCCGCATCCAAATGGCAATTGGCACAAGTCAGCCGATTGCCGACGTAGGGTGCGGCGAATTGCTGGGTATGGACGACGAGTTCATATCCCAGGCGGATCTGTTCGCCGCGCTGTCCGCCGGGAATGGAATCGGGGGAAGGATGGCTGAACAGCGCGTCAAGCCTGGTGCCTTCGGGTTGGCTCACAGCCGATTGTGCGCTGCCTCGAGTGTCTTTCGATTCGACACAGCCTGTCACCACCCCGACGAGGACCATAAGACCGAAGAATAGGTGTCGCATACGTAGAGAGTCTCGCAAACTACATACCACGTCGACACGAACCCGCCTAAAAGAATTGGCTTTCGCTATGCGTGTCGGAGAATGCGCGCCTGTACCTTTGGCGACAAAAGCTACAGTCCCCCATCCTGCCTGCGGCATCGTGCCACAGCGCACTCTTACGCAAGACGGTCGTGGAATCCGTTGATTAGGGTCTGGTGCGAGGAAAAGGATTCATGAAAACCATCTCGTCACCCGGTCATCTCGGTTCGATCGGCTTGAGCGAACGGATGTAGGCAATCAGATCGTCCAACTTTCCCTCATCGAAGGCCACGGCATACCCGGTCATGGCCGTGCCGGCACGCCCCTCCTGAATCACCTTGCGCAACTGCGCATCCGTTTTCTCCTGTGTCGCTTTGGCCGTGAGGTTAGCCGGCGCCGGCGTCAGGTAGGCAGCCATGTCACTATCCCCTTTTCCCGCCGCCCCATGACAATTCTGACAACTCTCGCGATATAGCTTCTGCCCAGCCGCCGGATTTCCCTTCCCGGGATCAGCCAGACTGATCGAAACCACTCCCAGCAGCAGCCATATCAGAAAGCCCGGATTGACACTTGCTCGCATGACGATTCTCCGCGTTCAGGTTTCGAAACACAGACACATTAGGTCGCGCGTTTTAAACTCAGCATATAACTCGTCAGGTCATTCAGCTGCTGATCGGTGAGCGGGAACTTCGGCATAAACGACCCCGGCGACACGGATTGGGGGTCCCGAAAATGTTTCAGGTGCCACTCTCGATCAGGCCTCGTGTCCCCGACCGTGGACAGGTCCGGCGCCACGGCTCCTCCTTCCCCATGAATCCGGTGGCATCCGACACAGCCAAGCTGCGCATAGACGGCGCGCCCCTTTACCACGGCCGGATCCATCCTCGGCACCGCATAAAGATTCTTGATCGAAATACCCAGCAGCCCGAACACGACAAGGAGGAACAGCAGGCCGCTGCCGAGCGCCACAGGCCGCCTGATAGGGTTTCGCACCGGATTGCGATCAATAAACGGCCAGAACAACAGGACCAGAATCACACAAAGCGGCAGCATCCAGGTCGCTACCGGTTCAAGTGGTCCATGTACGTACTTGAGCAATTCGTAATAGAACAGAAAGTACCATTCAGGAACCGGTACAAAGCTCGTATCCGATGGGTTCGCCTTGTCGGTAAGAGGCAACGGTATGCTGAACGCCAACGTCGCGACGACCAGGAATACGCCGGCGATCACGACGGCGTCCATATAGACCTGCCGCGGGGCAAAGGTTTCGGCGCCCAATGACGCCCGATCATCGGTCCATGGCCCTGCCGGCCCCACCCGCCGCAGGACGAACAGGTGCACGGCAATCCCCGCGATGAGGATCGCGGGCAGAAACAGCACATGGATGGCAAAGAATCGTGAGAGAGTCAGCGCGCCCAGGATTTCACCGCCGCGCAGGACGCGAGACGCAACGTCCCCGATGAGAGGAACCGTGCCCACCATATTGATGCCGATCTGCGTCGCCCAATAAGCCGTTTGGTCCCAGGGCAGTAGATAGCCGGTAAACGCAAAGGTCATCACGAGGAGAAACAGCACCACCCCGACCATCCACATCACTTCACGAGGATTTTTGTAGGCGCCATAGAGAAATGTCTGAAGCATGTGGAGACCGATCGCCACGACCATCGACGATGCGCCCCAATGGTGAAGCCCTCGCACCAGCCATCCCAAGGAGATCTCGGTTTCGATAAATCGAACGCTATCGTACGCATGGTCAGGGGTGGGCGCATAATACAGCGCGAGAAACATGCCGGTGGCGGCCTGCAGGACAAAAAGGAACAACGTCACTGACCCAAACACATAGATCCAGCTGGCCCCTCCCGGAATCGGTTCATCCAGCAAAGTGCGTTGAACCGGTTTCAGGTTCAGACGAGCATCAAGCCAATCGTACAAGCGGGAAGGCATTCAACCCCAATCGCGAGTCGTGCATTGTGAGCATCCGACACAGGTATGACTGCAACTCACCACGGAACTCTCATATCTCTACACTGCGCGGGAGGCCCGATTTGAAGTCTTTGTACATAACCAGCAGCCGCCCTCCTTCTACTTTGGAAGGAAGCGCATCGAGCGGACGCGGAGCGGGTCCTCCTAACACCTTTCCGTTCACGTCATACGAACTTCCGTGACAGGGACAGAGAAACTTGCGTTCCGTTTCGTCCCACCGATAACCACAGCCCAAGTGCGTGCAAATCGGCGAGAAGACCGAGATGTCGCCCTGCGGCTGCTTGACCGCCCACACCGCCTTGTGTGAGGTAGTCTCCAACCAACCGTCACGAATCGTCGTCACATGGTCCAACTGCTTGGGGTGACCGGGAGGTAGTTCGTCGACGGCCCCTACATCGACCCAAGCACGACGACGCCGCTGGAAGGCCGGCGAAATCAGCGTGCTGAGCAAAGGAATCGACAGCCCCAGTCCGACGAGCCCGGCCGCAGCGAGCGTGACCCAATGAAAAAACGTTCTCCTCGACCCGACCGGCGTTAAGAACCCGCCGCTCGGTTGCTGATCACCCTGCTCTGGATGGCTCACAACTCATTCCCGTCTTCTACGTGACGCCTCATGCTTACGACTTTTTCCCCGCATTGAGCGGGCAGGTATTAATCCCCAACAACGTCCACACCGGACAAAACCCGATGGCGCCTGTGACCAGCGCAATCGTCCCCATTGCCAGCGCAATCCCCGTGCCTACCGGCGGTAGCCCGGCAAAGGCACCGATGCCGATCAACAGGATCCCGAGGACAATCCGGACCGGCCGCTCGATTCCACCAACATTGCATGCCATCACAGCACCTCCTTCGTTCTGTTGAAGCTGCCCTTTGTCAGGGCCACTCGGCTGCCTCCACCGATCATTTACCCCTCTGCCACATCAGCGTTCACTCGATAGGAGTCAGCCTCATGAAAAAGGATTCGCTCCGGATAACCTGACGGCCGATCGCTGACAGCCGACCGCTACTTCGCTGTCCCAAAGCGATACATATCGTGGCAGGTGGTGCATCGAGCCGTCATGCTCGAAAGGCGATTGAGAATTTGTACAGAGGATTCTCCCTGCGCAATCCCGTCTGCCAGATGATCCATATCCTTGTGAATGGACATCCCCATTTGTTTAAACGGCAGGGGGAGTTTCAACATGACGGCGGGATTGACGTCTGCGGCCATCGCCATGCCGGCCGAGCGGGCTGCGGCTTCTGCAGCCTTGAGGTGTTGGTCCGGGCTTCCCAATACCGTCACCACTCCATGCACCGATTTGAGCAATTGCCGCATCTCCGCCAGAATCATATCCCGCTCCGCCGGCGCCAGGAGAATTTCCGTGCGCCCGTCGGCTCCGGGCCGGGTGTGGCCCTGGACAAACAACGCCACAATTGCGCCCACCGTGACTATCCAGAGCACCGCCGTTCCCAACCCCAGGACCCGCCAATTCATCATGCAAAATTTTCCATTCAGTTACGGGAGCTTGCGACCGGCACTACTCCCCAGCACTCGTACATAGGCTGTCACGTCACGAATCTCCTCATCAGTGAGAACAAATTTCCAGGCCCCCATGGCTGTATCTTTCCGTCCGTCGTGAATCGCTTTCATGAGAGACCCGTCCAGCTTACTTTGCACGGCCGGGGAGGTGAGATCGGCGACCGGAGGATTAAACTTCATGTAAGCATCGCCCTTCCCATCGATTCCGTGGCAACGGATACAGAGATTGGTAAAGAGCCCTTTGCCTTTCGCTACATTTCCCCCGGCTGCATACGAAGCACTGCCCCCTGCCGCAACGCAGAGCAGCAACAGGAGAACCGGACCGGTGACTCTGGCGTTCATTGTCTTCTCCTTCGCACGGAGCTGCCGCACACCTGTAGCCCCCATAGACGAGGATGAGAATGCGACCTTCGTGCCAGTTGGACAGGAGGGAATATTGAAGGGAAACGCGCTAGGAGTAGCAGGTTCGCGGAAGAGCTCGATGCGGAGCCGGGCGAGCCATGGAGAGAATCACCCCACCACTCGATGCCGGCTGACGCAAGATGCCCCAATCCAGGGCATTACGCAATGACAGGTTCAAGAGCAATGCGTGTCTTCATCGAATTGGAGATCAGGCAGTTGGCTTCCGCTTTTTCGATGAGCTCCCTGGCCTTCGTGACATCACCTCCTGACGAAAGTGTGATGTGCGGACGCAAGGTAATCACCGTGACCTGAAACTTTCCATCCACGAGCTCCAGGCGACCTTCCGCTTCGCATTGGTAGGCCGTGAACGCCAAACCAGCCCGCTCTGCAACGGCCAGAAATGTGGTCATGAGGCAGATGTTGGCCGCTGCCACGTACAAATCCTCCGGCGACCAGATTCCCGCATGCCCTTTGAATTCAGGAGGTGTCGCGACCTGAATCTCCGGCTTGCCCTCGCTGGTAATCGTCCCCTTCTTCTGCTCAGTCCATTCGACCGCCGTTCGATACGTATACACCTTACTGCGAACGTCCATTGATCCCTCCGACCTTGGCTTGGTGCACGTTTGAGTCGAGACTCACGGGAATGCTTCTCGCCGGGAGCCACGAAGGGTCTCCGCGCGTCTTCCGTTCCGCTCAGGGAATGAGCAACTCTGATGCCCTCATCGTCGACTGCCTACAGATGGTAATCGCCTGCAGCCTCAGGTTGGTACAGAACCTCCTTGATGCGCACGGTTCGCCTGCCCGCGGGCACAGGCCAATCGACCGTCGCACCGGCTCTGGCCCCCAACAACGCCGTCCCGATGGGCGCCAGTATGGAAATTTTCTTCTCAGGGATGCTGGCCTCTGAAGGGAAGACGACCGTATAGGTGTTCTCCAATCCGGTCTCCACATCCTCGATCCGGACCTGTGAATTCATCGTCACGACGTCATGGGGAATGGCGCACGCCTCCACGACGTGAGCGCGATCAAGCTCATGCTCCAGGCTATCCAGATGGTCCTGATCACGCCCGACGCTAGCGCGAGCCTTCAGCACATCTCTCAGGCGGGACAGGTCGGATGCCGTCATAGAAATATCGCGGGGATTCATGATTCGTCTCCTTTGCTGACTGGTCGGTCCAGCACGTGCGGCACCACCCGGCGGTGCCCCGGTTCGAACTTCGCCGTCTTTATGGTCAACACGGGACAGGTTGCCCGGCGCAACACTGCCTCTGCGACACTCCCACATTCCTTCGACGACATTCCGCGTCGTCCATGCGTCCCCATCACGATGAGATCGGTGTGATGCCGCAAGGCACTGGCCAGAATGGTATCGGAAGGCAGGCCGGCGGAGATTTCCACCTCAACCGGGATGCCGAAGGCGGTGATGACGTCCCGGATTTCCATCAGCTGCCGGTTCCAGTAGTCTCGCTTCGAGGCTTCCCCTTCGATTACCCCCAGGCCCCAATCCAAGTCATAACAGGCCGGCTCCAGCACGTGCATCAACGTCACTGCAGCACCGACGCCCTGTGCCAGGTGAACGGCATATTCAACCGCATCCAAAGACGGCGCAGAAAAGTCCAACGGCGCTAGAACCTGCCGAATCACAGCAAGTCTGTCGGACGGCAGAGACTCGACGGCATCTTTTCGCGCCCCCGGCACTGCCAGAATCGGACAGGGTCCCTCATGGACCAGTCGCTCCACCGTCTTGCCAATCAGCCCATAGAGCAGGTTGTGACGTCCCTGTGCGCCCAGCACAATAAGACCCATATCTTTTTCCCTGACGGCCTGACGAATATGCTCCCCCGGGTTCCCGAGTAGCAGTCGGACCCTGGCGGGAATGCCCCGGCGCGCCAGGTCGTCCCGCACCTCTTCCAACTGTTGCGCGGCGGCTGTCCGCGACCGCTCCATCATGGCGAAAGACTCCGCATCCGCGCCCACCCCATGGGGCGCCTCGATCACATGCAAAACCTCCAGCTCTGCACCCCAGGCGCCGGCGAGATGGATTGCATATTCCTGAGCGCGGCGGGCATCCTCCGAAAAATCTGTGGCGAATAGGATGCGTGTGAATAGTGAGGTCGTCATGGCTGCTCCTTCAAAACAGTTGAACGATTGTTTGGGCCGACCGAAGATTTCCAGCGAAGGAGACGCCGGCCGAAGCCCAACCGGAGCGCGGGACTGACGGCAATGCGAGAGACGGTGGCGAATACTTGATGGACTATTCACGCAAGACAAGTGCCACATCTTTTTTCAGTCTTGTCTGAACGGAAGTCCAGCAAGCGAGGCCGTATTGCTACGAGGCCACCCGGCCGCGATCCTGTCCAATTGTTGCCATTTGCGGCAGCACCTCCTCGCCTGCTGAGGCGATACACCCCGATGTGACGAACAAGGCAGCAGGCATTCTGTCGGCCATAAATCTATATGAGCACAGGCATGCCTTTACTGATCGTGCGCCGCATAATGCGCCATGGCGACATCAAGGGACTGCGCCGACCGGGACTCAGCCGCCGCAGCCCTCAGATGGGGCATCACCGACGCCGAATCCCGGCCCAGCCGCGTCAGCGTCTTCATGACGCGTTCCGGACTATTCCACTCACTCCACCACACTCGCTGCATTTCCATCACCGCCGCCGCACCGGGCACGCGAGCCAGGAGATCGCGCGAAAGGCTACAGACCGGCATGCGCTCATAAATGTCGCGAAGGACTTGTGGCTCCTTCGGCGTATTGATCACCTCGCCCAGTCGTTCGAACAGGACCATCATATCCGGCAGGACCTGCCGACCCAGTCGCCATAGCGTCTCGACACGTCCTGCCATGACACACGCATTCCACAGGGCTCCCGAAGCATACGCCAACCGCGCCATCGCGGGCTCCGATTTGTGCAAGAAGGTTGTGACAGCCCTGACCGAGTGGAGGCCGAGGCTGATCAGTTCATGACCAGGTTTGATCCACCCATACTCTCCGTCCGGCCCATCCGGGCGCGCGGCAAGCACAACCACTTTTGCGGGCAACTTCTCCGCCGCTCGGATCGCAAACAGGATCTCCCCGAGAAACTGTTGCTCGGGAGAGACAAACTGATTGGCCGGAGAGATCAACACCGTTCCCTCCGGATCGCGCGCGCGAATATAGGTCAAGGGCAGGAACAATCCGGCCACCGTGCCGACATTACGCGGCTGCACCAAGATCATGCCCGGATTCCGCTCGCCGATTTGCGACCAGGCCTCCTGATGACCACGCCCGACCACCACCAGCGTGCGAGCAGGGCTCGTGACGCATAACGTGCGGTCGAGGGTATGCTGGAAGACCGACCTCGTTCCGAGAAACCGGCAATAGTGGTTCGGAACCGTCCGCCCTAACCACCGCGTCACGGCCGGTTGCATCCGGACTCCGTCTCCTCCCGCGAGGACAATCGACCACCGCCGTCCGGATTGATCTTCTCTTTCGCGCATCATGACCTCCTACCTGATCTCCAACACGGATCTTCCGCCACCCGCATTGCGCCTAGTGCTTCATGAAGGGCTCACCGGTGGCGGCTCATGTCACTCCCGATCAATGGAATGTCCTACTGGGACAAGTCGAGCAGAGACAGGCCCCAGAAGATCATGACTCCAATCGCAGCCACGACCAATACCATCAGCAATGCAGCCGGCGCCAAGATAATGATCTGTTTCATCGCATCGTCCCTTCCTCATCTGATTCATCGGAGGAGTTACATCGATTCCCATCGCCACCTCACTCTAGCCGGACAAGATGAAGTGCCGATGAACCGGGCATGAAGAAATCTTCATGCGGAGGGAAGTCTGATGCGAGAAAGAAGACCGGAAATCGGAGAAGGCACGAGTATGCGGAAAGCGGCGGTCCCAACGACCTGCTACGTCTGAATGGCGGGGAACGTCAACATGAAGACGGACCCTTTACCCACTTCGCTCTCCACGGCAATGGCGCCATGATGAGCTTCCACAATTTCTTTTACGATGGGGAGGCCGAGGCCATGCCCGCCCGAATCCCTGGCGCGAGCGGGGTCCGTCCGGTAAAAAGGCTCGAAGAGATGCGGTAGGTGTTCGCGGGCAATCCCTTGCCCGGTATCTCGAACCGCGACTTGCACCTGATTCTGCGTACCGCTCAAGCATAACGCGACAGTTCCACCCGGATCGGTATACCGCAAGGCGTTATCCAGCAAATTGATGAACACTTGCTTGAGCCGTTCGGCATCACCTAAGACCGGCTGCACCGGTTCCTCTTCCAAGACCAATGTCAGACGCCGGTCCTCCGCCACCGGAGTGAGGTCCTCGATCAATTCTTTCAGCAACGGCTGGAGCTCCAGGACCGACAGCTCTACCGGCGGCCGCTCGCCGGCAAACCGCGCGAGCGTCAGGAGCGAACGCGTCAGGACGATGAGGCGCTGCACTTGATCGAGATTGGAGACCAGCACGTCGCGATAGTCTTCAGCCGATCGTGAGCGCTGCAACGCGACTTCCAAGTTGCCCTGCATCACAGTCAGCGGGGTTTTCATCTCATGCGCGGCATAATCGGTAAACCGTCGCTGGCTCTCTGAGGCCCGCTGCAACCGATCCAACATCGCGTTGAACGCTTGGGCCAGCCGCTCGAATTCTTCAAACGGGGCATTCAGATTGGCGCGCGAACGCAGGGCTGACTCGGAAATACTCTCGGCGGTGCGACTCAACGCTTCCACCGGATCCAGCACCTTCCTGGCCAGCCACCCGCTGCCAAACCAGGATGTGGCCAGGACGGCCACCGATCCGAGCATGAGCAGACCCATGAGACTTCGGTGAGTTCTGCGAAAAAATGCCAGAGACTCTTCGGCCTGCAGCAGGTATCGTACTTCCTCCTGCTGCCGAATCGGGACAAACACCTGGCGCACCGAAACCCCCGAGTCCATCTCGAGGGTCTCATACACCACTTCGCCCCGCTTGCCTCGCGCCAGCACCGCTTCGTCTACCGACGGCCTTGGCACCACGGCGCTCCCCTGCCAGACGACCGTACCATCGAGCGCCAGGATATGGACGGAGTGCGAGACCTCGCGGAGTTCCTTCATCCGGTCATCGGCCACCTGCGCGCCGCGCGGCACCACAATCTCATGGTCCGACCGCTTCAGAAGTTCCGGTCGTTGTTCGATCAACTCGGCGAGGGTATCCGCGAAACCGAACAATCGTCCGTCTACATATTGCTGCAGCAGACTATGAAACCCTGTGTAGACGACCACGTTGAATCCGCCCAGCAGGACCGCGATCAAGGCCACCGTATAGAGCCGGAATTGAGCGCGAAAGCTGCTCACTCACTCGCCTCCAGCTTGTAGCCCACGCCGCGCACCGTGGCGATCAAGGGAACGGCAAAATCCTTATCGATCTTGACGCGCAACGAGCGGATGTAAACGTCCACCACATTCGTCATCGGATCATAGTTCAGCCCCCAGACGCGCTCCAGAATCGCCGTGCGGGTGAGTACGATATCGCGGTTCCGCAGAAGAAATTCCAATAGGGAGAATTCCTTGCTCGTCAGCGTAATGTCTTTTCCTCCCCGCCACACCCGCCGGGAGGCCGGGTCCATCTCGAGATCCTTCGCCTTCAGCCGGCTGCCGACATGCGGCCCGCCTCGCCGCAGCAGCGCTCTGATGCGTGCGACTAGTTCCGTAAACGCAAACGGTTTGGTCAAATAATCATCCGCTCCGGCGTCCAAGCCGGCAACCTTATCCTCTACCGAATCGCGGGCGGTCAGCAGGAGAATCGGCGTACGGTTCCCGCGTTCACGAAGGCGCCGGCACAGCGTCAACCCGTCCACCTTGGGGAGCATCACGTCCACGATCAACAGATCGTAACTTTCATCCACGGCCAGCATGAGCCCGGATTCGCCGTCGGCGACCATCTCCACCGTATGCCGCTCTTCTTGCAATCCCTTACGAAGGAATTGCGCCAGGTCGGCGTCGTCTTCGATGACTAGAATTCGCATGCGTGCCTCGTTTCCGTCGCAACCGAACAGGCCGAGCACCGGGGCATCGTGCCGTAGAATAGCGCCATCATATCAGGGACAGAGCAGCGGTTTCCCCCCATGAAGACTTCTTCATGCGGTCTTCATCCCTGTCTCATGTGCCGATGAGGCAGAAAAAGCGAGCGATGATGAGGGCGCGGCAGAACGGAGGGGGCAGTGCATATGGAACGGCGCAAAACCGGGGGATTACCAAAACATCATGCTCGACCTTGCTATCTGCGTCACTCCCCACAACAGAAAGAGGCCATACACCGTGCCGAAAAACCAGGGAAAGCTGATCGCCCGATGCGCCCACCATTGACGATGTTGTCGAAACGCCCAGGAGGGCGCGAACGAGCGCGGCTCATTCGTCTCATCCACAATCGTTTCCCGATGCTCGCGCAGGCGATAGAGACTACTCACCGGCTTCCGGTCCAGCCAGTCGGGCATGGATTCAATGCCTCGAAGCTGCCATTCCCACAAGGCGTTCTGCCCGGAAAACCGTCCCAGTACGATCGCCATTTGCGCACTCATGAGAATCCCGATCGTGCTGAGCAACACGATCACCAGCGTGAAGGGCAAGGCCAGGGATTCACGCGACACGAGCAAGCCGATGACCGCGACAAAGATGGAATTGGCCGTCAGATAATCCGACAACATGGTGTGGTAATCGCGAACGCCGGCGGTCCAGAGCGTCAACAAATGATTGTAGTCGGACTGCATGGTGTCGTGATTCTGTGCCATACGGCTATGCTCCATGGCCGGCTTGTTCACTCGGGCGACGGATCACGGGGCGCCTAAGACCTGTTTAATCAGCCGCAATTCATCGCGCACCAGCCGGGGCATCAGGAAATGCCGGCGCACATGGTCACGTCCGGCTCGCCCGAACTCCCCGCGCTCGCCGGGGTGGCGTAGCAGATGATGCACGCGCTCGGCACAAGCCTCAACGCTGCCGACAAGGTTCTTCTGGAAGGGCTCAGGGAATTGCATCGGAATGCCGCCCGTGTTTCCGGCGACGACCGGTTTTTCTTTCCAGAGGGCTTCGGACACCACCAGTCCGAACCCTTCCCGTAACGATTTCTGAATCACCACATCGCAGCCACGCTGAAACGCATTGACCTCCATACTTCCCACCCCGGCCAGATTCGTAAAAACAAACAGGTCGGGATCGTTGGCCGCCTCCTCTTCCACCCGATCAAGGATTTCCCATCCTTCGGGATCGTCGCCGGCCATGGCTCCGATGAGGACCAGCTGGACCTCCGGCATATCTTCTTTAACCAGCCGATAGGCGCGCACCACTCCGAGCGGATCTTTCCAGGGATCGAACCGCGACACCTGGAGCAGAAGCGGCCTGGCGGGATCCACGCCGGAATCGGCCATGACGCGGCGGCACAGATCGATCGGCAACTCCATATTCTTCGTGGCCAACGGATCGATAGCCGGAGCGATGAAGGACACTCGTTTGGCCGCCAACTGCGGCAGCACGAACTGGTTCATGGTAAACACGAGCGCTTCGTACTCCTCCAACAAAGGCCGGAGAAATTGACTAACCTCCTTGTCCGGCGCCGAGCTGTCGATGTGGCAACGCCAGATCCATTTTGCGTCTCGAGGCCCTGCGAAGTGGCGTATGGCGGCGGGCTGCGGATCATGAACGATGTAGAGATCGTAATCGTTGCCCAAGGCCTTGGCACTGCGTTCATTGACCTTCAGATACAGATCCTGCTCGGTCTTTCCCAAGCCATAATGTCCGCCCTGCAAGGCGTTATGAAACGCCTTGGTGATGGAAAAAAACTCCGGCTCGCCATGGATCAAGCGCCAGTCTGCCCGGACGCCGAGCGCCTGCAGCATGGGGATATATCGCGCCAGCAGTTCCGCCACGCCTCCGCCCGCTGCCGTGGAATTTACATGGCAAATCTTCACGCCCTGTAGACTTTTTGCCAGCGAGGTCAATTCCTCGTACTCTTCATCGGTCATGAGACTGCGGTACCCGCTGATATTGGCTTCGATTGCCCCGCAACGGCGGCCGATTCCCACTTTCGGTAATTGCGTCTGTATGTCCATGCTGCCCGAATCTCCTTGATTCCTTGTCGAACTTCAACCAAACGTGAGGCGTACCCAGGCGCCGAGATAATGTGTCATGGCCACGACAGCGAGACCGATGACCACATGCTCACCGATCACTTTCCAGGGTGGCACTCGTTGCGCGCGCGCCAGGGCATAACTGAGCAACGCCAAGAGAGTCAGCCCCCAGAGAAGGCTGGCTACAACGGCAAGATCCAACGGCATGAGCAGCACGGGAACGGCGAAGGTCGCGGCGATGACGAACTTGGCCACAAACGTCGCCACCGTCGACGCCCAGATGTCCTGCGTATTGCCATGGTTCTTGGATTCTTCGGCCACGTGGATGCCTAACGCATCGGACATGGCATCAGCCAGCGCAATAGTGAGAATTCCACCCAATACCGCGGGCATGGAATGGGTGCCTGCGTGCAGCCCGACCATCAAACCGAGCGTGGTGATCACGCCAGAGGTCAGTCCAAAACTGAACCCGACCTTCAGCGCAGTGCGCATACCCGAGACCGTTTCATCCTGAACTCCTTAATCATCTTCTCGCCGGCCGCTGGCGCTCAACAGGTTTCCCCTGCCGATCTTCGCAGACAGGATGTGATCCAGTCATTCATTGCGGCCAATACAGTCGCTACCGCACGATTGGCGGCCAGCACCCCGCCATACGCATCCTCGGTCGGGGCTGCCTCCAGTGCCTCAAAATTCCTGGCGCCCATGACACGTTGCGCTTTGACATCCATCAAGTGCGCGCGCAACTGCACGCGGCTCCGGCTCGGCTGCTGAAGAAATTCCTGTTGCACGAGCAGGCCGGAAAGATCCAGCTGGTAGTCACCCCTGACCCCGGTCGGCATCGGCACTACGACCCGCCAGAGTCCCGTCGTTTCCAAAGATCGAACCAATAAGGGCATCATCATGCGTGACGGGACATCGACCCACACATGGGTGGCATAATAACTCACTTCAGACGGCCGCCGCAGATAAGCCATGCGCGGCTGCTCAAATCCCGCTGCTGCCTGCGGCACCCCCACCACCAAGACACCCTGAGCGCCTGTCGGCGCGTCGTGGGGCACCGTTTCACGAGCTACTCCCTCGCGCATCAGCACGAAGGTACGGACCGGATTGTCTTCCGACCTCGGCAGCCCACAGGCGGTGGCTGCCCAGGCCGTCATCACCAATCCCAACCATGTCATCACGCGACGAAGCCGCACGACTTGTCCTCTATTCACCAGGGCCCTTGGACTGACCCGGTCGGCCGAGCACCAACACGTTCGGCTGACGTTCGACTTGTTGAGCCACCCGATTCATCGTGGCCGTGAGTTGCCGTAATTCACTAACCAGGAGCCCTGCGTCTGCCAGGGTCTGCCGTGAAAATTGTTCAACGCCCGGTTTGCTGGCACCCACCATCTCTCCGACCTCACGGCTCGTTCGCGCCACCTCCGCTGTCATCTGCTGTACGGCCGTAGCACTTTTTCCCATGCGATCCAAGAGCGCCGGCAGCTGAGTTCCCAGGTGCTCCGTCAGGCGTGCCATCCGCTCTGCCGCCTCCGCCGCATGCTGCGCTCCACGATCAACCTGACCACTTCGGGACGCCAACACCTTCGTGACCTCTCCCAGGTCCTTCAGGATCTGTCTGAACTGCGCGCGATTTTCCTCATCCAACACCAGAGACGCATTCTGCGCGAGGCCATTCACATTGGCCACCAGATTCGAGAGGCCCTGCTCCGACAACAGTTTGGCCAGCGCTCCATCCAAGCGGCCGAATAAGGAGGGGACACTGGTGATGACGGGGTACATCTGCCCTGGAACGGGAGCCAACGGCGGCCCCTCCCTCGTTCCTCCCGTCAAATTCAGCGTCACCAATCCCGTGAGCCCTTGTGTCACCAGAACCGCTTGCGTATCCGTCTTGATAGGTGTCCCTCCGACAATGTCCAGCGTTATCCGAACCTCCTCGGAGTTCTCAGGGTTGAGGATGACCTCCTTTACGCGCCCGACATCCACCCCGCGATACTTGACGGTCGAATCGACGCTGAGTCCGGCGACGGATTCCCTCGTGTAGACATAATACCGATCGTAGACGCCGCGGTAATCCGTCTTACCCAGCCAGAGAACCGCACCAAGTACCGTGGCGCCCAGTAAGAGGACGAATGCGCCGACGACGATGTAATTCACCTTCGGTTCCATCCGGCACCTCTCAGTCGCGAGGCAACGCTCCACCGCTGTGATTCAGCTGAGCGGCGCGCCCGCGGGGACCGTGAAAATAATTCCGGACGGCAGGATCGTCCGAGGCCGCCAGGCTCTCCATGGTACCCATTCCCAGCACACGTCCCTCCCCCAGCACTACCACTCGATCCGCGATGCGCCACAGCGAATCAAGGTCATGGGTCACCATCACGACGGTCAATCCCAACAGTCGCTTCAAATCGAGCACCAGATCATCAAAGCCGGCGGCAATCATCGGATCCAAGCCGGCCGTGGGCTCATCGAGGAACAACAGCTCAGGGTCCATTACGATGGCACGGGCCAGCGCGGCGCGCCGCCTCATACCCCCGCTGAGTTCGCGCGGGAATTTCAACGCGCTGTCCGGCGGCAAGCCGACCAGGGCGATTTTTAATGCCACGATATCCCGGATCAGTCCGGCACTCAACGAGGTGTGCTCCCGTAACGGCACCGCAACGTTTTCCGCCAGTGTCATGGAACTGAACAACGCGCCATGCTGGAACATGACTCCGAAGCGGCGGTGCAAGGAACCCCCGTCGGCCTGTTGAAGCTCGCGGCTGTCGGCGCCCAGCAATGTGATCGTTCCGGCCGTCGGGTTCAGCAGCCCGATGATTTCGCGCAAGAGCGTGGATTTCCCGCAGCCGTTGCCGCCGGCAATGGCGAACACCTCGCCCTTCACAACGGTGAGGCTCACGTCCTGATGCACAATCGCCGGCCCGAACTGCGTCGAGACCTGGCGCACTTCGATAATCGGCGTCCCGGTGTGCCCGGCGAGAGACATGACACCTACCGTCCCACGTGAAAGCGGAGCCCTTGGGCATCCTGTGGAGCAGCCTGCAGCCTTGTCGTACGTCTGCCTACAGGTTCCACCAATTCAGGATGATGCTGCACAGGGCGTCAAAAATGATGACGAGAAAAATGCTTTGCACCACGCTGATCGTCGTATGCCGTCCCACATCATCCACTCCGCCTCGAATCTGAAAACCCTGATAACATCCGACCAGCGCAATGATGACGGCAAAAAACGGCGCCTTGCCGATGCCGATCAGGAAGTGCCGCACTGCCACGGCTTCCTCGAACCGCGATAGAAAGGCCGTGAAGCTCACGTTCAACTGATTCGAGGCGATCAACATCCCTCCGAACACCCCCAGCACGTCGGCGTAAACGGTCAACAACGGCAACGCCACGACCAGCGCCAACATCCGCGGCAAGACCAGCAGCTCGGTGGGCGACAATCCGAACGTTCGCAACGCATCCAGCTCCTCCGTCACTTTCATCGTGCCGATGTGTGCCGCGTAGGCCGACCCCGACCGTCCGGCGATCAATATGGCCCCGATCAGCGGCGCGATTTCACGCAGCAGCGAAATACCCACCAGGTCCACGATAAAGATATTGGTGCCGAACTTCCGCAACTGTTCGGCGCCCTGATACGCGATCACGACCCCGATCAGAAATGTCAGCAACCCGGTAATCGGCAGGGCATTCACTCCGTCGAGGCGAAGACTGTTCAACGCACTCCGCCAGCGCAGGCGAGCAGGCGACGGAGACACACGCAACAGCGCAATCGAACTCTCCCCGATAAAGTCCAATCCGCGCAAAAGCCGGTCGACGAGATTTCTGATTGAAGATTGGAACCGCGCTTTCCCGTTCGGGCGCGCAGCCACATGCGCCATCATGGCCTCCCAATGGGCCGACACCAGGCTCATGAGCTGTGCATATTCGGACTGCAACCCTTCGACCGTCACCTCACAGCCGCGCCGCCTGGCTTCCATCACCGCCCGGGACAACACCACTGCCCCGCCGGTATCGAATGCCTGAATCCCGCTTCCCTCAAATCGCAGAGAACCACCAGCAGGCCATTCCATTAGTCTGAGGGTACGCTCGGCCGGCCCCACATCGGACATCGTCCACGAACCGAGACAACGCAGAGTTCGTCCCTCCATGAAAGTCATCGCAGCCGACTGTCCGCCTGGACCAGTTGTGTGAGGACGGTTCATAGCCTGCTTCAGTACGCGCGTTCCACCGGGTCTTGTTCCTGCGACCGCGTGAAACGCTGCCTCCCGGCTACTACTAACGCGCCTACTCCCAGAATTACGGTGACGACGGTCACCAGGCCTCCGATGAACGGCACGACTGTCAGAAGTGAATACACCAGCAATCCCAGCACGAATGGCTTGGCAAGGGAGGACGAGTCGGCCGGTCGGCGCAACAGGAATTGTCCCACACAGGTGATGGCGAAGATTCTCGCCAGATACAACATCACGCCGTACAGCGCGAGCAGAATGACCCCCGCGGGCAGCACCAGCACGGTGACGATAAAACTGATCGCAACAATAGGCATGACGATCGTTGCGGCAAGCCCCCATCCAGAAGCGAGCCCGGGACGCTCGCGAAGGGCTTCCGTGACCTGGCCGGCAAATTGCGGGAATAGTCGCAAGAAGATCAATCCGAGAATCAACGTGGAGAGAAAGCTGACGAAGGCCGCCAGGAATCGCATCCCGATCAGGCCCTGGCGAGCCCGTTCGATGTTCCAGCCCTCCGGCAAGGGACGACGTGTGATCGACCCGCGAACGATGGCCTCCTGGTCGATTGAAGGGGCTGCCTCACCCCAATACCGCAGTCGACCTCCGACCGAGGCCTTCGATGTCAGACGCACGGACTCAGCCGCCACGATGACATCGCGTTCAATGGCATTGGAAAAGGTCGCCTGCCATGCGCCCACTCTGGCATCACGGCCGATCGCTCCGGCAAGCTGCACATAGGCGCCGCCTGCGATGAGATTCTCCCGCACCGTCGCCTGCTCCGTCAGATGGACATCGACGCCGCCCAAGGTGGCGTTTCTGCCGACGGTCCCGCTGACAATAATATATGCGCCGGCCACACGGGCATCCTGGGCGATCGTACCGGACAGAAGAACCTTGGCCCCTGCCACGATCACATCTCCGTTGACGACGCCATCCACAATCACTTCACCACCCGCCGCATACAGATCTCCGTTGACGATACCGGAGATTTCAACGTGCGGACCGAATGCAAAATAATCGCCCTGCACCACCTGTCCCGCTCGCAACACCGCTCTCTCGCCCAGCGGCGAGCGGGCGTCGGGCCTTTCCGCAAAGACGGGTGCCACACCCAGCCCAATCACCATGAGGAGGAGGATACGGGAGACGGTGCCGGTGATGGTCATCGAGCGAGGACTCCTGCGCCGTAGCGATAGACCAATTCACCGCCATAATAACTGGCGACGAGCAACAGCACCGACCCACCCACACCGAGGAACAGGACCAGCAGAGACTGCTCCCGCATCCAGCCCCCATAAGAGAGTGTCTTCAGTCCCAGAAGGCCGGCAAATACCCAAAATGCCGCGAATGCCAACTCTTCATGCGTTTCGATCGCCTGTTTCGGAATCTTTCCGCTGTGTTCCGCCGCGTCTTCCGCGAGATGACCGGTGAGCAGGGCCACTACGGTGGCCAGTACTCCGAGCGCCAGCAACGAGAGACTCGTCGCGCGAAACTCTGCCCCTCGCCATCGCAGGGACACCAGATCGAAAAGCAGGCTCGCCAACAGCAGGGCAATAGGAAAGTGTACGACCATCGGATGAATAGGATGCATGCCCTCCTCCATTCACGACACAATCATGATGGCCTCGTCCACCTCAACCGCCGAGACGAGCTCTGCCTCTGTCTCGATGCATCAGGGTGCGACCCAGACGCGTCGCACTTCAGAAAGATGGACCGGCTCTGAGTAGAGGGAAGTGCAAGGATAACGCCCTGACCTGCGTCATAGTCTGAGCAGTGTCAACCGTATATCCTACGTACCTGGTTCCAATCTGACGTTGCTGGCGCGTTGTCAGAATCGGGGAGGTCTGCTACAGAGGGAGCCTGCGTGCCTGTGGCAGAATGCAACAGATCAGGCCGATTTGAACCGTGCTCAACTTTGTGCTTGCACGGAAAGCAGATACAGATGCTTACGACCCGGCTGCCGGAACTCCTGGATTGTTTCGACGACCAATCCAGCTTGTTTTTGGAGGAACACCCTATGCGACTCTTCCGTAATGACCCGAATAGGCCCCTGGGTACGGACTGCGTGCTGCACAGCTTCCTGATCAGGCAAATCGCGCACCACTGAGTCCCGCTTCAGGTAGTACACGGCATCTTCATTCTTTGGCCAACCGGGAATGTAGAGAAACATGGCCGGTCCCGTTTCTTTTGCCATGAACTTGATCTCCTCCGTGGCTTTCCGCGGTGAAGCGGCCTGATCGATCGCAGGAAACACATAGTTCACCACCAGCACCACATAGGCGGCCGCAAGCACGCCGACCATACGGAGCGCGAACTGAACGCGGGCTGTGATCGCGGCATACAGAAGCACCCCCGCCAGGGAGACCATGATCACCACGAATACAGGAGATACGACCGGAGCCGACACCAGCCAACGACGCCGCAGGGGGGCCGCGCCGAAGAACATTCCTCCGATGAAGACGAGGGCGAGGATGACCAGAAATCCTCGCAGCAATGGAGACATCGACTGAGAGGCTTCCGAGGAAGAGCTTACGCGGTGGTAATAGTACCCGATCATCAAGCCGATGCCGGGCACGATTGTCGTGAGATAGGGCTCCCGTTTGAGCGTGGCCAGGCTGAACGCTGTGAAGAGTCCAAGCACCCAGACGAGCAGCAACAGCTCCGTTGGATGCGAGCGCAACGGTCGCTGCGTCCACAACAATAGGATCGCGGACGGCAGCAGCGCGCACCAGGGGAAAAAATCGGCCCACATCATACCCAGATACCAATAGATGGGGTGCCCGTCGGCAGCCGGGCCTGCGTTGCCGATGACCCCGGTATTCCAGGTCGATTCGATAGCTTTGCCGATCCGAAAGTGGTGCTGATACCCGGGCCCCAGCATTTGCGCGTATGCTCCTATCATCGCCACCGCCACCGCCAAGCCGGCCCAGAAGTATCCATTTTTCAACATCCGCGTATCCCTCTGAATGGCGGCATAGAGCGCCATTACGAGCAACGGCAGAAAAAACCCGTGCATCTCTTTCAACATCGCGCCGAGAGCCATGCTGACGAAGGCGAGCAGATACCAGCGTGAGCTTCGCCCCAGCAGTTGCACCTGAATCCACGCGAAGAGGGCGAGTGTGACCAGAAACGTGAGCGTTGAATCGAACAGCACGCGGCGCCCGTACCAGAGAAACACGTGGCTGGTGGCAACAACCAGCGCCGCCCAGAATCCCGCAGTCGGAGACACCAGCCTGGCTCCAAGCACATAGGTCAGGACGATGGTGCCCACTGCGGCCAAGGAGCCGGGCAGGCGCAAAGCAATTTCGTGATCGCCCCAGATCGATGTCGAGAGATTCAGCAACCAAAAAAACAACGGCGGCTTGTTGAAATAGGGTTCGTCTTGATACGTGAGGTCGAAGAATTCACCCCGCCTGGCCATCTCTCTGGCGATACCGGCATAAAGCCCTTCGCTGCCTTCCAAGAGCGACAGGTGAAGGTTGGCAAAATAGGCCCAGCCTCCGACCAGCGCCAAGAGGAAGATCTCGACATACCGGCGAGGCTCGGCCTCCCACCAAGGTTGCGCTGTTGCCTCTTGCCCATTGATGACGCCGTCCACTTGGACCCGCTCACCGCTTCGCCGCATATTGAAATACTCCATGCACCAGGGGCTTGCTCACAAGCCAGCACAGTTACCGAGAGGGGCCTCAGTATAAGTTCCTCCGTCTTCATTGAGAAGTCCTTTTCGTATCACGAAGGCTGTGTAGGAATCGAAGAAGGGTGTCGTCGAACAGGAGAGGGGACACACAAGAACCGTAGGGTCGCGCCTGCTCAGCCTGGGTGATTCCCCACAGCGGTAGGAGACACGCCGGTCGAACCTGTTCCCGATAGGGAACAGGCCGACTGTGGCTCACGCGTCCCGATCCAGAGATAGTACAGCACGGGGATAACGATCAGGGTCAGCACCGTCGAAGCGCCCACCCCGAAAAGCAGCGAAACCGCCAGGCCTTGAAAAATTGGATCGAGAATGATAACGAAAGCGCCGACCATCAGCGCTGCAGCTGTCAGCAGAATCGGACGGGTCCGGATGGCTCCCGCGCGAATGACCGCCTCCACCAACGCGATGCCCGCGGCCTCCTGATGCTGAATGAAATCCACGAGGAGAATTGAGTTTCGCACGATGATACCGGCGAGGGCGATAAATCCGATCATCGACGTGGCCGTGAAATACGATCCGGTGAGCCAGTGCCCCGGAAGAATGCCGATCAATGTGAGCGGAATGGGCGCCATAATGACGACCGGGGTCAGGAACGATTGGAATTGCGCCACGATCAGCAGATATATCAGAAGCAACGCCGCCGCAAACGCGATGCCCATATCACGAAATGTTTCATAGGTAATGTGCCATTCCCCATCCCACTTCATCGCGAAACGCTGTTCGGACCAGGGCTGCACGGCATACTGTTGGTCCAACCGGTACCCTTCCGGCAACGCGTATTGCTCCAATTTCTTCCCGATGCCCATCACGCCGTAAACCGGACTCTCGCCCTTGTCTGGGCCCGTGCCGCCGACATCCGCAATGACGTACACGACGGGCTTCTGATTTTTGTGATAGATCGCCTTTTCCCGCACCGTCTGTTCGACACGGATCAGTTCGGAAAGCGGCACCATGTGCCCCGCGGTTGTGCGCAGGGCGATTTCTCCGAGATGTTCCAGACCGGTTCGCTCGATGATCGGCAGGCGTAGCTTCACCTGCACCGGACGCCGCTCCTTGGGTATATGCACCAGACCGACGTCGGCACCTTCCAGCGCCAGACGCAGGGTCCGCACAATTTCCTCCGACGAAATGCCCGCCAACGCCGCCTTCGCGCGGTCGACCGTGAACACGTACTTGACCTGCTCCGCCTCCAGGTAGTCATCGACATCGACCACACCGGCCGTCGTCTCAAACATCCGTCGAACATCCTTCGCGATTTCGATCTGGCGGTCATACTCAGGGCCGTAGATCTCGGCAACGAGTACCGACTGCACCGGAGGACCCGGCGGCACTTCGACCACCTTTACGTTCGCGCCATACTGCCGGCCAATGTCCTGGACTGCCGGACGAATCCGTTGTGCAATGTCGTGGCTCTGCGCCTGCCGCCGATCCTTGGCCTCAAGATTGATTTGAATGTCGGCTTCGTGGGGCTGGTCACGCAGATAATAATGCCGGACCAAACCGTTGAAGTTAAACGGCGAGGCGGTGCCGACATAGGCCTGATAATCGCGCATTTCTGGAATGGTTCGCACATACTGTGTCAGTGCTTTAGTCGCGCGGGCTGTTTCCTCCAGCGTCGTACCTTCCGGCATGTCGATCACCAGTTGTAGTTCGCTCTTGTTGTCGAACGGCAGCATTTTGACCACCACATCACGCGTCCAGAACAGCAGCAGCGAACCAGCCAACAACAGCGCGATGACTGCCAGCACCAGATAGGCCATTGCCGGGTGCGACAACACCGGAGCGAGCAACCGCCGATACAGCCGATAACTGCGGCTCTCCTCGAACGCATCGTGATCGACGCCCGCCATCTGGACGCCAGGCCGATAGCAGGTCTGACAAAACCAGGGGATGACGATGAACGCGACCAGGAGCGACACAAACATGGCGATCGACGCATTGACCGGAATGGGCCGCATATACGGTCCCATCAGACCCGACACGAAGGCCATAGGCAGAAGGGCGGCAATAACCGTCAGAGTTGCCAGAATCGTCGGATTGCCGACCTCATCGACAGCGAAAAGCGAGGCCTCGCGATGCGGGAGGAGCCGGAGCTTGAGGTGACGATAGGTGTTCTCCACGACCACAATCGCATCATCCACCAGAATACCGATGGAGAAGATCAGGGCAAACAGGGTGACGCGATTGATGCTGTAGCCGATCAGCATGGATATGAACAGCGTCAGTGCCAGGGTCAACGGAATCGCAATGGAGACGACGAACGCGGGTCGGAATCCCAGCGTCAACCCCAGAAAAACCACGACCGCCACCACAGCCATCAAGAGATGCCAGAGCAGCTCATTGGCCTTCTCATCGGCGGTTTCTCCGTAGTCGCGCGTCACGGTGACCTGCATGTCGGCGGGTATGAGCCGCCCTTTCATTTCATCGACCTTCCGAATGACTCCCTGCGCGACTGTTACCGCGTTGGTACCCGCCTGCTTGGCGATGGCCACGGTGACGGCGGGCACTTCCGCCGAAGAAGCAGAAGCACCTCTCGCACCTTCGCCAAACCACACGTACTGATTCGTTTCGCTGGGGCCGTCAATCACTTCCGCTACCTGGCGAAGATACACCGGCCGTTGCTCATTGACTCCGACCACGACTCCATCAAGATCGTCCTTTGAACGGATGAACCGGCCCGTCTCCACGAGGAAACTTTCGTTCCGGCTTTCAAACCGGCCGGTGGGCAACGCGAGATTTTCCCCTTGAATGACGCTCGCCACCCGCAAGGGCGTGAGACCGTAGGCTTTCAGGCGCGTCGGATCAATCTGCACACGCAATTCGCGACCACGACCACCTACCACAAAGCCGCTCGCCGTGCCGGGGACTCGCTTCGCGTCCTCCAACACCTGATCCCCCAACTGCCGCAATTGGAAATCCGTGTAGCGCTCGCTCGACAGCGTCAGAGTGACAATCGGTACATCATTGACGTCTCTCGGCTTGACTTGAAACGGGGCAGCGCCGGGCGGCAACAGATCCTGGTTGGACATCAACTTGTCATACAAGTCCACCAGACTCTGCTCCATCGGTTCACCGACATAAAACCGCACGATGATAAGCGCTCCGCCGGGACGCGAAATAGAGTAGAGATATTCGACCGTTTTGATTTCGGAGAGCTTGCGCTCAATGGGCTTGGTGACCTGCTCCTCCACAACCTTCGCGGAGGCCCCCGGAAACGGCAGCCAGACGTCGGCCATAGGCACCACGATCTGCGGCTCTTCTTCGCGCGGGGTCAAGAGGATAGCGAATAGGCCGAGGAGGAGGCTAGCGATGATGATCAACGGAGTAAGTTTACTGCCGACAAACAACGCCGCAAGGCGACCGCTCACACCGAGGGGAGCCGGGGCATGTGGGGGGGCTGGTAACATATGCCTTATAGCATGTCGATGTGATGCGGCATTATCCGACAGATCAGCTTGATATCGTTGCTGTCATACGCCATCAACGATACGATCTTGCGCTCTGTCACGGCGCCTTGGGGGGCAAGGCCACTGCTGTCATATCCTGCACGAGGACGCCGTCGCGGCCTTGGCTTCCATCAGCGATCACCCGCTCCCCGGCATCGACGCCGGACAGAATTTCGACTCCCTGCTCCATCGTGCGGCCGATTCTGACCCACCGAAGCCGAGCCATCTGATCGCTCCCGACGATGAACAAACTGGCGAGTTCACCCCGTTCGATGAACGCGGATTTCGGAAGGAGCAGTGTCGTACTCGTCCCTTTTTCGAGCCGGAGACGACCGAACATGCCGGACTTCAGCCCGGCTGCGGGAGGCAGATCAACTTTTATCGTGAACGTGTGGGTTTGCGGATCGCCGGCGGGAAGGATCTGTGACACGATGCCCCTCAACGGATTCGTCTCTAATGCGTCGATGAACACAGGCACCGTCGACCCGATCGAGACGACCCGCACATCGCTCTCCGCCACAGTGGCCTCCAGCCTAAGCAGGCCGGGATCTTCCATCTTCAGGAGTGGTTGACCGGGGGAGGCCAGTTCACCTCTCTCCACCTTTTTCTCAGTAATCACCCCGTCGAACGGAGCCTTGACGATGGTGTAACTCAATTGCGCCAACACGGCCTTGCGGCCGGCTTCGGCCACTCTGAGGGCGCGCGTGGCGTTCTCCAGCTCCTGCTTGGACACGGCGTCTTTGCGATACAGCTCTTCCATCCGGTCTTGATGCGCCTTGGCATTGTCGAGTTCTGCCGTCACCCTGGACAATTCCGCCTGCAGATCGCGGTTGTCGAGCACAACCAGAGTCTGCCCTTTGCGTACCAGGCTGCCTTCACGAACAAGAAGATTGTCGATCGTGCCTTGAATTCGGCTGGCCAATGTCGCCTGATACACCGCCGTCACTTGCCCCGTCACCTCGACCGAAATCGGCACCTGGCCAGCTGTGACCTCAATCACACGCGCGTGAATCACCTGCTGCCCCGCAGTTCCAGCAGGAACGTCTCCCGGCCTTCCCGGCTCTTGAGAGGGCCCACAGCTCACCCCCAGGAGCAGCATGACTGCAATGCTGCCAATCCCCAGACGTCTCTGATTACTCTTGAACACCAAGCCTCCGCAAAAGAGCCATCATCGGGCACCAGCCGCTGAATGACGATTGGATGAGATTTACGGCAACAAATGCCGCGAAGTAATTATAGTAAGGATGAACCGTTGCACCTAGCACTACCGCGACAATCACAAACAGTCCGGCGATCAATCGGAGCCACTCGTTTAACTTCATATCTGCCTCCTTTCTCATTCCGTATGAGCAGCCGTGGGACGAAAGGATTCAGCGGAAGGGTATTTTCTCTACCGGATCAATCACTTGCAGTGATCTGCATGAGAGTCGTCAGAATCCTACTCAGAGCATCAAAACCGATACTGACCGCCGATGGAGACGATCGAATCCTGAAAATCCCTGAGGACATTCGTCGAGGTTCGTTTACCATACTGAAACGACAGCATAGCCGTGGCGGCAGTCGAGATGTGGTACCGCAGTTCCGCAATCCCCTGGTGCGTGGCATCAAAACGATCGACATGCGTGTCGCCGGCGATGCCGCTGGTGAACGTTTTTCGGCGATGGATATAGGTCAGGCCGAGATCCCACTGGTTATGCAGCCGAAACTCCGTCCCGGCCGAGACCATGTGTAGATAGTAGGACACGTCGTCCGCAAATTGGGATTCCTTATGACCATCCGCCAGACCTCGCTCGTACAAATAGGAGAGCGTGAACATCAGCCATTCCTTCGCGTGATAGTCCACGCGGGAGCCGACGGTCCAGAAGTTCGTATTGCGTTCCGCAAACACATCGTTGTAGCGACGGAGGCCAAATCGCGTGATCAACGTGCCGGTCACCCGGTCCGACAAGCGGCGTTCGATTTCGGCGCGCCAATGATGAGAACTGACTCGTTCTTCCTGAATCGAGCGAGTCCCCGTTCGACGTTCGAAATTTGGGCCAAGGAAGAGATTCGGCACATAGCGATACCGCAGCAGAACCGAGGTCTCCCGGTCGAGTGAAAACCGGTCCTGAATGCGAAAGTCGGAATGGTTGAAAATGGGATTGTTGGTAAAGATCGCGCCCTGTGCCTTCACCGACACTTCATTTTTTCCCTGCTTCGTGGGTGTAGAGTGGATGACCTCCAGCGCCGGCTCCCAGATCACATCTTGCGGCTTGTCGGTAGAGACCACCGTCGGCTGAGAAGGATCTTCCGTCAAGCGGAGCCGCCTGGCGGAAGAAAACTGAAAAGCATCCGTCGTATAGCTCGTTTTCTGTTCAGCGATAGCCGACCATTCCGCCTGCGCCGGACCATCCGGCGTCAGCATGTGATATCCCGCCACAATCCACAAGGCGACACGGAATCCGACAGACAGGAAGGAACGCTGATAGGGCATCATCCAAATGTGTAGCCCGCTTGAGCGTTGAACGGGACACTGATCCCTGGCCACAGCATACCATTGCCGGACTGGCGTCCGTCGCAACGCGACGTTATTTTGAGAGTCCGCTAGAATGCGCCGCCTGTCAACAGAGTTCAGCCTAACCATCCGGCAAGCTTGGCAAGATTCACCGCGATCAGTGTTCCTGCGATGCAAATGGTGATCGAGGCGGTCACTCGCCCCATCACCGTCGGCGACACCCAGGTATCCAAACGAACACCCAGCAACATGCCCGTCACACTCCCCAGGAGCACATACCCCAAGAGGCTCCAATCGACATGTCCGAATTGCATATGTCCTATCACGCCGCCGATGGAGATCAGAAAAATGATCGTGAGGGAGGTTCCGATCGCCGCGCGGGGGGGGAATCTCAACACCAGAATCAACGCCGGAACGACCATGAAGCCCCCGCCGACACCGAATAATCCGTTCAACGTTCCCACGATCAACCCAATTCCCCCGACTTTCACCCAACAGGTGCGAGGGAAACGGGTGGCGCAACTCTCGTCATCTGCGCGGTCAGCCGCGAGGTGACGTTGCCGTGCCATAACGATCCGGAGCAGCAATAACAGCAGTCCGAACAGAACCAGCAGCACTTCCTCTCGAACCAGACGATGTCCGAAGGCGCCGGCCCACGAGCCGATCATGCCCGTCCAACTGAATGCTGCGGCGGCCTTGGGCTTCACCACTCCCTTCCGGCCATATTCCCAGGCGCCGACCAGCGAAGACGTAGCCACGATCATCAGCGACATGGCCGCCGCCTGCTGGAGGGACATGCCGGCGATATACACCATCAGCGGCACTCCTAAAATCGCGCCGCCGGTTCCGGTCGCACCCAGTTGCAGGCCGATCGGTACCCCGGATAACATCGCGCGCAGAGCCTGCTCCATCATAAAACTCTACGGTTCTCCCTCACGCCGGCTCTTCTAGCTTCGCAATACCCATGGCTTTCAAAATGACCTTTTCGTAATAGGGCTCGCTCACGCCCTTTTTCATCTTTCGCAGGAAGTATCTTTCCAGCGCGATTTTGGCCAGGTGCACCCACTTCCCCTTCTTTGCCCAAGTCACATTCCGAGGCGCCATTTGCGGCAACGCCACAAAGGCCACACCCGTGTCCCCCATGTCGGCGAGACAGATCGCATTCCAGGTCGCGGTCTCGCGTTTCGAATCGTTGTCGATATCGGCCTTGATGTTGTGCACCGCCGCCGACACCATCGATTCGATCATGTAGCCGGTCTTGGGCGCTCCGGTCGGAATCGGAGTCTGCTCCACCGGCGGAATGGCCACGCAGACGCCGACCGAATAGATGTTTTTATACTTCGGATTGGCCTGATAGGCATCGATATTCACAAACCCCTTGGGGTTGCAGAGCCCCGGCGTCCCGGCCACTGCATCCACGCCGGCAAACGGCGGAATGATCATCGAGTAGCGGAACGGAATCTCCTGCCCGCCGTCGAGCAAGAGTTTGCCCGGCTGGACTTCTTTGATCGCCGTATTGCAGATGGGCGTCATCGAATGATCGGCAAACTCATCTTCCATCAAGCGGCGGGAGGCGCCCACACCTGCGAGCCCCATATGGCCGATATAAGGTTCCGGGGTCACGAAATAGATCGGCACCTTCTTCCGGAGTTTCTTCTTGCGGAGATCGGCATCCAGAATAAACGCCATTTCGTAGGCCGGTCCGAAACAGGAGGCGCCTTGCGCTGCCCCTACCACGATGGGGCCGGGGTCTTTCAGGAACGCCTGGTAGGTGCCCCAGGCCTGTTCGGCATGGTCCACATTGCAGACCGACTGCGTGTACCCGCTGGGCCCGAGCCCTGGCACCGCGCCGAAATTCAGCTTCGGCCCGGTGGCGATAATCAGGTAATCATAGGGGACTTCGCCCTTCGAGGTGATGACGCGATTCTGTTCAGGCTCAATCCGCTCAGCCATGGCATGAATGTATTCCACGCCTTTTTTCTCCAGCACCGGACCCAGGGCGAAACTGATGTCTTTCCTCGTTCGCCAGCCGACGGCCACCCAGGGATTGGAAGGGACGAAGTGGAACGAGTCCACATTGGAGATCACCGTCACCTTGTGTTTCTTTGCTAATAGTTCTCGCGCTTCATAGGCCGCCGGTAACCCGCCGATAGATGCCCCAATGATGACCACTCTCGCCATGATGCCCCCTCCTCGTCATGGAGCGGTTCCCCGCTCACCCCTATCCAACCTTTGCAGCCTTGTCCGTTCCGCGATGATCAACTCCTCGCCCTAACCGGCAAGCATGCACAGCCCGTTCCTGCCTCATTAGTGGAGAGACATGCGGATCGATTTGGATTCACAGAGGGGCAGTAAGTCTTGCTGAGTAATAGAAATCGTCCTTATTTCGTGACGATCGAGATTGGGAGCAGCCGCTTGGCTCGAATCGCGTCTCGAAAAGCGCCAATTGGACAGATTTCCGTTATGCCTAGGGGATTTGTCAGGTTGACTTACCACCCCCGGAGTCATTACCACTAATATGGACGTATTATCGTGGAGGGTTCCCATGCTCCGTCGTATGTATGCCGGCAAAGGTCTCATCATCGCCCTTGTCGTCGGATTTCTCGCCGTCGAGGCCATCGTGGCCGCCTGTTTTCTCAGCTTCATGCATGTGAAAACCTCGAACAACTGGGCAACCAGGAGTGAGCAGGTCTTGATTGAACTGGAACGAGTCAGGAGTATCGTGACGGGGGCGGAAACCAATCAGCGCGGATACCTCATCACCGGATCAGAGGAATATTTGGCGTCATACCGAGAAGCGATCGACATGCTTCAGGAACAGATTCGCCGGATCGGTAGTCTGACCAGAGACAATAGCATGCAGCAAGACCGGGTGGCCTATCTTGCCACACAGGTCGACCAGCGGTCAGACGAAATGGAGCTCGCCATTGTCACGCGGCAGACCAAGGGACTTCCAAACGCCAAATCCGTCGTGACCCAGAATCGTCAGAATCGGACGATGGACACAATCCACGACATCACCGGACAAATCCGTGAGGAGGAATCCCGGGTGTTAGCGCGTAATCGGACAGACTCCGAAGCCTGGGCTTTTACGACTGGCTCTCTGGCCCTCGTATTCTTCCTGCTCAATGCCGTCGTGTTCACGTTATGCGGCGTGGTGATGAAACTCGCCCTGTCGAGCCAAGCGCAGGCCGAACGTCTGGTCCATGCGCTGCGTCCATCGACGACGCCGGCGACACGCTAGCAATTCATCGCACCAACTCGATTCCTGCTCTGAATGTTTCCAACCAAGCGCGCAGCAAATGCGTGAAGCATGTCCCATGAGAACGCCGCACCCGACCGAAAGATCGGTCGACGCGGCACATCTTCACCATTGAACCGAATTACGTCCGCGCAAGCACCACGGCCGTCAAGAGAACGAGCAATGCCACCAACAGCGAGACGCGCGGCACGAGCACGGAATAGCGCATGACCAGACGATCCCGCGCGCTCCTTGCGGCTTCAGCGGTTCCAAGAATGCGCCGCACCTGCGGTCCCACCACCAGATCGTGCAGCAACGTGAGCGTGAACAATAAGGCCACCAGCGCGATCTTCGCCATGAAAATAGACGGCCACTGCGATGGATCAGTCAGGGGAATCGCTCGCCCGATGGCCAATGCCGATCCAGTGGCGACCAGAATTCCCATCGCGCCCCACACCACAGCCCTGAATCGATAGGCAGCCGTTCGAAACAGTGCGGCGTGCCGCGCAAAACCTCCATCCCGCTGCAGTACCGGTACCAGGACGACGGACAAAAACACCATCCCTCCGACCCACACCACAGCCGCCAGCAGGTGAATCCAGACCAGTGCAAACACAGGGCCCTCCTTTTTCTTTGTGACCCACGGCACCATGACAGATGGGCGAAGGGGGGCGCAAGGCGAGTGACGTTATTGGTCAGTGGAACGAATTAAATTCGGGCACCAATCAATTTCTCCCAGGACCGCCAAGACCTGCGTCTCCGGATGCACAATAGACCGGCCAAGAGAAGTGTCCTTCAAGGTACACAGGGGGCACAAGAACTGACACGGTGCCGAACAGAACGCGAGTCCGCAGCCCAATCCGGCTCGAACGCTCGCCGCTTTGTTCCTGCAGTAGCTCACCCGATCGGAACATGAGAGGCTCTGCCGGTAGCAGTCGAGCCGATTCCATAAGGCAACGAGGCTGGACATCCGTTGTCCTCCAACCGCTGCCCACGCTCCGGGAATACGGACGCATTCACCGATCGCTTGCAGCGCCAGATCGATGTGTTCGGGGAGGTCGGCAAACGTCACCACATGGTGGAGCCCGGAACCGGTCACTTCGATACCATGCGTGAAGGCCTGCTCTGCCGAATGTTCACTGATCGGGCAAGGCAAAGAAGCATTACCGGGAAGATACAGCGTGATATCCAGCACCGCCTGCCCTCCGGAGTCCTCTACTGAGGAGTGGCGCCATGCCGGTCTGCCCAGATGAGCAACCGGCATGGCCATCTCACACTCCTTAGCGTATGACCGAGTTTGCGATGTGGCAAGAAGGCGTCTCACCCACCTGCCTCTGTGCCTTAGAACGCAATCCCGACATAGGGGCCGACCTGGAAGTAGCTATTCGTTGTATTCGTCATGTTGGCCGTCAGATGGTAGCGCGCATCCATGCCCAATTTGAACGCCTTCCAGACCTGCCATTCGAAACCTGCGCCGAATTGCACCCCAACATCCAAATACTGCGTCTGGTTGGATGGAGGACTGATGACATGGATATCCAACCCTACCGGAATGAGCCATGGACGGAATGCATTCCCTTCCATGAACTTTAGCTTAGGGGCGATATCGATCGTCACCATCGTCAACTGCTGCCTGGACGGTGTGGTTGACGTCACCTGCAATCCCGCCGGAGGAGTCGTACCGACGCCGATGTTGGCCGTATTGGTGACGACTTTTGAAGCGATGCGATTGAACTGCAAACCGATTTCACCCACTGCCCACGTCCCATTCATCATGCCCCAGGCGTCCTTGGACATCGCCAAGTCCAACCAGGCGCCGACATACCAGCCGTTTTGGTTGTCGTTGAGACCCGCCCCCAACGGATTCCTGGCATCTGTAAACAAGTTATCGGCGCGATTGCTGTTCAATCGCATGAATCCACCCTTGAACGCGATCATGTTGCCGATTTCCTCAGCCGATGCCGGCTGCGCACAAGCAACACCGAGCACCGCGGCGATCGCAACTCCTGCACCCCACATTCCAATGTTCCGCACGACTTTCCGAACCCGCATGATAGTCCCCTCCTTGATGTGTCACCGGTGCGCCTGACTGGCCCCCTGGTTGGCTCCCCGCCTTGTCCTTCTCGGCCTGAGGCAGGAGCAGCGAAAGTATGTGGTTCACTCTTCTGAACATCGTGGACATTCCTCGTCTGAACCCTGCTTCGAGCATCCACCGCAGCGAGTCGCGCGCCTCATCGGCTTCAAACCCGTAGCTGTCTATGAGCGACGTCACACCTGCAACATCTGCCGGCTGATTCGACGCCTTTGTTCGGCGGTCAACCGCATCTCGGCCAAGGCGAACAGCAGCCGCTCCTCGCAGGCGATCTGTTCACGATAGCGACGGATGAGTGCGTGAAGCTCCCCGGTCAGGGTCCGTAATCCGCCGAATGCCTTTGTTGCTGTTGCGTCTTGACCGTGGGGCCGCTTTTGCGCCAGCTGCTTCATCACCTTTGTCGCGTCGGCCTTCAGCGCCCGGTGTTCGTCCAAGAAGCTCTGGAACTGATCCTGCTCCGCTTGCGTCCGGCCGAGGATTCGCCGCAGTTCGCTCACCAGCATTTCTTCCCGTTTGAAATGCACGTCCACGGAACCGGTAAAGAATTCGAGCAGTTCTCGTAAGGTGTCCCGGTTCGATCGCTTCACCGTGCCGTTCCCGACGGATCGCGGACTCATCGTCGTTTCGACCATCGCCAGTCGGTCCAGAATCATTCGGTGCTCCCGTTCGAGCAGGGCCACCGGATCGACGGCGAGACGTATTCGCCTGCTACCTTGAGACACCATCGTTCCGGGATCCCATGGACGGAAGCTCCTACGTGAGAGCCATGCGACTGCGGGATGCGTGCGCACTGTATCGAACAGGACGGCGGCCCACACTGGCATCGGCCGGTCTGATACATGATTAATCTCAACGTTTTGGATAGGCCATTCGACCTATACGTGCGGGGACGCGGGAGGGGTGAGATGAACGAAACCTACGAAGACGACGAGATGAAGGAGCGCACGAGGCGTGCAGAATGTCGAAGCTGGAAGCTAGAACGTCGTGTCGCGCCTATCGCAATTCACGAAGGACGTATCACTGATCACGTGTGTGGAATTCGGTCAGCGTTCGGCAATTCTGGAGAGGCGGTCTGGCTTCAGCAAGGTGATGGTTCTTCCATCGATGGTGAGCACCCCCTCATCGCGAAAGACGCCCAGCAGGCGGATGGCGGTTTCAACCGTCATCCCGGCCATCTCGGCCACTTCTTCCCGTTTGAGCGTGAGTCCCACCCGGACATGATCGTCATGTTTTTTACCAAATCGATCGCCGAGTTCCAGCAGCAGGCTGGCTAATCGCTCGCGGGCGGTTTTGAACGTGAATTGATCGAGATGATCCATATTGACCCCGACCTCGTTACTGAGGAGCTGGATCAGCTTGATCGCCAGTTGTGGGTTTCCGCGGATGACTGCGAGGTAGCGTTCTTTGTCGATGACGCAGACTTGGGAGGGTTCCAATGTTTCGCACGTCACTTCATGAAGGGCTCGCTCGCCGAAGACATGTTTCTCGATCAACTCACCAGGGCCCAAGATGCGGACGATCTGCCGCCGGCCTCGTGTCGAAGAGCGAGTGAGCTTGACCTTGCCCGAGCACAACAGGTAGAGGCCCAAGCACACATGACCTTCGTAGAACACGGTCTGGTGAGGCGCATACTCGAGCGTGCGTTTAATGTTCTGGAATTCGGCGAGATCGTGTCCGGAAATATCGCACAGGACGACCTTCTCGCGAATCCCGCAGGTGTCACAATTTTCGATAAGGCAGGGCTTCCGTTTCACGATTCGCCGATTCCTGGCACTACTCCAACACCCTGCAATCGAATGCTCCTCGAAACAAGGTGAGCCGGTCCTTTCACACCGGACTCAGATGATCCCTTTATTCCCGGCCGTCCGCCCGCTCGAAATCGCCCGGTGAGATTGCTCACGGATTTCATGCCGAAGATGCGGCGGAGAGCCGGTCGTCCCCTCCGCTCTAGGTTGGAGACCAACCGGCCCATAAGATTGGCGGGGACGGTAGACCTTTCTTCCGCCCCCCTCCCTACACTACTCTTTCGTCAGCGAAACCTTCGCGCCCGCGTCTTCTTTGGCATCCTGCGCGCAACGGAATCCCATCCAATTGATCTTCGTCTTCGGGTCGGTGCCGTTCCGCATGGCCGCCCGCATGGTGGTGGTGCTATCCATCCAGCCGCCGCCGCGGAAGGCCTTCTGCGTCCCGGTTTCCGGTCCTTTCGGATTCCGGCCCGGCGCGGTCTTGTAATAGTCCTGGTCGTACCAATCGGACACCCACTCGGCGACGTTCCCGATGGTTTGGTAGAGCCCATAGGGGCTCAGGGCGTTCTCATACTTGTCGACAGAGATGATCGGCGGATACAGCAGCAACCGTTCGGGGCGATCCCGCACCGGACCGGATAACCCGGTTCTGCCGAAATTGGCCCGGGTGGGACCGGCATATTCACTGCCCCAGGGAAACAGTCTCCCATCCACTCCGCGCGCCGCCTTCTCCCACTCGGCTTCGGTCGGCAGCCGTTTACCCGCCCACTTGCAGTAGGCATCGGCGTCATACCAGTTCACATGCATGATCGGATGGTGCGCCATCGTGTCCTGAAAGTTTCCTCCGTCGTAGCGCCAATCCAACTGTGGCAGGCGATCCGTCGCCAGGACAAATTTGAGATATTCAAGCGCCGTGACTTCGTACTTGCCGATCATAAATGCATCCAGGTAGACCGAGCGCTGTGGGATTTCACTCCGGTAGGCCAACCGATCCGTCTTCTTCTCGCTGCCCATGAGGAATTCGCCGGCCGGAATCAGGATCATTTCATCCTTCGTTTTCCACTTCGCAACGCGTTCCTGCGCGATCTTTTTCCCTTCTTCGGTCCACTCGATGACGATGTCCTGCGTATCCAACGCTTGTGCAGCAGGTGCCAACGCAAAGAGCGCGGCTCCGATCGCGAGCGCCCGTGCCAATCCAGTTCGTGTCCTCCTGATGCCTCTTTCTCGTCCTTTCATCTCTGGCCTCCTTATGGTCCTGCCGTCAGAACTCAATGATCTGCATTCCTCAGTATGCTCCTATCAACGGACGAAAGCTGACGACCACTCTCGCCCGATGTTGCGCAACGAAACCCTGTGAGATAACTCCAGTGATCCAGCCCCCCGGCATTACGGCCGGCCGAACGGGCCACCTCGGGATCTTCATTCCATGATCCTCCGCGAAACACTTTGTCCTGCCCTGATGCCGGTCCTTGGGGATTGCGGTTCTCCTGGCGCCGGTAATACTCCGGATCAAACCAGTCTGAAACCCATTCGCTCACGTTGCCGGCCAATTGATGCACGCCGTAGGGGCTCACGCCATTGTCGTAGCGATCGACGTTGGCCAGCGGCGGATACTTCGCTCCGCGCTTCGACCCCGAATGGGCGATGTTGCTCTTGATCCAGCCGGCGGGCTCATTCCCCCAGGGAAACATCCGTCCGTCCTCACCACGCGCCGCCTTTTCCCACTCAGCTTCGGTCGGCAAACGTGCCCCGCGCCACCGGCAGTAGGCATCGGCCTCCCGCCAGGACACACCGATAACCGGGTGTTTGGCCATCTTGTCCGGGAACGGCTGGGCTCGCCAGTAGTGGGGCCATGCCGCGCCGGTCGCCAGCACGAAGCGCAGATAGTTCACGTTGCTGACCTCGTACCGGTCGATGCTGAACGCATCCACATAGACCTGGTGTTGTGGCAGCTCCTGCGGCCCCGCGGCGCGATCAAACTTCGGGTCGCTGCCCATCAGGAACGGGCCCGCCGGTACCTGAGCCATCCCGTCCGGCACCTCGATCAACGCCAGCCGCTCCACATCATCCAACGGGGCCCAGAGCGGCGGCGGCTTCGGCAACTCATGATCGGCATGGGCCCAGTCGGCCAATGCCAACCAGGCCGTTACACTCATGATCGTCGCGAATGCGATTGTGCTGATCGTGTGATGTCTGCCCATCAAGCGTCACTCGTTATCCGCCGACCGGCATCGGTCAGTGCCCCTGCTTTTGGAGCAACGGATCGATTTCCTTTTTCGTTTCCTCGGTCACGTTGTACCGGGTATAGGCGTGGTCCAGAACTTCGTTCGCATAGAGACGCCCCGTCGGAGCCGGAACCCCAATGGTGGTGTCCACCGTCCCCTTCGGCCCAATGGTGACGGTCTGTTCCGTCGCTGTCCTGATATAGGGATGCCAGATGACCAACTTATAGGTTCCCGGCGGCACATCGGTCATGGTAAATCGGCCCTGTTCATCGGTCTTCGCAAAATACGGATTGGTAATGGCCACGCCCCAGCTCTCCATGTAGGCGTGAAAACCGCATTGCATCACAAAGATCCGGCGGCCTTTGCTCAATTTCACCAGCTCTTTCATCGGTGGACCGGCCATGTGCTTGTGATACATCCCGGCTTCACTGCGATCCTTAAAATTACGCGGATGCTGCGGGTTCATCGGCAGCGGCACGTTGAACAAGACTCTCGCGCCCAAATTCGACGTTTCATATGCCTGAATATCGTGCATCACGGGGTCCATGTTGACGACCGTCACCGATTGATCGTCGCGCACGACGGTCGTAAAGGGCAGGAACAGGCAATCTTTGGCCTCAATTTGCGGGACTTCTTTCTCCGCGAACGGCTTGCCCTTCTCGATCCCCTCGAGATAGACCACCACCTCCCGGAATTCGCCTCCCGATCCGACGTTGAACGGTTGCAGAATCCGCCAGCCTTCTCCATCGGAAATCCGCCCGCAATAAAACGGATCCGGCAGCGTGGTGAGGTTGTAGCCTTTCGGCTTCGGCACCACCCCTTCCAACTTCACGACCCCCGTCAGTGTGCCTCCATCCGACACGGTCATTTCTTCATAAGCTGAGGCGGAACCGCTCGCGAAAGACGATGCGAGGGCCACCGTAGCCAATCCGATAATCCATGCGAAAGCGCCTGTCTTCTTCGTCTGCTGTTCATGCTGATGTGTGGTACCCAGTGTCACTTCCGGCCTCCTCTGTGATGGGTTCACGTGATCGACAGTATCCTCGATCATACTGGGAACCCATCGCCTATGTCCTCTCTTGAGACTCAAAACACAGATGGGGGAGCTGCGTGGTACAGGCAGCTCCCCCATCCGCGGTTACGCCATGACTGACCCGCTTACTTCATGGCAGTCGGAATCGCCTGCGGCTCGGGCAGCACTTCAGCTTGACGTGCACCCGCTCCACTTGCGCTGAGAGGCTGAATCCGCGAATCGCCTGTCGGCAACACGCGCAGATAGCCCCACTGTCCGGACTGCGTGTAGGGCAGCCGTGCATTCGACCACACGAAGTCACCCACCTGACGATACGGTCCGCCCGCACCGCCACGGATGAAGACATCGAGGATCTCAGACCCGGCATACTCCACCACGCTGATCATGTCGGCACCCGCCATGTACGGCTCGATCGGCCACTCGTGGCCCTCGACGCTGAACATGCCGTTCTGCTCGCTGTTCGCTCCGATCACATGGATACGGAGCGCATCACCCGCGTGCGCCTCGATCAAAGGCGTGACGGGATCTTCGGGCTTATCAACCGCGCAAGGCTGGAAGATTTTGCCCAAGGAGCACCCTTGTTCTTCGCGGAACTTGTACGGTTCAGCGCGGTAGTTCACCGACGTCAAACCGGCCACGTTCTGCACATAGGGCATGAAGGCGGTTCCGATGATGTTGTCCTCATCTTGGAAGAAGAGGGCCACGTCACGGTAGTTCCGCTTGCCGACGTTTTCAGGAAGGCTGGCATCGACGATGACGTCGGCCCGCCACACGTTCTTCTGCGACACATCGGCACCGGTGACTGGATCACGATACTGCGATCCCTTCGGACCGATGACGATCGCGCCGTACAATCCGTTACGCGGATTGACGACGATGTTGCCACCGTCCCACACCAACGACGTCGTTTCCTTGTTGGAAGGATGCGCGTAATAGGTGTAGGTGCGGCTCTCGCCCGGAGCCACAGTCTGATCGCCGGCATTGTTGCCGACATTCAAGCCCTGGCTGTCTTTCGGATCGAAGGCCAGGCCCGGCGCAAAGAACGACGCCCGGCTCGCCTTCATCTTGTTCTTCAGATTCACCTTGATGCAGTCACCAAGGTTGACGCGCAGGGTCAACGGGTTCGGGGTCACTCCGCTGGCCACTGTCGTCGCTTCCTCTTCCAGCGCGAAGATCTTGCCTTCCGGCATGGTCATTTCGATCTTCCGCTCGAAGTCCACCTCGATCGCATCCGGGGCCTTCGGATTGAGCTTCATCGGGCGATCCAACGCCACGACGTTGAAGCTCTTCACCGGGGCATCCGACGGACACACGGAATTCGGAGTCGCTGGAATCCCGAGAGGATTGGTTCCCCGGGGCAGCGGCTTCAAGTCCGCGGTTTCCTTATCGAGCACGCGGATGATGCCCCATCCACCTTCGGCGAAGTGCGACGTTCTGCCGTTGAAGTGGATGTAGTCACCCGGCATACCCTGGAATCCACCCGCCTTGGTCACGAGGTCGTACCGCTCGGCGATCCCGACGTGAATCGAGTTCTTCCGATTGGCATCCGGTGCATACCGCTCCGTAAGGAAGGTATGTCCGGCGATCGTCCAGACGTGGGATTCGTTCATCAGCTGGTGCAACAGGCGGAACACCATGGTGTCGCCCGTGTACGCCCGCAGAAGCGGCGTGCCCGGATCACCATGGATCGCGCTGCTGAACAGCTTGGAGGTATCAGGATTGTTCGACAAGCGTTGTGCAAACGGAGCCGCGCGGAAGTTGAAACCGCTGCCGGTCGTGTGCGTCCCGCCGTTGATGTACTTGTTCGGCGCATTCAGGATCTTGTCCGGCATCTGGAACGACACCGTTTTTCCTGCTTCCAACGCCACTTCGATCGGCTGTCCGGGAGGATTGCCGGCTTCGATGACGTTGACGGTGTGCGGGACCGTGTCGTGGATGGAGACCATCAACTCACGGAAGCTGCCGCTGACACCGGCACCGATCGGCTCGTTGCTGTGAATGTCCGCGATCGGACCGCTATACACCAACTTGCCGTTCTTCGGATCATGATAGGTGGATCCGTATGGCTCCACGATCGTCACGCCGAACCCGCCATGGGGCCAGGTCGTCGCGCCGAACGCGTGGTCATGCCAGAACACCGTTCCCATATCCACGTCCACCCACCACCGATAGCGCACAAACTCCGGCGACACGAGATCGCCCGCCGGGTGATGGTGCTTCAGCGGCTTGAAGAACGTGACCACATCGCCCTTGATGTCCTTGACCCGGGCAACTTCCTGACAGCTCTTATCCCGCGGCAATGAGGCCGCCGGATCGTTGCCCTTCTCCAAACAATCCATGCCGACCATCAACTCGGTGTTGACGTGGAACGGCGTGGCGCCGGGCGCCATCTGGATCTTAATGGAGGTGGCACCGGCTTTCGCCTCGCCCGTGAGCTTCGCAACCATCGGAGCCGGCAAACCATGCTTGGTCTTCTTCCCCCACATGGTGAACGGCCGGACCGACATTTCGTATTCCATCCCGGAGATCACACCGTCTGAATTCCCGGTGTCGAACTGGAAGAAGTGGGGATGGATGTTGATCTTGGACGACTGGAAGTTCGTGTAATCGTCGTCGTCCCATTCGCTGGTCAACAACAAGTCCACGCAGTCATACACGTTGGCGCGGATGACGGCGGGCAGTTTCAGATCGTCATTGGCTCTGGTCAAACGCTCTTCTTCGTGAAGGACGTAGATCAGGCCGTCCTTGTCCACCATGGCCGGCTCTTTCCCCTGCTTCTTGGCAAGGGTGATCGGCATGCGGACAAAGTGGATGTTGTAATGCTTCCGATTGGCGTTGTCAGGGCACAGGCTCCAACGGCCCTGTTCGCCCGGCATCGCCGGCTCGGAGGTCCGCTCACCGTTTGCATCCTGGTGAATCGGCTCCAACCATGGCGCACCGCTGTGGTTCGCCGAGAACGGCACGCGCTTGCCGAAGTGCGGCTTGAACAGTGGCCAGGCCATTTTCCCTGTCGTCGGATCGAACAGGATCGCCGGCCTGGTGCTGTCATCCCACTTCGCCGCCCACTGATACTTTGGATTCGGAGCAGTGCTCTCCCGCTCGCCGCGAGCGATGTTGCCGTCCCACTTCCAGTCCCACACCGTCGAATCGTAGGCCATGATCTGGCCCTTCTCATCGTTCGTGTGGCCCGGTTGACCCTGGGCTGGCACAAACATCTCGACCCAATCCTTGATGTTCACGATCACAGGATCCGACTTCCAGTTCGTCTTCTGGCTCTTGTCGACGATCTTGAACGTCTTACCAAACCAATCGACCGTGCTGCCGATCAGCTTATCGGACGAGACGCCCTGCTTCATGCGGCCCAAGCGATCGGGCAATTCGCGCATATCCGGCATCGTGTCGGTGTGCGCATTGCCGACCTGCAGGGTGTTGTAGAACCGGCCATACCCCCACATGCCCGCCACATAGTGGTGCGCGACGTGGCAGTGATAGAGGAACTCGCCGGCTAGGTGCTGACAGCCACCGCCGCCGCATTCCGGCTCCAGATCAAGCGCTTCGGACGGACCTACGACTTCCACGTCCACCCGATCAGACTTCGTTCGGACGACCGGATACTTCACCGGACCATCCTGTCCCGCCGCCCAGAGGTTGTTCAGCTCGGTCCCCGGGCTCCGCTGCCAACGGATGGTTCCGCTGTGCGGATGGTGCGAGTGGAACACTTCCGATCCACCATGCACGAGACGCCACTTCACCGGATCGCCCAAATAACCGCGGGCCACCGTGGTGGGTGGGTCACCGAAGGTGTAGGCGCTGTAGGCCAGCGACTCATCTTCGAATCCGAAATATTCATGCTGCAAATGCATCTGATCGATACCGAACGGTTCGCTGCGATAGTTGATCGCACGACCACCCGGACGATAGGCATCGGTCAGCGGATCGCGCTGCGGCAAGAAGTCACCCTTCTTGTTCAACGGACGGAACGCTTCGTCGCCAATCTCGTGATAGAACAACACGAACTCGCGGAAGTCCGGTCCGGACCCGTTATCGATCATGACCTGCCATCCGCTGTTCGTATCTGGCGCCGCGCCCGTGCCGAGCGGATCGAGGTACTTCGAGCCCTTCGGTTCGACGATGAAGGCGCCGAAGAGACCCAACACCGTCAACTCGCGATCATGACTCCATGAATGGAACTGACGCACACCTTCTTGCATGTTCGGATGAATGTACCACTCGAACTCCTGCGCCTTTCCAGGCGACACCACCGTGTCCGGATTGGTCGTCGTGGCGGGCTTTCCAGTGGAACTCACGATCATGCTGGAGGCTTGGATGACCAAGCTGCCATCCTCACCCTCCATCTGATTGCGCAACGTCATTTTGACGCAATCGCCCTGATTGGCACGAAGCACCAGCGGCTGAATCGCATCGCCCTGGTTTCCGGTCGTCACCGCACCAGGATCGAATCCGTCCTTTTCGCGCGCTTCCTTGTTCTTGGTTTCCTCAGCGCGAACCTTGTCGATGTCCCCGGTATGGACGTACATATACCCGGGATAGAAGTCGAGCCACCGGTTCAGGCTGATCTCGATGTTGATCATCGACACGTCGTACTTCTTCACCGGCGCATTGGCAGGACATTTCCCCCCTGACGTCATCACCGGTTCGCCCTTCGACGAATCGGACGCCAGCAGGAAGCTACTTCCGTCCTGGCCCATATACTGGTGCATCATCGACATTTCGTTGAATGCACCGGAGGTCTGCTGCGCCTTCGCATCCGTCTGCGCCTGCTGCTCCAACTTCTCCATCAGGCGGTGGTGCTGCATCTCCATCTTCTCTGCGTTCCCGGCACGACCCTCCATGGCGTTTTCCACCACGGTCTGACCCTTCAGGGTCTGGGTCCAGCCCGGCATGGCGACAGGCGTCGCATGTCCATCATGCGACTGATCACCCGGACCAGCCGCAAATACCCACGGCGCGGCGAGCAAACTGCCCGAGAGCAGCGCCGCCTGCAGGCTCAGCATCGCTTTGCGACTGATACGCCTGCGTTTTGACTGCACTGAAGACCTCATATGTCGGCCTCCTCCTTGATAATCCCGCGCCCTTCCGCGGGAGTGGTTAAAAAACGTGGTCGTGTGACCGGCCTCCGTCAGGCAGGACCCCGGCTGCTCCGGCCTCTCCTTTCTCCCTCCACGAAATGCTCCCAAAGGGAAAAAGGGCTGGTGAAGGATGTCCTCAAAGTTCGAGGGAGCAGGTCATTCGGAGGCCGGTCCTAATCACCCGCACCTTCACCAGCACTGCCCAACATCGCAAGCGGTATGCCTCACTGGGGATATTCCTAGTACTGCCAAAATATCTAAAAGTTTCAGTTTGTTACAGCACGAAGTAGGAGAGTGGGAAGCGGCGTGAAACGCTACAGTTTTTCTACGCGATTAGACAGCTGACAACGATGCCGAGACACCACGTTAAAATCCAACTACTTAGACTGTCCAATCTGCTGGACGCCTGAATCATCGATTTTGTGGCGATATGGGACAATGATCGCGCTGACAAGGCGCGAGTGAAGACGCATTGGACTGATTCTGAAAGGAATTCGAGCGGTGCGGATCTGAGGAAGATAGCCTGAAGACGTGAGGATCTTCGTCTAGCTACTGAATGCCGAACTCGTGCAGTTTGTTATACAGGCTCGCCCGGCTGATCTTCAGGAGACGAGCGGTTTTCATTCGGTTCCCGGACATCTGTTGCAAGGCCTGAAGAATCCGGGCGCGTTCGGCTTGTTTGGCCGCATCCCGCCCAATCGAACGTAAATCGGCGGGTTCTGCATGGGATCCCAGTGCAACCAGATCCGCGCAAGTTAACTCCGGATGAGTGGTGGTGACGACCGCACGCTCGATATAGTGCTGCAGTTCACGCACATTCCCTTGCCAGGGCGCAGCGGTCAAAGCGCACATCGCCTCTTCACTCACCTGACGAAGCTCTTGTCTGTGTCGTTGGCAGGAATCCGCTATGAACTTCGTCACGAGTAGGTGGATATCCGCTCGCCTCTCTCGCAACGGAGGGAGATGAACCGGTAACACCGCCAACCGATAGTAAAGATCTTGCCGAAAGGCCTTAACCTTGACGAGGTCCGTCAAATCCTTATTCGTCGCTGAAATGACGCGGACATCGATCTTAATGGGCTGGACGCCGCCGACCCTTTTGATCTCCCCTTCCTGCAACACTCGCAGCAATTTCGCCTGGAATGTCGGGGATGTGTCGGCAATCTCATCCAGGAAAATGGTGCCGCCGTCGGCCTCTTCGAACAAACCGGGTTTTGCCCCGGCAGCGCCGGTGAATGCACCTTTGACATGGCCGAAGAGCTCGCTCTCCAGCAAGGTCTCGGGGAGCGCACCACAATCCACCACGACGAAAGGCTTGTCGCGACGATAGCTGGTTTGGTGAATGGTTCTGGCAACCAGCTCTTTTCCTGTCCCGCTTTCCCCCTGGATCAAGACCGTCGCCGAACTATCGGCCACCAACCGGATCAGATCAAATAATTGATGCATGACCGAACTTGCACCGACAAGGTCGCCCAAACGCGACTCGGTCCGTTCCGGACGCGACCGGCCTAATTTGTGCTGAATCGGGGCCTTCTGGAGGGCATGAGGATCCGACGATTTATGGAACAGGACGAGCACCGATTGAACTTCACCTGATGACGACATGAGAGGAAAGGCCTGGTGCATACCGCAGGCCGTGCCGTCGCCGGAGCTATTACAAGAAACCGTGCGAACCTCTCGCGTCTCAAACACCGCCTCGGCCGGGCAGGCCCCGCAGGGGTCCTCCATCTGCACAAAAGCTTGATAACATTTGGCCGGTTTGATGAGTGAGGGTGATGTCCCGTCCTTAGCCCAGGCGGCATCATTCGCGTAGACCACATTCAGGTCACGATCCATCACCGCGACGCGATCGGTCAGTCCGTCGGCCAATTGCCTGAGAGCTTCCAATCGAGCGGCGAGAATGGGATCGGCAAAAGGAGAAAGGGATGTCGTTGGTGCGTGAGATCCGGCCATCTCATCACTCCTCATATCAGAAGGAACCAAGCAGGACCTTTCTTCACAAGAAGGGTCCCATATGTACTACGCCTACGGGGTCGAAGACAACCCTCCCCGGTGGTGGGTAACCAGGCTAAAGTGCCCGTCCAGTGCGGGCCTTCAGTGAATCGCCCGCTCCTCCGGCAGGGAGTCGGAACGGTGGAGAAGCCGTTTGACGGTAGCCTTTAATTCCGACAGCCGGACCGGCTTATCGAAATAGGCCGTCGCGCCGCTTTTCAGGGCCTCTTCCTTCGTTCGGGAATCCCCAAAGGCCGTCATCACAATAATTGGGCAATCAGGTACGGAACTTCTCAGCCTATGCACATAGTCGAAGCCTCCGGAGGGCATTTTCAAGTCCGTGACGATCAAGTCCGGTGCGGCCCGCATGACGGCCTCCAAGCCCTCGACCCCGTTGCTGGCTTCCCGCAACTGATATCCTTCTCCCCACAGCTCGTCGCACAGCAGACTTCGCATATCCTTGTCATCTTCCACCACCAGTAACACGGCTGGGGTTCTCCCGTTCACGTCGATGCTCCAGTAGGCGACACTCATGACAAGACAGCCGACGCAAACACTATGCCATTCCACAGCCAAGATGGTGTGAGGTAACACCGTGCGTTCATTGGTGTTTCCGCGGTGCAGGAGTTTCCAAACAGAGGCAAGGCCTCCGCGGCGTTGGCGAGAAAGACCCCACATTCCCAAGATAGGCTGCCCCGAAGCGCTACAGCGGGGACGGGGCCTGTCTAGTGCATGGCGTTTGGAAGGAATAGGGAAAGGGACAACCTCTACAATTTCGGACTCGGCTCACTATGAATCGGCAAGGAGATCGTGAACTCCGTGCCTACTCCTGGCTCGCTCTTCACCTGAATCGTCCCACTATGCTCCTCGATGATGCCTCTGACCACCGTCAAGCCCAAGCCTGTCCCCTTCCCAAACTCCTTGGTGGTGAAGAAGGGATCGAAGATTTTCGCGATAACGTCCTGCGGCATCCCGTGACCCGTGTCGGCAATCGTGAGCGTCACCATTCCGCGCTCCGGCATAGGCGCCAAGGTCGCACGCAGAATTCCCCCCTCAGGCATGGCATGGATGGCATTCATGACCAAGTTGATCAACACCTGGCTCATCTGGTCGGCGTCGGCGTGCACGAACGGGCAGGCGTCGGCAAATGAAGTTTCCACCGTAATATGGCTGTGAGACAGCCGTTCCTGAAAAATTTCCAGGTTGTCCTCGATGGTCTGACGCAGGTCAATTGCGCGATGTTCGACCGTACGCCGCCGGGCAAATGCCAGCAGCTGATTCATGACTCGCGTGATCCGTTCGACCTGGCTGATGATCGTTTGCAGACCCTTTTTAACGGACTCCTCTTTGGTCCGCTCCATCAAATATTCGGCCCGACCCAGAATGACATTCATCGGCGTGCCGATCTCATGCGCCATGCCGGAGGCCACAGTCCCGAGTTCAGCCACACGCTCCGTCCTGCGAAGCTGCGCTTGCAGCCGTTTTCGCTCGGTAATATCACTGGTAATCCCATCGATCCGCACAGGATGACCGGCGTCATCTTTGATGATCCGCCCGCGGTCGTGCACCCACCTCACATCACCATCGCGCCTCACGATGCGATACTCGACATCCAACTCTCCCGTGGTCTGAAGGTCGAGCATGGCCTGGCCAGCCAGCGCACGATCATCCGCATGCACGACCTCCAGCCATAACGACGGTCGGGCCATAAATTCCTCAGCCGGCCGGCCGTAAATCTGCGCCACCGACGGACTCACATAGTGCATGGCGGACAAATCCAACGTGGACGACCAGATCACGTCTTCCATCGCCCCCAACAAACTCTGAACCCGCTCCTCGCTTTCCCGCAATCGTCGCTCCCCAACCTTCCGCATCGTCATGTCGCGCAGCACAATCAAAACGCCCGTCCCGTCCTGGTCCCGGAAGTGAGCCGCCCTGACCGCGACATCCACAACCGCACCATCCAGGCGAATGATCTGCTCCTCGACTTCCGGCACGCTTCCCCCGCCTTCCAGCAGATGCCGGATACGTTCGGCCACCGGCTCGTGATAATGCGGGGGGATCACGTCATAGATCCATTTCCCCTGGAGCTCCTCTCCCCGTGCAGCGCCGAACAACCGCAGCCCCTGCTCGTTGGCGAACACGACTCGATTCTCCCGCACGACCAGGATGGCGTCCGGCAAAACCGCGAGGAGCCGTCGATACCGCTCCTCACTTTGACGCAACCACTGCTCGGTCTTTTTCCATTCGGTGACATCGCGCGTCACCCCTAATACCGCCGTGATCGTTCCGTCTGCTGCGCGCAGGGGCACCACGTGCGTGTCCAACCATCGAGGGGTTCCTAGGAGGCCCACGATCTGGAATTCCAGCCGGCCCGCCTCTCCTAGTCCCGCTTTGCGAACCAGATCTCGAAAGACGGATTGCGATTCGACAGCCACCAAGTGGCAGAGGTCCTTACCGACGACGTCCGCATGACTGGCCGCCTCGATCATGGCCAGTCCCGCGGCATTCATCGTTCGCACCGTTCCGTCCAAGGCCAGCACCTTCACGCACTCGGGCTCGGTTTCGATGATCGCTCGCAGCAGCGCTTCACGCTCCGCCAATTCCTGTTCCAATCGTTTCCGCACCGTGATGTCGCGAAGAATGACGGTGTAGTAGCGCATCCCCGCCACGCCGATCTGCGAAATGGCCGCTTCGATCGGGAATTCCTCGCCGGTGGAGCGCATCCCCATGATCACCCCCAGGGCCCCCATTTGGCGCGTGGTGATGCCAGACCGGCCGAACTCCAGGATGTGCTCTGCATGCGCGCCACGAAACCGCTCGGGGATCAGGCGATCCAACCGCCGTCCCAGCATATCTTGCGCACTCCACTGAAACATGTCCTCCGCAGCCTGATTGAAGAGGACAACTTTTTGCCCTTCATCGACCGTGATGATGGCATCCATGGCCGACTGCACAATCCCTTCGAATCGCAGTTTGTCGCGATGGAGTTCCGCTTCAGCCCGGCGCTGTCCGGCCACCGCTCCTTCCACGGCAGCTTCGGCATGGGCGAGGGCCGCCGCGCTTGCCGATTGGGGCGGCACGTACTCCGGTGCTGCCGTCGTGACCGCCTGCGCCGGGCGCCCTCCAGGCTCATCATCCTGCCCCGAGCTGTTCCGACGGTCCGCCACCAGCACCGCCAATGCGGCCATGAGTCCGATGCCCAGAAGTCGGCTGAGCCATGAGGACAACGGCAGAACTCCCGCGGGCGAGGCGACTGCCCCGATCACCACCAGCAACGCAACCAGCCCCGTCCCATAAAGGGCGGCGCGCCCTCTGGAGCGCGTCACCATCAGCGCAAGTGGAATCGCATAGAGCAGCCAGACGGCATACTCTGGCGGAACCGATAGGTCGAGGAACACTATTCCGAGGGTCAGCAACGCAGGGCCGCCATATTCAAGCAGCCGGGGTTTTTGTGACAGAGGTTGCACGACGATGGCTCCCCGCACGACGGTGAGACGGTGACTCTACGCGTCTGAGTGTGGTTTGCCCTCGATTTCGGCGAGCTTGCGGTAGAGGGTCTTCCGATCGATTCCTAGCACATGCGCGGCCTGATATTTATTGCCGCCCGTCTTCTCCAGGATTTTCACGATATATTCCTTTTCCACTTCATGGAGCGGCAAGGTTCGTTCGGCTGCTTCGTCCAGAATCCGGCGATCTCCGCGAGCTCCCTGGACCTGAATGGGCAGGTCTTCCGCGCCGATGACCTCGCCATGGCTCAACGTGACGGCCCGCTCGATAACATTCTCCAGTTCCCGGACATTGCCCGGCCAGGTGTAGTCGGCAAGCATCGCGAGCGCCGGCTCGCTGAGGCCCTTCACCTGCCTGCCGCGGGAGGCGGCGCATTTCTTCAGGAAGGCATCGACCAGAATCGGAATATCCTCCCGCCGTTCCCGCAAAGGCGGCAAGCGCAACTCGATGACATTGAGCCGGTAGTAAAAATCTTCACGGAATCGCTTATTCTTCACTTCATCAACGAGATTTAAGTTGGTCGCGGCAATGATCCGCACATCCACGGGAATGGACTTGGTTGCGCCGACACGCCGAATCTCCCGCTCCTGAATGGCACGCAGCAACTTCGCCTGCAACATGAGCGGCAACTCGCTGATCTCATCCAGAAACAGCGTGCCCTTCTGTGCTTCCTCGAACAATCCGCGTTTATCCATTTTGGCATCCGTGAAGGAGCCCCGCATATGGCCGAAGAGTTCGCTTTCGAGCAACTGCTCCGGAATCGCCGCACAATTGACCGGCACAAACGGCGCATCCCGCCGGTCACTGTTGTAATGAATCGCTTTGGCCACCAATTCTTTCCCGGTGCCGCTTTCGCCGGTGATCAGCACATTGGTCGGACTATCGGCCACCCGTCGAATTAAATCGAAGACGGCCTGCATCGGCTTGCTCTTGCCCAGAATCTGATGGAAGCTGTATTCCTTGTGCACTTCCTTGCGCAGACGACTCACTTCGCGCCGGAGGGCGGCTTCACGAACCGCGCGCTCGACCACGCGGACCAACTCTTCGGTCTTCACCGGCTTGGTGAGATAATCGCTCGCTCCATGCCGCATCGCATCGACCGCGGTTTCCACCGTGCCGAATGCCGTCATCAAGATCACTCCGATATCGGGATAGCGCTGCTTGATCTCCGCAAGCAGCTCTGTGCCTTGCATACCCTTCATCCGAAGATCGGTGAGCACGACGGCATAATCTTCCTCGCTCAGTTCCTTGAGCGCTTCATCCCCGCCGCCCACACCCGTGCATTGATGCCCGCGCCCCTGCAAGACATCGCAGAGGAGACTCCGCATGTCGGCGTCGTCATCCACCACCAATACCGCGCCCCATTCCTCGGTCATACTTCGTCCCTCACTCGCGCCTGCCCGCACCCCTGCCTCCCCGGTATCTGAGGGCACAGACTAATCGGCGCGCTCCTATGTGGTCAAGGGGCGTCCTGCCGCAGGATGCTCCTGCCTTCTGTTGCAGAATGCCCCATCGTCGACGACCTGCGCACGGGTACGAGCAGGTAGCCATTCCGACTATCGTGACATTTTTCGCCCGGAAAGAAACGGCACTTCTCTTGCCTCTCCTCGGAGTGAAACGGAAGGGAGTGCATGGCCTCAGACGATTTGAAACGCGACCCGCCGCAGACTACCCATCCCCCATCCGTCGTGATAGCTGCGGTTCCGGCTGTGCAAGGTCAAGGCCATGACCGAGTCCTTACTCCCATCGACGGGAGGGCTCTTTCCCGTCATAGGAGACGTGCCCCGATTATCATTGGAACCGTGAGCCTCCTCACCGTCCTGGCCGTCGCCCTCTGGTACTGGTGGTCCAATGACCCGGCCGGCAATCACTACAAAACGCTGACCGTCGATCGCGGCCCGATCACTTCACTGGTCACTGCGACGGGAGCCGTCAACCCCGTCATCTCGGTTCAAGTGGGCAGCCAGGTCTCAGGGAAGATCGCGAAACTGTATACCGACTTCAATTCGGTGGTGCGGGAGGGGCAGGTCCTGGCTTCGATTGATCAGAAACCCTATCAAGCCAAGGTGAGCCAAGCCAAGGCGGCGCTCAAGAGCGCGCAAGCCGGTCTCGCCAAAGCACGGAACATGCTCGTGCAGAAAACACTGGAACTGAATCGCATGGCCGCGCTGCGAGATCAGGAGTTCGTCGCGCAATCAGAGCTGGATCTGGCCCGGACCAACTCACGTGACGCCGAGGCGCAAGTGGAACTCTCTCAGGCGCAGGTCGACCAGGCGATGGCGACGCTGGCTTCCGCCGAATTGGACCTGGGCTACACCACCATTTTTTCTCCGGTCAACGGCACGGTGGTCTCTCGTAACGTGGAGGAGGGACAGACCGTCGTCGCCAGCTTTCAAACCCCGACTTTGTTCGTGATCGCGCAGGACCTCACCCGCATGCAGGTCATTGCCAACGTCAGCGAATCCGATATCGGCGGCGTCACGGAAGGCAAATCCGCGGACTTCCGGGTGGATGCCTATCCGCGAGAATCGTTTCATGGCATCGTCACACAGGTCAGAAATGCGCCCGTCAGCATCCAGAATGTCGTGACCTACGATGTGATCATTGCGGTCGAAAATCCCGACCTCAAATTGAAGCCCGGCATGACGGCCAACATCACCATCGTGACGGCTCGCAACGAGGATGCGCTGCGCGCGCCTAACGCGGCGCTGCGATTCCGCATGCCAGGTGTGGCAGTGGACCGCAAAACTCCTCAACTATGGGTACTGGACGCGGCAGGTCTCGTGCGGTCGGCCCCGGTCACTCTCGGCATTGCGGATTCCCTGTATACGGACATCACGTCCGGCGACATCCACGAAGGCGATGCCGCCATTGTGGGCATCGTGACTGCCGAAGACAGCGCCCGGGAGAAACTCCCCCCGGGCTTTGAAATCGGCCCGAAGATACGGTGACGGACGTGGCATGAGCTTTCTCTGGCTGACGATCCAATCCGCCCTCCGCGTGCTCCGGCGCAATCCCTTGCGCGCAGGGCTGACCATGCTGGGGATCGTCATCGGAGTCGGCGCCGTGGTCGGCATGGTCAGTCTCGGCCAGGGCGCCACAGCGTCCGTGCAACGCGAGATTGCCAGCCTCGGCACCAATGTCCTGATCATCATTCCGGGCGCCACCACGACGGGCGGCGTGCGCGGGGGGCTCGGCTCGGTCTCGACCCTCACCGTGGACGATGCACGCGACATCGAAAAACGCATCGGCGACATCGGCCTCGTCACCTATGCCTCACGTTCGGTTCTGCAAGTCATTCATGAACACAAGAATTGGAATACGATCGCCATCGGCACGACCACGGCATTTACCGATCTTCGCAACTGGCCCATTGCAGCAGGCGATTTTTTCACTCAGGCGGATGAGGATGCCGCCGCCAAGGTCGCCGTGGTAGGCAAGACCGTCGCGGACAATTTGTTCGAGCGTGGTGAAGAGATCATTGGCGCGCAGATCCGGATCAAGAATATTCCGCTACGCGTCATCGGCGTCCTCTCATCGAAGGGACAATCCTTGTCAGGGCAGGATCAGGACGACATCGTCATCCTTCCCTTTACGACTGCCGAACGAAAGGTTCTGGGCACGAAGTTTCTGGGGACGGTCGGCATTATCATGGTCTCCACGCAACATCGATATAGCGTTCCTGCCGCCGTGGAAGAAATCAAGGAACTGCTGCGCGCGAGACACCGCATCCACCCCGCGGAGGAAAACGATTTCACCATCCGCACGATGGAAGACGTGGCCAAAACCGTTGCCGGAGCCAGCCACACCATGATGATGATGCTCCTGAGCATTGCCTCCATTTCGCTGGTCGTCGGCGGGATCGGGATCATGAACATTCTGCTGGTCTCAGTGACCGAACGCACCAGGGAAATCGGCATTCGCATGGCAGTCGGAGCCAAACGCGCCCACATTCTGCTGCAGTTTTTGGTCGAAGCGATCATCCTGACCGCGATGGGTGGAATGGCCGGTATCGTGTTCGGCATCGTCGGCGCGCAGCTACTGACGCGCCTCATCGGCTGGCCCACGATCATCTCGTCGCAAGCCATCGCCGTCGCCTTTTTCTTCTCGCTGGTAGTGGGGATCTTCTTCGGACTCTATCCGGCTAACAAAGCCTCGCGGATGAATCCGATCGAAGCGCTGCATTATGAGTAAGCGAACGGCATTGCTAAGGGCGCATGGTCACTAGCGAATGCCTTAGGCGTGGATGGTTGGAACTGGCCAGAATGTTTAACACACCGGAGACGCTTTCAGCGTCCTGCCACCTGCTGTTCCGCATGGTAGGAACTGCGCACCAGCGGTCCCGATTCGACGTGGCGAAAACCGAGGGCGAGGCCTTCTTCCTTCAAAGAGGCGAATTCGTCCGGGTGGTAGAACCGTGCGACGGGGAGATGCTCTTTTGTCGGTTGTAGATACTGGCCGATGGTCATGATGTCGCATTCGACTGCGCGCAGGTCACGCATGACGCCGCGCGCTTCGTCAGTGGATTCGCCCATGCCGACGATTAGGCCCGACTTGGTCGTCATGCCCATCTGCTTCGCGCGGCCCAGCAATTCAATCGACCGCTGGTATTTCCCTTGCGGCCTGATCGAGGGGAACAGGCGCCGAACCGTTTCGATGTTGTGATTCAGAATGTCCGGCTTCTCCGCCGCAACCAGCGCCAGCGCTGCTTCGTTTCCTTCAAAATCCGGGATAAGTACTTCGATCGTGCAGCTCGGAATCAACCGCCTGATGTGGCGGATGGTTTCGGCAAAGATGGACGCGCCGCCGTCGTCCAATTCATCGCGGTTCACCGAGGTAATCACGGCGTGTCTCAAGCTGAGGGCGTGTACCGCTTCCGCCACGCGCAACGGCTCCTCGCGATCCACCTCATGCGGCCGACCGGTGGCAACTGAGCAGTAGTGGCACCTCCTCGTACAGATGTCGCCGAGAATGAGAAAGGTTGCGGTGCGGGCGTTCCAACATTCCCACATGTTCGGACAGCGTGCTTCTTCACAAATCGTGTGGAGGTTGAGCCGGTCCATGGTTTTGCGAATGTCGTGATAATCCGGACCGGTCTGAAGTTTCACCTTGAACCAGGGCGGTAGGCGTCGAGGCTGAGGCGCTGACGTCTGGGCTTTTTCGGCAGTGGGCCGCGGATCGATCTGAATGAAGCTCATGATTTCACCGCCGGAGCCACGAGTTCCTGTGGGTGCTCCAGCACACGTTTGAATTCTTTCAGGAACTGCGCGCCCATCAAGCCATCGAGCGCCCGATGGTCACATGACAACGTGACCTTCATCCGCCGCCCGACCGTCACGGTTCCTTTCGTCACCACCGGCACGTCTCGAATCGCGCCCACGGCAATCGACGCAGCCTGGGGCGGCATGAGAAGCGCAATAAAGTTGTCCACGTCGAACATACCCAAATTGGAAATGGCAAATGTCGCTCCCGTATATTCGTTCGGCTGCAAGCGTTTCTGCCTGGCCCGTTCGATCAACGCCTTAGTCTCGGCCGAAATTTCGACCAGCGTTTTCGCCTCGCAATTTCGAATGACCGGTGCGATCAGACCATCCTCCATGCCGACGGCCACCCCGATATCAATCTGCTCATATCGCCTAATAGCCTCGCCGGTGAATGAGACATTGATCTCCGGATGCCGGAGTAGCGCAAGCGCCGATGCCTTGATGAGCAGATCGGTAATGGATGGATGGGTTTGACGGCTCTGCTTGAACTGATCGCGCACACGCTCTGCCGGCTCCATATCGATCTCGACGGTCAGGTAGAAATGCGGGACGGGCCCCTTGCTCTGGACCGTCGCCCTGGCGATGGCTTTTCGCATCTGACTGAGCGGCTGATCGGTTCCGGCCGGTAATGCCGACGCTGGCTGAGCACTCGCCTGGAGTACATCCGCCTCAACGATTCGCCCGCCTGGACCGCTGCCGGTGAGGGTGGACAGATCGAGCCCGCGTTCAGCGGCCAGGGCCTTCGCGCGCGGAGAGGCAACTGGACGCGCACCCTCCGAATGCGCGAATTGAGCTGGAGCCGGTGCCTTGGCTGGTGCAGCGGCGCTTTTCGTCCCATTGCCGATCGACGGCGCTGCCGTCACCCCGTCCGACAGGGCCGACGTGATATCTTCATCGGCCTCGGCGATGACCCCGATCAACGTACCAGACTGCACGGTTTCCCCGTCCCGTACCAGTGTCTTCCGCAGAATGCCGGGAGCGAAGGCCTCCAGATCCATGACCGCCTTGTCGGTTTCGATCTCGGCAATCACTTCCCCGGCCTGCACCGGATCCCCTTCATGTTTTTTCCAGGCCAGCAAGACGCCTTCTTCCATCGTATCCGTCAATTTAGGCATGACCACACGACTAGCCATGGATTGCCCTCCAGGATGCAGACCACCGTCGAAGTCCGGCGCGAAGCAGGCGGCGACCATTTCTCATGCGACACCACAGACTGTTTTGACAGCGGCAACTACGCGCGGCACATCGGGAATGGCGGCATCTTCCAAAGGTCGGCTGTAGGGGATGGGTACGTCCTCGCCGGTGACGCGGATAATCGGGCCATCCAAAGAATCGAACGCCGCGCTATAGATACTTTCGGCAATTTGGGCGCCCAGCCCGCAAAAGCGCCAGCCTTCTTCGACGATCACCAGGCGCCCGGTTTTTTTGACCGAGGTGACGATCGTGTCGAGATCCAACGGTTTGAGTGTGCGTGGATCGATCACTTCGACATCCACACCCTCACGACTCAACTGCTCTGCCGCCTCCAGCGCGACGAGCAACATCTTGGAATAGGCCACGACCGTCACATCCGCCCCCGTCCGCTTCACCTCGGCCTGGCCGAGCGGAATTGTGTAGTCGCCTTCCGTCACTTCGCCTTTCGTACCGTAAAGCAATTGCGCCTCGATAAAAATCACCGGATTCTTGTCACGAATCGCGCTCTTCAGCAAACCCTTCGCATCGTGCGGCGTGGCCGGCGCGACAACTTTCAATCCAGGGACGTGGCAGAACCAGGCTTCCAGGCTTTGCGAATGTTGCGCCCCCAGTTGATGCGCCGCGCTGCCGGGGCCACGAATCACCAGCGGCACCGAGAGCTGGCCACCGGACATGTACCGGATTTTGGCCGCGTTGTTCACGATCTGATCCAGCGCGACGATACCGAAGTTCATGGTCATCAACTCGACGATCGGGTGCAACCCAGCCATGGCCGCCCCGATGGCGAGGCCGGTGAACCCGGCTTCGGTGATGGGCGTATCAACCACCCGTTGAGGGCCGAATTCCTCGACAAACCCCTTCGTCACTTTGAACGCGCCCTGGTAATAGCCCACTTCTTCGCCGATCAAGAAGATGCGCGGGTCGCGGCGCATTTCCTCCCGCATGGCTTGGTTGAGAGCTTCCCGATAGGACAACAACATAGACGTTCCTAGTCTTCCACCATGACATCGGCATACAAACTTGCAGGATCGGGAAACGGACTCTCGTCGGCAAACTTTACCGCTGCCGTTACGACTTCGCCGATCTCCCGCTCGAGTTGCTTGAAATCGGCCTCGTCGCAACGCGCCTGGCTCAGCATCGTCTCCCTCAACAGCGTCAGCGGGTCACGCTTGCGATGTTCCTCGACTTCATCCTTGCTCCGATAATGGCCATGCGAGGGATCGGCCATCGAGTGCCCCATGAAGCGATAGGTCATCGCCTCGATGAAGAACGGCCCATGCCCGGCACGCACCTGATCCACCACCCTGTGCATCAATGAACGCACGGCGAGCACGTCCATGCCATCTACTCGCTCGGCCGCAATGCCATAGGAGCGCGCGGCCTCCGCCACGTTTTCGTACAACGCCACGGCTCGTTGCACGGGCGTACCCATTCCGTATCGATTGTTCTCACAGATAAAAATCACCGGCAGTTTCCACAGAGCCGCCAGATTAAATGCTTCATGCGCCTGGCCACTCGGCACGGCGCCTTCTCCAAAGAAACAGACGGTGACCAGATCCTGCTTCTGATATTTCGTCGTAAAGGCCAATCCCGTCGCCAATGGGATATGCCCACCGACGATGGCGTAGCCGCCCATGAAACGTTTCGAAAGATCTACCAAATGCATCGAGCCGCCCTTGCCCTGACACAAGCCGGTCGCCTTGCCGAAGAGCTCAGCCATTACCTTGTTAGGATCAGAACCGCGGGCCAGACAATGTCCGTGATCGCGATAGGCGCTGATCGCATAATCATCCGGCCGCAGCGCTGCGATCGCCCCGACGGCAATCGCTTCTTCCCCGATGTACAGGTGGAGAAACCCGGCGATCTTGGCGAGCGCATACATCTCCGCCGACTTTTCTTCAAACCGGCGAATCAACAACATCTGGCGGTAGAGCCCCAGCAGATCGGCCTTGTCCATGTGGGTCATTATGCATGCCCACCACAAGACGACTCAACCGGGATGTTTGGAGGTCAGCACAGCGCGGAACGAATGGAAGGAAACCGGTCGAGGGAGGAGTGGGATTGCACAGAAGATAGCGGTGGGGGCACACATGCCCGCACCGCTATGCGAAATTATTTCACCTGCGAAAAATCCGCGTCGAACTGCATGGTCTGACCATCCTGCAAGGTCACCACGATGGTGGTTTTGGCATTGGGATCGAACGATTCGTATCCGAAGCGGGCGGTGAAACGCGACCGGTACGCGGGGCCCGTGCCATCGTTTTTTCTCCCTCGATCAGCCGGGCTGAGATCCACCGGGCGGATATTCTTGCCCTTTTGCTGAAAGACGAGGTCCGCCTTCTCGGCGAAGTATTCGTCATCGCCGCATAACTGCACCTCGACTTCCATGTTCGGCATATCCACGACTTTTTGGATGAACTCGTCGGGCATGCGGACGTCTTTCTTCTGCTTTTTCGATTCGGCCGCTTCTTGCCTGCCGAACGCCTCTAACCGGTAGCGCTTGGTGCGAAGAATGGCGCTGGGACCGCAGGGATCTTTTTCGGGATCTGCGCCGACTCGCGTGACTAGCGAGGCCTGCTGTAGGATTTTTTTCACGTCCTCCGGTGATCCGGCTTTATCCATAGGCGCTCGCCCGGCTTCCAGGGCTTTCCTGGCTTCTTCGGGAGACAACTTCACATCAATCGCCCACGCCGGCCCGCTGACCGCCAACGCCATTGCTCCAACCACCAACCCGACTACCGCATGCGTAGTTGCACGCCGACCTGCCCTGCCATCATTCGCGCGCATGAGTACCTCCCTGACGCGTCACTGAACAAAGGCGCATTGTAAAAGGATTGGGAAGACCATTTCAATCTCACGCTAATCGGAATAAGGGTGGACGATCGGGCTCGGCTAGGAGCGGAAGTGATCCCAATTCGGATAGGGCGTGCGGACGTAGAGCTGATCGATGTCGACCGGACAGGACAGGCCGCGCTGCTGCAACATCTCAGCGACAAGCCGCAGGGGCAACCCCACGGCCGCGGTGTAGTCGCCCTCGATCCGCTCAATGAATGCGGCCCCGCCTCCCTGAATGGAATACGCACCGGCTTTGCCCAGGCTCTCGCCGGTTCTGAGGTAGGCAGCTAACGCGGCGTCGTTCAGAGGTTTCATCGTCACCAGCACCGTTGCGAGTCGGACTTCGCAGCGCTCAAGCTCGGGCCCTGCCAGCGCCACGGCTGTCACAATCCGATGCTTCTGACCAGCCAGACGACGGAGCATCACCCCCGCTTCGGCCACATCGTCCGGCTTTCCCAGCACCGCACCGCCGAGATCGATCAACGTGTCGCTTCCAAGAATGAGGGAATCAGGACAAGATGCGACACAAGACTTGGCTTTGCCTGCGGCGAATTCCTCGGCTTGCTTCTCGGCAGCCACCTGCAGTCGCACCTGTTCAATGAATGGCGGGGCAACGACATCGAAGGGCACCCCCAGGAGAGTCAGTAATTCATGCCGCCGAGGCGAGGTGGAAGCCAGGATCAGTCGCATGGGTCAGGATGCGCAGGGGTGAGGAATGTGAGCTTCCAGCGGAGCCGAGTCGGATGCGGCGGCCTCTTCCAGCATGAGGTCCTGACAAAACTCTGCGACGATGCGTTCGACATCCTGCACGGTCGAGACTCCGAACATCTTTCCCCGCATGGCCGCCGCGTGAGGAAATCCTTTGCAGTACCAGCCAAGATGTTTCCGGATGGAGCGGAAGCAGTCCAAGCCCGCAATGGCCTCATACTGCCGCGCATGATCGAGCATGACCTGCATGCGGTGACGCAGGGACACCGGCGGCTCCCACATGGTGGCTGGAAGCGCCGACAGCTCGAGCCGCTCGGTGAACGCGCGGCGGGCTTGCTCTTTTTCACGAAAGAACCACGGTGCGCCGAGTGTTCCGCGCCCGACCAGCACCCCCTGAACCCGGCTCTCGGCGACGCGTCGAACGGCATCGACCAAGGTATTGAGATCGCCATTCCCCAGGATCAATGTCCCTGTGTCCTGGGCGAGCTTGGCCGCCTCGGCAATGGCCGCCCAATCAGCGGCGCCGCGATACATCTGTTGCAAGGTTCGGCCGTGCACCGTAATGGCTGCTGGACGCGCTTCCAGCAAATGCTCCACCCATCGCTCGACTACCACACAATCGAACCCCAATCGCGTCTTGATGGACAGCGGGAGCAGCGGGCGCGGCACAACGGGAGAGCCGGAACGCCGATGATTCAGCTCGTGAATGAATTCGATGCGAGACGGTTTGAATCCCTGGGTGTGGATCGACTGCCCACCGGCCCAATCCTCCAACCCCTGCCTCGCAGCCTGCAGGATGGCATGGGCCAGATCCGGTGTTTTGATCAGCGCTGCGCCTGAGCCGGATGCCGCCACACTTTTCGACGGGCAGCCCATGTTGATATCGAGACCGTCAAATCCGAGCTCGCAGACCACCTGCGCGGCCCGATAGAATTGCTCCGGATCCTTGCCGTACAGCTGGGCCACAATCGGCCGTTCGGCCTCGCTGTAAATCAGAGAGGACAGCAGATGGTCCGGGCCACGGCAGATCTCATTCACGTTGGTGAACTCGGTAAATGTAATGTCGGGCCGTCCCTGCGAAGCCACCACGCGCCGGAAGGCGGCATCGGTCACTCCGTCCATCGGAGCCAACCCTAAAATGGGCTGTGGAAGCGTCGTCCAAAAGCTCATGAGCCCACCTGCGCCGACCCGATCGGTTCATTTGCCGCACGATACGCAGCCCGCAATTCCTCGGCCTCAGTATCCACGACTGCAGAAGCTGACAGGCAGGCCTGTCCTACGAACTCGACGAACCGGTCGATCTTCAGCAGGAAAAAATCATAGTCATCCTGATCATGTCTTGGCCGGCTGAACCAGAATGGCACGAATCGCTCTAGTGGAAGGTGCGCCTCGCTGAGGGCACGGCAGGTCTTCGGAAACATATCCTGTAAGTCACCGCCCCAATGCAGCAGTTCGTGCGGCAGATAGCTATCGCGATAGCGGTGCAGATTCTCAGGCGATCCGCCCAGCAAGGACGGGTCTGCCGGCATCGATCCAGGATCTTGCGTCGTGACGAATTGCACATAGGTGCCGTACTGCCGTTGCAAGGCATCGCGCTCATCCGAGGTCAGAACCTGCCCCCTCTCGGGCGATCGATTGGTCGCCGGCGACGGAGCTGCCGTACAACTCTGTTGCAGTTCGTTGACCATTGCCTCAAACCGCCCACGACACTGCCTGAACTCTTCAACGATCATCGCAATCGACTTGGTATCAACTTCGAGAGCCACGCCCTTGAGTGATGTCAGGCGTGGATGAGCCAGGACTTGGGCCAACAGATCAAATAGGATTTCTGGAATGGGAGCTCCGTGGGCATCAATCCAGTAGGGCAATGAACTGCCGTCTGCTGCAACCCGGCAGTCAGGAGAGCTCGCAAATTCAGCCAGTCCGGCCACATGGATCTCGATCACCCGTTCCATTGGAAACGCATCGAGGAAGTCCGCGGCGAAGTCTTCCAACCGCTGTCGTTGCCAGGCCGCTGTGTAGCGATACACGGTCCAGAGATGTCCGATATCCAGCACTAAGCCACAGGCCGCCCGGTCGGTGACCGTACGGAAAAATTCAGGAATCGCCAGCGTGCCGCAGCCGAAATACGTGAGCGGCGGCATTTCCAAGAGAACCAGCGCAGGATCGCTTGCATTTCCGCGCGCGTACTGATCCACTTGGCTTTGGAGATAGGCCAGGTTTTGAGCCGTCATTCTGGCCGACAACTCCGTATACAGCGGGGGCAGATAGGTGCCGAAGGCATAACCCGCCATCTGCTTGGACGCGCATTCATGATTCAGCCAGGCGCTGTGCAGGGCGATGATCTGCGCACAGGCTTCCGCCACACCCTGCCGGCCGGAAACACTGTCGGGGAATTCCGGTTGCGTACTCCACAAGCCTTCACCATGGTAGGGAAGTTTGATTCCCGGTAATTGTTGCCGCACCCACTGCATCGCGGATGTCGTGGCTTTGAACACTTCCAGATATCCCGGCTCCAACCCCGTTTCACGAAGCGCTTGGACCAGATGCAGCAGATCCGGAGAATACACGTCCACGGACAGCCCCAGACCATGCGCAGAAACGTTTTTCGCACGTTGTGTGAATTCACTTTGCATCAGATCACATTTGGCATATTTTGAAGCAACCATAGTGACTATAGTTTATGTGCAGTCTAAGCGCCTAACCTCTTGGTTGACAAGGGAAGATGGGGAAACGGGTCCGGCAAACCGATCTGATATACTTCCTTTCGACGTGGTGGTCGCCGGGCCGCACCGTTAGCCCCTCTCACGGCGAGAAATAGGCTTACAACATGACACGAACCGGCTCCATGCTCCGCGACAAACCGACTCATTCGACAACCCCTATGGTGGCCCACATGATGACACCCGGCGTGGTACAGATTCCCGGGGATGTCTCTGTCAGCGAGGCCGCCTCGCTCCTCGATCGGGAACAGATGCCCTGCCTGCTGATCAAGGACGGCGAAGCCGCCTTCGGCATCATGACCTCTGGCGACATCGTCAAAAAAGTCGTCGCCCAGGGGCTCGAACCGCACGATGTCGAGGTGCGGTCCATCATGTCGAAGCCAGTTCATTCCGTCGAATGTGACCAGATTCTTGACGATGCCACCAGCGTCATGGCTTCTACCGGCACCTCTCTCCTGATCGTCACCAAACAAGGTCAACCAGTCGGCATCCTGACGGCACGTGACTTGGCCTTGGCGCCGAAACGTTGCGAGACCTGTCTTCCCGCCACCGTTCGCGTGACCAACGGCGAGGGCGAAGGCGCAAAACACACCGCCACGATCAGGCAACTCAGCCATGTCGGCGCGTCTATCGAGAGTCGCACGTTGCTGCTTCCCGGAACGAGCATCGTGCTGTCGTTCATTCTTCCCGGAGCGGATTTAAGTTTCTCTCTGCAAGGCACCATCCTCAACAGCAGTTACGAGCCGGAATTCCACGAAGACCGGAATGTGCTCGGAACCTACCCGGCAATCGACATTCAATTCACTCCCATGCCGTCTTCCGACGAATCAAAAATTCGCGCTTGGGTGTTGCAAAACCTGCCGCGTGCCTCGGATCTCTCCTAAGTTTCCTCCGATGAATCTTTTGCTTCGAGCTCCCCGGCTTGTTATGATTTCATTCTCCGGCGATACCCGTCCGGAGTTTACCGTGCTTTAGGTGACCATTCATGAAAAGTCCTGCCGCGCGTTCGAAACCCGTTCCGACCAAAGACGAAATTCTCACCCAAATCACGACCCTACTTGACCGCCCGGACGACGACGTCCAGGCCGCACTCATGAAAGAAATCCTCGCGGGCGTCATCCGGCTCTCAGAATCGCAATTGGATGTGCTGGACCTGAAGATCGTGAATCGAGCACTCAAAGAACTGCGGCATGCCTTCCGAGTGTTTCAAGGCTATCGAGACCGCCTGAAGATTAGCGTTTTCGGCTCAGCCCGCACCCCCGCCGACGATCCGAACTACCAATTGGCATTTCAGTTCGCCCGGCGAATGGTGGAAGAAGGCTACATGACCATCACCGGCGGCGCCGACGGCATCATGCGGGCGTCGCAGGAAGGCGCGGGCCGTGAACATAGCTTCGGGGTCAACATCATGCTGCCCTTTGAACAGGGGGCCAATGCCGTCATCGCCGACGATCCCAAGCTCGTCACCTTTAAGTATTTTTTCACCCGCAAGCTCATGTTCCAAAAAGAATCGCACGCGATTGCGTTATTTCCAGGCGGGTTCGGCACGCATGACGAGGGCTTTGAGATCATGACGCTCGTGCAAACCGGCAAAAGCGATCCGAAACCGATCGTGTGTCTCCAGGCTCCGGGCTGCGATTATTGGAACCACTGGAATTCATTTATCACCGAACAGCTGTTGAAGCGCCGCCTGATCAACGCCGAAGACCTCGCCCTCTTCACCATCGTCGATAATGTGGAAGATGCGGTCACAGAAATACGCACCTTCTATCGGCGCTATCACTCCCTCCGATTTGTGGGACGTCAGCTTGTGATCAGGCTGAAAACTCCATTGACCGCGGAGCAAGTCGAAGAGGTGCAGCGTCAATTCAAGGACATGTTGACGGAGGGCACGTTTGAGCAACGGCCGTCGCTCCCGGAAGAAATAGATGAGCCCGGCTTGAAGGACCTCGCACGATTGACCTTTTCATTCAATCGCCGTAATGCGGGCCGCCTGCGGCAGTTGATCAATCACCTCAACCACCTTCCGGCGACCGCCTAAGCGAATGCAGGCGATGCCGGCAGCCGGGCCGGCTCGCCCGCATCCTGAGATAGCTCTTTAGTCTCCATGAACGGACATGCTAAGGTGGTGAGCCTATGAGCGCAGCCACCATGCGAACCCTGTCTTCTTCTCCTCCCACGCTGATTCTCTATCATGCTGAATGTGCTGATGGTTTCGGCGCCGCCTGGGCCATTTGGCGGCGTTATCCCGGAGCGGAGTATCGCCCCGTGAAACACGGTGAAGCGCCGCCGACCAATCTCGCGGGTCATCACATTGTCATGGTGGATTTCAGCTACAACCGGCCGACGCTTGAAGCCATGGCCAAGGATGCGGCCAGCCTGGTTGTTCTGGACCATCACATCACCGCCGAGCAGGCGCTGGCCGACCTTCCCTATGCCTACTTCGATCTCAACAAGTCGGGAGCGGTACTGGGATGGGAATGGGCCCATGATGAACCGGCCCCCTGGCTGCTGCGCTACATCCAAGATAAGGATTTGTGGCATTGGGCGCTTCCGAACAGTCGTGAAATCAGCGCCGCACTGGCCTCCTACCCGTTCGACTTTGAGCTTTGGACCCGATTCGAGCAGCGGGAGTTAGAACGCGAAGGCCGCGCCATTCTCCGCTACGAAAACGAACTCGTCACGAAACTGGCCTCACACGCGACGTTGGTGCAGTTCGAAGGCGTCACCGTTCCATCGGTCCACAGCTCGGTTCTCACCAGTCAAATCGGCGAACGGTTGTCCGCCGACCATCCGTTCTGTTTGATCTGGCATGATCGCAACGGTCGTCGATATTTCAGTATGCGTTCCCGCGAAGATGGAACCGATGTCGGTGCGATCGCAGCATCGTTCGGAGGCGGTGGCCATACCCATGCGGCCGGGTTCTCGGTTCCGCTGCAAGCCGACGATGTCCCACCATCGAATCCTCGGCTTCCGCGTCCGGCAGCCTAACAATTCTCTCAGACCAGGTGTCGCGATGCTGCCTCTGAGTGATGACAACCCGACCGAACGCACGCCGGTCATCACGGTCGCCTTCATTGTCGCCTGTTCACTCGTCTTCCTTTATCAAAGTTCCCTCGGATCACCTTCCGGCGAAACCTTCGTCTACCAATACGGAGCCATCCCGTCCATCCTGTTCGGCCAGGCATCGCTCCCAACGGGAATTGCGACCATTCCCGCGTATGCGACCATCCTCACGAGCATGTTTCTACACGGCAGCTGGATGCATTTGATCGGCAACATGCTCTACCTGTGGGTCTTCGGCAACAACATCGAAGACATCATGGGGCATGGCAGATTTATCGTCTTCTATGTGGGATGTGGAATCCTGGCGGCGCTAAGCCACGCGTTGACCGACCCGACATCCACCGTTCCCATGGTCGGCGCAAGCGGGGCGATTTCAGGCGTCCTGGGTGCCTATCTGCTGCTCTTTCCCCATGCCCGCGTCTTGCTGATTGCCCCGGTGGTGGGCACCACCTATGTGCCGGCCGGCGTCGTGCTGGGATTGTGGTTCGTCATGCAGCTGCTGAACGGCGGCGCGAGCCTGGGATCACAAGGAGGAGGCGTGGCGTTCTTTGCGCACATCGGCGGGTTCATTGCGGGAATGGCGCTGATCGGCTTTTTCAAGCGACCCGACGTGCGGTTTTTCAAGCCCGGCCGCACCGAGTCCTTCCGATACTAACGTCGCCATCCCATCGTTTACACATCCAACAATTCGCGAACTTTTCCGGCCAGGTCGTGCTGCCGATACGGCTGCTGCAGGAAATACTTCTTATTCACCCGATGACTGGCAATCGTATCGTCAGAAAATCCTGATACGAACAACGCTTTCATTTTTGGATGTTGCAGCACCAGCCGCTTGGCCAACTCCCGGCCGCTGATTTCCGGCAATGAGAGATGGCTGACCGTGAGGTGAATCGGCCCTTGGTATTGCTGGGCTACGAGCAAGGCCTCCACCGCCGACCCCGCCTCCAGCACATGGTAACGATGGCAGTGCAGGGTCGAGAGGGCCAGTTTCCTCGCGATTTCATCTTCCTCCACAAGCAGCACCGTTTCTGCGCCCTTCGACAGCGCCTCGGGGAGTACCCTCGTATCACGCAGTACCCCGTTACGCTCGACCAGGGGGAGATAGACACGTACCGTGGTGCCTTGACCAGGTTGGCTTTGCACCTCAACCATTCCTCCGGATTGACGGACGATCCCGTACACCAGCGTGAGCCCCAGACCGGCATGGGTTTCCTTGGTCGAAAAAAACGGCTCGAACATCTGGGCTTGGACGTCCGAATTCATCCCCCCTCCACTGTCGCTCACCGCAATCCGCGCCATACGCTTGCGGGGATTCTTTTCCAGTTGTTCAGCCGGCAACAACTCCCCGGTGACGACCTCCAGTGAGATCTCCACCCTGCCGCTGCTCGGCATGGCATCTCGCGCATTGGCGACCAGGTGTAACAACAGATACTCCAACCGGTCGTGCCCGATCTCCACCAGCACCGGCTTGGACTCGTCCGGCACCCGCACATCAATCCGTCCGGGAAGCAGTCCTTGAAGCGTCTCACGCATCGACACAATGACCTCGCCGAGCGACAACGTGTCGCGAATAGCCGTTTCGCGTACCCCCAGCGCGAGCAGTTGCGCCGTCAGGGTCGCGGCACGCTCCCCGCTCCGGAAAATGTCCTCCACCGGCCCATGCAACGGATCATCGGGTTTCAACCTGGACACGATGGCGCCTGTCTGAGCGCCGATCACGGCCAACACTTGATTGAATTCATGCGCCAACCTGGAGGCCAAGCGACCCATCGCCTCGAACTTCTGAGCTTCGCGCAATTGCCGCTCCAACCCGGTGCGCTCCACCATGCCCTGACGGATTTCCTGGTTTGCGCGGGACAACCCCTGCTTCAACCCTTGCACACGGGTTTCCAGTTGCGTTCGCCGTTCCTCCAAGACCTGCTCGGACTGTTTCAACCCTTGAACGTTTTCCCGCAACACACGGTTCCGCCGCCGCTCGACAGCCACCGTTTCCAGGGTGAGGCCGTAAAACACCGACATGATCAGCAAGACAGGAATGCCCAGCAGGTGCCCGACCGCAAGGGAGCCGGATTGCATCGCCTGCTCATACACCAACACACCGTACCCGGCACAGATGATGACCGAGAAGCCGAGCAGTTGTTTGAGCGAGGGCGCGGATGAGGCAATCAAGAGGAGAAGAAAATAGGTGAGATACAGTTCCGAACTGGCGTTTCCGGAGAGATAAATGGTTCCCGTGACGAGCAGCGTATTGATGCTGATCAAAGCGCCGGGAAACCAGGCACTCTCCAGGGCCGTTTTCGGCAACACCATGATTCCGGCACTGACCAGCAGCAATCCAAGCGCCACCATCTTGCTGACGGTCTGCCCGTAGATCGTCTCATTACTGACCAGCAGTTCGTACGACAGGATGCCGGCCACGAGACTTTGCAGAAACATCACGCGGACTCGTGAATGAGACAGCAAACGGCCCAATCCTCGCATGGTGGGATGCCGCCCCGTTTGATCGAGTTCGGAGGAAAGTGGAACGCTCAACGCTATGCCTGCCCTTAAGAGAAAGGTGTGGAACCAGCCGGGTGGACAGCAAGTCCCATACCCTCGTTCCATCACGGCAAGTCATCGCAATTGCAGGGAGGAGCTAACCAGGGGTGGCCATGAAGGGCCGGGGAGCTCTCATCGTCACACAAAAACGGACAATCTCAGAGCGGCCGACCGGCTTCAACCGAGAGGAATGGGCAACATCGTATCGGCGTACTTAGCGAGATCAAGTCGTAGGCTAGTGTCGTGCTTACGGTCGAGTCGGAACAAGCCGCGAGCGGAATGTCGAGGCCGTCGCAAGCGCCTCCGCGCGGGTGGGAGCGAGGAAGGAGATATGGCCCATTTTCCGTTTCGGTCGGATCGCTCGTTTCCCGTACAAGTGAAGAATCGCACCAGGCACACGTAGGAGATCGTGCGCGGCAGGCGAGAGTGTGACGAGTCGAACATCGTCACCGATGAGATTAAGCATCACGGCAGGGCTGAGCAGGCGGACTTCTCCCAGCGGTAACCCGCAGAGGGTCCGCACCTGTTGTTCAAACTGCGAGACGGTACAGGCATCCAAGGTGTAGTGACCGGAATTATGCGGCCTGGGGGCGATTTCGTTGATCACTAAGCGTCCATCGGCCATAAGGAACAATTCCACGCAAAACACCCCCACACCATCCAACGCCTGTACGGCGTCACGAGCCATCGTGGCGGCCAGGCCGGCAACGGCTTCCGGCACATCGGCCGGGACAATCGTCTGAAGAAGAATGCCGTCTTCATGCACATTCTCCACCAATGGATAAGTCTGTGCCGCGCCATCGGCGCCTCGCACGACCAGAATCGACAGCTCGCGCTCGAACGGAAGCCATTCTTCCAGAATCCATCGCGAATCCGGCCTCGCGTTCCGGGCCAACTCCTGCTGCACCGCAAGACAATCCTCCGCTCGAAGGATTTTCCACTGCCCCTTGCCGTCATACCCGGCAGTGGCGGTCTTACACACCAGCGGATAAGGGGGTATGGTCTGCCGGCCGAGCTCATCCGGCGAGGACAGGGTGGAAAATGCCGGCACGGCCAGCCCATGAGACCGCAAAAAGGTCTTCTGCTCGATGCGATCCTGAATCACCCGAAGCACATGGCTCGATGGACGAACCGGCACGTCCAGCTCCAACTGTTCGCACAGATCGGCCGGCACGTTCTCCCATTCATAGGTCACCGCACGGACACGCCGTGGGAACTCCTTGCGCGTGTCGGCGTCTGTGAACGGGGTGGTGAAGGAATAGTCGGCAATCCGGTGGGCAGGCGCTTCGGGGTCGGGATCCCAGACCGCAATCGCGTAGCCCATCCGGCGGGCCACGGTGGCGAACATCGCGCCGAGCTGCCCGCCTCCAAGCACACCCAGGGTCGCGCCAGGATCGATCACCGTCACGTTCACGGCCGGCGGCTCATCCGGCTGCTGCGTGGGGTCGGAAAGGGAGGGGACAATCGGGCGTCGTCCTGCGAGTCGAGCACGCGTTGCGTTTGTGCCGTACGGAATCCTTCCACGCGTTGCCTGATGGAAACGGACTGCAATCCCAGAATTTGCGCGGCCAGGATGGCCGCATTTTCAGCGCCCCCGATCGCAACTGTGGCGACCGGAATTCCCCTCGGCATCTGGACGATCGACAGCAGGGAATCTAAGCCGCGGAGGTTTTCGGTGGGAATAGGCACCCCGATGACCGGTAACGGTGTCTTCGCCGCCACCATTCCCGGGAGATGAGCGGCTCCCCCGGCACCCGCAATGATGACCTGAATCCCCCGCCCCACAGCCTGTTCCGCATAGGCGAAGAGGCGATCCGGTGTGCGATGGGCCGACACCACGAGCAGCTCATTGGGAATCCCGAGCTCCGTCAACATGGCGACGGCCTTTTCAAGAATGGGGAAATCGGATGTGCTCCCGCCCAAGACTCCGACCAACGCCCGATCCGCTTTCTTATTCTTCGGCATGGACACCACACCTCTGGCTGAAGGAAAGAATGATGCGGCGAACCATAGCCGTTCTCCGGTCGAAGGGTCAAGCCGAGCCACGACGGAACCCCTCATTGAATTGACCAACTCCTTTGTCTTCCACTATGATACGTCTGCGCATCTTTACAGAGGATGGTGCGTGGAGGGGTCACGTGCAGCGTATCCGTGAGGGACTCAAAACCCGATTTCGCTCCCTCGTCACCCAACGTACCGGCTTGGATGAAATGGCCGTCGACGATCTGGCGACGTCGACCAAGCTCCAGTCCTGGGAAGCCGTCCAAATCCCCGAACGGCTTCGGTTCTCCTCACGCTTGGCCATTCTCCTGGTCGGCTTCTTCATGCTGATCGTGGCCTTCGTCCCCTGGACTCAAACTATCACGGTCACCGGCCAACTCTCCGCCTACACCCCCTTTGAGCGCCCGCAAGACATCGAGGCGCAGATTACCGGTCGAATCAGGAAGTGGCACATCTTCGAAGGCGTGCGGGTTAAGGCGGGCGACGTAATTCTCGAACTCGACGACTACGACCCGAATTTCATGGCCCCGGACCTCCTGAACCTGCTCGAACAACGCAAGAGCGCTCTGGAGGATACCCGGAAGGCTGCCCTCAGCCGCGCCGATCAGCTCGATAAACGCATCAAGGAAATGCAAAACCTCGTGAAGGCCGCGGTGCCGTCGGCAGGCGCGCGCGTGCAGGAGGCGGACAGCAAGGTTCGGGAAGCCTACCAGAAGGTCGAGGTCGCAAAAATTGCCGTGGCCACCGCCGAACTGAACGTCGATCGACACAAACAACTCGTCAGCCAGGGCCTGGTCTCGCAGCGCGAATTGGAAGTCAGCATCCAGCAAGCCATCGCGTCCAAGGCCGACCTCGACGGGGCAAAAGCCAATTTGAAGGCGGCCGAGCAGTCGATGAAGGCGTCGACCTTCGGACGGGATCAGATCAGTGCGGAAGTGCTGCAACGTCTCCTCGAAGCCGAAGCGGCCCGCGATGCCTCGATCGGCGAAGCGGCGCGTGCCGCCGATCAGGTGGCGGACGTCTCTCTGCGTCTTTCCAACGCCAATCAGCGACGGGTGGCCAGCCGTATTCTTTCGCCCATTGACGGTACCGTCGTGAAAATGGCGCAGTCGGGTGCCGGCGAAACCGTACGGCCAGGCGAAAAACTCGTCCGAATCTCTCCCAATACCACGGACCGGGCCATTGAAATGGTGGCCGACGGCATCGACGCCCCGTTGCTCAATGTCGGCCGAAAGGTCAAGATTCTGTTTTACGGTATTCCGGCCATTCCCCTGCCAGCCTGGCCGGAAATGATGGCTGGTACGTACAACGGGGTGATCAAGGTCATCGACCAGGTCGACGACGGCAAGGGCAACTTCCGCTTCTGGGTCATCCCCGATCTGGAGGAACGTCCCTGGCCTCCACAAGAACATGTCCGCCAGGGCACCAAAACCATGGGATGGGTCATTCTCAATCGCGTCCCGCTTTGGTACGAGCTCTGGCGCCGGTTCAATCTCTTTCCGCCCGACTACCAGGAACGGCCCCCGAGTCTGATCGATACACTTCTGCCGAAAGCCGGTCGCGGGGCCAAGTAACCGGTCCCGCCTCACCGGCGCATGCCGGAGCGCTGACATCCTTCGACGCTTATTCTCTGTCTTGTGATCTCAGAAAGGAGTGCGTTTCATGAAGAACTATGCGTGGGTCCTGCTCATTGCCGCCTGTGCGCTCTGCGGGCTGCCGGAAGGCAGCGCCGGAGCGGAGGACACGGTCAAATCAAAAGCTCTTCCACCTATTCCCCTGTCTCTGAACGAAGTGCTCGCCTGGATCGATCGCTCCCATCCCCTGCTGAAGGGAGCCGGTACGGAAAAAGTCTCGGCACGCGGCAAAATGCTCAAAGCTCTGGGCGCATTCGAGCCGGTCTTGGTGAACGATACCGAGATCGAACGCTTTATCGACAAGGGCACCACCAAAACCCAAAGCGTGGGATTTAACGATACCTTGATCGAAGCGAGGACCCCCTGGGGCTTCCGTGGTAGCGCGGGCTTTCGGCAGGCCATCGGGGACGCGAAGATTCCGGACCTCTCTCTCGGCAACGGCCAGCAAGTGATTCTCGGCGGCTTCCTGCCCCTCCTGAAAGGGCTCATGATCAACCCGGAGAACGCGGAACTGCAGCGTTCGGAACTGGCTGATCCTCGCGCCGAGGTGAAAATTTCGCAAACGAGGCAGGACCTCTTCCTCGCCGCTGCGAGCCAATTCTGGGATTGGGTCTCGGCAGCCAAGTTTGTGGACGTGCAACGCCGGGCCCTAGGCGTCGCAGAAGAACGGTTGCGGCAGGTGGAGGGCAGGGCCAAAGCCGGAGCCGTGGCGCCGCTCGACGTGGTGGAGGCAGGGCAGGAAGTGCAGCGCCGCCGCGAAGTCGCCATCACCGCGCAGCGAGCCGTGGAACAGGAACAGTATAAAATGTCGATGTTCCTCTGGGAAAACCAGACGCCCACAGCACCGCAACTCGAGCGTGTTCCCGATTTCCCCCCTCCCGCCGCTCTGCCGACCGCTGACATCGTCAAGGCCGATAAGCTGCAGGCGAAAAGCGATCGTCCGGAAATTCGCGAAGTGGATATCGAAGCCAAGGTCAACAATATCGATCTGGAACTCGCCAAGAACAATCTCTTGCCGAGTCTCGATCTGGAAGCGGCGCCGGCCAGGGCCCCGGAGAAATTTGTGCTTGGATTGGGCTATCGGTTCGGAGCGGAATTGCGCATCCCGATCCTCCAACGTAGAAGCCGCGGCGAAGTGATGGAAGCCCAGGCGCAGGCCGATCGCCTGGTGCTGGTGCAAAAATACCGGGAACAGCAAGTGGTCGTGGATGTCGACAATGCCGTTTCAGCCATTGAACGGGCGAAGGAGCGGGTTGCGGCGGCGGCGGAATCGCTCCGCATGGCCAAGACCCTGGAGGAAGGCGAACGCTTCCGGTTTAGTCTGGGTGCCACGAGCGTCTTGTTTGTGAATCTTCGCGAGCGCAATTCCGTCGATTCGGAAATGCAATTGGTGCGGGCGAAGGCCGATTACCAGAAGTCCCTCGCCCTGTATCAATGGGCGACCGGCTCCTGGGCCCGGAGCCAGCCGTCCGCCGTGCCGGTCAATTATCGGGTCGGCGCGAGCTTCTCCAAATAGTAGTATTTTGGGGTGCGCTCTGATAGGTTTTAGCAGGTGTAGGCCTGCGCAGACAGGTCGCCGCAACCACGTCTTTCGGGCGGCGGCTTGAAGAGGCGTGCCAGGGGTAGCAGGATGGCCCAGGATCATTCCGACAACCAGAGTAATCTGTTCCAAGCGGTCGTCGGCCATCTGGGCCTCCTGTTTCGTCTCGAACGGCGCATCCTCGGCCTCATTGTCTCGTATTCGATCGCCATCGGGCTCTTCTCGCTAATCGTCCCCCTCACCGTCCAAGAACTCGTCAACACCTTCGCATTCGCTCTGCAGCCCATCACGATCGTGACGCTGGCAGCCGTCATGGTGGCGGGCCTCCTCTTCGTCGGGGCCTTCCGGGCGCTGCAATATTATGCGGTGGAAGTCTTGGAGCGGCGCATTTTTGCGCGAGTTGCCATTGCCATGGCGCAACAACTCCCGCATCTGCGTTATCAGGGATTCAAACCCCGCTACGCGAATTACTTCGTCGAAACCATTCTCATGCAACGGGCCGTTTCGGTCCTGCTGGTGGACCTGATCAACGTGATCGTGGGTGGGGCGGTCGGCATGACCATCCTCGTGTTCTACCACCCGTACTTCCTGTTGTTTAACGCGATCCTGCTGGTCGGGTTCAATGTCGTGTTCTTTCTCATGAGTCACGGCGGCCTGAAGGCCGACATGGACATGTCGCATGCCAAATACGACACCCTGCACTGGTTTCAGGAAATTGCGTACAACCTGCTCCATTTCAAGTCCACCGATAGTCAGGCGCTGCTGATCAAAAAGACGGATCAGCTCCTGGACACTTATGTCGGCGTGCGCAAAACCCGATTTGGAATTCTGATCCGGCAGTATCTGGGGTCGCTCGGCTGGCAGGCGATCGTCCATAGCGGTCTCATCGCAACGGCAGGCTGGCTCCTGGGGATCGGCCAGCTCACGCTCGGACAATTCGTCGCCGCCGAAGTCGTGGTAAGCGGGATCCTGTCAAGCTTCGACGGCGTGGTGAAGCGGATGGGGCATATCTATTATTTCCTGACCGCGCTGACCGAATTGAGTTTCCTCTTCTCGCTACCCAAGGATCAGGACGCCGCGACGCTCTCCATTCCCTTGCCGGATCCGACGGTCCACGGTATTCGAGTCACGTGCAAAGATCTCACCTTTGCGCCCGCCGGCGGCCCACCCGTATTTGAGCACTTCAACCTCGAAGTGACGCCGGGGGAAAAAATCGGCATCTATGCGGATTCGACGATGGCAAAAACCGCGCTGGCCCGCGTGCTCGGCGGGCTCGAATCACCCACCGCCGGCGTCATCCGCTACAACGGCGTCGATCTCCGGCACCTGAACCTGGACTCCGTCAATCGCTTCAGAGGATTCATCCTGGATTCGCAGCTCTCCCTGTTTGAAGGGACGCTGGAAGAAAACATCGTGCTCGGACGCGACTACATTCCCTATAGCGACGTGCGATGGGCCCTGCGCTTCACCGAACTCGAGGAAGAAGTCGACGCCCTTCCCCAGGGCCTGAAAACGCATGTGCGAACCGCCGGCAAAATCTTCGCTCCGACGCACATCGTGCGCATTCTGGTGGCCCGGGCGATCCTGGGACGCCCGCAGCTCCTCATTTTCGAAGGCATCCTCCACAACATGCATCCCGCTATGCGCGAGACGATCCTCCGGCGCCTGTGCAGCAAAGAGGAACCCTGGTCGGTGATCTTCGTCTCGAACGATCCCAATCTGACTCCACATGTCGACCGCCGGATCATGCTGAACTAACCGGTTGCCGCACAATCATCAGACTGCTCACCTGGGGCGATTGATTCCTCTCCGCCGGCCCCGCCCCTCATCCTTGACAGAGATGCGGTATTCGACCACACTGCGCCCCACCATCCGCCGACACGAGCCATCGCGTGAACCACGACGCCACTGAATCAACGATCACCACACCTTCAGCCTGGACCATTCTTTCGCGTCTCAACCTCCTGATCGGACTCGAACGTCGCATCTTGGCGATCATCGCGTCCTATGCCCTCGTGATCGGCTTGTTTGCGCTGATCGTGCCGCTCACCGTGCAAGAGCTCGTCAACACCTTCGCCTTCGCCATTCAACCCATCATGATCGTGACGTTGGTGGCCATTATGTTGGGAGCCTTGCTGTTGATGGGTGCGTTCCGCGTGCTGCAGGGTCGAGCGGTGGAGATCCTCGTGCAGCGGATCTATACGCGGCTTGCGGTCGCCTTTACCGAAGCCCTGCTCCGTTTTCGGGAAAACGTCTTTCTTCCCCAACATACCAACACCTTCATCGAAGCGGAGCTGTTGCCACGCGCGCTGGTCGCGATGCTGGTCGACCTCATCAATGTGTTTGTGTCGGGCATGATCGGCATGGCGATCCTGGTCATGTACCATCCCTACTTCCTCGGCTATAACTTCTTCCTGATTATGGGTTTTGCGTTTCTCCTGACCTTTTTCGGTCGTGGAGGACTCCGCATTACGCAACGAGTCTCGCGGCTCCACTACCAGACGTTTCACTGGTTGCAAGACATCGGCATCAATCGCCTCCATTTCAAAGCCACCGACAGCCTTCCGCTCCTGCTCAAGAAAACCGATGCGCTCGTTCAAGCCTATGTCATGGCGAGGAAGACACGATCCGATATTTTGACCGGGGCCCAATATAAGAGCACGGTCATCTTCCAGGCCTTCGCCCACAGCGGCATGATCGGCCTCGGCGGATGGTTGTTATCGCTGGGGGATATTACACTTGGCCAATTCGTGGCGGCGGAAGTCATTGTGGGGACGCTGCTCCTCAATCTCGACATCGTTGCCCGACGCATGTACGCGGCCATTTATGTCGCCACCTCGCTGCAGGAGCTCTCCAGGCTGTTCGAGATGCCGAAAGAAGACGTCTCCGGTCCGATCGCCGCCCGGCTGCCGAATCCCACGCTGCAGGGAGTGCGGCTGACGTGCAAAGACGTGTCCTTTGCGAGCGCGGACGGACCGATGCTGTTCGATCATTTCAACCTGGAAGTGTTGCCGGGAGAAAAGATCAGCGTGCTCACGGGAACGAGCAAAAGCAAAACGTCACTGGCACTCCTCCTGGCGGGCCTCTATCATCCGACCAGCGGGGTCATCCGCTACAATGACATCGACCTGCGCGACGTCTCACTCAATTATGTGAATCGCTGCCGGGGGTTGATGCTCGACTCCCACCCGACCCTGTTCGATGGAACCCTGGAGGAAAACGTGACGCTCCAGCGCCCGTCGATTCAATTCGCCGATCTGAGCTGGGCGCTTCGATTCGTCGAGCTTGAGGAGGAAATCGACGCGCTGCCCCAAGGGCTGGAAACCATCGTGCACGGAAACGGGGCCAATTTGAGCCGCAGCCAGGTCCTGCGCATTCTCCTGGCCAGGATGATCGTCACCCGGCCGGAATTGCTGATTTTTAACGGCAGCCTCCACAATATCGACCCCACCCTGCGACTGACGCTACTGCGAAGGCTCTGCTCCAAAGAGGAGCCCTGGTCGGTCGTGTTCGTCTCCAATGATCCGGAAGTCGGTCACCTGGTCGAGCGACGCATCGTCCTCGACTGACCTGCGCGTTTCCTAAAAAACCTCGACTTCTTTCTTCAAACACGATCTGCTAGACTGCATGGGCCAAAACCTGGGCCACATGCTCCGCGTCCGGCCCGAAAAGGACACCTGTGTCGCTTGCTTCACGTTTCAAACTGTCCGTTCCCAGCACGAACCAATTGATCATCAGTATCCTGATCGCAGGATTGGGATGGATCAGCGGGCAGGCTCTCAGCCGGATCGATCAGGACCTGCGGATCATGTATACCGAGTACACGCTGGGGGCAGCCGACCTGGCCCATATCTCTGCCGACGTCATCCGGTATCGCAACACCATCATCCGATCGTTGGAAGCAGAAAATCAGGTCGTCTACGAGCGCATTATCGAATCACTGCCGGCGCAACGAGCACGCATTCAGCATGCGGTGGATCGTTACGCCGCAGCCGGCCTGCGCGTGTCGCGGAGCGGACGCAGCGAAGAAAAAGACATCCAGGCCGTGCGTGACAGCCTCGACCAATACTTCCACGTTGCCAGCCAGACGATCGATCTTCTCTCGCAGGAATGGAATGCGGGATCGCCCAAAGAGGCGGCGGAGCTCCGGCGTAAAGCTGAGATCCATGCCGCCGACAACGGCGGGCCTAAGGTCATGCAGGTCAGTCTGGCTTTGGATCGCCTGCTTGAGACGGTGGCGGAAGTCGCCAAAGACATGCGCGACGAAGGCACCAAGACCATTCGGTCGACCAGCTATTGGATTGTGGGAGGGAGTTTTTTCATCGCGCTATTGAATCTCTTCCTCAGTCGAACCGCGAGACCACCGCTGCCCCTGTCCAGATCTGAAGAATCCGTCCATCCCGATTCATTGAACCTGCCCGGCGACCAGTCCAATACGGCCCTTCGCGCCGAATAACGGAGTTCCTCCCCCCGGCCTCACCTCGACGATTCGGGCGGCCGTCCAAGAGCTTCGAACAATCGGCGACGTTCCTCCTGGCTCAAGTCCCTCCACTGCCCCGCATGAAGCCCCTCTATCGTGATGTGCATGATTCGCACGCGATGCAAGGAGACCACCCGATAGCCGAGCGCCTGACACATGCGTCGAATTTGCCGATTCCGCCCCTCAGTCAGGATGATCCGGAATCGACGGGGCCCCAAGCGCGCCATATGACAAGGGCGTGTACGCTCCCCTAATACAACCACACCCGCTGCCATCTGCGAGAGAAAGGACTCGTCAAACTCACGATCCACGTCCACGCGATATTCCCGCTCATGCCCGTGCTCAACCCGCAAGATCTCGTTGACGATATCTCCGTCATTGGTCAGGAGAATGAGACCGGACGAATCCTTGTCGAGCCGTCCAATCGGGAAGATTCTGGCGGCATGACCGATTTCAGTGATGATGTTTCGCGGCACATGCAATTCGGTGGTGGTCGTCACTCCGACGGGCTTGTGATATTTGATGTAGACAACCTGGTTACCGCGCTGCAGAACCGTGCCGTCACGCGCCACCAGATCCTGGGGCGAGACCTGATCCCCGAGTTTGGCGACCACGCCGTTGATCGTGACACGACCTTCGGCAATCAGTCGATCAGCCTCCCGTCTGGAACACAGGCCCTGTTCGGTAAAAAATTTATTGATGCGCATGGCGGAGAGATGACAGGCGGAACATCTGCGTGAGCGAAGAGCAGCCCGGCGAGCAGGCGCCCTCTGCTCTAGTGAACAGGTCGGCCGGCTCGAATCCGCCCCAGCATGCGGTAGATCAAGCGGGCAATGCTGAACTGAGGCGCGACGAACCCTTCAATGGGAGCGATCTCGCTGATGTCCATGCCCACGATGCCGGGGCCATTTGCCAGCGCCGTCACCAGCGCCAGGGTGTCGTACCACCCCAAGCCGCCCGGTTCCGGTGTTCCCAAAGCCGGAACGAGCGAGGCATCCAGCCCGTCACAATCGAAGGTGAGATACACCGGCCCGGTGCACGCAGCCAGAACCTCAGGAATCCAGCGAGCGGCCCTTCCCTCGTAGGGGCCGGAAGGATCCAGGATCGAGGCGGCAAAAAAGGTCTTGATGCGGGGAGTCTTGTCGATGAGATCGATTTCTTCCGGACTGATCGACCGGATGCCGATCTGCACGAGCGGCAACCCGTCTTGCACCACTCGGGCCATGACACTGGCGTGACTGTAAGGATTGTCTTGATAGGCCTGACGGAGATCGCCATGCGCATCGATTTGTACGACGTTCATCCCCGGATAGGCCTGCGCATGCGCGCGAATTGCGCCTAAGGCACCGGTATGTTCGCCGGTCAGGGTCACCAGAAACTTCCCTCGACCGACGTGCGGTGCCACAAACTCCTGAATGGCCTGCACGGCCTGGCCATCCACGCGCCCGGCAAGGTTCAATGTCGCGGCCGTGGCGACGCCGCCCCACTCGCGATACGGCTCGTACCGCAACTGCTCATCGTACAGTTCGACCTGTTGAGAGGCTTCAATGATAGCGGAAGGGCCTCGATCGGAGCCGAGGATATAACTCGAGGTGTGCTCGTAGGGAGCCGGCAGTACATACACTCCGGCTTGATCAGGATGACACCAGGGTTCGTCGATCCCGAGGAAATTATCGGCTTGCCCAAGCCATCCTGACGGGAGCGCCATACCTGCCGCTAGGCCTTGTTCAGAAGGCTCTTGGGGATGTTTTCCGTCGGGATAAACACCGCCAACGCGATGACGCAGGTCCAGCGATTCGGCCGGCCGACCGCGGATTGCGTGATGTTGAGGGTCCGGACGATCTTTCCGCCCATCTTGAAGACCTGCTCGCGCTCTTTCCAGGCCACATCCGGATCGAACTCGATGCCTTGGGTGGTGGCGAGCATCTGAGCCGCCAAGTCTTCCGTGTATTCACCGGATTCTTCGTCCGTTTCACCGTAGGCATGGTGTTCGGAAAGATAGCCGTACGTATCACGATCGGTCGGAATTGCTAAGCCGATAGATGCGGAGATCAGCCGATTGCGTTCGTTGGTCTCTGAACGGGCCATCACGCAAAAGGTAATTTCCCCGGGATTCAACAATTTCTCGCCGCGCTTGCGGGGAAGAATTTTGCAGTTGGGCGGAAGAATGGACGAGACGCTGACGAGGTTACAATATGCCACGCCGGCACTACGCAAGGCCTGCTCGAACGCAGCCAGCTTTTCCTTGTGCACTCCGACGCCCCTCGTCAAAAACATGTGTGTTGGTACCATGTAGGTCTCCCTCTTCATCCCGCGTCGAAAGCACTCCGACTGAGTGTTCGATGAATTGTCACAAAACCTGTGCCGCGCATGTGATCATGCGGCGACACGCGCGAAAGTTGTATCAAGTTTGTTGCGCATCCGCAATACGGCAGGAGGGTTTTTTTGTCCCGCCACCGCTTTCCTTCACGGGCGGCGGAGATTCACAACCAGCAGCTTGGGCTCGGTCATATCCTCGATCGCATACCGCAAACCCTCGCGCCCGATGCCGGAATCTTTGATGCCGCCATACGGCATGTGGTCTGCGCGGAAGGTGGGAATTTCGTTTGCCAGCACTCCGCCGACCTCCAGCTGTTCGAACGCCTGAAAAATGCGCCCGATATTGTTGGTGAAGATCCCCGCTTGCAGCCCATAGTCCGACGCATTGACCGCACTCAATGCCGCCTCAAACTCGCGATAGGGCGTGATCGTCACCAACGGCCCGAAGACTTCCCGGCAGGAGACGTTCATCGTGGCGGTCACCTGTGACAACACGGTCGGACGGACTACCGATCCCTCACGCGGCCCACCCGATAGCAGGCGCGCGCCTTGTGCAACCGCCTCGCCGATCCAGCCCTCGATGCGCTGCGCGGCGCCGGCGTCAATCAACGGCCCTACCACGGTGCGCTCGTCGCCCGGGTCCCCGGTCGCCAGCCCTCTCACCCGGGCCACGAGGTTTTCGGTAAACGACTCGGCGATGGACTCGTGCACAAAGATCCGTTGCACGGAAATACACGTCTGTCCGGCATAGGTGAACCCGCCGGTGACGCAGCGCTGGGCTGCGTAATCCAGATCCGCGTCAGGCTCGATGACCACCGCGGCATTGCCACCCAGTTCAAGCACGACCTTTTTCTTGCCGCACTTGGCCTTCAGCATCCAGCCGACGGGGGCGCTGCCGGTGAAACTCAACAGCTTGAAGCGGGGATCGATCACTAATTGTTCCGCCACAGTATTGTCGCAAGGCAACACGTTGAGCCCCCCCGGCGGCACCCCAGCCTTGAGGAGCAGATCGCCAAGCAACAGCGCCGTCAGCGGTGTTTGAGGAGCCGGCTTGATCAATATCGAGTTGCCCGCCGCTAACGCCGGCGCCACCTTGTGCACGACGAGATTAAGCGGAAAGTTGAAGGGGGTAATGCCGAGGATCGGCCCAATGGGGAACCGCCTCGTCACACCCCAGTAGGACTCCATGCCGGGGGACCAATCCAGCGGTACCACCTCGCCGCCGATTCGTTTGGCTTCTTCCCCGGCAATCGACAGGGTTTGAATAGCGCGCCCCACTTCACGACGGGCATCCGTCAGCGGTTTGCCGGACTCTGCGGTCATCGTGCGCGCGAATTCCTCCTGCCGCGCCTGCAGAGCCTGAGCCGCGTTGACAAGCAGCGTCGATCGCGCATAGCCCGACAAGCGACGCATCGCCGCCGCACCATCGACCGAGGCTTGCATCGCCGATTCCGCATCCGCCGGACTAGCCTGGCAGACATGGGCAATCGTCTCGCCTGTGTAGGGATTTCGTACAGAGACGACCGTCGTGGATTGAGACCAGCGGCCGCCGACTAGAAATGGACGTCCATCTTCCAACGGACCAACTCCCGGAGAGGAACACTCGCTATTGGACAGACTCCACAGGAGGCGTCACGGAAGCCGCCGCACTGAGCGCCGCGCCTTCCTGTTGAGCGGCCACCGCTTTGGCAATCAACTCGTCGGTTCCCCAATCCTGCACCGCCGCCAGGGTAAACGCTTCATATGTCGAGACCCCGTGGCAGGTGGGACAAGCGGGCATGGGCACCTTCCGGCAAAATGCCTCGCTCAAACAGGACATGCACACCCACAGATCCGGCTCTCCATCCTTTGCCGGCACAGTCCAAAAGGCTTGTTTCGACGCCATAGTGCAGTTTCCTCTTTCCTGGCTATACGATGATTCTCGTCACGATATTCACCACGCTGGATCTTTCGCGCATCAGGGGCCTTACTTCGCCTTCTCTCCCGACGCCGCGAGGAGCTTTTCGATTTCTTCTTCGAAGGCGGCAAACGGGAAGGCTCCGGGAATCGCGAGCGCCGGATTTTGGGCCGTAGGCTGCTGCGTCGTCCGCATCAGGATGAAGCCGGGCGTGCCATGAAATCCCCAGGAGTTGGCCTCGTCGCGATCTTGGAAAATCGCCTTCATGTGCGGGGCATCGCGCAGACATTGCCGGAATTTCGACTGGTCGAGATTGATGGCTTTGGCATGCTGGGAATACGTATCCACATCCAACCGGCCGTCGGCGGCGAACAGGCGGTCATGCATTGGCCAGTAGGTGCCCTGGTCTCCCGCACATCGCGCGGCAAGAGCGGCCGTCACACCGGGGCCCTGGTCGGCGCGGGGGTAATCCTTATAGAGAAACCGCACCTTCCCCGTTTCGACGTATCGCGCTTGAATCTTGGGCCAGGTTTCTTTGAAAAATTTGAGACAGTAGCCGCACGTGAAGTCCGAATATTCGATCAGGGTGATCGGCGCGTCTATCTTCCCCCGCATACGATTGTCGACCGCCGGCGCACTCGCCGCCATGGCCGAGGACGCCGTGAGCAGGAATAGCAGGAAGGATGCTCCAGCTCTGATCATCCAGTTCGCCAACGGGATCATGCGGAGAAACTCTTCGCGGCAAACCGTTCCAACAATCCCACCATGAGCAGCGGCCACACCAGCGTCGCGTCACTGAGCACTTCGGCAAACCGGCCGCCTTCCGCCGGCGGGACAAATTTGCCCCAGGAGATACCTTCTTGATAGGTGCACCCGCTCAAGCCGCCCCAATAGTCCGGTTCGGGGCAGATCCGCACGCCATAGTGGAAGCGCGGCGGCGGCACATTGAGCCCGAGACGCGTATTGCTAATTTCGATATAGGGGGCCACTTGCTGCGCCCAATTCCGTGGCACGCCGCCGCCGATCGTAAAAATCCCGAGCTTCGTGGAGCCGAGCACTTCGTCTGCATAATGATTGAGATCAAGGTAGGGATTGAACACCGGACAGGTCTGGTGCAACGCGCGCAAGACGGCGGCATCTCCACCCTCTTTTATTTGGCTGCGGGTAAAATCGATCTGCTTGCCCATGGCCCACGTTCCGACGTCCAGGCCCATTTCAGAGTCGGTAAACGCGGGGATATAGACCGGAACGTTCTTGAGATAGGCGCTCTTGAGAATACCGGGGCCCTCAAACTCTTCGGCCAGCGTCTTGCCCAATTCGCGAGTCAGAAAATTCGACGACAGGGGCTGATCGACGTTGATGCGCTTCATGGTCTGCGACACGACATGCTCGACATAATTGAGATTCGATTCCATCTCGAGCGTGTCGTAGACGCGATTGTAGCCCTTTTGAAACAGCTCCTCATCAGTATGGGATGGTTCATGACGGTAGTGCAGCTTGCCCACCGATTCGCTCAATCCGTGCGCGACCAGCGCGCCGGTCGAGACAATCGCCTGCACCATGCCGCGATCGATCATGGTGCTGATGATTTTCCCCATTTTGGCAATCGTCATGGCGCCCGAGAGGGTTAACACGACTTTGCACTCAGGATCCTCGATCATTGCGGCAAGCGTTTCGTAGGCCTCGCCCAGACGGCGGCCACCGAACGCGGTTTTCCGCATCGCTTCCAGCAATTCCGAAAAAGAATGAATCTTCTCGGGGTCTAGAGGCTCCAACGCCTCCAAGCCATCCTTGGCTCCGTCGTGAAATTCCCGTCCCGCCATGATGAACGCCTCCCGAAAAAAATCAGCCTTTCGATCGAGCAGTCCATTTTATACACAACCGACTGTCGCGGGGTCAATTGAAGCGCCGATCAGTCGCGTCGTCGCACTTCATACATATCTCTTGTGAAAGGCGGTGGGCGTGCAAGGATACGACTCCGCGAGGAACCTGCAGGCAAGACTGCGAGACTGAGGGCGGGTAACGCTGTCGAGGAGGAACGTCGTCAGCTGCGAACGCCGCTAACCAGAGTCAATATCATGGCCGTGAGATACATGATCGCAATTCCGGCAAACATTCCTGCCGACACCTGCACTCGACGCGTCGCCGTGTACGACATCACCGTGAGCGAGAGCACCACATACAGCAGCGACCCCGCTGCCAGTGCATAGAAGCAGATCGAGAAGTAGGACGACACTCCCTGCCCGCTGAGAAACGTCCCTACGCAGGTCGGCAATCCGGCAATCAGCCCGAGCAGCGCCACATCCCGCCACGAGATCGGTGTTTTCCCGGCGGCCCCGACGATGCCAAATCCTTCGGTTCCGTTATGCAGGCCGAAACCGGTGACGAGTAATGCGCTGAGCGTATACGCACCGCTGGCATAACTCGCGCCGATTGCGAGTCCTTCTCCGAGATTGTGCAACCCCATTCCCACCGCAATCATATAGGGCAATGACAGGATCCGGTTGCCGGAACGCGCACCGAACACCTGGCTGGACTCCAAGGCGACTAAGCCGACGAAACTCACGCCCAGGCTGCCCAGAAACACCAGCCACGAGATAGGGTCACGCGCCCCCGTCTGCTCGGTGGCTTCGTGCATGAGGTCGAAAAACAGATAGACCAGTACGCCGTTCGCCACCCCGATGAGCCCGCCTTCCCAAGTGCGGGGTAAGACCTTCCCCAGATACAGGGCGGCAAGAATCCCAAGGTAGACGGGAATGAGGCCAGCGACCGCACCGAGAGCAATGAGATCAAGCATCGCACGTTTCTATCAGAACAAGGGCTCCGGAGGAAAGGCCAGAGACGCGCCTAGGGCACCCGGGTTGTCACACGACCGTCTGCGCCTCTTGAAGGGCATAGATGGGTCTGACTGTCTGCGCCCGTCTGGCCGCATTTTTTATGATTGCTTCATAGACCGCCGTATAGGCTGTCGCGGTTTCCACAAGCGAGTCCAGCGTTTCCGCATGGACTTCGCTCGGCTGACATGGAGCAGGAACGGGAATGAGGGCCAGCCAATTGGCGTCGGGGCACTGTCGAATCTGCTCGGCCGACGTCGCCACCAGGGACAACTCCCTGAATTCCTGGAACAACCGCAAAACTTCCGGCGCATCCAGTGAGCCATACACCGTAGCCACAGTGGGCAGGGGGCTTCGGCGCATCAGCGGAAAGGCGGAAAACCCCGCGTGAACGTGGATAAGATCAACGGCAGACCCCATGGAGAATGCCTTCTCGAGAGCCAGAAACGTCAATCCTTCCGAGAGATGCCGCTTGGGGGCCGGGTAGTGCCGAAGCGCCCGAGGCGATACCGGCACTAATCTCCCTGATACCCGGCTGTCACCGCTGGCGAAGACGGTCACATCATGGCCGAATCGAATCAGGCTCCTCGTCACGAACGCGACGCCTCGCGCGTCTGGGCTTTCACTCTCGCTGGACACTTCCTCAAAAAACTGGCTGACCTGAGCAATGCGCATAACCGTTCTTCCCTTTCTTTTTCGTCGGTCTCTCCACCTTCCATGACTCCATGGAGGTGCGTTCCCGCCCACACGGTTCATCGAAGCGTGGATCCAGATACACCGTCACCGCCACGACCGAGGCGAGACGGCTCTATTCACTGACGGGAGTGAACCAACTGGACGGGTAGTTCCGGAAACCAGTGCTCTCCTCAATAGAGAGCGGATGGTACGGACCGAAGATGAAGATCGACTGAAGACAGCATGAAATTTTGATGAGGAAAATGGCGGGAGCCGCCACAAAGCGCCGCCCCGACGAGATCAAAGGTGTGGAGCGTGATTCCAAGGACGATGATCGTAGGCAAGAGCAATCGGGGAGAAAGGCGGAGTCACAGAAAGGCGGTTATCACCCTCAAGCAGAATGCTCAACCGGGGGCGGCACAGAAAGCTGCCGCCCCCGCACAGGAATCAATACGGGTGCCGGAGGAATGGACGCGGAGGCCCTGTTAGCGAGTGGCGGCGAGCCGGGCGAGAGTCGGGTGTCCTGTCATTGCCTCCTGCAACGCCTTGAGGACAGCGACTGAGGACACTTCTCCCCCCTCAGTGAGCGCAAGATATTGTTGTTGCGCCAATGCAAAAAACTCCGGCTGTTGTTCGGCCGGCACTCTCATCAACGTCGCCAAAGCCGTCAGATGTTCTCCCCCGCCCCTCGCCATATCAGTCGATAGCGTATCGAACGTGCCTGCGACGAAGGCATTTGTCTCCTGTGCTGCCATCACCTTCCCGTCATTGGTGCAGCCCGAGGTTCCAAAACTAATCCCGAATGTTTGGCTCCCGAAGGTGCCATTCGTGGTCGCCATCATGACTTGGGGCGCAATATTCTTCGGTGTCTTGTAATCAGACCAGGCCAATTTCCCCAGCCCGCATCCGGGTCCATTGTCCGGATTGACCGCAACCGCGACGCCGGATTGAAGGCCGATCACCACTCCTGCAAATGCGACGAGCCATGGTTGCTTCATACGATCTCCTTCCTGTTCCCTGATGTTACCGGTACGGCTCAGAGACAACCCTCGGCCTTCTCGGCGTGATTCCTACCATAGCTGTCTTTTAAACCCTGTCAAACAAAGCCCTGATTTTTTCGCCTAATAACCAGCGAGATGACGGAGCCGTCTAAATCATTCAGCAATACACGCACGCCCTCAATGGCAAGCAAGATCCTAGGCAGATGGGAATGGGAAAAAGGGAATTAGGTAAACAGAGATTGAGCGCCTCCAGTGGAGGCTTTGTTGCCGGTTCGGTGTCAGATTACCGGGCGATCATACTTCGGCAAGTCTGAAAAAGTTGGTGGTCCCAACGGGATTTGAACCCGTGTCTGAGCCTTGAGAGGGCTCCGTCCTAGGCCAAGCTAGACGATGGGACCGGAGAGGTAGTCCAACTGCAGCGGAAAGAATGGGGACTGTACCATAGCGAGTTTTGGCTTTTCAAACGGCAAGTCACAATGGCCTGCCTGGAGGGGCGCTCTAGACGGTGATGCAACGGAATCAGCCAGCCCATCTTGCAGAGGCTTTTGAATTAGCCTACAGTACGTGTATGCGTAGTCATGCCCCCAGATCGAGAGTCTTTCTTGTCGCCGGCCTAATTCCCGCCCTTCTCGGGGTGGCCGGCTGCGGGGCCAGTTTCCTAGAGGGGACGATCGCTCCGCCCAACTCCAGCGCATGGACGAAATGTGGCAGCACGACCAAAGTGCGCGTGAAGCCGCCTAAATCCACCATTACGGTCGCGTACACCGAACCGACCACCGGCACTGACGGCAAACCCCTGACCAACCTTGCCTACACCACCATTTACTATAACGCCGGGGATGGCCCTGTGATTGCGAAGGTTGTGCCGGCGTCACAAAAGGCCGGCGGGGCAGCGGTCTCTCAAGTCATCATGATACCCATGCCGAGCCAGGCGGAACAGGACGTGACCGTCTGCGTCACCGCGACCGATTCCGACGAACGTGAAGGCCCCGCCACGCCGTAGCTTACCCCTCAGAACAGACTTGACAGCGCCCCGCTAAGGGCCTACCTTGCATCCCACTTGCTCAGGCCGGCAGATATGGCCGAATGCGTCGCCCAGCCGGTCTTCAGGTGGTACTAGATTTCTACGCATGGAACTACGCAAACCTGACGCATCCCATCCTTCCCACGACGCCGAATCAGAACGGCATAAACACCGCCTGGAGATTCGGCTCGGCTCGAACATTTTCCGCAACACCAACGGCGTGGTTCGGGTTCAGGGCAAGGAGCAGCTCGTCCTGGAACTGGCGCCGGAACAAGACCGCATCCTGCTCACGATCGATTTGTATGACGGCAGCGGCAACCACGTGGCGCATCTTCGCCGCAATCGCTGGGCGTTCAACGACGGCAATCGCTTTTCGCTCAACACGAGCGACTCCCCGCCGACCCTGTTTCCCAATCTTCCCTGGCTCAAACTGACGGATCAGGAAACCGGCGACACGGTCCTGGAAGCGGCTGTTGCCCCGGGCGAAAAGATCCATGTGGCGACCGGCAAGTTCTACTCGCATCGCGGCCAACTCATCGAGATCACCTCCCACTTCTGCCGCGTCGGATCGACCCACACCCTGTTCGGTGATGTGTTTGAAGCGCGTGGCGGAACGGCGGTGCTCGGCTGAAGACGGCCGGATCTTATGACTGACAGTCCGCATCCCAGCATCCAGGCCTTTCTGGTCTGTGACAGTGTCATTGAAGACAGTCTCACCAAGAAAAAATCTCTGATCGGCATTTTTACCCACCTGCAGGCAGTGACCTTCCCGTTTCAGCACCATCAACTGGGCCTGTACTTCTGTCTGACGGATGCCGAGGGAACGTACCACCTGGAAATCGATCTGGTGTATGTGAACACCGATCAGTTGGTCTGCCGCGCCTCCCTTCCCGACATCGCCATCAGCGATCGCCTGCAAATTGCCGACTTCGGCATCAACATCCCCGCCCTCCTGTTTCCTGCCCCGGGTCGGTATGAGTTTCGTTTGCGCATGAACAGCCGTGTGATCGCGCAAAAGGATTTCCACGTCATTCAACTGCAGGCGCCACCTGCCGCTTAACCTAGCCATTCCCCCTTGTCCGAAGACGTACTGGACCAGGATGCGCCAGGCATCCGAACGTAAACCAGCGACAGACAGACATCACGCTTGGTGAGATGTGTACCTCGGGAGGCTAATCGAGAGGCAAGAATGGGAGAGGAAGACTAGAAGGCCGTGGCACTAGCGAGGCAGGCGTCCACATATTCATTCTCCCCCCGATGGCAGGCCTGCACGCGCTTAGTTTGATCATCGAACAGAGGCACCACCATTTCACCCACGGTGGCGTAACAGTCCCGTTTGAACGGTCCATCCAGGCTGCGGCACAGCGCCAGACCGGGATCGGGATTCGCATCGGTGAGAATGAAGTCTTTCACCGCGCCGATGAAACATTGCTTGATCTGATCACCCTGTCCGAGCCGACACAGTTCATTCACCCGCACAGCATCACGCAGCGTGTACCCGCTGATATCGCGTCCCAAACTTCGGTAACACGTCGTCTGATGTTCCCCCTCCACACGGGCGCATTGGGTGAACGCCTGCGCGAAATCGTAATTAAGAAAGGTCAGGACCGCAGATGTCTGCATCAGATAACAGGCGCGCAGATACTTTTCCGTCAGGACGGAACAGGGATACAACAGGTCTTGAGGATTCAAGAAGCTGGTCGCCTCATGGTGATGATGCTCGCTGGCTGGTTGCGCCCGGCGCGCCTGTTGAAATGTCACGATGTTCTCCATGAACACGCCGCCATAGCAGGACTCCCGATCCCAACTCCCCGGCAAGGCATCACAAAAAGCCAGACTCTTCAGCACATCGTAGTGAAATTGAATGGTCAGGCCATGGCCTAACCCATGAAGACAGTTGTATCGCTGAAACGAATAGGCCGAGACTGTTTCGCTGATGGGGCAAAGGGGCAGGATATGTTCGGGTTCCACAACAGGCAGACTGGTCAGAAAAGCCTGCAGCACACCATGGTAACACCCAGACCAGAACACATCCCGGCAATGCGACATCGCAAGCGGCGCCGTACCATACCGTGTAAACGAACGTTGGCCGACATGATGCACGAGTGGATGCGCCTCCCGCATCGCCTCAGGATCTTGCGCGGTGATCTGCTCCAGAGCTGTCAGCGCCTGCTCGGTGCCTTCCGCCAGCAAGACGGTTTCCAGATGCGTCTGATAGCACTGCATCTTGGCCTCGAACGGCTGGGTCCGACAGACCTCCAGAGAGGCCGGCTCTTCCGCTTGAAGCCAATCAACCCCGCCCATGCCTAGCAATACCACCAGCACCAACAGCATCCGTTGACCACGCATCATCCGATCTCCCTCACTGAATCACCACGCTACAGGCAGCCTGCGATAGAAAATTGATTCTAAAATACTCGCCCCAATCGATCCAGAGAAAATCGACACGGCACAGGCCGCTCATCAATCCCCCTTCTCCCACTCGCCGTTCTGTGATAGAACCATGCGCGTTTCATCATCGACAACTCGACGAAATCGCACCCAGTATGTCCACCACGCCAGAATCTCCGACACGCTCAGACTTCATTCGCGAGATTGTTGCGGCCGATCGGGCCGCCGGCAAACATGACGGCCGAGTGGTCACCCGCTTTCCGCCGGAGCCGAACGGCTATCTTCATATCGGCCATGCCAAATCGATCTGCCTCAACTTCGGCATTGCCAACGAGCAACCGGGCGGGATCTGCCATCTCCGCATGGATGATACCAACCCGACGACAGAAGATCCCGAATACGTGCAGGCGATTCAAGAAGACGTCCGCTGGCTGGGATTCGACTGGCGAGGCAAGATGTTTTTCGCCTCCGATTACTTCGAACGACTCTATGGATACGCACAGAAACTTATCAGAAAAGGTGTCGCCTACGTCGACAGCCTGACGGCCGACGAGATGCGCCGCTACCGCGGAACCCTCACGGAACCAGGTCAACCCAGCCCCCATCGCACCCGCAGCATCGACGAAAACTTGGATCTCTTCAGCCGGATGCGGGCGGGGGAATTCCCCGACGGCACGCATGTACTTCGCGCCAAAATCGATATGGCGTCGCCGAATATCAATCTCCGCGATCCGGTTCTCTATCGCATCCGGCATGTGGCGCACTACCGCACCGGCACGACCTGGCCGATCTACCCCGCCTACGATTTCGCGCATCCCCTGTCCGATGCGATCGAGGGCATCACCCATTCGATCTGCACATTGGAGTTTGAGGACCACCGGCCGCTCTACGACTGGGTCGTCGAGCAATGCGAAATGCCGCAGCGCCCGCAGCAAATCGAATTTGCCCGGCTGAATGTGACCTTCACGGTCATGAGCAAGCGCAAGCTACTCGACCTCGTCGAACGCAAACTGGTCAACGGCTGGGACGATCCGCGCCTGCCTACGCTCAAGGGATTACGCCGGCGCGGCTTCCCCCCCGAAGCCCTGCGCGCATTTTGCGAAGCCATCGGCGTAGCCAAACGGGATGCCATCGTCGAAATGCAGCTCCTTGAACACTTTGTCCGCGAAGACTTGAACAAGCGCGCGCCCCGCGTCATGGCGGTCCTTCGACCCTTGCGCCTCGTGATCGAAAATTATCCTGAGCATCAGGTCGAGCACCTCGATGCCATCAACAACCCGGAAGATGCTTCGGCCGGTACGCGCCAGTTGCCCTTTTCTCGCGTCCTGTATATCGACCAGGAAGATTTCAAAGAGGATCCGCCCAAGCAATTCTTCCGTCTCGCACCGGGCCGTGAAGTGCGGCTGCGTTATGCCTACATCATTACCTGTGTCGGTGTCGTGAAGGACCCCGCTACGGGCGATATCACCGAACTCCGCTGCACCTACGATCCCGAAACCAAAAGCGGCGGAGCGCAGGCGCAACGAAAAGTGAAGGCAACGATCCACTGGGTATCGGCCGCCCATGCCCTGGATGCGGAAATCCGGCTCTATGAAAGCCTCCTTCTTACAGACCCGGGGAAACTTCCCGCTGATCAGGATTGGACCCAACAGTTGAATCCCCATTCTCTAGAACGGCTGTCAGCCTGCAAAGTAGAGCCTGGCCTGGTCTCGATCACTCCCGGCACCAGCGTCCAGTTCGAACGCGTCGGCTACTTCTGTGCCGACCCCGATTCGGCGCCTGACAAGCTGGTGTTCAACCGAACCGTGACGCTCAAAGACGCCTGGGCCAAGCTCGAGAAGGCCCACGCCCCGCGCTGATTCACTCCGCTCCGGCTCGATTCAACATTCCCGCAGTCCCACGCAAAGTACTGGTGCGCCGCCCTTCGGCAGCCTTGAACCCTCTCCTGGCGATGAACGAGAATGGCTTCTCGCGCAATTGCTCCTCTCATTCCCGCCATAGGAGTTACGACGATGACAACAGGATCAGGCAGCGAAGATCATCAGGCCGAACGTGGTTCATTCCGGGAGCGCCTGCTGCAGCTGGAAGCCGCGATTCCCGGCGCAGCGACCGACGTGCAACCACTCCTGGTGAACATTCACCGCTCCGTCCGTCGGCTCCACGATCAACTTCAGTGCATCGATGTAACGCCTCTCCTGCCCCGCTCCATCGTGAGCCAAGTTCGCTGCTTTGATTGCGGCACCGCCCAGATGGAATCGTTTCATACGTCCTCACAAGGCGGCTACCATCTCTGCCCGGCCTGTTTTCACCAACGGCTCCGCACGGGACGCGCCAGGACCGCGCATTAACAGCACGCTCACCTTCTCAATTGGACTGCTTCACCCGCTCAGACGGCACGGCGGTGTTTCCCGCCGTGCAGCTAGCCCCCAGCCGCCCCTGCACCGTATACTGCAGGCTTTCTATGTCGAGAAAGAGGTACCCAGGGTATGGCCCCGAACATTCTATTGAGTTGCGAGTCGATCAGTAAAAGTTATGGGGTGCGAGCCCTGTTTGCAAATTTAACCCTGGCCTTGAGCGAGGGGGATCACGTCGGACTGATCGGCCCAAACGGATCCGGCAAATCCACCTTGCTCAAAATCCTGGCGGGACTCGAATCGCCCGACCAAGGCACGCGCACCTTACGCGGGCATACCCGCGTCGGGTATGTGCCGCAGGAGCCAAGCTTTCCCGACGGCCACAGCATTGAACAGGTTTTACAGGAAACGCTGTCGGCAGCAGGGCGTGATCCTCATGAAGAAGGTGGCCGGATCGCCAGAGCACTCAGCATCGGCACCTTTCCTGATCCCGAACAAATCGTCGACACCCTTTCAGGAGGCTGGCGCAAGCGATTAGCCATCACGCAGGCGCTGCTGCTTGAACCCGACGTGCTCCTCATGGACGAACCGACTAACCATTTGGATGTCGAGGGAATTCTTTGGTTGGAGCGGCTGCTCAAGAACCGCGCCAAAGCCTTTCTTGTCATCAGCCACGACCGTCGATTTTTAGAATCGATCGCGTCGCGCATGGTGGAACTGAATCGTTGCTATCCTGAGGGCCGCTTTGAAGCGCGTGGTCGCTACAGCGACTTTCTCGAGCAACGGGATGCCGCACTCCAGGCGCAGGCCGACTATCAATCCTCGCTGGCCAATCGCGTCCGGCGGGAAGTGGAATGGTTGCGACGCGGCCCCAAAGCCCGCACGACCAAAGCCAAAGGCCGCATTCAATCAGCCGGCAAACTGATCGAGGAGTTAGACCAGGTCGAGTCTCGCGCCGCGCAATCGTCGATCGGCATCGACTTTTCCGCCTCGGGGCGAAAGTCCAAACAACTGCTGGTGGCGGAGCAAGTCACGAAGAGCTTCAAGGGCACACCGGTCGTGACGAATCTGGATGTGCTCCTCGGGCCCGGGCAACGGCTCGGCCTCCTCGGCCCGAACGGCAGCGGCAAGACTACCCTGCTTCGATTGCTGGCCGGCACGCTGGAACCAGACTCAGGCACGATTGTGCGGGCAGACGGGCTGCGCATCGTCTCATTCGAACAACATCGCGAATCATTGGATCAGGCCGCCACCCTGCGGCGCGCACTGGCCCCGTCAGGGGATGCTGTGATCTATCAAGGCCGCTCGATCCATCTGGCCTCGTGGGCAAAGCGGTTCCTCTTCCGCCCCGAACAGCTCGACCTTCCGATATCTCGACTTTCCGGCGGTGAACAGGCACGACTTCTGATCGCCCAACTGATGTTGCAGCCGGCGGACCTGCTCATTCTCGACGAGCCGACCAATGATTTGGATATTCCGACCCTGGATGTGCTGGAGGATAGTTTGCTTGAATTCCCCGGTGCGCTGGTGCTCGTAACCCATGATCGGTGGTTACTGGATCGTGTCTCGACCATCCTCCTGGCACTAGACGGGACCGGTCGCCTCGAATGGTTCGCCGACTATGCCCAGTGGGAAAACGCACAGGAGCGGGCTGCCGAATCCGGGACGAATGCGAATGAAGAGGGCTCCGCTTCCGCAGCGAGCGACGAAGGGGCAGGGGCCGCACCGGCTCGCAAAGCCAAGAAGCTCAGTTATCGCGAACAGAAAGAATGGGGCGCAATAGAGGAGAGTATCCTCAAAGCCGAAGATCACGTCTCTGCCTGCCAGGCCGCGATGCACGATCCGGCCGTCATGTCGGACGCTGCCGCACTACAGGACCGAAGTCAGGCATTGGTGGAGGCACAGGCTGAAGTGGAGCGACTGTATGCCCGCTGGGCCGAGTTGGATGAGAAACGCGCACAGACCGTGCAGAGCTCGTGAAGAGAAAATTGGCTGGGGGACTAGGAATCGAACCTAGGTAGCCAGCTCCAAAGTCGCACCTAGCGCCTTAGAGACTGACAGCGATTAAAGAGCGTAGATGGACATTTTCATATTACAGAACAGATACTTAACTGCAACGCGATGGTGACGAGTTGAGATGGAGGCCTACCTGTAATCGTGGCCAAAACCGGGACCGAACCGTGACCAAAACCGGGACCAAAATTTGGCTACCCGCTAGGCCTCGATTCAACAGCGCCGAAGTCTCTCTTATCGCTCGTCGGGCCACATGGAGTGACAATTACAGGCTCTGCAGCGGTAGGATAGCTGCCTATAGCGCATGATAAAAATTCCGGTCACCCAGACCGACGTGAGCGGCTCAGAGGATACAAGCATCGGGGACATACTGATGACAGAGGCCTCACTTTAGATTTTCGGAATTTCAATCGCACGTTCGATGAGGTATTTGGCTACAAATTGCTGACATCGAACTGGCCCGAAACGCATCAAAGCATTGCCCGTGGACGACCTCCACCGACGGCTTAACTTACGAATCGTCCCAACACCTTCCCGTCGACCGATTCCTTCAACTGGGCTTCCCAAAAGCTACTAAGACGCGAAACCACTCCATCGGACGGGGATTCCGATTGGCTTCTGCTGAACCGAGCACAAGACCAAGCTCACCTACGCTCCAGCCGCCTAGAGAAACTACCGCACACTCCAATGCATCCATCGCACCGAGAATCTACTTCCTCATTCCACCACAGATGAAATTAGAGGCGGCACTGATCCGCGGCTTTGACAGTGACAGAAGCACTTCGCTTCCCACGCGGCACAGATGATGCACACCACAGGGTGGCAATTCTTCAGCAGTGGCTTAGCATTTCAGAGCACGGTTGGCATATGCGAAGGGGTGAAATTTCGAGGTATCGATCATCCACTCTCATTTTCCCAAGGACGATGCCATCCATAGTCTAGAGGAGCTACTGCCATGAAAATCACCCTCAGCATCATCAAGGCCGACATCGGTTCCATCGGTGGCCACCTGTGTCCCTCGCAACAGTTGATCCAAACCGTACGGAGCTACATTGCCCAACACGGTTCCACGCTACTCATAGACTACTATGTCAGCAGTACAGGTGATGATATCGCCATTCTGATGAGTCACACACACAGCCCTGGGCATGAAGCGGTCCACAAACTGGCCTGGGACGCCTTCCTCGCTGGAACGGAGGTGGCTAAAAAACAAGGTTTGTACGGTGCCGGACAGGACCTATTGAAGGACGCCTTTTCAGGCAATGTGCGCGGGATGGGGCCAGCGGTGGCGGAGATGCAGTTCGACGAACGGCCAAACGAGCCTTTTTTGTTTTTCGCAGCTGACAAGACAGACCCGGGCGCCTTTAATCTGCCACTGTATCTGGCCTTCGCTGACCCCATGAATACGCCGGGTTTGATGCTGGCACCCAACATGGCGCAAGGCTTTCGTTTCGTGATTATGGACGTTAATCATACGGATGGCGACCGGATCATCGAGCTTTCTGCCCCGAAAGATTTGTACGAGATTGCAGCGTTGCTGCGGGACACCGAGCGCTACGTCGTGGAGTCAATCTGGTCTCTCTCCAGCGGCGAACAAGCAGTGGCGGCGTCCACTTCCCGGCTGCATAACATTGCCGGCAAGTATACCGGCAAGGACGATCCGGTGATGCTCGTCCGGGTGCAAAAGGATTTCCCTGCCACTGGTGAGGTCTTGGCACCCTATGCCATTGGCCCCTATGTAGGAGGTGGAATGCGGGGTTCTCATCAAATGCCTTTGATGCCGGTACCCCTTCAGTCTGGCATCAGCTATTTCGACGGTCCGCCAGTGATTACGTGTGCGGCCTTTGCGATGCATGCGGGACGGTATACCGAGCCTGTCGATGCCTTTGCCCACCCCTTTTGGGACCGGGTTCGCGACAACGTTTCAGACAAAGCCATCAGCATGCGACGCCAAGGGTTCTTCGGTGCCGCTATGCTGCCTATGGCGGAATTAGAATATACCGGGATTATGGAAAAGCTTAAGGGCCTTGACGCAAGTTTCAAGGTGAGAAATATGTAATCCAGTAACTTCAATCAAATTTCTGTAATTTCCAGATATCGTCGCTCAAGGCGGGGCTAAGGATTTTTATGCAATCTCCCGTGGCACGATTTCGGATGTTGAGTCCACCCGTCATAACCTTTGGATAGCTTGATAGGATTTTGACGCCGCTTCCTTGGGGGAATAAGATAACTGCACCAGCAGACCAACTGGCGCGTGCTGACCGTACTAACGCGCAATTTCGGAGGGGTAACGTCGGACAGAGCATGTCCCACCTAGCGAGGCGTGCTGGCCTCTGTTTTTGGCCCCGGCGAATGACCGATGATCTGGACTCGCGGACCATGCAAGAGTGGAATCAGGTGATCACCCTCAGGCTCACCTCCTAGAACCCAGACAAATAAGCGTTTGGCATCGTTCAGCTTAGGATCCTGGGGTATGCCGTACTGCTCCTTCTGCATCGGCTCATCGTAAAGACCGATGCAGCCATGCGAGGCAGCATAGCCCGGTAGATCCCGTCCATGAATCCAGTAGGATACACCTCCGCGGTCCACGTAAAAGCGTAGCGCATAGTTCATCGGGTAGGGCCGGTTGGTCCCTTCGATCATGTACAGACAGGACTGATGTGAGCGATGAGCAGCCGTCACACGAAACTCGCCGCTCGGCGTTTCAGCCGCGACATTTCCCGAAGAAATGGGGATATCGATGATCAACATTCCATATGCGTAGGCGCCAAGGAACTGCTCGGATAGGTCGATCAAGATGAATTGTTCATCTTGTTCTGCGGGGGAATAAAATAATGGCAGAGGGTGGAAGAATTTCAGATCGTTAATACGCCTTGGCACCTTTATAGAGACGCCCGCGTGGGTATGCCGCCGATCGATCCGATTGAACCTGGCGACATCGATCCAGTCGTCCCGAAACATCTTCTCAAGGGATTCACCAGATCGCAAAGTCCGGCACTCCCACTCAATCATCGCATCGCTAGGATACGATATGTCACAGGGCGTGAGGTGTTTCTTGATCGCTTCTGCAGCGGAGGCGATCGAAAGAAAGACAGCACTGACCAGCAACGTAACGCCTAAGAGAATTGAACGGAATAATGACGGTGAAGCAGGCAATCCAGCGACCAGATTCATAAGCAGTACATCAGACGCACTATCTCGCAAAACGCTTCATCCGCCCCGAACCTCAAAACCCTCGCATCTTCCTGCTCATCCCACGGATTAATTTCCGCGTAATTGTAGGCACTTACAAACAAGGCCGGTGTCATGCAGCGCGATCTTTGGCATACCTTGGTCTAACGAACGAAGGGCTATTCCAGAGAATGCCCTTAGATTAGTTAGCGTTACAAGGCTCGTTTTTCTAATCACAGGGAGGTATCATGCGGAATCTGTGAAGGCTCAGTGCATTTTCTACCTTCATCCGGGGAAACACCTTATGAAACCCATGGGATCAAATGCAACCACACGGACCGAAAACACGAACTCGTCCACTACCTGTCTTCATCGCCGGCTGTTCTCCGATGACGTGTCGGAAGAAGAACGAGCGGCCGGTATCGTCCGGTGTGTGGAATGTGGGGGCCTGTTTCCAGAGCCCTCCGCTCTGAATAAAAGCCAAAACACCTAGCTTGTTTTCAATAGCCGGTCCCCCCTAGGCTGCTTACCTCAGACGCAACATTCCGTCTTCGTTGGGGTATTTAGCAACAGCTCCTCACTAGATATTGACCCGATACTCCTCACCGTTTCTCATGCAGCCGCTTTCTCCTGCTACTTCCGATTTATAAACCTTGGTGTTTACTAACTTCCGTTGTTGATATGTGCGAAACCCTTAAGTGGCATTCCCCATGCATGCGTGCCCCTTCATCCACCCATTCGTCAAAAAAGGCAGCACATGACGCGAGAGAGTACGGCAGAGGGGCAGGTGATCGATATCGTGCAATCTATGCCAATGTGCGATCTAGAAGAGGTACTCCGTCGATACCCGACGCTCGCATGGAGCCAAGTCTTTTTCGCAATTGACCGTTTGAGTCGGACGGGCCAAATCAGGCTCATCGCTACGAAGGCGAGCAGCTACTCTGGGACTTTTGCGCGTAATAGAGACGTCGACTAGATCAACAGTCGTTATCAGCTAATCACCAGGAGGTTATGTATGTCTGCTTTAACTCGTTGGGAACCGATGATGGGCCGCTGGAATCCGTTCAAGGAATTGAAAGAGATCGAGCAACACCTGTCAACGTACTTGGGCAGATCGGCGGAGCGGAGTGAGAATGGGAAACAAGAGGCGATGACCGTCGCAGAATGGTCGCCGCTCGTCGACATCACGGAAGACGAAAAAGAATACATGATCAAAGCAGAACTACCGGAAGTGAAGAAAGAAGACATCAAGCTCACGATACAAGATAACGTGATGTGCATCTCGGGTGAGCGGAAGTCAGAAAAAGAAGAGAAAGGAAAGAAATACCACCGCGTCGAGCGTTCCTATGGGAGCTTTATGCGAAGCTTCACACTGCCGGAAGGGGCCGACGGCAGTAAAGTCAACGCGGAATACAAAGATGGAGTCTTAAACGTACGCCTGCCGAAGTCGGAGAAAACGAAAGAAAAATCGATTGAGGTGAAAGTCTCCTAACGACGAAGGGATGTTGCGATCGCCTATTGTCCTCTCCCCATGGCATAGACAGAGCCCATACGGAGATAATTTCGGAAAGGAGTCAACCTTGAGCACCGCGAGCGTTCAACGAAAAAAACTCGACCCAAAGACGTTGGCTCCACAACACCTGCCCACAGGACCGGTGGCCGAGAAACCTCAGCCCCCCTTAGGGTTGCCTGACGATGCTCTGCATATCCTCATTGCAAAACGGGCCTATGAGCTTTACATGGTGCGAGGTGCCGGCCATGGATCTGCGCTGGATGATTGGCTGCAAGCGGAGCGGGAAATTCTGCGTCCAGATCATGCTTAACGATAAGTCCGGCCTAGTCAGGACGACTTGCGGACAGAACTTCCTGAATGACTTTCAGGATAAGTGGTGTCCTACTTTGACCATATAGATCAAGTGAAGCGGGGGCTGCGCCCCCGATCCCCCCGGCCGTCCGGTCCAGTGGTCCGGAACGGCCGGGCGGCCTCGTCGGGCGGAATATTCGCGTGACCATCTCCCCATGGTTTCAGTATCCCTATTTTCTTCTCTGCGTCTGTAATCCACGATCAAACAGAAAGGCGGCCAAGCTAACGCATCACCGCCTTGTAGGAATAGCGGCAGATGAATGATTCCCTCTCACCCGTAGAGGATAGTGGACGGGTGACAGGGACAAATTGATTCGCCGGCCTCACCGTCGCCCCGTCAGTCCCGCACAGTCGATACAGAGCCAGATTTCGCATGTGACGTCATGCTCCCTATAACAAAACCGAACCCATGCCCGTTCAAATTGGCAGAACTCGCAGAGCCGTTCTTTCGTGTGCTCAGGACAGAGCCATGCTTTGCGAGCACGATCATACGTGGTCGCTTCCCGTCCGCAACAAGCTGGACCAAAGAGACTCGGCAGCTTCAAATCGCATCGATGCCAGATCATCCTCACACCTCCTGATAGACAAGCCCCTTTCCCAGTACCAGTTGCAGAATCGTGCCACTAAACCAAATGGGATGCCCCGAGAGCAGATCCTCCCAGGTCTTGATGAACACGATCCGAGGGATTTCGATCTCGCCTCTGATCCGTCGGTAGGCGTTCCTGGTGGACCATTGATGCCGCATTTCTTCCCAGAGCCGACTGATGGGAAATCCAAGGGACCGTTTCCAGGACCAGCACATATTCACGTAGCCGCATTGATCCTGGACGTACTGGCTGATGACGTAGCGGCTCAGACGGTTCCGGGACCGATGACTAGGCTGATAGGCCTTGATCCAGACGACTGGAGCCCCATGGAGGGATTGCCACTGGGACGAGAGCCATTCCTGCGAGATCCAGAACCGGCGTGCGCGCTCCCCATCCGGCACCCGCCAGGCCCAGAAGATATGAAGCACGCCATGCCCTTCTTCCGTTCGGACCTGGTAATACTCCAGACCCTGAAAGCCTAGCTGGCGTTCGATCCGTTGGCGCAGTTGCTTGTGATGGTAGGTCAGCTTCTCCGCATCCCCGCCTTCTGCCGTAGACAGGGTGACCCAGAGCACTTGGAACTGATGACATTCCCAGAACCAGAGGAGCGACCGCACCCGGTGATAGCCTCGTTTCTGCTTCCTGGTCCATTCCCCGGCGACAGGCTCCCGCCGGAACTCCTTCCAGCGGCTCATCGGGCAGCCTCCGCTTGAGGGATGGCCGGCCTCAGCCCGGCTGAGAGAATCCGTTCCAATTCCTCGATGGGAATCCGCACGGCTCGCACGGATGGCTTCACATAGGCGATCTGCCGCTTCAGGATATATTTCCTGATCGTGCTTTCCTTGAGCCCTAACCGGTTCGCCGCTTCTCGAATGGTGATCAATTTTGTACTCGGGACCATCGGGCACCTCCTTGAAAGAATGGTTCAAAAATGATCACGGCTGATATTGGTGAGCCATGATTCTTCTTGACAGCCATTAGCAAGGCGGAGGTACACTTGCCAAACACATTCGGGTGGAAACGGCCCTTTCGCACGACACATTTTTCAGTGGTGTTGGGATCAAGAAACTCGGGAGGGTCGGCGTGAAAAAGGAGCCGAAGGCATGAGCGCACAGGGGCACGCGGAACAGGACTTCCAAGTTGAGTATGAGAAGGCGATGGAGCGGATCCAGACGATGCCGGATGGCGCCGTGGGGTGGGTGCTCCGGTTTTTACAGACCGATCTGGAGGCTTTGACGCCCACGGAATGGACGCTGGTAGCGTTTGAGGTCGCGGCCTTTGTCGATGAGACGGGGGAGCGGTATGGCGGGATGGTGGCCCCGGAAAGTGGCTGGAGCGTGGAGGGCGTGCCTCACGCGAAGAACTATCAGACAATTCCCAGCCGCAAAGAAGCCCAGGACATTCAGGCCACAGTCCTGGAGCAGTTAGAACTCTATTGGCATGAAGGCTACACCGAGTTCACGTTTCCGCAGATGACGCTGGTCGTGGTGTCGCCGGGTGAGGGCTCTGACGAGGCCGGGACGGTCATCGTGAGCGCGAAACGCAAGGCGAAGGAGTTTGAATATCGCTTTGTCCACCTCCTGGCCCAAACGGGGGACTACATCCGACGCTGTCCGGAATGCGCCACGATCTTTTTCGCGATCCGACGGGACCAGCTGTACTGCCAGCCCCGCTGTCAAAACCGCGTCGCGGCGAGAAAGTGGCGCGATAACCAGAAGACTGACCACAAGACCGTGGGACGAAAGGAGGACCGCCATGGCAAGAAAAGCGGGAAAGGATAGAGGCATCACCCAGCGGAAGGGCCGGGAAGGCTGGTGGGTACGTTTGTATGCCAACGGACGGGAGCGCTGGCATCGCTGTGATACGAAATCACAGGCCAAAGCCTTGTATGGACGGCTGAAGGCAGATATTCGAGAGGGCAAATATTTTCCGGATAAATTTTCTTCAGGGAAGGACATTACCTTACGAGCGTGGGTGAACCGATGCCTGGAGGGGTCTACGAATCGAGGCATTGAAAATGAGCGGCGTTACGGTCGCCGCTGGTCACTCCTCATAGGAAAGCGTTTGATTACCGAGATCACGACAGAGGACTTGCGGCGCGTCCAAGCGAAGATGAGGACAAGGCTCAGACCACGTCCGGCGGATGCGCCAAAGGACTCCGAGCCGGAACGCCAGTGGAGTGACGCGACCATTAACCGGCATTTCACGTTCCTCCGTCATGTCCTGATGCTGGCTGTTAAGGATGGCAAACTGACCCGCAATCCTGTGTCGTCTGTGAAATTCTTGCCGGAAGTCCGGCGCACCCGGTTTCTCAGTGATGAAGAATTGTTTCAACTGGAGAAGATCATGCCTCCCGCCGCCTGGAAGCTGGTGGCGTTTGCTATTGAAACCGGCATGAGACGGGAGGAACAGTTTCAGCTGAGGTGGGATCAGATCGACCTGGAAGCAGGTGTAGCGACCATTCCCCTACCCAAAGGTGGGAAAACCCGTCATGTGCCCCTTAGCGAGGGCGCAAAGGATATCTTGCGGTCCCTGGATTCGTTCGTACGGTCTCCCTGGGTCTTCCCTAGCCCAAAGTTTCCACTCCAATCCTGGAACCCTCAAAGCTTCGTGAACCACTTCTACTCGCCCTATTTGCAAAAAGTCGGCATCGAGGGGGTTTGTTGGCATACATTGAGACACACGGCGGCGAGTCGTCGGGTTATGGCCGGAGTAGATTTAGTTTCAGTCAAGGAGATCCTTGGACACAGGGATATTCAGACCACCCTGCGATACTCGCACTTATCGCCTGGTCACCTCCAAGAGGCCATCAACCGGGGGAGTCTTTCTCGAACCGTGACCAAAACCGTGACCGGTCCGCTCGATGGAAAACCGAACCGTGACCTTGAAGGCTCGCAAGTTACTGAAATTGTGGAGAGATAAGTTTGGCTGGGGGACTAGGAATCGAACCTAGGTAGCCAGCTCCAAAGGCTGGCGTCCTACCGCTAGACGATCCCCCAGCGCGGTACGGAACCGAGACATCGAGCTGAAGAACAAGGGGTGGAAAAGATTTTGGCTGGGGGACTAGGAATCGAACCTAGGTAGTCAGATCCAGAGACTGACGTCCTACCGCTAGACGATCCCCCAACCGGTCCACACAGTAATATAAGCTTCTCCATTGCGTCAAGATCGAGCGCGATTCTTGAACGGCAATCATGATCCGGAGGCCTGCTTGATCCCTTTGCGCAACCGGAATAACGTGCGCTCCCGGCCGAGCACTTCCATCACCTCGAACAGACCGGGGCTCGCGGTCCGGCCGGTCAGAGCGACCCGCACCGGCTGAGCCAGTTGTCCCATTTTGATGCCTTCTTCCTCGACCAGTTTTTTGAACGCCTCTTCCCAGGCCTGCTTGCCGAATGTGGGGAAGGCCTCAAATCGATCAGTCAACTTGGCCAGCATCGGAGCATGGGCAGGCGTGAGAAACTTTTTCGCCGCCTCTTCCTCGAACGCCACTGCCTCGCCGAAATAGGGCTTCACCCAATGGACCATGTCGACCAGCGTTTTCGTTCGTTCCTTCACCAGGACTACTAGTTGTGCAAGCCACTCGATCGACACCGCGCGAACCTCATCCTTGAGGCCGGTCTGTTCGAGTAACGGCACCAGCGCCTCCGCCACCTGCTCGGGTGGATTGGTCTTGAGGTATTCGGCATTGAGCCACAGCAACTTGTCGGGATTGAAGACGGCCGGCGATGTCTGCACATTCTTCCAGGAAAATTTTTCGATCAGCTCTTGTCTCGAAAATAACTCCTGATCTCCATGCGACCATCCGAGCCGGACTAAATAGTTGACCATGGCATCGGGCAGGTAGCCCATTTCTTTGTAGGCCATGACGGAGGTCGCGCCATGACGCTTCGAGAGCCGCGTCTTGTCCGAACCCAGAATCATCGGTAAGTGACCGAAGCGCGGGAGCGGGAATCCCAGGGCCTGAAAAATGGGAATCTGGCGAGGCGTATTCGTGAGATGGTCATCGCCACGCACGACATGGGTAATCCCCATCAGCGCATCATCCACGACCACGGAAAAATTATAGGTGGGAAAGCCATTCGACCTGAGAATGATGACGTCATCCAGAATCTGATTGTCGAAGACTACCCGGCCTTTGATCAGGTCATCGACCACCGTCTGGCCATCCTGCGGTGCTTTAAACCGGAGCGCCGCGTCACCGGTTGGCTTGGTGAGCCCCAGGTTTCGACACCGGCCGTCATATCTGGGCGATCCGCCCTTGGCTTCAGCTTCTTTCCGGCGAGCCTCAAGCTCTTCCGGTGTACACACACACCAATAGGCATGACCTTGCTCAAACAACCGTAGCGCATGGCTGCGGTAGAGTTCCATCCGATCGGTCTGCCGAAAGGGACCTTCATCCCAATCCAGCTTGACCCAGCGCATGCCATCGAGAATGGCTTGAATCGATTCGTCGGTGGAGCGGCCCTGGTCGGTATCTTCAATACGAAGAATAAAGACGCCGTTCTGCTGCCGAGCAAACAGCCAATTGAACAAGGCCGTCCGCACCCCGCCGATATGGAGAAAGCCCGTCGGACTGGGCGCAAATCGAACCCTGACCTGACTCATCGCATCACCGTAGCGTGTGTGGGAAAAAATTAACGGGGGGCTATCTATAGCATGGCACTGAAACGATGTACAGAACTGGGCTGTTCCATTCTGAATCTGTTTTTGTTAAGAACAGTCCATGGCTGAACCCACACAACTTGCTGAAGTCGTCTCGCTCACCGCGTTGACACCCCACACGACAGAACTTGTGCTCCGCCCGGTTGAAGCTCCGCTTCCCTTTACACCCGGCCAGTGGATCTCCCTTCAGTTACCGATCGGCGACCATCCACCGTTGAATCGCGCCTATTCTTTGGCTGAACCTCCGACGTCCACCGGGCATCTCACACTCGTCTTCGATCATGTCCCGGGAGGCAAAGGCTCCGGCTATCTCTCCTCGCTCAAGCCGGGCGATGGCATTCCCCTCTCAGGGCCATACGGTCACTTCGTACTTCCTGAGCCAAAAACGCAGCACCTCCTGTTGATCGGCCGTTACTCAGGCCTCGTCCCGCTCCGCTGCATGGTCCGCGCGCTGGCAGAGCAGGACACTCTGCCCTCGACCACTCTGATCGCCCACGCACCAACCATCAGCGAGCAGCTCTACCACGAAGAGTTCACAGCGCTGGCGGCGAGCCATTCCAATTTTAAGTATCTACCGTTTGTGAGCGAGGCTCCCGACGGCCATGCAGGTACGGTCGAGGTGATCAAACAACTTGCAGGTAACGGCCGTCGCGTGACGCCCATGATCGCAGGGATCAAATCCTTTGCCCGTCCGCTGCGCAGCCTGTTGATGGAACTGGGATTCGATCGCCGGGAAGTGAAGCTCGAAACGTACGACTGAAGCCCATTTCAGGCTTTCGTCTACCCGGATTAATGACCTTCCTTCGCCAGATTCTTATTGATGGCGGGAATTTCCACGGTGACGTCTGCCTTCCCATTCGGCACACATTGGCACCCGAGTCGGGACTGCAAGGTCGTGACGGGAGCCTCATCTAACTGATCGAACTCATCATCCGTCCCCTCGTTGCATGTCTCCAGTCCCTTTTTCACCATGACATGGCATGTAGAGCAGGCGCAGACCCCTCCGCAGACATGTTCGAGATCGATGTCGTTCCCCATGGCGATATCCAGAATGCTGCCCGGCAACCCCGTCGGACCATAGGGAATCTTGTCCGGCTGCACCGCCACCTTCTTTTCGGTCTTGTCTGGGAAGATGAAAGTCACGGTATAGGCTTTAGTCGGTAACTCGACGTCGGCCTTTTCAATATAGGGATTCGTTCCACCCATGTTGCTCAGCCCCTTTTCTTCTCAATCAGAGATACGATGGATAATTTGCCCGTCCATCACCCGGTCTTTTACACAGAACGCTGCATAATTCTGTTTTCTAATCCACTCGCCCTTGACAGGTCAAAAGATCACATGATAGTTTTAATACGACTCATTTGGTCGGAGATCATTATAGTCTCCGACTTTAAAGATCGGCAATAGGCGATGCTGAAATTATCCAAAAAGGCAGATTACGGATTGATGGCGCTGCAACACATTGCCGCCAACCAATATGGCGATGTCGCTCATGCCCGGGTAGTGAATACCAAGGAAATCGCGGAGGAATATCATATTCCGGTTGAATTACTTGCAAAAGTCCTTCAAACCCTCTCCAAAAGCGGCATCATTGAAAGCCATAACGGCCCCAAAGGGGGATATCTACTCGGTAAAAATCCCCGAGAGATCACGATTGCCCACGTGCTCGAAAGCTTGGAAGGCCCCCTCGGCATCATGGATTGCTCTCACGAGAAAGACGGTGATGCCTGCATGCAGCGGGAACACTGTAACATCCGAACCCCGCTCCTGAAAATCCAGAACAGCATCTATCAGCTTCTGAATAATATGACCTTGCAAGATATGTTGGGGGGTACCCCTCTCATCACCATTCAATCCGTCGCGGCGGAACAACAAGGAGTCGAGCGATGAAGTTCCCGATCTACCTGGATAATCATGCGACCACCCCGATGGACCCTCGGGTGCTGGAATCAATGATCCCCTATTTTACGGAAAAATTCGGGAACGCCGCCAGCCGAAACCATGCGTTCGGATGGGAAGCTGAAGAGGGCGTGGAGACCGCACGCAAACAGATCGCCAAGTTGATCCATGCGGATGCCAAAGAAATCGTCTTCACGAGCGGCGCCACGGAATCCAACAACCTGGCCCTCAAGGGCGTGGTCGAGATGTACCACGAGAAGGGGGACCACATCATCACCTCGTCGACCGAGCATCGCGCGGTACTGGACACCGCCAAGACGCTCGAAACCAAACGCGGCGTGAAGGTCACCTACCTCCCAGTCGACAAATTCGGCATGGTGAACCCGGAGGACGTTCGCCAGGCGATCACCGACAAAACGATCTTAATCTCCGTCATGTTTGCGAATAACGAAATCGGGACGATCAACCCGATTAAGGCAATCGGAAAGATTGCAAAGGAAAAAGGCATCCTCTTTCACTGCGATGCGACCCAAGGTGTGGGAAAGGTCCCGGTCGACGTGCAGGAGATGGGGATCGACCTTATGTCCTTTAGCGCCCATAAGATGTACGGACCCAAGGGCATCGGCGCCCTGTATGTCAGAAAAAAGAATCCCCGGGTCCGTATCGCGGCTCAAATGGATGGGGGCGGACATGAGCGTGGGATGCGATCCGGCACGCTTCCTGTGCCCTTGATCGTGGGATTCGGGAAGGCCTGCGAGCTCTGCGAGCAGGAAATGGCCGCCGATGCCGCGCGGCTCTCGGTCATGCGGGACCGGCTGCATGACACCATTACCAAGGCGCTTGAGGATGTCTACCTGAACGGCCATCCGACGGAACGGCTGCCGCACAATCTGAATATTTCCTTTGCCTATGTCGAAGGTGAATCGCTGCTGATGGGTTGCAAAGAAATCGCTCTCTCATCGGGATCGGCCTGTACCTCGGCGACGCTGGAACCTTCTTACGTTTTACGAGCTTTGGGGGTGGGAGCGGAACTTGCGCATTCTTCCATCAGATTCGGCCTGGGACGCTTCACCCTCGATGAGGAGGTTGACTATGCCGCGAAGAAAATTATCGAAACCGTTACCAAGCTGCGAGAAATGTCGCCGCTCTATGAAATGGCCAAAGAAGGCATCGACCTGAAATCTGTGTCATGGGCAGCACATTAACCTGAACACCACTACTACGAACGATACATTCGGAGGACACTATGGCCTATAGCGAAAAAGTCGTCGACCACTTTAATAACCCCCGTAACGTGGGAAGTTTCAAAAAAGAAGAAGACGGTGTCGGCACCGGCATCGTCGGCGCCCCGGAGTGCGGCGATGTCATGAAGCTTCAGATCAAGGTTCAAAACGACACGATCGTGGACGCGAAGTTCAAAACCTTCGGATGCGGCTCCGCTATTGCCAGCTCCAGCCTGGCCACCGAGTGGCTCAAGGGCAAAACGGTAGAGGAAGCCGGCAAGATCAAGAACACGGATATCGTGCAGGAACTCAATCTGCCCCCGGTAAAGATTCACTGCTCGGTATTGGCCGAGGATGCCATTAAAGCAGCCCTCGCCGACTATCAAAAGAAAGCCGACCCGAAGTAACCGACAGGAAGGAGCGCACTATGGACGTCACCACGAATGCCGATGCCCAAGCCCCGGTCATTACGCTGAGCGATGCTGCACTCAAGGAAGTGAAGCGCCTCATCAATGTCCAAGGCATTGATGAAGGCGGCCTCCGCCTGGGCGTCAAGGGAGGCGGCTGTTCCGGACTGAGCTACACCATCAACTTCGATGAAAAAATCGGTCAGTACGACCAGGTCTTTGAGTTCGACGGCGTGAAGGTTATCGTGGATGCCAAGAGCGCCATCTATCTGCAAGGGACTCAACTGGATTTCCAGAAGGATCTGATGGGCGGAAATTTCAAATTCGTCAATCCGAATGCCAATAAGACCTGCGGCTGCGGCGAATCGTTTTCAGCCTGAGCGAGCGCAGATGAACGGACATACCCACAACACCGACGACCGCCGCGAGCTGCAGATGGCCCGCAGCATGTGCTGGCATTGCCAGTCGGAAATGGCCGGTGAATACTTTTGCGACCGTTGCGTGAAAGTCCAACCGGTGTCGAAGGACCTCGACTACTTCACTTGCTTCGGGCTCCCGCGGCGCCTCGTCATCGATACGCAGGTCCTGGAAGCCAAATTTTACGAGTTAAGCCGGGCATTCCATCCTGATTTCTATCAGAACAAGAGCGATGCGGAGCAGTCCATCAGCCTCGGCAACTCGGCTATGCTGAACACCGCCTATCGGACCCTCAGGGATCCGATTCAGCGCGCAGAGTATCTGCTGGATCTCGAAGCCGGCGCGGTGAAAGACATCCGAACATCGCCGCCCGCCGATTTGTTCGAAGAAATCCTTGAGCTGCAAGAGACGCTTGATGAATTCCGTGAGAGCAATCGCGCCTCGGAACAGGCCTCCACGCTTCGCGCAAAACTCGATGCCGATCGAACGAATCTTGAGGAACGGCAACGGGACATGGAAGCCAGGCTTCAACAGTTGTTCAGCCGGTGGGACACCTTGCAAGATCGCGGCGAAGCCACCGAGCAGGCCCGAACTGAACGAAATCACATCCTCAAAGACATGCGGGACATCCTTTCCAACCGCACGTATGTAAAAAACATCGTCAACGATCTCGTCGCAACGATCTCCTAATCTTTATGGCACGCATTGTCGGTATCGATCTCGGCACCACGAACTCGCTTGTTGCCTACATGGACAACGGAACCCCGCGCGTTATTTCTGCCCGCCATGAACGCGCCATGGTCCCCTCCGTCGTCGCCCTGACCGATAACGGACTGATCGTCGGCGATCCGGCCAAAGAACACCTCACGCGAAATCCTGAACGTACGGTCTATTCGGTCAAGCGCTTCATGGGCAAAAGCTTGGCCGATGTGCAGGGTGAACTGGCCTACTTTCCCTATACGCTCACTGAAAAGGGCGGGGTCATCAGAATTCAGCTGGGGGAGAAATCGTACTCACCGCCACAGATTTCCGCGATGATTCTGAAAGAACTCAAGCTCCGCGCCGAAGCCTTTCTCGGAGAAAGCATCACGAAGGCTGTTATTACCGTCCCTGCCTATTTCAACGATAGCCAGCGGCAGGCCACTAAAGATGCGGGTATGATCGCGGGGCTGGAAGTGTTGCGCATCATCAATGAGCCGACCGCCGCCTCATTGGCCTACGGCCTCCAGGAAAAGACGCAGGGGACCATTGCCGTGTACGACCTGGGCGGAGGAACCTTCGATATCTCGATCCTGAAGTTGAAGAACGGCATCTTCGAGGTGCTGGCCACCAATGGCGATACCCATCTCGGTGGCGACGACTTCGACCAGTTAGTTGCCGATCTGCTTCTGAAGGAGATCCGCGCGCAACATGGGCTTGATCTCAGCACCCATCCCGACCATATGCAGGCCGTTCGCTTGCAGGCTGAGCGCGCAAAGATTCGCCTGTCGGAGGAACTCAAAACCACCGTCACTCTCGATCTGCCGGACGGACAAGGCCGATTTACGCGCGAGCTGACACGCGACCAACTCGAAGGACTCTGCAACGCCTTGGTTGAGCGCTCCCTCGGGCCCTGCCGCCTGGCCCTGAAAGATTCCGGGCTCAATCCAACAGACATCGATGAAGTCGTGCTCGTGGGTGGATCGACCCGCATGCCCCTGGTCCGCCAACGAGTTCAGGCCCTTTTCGGCAAAGAGCCGCATTGCGAACTGAATCCGGATGAAGTCGTCGCACTCGGCGCTGCGGTGCAAGCCGATATTCTGAGCGGTGGCACCACGGATATGCTGCTGCTCGATGTGACTCCCCTGTCCTTGGGAATCGAAACCATGGGCGGCGTCATGAGCAGCTTGATCAGACGAAACACCACTATTCCCGCCAGCGCCAAGGAAATGTTCACGACGTACGTGGACGGCCAAACCGGTGTGGATATCCACATTCTCCAGGGGGAACGCGAGCTGGCAAAGGATAATCGCAGCCTGGCCCGCTTTCGCCTCAAGGTTCCGCCATTGCCGGCGGGAGTGCCTCGGATCGAAGTGACGTTCCTGATCGATGCCAACGGCATTCTGAATGTCATGGCCAAGGACATGCGGACCGGGGAGACTCAATCGATCGAGGTCAAACCCTCGTACGGATTGTCGGACCAAGAAGTCGAACGGATGATCGAAGACTCATTCAAATTCGCCGCCGACGACGTCAGTGCGCGAAAAGTGATCGAGGCCAGGCTGGATGCAGGCGCCCTAATGACGACTACCGAAAAGTCATTGGCTGACGGTGGACATCTCGTCGCCGCAGAAGAGGTCGCCACGATTCGCACTGCCCTCTCGGCCCTCGCCTCCGCTAAAGAAGGGACCGATCCCCGAGCCATTCGCGGACGCATGGCCGACCTGGAACAAGCCGCTAAAGGCCTCACCGTGGCCATGCTGGACGATTCCTTGAAGCAAGGCCTTCAAGGCAAAAAAATCTCTGACGTGACCTAATTCCCCGATACGAGGAGCGCTGATGGATTTGAAATGGCAGGATGCGGAAGATATTGCAATTCGCTTGGTAGAGGAACACCCGGATGCTGACCCGCTGACCATCCGCTTTACGGACATGCACGCCTGGATCGTCGCTCTTCCTGATTTCAAAGACGATCCCAAGAAATCAAACGAGAAAATCCTCGAATCCATCCAGATGGCCTGGCACGAGGAATATCAGGACTCCCGGTCCTGATCGATCCCTCACCGTTGCTCCAGAAAAAATACTCCCGAAGCCACTCTGCGGGGCTGTTCCGTTACGGCTCGACGGGAGACGGGGGAGTACTATCCTGGGCCTGGTCCAGCTTGTAAAACTCGGTGGGATCGATCTTGGACCCGGCGCTCTTCGTCGGTTCCGTCCCCTTGGTAAATAATTCCACAGTGCCACGCTGTTCATCTTGATCGGTCAGGAGCGCCGTGGAGGGATCGACCTTTACGAACATCACTCCCTCGGGAATTTCAAAGGGTACGACGGGCAGCTGCTTGAGCGCCTCCTTCATGAAGGCGATCCAAATCGGCAAAGCCGCATGCGCGCCTGACTCGGTTTCACCCAAGGGACGCCGGTCGTCGAATCCTACCCACGCGCCCGTCGCTAAATTGGGCGTGGAGCCGATGAACCAGGCATCGGTAAAGTCGTTGGTGGTTCCGGTTTTTCCTGCCACGGGCCGGTCAATGACCGCTTTCGCCGCGATGCCCGTGCCGCGTTGGATCACATCTTCCATCATGTTCGTGATCAGGTAGGCGGTTTCACGGGACACGACCTGCCGCGGCTGAATGGCCGCCTGCTCCAGCGTGCGCCCCCCGCTATCCTGCACGCTTGCCACGGCATAGGGCTCCACACGCACGCCCTGATTTGCAAACACTCCATAAACCGACACGAGTTCCATCAAACCCACGCTGGATGAACCCAGTGCCAGGGAAAGATCGGCGGCCAACGGACTGACGACGCCCACAGTCCGTGAAAAATCGATCACGTTTCGAATCCCGACTTTGTCCAGAAGCCGAACCGTTGCGAGATTGTGTGAATGGATCAAGGCTTCGCGCAAGCTGACAATGCCGTGAAAACGCTTGCCGTAATTTTCTGGCTTCCAGGTCTTGTCTTCTTCTTCCTGCTCGTAGACAACCGGCGCGTCCAACACCACCGTGGCCGGACTCATGCCCTGATTCATGGCCATCGCATAGATAATCGGCTTGAATGACGACCCCGGCTGACGGCGGGCAAGCACGGCGCGATTGTATTCGCTGCGCGCAAAATCATACCCTCCGACCATGGCGCGAATCGCGCCGGTTTTGGGGTCGACGGCCACCAGCGCCCCTTCGACGACCGGTGTCTGCTCCAGCCGCAGATGCACGACCTCTTTATCAAGCTTCTTGACGCCGACTTCGATCACATCGCCGGGAGCGAGAAGTTGCTTGATGTTCTTTACTGGAACGGCGTCTTTCGTGGGATCTTTTCCTTTGAGATATTTAGTGGCCCAAGCCATATCGTCGAAGGCGAGGCGACCGGTGCTGCCGCCGATCTGGACCAGCACGTGGTCCTTGGCGACCTTCGTCACGATCCCTTCCATCATATCGCCCTCGGCGAGTTTGACCGCGGGATCAGGGGCCGGAACCTCCAGAGTTGCCAGATCAACTGTACGGAGCGGGCCGCGCCAACCCTGCCGCTTGTCAACTTCGCGCAAGCCGTTAAACACCGCCGCCTCCGCCGCTTTCTGCATGTCGGCGTTCAGCGTCGTGAAGACTTCCAGCCCGCCCTTGTACACCATGGCTTCGCCGAATTTTGCCACCAGGAGTTGGCGAATGTATTCGACAAAATACGGGCCAAGATGTTCGCTGCCGGGGCGGCGGAAATTCAGCTTTTCTGCAATGGCCTGATCCCGATCGGCAACACTGATGAAACCCGCCTCCGCCATGCGGCTGAGCACATGCTCCTGCCGCTTCTTGGCCCGGTCGTAGGCCTTGAAGGGAGAATAATGACTCGGTGACTTGGGGAGCCCGGCAAGGAAGGCCGATTCAGCCAGCGTCAACTTCGACAGTTCCTTTCCGAAGTAGGTCTGACCGGCCGCCGCGACGCCGTAAGCGCCTTGTCCGAAATAGATCTGGTTCAGATACATTTCCAGGATCTGTTCCTTAGACAGCACCAACTCCATCTTGTAAGCCAGGATAAGCTCGCGCACTTTGCGGTCGAAGGTTCGTTCCGCCGACAAAAACAGTGATCGCGCCAGCTGCTGCGTGATCGTGCTGGCGCCTTCGACCTTCCGCCCGCCATGCCGAATATTGGTCCAGGCTGCCCGAAGGATTCCCACGATGTCCAAGCCGGGATGTTCAAAAAACCTCGTATCTTCGGTCGCAATCACGGCCTGGGTCAGGCTTTTGGGCATCTCCTGAATGGGCTTGAGAAAACGGCGTTCAATAAAGAACTGGCCGATGACCTGTCGATCATCAGAATAGACGCGCGTAACCAGACTCGGCTGATAGTTCTGGAGCGGATCCAACGACGGCAGGTCTTGCGAAAAATACCAGAGGATCCCGGCGGCGGCGCCGCCGCCGAGCACCAGGGCGAGCGGGAAGCTGATCAGGGCAATCATCCACCACCGCCGACGACGACGTGGCTTCTCCGGCTTATCGAGCAAGTGATCGAGTTCGGACATGAAGTTGGGTGGTTGCGAGGAAAGAGGTCAACCCGCGACAACCCCACCATACAATGCGCACCCGACAAACTCAAGCAAGGTGCGAATCGTCGTCGAAAGAAGTTTCCATCGCACATTCCACAATCAGCTTGCGGGAACCTATTTGAATCGGGTATAGTCCATAGGCTTAGACGCCTTCATAGGAAGGCGTCTTTTTTTTGGCACTTTCACGGCATTGGAGATTATGAACAGCTCAGCGCCCTCATCCACCACAGGTTTGCACGCGCCGAAAGGCCGTCGAACCGATATTCGCAACATTGCCATTATCGCGCACGTCGACCACGGGAAAACCACTCTCGTCGATGCCGTGCTCCGGCAGACCCACGTGCATCGCAAAATCGATGACATGGGCGAACGCATCATGGACTCGATGGATCAGGAACGCGAGCGCGGCATCACCATCCGTGCCAAGAATGCCAGCGTGACGTATAAAGGGGTGAAGATTAACATCGTCGATACGCCGGGACATGCTGATTTCGGCGGCGAAGTGGAGCGCACGCTCCGCATGGTGGATGGCGTGCTGATCCTTGTCGACGCCAAAGAAGGACCCATGCCGCAGACCACGTTTGTCCTGCGAAAAGCGTTGGCACTCGGACATAAAGCCATCGTCGTCATCAACAAGATCGATCGCCCGGACGCCGTCGTCGATGATGTGGTCAACCGTACGTTCGACTTATTCGTGCATTTGGGCGCCACTGACGAGCAGCTCGATTTCCCCATTGTCTACGCTTCCGCCATCAAGGGCATCGCGACTCTTGATCTCAAACAGCCCGGAACGGATATCTCCCCGCTGCTGGAAACCATTCTCGACAAGATCCCCGCGCCAGCCATTAACCGCGATGACCCGTTCCAGCTTCTCGTGCTGGCTCTTGCGCAGGATTCCTATAAGGGCAAGATGGGAATCGGCAAAATTCAATCCGGCTCGATTGCCCGACGACAAAACGTGGTGACTTTGACCAAAGATGGCGGTCAGGTTGCCGGCAAGATTTCCGACCTTGCGGTGTTCTCCGGTCTTGAGCGCAGCGATGTGGAATCTGCGGAAGCCGGTGAAATCGTCGCCATCTCCGGACTTGACGAAGTGAACATCGGCGATACCATTGCCGATCCAGCCAATCCCGTCGCGCTTCCGCGCGTCACGATCGACGAACCGACCGTGCAAATGACCTTTTCCGTGAACAACAGTCCCTTCGCCGGCCGCGACGGGAAGTACCTGACGTCACGCCACTTGCGCGAACGATTGTTCAAGGAATTGGAAACCAACGTCTCCCTGCGTGTGCAGGAGACCGATAGCGCCGACCGGTTCCTCGTGGCCGGACGGGGCGAACTGCATCTCGGCGTCCTCATCGAGCAGATGCGGCGTGAGGGGTATGAACTTCAAATCTCCCAGCCCGAAGTCATTCTGCATCGAGACGGCGATACGGTCACGGAACCGTTTGAAGAGCTGACCGTCCAGGTCCCTTCGGAATATCAGGGTCCGGTGATCGAGGAAATCGGAAAACGGCGCGGCGAACTCCGCCATATGAAACTCGTGCATTCCGAGGGCACCGCCAGCGAGATGCATATCGAATATCACATCCCGACGCGCGGCATCATCGGCCTCAAGAACATCCTGCTCGCGAAGACACGAGGCACCATCATTTTGCATCACGTGTTCTCGGGGTATGCGCCGGCGGACGAAAAGGCGTTGCTCGTGGCACCTCATGGCTCACTGGTGGCCTTCGAAGCCGGAACCAGCACCGCCTATGCGCTCTTCATGACTCAGGAACGCGGCGAATTATTCATTGGCGCGTCAGTCGAGGTCTATCAAGGGATGGTCGTCGGGCAAAATAGCCGCGACGAAGATCTGGACGTCAATGTGTGCAAACAGAAGCAACTGAGCAATATGCGCGCCGCCGGCACCGACGAGGCGCTGGTGCTCACGCCGCCGCGTGAAATGTCGCTTGAATTCGCCATGGAGTATATCGGCCAGGACGAATTGGTCGAGGTGACACCGAAATATCTGCGCCTTCGCAAGCGGCTACTGAACCCGGACGACCGCCGGAAAGCGAAGAAGAGCGCGAAGTAATCCCAACAGAGCCTCGCGCCTGCTCGCGCGGACTGCATGAAGATTCGGAAGAAAGCCCCGAAACCTGCGCCCGCAAAGCCACCACTTTACGTCGTTGGCTATCGAGGGATGCCACCGTCCCTCGATGAGCTGAAGATCTGGTACGACCTCCAGTATGGAGGTCCGCTCACCTGGCTTGAACGTGCGGAGGAAGGCCGTGCCAGCGCCAGCCACGGTCCCTGGCGCGCGCATGTGCTGACCAGCCTCCCTGATGCCACCACCGCAGAGTGGCAACCCGTCCTATCATGGGATCATCGGACACTCGGCGCCGTCTCCCTATCCTCCGCCACGCCAAGTACCATCGCAGACACCGTGCTCATCACCGCTCGACTCGCCCGCGGGCTGACGCTACTCACGCAAGGCACAGCCTTCGATGTCGCCTCTCATGAATATCTCAATCCATCGGATTGGAATGACCGGCCGTTGAATGTCTTTGTTGCCCGTGATCATGTCACCGTCCTGCACAGCGAGACTGATGATCCTTCACTCGACTGGTTCTACACCCTCGGCCTCACGAAGTTCGGCTTGGACGAGTTGGAAGTAATTCAGGCGCGAGGCCTGCCGGACAGAGACACCATCGCGCTCCTGCAATGTGCCGCCGACGGGGTTTTGCGAAAGGGGCAAAACCAAAAGGTGGGATGCGCAATGGATCTCCCTGCCCTTGCCCACACCATTCGATTCATCAAGCATCGTACCGCCGCACCAATTGGCCGCATGATGGCCTTCCGGCAAATCACCACCGACCTCCGCTAGTTAGCGGGTCTTACCCACTAACAAAATCAGACAGCTCGAAGGCCTCCTACCTTCACCTAGGCCTTCTGGCCCCGTTGACAAGGTTTTTCCAGGCGTGGTACCACCAAAGAGTTTGCGCAGTTCCGCAGGTCTAACCTAGGAGGATCTCAATGAGTGATGTGGCCCCAGAAATTAAGGTCGGCGATACCGCGCCGGATTTCACATTAAAAGATCAGGATCAGAAGGACGTGAAGTTGAGCGAGTTTAGAGGGAAGAGCAATGTGGTGCTTGCGTTTTACCCGCTCGACTGGAGCCCGGTCTGTCAGGGTGAAAACAAGTGCCTGACCGATGACTTCCCCAAATTCCAAGGCGCCCATGCCGAACTATTCGGCATCAGCTGCGACAGTTTCTTTTCTCACAAGGCGTGGGCGGATTCCCTGGACTTGAAGCACCGCCTCCTTTCCGACTTCAACCGCGAAGTCGTCAAGAAGTATGGGCTGTATTTTGAGCCGCTGAATTGCGGTAAGCGCGCGACGGTCATCGTCGACAAGAACGGCAAGGTTGCCTATGTGAAGGTGCAGGAAATCAAGGTGGCGCGGGAAGACAAGGACATTCTCGCAGCCCTCGCGAAGCTGAGCTAAGTTCCTATAAAGGCTGGGAGGAGGCGTTGAAAGGCGCCTTCTCCCGGTTCTTGCCCAACGCCGAGGAGAGACAATGAGCGGCACAGTCCAAGACGTTCGGGACGAGAATTACAAAGAATTTACCGAGAGCGCCGGCGCAGTGGTGGCCTACGGCCTCGCCACCTGCGAGCCCTGTAAGCAGTACGACCCCATCCTTGAAGACATCGCTGCGAAATTTCCGACCGTCAAAATCGGGAAGGCCAAGATGCATGTGCCAGGCCGTTGCCGCGAAATCAAGAAAGCCCATACGTTTGAAACCTATCCCACCACACATTTCTTCGCCCAGGGCAAACTACTGCTGACTCGTGAAGGGGTCGTCCAACCGGACGAGCTGGCAGCGCTAATTTCAGACCATCTGCTGAAGTAACCTTCTGACGGCCTGTACCAGCTACCGTTCAACAGCTCACTCGGCCCCAGTGAGACGAAAGCTGCCGGACGCCATACGCGTCGCACCACGCCACATTTCCACATCCAGACACGATACAATAGGTGCGTGAAGAGCCTCTGCCTAAGTGGGATGATCCTGAATTAGCGTCCAGCCGATGCGCACACTTCTCTGCCTCTCATATGTTGGCGCGTGCCTGCTCTTGTTCATGGTTCCTGATGTCAGCAGGGGCTACGACACCCCACCAGACGCGTCGGCCGACGGCCATGCTGAATCCCGCTATGTCTCAATCACCCTTCCCAGGAGCGGCTCGATGGCTCTTATTCCCGCCGGCGAGTTCGCTATGGGCAGTGATCGCGGACAGGACGACGAGCAGCCCGTGCACCGTGTCTCCGTAAAGGCATTCTATCTGGATGCGCAGGAAGTGACCGTCTCGCGTTTTGCTGAGTTTCTCGCCGCACAAAAACTAGAGCCACCCTTCAAATGGAACGAGGCCACCAGCGGCTCTCATGAGAATAAACCGGTGGTTGGCGTCAATTGGTATGATGCGCGAGACTATTGCCGGTGGGTCGGGAAACGATTGCCGACAGAAGCGGAATGGGAGCTGGCAGCTCGCGGCACGGATGGACGGATTTATCCTTGGGGAAACGCCCATCCCACGAAGGGCCACGCCAACGCCGGGCAGAGTAAATGGCGAGGCTACGACACACTGACCAACGTCGGGCAGTTCGAATTGGGCAAGACTCCGAATGGAGTCTACGACTTGGCCGGAAATCTCTGGGAATGGGTCGCCGACCGGTACGATGCCACCTACTACCAATTTAGCCCGAGAGAGAACCCCTCCGGCCCCTCGTCAGGCCCGCTGAGGGCATTGCGCGGAGGGGCTTGGAATAATGACGCCAAAGCCATTCGATCCGCCAATCGTGCTGGATATGCGCCCGATGCGCGAAGAAATGACGTCGGGTTTCGCTGCGCCAAGGATGCGGCGCCATCGGACGGGCGTTAGAACAGGCGGGAGCTGAAGGCGGGAGATTCAAGCGGGCGCATGTCTTGATTCACTTCCCCCACTTGATCCGTAGAACGCAATCGAATCTTAAAGACCACGCGCCGGCTTTTGTCGCGGTTGAGCACACGCGATTGATCCAACACCAAATCCTGCCGACCTCGCCCGCTGGCCGACGTTTTTTCGTGAAAGCAGCGATAGGCCCAGGGTGCTGAGTCTTTGATCACCTCAAGCCCCTTGACCATAACGTTCAGCGATCGTTCCTGACTGAGCTTTAAATTGTAAATGTCCGACCCACGATCGTCGGTATGCCCTTCGATCACCAGCGAATCGATGCGATCGCGCATGGCTCCGCAGAGAAGTCCCGCATAGGTCGGCATCGCATCCACCAAAAACTGATCTGCGACGGACGACAGCGTTCCCTTCCCAAACTCAAAGTTCAGCAAGGCATCGGGCACGACAATCCGCACGACATTGGGGTCTGCGGGGTCGGCATCCAGCGAAAGATCAAACCGCTGAAAGTGATCTCGGAGCACCCCCTTCATATCCTCCGTCGTGCTCTTGGCCACATTCCGGTCGGGCGCCTGTACAGGGGCTTTCACTTTCGTTTGCGGTTCCGTTTCAGACACCTTCGTCACGTAAGCGCTGAATAGCAGGATAAAAATAACCGCCAGCGAGGTCATCAGGTCTGTGACCCCGATCGTCAGCACCGATGAATGTTCGGAAGGTTCCGCCGAATGATTGGTGCGCATGTCAGGCTGCGCCTTTCATCGTGGCACCTTGCCGCCAATTCGCAAACCATCTCAACCCGAGCATGCTGTCATCAGGCTCGTCATCTTGGTGAAGGCGCTGCTCCACCTCCGGAGTAGGCACCTCGTCCAGCGAGTCGAATTCAAACTCGTCCGTATCCGGTTTGAGACTTCGGTCACGTTTGAGTTCTTCTACCGATCGAGCGAGCGTCTGAATGGCCTGATTCAATTGCTGAATCGGTGCCGCCATCGTCTCTTGCATCACCCGTGAGAGATCCTCTGCCAAACGATCGGGAGCCCCTGTGCGACCTCCATGCTCACGTCTGGCTAGCACCTCCACCGCCTCCCTCAGGGCAGTAACCGTAGGGCTTAATCGATCACTCAGGCTGCCCGCCAGGCGATCGCCGAGGTCGCCTGGAACCGCACCTACAGCTGCCTGTGCTTGGGCCGACGCTGAACCGGCCCCAGGCGTGAAGTTTTCCAGCATCTGCTCCATGGTCTTACGGGGGAACAACTCGTCGACCATCGTCACGAACTGCTGTTGAGTCGTCGCCAAACGATGCATGGCCGACTTCTCGAGCAGCACGAACACATTGGCGCAGAGCAATCCGACGATCGACGTCAGAAACTTTCCTGCCAACCCGTTAATCAATCCTTGAATCCCGACGATATGAGATCCGTCCGCATGAAGCTTGCTTAAGCCGATCAGGATTGCCAAAAACGTGAGCAGCAGGCCTCCCCCCGTGATCAGTGACGGAAACTGATGATAAAAAGCCAGATTGAGACGGCTGTTCAACAGGTCGCGCGGGAAAAACTCCGCCGCCGTCCGGGTGGTGAACACTTTGGGTTCGATAAACCACGCTGTGCGCTCGACCACGAAAGTCTTGCGAAAGTGAAGCCAGGCCTGCTCCAGGCGCGGCTCACGGCGCATGGCCTTGTCCAGCGTGTGGAGATCGTCAAGATCCACGCGTTCGGGTTGCGCGCCGGCCTGAGAAGAGACTTTCTTGACGTCGCTCAAACTGGGAACCATCAACCACTCGGACTGGAGGCTCTTGCGGCTGGCGGCGAGGCTCGTCAGGGTCGGCCACACCCGCATATAACAACCCTGCACGCTGGAAATGGCTGCCGATAACCGTCCGGCGTGCCACATGAACAAAGCGATGAGGCCTCCGGACCCGAGCCAACTCAACATCGGGCTATGAAGGTCTCCGAAAAGGGTCACATCCCGACCGAAAAATTCCCATATAGACATCATGGCGCTCATACCTCCACGTCTACCCCAGCAAACTCCACTATGCTCACGCTGGATCTTTCAACAATCAGGCCAGGAGGCACGCTTCATGAAAGCTCTGATAAATCATTTAGTTCAGTGGCTCAGCTTCAACGTTGAGAAGGAAACCGGGCAAGAACTGCCGACCTGACAGAATCTTTCTGCAGCCCACATGAGTGTCACATACCCGTCCGGTAACAAACTCAGCCAGTGTCCTCTTCAACGCATCAGGAAAGTTCCTGATACCACAACCAGCCCATGCGTGGCTGAGACCATGGATTTGGGCATCACTCCTGTGTCATGAATAGAAGAAGATGCGTTTATTTTGCGATTGAGACACGCCCACATGAGCATTCCCTGGGTCGCCGCGCTGCAGATTGCGAAGAAGTTGCTACCGGTCGTCGTAGACCACGCTCCGGAGTTACTGAAAACGATCGGACGAATTCGCGCAACCTCTCCTGTGCCCGACACGGTGCCCACCGACCCGGCGATCACCGTCTTGCAGGAACAAATCAACAGCCTGCAGCAGACGATCGCCCTTCAGGCGGACACGATTGGACAATTCCAAACGACCTTGCGCGCCACTCAACGATCATTGACTCTTGCCTGGAGTCTGTTTGCCACGACCGTATTCCTCTCCATCATGATGCTCGCGTACTTCGTCCTCCGGGCCTGAGTTCAAGTCATATTCCCACGTCGTCGCGAGACAATCTCTCGACCTACCTGATGGAGTGTGATCACACGCAACTCTAGCCTTGCGCGTGCGAACGCGCGATAACACGGCGCGGTCACTTTCCGGCTCGGGAGTGGGTGCGAGTTATGGTACAGCGGTGAAGGAGGGGCAGGCGCGAAACGTTTTAGCCGACGTATTCGTAAAATACGTCACGTGTTTGAACGAGTTTCACGAGTTGAAGCCGGCCCGTCGGAACGGCCGCCACAATGCGATCCCATACGGCTTTGGCGAGATATTCTCCCGTAACGGACGGAGTCGCCAACACCATGCGCAAATCTCGTCCATCAAATGGAATCAAGACGCGTTCTTTCAACAGTCGATCCAGCGCGACGATGTCAGTGACCATCCCGGTCTCAGGATGAATCTGCCCATGCACGGATACAAAAAGGTCCCACGTGTGTCCGCGATGGCCCTCATGTACGGCCGTAAATGAATACCGTCTGGTAACCGAGGCCACCTCCAGGCCGGCCTCTGCCGTGAGATCGGCACAGAGATCCTCATCTTCATAGAGAGACAGCCGTTGAAGCGTGCCGATGTCGTGCTGGGCTTGGAGTTTGTCCCAGAGAACACGCGCCAGATTTTCGGAGGTTGGAATCTGGTGAGTGAAGTAGGGCAGATCTAGGTTCAGATGCTTGTGATCGAACTCTTCCAGCACCTGCAGCAACACCCGCTTGAGATCGAAGAGGTTCACGACCATGCCGGTTCGCTGATCGACTTCTCCCGCGACGGTCACTTCCAGCATATAATTGTGCCCGTGCCCAGGATCATTATTGCAGGCACCGAAGGTGGCACGGTTCTTTTCGGCATCCCACTCCGGCTTGTGGTAGCGGTGGGAGGCGCAAAACTCGATGCGCTTATTCAGAAGAACGGACGCCATAGTGTTCCATGTGATCAATGTGCCGGCTGAGTGTTATCTACGAGGGATTGTCGTTGAATTCCACCTTAAACGCCACCCCAAACATTCACCACTCAGCCCCGGAGGTCAGACAACCATTCTTGCCGCATCGTCCAGGGCACCTCGGCGTCAGCCTCATACCCGGCATGGCGAACAGAGAGGGCCACGCGCACGGCCGGATCAGCCAGGGCCGTGATCATGGCCGGGGTCGGACGGAAGCGCACGAAATGCACCGCACTGATCTTCGTTTCATGGCTGTGGCCACCTTCGAACTCCCCGTAGACGACTTCGCCCCCGGCCCGCAAGCCGAGCTTCTGGCCATGATCCAACCCCATAAACAGATCAAGCCAATGTTTCATCGTGTCGGCCTCAGTCAGCTCGATCAACAGGGTCGCGCTCAATTCACCGGAGGACGGCAGGAGGGCATTGTACACATCTAACTCATCCTGCACTTTCTGCCGGTCAACGATCCGCTCCACGCGGATCATCTCCTGAATTTGGAAGCGTAGGGTCTCTCGATTTTCGAAGACCATTGTCACCTTGTCACCGATGCCAATCCGTCTTCGGCGTTTGAGTTCGATGATGGTCTTCCGGTACGCCTCGCGCTGCCGCTCATACTCGTCGAGTGCAATCAAATCATCATGCGTAAGTTGGTTCATCATTTTGTCCTGGCGAAACGTGGATCTGCTACGAAGCCCGCGGATCTTGGGGCAGTCCGTAGGCATCGCGCACAATTTGAATGGGATGCCGGGCCGCCTTGCCCCCAACATGGGCGGCAGCCCCGGCTTGATCGAGTTGAAGCCCTGCCAGGGGACAATCGGATGCCACCATATCAGCCGGAACCTGTTCCACCAGACGTACGGCCTTCTGCGCAATCTTCATCGAGAGCGGGAAAAATTCAGTTTTGGCTGACCAAGAGCCGTCATGACCGGAGCACTTTTCAATCACCTCGACTTGCGCGCCGGCACATTCCATTAGTTCCTTGGACTTGAACCCGATGTTTTGGTCGCGTAAGTGACAGGGCACTTGATAGGCCACCCGTCCAGGCTTCTGCGTGAAATCGGTCGCCAGGCTCCCCTCTCGCTTGAGCTTCATGAGGTACTCGCAGACATCGTAGGTACGGCCGGCCACGCGAATGGCATCTTCCCCGGCAACTAAATGTGCATACTCCCGCTTTACCATGAGACTGCAGCTGGGAGTGGGAATGACCACATCGTAGCCTTGATCGATCCAGGGTTTCAGAGACGCAATCGTCTGCTCTGCCGCCTTCACCATCGCCGTCGTATCACCGATGTCAAAAGACGGCATGCCGCAACAAGACTGGTTCGGAAACACCACCTGTATGCCGTTTTTTTCGAGGACTTGCACGGTCGCCTTGCCAACATCGGTCGCCTGGTAGTTGACGAGGCAGCTGGCAAACAACGCGACTTTCTTGCCCGTAGCCGGTTTGTTCGCGGACGATCGCCTGGCCCACCAACGCGCAAATGTTTCGTGCTGATAGTGCAGGACCTGTCGGTCTTGATGGACTCCCATCATCGTTTGCAGGAGGGTTCTCAACCACCTCTGGCCCAACCCCCAGTTGACCAACGGGGCAAAGGCACTGTTGAGTCGTCCTAGTAGATCAGTCCTAGTCAACAACCAATCCCGCCACCGAATCCCCCGCACCTCGGCCAACCGCTTTTTCCACACCGCCATCAACAACGGAAAATCTATCCCGTATTGATGCGGCGGCGTATAGGGGCAATGGTTGTAACAGAGCTTACAATAGTAACATTCGTCGACGACGCGATGATGATCGGCCGGCGTGAACTTCGAGACATCACTCTCGTACTCATCGATCCGGTCGAGGAGCGTGTTGAAGGATGGACAGAGATTGAAACAGCGGCGGCAGCCGTCGCAGACATCGTAGATCCGCAGCGTTTCCTGTTCGAGGGTGGCCGGATCGATCGCTTGGAGGAGACGAAGTTCTTTCACTGAAGAGAATCCCTTATGACGCCGGCCAGCAGGTGCCTGACATCTGGGTGGGGCGGAAGGCTCCGCCCCACCCGATCGATGTGCCCAACCCTGGAAGGTAGCGGCTGTTACTGCTTCAAGCTATCGAGGCCCTTGGTAAACCGATTGGCGTGGGACCGCTCGGCTTTGGCCAGCGTCTCGAACCATTCCGCCAGTTCCGAGAACCCTTCGTCACGGGCTGTTTTGGCCATGCCCGGATACATCTGAGTATATTCGTACGTTTCACCTTCGATCGCGGATTTCAAATTCGCCTCGGTGTTTCCAATCGGCACGCCGGTGGCGGGATCGCCGACTTCTTTCAAGAAATCCAAGTGACCAAAGGCATGGCCGGTCTCCGCCTCGGAGGTGTCGCGGAAAAGTCCACCGACATCGGGGTACCCTTCAATATCGGCCCGGCGCGCAAAATAGAGGTACCGTCGGTTCGCCTGCGACTCGCCGGCAAACGCGTGCTTGAGATTCTCATGACTTTTCGTGCCCTTCAAACTGTTTCCCATGCTCTCCTCCTTCAATAAATGACGAGCCTACCCGCGACGTGACGGCACGTCCCGCCTGGCCTGCCGACAACTCACACAATATCCATGAAACTCGACTCGATGCCCCAGGACATCAAATCCTCTCGCCTGCCCGCTCGAAAGCTGTAACCGATTCAAATCGTCATCCATCACATCCATAATCTGCCCGCATCCCAGGCAAATGAGATGGTGATGCATACTCACATTCCCGTCATACCGCGCCATATCGTGACCCACGTTGACTTCCCGCACCAACCCCGCGTCCCGCAGTACGCTCAGCGTGTAGTAGACGGTATTGCGCGACATCATTGGCTGCTGACGTTTTACCATCTGGTAGAGATCATCGGCGCTGGGATGACTCGTAGTCTCAGCCAATGCTGCGTAAATAGCTGTACGCTGGCGGGTGACACGTACGGCGTGCCGACGAAAACGGGCCTCAATTTCCTGCGGATGTAGTTTCATGCCCTTGGTCCCTAGTCAGGAATGATTCCTACATAGCATGGAGGTCCATCGCACGGCAAGGCTGAAGCAGTCTTCCCCACTAGCCGCAACTCAACAAGGGCGAAAGACATACCGAGCACCGGACACGCGTGAAACGAAGAGGAGCCCTTCGGGTGACTTGTCACGTCCGGTTGGATCGGAGAAAAACGGAAGAGTGAATTAGGCTTCGCCTAATCAGCCTGGTAGCGAGGCAACTCCGCCGCCATCTCGGCGAGGCATTTATAGACTTGGTCTTTTGCCGAAAGGAGGGGCGCCGTGATCGGCCAGGCGATGGCCAATTTCGGGTCGTTCCAGACGATGCCTCGTTCATCGGGCGGGGAGTAGACATCCGTGCATTTATAGAGAAACCCCGCTTCTTCGCTGAGCACGCAGAACCCATGCGCAAAGCCCGGAGGAATGTAGAGCTGTCGCATATTCGAATCGGACAACTCTACCCCATACCATTGTCCGAATGTCGGTGAGCCCTGTCGAATGTCGACTGCGACGTCATAGACTGTCCCTTTCACGACCATGACCAGTTTCCCTTGGGGCCGAGCCAACTGATAGTGCAGGCCTCTCAACGTGCCGCGGACGGACCAGGAAAAATTATCCTGCACGAAGGGCTTCGTGATGCCTGCCGCCTCATATCGCGACTCCCGAAAAATCTCTACAAACTTTCCCCGCGCGTCTCCGAAGACATCCGGCTCGATTTGAAACAGGCCGCTGAGCGGCGTCGGCGTAATCTGCATAACACCCCTTCAATCGATTGGATCCGACGGGCGCATCATACCTCGTTCTGGCACAGTGTAAAAGCTGCCAGTAAACATGCGCCTCGGCACTTGTCCGGCCCCGTCTCGCACAACAGGTCTGTGCCTAGCGAACGAGAAATGCGACGCGGTGGCTAATTGTTGTCTGAAGGGCCGGAAGTGGGAGGAGGGTCTGGATACAACTTCTGCAAACGATCAATGAGCGGCTCTGCGGCAGGACTGCTGGGACGCGTGGGCTCGCTGGGCGGGTGGTCCCAGGTCAGCGTGCCAATTCCAGCTTCTGTGAAAAGTTGGCGAATCGTGGCAACCAGCGCGTCGAGCGTCAACTCCGTTCCCGACCGCAAATCCAGCACACGCTCCTGCCGGGTGGTCGGGGGCGGGGCGGTACTAACGAGCGCCCAACAGGCATCAAATACTCTGCGACGCAGATCTTCCGGCACGTTCAGCGTCTCGAGACCGGAGGTACACAGTGCGGAGACCACGAGAACAAATTGGAGATCCGGCATGCCCGGCCGCTGGATATTGAGGGATTGCATAATGGTAATATTAGTCGCGGCCGCCAGGGGAGTCAATTTGCATCCATCCACCCGGCGCACTGAGAACCGGTTGCTTATCTATCAAAGGATCGCTTCGCATGATTACGATTACCCTTATGGGACAACTTCAAACGACAGATGGAGAACGGGATCTCGCCTGCGAACTGCCGACCCCCGTGACGGTGCGGCAGGTGATTCAACGGCAGGGCCGCGGCCTTCGTCACATGCTCCAGCTCTTGCGAGAGAAAAAAGTCCTGGTCACCATCAACAAACGCATCGCCAGTGAAGATTCGATGGTGCAGGATGGAGATGCGGTGCGCTTCGTGGGACATGACGGCGCGGGGGGGAGCGGACTGGCTCCGTCGTTCTAGCGTTGCAGAGCCTGACGACTGAATGGCGGCGACCGGCTGCTGACAATCTGCTGACAATGCAAGGGCCGGTGCCTTACAGGAAAGCACCGGCCCTGGAATCACAAGAGGAACGAGGCCTATTACTTCTTTCCGAGGATCGAATCTTTGGCCATTTTCGCGACCCGGAACTTCACCACGCGCTTAGCGGGAATCTTGATCGGCTCACCGGTCTGCGGATTCCGGCCCATGCGCGCCTTCCGGTTGGCCAGCACCAGCTTCCCGATGCCGGGAACCACGAAAGCATTCTTCGCTTCCCGATAGGCAAGGGCGGCGAAATCGTCCAGGAATTGGACAGCCGTCTTCTTCGTAATTCCCGCCTTTCCAGCAAGATGGTCAGCAATCTGCGATTTCGTCATCGACTTGGCCATGCGTTCCTCCCTTTGAACAACGAATGAAAGTGAACTGACTTGTGCGGTCTGCGATCTATAAACTCGTACGTACAGAGGTGGAGCCGGAAATCTGCGCGTGGTCTGCAGAATCAGTCCGAAAACAGGGCGAGAGTGTATCCAAAGCCCCAGGGGCTGTCAAGAGCCGACAAATGGAAACATGCGCGCCCAGACTGGCGAGACGCGCGTTTGACGCCCTTGCGCGCCAACTGGATCCCAGAGTAGAGTACACGGACGCGTCGTTACTCGGCGTCATATTTAGGAATAAGAGGCGTCTTCATGGCCAAAGAACTCCCGATCCTTCCCTCGAATGCGCAGCCTGCTGAAGGCACCGCACCCGAAGCGGTAATCTACTCTCGGGTCTTTTGTAAGAATGATAATGCGCCTCCCCTTCGCCTACTGATGGAGTTTTTGAAGTCGCGAGGGCAATCCCCGATCCTTCCTCCCGACATGGACGACTCTTTGCTGGATGAATGGGCATGGGTCCAAGTGATACTTGGATATGCACGCGAACGCAAACCGATTCAGGTATTTTGCATCCGCGATCGCGGTACGTATCAGGACCTCTTCGAGCAAGAGCAAAAACAATTTCAGGAAGACCTGTCCTCCCATGACCATCTTGAAGCGAGCCTCGCGCAGGAACACGTCACGCGCGCGCGCTTCATACTGACCACACGCATGATTGAGGCCGATGTCACGGAGGAAGGCTACGATTTCAACGGATGGATCTTGGAGTTTTTTCAGGAGCACTGTAACGGGATCGTGCAGATCGATCGGCAAGGATTTTTTTCTCCGAAGGGAGAACTCATCGTCGATCTCTCCTTGCCTGAAGAGTAGCGTCATGGGGATCGACGCACCCGCCTCGCTCCCACTTCCCTTATATCAACAAGCCTCACACTGGTTCCGACGCGCCCAGGCCTCGTTGCTGGGCGCCATTCCTTGTCGGCAAGGCTGCTGTGCCTGCTGCATCGGCATCTTTCCCATCACTCGGCTCGATGCCCTGGAATTGCACCGGGGCCTCAACCTACTACCATCCGCCCACAAAACTGCCATCGTGACGCGCGCGCGAGCGCAGGTCGCCTCACTCGAAGCAGCGTACCCTGCCCTTAAGTCCAAACCTGGCCTGGATGAATGGGCAGACAGCAGCATTGATGACATAGTTGAACGCTTTGCGGATCTTCCCTGCCCCGCCCTAGCCGCCGACGGAAGTTGCGGCATTTATGCGTTCAGACCAATCACCTGCCGCACAATGGGCATTCCTGTCGAACATGATGGCATGGTCCATGGCGCCTGCAGAGTCCAGACCGCTGTCCCCATTATCCGGCCCTCGACAAGTGTACTGGGAGATTCTTCCCGATTGGTCGAAGACGAAGCGGTTGCTTTGTCGATCCTGCGACACGCCCAGCCAGAGGCAGGTGACGAACTGCTCCTCCCATACGGATTCGTCTAGATCGCGCATCAACTCCCTAGACAGAAACAGAAACGCTATGTTAATGTGCCTGGTCTGATCGACGGGAGCGCCTGTAGCTCAGCTGGATAGAGCATCAGCCTCCGGAGCTGAGGGCCACAGGTTCAAATCCTGTCAGGCGCACCAAAAAATCAAGCGGTTGTGCGAAGCTCGTTAGCGCCGTCGGTTGGTCACTCCCAGTTTTACTCCCGGTTCCAGTTTTTTCCTTCTCCCCGCTCAACGCAAACAAGCTTCCCCGATTCGCGGCGTCTCGCAGAAACCCTGGCGTCAGGTGCGCGTATCGTTGCGTCGTCGCAATATCCCGATGGCCTAAGATTTCCTTGATGCGGTAGAGATCCACCCCGGCAAGGGCACGGCGTGAGGCGGCCGTATGCCTCAACGTGTGCCAAGTAACGCTCTCCATCCCTGCCCGTCGCACGGCTGGATCAAAGGCACGGCGGACGAACGCCCGGCTATCCATTGGCTTGAGGATATTCTTGACGCCAGGGAACACCCACGGGGAGCGCATGATGGAATCCCACGAGCTCAAAAGCTTGTGCGCCCCTTCGCTCAATGGGACATAGCGACTCTTTCCACCCTTCGGCATGGGCAACGCGAGCACCCTGTTTTCCAAATCCACCTGTTCCCATCGCAGTCGAAATTGTTCAGATCGTCGCAACCCGGTTTCGATCGCAAAGGCGACCATTTCCCAATCTCGCGGCTTCATTAAGTCGCGCAGCCGAGTAATCTCTTCGTCACATAAGAATCGAGTCTTCACCGCTTCGGGGAAGAATGTCACACCCGCCATGGGATTCCGGTCTAGCTTCCCATCTTTCACGGCCAACATGAGGACATGGCGTAGGAATGAAAAGTACCGATTGATCGTCGGTGGCGCCTTGAGCCGCGTTCCCGCCGGCTTCTTCATGTCGAATCGCGCCTTCAGTTGTGCCTGAATCCTTCGCAAATCTTCCGTGGTGATATCACGAAGAGCTCGCTTGCCCAGAAGCAACGACCAGAACCGACCATACCGTTTTTCATTCACTACGCTTCGGTTGCTCGCCCCTTCCAAATGCCGCGTGATCCACGCGCGGAGAGTGATTTCCTTCGGCTTTTTGTATTTCTCTGGGAAGTACGTTCCCTCGCGGGCCTCAGCCTTCAACCTGCCATAGAGCGCTTTCGCTTGGCTTTTATTCGTCGCCCGGAACCATTTCTCCCGCCCTTGGATGGTCAAACGTGTCCACCAGATTCCAGAGCCCGCGGGCTTTTCAACAATGCCTCTATCCTTTCCGTTTTTCCGTGCCATGTGAGGGCCCTCCTTGTTTTTGACCTTTACGTTTTGATTCCCTCCGTCTGCCTCTATTCCAATACGCGCCGGAGCATTTTGGTGAGCAGCGTTTTTTCCTCCGATTAGAAGTATCGTCAACGAACCACGTTTGACACGCAGGACATCGCCGAAAGCGTTCCCACCCCTCATCATGAAAATAGGCTTCCCAAAAAACATCGAGCGCTTGTGCGCGCGGTGACGGATGGCATGCCGTCGTAAAAGGCACGGGAACCTTCTTCTCATCCCCGTCTTCGTCTGATGCTTTCGCATCCTCAAAATCGGTTCGCTCTGGCGGAAGCTCCTTCTTGTCGTCCCCACCGTGTGCTGTCCTCATGCGGACCTGCTGTTTCACAGGATGGGCCGCTGCTTCTCTGTTAAAACGCGCCGCCCGAGTGGCTAACGTGGGTAGAGTAAGGATCTCCTCAAGCAGCCCCCAACCATCAGCCAGAGCCGAGTAGTACCGGCGATCGCTCTCAGTCTTTGCATCAACCACTTGTTGTCGGTACTTCGGAACGTCGTTCAATCGTTCGGCCAGATTGGTCAATTTATAAAATCGCCGGTATCGACGCTGCACACGACGCTGTTCTTTTTTATGTCCGTTTGATTTCGCCCGAACCGGCATGGATAAACCCCTTTCGCGCTCATGCTCACAATCAGTTGCTTTGATTATGTGCATTATCTTCTCTAGTATTAGCCCTAAAGTCAACGATTTAAATCTCTTAGCTCTGAATAAGGAGGTTCTATGCAACAGGAGATTAAAGAGAACGACCGACTGTTAACGGTTTTCGAGGCGGAAGCATTGACCGGCCGTAAGGCCTCAACGTGGCGCCGGGATATTCTGGAAAAGCGAATCCCGGTCGTTCGATTGGGCCGGCGACAAGTGCGAATCCAACTTTCGGTGATTCAAAAGATGATCCGCGAAGGATTTTCGCCCGCGGTATCGCAATAGATAGGTGAGCAGGCTGCACAGGCTGCTAATGGCGAAACCACAAGGCGAAGCATTAAGCAAAGCGCGGAGGGTTCGATGCCAGGTGAAGTGGTGGTTACTACTGACGAAAAAGCTCAAGAGCTCGCGCGTCAGGGATTCTACGTCTTTCCGTCGGCGCACAAAAAGAAGCACATCAACGGATGGCCCACTGAAGCCACCCGCGATCCCGAAAAGATTAAGAAATGGTTCGGCCCCGGAGGCACCCACGAATCGTGGAAGATATCAATTTTCACCGGCAAATTTGGGGACGATGAAGCCCTGGTGGTCGTCGACATTGATCCGCGAAATGGCGGTGATGAGACCATCCGAGCCATAGAGGCACAGCATCCCGATGCCTTCCCTCCAACCCGTGAGCACCGCACGCCAAATGGTGGCTTACATAAGCTGTATCGCACAAAAGGACCGGGCTTGAGATCTGTGGCCCATGCCTACGGTCAAGGCGTGGATGCTAAAAGCGCCGGCGGACTCGTGCACTTTGGGGATGGGTATGAACTTATCCACGATCCACCCGTTGCAGAGGTGTCCCAATATCTCCTCGCTCAAAGTGAGTCGGTCGGCAGTACGAGCCGGCCTCACCCACGAGCGCAAGCGCTGCCTTCTGTAATTATTAATCAGGAGCACGCGGAGGCGCGTGCTATTTGGTACTTAGAACACGACGCCCCCATCGCCATCCAGGGGAAGGGCGGGGATCAGATGACGTTTGCCGTTGCGGCGCGAATAAAAGACTTTGGTGTGCCAGAACAGGCCGCGACGATGCTCATGTGGGAGCACTGGAATGAGCGATGCTCCCCGTCATGGGCGCCGGACGAGTTGGAAACGAAAGTAAGAAACGCCTATCGATACAGTCAGAACCCGCCCGGCGCCGATGCCCCCGAAGTCGTATTCCCTCCTCTCAATCCACCTGCGCCGGGAGAAACGAAAGAACTCCATCCCTACGACAAGCTCAATAAGGATCACGCCTTCGTCATCGCCGGAGGTGGATCTCACATTCTATGGGAGACAACGAATGCCGACGGACAAGAGGCCGTCGAACACCTGGACCTCGCTACTTTTAAGAACAAACTCGCAAACCAAAAAATGATGGTGGGCAATAAGACTACTTCCGTCGCAAGCCAATGGCTCGAATGGAAGGGGCGCCGATCGTATGACGGTATCATCTTCTCGCCGGGACAACCGCCAGCAGTCTCCACGAATATCAACGGGCGCCTTAAAAAGTATTTCAACCTCTGGCGCGGCTTCGCATACGAACCCGCTCCTTCCGGCTCTTCGCATCCCTCCCTCGGTCTGTTCCTCGAACATCTCAACTTGAATGTGTGCGGAGGCTCTGAGGCGCTTTATCGGTGGCTACTCGGATTCTTCGCCCATCTCGTTCAATGCCCGGAACAAAAACCGGAAGTGGCGATTGTGCTTCGGGGCGGAAAAGGTGTCGGCAAAACGATGGTTGCGGAAACGATCGGCGATTTGCTCGGACGCCATTTTCTCCTCACCAGTGATCGCCGCTACCTCACGGGAAATTTCAACGGACACCTTGAGAACTGCCTCATGCTCGCCTTGGATGAAGCGTTCTGGTCCGGAGATAAACAGGCAGAAGGGACGCTCAAGAATCTGATTACAGGACGAGAACACGTCATCGAACACAAAGGCAAAGAGCCGTATGTCGTCGCCAACAAAACCCGCATCATTATTTGCAGCAATGAGAATTGGGTGGTGCCTGTTTCCCACGATGAGCGCCGTTTTGCCTTCTTCGATGTGGGCGACGGACGCAAACAGGACCGTGTGTTTTTCGGGCAGATTCGCGATGGTCTGCGAAATGGTGGCTACCCTGTGCTCCTTCGCTACCTGAAGGATTATGTCTTCAGTGCCGCCGAGGTGAACACAGCGCCGGTCACGGAGGGATTATTAGATCAAAAACTATTGAGCGACGATCCTCTGATGCAGTGGTGGTATCAGTGCCTCGTCGAAGGAAGAATCATCAAAGGCGGATGTGAAGGATGGCCGGAATGGATGGAGAGTGGGCAGTTCCAGGACGCGATGAAACGATCGGCAAAGGACCGAAACATTCAGGCGCGAAGTCCCGATCCCCGCACTTTTGGAAAACGGATGAAGCCGCTAGGTGTGGCAAATAAGCGACAGCGCGACGAGGACCGAAAGGGTCAGTTCATTCACGCCTACAGTATTCCGCCGCTCCTGGAAGCTCGAAAGCATTGGGACGCTTCTGTGGGTCAGTCGACGAAATGGGACGAATGATGCGTCAAAGGCCCGAAAGGCTACGATTGTGCCGGTTGTTCCGGTCGCCCCTTACACAATCGGAACAGCTAAACGCCGCTCTGGGAGCTGGTGTGCCGATTGTGCCGGACATTCCGATCATTTTTGCCCCGGTTGGCATGGGGGAGAGTATAGCGAGGAGCACGCCGCTACTCGGCCACGGGGGAGAGTTAAGAAAGATATGAATTCTATAACTCTTAAAAATAACCGGCACAACCGGCACAATCGGAACAACCCAATGGACATGCGGGGTTTGGCTGTTCCGATTAAAAACTCCACATCGGAACAAAAGGGGCCTAATCGGAACAGCGATGGCAGACGTGTCATTTTTACAACGTCCTGTTTACGGGTAAAGGCGGCGGCCCCTCGTGCGACTCCGAAATCCCCCGGCTGGATGATTGCCCTCTCTCCCGTAGCCCCGGAAGGCCGCTGGACCCCTCAAGACGATCCAATTCAGCGGAGTCTAGCGTCAAACATGGGAGCGAAACCGGGAGTGGAAAAGGGGCGTCCAATGGAACCCGTTGATAGCCGGCCATTCTCTGACTGCAGCCCTCAGTCTAGGTGTCTGGTTCCTGTGGCTGAGAGAAGGAATGCCAGGAATCAGATGCCCTATCGATCTGAACGGCCAATGAATCAACGATTCCTTTTGATACCGGGGATGGCATGCCGGGTGGGGGGCCCTTTTCGACTGTCTGTGTCCACGATCGGTACCTGTGCACGATGTCTGTTTAATTTTTGAAACAAGACGCCATAAATTTTTTGAAAAATAGACATTTTCCGTAACTCGCCACCCCAGAACCTCAACAGAAAGGAGGACAGACGATGAACCAAGACCCGGCACTAGCCAGAATCGAGGAGAGTAACAGGCTGGCCGAAGAGCGCGCCCTCGCGGGGCTTAAGGCCGCTGGGGATGCATTACTCGCCAAGCCACGCAGCCCCACGGCAAAACGGAATTATCGCAATGCCCAAGCGAAACTGGCGGATGTGCGTGAATTCAGCCAAACGCTACTCGATCACTACCACGCCAAACACGGCAAATTGTAAAGGAGATGGAACCATGGCACTTCTGCAAACACTCAAAAACAAAATCACGCTCAGTGACGCCGACAAATTAGCCAAACTCGGGGCACAACTTGACGCCGCCGAAGCGGATCGAGATGCAGCCCACGCGGCACTCGGCGCGGCGCTCCTGGACGAGCGGCCCACCGCGGACGCGGTAGCGCGGATCGAGGCCGCGGACAAACGAATCGTGGAGTTAGGGGCCATGATCCAGACGGCGGAAACACGTATTCAGGTGGCCGCAGATCGAAAAAGGGAAGACGCGAGAGCGGCACAGCGCGAGGTTCTTCGGTCTGCCCTAGCGAAGGTCCAATCGGATGCCAAGGCCCTGGAGCGAGATTTCGAGACGTTGCAGCAGCATACGGCGGCGTTGAAAAGTTCAGTGAATGTGGCGCTTGCGGCGGCCTCGACGCTAGGAGCCGACAATTGCCACTCTATGCTGGCGAATGGGCGGGCCAAATTCAAATTTTATGCGATGCATCACGCGTCCGCACTGCCGGGATGCGCGGTGCCCTATGTCGAAAAGCTTGCGCCCTATGCTGAAAACTTTCCCAAACCAGCGGAGCTCAAGTAACGATTACACGCACGAAGAGAAAGGAACTCCCCATCATGGACGAACTTACATTGAAGACAAACCCAAATCCCAGCGCCCCTGATCCGGCCCCCAATGGACAAGAAGCCTCGAGCCTGGAGCACACGACGGTTGCTAACTGGCTACAGGAAGATTTCAACGCGGGCAAATTGACAGCCGACGAGTTCGCCACGGCCTTAGAAGAATTAAACGGCAGCGATGACACGCAAGGCCCTGATACGCGCACGGAGTCACAGAAGGAGCATGACGCCAGCTTTCCGCCGGCCAAACCAGAACACTACACCTTCCCACCCGCTGCCCCTGGCGAACAGATTTCATCCGAGATACGCGCCGCCGAAATGACGACGCGTACCTGGTTATCAACGGCGCTCTTTAGCCGCGAGCATGGAAGCGCCTTGGCCGCTGAGGTTGATCGCACGGCCCGAAGAATCGAACACTTCACTCCCGCACAGCATGAACTCTTCGCACGGTCGGAAAGGCTCGTCCTAGAGAAGGTGTGGGGCGCGGAGACGCAAAAGAATCTGTCGATTGCCAAGGCCTTCGTTCGAGAAGTGGCCGAGAAACATCCGCAGATTATTGATTTCCTCAATCAAACAGGTTTGGGGAATTCGTCAGGGGTGATCATCGGGCTTTATCACCAGGCCGAACGGCTAGCGGCCCGGAATGGCGACTCGCTATGAAAACGTCTCAGGAGATGAAAGAAGCACGCTATGCGGCGGGCATTATCAAAGGCCTCACCAAAAAGCAGGCGGCGATTGAGGCGGGTTTCTCCGTCTCTGTCGCCGAGCATTCCGTGAGCAAGATCCATGAAAAGCCCGCGGTGCAGGCAGCCATTGAGCAAGCCCGGACGGAGATCCGGGCGGCCGCCGTGTACGATCATGCGCAGGCCATGGCAGAAGCCGGTGAGGCGATTGCATTCGCGAAGAAGCACGGCAACTCCATGGCCCTTGTCAAAGCCATCGAGTTGCGATCGAAGCTGTCAGGCCTGCTGATCGATCGCGCAGAGGTCAAGGTTGCGGTGGTCGATGTGCGCGCGGCTCTTCAGGAAGCAAAGGCGCGGGTTCGGAACTGGAATGGACATCTCTCACTTCAAGGGCCCGCCTATGTAGACCCGCTTTCGGAGTAGGGAAATCCATGATGAGCGGGTTCTTGTACCCGTGGAGACGTGCTATGCTGTGGAGGTTCCAGGTCCGCAAACAATCAGCCTCACCCATGATGGCCCTCGTCCTTTTGGTGTTGCTCATCGCCCCGGTAGAATGGGAACCCTGGCCCGGTCCATCCACGCCGCCGACGGGGCCCGCGCCGTATCCGGCACCCTATCCCGCCCCATATCCCACGCCCTCGCCGTCCTGATCCCGAACGGAATGTCAGCTTGATTGCTCACGGTCTACGTGAGCATCCTTCCTACAAGATGTTTATTTAACTAGGACTCCCCCATGATGGCATAAGCTCCCTTTAGATTGAGACAGCCATAAAAAGAAATACTGGCACAATCGTCACCCTAGCCAAGAGGTTCCCATGCGCCAGTTGAAGTTCACCGAGACCAAAATGGTGTCGATTTTGAAAGGAGCCGATGCTCAGCGCCCGGTCCACTACAAGTGGAAAGCCAAGTACGGTGGTCTGGAAGCCTCGGAGGTGAAGCGACTGAAGCGGGCTTGCCACGCAGTGAGTTGGGACGAGCAACGTACTACCGGCCGCTCAGGGACTGGGCTCGGCGGGCTGCGCCGGTGATCGCGGCGTTGACGACGCTCGTCGCGGCGAAGAGTCGCTGGGGCTTTTGGAAGTGCTGGGGGCGACTCCGATTGGAGGGACATCGGTGGAATCACACGCGCCTCTGGCGGGTGTACTGCCAGCTCCGCTTGAGTCTCCCCCGTCGGACGAAGAAGCGGCTCTCAGCTCGTCTGCGACAGCCGTTGGGCGTGATTCCGTACCCGAACGCCGTTTGGGCCGTGGACTTCATGAGTGACACTCTGTACGGCGGCCGACGATTCCGGACGCTGAACCTGCTGGATGAAGGCGTGCGGGAAGGCTTGGCGATTGAGATCGATACGTCGCTCCCGACTGAACGCGTGAATCGCGTGCTGGAGCACATCGTGAGCTGGCGGGGCCAGCCGCAAGCGATTCGGCTCGATAATGGCCCGGAATTCCTCGCCGACCGGTTCATCACCTGGTGTGCGGAACGGGCGATTCAGCTGTGGAACATCCAACCGGGCCAGCCGGGTCAGAATGCCTTGATTGAGCGGTAAAACCGGACCTATCGGACCGAATTGCTCAATGCATATGTGTTCGAGTCGTTGGATCAGGTGCGAGAGATCAGTGCCGAATGGGTGCAGAGTTATAATGAAGAGCGGCCCCATGACGCGTTGGCGGGCCTGCCGCCCCCCCCACGTATCGAGCCCAAGTGGAAGCCAGAAATTCTCGCATGAAACTGCCTCCTTCACGAGGGAGCTGGCAGTGCCAAATGGGTTAATATAGGCTTTGGATCTCGGAATGGGCGAAGCTTACACGTGCGCTCTCATACTTGAAGGAGTCGATTGCAGTGTTAATCCAGAGCTTAGATACGGAAGATGCTGGAGGATGCGCGAGTGGTATGAACGCGGGATAAACACACAACTTGTCAAGTTGACATCTTAACTCTACGAACAAACTCCCCACCTCCTTCAACCTTATTCGCACTCCGAATAATTTCCTGGAATAATTGATTTTTCATATTTACGTAGCGGATTTTGCTAGGAGGCCACTCGAAGCGTACGAATGCCATAACAAGACCTCTACGGAGACGTTCGCATTTATCCCAATTGGAAATCCAGGACAGTTCGGGCACGAATGGCTCAACTATCATCCAAGCACTATCGGATAAGGATTCAGTCCTTGCAGCCTCATGGACGCATTCAAAGGATTCTGAAAGTAGATCCAGGGGAGATGGTTGTGCGTTGCCAAGAGCCAGCGCCAGCAAGAATGCGCTAACATAGTTAAGTGATTTTTCGTCGCCGGCGCTTTTCAGATTACGAAATGCGGATAGCCACATGGCTGTGTCGTCATGCAGGATGCTTGTAACACTAGGCGCAACGATGCGTACAAGTGCAAAAAGGCTTCTGAATGAGGTTATTTCTGTATTTTTAATCCACTCTATCACCGGCACAACGTGCGATTGCAGTGCGCTTAAGCACGTTTCTGGCGGCGGACCATTATGGGCCGTTAACCAGTCAAGCACTCCAAATACAGCATCTTTGCCCCATAGGACCAGCGCCCGAGATACTAAATAGTCGGACTCACTGTCTAAGATGGCACGAGTAATTTTTTTTATTAGTCCGGCATCAAGATCTTTATGAGAAGCAATTGCTTCAAAAAGCTCTCTTTTTCGACCACCGCCTGCTCTCCACAATTCGGACGCTGAAGCCAGGCTTGGATTCGCCCTAAAGAGAGCGGGCAAAAATCTCAACTGATTTTTTGTGACCTGATATGCTGTCTCTGGTTCGATGCAGGAAATTAGTCCGGCAATTATTTCTTCGCCCAAAGGATTTAAATTTGATTGGAACAATTGAGTAATTAGCCAATTGCCCGCGTTTGGATGCTTTTCGAAAAGTTTTCCTCCTCGACTCCTTAAGTTTAGTTCGACCCCATTGAAACCTAAATATTTATTTGTCGTGCCCAATGCAAAAAGAATATCTTGTTCTTCATGACTTGGCGCAATAACATCATTACTCTCTCCGTTAAATAGAAACTGCTTAAGAAAACGCCCCATTCTTGGTTCAGGAAAAAGTTCGGCTACTAAACTAATAAGATCCACCGTTCCTATCCGCTCATTTAGGGCTTCAAAGATGCGGACGTAGGAAACGAAATCTGTTCTTTGGCTCTTCTCATCCGATACGCTCCATAAAAATCTCCTAAACGCCCCTCCCTCTATTTTGGATGCATCCTTAGATGCTTCCAAGGCCCAGGCCGGGATATTGTGTGTTCCAGAATTCGCCACTACCGGATCTGACGAGCCAACACTTTTCATGTCGGTCACTATCTCGCGTGTTCTAGCTTTTGGAACGCACAGAACATCGAAGGGATGCTTGTCGAACGTTCGCGCGGAGAGAGCGCCTGTGCAGAATGTAAAATTCATTCTGAGATGCGGCCACATTTGAGACCAGAGAGAAAAAACGATATTTTCGTACTCACTTGAGGTCTTTGCGGCAAGTATTATGGGAGTACTATCTTTCTGATAGTGCAGGGACAGGATTACCCCCATAAGATCAGATGGGAGAGGCGTTGATGCCTCGAACAGATGCTCCTCTTTCCAGTGAAAGGACTTTGTGTATGAACCTGTAGGAGCGTCCAGTCCGGGCCGCTTGAACAACTTTTTCAGACCGCCTAAAGACCTGATCAGAGCCATTGCTACTTGCGGTACCACGATCGTATGTGTCCAAACACAGCCCGGCCTTGGCATTTCCGGGGCATACCAGGTCTTCGCCAGTGCATATGCATTAATTGACGTTAGGGGATATCCTGTAATGTATTCCTCAAACCCCGGCGCCATGTTGGTACCTGAGATGTCGCTTAGTCGAAGAACTGACCTGCTAAGGTCATCAGGCAAGTTAATTGAGCATTCCAGAAGCCGATGGCCGTTAGCGTAACCATGTAGAAATTGATGGAGAAGAGGAGGATCGACTTCAGCAGCTGAGGCTGCGTTTTTTAATGCATTAGCCATTGAAGAGGTTCAGTAATATCGTGAGGATTGATGACATGCCGTCCATTTAGGAATGTTCGTCGAGCGGGGTGTTTTTGATGGAGATCTAAGATAGCTTGGTCGTATTGCTTTTCTCTGGAAATATTCAACGGATATGCATCTTCTAGGAGGCAACGATTAAGCCGCAGAACATCTTTTTCCGACTGGTAGTGCCTGTTTGCAAGCAAATCTTTGGTTTCCCCGCGCAGATGAAACTTCGCAAAGCGTTCCTCCTCGTACATGCCTGCTTGCGAAATAATTTCATTAAATCTTTTCGCCAACCGGGACGATACTTGATTAGGATCTGAGGTTTTATCTTGCAACAGAGCTTGTGCAGCATCTCCGATCCGCCCCCAAAGCCATGCCGACAACTTATCGCCTCCTTTGGACAAGATTTCCACTAAGTCCTGAGGAGATTTGAAATCAGTCGGCAGAAATTGTACGGCCGCGTAACGCCCCCCCTGAGCACTTAGGCCGTAATAGGCAACTTCGAAACTAGTCCTATTTGAGGTGAGATACTGGTTAAGAAGTGGAAGTTCACTCGAGATCCAGTCATCGGGAGATTTTGATGTTGCCCCTATCAGGTCCCACGCTGAAATAACAACTGCAAGCCTAAATGGAGGTGAGAAATAATCGCGACCAGCAATAATCTGCAATAACTCCACGAGCTGTACTTGAGTTGGCGCCTTCTCTACATCCCAAGGCTTCACTAATGACTGTGCGAGATCTGGCTCGCTAACCTCACTCGCGCCTTGAATTCCTTCTATAATCTCGGTCAGAGCATTGAGGCTATCAGTACGATGTGGCTTCAACACGTTATCTGGATGGATGAATAGTATGCAGCCATTCGAATGGCGCAACAGAGCATCGTACTTAGTCGTGACTTGTCGTGTCGCCCACTGTGATGTGAACGATTCACCTGAAAGATCCGGGAAGGTGAGCCTTAAGATTTTCTGTGTTTGTTGATCCTCTAATAACATTGAAACTTCGATTTGAGATTCCAATCTTGTTCTGGGTACTGACTGATATTCTAGCCATGCATCCCGAATAAGATTTAAGTAGGAGCTGTCACCTTCTAGCCTTTCAAGCTTGAGCGCGCACTTAATGTCAGATTGATTGACCATATACCAAAGAGCTGCGAGAAAACTTGTCTTGCCCGCGCTAGGCAACCCAATGAGTAAGAATTGATTCGATGGTACATTGGTCATGATTTCTTTGCTGTTTCGAAGTGACGTTGACCGAATAATTCGCTTTCTCGTGATCCAGAGAATCCCGCACTGAGCTTCATTGATCGAACGCGTGGACAGACGGTGACCCATTGATTGAGCAAAATACCCACTCCCTTAGCAAATCCTAGGTTAGGGGCTTTTGTGGGGCGCGAGGCAACTTCCCTAAACTGAAGATGTCGAGTTCGTGACTCGAAATCGCTTTGAAATCTCGTCATAACTTCATCACGAAATTCTTTATGCTCTTGCTTGTCTCCGGCCTCGACAAAATAGTCAAACTTGGACCAGACAATGTGGATGACGCAATCACGCCTCAACATTCCGCTGTCAAAACAGGATCGTAGAAGGGTTCGTGCGCCCTCGACCATTACCCAACGTTTTTCAAAGCGTAAAGCCTTCTCACTGTCTAGCAACATCACAAAATGACTAGCTCGTCGCAGAAATTTCAGTTCTTTGCATGCTTCCGTAGAATTGGAAGCATACTCAAACATTTCCCCGGACACATCGGTAAAAAGTAAGTCCTTGCAGCTTCGCTTCGTTGTGGAAGAACACACTTTGAGATGAAGATAAGTTGGAGGATCGTATGGAGTTCTGGCCGTGTCCGGTTCAGGAATATCTGAAATCATACGTGAAAGATGACATCGTTCCTCAAGGGCAGGTAACGTGAGCGACTCTGCAAACAAATGGTTTTCAACACAGCCCCACTGAAAAAGTTCGTAGAGACTCGTTAGTAGAGTTGTTTTTCCTGAACCCACTGGTCCAGCAATGACTACCCACTGAACTGGCTTTGAATATGCCAGCGCTATTGCACTGGTTTCAGTCAGTTCCTTACCACGATGTACATCAATAAAGTCTGGAACAGCTGCCTCCGACGTGCCTTTAGCAGTGCCACCAGTCTTAGCTTGAGCATTACCGGAAGCATTAGGATTCATAGGATCGTGAGGAGCTTCGCTCATGATTTCATTTACATTCTTTCCATGAGCGGCATAATATTGCCTCACGGAAAACCTGGTGAGCGAGTAGGTGAGGCGCTATAGAGGCGCTAGAAGATATGCCAGTCCCTTCCTCGTAAAAGGGCAGCCAAGAGGTTTTACCACTCGATTCTAAGGACAGTTTGACTCCTTTTCCAATAGGGAGAAGGTCTTGCAGTTCTGATGGGCAGTTTGTCTCAGCGAATTTTTCACGCCACTCCCTAGGCGTAGTGTTAATTGCATCTTTCAGACTCACGGATGCCGGCAGGCTTCCTTTTGCACACCTAATGATGCGGTCGAGGAACGCTGCGGCCGCAACGGGACCAGGGATTTCGCGCGTTAGATCAGCAAGTTCCTTTCCGGCCACTATGGCAATCACCGCCGCCGTGTATTTATCCCATCGTTGTCTCAGATCCCTACTGAATTCTGAAAAAAGCCACCACAACATGTTGCTTTCTTCTGTTACTACGGCAATCTGCTTCTGCATCCTTCGAAGCTCGAAGACCAGATTTTCATAAGGTTTCCCTAAACTTAAGAGTTCCTTGAACATCTCGCCGGGTATTTCTTCTCCAAGCTCGTCTTCATCTAATCGGATACGGTCGCTTGACCTTTGCCCCAGATGGTCTGCGGCTATTTCAGGAATATCGGGAACGCATGGGGAAGATCGTAGATTCTCCGCAGCGGCTGAAACTAAAGACAGTGCAGCAAGGTCCTTCAATTTGGAATTAGATCGCTCCATGACATCGACCAATTCTGCGCCTGCAAGCAGCGATAATTCATACTCATTATTTCGTATATGAAAAAGAGGATCAGAATCTTGGAACGGCTTCACAAACCCCGACAAAAAGCTCTCATTGGGCTTACCTAAACGATAGAAAAGACGTGTCAGCGAAATTACACCGTCTCGATCCGGTGAATACGCTTCAATGGCCTTCCAGCGTTTGGGTAAAATATCTGCGTTAGGCGGGATATTCGCTACCCTGTACCATTCGGCAAAATCATCATGCATGGCATATCCTTCAATCAAGGCACCTGAAAAGGGTTATTTCCGATTTCGCCGTCCGAGTGGTTTGCTTCGACTAGCTGCCAAAGCTCTGCAAGCTTACCGGCTGCCCTCGCCCTCTGAAAAATAAGAGCAAATTGTTCAACGAGAGGCTTTCCACTGTCTTCTTCCGTCCGAAGGCCAAGCGTATGGGAGACCTGATATTGCAAGTGATACGGCAGCTCAAGAAATCTGTACGCTAGTCTGCGAGCTGGGCTAAACACTGCGGTTTTGCTTCCTGTCAAAGGAGGATTTTCCGTTTCCGCCCGATAAATTTCATCGCGCGCGATGACGGTCGTGCTATCCGGCTGCTCCCAACTCTTCTTCATAACTTCCATAAATTGCAGGAAGTTACTACGAGGAGCATAAATCAAATCCTTGACTGAATCCAACTTTAGAACACGTTTGTAGAACGAGCATGAACTGGAAGTAGCCTCACCCCAAATTGCGTCGCATTCAAACCGTTTAGCCACAGAACTGAGAAAATAGAGGAGAGCGGAGCCTATACCCTTCACTTTACGGACGTCTTCGTTCGGGGGACTAAGGATGAGAGGGTGAATTGTAAGATAATCTAGAATGATGCTATTGCTCCAAGATCTGCGAAAATGTGATATCCCAATTATTTCAGAGGCTGAAAACCAATCGCACTTCAGGACTACAAAACACGCCACCTCGCCCTGAGGATCATCTGTGAGGAAATTCTGAATATCTTCAAGGCTGCTTGCATACTGTTCCAGGGCTGAATGTGCCTCAAACCTATGCACCGCAATCTCCGCTAAGTCTACAGCATCGATTCTCGATGAATTTTGGTCCTCGCCAAGTGATTCCCGCCACTTTCGTATAGCGGAAAAATCCTCTCGCTGAGCGAATACTACCTTCGCCGTAAGCCCAATCTCAGTCGATCCAATCGGAAGGTTCATGCAAGCAGTGGCGTCGGCCCTTCAGAGCGAAGCCCGGTTGTTGACCCGTGAGGCCTCCATCCGCAGCCTGAAGGAATAAACACGTCCGACCTGTACTTCGGTTAAATTGTTATGCCGCCTCGGAAAAATCGCAAAGACAATACATCAAGGGCCTCCCAAATTAAAGGTGTTGATTTACCTGTTCAATAACTCAAGTCACCAAGAAATCAACCAAAGATGGATCGAATTCGGCATTGCGTCGCCTTCGAAGGTGACACCAAGCGTGATGGAAACATCCTCAAGCTGGACGACGGAGCCTTCGAACCACTTTCAACCTCGATCAGCTCTATGGACAACTGATAGGGTGCACCGACCAGGAGGCTAATTGCACATATTCCTCAAGACGTGCGAAACCAAATGTATGCGGGGGGAGCGACATGGAGTTTTAGCAAGATCCTGTTCGTATTATTCACTCTCAAAAGCGCATTTAAATGATAGATTCTAAGGGTGCCGAGGGACATAGCCGAACTGTCGACACCAGTCTTTTTGGTCAGGATTTGTAGGGGCATGGACAGCGTGGTCTGTTAGATAGCAGAAACTCCAGCTTCACGAAGAGCCATCAATGACCTCGCTCGCACTCCTATCGGGTGCAAACACTCGATAAACGTGCTGAATTTCGCCCTCCTTGATAACTAATCTAAAGCGTTTCAATGGCGTCGTGTGGATCGTATCGACCGTTTTGCCATTAATCGCTCGGAAAGATCCGTCATGCCATGTGGAGCTCCCTAGATGACGAGTAAGCTCCATCGTCGATAGGAACAGATAGTGCGGTCCAATTTGGTTTTCTACCGAAGTCTTCATTGCCTCAGCGACCAACGCTCATATAGTTGGCACATTTTGGAGGCACTGCTTCATACTGACCCAGTACGACCAAGTACAGGAATCCCGATGTAAGGGAGGTGGAGATCCTCCAGAAGTTTGTTGCCGATCACTCCCGGTTTCACTCCCGGTTGACTCCCGTTTTCGCTCCCGATTGTTAGTCTGTCTCAATCGTAATTAATCACCCTCTCGCCCCTCATTTTTCACTTGTTTTACGCGAGGTAGGTCGCTATCCTTCGCATTCAATCGTTCTTCGTGGTACCTATCTCCGAAGAGTCTCCGGAGCTGAGGGCCACAGGTTCAAATCCTGTCAGGCGCACCAATCGCTCTGTCAGGCATATCACGATCGAGACATAGTGCACACCGGTGGGGCCGTTAGCTCAGTTGGTAGAGCAGCTGACTCTTAATCAGCGGGCCGTAGGTTCGACCCCTACACGGCCCACCATTTTCTCTAAAATTTTCTCCTCGCTTCGCGTTTCAATCTTTCCTTCTCCGCCAGTAGCCACTTATTTTCCCTGTTCAATCATTTCCTTCGGCTAAAATCCGCACTACTTCCCAACTGTCATTCAGTGGCTTTCGCTCTGGGGCAAAGAGCCCACACTCTCTGGAAGATTCACATCTCGAATTAGCTACATCTCCAGAGACTTAATTGCCCTGCTCAAACTGGTCGCACCGGCTTTGCGTATCTCTCGGGCTTCCCTTTTGAGAATTTAATCAACCCTCCTCGATTCACGAAAATAAACATTCCCCGCATACGTACGGAGCCTATATTATGATTTTGATAATTGATCTCACAATAGAACTGCCCTGCTTCGATCTTGGGCGCAACCAGGACTTGAATGGTTTATGAAGTCCCGCGCCTGAAGATGTTACGGCGCTGACACTGCCCATCAGTCCGAAGGAGCAGCGTGGGATGAACCCGTTGGACGGAGAGGAGGCGACACGTTTCCTGGCCCCCTCCGTTCAGCGGCTTCTTACACAATATTACGCACGGAAAGGACTAAACTGTGAAATGCTCTCGATGCGGAGGATACCTGGCAGAGGAACCATCAAACGATTTTTATTATCCGGAAGGTCGGTGGCGATGCGTTAATTGCGGAGCACGCAAGACCCACCATTCTCGTGGCTCCCGTAGACCTATAGAGAAATCACCGCGAATGATTTCCGTCGTTCCCACAAATCACGCCCGCACCGCGCGGCTCCCTTTGGATCAGAACGATACATCCACAATGCTCTCTACCACTGATGGAGCTCACCAATGAAGATTTATGACTGCCCCCGATGCCGACATCACAGTTTGGTCCCGACCGGGGGATTTTTGTATTGCGGACAGTGTGACTATGCCATCACCGCCTATGCCTTAGCCGTTGAACAACGACCACGCAATGCGCCGCACACCTCGAAACACTGACCTGCCAAGCTGATGCACCAAAATTGAAAGAGTTCATCACCCACTGCGCACCATCAGAAGGGTACGCGTCCCGTCCACTGTACCTACCTTTCATGCCTTGACTAATTGATACCTCTTGAGCCCATTCCTGCACTTCGACTGGCTCATGCGTTCAATCTAATCAGCTAAACTGGTGCCGCCCCCTAACGACTGTCTACGTGCATACTGCGTCACTGACACCATCCTCTAGCCAGTGAGCTTGGCCCCACCTCCACACCTTATCGATGCCGAGACTTATTGCGACCGCACTTGGCCTTGGTATCCGAACGGATTCACCATTATCGGATCGGATACAACCTACATATTCAACTAAGACGACATACACTTTTTGAGACAGTACGAATGGCCAATACAAAGGAATTTGAGCCTTCGCACAAGGCCACGAAGCGATCGCTGAATGGTACGCGAGTTGCTACCTATCAGGACATCACATGTAAATTGACGGGCCAGTATGACGACAAAGAAAGCGAGGGCATCATGATCTGGGCCATTATAATCGCCGGAACTTATGTAGCAGGAATTTACGTGATTCGCTTGGTATGGTGGCAGGAGTGATGAATTCTCAGGTGCAGTGCGGTCGAGGGGAATACGCAGGCTATCTGCGCTACAGTCCGTTTGATTTACTCACTATACCGTATCGGGACCGGTTATCCTGCATGGCAACTCAGATTCACCCTGAGAGCAACCTCTGCTCGGATATCCCAGCCCCATCCGTGTCGGACTCATAACCCTGGGGCAGTGCAAATTTTGTCGAAAGTTCTCTCCGCAGATCACCCTATGTCCATCGCGGCTGCTCCCGAGACCTCGCATTGTTGCCCTCTTTGCGCTGGAATCGTGCGTCGCTCTGAACGCCGTGGGTGGCGCGACTACTTTTGGCATCTCCTGGGTCGCTTTCCCTGGCGGTGTCGATCCTGCAGTTATCGCTTCCATGCCGCCAGCCGAGAGTAAGTTTCCCTTCAGTATTCCTGGGATCAGTTTGAGATGAGCCGCACTGGTGCAGCCCCTCTAAGGTGGGATGTTCCGGTCTCTCTGGCAGCATTACAATGCCATCCATGCAGTCACATCTATCATTACCGCGAACGTCGCGAGTCCGTCCCTCTACTTCAGAAACCTCTCTCTCCTTTCAACGTTCCCGAGATCGCCTTGGAATTGTATGTCCCGTCATGTTCGCCGGTGCCAGATTCATTGGAGAAGGGAGTGTGCTGAATCTGTCACTGGATGGATGCCTTCTAGAAGGGGAACGGACCATACTGGAAGGCAGCTATCTGACGGTACGGCTCCTGCTTCCTGACAATGCCCGTGCGCTGGTAGTAGAACTCGCGGCTGTCCGCTGGGTTCGCACGCAATACTTCGGTATCGAATTTCTCCGGCTACCCCCTCTGGAACTCAGCCGCCTTGAGCACTTCTTAAGTGCCCACCGTCAGTGACCTTCACAATCACCACATATCAACGACGGTTCCTCTGTGAGAGCGTGGAGCTGCTGGAATTCTAGCCCAGCGTGGATGCTAACCGCTCGCGTAGAACTGGTGGGCCGGAAATACTGCAACAACAAGAGTACTTGGGAAGTAACTATGTCCGCGAAGCCAGGACGGATGCGGACCCACGCCTCATTTCTCACCGAATGAGCGCACATACGTCAGCACCTGCCAGGCCTCTTCTTCCGTCAAGACCAAGGGAATGAAAGAGGCCATATCTGTCCCTGGGCTCCCGTTTTTTAGAATCCAGAACAATTCGCCGTCCGTACGTGCCTGCTGCCACATCTTGTCCGTGAAATTTCGTGGAAGTGGGCCCTTGAACGTAGAATAGTCCAAATCTATACCCAGGCCCTTCCCATCAGCCCCATGACAGGCACGACAGAAGGCTTTTCCTTCAAACAGAGCCTTGCCCTTCTCACGCATGTCCGGGGTCACAGGAAACGGATTCGTCACCGTCCGTGCCGATTCTATCTGATCGATCGGCACGCGAGGACGCAACACTTCGGAATCCGCTGACCAGGCCACAGCCCTCACGCCGACAAAAGCCCAGGCAAGAAGAAAGAGGTGTCCGGCTTTCATCACAGCATCTTCCTCTACAAAAGATCCCAGGTGGAGAAGGCACAGAAGTGCGCCCCCTCCGCCCGGTGACTTCAGCAAGCCTGCTTACTCAGTTCGATGCTTGTGGCCAACGGACTGTGGATGCCCGACTTCTCCATTCGGCGCCTTCGCTCCGTCCGGCCAGAGATGAAAAATGATGCCATCGGTCTTCGCCGCGACCGCCGCGACTTCTTTGGCCTGCGCATCCGGCATATCTAGAATCTGAACACGCCCCGTCGCAATTTCGACCTCATGATCGTGGTAGTACTTATTCCAGGTGTCCAACGGAACATGAGCCCGCGACACGGATTTCGCCACAAAGTATTCGATGTCGGTCAGCAAGGCGTTCGAATCCGTTGATTCGAACAATAAGCACTGCAAGATCTCCGGTGAGATCGGCTTACAATAGTGATGATACGGACCATGCACCGACCCGTCTTCAAATTTATGAGGGGCCATCACGTGGATGGTATACCCCTGGGCGGGTGTCGGCATGGCTTTCGCCGCCGCTGCCGCCGGAGCAGCCGCGGCCGTGGACTTTCTTTCGTGGGACGTTTCGGCACAGCCGGCAACCGTAAAGGCAGCCGCGCACAATCCGATCATCGCAATCGCACTTCGCATAAGGGCCTCCTTACCATAGGTCAACAGATCGTCGATCTTCATACAACCACTATTATTCCGTCCGGGGTTTATGTCCTACAGACGTGGGATGCCCGACCGATCCGTCAGGGGCTTTCGCACCTTTAGGCCATAAATGAAAGATGATGCCGTCGGTTTTGGCTGCGGCCGCGGCCACTTCTTTGGCCTGCGCATCCGGCATGTCCAGCACCTGAACACGGCCGGTGGCAATTTCTACTTCGTGATCGTGATAGAACTTGTTCCACACATCGAGCGGTACCGCGGAGCGAGAAACGGGTTTCGCCACGAAGTACTCCACATCGGTCAACACGGCATTGGGCTCAGTCGACTCGAACAGTAGACACTGCAAAACCTCGGGCTTGATCGCTTTGCAGTAGTGATGGAACGGACCGGCCACCGATCCATCTTCCATCTTGTGCGGGGCCATCACGTGAATATCAAATCCGTCGGCTGGACCCGGCTTCATATCCGCGGCCGATACTGGCCCGCCGATGGCGAGCGCGAGCGTGCTCGCACCAAGCACGCAAAGATGTCGAAACATAACAGGCCTCCTCTGGTTGGGGTTGGAATGCGTGGATGTGTCTTATCGACAGACCGATCCATCGTGCCTCTCTGCCCGTAAGAGTCACCGCCGCCCGAAAGGATTCGCGATTTATTTCGGCAACTGCGGCATGCTGAACTTTATCGGCTCTCCCGTCAACGCCTTCAGGAACATCACGAGATCGGCTTTCTCGTCGGCTGTCAGACTCAGCGGGTGCATGAGCGGACTGAGAGTGGGATTGCTGCCGCCTCCCTGGTCTAAGAATTCGACGACTTCCTCCAAAGTTTTGAAGGCACCGTCATGCATATAGGGAGCAGTTTCAGTGATACTGCGAAGAGTTGGCGTTTTGAATGCCCCTTTGTCCTTCTCCGCCCTGCTGACACTGTAACGTCCCAAATCCTCTTTCATCGGCCCTACTTGAGGTACACCGAGATTGTGGAATTGGTTGTCTGTAAAGTTCGCCCCGTTGTGACACAGAATACATCGAGCCTTTCCTTTAAAAAGACCCAACCCTCGAACCGCCGCTTCATCCATAGCTTTTGCATCGCCGAGCACATATTTATCAAAAGCGGAATTCGTGGATAGGACCGTACGCTCATAGGCGGCGATTGCCTCGGCAATGCCCTGTAAATTGACGTCCGTCCCGAAGACGGCTCGGAATTGTTGTTGATAGCCTTTAATCTTTCCCAGTTTGGCCACCACATGTTCGTGGGTCTCCGCCATCTCAACAGGGTTGTGAATCGGCCCTATCGCTTGCTCTTCCAACGACCGCGCGCGGCCGTCCCAGAATTGCACCTGATTAAATCCCGTGTTGTAGACGGTCGGCGATTGGCGACCGCCGACGCCGCCGCCCACGCCAATGGACGTCTGCCGGGAGTCCGCAAATCCAGTTCCCGGGTTATGACAAAACGCGCAGGAGATCGCATTATTTTTTGATAGTCGTCCGTCAAAATAAAGCTGCTTTCCAAGCTCAAGTTTCGCCGCATAGTTCACGTTCGAGGACGGGGTGGGAACCACCGTCGGCAGTGGCCCGATATCAGGCACTGTTATGCCGTCGATGGTCACCGTTCCGTGAGGCGCGTAGCCGGAAGGTGAGGCACCCACGAGACTCTCGCCGATCCCGAATGCAGAAACACACAGCAGTATGAGGATAAAGCAGCGCGGCAAAACCGTTCGCACCATATACATGACCTCCTGTCTGGACTTCGTGTCATAGAACCGATGGAATTGCTGCCATCGCGCCGGGCATTGTACGCAGATTCATGGATTTGGTCGAGACTCTCATTCACCGTGAGACATGCCTCGAAACGCGTGGCACCCGACGATAGGCAGTGAAAAGCCGCAGTTTGTCTAGCGCATGGTAGAGCGCATGAGACTATCGGCTTGCGGAGGAAGAAAACCCTGATAGCCTTCGTGCCGTTCGGCGAGTTCGAGCACCGAAAAAGGCTGTCCGTCAATCATCTCCGGAGCAGTAAAAATCTGCCGCAGGGGGCCTCCGCGCGCGCCGACGATTTCGCCGGCGAAGACCACGCCCTTTGATTTTAGTTTCAGGATTGCCTGCTCGATATTCTCTACCCGGACAGCCACATGATGAAACACACGATCGCCGAACTTCTCCACCCAACGCGGAACAATGCTGGTCTGCCCCCGAGCGTCCGGATAGGCCTGATCCACAAACAACGCCGGATATCCGGCTTTCCTGAAGACTTTTGCATACCAATCGTCGTAGTAAATCGTTTCATCGTACTCATACCCGAGGGCGGTGAACTCCTCCGCCCGGTGATCGATGTTCATGGTTCTGATGGTTAAGTGATCCATTACGGGCACAAACCCAACTCCGATGTCGTCCAGTGCGCGGCGAAGCATTCCGGCCGCGCTATTTTGTGAGAGGAATTCAGCCGTCATTCGTGCAATGACGGCATCAAGCTCAGCGGCTTGCCCCATGGGTCCCTCCTTCCGCCCGCCCAAAAGTGATACCCTGCGCCAATGGCAATTCAGTCCCCCAATTGATCGTCGTGGTCTGGCGTCGCATGTAGGCCTTCCAGGAGTCAGATCCCGCCTCACGCCCGCCGCCTGTGCTTTTCTCTCCGCCGAATGCTCCGCCGATCTCCGCACCGGAGGTGCCGATGTTGATATTGGCAATGCCGCAATCGCTTCCCGCCGTCGACAGGAACGCTTCGCCATGGCGTAGGTGAGTGGTAAACAGCGCAGACGATAGTCCCTGAGGAACGGCATTCTGCATTTGAATGGCTTCATCCAGGGTTCGATACGTCATGACGTACAAGATCGGCGCAAACGTTTCCTGTTGAACAATCTCCCAATGATTCTGGGCTCGCACAATCGTGGGTTCGACAAAATATCCCGGACGGGATAATACCCGTCCCCCGCAGAGCACCTCGCCGCCGGCTTTCCTCGCCACATCGAGAGTCGATCGATAGCGCGCCACCGCTTCACCATCGATCAATGGCCCCATCATGACGTGAGGCTGAAGTGGATCCCCGATCGTAACCTGCTCATAGGCGGAAAGGAGGCGCGGTATCAGCTTTTCATACTGGGACTCCTGCACGATCAGACGCCGCGTGCTAGTGCAGCGCTGTCCCGCGGTGCCGACTGCGCCGAAGACAATCGCTCTCGTGGCCAAGTCGAGGTCGGCGGTCTCATCGACAATGATGGCGTTGTTCCCGCTCAGTTCCAGTAAACTTCGCCCCAGGCGACGCCCGACCACCTCCGCCACATGCCTTCCCACCGGCACAGAACCGGTAAATGAGATCAGCGGAAGTCGTTCATCCCCAACCATGCGCTCGGCCAGTTCGACCCGATCCGTCGTAAACAGCCCGAACACACCTGGGTATCCCGCGTCTTCCATGACGCGATTGCAGAGATGCTGTATGGCTAACGCGCAGAGCGGCGCTTTCGGCGAAGGTTTCCACAACACCGTATTGCCCGCCACGGCCGCAATAAACGCATTCCAGGCCCAGACCGCAACTGGAAAGTTGAACGCGGTGATCACGCCCATTACGCCCAGCGGATGCCATTGTTCATACATCCGATGTTCCGGTCGTTCCGAGTGCATGGTGTGCCCGTACAGCATGCGGGAAAGCCCCACGGCGAAATCCGCCATGTCGATCATCTCCTGCACTTCGCCATCGCCCTCGGCTTTGATCTTCCCCACTTCGAGCGAAATCAGGCTGCCCAGGGCATCCTTCTCTTCTCTCAATGCTTTCCCGATCAGGCGAATCACCTCGCCGCGTTTGGGAGCCGGCACCGTCCTCCAAGACCGATGTGTCTGCTGCAGGCTGGTCACCATGGCGTCATAATCTTCGTCGGAGCACCCATACACGCGAGCTAGGGGCATTCCTGTCGCTGGATTGTGGGATTCCATTACCCCAGCCTGCGTCGTATGCGTCCAGGCTGAGGAAGAACAGCCTCCTCCCGACAGTTCCTGGGCCAAACTCAACCGTTTGAATAGTTGTTGTGTCGTCATTTCATCTCGGAACGGAAACAGTCCCCGAAGCGATTGTCCAGCACGTCCTGCAAGGGAAAATGTTCCTGCCTGATGAAGCCCCGATAGGCTGAGGGCGTGGCCATCACCAGATCAAGCACGCAACAAAGGGATGACGCGGTGGTGACTTGAATCGCAGACCATGTACGTCCGAACATCGTTCGTGGATACACCTTCTTGACGTAGGTCTCCTCAATTAACTCACCCTGCCGGGTACCCGTGACAGCGGCGTACATCAACACCACATCCTGATGCGTCTGCGGAATCGCCCGCTCCAGGATACGCTTGAGCGTCTCCCGGTCCTCGTTCAGCTTGAGATCGTTCATGAGAAACTGGATTTTTTCGCAATGGCCGGGGTACCGGAGCGTCTTGTAATTCATCGTTCGGACCCGGCCGCGATAGGTGTCTGCCAGGGTGCCCAGACCGCCGGAGGTATTGAACGCTTCGTAGAGCAGACCGTCCAATTCAATTGTCTCGTATCCCTCCAGAGGCCTCAGCTGGACCTCCTCCCCGCCTTCAATCCCGACGCACGCGTTGCCATACTCATTGAGCAACCCGTCGGTAGACCACGTCAGGGAATACTTTAAGGCATTGCTCGGATGGACCGGGAGCGCGCCCACACGCATCTTGACGTTGTCGATGGATTCGAAGTGGCCGATGAGGTCGTTCGTGACGATGCTGATAAAGCCTGGAGCCAAGCCGCACTGAGGAAGAAACGCCCGATCCGCGCCCTCGCTGATCGCCTTAACGCGTCCGGTCACGGCCACGTCTTCGGTCAGGTCGAAATAGTGAAGATGATGAGCTCGCGCAATCTCGGCGACCGCCGGATTATAAAAATACGGCAGACTAGAGATAACAGCATCAAAGCGGTGCGAAGTCACATAGGCGACCACAGAGTCGGGTCGGCGTAGATCCAATGCGCAGGGAGTGACCGTCGAAAGCGTCAGGGCATCGATCAATCGTTTTGGCGCATCCAGGGTGACATCCGCCAGATGCACCTGGTACTGCCCCCTGGCCGACAGTAGCCCTGCCACGAGAGACCCGATTTTCCCGCATCCGAGCACCAATACCTGAGGCATCCGTCACCTCATGCTCATTATACTCTTTCATATTCAAATCACGAGACTTTATGAGCGCAGCTGATGGACGACACGAGACGGGGGTGCACAACAAACGGATGTATGGGAATGGGGGCCGAATTACGAAGAGGCCAGACGGGAACGAGCGGGCGTGATGAGTGCGGACGGTTTCGACGACGAAGGTGCGGGCTGACTCTCCATCGCTTCGAACAGGAGGCAACACTTGAGGCGACCACAGACTCCTAGCAATTTGGGATCATCCACAGGAAGCCCCAACACACGGGCTTGTTTCACGGTTACTGGTTTGACTTCCGTCAGAAATGCCGCACAGCACAAGACCAATCCGCAGGTATCGATTCCGCCCAATCGGCTGGCTTCGTCCCTGACCCCCACCTGACGCATTTCGATGCGACCACCGAATCGGCGAGCGAGCAAGCGCACTAATTCGCGAAAATCGATGCGATCCTCAGCCGTATAGACGAAGGTCATCTGCCGGCGATGAAACGAGCAAAACACTTCGACCAGCTTCATCCTGAGTCCCAAGGCGGCGGCCTGCTCACGGCAAGCTTTCATGCCCTCGGATGCCAGCCGTTCATAGCGATCGATGGTTGCCGCATCTTCAGCGGTGGCTTTACGGGCAAGGGGCTGCAAGACACGCATAGGCGGGATAAATGGCACCGCCTGGGGAGCCCCGTAGACGACTCCATAACTCAGTTCACCAGCAACCTCGACCAGTACGCGATCGCCTACAGCCAGGCTGGATTCCCCCGCATCAAATTTCTTCACCTCGCCGCGGTCACGGATCTTCACACCGACAATCCTGACGACCGAGGGATAGGGCTTGGCAAGTTCTTGCGCGAGAAGTTTGTCGACCATGGCCGAATGATACACCATCCGATCTTTCAATTGAAATCCTCAACACCGTCTCTGCGCCGGGAGACCCAATCCGAAAAGAAAGAAGGCGACTCGAGCCAACAAAACATAACTCAATGAAACTATTGAGTTTATAAACGGGGAAGACGAAACAGGAAATATGTTAGGCTATCCGGGGGCATGAATTCGGCGCAGTGGGCGCCCATAAGAAAGGCAGTGAGGGGCACAGTGCGAATACCACACAAAGTCGTCCTTCCGTTCGGGTACCATATTATGATCCGGCAAGTCACCGATTCGGAGATGGACCGCCAGGATGCCAACGCGGATGGGATATGGGATAACGAAGCCAAAACGATCTATATCCGCAAGCGACTCCCCGTTACGCGACGACGGTACATTCTTGCTCATGAGCTCGGCCACGCATGGCTCGACTGGCAACATCGCTATCTGGACGACGGAAAAGCCCGCAGCTAATCCTCCCCCTGAGAGGCGCACGGAAGCATGAACAGACGATCCAACCCAGGAAGGTTCCTCAATCGGTGTGAGTGCGCGCGAGTCGAAGGATTGCATTCCACTCGGTAGGCTTCACCGGCTGAACCGACAAACGCGATCCCTTTCGAAGCAGTTCCATCCCCTTCAAGCTTGCCTCCTCCCTGAGCTGATCCAGCGAGAGCGGCGCAGCAAACTTGCGCACGAACCGGATATCCACCACATCCCAGCGGGGCTCGTCAGGATCGCTCGCCGGGTCATAATGCGCATCCTTCTTATCGAATTGGGTGGCGTCGGGGTATGCAGTTTTGACCACCTCGGCGATCCCCACCACGGACGGAGGCTGCGCGTTGCTGTGATAAAACAACACCTGGTCACCGATGTTCATCGCGCGCATAAAATTGCGCGCTTGATAGTTCCGCACCCCATCCCAGGACGTCGTCTGCTTCGGCGAGCGCGCCAAATCATCGATTGAAAACGCGTTGGGTTCGGATTTCATTAACCAATAGTGTCGTCCTTCTGCCATGCAATCCTCCTGAACACTTGGTGTCTGTTACACCTCCGTGTATGCTGAGCGTTCCGCCTCTTCGGCCAACCTTGGAGCACCTATGGAACTGACGCCTATGTGGTTCGGCGTGTATAAGGCCTTGAAATTTCTGCTGTATCCCTTGTCATGGATCATCGCTGCGGGACTACTAACTTTGCTCATCGCGGTCCTGCCGGTCACGCCCCGACGAACCACCTGGGTCAGGCGATTCGCGTTCTGCACTATGCTGCTGTTGCTGCTGACCGCGACCCCTCTTCTTTCAAACATCTACATCTCGCTGCTTGAGGCACGATATCCGCCGTTCACAGCGGCGCCTGCATCGAAATTTGACGCCGTGGTTGTTCTGGCAGGAGGTGTCTTTCACAAAGGATCGCTCCGACCAGCCGACGAAACGTCGGAAGCCTCACGCCATCGAACCGCCTGCGGTGCCGAATTATGGCGTCAGGGCCTGGCTCCTAGGCTGTTGCTCACCGGGGGCGACGCGACCGTACTTCGAACCGGACCGTCTGAATCCCGTGAAATGAAACGGTGGGCGCTCAGCCTGGGTGTGCCGGAATCGGTCATCCAAGTGGAGGAGAACTCCCGAACGACTTACGAAAATGCGGTGCAGACCAAGGCCGTTCTCGGGCCAGCTCACATCCTACTGGTCACCGCCGCCTATCACCTCCCACGCGCAGTAGGCTTGTTTCAAAAGCAAGGCTTTGTGGTTACCCCGGTTGCCTGCGGGTATGAATCGACCCACCATCCGCAGCAGGCATGGGAACAAAAAAACGTTTTCGACTTCATCCCCACGGCTCGCGCGCTTCTTCTGAGCACGCAGTCCATCGACGAAGTGGCCGGAATCCTGGTCTATTGGATCACCGGAAAGTGGCAACCGTGAGCAACGTCTTCACGATCCACCGCGCGGCAGGGTTACTCCGTCGCGGAGTCCTCTTCGAGATGTGTGATGAGCGCGGCGTACGTCAATTCTCGAATCCGCGCCTTGGATGAGCCCGGCGGACCGAGATTCGTTTCCAGCCACACCTGCTCCATCACCTGGCTGCGCGCCTCGTTACAATGCCGCCACATTTCATGTAGGAACTCAAGCGGCATGCCAACCTGCAGACCTTCTGACTCAATCCGATCGTCCAAAATGGAGAGCAAATCCGCAATCGCATGATCGGGCTGATACGGAGGCGTGGAAAAGCCGAACGCCTGCTGAGCCTGCGACTCCTGCCGAGCCTGCTCGACAAGATCCCGCATGTACTCTTTTAATAAGCCGATGATATGACCGGATACACGCATCGGCGACAGAGTAGCCGCAACCGTCCCCGTGGGGCAAGACCGGAGTCCGGCGCCTCTCGGTTGACCGTCGATTCGGTGCTTCTCTATGATAGCAGCGGCAACCGGTCCCAAGGGACTTCAGCCCTATTTCATAGCTGCAAAAAACCAGCGAGCGCCATATCCATGAGTCACCAGTCACTAGTGGAACACTTCGAAATTTCTTTGCAGACCCCGATCGGCGAGGTCTCCACTGCCGTCGGAGTTCCAACGAGCTTCGTGCCGGTGACGGCAATCCTTCCCCTGACGCGCAGCCTTGGCGAAGAGGTCCAGACCCTGGAACTCGGCCACGTGCGTGAAACCGGTCAGACCGTATCCTGTCACAAAGGCTGTGCGGCCTGTTGTCGCATGCTCGTGCCGATTTCAGCGCCCGAAGCCTTCGCCCTCGCACAAAGCATTGATCGCCTCGCCCCACCGGAACGCGAACGGCTCCTGTCAAAACTTGACGTCGCTCAGCAGCAACTGGCCAGGGCCGGAATCCTCCAACAACTGTCCGCCTTGGCTGAGTCTCCAGACCCGGTCAGTGACGAAGCCATCGAGCCGTTGAACCGGGCGTATTATGCGCTTCGAATGCCCTGTCCCTTTCTGGACAATGAAGTGTGCAGCATCTACGACGATCGACCCGCGGCCTGTCGGGAACTTGCCGTCACGTCGCCGGCCGCGGACTGTCAGGACATAACCAACCAGACGATCCGTCCGGTTCCCGTTGCGGTCCGCATGAGTACGGCGTTGAGTCTGCTCTGGGCGGACCTTACCGCCACCACAGCACGGCTGATCCCGCTCCCGCTGGCCGTGGATTGGGCCAAACGGCATCAGACTGAGCAGGCGGGCCGATGGGCCGGCACAGAATTGTTTGAAAAGGCGATCGATAAGATCGGTCGATATCTTGCTCAGGAAAGAGCCCGACGCAGGAGCGGCGGGTAGAGGTCGTTTTGCCTGTTGGGTTTACGGGAGTGGTTCCGTACGCCACTCATCCCTCACGAATCAAATGTGCGATTTTCTGGAGGAGATAAATGCAGAATCCTGTCATTGTGTGTCTCGACCTCGAGGGTGTGTTGGTTCCTGAAATCTGGGTGAACTTCGCCATCAAGACCGGCATTGAAGAGCTGAAGATTACCACACGCGAAATGCCGGACTATGACGCCTTGATGACGCGCCGGTTGAATATTCTTGATCAGCATGGATACACCCTCGCCGATATTCAATCGGTAATCGACGCCATGGGCCCGATGGAAGGAGCAGCCGAATTCATTGCCTGGCTGCGTGAACGAGCCCAGGTCATCATCCTGTCCGATACATTTTATGAATTTGCCCTGCCGTTGATGCGGCAACTGGGCTTTCCCACTATTTTCTGCAATCAATTGGAGATCGGACCCAACGGCCGCATTGTCAGCTATAAACTCCGACAACCCAACCAGAAGAAACATGCGGTCGCTGCGCTGAAGAACCTGAATTTCCGCGTCATGGCCGCCGGGGATGCGTACAACGACACCGCGATGCTGGGAGAAGCCCATGCCGGTTTCTTCTTCCGTCCTCCCGACCACCTCCCGAAAGAGTTTCCGCAGTTTCCCGTAACCAGGACCTATGCTGAATTGCAGGAACAGTTCCGTAAAGCGGGTGGACTGAGAGCCTAGTACCAGCAGTGGAGCAGGCAGGGCGGGAGATCACGGAATGGAGGAGACTACCGACACTCCTCGTTCACTATCCCGAGCACACGACGGCCGTATCGCTCCACCTTGATCTCCCCGATGCCGGGAATCTCCATCAGGGCGCTGAGCGTCACGGGTTTATGCCCGGCGATCGTGCGAAGAGTTTTGTCGTGGAAAATTACGAAGGGGGCAACACCTTCCTCCTCAGCCAACTCTTTACGCAATTGACGGAGCCGTTCGAAGAGTTGCGGATCCACCGACGAGGTCAGTGACGCGGGCGGTGAATTGTCTCGTCCACTGACCGCGGGCTTTAGCGGCGGCTCGACCGCCTGACTCACTTCCACAACGCTGAGGCCTTTCAAGACTTCCTGCCCCCGTCGAGTCAGGTCAAGCGTGGGATATTCCAGCCCCTCGACCTGCAGATACCCGGAATCAATCAGGGCTTTCACAAGCCGGGTGAGTGCCGTCTTGGACCAGGTCTGATACAGCCCGTACCCCGGACAATCTTCAGCCCCGTAAGCCAGCAGACCTTTTGATCGACTTCCACGAAGCATCTCCACGATTCGGGTTACCCCAAATCGCCCTCCGCACCAGGAGACTGCCGAGAGGACGGCCTTCGCGCACCCCGCCTCATCATTCGCGACGTCCGCGGGCAACTGCGACGGCATCTTACAACGATCACACAACCCACAAGGGCCCAAGGCCCGCTCCGCCTCATCGCTGAAATAGTCCAGGATGGCAAGCTGGCGACAGGTCGTCACTGACACATAGTCCAGCAAGTCCTGAAGCAACGTCTTCATGCGTTCCACACGTGCCGAATTGCCGGATTCTTTGGAGGCCTGTTGAATGAAGTATTCCTGGGTGGCCACATCACGCTCATGGAACAACAACAGGCAGGCGGCCGGCTGACCGTCACGTCCTGCTCGTCCGACTTCCTGGTAATACGCCTCCAGGCTTCCGGGAATATCGAAATGGACGACCAGGCGGACATCCGACTTATCGATCCCCATGCCGAACGCATTGGTCGCCGCCAATATTCGGATCGTCCCCACGCGAAACTCCTCATGAACCGACCGGCGCTCTTCATCCGACAGTCCGGCATGGTAGTACCCGACGGACGAATTGGACCGACTCAGACAGGCCGCCACCTCCTCCACCGCGCGTCGTGTGGCGCAATAGATGAGGACCGTCCCCGTAGGATACTCGCGCACCACACGCTCCACTTGGGTGAGTTTCTCCTGGCGTGAACGGCACAGTCGAACGGAGAGGGCAAGATTCGGTCGACGAAAACCCGTCACCAATCGCAACGGATCGTGGAGCGACAACCGCTCACAGAGATCCCCCTGCACACGCGCAGTGGCGGTGGCGGTTAAGGCCAAACAGGGCGGATTCTCGAGTTCCCGGCGCAGGCGACCGATGTTGAGATAGTCCGGCCTGAAATCATGCCCCCACTGTGAAATGCAATGCGCCTCGTCCACGACCAGCAGAGACACCCATAACGATCGCAAGAGGCGAAGGAACCGCTCATGCTGCATCCGTTCAGGGGCAAGATAGAGTAATTGGAGGCGCCTCAATTTGAGGTTCAGCACGATTTTGTCCCGCTCCGGTTCAGAGAGGCCGGAGTGGAATGCCGCAGCGGCAATGTGGCGGGATTTGAGACTGTTCACCTGATCCTGCATCAAGGCGATCAACGGGGAAATGACCAACGTGAGGCCGGGCAGAATGGTAGCCGGCAACTGATAACAGAGTGATTTCCCCTGGCCGGTGGGCATCACGGCCATGGCATCGCGGCGGGACAAGACGGCATCGATCACCTCCCGTTGGCCGGGGCGGAATGACGAAAATCCGAATTGTTGGTGAAGCTGTTTGCTCAGATCATCCACAGGGACAACTCAGGAACGGACCTACTGTGCACAGTGGGGACGAGCCGAGTATAAGACGCCCGACGAACCACGGGCAAGCCGTCAAGTGCATAGCGTGGGTGGCATCTGCAGCGAACCACAGTGGCAGAACGATTCACCCAAAAAGAAACCCCGCCGGGGATCACCCGGCGGGGTTTCAGAGTCGAGACAGACAGGGGATCTCCCCTCATACCTCGAAAATCGCCAAAGATCTGGCTATGGCGCGGTGTAGCTGCCGAACTTCGGCACGGTGTCGCAGCCTGGGCCCTGATCTTGATTCGCCACGCACAGATGGCGCAATGCACCCTGTGCGGACAAACGGGCTTCCTTATGCAGGCGAGCCTTGCCGTAATCTACCGCCATTTTCAATTGACGCATGGCATCGGCGCCGACTCCGCCGGACTGGGCCTTGCTCAGCCCATCCTGAAGTTTTGCCGTGGCGCTGTCGATGACGGACCGATCGGACCCCCACCGCTTCGTCACATCGACGGTCGTCCGCTTGCCTAGAGCCGGCGCATCGGTCAACTCGACGATAGCATCGTTCACTGCTTGAATCGCATCCGCGACCTGGGCCTGCACGGGAACCGGCTGACTGCCGATCGCCAACGCTGCGACGCCCAGCGTTACGAACATGAGTTTCTTCATTGCGTGTCTCCTTTTCTTGTCATCGTCAGGAAAAGAAGAACTGCTGTGGCCTGCATGACCATTTCAGCCTCCCTGTCTCCTGACGCATCACGTTTCACGCTTCACGCATGCTTAGAAGTTCATCCACAACGACATATACGCCCAGTGTTGATTCTGCGTCTGGTTCAAGGTGCTGGTCAAATAGCCACCGCTGAAAATCGTACCATACGCAGCCTGCAGGGCGACTTTGCCGTCGGCGAACATCCGGGTGTAGGCCACGTCGATTTCGTCGCCGATGTGGGTCTTCGTGTTGTTGGCGTTCGAGAACACGTAACAACCCTGCGATCCACGATACCAGCAGTCCTTTGAGTTGGCCAGGTTCAGGTTCGTGTACCATAATTCGATATGGTCACGCGCCGAAGGGCGGGCCTGCAAGTTGACTGAAGGAGACAGCATGTTCTTCCACGCTTGCACGTCCATGTACCCCATGTGGATGTGGTTCGTCGGGAAGAAGTTTTCAAAGGTGTTGGCTGTCTTACAATTGGTCCCGTTGGTGCAGGTATTGTTCCGGCTATCGCCGGACGCGTAATCGAGGTTGAACGCCAGACGGGTCTTCCACGCCGTATCATAGAACGTGTAGCCGATCCAGTTTCTGGTCGCCCAGGCGTTGATGTGCAAACACTTTTGCTCGCCCGCGCAAGCACCGACCTGGCCCATTTGACCAAACTGCCAAGCGATTTCGTTCGAGAAGTCGAACCCGCCTTTGCGGACTTCAACCCGGTTTCCGATCATGTGACGGGTCTGGTTGGAGTGCTTGGCCGTCCCAAGACCTTGACCCGCGTTGTCGGCCGAACCATAGCGGTTCGAGTACAACACGTAGAACGGCTCGATGACCATGCCAGGGACCATCTTGATCTGGTTGTAGAAAATGAACATGTCGGCATCGCGCTGCGCATCCTGCGCGCCCGTGCCGGCAATGTTCGGAGCGCCGCTGCCGACCGGGGCAGCCTGACCAAGATCGCTTTCCGAGTTCCGGAACCAGCCGAAGTAGCTGTCCCAATTCTTGGTCTGGTAAGCGAACATCACACCGTCATGTGAATAGCCGGTGTTGGCCCAATCGAAGTGGCCGAACAGGGAGTGATTGCCGAAGACCACATATTGACGACCGACCTTCACGCTCAAGCCCTGAATGTCGCCCAAATTTCTGATCAACATGTAGGCTGCACGAACGCCCAGACGACCACTGTTACCACCGCCGCCGGACACACCACCATTGTGGTTCAGGGGATCGCCCGCGTTGCCGGCATTGACCGCACTGCCGTTTCCGCCCCAGGTCGCACTGTCGATGATTTCCACATAGAAATTCACGTCAGGCGAGAGGTCATACCCGATGCCCAACCGCATCCACTGCTGCACGAACATATCGTTCCCCTTGTTACCGCCACCGGAAGCAGTCCCTCGGGTCCCGAATGAGTTACATGTTCCGCCCGCCCCCTGGGCCAGACCGAAGCAGGCATTGTTCCGCATTTCCGGCCGCACACGCAAATCGGCGCGCATCCAGAGGTTCTTGATGTCGAAATTCCGGCCGATGACCGGATCGTACAGCTCGTACGCTTCTTTCTGCGGCATTTGGCGAGGAATTGCGGGGAGATTGGTGATACGTTCGCCCGGGGGAAGTTCGAATCCGGCAAAGGCCGGGAGCGTCAGGCACTGCAGAGCTGAGATTGCCGCAGCGCCGAAGATGGCGGCCAACCGGCCCCATCTGGTCCGTCCATGGATGCTGTTCATAGCGTTCCTCCTGTGAATTGGATGGCAACCCTTTGTGTACCCATTCACTCCGGGTGCCGCCTATACATCCAACCGCTATTGCACTACAAAGCTAACTCGTGTGTGCGGGTCTAAGTCTGCCGAACCCGAATGGTGCCCACCATCCGGCAATGACCCTGCTTCAATCCCGAAGCGAGCCCCTCACACCGTCAGTCTTGTATTGTTGCCGTGGTCACCTCCCTTCACAGCCGTAGAGCGAGTATGAAATGGTATTAGGCCTGCTTGGGCAAACCCGATTCCTCTGCCCCATGCTCTACGCCCGATGTTGCGTGGTTAATCTGTTCTTCCGCTTCTTTCATTGACGATTCGAAATCCTGCTCCACCATCTTCATTTCCTGCTGGATCATGTTGAGTTCAGGCTCTACCGTCTTCTTCAGGTCGTCGGCCGTCTCCTTGAATCCCTTGACGGCTTTGCCCACCTGACGCCCGATTTCGGGCAATTGCTTGGGCCCGAACAACAGGAACGCGATGACCAGGATGATGAGAATTTCTCCAGCGCCAAGACCGAACATGGTGTTCCTACTGAGGTGGTTGTGTGAAAGACCGAGCGGCGCGAGTTCAACGTACGATTGCCGTCACTCAGTCTGCATCCTCAGTCTCGCAAGTGTTACCCCTGCGTAGTCCGTGGCGGTGGAACCGCACCGGCCTGCTGCGCAGGCGGCGGTGTGGCCGACTGTCCGGTTTGCTGGATTTGTGCCGCCGGCTGAGGCGCGGGAGGTTCCGCCTCGTTTGCCGTGACATCAATAGCATCCGCTTCGTGAACCGATTTCTTGAACCCCTTGATTGCTTTACCTAATCCCTCACCGAGCTGGGGAATTTTCCCCGCCCCGAAGATGATCAGCACGATGATGAGAATCAGCAGCAGCTCCATCCAGCCGAACGAACCAAACATGGTACTGTATGCTCCTTGTTACAGCTGTGCGATTATTCGCACGACACATACCCACGAAACCGGCGTCTCGACTGCCTCTCGTGAAGTACGTCGTCTGAGATGATCTTGCCTGAGAACCCCATCCTCTTCTGAATTTTCGCGACGCACGGAGAAGGACGGTCTTCTATCGGAAATCGCGGGAAAGGCTATAGAAACGACTGGAATTAGTCAAGCCCTTTCTCCTACAGTCGCCCCCTTACGTCTCTTTCCCCCGATAGCGAAACCAGCGTCTACGGCCGAAACGCGAAGTGATAGTATTCGACAGGACTCGGAGGCGCGCCGAGCGCCATCAACCAGGCCTCCCGTTCGTACCCGAGAAGTTCTAATTCACCCTGAGCCTGACTCAACTCTTCTTCAGTAACATAGGCGATGGTATCGGGAATCCCGTTGGATTTCATCGAAAGGAGCGTACCTTGCGCGGCCTCACGTTCTTCCGCGGGCATTTCACTTCGCAAGGGAAACTCGATCTTCCGTTGATACGGGCTTTCGTAGATTTCATTCAACGTGCGAATGGTTTTCAGCGTCAGCCGATCCAACTGCCATGGCTGCACTTTAGACCCCACCGTCGGATGGCAGGCCAGCAGATCCATCAGCGTCATCACATTCGTCCCGAGTCGACTTCCCACGAACTCACGCTGGGTCTCAATGATAGTGGTCGTGATCCCGAGATGCTTCGCCACGGCTTGAATAAGGGCCAAGTTGACCATGAAACTGTACTGGCCGCCGAATTGGCCATAACAGGGCTTCTCGGGATCATTGAGCACCTGCATATCCGCCGTTCCGGCATCGAAACTGCTGAAACCAATGGCATCCGGTGCCAGCACCCGCTTCGCCTCCTTGATCGACGCGCAGGCACCGAGATTCACGGGTACTAACACTTCATCGTCAATCGCCTTCATAAATTCGGTCAGGGTCTTGCGATACGGAACGTCCTTCCAATCGACCTTGTGATATTCGCGTTCCCAAATCAGGTCGTCCAGAAACGGCGGGAACTGTTTCAATTTTTCGATGTCTTTGGCGTCGAAGGCGCGAACAAACCCCGACCAATCGGCAATCGCCGCCGCCTTGCGCTCATTGAGGTTTGGACGGAGATGCTCTTCCTCATACTCCCCGCCCTTCTTCACCACCAGCTTGGTGGCCAGTTCATTCCACAGCTCATTACAGATGATCCGGTCGACGGTGCCGTCGGCGATCGTCGCCATGTCTTCGACATCGGCACATAAGGACTCGACCTTCGACAGGTGCGGGACCAAGTCAGGATGCGCGCGCGCGCGGTCCAGCGCAGGGGCTTGGGAGTCGACCAACAGATATCGCACTCGGGGATAGACCTGACCTGCCTTGTCGAGACGCTGCAGATGGGTGAGAAAGCAGGCCGCCAGATTGCCGTTACCGGGGCCCCACTCCATGACTGTCAAGGACCGGGGGGGTGAATCGCCGGACGCAGAAGCCTTCGTAGCAGCTTTCTTGTCACGTTTGACCACCTGTTCGAAATAATCGGCCGCCAACGCATGGGCCAATCGATAGTCGGCCGAGGCGAAGGTCTGATAGAAGCTGCGTTGCTGATCACCACGCAGTTGATAGAACAGAGTGTTGATATGCGCCTGCCAATAATCGACCGGCTTGTACTCCCCGATCGGTTGCGGTAACGCGTCGGGATCCTCAACCTGTGCCATGAGGTGCTGTTCCATTCTGTCCCCCCGTAGAAAGAGGGAAAGTCTAACAGGAAGCAAAATTCAGCCGCAACCTCTTCCGGAGGAATCCACTCCTCCATCATCCCCGTTTCTTCTCCGCCGAATGCCCTGACGCCTTCCTTGACAGGCCTGGCGGGCGGAGTGTACCAAGACAGGATGAGATCGGGGTGCGCACTTGTCTGTCCCATCGTTCTTCTCTGCAGCTCCCTCGTCTGGGCCGAAGACCTTCCTCTGACCCGCAACGTACCGGTTCCGGATTTCCAAAACCGTACCGAAAGCGCCAAACCGTACAATTTCGATGCGCCACCCGAAGGCATGTTTCGCCACATCGTGCTGGCCGAAGGGTTCGATGAAGAACTGGGATTCCAGCGGACCCATGAAATCGTTCCCGTCAAACCGACCGAACGGTTCTCCGCCGGTGCCAGGCCGATCTTCATCGTATTTGAACTGCACCAGCACTACCAATCGTTCCAGGTCTTCGGGCGCTGCTATCCGGAGGACGTGGCTGGAGTGGACGGAGAACGCGTGGTCGCTGAAGATGCGATGTACATCGCCCTGGAAGATCAAACCGGCTATCTGAAGTTATTCCCTACTGACAGCGGCTGGAAACCGGGACGGTATAAGGTCGAAATCCATGCCGGCGAACAAATCAACGACATGAGTCTGATGGGGACCATGCGCTTTACCATCACCGCCACAGCAGAATCAGAAGTCCCTGCCAGGAACAAGTAACCGCCCTGACCCGCCGCAGACCAATTGAGGGCCGCTCAACAGCGGCGTTCTCAGTCACTCTGACGCAGGGTGCCTCACAAAGAGGCGTTGTCTTGACGGAGAAACGGCTCTCAGACTAGACTTTGCCCCAGCCATACAGATCCTTCAGGTGATGGAGTTCACCGAGAACCGCCGATCGCGATCATCGCAGCGGCTGATAACTCCTACCAGCGCCCACGCGGTAGGAGTTTTTTGTGAACCAGTCCCCCGCAAAGACCCCAACCTATCCGCAGTATCAGCTGACCGAAGTCCTTCGCGATATTTTCGCCCACCTGGGCATCCTCCTGAAGCTGGAGCGATCGATCCTGGGCATCATCGCCTCGTATGCGGTGGCCATTGGATTCTTCCTCCTCTGTGTCCCCATTGCCGTCCAGGAGCTCGTCAGCACGTTCTCCTTTGCGATGGAACCCAGGATGATCTTTACCCTGGCGCTGTTCGTCGCCAGTTCCTTAACCGGCGTCGCAGCCTTTCGTGTGCTGCAGGCGCGCGCAGTGGAGACCTTGCAACAGCGAATCTACGCGCGCGTCGCGATCGCATTCACCCGCCTCCTGCCCCGTCTTCGCGACGACACCTTCTCCACGCCCCAGGCTTACCGGTTCATGGAGGCCGACTTGCTGACCCGCGCCCTAGTGGCGATGGTGGCGGATCTCTTTAACGTCGCTGTGGTCGGCACCATCGGGATGACCATGCTCATCATGTTTCACCCCTTCTTCGTTCTCTACATTTTTGTATTGATCGTAGGATTTGTGGGCTTACTCACCATCTTCGGCCGTGGAGGGTTTTTTATTACCCTGGAAATGTCTCGTCTGCACTACGAGATATTCGGCTGGATTCAAAATATCGCGCACAATCTTCCCCATCTTCGTGCGGCCGGGGACAGCCCGTACCTGCTGGAGCGAACCGATGCCCTGACTCGCATCTATGCCCGAATCCGACAGCGCCGTTCCGATACGCTCACCGGACGACAGTACAAAGCCGCGGCCCTGTGGCAAGTCGCCGGACACAGCGGATTGCTCATCACCGCTGGGCTCCTGGTGGCCGATGGACAACTGACGGTCGGGCAATTCGCTGCCGCCGAGGTGCTGGTCGGCAACCTTCTACTCAACATGGACACGCTGGCTCGACGTATGGTCGCGATGTTCTTTACGTTCGTGTCCTGCAGGGAAATGGCCGCCCTGTTCTCCCTGCCTACAGAAGAAGGCGGCGCGAAGGAAGACGTGCCGGCAACACAGTTCGGGGGCTCCGGCATTCGCCTGACGTGTCGAGAGCTCTCCTATACCAGTGCCGATGGCGCACCGATCTTTGAACACGTATCTCTGGAGGTGGCACCCGGAGAAAAAGTGACCGTTTTGTGCGGCACGAACAGGGCCAAGACCTCTCTCGCCAAAGTCCTGGCGGGGCTTCACCCTCCGTCGACCGGATTTGTCCGGTACAACGATCTGAATCTGATCGAGGTGAAACGCGATTCGATCAGCCGGGTTCGAGGACTCGTCCTCGATTCTCATCCCACCCTGCTGGACGGCACGCTCGAAGACAACATCACACTGGGCCGACCTGCGATCGAGTATGAGGATCTTCAATGGGCGCTGCGGTTTGTAGAGTTAGACGGCGACATCGATTCGATGCCGCAGGGTCTGAACACCCTGGTCTCCAGTGGAGAACCGCACCTCTCTCTCAGTCAGATTCTCCGCCTCCTCGTGGCCCGCGCGATCGTGACCCGCCCGCAACTGCTGATATTCGACGGCACACTCCACAACATGTTGCCCGCCACACGCGACGTGCTGCTTCGCCGTCTCTGCGCCAAAGACGAACCCTGGTCAGTCATCTTCATCTCGAACGATCCAACCTTCTCGACTCATGTCGATCGGCAAATTACTGTCGAGTAGTCTCAGGCACGTACGCCTTCAAGCCCATCCTCTAGTTACTCCGCTGTTCTGCTCGAAAGTTGTCCCGGATTCGGACAGGAGCCTGTCTTCAAAGCCGACAAGCGATGGAGGGTTGACTCGGCGACATTCACTTAACTAGGTGACAACAGGACGTGAACGGCAAACATCCTTTCCAAGGCGGAGTGGCACAGGACTGGCAATGCCTTTGCCGTAACGGCACCAGACACTCCCCGTTGTTTTACTGAAAGGAGTTGTACCATGCGTCTCTCTCTCACGGTCCTCAGCGTTCTGCCCCTTCTCTTGTTCATCATCTCCGTGCCTCCCGGGCAGGCACAAGTCGCGCCGTCCCTCAGCGGAACCGTCCAGCAATATCTCCTGAGTCCTCACGGGGAGGTGGATGGATTGCTCCTGTCCGACGGCGCCGTGGTCAAGTTTCCTCCACATCTCGGCCTTGCGCTGGCGGCGACCGTGAAGACCGATGACGCCGTCACGGCCGTCGGATTCATGAGCCCTCACACCTCACAGGGGCGGGCGATACAAGCGCTCTCAATCACCAACAGCAAGACCGGCCAGACGCTGGTCGATGAACCGCCAACCACTCCTCCACTGCCGCCGCACTTGCGCGGCCTGAACGACCAAGGGCTCACCGTCAGTGGAACCGTCGCCCGTTTCCTGGTGAATCCGCATGGGGATATCGATAGACTCATTTTGAGCGGTGGTGAAGAGATCACCTTCAAGCCACATCAAGCAGCCCTCCTTGTTCTGACGCTGGCTCGCATCAATGGTCCTATCAGCATCGCAGGATTTGGTACGGCAACTGAATTCGGCACGGTCGTGAACGGCGAGACCATTACGTCAGAAGGCCACACAATCTGGACAAGGGAATAGATGACGACCTCCCGCGCACCAAGCGCCCGCACCTTGCGGGCGCTTGACTACCTCAATGTATTTCTCGCGGACGTCCGTGACGGCGTGGGCCCCTACCTGGCCATTTATCTCTTGGCCACTCAGCATTGGGATCCCGCAAGCATCGGCATTGCGATGTCGGCGATGGGTATCGCGACGGTCGTCGCACAAACTCCTTGCGGAGCGCTCATTGATGCGCTCACGCAGAAGAGAATGCTCATCGGCATCGCCGCTGCCTTGGTCGGCGCAAGCTGCGCCGCCATCACCCTCTTCCCGACGTTTGCCTTCATCATGACGGCGCAAGCGCTCAACGGAATCGCCGCCGCGATTTTTCCTCCCGCCGTGGCCGCCCTGACTCTCGGTATCGTGGGGCCGAAGAAATTCGCCGCCCAAATGGGCCGGAACGAGGCCTTCAATCACGCCGGAAATGTCGGGGCGGCCGCTCTGGCCGGATTGGCAGGCTACCTCCTGGGGCGGGAATGGATTTTCTATCTGGTAGCGGCCATCGCAGGGGTCAGCATGGTGTCCGTCCTGTTTATCGATGAAAAGGATATCGACCATGATGTCGCGCGCGCGGCCATACCCGACAGCACTGGGACCCACGGCGCCGTAGCAGGTATGCGGGCCTTGTTCGCACACCGGGAGCTGCTGATCTTCGCGATGAGTGTGACATTGTTTCACTTCGCCAATGCCGCCATGCTCCCCCTCGCCGGGCAATTGCTCTCGCACGACAAGGCTACCGGCGCTTCACTGTATATGTCGGCCTGCATTATTGCCGCTCAGCTAGTCATGATTCCCGTGGCTGCCTTCGCCGGAACTCAGGCGGACAGGTGGGGACGAAAGCCCATCTTCCTGATCGGCTTTGGCGTACTCCCGATTCGCGGGTGCCTGTATACGCTGAGCGACGATCCGTTTTTTATCGTCGCCGTTCAACTGCTGGACGGGATCGGTGCAGGGATTTTCGGAGTGCTGTGGGTCACGGTTGTCGGGGATCTGACAAAAGGAACCGGACGGTACAATCTCACCCTGGGCGCCATCGCGACGGCGCAAAGTATCGGCGCAGCGTTAAGCAATGTGGTTGCCGGATATGCGGTGAGTGCCTGGGGATACAACGCCGGGTTCCTGATGCTCGCCGGGATTGCAGCCTGTGCCTTGACGATCTTTTATTGGGCCATGCCGGAGACCAAAGAACCCGATAGGCAACCAACGCCGCAGCTGTCTCCTGCAGTCGCCCCAATAACTTAACCCGTACCACCGTCAGGCTGCGGCAGTACGGTAGTGCGAGGATTCTTCATGTCATCCACATTGATCGCCACCGTTGGTCTGCTTCTGCTCTCAAATCTGTTCATGACCGTGGCCTGGTACGGCCACCTCCGATTCACCAGCCTTCCACTGTGGCTGGCAGTGATCGCCAGTTGGGGCCTCGCCTTTTTCGAATACTGTCTTCAAGTTCCGGCCAATCGTATCGGATACCGAGCCTATTCTGCCTACGAACTCAAAACATTGCAGGAGGTCATCACCCTGTCGTGTTCATCCTCTTCGCCGAGATGTATCTGGGAGAAGGACTCAAACCAAAACATTTGGCTGGATTCGTTCTGCTTGGATTCGCTGCCTGGACAATCTTTCAGGACTATTATGGAGCGGATTGGTAAAACGACCGTACCGTACGGCCAGTCATCAAAGGGGTTTGCTGCGACGGACAGAGAAAGAGTAGCATTTCTGTAACACCTGGTGACCGATGCTCAGCAGAGTCTCCGCCCCAACGTTCGCGCCGTTTCCCGCCAACCGACGCGGCTCGTCTCTCAAGCACCACCTCGGCGTCCTGGGAATCCTGGCCCTGGCGACGCTCACCATGGCGGCGACCTTTGGCTGGCTGATCCTTCGCCAAACCGAATCCTCGCAAGGTGCCGATGCCGAACATCTGCTCGACAGGGCCGCAGAGCAACTCGCGGTTCGATACGCTCACCTCAAAACTTCCTTTGATGAGCGGCACACAGGGCTTGTGCTCAGGCCGGAGAACGAACAGATCCTACGGTCCGTCACCGAGGCCACGTTGGCCGGAATGTCAGGGGTCGAAGGCGGGTTCTATTCCGCGGAGGCCGATCGCCTCTTGGGATATGCCTATCCAACGTATCCGGGGTCCGGGCCCAAGACCGATATCCCCGTCGCCGAGTCCGCAACCATCCGGCGGGTTGCCTCCACAGCCACCGCAGTGAACGGTCGCGGGGCGGAACGGGTGGTGGCTGGAGCAGACCTGATCCTGTTTCGAGCTCAGTCTCTCCCAGGCCAGGAACAGCCTGTCGGAGCCGCTTGGGTCATGCTCCGCTTGAACGGCGTGCATAGTCCCTACCAGTATCTTTCCTTGATCGGATTGCTCGGCTTGTTGATGGTCTCGGTAACGGTCGCCACCGGAGCATGGTTTCTGACTCGTCGAATCGATCGGGGAGTCGCAGAGCTTGAAGCGGGGCTTCGGATGATGGAGGCTGATCCCGCCCTGCCGCTGCCGTTGTCGGGCATCCTGGAACTCGACCGCATCGGATCCGGCATTACTCGTCTGACGGCTGCATTTCTGAACAATCAAGCTCGGCAGGCTGAACTTGAACGCCGTTTACGCCAAACTGATCGGTTGGCGGCGCTCGGTCGGCTCGTGGCAGGGGTGGCTCACGAACTCCGGAACCCGTTAGCCTCCGTGAAGCTGAAGCTGCAATTGACTCGCCGCAGCCTTGATCATCCCGATCAAATCCTGACGTCATTCGACGTGATCGAGGAAGAGGTGGGAAAAATGAACCGCCTCGTGGAGCGCCTGCTGTCGCTCGCCAGACCCTCTCACCCCTCCCCCTCCAAGAGTGATCCTTCGCATTTTGTGAAAGAGCGTCTGGTGTTATGGGAGAACCGGGCGACCTCGCAGGGAACGATCCTGGAGTTCCGCAGTGCCGCGCCCGCATCCGAACCAATCCACATGGATCGAGATCGGGTAGGCCAGATTGTAGACAACCTCATTGCCAATGCTCTTGACGCGCTGGTCGGAGAAGGAGGGCGGATGACCATCGAAGTGGAGCGGATTGCGCCGAACGAGATCCTTATTGCCGTCTCTGACAATGGGCCCGGGGTGCCTGAGGAAAAGATAGAACGCATTTTCGAACCGTTCTGTACCACACGGCGTGAGGGGACAGGTCTGGGGCTCTTCCTCTCTGCAGAGATGGCCCGTGGATTGGGCGGCACGCTGGACTATTGCCGGCGCGCCGATCGAGGCGCTCGCTTTGAGCTGCGATTTCCATGTTGAGCCCATCAGCCACCATACTGGTGGTCGATGATGCCCGGCACCTACGTGAGAGCTTAGCGCAATTGTTCAGCTCCAACGGCTACCGGGTACTCGAGGCCGCGGACGGGGATGAGGCGTTGGCTGTGCTTGCACACCAACAACCAGATGTCATCCTGCTCGACCTCAATATGCCGCACCGCGACGGACTCTCCACCCTGACGGCTATAAAATCCCATCCTTCCACACAGGCCATTCCCGTCGTGATCCTCACATCCTTCGGTGGCAGCGACCAGACCATTACGGCCATGAAAACCGGTGCCTATGATTACATCACCAAGCCCTTCGATATGGATCAACTCCTGCACATGGTCACGCGGGCGGCGGAAGTCCATCGCCTCAGTCGTGAGCTCGATCGTCTGAGGGCCTCTCAACCGGTGAGAGAACCGGACAACAACGGACTCATCGGACATCATCCGACGATGCGCGAGGTCTTCAAACTAATCGGCAAGGTGGCCTCCTCTGATGCGACCGTCTTGATCACCGGTGAGTCCGGCACCGGAAAGGAACTCGTTGCCAGGGCCATCCATCGGCACAGCGCCAGAGCGTCTTTTCCGCTGATCACGGTGAATTGTGCCGCCATTCCTGAGGGGCTCCTCGAAAGCGAGTTGTTTGGCCATGAGAAGGGCGCATTTACCGGCGCGCTACAGTTGAAGCCAGGCCGGTTCGAGGAGGCTGCTGGCGGAACGGTGTTTCTCGATGAGATCGGCGAGTTGCCTGTGGGACTGCAAGTGAAACTCCTCCGAGTATTACAAGATCATACCTTCGAACGGCTTGGAGGGAAACAGCCTGTCCACGTGGATTTTCGGATCGTGGCCGCGACCAACCGAAACCTTCATCAGTTGGTCAAAGAGGGGCGGTTTCGAGAAGACCTGTTCTATCGACTCGACGTCGTCCAAATTGAGGTGCCGCCCCTTCGGGTCAGGAGAAGTGACATACCCGAACTGGCCGCTCACATGTTGCACCGATACCAGCGAACCGACAGCAAAGAAGGCATGTCATTCGACGACGACGCGCTCCGTCTCCTCATGGCCTATCAGTATCCAGGGAACGTCCGGGAACTGGAACACATGATCCAGAGAGCGGCCTTGCTGTCTCCGGGGCCGCTCATTACACGCGAGCACCTGCCTGAACTTACCGGTGACAGCAAATCGGAGTCGAGCAACCCGGATCTAGAGGAACTGCTGAAACTCCCCTTGGAAGAGGCGACGCTCGCATTCGAACGGATTCTCATCACCCGAGCGATGACACGTGGGGGCGGCAATAAGTCTGAAGCGGCACGCATCCTCGGCATCCATCGTCAGACGCTGTATGCGAAACTGGAAGAGCTAGGCCTTCGAGAGAGCGATTAACCACTGCAGGCCCTGTCTCATCGTGGAACCGCCGCGATCTCACACACACAGGGACAGCGTGATAGTCCTTCAAGTCAGGGGAAGAAAGTCTCGGTTCATGGCCACAGAAGTTTGACCATCCATCGATTCCTTTTGTAGAATACGCCCCGTGTCTACTGATCAACGACTGTGTGAAGGAACTGATCCGGCTCCATGACTGTGGCTACCCGCCCATGGGCTTCCGTTGTCATCCCTATCAAGGATGAACGCGACAATCTGGTCCCCCTGACAGAGCAACTGGTGAAGGTCTTGGACGGCCGAGAAGAGTCGCGATCGGCCTCGTTCGAGTTGATCTTCATCGACGACGGCAGTTCGGACGGCAGTTCAGACGTGCTGGATCGTCTGGCCGCGCAATACCGCACGGTTAAGGTCTTTCACTTCGATCGAAACTATGGGCAATCGGCGGCCTTCGACGCGGGGTTTAAGCAGTCGACAGGAGACCTGGTGATGACCATCGACGGCGACCTGCAAAACGACCCGGCCGATATCGCCACACTGCTGCCGCACATCAAGACTTTCGATCTCGTCTGTGGCTGGCGAAAAGACCGCCACGACAACCTGACACGGAAAATTTCGTCGCGTATTGCCAATAGGGTCCGCAGCGCAGTCACGGGGGATCGTGTCCACGACACCGGCTGCTCGCTCAAGTTGTTTCGCCGGGCGGTGGTGGAAAAAATGCAGCTCTTTGAGGGCATGCACCGATTTTTCCCCGCCCTGGCCTTGATGCACGGGTTCACCGTCACGGAGGTGCCGGTGCGTCACTATCCGCGCACCCGTGGAACCTCGAAATACGGCGTGGGCAACCGTCTGTTCAAGGGCCTGTACGATCTGGTGGCCGTGCGATGGATGCAGCACCGCTGCCTGCGTTATCACTACCGTCTCGCCGCCACGGCCCCTTCCCGTTCGACCTCGGCCTCCGTAACGCCATGAAACTCGATACCATTTGGCTCATTATCGGCTTCCTCGGGCAGGGGATCTTCTTTATGCGCTGGGTCGTCCAGTGGATCGCCTCCGAACGCCATGCTGAAAGCCGCGTGCCGACGGCGTTCTGGTACATGAGCATGATCGGCGGGTTGATCACGCTCGCCTATGCCATTTATCGGCAGGACCCGGTCTTCATTGCCGGTCAGAGCATCGGCAGTATCGTCTATCTCCGCAACCTCATGCTCATTCACCGCCCGAATTCTGCCGACTCCGACACGGCATCCCCGGCGACCAAATCGTAATGGAACCTCATATGAACGGAGAAGTCCCGTCCTTGCAGACGCCTGCGCCGATCGACCGATCGATTCAGCCCGTGACGCTCGTCGTCTTGCTGGCATTGGCCGCCGTGTTGTTCTTTGTCGGGCTTGGCTCCCTCGGCTTGACCGACCGGGATGAAGGGCGAAATGCTGAAGCCGGCCGGGAAATGTACGAAACGGGCAACTACATCAGCCCCACATTCAATTACGAGCCGCGCTTCGCCAAACCGGTTTTCGTCTATTGGCTGATGACGGCCTCGTACCATGTCTTCGGGGTGAACGAATTCGCGGCACGCTTCCCATCCGCCCTCTTCGGCGTAGGCCTCATTCTGCTCCAGTATCTATTTCTGACACGCTGTCGGGGGCCGGTGATCGGCCTATTCGGTGCCGCCATGTTGTTGCTGAATCTTGAGATCATCGGGCTGAGTCGCATGGCCCTCACCGACAGCGTGTTGATCTTCTTTACCACGCTGTCGCTCTACGGGTTCTGGCTAGGCCTCTACGGAGAGGGACGTGAACGCCATTGCATATGGTTCTTTTACATCGGTATGGCGCTGGCCACACTGACGAAAGGCCCGATCGGCTTTCTGATTCCTCTGTTAGCGGTGGGACTGTATCTGTGGCTGACTCGCTCCTGGTCGCTGTTCCGTCGGCAGGGACGTCTCCTCCCTGGTCTGGTCCTCTTTCTCGCCCTGGCCCTCCCTTGGTATCTCATGATGTTGAACCTTCATGGGCAACGGTATACGACCTCCGCACAGGGGGACACGATCGGCCGTTTCTTTGGAACCATGGAGGGACACGGCGGCACGCTGCTGTTCTACCTGCCCGTCTTCCTCCTCGGGTTTTTCCCCTGGAGCGGCCTCTTGCCCTTTGCCTGGTATCAGGCCTATCGAAGCTGGCGGGAGGCAAGACAGGCCGGGGCGCTCACGCCGTCTCCGAGCCCTGACGTACCATCTTCCTCACAGGCACTCGAGTGGTTTGCCGCCGTGTGGGTCCTGGCTGGACTCGTGTTTTTCAGCCTCTCGTCCACGCGTCTGCCGCACTACATCGGGCCTTTGTTTCCTGCTGCAGCGATCCTGACGGCATCATTCTGGAATCGCTGCGTGACCGACCACGCCGCGCCAAGCCTGCGTGCCGCCATCCACATGATGACGGGGGTCGGGTACATTCTGGCGCTGGCATTTGCTTCGCTGCCGCCGCTGTATGCCAAATTCGCTGTGAAACTCGTGGATGAATTTCCTCTTGCCGGACAGGTGACACTCGGACCGGCTCCCTATACCGTCGCCTCAATCTTTTTGGTGGGAATGGGGCTGGTGGCGTATTTCGGACTCAGCGAGACGCGGCGGCCGGCCGCCTTCTGGGCCGCCGGAGGATCATTAGCTCTCGTGGTCCTGGCCGTCACACAACTGGCCTTTCCGCTGGTCAATCACTTTGTCATCGACCCGCCGCAACGGTTGGCGGATGTCGCAGGACTCAATCTCGGTCCCAACGACCGGCTGATTCTCTACGGACAGCCACGTCCCTCGCTGGTGTTCTATGCCAAACGGAAAGCCATCGTCATGCCGAAGGGTGAAGAAGCCAACATTAAACCTTATTTGAGCCAGCCGGGCCGCACAATGATCCTCTTACCGGCAGCCATGCGCAATCGATTGCCGTTTGAAACGATGGAATATCCCGTCATGCTCGAACGGTACGGCTACATCCTCCTGGCCAATCAATCAATGATCCATGTGCCCGAAGAGGCAGAGAAACCTGCCGTTCGGATTCCAGGACACTAATCGTTCATCACTGCAAGGGCACGAGGCCTTTGAGGAGCTGGATCGCGACAACCCCCGCGAGGCTTGCCGCTGCGTAAAGGCCGGCATTGTGCCAGGACGGCAGAGCCGGTGAATCGGGCTGTTGTGTGGCAGCATTCCATCGTGCCACACAAAGGAGACCGGTGAGCCCGATCATGATCGGAGTTCCGGTCGCAACCCCTAACCCTAATAGCAAGAAGCCGTTCGAGGTTACGACCGCCGCCACCCCACGGCCGGTTGCCAATCTCCATTGCGGCATCACTTGCAACACCCAACCTGCGACCACCAGCATCACCCCAGACGCAACCAGGATATGATCCGTGACCGGATCGACAATGCGGTGCGTCAGCACCCAGAACATGCCGGTCAGCACCAATACGATGGGCGCGATGCGCACGAGTGCGCGGGCGCAGGACCTGCCCCACCAGCGCAGCGGCCCGTTGAAGATTGATCCGACCATAAAGCCCAACACCATTCCGCCCACCACGTCTCCAGGAAAGTGCGATCCTCTCCAGATCCGGCTGGCGCCGACCCATCCGGCCAGGGCAAACGGTACCCATGCAAGCCTGGGCAGCGCCCGCGCCAATACGGTCGCCACGGCGACCGTCGCCGAGGTATGGCCTGAGGGAAACGAGTCCAACCCCGACTCTAACGAGGGCCACCAGTGCCACCCGCCCGAATGGGTCAGACGCGGCCTCGGACGGCCGAGGATATGTTTGAGGCTGTTCACCACCAACGCCACCACCCCGTGGGCAAGTAAACTATCCACCGCCGTGCGTATCCAGGCCTGGCGCTTGAGCCAATACCCGGCTCCCAGGAGGAGCACGCTGATGGTAATCAGCGTCCCCCCGTTGCCCAGCTTTTCGCCAAGATCGCCCAAGGATTGAAGCGCCGACAAATTGTGCGAGCGGAGTAACCGGAGGATGGGAATATCGATGTGAAAGAGCGCGGCGAACGACCCGAGCACCACCAGCGCGGAGAGGATCACCGCCGGGGCCGGCGGGCAATCCGGTGGTGGCTCAGGCTGCGCGGATGCCGGCGCAGCCTGTCCGTCACCTGATTCGTTCATGGAACCCAGTCGGCAAGAAACACGTTGAATTCTCCCGGCTCTTTGGCGTTTCGGTCGGACACCCAGACGAGATGCTTTCCATCCGGAGAGAACATGGGGAAACTATTGAACTTCCCGTCAACCGTCAATCGCTCCAGACCGGAGCCGTCCTCATTGGTGAGGTATAAATGAAAATCAGGCCGCCCCCCTTCATTGCGCGTCTCCACGTTCGATGAAAAGATGACGCGATGCCCATCAGGATGGAAATAGGGAGAGAAGTTGGAGGCGCCGTTACTCGTGACCTGCTGCTTGCTCGACCCGTCGGCGTTCATGATAAAGATTTCCAGGCGGCCCGGTTCCACCAGGTTTTGAGCCAGGAGCGATTTATACTGGTCCAGTTCTTCCTGGTTGCTCGGATGCTGCGCGCGATACACGATGCGTTTACTATCCGGCGAGAAAAACGCGCCGCCGTCGTACCCGATTTCCTGGGTCAACCGCCGGGGATGCGTGCCATCCAAATCCATCGCGTAGATATCCAAATCTCCATCGCGCATGGAGGTCCAGACAATCGTCTTGCCATTGGGCGCCACCGTGGCCTCGGCGTCATAGCCGGGGGTATTCGTCAATCGCTGTGGATCCAAGCCGTCGATCCGAACGGAAAACAAATCATAGTCGTCCAACGCCCACCGGTATGCGCCGCCATCCCGCTTCGGTTTCGGAGGACAATTAGGGCCCCTCAGATGGGTGGACGAGTACAACACACGCCGATCTCCGGGAAAGAAATAGCCGCAGGTCGTGGTGCCGGACCCGGTGCTGACCATCCGAATCTTTTCGCTCCCGAGATCCATGACGTACATTTGATAACAGCCGAGCGGAATGTCGGCCGGATGCATAGCCGCAGCAAACGTGTCTTTCATCCAATTGTTCGTGGACTGAAAGATCAGTTTATCTCCGCTGAATGAGAAATAGGCCTCGGCATTTTGCCGGCCGAACGTGAGTTGCCGGATATTCGTCAGATGCCGTTCGGCCGTGGAAGGCGCCTTCGTCGCAGCCTGTGCAGGCTTTGGCTCGGCCGCTCCCACCGAACTCGTCGCACCGACAACGAGCACGAGCCCCAGCATTCCCGCCATGACCTGTTCAACGTGTTTCAATTCGCACCTCTGCACTCATCCTGTCCTCCCAATCTCCCCGTGCCACCACGGCTCCTTCGTGAAACACCACATAACTCTGCCATCCGTAAAAAAACAAGAGCCGAGCTACGCGCCCCAACGCCTGCGGCGTCACCCCGTAGAGAATGGTCACTACGCTACCCGGCTGATCGTCGCGTCTGCAGGACACCAGCAGTGCCATCGTGGCTCCCTCATAGACCTTCCCTTGCACCGCAAACCCCTTCTCGGTAAAACGAAGCCGGTCGCCGCAGTATCGTAGCATGGCTGTCGCCGACGGATTCTCCTCAGGCCCGCCCAACACGAGCAACGATCCAGTCGGCACAGCCATAGACGTTTCTTCCGACTGACTCACCGTGGTACGCGACATCCCTGGCTTTGCCGCCTCCTGTGCGACGATGCGCTGAACAATGTCGGTGAAAGGACTCGCTTGCTCTGAGGATTGCCGGGGCAACAGCAGAGTCCGCCGAGCATCTGTCACGTACACATTCAGCATGGGCGCCAATGCATTCCTCGCCACGCGTCGAAACACATGCAGGCCGGGGTCAAGCCTGACCGCCAGCGGACGTTCCGTAAGCGGCACGACCACGTCCTGCTGTGCATCCGTCAGATGAATACGCGCTCGATGACTACGTCCTTCGTTCAGCACAAATTCCAGATCAAGCGCGATCCGATACGGAACAGTATGCTGGACGATGTGCACCATCGCCACCAGCGTACTCGGCTCCCCGGCAGTGCCGGTTGATGGCTGCACCCGGAGGCCAGTCACCTCAATGTCGGGGGCGCCTGCGCGCTCGACCCATTGGGCAAAAAACCAACGAAGATCCCGTCCCGCCACGTCTTGGAACACTCGCTCCAGATCACGCCACTCGGCCGCCTTTCCTAGATACCGTTCTGGAATTTGTTTCAGAGCTTTCCAAAACACTGCGTCGCCGATTTCCTGCCGCAATGCATGGAACACCATGGCGGATTGTTGATAGCCGATGGCATTGTCTTTTTCATCATGCTTCTGAGCGAACTGTATGACGGGATATTCCTCGCCGGGGCGAACGTAAACGGAATAGCCCATGAGCATCAATCGTCGCTGCTCGCGAGCTTGTGCTTCATCGCCCATGAGTTCATGGTAGTAGTAATTGGACAGATAGGTCGTCAGCCCTTCCACCCAGTTGCCGCGATCAACCCGGTTGAACACGCCGTTTCCGATCCATGAGTGCACGATCTCATGCCCCAGCGCATAGGGCTGCGTATAGTGCCGCTTGATGACTCCACTCCCGAGCAGGGTAAAAGAAGGCATGCCCAATCCGCTTGAAAAGAAATTTTCGACCACGGCAAATTGAGCAAACGGATAGGGGCCAAGCAGAGGGATGTACGCGTCAAGGTATCGCGCCGAGGCGTCCAGATACTCATCTGCCAATGAGGCTTCGTCTGGAAAAAGGTAGGTAGCCAGCCGGATTGCCTGCCCCGACTGCGCCGTCCAAGTACGGGACTTCACCAGGAAACGGTTCGCGACGACTGTCAAAGCTTCGCTTTTCGTGGAAACCAGCCAGCGCGCCGGGTCGGGCTGAGGGGTTCCCTGGGTCACCGCAGTCCACCCTTCAGGCAGGGCCACGGTCACGTCATAGGTGGCGAGCGAACCATCAAGGTCGGGATACCATTGGCTTTCACTGCTGAGATATACCCCCTCGGGGCCGATGTGGCCGGAGGTCTCGCTCGGCGTGACAAAACGAAGGTGCCGCGGGTCCCGTGGCGGATCGTCGATTGCCCCGCGATAGGAAAACTTCAGCTCTATCGCGCCATCTCGCCGATCAGTGGCAGGTTGCTTCAGGATCACGCGCTGCGGCTCCAACCGGCCTGAGGCCTCGTCCCTTTCAAAGGCCACCTCCGGAGCAGCTTCGCAGGGGGCCTGACAATGTGTCACATCCTGAATGTGCTCGACTTGCAGGGCGGGGGCGAGGGAAAAGGCAAGCGCCTGACCTGAAGAGCCTCCCGAGAGGATGAGGCGATCGGTCGCGATGAGCTGATGGGAATCCGGCAGCAGTTCCACCGTCAGCTGATGATGTTCGATGGTCGGTGGAGAAGAAACGGTCTCAGCGACTGCAAGCGCAGGAAAGAGACAACCAGCAAGCAGACTGAAACGGATGAGGCGATGCAAACAATTCACCCTTCACCGGCACCCCAAAGTGGACGGTGAAGATTAACACTCCCGGCAGACCATCACAAGCTGGATAGCCATCAACGCCCGCTCCAAATCCAGCGGTTTATCCAATACTTCTTGCGGGCCCAATGCCCAGGCGTCCGCCAGCAAGGGGTCGTTTTGATGTCCGCTCAAAATGATCGTCCGTCCTGCATAGTCGCGCTCGGCCAGTACCTTCAATAATTCCACGCCGTTCATCTCGGGCATGACGAGATCGAGGATCAACAAATCTGGCGCTGACTCCTCGATCATTCGCAGGGCTTCACGGCCATCCTTGGCACCGCGAACACGGTATCCGCGCAGGCTGAGAAAGCGCATCAAGAGATCGCGCGCCATCACATCGTCATCGACCACGAGGATCTGTTCCTCGGAAGGCTGATCGGGCTCATTGCCCCCCAGAGACTGCCGGTTTGACGCCTCACGCCTGGCCTGTTGGGCGATTCGATGCACCGCGCCAACAAGCACATCCAGCGACAATCCCTTCCGGAAAAAATCCGTGACCTGTAATTTTCTGGCGAGATTTTCCAAGTCCTCGGTGGCGCCTCCCCCCAGAATGATCACGCCGGCGCGCGGGTCATACGTCCGAATCTCCTTGAGCACCGCCAACCCATCCATTTCCGGCATGCGCAGATCCAGCAATGTCACAACGGGGCGAAGCTGTCGAAATAGGGACACTCCCTCACGCCCGCTTGTCGCCGTGCTGACTCGATATCCGTGGCGAGACAATGCCACCTGCAAAAGATCGCAGTGCAACCGGTCGTCGTCGATTACTAATAAGGTGGTCATAGTCGTTTCTCGCTCATGTGCAATAGTCGCTCCTCCCAGGCCCATTCGCAGCCTGGGGATCTCAATAAACAGCCTAGCATGAGGTTCGCGGGATGAGAAGAAATTGAGCGAAAGCGTAGGAAGACAGCAGAGGGTTCGGTCCGGCTGGACAGGTTAGAACAATGCGTCGACAAAGGCCTTGGCGTTGAAGTCCTGGAGGTCCTCGACGGATTCCCCGACTCCGATCAACCTGACCGGAATCTTGAGAGTATCGGCAATCGCCACCACGATACCCCCGCGTGCCGTTCCATCCAGCTTGGTCAACGCGATGCCGGTCACCCCAACCGCCTCATGAAACTGCCTCGCTTGAGCGATCGCATTCTGACCCACCGTTGCATCCAGCACCAATAACACCTCATGGGGCGCGCCGGGGCACTCTTGCGCCACAATCCGTTTGATTTTCCGCAACTCGTCCATCAAGTTCGTTTTGGTGTGCAGACGCCCAGCGGTGTCGATCAGTACCACATCAGACCCGCGCGCTTTGGCCGCCGTGATCCCGTCGTATGCGACGGCAGCGGGATCGGCGCCGGGTCGATGCCGGATGATGTCGACCTGAGTGCGGTCCGCCCACACTTGCAGTTGATCAATCGCCGCCGCTCGAAATGTATCGCCGGCGACGAGCAGGGCACTCTTGCCTTGTTGGCGAAACCGCTGAGTCAATTTTGCCACGGTAGTGGTCTTGCCGACTCCGTTCACTCCCACGGCGAGAATCACGAAGGGACGCGGCCCTTGCGCGATTAGTTGGTCGATCGACGCCGCCTGTGTGGGAAGCAGAATATCCAAGACGGATTGCCGCAGCAGCTCCCTCACCTTCTCGGCGGCCGAAAAATTTCCTCCGCGCATCTGAGCGCGCAGGGTCTCCATGACGCGATCCACGACCGGCATGCCCAGATCCGCACTGATTAAGGCGATCTCCAACTCGTCCAGAAGAGCCGGGTCCGCCGCGCGTCCAAGCAGTCGATCCAGTTGTCCAGTCACTGCATCGCGCGTTTTCGAGAGCCCCTCGCTTAATTTCTGAAACCAACCCACCGCTCACCTCAATCCCTTCTCTGCCTTCACCTGCCCGATCATGCGATCAAGCCCGCATCATACTGGATCTCAATCGCCGGACACCAACAACCTCGGAATCGGGCCGATGCCACGCAGAACGGCCCGCTCGCGTCGGGCCATTCGTCTGGCCTCGGTTTCGCTCCGCTCGTGATCATATCCGCACAAGTGCAGCATGCCGTGAATCAGGAGTACGACTATTTCATGATCAATACCCCGTTGATGGCGGCGCGCCTGACGAATGGCTTGCGGTAGGGAGATAACGACATCCCCAAGCAGGGAGGATGGCGGGCCTGGTCCTTCCCTGGTCGCAAACGCGAGCACATCGGTGGTTTTATCACGATGACGAAAGGTTCGATTCAAGCGGCGCATGCGGACGTCGCCCACAATTTCAAGGCTCAGAAGCGCCTCGCGTTCACCGATGGACTGAAGAATACGACTGGCAAGTTTCCTGAGCGGCGCGAGGCGCAGCTTCCACTTGGTAAGCCGCATGCCGACCACGACCGACATTAATGCGATTGGCCCCAGGAACCTGGGGAGGATGATGATGAGGGACGGGCAGTCTTCGGATCAGAACGCTCACCCTTCACAAGACTCTCGCCTTTTCTAGGGGACCCGGGATTCGTCGGTGCAACCGAATGCCGATCATAGGCTTTGATAATTTCTTGGACGAGCCGATGCCGCACGACATCCCGTTCATCGAAATACACGAACTCAATACCGGCGATGTCCTGGAGGATGTCCCGCACTTCAATGAGGCCTGAGACGCGATCTGAGGGCAAATCAATCTGCGTGATATCTCCCGTCACGACGGCTTTGGAATGAAAGCCTAACCGGGTCAGGAACATTTTCATCTGCTCAGCGGTCGCATTCTGCGCTTCGTCCAGGATCACGAAGGAATCGTTGAGGGTACGGCCGCGCATAAACGCAAGAGGCGCGATTTCAATATCTCCCCGATCGATGAGACGATTGGCTCGTTCCATTTCCATCATGTCGAACAGCGCATCGTAGAGCGGGCGAAGATAGGGATTCACCTTGGCGTACATGTCGCCGGGAAGATAGCCGAGCTTTTCTCCAGCCTCGACCGCGGGACGGGCAAGGATGATGCGGCTGACATCCTTTTTCATCAGCGCGCTTACCGCCATTGCCATGGCTAAATACGTTTTGCCAGTTCCGGCAGGACCGATTCCGATGACGATATCATGCTTTTCGATCGCGTCGAGGTAGTATTTCTGTGTCGGGGTCTTGGGAACAATGAAGCGCTTTCGAGTCACGATGGGGGAGGCGCTGAAGAGCAGTTCTTTCAGGGAGGCGTCTTGATTGTGGCGGAGAGCAGTCAGCGCGTGGGTAACGTCATCCGATCTGAGATCGTAGCCTTCGTTGGTGAGCGACGCGAGTTCGTTGAGTACTCGCTCCGCCTGCTTCACGGCTTCGGGCGTACCCTCTACCGTGACTTCTTCGCCCCGTGCGGAACACCGGACCCCGAACTCTTCCTCAATCAATTTGAGGTGACGATCATGGTGCCCAAAGAGGACCGCAGTGTTCGTGCCTTCACGTAGTTTGATCTTGCGCACGCGGGTGTCGAAAACTCCTTTCGCAAGGCCGATGGTTAGATTCTAACAAACCGCGAAAGGGATGAACAAGATCGGAACGGGGGTGGGAGAAAAATTAGAAGGGCTGAGGACTGAAGGACCAGGCTACCCTTGAGACGGCACAGACATCTGCGATTGGGCCGTGGAGGGGATCGAGAGTTCAAACTCCTGCCATGCGATCCCGCCCTGCCCGTCCTCCGCCATGATCTTTACTCGATGCGTCCCAGCCACACCAGGGATGACCTTCCAGATCACCTGTCCCGTGGACTTGTCGATGGTCATTCCCGGAGGTCCCGTTTCCAGGCCATAGGTGACCGTGTCTCCGTCGACGTCCTTGGCCTGGACGACGTATTCATACTGCTCTCGATTCGTCAACGCCGCCGGATTCGACACAATCAACGGCGGGGAATTACCCAGGGCGCTCGGGGCTGAGCGGACCGGCGCAGCGGCCGTATCTTGATCCCGCGCGGTCACTTCGACCACCACCACATCTTTTCGACCAAATCCGGTAGTATCAAGGACACTCTCCTCGCCTTCCTTAACCTGCTTGTCGTTTCGCCACCACCGATAGTTGTAATGAATCTCGTCTCGATCAGGGTCGACTGCATCGACCTTGGCAAAAACGCGACTCCCCTTTTCAGATGCATCTGTTTCGACCGTTACATGGGACACGAGGGGGGGCGTGTTCACCACAGGAACCGGATCCGTACGATAGGGAGCACTCTCCAACTCACCGTCCAATGCAACCACTTCGAGCGCAACCTGATCGCCCCGCTTTGCATGGACCGGGTCTAGTTCAGGACCGGTTGCACCCAGGACAGGAGTGCCGTTGATGATCCATTGAAATCGCTTCGTTGGTTCGGTTCCGTCAGGATCATCTGCCATCACATGTGCCGTGATAGGACCAGCCAGGATGAGAGGATTGGGCACAACTGTCACGAGCCGAACTGTGGGGGCATGGTTATTCTTTGTTACGCCACTAACAACAGATCCGTCTTGGGGCGAGGACGAACAACCCCAGCACGTCGCAACGACAACAGCCATCGCGCCGAAGCGAGAGACTTGAAGGAGGGGAAGACGCAACCCGCTCATCTTCCCCTCTATAACCCAGCCAGTTCTTCTTATCACAGGTTTGTCCATGAGAAAAAATGACTTCGTGGATCAATGGCGACCGGAACATTGATGCCCGAACTCGGCGCACCTCCCGGTCCTCCGCATGTTGAACAGTCACCGAAGTTCCCCTGACTCATGTTGATGAGGAGACCGAAGGGACTGCCTCCATCTCGGCCTGAACCCATATGGACCACGATACCGAACGCCAATCCCTCACCGAGGGAGCCAAATTTATTCACCGTCTGATTTGCACCCGATGCTGTGGTGCCGATAATCGGTTCTTGATAGGCACTTCCAGTCTTGTAAAAGAGCGCCCAGAGTCGGCTTGTTCCGGACGAAACGCAGATATCGTTGGTAGGAATAAAGGTGGGGAAAAACACCACTCCTCCGAAGACCGTCGGACTACTGACTGCCCGCTCTCCAATGCCATACGGAACCGGCTTTGTGGGGGGATTGGCCGGCTCGACGAGCTTGGTCACCCACCCATCCTTGCTCTGTACCAGACTGATCAGGCCGGTAAACGTCGACGCCCCGGTCACGCCTGAAACCTGATTTGTGCCGCTGGCCAGGCCACAGTCACCGACGCCTACCACACACACCGTTGCAGCCGTGACATCGACAAGGTCGTTGTCCATGCAGTTGGTCACACCGGAGGATTGATTACACCCGGCATTGAGCACCGAATCTTTCATCCCTACGAAATACTGAGTCGATATGTCCGTCTTATCCGACTTACTGTAATAGCGTCCGCTCCCCGCAAAGACCCAGACATTGGCTGCGTCATCCAGCGTCACCGATGGCGCAGTCGCGACCGGTCCCATTTCTGCTCCGGACGTAAAGGTATCCAGCATCTCGGTCGGGACTCGATCGCTGCCGGATGCGATACCCCATTGCGTAGGGCTCGTCACCGTGCCGAACTTCGACGTCGCCCCGCCGGCGCCCATCGTCAGCCGATAAATCTTTCCTCTCCACGGGAGAGCCCCATCGTTAATTACTCGACCGAAATACACGACGTCATGACGGTAATCGAGATCTCTGTCGAACGCCGTCATATCTCCGACATACGAGTCCCACGAACCTATAGGATACGAAGTCACCAGACTATTGCTGCTTCCGGGTCCGGTTGCCAGATCGATGACGAACACCTTTGCGCCTTGCGCCACGCTGGCGTCATACCCGGTAGGGCCTGATCCGACGACCATATTCCACTTCGCGTTCGTATTGCTGGCCTTGGCATCACCGCCTGGGTTCACCCGAACCACAGTCGGCACACTCGTCGTCAACCCCAAGTCTGAGCTGTTAAATGACCAGAGCAACTTCGGACTGTCGGGATTCGTCACGTCCATGACGAAATAGGAGCTATAAAAATTATAGTTTGTGCCGCTGATAGTGACGGTCATAGGTGGGGCCCCGGTCCCCGCCACACAGGCGCCGCAACTTCCTCCCATTCTGAATCCGCCGATCAAAATCGTGCCCCATCCATTGGGGTGATCAGTATCCGCAGTAAAGATTCGCACATCCGCCACCTTAAGCGGTAAATCGACGTAGTAGGCATGCTGGTAATCCGCTCGACTCAAAAACTCCAGCTGCGGGAGGAGTTCATAGGGCACAAATCCCCACAATTCATCGCCCAACGGAGCTCCTGATGAATTGTCTGCCGGAGCCGTCGTAAACCAACCATGCTCGGTGGTATTTGCGGGAGCAGAGCCGCTCGTGTCATCGCCAGGGTGATAGTATCCGGCATTGAACGCGTGCAGCATACCGTCGTTGCCTCCGACATAGGCGACCTGACGGCGGTTGTACCACTTTTGCAAAAATGCCGAATAACTCTGGTCTCCATAGATCGCGTCATGCCGGTCCCGGGGTCCGGCCACCACAGTCGGTGTGGAGTGAATGACATCACCTAATTTCCACACCTTGAGCGTTCCGCTTCCGGCAGGTACCTGGAGACGGCGATCTCTGGTCGCCGCCTGTTCCGTACACGTCGTAGCGTCACATCCACGCACAAAGTTGATGATTTTTGTACCCTCCGCGCTCGATGCGGCGCGCAGATAGGGACGAAGCGTCGGCTCATTCGCCGTCGAAAACGCCATCTGCTCACCCGAATCAACGATTCCGTCATGATCGGAGTCGACCCAGGTGAGGATGGTACGAGTCGATGAGTCTTTCAATGCCAGCTGTTTGCCGGCCTCCCAAATTGGAAGGATGTCGCTCAGCAATTTGCCGCAGGGGTTACAATCGGCCACTGTCACTTGACCGTCGCTATTCTGATCGTTCGGCAATCCGTCGCCGTCACTATCCACATATTTATCGACCTTCACTGAATTCGATACCGAATCGAAGCGAGTCTTGATGATCTTGTCGACCTTATAGTCGAGACGGCCATCTTGGTTCGTATCTTCGCGGGTATTACCAAATGTGTCGATAAAGAGCGCTTGGGTGTAACCCGTCCACTTGATGTCGCTCAGTGTCGAAGGCTCAATGGTGCTCGGATAGAAGTAGGATTGGTACAAAGCACCTTCTCCGGTCGAGGCCGTGGCCAACACGGAAACGGACGAGCCGGAAGCACTGCGTCGAAGAATACTCGCGATCGTTGCCAGTAACTTATCCTGGAGATCGTCCACGTTGGAGGATTCGAAATAGGCGTCCGGAATGCCGTCAGGGGTTGAGGCGCCGGTCAAATTGTTTTCTTTGTCCCATTCGGATGTTTGCGGGATCCCGTCTCCGTTCGAATCCTCAAATCCACCCAGCCGCGCGGTTTGTGCGAGGATTCCTCGACCATTGATGTTGCCAAATGCAAAAAATGAATACACCGTTAGATTCTGAGTACCGGGGATGCAATGGCCGGTGACAGATAGACCTGCTATCGTGCCGTCACTCGTTCCACTGCAAGGACGTAGGTCACTGGTGTGCGCCCAATAAGCCACATCGTCCAAGTAGTGGGTCCCATTGTCTGCATAATCGGTCTTGTGCTCGGCCAACAAATCACTGAACGGTGTCGCCGCATTGGTATTACAGGTGCCATTAACGGGGCGAGGAGGAGCGGCGCTATCACTGCCATTACAATGTTGTCCGTGATGCGCATGACCATAGTCCTGAAGCGCCGTGGGAATATTCACATCTTCCGTTGGCTCACCGTCGGTAAAGATGATGACGAACGTTCGACAGCAATTCACCACCTGAGATGTCGACGCCCAAGGGGGCGTGTGGTTTTGACCAAAAAAGTACGGGTCGCGACCACAGGCATTTGTAATATATCCAGAAGGACAGGTTTCCGTGCCGACCAATGCCGTGATTTCACTCGTTCCGATGGAACCGGCGCCGGTAGTTGCAAAATTTACCGCGTTTGAAATACCTCCTGAAAACGCGATCGGATAAACATAGCCCGTTGTAAACGTCGATTGAATCTGCGCGACGTACCGCGCCGTCTCATAAAGCGATTCGCTCAATGGCGTCCAGGTCGAGGGATATGATTCCTCTACCGCATCCACCATAGCCGCCATGTTCGTATTGAAAGTCTCGACTGTCGTTCCGGTCCAGTCGACGGATTGACGAGAACCCGCTCCCACCAACATGCGAGCGCCTTCACTACTGGACTTGAATTCAACGAGGCCAAAGCGGGCTTTGCTGCCGATCTGCTGAATGACCCCTGTGGGTTCAGTCGAGTACCCGACTTTCAATTCATACTTCCGAACGCTGTATGAGTCACCGCAATTGCTATTAAAACTCGTGTCATTGTCCACACAGAAATAGGGCACAGCCGGAGTTCCGCTCGCCGAAATTCCAATCGAAATTGTCGCTGGATTGCTGCCGCGATCGGTCAGCGGAATTCGACCCACATAGGTGTTCGCTCCGGCGCCTGCATTGTAGTTCACATCCGCTCGTTCATCATTCACCCCTGTTGCCTGAGCGCGGACGGTTTTCAAGGCGGGCGTTCCACTGGTCGGACAGGTGCCATCCGTAGCTCTGGTAACGGCACAGTCGCCACCGGACATGGCTCGTTTTACCGCATCGAACCGGCGGAGTGTCGCCCAATTCAAAAAATTTCCATCCCATTCCGTCGTCGAACAAGCCGTCGACACGGCCGCCTTTGCGGCACCGTTTTCAAATCTTTTGTCGGTCGTGTTGTACGTATAGCAGCGGAGCGAATCAAAGTAGCCCGAATAGCGAGTGGTATTGGTCCATGTCGTGGTGGTCGAGGTGCTTCCATCCGCCAACGTGCCGCATGAAGTTGATTCGCAAGCCCGATTGCTCATACTCCCGGAATTATCCATCAGGATGATGATATTCGGCGTGGTCGCACCTGAGACGAAAGGCGGTGACGCAGTGTAGTCCGCGTTGGAGACGACGGCTGCCGCGTCGCCGGATCCAAACAGACCGGCACTGACACTACCGACAAGGACCATCAGCGAGGCAAAAGTTCGGCGATTCATGCGTTCTTCCTCCTCATCTCAAGCAGGACAACAGCCGTCACATTATGGCTACGAGTTGAGACAAGACCCTTCGTGCGCTATTGCGGTAACTTCACGACCATCTTATCGATGTGGCCTTCTTTGAGATGGAATTTAGCAAGCGAGGTCGGAATAATGCGTCCCAGTTCCAGTGGTTCTCCTTCATGGGTTACCACTATGACTGCCGCTTTCAACACATAACTCCGTCCGTCGATGCGAATGGTCGATCCTTGCACCTCGTCGATCACACCGGACTGAAACCCGACGGTTGCAAACAGCATGGCTTCCTGTGGTGGCTCAGACTCTGCGTATACAATGGGCACTCCGGCCGGTCCTATTTGCCACCATGCCAACAAGCCAATCACCATGTAGAGGAGTGCGTTCTTCATCGCCAGACCCTCTCTTAGCTGATTTTCTTCACGCATGTATCCCCCTCCAAACAGCCATATACCGAGGTTACGGTACTGCTTGAGCCGGTTGCGGCATTGGTTGCTGTGCAGGTGATCCTATAGACAACCTCGGTAGACGTTACCCCTGTACCCTGTCCAGACTTCGGATGCGCGTAGAGGCGATCGATGTCGCCATTGACGGTAAAACCAGGCAGATTCGTCATCACAAAATTGGGTTCCGTTGCCGCCGAATCAGCATAGTTCTCCGCTAATGTCCCGGTAGGAGCTGGGGACGGAAGAGGCGAAGATCCGTAGATCTCCTGCCAAAGAATCGTTGAATTGGCTGCGGGAACCGGACCTGCCGGCGCGATGAACGTAGCCGGCAAGACTCCCGGAGGTGACAGCGTTTGCTGGATGATGTTCGCCGCAAGGCCTTCGCAAGAATCCGCAGCCGCCACTACGGCCTCGGTTGTGCGGAAAAATCCTGCCATACGGTTTTCCATGCTTGTCACAGTGATGGAGGCAATGCCGAGGATGGAGAGAATCAGCAACATCAACATCACGGTCAGCAAGGCAATGCCGCGCTGATTCCGGCACCCGTCGTTCCCATATGCTGCTGTTGCAGTTCTTGCCTGTCGCAGATTCATTGCGGCGTCTCTCGTTACAGGTTTCTCGGCTGAATTGTGCGGACCAGCACACGCCTTCGTTGCTGTTGGTAGGTGTTGGCGTCATAGCCCGTGTCGGCCGACGGATTATGATCGCCGACGATGACAGGCCCCGGCGTGTTGACACCTTTGCTGCCCTTTTCGTCCAAGCCATCGTCCGCCTTCGTCGGCCGGACCACCAGGCTCACTTGTGCCATCCTGATCTTGTCCGGCGTCCTCGGTGTAATTGCCCAGGTGCCGTTAGAAACGAAATCTCCCTGAGAAAAGGTCGGGAATCCTCCAGACGAAGATCCGTCTTGATCATCGATCACTCCGTCAGCATAGAGAGGATTGGGCGCCGCCTGGTTGCATCCGTCACAGGCATACGTGATTTGGAGATCCTCCACACCATCGACGAGCGCTACGTTGTCCCTGACGAGGCACGGCGCATTACTCCCGCAAGTGGCCGGAGTATTGACGACGATTTGGTATCGCACACACTGCATCAGATACACGGGCGTCCCGATGGGAAATTGCCCGCTCACATAATTCCCGGCACCGAATCCGATGGACGTCGCACCAATGACTTTGACGGTTTTCGAGACCGCCCCTCCGATCGAAATGGTGGAATCTACGGCAAGGCCCTGAGCAAGCATTTCTGTGATGGCGGTACCTGAGAGACTGATCGAGTTGTCAAATGTCACCGCATTCGCAGTTCCGCCTGCCGCCGCCGTCAACGTCCATCCCGTCGTGTTCATGATCGGCAACACCATCGATACGCCATCCGCCCCGGTATCAGCCGCATTCGGCGATTGATCCTGCGGAAGCAATCCGACCGGCTTCGTCACGGCGCCGATGGTGGCCCTGCAGTTACCCACTGCGGCCGTCGCCGGATCGGTCGCGTTGTAATTGAAGCCGGCAAGCTTGATGTCCCGACTGAGCAGGTCGGTCGCCAATCGGACATTCTGCTGGGTATCCGCCACCTGCGTATTGACCACATTGGCACGATTCGACGTGACGACCGTGGTCATTGTAGCGGCCACGATCACGACCGTGATCAACACGGCGGCCATCAATTCCACCAGCGTAAAGCCCTGTTGGTTGCCTTCACATCGACGCATTGGCATGCTCCACATCATGTCTATTCAGGCGCAACGACAGTCGTAAACACGGCCGTCTTAGTGCGAGTGGTGCTCACGTCAGTCTTCCGGGTTTGCCAACTCACGGTGATGGTCACCAAAAACCGATTCATCGTCACCGGGTTCGCAGTGGGATCCGGATCGAGGCGAGTTGATGTCACCACTCCTGCGGCACCTGGGAGCCCGGAATTAGCCACCACGGCTTGCCACTGCGTACAATCGCCCCACGCCATGCGTTGCGTGCTCACACTCTGGGGACACGCCGCGGCCGTCGTGGTGTTGTGGTAGTCCAACACGCGTTGCCGATTATTCTGAATTCGCTCCGCCATATCTACGGCAATATTGGTCACGCGCGCCATATCGTTGGCATCAACGTTTTTTCCCAGGGACATTCCGGACAATCCTGCGAGGCCCAATAGCCCAACTGAAAGCACGCCGGCTGCCACCATGGCCTCTAAAAGGGTAAAACCCTTCTGCATGGGCGTCACCGTGCCTGACACTTCTTCTTGCGGTCTTACGTGTTTCATTCGGCCTCTATGGACAGGTCGCATGAGCGCACCAGTTCACCTTGCCAGAGGGAGCGACGACCAGCGAATAGACCGTCCCCTGCTGGGAGACCAAGGTCAGGGGCACGTTCGCCGCTGCTCCGCTCAAGCCCTGCCGGGTGAATTGCACCGTTGGGCCACCTGTAAATGCGACGATAGCTTGAGGCAATATGATGGGCGCCAACGCACCGCCAAAATCCACATTCACCCTGCCGGACACTAGCGCCAGCGTCACGGTGACGGCCAGATTACGATTCATCGCGGCCATGCGGGCCAGATTCAAACTGCCAGCCAATTCGGTCGTGCCTTGTTTCAGCTGATACCGGGCATTCCATTGCAGATAATTCGGCACGGCTACCATTGCCAGAATGCCGACAATCGCCACGGCGATCATCACTTCGATGAGGGTGAACCCTCTCTGACAACGAGCAACAGTGGACCGTTGGTGATAGCAAGAGACACACATAGCAACAGGCAGATGAGCAAGTGCCATGCCGATGAGGATTCAGGGAAATGTTTGTCTAAACAGTTGAAATATCAGCTGCATTCATATCTGCAGCCGTACAATTCCGGGCGTTTTGTGAGCACGGAGGTGACAATTTTCGTCGGATGTACGGCGATCTTTGCCCAAACACGGCAGGTCAACAGCACGAGACAAGGGAGGTGCTATAAGCCTTGGCTAGGGGCCACTCCGAGGAAGGGAAGCATTCCATTCTGATGATGCATCAATAGCACGGATACATCGTTTGACGACTCAACCCGCATAGAGCCGATTCATACCGTCAACTGGTGTGGCTTGTCAGTGAGAGAAGTGTGAGAACAGGCAACGGAGTCAATCGAATGCAACGGTACTACTTAATTGCCACTGCGCGTACTTGCTTGTATGTAGTGAGCCCTTGAAGAACCTTTTCAATGCCATCCTGAAGTAGAGTGTGCATACCTTCGCTTTTCGCTAGCGCCAGCAATTCCCCGGTACGAGTCCTCCCTTGAATAAACGATTTCATACGCTCGGAGACCACCATCAATTCATGAATTGGAACTCGTCCACGGTACCCAGTGTGATTGCACACATCACATCCTCGCCCGCGAAACAACATGCACGCCCCGTCATACGTCGGCCACCGACCTGCCCATTCTTTCTCCCCGAAAGCCTGCACCAATTCTTCGTATTCGCTGCGAGTCGGATGGTAGGACTCCCGGCAGTGAGAGCAAATGCGCTTACACAGCCGCATAGCCAGTACACCCAACATGGCATCGGAAAAATTGAACGGATCACAGCCCATGTCGAGCAATCGCACGACCGTTTCCACGGCGCTATTCGTATGGATGGTGCTGAACACCAGATGACCCGTCAAAGAGGCTTCAATGGCAATATCCGCTGTTTCCTTGTCGCGCATTTCGCCGATCATGATCACATCAGGGTCGGCCCGCAGAAAAGCCCTCATGGTGGCGGCAAATGTCAGCCCGATCTTAGGGTGAACCTGCACCTGTCGTAGGCCATCTTGTGTGATTTCTATCGGGTCTTCAGCCGTCCAGATCTTTCGTTCATCGGTGTTGATAGACGCGAGAATGGCGTGCAACGTCGTCGTTTTGCCGGAACCGGTCGGGCCGGCGCATAGCACGATGCCATGTGGTTTGTCCGCGAGCTGTTCCACCAGACGGCGAGTCTCGGCACTGAATTCAAATTCTTCCAGTCCCCTGGGACCGTTGGCGCTCAGCAAGCGGAGGACCACGTCCTCGTTAAATCCGGCAGTGGGAAGCGTTGCGACACGCAATTCAATCTCCTGCCCCGTGGTCAATTTGAAACGGATTTTCCCATCCTGAGGCTTCCGCCGTTCCGCGATATCCAGGCTGGCCATGATCTTCACTCGAGAGACAATGGCTCGACGATAGGCTGCGGGAATTTTCATGTAGGTGAAACACGTCCCATCCACTCGAAAGCGCACCGCCGTCTCCTTACGGTCGGCATAGGGCTCGATATGAATATCCGACGCCCCTCGCCGATAGGCTTCCGCAATGATTTGGTTGGCGAGCCGGACAATCGCCGAATCGTTTTCCGTGATGGCGGCAATGGTCGCATTCTGCTGCTCTTCCAACTGCGCTTCACTGACCAGTTCGCCGAGAATATCCGTGATCGGATCGCCGACGTCACGTCCACACACATCACTCAGTACGCGTTCAATATCCGCCCGTAGACCAACGCGATACGAGACGGTCTGACCGGGAAAGGCTCGCCGCACATCGAGTAGTTTGTCAGGGTTTTGAGGATCGTTGATCAAAACTTCCACCCCTTGACCCTGCCGTCTGAGAGGAACCCAATGGTTCATTCTCAGATAGTCGATGCTGAGATTCTTCAGCAAACCTGGCTCGACGACCGTCTGCTCCTCATAGGCGAGGAACGGACATTCGTAAAATTCTGCAAGGACTGCACCGATCGCCGGCTTGGGGATTCGATAGCGGTCCATGAGAAGCGTGGCCACATCAAGCCGCTTTCGCAACGCTTCTGAGAGGGCAATCGTCAATTCCTCTTGCCGGAGAAACCCTTGACGAACAAGCGGCTCATAGAGGCCGGACGGACGCACGCGAGGTGAGCAGGGTTTCCCTGAGGGCGGTCCGCTCGACAGTGAAAGAGTCGAAATTGCGCGATTCATAGCCCCTGTTCCTTTCCCACTACTTTGACGATCAGTTGATGACCCGATGTCGAGGAGGCATCGGCCACCTCAAATTTTGGTCTGCCAGCTTCCTGGTACGACAAATACCACCGGTAGACCCTGCACAAGTCCTTCGCGAAGATCGTGGTTGTACCAAACCTCCAACATTCCCGACCCGTTGGCGCCTTCCATAATCGCCCCTTGTGCCGCCACCCCACCGTAGACTTTGACATGGCCGGCAAATCGCACATCACCTGCGGCATACAAGACGCCTTGAAGATGAATGCCGGAGAGTTGCACGGGTATCCGCGTCCCGAGCGACTGCTGACCCTCGGGCGGAGGACTCAACGCCGGCACGGCTCTTCCGGTGCGTCCTGCCTTCCAAAGAACATGCGCGTTTACAAAAAAGATGCCTTCGGCATAGTCCTGATCGAGCACAATTGAACCCAAGTTATCGAGGCGAGGCGGCATCCCGTCAAGCGTGTCCACGAACACGAGCCCCCGATGATCTCCCGGCCCCTTTGAGGCAAACACTTCAGAGGCAGGACGTCCCAAACCAGGCTGGATCACACCACCTTCGTGCAACAACCCGTCTCGATCGATCCCATACACTTGTCCAAATTGCATGGCCATTCGCTTCAAGGTCGCGTAGTCCCACTGATCGAGCTTGATGCCGGGAACCGGCTCCAGGTGATCATGAACATTCAATGGCACACCTGACCAAGCCTCGGCCGGAAGCTGGGCAAAAAAGGCATCGCCCCCAAGCCGGATCGTCAGCCATCGATCCTCACGATGACCCATCTCGTCATACGCCTGTCCGCTAACCGGAGCCATTCCGCTCTTAATCGGAACTTCCTCAGGCCGTGGGAAATAGGCTCGGCCACGAACCACCATTTCACCCCAATGTGCGAAGATGGAACCGGGTCGGGCTTGCGCCGACTCGCTTCCAAGGGCACCGCTCTGCAACGGTGCATGGAGCGCAGGCACAGCATAGGCTCCGAATTCCATGCTTAACGTTTTTGTCACACGCGAGGCCGGGCCGGAGCCCGCGGTCACTTCCACCGTACAGAGCAATCCTGGTCGCGTCGCCCCGTATACTCGTAACTTGAGAATTCTCGCGAGACCCTTGAGTGATTTGAACCAGCCCGTCTGAGGATCGTTCAATAAACGGTCGTGCTGGAGATTCGCTGCATCGAAAACTATGTCAGGATTCGCGCTCGTGCCGACGAATTGCGCATGCCCCTGCGCGTCAACATACGAGGGATCCCCTTGGGCATTGACTAACCGCTTGGCAAACCAGGTCGTCGTGACTTCCTGCGGTCGAAGTGACGGATCATGAAACCATCCCATCACTACATCCACAGCCGCCTCCGCAGCGTGGTGCGCCACACGCTCTTCCTGTAACGCGCTGGCACCAACGACTTCCTGCCCCGCCAGCTGCATGGAGGTCATCCCTAACAAGGCAAGCAGGAACACCACCATGAGCACTGCCAACAACGCCATCCCCCGTTCATCCCGCTGTTTCGGCTTCACTGCCCCTTCCCCGCGCATACCCATATCCCCATCCCCTTTTTTCATTACATTCGGATCGCAATATCCCGCGAGAGCGTCGATCCTTGTCGTCCAACTTGTATCGTCACACGAACCCGCACTACATCCCGAGCATCTGTCTCCATGCCTCCCCTTCCGTTGAAATACTGCAGCTGTACCCCGCGCACATCGCTCAACATCGTGCTCGCCACGCCATCCACCTCGCGCATCAAACGCATAGTCCCGTCATCATGGCGCTTCACGTAATAGCGCACTCGGTTCAATAGAAAGACGGCGCTTTTCATCGGATACTGCTCGAGAGTCGGGGTCATGAGCATCAATGTTTGCTTTCGGCCGTCCGCAGCCAGACGATTCCAGGCGCAATGCACTGCCGTACAGAGCAGGACTTGTTTCCCTTTCGGCCAATCGGCGCCATCTTCTACCGGCAGATCCTGGCGACCAGCTTCCGCGACCTCCGTCATGATGGTTGACGATCCACTCAGGTTGGCAAAAAATTCGACTTCGTCCACCTCCTTCTTCGTAAACGCAGCTTCCGCGCTTAATAGCCCGCTTCCCGCCAACCGCAGTTCGCTACACAACACATCCAGCCCTAGCCGCAGTTCTTGGTTGGCCGTCATGTTGGCGTGCTGGGAACTCAGGCGAAGACCGTATGCGGCAAAGGCTTGAATCGCTGCGGATATGGCGACGCTGCTGATCGCCATCGCAAAGAGGAGTTCGATGAGACTCACTCCCCTGGCGTTGATACGCAATCCCGTCCGCATCGATTCAATCGCTGGTGAAGAAACAAGTATTGAGTATCTCATGACAATGACAACGAGCCGACATAGCGTGGATTTGCCCGGATCGTACGCACGCGCACTTCGCGCTCTTGACCTCCGAGCGTCTTGAAACTTGCACGTGCCTCTATCGTCGCTAGACTGGAAGCCCCTGGCTGGCCTCCGCGATTCAGTTCCACCGTCCAGACCAGCCTGATATTGGACCGCGTCTGACTGGCAGTGAAGATGCCATCGCCATTTGTTCCATCGTCCAGCAAACCGTCGTCGCGCATGATCGACTCCAGTGTCCCGTTCTGATCGAGATCATCCGCAAGCAACTGCTCCCACGGCAGACTTCGCTTCGCCTCTACGCACGATTCTGCAAGGGCCAGGGCCGTTGTCGTCATCGCACCGTTTTGAAGGCCACGCTGCGACCACTCGCACATACTGATCGTCCCGACTATTCCAATCGACAGCACCACCAAGGCCACCATGCTCTCCACCAGCGTAAACCCCGCGGTACTCCTCGTCGGATCTTGTCGTTGCATATATCCCGCCTCACATCGTTTCATGACATTGACACCCGTCCCGTGATGCTCACCGTTACCTGATGTGATACACGCCTGGAATCGATCAGCACCAGGGTCGTTGCGGTAGCGGAACGGCCGCTGGATTGAAATAGAATTTCAGGCCTGGTGCTCATTGAGTCGATAACGGTGCCTGTGTGCGCGAACCCATAGCGACGCAGCACGTTCGTGTCACAGTCCACACATTCAGTGCGTAATTCAGATTGTTCCATATTCACCACCACTCGAATACGTTGGTGCCGCGCCATGGCCAATTGACGGGCCATGCGCAATTCCGACGCAATCTCTGTCACCACTGCCCGCTGACGCTGTTTCGAGACCAGAGCCGACCACCCCGGCACACTGACCCCCATCACAATCGCCACGATGGAAAGGACCGTACACAGTTCCACCAGACTGACTCCACGTTCGTTCATTTCCGCTCCTTTCGCCGAACGCGTAAGGCATTTCCAAGTTCCGTGCCGTTGTCTTGTTAGACAGCGCGTCTGGAAAACCATCGACCCTGACTGTTCGAAACGTGGGGGAAAATGTCGAGATTGCGAGGTTATGCCCGAGCGGAGCTGCGCTCAAACTGTCGGAGGATCAGCGGCAACAGGCTTGAACAATTGTGAACTGTTCCGAATCGGATACAGTGATCCATCCATTCGGATACAGATTTCAGAAGTATTAATGTCTATAAATTGGCTCTGAAAGCCACTTTACAGGCATTTACTGTGGAAGATTGATGAGAGACCAATACCAGTTGAGGAAAGGCTGGTGAAAGAGGAGCGCGAGAAGCGATCCCACCGCGAGGAACGGTCCAAAAGGAATATATTGATCGCGCCTGGTAATTCCGGCAGCAATAAGACCGACACCGACTACCGAGCCCAAAAACGATCCGATCATAATAGCCAATAACACCGGCTGCCACCCGATGAACGCGCCGACCATGGCCATGAGTTTGATGTCTCCGCCGCCCATCCCTTCTTTTCCGAAGACATAGGGACTAATCCACGCCAGGAACCATAAAATTCCGCCGCCTAAGGCAATACCGAGAAGCGAGTCCATCAGACCGATCGGCAGAATCACGGCAGCACAGACCAGACCGACGACAATCCCCGGCAAAGTCACCGCATCAGGGATCATCGTATGGGAAAGATCCGTTCCGGTAATCACGATCAGGGCCGAGAGTAGAGCCGCATACACCCAAGCCTCGGCTGTAAAATCGAACACCCAAAAAATAAGGAGGTATCCAATTGCATTCGCCGCTTCGACCAACGGATATTGAATGGAGATCGGCACATGGCAGGAACGGCACCGGCCCCGCAGGATCAGATAACTCAAAACAGGAATGTTGTCGTAAACCGCGACTGGCTGCCGGCAGGCGGGACAATGCGAGGCGGGCCAAGCTACAGACTCTTGGCGCGGCAATCGGTAGATGCAGACATTGAGAAAACTCCCGATGACTGCACCGAACAACAGCAGCATCACATAGGGGACCATCAAGCCTCCCGTCACGGCTCGCTCGTTTCAAGCCCACGCGCGGGCATCTAAGTATACGTATCCACTCCTAGGATAATAAGAGCATACATACGCCCCTCTGAGCCCGCCTCTTTTCATTTACAAACGCCAGGAGCACTGCGTATAATCCGACAACGATTTTGGCCCGAGAGGTCGAATCCTCAGTCTGTGAATGCCCTTATTCCAAGTGGAGCGAGATGTACATGCCGACAGCTGCCAGGACTACCAAAGGTCGAACCAGAGCATCATTACCCGAGCCGACTCTCCCCCCTCGCAAACGACGTCCGGAAGCGCTGACGACACGCGAACAGGAAATTCTTGAGCTGATCTGGACTGGCTTCAAGAATAAGGAAATCGCCCAACGGCTCAAGATCAGCGTGAAGACCGTCGAAGCGCACCGGGCAAACATGATGAAGAAAATCAGGGTCTCTAATACCGCCCAACTGCTCAAGGCCGCCATTCAAGGGAAAATGCTCAAGCTCAGGTAATCCGCCGTCTTCATGTTCAAGTCTTCCCCTCTCTTCGTTCCTGACGCTGACGCACAGCTTCATATAGGACGATGGCCGCCGAAGCTGACACATTGAGCGAGCTGACTTTCCCTGACATGGGAATGTGCGCCGCATCATCGCAGGCCCCACGAACTCCCGGCCGCACCCCCTTCCCTTCTCCTCCGAACACCAGGGCGACAGGCCCGCGGAAGTCCAGCTGCGTGTAGACCTTCGGCGCGTCGGCATCCAGCGCATACACCCAGACTCCGGCGCTTTGCAGTCGCTCAATCCATCGCGACAGGTTGGGCACCCTGCCGACCGGCATATAATCCACGGCTCCCGCTGACGCCTTGGCCACCACACTTGTCAGTCCCACCGCACGGCGTTCGGGAATGAAGACGCCCTGTACCCCTGACGCTTCAGCCGTTCGAAGAATCGCCCCTAGATTGTGAGGGTCTTCGACACCGTCGAGCAGCACCAACAGAGAAGTCTGACCAGGGGTTTTGGCCGAAGCGAGAATAGCATCCGGGTCGGCATAGGACTTGGCGGCTACCAGGCCGACCACGCCCTGATGATGACCGGCGGGAACAAGTCGATCGAACGCCGCGCGTGGCTCGACGTACACAGGCACGCGTTGCTCTCTGGCCAGCCGCACGATGTCTCCGAACTGCCGGTCTGTCCCCAACACGAGCAGGCGTTGAAGAGGGCGGACCCCGGCACGTAGAGCCTCGCGTACGGCATGGAGGCCGTAAATCACTTCCGAGGAATTATCTTTTCCATCGACTGGTGCCATCAGGCCGGTCCTCAATGATGATCCCGTGGGACGATAGCTCGGCTCGCAGCTGATCAGCCAGCTTATAGTTCCTGGATTGCTTTGCAACCAGTCGGGCAGCAATTTTGCCAGCGATTTCTTCATCGGACAGCCTCTTTGCTGGAGCACCTGAAGCGCCATGAGATTCCTGCGACCCCTGACTTTTGAACTGCCAGCGGTCAGGCTGTAGGAGGCCAAGCACCGCGCCCAAGGAGCGAAACTCCTCTCGCACCACATGGCGCATCTCGGCGGATAAGCCAGCATCAAGCGCCTTGTTCGCTTCTCCGCGCAACTTCTGCAGAGCGGCGACGGCATTAGGCGTGTTCAAATCGTCATCCATGGCGGCAATAAACGCCTGCCGTGCTCGAGTGTTCGCCTCGCGCATCTGTTGATCGACCGCGCCCTGGGCTGGTGCCGACTCCTTCAACCGTTCGAAGAGATCATAAAATCCATTGAGAGCGTTTTTGGCTTCCGCGACGCTTTGATCGGAGAAATCCAACGGGCTGCGATAGTGCGTGGACAACAGAAAGTATCGCAACATTTCGCCGGTCACCGTTTCAGGCCATTCAGACTTGTCAAAAATCTCGCGAATGGTGAAGAAATTTCCTAACGACTTGGACATCTTCTCTTGGTTGATCTGGACAAAGCCGTTATGCACCCAATAGCGCGCAAATTCCTTGCCGGTCGCGCCACAGGATTGGGCAATTTCATTTTCATGGTGCGGAAAAATCAAATCCATCCCGCCGCCATGAATATCAAACGTCTCGCCCAGATGCCGCATGGCCATGGCTGAACACTCGATGTGCCAACCGGGGCGGCCCGGTCCCCACGGGCTGTCCCATGACGGCTCGCCCGGCTTACTGCCTTTCCAAAGGGCAAAATCCATGGGATGCCGTTTGCGCTCGTCCACATCCACACGTGCGCCGGCCTGCAAATCATCCATCTTTCGTTTGGAAAGTCGACCATACACCGGATACCGGTCGACTTGAAAATAGACATCCCCTTCGACACGATAGGCCATTCCCTTACCCAGCAGGGTGTCGACGAGCGCGACAATGTCGGCGATATGTTCCGTCGCCCTCGGTTCAAGCGTGGCTCTGCGCACGCCGAGCTTCTCCATATCCTCGTAGTACGCCTGAATGTAAGTCGTGGTGACGCGTTCGCAACTCACGCCTTGTTCATTGGCCCGTTTGATGATCTTGTCGTCGACATCGGTGAAGTTCTTGGCAAACTCCACGGCAAAGCCGGAATATTCCAGATAGCGCCGCAGCACATCAAAAACCAACGCGCTGCGAGCATGGCCGATATGACAATAATCGTAGACCGTGACGCCGCACACGTACATGCGGACCTTGCCGGGGACCATCGGCTCGAATAGATCCTTACTTCCAGACAACGTATTGTAGACACGCAACATGATGCGTCATTACTCCATAGATGGGCGGCGCTTGGGCCAATGCGACCAGACGAAATAGCCGAGGCCCACGGCAAGGAACAATCCGATCACCAAATCGGCGTGATGGAAATACTGGTGTAATTCGTTCCAGTGCTCCCCCATCTTCAATCCCACATAGGCTAACGCATAACAAAAGGGCAGCGCTCCCACGAATGAATAGAGCACGAACTTCTTGATGTCCATGCGCGCAATTCCCGCCGGGAGAGAGATGAACGTTCGAACGACGGGTAACAGCCGGCCGATCAGCACCGCCGCCTCCCCATGTTTCGCAAACCACCGATCGGCCACGTCCACATCATGCTGCGAGATCAGGAAATACCGGCCATAGCGTTCGACAAACGGCCGCCCGCCCCATACCCCGACATAGTAGGCCACCAAGGACCCGAGCACATTGCCGATCGCACCGGCGAAGGCCACGCCCCACATGGAAAATTGTCCGGTGGAAACCAGATAGCCCGAGAAGGGCATGATGATTTCACTCGGCAGGGGAATACAGGCGCTTTCGATCGCCATCGTAATCACGATGCCGGTATAGCCAAATGTCGAAATGGTCGTAATGACGAATCGACCGAGCACCTCAATCAACCATTCGATCAGTGCGCTCACGCGCGAGACCTCCGCTGAGAACGCCCGCTGACCGCCGTCCGAGTCGCGGACAGTTTGGAAAGCGGTTGCTCCCAGGCTTTAAAGTGTTCCAGCATGGCGTGATAGGTCGTATCGAGATGGATCGGGGTCACAGACACCATACGGCGCTCCAAGGCTTCATGGTCGGCGTCTTGCTTCCGGCTCCACGATTGGCGGGTCCCCGCAATCCAGTAATATTTGCGCCCTCTGGGATCCACCTTCTCGACAATGGGATTGTTGAACCGGCGCCGACTCAAACACGTGACCTTCACCCCCTTGATGGAACGCAGGGGAACATCGGGAATATTCACATTCAAAATGGTTTCCGCCGGCAATCCGTGCTGCAACACTTCAGCAGCCACACGAGCCGCATACCGCGCGCCGACCTCGAACCGGAATGTCTCCCCGCCTTCCTGCGACACCGCTATCGACGGGATGCCGAGAATCGTCCCCTCCAAGGCGCCGGAGACTGTGCCGGAATACATGACATCATCCCCGAGATTGACGCCGCGATTGATTCCCGAGAGGATCAACGCCGGAGGCCCGGGCAAGATTTTCACCAATGCGAGATTGACACAATCCACTGGGGTTCCGTTCACCATGAACGTGCGGGGCGCCATCTTAGTGATGCGGAGCGGCTTGTGCAATGTGACCGCATGTCCCACTGCAGTGCGCTCCCGATCTGGTGCGACAATCCACACTTCCCCCAACGCACCAAGCGCAGCGGCGACAGCGTGAATTCCGGGAGACGCAATCCCATCGTCGTTGGTTACAAGAATCCGTACGCGCGTCACAACCACTCCTTATGCATGGAAACCCAGTGAAGGGGCAGAACCGGAACCGTGGGCTCGAGGGTGGTGGGAGAACGGCGAGCGGATGGATAGACAGGCGGAAGATGGTCGGTCGCAGTGATCAACGTATCTTAGAACAGTGCGTGGTGGACTACATCGTGCCGATGGTCGGGGCGGCGGGATTTGAACCCACGACCCCTCGCACCCCAAGCGAGTGCGCTACCGGGCTGCGCTACGCCCCGACACGGCCGACATCGATGTTACCCACACACTTGGACGCAGCCGCCCGCATCACCGGAACAGTTCAAGCTGAATGTGAATCGATCATTCGGATGATCGCCTGGAGATCGCCCCTGACACGTTGCGCCAGTTCTTTCCGCGACCCGCTTTTTTTGACCGTTGCGCGTCCTCGGCGAGCCCAGTACCGCTTCACGCCGGCCAGCGTGTGCCCTTCATCATAGAGCATACGCTTAATCTCCAGGACCGTGTCCACATCACGCTGCACATACAGTCGCTGGTTACCACGGCTCTTCTTGGGCCTCAGGAAGCTAAACTCCGACTCCCAAAACCGCAAGACATAAGCCGGCAACTTAGAAATCTTGCTGACTTCGCCGATCTTATAAAAAACCTTACTTCCCAGTCCGGGATCATTCCCCATGACCGGTCCTCATGCTGCGTGCTCGTGGCAAGGTAGCGACTAGGAATTCACGTATTTTTTAAAGACCTGACTGGGCCGAAACGTCACCACGCGACGGGGGGTAATGCCAATTTCTTCACCGGTTCGCGGATTACGTCCTTTACGGGCCCCTTTGCTTCGAACGACAAAATTTCCAAATCCTGCAATTTTGACTGCATCACCCTTTTGCAGCACTCCCTTCAGCAGGTTGAGCACGAGTTCGACGATATCAGCTGCATCGTTCTTAGACACTCCAACCTGCTTGAAGATTTCGTTCGCGATATCCGCCTTTCTCATGCCTTTCCCCCCGCCATCCACTAGAGTCGTTCCTTAGGAAGTGCTTCTTGGTGTCGAGCGTCCAAGACAAAGAATTTTCCATAAGTTACGTGAGGTTACCTGGCCTGTCAAGGATTATGTGCGCCCAATGGAGGGAAAACAGCGTCAGCGATCGGCGAGGAGCAATTTGTACTCGATGCTGTCCGCCAGCGCCTGCCAACTGGCTTCCATAATATTTTCAGAAACCCCAACCGTCCCCCACTTGTCTTTATGATCCCCTGATTCAATCAACACGCGCACCTTTGATTCCGTGCCCTTGTCAGCAGACAACACGCGCACCTTGTAATCGAGCAATTTGACGTCGCGAAGTTGCGGGTAAAACTTCTCCAATGCTTTGCGCAACGCATGGTCGAGCGCATTCACCGGTCCGGCTCCCACGGCCGCCGTATGCTCGACCACTTCTCCAACCTTTACCATGACCGTCGCTTCCGACAGCAGAAGCCCATGCTCCTGCTTTTTTTCGACGATCACCCGGAAACCCAGCAATTGAAAAGACGCACGATGGCTTCCCATCGCTTTGCGCATCAATAATTCAAAGGACCCTTCAGCGCCTTCGAATTGATACCCCTGACTTTCACGCTCCTTGAGCGTCTCGACGAGTTCCTGAAGTTTCGCATGATTTTTGGTCAACGAAATACCGTAGGCCTCGACCTTTTCCATCAATCCGCTGCGTCCTGCATAGTCAGAGACCAGGATCCGCCGACGATTCCCGACGACTGCAGGATCGATGTGTTCGTAGGTCGCCGCATTTTTAAGGACGGCATGAATATGTACGCCCCCCTTGTGCGCAAAAGCCGCATCCCCGACATAGGGCTGCCGCTTATTGGGCATCAAATTGGCGATCTCCGTCACAAATCCTGAGACATCTTTCAGGCGTGTCAGTTTGCTGCCGAGTGCCGGGCGCTGCATTTTCAACTGTAGATTTGGAATGATGGAGCAGAGATTGGCATTGCCGCATCGCTCGCCGATTCCGTTGATCGTCCCCTGCACCTGCAGAATGCCCGACTCCACGGCGACCAGCGAATTGGCCACGGCCATTTCGCTGTCATTGTGCGCGTGGATGCCCAAGGGTACCGGGCACTCCTGTTTCACCACTCGGCAAATTTCCCGAATCTCCCACGGCATCGTGCCGCCGTTCGTGTCGCACAGAATCACCCGCTCAGCACCGCCGGCAATGGCACGGCGGATCGTCTGCAGTGCATAATCGGGATTGGCCTTGTACCCGTCGAAGAAATGCTCCGCATCATAGAATACGCGACGATCTTTGGAACGGAGGTAGTGAACGGAATCTTCGATGAGTTCCAAATTCTTAGCGAGTGCGATGCCAAGTGCATCCGTCACCTGAAATGACCAACTCTTCCCGAAGAGCGTGATGGTCCGCGTGCCCGAATCCAGAAGCGCTTGAAGATTTTTGTCTTTGCGGACCGAATTGCTGGCTTTCCGCGTGGAGCCGAACGCCACGACGGTCGCATTCCGAAAAGGAATGGTTTTGATTTGTCGGAAGAACTCAATGTCTTTGGGATTCGCGCCCGGCCATCCCCCCTCAATGAAATGCACACCGAGTTCATCGAGCTGCTGCGCGACACGAAGCTTGTCCTCGACGGAGAAACTCACGTCCTCCGCCTGAGCCCCATCGCGCAAGGTCGTATCGTAGATCTCCAATGCCGAGACCTGCGTACTGGTGAGCATCGGCACACGAGGGATAGCTTCCGGAGAAGAAGACCGGCGTGAGGTGGTGGTTCGACGTTTCATAGATGAGAGCGCCACTCGGCGTTGCTTGAAGTATCGCGGGGGCCGCCTGTCCAGCAGACGTTTCCCTTCATGGCGATCAGCCCAGCGCCGTTGCCGATACGCGATCCAGGCCGAACGCCGTATGGAGCGTGCGCATGGCCAATTCCAGATACTTTTCTTCGATGACACAGGAGATTTTAATTTCCGACGTGCTGATCATCATGATATTGACGCCTTCGCGCGACAGCACCTCGAACATCTTCGCCGCCACTCCCGAGTGGGATCGCATGCCCACTCCAATAAGCGACACCTTGGCAATGGATTCGGTTACGGCAACCGACCGGGCGCCGATTTCCTGGGACAAGCGCTGCACGAGATCGACCGCGTTGCGCAGGTCCGGCTTCGGTACCGTGAACGAAATGTCGGTCATGGACGCCTGACTGACGTTTTGGATGATCATGTCGACGACGATATTGGCGTTCGCCACAGCACCGAATACACGCGCAGCAATACCCGGTCGATCCGGCACACCGACAATCGTAATCTTGGCCTGATTGCGGTCACCCGTCACACCCGACACCATAACCCCTTCCATATCGGCATCTTCACGTGTCACGAGCGTTCCCTTTCCTTCCTTGAAGCTTGAATTGACCTCCACCGGGACGGAATATTTCGCGGCAAATTCGACCGAACGACTCTGTAGTACCTTGGCGCCCAAGCTCGCCATTTCCAGCATCTCCTCGTACGAAATCTTGTCGAGGCGACGCGCAGCCGGCACGATGTTGGGATCGGCGGTGTACACCCCGTCGACATCCGTATAGATGATGCAACGATCCGCTTTGAGTGCCGCGGCCAACGCCACGGCGGTCAAATCAGACCCTCCCCGTCCAAGGGTCGTGACATCCGAGCTGGCGTTAATCCCCTGAAATCCGGCTACGACCGGAATGACCCCTCCGGCAATTGCTTCCTTGATACGTTCGGCCGTCACGCGCGAAATTCTCGCCTTGGTATGAGCACTGTCAGTATGAATGCCGACCTGCCGACCCGTGAAGGAACGGGCGTTCACGCCTCGCCCCCGAAGCTCCATGGCCAATAAGGCGATGGTCACCCGCTCTCCCGTTGAAAGCAGCATGTCCAGTTCACGCTCATCCGGGGAATTGGTCGCGTCATGCGCCAGCTTGAGCAGTCGATCTGTTTCGCCGCTCATTGCCGACAGCACCACGACGACCTGATGCCCATCTTTCTGCGCGCGCTCGACACGTTCGGCGACGCGATGAATCCGCTCAACGTTCCCGACCGAGGTGCCGCCGTATTTCTGAACGATCAGTGCCACAACCCTTACACTCCACGAGGAAATAACCGCATCATGAGTTTGGTGGCATCGCGCGGCGCGGATCCGGCAATGGTCTTGTCCTGTTCATGAAAGCGGGTTGCCGAGCCAACCGGTGGCTGGGTGGCACCGTCGCACAGCGCATACAAAATTGGTGGAACGTCTGAGCCATGCCCCTTCGCCAGACCGGGATCACACACCACGAGCAGCCGGTACGCCGGATACTTCGCCAGAGCCGCAAGAATCGGCCCGACCACCTGGGCATCGAAACGTTCAATGGCCTGCACCTTATCGTGAACACTGGTCGCATGCAGCACATCGTCCGACAAACCGGCATGGAGATAGACGAAATCTTTCTTCGCCAACTCCTGGACGACCGCGTTCACACACCCGGAGAATGTTTCCGATTCATCGCCGCTATCGGCTGGCAGTTCGGCCGCCTCCAGCCCTGCGCACAGTCCGACTCCGCGGTGTACATCACTGGCTGATACCACGACACCGGTGATCTGATAGCGCTCGGATACGGGTGGCCACAACGGAGCGCGCCCCTGCCCCCACAACCAGAGACAATTGGCCGGCTTGAGCCCTTCTTCTTCGCGCTCTTCATTGACCGGATGATCGCGCAGAATAAAAAACGAGGCATCCATGATTTTCCGCAGCACATCGGCGCCATCGCCGGCCGGCAACGCCTCGGCAATCGATTGTCCGACTAACTGCTGGGGGTCCACGCAGGTCGCGCGCGACTTCCCTCCCACCCACACCATTAAGTGCCGATGGCCGGACCCAGGGTAAAATTGAATGCTTTCCGACCCCAGCTGTTCGTTGACGGCTTCAACCAACTCCCGGGCCTGATCCGTCTCGATGAGCCCGGCGGTCGCATCTTCCATGACCACATGCGATCCTAGCTTCTTGATGTCGGCCGCGCGGTCTTTCCCGTCTGAGGCGGATTCTCCCCGCACCGTGACCATGGTGCAACGGAAGACGACATCCTGCTCACCCACCGTCACACCGAGACCCGCGGCCTCCAGCGGACCTGGGCCGGGATAATACTTCTTGGGATCATATCCCAGGACGGCGACACCGGTGACATCACTGCCCGACGTGCCCGCGTCGGAAGGAAGGCTCAAGAGCCCCACTTCTCCGCGCTGGGCGATCTGGTCAAGATAGGGAGTCTTCGCCGCCTGGAGAGGCGTGCTCCCACCGAGTTCCGCACACGCAAGGTCTGCCATCCCGTCGGCATGCAGGATCAAATATTTCATGCAATGTTCCTGAGGTAATCAGACATGAAGGAGGCGGGCCACATCATCGCGGGTGGCTTTCACCGTTTGAGGCTGACGTGAAATGCCGATCGCCGTATCGGCATCCTTCAAACCGTGCCCGGTCAATGTACACACGACCGTGGCACCTTCCTTTAATTGCCCGGCTTGGCTCAACTTAATCACACCGGCCACAGAGGTGGCAGACGCTGGTTCGCAAAAGACACCTTCTTCCCTCGCCACCAACGCGTAGGCATGGAGAATTTCTTCATCCGTGACCATATCAATGGCGCCCGAGGATTCTCCCACCGCCTTTAGCGCCGACTGCCAGCTGGCCGGGTTGCCGATCCGTATCGCCGTCGCCACGGTCTGTGGCTCTTGCACGACATGCCCAAGGACAATCGGGGCTGCTCCGGCGGCTTGAAAACCCATCATGCGTGGCAAGCGCGTCGTTTGATTGGCGGCACGATACTCGCGATAGCCATTCCAATAGGCGGTGATATTACCCGCATTCCCTACAGGAAGTACATGGACTGTCGGCGCATCACCGAGATCGTCGCAAATCTCCATCGCAGCCGTTTTTTGACCTTCGATGCGAAACGGGTTGAGGGAGTTCACCAACTCCACCGGATAGGTCGCCGATAACTCCTTGACGATGGTCAATGCCTGGTCAAAGTTTCCCTCAACTTGAATGACGGTGGCTTGATGCATCATAGCCTGCGACAACTTGCCGAGAGCGATTTTCCCAGCCGGAATCAGCACATACACGGCAATTCCCGCTCGGGCCCCATAGGCGGCGGCCGACGCGGACGTATTGCCGGTGGAGGCGCATATGACCGCTCTCGCGCCTCCTTCGACAGCCTTGGAAATGGCCATCGTCATGCCGCGATCTTTGAACGATCCGGTTGGATTCATCCCCTCATACTTGAGGTAGAGATCCACACCCGGGGCGATTTTTTTTGCCAGTCGCGCCGCGCGGATGAGGGGCGTATTGCCCTCTCCCAGCGTGATGACAGGCGTCTGCGCCGTCACCGGCAGGAACTTTCGGTATTCTTCGATAATGCCCCGCCAGCGAGTCATAACAATCTATTCAACCACCTTCTCAACAAGACCGGAAAACCGCCCCGTCATTCATCCCGCCCTTCAACCCTGATCAGCGTCGTCGGTTCGGAGATGTACGGCATCGGATTGATTTCGCGAAGCGCGTTTTGAATATCACGCTCTTTTGCCATATGCGTCATGATCACGACCGGCACGGTCTGCCCTTCCTTGCGTCCTTGCTGCAACACGGAAGAAATGCTGATTCCGTAACGACCCAACACACCCGCGATCTGCGAAAGGACACCGGGCCGGTCCAGGACCATGAACCGAATGTAATACAGTGAGGTAATTTCCTCCATCGGCCGCATCCGCAATGGCCGGCGTTGATCCGGCTGATAGGAGGCCGGCGGCACACGTCCGCTCGCATTCTTGAGCATGTCCCGCGCGATGGACATCACATCGCTTACGACGGCGCTGCCGGTCGGCATCGACCCAGCGCCCCGTCCATACAGCACCACGTCTTCTACCGCATCGCCGACCAACTGGATGGCATTGTAGACCCCATCCACTTTTGCAATCTGCGACGCAGATGGCACCATGGTGGGATGCACGCGGGCCTCAATTTCTCCATCGGAAAACTTGGCGATCGCCAGCAGCTTGATGGTAAATCCGAACTCCTTCGCATAGGCGATATCGAGCGGGGTAAGGCCGGTGATGCCTTCGGTGTAAATCTCTTTGAAGTTGACCGGAGTACCGTAGGCCAGACTGACCATGATGGTGAGCTTATGGGCCGAATCGATGCCTGCGACATCGAACGTGGGGTCAGCCTCAGCATATCCGGCTCGCTTGGCCTCCTCCAGCACGACATCAAATCGTTGCCCTTCGCTGGTCATCCGGCTCAGAATATAATTCGACGTACCATTGATGATGCCATAGATGGATTGGATATGATTCGCGGCCAGCCCTTCCGTGAGAGCGCGGATGACCGGGATTCCTCCACCCACACTCGCCTCAAACCCGAGGTCTATTCCTTGACGGGAAGCGGCGGCGAAAATCTCTTCCCCATGCACGGCCAAGAGAGCCTTATTGGCGGTGACGACGTGCTTGCCTCGTTGCACCGCATCCAAAATCACGCGTTTCGCCAGGTCATACCCGCCCATCAGCTCGATGACGATGTCCACGCGCGGGTCCGTCAATACCTGCTGAATGTCCGTCGTCATCACCCCCGGAGGAATCGCAACACCTCGGTCACGGGTAATGTCCAAATCCGCAATGCGCACCAACTTGATAGGGACTCCCACCCGTCGACGGATCAAATCCGCATTCTCGAGAAGCACTCGAGCCACGCCGGTACCGACGGTGCCGAAGCCGATTAATCCTACTCCGATCTCAGTCTTCATGGTTCCTGATCATCCAAATTCAAGACCTTCCGGATGCCGCGGAGGGCCTGGCGTGTACGATGCTCGTTCTCCACCAACGCAAACCGCACGAATTCATCCCCGCCTTCTCCAAATCCAATGCCCGGAGAGACCGCAACCTTGGCTTCCCGGAGCAACAACTTCGAAAATTCCAGTGACCCCATGTGGCGGAATGGATCCGGGATACGGGCCCACACGAACATCGTCGCCCGGGGCAATGCCACCGGCCATCCGATACGATTCAGCCCGTTCACCAGGACATTTCGGCGGTTTTGATACCGTTGCACGACTTCTTTGACGCAGTCTTGCGGCCCGTTCAACGCCACCGTACTGGCGATTTGAATCGGCTGAAAAATACCGTAGTCGAGATAGCTCTTCAGCTTGGCGAGCGCACCCACCACCTCACGGTTGCCGACACAAAACCCGACTCGCCAGCCGGGCATGTTATAGGCCTTCGACAACGTGTAAAACTCGACGCCCACATCCTTGGCCTCCGGCACCTGCAGAAAACTCGGCGCCTTGTAGCCGTCGAACGCGATATCCGCGTAGGCCAGATCGTGAATCACAATCACATCGTGCTCTTTGGCAAACGCGACGATCTTCTTAAAGAACTCGAGATCGACCACCGCAGTGGTGGGATTGTGCGGGAAATTGATGACCAGAATACGAGGACGGGGCAAGGTCTGGCGATAGACCCGCAGCAGATCGTCGAAGAAATCGCTGTCCTGACGTAGCTCAATCCCGCGCACTTCGCCGCCCGCAATAATGAAGCTGTACATGTGAATGGGATAGGTCGGCGTCGGCGTGAGCACCACATCACCTGGCCCGATCGTGGCCAAGGCCAGGTGCGCAAGCCCTTCTTTCGAGCCGATCGTGACAATCGCTTCGGTCTCGGGATCCAAGTCCACATCATAATTGCGCTTGTACCAGCCGGTAATCGCATGGCGCAGTTTGGTGATGCCGCGCGAGGCTGAATAGCGATGATTCTTGGCTTTCTTGGACGCCTCGATCAGTTTGTCGACGATATGAGGCGGGGTGGGCTGATCCGGATTGCCCATCCCGAAGTCGATGATATCCTCACCCCGTTGACGCGCCTCTAGCTTCAGGGTTTGCACCTGGGCAAATACGTACGGAGGAAGTCGTTTGATGCGGTAAAAACCGTCGCTAATCGACATGGATGTGTCAGGCTCCTACTGGCGGGTCCTCTGCTGAACGGGTTGAGTCGTCACGCCTCTGAAAGCGGCGTATTTTAATGGAGCCCTCTAAATGAGTCAATTTCACTATGTTTCTATGGAGTTGCGGCTTGCCGTTCTGTCTCGAACGTGAGAAACGCCTGTCGGCACCTCGAGAGAGGCCTTCTTGCCCCACCCCACCCTCTTCTGTTAATAATGCCTCAGGAACAGCAGAATTGTCTATGAATTTCGACCAGTTCCGAAATCTTTCTCCAGCGTCATACATGGGAATTGCGGAGGCGTAATGGCTCGACTGGGCGTCAATATCGATCATGTGGCAACACTCCGGCAGGCGCGGGGAGGAAGCGACCCGGACCCTCTGACCGCCGCAATCCTGGTCGAACTGGCCGGCGCAGACGGTTTGGTTGTGCATCTCCGGGAAGATCGCCGGCATATCCAAGACCGTGACCTGACAATGTTGCGAGAAATCGTTCGAACCAAGTTAGATTTGGAAATGGCCGCCGATGACGCCATGGCCAAAATTGCCCTCAGCGTGAAGCCCGACCTGGTCACGTTGGTTCCCGAACGTCGTCAAGAGTTGACCACGGAAGGCGGCTTGGATGTCGCCAACCACCGCGAACGGATTCAGAAAATTGTCGACCTGTTGAGGGATGGTGGAATCCCGACCAGTTTGTTCATTGAACCCAGCTTGGATCAAATCAAGGCCGCTCATAAAATCGGCGCGGCCTATGTGGAGCTGCACACCGGCCGATACGCCAACGCCAAGCGTTCCAAGGAAGAAGACGAGGAGTTTGAAGCCATTACTCAGGCGGCAAAACTGGCCTACAAGCTTGGCCTCGGCGTGAGCGCCGGCCACGGTCTGACCTATAAAAACGTCAAACGACTGGCCAAACTGCAGGAAATCGTCGAATTCAACATCGGCCACAGCATTATCGCCCGATCCGTCATGGTCGGGCTCGTTCAAGCTGTTCGCGAAATGAAGGAATTGCTGGCCTAGTCTGGATACACTGCAGGCAACGGCCATGCTTCCCGCCACCGTGAACCGGTCGGAGGCTCGATTGACACCATGATACCGATCGTGACCGCCGAACAGATGCGCGCGCTCGACCATCGGACGATCACAGAGGGGCAGGTGCCTTCTCTGGTGCTGATGGAGCGAGCCGGAACAGGTGTCGTGACGCACCTTGAGGCGCGGTACGGACCGGTTGCGGGGAAAAGAGTCATCATCCTCTGTGGCAAGGGCAACAATGGCGGAGACGGCTTCGTCATCGCTCGACTGCTCCGGCGAAAAAAAGCCCGGGTCCACGTTCTATTGTTAGCGCCGGCCACCGAACTCAGTCGCGACGCGAAGGCGATGTATCAGCGCTTTCAACGAACGGCCGGCCCATCGTCCACCACTCGTCCCACCGATGCGAGCGCGCTCCACCAACGGCTGGCGGCGGGCGACATTGTTATCGACGCCATTTTAGGCACCGGGCTCTCTACTCCTGTGACCGGCTTGTACCGCGAGGCGATCGACGCCATCAATGCGGCCGGACGCCCCATCGTTGCCGTAGATCTTCCATCAGGCCTCCATGCCGATACCGGGGCCATCTTAGGCGCCGCTGTGCGCGCGGACCTGACCGTCACCTTTGGATTACCGAAAGCAGGATTTTATTGCGGAGCCGGCATTGATTGCGCAGGTGTGGTGCATCTCGTCGATATCGGAATTCCGACTTCTTTTGTCGAGGCCGTCGGGAGCCGCCTATTGCTTCTGACTGGCGCCGCCGCGCAAGCCGCACTTCCCCCGCGACGGCCGTCCTCGCACAAAGGAACCTATGGTCATCTCGGCATCATCGCCGGTTCAGTCGGCAAGACCGGTGCAGCAGCAATGGCAGCCCTTGCGGCGCTTCGCATGGGAACCGGTCTCGTGACGGCCGCTGTTCCCTCAAGTGTGAATGACATTCTGGAGGCCAAATTACTCGAAGCCATGACCCTGCCGATGCCGGAAACAAAGGCACGCACCTTTGCCCGTTCAGGCCTGGATCGGCTGCTCGCCTTCGCGGGATCTCGAGAGGCCATTGCGATCGGTCCTGGCCTGACGACGCATCCGGAAACCGTCGATTTGGTGCAAGAATTCGTCAAACGCATCGACAAACCTTGCGTGCTCGATGCCGATGCGCTCAATGCGTTGGCGGGGAAAGCCTCCTTGCTGACGGAATGTCATCGCCCTCCGATTATCACCCCTCATCCAGGAGAAATGGCCAGGCTCGAGGCAGAGGCGACCACCCAGTCCGTGAATGAAGATCGCCTCGGCACGGCCACGCGCTTCGCACGTGAACGCGGCGTGTTCGTCATTCTCAAAGGAGCCCGGACAGTCATCGCCAGACCGGACGGAGTGGCAGCGATCTGTCCGAGCGGCAACCCCGGAATGGCCACCGCTGGAACCGGAGACGTGTTGACCGGCATGGTTGGCGGGTTGCTCGCCCAAGGCGTGGCCCCCTGGGAGGCCGCCTGTGCCGCCACCTACTTTCATGGCCTCGCCGGAGATCTCGCCGCGCAGCAGCTCGGCCAAGCCGGCATGATCGCCCGCGATCTGATTGAGCGTATCCCCCATGCCATCGCGCCGACCACCCACCGCTAAGCCCTCGACCGCCTCACCTGCCCCGCAGCAAAATGCGAGGCCTCCCGCTGTCACCAAGCCCTGGAGAACGATTCTTCGCTCCCGGCAACAGACTCATCGGCTTGGGCGATGTCTGGGCCTGCTCCTGCAGGGAGGGGAAGTCGTGGCCCTGTTCGGAGAAATGGGAACCGGGAAAACGTCACTGGTGCGAGGAATCGCCGATGGGCTGCACGCCGAACCAACGGCTGTGAGCAGTCCGACCTTTACCTTGATTCACGAATACCGGGGACGCCTCCCTCTGATCCATACCGATCTCTACCGGCTCACCGCCGCCCAGCTCGACAATACCGGACTGGGTGATTACTTAGACGGCCATGCAGTCATCACCATCGAATGGGCGGAACGATGGGGCGCAGGTCTTCCGATCGACCGCCTTGAGATTCACCTCACACACCGCCCCCCGTCCGCACGGCACGCGATTCTCACGGCCAGAGGGCCATCCGCATCCCGCTTACTCCTCGCACTTCGCGCCAGCCTGTCGACGCGGCGTCCCACTAGAGTGGTTCGAGAAACCCGTGTACAATGACCCCGGCCAAGGAGGGCCTCGCATTGATCCGTTTGATATTGGTAGGAACGGTGTTGCTGCTTGCGCTGTCGTTCTTCCTGCAGAATCAGGAACAAGAGGTCACCCTACGGTATTTTTTCGGCCTTCGATCGGCCTCCATTCTGATTTATAAGCCGATCCTGGCGGCCTTCGGCGTCGGGCTGCTGGTGTCCGGCATTCTGCTCTTTCCAGCCTGGGTACGCGGACGGATCGAATTGCGACGAAAAACCAAGGCCCTACAGGAAGCCGAAGTCGATCTGGAGCGGCTGCGTCAGGCGCTCGACAAAGCCGCCCGCCGCGTGGGAGCGTCTTCGGACATTCCTTCTGAGGGAGAACCTGTCGATGGGTGACGCTGACGGCACGCCATTGATGCGGCAGTACCGCGATATCAAACAGGCCTACCGTGATGCCATTCTGTTTTTCCGGGTCGGCGATTTCTATGAAATGTTTCAAGAAGACGCCATCGAAGCATCCAAACTTCTCTCGATTGCGCTGACATCCCGGGATAAATCCAGCGACACTCCGATTCCACTGTGTGGCGTCCCCTATCATGCCGCCACAAATTATATCGCCAAACTCCTGCGCGCAGGCCGAACGGTGGCGCTTTGCGAGCAAGTCGAAGACCCGAAACTTGCCAAGGGCTTGGTCCGACGGGAAGTCGTCCGGCTCTACACGCCCGGCACACTGATTGATAGCGAGTTCCTCCCCTCCTCGGAATCCAACGTACTGGCGGCCATCTCCTCTCGCTTCCGCACCGTTGGTCCGGATCGCAAAGAGCATTCATTCGGCCTTGCGACGATTGAGGTTTCAACCGGAGAATTCTGGCTCTGCGAATTTCACGGCTCGCTGGCACCGGCTGCTCTTCTGGACGAACTCGCACGCCTTGACCCGAAAGAATTGCTGTATGCCGACGGGGTGACACCGGGAGAACAATCCTGGATGGCTGAATTGACCGGCCCCCGCTGCTGCGCACAACCGGCCAGCTGGTTTGAGTTGGATACCGGTCGCGCCATGCTCCAAGAACACTTCCATGTGCATTCGCTGGATGCCTTCGGGTGTCACCAGCTCACCTTGGGCATCCAAGCCGGAGCAGCCGTGTTGCGCTATGTCAGAGAGACACAGCCATCGGCCTCGCTCGATCACATTCGACATCTGCGGGTCAGACAATCGCACGACGCCATGCATCTGGACAGCGTCACCATTCGCAACCTGGAACTCGTCAAACCTGCCGGCCGTTGGGACGAATCGTCGAATGGCCGTTCGCCTTATACGCTGCTGGGTGTCCTCGACCGCACCGTCACCGCGATGGGCAGCCGGTTGCTCCGCGAGTGGCTCCTGCGCCCACTGATAAGCTGCGCCCCTATCGAAGCGCGTCTCACCGCGGTCGATGAACTCAAACAGAGCATTGAACCGCGGGTTCGCCTTCGAACGGCGCTACGAACCGTCCAAGACATTTCACGACTCTGCGGTCGGATCTCTCTCGGAGTCGCCAATCCTCGCGACATGTTGGCCCTGAAACTCTCGTTATCCTCCCTGCCGGCAATTCAGGCCGAACTCGCTCCCCTGCAGGCCCCGCTCCTCGCTGAGCTCGCGGCATCCTGGGATAACGCGCAAGACCTGTTTGATCTGATTGAACAAGCCATTCTTCCCGAAGCCCCGATTTCCATTCGTGATGGGGGCATTTTGAAGGACGGGTATCGCCCGGAGGTGGACGAACTTCGCAAAGCAAGCCGTGAAGGGAAGACCTGGATTGCGGCACTTGAGGCCAAGGAGCGAGAACGGACCGGCGCCGAATCCCTTAAAATTCGCTACAACCAGGTCTTCGGATACTACATCGAACTCACAAAAGCCAATCTGGGGAAAGTTCCGCCTGACTATATTCGAAAGCAGACACTGGTCAATGCCGAGCGATTTATGACGGCAGAGTTGAAAGAACTGGAGGAGCGGGTCACCGGAGCGGATGCCAAACTCACGGCGCTTGAGCAATCGCTCTTCGAACAGCTCAGAACAGGACTCGCCTCCGAAACCGCCCGCCTGCAAGACATCAGCCGCAGGCTGGCCGTGCTGGATGTCCTGGCAGCCCTCGCGGAAACCGCTGGATTGAACCAGTATGTGCGGCCGACCATCGACACGGGTGACAGCCTCTACATCAAGCAAGGCCGTCACCCTGTAGTCGAGCGACTTGATCTCTCCGGAGGGTTTATCCCCAACGACACGCGTCTCGATCTACAGACCAGCCGCCTTCACATTCTGACAGGTCCCAATATGGCGGGAAAAAGCACGTATCTCCGGCAGGTGGCGCTCATTGCTTTACTGGCCCAAATGGGAAGTTTCGTACCGGCAGCCGAGGCCAGGATCGGATTGGTCGATCGTATCTTTACGCGGGTCGGAGCTTCCGACAATCTCGCCGGAGGCCAAAGCACTTTTATGGTGGAGATGACCGAATCGGCGCATATCCTCAATTGTGCGACGGCGCGGAGCCTGATTCTGCTGGATGAAATAGGCCGGGGCACGAGTACCTATGACGGCCTGAGCATTGCCTGGGCGATTGCGGAATTCATCCAGGATCCAGAACGGCTTGGGGCACGCACGCTCTTCGCGACGCACTATCACGAAATGACCCAACTGGAGGGGCTGCGAACAGGGATCACGAACTATTCTGTGGCGGTGAAGGAACGCGACGGGAAAGTATTATTTCTGCGTAAGATCGTCCAGGGAGGAGCTGATCGTAGTTATGGGATACATGTCGCCCAACTGGCAGGTCTTCCTGATACGGTCATACAGCGAGCTAAGGCGGTCCTTGCCCAACTAGAATCGACGACCTCTCCGCGTCCCATCCTGGAAAGTCAGCAAGCCCTTCAATTTGACTCTACGCTGCCGACACCCCATCCCATGCTGGAAGAAGTCCGACAGATGGATCTCTTTTCCATGACACCCCTGGATGCGCTCAATCGGCTCGCTGCCTTACAACAACGGCTTCTGAGCGAGTGACGGATCCCCCATCGATCTGTTTCGACTCACGCACTGTCACGAGCAAACAAAAAGGCGGCACCCCTTTCGGGAGTGCCGCCTTCTCGCTTCAGGCCAATGGCCTGCTAGAAATCAATGATGCCCACTGCCCTGATTGTACTTGGCCGTCCAAGGAATCAGGTTGGCAAGCGGCTTGCCATCGGGCAACAAGACATCATACTGCAGAGGCAAATTAGCTCCATCCGGAGTCTTCGGCGATGTGTTCAGCAACGTCTTCGCGGCGTGGCACGGAGCGTCCACTTCCGTCTTGCCTTCACATTCCTTCAGACGAAGGGATGAGATGCTCTTAGGCTTGCCCATTTCACCTGCATTATCATTGAGCTTCTTCACGGAAGTGATCACCCGGTGGTTCTGCTCAGTCTCCTGAGCCACAAACTCCACCAAGGTGGTCGGAGATCCAGGGGGAACTTCCTTCGCCGCAGCCGGGCCGGAATGCGCACGGGCCATCGACTTCAGTTGCTCCCACACATTCTTGTCCGCAGGATAGAACTTGAGGTTCTTTCCGGGATGGACTCTCTGCCACCACAATCCGCTCTCAGCGTTGCCGCCGAACACCGCGATGTTGAGCCAGACAGCTTCATCATACGGATCCAAAATAATCACTCGGCCCTGAAGCGTCGTGGGCTTGCTCAAATCTCCCCACTCAAAACGCTCCTGGAACGCCTCGATGGCCAGCGCAGTGGAGGCAAAACTTACCACCAAAGCTGCGGCAGCCATAAAGGTCCACCCTTGCTTTTGAAGCTTCATCATCACATCCTCCTTAAAGAAGACAAAAGAGTCTAAAGAATGTCGCCTCGCGTATAAAAATCTACTTCAAAACCTTGAAACCAGTGATGGTTCGGCCATCGAGGGTCACTTCCATCGCAACAAGCTCCTGCGACGCCTTGATGATTTGATCCATCAAATTCTTATCTTTAACTGCCAGACGGACGGTGGTTGCCGCTTGATGCCAGCCGGCATAGGGAGCGTTTTTCTCTGCCCCGCCCGTGAAACCCCAGGCGCAACAGACAAACAAAGGATCCGGCGGCTTGACGTCCATGGAGGTAGAAGAACGACCACCACCCTCACCGGAGGCCGGCTCCCCAGTATTCCAGTACTGGATCCCGAAGAGAAGTTCGTTATCAGGATTGTCGGCCCACTGTGACCACACGCGACCTTTTAAGGTATTCGTGGGTTCACCCTTGAAAAACTTACCACTGCCCGTGGTGACTTCGCTGGGTCCGCCCCCGGCTGGAGCGTCGGCCGCCATCGAGACACCGGCGGTCAACAAGCCGACAACGGAGGAGACTGCAAGTGCGGCTAGAATTCCGACCCTATTCATAACCCTACCCTCCTTGGAAAAATGATGACCAGAGAACCGTTGAATCACAGTATCCAAAAAAAGAGTCCAAGAAAACAAAAAAAATCAGAGAACGCGCTAGCAGGAGGAAGTGCGACACACACCCCCTTTCTCTCTGCTTACCTTCCCCTGTAATGCAGTCGAAATGAATTCGAACTTATAGGATGAAAACGCGGCCATGGTACTTAAATCCACCAAACGTGTCAAGAAAATGTTTTTCGAAAATCCTGCGGTGATCGGCATCAATAAAATTCTATGGCTTCAATCAGTTAGCCACCTGAAACCGTGTCGATAGGGCCCTTTCCCTCTCGCTCCGTCGCTGCTCCGACTGAAGACTGCCGAGCGCATGACCAATTATGACGCAAATGACTGAAGACTCTTGGCCGGAATGGGCCCGAGCGCCGTGATGGCCAGACAGCGTTGATCTAACAAGGTTTGCGCCACACGATAGACCTGATCCGTGGTAACGCGATCAATCTCCCCGATCATTTGTTCGAGAGAGACGTGGCTCCCTTGGGTCAACTCATCCTTCGCCAGCTTACTCATACGGCTATGCGAGCTTTCCAAGCTCAGCATGAGACTGCCCTTCATTTGATTCTTCACGCGGGCTAGATCCTTCGCATCAATCCCCTTGCTACGGAGCTTCTTCAGTTCACGACATACGACCTCTACGACACGCTCAACTTCTTTAGGGCGCGTGCCTGCGTACACAGTCGTCATGCCGCCATCCGAGTATGTGGAGAGGAACGAATAAATCGAATACACGAGACCCCGCTTCTCCCGCACTTCTTGAAAAAGGCGTGAACTCACACTTCCTCCCAGCACCCCGTTCAGCGCATGGGCCGCGTACCGGTCTGCATGCCCGGCTCCCAAGCCTTGCAGGCCCAAACAGAGGTGGACTTGCTCCAGCGCTTTACGCCTGACCAGCACCCCGCCACGGACCTCCGGAGGCCGCCGACTCTGCTTGACGGCAACACCCTTGTGAGGAGCGGAGAAATAGCGGGCCAAGAGTTGTTCCAGACGCTTCCAGGAGAAGTTTCCGGCCACTGCAACGACGGTACGCTCAGGGTCATAGTGAGAACTGACATATGACACCAGATCCCGACGTCCCAGCGCCTGAATTCTCGGAGCCTGCCCCAGGATAGGCCGTCCTAACGGATGGCTGCCGAGGGTATGCTTCATATGGAGTTCCTGAACGAGATCCTCAGGATCATCCTGAACCATTCGGATCTCTTCCAGCACCACCTGCTTTTCTTTCTCGACTTCCTTAGACTCGAATCGGGAACGATAGAACAGGTCTGAGAGAAGCTCCAGCGCCGCCTCCAGCTGCTGATCGAGCACCTTGACATAAAAGGTCGTCGTTTCACGGGTCGTGAACGCATTCATCTCACCACCCAGCGCATCAATCTCGCGGGAAATCTGCGTCGCCGACCGGCTTCGCGTTCCTTTGAAAAACATGTGCTCGAGGAAGTGAGACAGCCCCTCTTCCCCCGGCTGCTCATCGCGGGACCCAACATTGACCCAAATCCCGATCGTGACGGACTTCAACGTCGGGAGTAATTCGGCCACGATGCGCAACCGGTTGTCGAGAACGATCTTGCGATACACGATCGATTATCCTGCAGGCGTTGGTTCGGTGGCAGGAGCGCCAGCCGGCGCCGGCATGGCTTCCTTCCGGCTCAGACGAATCTTGCCCTGCTTATCGATTTCCAGCACCTTCACCTGGATCTGGTCACCCTCAGAGACCTCATCAGTCACCGCCTTCACGCGATGGTGAGCCAGCTGAGAGATGTGCACCAATCCATCCGTGCCTGGCAGAACCTCGACGAACGCGCCGAAATCCATGATCTTTCGAACCGTCCCGAGATAAATCTTGCCGACTTCGACTTCTTCGGTCAGGCGCTTGATCATGTCGATAGCCTTCTGTGCCGAGGCTTCGTCCGAGGAGGCAATCGTCACGTCGCCCGTATCCTCGACATTGATCTTCACACCGGTCTCCGCAATGATGCTGCGGATCATCTTGCCACCTGGGCCGATGACGTCGCGGATCTTATCTTGCTTGATCTTCATCGGGAATATACGCGGAGCGAAGGCTGACAGCTTGGTGCGCGGTTCAGTCAAGGCCTTGGCCATGCACCCGAGAATGTGCAATCGGCCTGCCTTGGCCTGTGCTAACGCTTCACGCATCAATGCGGAGGTGATGCCTCCAATCTTGATGTCCATTTGAAGCGCGGTGACGCCGTTCTTCGTGCCGGTCACCTTGAAGTCCATATCACCCAGATGATCCTCCAGCCCCAGGATGTCAGACAGGACCAATACCTGGTCGCCTTCCTTGATCAGTCCCATGGCAATGCCCGCCACCGGTTCCTTGATCGGCACACCCGCATCCAACAACGCCAGCGTCCCGCCGCACACCGTGGCCATAGAGGACGATCCGTTCGATTCAAGAATTTCCGACACAATTCGAACCGTGTAGGGGAATTTGTCTTTTCCGGGAATGACCGATTTCAGCGCGCGCTCTGCAAGAGCCCCGTGCCCGACTTCGCGGCGTCCCGGAGATCGTAACGGCCGCGCTTCGCCGACACTGAAGGGCGGGAAATTGTAGTGCAACATGAAGGTGCGCATGTACTCGCCCTCAAGGGCGTCGATACGCTGTTCATCGTCGGTCGTTCCCAACGTTACGACCGCTAAACTCTGCGTTTCTCCGCGGGTAAAAACCGCAGACCCGTGCGCACGGGGCAGCACACCCACTTCGCACGTGATCGGACGAATGTCCGACGGACCGCGCCCATCGGCACGCACCCGCTTTTCGAGGATCATGTTGCGAACTTCGGTGTACTCCAATCCGTGGAACGTGATTTTGACATGCCGGTCCCGGTTCGGCTCGTCCGATTTGAGCGCGACAAGCGTCTCTGCCAATACCTGATCCAATCGCTCTTGTCGTGCACTCTTATTGGGAATCAAAATGGCTTCACGAATCGGCCCGGCCACCAGCTTGCGTACCTGCTCCGCCAAGGCCGCATCGATCGATTCTTGCTTCACCACCCGTTTCGGCTTACCGGCCAACGTGCGAAGCTCTTCGATCTTCGCCACGATTTTCTTAATCTCGCTGTGCGCCAACTCGATCGCCTCCAGCATGGTCGCTTCAGGCAGTTCATTCGCCCCTGCTTCAACCATCATGACAGCATCGGCCGTTCCGGCGACCACGAGATGCAACTCGCTGGTCTCCAGCGTTTCCAAATCGGGATTGACGACAAACTGCCCGTTGACGCGGCCAATCTTGACCCCTGCGATCGGGCCATTGAATGGGATGGACGAAATCGCCAATGCGGCGGATGCGGCGGTGATGGCAATCACATCAGAGACGCCGGTTTTGTCTGCCGATAGAACGGAGGTGATGACTTGAGTTTCGAAATAGTACCCTTCGGGAAAGAGAGGACGAAGCGGACGATCGATCAAGCGGCTGGTGAGCACTTCCCGCTCCGAGGGACGCCCTTCACGCTTGAAATACCCGCCGGGGATCTTGCCCGCCGCGTATGTCTTTTCCTGGTAATCGACCGTCAACGGCAGGAAGTCCACTCCCGGCTTTGCGGTTTGTGATGCCACGGCCGTCGCCAGTATCACGGTGTCGCCATACGTGGCCCAGATCGCGCCGTCTGCCTGCTTGGCAATACGGCCGGTTTCCAGCGTCAAGCGGCGACCTGCCAGCTCGATGTCTACAACATGTTTCATCTATGGTCTCCTCCGGTTAAATCCCACAGATGCCCACAGAGATACGCTCAATTCGCATACAAAGTCTGGCAAGTCTCTTCGTTGGCCAGGTACAGGCCCATGCGATTGAACGTGTTTCAGTGTTCACCTGCGGGGACAATAGTTCGACCGCCACACGGAATGGTGGCGGTCGATTCGATCACCCGACTACTTGCGAATACCCAGACGTTCGATCACGGCGCGATACCGGGCCTCTTCAACGTGCCGGAGATAATCCAGCAACCGGCGGCGGCGGCCCACCAGCGTCAACAGTCCACGCCGGGAATGGTGGTCCTTCTTGTGCAGCTTGAAATGTTCCGTCAAATACGTAATCCGGTTCGTGAGGATGGCGATTTGCACTTCCGGAGAACCGGTGTCCTTCTCATGCTGCTGGAAACTCTTCATCAACTCCGTTTTCACTTCTTTGACCAGTGCCATACGTCTCTACTCCTCTATTGAGTTCGCGATACTACCACCCTGTGATTCGTCTGTGACCAATACCTTCGATACTGCAACCGGCGGCTCCCCCCCGTTCCGCGCCCGGATGTCTAGTCCGGCCGGCATCGTGCCGATTGCTAATAACCGCCCCGCCTCGTCCTTGATCCGGATAGCCCGGCTCGCCGCTTCAGGAAGAACCGTCGGCACACCCTGCCAACTCAACACCTCTGAAACCGGTACCGGCATCCCGTGCAGCACCCGCCGGGCCGTCTCCGCGCCAACGCTGCAGACCGGCAGTCCGGCCAGCGCCTCGTCCAGCGTTAACATGGACGCAGCCAGCGTCCCCTGAACCAGGCGTGTCTCGACTTCATCGACAGTCAATGCCTGCTCTACCAACAGCGGCCCGACGCGCTCGCGAATCAACGTCGCCATATGGCCGCCGACTCCTAGCTTTTCTCCGATATCCGCACAGAGCGTTCTGATGTAGGTTCCCTTGGAGCAGGAGACTCGGAGCGTCACATCAGGCAGGTGAATACTCACCACTTCCAAACGAAACACGGTAACTTCACGAGCCTGGCGCGCCACATCCTTGCCGGCACGTGCGGCCTTATAGAGAGGAACCCCCCCAACCTTCACCGCCGAGTACATGGGCGGAACCTGCTGAATACGGCCCTCGAACCCGCCGACAACCTCTCGAATACGAGATTCGGTCACGGACTCAAGGGGAGAGCGCTGGAGCACCGTCCCCGTCGCATCTTGGGTATCGGTTGTTTCACCTAACCTGAGTCCGGCCAGATACGTCTTATCCCACTCGAGCAGATATTCAGCAATGCGGGTGCCCCGGCCGACGAGTAACGGCAAGACGCCTGTTGCCGCAGGATCCAGGGTGCCTGCATGGCCCAACTTCATACCGCGCAATTTTCCCCGAATCCGGGCGACCACATCGTGTGACGTCCATCCGGCCTCTTTGCGGACATTGAGCACGCCGTCCTGAACCATTGCGGCCGTATGGGATGCCGTTGATGCGATCATATGCATAGACTACACATCGGCGCGAGGAGATTCGGCGAGCATCTCTTCCTTGGTCTCATCTTGATGCAGCCCGTCTAACAACGCCAGGACCCGATCAGCTCTGGGCCCGCTGACATCTTTCATGAAAATTAATTCCGGCAGATAGCGTAGCGCCAGACGACGCCCGAGCTCCGCCCGGACAAACCCACTCGCCTTAGCCAGCCCATCGAAGACCAGCCGTTCATCTTTGTTCTGCTCCATGGTGGTGACAAAGACGCGCGCAATGCGCAAATCTTTGGTTAACTCCACATCGGTCACCGTCACGGAACGTACGCGCGGATCTTTGATCTTCCGCATCAAAATGTCCGCTACTTCCATGCGGATCTGATCTGCTACCCGATCGGCCCGGCTATACGTGGATTTCGTCATGACGCGGCCTTACAGCAACTCGATTCGAGAGCGGAGCAACTGAATCGTGGGCACCCCCTGGATCAAATTGACGGCTTGGTCCAGCACCTGATTGACGTGGGCTGATTCATTCGCCACACAGGCCAGCCCTAAAATGGCCTTCTGCCACAAATCCTGATCTCCCACTTCAGCTACCGACACATTGAACTTATCCCGCAAACGGCTTTTCAAACTTTGCAACACCTGCCGCTTGTCTTTCAATGAATGCCCATCGGGAATGAACAACTCGACCGTACAAAGCCCGACGATCATGCTCGATGGGTTTGCGGGGAGGCGCCGCGCTGTGCCGGCTCGAGCTTGGCCGCAACCTTGTCGATGGCGTAGGCCTCGATAATGTCTCCGGCTTTGAGGTCATTAAAGTTTTCAACCGTGATGCCGCATTCGTATCCCTGCTGGACTTCCCGCACATCATCCTTGAAACGCCTGAGCGAGCCCAACTTGCCTTCATAGACCACCACACTATCCCGAATCACGCGCACGCCGACGCTGGCGCGGGAAATAACGCCATCCACCACGTAGCAACCGGCCACCAGGCCGGCCTTGGGGATCGTGAACATCTGCCGCACTTCAGCCCGCCCGAGAATCCGCTCTTTGAGCGTGGGTTCGAGCAACCCTTCCATAGCGGCCCGGATATCATTCAGCGCGTCGTAAATGATGCTATAGAGACGGACATCCACGCCCTCTCGTTCTGCCAACGCCGCCGCTTTCGGCTCAGGACGAATGTTGAATCCGATGACAATCGCCTTCGATGCGGCTGCCAGCAGGATATCGGTTTCGGTAATACCTCCGACCCCGGTGTGCATGACCCGCAATTTGACGGCGCCGGCCGGCATCTTTTCCACGGCGGCAGCCAAGGCTTCTGAGGAGCCCTGCACATCAGCCTTGATGACGATCGGCAACTCTTTGACATTGCCCTCTTGGATCTTCGCAAACAAATCGTCTAGGCTGACTTTGGCCGGGCCGGCCAAATCGGCTGCCCGCTGCTTCATAGCCCTTTCCTGGGCGATCTCGCGGGCGACCCGCTCATCTTTCACAATGGTGAATGCGTCACCGGCAGACGGCACGCCCGGCAATCCGATCACCTCGACCGGCACCGATGGTCCGGCTTCCGTGGTTTTCTTTCCCGTATCAGTGATCAGCGCGCGCACGCGGCCGCTGAAATTACCGACCACAAACGCGTCTCCCACATGCAACGTCCCGCTTTGCACCAGAACCGTCGCGATCGGTCCCCGCCCGCGATCCAACTTGGCCTCGATCACCAGGCCTTTCGCCATGCGCGTCGGATCCGCTTGCAGTTCCAACACTTCCGCTTGCAGAAGAATCATTTCCAAAAGCTGGTCCAGACCGGTCCGTTGTTTTGCGGAGACTTCGACCATGATCGTATCACCGCCCCACGATTCGGCCACCAGCCCATGCTCGGTCAGAGCATTTTTCACCCGGTCGACATTGGCTCCCGGTTTGTCGACTTTATTGATGGCCACGATCAGCGGCACTCCAGCGGCCTTGGCATGATGAATGGCCTCCACCGTCTGAGGCATCACCCCATCGTCTGCCGCAACGACCAAAATGACGATATCCGTCGCCTTCGCACCCCGTGCGCGCATCGCCGTGAATGCTTCGTGGCCCGGGGTATCGAGGAACGTCACCTGCTTGCCGTGCACGCCGACGATGTAGGCGCCGATGTGCTGCGTAATGCCTCCGGCTTCGCCTTCCGCCACCTTCGTTTCACGAATCGCATCCAGCAGGGACGTTTTCCCGTGATCGACATGACCCATGATCGTGACGACCGGGGGCCGCGACACCGCGTGCTCTTCACCGGATGATTGCGCCGCCTCTTCCAGCAACGCTTCGCCCACCTTCTCCGTCGACACTTCCACCCGGGCGCCATACTCTTCGGCAATCAACGACGCCGCTTCGAGATTGATCGACTGGTTGAAGGTCACCATCTGTCCCATGTCCATCAGCTTCCGGACCACGTCGGCCGGGCGCTGACCGATGAGCTCCGCAAACTCCTTGACGCTGACTCCGGCGGTCAATTTCACGCTTTTCTTTCTCGGCTTGGTGATTTCCGTTGGCGAGGCATGGTGAATATGTTTGGATCGGTCTTCGCGCCGCTGCACCGGGATCGCCCGCAAGTCTCCCCACCGAGTGGCGTCGTTCTTAAACTTGGCTTCGTCTTCCTCCCGAGTCCGGGGTGCCTTCTTGGCTTTTTTCAATTTCTCGCGCGCGGCCGCTTCGGCTTCCAAGGCGTCCTGAGCCGGGCTTTTCTTTTTGATTGCCCCAAGGGGATCGGCGGGAGGCGTCGCGACCACAGGAGCCTGAACCGGCTTGATTGTCACATCCTCGGAAGTCGCAACGATAGTCGGCTGCGGCTCAGCTTCTTCAGCCGGGGCAGTCTCGACCGGACCAGCCTCACTCACCTCTGAACCGGGCAGGGCGGCGGGAGCCACCGAGCCAGCCTCCACTACTGCCGGAGCAGCCGGTGCAAACACGGCTTCTGCTGCGGCTAACGGCGCAGCAGCATCTTCTGCGCCTTCTTCGCGCTTCTTCTTGATGAGAATGCGTTTCTTGTCAGGTTTCGAAGGCTCTTCATGCGCGACCGCATGCGATGCACCGGGTTCTTTCGGCAAACGAACCATCTTTTTAGCCTCATGCCCGGGAGAAGACGCCTCACCACCGCGGGCTTTCGAGCTCAGCTTTTCGAGCGCCATGCGGACCGAATCGTCATCCAAGGCGCTGCTGTGGGACGCCACTGGAATCCCGAGCCGTTTCAGTTCAGGAATCAGCTCCCGATTTTCCATCCCCAGCTGCTTTGCTAATTCGTACACGCGCATACAATACCGCTCAGCTCCACCCGCTTAGATAAATTGCCATTCAGCTCGTGAGTTTCGAGCCGCTTCAGTCCGCCTGCTGCGCCGCAGCCCGTGCCTCATCCTGCTGGCGCTGAGCCTCGGTCTCTTCCGCCAAGGCCGCCTTGATATCCCGATCCCGTTCCGCCTTTTCCTTCTCGTATTCCGTCGCGCTGATGATATCGATCTTCCAGCCGGTCAGGCGGGCGGCCAGTCGGACATTTTGCCCGTTCTTCCCGATCGCCAGCGAGAGCTGCGAATCCGCCACGACCACCAATGCCGACTTCTTTTCTTCATCGATACCGACCTTCTCGATCGTCGCAGGATTCAACGCTTCCGCGATAAACACGCGCGGATCCTGGGTCCACGTAATGATGTCGATTTTTTCACCGCGCAACTCTCGCACCACCGCCTGCACACGCGAACCCTTGATCCCGACACAAGCCCCCACCGGATCTACGGCTTTGTCACGGGACGACACCGCAATCTTCGTGCGATCACCCGGCTCGCGCACGATCGATTTGATCTCAACGATTTTCTCCCCGACTTCCGGAACTTCCAGCTCGAACATCTTCGCCACAAATTGCGGATGGCTGCGGGAGAGGATGACCTGCACGTCCTTCGGTGTGCGACGCACCTCGAGCAGCAACGCCTTCACCCGATCTCCACGCCGGTACGTTTCGCGGGGAATCTGCTCCTGAATAGGAAGAATTGCCTCGGTCTTGCCGAGATCGACCAGGAAATTTCTCCGCTCCATACCCAGGATGATGCCGTTCACCAGATCTCCCTGGCGCGTCGAATATTCCTTTTGAACGGCTTCCCATTCAGCTTCCCGAACCTTCTGAAAAATCACCTGCTTGGCAGTTTGAGCGGCGATGCGCCCTAACTCGTCCATCTCGATGAGGGAGCCGATTTCGTCGCCGACCTCCGCGCCTTCATCGTACTCGCGCGCCTCTTTCAGGGAAATCTCCGCCTTCGGATTGGCCACCGTATCAACGATGATTTTCTTAGACACAACCGAAATTTCGCCGGTCTTGCTATCAATCTCGACCTGAATATTCTCGGCTTGCCCGAATCGTTTCTTCGCAGCGGTTTGCAGCGCTGACTCGATCGCGCCAATGACCCTGGCCTTATCGATTCCCTTTTGACGGCCGATTTCATCGATGACGGCGATCAACTCTCGGTTCATAGCTCACACCTCATGGTTAACACACCACCGGGCACCGTCTGCTACTTGGAAAACTCGACCTTCCGACGGGCCACCGCAATGTGATCAAACTCCACCCGAATCGTATCCGTAGTTTTTTTCTGTTGAACAGCCAATGTCACCGCGGAATCTTCCACCTCTACCACGGTCCCCACCAGCCGCCACTGTGACTGAATCGGTTCGCGCAATTTGAGCGTCACCGAATGCCCGATCAGCCGCCGATAATCTTGCGCGGTCCGCAGGGGACGATCCAGGCCGGGCGACGATATTTCCAGCGTATAGGCATGTGGGAACGGATCAATGACGTCCAGCGCCGGGCTCAGAGAACGGTGCGCCTGCTCGCAGTCGGTCAGCGAAATTCCGCCGGGCTTGTCGATGAAAACCCGGATCACGGTCCGGGGACCTTGGCCGACACACACCGTCTCGACCAACTCAAGGCCGTGGGATTGCAGAATGGGAGCCGCAACTTCCTGTACGCGGAGGTTGAGCGCCTCAGCGCGTTTCACCGAAGGCTTCCCTGCCGACACCGCTCCCGCATCACTCATAGGCAAAAGTTGCTCAAACAAAAAAGTGGGCCCAGGCCCACTTACAGCGCAGGAACCTTACCATGCCATAGGAGTGAAAGCAAGGGACGCTAGGCGATCAGAGCTTCCCAACGCCGAAACAAAAGTCGGGAAAGAGGTCCCGGCACTCCTGCGCCGATTGCATGCCCATCAATGTGCACGACCGGTAACACTTCGACCGTCGTTCCCGTCAGAAACACTTCGGAGGCGGTCGAGAGATCTTTTCGGCTGACATACGTCTCCACAACCGGAAGCCCTTCCTTTCTGGCCAGCTCCAGAACAAGCGCCCGCGTGACCCCGGAGAGAATGCGGTGCCCTTCGGGAGCCGTTTCAATCACGCCGTTTCGCACGACCATGACATTGCTGACGGACCCCTCGGTGACCAGGCCATCTCGAACCAAAATGGCCTCAAATGCACCGGCCTCCTTAGCCCGTTGACGCGCCAGAATATTCGCCAAGAGATTGACGCTCTTGATATCGCATCGTCCCCAGCGAATGTCATCCAGCGTGATGGCCTGAACTCCAGCCTGACGAATGGTGGAGTCCAGAGAATGAAGCTCGCGAAAGGTCAGTACGGTCGTCGGCGCGAGGGAGGCAGGAAAAGGATGATCCCGTGGAGCCTGCCCGCGTGTCACCTGCAGGTAAATTTTCGTCTCAGGAAACCGGCTCAGCCGCAGGCCTTCCCGAACCCACGACATCCACTGATCTTTAGTGTGCCCGAGCGAGAGTTGCAATGCCTGCGCACTCCGCTCGAACCGAGAAAAATGTTCATCTATGGCAAACGGTTTTCCGCGATAGGTACGAATGACCTCATACACCCCGTCCCCGAACTGAAACCCACGGTCCTCGATGCTGACCACGGCTTCCGCTACAGGACCGAAGCGACCATTCACACAGGCAATGTCAGGCATGGCCCTCTTCTCGCCGCCTCCTCACCTCAGGACGCGATCACGTAAAAAATCTGCCGGTCCTCGGCCGTGAATTTCCATCCCATTCGCTTTTCAAATACCAGTCGATGAGTTCCGGGAGCCGATGGCCTAAACTCGAAACTGCGCTGCCCCTGATCCACCGCATTGTTGCTGGCGGTGCGAAGAAAATCATCTTCCACCAGAGGCATGACCGCGGCGTCATACATCGGGACCCATAACTCCCCCCTCGTGCGGTCCTCCCAGAGCCGGATATGAACCGGCATTCCGACTCGCGCCTTGACGACTTTGGCACCCGGTTCTTGCTCAGTACCTGTGGGAACCGCTTTGCTCAATGGGCTCATCTTCGTGACCACTCCGACGTCATAGTTTCGCGCGGCTACACCTTCCGCCGCCCTCCGACAAATATCTGTCCGTCTTCCACGCGCACATCATAGCTTCCGACGCAATACCCTCCGCCGTCCGTCCCTTGTCCGTTTCGAACATCAAATGCCAAGTCATGCCAGGGACAAGAGACGACATGCCCTTTCACGCGGCCCTTATTGAGAGGGCCACCTTCATGGGGGCACGAGTTATAGATGGCGTGAAAATGCCCCTCGATATTGAACACGGCAATGGCCCGCTCATTCACCTTGACAACTTTGACTTGGCCGGGAGGAATATCCTCAACTTTCGCCACGCACTGAAACCCTTCCATAAACGATTCCGACTCCCCTTACTTACATCCGCAGTGTAAATTTGAGCTCCATCCCGGTCGTAATCCCTGCGCGCTTCGCGTACCCTGCCTCTGCCTCGATTAAATAACGAACAGGCTCGGGAGGAGGACCGTAGTACGGACAGGGATCCTGGGCGCAGGGCTGCACCTGCTCCAGAACCTGCACCACGTGGTGACTCTCATCAATCCAAAACATGTCCACAGGAATGCGGAATTGACGGGTCGCCACACGATGCAGGCCTGTCGACTCAAAGATATAAAGCATCCCCGTGTCGGCTGGCAATCCTTCCCGGAAGGCAAGACCGAACAGCAACTTTTCCGGTGTGCTGGCCACTTCCGTTTCCATGGTCTTCCCGTTCGGGAACTCCACGATGATGAGCTCTGATTCCTTCGGCCCGCCGAGAAACAGGCTCACGCTGATCAGCAAAATCACTAAGAGCACAAACGTCACAATTTTCTTGCGACGCTGTTCCGATTCAGGCCCGCTCGCGCGCGTCACGATAACCAAATGCTGTCGAACATGAATACATCCTCATGTAGTCGTACCTGCGCAGACCCGCATGTACATTGGGCCCAAAGCCCCATGACTTTCCGAGCGCTAGGCCTTCTTCCCAAGTCCCATTCTGTTGACTTGCCGAAGAACGGCAGCATAGAATGCGGACCTGTTTAGCCGCGAACTATGGTCGCTGCGGCACGAAATTGTCAACATCTTATCCGACCTTAAAGAAACTGCGAAGGAGGCATAGGCCATGGCGCTTCTGATTACCGATGAGTGTATTTCCTGCGGGGCATGCCTGCCAGAATGTCCCAATGAAGCCATTTTCGAAACGCGAAGCGACGCTGAAGGCAAAGGCAACCATGTCGGAGACGGACAGGGAGTCGGTGATAATATTTATGTCATCACCCATGATCGTTGCACCGAGTGCGTCGGGCACTTTGATGAGCCGCAATGCGCGGCTGTCTGCCCGGTGGATAACTGCTGCATTGCCGACCCTGCCTATCCGGAGACGACTGACGTTTTGCTGGAAAAAGCCAAGACGTTGAATCCGGACAAAGAAATTGATCCGGCCAAAGTTTGGAGCGGCGTTCGCAACTAATTAGTGTTTTACACATGTGCACGGCACCACGAAGGCTCCTCCGGGAGCCTTCGCTGTTTCTCCGCCGAAACGGCGCCACAACAACAGGTACATACCTGGCTTTCTGAGGGCGATCCCTGTAGACTTTAAGAGAACTGTGGCATGCGCAGGCCACTTCCCTCTCCCGTGGCCCCCGGCATCCACTCATTGGCCACCCTCTGAACGGGAGGTACACATGAGATGCTTCGCTCGTCTCACATTCTTGACCCTCCTGGTCATCGTTCCGTTGCCCTCCCAAGCGATGACCGACGTAGGCGATATCGGCACGATCATCGAAGGCTTTGTCTCCAAACAATTCCCCGATGCCGCCAGTCATTTCTGGGTCGTGAACGACACCCAATGGGACGGCGATGAAATGATCGTGGACATGAATGCCATTGTGACAGACCGTCGCCAGACACCACCGACGGAGAGTCGCTTCCTGCTGTTGATTGTGGAAGGACGACTCCAAGGCATTCAAAACATTCCCTTGGACGCTGCCGCCGAATGTCAAAAAGAGCAGGAAGTCTAGGCGAGGACGATTTCCATACCCAGCTTCAGCGCTGGAGACAACAACGCCCCATCTGCATCACTGCAGATGGGGCGTTGCGATTCGTACTATTATATGGCGGATTACTTAATCATCACGATCTTGCCACCGACGTGAGCCGGGTGCAGATGGCAGCGATAGCTCAGCGTGTTGCCCTGCGTCGCATTGAACATGTCGCTGGTCGGCACACCGATGTACTTGGTCTCACCCGGCTTCAAGACCACTTCAGCCTTCATCACAAACGGAGAAGCCGCGTTGACCGGATCGGTCATTTGGAACCCATGCTCACTGGAAGAGCTATTCGTCACCTTCAACACGACCGGGCGGCCCGGTCGGATTTTGAAATCGATTACAGTCACAGGCGGATACCACGCCTTCAAGCTTCCAATCTCCACGGCGTACAGTTCCGCATCCACAAGCAATTCTTTAAACGGCTGACCGACCACGGAGCCGGTATCCAAATCACCGATCTCGACACCGCCAGCTTGCAGCGCGTACGCGCCGGATGCCCCAGCCATTAACATGACCAGGCCAAAAAATACTGCTACCAACGTCTTGCCCATGACCTACCTCCTTAAAGAGATTAAGAAGAGATGCGATTAGGTTGGTGAATAATGACCACCGCGCTCTGAACCATCTGCTAGACACTCCGCCCAGGAGCCTAGCCGCTACTACTCGAAAATGTCCTAAATAATAGGCTGATGAGGGACACCTTATAGCATAGGGATTAAAAAGGAAGCAAGAAAGTTCTTGGACCGTCGACCGGTGTCTCTGGGCGGGAATTTTTCACAGAACCCTGAACAGCAACCAGTCAATTATTATGGTATTTCGAATACTTACGGCAGCGAGTTCCCATCTGGAGATATTTCGAGCGCATGGGATCCGATCAGTAGATCATACGGTGTGTAGTCATCCGTCAGCGTCAGGCCAGGCGACCATGGCGCGGTCCGTCGAGCCGCCAGCAAAGGTATCGCTTCGGGGGGTAATCGCCGGGCTTCGACCTGCGTTTGAATACGCCTCACGAATTCGTCATACGACATCGTATCAATCGGTCCGCCGCCGAAGAAAATAAGATTCTCTGCGGTAGTCTGATGGGCACGCCACGGCCCCTTGACTCCAAACGATTCAATGGAGGGGAACGAACTCTTCAGCGTCTGCACCACTGCGCTCGCACGCTGCAGATCGCCGCCTTCCCCTGAAGAAGCCAGATTGAGCGCCATCACGCCGTTAGGATTGAGTCGGCCGCGCAGCTCTGAAAAGAATTCAACCGTGGTCAAATGGAAGGGAATAAGATGCCGGGCAAATGCGTCGACCCAAATGACGTCATAAGTCGCCTTCGTGTCGCGTAGAAATACGCGGGCATCTTTCACCGACACATGGTGATTGGCGGGTGGGCGATATTCGAAATACTGCTCTGCCATCCGCACCACGACGGGATCGAATTCGACGACATCCAATTCCAACTCAGGCCAGACTTGAGCAAGCCATTTCGCCAGCGAGCCGCCACCGTGGCCCAATATGAGTCCCCGTTTGGGTTCCGGAGCCAATGCGACCGCCGCAACCATGAGTTGGCTATAGGGGAGGAACAGGGCCGTGGGATCCGTCCGCCACATCACCGCATGCCAGGTACGGTCGAGCACAAGATAGCGAAACAGATCATCGTCGCGCACACGGACTTGCTGATAGGGACTATCCTCCTGATACACCAATCCTGCAACCGGAGGGGCCTGGCCGAACAATTGCCATCCCAGCATGAGCGCCCCGGTCATGAACAACCCGGTCAATTTCGTGAACTTCCCGCTCCCTTGTTGCAACCAGAGCAACCCCAGCAGCAGTTGAATCACTCCCAGTGTGGCCACGAGGGTCTGCGTGCCCAACCACGAAAGGAGAAAGAACGCCGTTCCCCAGGTCCCCGCCAAGCTACCGACGGTGGATAATGCGATCATGCTGCCCGTATGGCGACCGAGATATCCCATATCCACGACAGCTAATCGTAGCAATGCGGGCATCACACCGCTCAAACCGAATGCCGGGGGAGCGAGCAACACACAGGCCGCAAGGCTGGGGCCCCATCGCGGATCCTCGACCATCTTGGCAACTTTGAAAATAGCGCCCTGCCCCATCCAGGACATCAACAATGTCCACGCCCCGGATCCGAGCAGAAGCCACGCCAACACCGCCGCCACACGATACCGATCCGAAGCCCAGCCGCCGAACGCATACCCGGAACTCATGGCCGCGAGTATGATTCCGATCAATGCGCCCCACACGAAAAGGGAATTTCCGAACACCGGAGCCAGCAAGCGGCTGCCCAAAATTTCGAGCGCCATCACGATCGCGCCGGTCACGAGCGCCGTGACGAGCAAAAAGAGCCGGGGGATTGAATCGGACGCGGGTCTTTGTGCCATCATCGACAAAAGACCGCGGGACACAGTGAGGAGACATGACAACAGCGGGGACGCGACCGTACCATTCTACAGCGTTCCCCAATTCTTGAAGTAGCGAAGCAGATCGCGAACAGAAATCATTCCCACCACACGCCCTTCTTCGGTAATGACAAGATGCCGGATTCCTCGCTCGGCCATCACATCACTCGCCTCATGCGCCGATTGGGCGATATCGATCGTCATGATCGGCGCACTCATCACCGAGCGGGCCGTCACCTGCTCGGACGCAGCCCCGCTGGCCATGGCCTTACGGACGAGGTCGGCCTCGCTGACAATACCCACGTAGTCGCCATGGTCCGCGACGAGCATCGCCCCGACCCGAGCATCGCGCAATTGCTGCGCCACAACCAATAACGAATCATCCGGTCGCACGGTCTTCGTGATGGGACGCATCATCATGGCCAACGGTCGTTGGATGGGCCCGCCTGCAACCACCATACGCATCTTCTCCTGCGAAGAGGGCCGAATTCTACTGAAGTACGCCACAATCTGCAATTCGTCCTGCGATGCGTCAGTGGGTGCGGACCGCAAAAACCTGCGAGATGATTGCTCGCTTTGGCAGGCGTTGCTATACTACCGACTCTACGCGCATTCTCACCCAAAGATTCGCGGCTATTCTTCAAGAGGAGATGCATCCATGCATATCAGCGTGATTGGAACGGGCTATGTCGGCTTAGTCACCGGTGCCTGCTTCGCAGAATTCGGCGTCAATGTCACGTGTATGGACACAGATGCACGCCGGATTGCCAAACTCGAAAAGGGCGAAGTGCCATTCTTTGAGCCCGGCATCACGGAACTCGTCGCCAAAGGCATCAAGGAAGACCGGCTCCATTTCACCACCGATGTCGCGAAGGCTGTCGATAAAGCCCTCGTCATCTTCATTGCTGTGGGAACTCCTCCGAAGTCAGACGGGTCAGCCGACCTTTCTTATGTGGAAGAAGTCGGACGCGGGATTGCCAAGAACATGACCGGCTATAAGGTCATCGTCACAAAATCAACCGTCCCCGTCGGCACGGGAGAAAAGTTGCGCGAAGTGATTAAGGCCAATCAAACCGGCCGGTTCCGGTTCGATATCGTGTCCAATCCGGAATTCCTACGGGAAGGCTCTGCCATTGAAGACTTTATGCGCCCCAACCGCGTGGTCATCGGCGCGGACAGCGAGCAGGCCGTGGCGATCATGAAAGACTTGTATCGCCCCCTCTATCTGCTCGAAACTCCGATCGTGGTCACCGACATTCCGACTGCTGAGATGATCAAATATGCTTCCAACGCATTCCTCGCCGTCAAAATTTCGTTTATCAACGAAATCGCGACCGTGTGCGAAAAAGTGGGAGCGGATGTGCAGCTGGTGTCCAAGGGCATGGGGCTCGACAATCGGATCGGCAACAAATTTCTACATGCCGGGCCCGGGTTCGGCGGATCCTGCTTCCCGAAAGACCTCGCAGCACTGGTCCAGACCGGTGAGCGTGTGGGGTATCCGTTCCAGATTGCCGGCGCCGCGGCGAAGGTGAACTACGAACAACACCTGCGAATGGTTCAGAAGGTCAAGGATGCGTGCGGAGGGGTCAAAGGGAAAACGCTCGGCGTGCTGGGCCTCTCCTTCAAACCGAACACGAACGATATGCGGGAAGCGCCATCGTTGACGATCTTGAGCGAATTGATGAAGGAAGGGGCAAAGATCCGCGCCTACGACCCGGCGTCAATGGAAGAATCGACGAAGCTGCTCCCCGGCATGATCCCCTGCCAGGACACCTATGAAGTCGCGGAGGGCGCCGACGGCCTGATCATCATGACGGAGTGGAACCAATTCAGAAATCTCGATTTCGAACGGCTCAAGAAAGCGATGCGGGAACCGCTGCTGCTGGACCTGCGCAATACCTACGAGTCGGACCGCGTCGTGACCTACGGCTTCCGCCACGTCTCGGTCGGCCGCCCCACCAAGAATCCGGCCGCCTAACCGGCGGCCGGATGGCTCCCATTAACTGAGCAACTTTGCCGGTTCAGGCTGCGCCCCTTCTTTCGTCTTCGGCTTATAGCCCATCCGGTCGAGCACTTTCATGATCTTGGTCTTCAACCGGTCGTCAGCCTCGGCCAGCGCCGTGGCGAGAGGTTCGACGGCCGGCTTGCCGATCTTCCGGATAATTTCCGTCGCCGACTGGCGCACATCGTCTTCTTCAGCTGCCAGCAATGGCACTAGCGAGGGAACGGCCGACCCGCCGATTTTAATCAACGAATCATAGGCCCGTTGCCGCACATCGCCCACCTCATCGGTGAGAGCCTCAACCAGAGGCACCACCGCGCGCGGGTCTTTCAAGTCGCCCAGGACCTCCGCCGCATATTTGCGATTGAGCCAGTGCGAATCCTTCAAATCGATCAGCATCGCGTCCGCTTTGGCCGCGTTCGGATCTTTCGCGCGGATCCGGAAGCTCTTGGCCACTCGCTTGCCGCCTTCTTCCACAACACGAATCGTGGCTCCGTCGCCCGGCTTGATCTTGAGAAAGTCTTCGAGGGCTTCCTCTCCGACATCCAGCACGACGGTTTTTCCGTCATAGGCCAACAGTTCGACTTCCAATTGCTTGGCTTCCGGATTGACGGCCACGACCCGTTCCGTCACGAGGTTGAATCCGTCTTTCTTGGGGCCGCCCTTCGGCCCGATCTGAATCAGTTTTGCCGGTGCTTCTTCTGCCATAGTAGAGTTCCTTTATCGGGTTATGACGAGGTCGCCTGTTTCCATCCCAAACTCGCAAGGACACCTTCGACGGTTTCCTGCACCATCGTGTTTTCATCTTCTAAGAGGGGAAGCAGCGGCTCGATGGCCTGCTTGGCCCCAAGTCGCGCCAGTGACTCAGCGGCGTTCCGGCGAACGAGCCAATCCTCATCCTGCAGGGACTGGATCAACGCCTCGGCGCTACGCGGGTCGCCGATCTTTCCAAGCGCTTCTGCCGCATGACGCCGAACCATCCAATTGGGTCCCAGTAGACCGCCGATCAATGCATCGACCGCCCGGGTATCACCGATCTTCTTTAAGACCCGCGCGACATCTTCACGCACCGTCCCGTCAGTGAGCGCGTCGATGAGTCCCGGCGTCGCACGCGAGTCGCCGATCCGCTCCAATGCCCATACCGCCGCAGTCCGGACGGCCCCATCCTTGTCCTTGAGCGCGACCATGAGAGGATCGACGGCGCGGGGATCGCGGAACCGCCCGAGCGCATTCGCGGCCTGCTCGCGGATCGCCCATTCATCGTCCTGCAAGGCTTCCAGCAGCTGATCGAAGGCAATAGGGCCGATGCGCACGACCGCCGTCGCAGCCGCTTCGCGAATGACCACATCCTCGTCCGCCATCAGGCCGATCAATTGGGGAACGGCCTCGATCCCCATCTGTCCGAGACTGGCCATCGCATGGTCCCGCAGCGCCTCATTATCGTCGCGCAACGCAGCTATCAATTGTGCAATTCGCTCGGCATCACTCATGTTCGTCCGATTCCTCCTGCCCGACCGGCTGTTCGCCCTCGAGTGCCGCAAGTTTATCCGCAATGAGGCCGGCGCTGTACGACACGATACCGTCCCGATCGCTTCGCAACCGGTTGAACAGCTCGTCATACGGACGCAAGACCTCGACATCTTTGATTTTCGCCAGGGCCTCGATGGCCATTACTCGTAAGGGTCGGATTGGGATCGCTTCAATATACAATTGTGCCGGACGCGGGTCACCGATCAGTCCCAACGACTTCACAGCGTACTCTTTCACGCCGGTGTCTTTATCCTGCTGCAGCCGCTTCATCAACGGTTCTACTGCGCGCACATCGCCGATTTTCCCGAGCAAATCCGCGGCGGCTTCACGGATAAGCCAATCGTCGTCTTCAAGATATTCGATCAGAATTTCAACCGAAGGCCGCCCGATCCCCAAGAGATCCATCACAGTGGACATCCGGGCTTCCTCGCGTTCGCTTGCGCCTTCCACGTCACGCAAGGCATTAAACGTCGCATCGATCCGTTCCCGGATTGCGCTCAACTTCTTCAGCGTCCGCACGGCGATGTCGCGAACGGCCGTCGAGGCCATGGCGTCGATCAAGCCATCGGCTGAACGGGGGTCGAGCAGATGTTCAAGAATCGTTGCCGCCGTCGTCTGCGCCTCCACATCCGGATGACTCAACATTTCGCACAGGGGCGTGATCGCATTGGGAATCACGCCCAAGAGCTGCCGAACGCGGTGACGCACGTCCTCATCGGGCGATTCGTGAAGATTGCGCACCAACCCCGCCGCAGTGTCGTCGTCCAAATTGCCGGCCATCTGCTCGAGCGCAGCAAACGCCGCCTGTCGAACCGTCTCCTCCGGATCCCGAATCAATGTGACCAACGCAACGCCCGCAGCCGGATCCTTGATCCGCGACAACATCGCCGCCGCTTCAACGCGAAGGGGCGCATCGCCCCTCTGCAACGCCTGCGTCAAGGCTTGGACCGCCCGGGGACCGCCGGCCAGGCAAGCCGCGGTTGCTCGCATACGCCGCCACTCTTCCTCGTGCGTCAACTCGGAGACTAAGGTGTCGATCGATTCTTTAGACATCGTGAAGAATACCGCAGACCGGTGATTGAATACTGCTTAGACCGAAGCCCGTTTCCGAAACCGCGCCCTCACTCGATCAGCACATGATCCTGGTCTAGACTCGCCCGGCACGCCAACCGACAGCCGTGAGTGTTTCCCGAACGTGGTACCGGACATTTTCATCTGGCTCTTTCGCCAGCATCGGCAAGAGAGACGGGATCACCGCCGGACCGAATTTCGTCAGGGCCGCCGCGGCTTCCGATCGAGTAATAGTATTCCGCAAGGCCACGATCAGAGAAGGAATTGCCACCGCATCGGCGATCATCCCCAACGCGCGGGCCGCCATGCCCATGGTGGCCATCTCGTCCGTCCATCCCTCGGCACAGGGCGTCGCCGTATCCCTCGGCTCGCCCAATGGCACCCCCTCGACAACCCGCCGCAAAATCGGTACCACCCGACGATCGCCGATATGACCGAGGGCTTCGACGGCCAAGAGCCGCAAACCCGGTTCTTTCATCACCGCCACCAAATAATCCACTGCGCGGCCGTCTCGAATCGCTCCCAGCGCCCGGACCACATCCTCGCGAATGGCCGAGTCCCGCTCATTGAACAAGGCCCGCAGCAACGGCTCGACGGAGTCCGGCGACTTCAGCTTGCCCAATGCCTCCACCGCATGGAGGCGAACCATCCAATCATCATGCTGCAGGGCCTCGAGCAATCCCGTCACCGCGGCGGCGCCAATGGCGGCCAACGCACTGGACGCTTCCTCGCGGACGGCCTTGACCTTGTCCTGCAACAGCGGCATCAAAACGGGCACGGCTTCCGGGTCGCCGATCCGCCCCAAGCCCTTCGCCGCATGCATACGCACAATCCAATCGCGACTACCCAAGGCTTGCATGAGCGGCGCCAAAACTCGCGCATCGGCCAGTGAAGCGAGAATAGCCGACGCCGCTTCTTGCACCTGCAAGGCTGAGTCGGTCAAACAGGCCGCCAAGGCCGGAACAGAGACGGACCCGAGCGATGAGAGGGCTCCGACGGCCGCTTCACGGACCGCGCGATCAGTATCGCGCAGCGCGTTGGTCAAAGGCAGGACGGCCCGCGCATCTTTCAGAACGCCCAGCAGGGTCGCTGCTTCCTCCCGAACGGCCCAATCCTCATCCGACAGGGCTGCGATCTGTTCACTGACGGTGTCGGCCATGGTACCTCGGCCTCTGGTGAGGCCATCGACCTTAACACAGGATTTTTTTAGGGGTCAACGCGGGTCGGCCCTACGACCTGGCATTGCACCATCCCACGCAACTGGTCGAAACGGAGGAGTAGAGACGCGGGCGCGCCGGAAGCTCTCAACAGGCCAGGAACCCGCGAGAGGACGCCGAAGATTACCGCACCGATCCTTTCGCAAAATCTCCGCTCGGACCGAAGCGCCCGATGTCTCCCAGCGGGCGATCGACACGAAGATTGTCAGCCTGGCTGGAATCCACCGAGGTCTCTTCATCGGGAGGTGTCCATCCCAGGTGCTCCAGCGTTTCCACGACCAACAACCGGAGAGAATCCTTCGCGGTCAACCGGACTGAGGCGTAGGACAGCACACGCTCGCCTTCGGCTTCAACCTCCGAAGCTTTTGGGTCGTACAGGAACGAGATCAGCGGCTCGATGGCCGAATCACCGATCAAGACCAGCGCCGCAGCAGCCTTCTCCCGCAACACCCCGTCCTTCAAGAGCATGATAAGGTCTGGAATCACGCGCGGATCGCGAAAATGCCCGAGCGCTGTGGCTGCCGCCTCTTTGATAAACGCATCTTCGCTGACGATACATCCGGGGGTCGGCGTCCCATCCTGGCGAACGCCTTTCCCTTTGAGGGCAGCTAACACCGCAGGAAGGGCGCGCGGATCACCGATCATCCCGAGCGAGGCAATGGCATGACGCTTCACGGCCCCGTCTTTCATGGCTTCCAGCAGTCCGTCGATGGCCCGGGGGTCACCGATCATGCCCAATGCAATCGTGGCATCTTCACGCACGGCGCGGTCCGGATCTTTTAACGCCTCGATCAAGGCATCAACGACGCGCGGTTCACGCACCCAACTCTTGCCGATCTGATAGTCCGTCGTCATGCCGCCCAAGGCACGAGCTGCATGGCAGCGCACGACAAAATCCTTGTCCTTCATGGTTTCAAGCAACAGATCGACGGAGGGTTTTCCGATCGCCACCAAGGCGATACCAGCAGTTTCACGGACGATCTTCGATGAATCCCGGAACAGCTTGATCAGCGCCGGAATGGCTTTCGCATCGCCCATTTTCCCCAACGCTTCCGCTGCGGCACTCTTTACCGCACCGTCGCGATCCCGACAGGCAAACACCAATCCGTCAATGGCGCGGGGATCACGAAGATCGCCGCAAGCCTTTGCCGCATGTTCCCTGACACGCCACCGCTCGTCCTTCATCGCCGCAAGAAGCCGATCCGTCTGGCCAGCGCCCAAGGAGACCACGGCCGCAATGGCTTCGTTACGGACTTCCATGATGGGATCATTGAACAACGCAATTAGTGCTTCAATCGCCTTCGGGCCGCCGATCTTTGCGACACCCCAACCGGCGCGCGTGCGAACGGACCAATACTCGTCACCGCAGGCGCCTATCAGCGCATCCAGCGTGGTCGGGTCTGCCAACTGTGCTAGAGCTTTCGCCGCCTCTTCACGAGTTGCATCATCCGGATCTTCAAGGGAATCAAGCAGATCATCGAGTGCCTGTGCCATCACCCACCTCACTATTCCCGTAATAGGCATCACGTTGACCGCCATGAGGATAGGTGCGCTTGCACCGTACCACCAGGGTCTGAGTCCCGCGGCCCTCCACACATTGATCGAGTGACTTGGAGTATTCCAGTTTCCCGTCCAAACTCACCGTGAAGGGGAAGTCGAAGGTAAAACTGATGAACTTGTATTGCCCAGGCTTGAGCTGTAACTCACGCGTTTCGGTCGTCCGGTACGCATCCGACGTTTCCGGATCCAGGACCCAGAGTGGTGGCGTAATGCCTGGCACCTGCCACCAGGATTGCGGCACTAACGGAGTTGGATCGATGGTAATCGGATGTTCTTTCGTATAGGCAGGCGGCGGACCGGCCGCCAGGAGCCGTTCTGAGTTGCCGATGAGCACCGCGAATGACAACGCGATGATCCAGATGAAGGTCTGCCGCCCCGTGAAAGATCTTTGCGACAAGATACGCATCGGTCCTCTATTGCAGGAGTGGATTGACAGGAGCAGCCGTGAATGCGGTCTTGAAAATTTCCTCGACCGGGTGACTCTCCCATTCGGTATACGTCGTGAGTCCAAGCGCGCGCATGACGGTCGCGCCGGTATCAATGATCGACACCGGCTGACGAATCGCGTGACCGGCCTTAATGCCCACGCCTGAAGCGATCCAGGGCACCACTGGGACAGCGGCCGTCTGATCGGCGGACACTTCACCGGAGGAGAACTGGGTCTCCCCGAAGGCACTCAGCGACGTGGCGAAAACCGTCGTCCGCTTGATCAGGCCTAGATCGCGGTACAAATCAAGCACCGTCCCCATCGCCTTATCCACAGCTCTCAACGCATCTTTATACGCAGCCGACTTCCAACCTTGCGTCTCCCCGACACGTCCGGGAACAGGCAAGTGCACGACCAGCAGATGCGGCAAGGCGGGAATGGCGTGGCCATAACCTGACCCGCTCGTCGCTTTCTTGAAATAGTCCCGCACATACCCGACCAACCGGTCGGGATTGCATTCGGCCCGGAGAGGGCCGCACATCTGATAGTCCGTATAGGGTTCCGGTTTGGCGAGCTGATACAGAGATTCGTCCATATAGAAAATGGCGCTGTCGCGACCGCCGCTCAAATCGAGATAATCAAACACGGTCGGGGCACGCGGGTACCCGCGGCTGAATTCAAAGACGTTCCAGGTGATGCCATGCTTGGCCACCGGCATCCCCGTCACCAACGAGGCCATGGTCGGTAACCGGCGCGCAGGCGACACCGCCGTGGCTGACCACGTGACTGCCCCATCTTTCACCAGGGAGGACAAGACCGGCATGACGCCACTCTTCAATGATTCCTGGCCAAAACCTTCCAGGACAAAGAGAATGACATGTTCCGTCATTCCGGCCGGCACTGAGGACGGAATATTTCCCGCATCCCGGGCAGCGGAAGCGAGCGACGGAGAGGACGAGGCTATCGCCGTCATGCCAAGAACAACCGCCAGGCAAAACGTAACCGAGGCGACAGAAATATTGCGGATAACACTCATGAGATGCCTCACCACACGATCGATTTATGAAGCGAAGAAAAAGTACCTTAGCACGCTGTTTTCCGGGAAGGCAAGGTACGAACCACGGCTCTCATAGCGCCAGAACTGGTTCGATGGTATCTTGGGCGAATCGGAAATGGGCGAGTGATATCCAAGCTACCGAAGCCGTTTTGCACGGTGTGAGCAATGCCCGACACCCATCCTTCCAGCGATCCCTGCTTTCCAGCCGTCGAACTTCAACGGGAACGGCACCTCGCTTCCCTGCTCGGCCTCATAGCGGTAAACGTCCTGCTCTTCCTCACCTGCCCCAGTTCAAGTTTCGCCGACATTCGCGTTGTGACGGCAACAGGAGAGCATCGGATGACCGAGCGGGAAACCAAGCTCGATGCGATCCGGCTCGCCACAGAGCAGGCGAAAAAACACGCGTTGGAACAGGTCGCCTCCTACCTGGAGAGTGTCACCGTCGTGCGGGATCTCGACGTCACCCAGGATGAAATTCGCAGCTACACGGCGGGGATGGTGCTGGTGCTCGATCAGCACGTAGACACCGCGCTCGATGGAGATTTCGTGGTGATCCGCGTCACACTGAACGTACAAGTGGACAGCGACGAGGCGGCGCAGGCCATCACCGCATTGAAACAGGATGAAGATGTGCGGCAGGAATTGCTCGCACTGAAAGAAGATGTCGATCAACTTCACCAGCAACTCGAAGACGCCAACCAGGCGCTCGCGCGCGCAAATTCACCGGAGCAGACCCGAACACTGAACCAGCAACGCACCGACTTGCTCAATCAAGCCGAGTCAGACGCGATGGTGGCGCAAGCCTGGACCGACTGGGTCTTGATCGCCCCCTTTGCGCAACCCTACCCTGCGGCAGGCCTGGCTCAGGTCCAAGCCCTGCTCGGCATTGCGGGCCGATTGAATCCCAATAATCCTCATCTCGCCATCGCCCAACAGACCGTTGGGGCCAAGTCACCACCGGCCCCCCCTCAACCTCGACAGCCGCCGATTCCGCATACCGTGCCGTTTCTGCCAGGCTACTACGTCGTGCCGGCACAACCGGTTCAGCCTGGGACACCCACGCCGCCTGATTCAAAACAGCTGTCCAGTGTCTACCAACTTAATCCGTTGCTGCCTAACCAGTCGGGACAATTGCCGCCATCCGGCAATACCACCACGATTATTCAGGTGCACCCCCAACCGGGAAGCGCACCGGCTCACCCAGGTCGAAGCATGATGCCGACCTATCGGCAAGTCCCGGCACCAAATAGCCCACCCAGCCAACCGACCTTACATACCTATCGAGCTGGAGGCGGCCTCTCCTCGCCTTCTGCACCGGCATCACCGGATGCAGCCACTCGAGGCGGGCGCCCGCCGGTCACTCTCCAGACGAAGCCGGCCGCGCTTCCCGACTCCGCTTCACAGAGCAATTCCACCAACAAAAATCAGGGGGCGAAATAGCCATGCCGCTCACATCGGGGCACACTCAAATGGTGTTAGGGACAGCCTGCGCTCTGCTGTTGACCACATCAGCAAAGGCAGAGGAACTCTCCACGCAAGACGTTCGCACCCATGCTGAACAACACTTCCAGCAGCTTCGCGCACGGGAACAGGCAATCGCACCAGAACGCAGCGACCGGGCGCAGGGCGACATCTCACCCTCCTACAATGCCGACCGGTTCCTGATCGGACAGGGTCAAGGCGATCTGAGCAAGGGGAAACTGGTCTGCCAACGAGTTTCCGAGCTGGCCGCCCGTGCCGACATCGCCAAGCAAATCCGGGTCCAGGTGAAGGAACATGCCACCGACCGCCTGCGGGAACGCACCGGCCGCGAACCGGAACAGGATATCGAGGTCGTACGCGAAGAAATCGTTCAAGAATATCTGCAGGGCGTCACGATCATCGATCGCCGCATCGACGACCAGGCGAAGACCTGTACGGCGGTGGCCGTCATGCCGAAATCCACATTCCATGCACCACCCGCCACTGAATCACCAGCCGCCGAATCGTCCGCCCGTCATTGAGCGCTTTCGGGTTCCTCTGCATTCCCTCCATTGAACTTCGATCTGCGTTTCGGGTAAGACAGTCTTCCCATGCCGATCGAGAACAATTTCCAGCACGACGAACTCTCCAGGAAGAATCCCGGCGACCGCCTGACCTATGCGGAGTGGACGCCGCCGCCTGACATGGATTCGCCTGCCTGGCAAACAGCCATGGCCCAGGCCGGACAGAAGCTCTCGCAGGCCGGCGTGCGGCTGATCGTCTTTCTTCATGGAGCCATTCCCGGCACCGACATCTTCGGCTTAGGGCGGCTCGACGAAGTGGGCGGTCTCAAGCGCGGATATTCGCGCGGCATCTCCGGATTGGATTCACTTCTCTCATTCATGCGGGAAGGGACCAACGGCATCACGCCGCTTCCTGGCGGCATGAAACCGCCGCTGGCGAATGACGAGGCGACAAAAACGCTCCTCGACAGTCAGATCGGCGACGCAGGCAATTTCACCGCCTCGATCGTGGAACGATGCCGTAAAGCTCTCAACCAGCAGGTGACGAAACCCATCACATGCGTGCGCGAACTCTGGTCGAGTGAACACCATCATCTCGGCCGTGCCCTGGCAGCCTGCCGGCTCTTGGATCGTCTACGCGCGTTGGTGAGCGAACAACACTTGGGAGCCGGGGATCGAATCTTGATCCAGGCCCATGGCCAGGCCGGGCTCGTGCTGGCCCTGGCTTCAAATCTGCTTTGCCCTTCCCCGATCACGGGCCGAAAAGCGTTCTTCGATCTGCTCCTGGCCGCAACCCCACAAGATTCGGATGCTCAGGTGATTCAACGCATCGATCCGCTACTGACGGCTGGCTCCTTGCTCAATGGCGCCACACTCGACATCGTCACCTTTGGCACACCGGTGCGGTACGGCTGGGACCCTTCCGGTATTGGCAAGCTGCTCCATGTCGTGAACCACCGCAACTTGCGCACCGACGGAAAAGCCTGGCTGTCCAAAATGGAGCTGCCGCAGATCTCCGTTGAAATGCCGATTGCCTGGGGTGGCGACTACGTGCAGGAATTGGCCGTGGCCGGAAGCGATGCTCTGCCTACAGAGAGCGCCAAGGCTGCCAATAAAGCGGTGTGGGAATTGCTGGAACCCTATGATGGCTTCGAACGCTGGGTGGAATGCGCCCGCCGCGCCACCCGCTTTCCGAGCGAAGGACAGTGCCTCCTCGTCGATTACAAAGACTGCACAAGCTCCACCAATGTCCGCGATCACTACTACGGCCACGCCGCCTACACCCGCGCGAATGCGATGCTCTTCAACTTCAATCAGATCGTCAGCCGGCTGTACTCGTAACTCTCTTCAAATCGATTCCGTTCCATAGTTCGCTGAATTAAGCTCAGATATCAGCGGCATTGGATACTCCCTGCTTGTCTTCTTGCGAATGGACCCCACGGCATAGAGGTGGCGGTGCTGCGCTTATTAATCATGTCTTTTCTCGACAGATGCCCTGAAGTATGGAGTAATGCCTTTGGGTCTACGGCATCCCATCACTCACACACCACCACGACCGACGAGTTCATCATGTCGCCATTACAACGTCATCGACATTCTGCCTGGCTGCTGCTTGTCCTGAGCGTATCTCTACTCTGGGTCGGTTGTGCGGAACAGAGGCCAGCGGCCACTGATAGAGAAATCCAGTCGACTCTGGACGATATCCTCCCCTTAACCGCTGCCAACCTGCGCGGGCACAAAATGCTGTATGACGAGGGCTGGTTCATCGTCACGTCTTCTCGGAACGCGCTGACCTACGCCAAGAACACATCCGTCTTCTCTTCCGCAAGCCATTCGACTGCTCAGTGAGCATGTCGTCCATCGCACAACCAACTACACCGGCGGTCTTTCATCCGATGCCCGCCACGCCGTAGGGACCGGCAAGGCACTTGCGGAGGGCGGCACCGGGCTGACCGGACAGATCTTGAGAGGCACCGGCTCGCTCGCAAAAACCGAAGCCGCGTATGCACGAACGACTTTCGTGAATGCCTGGGATACCTTTATCCAAGGCAACCTCTCCTTGAGGAACCGCACCGAACAAGATCGGCAGAACCTGATGGCTCTGCCGGATGAAACGTTTGCATCATTACGGGAGGATTTCAGCAATCTGTGGGAACTCACCCAAGCCATGCACGAGAAGGTGGCGGGAAAAATAGAGGTCTCTTGGGATGCCGCGTTCCAGCAAGCCAGTCGAGAATTTCGCACGGAATACGAACGGTCAGGCGAGCAGCCCAACACCTTGTTAGCGATGGGGCCGATTCTCCGGGGGTACCTCAAGGCGTTCTATCATGGGGCGGCGGTCCCATCCTCCAAAGCCCTCGTGCGCACAACCGCTACAGGAACCGCCTATGCAACCGGTGCTGTCTTCCTCCCCGTCGCAACCGCGTCCGTCGTCACAGGACGCACCGTGCAAGCCACCGGGATGGCGTTCTTCTACACAGGCAAGACCGGCGTCACACTCATCTCTCCAACCATCGAGAGCGGGTTGTTGACCGGACTGGCGACGTTGTCGCTGGGTGCGGTGCCGCTCACCTACGTCGGCGGAGGAACGCTCGGGGTGATCAACCAAGTGGCATTTACCGTCTCGCCTCCCGTTGTTGCTACCGGCGAGGGCCTCACCATGTCCACAGTGGATACCGGAAAGTATGTGGCGTACCTCGCCTACGATGGCCTGACAAGCGCGACAAAGGTGACCATCAATCAAGCTTCGTCCGGTCTTGTCCTGGGGTATAACGCGCTCTCTGCCCTTCCGGCCCATCTCTTCATGGGCATGGCGGACACGGTGATCCTGCTGGCTTGGGAGGGGCCGCAGCTCGTGATTACGAAGGTGACGGGGAAGCTCAAGGTACGGGCCTCTGATGCGGGACCAGCAGAGGAGGCATCTGCTGGAGATGTCCCCGTCGGCACCGTGCTGGATTTGAATAAACTGAATCAGGCCGACGGTATCCAGGTCGAAGTGATTTCTCGCGACCCTGCCTTGATCCGGGAGATCATTCCACGAGTAGCCTGTGACGCCAAGCAGAAGGACGGTGACTGTGAACAGCCCTAACCCTATGCGCCTCACAGCTGCCTGGGTTCTCTCGCTGACCGCGACCCTGTTCAGCTGTACGACTGCGGAACCCGAACAACATCCGGATGACCCTCTGAAATACAGCAAGAAGCTGGTGACGGAGGGCCACCTCTCTCTCTACGAGAATGGAGCCTTTCACGTCCCCAACACCTCCATCAGCCTCATCCCGCCCGGACCAAGCGCCGCTGAGTTCGCCCTGGAACTGATGGGGATTCGCGCCAGACAATCACTATTACTCTCACTCAAGCGGGCCAGGGAATCGGTCTCTATTGTGTCTGAGGGCACCAAGATCAGTCTTCAGGCCGGCACGGCAATCCATGATGCGAGCGGCGAGCTGACCAGGGAGATTCAACGCTTTACACGAGCAGACGGCACGTTGCTGATCTATCACGCCGCTCATGAAGGAAAAGAGTTACTCGGAAAAGCGTGGGAATTCTCCAAAGAAACCACGGCGGACATGGATCGTCTCGGCGCAAACCTGGTTGAAGATTCTCGCCAAGCAGGACGCGAGATCGCCCACGGCGGCAGTGAGCAGGGGCGAAAGATCGTCAGAGAGTCGCTGGCGCAGGCCCACATCCTCTCAAAGGGATCGCGCCTACGCTCCTCCGCAGCCGGATCATTTGCCCGCCAAGAGTTCGTGCAGGGTTATGCCACCGTTCCATCCAAGCTGAAGACGCGCGGCCAGGAAATGGGAGACGACCTCGCCAAACTGAATTTTTCCGGGTCCCTTTCGCAAGAAAATGAACGACGAGGCCGGTGGGCCAAGACCATGACAGACCTCATTGGGCGAACCGTGACGGAGTATCCATCGAATATCAATCAATCCATATCGAAAGCGAAGCAGGAACTTGCCGATTACCACACGACCGGCATCAGCCTGGCCGTGTTGCGGTCGCTTCGATGGGTCGTACAAGGTCTCCTCTGGGATGCTGCCATCGAACCGGTCGGTAAACTCTCTGCCGCCTCCCTGGGCTATGTCGGTGTGAATGCGGTCGCATTCCCCGTCATGGTGGTCGCGCGCGAAACGGGAGTCAGCACGGAATTGGCCCTGGAAATCGGATGGGATTCATCCAAGGCCGGTTATGACCTGATCGCTCCGTCCGGGAAAGCCGCGGTGGCCGGGCTGTTCGGCTTGGTTGATTTGGCTGGCTCGCACCTCGCGGCAGGTTCGCTCGCTACCGCCGGCTCTGCGGCGGGTTACGGCATCAAGGCGACGAGCCAGGTGGCCGGCGCGGTGGTCAAAGGCACGGGATATGCGGCCGGGAAAACTGTGCAGTACATCGGTGTTCCGCTGGCTGCAGCCGGTATCGTGGTCGGCGGCGGGACCATCGGAGTGGCCACAGGCACCGCTCAAGTGTTAACCGGAGGAACTCTTTTGGTGTCCGGGGAACTCGGTGCCGCCACCACATATACCTTTGGCAACGTGATTGCCGGCAGTACGATCGCAGCCGGAACAGCGGCTTCCGTGGGAGTGGCGGGCGGGTATGCTGTCTATGAACTCAATAAAGCCATAGCGGTTCCAGCCGGCTATGAACTGGGAGGCGGCCTCGTACTCAGTTACGGCACCCTTTCGCATCTTGGCGCCCACACCATTCTGGCTGCTTCCGATTTTTCCTATCTCGTCTTGTCCCTGGAAGGTCCTCGCTGGGTCATCTATGCGGTTCGTGGAAAACTCGATAAAGGAGAAAACCTTGTTCCCGGCACGATGCTGAATCTCAAACAGATGCGGGAAGCCGGTGAAGAAATTTACAACATACCGGTGTCGAATGCAGAGATGAGCGCCGTTGTGATCTCGATTTATGAGGAACTACCGGAGGTGGAGTAGACTGACTCTAACTTGCTTCCGGCACTGAGGACCAAAGAACGTCCGCTCGATGCGAGCGCTCCTACCGGGGAAAGCTTTTTCCTCATACTCCATCACACCGCGCAGTACTTCAACGGATTCTTCCCTGCCGAAACCATTAAGCAGTTCGCGGCTCTTCTCCCTGCAGGTCAAAATGCTGTCCAGCAATGCCGCAGGAAGCGTGACGCCTGAGGCGTACGGGCGGGTACGTCGCAGAGAGATGCCACCGAGAATGACGTCTCGGAGAAGGGCTTCTTGGTGTGCTGGGACCGGGCGGGTAAGATTGTCGCCTATTTCACCATCCTGCTAGTACGGCATCTCGTCGTCGTCGAACCCGAAGTGATGCCCGATCTCATGCACGACGGTATCGCGCACTTCCTGCACTACTTCCTGTTTGGTACGACACAATCTGAGAATTGGCCCGCGATAGATGGAGATTTTTGCTGGCAGCTGGCCGCCCGCCTGGAAGAATGATTCTTTGTCAATGGAGAGGCCTTGATAGAGGCCGAGAAGATCTTCGTCTTCCTCCATCTCGAGATCGGCGAGAACTTCGGGTGAAGGTTCATCCTCCACCACCACCGCGACATTGGTGATGCGCTTCGCGTATTCGTCAGGGAGGCCGTCCAGCGCCTGCTGGACCAGGGCCTGAAACTCCGACTCAGGTATCGACAATGTACGCTTTCGCGGCGACATAGGCTGAACTGGATCGACTCACGCACTGTGTAACATCAGCTTCAGTTGAGGATGTTCAAACAGGCTGTCCGGCAAGGCCGCAGGGAGTACGTCGCAGGGAGGCGTGCGACTGAGAACGCCGCTGGCAGCCTGTTTCAACATCCTGCTAAGGATGGGCGGCGCGCCAGTTACACCCCACCCCCACATCCACCTTGAGCGGCACTGATAACCCCAACGCTGCACCGGTCGCTTCCATTTCTGCTTTCACAAGTTGCTTCGTCTGCTCCAGTTCCTGGTCCGGTACCTCGAAGATCAATTCGTCATGCACCTGGAGAATCATTTTACAGCGAGGCAGTTCGCGTTGCAGGCGTCGATGCACGTTGATCATGGCCACTTTAATGAGGTCCGCCGCCGAGCCTTGAATCGGGCTATTCACCGCCATGCGCTCGCCCACTCCGCGTTGGGATGGATCACCGCTCTGCAATTCGGGGATAGGACGGCGACGCCCCATGATCGTCGTCGTGTAGCCCTTGGTCTTGCCGTCGTTGATGTTCCGGTCCATCAGGGCCCGCACCGCCGCAAACTTCTCGAAGAAGGTCTCGATGTATTTTTTGGCATCGGCTTGGGGCACCCCGATGTTCGACGCGAGTCCGAACGGGCTGATGCCATACACAATCCCGAACACGACGCTTTTCGCCGCGCGCCTCATCTCGCGGGTGACCTCACCGGCCGGCAGGTTGAAAATCTCCATGGCCGTCGCCATGTGAATGTCTTCACCCTTCTCGAACACCTCCAGCAAACGAGGGTCTTGAGAGAGGTGTGCCAATATACGCGGCTCGACCTGACTATAGTCGGCACAAAGCAAGTGATGGCCGGGCGGCGCAATGAAGGCCTCCCGGATGCGCAGGCCATAGTCGCCTTTTACCGGAATGTTCTGGAGATTGGGATCGGTCGAAGACAGTCGTCCTGTGGCGGCCACGGTCTGATTGAGCGACGTGTGAAGTCGTTTCGTTTCAGGATTCACCAACTGCGGCAAGGCATCGACGTAGGTCGATTTGAGTTTGGTGAGGGTCCGATAACTGAGGATCTGCGCGGGAAGCTCGTGCTGATCGGCAAGTTGCGTGAGGGTGTCTTCATCGGTGGAAAAACCGGTCTTCGTTTTTCGTAGCGGTTTGAGGCCCAGAGTTTCGAACAGCACCGTGGCCAACTGCTTCGGCGAGCCGATGTTGAATTCGCCACCGCCCAAACGGTAGATCGTCCCGACCATCTGTTCGAGTTCCCGCTCCAGTTCTTTACTCAATTCGTGCAATCCCTCGACGTCGAGCAAAAATCCGTTGCGCTCGATCTCGGCTAACACCGGCACCAGCGGCATCTCCACTTGCTCAAACAGCGACAGACTGCCTTGCTCTTTCAGCCGCTCGCGAAGCATCGGCGCCACTTTCGCTGTGACCGCCGCCGCCTCGCCGCTTCGACGGACCAGGCTTTCATCGACATCAAACAAGGACTGCGGACCCTTGGCTGATTCCTCGCTTGAGCCGGCGCCGAGTTGATAACTCAGCAGGTCCATGGCGATCGCTTCCAGGGTGTGCGCCCGGCGATTGGGATTCAGTAGGTAATCGGCGACCATCGTATCGAAATAGGGGCCCGGCATATCGATCCCCTGCCGGTGGAGCGCCAACAAAGCCGGCTTGAGATCTTGCATCGCTTTCGGCTCGTTCCCATCCTGCACATACGCGGTGAGGGCTGGCGGCCAGTCACGTATCTCGCCCTGCACAAACGCGGCAGCCCCGTCCGGCCAACCCAAGGCACAGCCTTGGATGTTCGCTCGCACGCCGCCCTCACCACTCAACACACAAGTGAATCCCAGCATGGCATCGGGTTGTGCCCGCCGCAAAAAGTTTTCTGCTCCAGCAGCGTCATGAATCCGCTCGACCTCAGCCCCTAACCGGTTCTGCTCAGGAGTCTCGCCCTGAAAAGCCTTGGCCAACGTCATGAACTCCAACTCGCGCAACAGGCTCACGAGTGCTTCGGTCTGCGGCGCTTTCGCCTGAAAATGAGCAAGGGAAAATTCGATGGGACAATCCAACTGAATAGTCGCCAGCTGCTTACTCATGCGGGCATTGTCGCCCTGTTCCAGCAGAAGATTCTTTGTTTTGGCCGGGGTCACTTCCTCGACCCGACGCAGCAGCTCCTCAATGGTGCCGAACTGCGTGATCAGTTTTACGGCTGTTTTTTCGCCGATGCCTTTAACGCCGGGAATATTGTCGCTGGTATCACCCATGAGGCCCATGATCTCGACGACACGGGCCGGCTCTACGCCGAACCGCACCTGCGAATCCGCTTCGCCGAACCACTTGTCTTTCACGGGATCGTAGATGCGGGTTTTCGGAGTGAGCAGTTGGAACATGTCCTTGTCGCTGGTGACGATCACGACGTCGAGGCCTTCGCCTTCACCCTTCCGCGCCAAGGTCCCGATCAGATCGTCGGCCTCGTAGCCGGCTTGTCGGATCACCGGGAGAGACAACGCTTCCACCACGCGATGGATGAGGGGAATCTGCGCGCTCATGCCTTGCGGCATGGGAGGCCGTTGCGCCTTGTAGTCCTTAAAGGCTTCATGCCGGTGAGTCGGACCTTTTTCATCGAACACCACGGCGACATAGTCCGGACGGTGGTCCCGCAGCACTTTCATCATCATGGTGGTGAAGCCGTAGACGGCATTGGTCTGCAGACCCTTGGAGTTGCTCAAGGGGGGCAAGGCAAAAAACGCCCGATAGATGTACGCGCTCCCGTCAATCAGATAGAGAGTAGGCATGATGGAGGAAGAGACAAACAGGTTATGGATAACCGGCGTACGCGATATCTACGCCGACGGCGTCAGTCGGGAGCAATGATCAGCGGCGGCTTGTCGAACTTGGCTCGCATTGCGTTGATCGTGCTGAGGACCGTGGATTGTCCGACGATTTTTGCTTCCACGCGACGCTTGCCGGGAAATTCGATCAACGACAGGCCGATCAACATCGTCAGCACACCCTGCCCCGGCAGAAACAGCATGAGAAATCCCGCGAAGAGAAAAATGGCCCCGACAACATTTTTTACAATATGCCCAAGCAGCCGAAGCACCGGGTGGTGGTTTTCCATCCAGGGGCGCGGAATGCGGGTATCGAAATAGTCCGCCGGTAACCGCATCAGGATGATGGGTATCGCGATCAGGGTCCCCACGAACATAAAGACGGACGACACAGCGAACCAGATCAGGACGTTCGCCGGCACGTAGGATTCGATCTGCGCCAAAATGTCACTTATCACGGGCGCATCCTAGCATGGGGCTTTGCGCGGCGGAAAGGGTGCCGAACCCTAACGGGTTTACGTTCCATGCGCTGCCCGTTATAATTCTTCACCATGCTGCCGCAGCCATCCAACATCGTCACGCCGACGACACTCCACGCCCTGGCCTGCCGCCTGGCCGTCCTTGGCTTGGCCCTATTACTCAACACCGTTGTTGTGTGTGACCAATGGGCACAGGCTGCCGACGCCACCGCAGAAGCTGAACTGCAGATCGACATCACCAAGATCGGGCTCGGCAAAGAAGTCGTCATGACGCAGGGCAAAAAAGAATGGTTCATGCGGGTAGAGGTCACCCCGGAAAATTCCGTGATCGTGCGACAGGAGAAGCAAGGCGAGCGTTACCTGCTCGATGAGAGCGAAATGCATGATCGCGCCATGACCCCCGCCGAGGTGGATGCAGCCATCAGCGACTTTATCAATAGCGTCAAAACCAGACAGAAGGTCAAATAGTCCCCATGGCCGATAAGCCCAAGTTCGTCATCTTCGCCCACAACGCCACCTACGACAAGTTGCACCAGGTCGCGACCCTCGGCCTTACCGCCGCGGCCATGAGCAAGGATGTCATCGTGGTGTTATTGTTCTGGACAATCAAAAAACTGGCCGAGGGCAAGATCGACCAGATCGACTTTCCTCCCGAATATGCCGCTTCAGCCGAAGAAGTCACACGCCTCTTGAAAGAGAAGAAGGTCCCGAAAATTTCCGAGATGTTTCATGAAGCCCGTCTTGTCGGCCAGTTTCGCCTCGTCGCCTGCAGCGCGGGACTCGAATATATGGGTGTCGAACCGGGCGCGGTCGAACGAAACGTGGACGAAGTGCTCGGCCTTCCCGCCATTCTCTCACTGACCGCGCAGGCGGAAACTAAGCTGTTTATTTAGCGTCCTGCGAAGGACTGCCCGATACACACCGAACAGAAAAAGCTGCACCTCGCCGCTTCCCACCCTCGTCACTACCTCTTCAGCTTCGCCAGGAGGGCTTGGAATTGCGCGTTTTGCAATAGACCGGCACCCAGATGCGTCATGGCAATCTGACCTTGGTGATCCAGCACCACATAGGTTGGTGTCGCCCGCACCTTGAACGCCTGGGCTACCCATCGGTCTTCGTCATAGGCGGTCGGAAATACGAAGACCGCGGGTCGCTCTCTGACGAACGTCTCGACATTATTCCGAAAGTCGGCAAAGCCGATCGAGATGACGCGTAGCTGCTCCGGCTTGTCCTGACGATAAAAATTCGCGATCTCCGGTAACTCCTTCCGACAGACGTTGCACCAGGGAGCCCAAAAAACCAGCAGCACTGGCCGGCCTCTCAGGGTGATATTACTGACCACCTCACCCGTCGACGTCACCAGTTCAAAGTCAGGCGCTAAAGGCCGTTCCTGGCCGCCGTGCCCCACCCCGACAAGACCGCCCCACGCTACGAAGAGGGCCAGGGCATGGCCTAACCAGCGGATGCCGATGGAGCGCATGGTCATCCCCCTAAGGCTTAATGTAAATGTAGCCCTGCTGCTGAAGATCCGCGATGCGTTTGACCGCTACCGGATGCAGCGTCGCCACAAAGCCCTTCACAAGGTTGTCGAGTGTTTTGTTATAGAGCTTCATTGACACCTGGCACATTTCGGCCTTCACGCCCTTCTCGATAATCTGCTCGAAACGTTTGGCCATTTCAGCATCCATCTTGTCCTTCTCAAACAACTCCAATGCCGGGCCATGCACCACCAACTCGATATCGATTTTGTCCGGCCCACCTTCGGCCTCGATGTGCTTATTGATCAATGCCAAGGCATACTTGGCGACCTCCGGATCTTTTCCATCTACGTGATACAGCACTTTGACTTTCCCACCGGCCGGCGCGTCCGCAGCCTGGACCGGCATGGGGCCCACAACAAACGCCCCAATCGCCAGCAAGGCCAGCGAACCAACCACTGCTCGATTGAACCTGGATTGCATAGTCATGGATGCCTCCTTTAATACATAGAGGAGCCCGCAGACTGTTTTCATGTCTCATGATACGTGACCACTGCTTGAGTTGCCAGGACGCGACACGCCATGCCGTCCATGCATGAACCAGGCAACAGAGAAGACCGGGAGAGATTGTGCCGGGACGTACGCCGGGCCGCCTGTGGAGGGGTTGAAATGGGACGCCAAGAGGGAGCGAACATCTTAGCGGGAGTGGGTCACCCCGATGCGATCACAGTACTCTGCGATTTTGCACTGACTGCACAACGGCGAGACCGGCTGGCAGAGGTGCTGTCCGTAGGGTACGAGTAAGTCGTTGAAGGTGATCCAATACTTGCGGGGCAATTTGGCGCGCAAAGCCTTTTCAGTCTCATCGGGAGTCTTGGTTTTCACATAGCCCCACCGGTTGCTGATCCGATGGACATGAATATCGACGCAAATCCCCGGTTTCTCATACCCGACTGTTACCACCAGATTCGCAGTCTTTCGGCCCACTCCCGGCAAGGTCAGTAACTCTTCAATCTCATCCGGCACTCGACCGTGATAGCGCTCAAGCACCTGCCTACAAATCTGTGGGATTTGTTTGGCCTTGGTCCGGTAAAACCCGACAGGATAAATGGCTGACTCGACAGCCGACTGGGACAGTTGCTGCATCGTCGCCGGAGTTGAAGCCAAGGCAAACAGTCGCGCACTGGCCTCAGCGGTCGTCTTATCTTTGGTTCGCAGACTGAGAAGGCAGGAGATCAGGACCAGGAAGGGATCGCGTCCGGACTCTTTAGCCACGACGCCGACGACCGGATCAGGCCAGCGGGCAATCTCCCGCTTGACCGTTCGGATGACGGCGTGGATCTCTTGCGCCTGCATGGAGGTGCCTGAAAGCGGAATTCAACTGAAATGGTCTGGATGGTCGGCGGAGGGAAAAACGCCTGACGCCTATTCGGGGCGTCTCTTGGCGAGCCACTTCTGGCGGCGACGTTGAGCCTCACGCTCTTTCGCCTTCTTGCGGACACTCGGCTTCTCATAGTACCGGCGGCGCTTCAGTTCGCGGAACAATCCTTCGCCCGCCAATTTCTTCTTGGCGACCTTCAGGGCTTTTTCAACGTTGTTATTGAAGACCTTAATTTCCATCGTGCGCTACCTTCGACTCTCTTTCAGCGAAGTTTCAGGATATTCAACATGTTTTGGGACCACGAATCGAAGGGCGGAGTGTAGCATAGCGATTTCGCATCCACAAGCATTTGTTCCGCAACGGTAAAACGCTCCCGAATGGATGAAACAAGTTGCTGATTTGGTTGAGCTTTCATGTTCTCCTCGACCATTGCCACGCAGCCGTCAATGACCGCATCGGCCAGGTGAATGCCCATCTTTAGGTCAGGCTGAAGCTCCGGCTTCGTATGCGCTAAGAGGCCGCGCAGAAGCGGGATCACCTCGCAGCAGAGTTTCACGATTTCCATCGGCGTCTCGATCGCGCCCAATACACCGGATGAGAGTTGCACGGCGCGATCAGGATGGTTGGGCGGAAGTTTTCTCGCCTGGAGTACCCGGGCATAGGCATCCCGATCAGCCTGCGCCAACTCGCGGAGACGCGTCCCGATCTCGGACAGGCGCGTTTCCGCCGCCCGTGCGCGGTTCAATTTAGCCACCATGGTGCCCAACGTAGCCGCGAACGAAGCAGCGAGGGCGCCTACGCTTCCCCCCGTCAGCGCCTGCTGAGCGAGCAGCGTTTCACCAAGTGCACCCGCTTTCGCCGGTAGCGTCGTCGGCGCCTTGCTCGACTGCGACGCGGCTAACTGCCCGATCGCCGCGCGCGATTCGGCACTGTCCAAGCGCATCTCCAGCACTTGTCTTCCTTCAAATTGATTGAGATGCAGAGCCTGCTGCGCCGTATCAATGAGGCACTGTTCGGGCACCAGGCCGACAATTTCCGTCCCAGTCACTTCCACACCACGGGCCGCTGCTTCTCGTTCGACAGCGGTGAGCACCACGTGAAGCGACGTTTCTTCATAGTTCGTCAGATTCATCGAGACCTGTACGAGCCCCTGGCTCTTGAGTTCAACCCCAATCGCTTTCACACTCGGAAGCCCTCCGCTCGACTGCCGAACGGCTTTCGCAATCGCCCTGGCAACTGATAAGTCCGGGCTCTTCAGGTTCACGTTAAAGGCGATGAGCGGCCATCGCGCGCCGACCACCGTGGCCCCGGCGGTGTGATGCAGGTGTTTGGGCCCGAAGTCCGGTGCCCAAGTGGCGTCGGCGGCCATCCGATCCGCCAGTCCCTTCAAGCCACCTTTTCGAATCCATTCCAGCTGGATGCGCTCAGGTCTCGCAGCCGCCTGTTCGTAGAGAAAGACCGGGATCTTCAGTTCATTACCGATGCGCTGGCCGACCATCCGAGCCAATTGCACGCAATCCTGCATGCTGACTTCGCGAATGGGGACAAACGGCATCACATCCGTCGCACCGACACGCGGATGTTCACCCTGATGAGTTCGCAAGTCGATCAGCTGAGAGGCCAGTCGTGCCATTTGAAAAGCCACCTCGGCGACGGCATAGGGCCGCCCGGCGAAGGTGACTACCGCGCGGTGGTGGTCCGCATCGTGTGATTCATCCAGCAAAGCCACGCCGGGCACGGAACGAACCAGGGCGACTAACGCCTTGATGACGTCGGGGTTCCGGCCCTCACTGAAATTCGGCACACATTCTACGATCTGACTCACTGCATTCCTTTTTCAACCCGTTGAGATCTGCCTGCTTCTGGGGAGAGTCCAGACAAGAAAAAAGCCGGAGGCAGGCGATCATACCCTCCGGCTTGGCAGAAACATGACGGCTTCGCATCCGCGTGCCTGTCGCTACGTGCTACTTGGATTTTTTGACGAAGGCCTTGTAAATCCGCTTGGATGAGCTCTGCTCCTCCTCAAGCCCCACCATTTCATGGCCGGTCGTCTCACACCAAGCCGGCATATCTTTCTTGATGCCCTCATCGTCCGAAACGACTTCCAACACCTGCCCCATCGTGAGTTCCTTGATCTTCTTCGAGGTCAAGATAATCGGCATCGGGCAGAAATACCCCAGCGTATCGAGTTTCACATCAGCCTGTATCATGCCTTCTCCTCAACCCCTGCTTATATGAACAGATTAACACTGCCCTGCTTGGCTTCCGCCAGGTAGGTGGTCACACCGGCAAATTGGTCGATCCCGTCGATTAACGTGTCTTTCGTAATCCCCATCAAACCCATCGTGGTGGTGCAGGCAATGAAGCGCACGTCGAGATCCAGCGCCATTTGCATCAGCTCCGGCACACCGGGCATGCGATTCTGCTTCATCACCACTTGCATCATCTTCGTACCCAGCCCCCAAAAATGGAAGCGGGACAAGGGCAACGTATCGGCGCCACCTTTGTTGAGGAAGCCGAACATCCGACGCAGCCAATCCGACGCAGAGCTGCTCGCCCCTTTTTTGCGAATCGTATTGAGACCCCAGAAGGTAAAAAATACTGTCACGCGCATCCCCATCGCGGCGGCGCCGGTCGCAATGATAAAGGCGGCCATGGCTTTATCGAGATCTCCGCTGAGCAGCACGATCGTGACGCGGTCGGTCTTCGTGTCGCGGAGTTGCGCGAGGGCGGCTATGGGCTCGATTTGTGCGGTCGTCATCACTTACCTCGCATGTCGGAGCGCAAACGGCAGGATTCACTATCAAAAATGACTATAGTCTCCGCTTCTTTTTCTTGTCAAGAAATGCGGGCTGCTCCGGGCGCTCGTCCGCGCTCATGGCGGAACATCCCGGCCTTCGCTCTGGACGACCCGTTGCTTGACCTGCTGCAGACCCGCCGTTATAGTCCACTCGTCCATTGAAGTCCTTGTCTTTACCTGGCTATTCATGAGTACAGACCTCATCACCGAACTTAAACCGACGAAAAGTGCCCCACTGTTCGGCTTCTGGTATCCGGCTGCCACCAGCGGTTCCTTGGCCGTCGGCCAGATGCAAACGCAGGTGATGTTGGGACTGCCCATTCTCATCTGCCGAGACCGCCAGGGACAGGTCGCGGCCATGCGCGATATCTGCCCGCATCGGGGAATGCCGCTGTCATTCGGGCATTTTGACGGTGAGCGCGTCGAGTGCGCCTACCATGGATGGCAATTCGATACGGGCGGCCGCTGCCGCCATATTCCCGCTCTGGTTGAGGGATCTGCGCTTCAACCCGAAAAGATCGGTATCACGTCTTACCCTTGTCAGGATCAAGACGGATACGTGTGGGTCTTTCTTCCCGATCCGCAACAGCCCAATCAAACGCTGCCGGATCTCCCGCGCCTACCATTGCCCTCCGCGCCGTATCGCATGGTGCAAATTTCCACGATCCTGGACTGCACCATCGACGACGGCATCGTCGGCCTCATGGATCCAGCCCACGGTCCTTTCGTCCATCAAAGTTCCTGGTGGAGGACCCAGGCCAGCATGCATGACAAGGCCAAAACCTTCGAACCCATCCCCAACGGATTTCGTATGGTGCCCCATGCCCCTTCGAAAAACAGCGGCCCCTACAAGTTGCTGAACAAACTCTACGGCGGGCCGTTGACCACGACCATCGACTTCGTGCTCCCCAATCAGCGCTCCGAGTTCGTGCAATGCGGATCGATGTTTGTCTCCTCGCGCGCCACCGTGACGCCGGTCGGCGAGCAGCAATGCCGGATCGATTTTGCCGCCGCCTGGAACATTCTTCCCTGGTTACCCTTCGCCAAACCCCTGTTCCGGTATTTTGCGAATATCTTCATGAAGCAGGACAAACAGGCCATGGAGCGGCAGGCCGTCGGACTGAAGTACAAACCCGCGCTCATGCTGATCGATGACGCCGACACTCCTGCCAAGTGGTACTATAAACTGAAGGCCGCTTACCTCACGTCGGTGCAAACCGGACGTCCGATGGACCATCCGCTCAAGGGCCCAGTTACGCTGCGATGGAGAAGTTAGCAGACTATCGATACCGGCCGGCGGTTACGTGCTAACCGCGCAGACAGCCTCAGCCTACGACAGCTGTTGACTCGTGCCATGGTTGGGCTCGTTCAAGAGCGCCATGGCCCGACGAATTTGTTCTCGGGATCCAAGCAACGTCACGACATCGCCGGCTTGCAGCCGCACGGTTTCGGATGGGTTGGACTGGGTGACCTGACTGCGAGTCCAGGCAATCACCGATGCGCCGGTCCTCGGACGAATCGATAACTCCGTCAACGATTTGCCCACGGCGGGCGCGTCTTCATCGACCCGGCAGGTTTCCACCTCGACATCGGTCAACGTCCCCCCGCGGAGGTGATGGGCCAATTCCGGCATTTCGCTGCGACGTAGCAGAGCGTACCCCTCCCGCCTGATTTGTTCCGCCTTTCGCGCCACGAATTCCTGCGGTAGACAATAGGTGCGCAGCACCAGGGCAAAAATTTCAATCGAGGTCTCGAACTCCTCGGGCACGACATCGTCCGCCCCCAGCTGATGCAATTCTTCCAGCTCCCGCAGGTACCGAGTCCGCACCACAATGTGCAGCTTCGAATTGAGTCCTTTCGCGACCTTCACCGTTCTACGAGCCGTGAACGGATCCGACAAGGCCACCACGAGCACCTTCGCGTCTTCGATTTTCATGTGCCGGAGGACATTAGCGTTCGAGCCGTCGCCGTAATAGATCGGCACGCCATGGCGCGACTCGCGGCGCACCGTTTCACCGTCCAAATCAAGCGCCACGTGGGGAATTTCAGTTTCGCTTAACACGCGGGCGAGATTGCGGCCATTGAGTCCGTATCCCACGATGATCACATGGTCCTTGATGCGGACCTGTCCTCCCTCCAATTGCTCCACGTGCGCTACCGTACGGGTCGGCATCCATCCCCGGACTCGTTGCAGCGCTTCGATCCGCCGACCGAGGTGGGGCGACCATTGCATCACAAACGGGGTTACGACCATCGTCAGCACTGACACCGCGAGAAAGACCTGATATTGATCGCCTGCGAACAAGCCGGCATCCTGCCCCTGTTGCGCGAGAATAAAACTGAATTCACCAACCTGCGCCAGCGCAACCCCGACCAGCACCGCCGATCTGGGAGGGGCACCCGACACCACCATGGCTCCGGCCCCGGCGAGCAGTTTCCCGGCTATGACGGCCACCAGCAGACCCAACACGATAAATGGATGGTCCCACACCACCCGCACATCCATCAAAACCCCGATCGACACGAAAAATAGACTGTTGAAACTATCGCGAAACGGCAGCACCTCGGCCAACGCCTGGTGGCTGTACTCAGATTCAGAAATCACCAACCCTGCGATAAATGCGCCCAATGCCAGCGACAGCCCCCCCAAAGACGTCAGCCAAGCAATTCCGAGACAGAGCACGATAATGGAGAGCAGGAAGAGCTCCCGGCTTCGACTCCGCACGATGTGACGCAACAAGCGCGGCACGAGATACCAGGCCGCTGCGACGATCAACACCACGACGACCGCCGCCTTGAGCAGAGTCAGCAACACCATCCCCATCGCACTCCCGCTAGGCGTCGCCAGGATCGGGGTAATGAGCATCATCGGAACGACAGCGAGGTCTTGGAAAATCAGAATCGCCACGGTGGCGCGACCGTGAAAGGAATCACTCTCGCCCTGCTCGGAAAGGGCTTTTAGCACGATGGCCGTGCTGCTGAGAGACAAGAGAAAACCCCAGAAAATACCCTGCTGATACGAGAGGCCCACGGCCAGAGCCCCGAGCAGTGCCAAAATGAGCACGCCTCCGGTTTGAACCGGCGCGGCCACCGCGAGAATGCGGCGAGCGGAGGCGAAATGCGCGGACGAAAACTCCATTCCGATCGTGAAGAGCAACAACACGATGCCGATTTCGGCCAGCACCTGCACTTGAGACACATCAGGGATGAGGTGCAAGCCATGCGGACCAATGAGGGCACCCGCCACCAGAAACCCGGCGATCGAAGGCAACCGGAACTGATGAAAGACGAAGACCACGGCGGTGGAGACCGCATAGATCACCAACAAATCGCCAAGAACTGCGTAATCACTCATAGGACAACAAACTTTGGAAGTCGGTTCAAATCGGGCTGGACGCGCGTTCGTGACGCAGCATACCGTAGGGCTCTCAATGGAACAAGGAGTTCTGCTTGTCCCGCATCGATGAACTCGGCTACGGTGACGCGCCTAGCCACATAGAGGGTGCAGGGAGGAGGGGTGTTTGCGCGCGATTATTTTCGACTTCAATGGCGTCATCGCCGATGATGAGATGTCTCATTTCGAATGTTTTCAGCAGGCGTTGAGTGAGGCCGGCCTCGTCCTGAGTAAGAAGGAGTACTATGGCATCTATCTCGGCATGGATGAACGGACCTGCGCCGCCGCCCTGCTCACCAGACGGGACGGAAGGTGCGACCCTGCCGTCCACGCACGAATCATCGAACGAAAAGCGGCCCTCTTTCAAAACCATACCGCGACGTGCCCAGCAGCATTGTTTCCCTGGGTGACCGGCTTCGTAGAGCGGGCGCTCGGACACTACCGGCTGGCCATCGCGTCCGGCGGCAGAAGGGAGCAGATACTTGCCGCCCTTCTCGGCACTTCCATTGAAGATGCGTTCGAAGTGATGGTCTCCGCCGATGACTGCGCTGTCGGCAAGCCCGATCCCGCCTTGTACGAATTCACCCTCCGCCAGTTAAATGCTCGCCGGCCGAGACCGCCGCTGCTTCGGTGCAGCGAATGCCTGGTGATCGAAGACTCCCGTGCGGGGATTCAAGCGGGATTACAGGCGGGTATGTTCGTGCTCGCCGTCGCGACGACCTATCCGGCATCACAGCTGACTGATGCGCATCTGGTCCTCCCGACGCTCGATGGAATCGATCCGGCAGACCTTGCCCGGCGGCTCTTCTAACCACCGTATCCCGAAGGCCTCACTTGCCAGGAAGAACAAAACCGGCAGGAATTAGAATGGAATGCGAATGCCCATTTGAAACTCGTTGGGCATCATGCTTTTGCCCATGGACTCGCCGAAAAGATTTTGTTGCGGAAGGACTGGCTGCGGGCCCAAGGCCCGATCACGCTCCGTCACGTAACCCCCGCCAAACCCGGCGCCGATGTACGGAATCAACGTCTGCTCGCTGACCCGTAAACGACCGCTCAAGACAGGCGACTGACGGAACAGGTCCGCGCGCCGCTCATTCGTGGCGGGGACATACACGACCTCCCCTTGCGTCTGACTCCGTAATTCGGCCAGGGCAGGAACACTCGCTGAGAGCGAGTCAGCGAAGGTCCGCTCCACACCGGTGCCCAGCATACATCCGGCGGTAAGAAGCATAACCGCCATCCGAAGGGTCTTCGGGGAGATGGAACACATGATTCATACCTTACTCCATGCGAGAAGCCACAACAAGTAGCCCATCTATAGGCCAACAAAAACTGCGCGGCCATTTTGCAATGAAGGGGATAATTGCGTCGTGATGAGCGAGGGGCCGAAGGCCGGCCAGCGCTCTAACTAGCAGGCCGCATCGAGAGGTTGGATTTCTGGATCCCGCTCCGGTTCCGGTCAGATCTTGTAGTATTCGCGATACCATTCCACGAAGCGCGCGATACCGGTTTCGATCGACGTGGCCGGCTTGAAGCCCGTATCCCGCATGAGATCCGCCACATCGGCATAGGTGGCCGGCACGTCGCCGGCCTGGAGAGGCAAGAGGTTTTTTTCTGCCTTCTTGCCGAGCGTCTGTTCGAGCACCTCAATGAATCGCAGCAGTTCTACCGGCTGGTTGTTGCCGATATTGTAAAGCCGATAGGGCGCGGAACTGCTGCCGGGATCAGGATGATCACTCGACCACTGTGCATCGACCTGCGCAGGCCGGTCGAGCGTGCGCAATACGCCTTCGGCGATGTCGTCGACGTAGGTGAAGTCACGCTGCATCTTCCCGTGGTTGAAGACGTCGATTGGCTTTCCTTCCAGAATCGCCTTGGTGAACAGAAACAGCGCCATATCCGGACGGCCCCACGGTCCGTAGACCGTGAAAAACCGTAAGCCGGTGATCGGGAATCGATACAAGTGCGCATAACAATGCGCCATCAACTCGTTAGCCTTTTTCGTGGCGGCATAGAGGGACACCGGATGATCGACATTGTCATGCACCGAAAACGGCATCTTCGTATGGCCACCGTACACCGAACTCGTGGACGCGTAGACCAAGTGCTCGAGCTTGTGATGCCGGCAGCCTTCCAAAATATTCAGAAACCCGTCGATATTGCTGGCGGTATAGGCATGGGGATTCACCAGCGAATATCGGACGCCCGCTTGCGCCGCCAGATGCACCACACGGCGAATGGGGTGCTGCTCGAAGAGGGCGGCCATGCCGGCCCGATCCGACACATCCACCTTTACGAATTGGAACTGCGGGTGCGACTGCAGCCGCGCGAGGCGGGCTTCCTTCAGACGCACGTCGTAGTAATCGTTCAGGTTGTCCAGCCCCAGAACGGAATCCCCGCGATCCAGTAACCGCCTGGCCACGTGGGACCCGATAAAACCCGCGGCACCGGTGACGAGCACCAATCCCTTCACAGCCCCCATAGCAGTGCTTCCCTTCTGAACAAATTATCTTCCACGCTTCATGAACGCCGGCTCTTTGTGATCGAGCCGATGGAGCGGCATGGGCGAGAGGGCCTCGATCGCGGACGAGATCTGGACCGACCCGTCACCGGCAGGGCGGAACAGATCCAACGCCCGAGCGCGATGATACCGGCAATCATGTGACGACAGAAGATCTTTGAGTTTTTCCGGCGGCTCCCAATTGGCGGTGAGCAACGCGGTGCGCGCAGGATTGCGCTGACTGAACATAAACGACAGATGGTCCGGGTACCAATCGGCGCCGCCGGTCGCATAGGACACAAAGAGCCGTGCCTGCGCGGTGGCGCATAACTCATTCAGGTAACTATTGGTGAGATACCCGTTCTCACCCACTTCGAGCCAGAGGCCGGGATGGGACAGGGGCGCATGGGCCGCATAACTGCGAATCTCTTGCAGCTGCTGCTGAGAGGCCAGTACCAGGGAGAGGGGACCATATTTCTGAACCAACTGTTGAATGATGCCCTCCTTGATCGCCGACCGCCCGTTGTTGGTCGGACCGCTATCGGCATGGACCAGCACATTCTGTCCCCGGTCGGTCACGAGATAACAATTTCTGGGCATCTCCAGGTCGCAGGGATCTTCGCCGTAAAACGGGACCGAGACCACGGCGCCACCTTCGAAGTTCCAGGTCTCGCCGTGCGCCAGTTCGACAATCTGAGTGAATCCCAGCTCCCGGAGCAGCGGCAGGTAGTCGTAGAAGAACTTCTTGCGATTCCTCCGGCTGGGAATGACGATCGGGACATCCTTCGGCACGTGCAGCAGCGTCCGGGGATCGACGTGGTCATCATGATCATGCGTGAGAAAAATCGCCGCCGGCTTCGGGAGCAAGGACACCCAGAGGCTTGGCACGTTCGATTCCGCAAACCAAGGCAACAGCCAGGGATCGAACAGCAGGAACTGATCCCGCTGCCGATACATGAGCGCGGCATGACCGAGATGAATCGTGTCCCGATCCGCCGTATGCCGCAGCCAGTGATTACGAATCGAGGTCTGCGGTGCGGGCGCCAGGCATTCATATTGAACAAACAGCTCCATTAATTGAGTCAGGAGCCGCTCACCGTCCCGTCCAGCCGTGGAGACGATGGTTTGAAGCGCGCCGGCCTGCTGTGTACCGTCCAACATTCCCAGCAGTTTTCCGACCAACGGCCCCATCGGGCGTTCAAACGGAACAGGTATGGCCTGGCGTTTCACCGCATTGAAGATGCGCAGACCGGTATTGACCACAGTAGCGGATTTCGTCGCGTCGAACGGATGCGACCAGTGAAACTGCCCGTCCGGCTGGCGCTTCGCTATAATGTGCTGACTCAGCTGTTGTCGAGAATTGACCAGCTCAGCATAGGCGTCTTCCAGTCGCATCCTGGTCTGCGGATCGCCGAGCGGCGCGCGGCGGGAGAACACATCGCTGATAGCCGTTTCTACACAGGCAAGAAAGAGGCTGTGGGCTTCGTGCAAACTCGCCACCACCTCCGGAGCGACCCCGCCGATGAACGGAAACGGCCCGGGAGGCTGATTACTCTCAAGCTGCACCCAGACCCAGGGGGCCAGGCCCACATACTGATCGCGTGAAAAGGTGTTCCAGATTCCCATGATAGTCGGGGTACGGCGAGGCTTAGGGCTTCAGTTCCATGCGGCTAATGGTCGGTTCGTACAGCGCTTGAATCACGTTGCCGTCCGGGTCGGTGAAATAGAAGGAATAGCTGCCGTCACGATGTTGTTTAGGCGGTTTGGCGATCGTGGCGCCATACTGGGCCGCGTCCTGCTGCACTTCACGAAACATCTCATCTACGTGGGCAGGACTGTCCAGAATCACGCCGAAGTGATCGAGCAACTGGCCACGCGGCGGCTGATACTGGGCCAGTTCGGCCTGGCCGATCTGGTGCAAGGCTAAGTTGTCGGACCCTGAACTGAAGTACACATTCTCCGGATCTGGCTCCCAGACCACCTTCATCGCCAGAACATGTTCGTAGAAGGCGCGCGACCGCGCCAGATTGGTCACACGTAGCGCCAGATGTCGCAAACCTCGATGGGTCGTCACGCCGAAGTCTCCTCGGCCGTATAGTAGGTGGGGGCCTACTATTCCGTCAATCCTGATTCTCCGGTATCGGCCAACCTGACGCGCATATTCTCTGCACAAGCCGTGTTTGAATTTCGTGCCGCTGTGGTACGATCGCCTATCGACTTTTTCGAACCAACAAGGAGTGTGGAGTTATGGTGGCACGATCCGTCCTCGCAATAGTGGTGGCGCTCATCGGACTGCATGTGAGTTCATACGCATTCGCAGCGGACCAGGCGGCCCTTCCCAAAGAGATCACCGGAAAAGACGGGGCGCCGTTGATCCTGATTCCATCGGGCTCATACCCGATGGGCGTACCCACCGGAGACCGTGATGGCGGACGCGACGAATATCCCCGCCATGTGATCGAAATCACCGACTTCTATATTGATAAATTCGAAGTGACGAATGGACGCTACCTCGAATTCGTCAAGGCCACCAACCATCGTGTTCCGCAAAATCCCAAGAACCCCACTCGTAACCTCTGGGAAGGCATCGGCATTCCGGCATCGCTGGCCGACCGCCCGGTGATCAACGTCGATTGGTCCGATGCCGAGGCCTACTGCAAGTGGGCCGGCAGGCGGTTGCCACGGGAAGCCGAATGGGAGAAGGCCGCCAAAGGCAACAATGATTGGCGTTTTCCCTGGGGCAACGTAGAGCCGACCAACGGGCATCTCAATTTCAACCAAAAGTGGATTGGCGAAAAGACGTTGATGCCGGTGGGCAGTTATGAAAAGGGCAAAAGTCCCTATGGCGTGTATGACATGGCGGGGAACGTCTGGGAGTGGGTCAACGACTGGTACGATGCGAAGTACTACGAAAAGAGTCCCGCGAAGAATCCCCCGGGGCCGAAAACCGGTACCAAACGCGTGATTCGAGGAGCCGGCTGGCAAAACGAGACTCCGACGGTCCGTATCTTCACCCGGGTGGATAGCGACCCCACGATGCGAAATGAATCAACCGGGTTTCGATGCGCCGCGGACGTCAAGTAGCGAAACTGGCCGGGAGTCAGTGACGAGGCATGGAGGGGTATGGCCACGGCAGGGTTTGACGGGCTGACGGTCGCCGCATTTGAGTCGCGTATGGCAGTAGAAATGACGCGGCTGATCGAGCGCCACGGCGGCAAACCGCTCGTGGCGCCGGCGTTGCGGGAAATCCCACTGGAGGACAATTCGGCAGCGTTACAATTCGGTGAGCGGCTGATGCGCGAAGGGCTCGATGTACTCGTGCTGATGACCGGCGCCGGCACCACCGCCCTGTTTGAGGTGCTCCAGAGTCGCTACTCCAAAAGCGACCTCGCCGCAGCGTTGAAACACACCGTCCTGATCGCACGTGGCCCCAAACCCGTGGCCGCCCTCAAGGCGCTGGGGTTCCCACCGACCTTCACCGTCCCTGAGCCCAATACCTGGGTGGATGTCGTCTCCACCTTGGACGCCCATCGACCGGTCCAAGGCTTGCGCGTCGCGGTACAGGAATACGGGTTACCAAACCGCGACCTCTTGGAGGCCTTGAGCCAGCGTGGCGCGCAGGTCACTCCTGTGCCCGTCTATCGCTGGGCGCTTCCGGAAAACACGGCTCCACTCAAACACGTCATCAGCCGGATTCTGGCCGGGCAGGTGCAGGTCATGCTGGTGACCAACGCTGCCCAGATCGATCATGTGGTGCAGGTGACAGAACAGGAAGGACAGACCGTGCCGTTCAAAGAAGCCTGCAAGAAGCTGGTCGTCGCCTCCATCGGCCCCACAGCCAGCGAACGAATTCGCAGCCACGGCTTACCCGTGGATTTCGAACCTTCCCACGGAAAGATGGGGATTCTCGCGAAGGAGACGAGCGAGCAGGCTCATCGTCTCCTGAAGACGAAGTACCGATCCTAAACGCCACACGGCCACCGACCAGGCATCATTCTGACACCTCAAGAACCCTCCGCCGCTATTTCGCTTCAGCCTGAGGCGTGCCCGCCCCTTCGTTCGCATCCCGCGCACAGCGGAAGCCCATCCAGTTCATTTTGGTGTTGGGGTCCGTCCCGTTGCGCTGCGCGACACGCACGCTGGGAGTACTGTCGATCCAACCGCCGCCTCGAAAGCTGCGCTGGCTGCCCGTCTCCGGGCCTTTTGGATTCTTGTCCGGTCCGGTGGTGTAGTATTTCGGGTCATACCAGTCGGCAACCCATTCCGCCACATTCCCGGCCATCTGAAACACACCGTAGGGGCTGATGGCGTTGTCGTACTTATCGACCGAGATAATGGGCGGATAGAGTAACAACCGTTCCGGACGATCTCGCACCGGTCCGGACAGTCCGGTCCGGCCGAAGTTCGCCCGTGAGAGTCCCGCCATTTGATTGCCCCAGGGATAGATGCGGCCATCCTCACCGCGGGCCGCCTTTTCCCATTCCGCTTCGGTAGGCAATCGTTTCCCCACCCACTTGCAGTAGGCCTCTGCGTCGAACCAGGAGACGTGCATCACCGGATGGCTGACCATGGTCTCCTGGAAATTCCCGCCATCGTACTGCCAATCGATCAGCGGGCCAAGATTATGGGCCAGCACGTATTTGAGAAATTGCACGGTCGTCACTTCATATTTATCGATGTCATATGCATCCACATACACTTTGCGTTGCGGGAATTCGGCGAGATAGGAGTTTTTATCGACCTTCCGGTCGCTGCCCATAAGAAACTCGCCGGCCGGAATACGAATCATCTCATCGTGCGCCGGCAATTTCGTCCGTTCGGCGGCCAGCTTTTTACCTTCTGGAGTCCACTCCCTGACGACATCGGCGACATCCAACGCATAGAGGGATCCACTCATCCCGACCAGTGCCGCACAGAGTACCCACCTCACCAGGCTTTGTTTATGCGCCATGACACTCCTTGTCTCTATTGATCATCCTACATCGGCTGGTGATTCGGCTCCGCAGCAGCCGGCTGGTGATCAAATTCTTCCAATGGTTCGAAATTGAGCGGCAACTGAAACAAATAATCGATCAACGGCCTCAATTTGACATGCTGATACTCGACGATCCAACTCCCGTCTTTCTTGGCGAGCTTCATGGGAAAGTGAATATCGGTGGCGAGCCACTGATAATACACCTCCGTCCGCTCACCGTCCTTGACCGTGACTTCATAGAGCGTCGTCGGGTGCCCCTCGCGCGTTTCCGTTCCGATTTCTTCACGCGAAACCTCGCCCTCCAAGTGCTCCGATACTTTGAGGTCCTGCTCGGCCTTATAGGGCACCGTCTTGAAGTGCTTCATGCGCGACAACAGCAGCCAGACGACCTGCTTATCTTTACGCACGATACTGATGTTGACGGGCCCCATCGTGTGGTGCTCGATCCGCCACATATTGTCGCGATAGTAGATATTGGATTTCTGCGTCCGGCCATTGATCTTCGTCACCTGATCGGCAGTAAACTCCAACGCCTCGGCGTCCATGATGCCGACCGTGCACATCAGCGCCAGTGCCGCCCCTGTCAGTTTCCAAGACCACATGCGGCGTATCCTACCGATGACCGGTCCGGTTTTTCCAGCCCACCTGCTCCCCATGACGATGCTCCTGCTCTAGGCATCCGAACGAACCTGCTCCACCTTGCGGCGTCACTCGAATCGCTCCCTCACGCACCGTCTCATTCACCGGCTTGAAGCCGGCGCAACTCTCGCCCGGAACGGGGAAGGTCGTTCAGGCCTCTTCCCTGTCCCTGAGTCAGTAGTCGTGTCGAATGAAATCGGCGCCACGTGGCAGGGCAGCCTGCACCTCATGTTCGGAGATGCCTCGCTGCTGCATCACCCTGCCCGGTCGCTACCGGGCAGGTGTGCGATCCCTGAGAGAGGGAGTATTCACGTTACGATTTCGCTTTTATGCACTCGATGTCCAGCTTGATGAACACGTCGTCTCCGACGACCAGACCGCCGCTATCGAGGGCCTTGTTCCATACCATGCCGAAATCTTTCCTGTTCAGTTTGCCTTCCGCTGTAAACCCCGCGCGGGTATTCCCCCAGGGATCCTTGGTCACTCCGTTGAATGTCCCCGTGAGCGTAATTTCTTTCGTCACACCGTGGAGTGTCAGATCACCGACTGCGGTGTAGCCATCGCCGGATTTCTGGTAACTCTTCATTTTGTACGTAATCGTGGGATATTTCTCCACGTCGAAGAAGTCCGCATTCCGCAGATGTGCGTCGCGCTTTTCGTGGTTGGTCGTCACCGAGGCGGTCTTGATCGTCGTTTCAATCGTTTTGACCGTTCCGGCATCGGGATCCATTTCGATGAAGCCGGTGTAATCCTTAAAGTGACCGGTTGTCTTGGACACCACCATGTGGGCAACCTTGAACTCCACGATTGAGTGGTCGAGATCGACGTCATACCGCGCCGTTTCTGCTTGCGCGAAGGTTGCGCTCAGCAACATCCCCGCCCCGAGAGACCACATGGCTACCGCACGACCGGTCCACTTCGTCATAGTTACTCCTTTGTAGAACCGCTTGCCGCGGCTCCTTCTTTGGGTGTTGGCGCCGGGGGCGGAGCAGATTTGGACGGCTTCTTCTCAACCGTCATCTGCACATCGCGCGTGGCGACTTTCGCCCCCGTTCGCATGCGCACATGCACGTCGACCACATCACTACCGAGATCAGGCGGAATCGGAGGAAAGGGCTGGGCATGAATGATCGTTTGAAGCCCGGCATCGTTCACGTCTCGCGCTCCCGAACTTTTTTCCAATTGAATCACCTGAGCAATGCCGCTCGCATACATTTTAAACTGCACACGAACCGTTTCGCTGCTGGGGGCGCGGCGAATGGAGCGGATTTGCCGGCTCCAATTCCGGCTGATCAGATCACTCACTTGTTTCCAATAGGCTTTGGATTCACCGGGCGGAGGCAGAGGTAGCAGATCTTCCTCCGCTATCGTCGCATTCACGGCCATGACTTGCTCTGTGGCCTTTTGCACGGCGGCAGCATCAGCCTCCGGACTTTCGGCCACCGGCCCCGGCTGGACGTCAGCGTCGGAATCAGGGGGGGGCGGTTCACCGAGTGTCACGTAAACATCACGCCTCAAAAACTCTTCCAGCCCGGTGATCTTCGCGCGCGCGAACGACACCCGGACTCGCACAGCCTTCGGATGCACCGTCGTGCGGCTCTTCAGCGTTGAATTGGGCTCGAGAATGACGGTGCCCTGGTACACCGCAGCCGTCGGTTCTTCGCTCAGGGACACCGTCTGGCTTTGAAATCCGTTGGACTCGATCATGGCCATGACGGATTCCGTTCCGGACGGCACACCACCCAGCGTGATGCTCAGCACCACGTCTTTGCCTGCCTGCACTGACCCGTCCGGTTCGGTACTGACCAGATCAAATTGAGCCCAGCGTTTCGGCGCTGCCGGGGGCTGATTGGTGGTCGGTCCGGCCAGGGCCGGGAAGGGCAGGCTCACGCCAAGCATCACTCCCAGTCCAAGCATGAGACCCGCGCACGTGGAGCGTAACTGGTACTGCATGCTCGCATCCTACCCAGGCGCCCTACCCAGTTCAACCCGTTTTTTGGGCGCTCTCGAACAGACACTCATCCGGGACGACGCCTGGCGAGGCGCATCGCGGGAAGTTTCTGCTTCGGCTAGGCATTTCTGACGGTCTTGTTATAATGAGCCCATGCGCGCGCTTGTGAAAACTGCCGCCCAGCCCGGGTTGACCTATACCGAACGTCCCGATCCCACCCCTGGCCCCAACGACGCGGTCATTCGAGTCAAAGCGACGTCGCTCTGCGGAACCGATGCCCATATCTACAATTGGGACGCCTGGGCCCATAGTCGTATTCATCCTCCACGAATCATCGGTCATGAAATGTGCGGCGAGGTGGTCGCGGTCGGAACGGATGTCAGCCTGGTGAAGGTGGGCGACTATGTCGCGGCTGAATCACACTTGACCTGCGGCGCCTGCTTTCAATGTCGTACCGGCCAGGCCCACGTCTGCAAGAACTACCGTATTCTCGGCGTCGATCTGGACGGGTCGTTTGCCGACTACATCGTGCTGCCGGAGACGGTCCTCTGGAAAACATCGCCGGACATTCCCCCGGAGTTGGCCTCTCTGCAGGAACCCCTGGGCAATGCCGTCGATGCGGCGCTGGTCGAGGATCTCACCGGACACACCGTCTTGATTACCGGATGCGGCCCGACCGGGCTCTTTGCCGCCGCTGTCGCTCGCACGGCGGGCGCCGCCACTATTATCGCCACCGATGTGAGTGACTACCGCCTTGGATTGGCCAAACAAGTCGGGGTTGACCACGTGTTGAATGCAAAAACCGACGGGCCGGACGCCATCGCCGCGGCCATTCTGGACATCACCCAGGGTGAAGGCGTCGATGCCTCGCTGGAGATGTCCGGGCACCCCACCGCGTTGCACCACGCCTTTCGTTCCGTGAAAAACGGCGGCCGCGTCACGCTGTTCGGCATTCCCACCGGTCCCGTGACCTGCGATCTCGCCAATGAAGTCATTTTCAAAGGCATTCGTGTCCACGGCATCACCGGCCGCCGGCTGTTCAGCACCTGGTATCGTTTAGCCGGTCTCTTCAAAGCCGGCCTCAACATCCGACCGGTCCTGACCCATACCTTTCCCCTCAAAGACTTCGCCCAGGGATTTGAATTGATCAAGTCCGGCCAATGCGGCAAAGTAGTCCTGCTTCCATAAACGACCGGGACGAGAGCTCCGCAGAACTGATCAGATACCTGAGGCGCCCTCAACCGTTTCGCGTTTCACCTTTCACATTTCACGAGAAAGATGGCATACACATCCCTCAAGCAAGCCGCAGAACAACAGTTGGCAGAGATCCTCGCCGCCGGCCTCTACAAACATGAGCGACACATTCTCAGCCCCCAGAGCAGCGAGATCCGCGTCGCCCAGGGTGAGGTCATCAATCTCTGTGCGAACAACTATCTCGGGCTGGCTAATCACCCGGATGTGCGGAAGGCGGCGGAGGAGGGCCTCAAGGAATACGGCTACGGCATGGCCTCGGTACGGTTTATTTGCGGCACGCAAGACCTGCACAAGCGGCTCGAGCTAGCCATTAGCACCTTTTTCAGCACTGCGGACACGATTCTTTATAGCTCCTGCTTCGATGCCAACGGCGGATTGTTCGAGACATTGCTTGATGAACGGGACACGATCATCAGCGACGCACTGAACCACGCCAGCCTGATCGACGGCATTCGTCTCTGCAAGGCCGCCCGCCTGCGATATGCTCATGCTGACATGACCGAACTCGAAGCGCGATTGGCTGAATCGGCGGCAAGCCGGGTGCGGATGATCGTCACGGACGGTGTCTTCTCGATGGACGGCGATCTGGCCAAACTGGATCGCATCGCGGATCTCGCCGACCGCTACGACGCCGCAGTAGTTGTGGATGATAGCCATGCGACCGGGGTCTTGGGAAAAGGGGGGCGCGGCACTCCCGATCATTTCGGCGTGACTGAACGGATCGACCTCGTCACCAGCACCCTGGGCAAAGCGCTGGGTGGGGCAACCGGGGGATTTACCACCGGCAGAAGAGAACTGATCGAGCTGTTACGGCAACGTTCCCGGCCTTACCTGTTTTCGAATAGCCTGCCGCCGGTGATCGCCGCCGCCGCGCTGAAAGCACTGGCCTTGACCGAGCAAGGCGACCATTTACGTGCGGGCCTGATGGAACAGGCCGGTTGGCTGCGTGGCCAATTGGCTACCCTCGGTTTCACTCTCGTGCCCGGTCATCATCCCATCATTCCGGTCATGCTGGGGGACGCCACCATCGCCACGCGAATGGCCGACCGTCTGCTGCAGGAAGGGATCTATGTGGTGGGATTCAGTTACCCGGTCGTACCGAAAGGACAGGCGCGTATTCGCCTGCAACTGTCTGCCGCCCACACCCGCCCGCAACTCGAACGGGCCGTGGCGGCCTTCGCAACCGTGGGACGTGAACTCAACGTGATTGGGTAGGCATTATTCCCGGATCTGATTGCGCCGTTTCTGAATGTAGGCATTCTTCACAGCGGTATACAGATCAAGCGTCGCTTCCTCAACCCCCTGAAACTTTTCCAGATTCAATGAGCGATCGTTCAGGATCTCTCCCACGCGCATACCGCTCTGAGCGATGGTCGAGGTGGTGCGATTGTAATGGGCGACCAGCGATGGAACACCGTTCACCTCGATCAAGGGAAAGACCATCCAGTTAATCGGATTGAGAGCGATGTCTCCGAGATATCCAAAAAAATCCCTTACCGTGAATGGTGGAAGGAACGGTACCACCAGGTAGGGCCCCGGTTTTACACCGTAATAGCCGAGGGTCTGACCCGTATCCTCTTCCGGCGTGGTGATGTCCATGTACTTCGCCACATCGACCAAACCGGCCAGCCCGAACGTGCTGTTCAGGAGAAACCGGCCGACTTCGGTGCCGGCACCGGATAATTTGCCTTGGGCGAGATTATTGATCAGCCGGGAAGGAAAGCGAATATTGTAGAACACGTTGCTGATGCCGATCTGCACAGGGTTCGGGACCACCGCATTGTATCCCTGCGCAGCCGGTTTGAGCACCCACCGGTCGACTTGGCGGTTAAACTCGAAGATCTTGGTGTTGACCGGTTCCCAGGGATCATACTCTTCCCCCCCTGCAGGCTCGTCACTCCTGGCAAAGGGGTCGTAAAACGGATCTTCCGCCGGTTCGCCTGCCGGCTCCTTCTCGGCCGCAGGCGGAGCGGTTTTATTCGCCACCAGGACCGCCACGTTCGACGAGACAGCCGGAGCAGCGGCGACCTGAACCGTGCTCGCACGGTCGGCTCGCGACTCCCCTCGTGCGACGGATTCTACTCCCACACCGCTCTGTAGCGTGGTTTGAGCGGGGCCACCGGCACATCCCACCACGAATAGGACCGAGACTGCAGAGACCAGCTCCACGAACCTTCTCGCACGCACTCCTGTCCGATGCACTATGCCTCCTCGCCCAGGGCCTCTTATTCCAAATTGACTCGACTACCGCGCCTGTTCGGTGCGGCAAGCGGACGCACTCTAGCAGAATATACGGACAGCTGCCAGATGAGGGCGACCTCTCATGCCGATCTTTCGGTCTGTACGCGATCGCTCCATCGCATCTTACCAAGCAAGCCGAATCTGCCTAGTAAAAATGCAGAAGGTGCGGAGGTCTTTCGCACGATCAACGACCAATCGCGGCGGCAATGAAGGCGGACAGCTTGGCAAAATAGGCCCTTCCCCCGACCGATGGCACATCGTTGTGATCGGCCCCGCGCACGAGATAAAACTCCTTGGGCGCTTTCGCGGCAGCAAAGGCTTGTTGGCCCAATTCAAGCGGAATGATGTCGTCACGGTCGCCGTGTACAAACAACTTCGGCAGTGACAGATGGGGCAGCCGGTCTTCCAACCGGAATGCGGCGCCCAACAACCAATGCAGAGGCAAACCCATGTAGTGGTGGCGGGCGACCGCCTCGATCGACGGGAAGCAGGATTCCAGCAACAGTCCCATGGCCGGACGTAGCGTCGCTAGCTCTCCGGCTACGGCGCCGCCCAGCGACCGGCCGAAGATGATCAGTCGTTCCGGCCGGACTCGACGCACTTTCGTGAGGTAATCATAGGCCCCGAGCGCATCTCGATAGAGACCGTCTTCCGACGGGCGGCCTTGGCTTTTTCCGTACCCTCGATAGTCGAACAGGAACACCGACAGCCCCAGGCGATACAGGGCACGAAGATTCTCCAGCCGGTGAGTCATATTGCCGGCATTGCCGTGACACCAGAGCAACACGGCGGACGTGGCTGAATTCTCCGCATACCAGCCAAACAGTTTCGTGCCATCGACAGCCTGAAACCAGACATCCTCCAACGGCACCCCGCCGGCAGCAGACCAGTCACGTTCTTCCCATGGATGCGGATGATAGACAAAAAATTGATCGAGCAGGCTCATGGCAGTTTAGAAACGTAGTCCCACTCCAAAGAGTCCGTAATGAGCGCGAAAATCCACGGCCAGACCGTCCCAATGATAGTTGGCGGAAAAATACCGATACTCACCAAAGAGAAAGACTTTCGGACTCACCAGGACCTGCGCTCCGGCCAGATACTGGTATCCCAAGGCACGCGCCGAATCAAAATCCTTATCGGCCCGACCCGTAACATTGGGATTGAGCAGGGTGCCGTGGGACCAGCCGCCCCCGATGCCGATGTAAGGCGTGACCATCTCACCGGGATACCGGACGATCAGGTTCAGCATCGTATTCAACACCAGAAGGTTGGAGCGGCCGGTGCCATTATTCTGTCCGTTTGCCGTGTTGGGAAACGAGAGTGCGCCGCCGTGGCCGTATGAGTCGATCTCGATGCCGAGCATCCGGCGCGTCGCATGAGGAAACAGCCCGATTTTTACTCCCGCGCCGATTCCCGGTTGAATGGAAGCCGGCACCGTGCTGCCCTGATTGAACAGTGGTTGATCACGCGGCCAACTCCCCAACAGGTAACCAGCCAGGTCTATCTCACCGAATTCGGCGCCACCTGCTGAGAGCGGGAGCCAGAACGCACTGGAGAAAATAATAACCAAGAGGGGAAACCACATACGCACCGTAGCGTACCATGGCGGAGGCAAAGAAAGAAAAAAGGGTCTCCGGGAGCATCTCCCGAAGACCCTTTCCTCAGAGGGACAACAAGCGTGATCAGCTGCCCTTAACGATCGTGCACCATTCGCCAAGGATGCCGAGGATGTTCTTCGCCGAGTGATCCACCGATGCCACGGTGGTGATTCCGCCGGCCGCTTTCGCCGCCGAGACGCTGGCATCACCAGTCGCCACCCAGCCGAGGATGGACTGGCCGCAGGCCTTGCCTTCCTTCGTCGCGCTGTTGTGGGTCGTGGCCACATCGCCGTACTTCGTTTCGTTGTAGATTCCACCCGCCATCGGAGACGCCACGATCTGACAGCCGGTGAGGCTGAGATACGCTGCGCTGATCAGGCTCAAAGAAAACAAGACGGTCACCTTCTTCATAAGTCCTCCCTCTCGAGGTTAGTTGATGGCGCCCACCAAGTTGGGGCTCTACGTGGCGGGAGTATAGGTAACCTCTTCAGGCTTGTCAATCGCAAAGCCTGGCGGAACACGTACCATTACGCCAGACCGTACAAACCCTAGGGCCGTACAGCTCTGCGCAATACCAATGTCTACGGGGTCGGTTTCCAATGTGCTCCTGCACGCAGCATGACAGTGAGCTTGAAACGGTCAGTGCCGTCGCCTGTCTCGGCGCGCGGAGGAAGTCGCATTGCAGTCTAGCCCGAAGCGACGCACTCGCATCATTGATGGATACGCTCGCTGACTCACAGGGGCACCGAAGGAACTGGGAAGATACCGCAGTCTCACCAGACCTCTCATCATGCCCCACATCCGTCCCCCCACGTAGCTTCAGCCAAGCCCCCCTTCGGTATAGCCTTTATTTGCCTCTGTAGGATTGTCCACGATTGCCCCTTCCCTGCATAAAGATCTCTCGCAATTGATGCGAAGGAATGGCGCTCATGACTGCGTCCTTCCAGATGGAACACTAGCACAAAGGGGGGAGGGATATGGCAAGGGGATGGAGAACAATGGCAGGCTTGGTCGCAGTTCTCATGATGACGTCGGGGTGTTCAGTGATCATGGCGGCGAGTCGTTCCAGCTATCGCGGCGATGTGGCAGTGATCAAAGAGGGCACTGAGCGTACTCAGGTTATAGCCGAACTGGGCCAGCCTGATTCGTACAGCAAGACCGAGACCGGTGGCTTCGACGATCGCTATGTACTCGATCCGGATGCCCACCGCACCTGGGTGAAAGTGTTTACAGCAATCGGCCACCTGGGCGCAGACTTTTTCACCCTCTGCCTCTGGGAGTTCATCGGCACCCCCTATGAGATTGCCGTACGTGACAAAGTAGTGACCTACCACCTTCAATATTCCTCCCAGGGAACGCTGGTGGCTATCGAGAAGATTAAAGGCTAAGCCTGCTGCTCAACACCTTGCACCTCTATCGCTCGCTTAGCCGTAACCCCAATCCGGCGAAGCGCCCACTGAACTTCCCCCCATTCCCTAACGCACTTTCACCGTGCAGGCGTCTTAAAAAAACGCCTGCACGGTGAACAACACGTCGTTGTCGTGATCACGGTGGTTATAATCGAGGCGAAGGGCCCAATTCTGCGCGAGCGTATACCGTTGCCCCACCGACCAGCGCACGTCGTCGGATTGATCGCCTAAGGCGTACCGAAGATAGGTGGCGGACGCCAATACCCGCCAGCGCTCGGCCAGATCAGCATAAAAACCCGCCGATGCACCGCCGCCCACACGATGGCGTTCCTCATAGGCCCGACTGTAATTCCCCTCCACTTCCGCAAAGACAAAAAATACTTCACGTCGCAACACATGCGTTTCGGTCGCCGCCCCGATCCCGCCATTCATACTCCAGTTGCTGCACAGTTGGCACTCCCCATGCCTGATGGTTTGCATGCCGACATTCAGTTTCCAGGACGGTGCGCGAAACAGGCTATCGATAGGCGACAGCGACACGACGTTCAGCAGGGTCGCCCGCTCGATCCGGGTCTGATCGGCCCGGTTGTAGTGGCGTAGGCTGATCGAGCCGATCTCGATCTGCGCATCCGGCGTGTACCCCGGCTCGGGATCGAGCAAATCGTGGTACGCGGTCCGCACGCTGAACTCTTCAAAAGAATCGTTATTGCGCCAGCCTCCCCCGAGACTCGCGCGCGAGGTTCTGTGCCCCAACTCGGGTTGCGTGGCAAACGGCAGAATCGAAAGATCTTCGGATGGAATTCGCAAGAGACTACGCGCAGTCAGGAGTTGCCGGTTGTGGTCGCGGGCCGCTGTTGCCCGATCCTCATCGCGCTCACCCGTGTACCGAACGTAGTCCGACGCCACATCCAGAACAAACGCTTGACGCGACAAGGGCAAGCTCTTCACATCATCCGATTGCGCGACTGCCGCATCGCGCACGAGTCGCTTGACCAACCCGTGCTCAGAGGCCGTGAGATGTTCCCGTTTGCGGCGAATGAGGGTCACGCGTGAGGGGCGAAACGCGGTGTCCGTCACCAGCCCCGGTTGATCCGCGAGCAGGCGCACGGTATCGGCAGGAATGGTCCAGAAGCGGAACCGGTCGGTCAGGCGTAGCGACGGGTCGGCATATTCCAGCAACGACAACAGATGGTATGAGCAGTTTTCCTTAAAAAAGAAATAGTCGAATGACGCATTCCCCAGTTCCCACGCATGCATCAGCAATCGCCGGATCTGCGACTCGCCGAAATTGAGCCGGTATTCCCAGATATCGCGATTTTCAATATCACGGTACTCCTGCACTTTGAGGTAGTAGGGAATCGTGGAAAAATATCCGCTGTACCCGCCGAAAATGCCGCGTATCGGATACGCCAATCCTTCGTCTTTAGGCACATCCGCGGCGAAGTTGATGGTGTAGGCCAAAATACGAGTGTGCGGCGTCTGCCCTTCCTGATCGACCCGCAACAGCGTGTGGCCGAACATGGAGGCCGGGTTATTCATGAAGGCCGAGGGAAACACGAGCGTGATGGATCGAGCGTGAAACTCTTCAATCCACCGTTCGAACCGTTCGCAGCGCATGGCGTGGAGCTGGGCCGGATCGAAGCTAAGACGCTCCTGTAGCCATGCATACCGCGCCACAAAAGCGCATTGCGCCGGCTGTTTGGAGCGAGCGACCAGGTCGGGCGAGAAAAATTGGGTCAGCGTCGCGTCGAGTTCAGCTTGAGGATCGGTCTTGCCATCGGGAGACAAGAAGAACCCTGGATCGTCCTGCTCACTGGTAAACCCGCCGAACAGATTCGCGCGATAGTGGAGCAGCAGATGCCATTCGCGCTCCCGTGCCAGCTGAGCCTCATGAGCTCGTTGAAGGAGGTGGGACAGGTACGGCGCGGGCGCCTCTTGCGCCTCGATAGAGGTCGCCAGGAAAAGTCCGGCCAGGAGGATCAACAGAATATGCACGATTGGAGACAGAAAGCAGCGCAGGGCTCCGGCCTAGGCCAGGAGCCCTGCGGTGAATCATTTAGCGACTGACGGCTTGGGCGAGAACGGGGCTCTTGGAGACCGCGTCATTCAGCGTCTTTACCAAGGCCACCGACGAGGTTTCACCATCCTGTACCAGTGCCGTGTAGCGCTCCTGGGTTAAGGCGAAGAAGGCCGCATGCTGCTCGCTGGGCACGCCCATCAGCGTCGCCAGGGACGCCAAGTGCTCGCCCTTCCCTTGCGCCATTTCCTGCGTGAGGTTTTCGAAGTTCAACAGCGCAAACATGGTCGTCTTCTGATCCGCCATGACCTGACCGTCATTCGTACAGCCTGACGTTCCGGAACTGATACCGAATGTCCCACTGCCAAACGTGCCGTTCGTCGTGGCCATCATCACCTGCGGGGCGATGTTTTTCTGGTTCTTGTAGTCTGCCCAGGCCAACTTGCCCAGGCCACAACCGGGTCCTGTATCAGGATTGGCTGCCATAGCCAACCCGGCTTGTGATGCAACCGCCACCACACCCAACGCCACGATGAATTGTCTCAGCATAAGTCCTCCTCCTCTTAACAAGTGAATGACTCGGCGCGATCGACTTCCATGATTCCTCGCTCATTATAGCCAACCCCCGGCATCATGTAGAGCAAAAAATCCGCGCATCCTCACAGCCGGTTATTCCGCCCGATCGGCCAGGATGATGTGCTGCGTTTCAATCGATCCATTTTGGAACAACAATAATCCCACTGCGCGAGGAAGACGAAAGCGTTTTGGTCCGGCGGATCCAGGATTGAACAACAAGACGCCATCCCGCCATTCGGCCTTCGGCTGATGGGTATGCCCATAGACACACAGCGCCGGGCGGATGCGCGCAAGAACGTCCATCCCCTCCCGCGTCAGGCGGCCACCTTCGTACAAACGGTGATAGATCGCGACTCGATGACCAGCCAGTTCAACGGTCTGCTCCACCGGAATTCCGCTGGCGTCGAATCCATCTACATTGCCGGACACGGCGGTCACAGGCGCGATCCGCGCAAGTTGAGCGAGAACGTCGCCTGGACCGATATCACCGGCGTGCAGGATGTGCTCGACCCCCGCAAAGTGGCGCGTGATCGAGCGATCGAACAGCCCGTGCGTATCCGAGATGACTCCGATGCGCATGCCACGCCTCGCGTTACTTCTTCGGATCAGACACTCCCAATGAATCTTGGATGGTCTTCCACTGGAACGTAAACGGTTCAGGGGTTCGCTTGGGTAATGCCGCCAACTCCGCCTTCAATCGTTCCGCACGGCCCGCACTCATGGGATGGGTAGAAAACACTTCGACGCGGGCCTTGTCCTTTTCCGACAGCCGTTCAAAAAACCGGATCATGCCATCCGGGGCGATGCGCGCGTCAGATAAAAGCCGAATGCCGGTGACGTCAGCTTCCGTCTCCTGCGCGCGCCCGAACTTCAACGTCACTAACTCCATGCCCACCTGCTTCGCCAAGCCGGTCAGGCCTTGTTGGTCCCCCAGCAGAATTCCTACCACGGCGGCCAACCCCAGCATTTTGACCATGCGTTCCATGCCGTGCCGTTGTAATACATGGTTCAATTCATGGCTCAACACTCCAGCCACTTCTTCGCCACTCTCCGCCTTGGTCATCAAGCCGGTGAAGACCACGACATACCCTCCCGGCAACGCGAAGGCATTCACCACGGGACTCTGCACCACCGAAATCTGAAATTTATACGGGTTATCGCGAATTTTGTCTGTCAGCCGCTGCGTCATTTCCTGTACCGCGCTGACCGCCGGCCCCTCCTTCAGCACAGTCTCTTTGGACAGAAAATCCTGGTACACCGATTCGCCCAATTTCTGTTCCCATTCGATGGGAATTCTGGCGACCGCCCATTCGACGATCAGATCCGTGCCGAACCACAACAATAGTCCCAGACCGAATACAACGCCTAGCACACTGCCCCACAAGAGGCGATGGCCGTGTCGTGCCCGACGAACCTGGACGGCAGCCCGCTCAAGATGGGCGGTCAACTCGGCCGGTGCCGCGCGCCGGAAGGCAATGATCAACGCCGGGTCTTTGAGATAGAGCGTCCGGGCCGATGAGCCGGTCCCCCACGACACCACCAGCTGATCGTGATCCAAGCCTCCGGCCTCGACCGACATGTCCGCGAACGCGATGGCCTCCTCGACGAGCGGAGAGGTCCCGACCGGAACCATGGTCAGACCATCGGCTGAGACCGTGACATGGCACGGCGCACCCACCCCCGGCAGTCCATCACCGAAACAGAGTGCGTTGGGAATGGGATTCATCGGACTCGATCTTGCGGCCGATCAAAATGGTTGCGAACGAGGCCGCAGGCGAACGCAAACCGGAGGCGTACCCTCAGCGGTACGTTGAGGATTTGTCGTGAGCCGAAAACGAAGTGCGCGGGCATTTTCATCGGTCGCTATTCGGAGACTGGGATGAATTGCCTAATCCAATTTCCAAAACTGCCGGGATTACGGCTTTGAATGTAGACGACGCCCGGTCCGCGGAAGCGGCACACCAGGCCCTCGCCCGATGTCAGGCTGGCAATCCATCCGGACGAGGCCTTCTCGATGTTGTAGGTCGTCGTGGAGGTCCAGGCCACGAGGTGGCTGTTGTCCACAATGTACTCCTCGTTCGGCTTCAGCTCGATTTTATGGATGGCCCCGAAACTATTGAGGACCAAATGCCCAGTCCCGCCGATCTTCAGAATAAAAAACCCCTCCCCACCCAGCAAGCCGCGTGTCAGGCTCTGCATCTTGCTTTCAATCTTCACGCCTTCCGCGCCGGCCAGAAAGCCGTCCTTCTGCACCATGTACTCATTGACGCCGTCCAACTCCAACAGAACAATTTCGCCCGGCACCGTCGGCGCCAACAAGACTTCTCCTGCTCCACGACTGGCCCGCAGCGTCTGGAAGAAAAACTTTTCGCCGCTCAGCATTTTCCGCGAAAGCGCCCCAAGAAAGCCGCCTTCCATTTTGCTCTCGATATCGATGGTCGGCGAGGCGGCCACCATGGCGCCCGACTCGGCCTTCACTGTCTCACTTGCATCCAGATACACCCGCACCATGGGAAAGGCCCCCGGATACAGAATTTCACACTTCATCACACGCTCCCTTCATGAACGCTCAATCTACCGATGTGGGCGATTCTGTGGAATGTCCCCTCTTCTGTCAAGCAGACTGTGACACACTCTCGGCTACGTGCTCTCAGCGTGCCGAAGCTCAAGGTCTATCAGGTTTCAGCCGATAGAGCCCAAAGGTCTACCCTCATGTTCTGAGGGCGACCGATCCTGTCGGCATTCCCGCTTAGGGCCTCCAGCAGACACGAGAGCCAGACATGAAGCGCGTCGTGATCGAAGAGCTCACAGCTGGAATGATCCTCGCCAAGCCCGTCACCAACAACACGGGAATGGTGGTACTTCCTGTCGGCGCCGAGCTGGATGAAGCCACCCTCTCTCGACTCCAGCGCCTGGGACTGACATCCGTCTATGTCGAGGGCGACGCCGGCGACGCGAGCGGAAAGACCCTGGCCGAATTGGAAGCCGAGTTGGAACACCGCTTCCGGCGGGTGATCGACGATCCGATTCAGTACCAGATTCGTGAAGCGATTCGCGTGCAGCTTCGGAACAGTCACGGGACCACCGGCCACCCGGAAACGACGACATCGGCATGAGTTCATCGGCCAACATAGATCTTCGGAGGCGGATCGAACAGGTCGGCGAGTTGCCGACCTTGCCCCACGTCGTCCAGAAACTGGCGTCAATGATCGGCCGCCCCAATATCTCGGCAGAGGAAATCGGCGCCCTGATCGAAAAAGACCAGGTGCTCTCCGCCAAGGTGTTGCGGTTGGCCAATTCGCCGTTCTACGGGTTTCCTTCGCGTATCGCCTCCGTGGCTCATGCAGTCGTGGTCCTGGGGCTGAGTGTCGTCAAGGGCCTCACGCTGTGCGCCACGGCCTTCGACATTATGAAAAACGCCGGCATGAACGAACTCTGGCGTCACTCGCTGGGAGTGGCCCTCACGGCGCATATCCTGGGCGCCAAGGCCGGAATGAAGAACCCTGAAGAGGTTTTTGTCGGCGGATTGCTCCACGATATCGGCAAGGTCGTCCTCTACGTCAAATGGCCCGATGTCGGCCAGCAGATCACGCTGGCGACACGAAACACCTCCCGCTCACTCATGGAAACCGAGCAGGCGTTGTTCGAGGTGAGCCATGCCGACGTGGGAGGCTGGCTCGCCACCGCCTGGCATCTCCCCACCAGTCTGCGCGAACCGATTCTCCATCACCACAGTCCATCAGCCGCCCAGGACGCGAAACTCCAAACCGCCATCGTGCATGTGGCCGATGTGCTGGTGAAGGGTCTCGCCTGCGGCAACCCCGGCGACGACCTGGTCCCGCCGCTCTCCCGTCAGGCCTGGGATCTCGTGGGCCTCGACGCCCAAGGCCTCGCGCAGTGCCTCGCACAAGCCACGGAAGAATTTCAAACCATCGACGACTATCTATGAACGGGTCTCCTTCCAACCGGCGAATCCTGCTGCTGCACCATGATCCCATTGAAATCGAACGGCTCACGGCGGGACTCAGCCGTTTAGGGTTCGCTGTGGTCGTGGGAGATGCGGGACGACTGGCGCTCCATGAATTGGTGCATGATCCCCCCTGCCTGGTCTTGGCGGCTGAAGGGACGAATGGACGATCGGCGGATACGCTGGCGCGGGAGTTGCGCGGGGATCCTTTCCTCGGCCGGTTGCCATTGATCATGCTGATTCGGGACAGCCGGGTGAATGATGTGGATTGGGCGGCGCTCGGCGTTGACGACTATATTGCCGTGCCTTATCGACCCGATGAAGTGCCGCAACGCGTGCGCCTGTGTCTTAGCCGTCTCGAACGCTCGCTGGATGCCAATCCCCTCACGCGGTTACCGGGCAACAGCACCATTCTCCACGAAACAACGGCACGCATTGAAAGCGGGGCCCCCTTCGCCCTGGCCTATCTGGATCTCGACAACTTCAAATCATTCAACGACCGCTATGGGTATGCGCGCGGCGACGAAGTGTTGGTCGTCACCTGCCGGATTCTCACCACCGTCGTCAGCGAACTGGCAGGCACAGACGGATTCGTCGGTCATGTGGGGGGAGACGATTTTGTCTTTATGAGCGCGCCGGCCACCATCGAAGCCATTTGTCAGACGTTGATCAAACGATTCGACCTGGTGATCCCGGATTTCTACGATCCCGACGATCGGGGCAAGGGGTTTATCGACTCCGTCGACCGACGCGGCAACCACGAGCGGTTTCCTCTCATGAGCCTATCCATTGCCGTGGTCACCAATGAACACCGGACCATCACCCACCCTGGCGATGTCAGCAAGATTGCCTCGGAGCTCAAAAAAATCGCCAAGAGTCAGCCCGGCAGTGTGTATGTGAAGGATCACCGAAAAGCTGAGACGACGGACGCAGTGGTCGACTCTCGTCCCACCTGAGGCGCAAAGACGAATTGACTCGCCGGAAGGTTATTGAGCGGTTCCCCCCACAGGCGCCTGCCCGCCGCCACCACCATACTGACGGCGAAGTTCCCGTCGATAGGCACGACGTTCCTCCGGGGACATGCTCTGAAACTTTTCCCGCAACTCCTTCCGTTGCTCGGGAGGGAGCGACCTGAACCATCGCCTGGCATTCCGCACCGACTCGCGTTGCTCAGGCGGCAATTGGCGGAACTGCTGATACCGCTCACGGAGTTGCTGTTGTTGCTCCGGTGGAAGCGACCGCCATTGTTTGAAGCGCTGCTTCGCCTCCTGACGCTCTTCAGGCGTCATCGTGCCCCACTGCTGGGCTCCATTCCGCAAACGTTGCTGTTTACGGGGCGGCAACTGGTCCCAGTGGTCGCCGAACCGCTGCAAGAGTTGCTGTTCGCCAGGACTCAGCTTGCTCCACGGCACCCCGGCCGGATCACCCTGCGCCCACGCAGGCAGCCCGAGAACCAACAGCATTATTCCTATCAACAACAGGCTCATGGGCCGGTTTGCATCCTCCGTGGGTCGCGCGGGCGGTCTTTCGCAAACGTTGACGGCGTCTGCTCCGCAGGCTTGCGAGCATCTACGGACTTCCCGTTGAGATTGGGGCTAGGTTCCACAGGAGGCTGCGTAACAGGATCGTTGGTTACGGCAAACGGATCGACCCAACGGCCATCCTCGTCCTGCCAACTCCCCAGGAAATCGAGCAACTCAGCATCCGGCGCTTCTGTCGGCGGTGCCGGCGCCGCTTCTGCAACCCCAACGGCCAGGCAGAACAGGAGCAGTAGTTCTGGTCTACCCGGTTGCGGCGGTACCATCGGCCAGCCAATCGTAAAATTCGAGGTCCTCGGACAATTCGAGATTTTCCGGTGATTGCATCAGTTCGAGATCTTCCAACAGCAGATGCGAATGATTGACGCCATTCGCCTGCCACAGCCACATCGATACCGCCAGAGCGGCCATCGTGGCCAAGGCCATACCACCGGCCCATTGAAGCCACGGCCGTCGCGTAGAGCACCGGCCTAAGGCATTCACTCGCGCGCGCTGTATGGCAAGCACCGTCTTTTGATCGAGTTCCTGCACACTCTGATCGAGAAGACGCTTCGCCGCGAGTGCCAGCGGATCCCGCTGTTCGTCCGATCGTTCCTTCATGGCCAATGTGCTCCCAATCGCTGGCGCAATACCTGAAGCGCCCGGAACAAGTGGGTTTTCACGCTGCCTTGCGAACAACCCATAGCTTGAGCCGTTTGCGCCACATCCAGCTCCTCCCAGATACGCAGAAGAAACGCCTGTTGCTGACGAAGCGGGAGGTCACGCAGAGCCGCTTCCAATTCCGCACAGGCCCGTTTGCGCTGCAGCTCGCCATCCGGCGACGGAGTGGTGGCATCGGGAATTTGCTCCAACGGATCTTCCGCCTCTTCGCCATCCTGAGCACCACGAAAAAAATCCCGCAGGCGGTTGCGCACCCGCTCCCGCCGATACCAATCACGAATACGGCTCTGGAGAATGCAGTGAAACAGCGGCCCCCATTCCTCGTCAGGGCGCTGGGCATACTTCTGGGCAAGTTTCAGCATGGCATCCTGGACGAGATCCAACGCCTCATCCTCATTCCCCGTGGCAAGATGCGCCATACGGAATGCGCGTCGCTCAATCCCGGCCAGAAACCGATCCAATGCCTGGGTTCGATCCAGTGATCCCACCCTCTCACCCAGGCACAGGTTGCCTGGCTGCCCATGAACGGCGATGGGGGAATGACAGCCGCTCATTCCCTTACCCGTCCTCTACACATCCGGTGACCAGCTACTGAGGACCCATGTGCGACGGCAGCATGGACCTGGAATCGGCCGGGACCGGTCCGATTCTCGACCCGAAACACGGTGAAAGCAAGACAGAACAAGGAAAAATCTCCGATCGCGACACACAGGCCCTTGCCCCTGAACCGGGAGAGTCAGCCGACAGTCACCGCCGGTTTTTCAGAGCGAGCCTGGCTTGGTCTCAGAGGCTACAACGCAGGAGGAAACACCCGGTTGACAGTGCAGCCACCGGAGAGCTGGAAGGTGATGGGGAGAAACGCGGGGACGGATATGCCGTGAACGGCGCGGAGAGGGATGTGCGGACGGACTTACTTGGATTTGCCCCCATCGGCCGGTTTCTTACCGCCGACCCAGGCCACCGACGGGATCTGGACTACGAGATCAAGGCGCTCGTGCGCTTCATTGTCCTTGAGGTCCGGTCCTACACTATAGAGGACGCCCTTTTTCATATTCACCAGCATGGGCAGTCCGGTGAAGGGATCGTAGAGCCCCTGGCCCGCCTTGGCCAGTCTGGTCAGCAGGTCCTGCTCCGGCGGAGTCCGACGCAACCAGGCCTGCAACGATACCAACCGCAAGCGCGCATCGGTTTCCAAAACCCGACCGGCGTACGTTTCCCATGTGGGCAGCCGATCCACCCCGACAAGGCTTTCGATTGGATTCATCACCATATCGCTGACGCCGTAAGGAGGAAGACGGACAAATTGCGATTGTTTGGGCAGGTCGGCATACCGTCCGTCTGCCGCCGCTTTTCCCGCAGCATCGTAATATTCGGCGTAGGCATTGAATCGGCGCTGCTTCGGCAATGGCAACGCGGCCGCTATCGCACCATAGAACGGACGAGTATCGGCTCGATCCTGGCGGACCGCGTCATCCAATGTCTTGGTGGCCAGCACAAACTGGCTTTGCATCGGCCAGCGGAGCGACTGTTCGGGTTGCTCTAACGGCCGTGCCAATTTGGCCATTCGGCTGACATATCGCTCATCGAGGTCCGGCCGCTGCAAGAGGCCGCTCATGAGCGCCACGTCATCATTCATCGCGGCACTGGCCAGCATTTTGACCGGCAACGACTTGGCCTGTCCCAATACCGTCCGCCAGGCTGTGAGATCGGTTTCCAGCCGACCGACACCCGTCTCAACGTCTTGCGCAAACCCGTCTGCAAGATAGAGCCGATGAGTCTGGAGAATCAGACCGCAGTTCGGGCTGATCGCCTGACCATACCCGACATCTTCGAATGGCTTGTTCAGCCATTGCTTGTAGCGACCCAGGCTGACCTCCGCTTGCGACAGCCAGCTTTTGAGGCCGGTCGCATCCAGCTGCATCTGCAAGGCGGGATCACCGGCCTTCATCCACTTGCCGGCCGATGCCGCCGATGCGCTCTGTCCCCCGTCCGGCGAATACCCTTCGCCGGTCAGGCAGGTCTGCGTGAATGCCCGGTCGGCGCCCTCAACTCGTCGGTCCATTCCTGCCTGCACGGGATCCTGATTCGCGGCAGCACCGAGGCCGAGCAGGAGGAGATAGCCATTTTTGCTGGAGTCTTGCAACGTCTGTTGAGGCACCGACGTCATCGTACGATAGGCTGCGCTGGGTTGCTCCTCGAGTATCACCCAGGTCAGGGCCACTGCAGCGACAGTGCCTCCGACCAGAAGCAGGGCGAGACCGACTAATGCCAGAACCAGCACCACGAGTGATCGCGTCGTCGACACTCCCGCACCGACCAGAGAAGCCGCCGCCTCACCCACCCGGCTCCATACTCCGACGCCGGTAGGCTGGATCGGTTTGGGACGATGGGGCGGCTCTTCCGCATGGACGGCCGCGGTAACCTGCTCGACCCGCTCATCAGGCTGTTCCGCCTCCACTGCGACAGGAACCGCTTCTTCAACCGGCGGTAGGGCGACAGGAGCCAGCGGCTCAACAGGAACGGGATCCGCTGGGGGAGCGGCACTGACTTCAGGCCTCACGGGCTCCGCAGATTTTTTCAGCCAGCGGGTCAGCATGTTGCCCGTGGAAGGTTTCGGTGTCGGTGCTGACGACGCATCTTCCCAGAGAATATGCAACCCATCACTCGTCGCGGCGTCAGAAGGAGCGGGGGTAGCTGAGGTCACCTCCTCTGACTCCACAGCAACAGCCGGCTCGGCAACCAATTCTACGGACTGTTCTGGTTGCACAGGCTCAAGGATCTGGGGCGACTCGATGAGCTGGCTCGAGTCATCAGCCGGGACAGCAATCGGCATCTCCGCCGATGCAACAGACAGGGTTTCTTGAACTGAGTCTGTCTGAACAAGCGCGATTTCTGCGAGTGGGACTTCGGCGGCGATCGCCGGAGAACCGACTACGTCATATTCGTCCGAATTCGAAACTGGTTCGGGCATCACCGGCGAGAACTCTACGGCCGGACTATCCGGCGGCTCTTCGGCCTGCGGCTCCAGAACCACCGGTTCGTCCAGTGGAACCGATTGATCTGCAGTGGGAGACGATGCGATGGGAGCGTCGATGATCTCATCCACCAGGGCAAGCTCCGGGGAAGCGTGCTCCTCCTGCGTGCTTACCACTTCCGCCGATGGCTCCACCTGAAGTGAAGGCTCCGAGGATTCTGCTGCAATCGGTTCGTCGCGCGTCACGGCGATGGTGAACTCCGTGACTGGCGCCACTGGGACAGGAGCAGGCTGAACCGCGGCTTGCGGAGGGATCGTATCGCGTTCAATCAAACGCAAGGGAGCTGCTGCGGATGCTTCCGTCACAAGTCCTGCTGATGGCTCAATGGCCGGCAGGAGAATGGACGTCTCCGCAAGAGTCGCCTCCGTTTCCAGCGGATTATGGAGGTGAGCATTGGGCGGCTCGTTCTGCGCGTCCGGTGAGAGAAGACGGAACCCGCGCGCCGATTCATCAGCACCAACTACTGAAGGCTCGATGGCGACAGCCAGTGGCTCCGCCTGCGACGCTGGCTCAGGCGTCTCCGGCACGGCGGGCAAAATGAGCGTGGCATCCTGTGTCTGCCCGCCGGATTTGCCGATTTCTCCGACTTCGATAGAGACTGAACCGAATTCCGGTTCCGACTCTTGACGGGGAATGGTGACCTCTTCCACTTCGATCTGTTCCCAGGGCATGGGCGCGGATAACGTCAATGAGGCGCCGGCTGGATCAAGTGTCGGCTGCCACGGCGAGGCTTCGCAGGATGCTGCTGTCACCTCGACAGAATCAGAGGCGACCGTGGCTGCGGGAGCCGGCTCATCAGGGGCGTGACGATCTAACGCCTGGTCCGGCTCTGCACTGTGAAGTGTCTGAGCAGGCGCAGGAGAGGATTGCATTGCTGCCACCGCAGCCAGAATTTCGTCCCAGGAAAGTCCGGATGAAGTGATCTCCGAGGGACTCGAAGCGGGAGGTGGTTCTATTGGCGTCTCTGCGGGACCCGTGAGGGCCTCAATGACGGGAGTCACCGCCTCAATCGCTGATGACGACCGTTCCTCCGTCTCACACGATTCCGACGCAACTTCTGCCACGCTTGATGCCGATGGTGCGGCCGGTGGAGGAATGGGGATAGGATTCTCTTCGACCTGATCCCAAGGCATGGACACCGGAGTCATCGGTGTTTCGACGATCGGGTGGCTGCCGCTTTGCGACAGCACTTCGATGGTCGGCGGCGTTGGTTCACTGGAAGGAGCCGGCGGCGACTCGGCCTCAGGAGACGGCACCTCTGCAAATTCATGGACTATCGGCACATGACTCGAAGGCGGCGATGGTATCGCGATCGCCACTTCCGCAGCCTGATCCCAGGGCATGGGGAGAGGACTAGAAAGCTCTTCAGCAATCGATTGGCTGCCGTTCTCTGCTTCCACTTCAATGGTGGGAAGCCCTGCTTCAACCTTGAGGCTCGATACCGCTTCAGGCTCAGGGGAGACCGGGGTCGCATCGTCGGATATCGTCGATCCCTGACTCACAGTTGCGGGAGGAATGACGACGGCAACATCTTCAACCTGGTCCCACGGCATCGGTGCCGGGCTCGAGGGCGCTTGAGTAATTGGGTCGGCACCCGCCTCGACCAAGGCCACGCTTGCAGGCGGGGACTCCACAGGGGCCGCAGGAGGTGGCAATTCAGTTTCGCCCGTCGTCACAGCAGGAAGTGGATCGAGACCGGACAGTTCATTTTCAACGGCAGATTTACTCGTCTCTTCCGTGGAGTCCACCGTGGACAAGGAAGAATCTACAGGAGCCGGCGGCGCCGGATTCGCAGGCAGTTCCAATGTTTCGACGTCACGATGCTGATCGAGCTCCTGCTTCTGTGGGTCAACCGCTTCCACAATCTCGATCGGCGAGGGAGAAAGAACGACTGATTCCATGACCTCCGTCGATGTTTCTCCCACTGAAACAGGCGCATCTTGCGGAGCAGGCATGTCAGAAGGAGGCCCATCCACCTGCTCCCAAGGCGGAGCCACCGCTTCTGCGACTTCTACACCTTCGGGAGACTCACTTTCAGGGGCGGGAACTGAAGGCTGGGGCGTGGTTTGCAGCACTTGCCCGGTGACCGTATCGAACATTGCGGAAAGGCGGAATGCGACCGGGCTCCCGGGGGCAATTGAACGAATTCGTGCAAAGAGATCGCTGGGGTGGTTTGGTTTGTCCGTGTCCGGATCTTCCAGCAAGACTTCAACCGCCTTGCCGTACTCCGCCACCGCCGCCATGACGTCGCCTTTTTCCTCGTAGACGCGTCCCAGCATTTCCAAAAAGGGCACATACCGTGGGCCTGCCGTCAGATATTCCCGCAGCAGCGACTCCGCCAACCAATAGTCCTGCCGCTCCATGGCTTCCCGGGCCAGGGATTCGAACGCTGTCCTGGCACTCATGAGACTTCCCAGCCGCAGATGGAGGGTGGCGAAGAGACGCCTGGCTTCGGCGTTGAGCGGGTCGAGTGCGAGGAGGTCTTTGAGGGCGGCGGACGCACGGCCGTACTTGCCGGCGTTCATTTGTGTAATCGCGTCCTCAAGAAGCGCCGACTTCTTGTTGTAGCCGATGCTGCCCTTCTTCTGGACTTTCGGGGGAACTTTTTTATCGGACTTCAGGGGAGGTTTTTTATCGGATCGCACTGTATAACCCTATAACTTTACAAGCATTCTTGAGCTATTTCGGCTGGCCATCTCCTGACGGGTCATTCCGAACCTATTACAGCCTTGTGCCTATCCTTTTCGGCATTTTTCAGTACGATCTTGATGAGGGATTTTCCTGTGCCGGTTTTGACACAGACACGGGATCCTTTGACCGAGGAACCCTGTTTCACCTGCCAGGGGGAGTTCCGTATACTGCCGCAGGGAGAACCGGACCGACATGCCACGCATCCTCATTTTCTCTGACTTGGACGGAAGTCTGCTGGACACGACCACCTACTCGCACGAAGACGCTACCGATGCCCTGGCGGCCATCCAGCAACGCGGTGCGACTCTCATCCTCGTCTCCAGCAAAACTCGTGCGGAAATGGAGCCGCTCCGCCGTGGTCTGGGCAATCGCCACTCATTTATTGTCGAAAATGGCGGAGCCGTGTATGTTCCCAACGGCACATTTCCCTTTCCCCTTGAGCAAGCCATACCCCGCGGCGCCTATCAGATCCTCCAGCTTGGAACTCCCTACGCCCACCTTCGAACGGCGTTGAACGAGATCCGCCAGGAACTTGGTGATGGATTGCGGGGATTCGGAGATCTGACCCTTGAAGAGGTGATGCAGCTCACAGGAATGTCAGCCGCGGATACCCGGTTGGCCATGCAACGGGAGTACGATGAGCCGTTCGTGATTGATGGGGAAGGCATAGCATGGCAGGATCTGCGTGCCGCGACAGACAGGCGCGGCCTGCGTTGCACACGCGGGGGCCGGTTTTACCACTTGATGGGAGCGAATGATAAGGGGATCGCGAGCCGGCGGCTGATTGAATGGTATGGACGGCTAGTACGGAACGAGGGACAGACCCTGGTGACGGTCGGCCTTGGAGACAGCCTCAATGATCTTCCTATGCTGGAAGTCGTGGATTATCCTATCCTTGTGCGGAAACCGAATGGCTCCTATGACCCGGAGGTGCAGCTCCCCCGCCTCATCCATGCCCATGGAGTGGGCCCGGTCGGATGGAACCGCAGCCTCATCGAGCTCTTACCGACTCTCTGACGGTTGAACGAAGAACAGTCGCGCAGCATGTGATCAAAATTTGAAACGAGCGGGGCATCAGTGCCCGCGTTGTGGCAGAGTGGTTCGGCGGCTCAACAGGCCTACCACAAGCCCTCCGGCAAATCCTGCCCCGATGGCGCAGGCCACGAGCCCGAGCAGCGAACGATTGAACACAAACCGGCTCTCCCTGCGATGCGGATAACGCGGCACGGCGGCTTCCCCACCCAGCCAGCGGCGCGCTTTGGCCTCGCCGTCGACATCGGAAATCTTATTGGTCATACCATGTCCTTTATCAGTGATAAGCGGAGACCGCCCAGCCGTTAGAGATGCCGCAAGTCATCCGGTGCGCCATCTCGCGTTCGAACCGACAACCCGCGCTCGAGATAGTCTTTGGCCAGGTCTTTCGCGCCCAACCCGAATGCGATCGCCCCGGCCATGACGATGCCTCCCAGAGTAATCCCGAAGCCGACGACCACGATATTTTGCGCAATGCCGAGCTGCTCCAACGCCATGGCCACCGCCAACAATTGAATCCCCCATCGCGAGCAGGTCGCGACCAATCGTGCCGGAGGGAGTCCCGCATTGACCGCGGCGATCAGCACGGCCTGAGAGACAAAGTTGGACAACAACCAGCCGGCCACCAAAATCAGGCCTGCTGTGACCAGATGCGGCACATAGGCGAGGAACGACTTGGCAAAATCGTTGATCGGTTGCAGATTGAGCGCGCCCAAGGCGGCGACAGTCGCAAAAATCATCACCAACCAGTAAGCCGCTTGCCCTATCAACCGAGACGGATCCGTTTTCACGCCGCCGCGCAACAGCGCGCCGGTGACTCCCAATCGATCAAAGAGTCGGTCCAACCCGACCACGCGTAGCAGCCGCTCAAGCGCTTGGCTCGCCGTCCAGGCAACTACCAGGCCCGCAAAGAAAATGATGGACATGGCCAGAAGGCTCGGCAACACCGCGAGCACCTGCCGCGCCATCAGCTCCAGTGGATCGAGGAGCCCCTTCTCAAAAAATTCCTTCATAATTCCCTCCTCCGGCCTCGACTGCAGCCCGCCTTCAGATGGATCGAGTCATGACGATCAGCTGGCATGCGGTTCGTTCCAGCGTGCGACCAAATAGGATTTGTCCTTTTCGAACGCCTGGCACAACGCTTCAATTCGACCCTCGGCTTCGCTCGATGTGAGTCCCTGAGTATCCAGGACGAAGGAGGCGGTGCGACCCAGGTACAAGGGCGTGAAGGCTTTGAGCACGTGATCGAGGGGCAAGACACGATTCCGATAGGCGACAGCCGCGTCGTAGACGACTCGCGCCCAGAGACTGTCGGCAATCCGGAAGTCCTGCAGGGAACAGGTTCCTAGCGGCCGCAGACTCTGCCTGGTCCCCGGAGCGAGAATCTGATCCCAGATCGTACCCAGATCGCTCAGGCCTTGCCGAAACGTGCTGATCATACGATCGACGTTCACATTGACCGGCTCCACGCCGACTTCGTACTGGAACCCGAACAAGGGGACCGCATTCGAGCCCTCTGTCTTGCCCCATACCGCATAGTGATCTTCCATCAGCGCAAACACCGCGCCGAGCACTTGAACGAGCATAGCGGAGAGATCTGCCGCCGGGTCCTTGGGGTTGTGGATTTTGGCGCCCAAGAAACTCTGACAGACGCGCGCCCCGCTAGCGATCGCTTCCGTGGTCATCCAGATGTCGATTCCGAACTTCGCGACTTCCGACTCCCACACGTGCTTGTCCAGATAATGCTGTGCCAATTGGCCTGAAAATCCGAAATCGCCGCCGATCGGTTGCCTGATTCGATGACCGTAGAGGGTACGCGTCAGCGGATAGACGATGCTGTTTGTAATGGTCCCGTCATATTTGTGACGGAGATAATACGGCGCGACATAGTCGAAGCCCTGCTCGAACACCGGACTCACCAGGAGTTCAATCCATTCCGGCGTAATGCTCCGTAAATCTGAATCGACGACGGCACAGGCTTTGGCTTTCAGGCGTCGGGCAATCTCGAAAATCGTGCGAAATGCGCTGCCTTTTCCGGGGATACCATGATAGGGCGTGATGATCTTATGGAGTGAACTCTGCTGGTCGCCGATGAAGAGCGTTTTGAGATCGACAACCGCCTGTGACACCACCTGCTGCGTGCCGTCCGTCGAGCCGCCGTCCGAATTCACCAGGACGGCGCGGGCTTCCGGGAAATATTTGGCCAAGCCGGCGCTCACCGCCTTGACGACATGGCCGATCGTTTCCACATTGTTGAAGCTTGGAATGCCGACCAAAATATCCGTATGGGCAAATTGGTCAACTTGCGCCTCGGTTTCAGGCGTCAGCGGGGTGGTATGGGTCGTATCAGGAAGTTGAGGGCCAGGGGTCATACGTCAATCTCGCACGCCTCCGCCCTGGCAGCACTTTTATGACATGACCGGAGAGGACTGGCGAAAGGCCGGTGTGTGTGACAATGTGTCTAAGCTAAGAGACACCATTTTACCCAACGATGTCAAGCAATTCGGCCTCACACTGTCGAACCCGGTCATCTTTGTCGAGTGCGCTCGGCGCAGAATAACCTGCCCGCTATGGTCGCGGGAATGCACTTCAGACTAGGAGTTAACAGAATTCGTCACGATAGGGGAACAAGGGGAGTATCGTTCGGTTCGGAGCGAGGAGGGCTTACCCAGCATCAGAAATCACGATCTGTTCTTTTCGATCCGTACTGAGTGAGGGCATCGTGACATGAGCACTCACGAAATCGCTCAATCGCAGCTGATCGTCGGCATCCATGAGTATGGGATCGACCCCCAGCCGTGACTCACTGGCCCAGCGGATCGTCGCCAACCGCACCGACAGCGGCTTGGACTCTCCCGGAATATGTAGATGCAATTGAAGCAGGTCCCCGGCTTGCAGCCCTTTGAGTCCGGTTCGTGACCATCCCGGTATCGAAAGATCGAGCATCCGGCCGTTCCAGACCAGCAACCCATCCTCAGATCGTGATCCGGTACATTCGACGATAAAACGCGGACGATTCTGTTGTTCCATCATTCCTCCAAGCAAACGCCTCGGCAGAATATGAAAAACAACGGATTGTGGGATAGTCCCCGAAAGTGGGGGATCAGGTCACACGGGCAAGCGGGTTTTGGGGATGGGAAATGAAAACAGTACTGCGGAATCTCAAACCAGGCAGGACCGTAAGACTGGATGATAGGAAAACGACCGGTTGACTATGCGACTCGCGAGGAATCGGCCGATTTCAGTACGCTTTCGACAAATTTGTGAATGCGCGCTTCGGCAGTGGCACTCAGCTTCACGGTTTCAAGCCCGAACACACGGTCCTTCACCCACTTCACAGTCACTCCCTCAACGTCGATCGCCTTGGGTTGGTCAGGCAAAAAGACGCGTAACGTCAGTTTCATGCCGACCGTGACGGGCTTATCGCCATCGATCCGCCAGCCCTTGACGGAAAGATCGCACACTTTGCCCGTTCCGACCAGTCCCTCCCCCAGGTAATAGAGGAAGCAGCTGACAGGCACGCGAGAATGTGAACGAGACGTCTGTGATTTGGCCATGGGTGTGAGCGAGGGGATGCGCACCACGCGGCATCAGCCTCGGCTAGGAATCAGTCTACTGAACTTGCTAAAAATGACCAAGCAGATTTTCGTTCCCGGCAGGGCGAACATATCCCATCGCCACACACTGATTGAGACCGTGAACACGAGAGAGGGCTAGACCAACGCGGTCACAAACTGTTCGAGGCGGGCCTGCTCATCGGCTTTGATCGCATTCACTTCAATGCCGAATTCCTGGCCGCGGGACCAGCGAACAATCGCGCGGTCGACAAATACGGTCGGGTGCTGACCGGGAAGAAACACACAGAGTGTGACAATGGTTCCGGGGTCGACCGGATGCGTCCCATCGACACGCCAACCATTTAAGGAAAGGTTCCAAGCGATACCGCTTCCCTGGAAGGCATCGCAGGAATAATAGACCGAACATTGGACGGGAAAACGACGAAACGATCGCACTTGAAATCGGACGCCGACAGCAGCAGGAGGACGATGCTGGACCGATGGGACGAGCTGTTTGTTGCCGCCGGTCATGGTGCCCCTCTCGAACCCTGCATGTCGACTTAAGTTGGGGTGAGTGACGGGTTTCGAACCCGCGACCTCCGGATCCACAATCCGGCGCTCTAACCAACTGAGCTACACCCACCACACAATGTCGGCAGAGAACGCGCATCTTAACAAACCCTGCAGAACAGTCGCAACCGCCCTTGCTCCGCCCGCGCAGACAATATTGACCCGCACGCGTGCCTCAGGAAGGCCACGAGTAGCAGGCCCCCACACCGTTCACGATCCCCGACGATCGAACGCCGCTTGCATTTCTTTCAGAATGGCTGCCGTTGCAAGGGGAGGATCTTGCGCGTCACGAATAGGACGGCCAATCACCAGGTAATCCGCGCCGGCGGCAATGGTTTGAGTCGGTGTCGTCACCCGCGCATGGTCGTCAGTGGCATTGCCCGCCGGCCTCACACCAGGGGTGACGATGAGCAAATTCGGTCCCACCTTGGCACGAATCGCTTCCGGTTCCTCCCCGGACGCGACCACGCCATCGCACCCCGCTTCGGCCGCCAACATGGCCCGGGCCGTGACCAGATCCCGAACGCTCCGTTGAATCCCCATCTCTCGCAGGTCGTCCCCGTCGAAATTAGTGAGGACCGTCACCGCCAACAGTTTGAGATCGGACTGCCCGCGCCCCTGCACGGCTGCGATCAGGGCCTTCCGGTTCGCATGGATCGTCAAAAATGCCGCGCCCATGGCCGCGACTCGAGCCGTCGCGCGCCGAACGGTCTCTTCAATATCGAGGAACTTGAGATCAAGAAATACGCGTTTGCCACGGGCGACCAGCTTCCGCACGATGTCCGGGCCCGCCACAGTGTAAAGTTCCAGGCCCACCTTCACAAATCGCACCTGATCGCCCATACGATCGACCAACGCCTCCGCCTCTCCGGCGGAGGGAACATCCAGTGCGACAATCAACCGATCTCGTGCATCAATTCGCGTCATCATACCTCGCCGTAGCGACCGGAAAGACCCGGAAGCGGCTGACTCCTTTCAGCATCCTTGACCTATCTTCTTCACCTATGCTACAAGCTCAAGCTTTGAACGTAGGAGAATCCGTATGCCTGTTGTCCACAAATCCACTATTCGACGTGCCCGTCAATCCGAGAAGCGCCGCTTGCGTAACCGCGCGACCATCAGCTCGGTCCGCAGCATCCTCCGAAAGGTTCAGGATGCGATCACGGCGAAAAATCCGGATGAAGCGAAAGCCACGTTGCGTGTTGCCACTGCAGCCCTAAGCAAAGCGGTCACCAAAGGCGTCTTGAAGCCGAACACGGCCTCGCGCCGCGTGTCCCGGCTCGCTGTGCGGGTGAACGCCATCACCGCTTCCGCGTAACCGTCCTGACATTCGACACCGGTCTCGAACCCGATGGGCGCGAGGCCGGTGGTGCCGTCGGTTGCACCCGCTGTACGGATGAGGTTGGTTTCGATGGCTTCCCGCACAGTCGAAACAACAGATCTTCCATTACACGGACAGGGGTGCTGCCGCTCCCGCCCTTCAGCTTGGAGTCCGTCTCCAAGAACCACTCAAACGCCTGTATCATTCGGTTATCGGGGAATTGCGCCAAAAAACCCCGCACTCGCGAGGGATCCATTCGAAACGTCCTTGCAGCCTCGCCTTCTCGCCCACCGGACTTGAGCTGCTCCTTCATCTTCCACAGACGCCGGTACTGCCAGACCAACGCACCGAGGATCCGGAGCGGAGCTTCTCCATTCTCGACGTTTCTCGCAAGGATCCTGAACGCCCGCCCATGATCGTGCGCTCCGATCGCATTCAGAAGATCGAACACCGACGCGCCGGGCTCCGTTCCTCTAAGCGCCTCCACATCCGACGATTGTACGGTCCGGTCGGACGGCACATAGGCCGCAAGCTTCTCCAGCTCTCGCTTCACTGCATAAAGCGACTCGCTCCCCACCTCCCTGAGCAACTGGATCGCGTCTTCGTGCAGGCGCACACCCGACGATGCCGCCTCTTGTCGAATCCATGCCAAGAGCTGAGCCTCGCGCAGAGGGGCACAATTGACCGTCACCGCCCGCTTCGTTAGGGCTTGCGTCCATTTGAGCCGGCCGTCTAACTTGGCTCCCATCACAATGAGCGTCGTTGTCTCATTCGGCGAGGCGAGATAGGACAACAGCTTTTCGCCTTCGCGAGCCGGCAGCTTCTCCACAGATTTATAGACGACCACCCGGCGCTCGGCAAACACAGGAATTTCTGCCGCGCAAGCTAAGACATCGCCGATCGAGGAGTCGTCGCCGTGAAAGATATCGTAGTTGAATCCGCTCTCAGATGCCGCACCCAAAGCGGCCGTGCGAAGGGCGGCTACGGCGTGATCGCGCAGGTAATCTTCCTCACCGACGACCGCATACAGGGGCATCACTCCGCTACGCGCGAGGGATTGGGACAGTTCCATGCTCATGACCGACGTACTCATCCGCAGAAACCTTCCAGTGACATTATCGGGCGGGCTCAGGCGGTGCATTGCCGCCGGGAAGCGCCTCGGCTTTGACGGGACGCTTCAACATTTTGTCCAGCTCGCCGGTATCCAAGAATAGTAAAAACCGGGAGGCAAGATCTTCCGCAACGAAACGGCCAGCCTGTTCTAATGCTCGATTCTGCAGCACGCGGTTGAATTGCAGATCTTGCGTCAGGAAAAACTCCGAGGTTCCCTTCGCGACTTGCGACCAGACCAGTCGCTTCGTTTTGGCATCCTCGATCCTCACACTCACCAACATTTCGACCCGGCTTTCAAATGTCGTGGTCTGATCGAAGCTCAAGGTCGGCAGTAAAATTTGCATGATCTGGCCCGACAGGAACAGATCCGCCCCCCCGGAGGGGCCGACAATTTCCGCGCCCGCGCCCGCGGAAAACTCGCGGCGCAAATAATTGGCGAGCTTGATCTCGAAGTTCGGCTCGTAGGTGCTGTTGGCGATGGGAAGAATGGCCAGACGCGGCGCTTGCGCTCGCTTCGCTGTCTGCTCAGGCGCGCCACCCACCGTGGGGCCGGCGCCCTGCACCCGGAACTGATAGCCGCAGGCGGCGAGGTTCATCGCTGACAGACACAACACAAGCAGCAAAAAGGAGCGGCGCATGGCATCACACCACGAAGTTCATCAACTTCTTCTCGACGTAAATGACTTTTTGAGGCTCTTTTCCCTGCAGCCATTCGGCGACTTCTTTCCTGGCAAGCGGCTCCAGCTGCTCGCGTGAAGCCCCGGCATCGACCTCCAGCTTTGCGCGGAGCTTCCCGTTGACCTGAACCGGGATCGTCAATCGATCGCTGATCACCAACGCGGGATCGAATTGCGGCCATGGCTGCTGGCCAGCGCTCGGCTTGTGACCGAGACGTTCCCACAACTCCTCGCTCAGATGCGGCGCAAAAGGCAGCAGCAATAAGACAAACGGTTCCAGCAGACAGCGCGGCCGCTGATCCAACTTGGTCATGTCGTTTGTAAACACCATCATCTGCGAAATGGCCGTATTAAAACGCAACGCCTCGATATCTTCGGTCACTTTTTTAATCGTGGAGTGGAGCAGTCGCTGCTGCTCGGACGTCGGTGCCGCATTCGTCACCGCCGCACTCAACGCGCCGTCTTCGCCGACCATGAGTCGCCAGACCCGGTCGAGAAATCGCGTGATGCCTTCCACTCCTCGCGTGCTCCACGGCTTCATCGATTCCAGCGGCCCCATAAACATTTCATAGAGGCGCACCGCATCGGCGCCGAACTGGTCGATCATCTCGTCAGGGTTCACCACGTTGCCGCGCGACTTCGACATCTTCTGGTTGTCTTCGCCCAGTACGATTCCCTGATGCACCAATTTCTTGAATGGCTCCGGCGTGCTGATCACGCCCGCATCGAACAGCACCTTGTGCCAAAAGCGGCTATAGAGGAGATGGAGCACCGCATGTTCGCTGCCGCCGATGTAGAGATCCACCGGCATCCAATATTGCTCTTTCGCCGGATCGACCAACTGACGGGTGTTTTTCGGATCGATGAACCGCAGGTAATACCAGCAGGATCCGGCCCATTGCGGCATCGTGTTCGTTTCGCGCCGCGCCGCTTTGCCGGTCGCAGGATCCGTCGTCGTCAACCACTCCTCGAGATTGGCCAGCGGACTTTCTCCGCTCCCCGACGGTTTAAAATTCTTCGTCTCGGGCAGTGGGAGAGGCAACTGTTCTTCCGGCAAGGGCCTGGGCTCGCCCTCAACCCACACAATAGGAAAGGGCTCCCCCCAATAACGCTGCCGGGCAAAGAGCCAGTCCCGAAGTTTGTAGTTGATGGTTTTTTTGCCCTTGCCCTTGGTTTCAAGCCAGGCCGTCATCTTCGGAATCGCCTCGTTGGGCAGCAACCCGTCGAGCGAGCAGGAACCATCCGGAGTGGCCGAGTTGATGACGCGCCCTCGATCCGTGTCGGTGAAGGCTGCCTTGTCGACTTGTCCCCCTTGAATCACTTCCCTGATCGGCAGGTGATATTGCGTGGCAAAGGCCCAGTCGCGCTCGTCATGGGCCGGCACCGCCATAATCGCGCCGGTGCCATAACTCATGAGCACGTAATCGGCAATCCAGATCGGCAGGCGTTCCTGGTTGACGGGATTGATGGCATAGCCGCCCGTGAAGACGCCGGTCTTGACCTTGTCCAAGTCCTGGCGCTGCAGATCGCTTTTCCGAGCCGCCGCGTCGCGATAGTCCGTCACCTGCGCCCGCTGCGACGGAGTGGTCACCACCTCGACAAGGGGATGTTCAGGAGCGACGACCATATAGGTGGCGCCGAACAATGTATCAGGCCGGGTCGTGAAGACACGCAGGTTCCCCGTGGTGTCGGCCAGCGCAAAGTCGACTTCGGCGCCGATCGATCGACCGATCCAGTTTTTCTGCATCTCCAGCGTGCTGGTCGGCCATTCAACCAGGCTCAGGTCATCGAGCAGCCGCTCCGCGTATGCGGTGATCTTCAACACCCATTGCCGCATTGGCTTGCGAATGACGTCGAACCCGCCAACCTCGCTCTTCCCGTCCACGATTTCTTCGTTGGCCAAGACGGTCGACAAGGCCGGACACCAATTGACCGGCACCTCGGCCACATAGGCCAACCCGCGCTCGAAGAGTTTCAGAAAAATCCACTGAGTCCAACGATAGTAGTCCTGATCGGTCGTGCTGAGTTCGCGTTCCCAGTCGTAGGACAGCCCAACGCGCTTCATCTGTCGCTTAAAGGTCGCAACATTTTGGGCCGTCGTGATGGCAGGATGCACGCCCGTTTTCACGGCATATTGCTCGGCCGGCAATCCGAACGCGTCCCAACCCATCGGATGCAGCACGTTGAAGCCGCGCATGCGTTTATAGCGGGACACAATGTCGGTCGCGGTATACCCTTCCAAGTGCCCGACATGCAGACCGGACCCGGATGGATAGGGAAACATATCCAGGCAGTAGAACTTGGGCTTCGAAGTGTCGTCCGACGCCCGAAAAGATCGGTGGGTTTCCCAATAGGCCTGCCACTTCGATTCAAGGGCCTGGTGATCGTAGGATTTGCTCATCGTATGAACATCACATCTGACGAATGAAAATGCACTCGACTGCAGAACGGACGACTGTAGCATACGCGATACGCGGCAACAAGGACGCAGCGGGAGAAAGAGGGGCCGCCTCGGCGCCTCCGTTTCACTTGATCCGAAGCGCGACTCCTGTTCAAATGCCGGACAGGATGACGACGCGACACCACGTGCGCCCAATCGCCCGGCAAGGAGTGGCCACCCGGTTATGTACGCCACCTTTATTTTTCCACGACTCATGGATTGGCTGCTCCGGGGAGAGCGCTTCCAAACCGAACGCCGTCAGCTCCTCGCTTCAGCCCAAGGGGTGGTGCTGGAGATCGGTTTTGGCACAGGGCTGAATCTTCCGCACTACCCTCCGACCGTCACGGCCCTGCATACCGTGGAGCCCGCGACGCTCTTGCCTGACCGCGTCGCCCGACGAGTAGCGAACGCCCCCTTTCCGGTCCACGTTCGCCAACAGAGCGCAGAAATTTTGCCCTATGCCGGGGGCATGTTCGATTGCGCCGTCAGCACCTTCACCTTGTGTACGATTCCGGATCCCTGTGCGGCGTTACGCGAAGTCCGGAGAGTCCTGAAGCCCGAGGGCCGCTTCCTGTTCCTTGAACATGGTCGCAGTGATGACCTTTCCATTGCCCGCTGGCAGGACCGCCTCAACCCGCTGCAACGGGTGGTGGCCTGCGGCTGCAATCTCAATCGGCGCATCGACCAACTCGTGGTTCAAGCAGGACTTCGACTGGAACACCTTGACCGGTATGCCCTGCCCGGCGTCCCGAGAATCGGCGGAGAGATGTACCGCGGCAGCGCTTGCGCCAATGGCCCTGCGTAGCATCCATATGTCACAGGGAAATTGTATCCCTCCCGGCAATTTTGTAGACTGCACCTATGCAGGTGGTTTTTCGCATCGATGCTTCTAGCAGACGGGAGTAATCCCGATGGCCTCCTCGCAGTTCTTTCCCGGCAACCAACCCTCTTCGGTCTCCGCCAACGAACCGATTGATTCAGCCAGAGAGACCAGTCTGAACTTGCAGCGAGTCACGCTGCTGTATCAGGCCCTGCCCGCAGCGCTCATTGCCGGCCTCGGATGCGCGGTCGCACTGGTCTTCGTCAATTGGAATGTCCTGCCGCATAATCAGCTGCTTGCCTGGCTGGCGTATCATCTACTCTTGTCGATCGGCCGATATGGATTGGCTCACTCATTTACAGTCACAGCGCCGACGCCTGCGACGATGCGACGCTGGGACCGGGCGTTCTTGACAGGAACGCTGCTGGCCGGACTTGGCTGGGGTTCGACGGCCCTGATCCTGTTTCCCGAGTCGTCACCTTCTCATCAGCTGTTCCTGGCCTTCGTCCTCGGGGGCGTGTCTGCCGGTGCGTCTTCTACTTTGGCTGCGCGATTCGACGCGTTCCTGTCCTTTGCCGTTCCAACCCTGGCTCCGCTGATTCTGCGCTTCTTCCTGCTCAACCATGAGCAGGCCCTGCCCATGGCCATCTGCACGCTGCTGTTTTCCCTGCTTATGGTCTATACGGCATACCGAACGTCCAACAGTGTGCTGGAAACACTCCAGCTGAAATCTCACAACGCGCAATTGGTGGATCAGCTCGCGTCGCAATTGGAAGAGGGCGAACAGACGGCGCTGCTCTTGAATGTGCATAGCGAGCACTATCGATTCATCATGGAGTATGCGCAGGACATTATCTACCGGACCGACCGGAGCGGCCGCTTTACGTTCATCAATCCTGCAGTGGTCCGGTTCCTCGGGTACCACGAAACCGACGTGCTTGGCCATCGCGCGCTTGATTTCGTCCACCCGAATTATCGCCGTAGCACGGAACATTTTTACATCCGCCAGTTTCTCCGCAAGACTCCCAGCACCTATTACGAATTCCCGCTGGTTACCAGAACGCACCAAACCCTGTGGGTGGGGCAGAACGTGCAACTGCTGCTCCGCGACCAGGAGGTCACCGGGTTCCAAGCCGTGATGCGCGATATCTCGGCCAGAAAGGAAACCGAAGAGGCGTTACGCTTCAGCCAGGACCGGTATCGGGCGTTGTTTGAGAGCAGCCCCGAAATGCTGTTGACCGTCGATGCGAAAGGCACCTTACTCACGGTGAATGCCACCGCCGCTGCGGAATTGGGCTATAGCGCCGAGTGGTTGATCGGCCAACCGATCTCATTGATCGTTCACGACGACGACCGCACAACCGTGCAACAACATTTTGCAGACTGCCTCAGACGACCGGGGCATGTGCTCCGCGGGGAGTTCCGGAAAATCCGCAAAGGCGGGAGTCCTCTGTGGGTGCGAGAAGCCTCACGGGCCGTGCGCAACCCCAACGGACAGTTCGACATCCTAATCGTGTGCGAAAACGTCACCGAACGGAAAGGCATGGAAGACGCCTTGACCCACACACGTCAACTCCTGGAATCCATCGTGGAGCACATTCCACATATGGTCTTCCTGAAAGATGCCCGGGAGTTGCGCTTCGCACAGTTCAATAAAGCCGGCGAACAACTCATCGGCCTGCCCCGGGAAACGCTCCTGGGGAAAAACGACTTCGACCTCTTCCCCCGTGAACAGGCGGAATTCTTTACCGCACGGGATCGTGAAGTGCTCACCGGCGGAGCGCTGCTGGATATACCCGCCGAACCGATCCAGACCAAGGATCAGGGCTTGCGGTGGCTCCATACCAGGAAACTTCCCCTCTACGATCACACCGGCGTCCCCCGGTATCTCCTCGGCATTTCGGAAGACATCACGGACCAGAAGCGGCGACAGGAGATCGAACAACTCCGGCTGGGACAACTGGCCACGCAACAGACCGTCCTCCATAAACTCGCGGAAGATCCGTCCATTCACAGCGGACACCCCCAACAGGCGTTTCCGGTGATGACCGAACATGCGACCGGCACCTTCGCGGTTGAACGAGCGAGCATCTGGCTCTTTGACGAGACCCAATCCTCCCTGGTCCTGCAAGATTTGTTTGAAGCTACCCCCAAGCGGCATCGCCAGGGAACCTCGCTCTCCATCAAAGAGTATCCGGCCTACCTCCACGCCCTCGAAACCGAACCCTATTCCCTCGCCGCCCATGCCGCCAGAATTGATCCACGCACCTGCGAACTCGCTTCGTCGTATCTGGAACCGCTCGGCATCGAGTCCATGCTGGACGCACCGATTCGCCGCCATGGACGTGTGGTGGGAGTCTTCTGCCTCGAACATGTCGGTCCCTCCAAGACCTGGACCAGCGAGGAAAAGGCGTTCGCCGCCTCTCTGGCCGCCATGGCCACCCTGACCCTGGAGGCGGCCGACCGCCGCCAGGCTCAAGAGGCGTTGGAACAACACGTGCGCGAACGTACGGGGGAATTACGGCGCATGACCGCGCATCTGCAGACCATCATCGAAGAATCCCCCTTAGCGATGATCGAATTGGATCAAGCAGGCCACGTGACCACGTGGAATGCCGCCGCCACCGCCTTGTTCGGATGGACCAGGGAAGAAGTCCTGGGACGTGAGCTGCCCTATGTGCCCACGGGACAGGAAGAGGCCTCGAATGAGTTGTGGACCTCCGTCATGAACGGCGGCGCGCCGCGCAACCTCGAACTCTGTCGCCGGAGAAAAGACGGGGCCCTGATCGATGTCAACATGTGGGGCACCTTGCTGCAAGGCCCCGGGGGCCAGACGACCGGGTCCATCGGATTCTTCATCGACGTCACGGAGCACAAACAACTCGAAGAGCAGCTCCGGCAAGCCCATAAAATGGAAGGCATCGGCAGGCTGGCCGGTGGGGTCGCCCACGATTTCAACAATCTGCTCACGGTCATCAACGGCTGCGCCATGCTGCTGTTGGAACAGGTGCGCGCCGAAGACCCGTTGCATCGTTCCTTGACCGAGATCCTGACCGCCGGTCAGCGGGCGGCAGCACTGACCAGACAGCTCCTGGCCTTTAGCCGTCGGCAGGTCCTGACGTTCCAGGTCTTCGACCTCAATGAGGCGCTTTCATCGATCGGCTCGATGATCGAACGATTGATCGGAGAGGATATTGCCCTTGTGAGAGACCTCACCCCTCAGCCCTGCATCATCCGCGCAGACCGGGGCCAAATCGATCAGGTTGTGCTGAATTTGGCGGTGAATGCCAAGGACGCGATGCCGCAGGGAGGGACGTTGACCATGTCGACGCGAATCCTGACCCTTACCGCAGAGACGCCGGTCCCCCATCCCGCAATGCTTCCGGGACGGTATGTGCATCTCGCCATTCGCGACTCCGGAGAGGGAATGGACCGGAACACCCTCTCGCATATTTTTGAACCCTTCTTCACCACGAAGGAGGAGGGCAAAGGCACCGGGTTAGGGCTGGCCACGGTCTATGGGATCGTCAAACAGAGTCAGGGTTTCATCTTTGCCGACAGTTTGCCCGGCGAAGGCGCCACCTTCGACATGTATTTTCCGTTGGCCCAGGCTCCTCCCCTGGTTGCCGCACCGCCCACCGTCTCGCGTCCCCACTGTGGCCACGAAACCATTCTGCTGGTGGAAGACCAACAGGCCGTGCGGATGCTGCTCACGCATGCCCTTTCGGATTACGGGTATACCTTGCTCGAAGCCTCCAGCGGGCAGGAGGCGCTCCGCCTCGTCGCCGCCGCCAAGACTCCCATTGATATTCTGCTCACCGACGTCGTCATGCCGCAGATGACGGGCCCCGCCTTGGCCGAGCGCCTACGGCAACAATGGCCCCGTCTCAGGGTGTTGTTTATGTCCGGCTATGCGGAAGGCAGTGTGCTACCGACGTTCCTCGCAGAACCGGGAACCGGCTTCATTCAAAAGCCGTTTTTGCCCACTGAGCTCGCCCAGAAACTTCGCGAATTGCTCGATTCCGTCAAGTAGACACTCGATGGATCACTCAGGGGACGCAGGACTCTCGCCGGTGGATCACCCGGGCAGGATCGACTGGAAATTTTCGATGGATTGAAATCGTGCGGAAGGAACGGGAGAGGCTTGAGAGCTCGACTTCGAACGATGAAAGATCCTGCCGATCCCGAACTGTTCGGCTGCCGCCAGGCATTGCTCGTCGTCGTCGATATACAAGGCTCGGGACGGATCGAATCCGACCAGCTCTTGGCAGGTCGGCCAATATTCCGAGCGCATCTTGAGCCATCCCACTTCGAAGGCGTCGACAATGCGATCGACCTGCCGGTGTAGACCGGTCTTCGCGGTTTTGACCTCGACGCCCGCGCGATGCGCGTTCGTGAGAATCGTCACCCGCTTCCCCAGCCGCCGCAACGACACAAGGAACGCCTCGGCATCGGGGAGAAACCCGATCATGTGATCGAGCTCGCGGTGCATCGCCACCACATCGATCTGCACCCGTTCTGTCCAATAGTGCAAATCAGTCCAGGCGAGTTCGCCTTCCACGGAGCGGTACATGTTCATCAATCGATCCCGGGCTTCCGAGAATGCCAGCGCATGTTTGGCCGCATACCGCCTGGGCAGCTCTTCTTCGAAAAAAAAGTTGTCGAAATGGCGGTCCAGCAGCGTGCCGTCCATATCAAGCAAGACATCGTCGATTCTGGTCCAATCGACGGCTTGAGGAGTCGCGTCTGAGCCGTGGTGCAGCATCACGTCAGTATAACGGAGACCGGCGCGACAAGACGAGTCATTGTGTTCGATGAAATCTCTATGATACCGTCGCGAGCCATGTCACGCACAAAAACTGCCCGCGGTCCCGTTACGCCGCTCTTCACCCTTGAAGGCGGCCGCCTGCCCATTGTCGCACTGATCGGGCGGCCCAATGTGGGCAAGTCGACCCTCTTCAATCGCATTCTGGGCACACGAGCCGCCATCGTAGACGATGTCCCCGGCGTGACGAGAGATCGTAACTATGCCGACACCACCTATCGCAACCGCCATTTCCGGCTGGTCGACACCGGCGGGCTCGATCCGACGGCCCACGAAGGTATGTTGTCTTTGATCCGGCAACAATCCCAACTCGCCATCGCGGAGGCCGATATCCTGGTCCTCGTCCTTGATGCCCGAGCAGGGCTCACTCCCCCCGATGAAGAGGTGGTCGCGACGTTGCGGGGCTCCGACAAACCGGTGTTTTACGTGATCAACAAGGTCGATACGCCGAAGGCCGATCCACTCGTCGCCGACTTCTATCGCCTGGGACAGGAACAGCTGTATCCCCTCTCAGCCGAACATGGGATCGGCGTTGCCGAATTGCTCGACGACCTGTTTCCCCATATGGTCGAGCCGCCGGGAGAAGAGACGCCGACGGAAATCCCGCGCGTCGCCATTGTCGGGCGTCCAAACGTCGGGAAATCCACCTTGGTCAATTCGGTTCTCGGCGAGGCGCGCGTGGTGGTCAGCAACGTGCCCGGAACGACCCGTGATCCTGTGGACTCGATTGCGACCTTCAAGGACCGGCAATATGTTCTGACCGACACGGCCGGTATCCGCCGGCGCGGCCGTGTTGAGCGCGGCATCGAGGGCTATAGCGTGGCTCGTTCGCTCCGCGCCATCGGCCGGTCGGATATCGCGGTGCTGCTGCTCGACGCGGAAGAAGGCGTGACGGAGCAGGATACCAAGATCGCGGGCCTCGTCCTCAAACAAGGACGCGCCTGCATTCTCGTCGTGAACAAGTGGGACCTCAAGGCCGACGATGTGGAAGCTCGGGAAGCGTACAAGCAGGAGCTCGAGCGCCGCTTTCCGTTCCTCGCTTGGGCGCCGGTCCTCTTTATCTCGGCACTGGAGCAGGATTTCTTGCGCGGCCTGTTCGCGTTGATCGACCAAGTTTATTTCTCATTTTGCAAGCGCGTCCCCACCGGCGCACTGAATCAATTTTTCCAGGGACTCCTGGAAAAACATCCGTTGCCGGTCAGAAAGGGGAAACCGGCCAAAGCGAGTAAGTCGGCCTTTATGACGCAAGTTGCGACACGGCCCCCCGCTTTTGCCCTCTTTGTGGGACACCCCGACAACATGACGCCGGCCTATCTCCGCTTTCTCGAGAACCAGATCCGGAAGGAATATCATTTCTCCGGCACCCCCATTCGTTTGATGATCCGCAAAAAGTAAGGCACGGATAAAAAGCATCGCGTGTCGTGTCCGCTTCAAACATGACAATCATTCGTCTCCTGAATACCTGCATGCAGGTCCCGAAGGCCTTTCAACTTGACTCATACCGACCAGCATGTTATTCGCACAGGAGACGTTGTACGCCACGTACGATCCGGCAGGAACCGCCGCTCACGTGAATGGGCGGTTTCTCCCCCGCTCAATCGGCGTGAAACCATTCCGAACAGCATCATTCGATACACATTATGGCCACCTTCGTGAATTCCGACCAACGATTCCGATTCGTCTCGCTCACCTTGAGCGCGGTTTTTTCTCTGGGCTGCCTGCCCGCAGCAGGCTGGGCAGAAACTGCAGCCCCGCTGATCGTACCGCCCCCGCTCGCCGAACCGGCCCCGCTTGCGGAACCGGCCGACCCGGTTGTACCGGAGCTGGTTGAGCCCGAGCCGGCCCAGACCGTGGCCACGGCTCCAGTTTCCCCTTCGGTCCAAGTGTCCGGTTCAATTTGGAGATCCAAGCCGGGAATCGTCTTTCTCCAAACTCCCATCGGGCCCCTCTCACTCAGTTCCAAGACGACGCTGCGCGACGTCAAGAGCTCGCAAAAGATCACGCTCTGGGTCCACGGCACCACGACGGTGATTGATATCCGTGAGAGAGGCGCCGACAAACTGGTGCACCGGTATGTGACGGCCATGCCCAACTTCACGTCTCCCGAGAAACAGACGGTCGCGCTCTGGACGCCGGATGGCGAACAATCCTTCGCGCTCGGTGGGCTCGCCGCGAAAATTGCCGGACGCTCGGACGAGCAACCCTTCACCATCGAAGTCGACGGAACCGGCTCGGTTCGCGGCCTACACGACGTGCAATATGACCTTCAAGTGAATCAGATTCCCCGTACGCCGTCATCGGTACATCTTCTCTTGAACGGCACGGTCTCAAAACTGAAGTCGAATTATGTGTTCCTGAAAACCCCCCTGGGCATCGTCACCGTGAGCGGGAAAACCGGCGTCCGCAATGCCAAGGTCGGACAGGAGATGTCGGTATGGGTGCAGGACCGGCACGTGGCCATCGACCTGTATCAGGACGGTCTTTCAACTCCGTCACGCCGGTTTCTCTCCGGACCGCTGACCTATGCGCCGGAAGGGCAGAGCGCACTGATCATGCAGGGACCGGAAGGCACACAATCCATTCCTCTCTCGCAACGGCCGGCTGCCCTCTCGGCGGTGAAGGAAGGTTTGCCGATCACGGTTGAGCTCGGCCGGCAAGGCGAACTCCTGGACGTCCGACGCGTCAATTAGCCGCTCGCCGGCGACACACTCGCACCGGTCCGCTCGCTTGACAGGGTCGGAACGCCACCCGTAGACTCCCTTCCGCATATGGCATCACGGAAGAAAAGTCCGCCGGCAACCCCCGATGGACAGGGCCTGTCCCCCTCCTCATCCCATCCATTCGATCAACTCTATCGTGACCATGTCGACGTCATGTATCGCTTTGCCTATCGATTGTGCGGCGAAGCCGAAGCGGCCAAAGACCTGGTCCAGGAAACCTTTCTCAACGCCTATCGCGCCTACGACCGTTTTCGCGGAGATGCGCGGGTGTCGACCTGGCTTTATGCCATCGCCTCCCATGCCTGCCAGCGCATGCGGCGAAAGCGCAAAGGCGAACCGGAGCGCGAGCTGTCGCTCACCGAGTTCGTGCCGACATCGGAAGGCGAGTTTGCGCTGCAAATACCGATGGAGGGACTGAGTCCTCAGGAAGCCCTCGAAAACAAGGAACTGCGCCAGATATTAGACCGTGCCATCGCCAAATTGCCGCGCAAATACCGCATGGTGCTCGTACTGCGCGACATGGAAGGCTTGAGCGCCAAAGAAGTGGGAAACATTCTCGGGCTGACCGAGCGCGCCATCAAATCCCGGCTGCATCGAGCCCGTCTGTTTGTCAGAAAAGAACTCAGCGGAAAAGGGCTCGCGGAAGAATTTCACCGCGACGTTGCCACTGTGGACCGATAGTTTGGTATAGTCACAGAGGAAGCGCTACCATGGCAGACCGCGTACGAACATATCCAGGCACTCGCAAGCCCACCCCGCATCAGGGTCATCGGAAACGAAATTGTGTCAAAGTGCTCGAACGCCTCTCGGCCTACCTAGACGATGAGCTGTCCGGCGAGATCTGCCAGGAAATCCGGGCGCATCTGGGCGATTGTCCGAATTGCGAAATTTTTCTCGATTCCCTTCGCCAAACGGTTCGGCTCTGCCAGCATCGCCCTTCTCCCGCTCTCTCAGAAAAAGATCGTGCCGCACTTCGACGCCAGATCTTAAAGGCAGCCGCGACGGTGTGACCGATCGTGATGCCTCCAAAGCCCAGGCCGGCTGTGAACGAGCCGGCGGCAGCCGATTCCCTTAACCATTCATCTCACAGACAGATCCACTCGGTATGGCGATTGACTCGCGTATTCGTCGATCGGCTCCTGGTCACTCTGCTGCTGATTTGCTGCGGCACCGGCGTCCTGCTCGCCCAGCCCGCTGAAGGGCTGCAGCGAGGCCAAACCATTTACCGTGAACATTGCATGGATTGTCATGGCGCCAACGGCAAGGGCGACGGTCCCAAGGCTCCGTTTCTGTCACCGCGCCCGGGGAATCTCATCTCCGCAGCCACCTCCGCCAAGACGGACAAGGAACTGCTGCGCACCATCGCGCAAGGCAAACCCCGCACCGCCATGCCCGGGTGGAAAGATGCGCTAGCGGATGAAGACCAACAAGCCGTGCTCCAATACATTCGCTCGTTGATCCAATTTTCCCGATCTTCGGCCGTTCCTCCAGCGGCTCCGTAAACTCGTCCTTCTCACGCCGAACCTCTTTCGTCTGAAAAGAGCCGCGTGATAGAGTGACCTTCTTTTATCCTCATCGGAGGTCGTTCGCATGATTCGCGGGAACCTATTCCATCAACGACAGACCATAGCCATTCTCGCCCTCTCGCTCGCCCTGGGCGCTTGGGTTGGAATCGCCGAATCCGCGCCGGCCGTGGGCGGAAAGGGACATGCCAAGACCGGCACCCCCAAAACCACACCGGCTATACAAACCGCCATACGGTACGCTGAAGCGCTCGCGCAGGGCGATCGCGTAACCGCCGGGCAATTAGACTTTGCCTGCCAATACCGGCACTTCACCGCTTCCCCGACGAAGGTGAAACAATTCGCACCAAAGGACGATCCTTCCTATGATGCGTGCTGGCAGAGCCTGACCGACGCCTATGCGCCGATGCTCACCAGGTCTGACATTGCCATGGATGTCATCTGGCCGAGCACGGGCCCGCTGATCTTCTTCGGCGATGACCTCCCGAGAGCGCCTGCCTCGGCCTTCGTGGCGGATGCCGTGGGTATTGCCCCTCCGGGCAGTGGCCTTCATGTCACCGCGTTGAACAGCCGCACCATACCGTCCGGATCGTTCAAGCTGGCACGGACAGGTAAAGTCCTGGCCGCTCCGACCACCCTGGTTCAACTTTCTGTGCAGTATCAGGATCCGCTGACGTCGCCGGTGACCTATGCTCCCGGCAACGTGAAGTGGACCAATACGATCAAGCGTCCGCGACGCGCGTTGAAATCCGTCACCCTGCAGTGGGTCGTCTTCACCGGGCTGAAGCAACATGGATTTCCGGGAGATACGGCAGTGTTCAATCTGCCGGTCCCTTCACAGCCGGAAACCCCTGGCATGATGGCCGATAAAATTCCTTTCACGACCGAAACCAGCCGCGCGCTGCCGGAATCCCTGGCCTGGTGGGGACCGGACGACCAACCGGGCGTCCTGACCGCCGCGGCGGCGCGGGCCGCCAGCTTTCCGGACCTGCGCGACCGAGTCGCGTTGCTGAACCGTGTTTTGATCATCGATCCCAAACAGCCCGATGCCCTCACGGTGCTGACTCGCCATCTCTACAGCGTGCTCCTGCGTGAGGCGAGGAACAATCATCAAGTGCCGGTCAAAGATCCGGCGCTCGGCATTGTGCTGGATGAATTTTATTGGAACATTTATGCACAAGGCATGCGCTTAGACCTCTCCAACGGCATGGAAATGGGCGGCCTCTCGCAACCCACGCCGGCGGATTTTCTCTATCGCCTCATACCGGCCCTCCAAACCCTGGCCGAGATCCGGCCGGAGCAGCTCGACAACCGGTTTCGTCTGGGGGTCGCTTATCGGTGGAACAATGATCAGATCCCGATGGTCGAAACCTTTGAAGCCCTGGTCAAGGATATTCCCGAACATCGGAGAACACCCAAGTCCGAAGCGCTGCTTCAACTGGCCTGGTCTCGCATCAACAAAGTATCCTGGAACCGCATTCTGCACGACACGGAAACCCCGCGAGCCTATGCCAATGCCGAAGCGGCATTGGCCCAAGCCGAGCTTCCCCTCGACAAGTTCCTCGCAGAATATGCCATGGCCTACAGCATGATTTTTCTGCCTAACTATGGGGACAAAGCGAAGATGCTCCATCACCTCACCGAAGCCAAACGCTGGTTCGATGAAGTGCCGGGAAAAACGGATGAGGCTTGGCGCTATTTCCTCCATACGGGCCTGCTGAAAGCGGTGCTGGATGCTGATCCGATATTCACGCCCATCCTGGCAACGGCTCCCTAATCTCTCGTGAAATGGTCACAGCTCGGATGGCGAAGGCTCAGTCCTTCGCCATCCGCCTGACCGCACCCTCGCCCTGTCGTCGCGCTTAGCCTGCCGTGCCTTGTCAACCCAGGCAAGCTGTGGTAACGATGGCGCAATAGCACTAATCTGGAAAAATCCCATGCCGGAAGCATCACACCATCGCAGCACGCAGAGCAGGGTCAGCATCGCCTTCCTCATGACCTGCTACCTCAATCTGACTGCCTGTTCCATCTTCGGCGGCAGTTCGCAACCGTTGACGGTGAATTCAGATCCGCCGGGAGCGAATGTCTTGATCAACGGCACCCTCGCCGGCACCACGCCGCTCCAACATCAGGTTCCCCGCCGGGGAGACCTCACGGTCGAAGTGCAAAAGGCGGGCTATAAACCCCAGACCCGAATGACCGGCAGGAAACTCAGTAGCGTCGGCATCGTCGATGTCATCGGAGGAGCGATGTTCTTGCTGCCGTTGCTGGGCCTGATTGCACCGGGTGCCTGGGAGCAGGACCCGGGCATGATCGGCATTACGCTCGAACCAGAGAACCCTCAGCCTGCGCAGGCTCAATAACCACTGGGCGCGCCTGAGCTGCCAGGAATCGGAACGTAAGGAACAGCGACTATGATCAACGTCAAAGGTTACGCCGCTCGCACCGCAAAATCCCGACTCGCCCCATTCGCGTTTTCACGCCGCAACGTGGGCAAGCAGGATGTGCTCATCGGCATCCGCTACTGCGGCATTTGTCATTCGGATGTGCATCAGGCTAGGGATGAATGGGGCGGCTCGACGTTCCCCATGGTGCCGGGACATGAAATTGTCGGCATCGTCGAACAGGTCGGCGGCGCGGTGAAGCAATTCAAGGTCGGCCAAATGGTCGGCGTCGGGTGTTTCGTCGATTCCTGCCGGACCTGTCCGCAATGCAAGAAGGGCCAAGAGCAGTACTGCGAGGGCCATCTCAGCTTTACCTACAACGGGAAGGAGCGGGACGGTGTCACACCCACCTATGGCGGTTACTCGACCAAGGTGGTCGTCGATCAACGATACGTCCTTCGCATCCCTAAGCAATTGCGTCCCGAGGAGGCCGCACCCCTGTTGTGCGCCGGCATCACGACCTACTCGCCTTTGCGCCACTGGGGAGTGGGGAAAAAACATCGCCTGGCGGTGGTCGGCCTGGGAGGACTTGGTCACATGGCCGTCAAAATCGGAAAAGCCCTGGGGGCTCACGTGACCGTGCTCAGCCATTCCGACAAAAAACGGCGCGATGCGAAGCGATTAGGGGCCAAAGACTTTTTCAAGACGTCAGACCCCAAGACATTCACCAGGCTGGCCAAGCAGTTCGACTTCATTTTGGACACGGTCTCGGCGCCCCATGACCTGGATGCCCAGTTGGAATTGCTCAAGACCGACGGCACGATGATCCTCGTCGGCGTGCCGGATAAACCGGCGCAACTGGGAGCCTTTCCGTTGATCATGAAACGGCGGAGACTGGTGGGCTCATTGATCGGCGGCATTCAGGAAACGCAGGAGATGCTGGACTTCTGCGCAAAGCACAAGTGCGGCGCCGACGTGGAGGTTATCCCGATTCAGAAGGTGAATGAAGCCTACGACCGCCTGGTTCGCGGCGACGTGCGGTATCGCTTCGTCATTGACATGGGCTCCCTCGCCTAACGCCCCGCATACACTCCGCGATGTCCCACGTATTCGACCGCGAACCTCGCACAGCCGCTCGAACATCGGGCACTTCGACGCGCGACGACCAGCGACAGACACCGAGACCGTAGAGGGGTGAAGGAACCGAATAGGCAGGGCGGCCTCACGGCCGCCCTGCGATTTATTCCTGGCGGAATGAGCGTCTCCGACTACCGGTTACTTGGCAGGTTCGACCAACGGCATCAAGGGCAGTTGTTTGGCGTCCTTGTCCACCTTCAGCAGCGCAATTGCGCCACGCAGGGCGTCGGTCAGCGAGTGTGTAACGATGGGATACACGCCGTCATTGCCGTCCAGCACCATATCGAGAATGGCCGCACCCGCAGGTGGAATGAGTTGCGTTTGAACTCCGCGCGTATGGTTGGCGGGGTTGCCGCTTTCCCATACGTCATCCCAAATTTCGGCGATCGGATGCACCGCCGACACATTGTTCGGTCCGGCGTTGACGAAATAGAACCGGACACGCTCCCCCGGCTTGGCTTCCAAAAAGGCGCCGCCTGCCTTGCTGTGCACCGGATCATACCGGAAAACCGACCCGTTGAAGACGACGTGCTGATATTTCCGGTCGAACATTCCGTCGACATCGTCGGGATCTTTGAAGAGTTCGCTCTGCACCAACACGTACTCGCGATCCGCCTTGGGCATCGCCTTGGGATCCTTGGGATCAACGATGATGGCTCCCATCATGCCTCGGGCAATATGCTGAATCATGGGAGACGCACCACAGTGATACGCGAAAATGCCCGGCCATTTGGCCTTGAAGCGATACTGCAGCGACTCGCCGGGACGCACTTCTTTGTAGTGCTCCAGGAAGTTCGTTTCTGCGGCGTGAAAATCCATCGAATGGGGCCGACCGTTGGTTTCAGGATTCTTGAGTGAAAAGACGACTTCGTCGCCTTCCTGCACTCGAATCACCGGACCGGGGAATTGCCCATTGAAGGTCCACGCGTCATAGGTATGTCCCTCGCCGTCGATCACCAACTTGGTTTCCACGGCCGTCATGGACACTTCGACGACTTTTGCGAAGGCGGATTCGACCGGCTGCACGGCCACGCCATACACTGAGGCGAGCCCCAGAACCGTGCGGAGCACCGATTGACGAAAACGGATGTTGCGTACTGTCATAATGCTGCGGCTCCTCCTGTGAAAGTGAATACGTCTGGGTTCATCCAGAACCGACCGGAGAATACCGCGCTCACCAACAAAAGCAGTATGACATTTGTCATGTTTCGCTGCCTTCTCTGGGGCTGCAGGATTACACCTATACCCAGGTCAGAATGCCCGTCTATCGCTTCGCGGCCAACTCCGAAAAATAATGGACGAAGGCCTTCATGCCGCCGGAGGCCTGCCCCCAGTCGAAATATTCGTTCGGCGCATGGTAGCCGTGCTCGGGCAGGCTCAGGCCCATGAACAGAATCGGAACCTTCCACGCCTTCTGCATCGTCACCACCGCGCCGATCGAGCCACCCTCGCGGATAAATGCCGGTTCCTTGCCGAAACCGGCCCGGACTGCACGCTTCACCGCCTCGACATACGGCCCATCGAAGACACCGCGGAACGGATGCAACATGCCCTCCCGTTCTACCTTCACCTCGGGATTCAACTTGGCCACATATTTCTTCAACAACGCGAAGACCTTCTCAGGAGTTTGGTTCGGGACCAGCCGCATGCTGATTTTCAGCTCGCCGTGGCCGGGCACGATGGTCTTGACCCCTGGGCCATGATAGCCGCCGGTGAGCCCATGCACCTCGAACGTCGGGGCGGCCCAAATCCGCCGCATGACTTCGGCCGGGTCGTGCGTACGCAACGTCTTGAACCCGTACGCGCTCTTGAACTTGCTCACTTGAAAACCCGACTTCAGAAAACTCGCAATCTCCATCTTCGTCGGCGGTACGACCTCGTCGTAGAAACCGGGGATCTTGACCTTACCGGTCTTGGCATCGACACAGGCATGGGCAATCTCCATTAACTCGACGAGCGGATTCCGAGCCGCCCCGCCGGTCACGCCGGAATGTGCATCCTTGGTGCCGGTCCGAAGGACAAGCCGGGCACCGAGCAACCCTCGCAGTCCATAAGGCATCGCCGGCTGACTCTTTGAAAGCCAAATCGTATCGGAAATCACCACTGATTCCGGACGCGGTATCGCGGCCCGGTTCTTGATCGCCGCGGCAAAACTGGGACTTCCGTTTTCCTCTTCCAGTTCCCAGAGAAAACGCACATTGATCGGCACCCCCTGCTCAATCGCATATCGCGCGCCGAACAGGGCCGCCAGGGCCGGGCCCTTATCGTCCGTCGCCCCGCGCCCTCGATAGATGCCGTTGTCATTCTGGAAGGCAAACGGAGACCGTTTCCATTCAGGTTCCTGCGCCGGTTGAACATCCATGTGATTGTAGACAGTCACGGTCGGATACTTCGGGTCGATCGTCCATCCACCCGACACGACCGGGTAGCCCGGGGTCTCAACGATGTGCGCCTCCGCCCCCGCCGCCCGGAGATATTGCGTCGCCAGTTCAGCCATGCGCCGCACATCCGGCGCGTGCTGAGGATCCATACTGATGGACGGAATCTCCACCGCCTGCCCGAGCATATCTTCATACTGCGGGCGAACATCCTTAATGTACGTCTCTATCTGCCGTTGCCCATCGCTCATTGCTGCTCCTTCACGATCTTCATTATGGATTGGGGGACACTCCAACCTTTTTCTGCCGGTCACGCTCGATACGTAGCATTCAACCCACGTCGCCGGCGATTATATCCACTCGGAACCTGAAAGCCTATGTTGGCGACGATCGCGACAAAGCATGTAGAATGACCCCGATGAACCGCCAACCCTTTCACGTTGCATCGCGTCTTTGCGCTGGGCTGCTTGCCTGCATGGTGTTGTGGCTTTCCGGTAGCAGTCCGCTTTCGGCGCAAGAAGCCGTCACCGTGCAAGAGGTGCTCGCCGACCCCGTGCTGTTTCACTTGCGGCAGATTACCCTCAAGGGAACCGTGCGCAATGTCCATCCGCTCGATCCTTATGAAATCCCGGCCGGCTCAACCTGCTACGGCGGCTATCTCTTCAACCTGGAAGATGACACGGCTACCCTCTCCATCGCCGTGCCAGGACTTTGCGGCGTGCCGATGGTGAAGGATCCCGATGTGGAAGACGGCGCGCGCGTTGCGGTGGATGCGACGGTCCAGGCTCCCAGCCATGGAGGCTATGTCTTGAGCTTCAAGGGCGCAAAAATCGCCATGGATCAAGAAGGGATTGTGCAAGCGATTGCAAACCGGATCACGCCGTTGGCGGAATAAGCGATGACGAATCGTCCTCTTGAACAGACTCCCCGCGTTGCCGATCCCGCCCACACGCGCGTCGGCTGGATTGGGACCGGCGTGATGGGGGCATCCATGTGCCGCCACCTCCAGGCAGCCCACTATCGCCTCACCCTGTACACACGAAATCGCAGTAAAGCATCGGCCATTCTTGCCAAGGGGGCGACCTGGGCCGATTCCCCCCGCGCAGTAGCCGAGCAAACCGACATTCTCATCACCATGGTGGGATTTCCGCAGGATGTGCGCGACGTGTACTTCGGTGACCACGGCGTGCTGGCAGGCACAGGCGCCGGCATGGTGCTGGTCGATATGACCACGACCGAACCTTCACTCGCACAGGAGATCGCGCTCGCGGCTCAATCGCGGGGAGCCTGGGCGGTCGATGCGCCGGTGTCCGGCGGAGATATCGGTGCGCGCAATGCGACGCTGTCGATCATGCTCGGCGGCGACCCCGGGGCCGTGCAAACGATCATGCCGCTTCTTGAATGTCTGGGCAAGAAGATCGTGCACCAAGGCAATTCAGGTGCCGGGCAACATACCAAGCTGTGTAATCAAATCGTGATCGCCGGCACCATGATCGGCGTCTGCGAAAGCCTGCTGTATGGGCACAAAGCCGGACTCGACTTGCCGCGCATGCTGGAGTCGATCCGCGGCGGGGCAGCCGCCTGTTGGACGCTGGACAACCTGGCGCCACGCATCCTCGCTCGCAATTTCGATCCTGGGTTCTTCGTCGAACATTTCATCAAAGACATGGGCATTGCGTTGGAAGAGGCGCGACGGCGGCAGCTTACTCTGCCCGGATTGACACTCGCGCATCAGCTGTACGAACGGGTGCAAGCACTCGGCCATGGCCGCTCCGGAACGCACGCGCTGATGCTGGCCCTCGAAGCCCTTTCCAATATCAATCCAGCCATACCCTCGACCTCACGCTAATCACAGGAGTCGTATGAGAACGGGCACGCATCCTCTTGTTCTGGCACTCATCCTCACAATGACCTGCGCCGCCTGCACGGGAGCGCGCGGCCTGAACCGGCACATCCTGCAGGAATCATTTCATGACCATCCCGAAGTGGTTACGGACCGCGATGTCGCATCCACCATGGCTTTGCAGGCGCAGCTACCAGCGCCCTATCGCCTCGCCATCTATTTCAAACATGAGGATTTCCCCAGTCGTCCAGCGTTGCAGCGAGTGGACTGGGTGAGCTCAGACGGCGCGCGCGTGCAACGGGCGCTTGAACCGGTCCGGGAAGAAGGCATTCTCCAACAGGCCTTCCTGCTCGCTAATTCAACCGTGCAAGGCACGACCCTTCGTGACATACGACTCGCCGCCGCCCGCTACAACGCCGACGCGATCCTTATCATCGACGGGGCCTCGGCCTTTGAACGGTACAACAACGGCCATGCCTGGTGGTATGCCACAGGAATCGGCACCTACTTTGCTCACGGCACGGAATGTCATGCGCTGTTCATGATGGAAGGCACGTTATGGGATGTCCGGACGGGGTATCTCTACGGCACTCAAACGGCGGAAGGGGAAACGACACTCATCGGCCCGGCGCCATCACTCGACGATAAGGCCGCCATTGCCGAGGCCAAGGATGTGGCAATGACACGGTTCGGGAAAGAACTCGCCGATACGCTGCGGCTCTTGAGAGACAAGCAACGCATTTCGAAATGACCAGCCGCATGGGCGCTCAGAATGGCCTTCAGGCTAGGTCGCCATGCGCGAGGGACTGAGGCCTACTCCTGTCAGTACGTCGCGGGCTTGAATGAAGCGAGAACGAAGCCCGACGCCATTTTCAGTGCCCCCTCACGGACTATCGAAGGTCCACAGAATTCCCAGCAGCACCAGGTGTTGATTCGGCGTGAGACTCAGGACCCCGGGTTGCACTTCCCCGCGCCGGAAGAATCCACCTCCTGCTCCGGTCGATTCATCCCAGCGATGTTCGAGCCGCACGGTGGTGTTGGTCCATTTGTAGGGAAGCCGGTATTCGACTGTTGATGTCACGGCCTTCACGAATTGTTCCGATCCCGTCCAGCGCCCATTCCGATCCCAGTAGAATTCAGGGCGCACCGCTAGGGCCCAAGGTCCGGTTACGTGCCAGCGTGCGACCATGTTGCCACCCATGACAAAGGCCCTCGGATGTCCGGGCCTATCGGCAACGCCCTCGGTCCCGATGTCATAGGAGGCCGCCAACGTCAGGTCCTCGCCTTTCCATTCGACGATATGGTTCGCGTAGAAACGCCAGAACTCCAGCGCCGTGTTAGTCTGATCCGGCCCCCCATAGACAGTTTGCATCAGGGTGAGCTGCGGAGTCGCCTTGTAGGCCCACTGTCCGCCATAACTCGGCTGGTCGTTCGGATGCGACAGATGATAGTAGCCGTTGACGATGAACCCCGTGATCGTCAGCTTCTCGGTGACCGGATATTTGGCATTGATGCCGAACATCATGTAGGGCGTGTTGTCGGCAATCCAGGACCGGGTGTAGTTGACGTTGTCCTTGGCATAGAGCGACTCATACCCGATCAAACTGTTGAAGAGACCGGCCGTGATCGTGAGTCCATTGCCCACCGGAGCCAGGTAGGACACATTCGCGCGATGGAAGTGGCGGAGCGTATCGGCCCCGCCGACCTCCCGTTCCCCCTGCAGAAATGCAAAGCGCTCGGAGTCGTAGCCTCCTTGCACGCCGAGTTCCATCCCCCACCGCGATGACTCCGTCACGTCTTTGCGAACATAGGCCAGGGCCATATTCGGTGCAAATTCATTGTGGCGGGACGCGGTCGCCCGATTCCGCCAGAGATGGTTGTCGGGAAAGTTGAAATTGACGATGTAGCCGACATCGAGATAGGCGCCGTAATGCCAGAGATCGGTTTTGGTTTCCCTGGTCGGATCGGGTGTGACGTCGACTTCAACAGCATACGCCGGTGCGACCAACGCACAGAGGAGAATCATCCACCAGAGCCCGTGAAACAGGTTGAACGGGTGTGGCTCCTTAGCTGAGTGGACTGCGCCGTACGAGATCAGGCCGGGTTTCATCCAACGTTCATCGTTGCACCGTTTCATGAGATCGACTTTAGATCATGCCGTATCAAAACAGGATGAAAATTGACCATGGAGGTGTAAAGAATCTGTAAAAGTCGGGAGGAAGTCTCATTCTGTTCGGAGACGATACCCAACACCCAGCTCCGTCACGAGGTGGCGAGGTTGCGCTGGATCAGCTTCGATCTTATTCCTCAATTGACGCATATACACACGCACATAGTGCCCCTCTTCGATATGAAGAGGACCCCACACGTCTTTAAGCAACTGGCGATGCGTCACGACCTTCCCGGCATACCGTACGAGCGTCGTCAGTAATTTATACTCAATCGGCGTGAGGTGGACCTCCGTTCCTGAGACGAAGACCTGCCGTCGTCCCAGATCCACTGACAGGTCGCCGAACGTACACACCGGCTCGACCGCATCCCCCATCGGGCGATTGGCATGCCGCAGGGCCGCCCGCATGCGGGCCAGCAATTCCTCCACCCCGAAAGGTTTCGTGACGTAATCGTCCGCGCCAAGATCGAAGGCCTGCACCTTGACCTGTTCCTGGTCGCGCGCGGAGAGCACGATGATCGGCAAGGTTGACCAGGCCCGAATTTTCTCGATGACCGTGGTGCCGTTCATGTCGGGCAGACCGAGATCGAGCAGGATGATGTCGGGATTGCGAGCGGAGGCTTGCGCCAGTCCATCCCCGCCGCTGGTGGCTTCGTACAATCGATAGCCATAGGGGGGGAGTGTGGTGCGAAGAAATCGCCGAATTTCCGCTTCATCCTCGATAAGCAGCACAGTGACGTCGTGAGTCGTAGCAGATGGCATAGGCAACAAATCCTAGGTTGCCGCGCGATCGCGCTCGTTCGCTTCCGGTTCGACCGTCGGTTGTTTTTCTTCTATCGGGAGCGTGAAGCGGAACCTTGATCCGCTCCCGGCACGAGATTCCACCCATATGCGCCCACCGTGAGCTTCGATGATGCCCCGGCAGATCGTCAATCCCAGTCCGACACCACCTTCCCGATCGGGATGAAGCTGATAGAACTTTTCGAAGATCCGCCGCTCTTCGCCTGGAGGAATTCCGGGCCCTCGATCTAAGACCTCGGTCACGATCACTCCGTCCTTCACCGACGCCGTCACATCGATGGGTGAGGCCGGCGGAGAATATTTCGCGGCATTTTCCAACAAATTAATCAGCACTTGTTCAATCAAGACGCCATCGACGTGGAGCAGGGGGAGATGCTCCGGAAATGATGCCGACACAGGGTGTGTCGCGAGGCGCGATCTTACCCGGGCCAGCGCCGTACCAGCCACCTCTTCCAGCGCGTGCCACTCCTTGCGCAATTGCATGGCTCCCGCTTCCAATCTGGTCATGTCGAGGAGGTTCTTCAGCAATCGATCCAAGCGGCCTGCTTCGTCGCTGATGGACCGGACAAGTTCTTGCTGGCTCTCGGTCGACAGGGGCCGGGTCGTGGTGAGGAGGGCGCTGCTCGCCCCCACGATCGTCGCCAGCGGCGTCCGAAGGTCATGGGAAACAGAACTGAGGACGGCATTGCGCATGCGTTCCGTTTCCATCTGGACGTGAGCTTCCTGTGTTTCTTCGGCCAATCGCGCACGTTCTAGCGCCAACGCCATCTGATTCGCGAAGGTCTCCAGGAGATGAAGTTGTTCGGGAGCAAGCAGTTCGGCAGGTCGCGACGATCGGACCGCGAGGACTCCCACCGCCCCATGAGAACCTAACAGTGGCAGATACAGCGAATCAGATCCGGAAAGGGTATTCGTGCCATGACCAGCGGATTCTTTATGGTCGAACACCCATTGCGAAATACCGGCCTCCTTCGGATCGAGCTCAAAATGCAGGGCTTCACCCCGATGAAGATGCACCCGCCTCTCCCGATCAGGAAGAAACACTGCCACCTGGCAATGAAAGACGTCATGGATATGGCGGGACGCCACCGAAGCCAGTTTGTCCACCCCCCGTTGAGTGATCAATTCCCTGCTCATGGCATAGAGTGCGGCGGTTCGCTTTTCACGAATCAACGCCGCCTCGGCCTGTTGGCTCTTGTGGGCAGCCAGTCGGCTGATTAGCAACGCCACCACGAGCATGACCGCAAATGTCAGCAGGTACTGCACGTCGGACACGGCGAATGAATAGTAGGGGGGAATGAAAAAGAAATCGAAGGCCGCGACGCTCATCAATGAAGCCAGCGCCGAGGGGCCCCGTCCCCATCTGGTGGCAATGACCACCACCCCAAACAGGTACACCATAATAAGATTGGCCTGCCCGAAGTATGGGGACATGACCACACTCAATGCCGTGCAGGCCCCCACAACCGCGGAGGCATAGCCGTAGTTCCGGCGCTCACTGGTCCGTTGAAGCAATCCCTTCACCAGAGGTTTACCAGCACCTGCCTCACCGGTCATCACATAGATATCGATATCGCCACTCCCGCGAACGAGATCGTCCACAACCGAACCGAACAACCATTCCTTCCAGCGCGAGCGCAACGGTTTTCCGACTATGATTTTGGTGACATTGCGGCTTCTGGCATACGCCAACAGCTGCGCACTCACGTCGTCCCCCGTCAACGTCACCGTTTCTGCGCCCATCCGCTCGGCCAGCCGCAGGGTGTCGACACCCTGACTCCGCTCGTGCTCAGTCAACCGCAGATGCTTCGAGGTCTGGACATAGACGGCGATCCACCTGGCGTGGAGGCCCGTGGCCATCTTTCTGGCCGCGCGAACCAACATCGGGCCCCGTGATTTCAGATTCACGCAGACCAGGATGGTCTCCGCCGCCGGCCAGGTCCCGACGACCGCATGGTCCCGACGATACACTTCCATTTGTTGATCGACTCGCTCAGCCGTCCGGCGCAAGGCCATCTCACGCAGGGCGATCAAATTGCCCTTCCGAAAGAAATGCTTCAGGGCATGTTGCGCCTGCTCCGGCATATACACCTTGCCGTCTTTGAGCCGTTGCAATAGATCGTCCGGCGGAAGGTCCACCAATTCGACGTCGTCCGCCTGTTCGAGAATGGAATCCGGCACGGTTTCACTCACGCGAATACCGGTAATCTGAGCCACCGCGTCATTGAGGCTTTCGATGTGTTGTACGTTCACGGTGGTATAGACGTGAATACCGGCCTGCAACAGTTCCCTGACATCCTGCCACCGCTTGGGGTGCCTGGATCCCGGAGCATTCGTATGCGCCAGTTCGTCCATCAACAGGAGCTGCGGCCGGCGCGACAGAGCTGCGTCCAAATCGAAATCACGGAGCCTGGAGCCTCCGTAGACAACTTCACGAGGAGTCAAAGCCGGCAATCCATGGACGAGCGCTTCCGTTTCGGCCCGGCCGTGAGTCTCAACCCAACCGATCATCACATCGATGCCGTCCCGTCGCTGCTCATGGGCTGCCTGCAGCATGGCATAGGTTTTTCCGACACCTGCAGTCGCGCCGAAAAACACCTTCAGCTTGCCGCGCACCTGATCGGCCTCTTCAGCCTGCACGCGCCTCAGCAACGCATCGGGATCGGGACGCTGGGGCTCCATGGCACTCCTGAAATAAAGGATCTGACGCCGGAAACGAGATGGTGTGAAATCGGCCGAGTGGATTCTAGAAGACATGCGACAAGGCGTCAACGAGGCCCGACGGACGCGTCCAATGCGAGGTTCAATGCCAGCACATTGACCCGGCGTTCACCGAGCATCCCCAGCTGACGTCCTTCGGTGTGCTGACTCACCAACGTTCGGACGAATGCTTCTTCCCTCCCCCGCGCACGAGCGACCCGGCGCACTTGATACTCGGCCGAAGCGGGGCTGATGTGCGGGTCAAGGCCGCTTCCCGACGCGGTCACCAGATCGACCGGCACCGGTGTGTCATTGCCGGGATCCGAGGCTCGCAAGGCAGCCACCCTCGTTTTGACCGCCTCCGTCAGCGCGGGATTGGTGGGGCCCAGATTCGAACCGGATGAGGCGGCGGCATTATAGGGGAACGGAGCGGTCGCGGAAGGGCGCCCCCAGAAATACTTAGGCTCGTCGAAGGGTTGGCCGATCAGCGTAGAACCGATCGGCTTACCGTCTTTATAGATCAGACTCCCATTGGCCTGATGGGGGAACAGCAGCTGCGCGATTCCTGTCACGACCAGCGGATAGGCCACGCCGGTCAGGATTGTCAGGATTAAAAACACCATCAGCGCGGATCGTAGTTGAGCGGCCATTGTGATCTCCTCAGACCAATCCCAGTGCGACCAGGACGAGGTCTATCAGCTTAATTCCAATGAACGGAACAATGATCCCTCCCAGCCCGTACAGCAGCACATTGTGGCGCAGGAGCACGGACGCTTCGATCGGCCGGAACTTGACCCCTCGAAGCGCGAGGGGGATCAACGCGACAATGATCAGTGCATTGAAAATGACCGCCGACAACACAGCGCTTTCCGGCGTCGCCAGTCCCATGACATTCAACGCACCCAAAGCCGGATAGGTGGTGGCGAAGGCGGCCGGAATGATCGCAAAATATTTCGCGACATCGTTGGCGATACTGAAGGTGGTGAGCGCACCTCGCGTCATGAGGAGCTGCTTGCCGATCTCGACGATCTCGATCAATTTGGTGGGGTTGGAATCCAGATCGACGAGATTGCCCGCCTCTTTGGCGGCTTGAGTGCCGGTATTCATGGCCACGGCCACATCCGCCTGCGCCAACGCCGGCGCATCATTGGTGCCGTCGCCCGTCATGGCCACGAGACGGCCTCCAGCTTGAAGATCACGGATGAGTTTCAATTTGGCTTCGGGTGTGGCCTGCGCGAGAAAGTCATCCACGCCGGCCTCTGCGGCGATCGCGGCGGCCGTTTTCTGATTGTCTCCGGTGATCATCATCGTTTTGATGCCCATGCGGCGCAACTCGGCAAACCGTTCCTTGATGCCGCCCTTGACCACGTCTTTCAAATGAATCACACCGAGCACCGATTTCCCTTCGGCGACGACCAGGGGAGTGCCACCTTGCATGGCAATTGTCTCGACTGCATCGCGAACGGCGGGAGGAAACGACCCGCCTTGTTGGGTCACGTAGTCTTCGATGGCCTCCGCCGCGCCCTTCCTGATCTGCCGACCGTCGAAGTCGACGCCGCTCATTCTCGTTTGCGCCGTAAACGGCAGGAAGGTGGCGCCCATCGCATGGATGTCGCGCCCTCTGAGTCCATACCGCTCCTTCGCTAAAATGACAATGCTGCGGCCTTCGGGCGTCTCATCCGCAAGGGAGGCCAACTGAGCCGCATCGGCGACGGACGTCTCCTGCACGCCCTCGGCTGGAATAAATGCCGTGGCCTGCCGATTGCCTAGCGTAATCGTTCCAGTCTTGTCGAGGAGCAGCACGTCGACATCGCCCGCTGCTTCGACGGCTTTCCCCGACATGGCGATGACGTTCGCCTGGACCATGCGGTCCATGCCGGCGATGCCAATCGCGGATAACAGTGCGCCAATTGTCGTCGGTATGAGGCAGACGAGCAGAGCGACCAGAACCGTCACCGTGATGGGCGCGCCCTGACCCGTGGCATGCACGGAGTAGAGGGAAAAGGGCAGCAAGGTCACGGTGGCCAGTAAAAAGACGACGGTGAGGGCTGCCAACAGAATATTGAGCGCGATCTCATTCGGCGTCTTCTGGCGCTTGGCGCCCTCGACCATGGCAATCATGCGGTCGAGGAAGGTTTCACCGGCGCTGGCGGTAATTCGCACGACAAGCCAATCGGACAGCACCCGCGTACCGCCGGTCACGGCGCTTCGGTCGCCGGACTCGCGAATCACCGGAGCACTCTCGCCGGTGATCGCGCTCTCATTGACGGATGCGATCCCCTCGATGACATCGCCATCGCTGGGAATGTAATCGCCGGCTTCGACCAGCACGATGTCACCTTTCTTCAGCAGACTGGCCGGAACGAGACAGTAGACTTCGCCGGGTTTGCCGATGGCGGCGGGCGCCGCCAGGTAATCACCTCCGGAGGCCGGTTTCCCGAATCGCTTAGCGGTCAATTCCGTCCGGGCTTTCCGGAGAGAATCGGCCTGGGCCTTTCCTCTTCCTTCGGCGATCGCTTCCGAAAAATTGGCGAACAGCACGGTGAACCAGAGCCACAGCGAGATGGCGAGGATAAACCAGGTCGGCGCTTCGCCCGCCCCGAACAACGCCTGAAAGAACAGAAGCGACGTAAAGAGGCTTCCCACGAAGACCACGAACATGACCGGATTGCGGACCTGAATACGAGGATCGAGTTTTCGCAGCGCATCCAGGATGGCCTGTCGAACAAGCGGCGGATCGAAGAGCGGTCTGGCTTTCGTCGATGTCGTCATGGAAATCCCTCTGCTCGTTCAGGCTAGCGAGCGACCATCAGCAAATGTTCCACCACCGGTCCCAACGCCAGGGCCGGGACGAAGGTCAGGGCCCCAACCATGATGACGACCCCTACCAGCAAGCCGACGAAGAGCGGCGTATGAGTTGGGAGCGTGCCCAATCCTGGCGGCACCATCTTTTTGTGCGCCAACGATCCGGCGAGCGCCAATGTCGGAATCGCCAACCAGAATCTGGAGACCAGCATCGCGAGACCGCCGGTCAGGTTGAAGAATGGGGTATTGGCGTTTAACCCTCCGAAGGCGCTGCCGTTGTTGTTGCCCTGAGAAGTATAGGCATACAGAATTTCGCTGAAACCGTGTGCGCCGGGATTGAGAATGGACGACGTGCCGGACTCAGTCACGACCGCCACTGCCGTGAACCCGAGCACGATGATGGGCATGATGAGGATCAACAGGGCTGCCATCTTCATTTCATAGGTCTCGATCTTTTTCCCCAGGTATTCCGGGGTCCGACCTACCATCAGGCCGGCGATGAACACCGCGATGATGGCGAAGACCAGCATTCCGTAGAGGCCGGACCCCACCCCGCCCAGAATCACCTCGCCGAATTGCATCATGAACAGCGGGATCAATCCGCCGAGTGGCGTGAATGAATCATGCATCGAATTTACCGCTCCGGTGGAGGTCGCCGTCGTTGCGGTGGCAAAAAGCGCCGAACGAGCAACTCCAAAACGAATTTCCTTGCCCTCCATGTTGCCGCCGGACTGCGCTATCCCGGCGGTCTGATCGACACCCAATGCAGCCAGGCGAGGGTTTCCTGCAGACTCGGCCCAATAGGCCCCTAGCACGAAGAAGGCCAATACGCTCAGCATCGCAGCGAGGATGGCCCAACCCTGCCTGGTATCGCCAACCATCATTCCGAACGTGTAAGTCAGCGATGCGGCGATCAGGGTTTCAGCCAGGATCAGAACGAAATCGGTGAGCGGCGTCGGGCTTTCATAGGGATGGGCCGCATTGGCATTAAAGAATCCGCCGCCGTTGGTCCCCAAATGTTTGATGGCCACTTGCGACGCGGCCGGACCGACGGCCAAGACTTGCTCAGTCCCGGTTGTTGATTCCGTCTTGGCAACGCCCTTCTCGTCCACCACCGGCTGACCTGCGGCATCGACGACGGGCTTGTCATAGGTCACGGGCTGAAGGAGAGCGGTCTGGTGATACGACCCGAAGGTCTGAACCGTCCCCTGCGAGACGAGGAGCAGCGCGAGAACGGCGGCCAGCGGCAGTAAGATGTATAGCGTGCTGCGGGTCAGATCCACCCAGAAATTGCCGATGGTCGGAGCCGTCCGAGCGGTTAACCCGCGAATGAGCGCGACCAGCATGGCCATGCCCGTCGCGGCAGAGACGAAGTTCTGAACCGTCAGGCCGAGCATCTGCGTGAGATAACTGAGTGCCGATTCACCGGCATAGGCCTGCCAGTTCGTATTGGTAATGAAGCTGGCGGCGGTATTGAATGCGAGGTCTGGCGCCACCGCCCCGAAAGCCGACGGATTGAGCGGCAGAAATCCCTGCAGTCGCTGCAAGGCATAGAGTGCGACCAACCCGGCGACATTGAACAACAACATGGCCACCGCATAAGTCTTCCAATTCATGTCCTCGGTTGCACGCACGCCGCAGACGCGGTAGATCAGGCGTTCGAGGGGTCCCATAACCCGATCCATTCCGCAGGCCTGGCCCGTGTAGACACGCGCCATATACCAGCCCAGCGGTTTGACCAACGCCACCAAAACGAGAAAGAAGAGCCCGATTTGAGCCAATCCGTTGATCGTCATCAGAACCACTCCGCTTTCAGCAGCGCGATCATGAGGTACACCAACAACCCCAGTGCTAACACTGCGCCGAGCACGTACATCGCATTCATGGCCACATCCTTTAGAGTCGATCCAACGCTGAGATGAGCCAGCTGGACAGCAGAAAAAAAACCGCGACGATCGCCAAATAGATGAGATCCATGTCACTGTTCCTTAAATGGGACGTCTCACTTAGTGAGGCGCGCTTCGCCGGAGCCTTCTTTCCGAGCCGTCCCCAACCGGCCACATCTCTGTACGCCCCTTCTCTTCCACCACATATTCAAGGTAGCGCGCAGAAAGTAAAAACGGTGTAAAAAGCTCAGGAAATGGATTTCCTGAGAAGACCTTCCTCAACAGCTGTTCACGGATTCGGAGGAGATCGCTACAGTCGACCGATCACTCGTAATACATCCACTTACGAGCGGGGTGCTGAAGAAGGCATGTGGACGAAGCCGTGACCGGCCATTGAGCAGGTCACAGAGAATGTTGGATCAACTGGAGAGGCGTGACTGAATCAGGACGTTACTGATCTGAATTCGGGCAATCTTTACGTAGCTCAGCCAACACCGCCAGAATTTCCACCGGGCGCGGGGGACAGCCTGGAATGCGGACATCGACCGGAATATGCTGATCCACCGGACCCGTCACGGCATAACTTCCCTTGAACATTCCGCAATTGACGGCACAGTCTCCCAAGGCGATGACGATCTTGGGATCCGCCGTCGCCTTGTACACGTCCTTCAAGGCTCGCTCCATGTTCACCGTCACCGGACCCGTGACGACTAACGCATCGGCGTGGCGAGGAGATGCGGCAATATGCACCCCGAACCGCTCCACGTCGTAAACCGGATTGGCCAGTGCATTCATTTCCATCTCACACGCATTGCACGAGCCCGTATCCACTTCGCGGATCGTCAGCGAGCGCCGGAACGGTTTCGCCTTCTCGATGGCTTCCCGACTGACCAACTCGGGCGGCGCTTCCGTGTCAGGATGATCGCCCGTGACCACGCCGGTCTTCAGACTTTTATTGATGATCCGAAACATGGTTCCTCCACAGCCGTCAATGGTCCGCGATTAGTTCTCACCTCAGAGCCGGCGGCTGAGGGCTGATTGCTGAAAGCTTCTTTCTCACAGATCATTCCCTGCATAGGACAAATTGAAACTTTTATTGATCAACGGAAAGTCCGGCACGATATTGCCAAGTGCGGCCCATTGGATCGCCGGCCAATGCACGAAGGACGGATCGCGCACTTTGCAGCGATGAATCCGCCCTTCTTCTCCGGCCATGACCATGTATAGAATTTCGCCTCGCCATCCTTCGACCGCTGACAGGGCCCATGCCCCGGGCTGCGGTTGGTGCATCGGCTGGGATACGAGCCGGCCCAGCGGAAGACCCCGACGGACCTCACGAATGAGACGGATTGATTCATGGATCTCATCCAGGCGCACCCGCATCCTCGCGCGCACATCGCCGTAGCGGTAGAGCGCGACGTTCGGTTGGAGCACATCATAGGCAGCAAAGGGGCGGTCCCGACGAAGATCCCGATCGATCCCGGAGGCCCGGCCCACCACACCCATCACGGCATGGTCCCAGGCGATCCCTTCCGTGAGGATACCGGTATTCTCCAGCCGTTCCGTGAGCGACGCGTTCGCGAACACAATCTTTTCGATCGCCGAAAAATCCTGCTCCAGCGCATTCAGTTCTACCTCCACCTGCGCGAGCTGGATGCCTGACAGATCGAGCACCACACCGCCGACACAATTGACCCCGCGCAGAAAACGCGAGCCGGTCAAGCGATCGTTGAGCTGCATCAGTTGTTCTTTCATCCGGCCGCAGTGGGCATGGGCCAGGGCATAGGCGGTGTCGTTGCAGATGGCTCCCACATCGCCGATGTGATTGTGCAACCGCTCCAGTTCCAGAAACAGCGTGCGCAGATATCGGGCACGCGGCGAGACCTCCACGCCCAGCAATGTCTCGACGGCCTGGCAATAGGTCATGCTATGGCCGACGCTCGTGTCGCCGGAAACCCGTTCCGACAACGGGACCGCTTCCGTCAACTGCTGCTGCTCGAACAACTTCTCAATGCCGCGATGTTTCCAGAAATGGCGCACTTCGAGTTGCATGATGGGCTCACCGGCCACCGAAAACCGGAAATGACCCGGTTCGATGATGCCCGCATGGATGGGACCGACAGGAACCTCGAAGACCCCCTCACCGTGAATTTTCCGAAAGGCATACTGCCCTTGCACACGTCCCAACACCCGATCCCAGGGAAACTCTTTCTTCAGCGGATGGGAGCCTTTCGGCCAATGTTCATGTCGAACGAGCCGCCGCATATCCGGATGGCCGACCGGAATCAGCCCGAACAGATCCCGAATCTCCCGCTCGTACCACTTTGCCGCATGGAGATGCGGGGTGATCGACGGAAATTCCCGCTCCTCTCCATGGAGATCCGTCGCGAGCAGCAGCCAGTCTTTGCGTTTCGCCAATGTGAAGAGGTAGCAGAGTTCGTAGCGCGCTTCGCGAGGGCGATGATCGACCGCCCACAGCAGCGACAACGACCCTCGTAGATTCGGATTCGTGTGTAGAAAATGGGCGACCGTCGGCAGATCCTGCTTCCTCATCCTGAGCAACGGGATGCCGTGTACGGTGCGCACCTCCGCAATGGCCTGCGTATACGCCGCTTGCACCTGTTCGACCGCCGGACGTGCGTCGCTCATACGATCACCTCACCACAATCACGTTGACCGCCCTGGTCAGCAACGTCTGAATCGGCTCGGGAAGCATGAAGCCCAGGCCCAGCAAAGCGACGATCATGATCATGAGCGGCACATGGCCGACCGTCCACGATTCTCCCTGAGCGATACCGGCCGGAGGAGTGCCCCACACCATGGCCCCGATGCGAAACATAAACCCGCCGAACAATACCACCGCGAACAACAGGAACAGCGCGACGATGCCAAGGCTTCGCATTTCGTCCGAGATCGTCATCGTCACAAATCGTCCGACATGCATCGTATCGGAGGCAAAGTCCTGCGCAGCTACCGCCGAGACAATCAACAGTTCGCTGACAAAGGGTGAAAAGGGCGGCAACCCGACCAGCGCACAACCGGCCACCAGAATCGCCACGGCGGTGATCGGCTGCGCACGCGCGACCCCTCGCACTCCGTCGATCTCCAAGGTGTCGAACCGGCGGTGGATATTGCCCGCGACAAAAAATGCCAACGCTTTGGCGACGGCGTGATTAAGCAGATGAAAGAGGCCGCCAAAAGTGCCGACCATCCCGCCCACCCCGAACCCGATCATGGCCAGTCCCATATGCTCGATACTCGAATAGGCAAACAGCCGCTTGTAGTTATGCTGAATGAGAATGAACAGAGTGGCCACGATGAACGACAGCAGCCCGAAGGTGAGCAGCAGATTGCCGGTGAACTCGGGCGGAAGCGCCTGGTCCACCAGGGCTTTGCTGCGCAACACCGTGTAGACCGCCACCGTTTCCAGCACTCCGGCCAACATCGCGGCAATCGGCGCCGGCGCTTCGCTGTAGGCATCGGGCAACCAGGTGTGCATGGGAACCAGGCCCACTTTTGTGCCGTAGCCGACCAGGATAAAAATGAACGCCAGCTTAAGCACATTGGGATCCAACTGGTTCGCCACGCCGATCAGCGCAGTGATATTGAGCGCTGAACTCGCATCGCCAAGGACCCTCACAGAGGAATAATAGGTGAGCACGACTCCAAAGAGCGCGAGGGCAATACCCACCGAACAGAGAATCAGATATTTCCAACCGGCCTCCAGGGACTCCCGCCTGCGGAAAAAGGCGATCAAGAACGTCGTCGCGAGGGTGGTCCCCTCCAACGCCACCCACTGCACGCCCAGGCTGTTCGCGACCGTCGCGGCGACCATCGCAAACAGGAACATGTGGAAGAGGAAAAAGAAGTGCCCGAGACGCTTCGGCGCAATGATGCCCCGGGCAACCCGATCGTCCATGTAGGACCACATGTAGAGGGAACAGGACAGGCCGACGGCCGTGATGATCACCAGAATAAAGTCCGAGAGCGCATCCACATAGACAAAGCCGCCCAATGTCGTGACTGATCCTTCGGCCAACACCTGCCTCGTCAACAACGTCTCAGCAGCGGCCAGCGCCAGCATCGTCGAAAAATTCACGACGTGCAGCACCCGGGCGCGATGGATCACCAGGCTGAGGAAACCGGCGAGGACCGGCCCTGTCAGCAACACGATCATCGACCACATACAGCACCTGTTCGCCGGACATCCTTCATCGGCCGGCTCATTCCTTCAGCACCGTCAGCGTGCTGGTGTCCACGCTATCGAACGCATCCTGCAGCCGATGCGTGTAAATCCCGACGATCAGCCCGGCCACCAACACATCGAAGAACACGCCCAATTCAACGATCAGCGGCATGCCGTAGGCAGCGGCCGTAGCCCCCAGGAAGACGCCGTTTTCCATGACCAAAAATCCGACCATCTGCGTGATCGCTTTCTGGCGAGCGATCATGGTGAAAAATCCGATCAAAATGATGGCCAGCGCAATGGCCAGAGAATCGCGCGTCAGCAGATAGCCGAGTGGAATGATCGGCTGCGTAATAAAGAAGGCGATCACGACCAATGCGCCGCAGATCAACAGGCCCGCCGGAATGTTGATGTTCATCCCCAACTCACGGGAGACATTCAGACGTTCGATGACCTTCCGGAGAATGCGAGGCAGCACGATCACTTTGATGACGATCGTCAGGGCTGCCGCGAAATAGATATGCTTATGTCCGGTCAGAAACGCGACAAGCGCGGCGGTCGCAGCCAGAAATGCGGACTGCAGCGCGAACAGGTCCACGCAGGCCGACAATCGACGCTGCGCCACGATGGCAAAACAACAGAGCAGCAGCAGGACCGAGCAGAGATCGACGAGTTGTGAGCCCAAGTGGGTGGAAGCCGGCACCGCCTTACCCTTTCAACGTGTAGAAGAAGACCAGCGCGAGCAGCGACAGGATGAACGCCGCGCCCAGCATTTCCGGCACCCGGAACAATCGCAGCTTCGCGAACATCGATTCGATCACGCCGATCACAATGGCCAGCGCCGAAACTTTGACGAGATAGACCAGCAGCCCCACGGCGATGGCCGACGGCACCAGACTCGTGGCAATCCCCCAGGGGGCAAACACATTCACGATCAACGTCAGAAACACCAGCAACTTGATGCCGGCCGCCCATTCCATCAACGCCAGGTACCGCCCGGAATACTCAAGCAGCATGGCCTCGTGAATCATCGTCAATTCCAGATGCGTCGCCGGATTATCCACCGGGACACGACCGGTTTCCGCCAGCGTCACGATGAACAACGCGGCCAACGCCATCAAATGCGCAGGCGGGGCCACGACGTCCCCTTCCATCAATGCGGACTGGTGAACGATGGTGCTCAAATTTGTGGAGCCCGCCGTCAGCGCAATGGACAGGATCGAGAGCATCATGGCCGGTTCGGCCAGCGTCGCCACAATCGCCTCGCGGCTGCTGCCCATTCCCCCGAATGCCGATCCTGCATCGAGCCCCGCCAGGATCAGAAAGAACGTCCCCAACGCCAATAGATAGACGAGTGCAATGATATTCCCGGCGAAATTGAGCGGCGTGTGGGACACGAACACCGGCATCAACAGCCCTGCCGCTATGGTCGAAGCAAACACGATGTAGGGCGCCGCGGTAAAAATCCAGGAAGTCGTCGAAGAGATCACCGGCTGCTTCCGAAAAAGCTTGGCCAGATCGGCATAGGGCTGAAACAGACTCGCCCCACGGCGGCACTGTAAACGGGCTTTGACCTTTCGGATCAGGCCGACCACAAACGGAGAGAGGGTCAGCAACAGCGCCAGCTGAAGGATGACCAGCACGATATGGATGATCGCCTGCATAGCTCCCGTCACTCAGTGATCGAACGACCAGGCACAACCCATGCGCACAGCCCGCTGCCTCGGCCTACCCCGCCCATAACAACAACAGCACCAGCGTCACAAAAATGTAGGTAAGGTAGAGATGGAGACTGCCGGCCTGAATGATGCGCAGCCGGTCGGCGGTCGCCAGCATCAAGGCCACCACCGGCTGATAGAGGTATTTCTCAAAAACCGGCTCGATGTGCGACTCGAACCGTTGGTGCTTGATGAAGTACTTCGATTGCTCCAGAAACTCCTGCTCCAGCTTCACCGTCGGCTGGTAGATGGTTTCAAAGACCTGCTTGATCGGTTGTGCGAAGCCGGTCGCGGTGTATTCCATGCGAGGCGTTAGATTCAGCCCGCAGCCCCAGGTTTTGTAATAGCGCGCGCGCAGCCCCTTCCCGCAGAGTCGAGCCATCAGCAGCCCCAACGCCCCCGCCCCGACCAGGAGCATGGCGAGCACCGGCGTTGAGATGCTGGAAAATTCCACCGTCACCGGCGCCACCACCCAGCCGTCGAGCGCCAGCACCTGTGAACTGATCGCCGCGCCGGTCAATGGCGCCGTCACCCGATCCAGCAACGGAACGACCAACATGGGCGCCAGCCCCAGCACGACGCAGAGCCCTGCCAGGAAGCCCATCCCAGCCAGCATCGACCGGGGGACTTCCTTCGCATGACGGGCCTGTGTACTGCGCGGCTGCGCCAGAAACGAGATTCCGAACGCCTTCGCAAAACAGGCCAGCGCCAGCGCACCCGTCAAAGCCAACATCGCGGCGGCAATCGGCAACATCAACTTGAGAAAGAGGGTCGGCAGTTGGAAACTGAGAAACAGACTCTGAAACACCAGCCACTCGCTGACGAACCCGTTGGTAGGCGGCAGCGCGGCGATGGAGACGGCGCCGACCAGGAAGAACGCGCCCGTCCATGGCATGCGCCGAAGGAGGCCGCCGTATTCCTCGATGTGTCTGGTATGGGTGGCAAACTGCAACGCCCCGGCGCCTAGAAACAACAGCGCCTTGAACGCCGCGTGGTTGATGGTGTGATACAGGCCAGCCAGTAATCCGAGTGCGGCCAACTCATGCAAACCATAGGTATGGAAGATCATCCCTGCGCCGATCCCCAGCAGAATGATGCCGATGTTTTCCACACTGTGAAAGGCGAGCAGACTCTTCAGGTCATGTTCCATCAAGGCGTACATGACGCCCAGAAGCGCCGACACCGTGCCGAGGACCAGCAACGCGAAGCCCCACCACCAGGGGAATACTCCGCCCATGAAATCGAAGTAGACCCGGATCAAGCCGTAGATCGCCGTCTTGATCATGACCCCCGACATCAAGGCCGAGATGTGGGACGGGGCGGCGGGGTGCGCGTAGGGCAGCCACACATGCAGCGGGACGATGCCGGCCTTCGCACCGAATCCGATCAAGGCCGTAAAGAACGCAACCGACCGCAATCCCTCCGGAAGCTGCTGGTCGGGGTGGCGAAACGCTTCGAAGGAGAATGAGTCGGTTTCCTGAAAAAAAATCAGAAACGTGAGGATGATGAACGCGGTGCCGACGTGCGTCATGATGAGATAGAACAGCCCAGCCTCGCGGACGCCGGGCTTCTCGTGCTCAGTCACCACCAGAACATAGGACAGCAGGGACATGACTTCCCAAAGGATCAGGAAGAAGAACCCGTTGTCGGCCAGGACCACCAGGGTCATGGACAGCAAAAATCCGTTGAGGAGGGAGCCCAACAATCCTACCGAGACCCGCCCGGAGAACTCCTCGACGTAGCCATACGCATAGACAGACGCAGCCAGCCCCACCAGCGAGATGGTCAACACGAAGAACGCCGCCAGTGGATCCAGCCGGAGGGCGAAGGTCAGTTGGGGAATGTTCGAAGCGAGCGAGAGGGTCAGCGGAGCCGTTGAGAGGAGACCCGCAACACCCAGCACAAGACCGGCGACGCCCGCGGCAGCCGCACACCCATGGGCAAAAACATTCTGAAGATAGAGACGTGTTGTGCAGAGAGGGAGCAGCCCCCCCAGGAGGTAACAGGCGAGAAGAACGGTCAGGAGGGCGGTCATCACGACACTACCCTCTACTCACGCGCAGCATCGCGAGGCTCACCACTCACTCAAGAGAAAGATCAACTCTTGCATTTGTCAAAGTACGAAAAAAACCCGTCGTCTTATTTACTCATGTACCACCTTCCGTGGTGCGACGCAACTTGCGCGCGACAGCCGCGCACTGCGCGCCGATCGCAGACGTGCCCTGCGTAGGATAATGTGCTGAAGACCGTCACAGCCTGTGGAAGGACGGGAGAACCATCGGCGGGGCGTTACTTACGGGCCTCTCCTAGCACGCACCACAATCGCCGAGTGCCTGACTTTTGATCGGTCACAGCCTGGCCGGAGAAGAAACTTTGCTGCCAGGCGACGATGTCATCCTTGGGATGGGGCGTGGCTGTCCAATAAATGCCGGACTTGATATTGCGAAAGGGATGCCCCGCCGGAAGCGAAGGATCCTGCTGATCCACATCGACCAACGTCTTGATTTCGTCGATGCTCGGCGCGCGCCAGCCCTGCTTCCCGCCGACAGTTTTGGTGGCACATCGGGCGACGGAGCGTTCCCACACATCGAAAATGTAATCCGGCTCCCGCTCCCAGACCAGCCCGCTCGCCGAATCTTTCACCGCTTCGCCATCCAGCATCAAGACGAACCGTGAGGCGGCCTCGTCGGCATGGACGTCGCCCGGCATCGTATAGCACCAAAGGGAGAAGAGAACGGCAGAGACCCGGAAGCAGAGCGATAGGACTGGCATGCCCGCAGTGTGCACCATGCTTGAGCACTTTTCAAGGATCGGAATGGTGAGTGGAACCGGCTACCAGTCCAGCCGCCGGTATTGTCGGGTTAACAGCATCGCCCCCCACAACAACGCCAACAGCATCAGGACCGTGCCGATGCCATAGGCCAGCTTCGCCAACGAATGATCGTACTGCAGCCACCCCAGCATGGTGAGGAGGTTGTTCCAGTCGTGCGCATCAACTTCTTTGCCGGTAAATCCGCCCAGTAGGATCAGATCCATCGCGCGGGCATCATTGATGTAGGGGGCGACGTCCATGAAATTTTCCGCCGTCCACCAGAGTGCCACCGACCCACCGAACGGATCACGCGTCTTGATGAGAAATGTGCCAAGACAGACCAGCGGCATGAGGATCTGCCCGAGACTGCCGCCGAGGATGGTCATGAATCGCCCGAAGGGCATGAAGAGTAGATGGCCTGCTTCGTGGAACGGCAGGTTCACCAGATGCAAAAACGAGTCGCCGGTGTAGTTCGTATCAAGGGGAGTAGTGATGAATCGCCAGCCCCAGATGACCAGGAGCAGAAATACCAGCACCCGCCCGGCGAAATGAAACGGATTGACCGACTCCTCAGTCGTGAGCAACCAATCTTTGGCGTGGTTCGACCAGAGAGATTCGCGCACCGGCGCGCGCCGAGTCGCCGGTGGGATGGCTCGCGGAGGCGACACCACCATCTTGGCGAAGATAATGCCGCAGCGGGCACAATCGACCTTCCCATCCTCCTGTTCCCATCCACATTTTGGACAGTGCATCGATCAGCGCAGAATGAACGGTTCCCAGGAGAAGGTCACGGCAAAGATGAGCAGCGCGATCCACCCGATCAGCACACGGGCGGCTCCCAATTCGCGACCAGGATTTCGCACAGGCGGATGGGCCAAGCCCATCAACCCGGCGAGCCCCACCCACAAAAACCACCCTTTCCACCCGATCCAGCCGAACAGCATGAGGATCGGGATGAGGGCGACCGCCACGCTGCGCTGCCGTTCCCCCAAAAGAGCATAGGCGACATGCCCGCCGTCGAGCTGGCCGATCGGCAGCAAATTGAGCGAGGTAATGAAGAGGCCGAACCAGGCGGCAAATCCAACCGGATGCAGAATCACATCCGCGGTCGGCGAGAGCGGGCCGATCACGACCCAGGATGCGAATTGAAGCAACAACGGTTCGCCCAGGTGCATGCCATAATTGCCTTGGATCGGCACCACGGTCGAAAGGCGGAGCCCAATCACGAGGGCAAGCACCGCAACGACAAAGCCTGCGATCGGACCGGCGACCCCGATATCGAACAACGCCCGACGGTCAGTCAGCGGCGCACGCATGCGGATAATCGCCCCGAACGTTCCGACAAAATGCGGCAGCCCCGGCACGAACAACGGGAGGGAGGTCGGCACCCCGTGTAGACGCGACAACACATAGTGACCCAATTCATGCGTGACGAGAATGCCCAGCAGCGTTGCGGCAAAGGGTATCCCTTTCCATAACGAACCGGGATCGTCGACAAGAAAGTTCCATGGCCCGACCAGGGGATTGGTGTTCGTTTGGTAGGCTCCGGCCCACAATACGGTAAACACGGTGAGAAGAAACAGCAGGCCCGGGAGGAGAAACGCGGAGAAACCCGAACGTTCCTCCTCAACCCATACCTCTTCCTCGTTGTCGTCTGACGAAGCAGAGGGCAGTTCACCCGAAGACCGGTTCTGATCCGAATCGTCGCGGTTCATTACAGGCCTCTGACTTTACGTCGCGAACGGATTGTGAAGCAGCTCTTCCTGAACCGTCGTGGCCGGTCCATGCCCGGGGAAAAGACGCGTATCCGAAGAAAGGGCCAGCACACGCTTGCGGACGGAGTCGAGATGCGTCTGATACAGCCCGGCTGGATTGGACCGGCCGATCGAGCCAGCAAACAGGGTATCACCCACGAAACACAGGGGTTCCCCTGCCTGTTCGAGGCGATAGCAGATTCCGCCTGGAGTATGGCCTGGTGTCGGCATGCACCGCAGCCTCAACCCGCCGACTTGAAGTAGGCCGTCCTGCTTGGGTACGTGCAGCACCTCTGCCGATGGACGCCAGCTGAGGAGATCGAGATCCTCAGGGCCAAGATAGACCGGCACGGGATGGGCTTTCAGAATCGCGTCGATGCCATCGGCATGATCGGAATGGCCGTGTGTCAGGCAAATCCCTTTCAGGCGTAGCTTTCGCTCAGCCAGTTTCGCCAACATGGCGCCGGCGTTGTACGCGGTATCGACGATCACCGCTTCCCCGCGATCATGAACGATATAGCCTTTGACCTCGTAGCCGCCGATCGAACCGAGAATCGTCTCAACGTGTGCGACGGACGGTGAGAGCGCCTTGGGGGTCCAGCCCTCCGCAACCTGCGCCAGCTGGTCTGGCCTCAGTCCCAATGCACCGGCTATGGATTGTACCTGGTCACGATTCCGTGGCGATTGCCCCCGCTCTAACTCGCTCACTTCGACTTCAGACAAGCCACTCGCACGCGCGACATCGGCCACCGACCGCTGCTGCCCGTTACGAGCCTTCTTCAGAATATCGCTGAGTTCGTCTTCAAGAGGCATTGTCACCATTCCTCGTCAGATAGCCACACATTCACTGAAGTGTGGACTGACTCTGCCGAACTGCGCGCATCAAGCGAATATTCCTTATCCATTCATCTTGAGCCGGTCGATCGTGGTGGCTCTCACTGCGCGCGTCCAACGAGGGCCTTCTTAGGTTGCGTGAGCAAAGAGCCGCTTGGTCTCCCGGCCCTCTTAACTTTCCGGCACCAGCGAAATCTCTTTCACGTCGCCGAAACTCGCCAGCACTTTCGATAAGGCGTCGCCGGAACCGACCGCGAGAATCCGCAACCGGTCAGGATTAAAATGTGTCTTCGCCGCCCGCTGGATATCATCCTTGGTCAGCTTCACCACCTTGTCCCGTATCAGCTGCAGCCAGTCTTTCGGCAGACCGTCGTATTCGAGATCCATCAGCCGAGCCACGATGCTCGACGCGCTGGTGAACGAGAAGACGAACGAATTCACGTAGGCTTCTTTCGCTTCCTCCAACTCAGCATCCGTCACCGGCTCGTTGCGCATGCGCTCCATATTCGCCACGAAGCGATTGACCACCTCCTGCGTGGACGAGAGTTTGGTCTCCGCGCGCATCAGCCACACGCCTTCATCATACACGCTGGCCCGCAAGCCGCTGCCGACGGAATAGGCCAGCCCGCGCTTTGTGCGCACATCGTTAAACAGGCGGCTGCGGAACGAACTTCCGCCCAGGATGTCATTCGCGATCGCCACCGCCACGTAATCGGGATGGGTTTCTTTGACCGTCAAGTGGCCCACTCGTAAGTGGGTTTGCGACGTATCCTTGTTCACGAATCGCACCAGGCCGGTTTTGAAGTCGGACTCCGCCACAGCGGGAATCGTGACAGCAGGCACGGTTCCTTTGGCCCAATCCCCAAAGGCTTCGCGCAACAGCGCCACCATGCCGGCCTTTTCGAAATCGCCGGTCACACCGAGAATGATGCCGTTGGGATGGACGGTCTGTCGATGGAAGGCCGCCAGATCTTCACGCGTGATCGAGTCGATCGAACGCACCGAGGTTTCTCTCGCGCTCGGGTGGGTCTGGCCATAGAGCAATTTTGCGAATTCCCGCCCTACGATGGAGCCCGGGCTGTCCTGCCGACGCCGGATTCCCTCCAGCGCCTGCAACTTCGCCAACTCGATGCGACTCTGCTCAAATGCCGGGCGCCGCAACAGATCGGCAAAGATCTGCAGCCCGCGTTTCAGGTCCTTCTTCAGCACATCCAGTGAGGCGGAGCCGGATTCTTTCCCGAATCCAATGGAGATAGTCGCCGCTAACTGTTCGAGCTCTTCATCGACTTCGTCCGGCGACATGCCTGCCGACCCACCGGTGCGCATCGCTGCGCCGGTCATCCCCGCGAGACCGACTTTGTCCACCGGATCCAGCCAGCTGCCGGTCCTGAGCGTTGCATTGATCGTCACCAGCGGCAGTTCGTGATCTTCGAGCAGATAGACCACCATGCCGTTTTCCAGCACGAGCCGCTCCGCATCCGGCGGATTAAACTCCACCGTGGGGAACCGCATCGCGCGAGGATTGTCCAGTGCAAGGTCTCCTGCCGTCCCCACTGCCGCTTGCATGAGGAACAAGAGAAGGAACACCGGAAATGACATCGATCTCGCCGTTTTTCTCATGACACTCCCCTTCTGGACTTCACGTACCACGCGCCTCATCGAGCCACCTCACCAACCGCAGCCATTTTTTTGTCGGGCGCCTTTTTCACCAAGACCCCGACCGTCCGGTTCGGCTTCGTCAAATACTGCGAGGCCACCCGCTGCACGTCGGCGGGCGTCACGGCTGCGATGCGGGTGCGCGCATTCAACACGTACCGCCAGGTGCCGGCCACGGTTTGATAAAACGCCAGCTGCGAGGCCAGTCCGCTGTTGGAGCGCAACGATCGCACCAGATCCGCGTCAAGGCCGTTGAGGACCCGCTCGAACTCCTTCGCCGAAATCGGTTCCGTCTTCAACCGTTCGAGTTCGTCATAAATCGCCGACTCCACTTCCGCCGTCGTATGAGGCGCCAACGGAGTCGCCGCAATCACGAACAGGTTCGGCGCACGAACGCCCGGATAGTTCGTATCCGAGAGCACGGAAGCCGCCAGACGCTTGTCCCGCACCAGCGTGCTGTACAAGCGCGAGGTGACCCCTTCGGTCAGCACTTCGTCGATCACGTCGAAGACGAAATCATCCGGATGGCCGATGGTGGGCTTGTGATAGCCGATCGCCAGGGCCGGTTCGGCGTCGAATTCGATTTCGACCCGACGTTCCCCGCGCTGCGGCGGCTCTTCGGTCACCAACGTGGGAATGGGAGGCGCGGCCGGAATCTTGCCGAAGGTCTGCTCGATCAACGCAATCACCTCTTTCGGCTGGATATCACCGACAATGGCAACGGTTGCGTTGTTCGGGCCGTAATAGGTTTTGAAGAAAGCTTCCGTGGCCGCCGGCGTGAGGGCCATGATATCCGAGCCCCAGCCGATCGTCGGCACGCCATACTGATGCGCTTGAAAAGCCGTAGAGGTAAAGGTCTCGTACAGCAGGCCGTTCGGGCTGTCGTCGGTCCGGAGTCGCCGCTCCTCCATGACCACGCCCCGCTCCTTATAAAATTCGCGCAACACCGGATGCGCCATCCGATCGGATTCCAGCGCCGCCCACAGCGGCAACCGGTTGGCAGGCAGGCTGATCACATACCGGGTGATGTCTTTGCCCGTCGAGGCATTGAGGCCGACTCCGCCGTGGCGTTGATACAGCAGCGCCATTTCGTTGCCCACGACGTATTCGCCCGCCTTCTCCTGCAATTCCTTGAACCGCCGCTGCAGCTGCTGCACCTCTTGCGAGGCCACATGCGGCTTGCCTTCCATTTGAGCGCGGGCAGCTTCTTCGCGCTCGCGGCGGTCGAGCTCATTCCCGACCGTGGTCAACTCGTCCAGCACGGCCTGTTCCTTCTCGTGATCCCGCGTGCCGACGGTCCGCGTGCCTTTGAAGGCCATGTGTTCGTATAAATGTGCGAGGCCGGTCAGCCCGACCTGCTCATTCACGCCACCGACGCCGAACGTCATGTTGATGCTGACAATCGGCGCTTGATGCCGCTCCACCATTAAGACCGTCATCCCGTTGGCCAACTTGTGCTCGATGACACGATCGGCCAGGCTTGGGGACTCCGCGTACCCCGGCGCAGCCGCCGCAAGAATGCCGGAGAGAATCACGATACCGATTGTGCGCGCTCGTTCGATGCTGATCATATGAAGAGCTCCATCAGTTCTTCCGGTCGTTCAATAAACCAATCCGGTTGGCACGCCGCCATCCGCTGACGATTCCCCATGCCGTATCCCACCGCACAGACCCGAATGCCCGCATTGTGTCCGCCGTTGATGTCGTTGGTGCTGTCGCCGATGAGGACCGTGCGATCTTTGTCGACGCCGAGTTGTTCCATCACATGCACGAGCATGCCCGGCTCGGGCTTCAGGCCGAAGCCATTGTCCCCGCCGACCACATAGGCAAAGTGCTGCGGCCCGAGTCCGTTCAAAATCACGTTGGTATATTCGATCGCTTTATTGGTTGCCACGGCTTTGGGCTTCGCGGAAAAATGCGTCAGGACTTGATCGATTCCCGGGTAGAAGGTGGTGCGGTCGAGGCAATGAGTTAAGTAGTGGCCGCGAAAGATGCGCAGCGCTTCGTCGTACAGATCCTTCTTACCCTCGCCGACTGCCAGGCGCAGCAGTTTCTTCACGCCGTCGCCGACAAATCCGAAAATTTCCTCCTGCGGACGCTCCGGCACGCCCAGATCGCGCAACGTCAAATTGACGCTGTCGGCGATATCCCACTTCGACTCGATGAGCGTGCCGTCCAGGTCGAAGATGAGCAAATCGATCTCAGACTTTTTCGTCATTCTTTTGCCTTTCGCAATTCTACCTGCAAGGCCGCCAGCGAGGCCTGCCGCGTTCCATCTTGTTCTTCCAGCATGGCCTGCCGCACCACATTCAACATGCGTTTCTGACCCACGTGAGGCGGCAGAATCGGCTCCATGATTTTCCACCGCCCATTCATCACCTTGAGCCGGACACGCGCCTGCTCCGTGCCGGGCTCGGGCACAAACCCGGCAGTATCCAGGTACATGACGCCCAGCACGCGAAACTCCACCGGCACTACGACCTCCAGCCGGTTCACAATCTCCCATTGGCGAAAATCATCCGGCACCGTGAAGCCGGTAATGACGATGACTTTGCCCCAGGCCGGTTCTTCCTTCCAGTCGACATACCCGGCCACCGCTTCGAAGGAACTCGCATCGAGTCGCACGCCCTTGTTATCGAGGGCGAAATATTTTTCCACCACTTTGGCCGGTGAATGCGACACTGCGTTGCTTTGCGCGTGCCCGGGCAAGGCCCAAGCCGTGAGCCAGACAATTCCCGCTATCAATCCGATGGTTGCCACGCGTAGAGACATCATACCGCTAACTGACCTCATGCAGTTTCATGAGATTCGTTCCGCCTGGCTGCCCGACTCTTGTCCCGGACAGAATGACGATGCGTTCCCCTTGCTTGACCAGACCTTCCATCTTCAGCCGTCGCTCCGCCTCATTGACCCGCTCGTCGGTCGTCGGAATCTGCACCATGGTGTGGGGCAACAGGCCCCAATAGAGCGCCATCTGCCGACGGATCGGCTCGAACGGAGTAAAACCGATGATCGGCGCAGCCGGACGTTGTTTGGAGACCAACCGGGCCGTCGTGCCCCGCTCGCTGAACGCCACAATAGCCGTCGCCCCGGTCGCGGCCGCCGCCGAGGAGGCGGACAAACAGATGGCCTCTTCAAACGTCAGCCGCCGATCGTCAGGCGAAGCCCTCCGGACGAAACCCGGCCCCGTTTCGACCTCCGCCGCCCGCACGATGCGGTCCATCACCTGCACCACTTCAACCGGATACTGCCCGACGGCCGTCTCGGCCGACAACATGACGGCATCAGTGCCATCGAACACGGCATTGGCCACATCCGACGCTTCCGCTCTGGTCGGCCGCATATGCTGCGTCATCGACTCCAGCATTTGCGTGGCCGTGATCACCAGGCGTCGATGTCGATTCGCAGTGGCGATAATGCGCTTCTGCAACACCGGCACAGCCTCAGGCCCCAATTCCACGCCTAAATCCCCACGCGCGACCATCACGCCATCCGCATGCGTCAGGATGGCCTCCAAATCCGTCACCGCTTCCTGCCGTTCAATCTTTGCGATCACCGGCACATCTCCGCCGCACTCGGCGATCAGCTGTTTGGCGGCCAGGATATCCTCCGCGCCCCGCACAAATGACAGCGCGATATAATCCACGCCTTGTGCGACGCCGAATCGCAAATCCTCGCGGTCTTTGTCGGTCAACGTCGGCGCGCTGACCACCGTCCCCGGCAGATTCATGCCCTTATGCGACGTCACACGACCGCCCGCCACCACCGTGCATTCCACTGCGCCGTCGATGATACGATCAGCCGTCAATTCCACGAGGCCGTCATCGATCAGTATTTTGGCCCCTGGCCGAATGTCCCTAGTCAGCGCTTGGTACGTCACGGGAATCTCTTGCGCCATATCGGTCGACTGCACGGCCCTGGCGCCGATCTGCCCGCCGGATCGCAATGTCATCGTCCGCAACCGCACACGTTGGCCGGCGCGAAGTTCCAATATTCCGTCGATCTCGCCGACGCGAATGCGCGGCCCTTGCAGGTCCTGAATGATGGCGACCGCCACACCTTGACGGTCAGCCGCCTCGCGAATCACTTTGATTGCGTGTCCATGGGAGGCATGGGTGCCGTGAGAAAAGTTCAGCCGCGCCGCATTCATGCCGCTCTGTATGAGCTGCTCCAGCACGCCCGCGCCATCGCTCGCAGGACCGATGGTACAGACGATTTTCGCTTTTCGCATGCTGCGGTTCTTCTGTCTTGACAAGATTGGCCCGGCACACCATCTTGTACGTAAACGGCAAGGCTCACGACATCCGGGATTCAGACGGCATCGGGTCATTCTAACAAACCCGTCCGCATGCCGCAAAAGAACATCTCCAGACGTTCAGACGCACAGCCGCACCGGATCTTGAACTCTTTGTGACGAACCCTACACCACGAGGCCATTCATGAGTGCATCGGACAAGCAGTCAACGGAGCAGTTGGACTTTGTCACGATGGAAGGCCTGCTGGCCTACGGAACCGCCCTTTCCCAGCGCTCATCGAGCGGGAGGTCCCTGTTGCCACCTCCGCCCCCGCCTACTTCCGACCGGCTGCAGCAGGCGCAATCAGCGGCAGAACGGATCAAAACGTTCATTCGGCATGCACAGGCGGGCCTGCCCAGCGCCGAGGCCTATCGCGCGGCACGGCAGGAGCTCATCAGCACAGCGTGCGGAAACGATCCACTGGTGTTCTTCGCCGCCTGGAATCTCTTGCTTGCCCGCGGCGAACTCGCGCCTTTGTACCGGGCGCCGATCGGCGCGACCCAAAAACCTGCACACCGCCGGCCGGTGGCCATCGTGCCGCGGACTCAATTAACGCCGCAGCTGGCCGAAGGCCGTATCGTGCTGGATCTCGGCGATGATCGCTTCTGGCTGCTTCCCCGCGACCTGGGCGACCGCACCCTCTTTCTCACCATGCGGCACGGCGTCTCCGAGGTCGAAAGCAAAACCCATCGGGTGGGCCGGCGACTGGCGAATGTGTTGGATACCGAACGGGGTGTGCCCAGGGCGGAGGCCGTGGGCGCCGCACTGGCTCGCATGGTCGGGGTCGTCGGCCAACAATTGGGATATCTGCAATTGCGCAATTACCTCGATCCGCGCACGTTCCTACACCTCATCAGTCACAGCCCCAATACGGAGCAACTCTGCCGGCGCATCACCAAGGCCTTGCTCCCGGAAGGGGCGGATGCGGTGCATCCCCACATTGAACCGACCTTGGAATCGCAAGATTTCGGCTGGGTCACCGGCATGGAGAAACAAGCGGAGCTGGAGGCGGCGGCACAGGCGTTCGGGGTCGATGCGAAGACCGCTAAACGGCTGATCAAGCATCCGTTCTACAGCTACCCCGGGGGGCATTCATTTTTTGATCTCTATGTCGATGTCATCGACGGCCTCCACCGGCTGGGACGTTCACACCCGGGCGAAGTCCTGTGTCTCTATACCCACAGCTCGACCCTGCGCGCGCTGCGGATCTACCTGGACCCGCGTCCCTTCCGCGAAGCCTTTTCGGAATTCGGCGAATATAAGGAAGGGCAGGACAATGTGGTGCTGCTCACCTTGGAGAACGGCAAGCTCTCCGGGTACTCCACCGCCGTGGGACTGATCGAAAGCGACCGGGTCGCACGTGAGGCCTGGGTCACGGTTGAACGGGAACGCAGTCAGCGCGTGACCCTGAAGCCCGGGCGCATCAAACGACTGATCGCCTTGGTGTCCGGCGGAGATTTCGGTGGCGGCGGGGCAGCCTTGAAGGAGTTGCGCGTCACCGGTAACCGTTTCGGTTTGGACGTCTTGTTTGTCCGGCATGGATTTCTCGGCTTGGCCAACAATTGGATCGATGCCGTCACCGAGGAGGATACGCGCGGCATGAGCAGCCATGCCAGCAGCCCCATCGGCAGCAGCCGGTTCGAGGATTTCAAAGACGAGCAGGTGCAACGTGCCGCCATGCGATCCCTTGCCCCCTATCTCGAAGATTCGGCGCTTGTGGTCTTAGGAGGAGACGGCAGCTTGCGCGGCGCGCGGGCGATCCACGAGACGTACGGCGTGCAAGTGGTCGGCATTCCCGGCACCATCGATAACAACATCGCCGGCACCACGTCGCTAGGATTTCATTCCGCGATCGCCCTCGCGAACCAGTCCATTGAATCACTGAAAGCGACCAGCGCTGCCATGGGCAGCATCTTCTTCGTCGAGGTCATGGGCGCCGGGTCCGGCCACCTGGCCTTGGCATGCGCCTACCAAGCCAGGGCGGAAGGGATCCTGGTCAATGAACATCCCGATCCCGATGCCTATATCGATGACATTGTCCTGGGTACGTTGCAACGCACATTGGGCGTGCCGAACAAAAGCCATATCTTTGTCGTTGCGGAGCGGACCCCCCACCGTCATCACCGGGAAGGCGGCGTCCATGGGCTGGTCGATTATGTCGCGCAGACCATTGCCACATGGCCCCAACGTCGTGAGTCTACCGGCCAGTATTCGCTGGCATCGGCCACGAAGGCCACGATTCTCGGACATACGCTCAGAGGCGCGCCCCCGACGCCGGAAGATAAAATGATCGCGCAACATCTCGCCTACGAAACGGTTCGGCGTCTCGTCGAACAACCGGACACTATCGTCGGCTGCATGGTCGCCTATCATGATTCGAACCGGATCGAAACGATTCCGTTGCATGCCGTGTCGCCCAAACCATTTGACTGGGAATTGTTTACCCGAATGCACGTCGCGGAGTTGCAGCACGACAGGGTTTAGCCCGGCTGATTCATGAATGCTGTTGTGAGGCGTTCGAGCCCGAATCCCACCGGGGCTTCTCGTAAGTAAGGCCGACGCAGACGTAGTTGCAGTCCGGCGAGGAGGTCGAACGAGAAAAGCCCCGCCGGGCGAGAGGATCGGACGGCGTAGTACGTTGACCCCTCCCATGTGACATGCTAGGGTCTTGCCTGTTGCTGTCACGGGTTGTGAATCACCATGTCTGTCCCGCGCTTCACACGTCTTGTCCTCTGGCTGTGCGCGACCCTGCTCCTTCACCTGGGCCTCGCCTTAACGGCTGAAGCAGGACAGGCACTTCTCGATTCACCGGCTCCGCTCCTCACTCCTGTGCCCCACCAGGCCCCGCCTACACAGGACGGATTAGTTCGCGCCAGCCCCGAGACGAAGCAACGCGAAGGTCCCGACACGATCCCTCCGGCCGCCCGGGAAACCCTCAAAGCGATTGAAGCACGGCATGGAGACCCCTTGCCGGGATATATCGGGGGACGCAACTTTCAAAATCGGGAACGCGTTCTCCCACGGGGTCGCTATCGTGAATATGACGTGCATCCGAAGGTGCCGGGGAAAAACCGCGGAGCCGAACGGATCGTGATCAATCAGGCCAGCGGCAAGGCCTATTATACCGCCGATCACTATCGTTCATTTGTTCCGATGAATTGAGGACACATGTCGATTACTGCGCTCCAATCGATCAAGAAACCATGGGCCCACCTCCTGGTGCATACCGAGGGAGAGGCGCTGGATAAACTGCTGTCGGTTCCCGCCCACTTTGTGACCAAAACGATCTCCGGGAAAAAATGTAAAACCAAAGCCGGGCTGCTGGATGAATTCAGCCGGGTCTTCTCCTTTCCCGATTACTTCGGCCATAACTGGGATGCCCTGGAAGAGTGCCTGGCCGACCTCGACTGGCTACCGGCCAAAGGCTACCTCGTCGTGGTCACGGATGCCGATCAGGTGCTGACGAAACCCGACGAGGAAGACGACTTTGAAACCTTTGTCGAAATCTTGAGCGAGGCCGGTGAAGCGTGGAGCCTGAAGGAGTCCGACGACGCGACAGGAAACGGCCTGCCGTTCCATGCCGTGCTGGCGGTCCAGGAACGGCATAGACGTAGCCGCCACAATTGGTTCGCGCCGCCCCTGGCCATGGAGCGCAAGGCGACGAAATCCGGCGGCCCCAAGGGATCGAAATCCGGCGGTCGGTAGACTGCGGCCATTTCAGCTTATTGAGGGAGGTCACGATGGGACTGTTCGATCAACTCGGTCAGGCGGCAGCAGGGATGGTAGGACAGACGGGCAATCAAAATCCGTTGCTGCAAGCAGTGGTCGGCCTGCTGGCGCAGAACAGCTCCGTCGGCGGGCTCGGCGGACTCATTCAGGCGTTTCAAAAGAATGGACTGGGCGACATCGTCAATTCCTGGGTCAGCACTGGCAAGAACCTGCCGATTTCACCGGAACAGATCCAACAGGGATTGGGAGGCGACCTTCTCAAACAATTGGCGTCGCAGGTGGGCGTGAGCACGGAGGCCGCAGGGGGCCAATTGGCGAGTCTGCTCCCCGGCTTGATCGATAAACTGACACCGGACGGCAAGATGCCGGACTCGAAGTTGATTGAACAGGGATTGAATTTATTGCGGGGGAAACTCGGGTAGGTCTGACGCCGGGCTGGTTCCGACTTGCCGGATCACTCTCATTGGCAGATGACTAGCAGAGTGAGAGTAAGCGCCCCATCTGTCGCTGCACCCACCGGGTCAGTCCCCAGGACAGGTCGTTCGCGCGTGAAAGCAGCCAGACTTTCCGCGTAACCACCTGTTTCACGCTTGCGCTCAGCGATGTAAAATGATCCGCGCACAGGCCATGCGTCTCACTGAGATCTTCGAGCGGCAACTTCTCACGGAGAAACGCCGGCTTCCCATCTCGCACACACCAGGCACACAGCACTCTCACTGGGTCACTCCATTCGTTGCAGTTCGACTCGCGGTCCTGGAGGCGCAAAAGCCGCACCAGGGGGCAAGGAGGAACTGTTTATAACTTTTTCAGATGGTTAGAGGAAGTAACCCGACAGGATCCGTAGATTTCCGCTGACAACCGTGTGGCATTCTGGCGTCGAATGACATTTTTTGTCTCTTGCGAAAGGTGAGGTCTCTTGCCAATCACTTACAACCATGAAGGGGCTCCTTCAGCGCTTCTGCGGACCACCACAGGTTCGTAGCGTGGGCGCGATCCTTCTTCATAACAAGGGACTAGGGGGTCCCGCCCGATTCCCATTTGCTGAAGGTGGCTGGAACAAATTCCATGGGTTTCGCGTCCATCGGCCAAGGGCGCCTTTTCTCGCACCACAGCCGGTCGCCCTTCGCTTTCACACCAGGAGCAGATTACTTTCATCGTATTCTCCTACGCAGTGACACCAGGGACTCAGCAAAACTTGCGCCACCCCCTCACCGATGAAAAAGCTATGATTTTTTTGATAAAATCTGATTTAATCCATTCCTGGTTCCGCCTCCTGTATCGATTCGGATACCACGCTGTATCGAATCATCCCCTGGGCCGGATGGACAAGCGGCTGTTCAATTGACCGTTTTGAATTTCTCATGATAGTTTGGCCCCCCAATTCACCCCTCGATGAAAGAGGCCCATGAAAACACAACGTTCGGAACAACTCTTTGCAGAGGCACAGCAGATCATTCCCGGGGGCGTCAATAGTCCGGTTCGCGCCTTTCGCTCCGTAGGCGGACAACCCCGCTTCATCGCCCGCGCCAAGGGCGCACGCCTCTATGATGTCGATGGAAACAGCTATCTCGACTATGTGCTCTCGTGGGGCCCCATGATTCTCGGCCATGCGCCGGCTACCGTGACGAAAGCCATCCAACAGGCCGCGGCAAACGGCACCAGTTATGGCGCGCCGACCGAATTGGAAATTCAACTGGCCACGATGATTCGCGAAGCCCTGCCCTCGATGGAGCAAATCAGGCTGGTGAGTTCAGGAACCGAAGCGGTGATGAGCGCCCTCCGCGTGGCCCGCGCCTATACTAAACGCGACGGCATTCTGAAATTCGAAGGCTGTTATCACGGCCACAGCGACTACCTGTTGGCTAAAGCCGGTTCTGGCCTCACCACACTGGGCATTCCCGACTGTCCTGGCGTCCCGGAAGATTTCACGAAACACACGTTGACCGCGCCCTATAACGACCTGGTGATGGCGGAGAAGCTGATCAAGAAACACCACCGGCAGCTGGCCTGCGTCATCGTCGAGCCGATTGCCGGAAACATGGGCGTCATCCCTCCGTCGCCGGAATTCCTGGAAGGTCTGCGCAAGTTGACCGATGCCCACGGCATGTTACTGATTTTCGACGAGGTGATCTCCGGATTCAGAGTTCAATACGGCGGGGCGCAAACGCTGTACGGCATCAAACCTGACCTCACCATTCTGGGCAAGATCATCGGCGGAGGTCTGCCCGTGGGGGCCTACGGCGGGGCGAAAGACATCATGAAGATGATTGCCCCATCCGGACCGGTGTATCAGGCAGGGACCCTGTCAGGAAATCCCTTGGCGGTCACGGCAGGCATCGAAACGCTGAAGCGCTTGAAAAAACCGGGCACCTACGAGCAACTCGAGCAACGGTCGCTCGCGCTGTCCGACGGATTGGGAAAGATCGCGAGCAAAGCCGGAATTCCGCTCACGCAGACCCGCGTCGCGTCCATGATGTGTGCGTTTTTTACTCAAGGGCCGGTGGTCGATTGGGCGACTGCCAAAAAGTCTGATACGAAAGTCTACGCGAAGTTCTTTCACCACATGCTGGATGCGGGGATCTACCTCGCGCCATCACAGTTTGAAGCCGCCTTCATGTCAGTGGCCCATACCCCGAAGGACATTGAGCGCACTCTCAACGCGGCTCAAACCGCATTCAAGAATCTCTGACCTGGGGTGAAGCTACGGGCAGGAGGCGTCGTTCGTGGAAAGTCGTTCCTGGATGCACTTCGTATCGAAATTGATACGAAATGCATCCATTCAGATACGATGCTGGGGACCGTTTCCAGCATCCTGATCTATTCGTCGTCGTCCTCGTCGTCCATCTCCAGCGCTTCCTGCCGCTTCTGCTCTTCCATCGCATTGTGCAGGAGCATCCGGACAAACATCGAATACAACGAACCTTTTTCCAAGGTTCCGCCGGGAGGAATCGCGATCTTGCCTTCCTTGATCATGCGATCCATCCATGCCTTCTGATCCGGCGCGATCAGGATCGGCACTTCGACCAGCCCCACTTTTCCAAACATATCCATGAGTTAAACCTCCGTAACCTTGTCGATTAGCACACATGCCTCTCGGGAAAGACGGCGCCCGCTGAGAGCGCTTCTCGTGAACCTCGTCTCTGATCACAAAAGATGAGATTCGACGGGCATTTGAGCATGCGGTTTTTCGGCTTGTCAACCGCGGCACCGCCTGCACTGACTCGTGGCATGGAGTCTGCTGTGCCTTTCTCCAGAATCATGGAGAACCCTCAGGATGCTGCACTACCTCGTACCAGACTCCCGTCTTTTGAGCCGCTTGGTCCTTCTGTTGCTAGTGGCCTCACCCACCACTCCGGCACTCGCCGTCGAGGAAGAAAGCCGGTCCACGCTTCACACCTACACCCCTGCCATCCGGAACGACCCGAGCCCCTTCCACTGCACCGACTGCTGGGATCTGAAGCCGGATCAACGGTCGTCGCTTCCCCAGCATCAGACCCAACGATCTCGACGCGGCCATCATGGTCGAGGGCTACGCCCGCACAAAAATCCGTTCGCGAAAAAATCACATTCGTTTAGTCGAGGGCTGAGGTCGCTCCCTCGGCATGCGCTGTCGATGGGAGGATTCGAACGGACCGTGGAAGGCTGGCAAGTGCGGACGGTCGATGGCGACACCATTCGATATGGCACCGATCGCATCCGCATTCGTGGCTACAACGCGCCGGAATTGTCCGAGCCGGGCGGGCGGGAAGCGGCCCTCCGCCTGGAGCAGCTACTACAAGACGGGACGATCAACATCGTTCCCCACGGCCACGACGTCTACGGCCGAACGCTGGCCGATGTCTTCGTGAATGGACAGAACGTCGCGGACATGATGATGTGGGAAGGGTATGGACGGAGGGGATAGGACAGTCAAAAGCGTTCGACCAGGATCTCAGTCACCATGGTCACTCTCATCACCATGAGGCGATGGTGATAAACTCCGCGTCCTCGCAGACAGATTGGCACCTTGATTATCGCCACGATCGGCGCAATAGTGCTGAGGCTCTCTGTACGTCAGCAAGATGTCCTCCAACTATTCTGACAAGGAACTCATGGCTAACCGATTGCACTGGATCCTGCTTCTCCCCGGTACATTCGCGCTGACAGCATCGGCATTGGGAGCCGTTCCGGCCGGAAATACATTGGACATTGTGATCGACAATGGACCACATGCCGGAACGTATAAGCCGCCGGCGGACACGGTGATCTGTCTGCACGCCAAAAAACAACAGCGCTATTCGGCGGCATGGAAGGATTTCGACGCGCACAATGCGAAGGCCATCGCTGAAGCCGGAATTTCGGTATCGAATCCTGACGAGGCAGGGGCAAAGCAGGGCGAAGTGCGCGTTGCGTTCGGAGACCCGGACAAGAAACCGACCGTCTACAGCATCGATCAGGCACCACTCACCATGACGAAGAATGGCAAAGGCGCCGAGATCACTTTCCAAGGAAAACTAAAGATGGCATCCAGCTTCGCGTGACGGCGAAGTGCTCGGACGTTGAGGACATGTAACGCGGGTACCTACTGGAGGCGGCACCGATTGTCCCTGTGTTTCCACGCTATGAAGACTCAGTACTACACAGCCACCAGCCTTGACGGCTTCATTGCCACCGAAGACGACTCACTCGACTGGCTCTTTCCGCTGGGCGACGTGAATGAGACGAGTTATCCTGCTTTCATTGCGGACGTCGGCGCCTTGGCCATGGGCTCGGCCACTTATGAATGGATGCTCCGTCATACGGACAAGATTGCCGCTCAAACCGGCGCGGCCTGGCCCTATTCCCAGACCACATGGGTGTTCTCCACCCGCCTGCTTCCTCTGGTGCCGAAAGCTGACATTCGCCTGGTTCAAGGAGATGTTCGAAGTGTTCATACTGAAATGCGGCAGGCCGCAGGTTCAAAAAATATTTGGATTGTGGGTGGCGGAGATCTCGCCGGACAGTTTTACGATGCGGGTTTGCTGGATGAGGTAATTGTCCAGGTCGGGTCCGTGACCTTGGGGGGCGGCAAACCACTCTTTCCACGCCGCGTCACGAATCCGCCCCTTCAATTGGTATCCGTGCGCAAAATCGGCCCCGGCTTCGCTGAGTTGCGTTATGAGGTGCCGAAAGACAAGCCGGCCGGCTCGATGTGATAGTTTCAAAGAATCAGACCATCGTGTTCCTTCCTTGAGAAACAATCCATGCGCTTGCTCCACCTCATCAGCCTATGCGCATCAGCCTTGGTCATAGGGTGTGTCACGACTCCATCGCCTGACGTGATGAAGCAGGTCGCTGAACGGAACCGCTGGGAACTCGCCCACTGGGGCGATCATGCTGTTCCCTACGGAGACGATGGAGAACCGGTGATCCTCACCTTCAAGGAGGGCAAAGTGTCGGGTCACGCGGGATGCAATCGTTATTCTGCCGGCGTCACGTTCGGCCCCAAGACCGGTCATGTCTCAGTATCGCGCGGCATCAGCACGCGCATGGCCTGCGAGCCCCGGCGCATGGAATTCGAGGCTGCGTTCATTCGCGCCTTTGAGGCCTCAACGCGCTACCGCCTCGATGGGGAAAGCCTGTCGTTTGAGAGTGCGATCGCTCAGCCGTTGGAATTTTACCGGCGCCCCCCGGAATAACGGCATTTCTTCCCTGATCTTACGCATCGAGTCCTTCGAGTGCGTATCCCTTTTGATACGACAGCGTATCGCTTGTGATACGACGCTGATAGCACGCGTCACGATGCAGGCCGCTGGAGTGTATCCACGCCCTCAAAACTGGCCTCTGCTTCAATCTCCATTCTGCGGGACTCTAGGCACCACTCTTGCTCAATAATTGAGTGAACCGGGAATGCATATCATGGCTGACAAGAGGTTCACCGCGTTACTCGCTCTTGGACTCCCGATGGCCGTACTGCTTTGCGGCAATGATATGCTGTCAGGCGCGAGTGGTCGAACCGCTGCCCTATGTCAGCTCACAGACGGGAAACAAGACCATCCCAGACCGCTCAATCAACGCTGGTTCGGGTATGGCGCGGATGCCGTACAAGACTACTGGTCCTGGCTCAAACCTGCGGGGCGACGGGCCGAGGAAGCTTTCCTTGCTCTGGACTTGCTCTTCCCATTTCTTTACGGAGGGGCCCTCGCAGCGAGCCTGGGATGGATCTGGATGACCCTGGGTCGCCCGTTCCATCCTGCCTGGATTATCGCGCCGCTCGTGGTGATCACGATGGCTGACTGGCTGGAAAATCTCATACAACTGGCGCAGCTCCGTCATTACGTGTCGTCGAACGAACAGTCTGTGCAGAGCCTTTGGATCCAGCTTTCCAGCTTGGCCACAATCATCAAGCTCTGGATCGCCAGCGGCCTTTACGTAAGCCTGGCCGGACTTGTCCTCAAAATGCTTCTCACGTTCTCGGGCCGGCGTCTGGCAAGTGATGCCGTCGAATAATCAGACGTTCCCGCCCGAGACCTTTCTATGGAGGCCTCTATGACTACCTTGGAAGCGTTTACCCGCCATCCCACCGTAAAAACGGCTGTCCGGGATGCGCAGACAGCCAGTAAAGGGAAGCACATTTCGGATATCGTCGATGGTAACGGGTTCCAGTATGTGGACTTCGTCATGGAGGGCGGTGGCGTACTCGGCATTGCGCTGACCGGGTACACCTATGTGTTGGAGCAGGCCGGCATTCGCTTTCTCGGCATAGGGGGAACCTCAGCGGGATCGATCAATGCCCTGATGATCGCTGCCTTAGGGCCTCCGGAAGAAGCCAAAAGCGAACGGCTGTTGAAAATTCTCGCCGGGATGCCGATGGCGAACTTCATCGACGGCGACCAGGATGCTCGTGACTTTTCTCAAGCCGCGCTGGGAAAGGTCGGAATGATGAAACTTCTCTTGAAGGCCATGCAGATCGTGGACAACCTCTCGGATGACCTGGGACTCAATCCTGGGACGGCGTTCTTTGACTGGCTGACCGCCCAACTCCAGGGAGCCGGAGTCCGGACCAATGCCGATTTGGCCAATCGGCTGCAAACGGTGCCGGCTGGACTGCATCTTCGTCCAGACCGGACAGACCGGCAGCTCACGGAAGCAGACACCATCGGCAGACTCATCATGGTGGCCGCCGATATCACGACCGAAACGAAGGTCGAATTTCCCAGAATGGCGGAACTCTATTGGGCCAAACCGGACGAAGTGAATCCCGCGTATTTCGCACGCGCCTCCATGTCGATTCCACTCTTCTTCCACCCGTTCCGCGTGAGCAATTGTCCCAAGAACCCGGCGAAGTGGAAAGACCTTGCCGAGTATGATGGCATCCCTCCGGACACGGTCATGTTCATGGACGGGGGCATCATGTCCAACTTTCCCATCAATTTGTTTCATCAGCCCTATCATGTACCGGCTTCTCCGACGTTCGGCGCAAAAATCGGCACCGACCGCGCACATCCGGCCGTTATCGACAAACCCTCACAATTACTCGGCGCGGTGTTCGATGCCGCTCGCCATACCCTGGATTTTGATTTCATCTCCCGCAACCCGGACTACAAGCATCTGGTGTCCATGATCGATACGGGCGATCACAATTGGCTGAATTTCAGCATGGGAGACGAGGATAAAATCGATCTTTTCGCGCGCGGCGCTGCCGCGGCCGCCGAATTCTTGGAGACCTTCAATTGGACGAAATACAAGTCTATTCGCAAAGGCATTGCCGACGCCTTTCTTGCGAGCTATACCAACAATGGAGCCCCTCTGAAACTCTCGGGCAATAGCGACAGGCTCGTCGCGTTAAGCTCGCATTAGGTGCTACCGGCGCGGGCGTCAAGACACCGGGCTATCGGGAGGGGATGGCGTGAACATCCCCTCCTCCACTTTCTCCCTCCACCGGAATCGAACAGCGCGGCCCATCACAGTTGATCTCCCCCGTATACTGCGGTACACATTGCCATTGTACTTCGTGAGGATCTCGATGAACCGCACCATGCCATTCCTCTTCTTTCCACTCGCGTTGCTGGTCGGCGTTCTGCTGGTATTCCTGGAGCCGACCCCGGCTTTCGCACAACAGATCCGGGCCGTGACTCCCACGCCTCAACGCGAGGCGTGGTGGATGGAACGGCATGAGCGTGCCCTGGCTCGCATACGTCAGGGCCAAGTCGATCTGCTATTCATCGGCGATTCCATTACCCAGGGATGGGAAGAGGATGGACGCCCATTGTGGGACCAATACTATGCCGGCCGCCTGGCCGCGAACCTCGGGTACAACAGCGATCAGACAGATAATGTGCTGTGGCGACTTCAGAATGGAGAACTGGACGGCATCACACCCAAGCTGGCGATCGTGATGATCGGGACGAACAACACCGCGATGCGGGAGGATCCTCCCGAGAATACCGTCGCGGGCATCCGGGCGATTTTAAACACCGTGCGCACCCGCCTGCCGGGGACAAAGATTCTGTTATTGGCCATCTTCCCCCGAGGCCTAACAAACAAAGACCCGCTCCGCCGCGTCAACGAAGCCGTCAACGACCACTTGCCAGCCCTTGCCGACCAGCACCAGGTCTTTTTTCTGAATCTGAACGGGCGATTTCTCGACGGCGAGGGACGTTTGCCTCCAGAAATCATGTCCGATGCGTTGCACCCCAGCGCATTGGGCTACCGCTTGTGGGCCGAAGGTATGGAGGAATCAGTTCGTAAACTCTTGGGGGAGTGAATGGAAGCAAGCCGGGAAGGCTAGAGCTCGAAGAGACACGCGACGCACATCAAGGCTTCTTATTTTTTTTGTCCTTTGGATTATCAGAGAAGAGCAGCCATGCGAGGACGACGAAACCGATCGCCACGCCCGTCACTGCGAGCCATGTACCAAGTTTATCCATTAGCTCCTCGTCTCCGGTGGTCCTTGTAACGCAGCCAGGGTGGGTTTGTCGAGCCGCTTCACTTTCATGTGTTCATCCACCGTCACCAGTTTGGCCGAGCCTTCGACCACAATGCGCCCGCTCGTTCGCTCCCGCAACACATGTGCGAAGGTAACAGACGCCTGGCTCGCATCCGCCAGGCTCGTATCAATCACCAGGGTGTCACCATACCGCCCCGGCGACCGATAGTCCACCTCGGCATGCACCACGACAAACTGCGTCCCCTGCTCGCGCAGGCCTGCGACCGACAGTCCCCGCGCTTCGAGATAGTGCGTCCTCGCCCGCTCGAAATACTTGAGGTAGTTGGCATAGTACACCACCCCTCCGCAGTCGGTGTCCTCGTAGTAGATCCTAATTTCCATGGAAACAGATCGCTGAAACTGCTAGCGGACCGCTACCAGTTCTTACAGATTGAGAACCGGGAACTTCGGCAATGAAGATTCGCTCACGCTGGTGAGCTTCATCACCATATCGGAGAGTTGCTGCACCCGCTCGCCTTTGACCGCCTCAAACCCGTGACCCAACACCGCGTGATTGGCCGCATCGAGGAGCGGTTTCATCTTGGGCCAGTCGCGAAGAAAGGCCTGTCCCATCGGGTCACCGAGACCGGCCAGCGCGCGCCACTGGCTCTGCAGTGGCAGTTTATACTTACCGTCGACATCGTCCAGATAAGAGGTGCGGCAGGTGTCCCGCATCGATTCGGGCAACTGTTCCGGCTGCACGTCCCAGCTCTTGATCTTGTATTGTTTGAACAATTGCCGCTGCGCACAGGCTTCTAACGCTCGTACGAGAGCCACCATGGCCCGTTCATGATCATGGTCTCCATGAGCGCGGCGATGCGCATGCGCCAACAAATCGAGCACGACGCCTTCTTTGACGTCAGCGGGATCGAGCACCAGCTTTTCCAAAAAGCCGCTATTGGCCTTGATGAATGGCAACAACGCCTTCAGCCCCGGTGGCCCGCCCCAGATCGACGCCATGTCGAGCGCTTTCAAAGAGGTCTTCAACTTCTCCCAGGCCTGGCGATAGTGAAACTGTTCCCAGAGACCGTACCCCAGCGCAAGTTCACCCAGAGCGCGATAGAGCGGCTTCTGGCCCCCGCTCACTCGAGCTTCCAACGTATGGAACAATGTCGCAGCAGCTCTGAAGGATCCTTGATTAAACGCCTCACTGGCCTCGCGACGAACGACGACAGCCGACTCGTCCCAGGGATTGCCCTGGACCCAGCGTCTGGGAAGACCATCGATGAGGATTTCCTCGCTCTCGTCAGACCCTGCCGCATCAACCAGACTGATCATCCGAGACGTCCATGGTTGGCTCACTGTCGCCAGCGCCGCGGCCATGGCAGGGGTCGCTCCGGTCAAATCGACCACCACTTCACCCACGTACACTCCCCAGGTGCGGAGGAGTTCGTGAATGGTTCGCGATAACGCCTGATGACAGGCCATGATGTCCGCCGGATCGGGCGTCACAACCCAATCCCAGCGCTTTGGCATCTGCTGCACCAGTGGCTGCACGGCCTCCTCAACCTGCGTTTTTGCCGACTCCGGCACAAAAAAACAGAGCAGTTCTGGCTGCAGCCGATTGATGACATAGGCCGCAAGTGGCGGGGCATCGGTAAAGGCCAGGATGAGCGCTTTGACGGGAGTATCGGCAGGCATATTCGGCGGACTATACCATTGCAGTCCGGCCGCTTCAATGAACGCCGGCTACCGTGGTGGCTACGGTGTACCAAGGGATCTTCCCAGCTCCACTCCGCAGATAGCTTCACTAGAATGAGTAGTCTGCCAGGATTCTTCCAGGACATTGAAGGAACACAGTATGCCGCAATTGGCTTTTCACCTTATTCTCTGCATCGTCATCGCCGGTGCGATGGGAGGCTGCATGTCGATGAAAGGTGGCTCGTCGACCACGCTCCCGACCAGCGCCTTCTTTCAAAGTGACGGCAGCGAGCGCGCAACGTTGCGGGCGATTGCAAGTGCCCAAGAACCTCTGGCGAAGACGTGTCATAAAGGTCCGGCCTGCGAAGACGCCTACTATATTCGTGGGTTAATCGCGCTCTTTGAGAATCGAGCGGATGCCATTACCATCTTCCAGCAAATGCATATGGCCATGCCTGCGAGTCGTTATGATGGAGCGGTGGTAGGATGGCTGCATGTGTTACAGGATACTGCCTCATTATCCGTTTCAAGCCAGGCCATTCGCGACCAACTTCGCCAGGAAGTTTTGAGCACGTTGTTGATCCATTCTGACCTCATCACCGCACGAGGCGGAAAAGACCGAGACATGCACATTGTCGAGCTGAGCCAATAACGACGCCCCTGCGAGTCTGGCTTTCCCCCGAATCGAATAGAACCGACTTCTCCTGCCGGTTGGCCACCCGGCTACCCAGACTTCACGCTCCATACTTCTCGATCGGAGATCGTACAAGATCTTATTGCTGGCAGACACAATAAGTCGTCTTGCTGATACCGTGGAAGAAGAACCCAAGGGAACGAATCATCGTGGCGGTGATTTCAACGAATTATTGCCCTCAAGCCTGATTTTTCCACTCACTCGATCAACGGATTAGGGCGAGCTCAGTGAACAAACCTGTTGCCCTGCCCAAATCCTTGACGCTCCCGGGAAAGACGCATAGACTGCCGCGTGAATTCCTCTGTAATTCCGCGCACAGTGCCGATTGAGGAGAGACGATGAGCTGGTGGCTCTGGGCCTTTCTGGGAATATTTCTGCTCGGCGGCGAAATGGTCACGCCCGGTGGATTCTACATGTTGTTCTTCGGCATCGGTGCGCTGCTGGTCGGCGCACTGGTCGGCCTGGACGTCATCCAGAGCGCATGGATGTCCTGGCTGTTGTTTTCCGGCTTTTCGATCGGCTCCCTGCTGCTGTTACGTCCACCACTCCGGCGACTCATGGCAACCGACCGAGGTGGCGTCTCGCCGGTCGATACGATGGGCGGCGAAACGGCCATCGTGCTGGAAGACATTCCTCCGGACGGCCGGGGCAAAGCGGAATGCCGTGGCAGCACGTGGAATGCGCACAACTTGGGCACCAAGCCACTTACGAAGGGGCAACGCAGCCTGGTCGATCACGTCGACGGCATCACCCTGTGGATCAAACCCGAATGAGGTCACCCCATCATGGAGGATAGCGGAATGCCAGGCGGACTCTGGGTCGTCATATTTCTCGCGGGCCTCGTGTTGCTGGTCGTTTCAAAAACGGCGCGTGTGGTGCCCCAACAGAGCGCGTATGTGGTCGAACGCCTCGGCCGATATTCACGCACACTCGGCGCCGGATTTCACATCCTCTGGCCCTTTCTCGACAGTGTCCAATACAAACATTCGCTGAAAGAAACCGCGATCGATATTCCCGAACAGATCTGTATCACTCGCGACAACGTTCAGGTCGGCGTCGACGGCATTCTGTATTCAAAAGTGCTGGACCCGCAACGCGCCTCGTACGGCATCAGCGATTACCGCTTTGCCATCACCCAACTCGCCCAAACCGCCCTCCGCAGCGAGATCGGGAAAATTGAACTGGACCGCACGTTCGAAGAACGCACCAACATCAACAGCCAGGTCGTCAATGAACTGGACAAGGCCACGGAGCCCTGGGGCGTGAAGGTCCTGCGTTACGAGATCAAGAACATCACGCCGCCGAAAGATGTGCTGGCGGCTATGGAAAAGCAGATGCGCGCCGAGCGGGAAAAACGCGCGGTGATTCTGACCTCCGAAGGCGAGCGCGACGCCGCCATCAATCAGGCGGAAGGCGAGAAGCAACAGGTGATCAAAGCGTCCGAGGCAAAGAAACAGCAACAGATCAACGAAGCAGAGGGTGCGGCTGCCGCCATTATGGCGATCGCCGGCGCGACTGCCGAGGGATTGCGCAAAGTCGCGGAGTCTACTCAGATCCCCGGGGGCTATGAAGCCGTGCAATTACGCGTCGCCGAGCAATACATCACCAAGTTCGGGGAACTGGCCAAAGCCAGCAACACACTCGTGCTGCCGGCGAATGTGTCGGATGTCGGCTCCATGCTGACACTGGCCATGAACATGATTACAAAACGGTCTTCTCCCGGTTCGCCTGGAAAATAACGCCGTCTCGCGGTCGTTTGACAGTGACCCGGGGCTTCCCTACAATTCCTTACAATGAAAGAATTCGCCATCAAGGCGTTCGACGAGAGCGCCGAGGTCAAGCGGCGCTTTGCGCGGGATCATGCCGACAAAATCGTGCAGGTCGCGCAACTCATCGGCCGCGCCTTCCAAACCGGGCATAAAGTCTTGCTCTTCGGCAACGGCGGCAGCGCCACCGATGCCGCGCACATCGCCGCTGAATTCGTCGGGCGCTATAAGCGCGAACGCGCGCCGTTTCCGGCCATCGCCCTCGCCACGGACATCGCCGCGATCACCTGCATCGCCAACGACTACGGCTTCGAGGAACTCTTCGCCCGCCAGGTGCGGGCGCACGGGCAGGCAGGAGACGTGGCCATTGCCATCAGCACCAGCGGCAACTCCCCCAACGTGCTGAAAGGAGTCGAAGCGGCCAAAGCGGCGGGCCTCACGACGGTCGCCTGGACCGGCGGTTCAGGGGGTAAGCTGGCCGGAATGGTCGACTATGGGTTCGTCGTTCCTTCGACGCTCACGGCTCGCATTCAGGAAAGTCACATCACGCTGGGCCATGTGCTCTGCGAACTTATTGAGGATCACGTTCTTGCCAACCCGGCCTAAGCGTTCCACGAAATCGTCGACGCCCCCAGCGATCATCAAGCCTATCGATGTCTCGCGTCTGAAGACCTATCCGCTTCAGCGTCGGCACAGCAAGGTGCAGGTCTCCAACTTCGCCAAGGTCTGGACCAAAGGCCGTTCGTTCAAGCGCTTCCTCGACTCGCTCCCTGATATTCTGGCGGTCAAGACGTTGCGGGAGGTGGCGCAGGCTATTGCGAAGGCGCATCGTCGCGGCCGACCGGTGATTATCGGCATGGGCGCCCATGTCGTGAAGGTCGGTTTGGGCCCTCTCCTGGTAGACCTCATGGAGCGCGGCATCGTGACCGCTCTGGCCATGAACGGAGCCGTCATCATCCACGACTTCGAGCTGGCATTTATGGGGCATACGTCCGAGGAAGTGGACGCGGAGATCGACTCCGGTCGATTCGGCATGGCGGAGGAAACCGGCCGCATGCTCAACGAGGCCATCACGCTAGGCATGAAAGAAGGCCTGGGCCTGGGTGAAGCACTCGGTTTGTACATCAATCGTCATAAGCAGCAGTTTCCGAATCGTGCCACCAGCCTGCTGGCCACCGGAGCCAGACTTGGACTTCCTGTCACCGTCCACGTCGCCGTGGGCACCGATATCATCCATATGCATCCGTCCGCCGACGGCGCGGCGATCGGCGCGGGATCCCTGCTCGATTTCCGGCGCCTGGCCGCTGTGGTCTCCGGCATGGAAGGTGGGGTCTACCTCAACCTGGGCTCCGCCGTCATCCTGCCGGAAGTGTTCTTGAAAGCCGTGTCGCTGGGACGGAATCTCGGTCATTCATTGACGAATATCACGACGGTGAACATGGATTTCCTCACGCACTATCGACCCATGACCAACGTCGTGCGCCGCCCCACCCAAAAAGGCGGCAAAGGCTACGCCCTCACCGGTCATCACGAGATCATGGTGCCGCTGTTGGCCGCCGCGGTCATCGAAGAGCTGTCCGGCCGCTGAAGCGCGATAAGCGCGCTCACTCATACGGAATCCGCATCATCCGGTGACGACCATGATACCCTCTGTCGAACCGCTGCTGACCATGTGGACCGACCTCAATCGCCGGTATTTTCAGGACGCCTTGCCCCCGATTCCCATCGAATGGAGCCGGCGACTGACTTCCTCCGCAGGCATGTTTGTGTGCCGGGTGGGCCCGAGACATGCACAGACGCACAGTGACGCCGGTCAGACGCGACGGCGATGCATCCGACTCTCGGCAGTCCTTCTACCAGTCCACAGCTCCAGCCAGCACCGCGAGACGGTCATGACCCTCGCCCACGAAATGATTCATCAGTGGCAATACGATGTCCTCAAGCGTCGTCCGAATCATGGTCAAGATTTTCGTCGCATGATGGCGCGCATGAACCTGGACGGCCTCGGCATCACGATCTACCATTCGTTGGGCGCCGAGGTGGCCGCATTGGCCAAGTATGCCTGGCGCTGCCAGCAATGCGGCTCCATTTACCGGCGCCAGCGCCGGACTATTCAACCTCGGCGGCACTTATGCGGCGCCTGCCGGGGACCGCTCCGCGAATTCGCGGTCGTTCACGAGGAATCCCAACCGGAACCGTCCTCTCTTGGTGCCATCGGCCGGCAATTCAGCCTCCCCTTCCAATCGAGCTAGGGTCGCATGGCTGCTCGTTGGTCTCGACAAATTCTGTTCGGCGATATCGATGCCATGTTTGCGTCGGCCGCCGTGCTAGCCGACCCATCATTGGCGGGAAAGCCGGTCGCCGTCGGCGGTCCGCCGCCACGCGGCATCATCGCCGCCGCCAGTTATGCGGTCCGGCGATTCGGTGTACGATCTGCCATACCGACGATTCAGGCGCTGCGCCTCTGCCCTCAGCTGATTCTCGTGCCGCCTGACCGGCCGTTGTACCAACGTCTGCATCGCCAACTTCAAGAGGTTACGAACCGGTTCTTCCCTGAAACGGAGTGGACGAGTATCGATGAATTTTATGCGGATACGACCAGACTGCAAACCCGCCATCCGGATCCCCGCGCATTAGGCCGCACGCTGAAAGCTGACATTCTTCACACGACCGGCCTGACCTGCACGATTGCCCTCGCTTCCGGAAAAACCGTCGCCAAGATCGCCGCCGATGCGCACAAGCCGGACGGACTGGCCGTGATTGAACCGGGCGCGGAAGCGGCCTTTCTGGCGCCATTGCCGATCCGCTCGTTGCCTGGCATGGGACCGAAATCCACCGAAGCCATCGAACGCCTGGGGGTTCACACGGTCGGTGACCTGCTGGTCTCTCGCTTCGAACCAGCTCTCCTTCGCCTCTTAGGCACGCGCCTGGCGGCATTTCAATCGCTGGCTCGCGGCATTGATTCCGATCCCGTGGTGGCCGACCGCGAAACGAAAAGCGTGAGCCACGAGACCACTTTCGACGAGGATACCAACGATCCAAATGTGCTGGAGCCGATCATCCATGGATACCTCGAAACGCTGGCGCATGATCTTCGGCTGGAGGGACTGGCGGCGGGCTCGTTCACCGTGAAGCTGAAGGATTCGCACTTCCACATCACCACGCGGCAGCGGAAATTTCCCACGCCGATGAACTACGATCCAGACATGTGGCCGGATATTCGCCTCGCCCTCGGCGACCTCATACAGCCCCGCTCGCGCTATCGCCTCGTAGGACTGGGCCTGTCGGATCTGGTTTCGGCTCCTGAACCGCTGTTCGACCGGCGTCAACGCGATGCAGTCGCTGCCCTGGATCGGTTGATCGAGCGACATGGAGCCGGTGTGGTCCGCCTAGGCGCTCTCCCTCACGGTGAAGAGGGGAAAAGAAAGCGCATACGTCGCACGCCGGACTGATTGTGCGATCACCTTGAGTCAGCCACGGATTCGTGGTGGCAGACTTTTTCCACATCCTGCTAAGATGAGATTTTTGATCCACGCTAAATGTCATGCCCACAAAAGTGACCACGCGAGATGAACTCACCTCCCTGTTGGCCGAGCGCCGGCAGCGGCAGCAACGCGTCGTCTTTACGAACGGCTGCTTCGACCTCATGCACATCGGCCATATCCGCTACCTGCAGGCCGCCCGCGACCTGGGTGATCTACTCGTGGTCGGCGTGAATTCCGACGGCTCCGTACGGGCCCTGCATAAGGGTGCTGATCGCCCCATCGTGCCGGATGTCCAACGTGCAGAAGTCCTCGCCGCCCTGGCTTGCGTGGATTATGTGGTCATTTTTCCGGAACCGGACCCCGGAGCTCTCATCGCGGCCCTCCAGCCGGATATTCTGGTCAAGGGGGGAGACTGGCCGCTCGATCGGATCATCGGCCGGGACACGGTCGAGGCCCACGGCGGGCGTGTGCAAACCATTCCCCTGGTTCCCGGCGTCTCAACCACGACCTTGGTACAACGTATTCGCTCCACCACGGCGTAAGGAGTTCGTGCCACCTATAGTGCCACCGCATCTGACGAACTGGCTCGCGCCTGCGCGGGAAGCCCTTCGCACCGGGTCAGGCAAACCCTGCCTGATGGGGTTGCATGGTTCGACGGCCGGCTTCGGTCTCGCTCTGCTCACGCAGAGCGCGCCGACTCAACCGCTGGCCGACCGCTCCTGGCTGATCGTCGCCAAGACCGATGACGAAGCGGAACGCCTCTATCGCGACACCCTGTTTTTTAGAACGCTTTGCGGTCAATCGGGCGACGACCTCGCGCTGTTCCCGAAATGGGAAACGCTGCCCTACGAGTCGACGGTTCCCCACATGGATCTGGTGGCCCGCCGCATGCAGACGCTCAATCGGCTGTGCACCACCGCTCGCACGGCGCTGTTTACCTCCGTGCCGGCGCTGACGCAGCGCGTGCTGCCGGCCCTGGTCTTCACCGACGCTATTCTGCAGTTTCAACCGAACAGTGATGTGGAGCGGGAGGTCTTGGTGTCCAGCCTGTTGCGGCTCGGGTACCGAAAAGGATCCGTGGTGGAGATTCCGGGCGAATTCAGTATTCGCGGCGGGATCGTGGATATTTACTCGACGGCTTATCCAGACCCGCTGCGAGTCGAGTTTCTGGGCGACACGATCGAATCAATCCGCTTTTTCGACCCCGCCACGCAAAAATCGACCGACAAAATCAAGCAGGCCTGGGTCTTGCCCGCACGTGAACTGATTCGCCCCGACGACGCGCCCGACGCCCTCGCACCGCTGGCTGCGGATGCCGAATGGCATGCCCCGTCCATTTATGGGTCGATGGACAGTATCTTGGACTATTTTCCCCAACCGCCCATTCTCGTGCTGGATCAACCGAGCGCCCTCAAGGCTCACACCGCGGAATGTTGGCAGGCCATTGAAGAAGGGTTTCTTCGTCACGAAGATCGCACGGATCCGAATCCCTATCCGACTCCGGATCAGCTGTACCTCACGTGGGATCAAATCGTCACCGCCACCCAAGGGTATGCGACCCTGGCTCTGGAACCAGTAACCGCGCCGGACGCGAGCTGGGATCCGGTCCTGACCTGCCCGGCCCAAACGCCGGCCAGCGTGGGACTCGGCCAGCGCGGGACGGCATTCAGCCATACGTTGGAAGTGCTCGACCGATTGCGCGAAGGTGGACCCGTCGTGCTGGTCGCCCGAAGTCAGGGCCAAGTCGGCCGACTGCTGGCACTGTTTGGCGAGCACGATCGACCGGCGATGGAATGGAAAGCCTCGGCCCTCTCGGCGGGCGGCGCGCAAAAGGCCCCGTTCTCGGTGTTGAACGGCGAGGTCTCGGCCGGATTTCTCTCGCCCGACTTGCGGCTCGTCGTCCTGACCGAAGAAGAACTGTTCGCCAAAGGCGCCCGGCATAAACCGCAACACAAGAGCAAAGCGGCCACCTTTCTCTCCTCGCTCGAAGATCTGAACATCGGGGATTATGTCGTACACATGCAGTACGGCATCGCAAAATATCAGGGGCTTCGCCGGCTTTCGGTACAGGACTTCGACAGCGACTTTCTGGTGCTCGAATTCGCCGGCACCGACAAGCTCTATGTGCCGCTCGATCGCCTGAGCCAGGTGCAACGATATGCGGGCGCAGACGCCCATGTTCCACGCCTCGACCGTCTTGGCGGCACGAGCTGGGCAAAAACGACGGCGCGAGTCAAAAAAGACATCGAAGAAATGGCGCATGAGCTCGTCGATCTTTATGCCAACCGGGAACTGGTCCATCGTACGTCCTACGGCAAAGACAGCATGCTCTACCATGAGTTTGAGGCGGCCTTCGAATATGAGGAAACACCGGATCAGCGAAAGGCCATCGAGGACATCGCCAACGATCTGGCCTCTACCAAGCCAATGGATCGCCTGGTCTGTGGCGACGTGGGCTACGGAAAAACCGAAGTGGCGATGCGGGCTGCCTTCAAAGCCGTCGAGGAAAACCGGCAGGTGGCGGTACTGGTGCCGACCACGCTGCTCGCTCATCAGCATTACGACAATTTCGCCGAGCGGTTTGCGCCGTTCCCGACCCGCGTGGCGCTGTTGTCCCGGTTTCAATCCCCCAAGGACACCAAGGCGATCATCAAGGATACGGCGGCCGGCCTGGTCGATGTGCTGATCGGTACCCACCGCCTTCTCCAGAAGGATGTGCAGTTTCGGAACCTCGGCCTCGTCATCATCGACGAAGAACAATGGTTCGGCGTCAAGCATAAGGAGCGCCTGAAGCAGCTGCGCACTCAGGTCGACGTCCTCACGCTGACCGCCACGCCGATTCCGCGCACCTTGCAAATGACCATGGCCAGCGTGCGCGATCTCTCGATTATCGACACGCCCCCGTCCGGACGCCTCGCGATCCGCACCCAAGTGCTTCGCTTCAGCGAAAAAGCAATACGGGAAGCGATTCTGCGCGAGCTCGGCCGGGGCGGACAAACCTACTTCGTGCACAATCGCGTGGAAACGATGGAGCGGATGGGCGCCTGGCTTCATGAACTGGTACCGGAGGCGCGCATTGTGATGGCGCACGGCCAGATGGATTCCAAACCCTTGGAAGCCGTGATGCTGAAATTTTTCCACCGGGACGCCGATATCCTGATCGCGTCGGCCATTATTCAATCCGGCATCGATGTGCCGACCGCCAACACGATCATCGTCAATCGCGCGGATACGTTTGGACTCGCCCAGCTGTACCAGTTGCGCGGACGAGTGGGACGTGGCGGCGAGCAGGCCTACGCCTATTTCCTGGTACCGGATGAAGGCAACCTTTCGGACGACGCCCAGAAGCGGTTGACCGCCATTCAACAATTTACCGAGTTAGGGTCCGGTTTCCGGATCGCGGCGGCGGACTTGGAAATTCGCGGGGCGGGCAATCTGCTCGGCAAACAACAATCAGGCCATATCGCCGCCGTCGGGCTCGATCTCTATCTGCAAATGGTGGAACAAGCCGTTCAACGGTTGAAAGGCCAGGTGGTGGAAGAAGAGCCGGATCCGACCCTGCGTCTCAGCGTCTCGGCCTATATTCCCGAAGACTATGTTGTGGACAGCCATCAACGCCTGTCGCTTTACAAACGCCTGTCCTCCTGCGGGCAACTGGGCGACCTCGCGCTCATGCATGGCGAAATTGAAGACCGTTATGGACCTCCGCCCGACCCGGTCGAACGATTGTTCGAACTGATGCAGATCCGCCTACTGGCCAAACAGCTCCGGCTGACCTCCGTTGTCGAGCAGACGCACGCGGTGGTGATTACGTTCGACCCCAAGGCGAAAGTTTCGGAAACCGCTGTGCAGGCCCTCATGGACCGGTATAAAAAACGGCTCCGGTTTCTGTCGCCCTTGTCTTTTGAACTCCAGATGCCGCATGACGACTGGAGTTTGGTTTTTCCAGAACTTAACGCAACCTTGCAAACCCTCCACGTCTGTGGTACCAACAATCAAGAGCCACGGACCGGCTCTACCTGACCTTCGCAGAGGATGCTCCGCCCCGACCGCATGACGTCACCGCAGACACCAGCCATCTCTCACTGGCGAGCACGACTGACCGGCGCCGCGCTGGGGCTTTGCGCGCTGGCCGCGCTGGCCGGCTGTACCGAACCCCCGCAAGAGGAACCCGTGATCGCCATGATCAACGGGCGCTCCATCACGCAAGCCGAGTTCGACATCCGGTGGGATGAGCTCTCCCAGGCCACCCGCGCCCGATATGAAAAGGAAGGCGGGAAGCGCCGCTTTCTTGACGAATTGATCATGCGCGAGCTGCTGATGCAGGAAGCGCGCAAACAGGGCTTGGATCAATCCGATGACATCCGGGAGAAGACCCTGCGGTACCGCGAGCAGCTGATTCTGGATGAACTCCTCAAAGACCGGATCAAGACCAAGGTCGAAGTGACCAAGGAAGAACTGGACGTGTATCTCGAGAAACACGCCAATCAGCTCCTGGCCAATCCCAAGGTTCAAGTCTCGGTCATGCTGTTACCGAACGTCTACGCCGCAAAGGATCTCAAGCGCCAGGTGGAAGCCGGTGGGAACTTCACCCGCTTTGCCTTGCGATATTCGATCGATGAGCGCAGCCGCGCCAAGGGCGGCGACCTGGGTCCGTATCGAAAGGGCCTGCTGGAGCCGGAGCTCGATGCGCTGATTCCTTCGCTGCACACCGGTGTGGTCAGTGACCCGATCAAGACGGACAAGGGGTACTATCTGATGAAAGTCAGCCCCCTTGAACCGGAAATCCTGCAGGCAGACCAGGCCACTCGCGAGAGGCTCCGGCAGGAACTCCTGGCTGAAAAGCGACGCAAACGGCTCGATGATGTCTTCGCCGAACTCCGCACCGGCGCCACGATTCGCATGGCCGATGCGGCCCGCTATGTGACGGATGAACCAGGGCGTCCCTAACTTCCTGCGTACCGGATTCCTACCCGCTTTCCGGCTTCACGCTTCCATCCTTTTCATCGCAAGATCGCTCCCTTTCTGAAGTCTCGATTGTGTACAATCCCCTTACCGTGATGAACGACCGATTGTCTTTCGCCTCTCATTGTGTCCGCGCCTTTAAACGCTTCTCTATGCGATCGCTCGGCCGCCGGGCCGTGGGCGTCATCTATTTTTGTGCCTGGATGGGTTTTTTGCCCGCCTGCCCCGTCGAGGCTGCCAAGCTTGAAGACCGCATCGTCGCGGTCGTGAATTCTGACCTGATCATGCTCTCCGAACTGAAACGTGACTTGCTGCCCGATCAGGAGCGCCTTCGCAAACTCTACAGCGGCGAGGATCTCGAACGCCGCCTCAAAACCGCGGAGGCAATGGCCGTCACCAAGATGATCGAACGCAAACTGCAGCTCCAGGCCGCGAAGAACAAGGGCGTGGATGTGTCCGACCAGGAAGTCACGCAGGCGGTGCAGGAAATGAAGAAGCAGGGCGAAACGCTCAATAGCGCCGACGCCAACACCACCAGAAGCATTCGGGAGCAGCTGACGTTGATGCGTGTCGTCGACCGGGAGGTCCGCGGCCTGATTATGGTCGCCGATTCGGAGATGAAGCGGTACTACGAGGAGCACCGGGATCGATTCGCCTACCCTGAGGAATACCAGTTGAGCCAAATCCTGATCAAACCGCGGACGCCGGACGGCCTCTCCATCGCACAGGGACGCGCCGAAGCCCTTCTGGCGACCCTGAAACAAGGCGAACCCTTTGAGGATCTGGCGCTCCGTTTTTCCGATGGAGCGGACGCGTCCCGCGGCGGGCGTTTAGGACTGGTCCGACAGGGAGAACTGATTCCGGCACTTGAGCAGGCGCTGACATCGGTGCAGGTGGGGCAGATCACGGGGATCGTGGAGACCGCGGAAGGGCTGCATATTGTGCGCGTCGACGACAAAAAACCGCGCCAGTTTCGCCCCTTCGAGCAGGTGAAGGCCGAAATCCAATCCCTCGTGTTTCAGCAGAAGACGGAAGATCAATACCAGATCTGGATGGCCGATCTGAAAAACAAGGCTTACATCGAGATCAAGTTTTAAACTGCGCGCGAATCTCGCCCCACAACGCGTCCCGCCCTTCATGCGTTTCGGCCGAATATAAAAGGACCGGCACCTCCGACGTCAATCCGCAGGCGACGCGCATTTCGGCAAGGGTCGGCGCCCGCTCGCTCTGCCGCAACTTATCGGCTTTCGTCAGCACAATGATGAGGCCACACCCGAGAGACTGCACCCACTGGACCGTCATGACATCTTGCGGCATCAATACGCGCGACTCGATCAGCAAAACTACCGCGCCGAGTGATTGCCGCTGTTCGAGATATTGCTCGATCATCGGCCCCCATTGCGCGCGCATCGTCTTGGAGACCTTGGCATACCCGTATCCCGGTAGGTCCACCAGGGACAAAAGCGGCAGCTTCGGGTCCGAAGTACGGACGGTAAAGAAGTTGACGGCGCGCGTTTTTCCCGGCGTCTTGCTGACCTTGGCCAACTTCTTCCGATGCAGCAGGGAATTGATCAGCGACGACTTGCCGACATTGGATCGTCCGACGAAGGCAATTTCGGGCAATCGGTCGGCAGGAAACTGTTCTGGAGACACGGAACTTTTGATAAACTCGGCGCTGAGTAGTTTCATAATGATCGCGGGGCTCGGCAATGCGGGATGCGCGTTACGTTCGGCCACGTGCGGCGAACGGGTGAGCCATCTCGTACGCTCATAGATAGAGTGTAGGGAATGAGCAAGTCAACAGGCAGTCTGTTCGGCCGGATCCTGTTTTGGGCGACCGTTCTCATCGGTCTACCCGCGGCCGCCTTGGCGTTGTATTGGCTGGCGACGCTGCCCGACGTGTCACGTCTGGCCAAACATCACCCGACGGAAACGGCGGTCATGGAAGCCCGGCGGACCCAGGCCAAGGAACAAGGCCATCCGCTGCACATTAAATTTGCCTGGGTTCCCCTGGCTCGAATTGCGCCCGCCCTTCAGCGCGCCGTCGTCGCCGCTGAAGACGCCTCCTTCTTCGCGCACGAAGGATTCGATTGGGAAGGCATCAAAGATGCGGCACTCTATAACCTGGAGGTCGGCGAATTCAAACGCGGGGGCAGTACCATCACCCAGCAGCTGGCGAAAAATCTGTACCTCTCTTCTGAACGATCCCTGCTGCGGAAAGCCCGGGAAGCCTTGATCACACGCTCCCTGGAGCACCAGTTAACGAAGAAACAGATTCTGGAGCTCTACCTGAATGTCGCCGAGTGGGGGCAGGGGGTCTTCGGAGCGGAGGCGGCGGCGCGACACCATTTCGGCAAATCGGCGGAGGATCTCACGATAGAGGAAGCAGCTTTGCTGGCGGCGATTCTTCCTTCCCCACGGCGGTATGACCCCATCAGGCGCACTGCCTATCTCAACCGACGACAACGCCACATCGTTCGCTGGCTGGAACGGGGGAACGGCCGGAAAGCGGCCTCGATCAATCGACTCCCTCCGGAAAACCTCGAAGTGGTTCCCGTGGAGTAGTACTCGCTCGCCACACACGAATCCAACGCTAGGTCGATTCGCCGACTGATGTGTAATCCCGCTCTCCGAAAATCGCCGACTCGTGGACGTAATATTTAAATTCGAGCAGATTTCCTGACGGGTCTTCCAGGAAAAACGTGCGATGTTCGATCCGTGTCCCGGGAAACCGGCGGCGTGGCTGCTGATAAAACGTAAGGTGATGGGCCTGTGCGCGATCGGCCAGGGCCTGCCATTCGTTTTCCACCGTGAGCACGAGGCCGAAATGGCGCGGATAGACACCTTTTTGAGGGACAATCGAGTCGGCGGAAAGATGGGCAACCAACTGATGCCCGGCGAGGCCGAAAGTGACGGCCGTGGAAGATTCCCGACCTAGGACACAACCGAGACCCTCGACATAAAACTGCTTGGCAGCCGCCAGGTCGTGGACGGGAAAGGCAAGATGAAAGAGCGCCGACATAGGCTGACACCTCGTGTCACTCTACCAGCCTGTGACGGCGCTAGGCAAACCGGTCGCGCACGATCGCTCGCCCGTCCGGACCGATGATCCCGGCCACCATGTGCGGCGTGCTATGGCGAATCGTGCAGCGACCGTCGGGCAAGAGCACCAGGACGCCGGCGGCGCCCTGGACACGCTCCACGACTTTTCGCAACACGCGATTGGCTGCCGCGACCGGACTGAGACCGCTCGCCAACGCGTCAGTAATTTCCTTGGCGACGGCGACGCGGATAATGCTCTCCCCCAAGCCGGTCATGGACACGGCCCCGGCGTCATTGTCGGCATACACTCCGCAGCCAATGAGCGGCGTATCGCCCACTCGACCGGGCAACATGACATCGACGCCTCCGGTCGAAGCGCCCGCCGCCACCGTGCCTGTCAGATCCAAGGCCACCGCCCCCACCGTTTCTTTCCCTAAGCTCCTTGCCCGAAGCCGGCCGTTTTTCATAATAGCCTGATGCAGTCGCAATGTCCGGCTCACCCCGGCCTGTGGCCTCAACTGCTTGGGGTGGTCAGCCAGGGTGCGTGTTGGACGCGGAGCGCGCTCCAATCCAAAATAGTCGGCAAAGCGGGTAGCTGCCTTCCCGACGAGAAGCACATGCGCGGTTTTTTCCAGGACGAGCCGGGCGGCGGTGACGGGATGAATGATGCCCTCGATCGAAGCCACGGCTCCGGCACGCAGGTCTCGGCCTTCCATGATCGACGCATCCATGCGGCGCACCCCGTCCAGTTGACGGTTAGATCCGCGCCCCGCGTTAAACAGGCCGGAATCTTCCAGGAGTCGAATCGCTTCTTCGACGACCGACAACGCAGGAACACCGGCCATCAACAGACGATGGCCCTCGGCCAACGCGCCTTCGAGGCACGTTGCTTGGGCGACGGTCATGGCGCGGCGTCCCGCGCCCCCGTGAATCAGGAGAACCGGTCGTAGGCGTTTCAATTGAGAAGCAGATCTTTCACACGACGGCAGGCAGGATCTTGCATGCGATCCAAGTCCGACCGGACAAATCCCAGTCCGGTCACACAGAGTTCAAAGTTCTCCGACAGTTTGCGGAACAACGGGGTGTCCTGCTCGGGATCGTAATGACCGAACTCCGCTACCAGACCATAGGACCGCTTTCCGGTTTTCACGTAGTCCACGAGGAAATCCTTGTGGTAGATCCGCCCAACGCTCTTGAGACGGCGAAGATACTCTGGAAACAGCCCGGTCATAAAGAGCGTAAAGTCGCCGATGTGCCGGTGCACCTCGCGCTCCCGTTCGAACGATTGCGCTTCTAACATGACTTCGGACTCAAACAGCATCTCGACGACCGAGTCGATCGTACGGCCCTGGGTATTCTGAATTTTGTAGAGTTGATCGGTGTGCGCGAATTCGACAAGCAGGTTGGAGACGTACTCGGTGACGTTCAGATCAGGCCACCCGAGGTGTTCGGTGAAACTTTTCTCCGTCAACGCTCCGAAGAGCTGCCGGAGCGGATGGCTGCGAGAAACGGGACTTCCCATCTCGACCTCCCGGGCAATCCTTGCCCTTTGAAAATAGTATAGCAGACCATTCTCAACCCGAGGAGACTTTCTCCCTGACTCCTTATCGGCACCCCCACGCAATACTTAACAGGTGCACATTGGTCTCTTTGTATCGGACCCCAGGCTGACATTGTGCCGTTACGATTCCCGCCGACTATCCAGCAGAAAGGTCACCGGCCCGTCATTACGCAGCTCCACCTGCATGTGCGCGCCGAAGACTCCGGTTTCCACGGTGAGGCCGGCGCCCCGCAGTCGACCCACTGCCTGTTCATACCATGCACGCGCGACCTCCGGTGGAGCAGCTAGGTCAAACCCCGGCCGCCGTCCCTTGCCGGTCTCACCGAGCAGCGTAAATTGCGAGACGACCAATAGCGATCCACCCACATCGATCAGCGACCGGTTCATCTTGCCCTGATCATCGCCGAAAATCCGTAAAGTTTGGACCTTCTCAACAAGATACGAGAGGTCGCGCTCTTCATCCCCCTTCGCCACGCCTAATAAGACAAGAAGCCCGGGGCCGATGCGACCGACGATCTGTCCCTCGACCTCGACGGAAGCTCCTGTTACGCGCTGAATAACCGCCTTCATGTATCATTCGCTCCCGGCTATCGGGCATTGCGCAATTGAGTCAGGGTTCCTTCAAGATTCAACAAACGCCGTTTCATCGGCAATCCGCCAGAAAACCCGCCCAAGGAACCGTCATGCGCAATGATGCGATGACAGGGCACGACGATGGGAACTGGGTTCGCTCCCAGCGCCATTCCCACGGCCCTGGCGTACTGCTTCCCTCCCACGCGCATGGCCACCCACTGATAAGACCGCACACGGCCGTAAGGAATCCGCGCGATCGCCTTCCACACCTTACGCTGAAAGGCAGTGCCGGCCGACCAATCCACAGGAAAAGAAAACTCCCGACGCGCGCCATCTATATAGGACAACAGCTGTGCCCTGGCCTCATTCACGATGGATGCGGCGACATCGACAGCAACTGGCGACTGCCGGGTAGCACGATGATCCGACGAGGACATGTCAATGGAGGTCACGCCTTTTTCAGAAGCCGTAATAGTGACCCAACCCCAAGACGTCTTGAAGGTTTGTGCGTGCGTCATGTCATTTCGCTCCGAATTTACTTGCCACCCGGCCGAGCTTGCGCTTCACCATTCCCATGACCACATCCAGCTCTTCCGACCCGAGCAGGATATGTACCCCCAGATACATGGTGATGCTGAGCCCGATACCACCAAAGAGGGCTGCGGACTTCACCAGCCAATTGCCGCTCTCTGTCCACATTGAGGCGCCAGCCACCCAGAAGCAGATCAACGCCATCGGAACACATGCCCCGAGCACCCGACAGGCTGATCGCCCAATGGAGCTCCACTCCACACGGCCCAGCCGCCGGTGCAAGACTGCCACGAGAATACTTCCGTTGAGCATGGAGGCCAGAGCCGTCGCCAGGGCCAACCCGGCTGCATCCAGAATCGTCATCAACCATAACGACAGAGCAATATTCGCGACCACCGCAATCCCCGCCGTCACCGCCGGAGTCCGCGTATCCTGGAGCGAATAGAACGCGGACACGATAATGCGCACTCCCGCAAATGCCCACAGTCCAACGGCGTAACAAAGCAGCGCAGTCGCAGTCGCCAGGGTATCGGCTTTGGTGAAGGACCCGTGCTCGAAGACCAGATGCACGATCGGGTACCGCAGGAGGATCAGGCCTGCCATCGCCGGGAGGATGATGAAAAAGATCATCCTGAGGCCGAATCCGATCGTCGTCCGCAGTTCATCAAGTGCCCCGCGCGCGGCTTGGGCAGAGAGCGTGGGCAGGATCGCGGTGGCCAGTGCCACCCCGAAAATGCCCAGCGGGAACTGAATCAATCGCATGCCGTAAAACAAATAGGTGGGCCCGCCGGGGAAATATGACGCGAGGATCGTACTCACCGTGATATTGATCTGCGTCACCGACAACCCCAGCAGTGACGGCACCATCAACAGTCCGATACGTTTCACTCCAGGATGGCCGGCATTGAACTGCAAGCCGAATAACATGCCGCGTCGCTTTAACCCCGGAAGCTGCATCGCAAACTGCGCCACCCCACCGACGACAATACCGATCGCCACCGCGAGAATCGGTTCGGATAACCAGGGCGACAGGAATAGCATGCAGGCAATGGTGAAAATATTGAAGAAGACGGGGGAGAAGGCCGGGGCGGCAAAGTCACGCAACGAATTCAGAATCCCCATGGCGAGAGCCGCCAGACTGATGAAGATCAGGTAGGGAAACATCAACTGGGTCAACAGCGTCGTCAAGGCCAACTTGTCGACACTCTCGCGAAACCCCGGCGCAAGGAGCCAGACGATTCCGGGCGCCGCCAGAATACCAACCACCGTCACGGCGGTGACGAGGGTCAGGAGCGTCGTGAAGGTCGCGCTGGCCAGTTCCCAGGCATCACGCTTGGTTTTGAGGGTGTGGTATTCGGTGAATACAGGGATGAACGCCGCGGACATCGATCCTTCCGCAAACAATTCCCGAAGCAGATTGGGCACGCGGTAGGCGACGAAGAACGCGTCGGCCGCCGGGGTCGCGCCGAAGAGTCTGGCGAGCACCATGTCTCGCACAAACCCGAGAATGCGGCTGGAAAACGTGGCGATGCCGATGAGACCCGCCGCCTTGACGACGGAATGGGTTTCATCCACAGCTGATCGAGATGATTCAACAGGCGCGGCGGGCTCGGACATTGCGGGGATTGTAGCGGAACGGCGCGAGGCCGTCCATGGTCCAACCAGATCAGGCCGTCACAGATCCTGGATCACCGCATTCGGCAACTCATTGGGATTGTCGCTGTCACGGGAGGGATAGGCACGGGTGAGATGAATACCGATGGCTTCAATGCCACGACACAATCCACCGGCGAGATCGCCGACCTTCATACGGTCAACAATGATCGACACAATTTCCTGCCACTGGTCAGCTGAAATACGCGCCTGCAGCGTGTGATCTGGCAACACATAGACCTGTCGCTCAAGCAATGAGACCATGACCAACAGCCCGGTCCGTTCACGGGTACGCGCGAGGCCCTGCTGGGCGAAGGCTCGTTCTGCCCGCAGGTGCACTTTATGGCGCATGCGTTCCCGCGAAGTGAACAGGCGTAAGACCGCCGGCCAGGTTCCAATCCAGGCTCCAACGGAGTAGGCCAGCACCGTCACGCCGAGCAACCACACAGCATTCGAGGCATGCCATCCCCAGGGCAACCAAGCCGTTTCGATCGTCAACGAGGTCGTCAGGGCGAGCACGGCAGACAACAGGCCCGCTCGGTGGTGCGCTTCTCGATACAAACCGGATTGTCCGACAATCATGGGCACAATCTCTGCGCTCGTGTGACGCTCAGCCGCCTGCACGGCTGCCTCCACTCGTACTCGATCGTCCTCCGAGAGTGCCGGCCTTCTACCAGTCGCCACTGGCGCCTCCTCCTCCGAAATCGCCTCCGCCGCCCGAGAAGCCACCCGATCCTCCAAACGATTCACCCAGTCCGCCCGATCCCCACCCCCCGTGCCGTGTACTGAACCAGGTGTCATCGAATGGGGTGCTGCCGCTTCGTCGCCTTCCCCCTGTCCCTTGCCCAATTCCACCTGCCAGACTGACCAGGAACAAGCTAACCCCTCCTGCAATCAGAGCGGGGATCACCCACGGTGCGACGAGAAACGAGAGGCCGCCTCCTACCACAGGGCCCAATAGGCGGTGGGCGCGAGAGAAGAAAAGACCAATGACCAGGCCCAGAATGACCGCAAATACCGTGTTGGCAATCACCTCACCGTCGGGACGGATAACCGTCGCAGGTTCCGGCGCGTTGTAGGTTCCTTCGATGGTTTTTAGCACGGCCAGCACACCGGCCGTGATGCCAGCCGGCACATCTCCGGCGCGAAATTTCGGCGCCATTTCGTTTCGGATGATCTGAGCTGAACGCGCATCCGTCAGCACCCCTTCCAGTCCGTATCCGACTTCCAGACGGATTTTTCGTTCTTTGATCGCGACGAGCAGCAGGACGCCGTTGCCGGTGGCCTTCGTGCCCAATTTCCAGGTCGTCGCGACGCGGTGGGAAAAATCAAACAGCGGCTCGCCTTCTAGCGAAGGGACAATGAGCACTGCCACCTGATTGGATGTGTTCGTTTCATGCGTCCGAAGTGTGTCAGACAGTTGCGCATTCGTGGCAGGCGGCAACACATGTGCAAGATCGACGATGCGGCCACTCAGCGGAGGCACATCCAGTGCCCGAGCTGGTAGGCACTGTCCCAGGACAAGCCATACCCAGCCGGCAAGGACTATCCATCCTGCTCGGGCCATGAGCCGCATCCCAATCGCTCCCCAACCGCGAGGCTGACGTTAGAACTTCACTTCCGGCGGCTTCGCGACGGCTTTTTCGTCCGCGACAGTAAAGTTCGCCTTTTCGTCCAAATGGAGGAGAAACTTAGCCGTCAAGTTTGTGGGAAAGTAGCGCACCATCTTGTTGAACTCCGCTACCTTCTCGATATAGCGCTTACGCGCGACAGTAATACGATTCTCCGTTCCTTCAAGCTGGCTTTGCAAATCTCGGAACCCCTGATCGGCCTTGAGATTGGGATAGTTTTCGGCTAATGCCAGCAACCGTCCCAGGGCGCTTGAGAGACCTTGCTGCGCTTCCTGAAATTTCTTGAAAGCAGCCTCGTCCTTCAGTAGCTCCGGTGTGATTTGAACACTGGTTGCCTTGGCGCGTGCTTGGACCACACTCTCCAGTGTTTCCTTTTCATGTGTCGCATATCCCTTGACCGTGTTCACCAAATTCGGAATGAGATCGGCCCGCCGTTGATACTGATTGATGACCTCGCTCCAAGCCGCTTTCGTGTCTTCATCCAACCCTTGCAAGTCGTTATAGCCGCAACCTGAAAGGGCCAACAGGCCGATGAGTACCACACTCGCGCCCATCAATCGTGCAACAGCTATCATCGTTCCTCCTCTGCGCCAAAATGGGACAGCGCTTCTTCCAGACGTAAGGCTTTCATCGACAAAGTCAATCCTTCGGCCTTCTGACTACTGCTCAAGATGTCGCTTCGCTTACATCCTTGTTATACTTCACGGAAGGACGGCAGTTCGCTTTTATAAGACCCCTTATGGCTCTCGATCGATCCAACGAAATCCCGGGAGGCTTTCAGGTGCGACACCGCTCCTTGGGAATCTTTCAAGGCAGCTCGATCGGGCTGGCCTTCTGGCACCCTTCTTCCCACATGCCTGAGTATGGCCTTTGCCGCTTTGCCACCGAGGCCAAGGCTCAGCACTATGTCGATTTTCTTTCTTCTCCTGCGTGCCCGGAACCATTGAACCGCGCCGATCTGGCGATAGAAGCGTTCGACCACGCAGAACATGAACGTCTCACGACAGAATACCCCCAGGCTTCTGCCTGGGAAACCCCACTCTAACAGAATGGCGGCAGGATGGCTCCCGAAGCTATGCGGGGTGTGGGGATAGATGCTGGGTAGATGCCAGTTACGTGGAGGAACGAGTTCCGAACGATTCCGTCTTGGTCTGCACGAACGCCAATAGCCGTTTATTTTCTTGCGCTGAGCGTAGAAATTTGAAGGCGATGCCGCGGGAGCTCACGGATCGGACCATGGCAGCGACCTCGATGGGAGCCTGTTCATTCTCCAGCACGATTTGCAGGTAAAAGATATCGTCCACATGCACCGACGCCTGGCTCTCAATGATGCATCCGCCCATTGAGATGTCCCGGACCGTCCCTTCCCCACGAACTTTTCCACCGGAAAACGAGAGAAAGAGGCGGACAGGAATACGCAGGTGCTCGCGACGATCCATCATCCGAGCCGGAAAACTGTATCCCAAGCGTGAAGCCGAGAAGCGAAAGCTGCACGACTGACAATGAAACGGCGAAATGCAGGCGAACGACTGCAACCGTTCAATGAGAGTCGAGCAGCGAGAACGAAAGACCTTATCTTGACCACACTGTGGACATGTCAACGGGTGTGCCATATTCCTTGATCGGCGCCTCTCAATGCCGTTCTCCTTCGCCAGCATACGCTGCCCGTTTTGGTCGAGCAGACGTGATCTAGCGCGCGCCCTAGGTTCTTTCTGCAATGCAAACCTTCCGGCACACGCAAGCCTGCCGCCATTTCAATCGATAAAGGATGAGGGCAGTTCTGTCAAGAAACTCAACGGTTCCGAGCTGCACACAATCAGTAGCACTATTCGGTCCAGACTTGAGTGATCGCACGAACTGAATTCTTGCCGAAGTTACTTCCCGCCACACGCGATTCTTATTTCACCTCAGTTTTTATACAGAATGCTCCTCTCTCATTCTAAATTTATCTAAGTGACTCACATGAACGTGATGATTTTGTGAAGAAATTTCGATTAACTCATTTTAACGTCTCACTAACACCTCTTTAATCTCTCATTGCTAGTCTCTCACTCACATGGGCACGGCCTTCACGCTTTGGAGGCACATCCTAAGGAGGTGGACACCATGACATGCGGACGATGCAAAGGACTGATGGTTGATGAGTGGCGTCCGGATTTTTCGCCGGAAACGTTTGTATGGCGATGCATTAATTGTGGATCGATCGTCGATCCATTGATCGAACAAAACCGGCGCACGCGGATGGCCGAGCAACTATTATTGGAGCCGGTCGAGGTGTTGCAGTAAAAGCGAAATGCGCAGGGCGGGAGTGCACGAGACTCCCGTCCTGCACCGAGCTGGTATGGCAAGGATGAACTAAACGGCGAAGTCGGCCCAGAGCACTGTGTGATCTGAGGCATCGATTGCGCGACGAGGTTCTAAATCAACATCAACGCGCTCACATTTCTCAGCCAAGGGCGCCGTCGCGAGAATGTGATCGATACGCCACCCTTTATTGGCAGCAAGGGCGCTAGGCGCACGGTAGTCGAAGAACGTAAATTGCTGGCGATCTGGATACAGTTTGCAGAACACATCTTCGAAGCCCCACGCAATCGTCTTCCCATAGGCTTTGCGCGCGTCTTCGTGATAGCAGACATGTTTCAGATGTTTCTCCGGGCTGTGGACATCAATGGGTCTTGGGGCCACATTCATGTCTCCACACCAGATCGCCGGCTCCTTCGGGGAAAGATGCATCTCAAAGTGCTTCAGTAAGCGCTCGTACCACCCCAGTTTATATTGATACTTCGGCGAATCGATCTCGAACCCCTGCGGTACATACGTGTTAATGATCGGAATGCCTTGAATCACGACGCGCAGCAACCGCGCATCCTCCACGTCACCCCCGTCGTCAAATCCATAACATACTGATTCAGGTTTGGTGCGGCTGAGCACGGCGACGCCGTTGTAGGCCTTCATCCCTCTGAAGGTGATCTCATACCCTGACGCCGCGAGCGCTGTGAGCGGAAATTCACTATCTTGAACTTTGGTTTCCTGCAGACACAGCACGTCCGGTTGATGGCGCGCCAGCCATTGCAAGACGATCGGGAGGCGTTTCCTAAGGGAGTTGACGTTGAAGGTGGCGACTTTCATAGTGCGCGGGGATTCTAGCAGAGCCCATCCGCCGCAACAACTGAGGCCTGCAAAATACTACGGCCTGTGATCGGATCTCTCCCAATCACAGGCCGTGGGTGTGATACTCGGCGAAAAAAACCCGCCGTTCCTCGTTCAGATCTTAATACCGAGCCGCTTCCTTCAGGTCATGTTTCATTGCGCCCATTTCTTGCCCGGCCTCGTTCGCAGCGCCTCTCATTTCAGCCGCTTTCGCGTGGGCCGCGTCTTTCTTCGCTTTCACCTTGGCTTTGACATGTTCTTTCTTTGCCTTCGCATCGGCCCTGGCTTGTTTCTTTTTAGCTTTGGCTTCGTCCCGCTTCGCCTTCAATTCGCTCTTTGCGGAGTCTTTCTTGGCCTTGAGATCGCTCTTCAGTTCTTCCTTCTGGGCATTCACCTCATCGGACAGAGTCCCCATGTCCTGCTTCATCCCCTCGGACATTTTGCCCATGCCCAGATCGTCGGCAGCGGCGAATGAGCTCATGCCCACAAATGCGGCAGCGACCATCACAGCGATTAACCTTCTCATCAACAACCCCCCTCTTAGTTGAAATATAGTGTGAGGCATCCCGGACAAACCGACGGGCATGCAGACATCTATCAATACCCTGAAGGGTTTCGTTTGCCAAATTTATTGCCGTTTTCTACGGCTGGGAAGCGTGAATCCCATCGTTGATGGAGCAGCATCCAGAAATAGGGACAGGTCACGGGAAATGCGAGCAGTGTTTACTGACGAATGGTCGTGAGGTAGCGTCGCAGAATAGCTTGTTCCACTCGTGAACGGCCGCGGTCTGGAGCGGGGAATCTCAGCACAAGATGGATACGCCCCGCTTCGGGGAGTTGTATCGTGATACGTGGTTCCGGCGAGGGCGCTTCCAACAGATTGCGCTGCTCCAGCAACTTCATCTGCCGGCCCATTTGATCCATAAAGGGGGCGCACTCTACCTTCGCCGCGCTCAGGAGCGCTTGTTCAGCGGCCTGCCAATTCTCGGTATTCAGGAGCGGGACCGACAAGACGTACAGACCATATTCTTGCGACGGACTTTCCTTGATCAGGGGGTTGCCGAACAGAAGGCTATTGGGAAACACGACAGTTCGCCCCGTATACAAGTGTGAAGTCTGTCCGGGCCCGATTTCCAGTAGCTTCGTTGCAAACACATCATATTCGAGGACGACACCACGATACGTGCCCAGCTGAATGCGATCCCCGACTCCATACACCCCACCGCCGACACGCAACGCGGCTCCGCTCCAACACAGAATGAGCTCCTTGGTAGCCAGGACCAACGTGGCCGCCAATGCGACGAGCGAGACCGCGAAGGCTTCCAACTCGTGTGCCCAAATCACCACGAGCCCCACGAAGAGGCACAACACCATGCTATTGCGGGTGGTGACGATCCAACGGCGCCTGGCGTCGATGGTCAGCGCTTGGTTGCCTTTGATCCACCGAACAAGAATCGTTCGCGCAATCAGGAGGATGAGGAGAAGAAGAAGGGACTTGAGCAGATCGAAGAAGACACTCGAGCCGATGACCGGCAGCAAATCTTGCATAGCTTTTTCCGTCGCCATTACTGCACTACGGTACCATCCTCACTCGTGCGTGGCACGCATTCTTCTCTTTTCCAATCTTTCAGCCGTTTTTGCTCGTCAAACGACAACGTGTACCGGTAGCAATACAGCGGTTCCCGATAGGGTTCATCGTTACCGGCCAGACTTTTCCCAAAGGGTGACGGCGAAGGCGGGGCTTTCGTTTTTTTTCCGGCGGCCAAACTACTGGGATCCCAGGGATGGACTTCTCGGTCCCCCATCGGCACACGATAGGTCCAAACGGTGTCGCCTCCAAGTACCGGGGTTTTGGCCGTGCTCGGTGGTCCGAACTTTTCTTCGATATCAGACTGGGTGAGCTTCTGAAGCCCCTTGTTCAGGTAGGTGTCCCGCCACGGTCCGCCGCAACCTGATAGCAGCAGGAGGCACAAGAGGACGGCCAACCTGCTCCACCGAACTGGAGACGACGGCTGGCGACGCGTTGCGACTCTGAAGCTGTTACCGTTCCGAATCACGTTGTTCCCGCACCCAGCGAATCGAACAATACATCGCATACCCCTGAGCCATCATCCCGGTGACCAATAGGCCCAATGCGGTTTGCAGCCACATGGTATTGGGAAACTCCAACCCGTAAATGCCAAGCATGAACCCTCCGGCAATGAACACGATGCCCATGCCGCGCGCAATCAACGCATTGGTCCGCAAATCAGACATCATACCCTCGCTTCTCACCAAACCTTTACGCTACACCGACGCATCGGGTTGGTTCAACTCTCTACGACTTCGTCTTCGACCGAATCGCACCGGCTCTCCCTTCGAGCGCATCCGCCTCGGCCACGCGACCGATCTTCCGTAGTACTCCGGCATAATCCATCAAATTCTTGGCCACATCGGGATGGTCGGCCCCTAACAACTTTTCCCTGAGCGCCAAGGACCGAGCAAAGAGGGCCGCTGCCTGCTCCCCATCCCCTTGAGCCGCATACATCGCAGCCAGATTGCTCACGGCCAGAGCCACTTCAAGATGATCCGGCCCCAGAAGTTTTTCTTTGATGGCGAGGGCGCGAGTCAAGAGCCGCTGGGCATCGGCAAATTGTCCGTGCTTGCGATGCAGCACGCCGAGATTGTTCAACATGGCCGCAACGTCGAGGTGGTTCTCGCCGTGAACCTCTTGGTAGATCTTGAGTGCTTCCAGGTAGACCGGTTCGGCCTCTACGAATTTCCCTTGCGTGCTATACACTTGCGCCAGATGGGCCAGCGTGACCGCAACCCGCCGGTCATGAACGCCGAACTCCTCCGCTTTCTTCACCGCTACGGAATAAATCTGCTCGGCTTCCGCATATTGTCCCCGTTGCACGGCGGCTTCACCGGCTTGCATGGCAGCCTCCCATGTCTGTTGCCCGCAGGAACAGACCAATAGCAACAGGGCACAGGTCCCCAAGAGAACAGTCCGCCTCATACCCGCCCCATTTGTTCGACGATGGATTCGGCGGGATACGTCACAATCTCCGCAAGCGTCGGATGGTAGTGCGGGATACGCAAGAGGTCCTGCGCCGTCCCGTGAAAATACATGACCGCGATGAGTTCGTGGATGAGTTCCGCCGCTTCAGGCCCCACGATCTGTGCGCCGATTAGCTCGCCGCTGTCCGGACGGCACAAGAGTTTCACGAATCCGGCGAGAGCCCCCAAACACATTGCCTTCCCATGGTCGGCAAACGGATACGAAGCCGTGAGGTAAGGAATCGACTGCTCACGGCACTGGCGTTCACTGAGGCCGGCAATGGCCACTTGCGGATCCGTAAACACCATCTCGCTATCCAATCGATGATCGATGACCCGCGCGGGGACATCCGGATGAGTCGCGTTGAAGGCCGCCGTTTCACCTTGTTGAATCGCCAAATGCACAATGGGCGTGAGATCGTTGACGTCACCGACGGCAAAGATATGCGGTTGCGAGGTCCGCATATCGGCGCCGACGGCCAGTCGGCCATCGATAACCTTCACCCCGGCCGCCTCCACATTGAGCCCGTTCAGGTTGGGACGACGGCCCAGTGCGTGAAAAATGACCTCGGCCGAACGGATTTGCGCACCAGCATTTTTCCGGAAATGCACGGTTTTTTCAGTTGGCGACGAGGTGACCCTATCGAACGACACTCCGGTGACCACCTCGATGCCCTCGTCCTGAAAGGCAGACGCTAGCGCCTCACCAACATCCTGATCCATATCGGATAGAAGCGTTGCGCCACGCTGCAGCATGGTGACCTTGCTGCCGATCCGGGCAAAAAATTGCGCGAACTCCACGGCGACCAGGCCTCCGCCCAACACCAAGAGCGACGCCGGCGGACGGCGAACATCGAGCATTTCGTCGCTCGTTACGTATCCCGCCTCAGACAGTCCCGGGATAGCCACCTCCGCCACACTCGATCCGGTAGCAATCACAAACGATTCGGCCTGAATGCGCAACCCTCCTGCGCCAATCTCATGGGGAGAAGTGAATTCGGCACGCGACTCGTACAGAGTGAAGCGAGGGTCGCGCAATGCGGCAATGCGATAGTTTGCAAACTCCTGCACCAACCGGTTTTTGCGGTCCACGATGGCCGAGAGATCAGCCCGCGCGGTGACGGGGGCCAACCCGAATTCCCGCGCGCGTTTCATCAGTGCCATGATCTCGGCGGACCGAAGAATGGTTTTCGTCGGCATACAGCCGCGCAAAATGCACAGCCCTCCAAGCGGCCCCTGATCGACGATCGCCACATCCGCCCCGGCGTCGCAGGCCGTCCGTGCTGCGGCGTAACCTGCCGAGCCGCCGCCGATGACCACGACATCGTGCCGACGCTCGGCTTTTTGAGAGAGTTGTGATGGCATGACCGGTTCGATAGACTGTCTTTCTGGTCCAAACTCGCAAGGATACACTATGATTAAACCCGGTCGCTATCGTCACTATAAAGGGAAAGACTACGAAGTGCTCGGGGTGGCCCGGCATTCAGAGACCGAGGAGGAATACGTCGTCTATCGTCAATTGTACGGAGAGGGCGGGTTGTGGATCAGACCGCTGACCATGTTTTCTGAATCGGTCTCCGTCGGCAGTGAGCTCGTGCCCCGATTCCGGCGCCTAGAGGAACGTCCAGCGTGAAAAGGTCGCGGCTTGCCCCTGAGGATGCCCTACGTTGTCGATCACAGTCCACACGACGGCCTGCTCGATCAGAAACCGGCGTCCGCTGCTCGATATTCTGACTCCGCGATAATTGTCGATATACCCTTGTGCGCGAGCACGTTCGAGCATCACTTCGCGCTCGGCTCGGTTCATCGGTTCCGCCGTCAACCGGGAGGCGGTCTGCACCAGCTGCTCCCACGTCATCTCCCAGAGCGTGAGCGCGAGTTGCGATCCATAATTCAGGATCGGATCGTCTTGCGTCCCATGCGACACGGTCACAACAGGGGCGTGGAACAACGCGTGAGCCTGCTCCTCACGTCGTCCCACCCGCGGCATCAGTTCTCGGCCGACGCAATGGCGATAACTATCGAGCAGCCATTGAGACCATTCGACAACTTCAGGACGGCACCACACGTGAGTTGAATCGTCCACGGCTCCCTAAGCGGAAGGGACCAATGCTAGGCAAGCCCGCTCCGCATGCCGTCGGTAGTAGCACGGCGGCCTGCCGCCTGCCAAGCCCAGTTATGCCGCGCTTTTTCGTAGATGCCGCACGAACAAGGCTTGTCCGTGGCTACCGAGGAGGGTCATGATCAGGTCGCCGCGTCGCAGATCCGTCCCGTCGCCCTTCACGCGCGAGTCTTGTCCGATGACCGAGCAGGACCACACCTCCACCACCGCCTCCTGCCCTTTGGTCGTGAGGACTACACGCCCTCCCTGCTCAACCTGATAGGTCATGTGCAGCGGCACCGTCTCGAAGAGCCGGTCTGAATTGTCCAGGATGGGCGTGCGCGAGTGAGCCGACTTGGCTCCGTGCTCAGGTGAGTATTGAAACACTTGGTAGGGAAACAGGTACGGAGCCTGGGGCTTCTTGAAGCGATAGGAAGAATCAAACGTCACCAGGTTCCAGGTGCCGAGCACATCGTCACCGGAACAGGATCGTAAGGAAGGCGCATGGACAGCCAATCCGGGACGCGTCAGCGACTTGGCCGGCAGACGATCCTTCGCATCAGCCACTCCCCATGCCATCATGCTTGTGGAGCACGCGATCAGAAGCGCCCACTGCCATCGTGCCATGTGAACCTCCATCTCCGACGAGATCAAGGATCTTTGCGTGAATCTGCGGCGGGGGAGGGAGCCGGCAAGGCCTTGGGAGCTCGCGGCAGGACACGATACTCGATCAGTCTGCAGGTGCAGAACGAGACCTGTCGCCATTCGGCGGTAATTTTCACGATCGCCGACCCGCAGATAGAACACCCCAGTGCCCGGGGATCACGTTTGATCGTCCAGCGCGGGATCGTGATGTGTTCGGCGTCGATTGGTTCCTGTTCCATGGAAACCTTATCGGTCCGCCGTTTTGAAATCTGAAGAGGCATTTTTTTCCTGAGCCCCTTTGCCCTTGATGCAATAGGCCTGGTCGCATATATAATAGCCCCGCGTGAGTACCGCGCCTCAATCTCTCGCAAAGGCGCGGGTTTATAAGGAGCATGGCCATGGCTGCACAGACACTATTCGAAAAAATTTGGAACGACCACGTGGTTCGGGCGGAACCGGACGGAACCACGTTGCTGTATATTGACCGCCATCTGGTGCACGAAGTCACCTCGCCGCAAGCCTTCGAAGGGTTGACGGTCGCAGGTCGCTCCCCGCGCCGAGCGGCCGCCGCACTCGCGGTCCCCGACCACAATGTCCCGACGACCGATCGCCGCGTCGCCATCGCGGATCCGATCAGCGCCAAACAAATTCAAACGCTGGATGATAATTGCGGGACCTTCGGCATCACCCTGTTCGGGATGAACGATATTCGGCAAGGGGTAGTGCATGTCATTGGCCCTGAGCAGGGATTCACCCTGCCTGGCATGACGATCGTCTGCGGCGACTCCCACACTTCGACACACGGCGCCTTCGGCGCACTCGCGTTCGGCATCGGCACCAGCGAAGTCGAACATGTATTGGCGACACAATGTCTCGTTCAGAAGCGTCCGAAGACCATGGAAGTCCGCGTAGAGGGCCAACTCTCACCGCGCTGTTCCGCGAAGGACATCATCCTTGCCATCATCGGGAAGATCGGCACGGCAGGCGGGACAGGCTACGTCATCGAATATACCGGCTCCGCCATTCGCGCACTCAGCATGGAAGGACGCATGACGCTCTGCAACATGTCGATCGAAGGTGGAGCCCGCGCCGGCATGGTTGCCCCGGACGAAACCACATTCAACTACATTAAAGGTCGTCCCATGGCACCCAACGGTGCACTCTGGGATCAAGCCGTGGCAGCCTGGCGGAACCTCCACACCGATGCCGGTGCAAAATACGATGCCGTTGTCGAATTGCGAGCGGAATCGATTGCGCCACAAGTGACCTGGGGAACCACCCCAGGCATGGTGACCGGGGTGGATGGCAACGTCCCGGACCCCAGCACCATGCGGGATGAAAAACTCCGTCAGGCTACCGAGCGGGCCCTCGAGTATATGGCCTTGAAGCCCGGCATGCCGATCCGGGACATCCGGATCGATAAGGTGTTCATCGGGTCCTGTACCAATTCTCGAATCGAAGACCTTCGCCTCGCCGCTTCTTTCGCCAAAGGCAAGAAGGTCGCCGGCAGCGTGCACGCCATGGTCGTCCCTGGATCCGGTCTGGTGAAACAGCAGGCTGAACAAGAGGGCCTGGATCGCATCTTCAAGGAATCAGGATTCGAATGGCGTGAAGCAGGATGCAGCATGTGCCTGGCGATGAATGCCGACGTCCTGCAACCGGGCGAACGTTGCGCCTCGACCAGCAACAGAAACTTCGAAGGCCGTCAGGGCGCCGGGGGACGAACTCACCTCGTGTCGCCCGCCATGGCGGTGGCCGCCGCGATCGAAGGACATTTCGTCGACATCCGTCAGTGGTCATAAACCGAAGGCATTTTTGCTCCTGACGCCGGACTCGTTGAGAACAGCGGCCGGCAGACCAGAAACACAAAAGGACCTATCATGGACGCATTCACTACACTCACCGGCCTGGTCGCTCCCTTGGACCGGCCCGATGTCGATACCGATCAGATCATTCCGAAGCAATTTTTGAAGACGATCAAGCGAACCGGCCTGCGGGAAGGATTATTCTACGACTGGCGGCGGCGGAAGGATGGATCGCAGGATCCTGAGTTCTTCCTGAACCAGCCACGGTATCAGCAGGCCTCGATCCTCCTGACGCGGGACAACTTCGGTTGCGGCTCCTCGCGTGAACATGCGCCCTGGGCGCTGCTCGACCAGGGATTCCGCTGTATTGTTGCACCCAGCTTCGCCGACATTTTTTACAACAATTGCTTCCAGAACGGCATTCTTCCGGTCGTCCTGAAGGCCTCGGACATTCAAGCGCTCTTCGAGGGCGTGGCGACGCAGGACGGCTACAAATTGACGGTGGACTTGGCGACCCAGCAGGTCACGACGCCGCAGGGCACGGCCTATCACTTCGACATCGATCCCTTCCGGAAAGATTGTCTGTATCGGGGATTGGACGCGATCGGCCTGACGCTCCAGCACGCGCCGCAAATCGGCGAGTATGAACAACGCCGCCGCACGCAAGCCCCCTGGTTGTTTCAAGACGTGAAGTAACCGTCAGAAAAGGAGTCCTATGGCATGGCTCTGGAGACCCACACTTCTCTTCACGTTGTTGTTGTTCGGCGGGGCAGCCTATCTGCTCGTCGTGTTTAATTGGAGCTACTCCGACGGGGATCGCGCCGGTTACCTGCAGAAGCTGTCTCGGAAGGGATGGGTGTGCAAGACACAGGAAGGCGAACTGGCAATGACGACCGTGCCGGGCGTCGCCCCGGTGCTCTGGAGTTTCACGGTGTGGGACGAGAACGTGGCCAAGAAACTCGACGGGCAGATGGGCAAGCGGGTCGTCCTCCACTACAAGGAGTTTCGTTACATTCCCACCAGCTGTTTCGGTGAAACGCCCTACTTCGTGGATCGCGTTGAAGTCCTCGATTGACCCCCTGCGTCAGAGCCACTTCTTTTGCTTGAAGAAGTACAGCATCGCCAATCCCGTCACGGCCATGACGCCGAGCACCGCGGGATAGCCCCAGGGCGATTTCAATTCCGGCATGTGTTCAAAATTCATCCCATAGATGCTGGCAATGAAACTGAGCGGCATGAAGATCGTGGTGATGATCGTCAGCACTTTCATCACGCCGTTCAACCGGTAACTGACGCTGGACAAATAGACCTCCATCATCGATGACACCATTTCCCGCAGGGTTTCGATCGTATCGCCGATCTGAATGATGTGGTCATACACGTCGCGGAAGAAGACCTTCGTGGAGCCCTGCAGAAATTGCCCATCCGACCTGGAAAGGTTGTTCATCACGTCCCGGAGGGGCCACACGGAGCGGCGGAAGAAGAGCAGTTGGCGCTTGAGCGCATGGATGTCCCGCAGCGTTTCCGGTCCGGGATTGGTGACACAGAGATCCTGTAACGCTTCGATCTTTTCTCCCAGCGTTTCCAGAATGACGAAGTACCGGTCCACGATCGAGTCCATCAAGGCGTAGAGCAGGTAATCCGCACCGGCATGACGCAAGCGGCCCTTCCCGTTGCGCAACCGTTCCTTCACGCCCTGAAACACGTCCCCGCCGTTTTCCTGAAACGAGAGCACGAAATTCTCCCCGAACACCAGGCTGACCTGCTCGACGTTGATGTCGCCCTCGCTTTGGCCCTCGTACAGCATTTTCAGCACCAGATAGCCGTACGTGCCGTAATCGTCGAGCTTCGGGCGTTGGTCGGTATTGGCGATATCTTCCAGCAACAGGGGATGAAGGCCGAACATTTTACCGAACGCCTCCAACACGTCCATCTTGTGGATGCCCCCGACGTCCACCCAACGGACAGTCGGCTCCCCCGTCGCGATCACCTCGTCCGGCTTGGCCACCGTGCGTTCCTGGTACTGTCCTTCCCCGTATTCGTAGACGGTAATGGTGACCGTCTCCGACCTCTTTTCGCCGATATGGACCAAAGTCCCAGGGGGCAGACCTGCTTTGCGTGAACGTTTGTGCTTCAGCTTCATCGTACTGTCAGCTTGTACGCGGAACCTGCTAGAGGGTCAAGGGCCGCAGCACCTGCATGAAGCGACTCCGGGCTTTGTTCTCGTCTCAATACCTGATACGTTGAAGAGAGCGGGAATCACCGTCCCCATTCCTCAGGAGTCTCTGACAATGGATTACGAACTCACCATCCTGTCGCAAGCCATGAGCGAAGCAGGCCGTGAAGCGCTTCGGTTAGCAACCGCAGGATTTGAAACATTCACCAAACCGGATCAGTCGCCGGTCACCTCCGCGGACCTGGCCGTGAATCACATTCTCCACGACAGGTTGTCGACGGCTTTTCCCGAGGACGGCTGGCTATCTGAAGAAACAGTAGACAATGAAGACCGCTTAAGCAGAAAACGCGTCTGGATCGTCGATCCAATCGATGGGACACGTTCGTTCGTGCGGGGGCTGCCGGAGTTCTGCCTGTCGGTCGCGCTGGTTGAGAATGGGGTGCCGACCGTGGCGGCGATTTTCAACCCGGCAACCGGCGAGTTTTTTTCCGCCATTCGCGGTCGGGGCGTCCAGGTCGAGCGCCTGCTGGACTCTACTCAGCCAGCCTTTACTTCACCGGAACGTCCGGTTGCACTCGTCAATCCTTGGGAACTCCGGGTCGGCCGGCTTGAGGGCCTTCAGCCCCACCTCCACTGCCGCCCGATCGGATCCATTGCCTATGCGCTTGCCCTGGTGGCATCCGGTCAAGCGGATGCGGTCGTGACCCTCGCCGGCGGCAATGAATGGGACGTTGCCGCGGGAGTTCTGTTGGTTGAAGAAAGCGGAGGCCGCGCCACCACCGCCGCTGGTCATCCTGTCACGTTCAACCGCGCTGACCCACGATTGCCGGGGACTCTCGCCATCGCGGCAGCCCTGCCCACGTCCGCGCGCACCCACCTGATCCAACATAGCATCGCAGCCGCCGCCGTTCGCTCCACTCCGCTGTAACCCTTTTCAACGGTCCCGCTTCTCTGTACGATGGCCCGCATCGTGTCAACCTGAGAGGTGTCTCCAATGAACGTAGCCTTGTTGGGCACAGGATTGTTAGGCCAGGGGGTGGCGGAACGGCTGCATGCCACCGGCCACACTCTGACAGCCCATAACCGTTCCATCGAAAAGACCCTTGCCCTCCGGCAGCTGGGCGTCCGTATCGCTCCAACTGCCGCAGAGGCCATATCGGCAGCGAAAGCCGTACTCCTGCTGCTGTCGGATGCCGCAGCTATCCGCGCGGTGTTGTTCCATCCCTCGACCAGTCGTACGCTCGAGGGGCGTACGATCATCCAGATGGGGACGATCGGACCAGCCGAGAGTCGTTCGATCCAGGAGGACGTCACCAGCCTGGGCGGCCGGTATCTTGAAGCACCGGTGCTCGGCAGCATTGCGGAAGCCAAAGCAGGCACCCTCCTGGTCATGGTCGGCGGGACTCGAGAGCAATTTGACGAATGGGGTCCGCTTCTCCGCAGCCTGGGGGAGGATGTGCGCCTAGTCGGGCCGGTCGGAAAAGCGGCGGTGATGAAGCTCGCACTCAATCAGCTCATCGCCGCAGAAATGGCGGCATTCGCGTTGAGCCTCGGACTGGTCCGTCGAGGCGGGGTCGATGTGGAAGATTTTATGGGAGTGGTACGAAAGAGCGCGCTGTACGCCCCGATGTTCGAGAAAAAACTCCCTCGGTTGGAGAAACGGAACTACGCCCAGCCGAACTTTTCCACTCGCCATCTGCTGAAGGATGTGGAACTCGCCCTCTCCGCCGCGGAGACGGCCCATCTCTCGTCAGCCGGGCTTCAGGGAGTACGGTCATTGCTTATCGAGACGATCGACGCGGGTCTGGGAGAAGTGGATTACTCGGCGATCTATGAACAGATCGATCCTCCTGCAGCCGGGTAATCGTGCCAGTCAGTGCGCAGCAGGCCATGGCTGATTATCCACGATCGATTGCACCTTCATCACGTGAAACCGTCCGCCGGCCTTGGTCGGAGCTCTGTCGCCTTCAATGCGCGTATACCACCAGCGCCCTTCCCCTTCGGAATAGTCGGGGGATAGGGTAATCTCAAACCCGCCTTCCCGATCATTCTCTCGTTGAGCCCAGCCCCCGGCCCATCGGTGGTCGGCAAACAGATCGGTCCGGAATCGTCCGTCTTTGAAATCGTACGACCCGTTTCCGAATCGATCCAACCTCAACGGCACAACCATCCCGCCTTCTTCATATTCCCATTCCCCGGCGAGAACCGCATGCTCCCCGCGATGCAAGGAAATTTCGTCCGTCACCGGTTCGGACCAGGCAGTTTCCTGAGGTCGTGGCGCATGACTGCAGGCCTGCAAGCTCAACAGGCCAAGAACTACCGCGAGAAAACTCCATCGATACTGTTTCATGGTGTACATCCTGGGTGTTCACGCCCCTCATGTTTCAGGGCAATACTTTACATACCATGCGAATCCGATGTGCTCAAGACCACAGTCATTTTTTGCTCATATCCACCAATCAGCCCTGATTGGTCACACGAAAGCAGCGGCCCACTCGCACAGCAGACTCGAGTCTTAAGTAGTTGAGAACTTTCCAATACCTCGGACACCTCAAGGTCAGGCACCCTTAACCGATAAAGAATTGGCAGGAAAGATCGCGTCAACCTGCGACAGGTTATACCTTGCGTGCGGCAAGGGTTGTCACGTCCATTTTCGGGAGACCCAGGTGATGGTGCCACATTCAGAAAGCGAACAAGCACGGGGCGAGGCTCTGAGCCCTTCGCAACCGTCTCCGCTGAACATCCTCCTCGTAGAGGATATGGAAGACAATCGAGTCTTGGTCACCCTCTTACTGAAAGCCCTGCCATATCGGCTGGATCTGGCTGAAAACGGGGCGGCAGGCGTCGAAAAATTTCGATCCCGACAGTACGACCTGCTTCTGATGGATATTCACATGCCGGTCATGGACGGCTACGAGGCGATCCGTATCATGAGGCAATGGGAAGAAGAGCAGAAGCGCGGCGCGACGCCGATCATCGCCCTGACCGGCAATACCCTTGAAGAAGACATCAAGAAGGCTCAGGCCGCCGGATTCACTGCCCACCTGACCAAACCGCTCAAGAAGCAAACGTTGCTGGAGGCTATTCGACGGTATGCCGTCCCCTCCTCCGACAAGGAGTGCGCCGCATGAGCGACCTGCCATCCGCTCCGTCAGACTGTGGTGTCGGACCGGTCGTGGTCTTCGTGGACTCTGCGTTCGAGCCAATGATTCCAAAATTCATGGCGAACCGGAACAAAGAAGTCGCGACCATGACGGACGCCATCGCGCAAAAGGACTTCGACACTATCAAACAAGTGGCCCATGGGATGAAGGGTGTGAGCGGCAGTTATGGCTTTCATGACATGACCACCATCGCCGGTCGAGTGGAGCAGGCTGCCAAGGTCGCCGATGAAGTGTCGATCCGACAGGACTTGGTCGCGCTGGCGTCATACCTTGCGCGAGTTGAGATCACGTATGAGTAACGGGGCTCGCATTGCTCGCGCGGCACATGATTTGACGAAGGCAGAGGAAAGCTGCTGCTGTCCGGCGTTCACAGCAGGCCGAGCCTCATCCTGCGAGAATGAAAATGAAGAAGTATGCGTGCGTTTGTAGAGACTCGTGTTACAAAAGAATGAGAGCTTCCGCGCCAAGACAATCTGAACGTTCAACCCCCTCACTCTTCGGTACCTAAGGAGCGCGTGTATGGAAAGCCCCGACAATCCCAAACTCAGGGTTCTCATGGTTGAAGATGAGGAAGACACGGCGAGCCTCTTAAAGTTTCTTCTCGAGCGGGCAAATTATCAGGTCGTGCATGCCAAAGACGGCCGGCAGGCGCAGGAACTCATTACGACCATTTCTCCTCCGGACATCGTGTTGCTCGACGTGATGCTGCCATTCTTGAGCGGACTGCAAGTGCTCACCTTGATCAGAAAGCGTGAGGGCTGGAAAAAAGTGCCGATCGTCATGTTAACGGCCGACGGGAGCGAGCATGACATCAAGCGCGCGTTGGAGAGCGGCGCCAACGACTACATGATCAAGCCGTTCAACCCCCGTGAATTGACCAGTCGGCTGAAGCGGTTCGTCGGTCAGGCGGCCTGAGCGACCGTCAAGAGGAGTTACGTGCTGGGGCTCGACCAGTCAGACCTGACCCTCCGCATCGGCACCATTGCCGCCATATCCATCTACTCCGCCGTCTTTCTGCTCCTGTTGGGCATTCTCCTCCTTCGATACATACGCAACAAGAAGGACCGACGGCGGCTCGCTGTCACCGAGATCTGGCGGCCACTACTCGCCGAGTGTGTCGTCGAGGTGCCTGCCACGCTTCCTCCGCTCACCACTCGAGACCACCTCGTTCTGCTCTATCTCTGGAATCATTGTTACGAGTCCATTCGTGGAGACGCCCGTGCGAATTTAATAGAGCTCGCCCGACGAACGGGTAGCGATCAGTTCGCGAAGGAACTCCTGCACGCCAGGCTGCTCCGCCGCCGCTTGCTCGCGATTGTGACACTGGGGCACCTCCAGGAACGATCGATCTGGAACGAACTCGCCGGGATGCTGCAAGCCGACAACGCGTTCCTCTCGTTGGTCGCAGCCAAGGCCCTGCTCCATATCGACGCACAAGGAGCGGTGCCACTCATCATCCCGGTGATCAGCCAACGCAAGGACTGGTCCCCGCTGAAAGTCGTTGCGATATTCGAACCGGCTGGCGCAGACATCGCCGCCGAGGCCATTGCCGAAGCCGCCTGCCTGGCCAGCCCGGAAATCGGCTCGCGGCTGATTCGTCACCTCGCCGCCACTCAAAGCCAGCACGCATTGCCGCCGCTGAGGGCGCTGTTGCAGAACGGGTCCCCGTCGGATGACCTGTTGGCAGCCTGCCTGTTTCTGTTCGGAGAATGCAGCGATCCCAGGGATGTGGCCACCATTCGGAAACACCTCTCCCATCCAACCTGGTATGTACGGCTTCAAGCAGCCTCGGCATTGGGCAAGGTGGGAGTTGAGGAAGATGAAGCACGATTCATCGCGCTTCTGGACGATGAGCATTGGTGGGTGCGCTACCGGGCGGCCGAAGCACTGGCGAATCTCCCCTGGATGACCGCCGAACGGCTCACCCAAGTGCACAACGCGCTCACCACCGTCGAATCGCAAGAGCACTTGCTTCCGTTCATGGCTCACTCGAACGCGAAGACTCACCCTACGGCTCGCGTAGCCTAACGCTTTCCCCATCCCTCTCGTCAGTCATCCGGGTACAGCTCAATAGTCGAGTATGTATAGGACAATATTACGAACGGCGAGCGGCCGTTGAAATCGAGGAACGCGGCGTAAACGAGACGGTATGAGTGCCCCGTAGTTCCGGGAATGTCACCACCGAACCATGTTGTTCCACTCCCCGTAGAGAGGAGCTGGAGCGCGCAATTTCCCATCCCTCCGGCATGTCGAGTGTCAAACCCGCTAGAGAGGTGGGAACCCTCAACGTCACCCGCATGGCCGTCGCATCGCGCGCGACATCGACTTCCACCCGATTGCGTGCCGCCCACCATCGACCGAATTCTCCCACCGAGCCAAACCAGGCATAGGGACGCACGCCCTCGACGAACCCTTTTTCGAAAGCGAGCTTATGATCGAGAATATTCGGATGGATGAGCACCACCACGGAGCCCCCATACCGGCTGATACGCTTCGCCACTTCCAGAGCTTGCGGGAGACGATCCCCCATCTTCGGCAAGGCTTCATCTTCGATAGTCACGGGAAACTCGAAGACGTCGACCTCACTATCAATGAGACGATCGTAATTCAGTTGATACGGCAAATGGGTCAGCGAGTTATTGGCCGTCGCCGTTGAACTGTATCGATACCCGGTCGCCAGGAGCGCTTGCGGAAGGCCGAAGGGGTTGGACAATTCGCCGGGCCTGAAGGACACGATCGTCTGCCCTGAAAAGTGATCGATCAGGAACTTACTCACGCGCAATTCGCCCAGGACGCTCGCATTGTAGGCCGTGGTCCGATCTTTCACGAAGGGGGCATAGGAAGGATACGATTCACGGCCGCTCCCCATGGGAAATTGATTGAACACCCGTGAATGGCCGATCGTATGGCTTCCCAACTCCATCCCCAGTTCCGCCAGTCGTTTCACATAGCGCACACCCTCATCGTTAAAAAAGATATCGTCGTTAAAATCGCGAATGTATTTCACCTGGATAAAATAGGTCCCCACCAACCCCTGACTCTTCTCATACTCTGCATAATCGACCGCGTTTTTGATGGACTGCGTGAAATCGACATCATGCGTCATCATCACGGACAACGATTTTCCGAAGGGCACCGTACCCACGGTCACCGCTTCGTCCTGCGCCGTGCGATACATCGATTTGATGAGCCGCAACCAGACATCAAGGGTCGGATCGAACTCATTGTCGAACGTCTTGACCAGTTCCTCGCCTCGATTGTTGTATCCCTTCAGTAGCAGGAAGCCGAGATCTAACCCGATGGCATAGGCGCGGCCACGCCCGTGAACGACCTGCGTGATGGCAGCGGTTCCGTCCTCGAAGCGCGCGAGAGGGGCGGAAGCTTCGGTGTAGCCGTAGGTCCCCATCACTTCGATACCCTTGTCCCGAATGCCGACCCGCAGCTGTTGCTCCCGGGGATCAGTCAGGCCCGCCAGCAGAGGATCGGTCTGGGCCAAGGTCACACCGTAACGTTGGCGCGAGGCAATGGCATCACGAAACCCGAAGACCTGATTCAATCCGCCACCAAGGACTTGCACCCCGATCAGCGTGCCGCCTGTCTTCGGAAATTCCGCCAGCGCTTGCAGCTCCTCCGGTTTCAATACCTTCCCGGATATCATGGGGTAGACCAGCACGACCTTGTGCGCCAAGGCTTCATTGACATGACGAGTGATCCGAAAGGGAATGCCCATGGATTTCAAACCATGCGCCAACCCGAGCCAGGATGAGTCCGGATCGGTCAAGAGAATCGCCAACCGGCTCGTTGAACCCTGCTCGTAGGTTGTCCACACAGCCGGTACGCGATCGGGCACCACGGTCGTGTCGTCCGGACCCGACACCCCGGCGAACCGGTAAAAATCTTTCTCCGGGATCTCGACATGCTCGGCGGAGGGAGAACCGACGAGAATCCGAATGCCGATCACGAGGGACACAAACAGCAAGGCCATACCTGACAGGCGGAGGAGTGTAGATCGTTGCATGGGCCTACCAATGATAGATCAGGTTAAAGTTGCCGCCCCGGCGGACGTAGAGAAATCCCCGGTCTTCGTAATATCCGGAGGTTTCGGCGGAGAATCGTTCGTTGATCGGGAAGGTGACGCCGCCCTGAATCGTGCGGCTCCCCACGCGGGTGAAGTCCTGGGCCGCCACGATGCGTTCGCCTGACGTGCCGAACGAGCCGGAGGCGAAGAGCTGCAGCCGATCCGCCGGCCGCCAGGTCAGTTGGGATGCCAATGTAACCGCCCCCGTATTCGGAATCATGTAGACCTTCTCCGTCAGCCATAAATTGAAGGGGAGAAAGATCGTGAGCCCAGGCATCAGCAGATCAATGTCGTCCTGCTTGTAATTCAACCGCCGGTAGCCGAACGAGACCTCGAAAGGCGCCAGTGACGCATGCAACCCGCCCAGGCCTTGCGCCACTTCCCCGACAAAGGAGTAGTTCGGCGAAAAATGCGGATTGACCGTGGCTTGCCCCGCGATATAGCCCCAGGCTCTCGACCACAAGGGACTGTAGAGTTCGGCTGACAGCGGCGTGTCGTGAAATCCGAAACGATTGATCGGCTCAACGCGCAGCACCAGCGTTTGGTTGCCCAACGGCTTGGCCAGTTCGAACAGGAGGTCACGTTCATCCGGTTGATTCTTGGTATAGGTATAATGGCCGTAGCCGATCTTGGCATAGTCGCGATAAGGAAGACGCAACCCGGCGAGCCCTTGCCCGACCGCAGCCCGCGGCGACACGAGTAATTCTGATTTCACGGCTTGAACCTGTTGCTCAATGGCTGGGTCATGCGTGTCGGCCAGCAGGGCTTCATACCGCTGCAGCGCCTCGGACCGATCACCCCGCCAATGCGCGACCTCGGCGAGCCCACGACGAGCCTCGATTTGCCTCGGCTCTGCTTGCAACACCTCCCCGTATAACCGTCCCGCCTCATCGAATTGTTTTTGCCACGACAGGACCTGCGCCAGCGCGATGCGAATGTCCTGATCGTCGGGGTGGCGCGCCAGCACCTGACGATAGAGGGTCGTCGCTTCCGCGTGAGCCCCCTGCCAGGAGAGGACACGCGCCAAGGCACTGCGGATCTCATCGTTGTCGGGATGCAGGCGCAAGACTTCGCGATACACGCCTTCGGCTTCAGGATATTGTTTGGCCACCTCGAATCTCGTGGCCCGCTCGACGGCGGCCCCGATGGCTCGCATATCTGGTTCATGCAAGGCGGGAGATGAGGCAGGTAGCTCGGCAGCGGGAGACGAGGTCGCCCTCAATTCCGACTGAATGGTCTTCAGCTGCGCGTCGAGCTCTGGATCGTGAGTCTCGGCCAACAGCACCTCATAGCGCTTGACTGCTTCCGCGTGATTTCCCTGCCAATAAGCTAAATCAGCGAGGCCCCGTCGCGCCTCGACGTGAGTCGGGTCTATTTGGAGCGCTTCCTGGTATAAGCGACCGGCTTCCTCGAATTGCTTCTGCCACGACAAGACTTGTCCCAGCGCCACGCGAATATCCTGATCCTGGGGATGGCGCGCCAGAATCTCTCGATACAGCGTCGTGGCTTCCGTGTGAACGCCTTGCCAGGAGAGGATCCGGGCCAACGCGGCGCGGACTTCGTCATTCGCGGGCGACCGCTCCAGTTCCTCACGATAGACGGTCACTGCATCGTCATACTGACGCATCGTTTCCAATCGACGTCCACGCTCCAACGCCTGTATGGCGTGAGAGGCCATCGGGTCGTCCCCCTGAGCAGAAGACGTTCCGGACGGAAGACTGGGAATGGCCGGTGAACTGGAGACGGACTTCAATCCCTGCAGACGCGCCGCAACTTCCGCGTCACCGGTCGCCGCCACGACTCGCTCATAGTAGGAAATGGCTTGTTCCTGATAGCCGCTCCACAACAGCACGTTCCCCAACCCGGCGAGTGCCTCGACATGGTCCGGTTCGTCGCGGAGCACCTGCTCGTACTCTGCTCGGGCCTGATCGAACTGTTTCTGCCACGACAGGACTTGAGCAAGACCGACCCGGATATCGTGATCGAGAGGGTGGCGGGTCAGGAGATCCCGATAGCCGGCAGCGGCGGCGTCCCATTCGCCTTGCCAGGACAGAAGCTTGGCCACTGACGCTCGCACGTCGTCCTGGTCGGGTTTGGCCAGGAGGTATTGCCGGTAGGCCGCGATGGCCTCTTCGTACCGCTTCTCCTCCTCCAAGGCTCTGGCTTGCTGGAGAATCTGGCGCGGCGATGAATCCGGCGCCATGGCGGCAATCATCGTGGCAGGCGCAGAGAACCAGCCCACGGCGAGCGCGATCACCGCCAGCAGACCGGCTACTGATGTTCGTCGATTATTCCAGCTGAGGAGATCGTTCATCCGTGACGACCCTGCTCTCCCGACATGCACGTTCCTATTCGGAGAGGGCTCGGAATCCATCGAGATCGTGAATAATCACCCCGGAAAAACTACGATGCGCCGTTGTGTCCAGGATCTGCTTGATCGCCTTGGACACCTCGGCACGGGAACGTCCGGCAAAGGTCAAACGTTCGGGCCTGACGGTGAACCGGTGGTGGATGCGGAACCATTCTCCGGACACCGTCGGCCCGTCAGTCTCAGAGATCGGCCTCCATCGCAGAAGGCGGTGTTCACGATCCAGGAGAGCATCGGCGCGGTCAGGACGAGGGTCGCGTCGCAATACGATATGCTGCTCAAGCGGCAACAGGATCGTTTCCACAGCCAACCACACCGGCTTTTCAATCACATCGCCATATCTCAGGATATCTTCGGCAATGTCCTGCACTTCATCGAGATCGGTGCGGTAACTCATGACCGCCACTTCATCGGCTCGATCCATGACGGCATAGGCCAAGGGCCGTCCACCAACGGTCGGTGTTGCGAGCCAGAAGGGAATCACCATGGACAGTCTGGCACGACCTTGAATGGCTTCCTTCACGATCTCGATCGTGCTCAGGTACCGACGGAGTTGCGCATCATCATCAAGAAATCCCGGCAGAAGATACGGCTCTATATCGAGCTGTATGCCGGATAACGCACCAGGCCGCACGAGCTGAAGCAGTCTCCCTACCTTATCGGCCAAAAGCTGAGGTTCCTGAATGGCTTCGGGATACCCGTCCAACGCCAGCGCATCGATCCCGGCGTCCTTCACCCAGGCCAAGACTCGCGCATATTCTCGCCAAAGGGCCTCTTCATCATTGAGTGACGGCATTTGGATCAGCACCCGGGAACAGCCTTGGATGCGACAGGTGGTCAACATCGTCTGTGAGTCCTGTATCGCCGCGCGGTAGTTCCACACCCAGAACCCTGTGCCGACAGGTCGCCTCCTCACCGGTTCACGTTGCGCCACCGTCATCTGCTCGAATTGGATCTGTCCCCCGTGTCCCTCAGTGGACACCACGAGAGCCGTCACATAGCGAAGGTCTACCCCGCGACCGACTTCTTTGAGGGGAATGGTCAGATCGAACGTGCCGCTCACCGTTGTCAGCGGGTGATTGTGCTCACGCTGGTGTCCGGCCACATCTTCTATCGCCACTACCACCTGGCCGGTTGCCATGCCACGAAGCCTCAGCATCTGGTAGGACATGAGATCCACCGACCTTCCGGCCGGACGCAGCTCGATACGCTGACCACAACGCGTCGCCTCCTGGGCGGTCCATTTCAACTCGAGACGGGAATCGGTTCGTACCGCCTCTCCACGACAAGGCCCGAAGACCTGAGCTGCCCCTACCCCTGAGCGCAGTTCAAGAATAGGCACAAACGGTCGATAAGAAAGAGGAGCCGTAGTCGGCGGAGGTCCGCTGAACGCCACGGTTGGGTCGGTACGCCGCCCGACATAGGTGAGCTCGATCTCATGGACCGTGGAAGGGATGGGCGAGGACAGGACAATGTCGTCCGCCTGCGCAATAGGGAGCCAGGCGATGGGGCCGACAGCAGCAGCAAGCAACACCTTCACGAAGAGAAGCCGACCCGCGACCTGGTTGCAGGCAGACCCGACGGACTTCCCGGAAATCCTGCTTCGAGCGACACCCCCGTTGACGGAGACGCATTGATCGATGTGGTTAGAGACGCTCATTTCAACATCTGAGTGGCTATTCCTGGTCTACTTTCTCGGCCTGACCGCCGGATACTTGATGCTGGACCTCATCGCCATCGTGCACTTGCGGCAATACCTGCAGGAGCGTGTGCTCGAAAGTCTGCCGCACAGTTACACCGGCTTCGAACCGCAGATCAGCATCCTGGTGCCTGCCTATAACGAGGCCGCCACCATCGCCGGTTCCATTCGGTCGCTGCTGCAACTCAGCTATTCGGAATATGAAATCGTGGTGATCAACGATGGATCAAAGGATGCCACGATCGATGTGCTCCGCAAAGAATTTGATCTGTTTCCGTTTCCCGAAGCCTGTAACACGCAACTGCCGACGGCGGAGATCAGGGCGATCTATCACTCGTCCCTCCATGCCAACCTGCGCGTGATCGACAAGGAGAACGGCGGCAAGGCCGACTCCTTGAACGCCGGCATCAATCTGTCGCTGTATCCTCTGTTCTGCTGCATCGATGCAGACTCCATTCTGCAGCCCGACAGTCTGCGGCGGGCCGTACAACCGTTTCTGGATGACCATCGCACCGTCGCTAGCGGGGGGACCGTGCGCATCGCTAACGGCTGCCGCGTCGAAAACGGCTTCCTGACCAAGATTGGTTTACCCGCCAATCCGCTGGCGCTGTTCCAGATCGTGGAATACCTCCGCGCTTTTCTCTTCGGACGGCTGGGTTGGTCGCCGATGAATGCCATGCTGATCATTTCCGGGGCATTCGGCATTTTCCGGAAAGAAGCGGTCGTCACCGTGGGGGGCTATCGATCGGATACGATCGGGGAAGACATGGAACTGGTCGTGCGCCTGCATCGGCATCTGCGGTTGGGCAACAAACCGTATCGCATTACGTTCGTCCCCGACTCCGTCTGTTGGACCGAGGCGCCGGAAGACCTGCGCACGCTGAAAAATCAGCGTATTCGCTGGCAGCGAGGATTGTGCGAGAGCCTGACAAAGAACCTCGATCTCCTGTTTCATCCTCAAGGCGGCACGATTGGATGGCTGGCGTTTCCCTTCATGGCCGTCTTTGAGTGGATCGGACCGGCGATTGAGGTCTTCGGCTACTGCTTCCTGATTCTCAGCTTTGTCCTGGGATCCGTCTCGGTGCAGGCGTGGCTGATCCTGCTGGTTGCGGCGATCGGACTCGGCGTGTTGCTGTCGGTGAGTGCGCTCTTATTGGAAGAGATGTCGTTCCACGTCTACCCCAATCAGCGCGACGTGCTGAAACTGTTGCTCGCGGCCATCCTGGAAAATTTCGGATTCCGCCAGCTGAATTCCGTGTGGAAATTGATCGGCTTGTATCGTTGGATACGTGGAAAGAAAGCGACGTGGGGAACGATGACGAGAACTGCCTCCTGGCAGGCGAGATAAGAACTCCAACTGTGTCAGCGACTCATGAGGTGAAGCGTTCGATCGCCTGACTGGCTCGCTCCAGATCTCCATCCGTTTTCGCCATACAAAAGCGCATAAAGCGACTCCCCTCCGTCCCGTCGAAGAACGCCTCGCCCGGCACACCCGCCACACCGGTCTTGTCCAGCAGATACAGGGCGCGTTCGCGACTGGTCTTCCCGGGGAGTCGGGATACGTCCGCCAACACGTAATAGGCGCCCTGCGGCACGGCTGGAGGCAACCCCGCTTTTGCCAAGGCCAGGCAGAAGCGATCCCGCTTCTGTTGATGCTCGAGGGCCAGCTCCTTGTAAAATGACGCACCGAGCTCACGAATGCCGGCAGCCACCCCATACTGTAACGGCGTCGGGGCGCAGACATACAACACATCACTCATGGCGCCGATGGCTTTCGCCCATGAGGCCTCCGCCACACTGTAGCCGATACGCCAGCCGGTGATGCTGAAAGTTTTGGAGTATCCGCCGATGGTAATGGTCCGGTCGGCCATGCCAGGCAGTGAGGCCATGCTGACATGTTCTCGCCCGTCGAACACAAAATACTCATAGATCTCGTCCGTGATCACCAGCAGGTCGTGGCGGCAGGCCATCTCGGCAATCTGCTCCAATTCACGTCGTGTGAAAACTTTGCCGGATGGATTGCCCGGAGTGTTGACCACGATGGCCTTGGTCTTGGACGTAATAGCCTGTTCCAACCCTTTCACATCCATCGTCCAATCCGGCGGCCGCATCGTCACATAGCGGGGGACGCCCTCCACGGCGAGGATCGCCTGGACGTGATAGGCGTAGAACGGCTCAAATAGAATCACTTCGTCGCCCGGATTAAGCAGCGCCATGCAGGTGGCCTGGAACGATCCGGTCGCGCCGGCACTCACGGTAATATTGATCTCCGGATCCGCAGTGATGCGATTGTAGGCGGCTAACTTGCCGGCGATCGCCTGCCGCAGTTCCGCAATACCGTCAAAACGAGCATAGATGTTATGCCCCTGCGCCATCGCTTCTTGCGCGCCCCGCACCACCACCGGAGGCACAGGGGTGTCGCAGACTCCCTGGGACATATTGATCCCGTTGACCTTCGCACAGGCGAGGGTCATCGCACGGATATCGGATTGGGCCAGCCGGGCGGTACGATCACTCTTCTTCATCACATCCTCAATGGCTACATCACCTGGTGATTTGATGACCCTGGCGGGTCTTGGCGCTTAAGGCAGATGTCCCTACCCCGTTCCGGCGGAAAATGCAACCGGCGAAAGGACCGTCATTGATTCAGGGAGAAACCGCCAGCATCCCGATCCACCATGCTTCGGGTCATTCCGGAGCCTGCGGCAGGGACCATAGTGGATGGCTGTCTTGTCGACGCGTCATCACACGCGAGGGAAGGCGGCTGGTTCCGGCACGAAAGCGATCATAGTGGCCAAGCACTCGATCGACGTAGAGTTGGGTCGCAGGGAGAGCCGGCGCGCCGATGGCCTGCCGCACGCGCGCTTCACCGAGATGGTAGGCCGCCAGGGCTAGCGACACATCTCCGCCGAACCGGTCTAACAGCCCACGAAGCAAGGCTGCGCCCGCACGAATGTTGTCCTTCGGATCGAATGGATCGAGCACATGGAACGCGGCCGCCGTCAGCGGCATCAGCTGCATGAGACCGATTGCGCCTTTCGAGGACACGGCGTTCGAATTGAAATTCGATTCGACTTTGATGATCGCTTGCAGGAGAGCAGGGTCAAGGGCGTATTGCTTGGCGTAGGTTGCTATCAGCGAGGCAATCGGCTCGTGGGAGGGCCGACGCACAGCGTCGTTCATCACCGGGTCGAATGCGACCCTGCTGGCCGGAGGCATGATGGCAGTCAGGCACGCCGCCACCGCTAAGGGGAAGAGCGCACGGGCCACTCGACCCCAGCGAATATTCCATTCAGGCTGTTGCATAGTAGGTACGGGAGCGACCGAGACCTGACTGTTCCTAGCGGCCATCCTCATCGAGGCTTCTGATGAGCACGGCGCGGCCGTGCCGATCGAACCACGATTGAATACGATCGCCTACATGGGCCGGTCGGTCGATTCTGGTGTTCTCGTCGTGAGGAATGCGGTGCTCCTGCCCCCGGACATCTCGGACCAGGTAGGCGCCCCCCTCGACGGCTTGCACCTGGCCGACCAGGGATGCGGCAGGCTGCTCACCGGAAGAGACGGCAGATCGGCTTTGCGCGCCTAACGTCCCGGAGACGATCCCCATGCCGAGGTCTTCCTGAGAAGAATGTCCCTGCAGCGCCGACTGTGCGCAGCCGGTCACACTGATCACCAAGGGAAGGACAAGCATCACACGGCGAAAACCAGCGAGCAAACGCATCATGGCTGGAACCTCCAAAGATGAATGGCGTGGGAAGCGATACAGGACAGGCGGAGACGCACCGTCACGTCACTATTCCATGGAGAGGCGGAATGCTCAAGGAAATGAGGGAAACCGACGCGTACCTGATGGGGAGGACCGAACGAAAGGACTGATCAGCCGGAACCAGGGAGCGACCGGCGGTGGAAGTCCATGCTGCTCATAGTGTCATGGTCCCTGGTCATGATTTTTTTCGCCGACCCATCGATCATATTCTTTGAGCCAACAACGATCCATCACCACCTGTAATCCGGCCTGACGGGCGCGCAGGGCAGCGACCTCATCGACCACCCCCTCCTGGAGCCAAACGGCTTTGGCTTGGATGCGTATCGCTTCGTCGACGATCGCGCCCGCCTCTTCCGATCGTCGAAAGACATTCACCAGATCGATTGGGCCTGGCACGGCCGACAGCGAGGAATAGGCATGCTCACCCAACACGTTCGCCTCATGCGGATTCACCGGGATCACAACCTTGCTCTGCTGTTGCATGTAGCGAGCCACCCGATAGGACGGGCGCGCCGGATTTGATGACAACCCGACCACGGCAATGGTCCGGCAGTCTCGCAACAGACGCACGATCCCCTCTTGCGAAGACGCCTGATCTGTCACCGCGCACCCCAAACTTCTTCGAGCCGCTGCACGCGCCCGCAATTGAATTTATAGAACTTGTACCGGATCGGATTCTTCTTATAGAAATCCTGGTGGTACTCTTCGGCCGGATAAAATTGCGAGGCCTTGGTCAATTCGGTGACGATCGGGTGTGTGAGCCGCTGGGATTGTTCGATCGCCCGCTTCGACTCCTCCGCCAAGCGTTTCTGTTCCTCACCTTGAAAGAAAATCACCGCACGGTACTGGCTGCCGTGGTCGCAGAACTGTGCATTCGGCGTCACCGGATCCACGTTGTGCCAAAAGGCATCGAGCAACGTGGCGTAGTTCACCTTGGCCGGGTCATACACCACTTCAACTGATTCGGCATGACCCGTCCCCCCCGCCGACACCTGCTCATAACTGGGATTCTCCACTCGTCCACCCATATATCCACTGACCACTGCGGTCACGCCGGGGACCTTCTCAAACGCTTCTTCCATGCACCAGAAACAGCCTCCGGCGAAATAGGCTGTGGCCGCACTAGACGGATCAGCCGCCTGACTCTGCGACAGAAAGAATCCTGCAAGCACTATCGGCAGGACCCACAAGGCAGTAACTCTCCGTCGTGTCATGAACTGCATTGGACGCCTCCCCTCTCAGAGCGGAATCGACTCCCGATTATCTTACCAGAGCAAACGACCCTCTGCGATCAGGGCCGCCTCATCCCTCTTATCTCTTACGCGCATCGCAAACGATTGGATGGGTGTGTATGCTAGGCGGCATGAAACAATCTTGTGCACTGGCGGCACTATTGGCCCTGCTGATCCTCCACGGTTGCGCCTCCTGGATGAAGGGCGAGCCACCGGAAGTGTTGGTGACGAATGTCACCCCGCTGGAGGCCAGCGCCTTTGAGCAACGGCTTCAGGTCGATCTGCGCATCCGGAATCCCAACGACTTCGACCTCGCAGTCACCGGCATCGACTTTCGCCTGGATCTGAATGGAAACCGGCTCGCACGCGGGCTGGGGAACAAAGAACTGGTCGTGCCGCGTCTGAGCGATGCCGTGACCTCCGTCAAAACGAGCACGTCCACCTTACAGGTCGTCAGGCAGTTCCTCTCGTTCTCCGGGAATCAGTCGCTCACCTACCAGCTGACGGGTGTGGTGCACACCAAGGAAGGCCGCCTCCCCTTCGAGAACTCCGGCGTGCTGCTGGACACAGGCACTGTGTCCGGCTCTCCCGTTGCCCCGTAAGAGGGGCTCGTCACTCGTCGTTCCCAGAAAAAAGCCTCGGAGTCTGGCAAGAGGATCGCAGCCGCTCACAAGCCGTTCAAAAAGTTCGTCCAGGAAGGCCGTAGCCATGCGAGGCGGCGAGGCCACATCCTTCTTACCCACCCACCCCGAGCCTGCCAAGACAGGCTCTTTTCCGATGTGCGGTACGTTGAGCCGCGGAGCGATGCGAGAACGCCGCTGCCGGACTAGACGCCCCAGGAGCGCGCGCCCTGCACAAGATCCGGCTGCTGCTGCTCGAATTGTTTCATCATGAGGGTGATGGCTTCTTCCGGATTTTCCACCGAGGCGATCAGGCGGCCGCCCAGTTTTTTGAAGAACTTCTCTTCCGTCGGCGTGGCTCCGACCAGAATGACCGGCTTACCCGCCTTTAAGGCCAGTGCGACTTCTGACACCGTGCCCGCGCCCATCAATCCGCACACCACGACCACGTTGCTGGACATGACATTGACGTTGTTGCGCGCATTGCCCATCTCGGTAATGATCGCCAGATCAACATACTTCGAGACGCGCTCGCGCGCAGAAGGCAGCACACCGATCGTCAAACTGCCGGGAACTTTCTTGGCGCCCTGACAGGCTGCGTCCATGACGCCGACATCGCGGCCGCCGGTCAGGACCACCCATTCCCGTCGCGCGATCAACTCACCCAATACCCGGGCATTATCGACATCCTTTTTCCTGGCCTTAGCCGGCCCCATGACCCCGACAATGTATCGCATGCCCTATCCTTGCGTGCTCCCGCCGCACTGCGGCTGCCACCAACCAGTGACGGCCACCGTCGCATAATAAATGGCCCAGGAGTCCGGATCGTCGGCGAGCCGGCAATACTGCTCGATATCCGCCTCCGTCACCAGGCCGGTGGCCACATATTTATCCCGCAATTGTTCGGCGGATAATTTCATCAACTGCGCAATTGTCCCCCCGCCCGCCGACAAATGTCCCTCATGCTCCACCGTCAAATGACTCAGATCCTGCTGTTGAAACAATGCGGGCAACTTCGCGCCCAACGCATAGTCCATTCCAAGCGACGTGAACATCCGTTCGATCGCATCGGTGACCCGTGCGAACGAGGCCTTGGCCTCATCCGGCCCGGTGACGGCGCGAGCGGCTTCAAAATCAGGTTCTTCGATCACGACCCATCCGCCCGGCTTGACGCAGCGCAACATCCGCTCAAACGCCTTCCGGTAGTCGGCGATATGGATCATGACGTACCGCGCATGCACCAGATCGAACATGGCCAGCGGGAGATCCGTGTCGCATATGTCGCCTTGAACGATTTCAATCGTCGAACTGCCGCTCCCCCGCAGAAAGCGCGGGTTCGTGTCGAGCGCGACCACTTTGCCCGATGGGCCAACGCGCTGCTCCAGCCACCGTACGATGGAGCCGGCCCCCGCTCCTACCTCGAGGCAATGCCAGCCGGTCGTGAGACCGGCTGCCAGCATGCGGCGTTGCGTACCGGCATCGAAGATGCGCTCCAGCATCTGCAAACGCTGGAGTTCGCGCGCTTCCTCGGTGGCCTGAAACACATAATCCGTCTTCAACATCTCTTGTCCTTTGTTCGGCAGCATGATGCCACTCCCTGGCCGACAAACCGGGCGACCCTAAAAGCGAGACCCGGTCAGTGGAACGTCGGCCTGTGCCCAGGCGGTGCGCAATCGCGCACTCTCTGGGGCTCCATCTTTTTGCTGGGCTTGCAGGCTGTGAACTAATCCGTGTAACGCCCATCCGTTTTCGGGATTGAGCCGTAAATCCTCTCGGTAGACGGACTCCGCTTCACTCGCGCGCCCGGCCAGCAGCAGCACCGCTCCCAAATTGTGGCGAACCGGCTGAAACCAGAACGGCGGTTCGCTGTACGGCACCGTGGTCTCCAGCTGGAGCGCTTCACGCAAGGCTTGAATCCCGGCTTCGAAATCCCCTCGACGCGCGGCTAATTCTCCCGCTAACACCCGCTCGGCGATCTTCAACAGCGTACGGCTGATCTTGGCCTCGGCGGTCTTCGCCCTGGCCAACACCTTCAATGACCGTCTGAGATTCGAGAGCTCGCCCTCCGCGCTCCCGAACCGGGTCGTCGCCGCAAACGCCAGACCGCGCACGTAGTGCCAGAGGCCGGTGGTGTACCGGAGTTCTTTAGGTGGCGGAGGCTGTCTGATCAGCTCGCCCCACTGACCGAACCGGGCCATCGTAAGCAGCAGCGTCGGCGCATACCATTCCAGCGAGGGTTCCTTGACGATCTCGTCCACCGAGATCTTGCTCAAGAGATCCCGCGCGGCCTGTAGGGCTTCCGCGCTCCGCCCCTCCATCACCAAGGAGGCATTCAGAAAGTGCAGGTTGTGCGCATAGTATCCCGATGCGTAGTTGCCCTCAAGGGGGTGGTGGAGCAAATACTCATGATCCACTGTCGCGGCTTGTGCGTTCCGTTCGGATGCCTCTCGATAGAGTCCCATCCGCATGTAAATGTGCGCGGGCATATGCACGAGATGCCCCGCCCCCGGCATCAGCGACGGCAGGCTCTTGGCGCAAGGCAGTCCGCGTTGAGGTTCCTGGGACGCTTCAACGGCGTGAATATAGTAGTGACAGGCGCCGGGGTGATCCGGATGTCGCCGCAGCGCCGACTCCAATGTCGTCACGATGTCCTCGGTCCCAGGCTGCGGACGGCCGTCGCCCCGCCAATAGTCCCACGGACGGAGCACCATCAAGGCTTCGGCGAACAAGGTCGCCGCATCCGCGTCCTCGGGATAGTCGTGGGCCAGCCGTCGCATCGCCTTACCATAGGCCTCGTCCTTGGCTTTCCGGGTTGCAGATTTCTTGATCGAATATCGCGCCGCCAGGGCCTCCACGTAAGCCCGCTCCTTGGGGGTCGCATGCGCCAGTCGTCCCGTCGCTTTCTGCACGGCCTCTACCGCCCGCGACTCCGACTTGGACTCCATCGCGGCATTGATATTCGGCCCCAGGCTCAACGCCACCCCCCAATAGGGCATAGGGGCATCGGGATCGAGACGGGATGCCTCGGCAAACGCCGCAATGGCTTCCTCATGATTGAAGGCATAGACCAGCCGCAAGCCCTGGTCGAAATAGTTCTGCGCGAGGCTCGAGTTGGTGGTGATCTCATGATGCAGTACACCGAGATTCTCGAACAGCGGCACCTCCGCCCGGGCCACTCCGCCGGACACAGACAAAGCCAAGCCTGCGAGCATCAGGCCGTACACCACCGCGCTTACGTACCGTCCTTGTATCATCGGCCTTGCTCCTGCTCGAATTTTCCTGTGTGAGACAGGCGATGCCGTCACACGGCGACGACTCCACCGTCCCACGGAACGGCACAAATTAGCAGTCCTACTGAGAAGTTGCTAGTCGGGGCACATTGAGCAGAGAAGATCGGATGGAATCGCTCGAGTGCAGGACAGTCACAACGGTCGTCCGACGAGGCCGTAGCAGGTGAAGGGCGAGACGTACCCTTTGACGTACGTTGAGATTGTGAACGATGCGGGAACAACGCGAACGGTCGTGTTCAGCGTTCTGCTCGATCGGCAGGTATCAGGCGTTGAGGTATGGTATCTGGGAGGCTTCGGTCGACGCGTCTCGTCGATCTCTCGAGGATTTCTTCTCTCGTTCGCGATAGGGGAGCGAGCGTGGGGGCACAAGAGAAAGCTCCAGCTCTGCGGGCGGCGCCATCTCCATGTCCTTGCCCATGTACATCAAAACCTGTTGTTGAGACGTCACGAGGGCGCGCAAATCTTGAAGTTGCGCAGTCAGATCCTCCATCTGCGCCTGCTGAGTCGACACCTGCTCGCGCAATTCATGGAGTTCCGCCTGGGTGGATTGGGTATGTTGAATGACCCAGTCCTTGAGCTCACGCGCCTGCGCCGTCAAAGCTCGTTGCACAAACCCGGCCCGGTCGCGCAGCCGGAAAATGAGATCACCGACGGCGCCATCCCACCGGCGGGCGGGAACCAACCCGTGTTCTGCCTCGACCTGATGTTCGATATGACGCGCGACAGGAGCTCCCAGCCATTGCGAGACCCGTTGGCCCAATGGCTGTTCCGTCCGATCCTCAGAGCTGCCGTACTGGCACCAATCCTCGAACCGCTCGGTCATGTCTTCCAGCTTGACGAAGACCTTTCCGATCGCCGCGCGCAAGGGCGAGGGCGCAAACGGATTCACCGCCCCTTTCTCACCCTTGTCAGGCGCAAGTGTCAGGAGATGAACAGGTTTTTCCGCCAAACGCTGCTGTTTCCGCGTCATAGCCCTATCGAAGCCTTCGGAGTCTTATCGGTGAACTTCCTCCAATTCATTACTCTTTCCCATAGTCCGAGTCAATGGCGGGTGCGTGTTTTTTTCTGCCCCTGATCTCTCGAAAGGCCGCCGATTCAGGGAGAGGGTCTGAGCGATCAACCAGCCTAAAACTTGGTGACGCTTGAGAAGTGAAAATCGTGGATCCGCATGGCGGGCACCAGAGCCTTTCCGGTTTCTGATGTCACCGCCTCCACGGGCGCGGTATAGGCCTCCACTTGATTGAACGCGCGCAAGGGGCTCTCGTGAAAACGGAAGTTTCGCACGGCCGACGTGATCTCCCCGTTTTCTATCAGAAAGGTTCCATCCCGCGTCATACCGGTCAGCGTCAGGTCGGACGGATTGACAGGGCGGATGTACCAGAAATTCGTCACGAGGATGCCTCGCTGCGTCGTGCGAATGAGGTCGTCTATTCTGGTGCCGATGGGACGTTCCCCTGAGAAGTGGGGCGACTCCAATGTCGCGAGTGGGTCGATCTGATGCTCACGGGCGGTAAATCGATCGTGCAGAAGCTGCGTGAGCACGCCCGACTCGATCCAGCCGGACTCGATGACGGGCAACCCCTCATGCGTAAAACCGTTTCCCAGGAGATCCGCATGGGCCGGGTGATTCAACAGGGAAAGGCGGCGATCGATGATCCGTGCCCCCAGCTTTCCGCTGAACGGGCTGGTCCCTTTGTAAAAGGATTTGGCGTCCAGCATCCAGATCATCCAGCTGAGGAGTCCAGCGACGGCAGCCGGTTCCAGGATGACGGTATAACGGCCAGGCGGTAACTCTTGCGGCTCATCCGCCCCCCGCTTGGCCTTGATAATGGCAGCCAGGGTGCGCTCCTGCACATGCAGGCGGTCAATGGATCGATGGGCGGCAGCCGACCACCCGGTGGCTTCGCCGGCCTGCACGGTCAGACTGAACCGCGCCTCGGTGCGTTCCTCATAGGCTCGCAACCCTGTCTCTGCAGCGAGTCCCACGGTCGCCGCACTGGACGACACCGTCCCGGCCGCGTTCAGATATTCCATCTTGCACTGGCCGATGGCTTCCCGCGCATAGTCGAGCCGACGTGCCGGGCCTGCGGCGCTCGTTTCCGGACGGGAGGTCGGCAAGGACAAATAGGTTTGCGCTCCCACCGGGGGGAGATACTCCGGATCGTCGGGCGAAAGACGCGCGAGTGATTCGGCCTGTTTGAGAGTTTCCCGTACCGCCCCGGCCGTAAAATCCGTCGTGCTCGCGGTGCCGTGCTGGCGCCCGAAGGCGACGGTGATCGACAGGCTGCCGCGCCGCAGATTCACGTTCTGAATGATTTGGTTGTTGGCGAACCGCGTGGTGCCGCCGTGACCATCGCGCAATGAGAAGAACGTGTGATCGCCGGTGGAGTGACTCATCACGAGTTCGGCCAGGAATTCGAACTCCTGCCGACTTGTCAGCTTCGGCCATTGTGAATTGATTGAAGAGGTCATTCGCCGGCCTTGGTTTGTCCGCTGATCACATCCACGCGCCGGAAGCGGGCGTGTGACGCGGCGTGGGTCATCCAACCTGATTGGCCCGGCTGGCCTTTTCCACAGGTGATGAAGCCGTAACGGCGACGATGGGTGAGGTCGGCAACGCCGTCGCAACGGCCCCAGAATTCCGGAGTGATGCCGTGATAGATGACGTCCCGCACCATCTGTGTCCGCCGGCCGTTTTCAATCAGCCAGAAGGCATCGCCGCCAAACTGAAAATTGTACCGCCGTTGATCGATACTGTAGGAGCCGTGACCTTCGATATAAATTCCCCGCTTCACGTCGGCCAGCAGCTCATCCAGCGTGGCCGTGCCAGACTCAAGACCGATGTTGGCAATCCGCACCATGGGAACCGACCCCCAGCTATCGGCACGGTTCGATCCGCGTGAGCGCTCTTCCTTGATTCTCGGCGCCACTTCGCGGTTCGTGCAATATCCGACAAAGATGCCTTCTCGCACGATGTCCCACTTCTGGCATGTGACGCCGTCATCATCATACCCGGTCGCCGCCAGCGTGTCCGGCTCAGTGTTGTCGGCCACCAGATTGACGTGAGACGAGCCATACCGGTATGTGCCGCATTTGTCGGGTGTGAGAAAACTGGTTCCGGCGTAGTTGGCTTCGTATCCGAGTGCGCGATCCAACTCACTCGGATGTCCGCAGGACTCATGCATTGTCAACGAGAGATGTTCCGGATCAAGCACCAGGTCATAGCGCCCCGCGTCGATCGCCGGAGCCCGCACCTTTTCCACCGCCTGCTCCGCGATGCGCGCGCCTTCCCGGGCCCAATCCAGGTCACGCACCAGTTCGTAGCCGGTACGGAGATGCGGCGTGTTGAAGGAGCGGCTCGCAAATCGTCCGTTGTGAACGGCCGTCGCCGTGCAGTCACCCTGCATGGCCAGCAGATTGAACTCCAGATGCGAGCCTTCGGTCGAGACGAACAGTTTGCGATCGCGTTGAGCCCACAGGCTGGCGTGACTTCTCACCACACCCGAGTGCCGCTGGATCACCTCCATTGTGTTCAGGAGCAGCGCCGACTGCTCTTCCAGGGCCACGGCGAAAGGATCCAGACGGCAAGGGGTGACGATCCGGTCCTGATGCACCGGCTCCGGCGCCAGATGCACCTTGGTAATCGCAAGAGATGCCGAACCTTTCGCAATTTCTACGGCAAGATCGGCGACACGAGGAATTTCTTCGAGAGAGATGATGGAACTGGCGGCAAAACCCCAGGCGCCGCGGTGCAGCACACGAATGCCGAACCCTCGATCGGTGGACTCACGAATGTGCGCGATGCGCCGGTCTTCACCGCTGATCGTCCGCGTCGTCGTGTCGAGCAGGCGGATATCCGCATACTCGACTCCAGCCGCGCGCACACGAGACAACGCCAATTCGGCCAACTCGTCCCACTGCGATCCACTCATAACGGCGTCTTTCCCTGCGCCGAGCGCGCAGGCAGTTTCGCGTAGTATACCAAGATCGCGGGAGCTGATTCCTGCCTTTTCATCGGCAGGCGGTTTCCCTACAATCAGTCAGGCATGCTCACTCCACCGCAGACACCCCGGCAGCGAATCATGATGCTGTTGACGGGCACCCTGTTATCGTCTCACCAGTTGGCCCAACTCGTCGGGATACCGGAGCGCCAGGTGGAAGAGCATTTGACCCACATTGTGAAAACCCTCGCACGTGATGCGTCACGAACATTTCTGCTGGACCCCTCACATTGTCAGGACTGTACGTACACCTTCCGCGATCGCACCAAACTCACGCGCCCAAGCCGTTGTCCACGCTGCAGGAGTGAGGCGATTACCTCTCCACGGTATGGCATCCGGGAAGAGTCCGTCTCGTAACGACGCGGCCCTGTCTCCGCTATCCCACTTGAAACGGATGCGGGCATGGCACACACTGCAATGAGAACGCCCACGCGACCGATCAATGAAAGGACCGCCGTATGAAGAGATGGCGTACGTGGACCATGCTAGTCCTGCTCCTGAGCGGCTCGGCCTGTGGCCCTGACCAGGCGTCGCAAATGCTCGAAACCGCCCAGTTTGAAGAACGGCAAACCAACAAGGCCCATGCGAAGGAATTGTACGAAGACATCATCCGTCACTATCCGGACAGTCCCGCCGCCACAACCGCACGCGTTCGGCTGGCCGAACTCTCCAAACCATAACTTCGACGAGTGATTCCCTACTCTCGCGGAAACCAGGGAAAGAACGCGTTCGTGGTGCGGCGATAGGTGGCGTACTCTTCACCCCGGCTTGCCATGGTCTGCGTCTCAGTCCAGGGAATGCCGGTCACTTTCAGGAGCGCCCAGCCCATCGTGAGCGGGCCGAGCAAGGTCACACCCCAGTTGCCCAAGGGACTTGCCATCGCCATCACCACGTAACTCCACCAGTGCAGCCATTCGAAAAAATAATTGGGGTGGCGAGAATAGTACCAAAGCCCCACCCGGCACACGCGGTCCCAGTTCCAGGGTTGACGGCGGAAGGCCGTCAACTGCCAATCGGCCACCGCCTCCCCTGTCACCGCGACTCCCCACAGAAGCACGCCGAGCAGTTCTACGAGATGAAACGGCGGATGGGGATTCTGCATGACCAGGAGGGGAGGAAGGGAAAACCAGACAATCGCTGCGGCCTGCAGCTGGAAGTACCAGAACCGGCGCACGGGGCCCTGTTCGCCCCATTGCAGACGCAAGGCGCGATAACGACCGTCTTCCGGCTTGCTCCAAAGCCGATCGACGAGCACATGCGTGCCAAGGCGGAGAGCGTATGCGACAATCAACAGAGCCACCAACCCCCGCCGAGCTGGTTCACCCGGAGCAGTAGTGGCATACCACAGCACCACCAAGGCCAACCCATAACACCAGCCCACATCGGCAAGGGACAAATTCTGCAGGCGACGCTCAAGTAGCCAGAGCGCAGCCATCAGGAGCGCCGAAGCGGCCCAGGCGGTCAAAAGGAGGGACAGTGGGTCTGTCGCCGTCATGCGATCGGTGATCGAAGGTGAACCGCGAAGGCACAAGAGTCACGGTACGTAGTCGAATGATTGTACTACGGGGGCCATCGCCACACACGAAGCAGGAGATCGAATGGCATTGTCCTCGCTGCGAGCGTATGATCGCCCACATCACGATCAGGCGCGACTCCACTCACTAGAGGAACTGATATGAACAGAGGATATGTGAGTACGGCGATGCTCGTCATGGCGATAACCGGGGCATGTCTTATTCAGTCGAACGCGAGCGGTGAAGTGACGCGGAAACCCGATGCTCTTGCAAAAGGCAAACGGCTGTTCACCAGACATTGCGCCGGGTGCCATGGCTCCGAGGGAAAAGGAGATGGCTACAAGGTGCTCGGACCGGATCCGGCCAATCTGACCGCGCCTGCGACCAGGAAGAAGTCAGACAGTGCGCTGCTCGCCACCATCCACGAAGGGAAACCGAACATGCCCTCGTGGAAAGGACTGCTCTCCGACCGCGACATCCAGAACGTGCTGGCCTACATTCGTACACTTCCGCATTGACCTAGCGAATGACTTCGGAAGAATAGTCCCAAGGGTCAACGCCATCCGACGAACCATCAGTCAGCCATTGACGAAATCCCGGCAGCCGGAACGAAAGGAGTGCTTGCATCTTGTCACTGCGCATCGACAGATCGGGCGGCCGGGGCGGACCCTGGTAGTCTGCGACTGATCCCGGCCGAATCGAACCTCGCAATTCCGGGAACCGCGCCGCCAACAGCTCTCCGATCTCCCAGCGGGATAGCCGTTCATGGCCCCCCACATGATACACACCCGGTCGGCGCTGCACGGCGAATTCCCAGAGGGCCCGCACCAAGGCACCGGCCGGCATTGGACAACGAAACTCGTCCGTGAAGAGCGTGGGCGTCATGCCCTTCGCCGCCGCGCGCAACATATCCTCGACGAAACTTCGATCACGCGTCGGTGAGGTCCCGGCCGTCAGTGCGATACGCACGACCGCATGGGCCGGATTCTCGAGCACGGCCTGTTCCGCCTCTACCTTCGTCTGTCCATAAACATTCAACGGATGTACGGCATCGGTTTCGACGTAGTGTCCTTTCGCACCATCGAAGACCTGATCGGTGGACAGGAAGGCGAATGGCACGTCCCGCGCAAGGTCGGCCAGCGATCGTGTCGCCTCGACATTGATCAGCCGGGCCCGCGCAGGATCCTGCTCACAGAGACCGGTCCGGCTCAACGCCGCGCAGTGGATGACCAGGTCAGGTCGATGACGTTCCCAACAACGCTGCATCTGCGCCCGATCGGTCAGATCGACCTCGGTTCTGGTCAGGCCACGCACCTCCCAATCAGGCACCCAGCGTGACGCGCTCCTGACAAGATACCCTCCGATCAGGCCGGCAGCACCGGTAATGAGCGCAACCGGTTTCATGTCTCGCTCCGGCCCAGACGCCGGATTTCCGGTACCTCGATGACTCTCGTGTTCACCGGAGGGTGTTCGATGGACCACAGCAGCGCCGCGAGCATCTCCCGTATGGTGACCAATCCCAAGCGCATGGCTGCGTCCCTTGTAGCAGGCACTCGTTCCAGCACACGATAAACCGGCACCAGCGCCAAGGGCCACCAATGATCCGGACCGAGAATGTACCAGGGCCTGAGGATGGTGGCGACCAACCCGGCCGCCCCAATCGCGGACTCACAGTCGCGGCGTACGGCGATATACTCCTTCATGATGGGCGCAGGATGGGCGACGCTGACGTAAACGATGTGGCGCACATTCATCGAGGCAGCAGCTCGAATCGCAGCTATGGCACTGGGCCCGTCGATCGCTCGAAACTGCGGGCCTTTCCAAGGAGAAGGCTTCGGCACCCCGACTAGTTGCACCAGCGTATCGCTTCCCTGCACAGCCTCCGTGAACGTCTCCGCATCTAACGGATTACCGGTTACAACACGGCATCCGGCGGGAACCTTCTTGATCGATTCCTCGCGAGCCAAGGCCGTCACGTTATGGCCCCGCTCAAGCAACAACGGAATGAGCCTGATGCCCAGATACCCAGTCGCACCGGTGAGGAAGATGCGCCGCTGGCTCCTCGCGTGGCTCATGGGAGGGATAACAGGGCGGGCTCAGTGTTGTTGAAAGCGGCCCAGCCGGTTGTTCGCTTCATCTCCTCGCGGCCTCTTGCGACGAGACGGGCCGCCGCCCCAATCAGCGCGGCCTGATCCTCGGCCGACAGGCCCAGGTTCGTTTTGATGTGCGTGACGCGTTCGCCCAAGGGATCGCTTTCCGGCAACTGGCGCAATGCCACATGCCAGAAGCGACAGGTCCCTCCGGTTCCGTCTTGACCCACTCGGAAGGTGCCGAGCATCGTTCGGTCTTGCTGCGCAGCGGGAATCCCGGAAAGCTCCAACACATTTCGGCGATGCCCTCTAAGCAAGGCTGCGGCAGCAGAGAGCGGTTTACGCGCCTCGTTCTTCTGGCGGCCCGTGGCATCGATGGAGACGATCAGGCAGCCTTGCGGAAAGCGATCTGCCATCAGCCGTTCCGATACGGCTGCGTCCACCACCTGCATCAGGGTTCGAATCCCCAGATTGTCTGCCGCGCCCCCGTCATAAGCCAGCACCGGTAGGAAACCGGACCCGTCGCGACCTGCCTCACCCTTCGAGAGAGCCAATGGTTCCAACACACCGGGATAGGCCGCGGACATATAGACAGCGCGCGCGATACTGAATGGCGCCAACGGCACCCCCAACGAAGCAAATTGTTCATCGGAAATGATAAGGGGATCGCCCGTGAGGGCATCCGTGGCATTCAATAGGAGAATCGGTTTTCCCGGATTCAAATCGGCGAAGGTCGCGCCTTGAAATAACCTTTCGTCCAGCGCCTGAATGACCTGTTCGGATGGAATGCGGTCCGTCAATGCGTACCGGAGCAGGTTGTGAGGAACCAAATACCAGGGCCCCGCCACTGCGCCTTGGATATCACGGCCGATCTGCTCGACGAACCCGTTTTGAAAACTAAAGTCACGGTAGCCCTCCAGCGCATAAGACGCAGCCGGCAACGCACCGCCCGACACGGCAGAGAGCACGTCCACCTGGGATAACAGGCCGACCCGATCCAGCTCCTTCATGACGGCCGCACCGAAGACCGCTGCGCGGCTCCCGCCACCGGAGAACGCCAACCCCACGAACCGGCCATCCGCCAGTTCTTTTTCTCCCAAGTGCAGCGTTGCCCTGGTAGATGCAGGACGAGGCTCAGGGGAAAGGGCCTGAGGAGGAGCAACGGTCGCACAGGAGGCGGAGGTGATCATCAGCACCGCGAGCCAGGAGCCGAGGGAACGTCCCGATAAGATGCTCATGAGTAACTCTACGGTCGAATCGGAAAAACGGATGTTTCTCCGGGAAGAGTAGTGACAACTTTGGAACCGTCGCAGGCGGTTCTAAAGGGTCGTCCAGCAAGACCGCAGGAAGCACGCTAGACCGAGGCGTATCCTCCGGGTACGTCGCAGGGAGGCGTGCGACTGAGAACGCTGCTGGAGGCCCTTTTCAACAGCCGGCTAGTTCCTGGTCAGTTTGCGATAGCGAATGCGATGCGGCTGATCGGCTTCTTTCCCGAGCCGCCGCTTCCGATCGGCTTCGTATTCGCTGTAGTTGCCTTCGTACCAGACGACTTTGCTGTCGCCTTCGAAAGCCATGATGTGGGTCGCAATGCGGTCCAAAAACCAGCGGTCGTGACTGCTGATGACGGCGCAGCCGGCAAACCCTTCCAACCCCTCTTCCAACGCGCGCAACGTATTCACATCCAGGTCGTTCGTGGGCTCGTCGAGGATGATCAGGTTGGCGCCTTCCTTCAGCATGCGCGCGAGGTGCACGCGGTTCCGCTCGCCGCCTGAGAGATCCTTGACCTTCTTCTGCTGGTCGGTGCCGGCGAAGTTGAAGCGGGCGCAGTAGCCACGGGCATTCACTTCGGCCTTGCCCAGCATGATCGTGTCTTGTCCCTCAGAAATGACTTCGTACACCGTCTTGTTGGGATCGAGCGTACGATCCTGATCGACATAACCGAGCTTGACCGTCTCGCCGATGCGAATGCTGCCCGTATCCGGCTTCTCCTTGCCGATGATCATGCGGAACATGGTGGTCTTGCCCGCACCGTTGGGACCGACGACCCCGACGATGCCGCCCTTCGGCAGGCTGAACTCCACATTTTCATAGAGCACGTTGTCGCCGAACGCTTTGCTGATGCCCTTGGCCTCGACTACCAGGTCGCCGAGCCGGGGTCCCGGCGGAATATAGATTTCCAGATCGGCGGCCAGCTGGTCCTGCTTTTGATTGACCAATTCCTCATACCGGTTGAGACGCGCCTTGCCCTTCGATTGCCGGGCCTTCGGCGACATGCGAATCCATTCCAACTCGTGCTCGAGTGTTTTCTTGCGCTTGGATTCGGCCTTCTCTTCCTTCTCCAACCGATCCTGCTTCTGTTCGAGCCACGCGGTGTAATTGCCTTGGAAGGGAATGCCGGAGCCGCGATCGAGTTCCAAAATCCAGCCCGCCACGTTGTCCAGAAAGTACCGGTCGTGGGTCACCGCGATGACGGTCCCTTTGTACTGTTGGAGGTGCTGCTCCAGCCACTGCACGGATTCGGCATCGAGGTGATTGGTCGGCTCGTCGAGCAGCAGGATATCCGGCTCCTGGATCATGAGGCGGCAGAGGGCCACCCGACGCTTTTCGCCTCCTGAGAGCACGCTGATTTTCTGATCGGCGGGGGGGCAACGCAGTGCATCCATGGCGATTTCAAGTTCGCTCTCCAGCTCCCAGCCGTTCGCGGCCTCGATCTTCTCCTGTAGCTGGGCCTGCTTGTCGATGAGCTTTTCCATCTCATCGGGGCCGGCTTCGCCCATGCTGTTGCTGACCGCCTCGTACTCGTGCAGCAAGGCGACCAGTTCCTTCTTGCCTTCCTCCACGACCTCTTTCACGGTCTTGTTGGGGTCGAGTTGCGGTTCCTGCTCGAGCAGTCCGACGCTGTAGCCCTTCGAGCGGGTGATCTCGCCGACGTAGTTGGGATCGGTCCCGGCAATGATTTTGAGCAACGAGCTTTTACCGGATCCGTTCAACCCGAGGACACCGATCTTGGCGCCGTAGTAAAAGCCCAGGTAGATATCGCGCAGGACCTGCTTCTTCGGCGGATAGACCTTGCCGACACCAACCAGAGAAAAAATGACTTGCTTATCGTTCGTCGCCATGCGTTCCCCTATCTAAATAGTCCGATGCTGAGTTGTGAAGTTCGATCCCTCGGGATCGTTGCGAGACATTGCGTGCATGCCGCTACAGTGAATGTACGAGTTCGGCCCCGGCCTTCGCCCGCGCGGCCATGTCGGCCAGACCGGCTCTGACTTCGGACGCGCTCCGGACCGGATTGGTGAACGCGAGCCGTCCCCCCTGCATCCGCTCGGCGGTCTTGATGCGCAGATGAAAACCAAGCCGGTCCAGCGCGGTCATGGTCACCTGTTGTGCCTCGACCTTTCCGTAGACCCGGGCCAGGAGCAACAGCGTGGCGGTGTGCTGTTCATTCATCTCGCGGATCAACCCCGCCGCCTCATCGGCCAACGGGTCGACTGCAGCCACCGCATACTCCGCCGGCGCGACCCAGCCCATCGAGCCGAAGCCGCCGACGAAATAAATATCTGCGATCGCCATGCGAAAAAAACCGAAGTCGTTGAAATCCACCCAGTAGGCGGCGTTGGCATGCCGGGCCAGATAACGTTCGCGAACCAGCGCACTCTCCTCCTTCGCCACACGCGTCGCCGACCCCATCAACGTCACCCGGGCGGCACCCAGAGGATCGGTCCTGCTTTCCGGCGGCGTGACCAGCAAACTGGCACGTGGATCGCCCAGGAGGTTTTGCGTGTGCATGGCCATGGTGCTGATAAGAAACAGCGGCTGCCCCTGGTCGTCCAACGCATAGGGCATGACGGACCCGAATGGCCAGCCTGGTTGTTTGCGCGAGAGTGTCGAGAGACCACCCGTTTGTTGCAGATAGACGAGCGTTTTCCCCCGCTCGGCATGAGACGGCTCAGGGACTTCAGGTTCGTCGGAATCCGGCCCGCTATTATGTTGTTGTGTTGATGACAACGATGCCTCTTTTCTGTGCAATAAGCTGCGTGACACCTTACCTGGATACCACCGGAATTTCCACTGAGCGCGGGAGGGGAAGGAGGTATATGGACGACGCCCGGCCTATGCTCCTAGCAGGCTGCGGAAACCTCGATGGGTACGCCATACATGACGATCCACTCATGCGCCCTGTCGATGTGACGATAACCAACAGGCAGAGATCTCCGCATCCGACTAGATGCCGAGCTCTTCGGTCAGCCGGACTTCTGATTCATCGAGGATGTCTTCCAGGCAGGTAAAGCAGGAAAACGGGAACTGACTCACCGGTATCGCGCACACTTCGCCGACCGGCGACTCGTCCAGCGCCGGACCACCGCATTCTTTATGGATCAGAACTAACATAGGTTTTACTTCCTGCGGCCTCACCGCGCAGCGTTCATGACATCCAGCCGCTGTTCAATATCAGCCGCCACGTTTCTCCAGGTCGTCTCGTCAGGCTCACGTTGCCGAAAAAAGTCCGGCCACGTGCGTTCCGAATATCTGAGGAACAGATGATACCCCAGGAATGCCTCGGCATGTCGGCCCTCTTCCTCAAGCGCTCGTCCTCTCCAGTAATCGATATCTGACTCTGTTTGCAGGGCCGGCAGTATGTTTTTTGCCCGATTCCAGTCCCGCAACGCTTCGGTAAATTCACGGCTCGCGAAGTGGGCCTGTCCTGAACGGTAATCTGCCTCCGCTCCCTCATCCACCGCCTTATTGATGACAGGAGCCGTCGCCAACAGCGGCACTGAAGGGACAATCCACAGAGTGCCTGTCACAGCGTTATAGGGCAGGTAGAGGCCTGCAAGCAAATAGGCAGCCGATTTTGTCCCGGCACCGACCACCTTGTGCTCCTTGCTCGCGAACAGGCGGTCCAGATCCTGTTCTGTTTGAATTTTCGTTCCCGCAGCATTGCGCAACACCTGGCCGTTCGGAGCTCCGCGCGTCGTGCTGCGATAGGCAAGAATGGATTGATCGTAAAAGACATCCTCCCTGACCAGTGCATCTTGGAAGCCCGGGAGCTGCCTGAGATCGGAAAAGCCCGGCAACGAAATACAGCCAGACAGCGCAAGAACCAGTCCGCATCCAATACCCGTCGTCGCCGCATTCCAGAGCGTCACGCCTACCCTCCTCGTCCCGCTGACCGGTTCAGTAGCGACAGGGTTTTGCCCGCTATTCATACAGCGCCCCTCCAGGCCTGGCGGCAACCGCCTTGGCACGTTTCACGGAATCCCTCATGACCTCGGAGATTCGCGCCTCAGCCCGATCGGCCTTCTCTGTCCATGACGAATCATCCGGAAGCTGTGGCTTGAAATACGAGGGCACGACCGATTCCGAATAGGCGAGAAAGTCCCCGTAGGCGATGGCTGCGACGCGAGGCCTAGCGAGCGCATCGAAGCTCCGACCACGCCAGTAGTTCACATCTGAATAGGCTCGCAAGGACGGCATGACTTCTTCCGCATGGTCCCAGCTCGCGAGGGCTCGTTCATAGGAACCGGCCAGGAATTCCGTCCGTCCCTGTATGTAGGCTTGTTGCGCCTCTGTCACATACGTCGCCTCCAGACTCGTGGACACCGGCAGGGACGGAATTCCGAGCACCAGTCCTACGACGCTCATCGCCACGACGCAGGGAAAGAACACAATCACTCCTGCGAACGCGGCCGCCCCCGCTATGCCGACACCTGTCCACATCGTAACTGTCTCGCCGGTCGAGAACCTGCTGTCGATCGGCTCAAACAGCACCTGCAAATCCTCCTCTTGCTGGATCTTTCTCCCCAGCGGATCCCGCACGACGGTTCCAGGCTTCAATGTCCCGGGCTGTCTCGTTTCCTTTGGAAGATAGCGATAGGCTCTCACGGACTTGTCATACAAAAAATCCTCGCTCTTCTGAGCGAGCAAGGATCCGGGACGTGCTTTCGGCGACTCCCTTTCCTTCTTCAGATCAGAAAACACAGCACACCCGGACGCGTGGCTCAACACCAGACAGGCCAGCAACATGACCGGAATGAGTGATCGACGAAACTGAGCCATAAATCGACCTTCAGTGAGCAGAGCATGGGCACGGCTGAAAAACTTCAGCCCTCGCGTCACATGACCCATCCTGTTACGAGTTTACGGATCTTCGGGGGGATGAAAAGGAAATTCGAGCAACAAAGGAGGTGCCGGAAGCCCGTACTCCGTCGTGCTAGGCGCGAATCACCAGCCGACGAAACGTCTCCAAATGGTCGGGACTGCTCAACCGATGGTCGCCGGTTTTGAGCAGCAGTTCGATGGGGAACTCCGGATCCTGCGACAACACATGTTGCACGAAAGCCCAGCTGCCTTCGGGTTTGATCACCGTATCCTGCAGGCCGTGCAGGATGGTGGTCTTGACGCGACGCGGCATCGTGAGGCGACGGCGCCAGAGGGTCTGGCTGTCTTCTACCCAATGCCAGGGAATCGGGGCTTCTCTATGCAAGGGCTCGTCATCCCAGGGCATGGAGCCGGCCGACTGCCACCGTTCGCGCCGCTCAGCGGAGATTTGCGCCGCGCGCAGATCCATCATATTGAAAGCCGGGGCAATCAGAATCAGTTCCTCGACGGCCAACTGCTTCTGCGCGACCATCCAGGCGAGCCAGCCGCCGAGGGAATTGCCGACGATCGTCACCGGTGGACCATCGGCCAACAAACTCGTCACGGCTTCCGCGTCCTCCAACCATTGGAGCAAGCGATACTCACCCCACTGCCCCTCTGAATCACCCCAGCCGCGAAAGTCGAAGCAGCAAAATCCCCAACCCCGTTCCTGGCACCATTGCGCCAGCGCCTTGCTCTTGTTGCCCCAGCGTTTCGAGAGAAACCCGGTGATGAACAACATCTGACGGTCTTTGCCCGGGATCCGATTGCCGCGTATGCGCTTGTGATCGGCGCCCTGTAATTCGAACATGGTCGGTTCAATTGTCATGACGATGATCCGCCACTCGTGTAAGGGCCAATAATAACAACGCCGGGCAGCCAAGCCGGTCTCTCCAGGCTTCCCGGCGAGCGGTTAATTGATCTGTCACAGGTGGCTCCTGAAACTGTTCGACCGACAACCCTGCCTGTTGAATAGCCGTGAGGATGTTCGCCTTCTCATGAATGGTGCCTTCCGTACGATATTCGCGGCCCTCCGCCGTGAAGCGAACCGTGGGGCCGGTTCTTCGTTGCATGTCCGGGTGAATCGCCGTCACGATGGCACGCCCGCCTGGCCTGAGCCCTGCCGCAATGCCCAGAAAGAAATCGGCCACGTCGTGGACATGATCGACCACCAAGCCGGAGACGATGCGGTCGAACGTCTGTGAACAGAATGGTAGGCGCTCGACTGAGGCTTGCACCCATGTGGCTCCGATGGCCGGCAATGGTTGACGCCTGGCCCGCTCCAGCATACCTCGGGACAGATCCAGGCCTACCACGAAGGCATCGTGACCAGCCAGTCTGAGATAGCGACCGATTCCACACCCCAGATCCAGAATTCGGCATCCTGCAAACGGCTGCAGCATGGCGACAAGAAACGGCTGATCGAGGAGAACGGAAGGATCTTCGTCGTCATAATGTTCGGCCCATTCATCATAGGCCGACTGGGTGGAGAGATACCTGGCCGTACTGTGGCTCTTTGTCATGAGATGTCACCCGCTCACTTGTGGCAAGAGAGCCCTATGCTACACAAAAAATCAGACGAGGGTCTTCAGGATGAAACTTCCAAGCCGGCGCAGAATGGGCTCCGGAATTTCATGGCCTCCCCGGAACGGCTGCCAATCGACGACCAGCCCGCCCTGCTGAAATTCATCCCGCAAGCGCTCGGCCATGCTGAACGGCAGAATCGGATCTTGCGTGCCATGACTCTGATAGAGCGGCAACCCCTTTCGCTTCGTCAACAGCGGCGCCCATTCCTGCCTGGCGACCAGCGTGCTCGACAGCTGGATGAGCCCGGCGTATGAGAGCGTACTATGCAGCAACGCATCGCAGGACAACATCGCGCCTTGCGAAAAACCTCCCAGCAGCGTGCGGGCAGGATCCACCCCCAGTTTCTTGTGCACATCCTCCAGCAACGCCTTCACTCGGTCCCGCGCTTCAGGCAGGCCGCGCGGAATTTCGCCGGACATGTCCCGGACCTTGCCTGCTGCTCGATCGGCCTGGATGCGGGCCATGTCGATCATCCACCAGGCGCGCGAATCGCCGAAGCCCATGGGAATTTGGATCGGCGCCTCGGGAAAAAGAAACCGCGTGCCTGCAGGGGCATCCAGATATTCGCTGAGCGGAACCAGGTCATCGCCCAGGGCACCAAATCCATGGAGCAGCACCACCCATGGTCCGTTGCCGCCGCCCTTGCCGTCGGTCCCGCCGGTCAGGCGAACCGTAAGGCCGCCGAGTTTTTCAACACGCATGTCGCTCCTGCTCCTTCGTCGGATCGGTCCACGGGTCAATGCACAGGCAGGTCGTCCCAGCGACCATCATGATACCCAGTGTAATGTGATTACTGGCCGAGATACCAGTATTGCAGGAAGGCGAGAGCGGCCACCAGCGTCGCCTGTACCATCGGCTGCTGATAGAAGGGCACGAAGGCGCCTTGTTGTATGCCGTCGATGTCGGTGATGATCTGGCGTAAGCGGTCGCTCGAAGAGCCTGCAGCGACCTTAATCGGTGCCAGACCTCTTTCTTCAATGTGAGCCATGACGCGATCAAGTTGTTCCTGAACAGATGCCAGTATCCGCCGCTTCGCCTGGACCGCCGCCACATATAACAGGGTGGCACTGGTGATTAACACCAGACTATTGACCGTGAGGGCCAGGATCAACCCGGGGGGGAAATCCCAATTATCGAAGTAATGGTTCCGGGCGGCGATCAGCAGAAACAGGACCAGGAAGGGAGGAAGCACGCGCCGATTTACCACCATGCTCCGCTCGACGATGAGGCGGATCTTTTGCATCGAGGTCAACTTGCTTGTGGCCGCCGGCATTTCCTGAATCCATTTGGTGCAGAGTATCACCGCATCCAACAAAGACAAATTCAAGAGAAGGAATGACAAGACGCTCACGGAGAGGAGCTTTGCATCAAGGGCGCAACTGAACTCCCCGCGACAGGGCACGGAGAGGCGGAACTCACCGCCGTTCATGACCAACACCATCGGTAGAATGAGGCAGAGATAGGCCACAAATCCCATTGCAATGCGAGCCGCGCGCGGTAAAAACCCGTGGGCGCGGCGGTAACGCATCCACAGATCCTTCAGGTCGCCCGGATAGTCCTGCTTGGAGCCGTGGAACATCCAGTTCAAGTCGCTCCAGAAACCCTTCAGTTTGTCCCGCCATCCGCCGGGCGTGGGATCGGACGGCAAATCAGGGGAAAACGACTTGGTCAGCTCATCGAAGTTGCGGGCGGAATCCGCACGGGCCTTGAAGAGGAAAAAGAGACTGAGGCACATGGCCATAAACCGCAGAGCCTCGGTGGGCCAAATGCTCACGCCGTCGGTCCAGGAAAACGGTTCTTCTTCGGCATAGGTATCGAAGTGCGCTATCCAACAGGCAACTACCAACACCAGCACCAGGGGAATGGCGACCCAGCTGAAACGCGGAATCCATTGGAGACGGCGCATGGCCGGATCCGGTTCGTCCCGTGCCGTCATCCAATTCCACAGGCGGCCGTAGCCCCAGAGCGCCAAAAACCCGAGTGTCAGTCCGACGATCCAGAGAGGCACGAGGTACGGCGGCGGATTGAATCCTCCGATTTCATCGACGTCGATACGAGCTGGGTGGACCGTATTCAATCTCGTCTCCGGCCGATCAGGACTCAGATCCACCGCGCCATGGCGGCCGATTTCGAAGAGGCGGGGCGGAATCGTCTCATTCTGAGGCGTCGCCGCAACTGCACCGATCGCTTGCAGCACCGCAAAAAACGTGGAGGTTTGGAGCGAGCTGCGGAATGGAGGAATGCTCCGCTGCAACGACGGCTCCAGCTGGAGCCCGAATTGTGAGGCTACGATGAGGTTGCGCGTCCACTTTTGCTCATCCTCATGAAAATAGCGGGCATCCAGATCGGTTGCAAAGAACAGGGCATTCGGAAATTCTTCGCGTACGGCTTGGAGGATCAACAGCGCATCATACGGGTCTCGCCCTAGAATTCCGATGGCCTTAACCCGTCCTCTCCTTGCTTTAGTCGTCCGGTCGTCGGCAGAATTCCCCTCGCGGGTTTCAGACTTGATTCGTGCCACTAGGCGCCTAACATAATCGAGTTGCGCCTTTCCCTCCGGTCGTTCGTATGACGCGATGTCCCTGAAGGGACCCTTGCCTTCCGCATTGTCCCGTTCCTTGGCCTTGTCCTCATCTTTCGACTTGGTTCGTTTGGCATGATCCTCAGCCGTTTCACCATCCAGACCACTCAGGTAGCTGTATTGCGAGATATTGAGATCTTTAGGTGACAGCGCCCCACGGAGCAGGTTGTCGATCGCTGTTTGTATATCGGGGCAGGGGTTTATCAGCGACTCCTTTGTCTTTGTGGTCGCATGGTGACATGCGGCGGCAGTAAAGGTCACCGGCAGAGCCCTGGCATAGAACGAATCCCATTCCCCTATTAATACAATTCGATCTTTCCCGACCTCGACCTTTCTCCTCTCAAGTTCATCGAGCAGGGATGCGAAAAGCACGTGGTCGCTGGTGACGGTGTACGCGGGAATTAGACCACCACTTATGAGCAATTCGCGAAACATGTTTTCACAAGCAGCATAGCGGCGGCAGTCCATTCCACCATTCACGCCGCTATGCCGGTATGAATAGGACAGAAGACCGGGCATGGCCGTAGCCCATGGGGAATACAACTGGATCTTCTTGTCGCGCGTTAAAGGCTGCGCCACACCCCAGTGATTTAAACGAACTGGGAACTGCCAGCTATATCCCTCTCGAGGGTTGCGTTTGGAGAGCTCTTCGAGAATCCTCCGGAATTCAGACGACGTGCGAGGGCCGACGAGTTTCGCGGAGACTTGCGGAAATTTCGAAACCAACTCACTGAGACGCGCCAAAATCCTGTCTTCATCCTCTTGCGCTTTCACCCACAGGACTAACACTTGGCTAGGGCTGTCGGGCGAATTGTCGGGCGGAGGACAAGTGCCGATCGCATTCCGGCTGTACCACTCGTAGGGAGTGTATTGTCGTGTCGAGTGGGAGCCAGTTTCGGAATCTAACGGCGTTTTGACCCGGCGTGATGCACCAGCGGATTCGGCTTGGACGGATTTCGGAAAATCCCACTTGAAGTACGACAGTGACTCGCCTTTGTCCGGAGCAAAACAGCTCACCTCCAGCGCGGCAGCCACCGCGTAGCGGTCTCGAATACGCACTTCAGTGGCCTCGACCGATGATCCACCTTGGGTCATCACCACTAACGCCAGAATTAAGTCGTTATTGGCTTCGCTTATCCTGCTGCGCAGACTCTCCAGACCATCCCCACTGTGTAGCTCTTGACCAACCAACGCAGTCACTACACCGAGCCTCTGTTCATTGGCAACGACCTGAAGAGTAATCTGTCTCTGAGCTTCGAGAGCCCTCTCGACTGCTGCGAAGGGGTCTTCCCACAGACGCGCCCGTACTTTTAATTCGCCTGCCGCTTCGTGTAATCCCGTGCCGCTGCCGGGCGGCCGCGAACTTTGTAGTGGAGTCTTGACGAGCACCATGGCTGCCACAGCTAGCGCCAGGGTAACCGTCGTAGTTAAAGATAGGGTGGAATCGTCTCCCTTGAAGGCCATGGGCAATCCCTGCTCTCAGTGGCTCAAGGCTGAGGGTGACCTCATTGACTCTACGTACATGCAGCATCTCTCGTGCCAACTACGTAGTATGGAAATGACAGGGTAATTGATGGATTCTAGGCGCAACTAATAGGGCGACGGGCTCTTGTCGTATCGATGAGGATACAGGGCCGTATCCGATTGGATACCGTGGAACGGGCGGTGAGGACAACAGTGACAGTGAATCGCTACGATGAACAGCTCACACTCAGATGTTTGCCCCAGTTCGGCGGCGCCGCCGCGTAGGAATTCATGTCGGGGTGGTCTGAATACGGATCGTGAAGCAGGGTCAGCAGGCGGTCGATCTCAGAATAATCTTTCTGCTGCGCTTTCTCGATGGCCCCTTGAGCGAGATAGTTGCGGAGGATGTACTTGGGATTCACCAGATCCATCCGAATCCGTCGCTCTTCGTCCCGACTCTGTTCGCTCTGCAGTCTCTCGCGATATTGCCCGGCCCAGGCATCGAAGCGGTCCGGATTCAGAAAATGTTCTCGCAACCGTTCGTTCTTCGCTGAGGGGTCGGATGAAAAGGTGCCGAGTTCGCGCCAGAAAATCGTGTAGTCCACGCGGCTGCCGACCATGAGCGACTTCAACTCTTGCAACAGCGCCTCATCTTCAACATGATCCTCTGTCAGGCCGAACTTCATTCGCATGTGATCTCGGTAATAGCGATCAACCGTGGCCTGGTAGCCATCAAGCGCCGTTTTCAGTTCTTCCTTGGGTGCGAACGGTAACAGGGTTTGCGCAAGACAACTCAGGTTCCACAGACCAATGTAGGGCTGCTGATTGAAGGCGTACCGCCCGTTGTAGTCGGAATGGTTGCAGATGAAGCCCGGATCATAGTCGTCCATGAAGCCATAGGGGCCGTAGTCCAGCGTCAGTCCCAAGATCGACATATTGTCGGTGTTCAACACACCATGAGACCACCCCACCGCCTGCCACTGGGCGATGAGCTTCGCGGTGCGCTCGACGACCTCGGAAAAAAACCGGAGATACTTGTCGGCGGCGGGAGCGAGGTGGGGGAAATGCATCTCGATCACGTAGTCGGCCAATCGCTGCAGGTGCTCATGCTGCTTTCGGTAATAAAAAATCTCGAAGGTGCCGAACCGCACGTGCGAAGGCGCCATGCGGACGATGGTGGCACCGGTTTCCACCTGTTCGCGATACACCTTGTCCTCGCTGCCGATCAGGCACAAGGCGCGGGTCGTCGGGATGCCGAGTCCATGCATGGCTTCGCAACAGAGATACTCACGAATGGCTGAGCGAAGGACGGAGCGGCCGTCACCGTCGCGGGAAAACGGCGTCATGCCTGCGCCTTTCAAATGCAGATCCCAGCGTTCTCCGCGCCCGTTGACGATTTCTCCCAGAAGAATCGCCCGGCCATCGCCGAGTTGCGGCACGTACACACCGAACTGGTGACCGGAGTAGAGCATGGCTAGCGGGTCCATCCCCGGCACCAGCAGGCTGCCACCGAACACTCCGGCGAACTCCGGTCGCGTGACTTCGTGAGGGTCGAGATCGAGCAGTTCCATCGCCGCCCGGTTCGCGCTGATCAGAAACGGCGCGGCCTGAAACGGTGTCGGATTCACCTTGGCGTAGAACACCTCGGGCAAACGTGCGTAACTGTTATCGAACGTGAGCGTTTCCAGCGTGTGATCCGTCATGCGATTGATAATCCTCTGTCCCTCATCTTACCGAAAATTGGCTTCGAGATCGGACTCTAACGTAAAGACGAAGATGCGCTCGCCGACCACCGTGTCGATGTCGGTGAACAACGCCATAATCTTGGCGCCGATCAGATCCGCCACCTGTTCACAGAGTCGTTCGCGTCCCTGGGCGATGAGGTTTTGACGCAGCCGCTTCACCATGTCGACGCCTTCGGCCGTTTTGGCCAATTGCCGCTCCGCCGGCGTGAGCACCCCTTTCAATCGCACGACCAGCATGTCGCGCACAATGAACACGCGGACCTCGTCGGGGCCACGGCCTAGAAATTCCTGTTCGAATTTGATGATCGCCGTGCGAACGGCGGCTTCTTTTTCTCCCTTACTGGGCGCAGGCACGATAATCTTTCTCCCTGATGGTACAGACATGGACGACCGGATTATAGTCACGGCCGCCTCAGGACTCCACCCCTATGGATGCCGGTACCAACACCCGGTCCCTCAGGCTATCGACCGAAGCCTGGTGCGCATACGCATTGGCCCGAATACGAGGAGTTTTCGCTTGCAATTGCAAGGGGTTCACGGATACATCTAACCCAGTTTTCAGGTGGTGCCGACGAGAGCCGTGATTCGTGCGCGGCCCGGACCCACTCCACAGATGTAAGAGACAGGCAGTAGGGTCTTGCCGGTGTTTCCTTCCAGGGAAAGGCCGGGGACAGTGCAGGCCAGTCGTTGGTACCTTGTGGCAAGGACCGTCGGCTGGCCTTTTTCTTTTCATGGCCGGCATGGAGTACGCATGTCCTTCCTAGCCCTCGTCCCGCTGTTGCCGTTACTCACGGCCTTCATCGTGATGACCGGCGATCGAGCAGACCAGGAGCAGAACGCCCGCTCAGGCCTGTTCCCGATAGCGGCGTCCTTCTTTGGCTCCCTCATCATTTTGGTGACGGTGACCTCGGAAGGTCCGATCATGTTTCAACTCTATGATCCGGCCGCCATCGCCAATCTCGCCTTCCCGATCGGCGTCTACATCGACCGACTCAGCGCCGTCATGATGGTCCTGATTACAGGCGTGACCACGCTCATCTATCGTTATTCGATGGGTTACATGTATCAGGATCGCGGGTATCGACGGTATCTGGGAATGCTCGCCATCACCACGACCATCCTGCTCTGCATGGTCTCCAGCGCCAACCTGGTGATGCTGTTCATTTTCTGGCAAATTCTCTCCTGGCTGTTGTTTCTGTTAGCCCACAATCACGGGCATGCGGCCACGCTGTCCGGCGCCTCCAATACGTTTACGACGTTGCGGCTCAGCGATGCGGCCTTCCTCGCAGGCATTGTCCTGGCCTATTCTCTCTACGGCACGTTCGAGTTTCAGACGCTGTTCACCCGCGCCGCCGAGACACCGGTGACCTTGTCGATCTGGCCGGAACTCGGTTGGGACATGAACGGCTCCACTGCCGTGACCCTGCTCATTTTCGGTGGCGCCATGGGAAAATCGGCGCAATTCCCCATCCATACCTGGCTTCCGCGATCGCTGTACGCGCCGACCCCGATCCACGCGCTGCTGCACGCCGGCATCATCAATGCCGGAGGGTTCCTGCTGAACCGGCTCGCCCCGCTCTACGGCCTGAGCCCGACGACACTGCATGTGGTCTTCGTCATCGGCATGCTCACGGCGGTCCTCGGCGCCACCATGATGTTGACGCAGAACGACATCAAGAAGACCCTGGGGTTCTCCACGATCGGACAGATGGGCTACATGATCATGGAGTGCGGGCTCGGCGCGTTTTCCCTCGCCGTCTTCCATCTCATCGCGCACGGCCTGTTCAAAGGCACAGTGTTCCTGAACTGCGGCAACGTGATTCACAAGGCCCGCCAGGAACCTTCATTCCCGCCGATCGACCGCGAGACGGAGGAAAGCGAATTCTCCAACCTGACCTGGTCCACCGGGTTTTTCACGACCCTGTTGCTGCCGCTGGTCATTCTATTGGTCACGCACGGCGTGTTGCGCATTCCGCTGCTCGAGTCACAAGGAACGGTGATCTTCCTGTTCTTCATCTGGGTCACCTCTTCGCAGGCAATCCTCTCACTGACGCGCATTCGGGCGGTAGCCTCCTGGAAGGTGTCCGCCGCCATGCTGGTGACGCTGGTGATCGTTGTCTTCACCTATCTGTTTGCCGTGGAGAGCTTCACCCATTTTCTGTACCCGAACCCTGAGGAAGTCGCCTTCTATTTCAAGGCTGCAGCACTCCCGGGACGGCTGTTCGACAGTTTGGTGGTAGGCACGACGTTGTTGACGATTCTGAGCTGGATCTATCTGTACGCCCATGCTCATGGACGCTCGGTCACCATACCCGGTTGGATCGAGGCCTTCCTGCTCCGCCTGTACGTCCTGTTCATGAACCGGCTCTACCTCGATCAGCTCTATCTCACCATCGGTCGTGTCGTGACACAGGTCGCGCATCGCCTGGAGAAACGGCTCTCGTGACGAAACCAAGGCTGCTTCTCTGTCACGACCGCTCTGCGGCCGTCATCGGAGTGGGATCGTGATAGAGCCCTGGATGACACCCTGGCTTCTTCTGGCCATACCTGTTTTAGGCGCCAGCCTCGGCCTGCTGATGAGGGCCTCTCTTCAGCGCATGAAGGCCGTGGCCCTGGGGACTACGGGAGCAAGCCTGCTCGCCGTCATGGGCACATCCCTGGTGCAAAGCGAATCCACTGCTGCCATCTCTTTTCTCTGCCTGCTTCCGGCAACGGCGTTCCTCACGCTGCTTGGGCAGCCGTTGCACCGGGAGCACAGTTCAGCCTGGGTCATGACCTTGATCCTGCTCGGCGTGGCGCTGGGTATTCTCACCAGTCACGCCGCCGCGCGCGACCTCTTGCTCGTGCTGCTCCTTAGTATCGTGTGCGGCTTGCTGTATCGTCATCAACCGGGCTCCATGCCCGCAACCTGGCGGGGCATGTCGTCTTTCGGACTGGGCATTTTCTCCACCTTGATGGCGTTGGTCCTTCCGGCACCGGCTTCGACGCTCGCGTCGCTGGTCACCTGCGCGACGCTGCTGCCCCTCTTGCCCGTACACAGCGGATTCGTGGCGGCGCTGAGTGGACTGCCGGGTAATCTTCCTGCATTCCTGGCCTTTGTACTGCCGACAGTCGGATTCCATACCCTGTTGCTGCTGCTCCCCTCGCTCTCCACCACGATGCTCCACACAGTAGGCATTTTAGCGCTGGCCGGCGCCGTGTATGGTTCGCTGCGAGCCTTGATTCAGTCGCATCCGCTGCCTCGACTCGGATATGCCGCACTGGCCTTCTTCTGCATGCTCTGGTGGTACATTGCCGACACAGACACCGCCCCGGTCCAAGCCCTGGTCTATCTCAGCGCCGTGGGGCTCACCACCAGCGGGCTTTTGCTGGCTTGGTATGCCATTCGGGCGCGGTACGGGGATATCGATTTTCAAGCGCTCGGCGGTCTCGCCTACCCAATGCCTCGGTTCAGCACGTTGCTGGCGCTGCTGGCGCTAGCCGCCCTGGGCATGCCGCCATTCGGCGTTTTTTCCGGGTTCCTGGGAATGCTGCTGACGCCCGCATTTGCGCCGTCCGGCCCGTTCGCCATCATCATCCTCGTCTGGCTTACTGCCTCCTGGTACTACACCGATCTGATCCAACAGGTGGTGTTCGGCAGGCCCCGCCTGGACCTGCGACATGAAGATTTGCGGCAGACGGAATTTATCTCCTTGCTCCTGGTGTTGCTGCTACTCCTGATCCTGGGTACGGCCCCGTCTCGTGTGTTTGAGTCGCCCGCGGCCGGGCCTGCCGCTACGGTTGCCATGCAGGGTGAGACATGGACCCGATGATTCGTACCGACGACTCGACCGAGCTCGAAGCGCGCCGGATGGAGTTGCGAGGCATGATCCGGCTCGCCAGTGAAGTCATCGCGCAATATTGGCCCATGCGCACCTTCGTGCACCACAATCCCCTGCACAGCCTCGAATATCTACCGTTTACCGAGACGGTCCGCCGTGGCCGGCAGTTCCTAGGCGGCAATGGATACCTTCCCGGCGACCTGTATCGGCGATATGTGAAAACAGGTCGGATCCTGGTCGGCCACATCGATGACGCATTGGCTTCGTTTGCGAAGGATGAAGACGTCGACCTCGGATCCTGCCGCATTTCACAGCGGGAGGTGTGGCGTGCCTGCCTGACTCATGGTCTCTCCCGGCCGGCAGAGGAACCGCTCGACCGCCTCATGGAACGCGAACCGATCGAGGAACAGGTGGATGCCCTCGCCGAGCGCCTCGTCGCCTTTGCCGCGCCGACCGTGCCGGAACGGATGGCCGCTATGGTTAGAGAGGATGTGGCCGCGCTGGGACGAGATCTGACGTTATCGAACTGGTGCGACCGGACGCTGGGCACCAAGATCGGAGAGCAGATCAACGGCGAACTGATCAAATGGTGCGAAGCTTTCCTGGACGAGGGCCACGCAACCTGGGCGATGCCGGGACGGCGCCAGGGGCTCTACACGGCCTGGAAACAGGTGGCTGCAAATGAGTGGGCGACCTGCGGCATTACCGACAGCCGCCGAAAAATTGCTGCGCTGCCCGAGCATCCGGAAGACACGGTGTTCGACTGTCTTGAATCCTTGGCGATCCCGGCGGAGTTTCGGCAGGACTATCTCGCCCTCCAGCTCGCAGCGCTTCCCGGTTGGGCCGGTTTCATCAAATGGCGGGCCGAGGAAAACGACTATGCCTGGCAGCAGGCGTACCCCGTGGGCCTGGTGAAATTTCTCGCCGTGCGACTCTGGTATGTGCGCGAACTCGTCGAGAAAGTCTGTCAGGAAGAATTGGGCATCGAGGGCAACTATCGCGCCGTGTTGCGCTTTATGGACCAGGAGTCCTCCGGATACTTCATGCGCAAGGAACGGGTCGCCGGCCGTTTGCCGGCTCCCTTTGCCGACCGGGTCGCGCGCCTGCACGCGCAATCGCGTGGTCAACAGAACAGGGTGACGCTCGCTCGCGAATGGGAGCAACTCACCCATCACTATCAGATCGAATTCGGCCCGCGCCGGGAACGGGCGGCGCAACGGGCGATGGCCAGACGCCTGCTCACGCTCGCCCACGCGCTTGAGATCGTACCCACCCTGTTGATGGACGCACCGCCGACCGCCCTCCTCCAGCTCCTCGACTGGATGGCCACGTTTCCGGAATCGGCGCATGGCCCGGTTTGGCTGAAGGCGTTTGAGGCAGGCTATCAGGATCATCTGTTCGGCATGCTGCGGCGCGCGCCAACCAAACCGCAACCCGCCACGCCCGACGGTCAGCCGCCGGTCCGCCCCCATTCGCAATCGGTCTTTTGCATCGACGTGCGATCCGAGCCGTTCCGCCGTCACCTAGAATCGACGGGCGCCAACGAGACGTACGGCTTCGCGGGTTTTTTCGCCGCCCTCATTCGATATCGCGCGTGGGGCAAGGAGCATGAAACAGAGCAGTTTCCGGTCATCATGCGCGCCAAGAACGAGGTACGCGAAATTCCCCGCAGCTACTTGGATCATTACGTCTCCAAACACCAGTCGCGGGCCAAACTGGTCCATGCCGGCCATACGCTGCTACACGACTTGAAGGAAAACGTCGTCACTCCGTATGTGATGGTCGAATCACTCGGCTGGTTTTATGTCCTTCCGATGATGGGCAAGACCTTCCTGCCAGCCTGGTACAAACGATTGACCAGCTGGATTCGCCGGTTGTTCGTCCCGCCGATCGCCACCATTTTAACCGTCGACAAGCTAGCTCCGGCTGAAACTGAAGAAATGGTGGTGTCCGAGCAACGCGCGCTGATCTGGAAGGCCTTACGCGACCGACTTGGCCTGCATGGTTCGCGAGTCGAGGCCCAATTTGTCGAAGCCCTGCGACGGCGGGCCCTGGACGAGGACGCGCCCGTGGAGCCCTTTCTGAGCGAGGCCGCCCGGGCGGTCGATCTGTCAAACGAACAACTGACCACGTTCCTCGACGAACTGCGGCGGCATTATCGGATCAACCGGCGCGCAGCCTCGCGCCAGAAAGAACGCATTACCCGCACCGGATTTACTCTCGAAGAGCAGGTCATGACCCTCGAGACGGCCTTGCGCATGATGGGACTGGTGCGAAATTTCGCCCGGCTCGTGCTCTTCTGCGCCCATGGCAGCACGACGGAGAACAATCCGTTCGAGTCGGCGCTGGACTGCGGCGCCTGCGGCGGGAACGAAGGCAAACCGAATGCGCGCGTTCTGGCGGCGATGGCCAATCGCGCCCCGGTGCGCGAACGGCTGGCAAAACGCGGCATCGTCATTCCGTCGGATACGCACTTCCTTGCCGGGCAGATTGATACCACGACCGATGAGGTGCAGCTCTTCGATCTCGAAGACGCACCCCCGACCCACCGGAAAGATGTGGCTCGCCTGTACGACGATTTACGGGAAGCCGGACAACTCACCAGCCAGGAGCGCTGTACCAGATTTCCCGATGTCGGCGCCGTCCTGCCGTTCGACAAGGCATCGGGCCATGTCGCCGCAAGAAGCGCGGACTGGAGTCAGGTGCGGCCCGAATGGGGTCTATCCGGAAATACGGCCTTTATCATCGGGCGGCGGGAATTGACGAAGGGGCTGAATCTTTCCGGGCGCGTCTTTCTGCAATCTTACGATTATCGCGAAGACCCGACGGATCGATGGCTGGAAGTGCTCCTCACCGCCCCGCAGGTCGTGGCGCAGTGGATCAACATGGAGCATTATTTTTCAGCCGTGGATAACGATGTGTACGGAAGCGGAAGCAAGATCTATCACAATGTCGTCGGCCGCATCGGGATCATGTCCGGCCCCTGGAGCGATCTTCGTCTCGGCCTGGCCTGGCAAACCGTCATGAACGACGAGTTGCCCTACCATGAACCGATGCGCTTGATGACGCTGGTCGAAGCCTCTCGACCGCGGATCGAAAAACTCATCGCGCGGCATGAGATCTTGCAACATTTCTATCACAACGAGTGGGTCCACCTGGCCGCGCTGGATCCTGAGGACGGCACCTGGTATCGCTACATGCCGTCGGGGGTGTGGCGCAGGGTCAAGCATCCCAGTGAGGCCTAACTAGCCGGAGACACGCTCGTTGCCACATACGACGATCACTTTCAAAGGAGTCGAGACATGGCCGCACTCACGTTGCATCCCATGAAGGAAATTCGCGTCATCGTGTCCGGAGAGCATCGGCCGTTCGTCACGGAACTGCTGGACAAGGTCGAAGCGACCGGGTACACAATCATCGGCAACATCTCCGGGAAGGGGCACCATGGCGTACGCGAGGCGCACTTCATGTTCAGCGAGCAGGAAAGCCTGGTCATGATCATGGCTGTGGTACCGGCGGAAAAGGTGGAACCGGTGTTGGCCGGGTTACGGCCGTTGTTCGACCGCCACTCAGGAGTCATGTTCGTGTCTGATGTGTCCGTCAGCCGGCGTGAATATTTCGGAAAGAAGAGCGCCAAATCCTGACCCGGAGACCGCGAACCCGCGTCTGGTGAGCCCGCGAGCCCGAGACCGACCTTGTCTTCTCACCGGTGATTGTCTACAATGTGCCCCCGTTGGCCTGTAAGAGGAAGGACGGCACGTGAAGGGACTACGGTTCGAACGGCTCGGGCGCGATCGCCACTACAACATCATTTTCCACATCGGTACCAGCTACGTCCCGGTGAGCGACGAGACCCTCGACGAACTGAAGGCCCAAAGCCTCCTGTCCTCCGAACGTTTTCTCGACCTGCTCATCGACAAAATCGGCTACACCAACTACCTCAAAGAACAGATCCGCGCGGAACTCCAAGCATCCGGTGACCCCATGACCCAGATGACCGTCCTGCAGGGCGCGATCCGGGAACTGTAACGCGCGATCCGCCGATATTCCGAGCACCGCCTCAGTCACCTCTTTCGTATTCTCTTTGTTCCACACTTCCCGAGGGCCATGCACCATGGCGATGCCATTCGACGAGGCGACTCGATCTTACGAGCAATGGCTCGCCACCCACATGCCTCTCATCCCGGCGGATCTCGGGCTCAAACATGCCGCCATGCGCCGGGACGCGCTCTCGTTTCTGCGAGCGACCTTTTACCGGTGGATGCAGCTGTGGCCGACGATCTGCCCGGACACCGCGACGGCACCAGCCCTGTTGGCGATCGGCGATCTTCACCTCGAAAACTTTGGAACGTGGCGGGATCGGGAAGGCCGCCTCGTCTGGGGCATTAATGACTTCGATGAGACAGCCATCCTGCCGTACACCAACGACTTGCTGCGTCTCGCCGTCAGCGCCAGGCTGGCCATCAAGACCAACCAACTGACCCTGAGCCCCAAAGCTGCCGCAGAGGCGCTGCTGACCGGATATCTGGAAGGATTGCGGTCCAACGGACAACCGTTCGTGCTGGCAGAGCAGCACAGCTGGCTACGCGATCTCGCCACCGGCAAACTCCGCAACCCGGTGACGTTCTGGCAAAAGATGCGGGCACTGCCGCCGGCACAGGATCCGGTTCCCCGTTCCCTTCGCCTGCTGTTCAAGCGCCTGATGCCGGAACCTGGCCTCTCCTGGAGCCTGCGACACCGTGTGTCCGGCGTGGGAAGCCTGGGACGTCCGCGCTATGTGGCCCTGGCAGATTGGCGCGGAGGCATGATCGCGCGTGAAGCCAAGGCCCTGGCTCCTTCCGCCGTGGTATGGGCCAGAAGCGGACGAGAGACGACTAGTCCCTATCAATCGATCGTGGACCAGGCGGTCCGGTCCGCCGACCCCTTTCTGCAACTCCACGGAACGTGGATCGTGCGACGGCTCTCCCCCTACTGCTCACGAATCGATCTTGCCACCCTGCCGAAGAAGCGGGATGAGGGGCTACTGCTCTATACGATGGGCCGGGAAACCGCCAACGTGCATTTGGGAAGCCAAGACGCGATCGGAGCCGTACGACAAGACTTTTCCAAAAGAAAAGCCGACTGGCTTCGAGTGGAATCCAAATCCATGGCTCGCGTCATACTCGCAGAATGGGAAGGGTGGAGAGACCGTCACCCGTAGAACACCATTGGCCGCGGGGCCGCCAGATCCTGCCCTCCTTCAAGCGCCACAGTCGCGATCGCCATCGTCCATCACGCTGAGACTCCGCGCAGCCGGCACATCCTGCGCATGCGCCGGGGTTCCACCTCTATCCGCACAGAGCACCGATGACTCGTTGGTTTGTATGCGATCAGATACGGCTTCCGCTCGCCTGTATCTCCAGAGATACGCGTACGTAATCCGGCGGAACAATGCCAGCATTGTTTGCGACGTGAAATCGACGCGATCGGATTTCCCGCTTGAACGTTCGTCCATTGCAATATGTGGGTACGGCACTTGCCTTGTCAGTGGGCAGAAAGGAGGTGAGTGCCATGTCGACACTCTCAGGTAGACAGACGATGCATCCATCGCAAAAGAAATCTTCCACTCGCCGAGCCGGTGACACTGGTCCAATGACCAGTCTGGCCGACATCGACTCAGAAAGGACAAGGGTACGAGCCATGCTTCAGGAGATCATTGAAGGTCCGACGGCGATCCTGCAATCAGCCGGCGGCGATCATGTCACCAAATCCTCAGCCATGACGATTCCGGTCGGTTATGTTCCGACACCGACTCGTGAATACCGTCAACATCGCAAACTGTTGCGTGCCGCCACGGGAATCGTGAGCCGCCCATCCATTCGCATCATTCCGGACCGAGAAATCGGACGCATCCCCGTCCCGGCGCCCATTCCCTTTCCCCGCATCAAAGGGTCACGCGTCTTGATGTGGAAACAGGACCCGTCGGTCAGCGAAATCGGCATTCGGAAGGCCTACCTCAGCGGCCTGGTGTTGGCCGGACCCCGAGACGGCCGCATCACCATTCAGGGCCCACCGGTGGTGTCCCCCAATGCGATGGCGGATTTCATCGAAACACCCGGCACACAGGAGTTCGATGCGGTACATACGTTTGCGGTCGTCCGCCAGATGCTGACGCTGGCGCAACGAGCCCGGGGCGGAGCCGTGGCTCCCTGGCAGTGGAACAGTCCGAGCAATACAGACCCGGTTACGGTGTTCCCTCGCGCCGGTGTCACCCCGAATGCGTTTTACAGCCGCAACCTCAAGGCGCTGAAGTTTTTCTTTTTTACAAAACCGGGCAGTCCTCCGGGGAGCCCGCAAGTGTTCACATGTCGCTCGTTCGACATTGTCGCGCATGAGACCGGTCACGCCATATTGGACGGCATGAAGCCAGGCTGGTTGGATGCCAGCAACCATCCGCAAACCGGCGGGCTCCATGAATCGTTCGGTGACCTCTGCGCAATCTTTTTGACCTTGTCACAATTCGACCAGGTCGAGGCGATCATCGCCCAAACGAAAGCGAATCTGCACGACAAGACATTCCTTGCCGACATGGCTGAAGAGTTCGGTCTCGCACTGGGCCGGCCAAACGGACTGCGCAATGCGGACAACGACCTGAAGCTCAGCGAAGTCACGAACGAGGTGCATGATCTGTCTCAGGTGTTCACGGGCGGGATCTACGACGTGCTCGCAGATATCTTTGCGTTCGAACGGAAGCCCGCTATGCGGGACGATGCGAGAGTGCTCCTGGAAGCGGGAGAGTATCTGTTCGGGCTGATTCTACGTGCCGTCGCTGCCGCTCCGGCGGCCAATGCCACCTTCGCAGACATCGCCAATCAGATGTTGACGATTGCCCATGCCGACGGCAAACCAGTCCAATATAGAAATTCCATTCGCAACCGGTTTACGCTGCGTGAAGTCGTCGTCTCACCGACCCCGCTGACGGCGGATCACAAGGCCGGAGTCAAACTGGCTCCTGTATTTACGGAAGAGGCCGGGATGGCGCAAGACCGACGAGGCTGTTGCGGGACCATGCAACTGCCCGAGTTCAACGGCGGGGATGCACTGCTGGAAGATGAACTTGACGAGCTGAGAAACTCCTTCAACGGGAACGGCAAAGGGAAACAGATCCATCGGTAGATGGGCCGAACCCTTCAGGGCCCGGACCCCCTTGTGGTGTCCGGGCCCGCGGAATGTAGTATCAGGGAGAGACCTGCATGAAAGTCGAGATTCGGCGGACAGGGGGATTTGCAGGGCTTGAAGAGGAGCTGGCCTCACTCGACACAGCCAAGATGTCACCCGATCAAGCACGCCAACTGGAAGAACGTATTCGCTCGATGGCGTTCTTCGGCCTAGCAAGTTCCTTCGGAACTCATATCACAGGTGCGGACCTCTATCGCTTTCGAATCACCGTCGAGGATGGATCGCGCCGGCATACGGTCGAATTTCCGGATCACGACTCCCCCGAACTCACGCCGCTCAGGGAGTTGGTTCAAACCCTGGTCCGCTAGCACAGTCGCTACCGGGCGAGGACGATTGCGGGCAAGAGCGTCTCGCACCAGGCGTGAGGCGAGGCGGACGTATGGGACTGCCGATGCTTAATCCCCGGTCTGGCCGCTGGCGAAGAGGGCGTTCATGATGGCGTTTTTCTTGGCAGGATCTTTTTCGAGGCGGATGGCTTTGGAGAAGTTTTCAGCCGCACTTTCCCGTTTTCCCTTGGCGGCATAGATTCTGCCGATGCCGTAGAGCGCTTGGGCGTCTTCGGGGTTGGCTTTCACGGCGCGGTTGAAGGCATCCATTGCCTCAGTCGGGCGGGATTGCTCCATCAACAACCAGCCGAGTGCGGTGTGTGCCGGAGCGAGGTCCGGATTCGCTTCGGTGGCCGCGCGATATTCTTTGACGGCAAGATCCACGCGGCCTTTGGTTTCGTACACCCCTCCCAATGCGAAGTGAATTTCCGCATCGTTCGGATTGAGACGTAGCGCCTCCTTGTAGGCTTGGAGCGCCGGTTCGAACTTCCCCTGCTCCGCCAACGCGCAGCCGAGATTCGCATGGGCGACGCCGTCGTTCGGATTCAGCTTGATCACTTCGCGATATTGGGGAATGGCCATTTCGAGCCGACCCTGTTCCTGATAGGCGACGCCCAGGTTCGTGCGCGCAGCGATAAATGCCGGATCGAGTTTCACCGCTTCCCGATATTCCTTGATGGCCATTTCGAGATGCTCCGCCCGCTCGTGGATCTGAGCCAGAAAATAATGGGGATAGGCGGATTGTGGCGCAAGGCGAGCGGCTTCTTTGTAGTACACCATCGATTGTTCAGACTGGCCGGACTGCGCCAGAAACATTCCCTGTACCAGGTTCAGGTGCGCGTTGTCGGGATGCTGCTTCAGAAGGGTTTGCATCCATCCTCCCACCCGCTCGATGTCTTCCGCTTCCTGCAATGCATGAACATGCACACGCCACGCGTCGGCAAATTCACCGCGAATCAGGTGCGCGACATTCATCGCGAAATAGGGACGGGGATCCTTTTCGTCGGCGGTTTCGAGCGCACGGACCCAGGTCCCGGCTTCATACCCCAACCGGTCCCAGTCGCCTGCAAGGAGGGCCGTTTCGATCTGGTTGATAGGTTGATTCATGAGATGGCTCGATACCGGTCAGCGCGTCAACGCATCCTGCACATCCGGCGGAGTCGCCTGCATGCGCGCGCCGAGGATGGGATACCGTGCGGAGATTTTTTCTTTCATCAGCCAGGCGATGGTGCGATAGGACCAGTGTCCCTTCACCCCTGATCGTAATTTCGCGATGTATTCCGCTTCGGCATAGTCCATCTTGAACAGGCAGCGTACGGAGAACCCGAACGGAATGGCGTAGAGTGCGGCTTCCTGGCTGGATTTCTTCAGCCGTTCGATATCCGATTTCACATGTCCCATGGCCTCTCGATATTCCTGTTCGAGCCCGGCTTCAGCCAGGATGGGCGGCGTGTCGAACCCATGCACCGTGGTGAAATTCTGCTGCACCTGCTGGCAGCGGCGATGCCGGTGCATATCGCGCCACCCGCCGATATCCATCATGACGTCGAAGATAAACGCATACCCGCTGCGGAATTCTTTAATCAATTCATCGTACGGACCGCGTTTTTGAAAGGCGATTTCCAGGGTGTCCTGCTTCTGTTTTTCAGTCCAATCCCGTACGACGGCGAGAATGTTTCGATACGAAGCTTGCGATGGCCGGTAGAGCAGCGTTGTCACCACTTCGTCCAGCGGATCGTGGGGCTCGATTAAATCCACTGGTTCCGCGGCCCCGAAGGCGGATGCTTGATCCAGCCCGGTGCCCTTCAGCACCTCTTTCGCGTAGCGGGCCAGGTCGCTGTACACTTCGGCTTGATAGACGTTCGGTTTTGCATACCGCGCCAGGGTCGGCGCCATCGGCTCGCCTAACCCGGCCGCCTGGCCGGACAGTTCTCCCCAGAGATTCACCGGCGGCTTTCGGCAGGCTTCCTGTAAGTCTTCCCCCACTTGGCGCAATTCCGGCATTTGCGAGGACAAGAGACGGGTGATCTGCTTTTCGAGGGTGCGAATGCTGACGACCTGCCCCACGTTCGTCTGCGCTGCCAAGGGCAGCAGGTAGCGTGTGACATCGAAGGCCCGGGCAGTAATTGCCCGTTGGTACGCGGCGGGGGTCATGCTTTCCGGTCGAGGCTCACGCTCGGTAAGGAATTGGCTCAAGGGATCATGCAGAGCGCGATAGACTGTCTGAAGCCCTCGCAGAATGCCCAGATAGCTCCCCTCGGTCTCCTGTCCGCTGATAGTGCCAGGGACAAACCAACTGGTCGAGGCGAAATTCTGATACCGGCTCGACTTGGCCTGCCCGTCCCACACCGGTTCGTCTTCAAGACGGATGGCGGCGAGTTCGGAAATCTGCTCGAAGCAAATGATGACATGGCCCAGGTCCGCGATCGAACCATGTCCGTAGTCGAAATAAAACTGTTCCCAGAATTTCTCGGATGAATGGCCGTGTACCCACTTGATGCTGTCTTCGATCGAGTCCGGAGAGCGGCTGTACCGCGCCAGGGCATAGGCGGACTTCTCCGGTGGCATCGGAGCCAGGGCGATCACGCGGCGGCCTTGAGTGGTCATAGTGTTAGAGAAGCGAGCTCAGCAGCTTGTGGTTGAGCAGGGTACTTGTGGGCGCCCATTCGTACAAGGTGGGCACTATACTCTCGCAGAATGGCCGGTGCAACACGGTGGTCTCTCGTATCTCCTCGCTCGCGATGCCCAGCGCGAGATACGGAGCGCGCCGCGTTGACTTGCCCGCGGGACCGCCGCTATAGTCCCGCTCGAACTTCCGGAAGACCCAATAGCAGAGCCATGATTAAAGCGATTAAGGGCGTCAAAGATCTCCTACCTGAGGAGTCCCCCCGTTGGCGATTTATCGAAGATACCGCCAGGCAGTGGGCCCTCCGCTACGGTTTTCAAGAAATTCGCGTCCCGATCTTCGAGACCACGACGTTGTTTGCGCGCAGCATCGGTGCGACCACAGACATCGTCGAAAAGGAAATGTACACCTTCGCGGATCGCGACGGTTCGTCACTGACCCTGCGTCCGGAAGGGACGGCCGGGACGGTTCGCGCGTTCATCGAACATAATCGAGCCGCCGATCCCAGGCCGCAAAAATATTGTTATGCCGGTCCCATGTTCCGCCACGAGCGGCCTCAAGCCGGGCGGCTGCGGCAATTTCATCAGTTCGGGGTGGAGTCCTTCGGGGTGTCCGACCCGCGGGCCGATGTGGAAGTCCTGTCGCTCCTGTGGAGGTTCCTCTCAGATCTCACCCTGCCGGGGTTGACCCTGGAAATCAACAACCTCGGATACGCCGAGGACCGGGCCCGGTACAAACCGCTGCTGGTGTCTTTTCTGAAGGGCGTGGAAAGCCGCCTCTGCGGGAATTGCCAGCGCCGGATCGAGGCGAACCCGTTACGTGTTCTGGACTGCAAAGTCCCGGAATGCCGATCGGCGACTGAGGATGCTCCCCGCTTGGCCGATTCCTTATCACCCGCGGCACGAGACCATTTCGACCGGGTGACGGCTGACCTCCAAGCCATAGGGATCCCGTTTCACGTCAATCCCCGCCTGGTCCGTGGCCTCGACTATTATTGCCTGACAGCGTTCGAGGTTACTTGCTCGCATCTCGGAGCGCAAAATGCGGTGGGAGCCGGTGGACGGTATGATGGTCTCGTCGAGCAGCTCGGCGGAACCCCAGTGCCGGCCGTCGGGTTTGCCGTGGGTCTGGAACGGATTGCGTTGATGCTGCCCGAGACGTTCATCGTGCCATCCATCCCGCGCGTCTATGTCGCGGCCTTCGGCACCCAGGCGGCAGATGTCGGGTTCGCGCTGCTTGATGAACTTCGCCGTGTCGGTGTGCCGGCCGATATGGATTTTCGGTCCGCGTCACTCAAGGCTCACCTCAGGCAGGCTGATCGCCTTGGAGCGCTCTATACCATTCTCCTGGGCGATGATGAGGTGGCAAAAGGTACGGCCACTGTGCGCAATATGCAGACGAAAGCCCAGGAGAATGTTCCCATCCAAGACCTCGCGGCCGCTTGTCGTGACCGGCTTCTCGACAGGTAATCCCGCTCCTTTTTGTAGTTGACTTTCCGGCCCAGAATTCGTACGCTCCGCTTGCAGTATCGTACTTATAAATTATTGATTATTAAGCACTACTAAAGTTTTTCCACAGACACATTTTTATGGGCGCATTGAAGATCGGCCTCCTGTTATCCACACCCCCGTCACACCCCAGCGTGGAGACGGTGGCCGCGCTCTCATCGGAAGCGATCAGCCAAGGTGCCGACGTCTACCTCTATTGCATCGACGAAGGAGTGAAGAATCTTCGAGACCCTCGGTATGTCGATCTCGTCGGGCGCGGCATGAAGCTTTTTGTCTGCGCCTACGGGTGTCAACAACATGGAGTGTCTACGGATCAACTCGATCCCCGGATCTCACTCTGCGGGTTGGTCGTGCTCTCGAATATCGTGAACGGCTGTGACCGATTTCTAGCCTTCACCTAACGGTTCCTCCAAGGATTGAATTGTGGCCGCGACCGCTTCCATTGCCCTGATTATTCGTGAAAATCCCCTGACATCCGCGGTTCCGGTCGAGGCGCTTCGCATTGCCTTAGGATTGGCTGCGGGGGAAAATCCTATCACGGTCATTTTGATGGGGCCTGCGGTCCATCTTTTAGCCGAAGACTCTGATGAGATTGTCGATCTCGAAATCCTCGAGAAATATTTACCCTCCTTCGAGCATCTCCAGATTCCATTTCTTCTTGTCTACACGTCCGACCCGCGGCCTGATATTCAGGAAGGATTTGCCGTGACTGTCGGGACAGTGGAGTCCGCTCGACAGGCCATGGCCGCGGCCGATCGAGTCTTGGTCTTTTAGGAATGGTGACATTCTATGCCTGATCGAAAAACTCTGTATCTCCTTCGGCGGCCCATTTCTGATCCGGCCGAGTCGCTGCTACCGTCAGCTGCTGAGACTCAACTTTCCGATCGGGTGTCTCTCGTTCTTTTAGAAGCTGCCCTCTCGACGGCACCGGCATTTCCCGGTCCTGTCTATATTCTCCATCAAGACGCCGGTGCGCCGAGTCACGAGGGTTCCGCCAAAAAAATTTCTTATCGAGAGCTGGTCACGTTGATTGCCGAACATCATTCGACCATTGTGCTGTAATCCTAATGCTCTTCTCTTATATATCTTTCTAGTTAAAGAGAAGATCAGGAGCCGTCGGAGTAGGAGTAGGGCATGTGGGTTCTGTGGATGAACGTCGGGGCCTGCGCGGGCATTGACGATGGAAGATCCTAGCCCATGTTGATGAGATGGTGTATAAGGCATGGGGCCTTCAGGGATAACGTGAGGGGGCCTGTGTATGAGGGAGCGCGATGGATGTGAGGTGGTTGAATGTCCACAGGAACGCCGGGAAGATTCTCGGCACAGCATCAATGAAATCGCACCGTCCTATGTATTTGTCCACACCTGTGTATAAGCCTGTGAACATTCGTAAGTGATTGAATTAATAAGATGAATCAGATGTGGAACGACGCGTTGGTGTACATTCAGGAGAAAGTGCCTAAACAAGTGTATGAAACCTGGTTCACGCCGGTCGTGCTGGATCGGATTGAAGAGACGACCGCGTATCTCGGAGTACCGAACAAGTTTTTCGGAGAGTGGCTGGGGGAGCATTATCACGATCTGCTGGCGGAAGCCGTGTCGGCCGCCCAGGGCGGCGGACGGATGGACGTCTCGTTCGTGGTCAACCACAAACAGGTTCCCGCGCAGGCACAGCACGATCAGTCTGCGCCGGATACAGCCGGGCGCGGCTTCGTGGCTTCGCGGTCCAAGCGCGGCATTCAACTGAATCCTAAATATACGTTCAAAAGTTTTGTGGTCGGCGCCGGAAACCAGTTTGCCCACGCAGCCTGTATGGCCGTGGCCGAACAACCGGCCAAGGCCTACAACCCGCTATTTCTCTATGGCGGCGTGGGATTGGGCAAGACCCACTTACTGAATGCCATCGGGAACTACCTGGCTGAACGCAGTGATCTGCGGATCGCCTATCTGACGACGGAACAGTTCACCAATGAGGTCATCAATTCGATTCGCTACGACAAGATGATCGATCTCAGGAAGCGGTACCGCAACGTCGATATGTTGATGATCGACGACATTCAGTTTTTGGCGGGCAAGGAGCGGACGCAGGAAGAATTCTTTCACACCTTTAACACGCTGTATGAAGCCCATAAACAGATTGTCCTCTCGAGCGATCGCTTTCCGAAAGACATGCCGGACATTGAGGAGCGGCTTCGTTCGCGGTTTGAATGGGGGCTCATCGCCGATCTGCAACCGCCGGACGTCGAGACTCGGATCGCCATCTTGCGAAAAAAATCCGAAGATGAGCGGATTGCGCTCCCTGAAGACGTGATCCATTTCCTAGCGACCACGATGAAGAACAACATCCGTGAGTTGGAGGGCTCGCTCGTGCGGGTAGGCGCCTATTCCTCGCTCACGGGGCAGGCAATCACGCTGGAGATGGCGAAGAACGTCTTACGCGATCTCATCGGCGACAAGAAAAAGATTGTCTCTATCGAGGATATTCAGGAGGTCGTGGGATCGAAGTATCATGTGAAAATTGCCGATTTGAAATCGCGCCGGCGGAGTAAAACGCTGGTGCATCCCCGCCAGATCGCCATGTATCTCTGCCGGGAACTCACCGACGCGTCATTTCCTGAGATCGGCCGCCAGTTCGGGGGAAAGGATCACACCACGATCATTCACGCCTGCCGGCAGATCACGAAAGCCAAAGAGGCCGACAGCACCCTGCACACCACGCTGGAAGGCTTGAAAGAACAGATCTTGAGGGCGTGAGCGCCCTCTGAGGGAGACCGACCATGAAGGTACGCATCGGACGAGAGGAATTGTTGACGGGCCTGCAGCGCGTGCAGGGTGTCGTGGAAAAACGGAACACCATGCCGATCCTCTCGAACATTCTGCTGGAGGCAAAACACGACGGGGCTGAAATTGTGGCGACGGATCTCGAGATCGGCATGCGGGGGTTATACAAAGCCACGGTGCTGGAGGCCGGAGGCGTGACCATCTCGGCACGCAAGCTCTATGAGATCATCAAGGAACTGCCGAGCGGCGAGATTGAACTGACCTCGGGCGATAACAATTGGACGACGATCCAATTCGGCAAGAGTCAATTCAAGGTGGTGGGTCTCCCGAGCGGCGATTATCCCGCGCTACCCTCGATCGAACGGGAAGGACTGACGCCCTTGGCCGGAGCAGGCCTGTTGGAGTTGATCCGCAAGACCCTGTTTGCCGCCGGTGACAACGACGCCCGCTACATTCTGAATGGCCTGCTCGTCAGCCTGACGACCACCGACAAGAAGGCGACGCTCTTGCGCCTCGTCGGCACAGACGGTCACCGCCTGGCCGTGGCGGAGCGAGAAGTCGGAAGCCCGAACGCGAAGCCCTTGGCGCAGGACATCAAGGCGATCATCCCGAAGAAGGCGGCCCAGGAAATGCGGCGCTTGCTCGAAGAGGGAGGCGACGAAGAGCCGCTGATCGGCTTCACCAAGAACCTCATGATTTTCCGCAAAAGCGGCCTGCTGCTGACGTCCCGCCTCATGGAGGGAAATTACCCCAATTACCAGCAGGTGGTGCCGAAGGAAAGCGGCAAGCGCATCGTCGTCAATCGAGGACTGTTGGAGAGCGCATTGCGGCGCGTGTCGGTGCTGTCGAAGGACAAGGCCAACGCGGTTAAGGTGTCGTTCGCCCCGGGCGGCATGACGTTATTCTCGAGTAATCCGGATTATGGTGAAGCCACGGAAGAATTGGTGGCTCGTTATGAGGGCGAGGCGCTTCATACCGGCTTTAACGCCCGCTACCTTTTGGACGCCCTGAGCGTCATGGATGGAGAATCGGTCTCGTTGCAGATGGATACGGCCTTGAGCCCCTGCCTGATTCAGGAGGCCGAGAGTCCGGGATTCAAATGCGTCGTGATGCCGATCAAGATCTGAAATGAGCGATCGGCTGTCAGCATGCAGCGATCAGCAGATCGCCCCCGTCTGTGAGCTGATGGCTGAAAGCTGAGAGCAATCGACCAAGGAGTTGAATGGCCAAAGACGACCAGCAGGACAATTCCGCCAAGCCGAAATCCGACAGTTACAGCGCGGATCAAATCAAAGTTCTCGAAGGCCTCGATGCCGTCCGCAAACGACCCGCGATGTACATCGGCAGCACCGGTGTCGACGGGTTGCATCACCTCGTCTACGAAGTGGTGGATAACAGCGTCGACGAACACATGGCCGGCTTCGGCGAAGCGATTGAAGTCACGATCCATATCGACGGCAGCGTCACGGTCGTGGACAACGGGCGCGGCATTCCCACCGGCATGCATTCCACACAAAAGAAGTCCGCGGCGGAAGTGGCCCTGACCGTCCTGCATGCGGGCGGCAAATTTGAGCAGGGCGCCTACACGGTTTCCGGCGGCTTGCATGGTGTCGGCATCTCGGTCGTCAACGCCCTATCCGAATGGCTGGAGCTGGAAATCTGGCAGGACGGCCAAGTGTTCGAGCAACGGTATGAGCGCGGAAAACCCCAAGCGCCGCTGGCCGTCACCGGCAAAACCAAACGCCGTGGCACACAGGTGCGCTTCAAACCTGACGGCCAGATATTCGAAACATTGGAATTCAGCTTCGACGTCTTGGCGCAACGGCTTCGGGAGCTCGCCTTTCTCAACAAAGGGTTGGCCATCACCCTCAAGGACGATCGCAAGGAAAAGGAACAGGTCTTCCATTACAAAGGCGGCATCGTCTCCTTCGTCGATCACCTCAACGAAGCGAAGACCCCGTTGCATAAGCCGATTTACGTGCAGACGGAACGGGCCGACCTTATCTTGGAAGTGGCGCTGCAATACAATGACGGGTACGCCGAAAACCTGTTTTCCTTCGCGAACAACATCAACACCAAAGAAGGCGGCACCCATCTGGTGGGGTTCAAAGCCGCCTTGACCCGCACGATCAATAGTTACGCCAACGCCAATGATCTCCTGAAGAAAGACACGGAATCCTTGAGCGGCGACGATGTGCGGGAAGGGTTGACCGCGGTCGTCAGTGTAAAAGTGCGGAACCCGCAATTCGAGGGACAGACCAAGGCGAAACTCGGCAATAGCGAAGTGAAGGGCATCGTCGAGGCGGCGGTCAACGACGCGCTCGGCACCTACTTCGAAGAGAATCCCCCGGTCGCCCGTAAAATCATCGGCAAGGCAATCGATGCCGCGCGCGCCCGCGAAGCCGCGCGGAAAGCGAAGGATCTCATCCGGCGAAAAAGCGCCCTGGATGGCGGATCCCTGCCCGGCAAGCTGGCCGACTGTTCTGAGAAAGATCCGGCCTTGAGTGAATTGTTCATCGTCGAAGGAGATTCAGCCGGCGGATCGGCTAAGCAAGGCCGCGACCGGAAGTTCCAGGCCATCCTCCCGCTGAAGGGTAAGATCCTCAATGTCGAGAAAGCCCGCTTCGACAAGATGCTCAGCAGCGACGAAATCCGCACGCTGATTCTGGCCCTTGGCACAGGCATCGGCAGAAAAAAGGAAGATTCCGACAAGCCGGACAAGGACGCGTTCGACATCGCGCGGACGCGGTATCACAAGATCGTGCTCATGACCGACGCTGATGTGGACGGCAGTCACATCCGCACGCTGCTGCTTACCTTCTTCTTCCGCCAGATGCCGGAGTTGTTGGAGCGGGGCTACATTTATATCGCCCAGCCTCCCCTGTTCAAGGTGAAGAAGGGCAAGACGGAACGGTATCTCAAGGACGAGCCGGCGATGAATGAATATCTCGCGGATCTTGCCGTCGAAGGGGTGGAAGTCTATCTCGAGAGCGGCCGGGAGTTCGTCACGGGTCGCCGGCTCTTGCCGATTCTCAAGAAGCTGATCGCCTTCGAAAGCCTTCTGCATAAGGTCAACAAGAAGCATCATGAAGCCAACATGCTGCGGACGTTCGTCGATGAACCGGGGTTGACGCGAGAGGTGTTGAAAGATCCGGCCTTGCTGCGCACGGTCGTCGAGCATGTGAAAGCCACGTTGGCGCTGGTGTATCCCAAGGCCGAGCCGACGATTGATATCCTGGAAGACGAGGAGCATCAATCGAGCAAATTGGTGTGTAAGGTCGCCACCGGCGGGATCGCGTATGAGTTGCACGTGACGCATGAATTGGTGGGTTCGGCCGACTTCCGCGAGTTACAAAAACAGGCTCCGTCCGCCATCGGGCTGGGCAAACCTCCGTACAAGATCAAGATCAAGGAAGCCGAGGTCCTCAAGAACGGTTCGGCCGAGCTGGTACAGGCGATCTTGGAAGAAGGCAAACAGGGCTTGAACATTCAACGGTATAAAGGGCTGGGCGAGATGAATCCTGGGCAGCTCTGGGAAACCACCATGGACCCGGAGAAGCGAACCTTGCTGCGGGTCAATCTCGAAGACATGACCGGCGTCGATGAAATTTTTACGATTCTGATGGGCGACGAAGTGGAGCCCCGGCGTAACTTTATCCAGCAACATGCGTTGGAAGTCCGGAATTTGGACGTATAGACGACCACATTGGTTCGATGAATTGAGAGGATGCTCAAAATGGTCATCCAGCGAGGCCGCAGGCGACGCCAACACCGCAGGTGTACCCTCAGGGTACATTGAGGATGTTGGCAAGCCGAGAACGAAGTTGGAGACCATTTTCAGCATCCATGGAGGGTAGATGCCGCCAGATGAACGCTTAGGACAGATTGCGATCGAAGATGAGATGCGCTCGTCGTACCTTGACTACGCGATGAGCGTGATTGTCGGTCGCGCGCTGCCCGACGTGCGGGACGGATTGAAGCCGGTCCACCGTCGCATTTTGCACGGCATGAATGAGATGGGGCTGGCCGCGAACCGGCCGTACCGTAAGTCGGCGAAGATCGTCGGCGAAATCATGGGTAATTACCATCCCCATGGTGACTCGGCGATCTACGACACCTTGGTGCGCATGGCGCAGAACTTCAACATGCGCTACATGCTGGTTGACGGTCAGGGCAACTACGGCTCAATGGACGGCGATGCGGCGGCGGCCATGCGGTACACCGAAGCCCGGTTGACCAAACTGGCCGAAGAGTTGCTGGCGGATATTGAAAAGGAAACGGTCGACTTCGGTCCCAACTATGACGAATCGCGCGTCGAACCACTCGTGCTGCCGTCCCGGGTGCCGAATCTGTTAGTCAACGGCGCCGGCGGGATTGCGGTTGGCTATGCGACCAACATTCCCACGCACAACCTCGGTGAAGTCATCGAAGGGTTGCTCATGCTGCTGGAGAACCCTGAGGTCACGATTGCGCAATTGATGAAGAAGATCCCCGGGCCGGACTTTCCGACCGCCGGGTTCATCTACGGCACGTCCGGCATTAAGGATGCGTATGAGACGGGGCGCGGGCTTCTCACGGTCCGGGCCAAGGTCGCCATCGAGACGGACGAACGCACCGACCGCGAGCGGCTGATCATCACCGAAATTCCCTACCAGGTGAACAAGTCGAAGCTGATCGAAAAAATTGCCGATTTGGCGCAGGAAGACCGCGTGACCGGTATTTCCGATATTCGGGACGAGTCCGATCGTGAGGGTGTCCGGGTCGTGATCGAGTTGAAACGGAATGAGATTCCGCTGGTGGTGTTGAACAATCTGTATAAGCACAGCCAGTTGCAGACGACCTTCGGCGTCAACATGCTGGCGCTCGTCAACAACCGGCCGGAGGTGCTGAACCTCAAACGGATTCTGGAAGCCTTCGTCGAGCACCGCCGGGAAGTGGTCGTGCGACGCACGGCCTATGATTTGCGCAAGGCGGAAGAACGCGCCCATATCCTCGAGGGGCTCAAGATCGCCCTCGACAATCTGGATGCCGTCATCGCCCTCATCCGGCGCTCGCAATCGCCCGATGTGGCGCGCGCGGGTTTGATGCAGCAGTTCCGGTTGTCTGAAATCCAAGCCAATGCCATTCTCGAAATGCGTCTCCAGCGGCTCACGCAACTGGAGCGAGACAAGTTGGTGGAAGAGTATCGCGAAGTGCTGAAGACGATTGAATACCTGCGCTCAGTTCTCGGCAGTGAAGCGTTGGTGCGCAAGATCATCCGCGACGAACTGACGGAGATCAAAGAAAAGTATCAGGACGAACGCCGCACGAAGATCGTCAAGGAAGAGGCCGAACTCACGCTCGAAGACCTGATCGCCGAAGAAGAAGTCGTCGTCACGATTTCCCACGCCGGGTACATCAAACGGAACGCGGTGACCCTGTATCGCGCGCAACGGCGAGGCGGTAAAGGCAAGATTGCCATGGGTATCAAGGAAGAGGATTTTGTCGAAACTCTCTTCACGGCCTCCACGCACGACGCCCTGCTGTTTTTTACCGATGCCGGCAAGGTCTACTGGCTCAAGGTGCACGAAATTCCCGAGGCGAGCCGGGCCGCCAAGGGCAAGGCGCTGGTTAATCTCTTGGCCCTTTCCAAGGACGAAAAGGTCACGGCAACCCTACCGGTGAAAGAGTATCGGGCCGATCGATTTGTCATCATGGGCACCAAGCAAGGCGTCATCAAGAAGACGGAATTGTCGGCCTACAGCAATCCGCGGCAGGGCGGCATCATCGCGCTCTCGCTCGATGCGGGTGATAAATTGATCGGAGTGGATCTCACCGACGGCCAGCGCGAGATTCTGCTAGGCACGAAGCAGGGCATCACCATCCGCTTCAAGGAGGAGGATGTGCGTGCCATGGGACGCACCGCCCACGGCGTGCGCGGGATTACCCTGGAGCCGGGCGATGAGGTCATCGGCATGGAGACCATCACACCCGATTCCACGACGGCGATTCTCACCGTGACCGAAGGCGGCTACGGGAAGCGCACCCCCGTGAACGAGTATCGCGTGCAGGGACGCGGCGGCAAGGGCATCATCAGCGTCAAGACGAATGAGCGGAACGGGCCGGCCGTCGGCTTCCTCCAGGTCCGAGATGAAGATGAAATCATGCTGATGGCTGCGCAAGGCAAAGTGCTGCGCTGCAAGGTCGACGACATCCGTGAAATCGGACGCAACACGCAAGGGGTGCGTCTGCTCGATATGGATGGTGATGAGGATCGCGTGGTCGCCGTGGTGCGGTTGGTCGAACGCGAAGAAGGGGTGCCCGAAGAGGGCGAGTAGTGACTCCGTGAACGGCGGCGGTTTCAGGCGGCCCTCATCATGGTTATGAACCACCAGGCTCCGCCGGCGGCCGGAGTTCCGGCTGGACCTCCCGGTAAGCGTCCGCTGGATACGGTCGTGAAATTGGCGCTGGGCGTTCTGTTCAGCTCCTTTGCTTTGATCTGGGGCGGCATGTTCCTCAGCCGCCCGGATCGTTCGATTCCTCCCTACAGTATCGGCTCCCAAGAGCGTTTCATCGTCGCGGTGCACGTGCCGTCCTGGACCAGCGATACTGAGATCGAAACGCTGATCGAACGATTCCGGAAGGTTGCGGCGGAGACCCGGAATTTCGGCAGCATGAAAATCCAGCCGACGACTGCGGACGATCCCCGGGGGCGTTACCAGCACATCGCGATTTATATCTTCACCGATGAAGGGTGGACGGAACCGGAGGTGCTGCACAAGTACGTGACGGGTGAAGACCCGGCGGTGCGCGACGGATTCGAAGGATCAGTGCGAGGCTTCTACCGACTGGACGAGCAGGAAGAGGAAGGCCGCATCGGGCCGGTTCCAAAAGGTAAAGACAGCGCGGCTACCGCTGCCTATTCGCGGCAGTTATTCAAGGGGCTCGTCGAGAAGAGTCCGGCGGCGTCGCAGACAACGCCTGCGCCATGATGGCCGCGAGCTGTTCCCTAAGGGCCGGATCCTGAATGCCTTGCGTGTGGAGTGTGGCTTCACGGAGCAATTCGGCGCTCGGCTGAGGTGGAGTGGCTTCGAGGGCCGCAGGCGGCGCGCTGGTTGTGTGATCGGCAGAAAACTCCCCGATGCGCAGCACGATTTCAGCCACCAGCGTTTCCCCGGCCATCCTATTCACTTTCTCCAGCAGCACCGGCTTGAGGAAGGTCAATTGCTGCAGCCACACGGAATTATGAACATACACGTGGAGCTTTTTGAATCGGATTTGGTCGGGGCGCGTGTGAGTGGCGATCGGTTCGCCCACGATCTCGGGCCAATGGCGTCGCAAGCGCGCCTCGAAGAGTTTGCTCTCCAGGCCCAACCGATGGGCGACACCTGCTAGAATGGTGCCGAAGGAATCGAGTCTGCTCTGTCCTCGCATGGCGACATCATAGCAAAATGAGCGTGGATGAAACAGCGGTCGGCGACTACATATGACCAAGGCTGAAGATAAAGACGATCAGTACAAAGTGGTGGCCAGCAATCGAAAGGCCTACCACGACTATTTTATCGAAGAAAAGTTCGAGGCGGGCGTCATCCTGCGTGGAACCGAGGTGAAGTCTCTGCGCGAGGGCCGCGTGAACCTCCAGGATAGTTTTGCGTCGGTCGATGACGGCGAAGTATACCTGCACCATTGCCACATCAGTCCCTATTCACACGGTAACCTGATGAACCACGATCCGCTTCGCAAGCGGAAGCTCCTGCTGCATCGCAAGGAGATCAGCAAACTGATCGGGAAAACTCAGCTCAAGGGCCTCACCCTCGTTCCTCTCCGCATCTACTTTTCTAAACGCGGCCACGCAAAAGTGGAATTGGCCCTGGCGAAGGGCAAAAAGCAATACGATCGTCGCGAGTCCATCAAGGCTCGCGAGGCCGGCCGCGAAGTTGAACGGGCGATCAAGAGCCGGAAGTAGCCTCTCCCCTTTCTGATTAGTCTGGTTTCGCCGTATTTTTTCCTCCTGCTCGACGGAGTTTTGTCACAGTCCTGCCCTGCCATTAGTTCTGCATTACCCCTCCCTTCAGCTGGCACGGGTTTATCCTCGGTGAGTTTGCGATCACGCTGATGTAAGGTAGAGACTCGGCAATAAACAATTCGTGAATGTGAGGAGGGAGACATTTGCACTTGACTTGGTTCTAACTAGAACTATTATAGTGTGGTGGAGGAAATCGGGGATGGGCACGTCCTCGGACTGACATCTTGGATGTCCGGGTAGCTTCCAACCAGGAGGTGATCTATGAAGGCGCTTTTTGCGACCGACGATAGCTGGGCCGGTTTGGTCTTGCGGTTGACCCTGGGACTGGTCCTACTTCCCCATGGCGCCCAAAAGTTGCTGGGTTGGTTCGGGGGGTTCGGATTCGATGGCACCATGGGATTTTTTACCCAAAAGATGGGACTACCCTGGATCGTTGGGTTTCTCGTCATCATGGGAGAGTTTTTCGGAAGTCTGGGATTATTGGCCGGTCTCTTGACGCGATTCACGGCAGCCAGCTTTATCGTGATCATGCTCGGGGCCATTTTGACCGTCCATCTGCCGGTCGGTTTTTTTATGAATTGGTTCGGGCAGCAGCAGGGGGAAGGATATGAGTATCACCTTCTCGTGATCGGATTGTCCGCCGCCTTGCTGATGACGGGGGCCGGTCGATGGTCGGCGGATAAGCTCATCGCGGAACGGCTCGGCTGAGTTTGAAGAACACATGGCCGGTCGCCCTCATCACTCCGCCGCGGAGACGGTGCATGCGCTTGTGGAACTCACGGGGGCGGAGGAGTACAGTCGTGAATCAGCAGCCAGCGCGCTTCGCGGCATTCTCGGGCTAGCGGTCACCGTCGGTTATGAGCGTTCCGAGTTACCAGTGCGGGGAACGATCCCTCTCCCAGAGACATGGCTGGAGGAGGAGTAAGAAAGGGGGCCGATATGCAAGCAGAAACAATCAATGCCAAAGAACTCGTGGGAGTCTATCAAGCAGGGTCGCATCATATGGTCGGAGACGGGTTTCCGGTACGCAATATGATTCCCGGCGCGGGGGTTGAGGAACAACTGTCACCGTTTTTAATGCTCGACTATATGGGGCCGGAGGAATTTCCGCCGACCACCAGCCGGCTCGGCGTGGGTGAACATCCGCATCGGGGGTTCGAGACGGTCACGATCATGTATCATGGGAAAGTGGCGCATCGAGACTCGACCGGCAGCGGCGGCGTCATCGGTCCGGGCGATGTGCAGTGGATGACGGCCGCATCCGGTGTCGTGCACGAGGAACTGCATGAGAAAGAGTTTGCCGAGAAAGGTGGTCTCTTGGAAGGCGTGCAACTCTGGGTAAATCTGCCGAAGGCGTTCAAAATGGCGGCGCCGCGGTATCAGACCTTGCTCAGCAGCGAAATTCCGGCTGTAAATATCGGCGAAGGTGCCGGGCGGCTGCGCGTGATTGCCGGAGAGTTTCGCGGAGTCACAGGACCGGCGAAGACGTTTAGCCCGGTCCACCTCTATGACCTGCATCTAGCGGCTGGACACCGGATCGAACTCGACTTGCCGGAGGGGTTCAATTCGTCCCTGTTCGTGCTCCACGGGCAGGTGTTGGTGAACGGGTCTCAGACGGTGGGTGAAGTGGAAATCGGGCTGTTCGGCCAGCGAGGCGAGCGGGTGGTGCTGGAGGCGAAGCAGGATGCCACCATGCTTGTGCTGAGCGGAGAGCCCATTGCGGAGCCGGTTGCCCGCTACGGTCCGTTTGTGATGAACACGCGCGATGAGATCATCCAGGCCGTGCAGGATTACCAAGCGGGAAAGATGGGACATTTGTCATGACCGGATCGGTGCTCACCATCGAGGTGTATTCCGACGTGGTCTGTCCCTGGTGTTATGTGGGGAAGCGACGGTTGGAGCAGGCGCTGGAATCGACAGGTCGACAGGAGTCTGCCCTGGTGTTCTGGCGCCCGTTCCAGTTGAATCCGACCATGCCGAAGGAAGGTATGGATCGCCGCGTGTATCTCGAAGCGAAGTTCGGCGGGCCCGGGGAAATGCAAGCAATTGAAAATCGAATTTCAGGGGCGGGTGCGAGTGCCGGTATTGAGTTCGCATTCGAGCGTATTGCTCGCACCCCGAACACCTTCGATGCCCATCGGCTGATCTGGTTCGCCCAGCAACAGGGCCGTCAGGATGCCGCGGTTGAAGAACTCTTTCACGGCTACTTTACCGAAGGGCTGACTATAGGAGAGGCCGGGGTGTTGGTGTCCCTTGCCGGCCGGGCCGGGTTGGACGTGGCAGCGGTCGGTCGTTTCTTGGCAAGCCATGACGGCATCGAGGCGGTGCGACAGGAAGAGGCACGCGGGCGCCAGTTGGGGATCAGAGGTGTCCCCTACTTCGTGTTTAATGGGAAAACCGCGTTGTCGGGCGCGCAGCCGGTCGAGACATTTCTTGAGGCAATCGAGCAGACTACCAGGTGAGGAGCAATCGACATGGCGGTTCAAGTCTACGGATGCAACCATATCGTGATCGAAGTGACCGACGCCAAGAAAGCGGTCCGGTTCTACTCGGACGTGTTCGGACTCAAGATGTTGCGTGGGGGCGAAGGCGCTGCCTGGTGCAAACTGGGCGAGCATCAATTCATGGCGATTTTTGAGGTCGAGCGGTTGCAGCCTGACCGCGTGAAACATTTCGGCTTGATGGTGCGTGATGCGGAGCAGATCAAGGAAGTCCGGCGCAAGCTCACCCAAAAGTACAAGCTGAAGATGGAGCCGCACTTCCGTTGCGATTTCCGCGATCCGTGGGGAAATCGCATTCAGGTCGGTGATCTGTCTGATGAGTCGCTGGTCTGGCTCCTCCCCTATCAGGAGGTTCAGAAGGCGGGCATTACATTTTCCAAGGCCTCGCGCGCTCGACAAGGAAAGGAGCAGGATGCCTAATTTAGAGAAGGTTCGAACGCTTGCCAAAGACCTCACCAAGACCTATCCTCGCAGCCCGCGGGAAATGCTGGGGGGCTTTGTCATTGGCGCCCGCTGCGCGGACAAGTGCCGGGCATTTCTGCTTGGCATGAATGGAGAATACAATTACTGGCCTTGTTCGCTGGCGGGATTGTTGTTCGCGTTCACGGGGATCAAGCCGGAACAGTTCAAGGAGATCGTGGCAACGGGAGCGACCGATGAGGAGCTTGGCGCCTGGCTCAAGGCCAACAGCAAGGTACAAGACCGGCAGGCGATCATTGAGTGGAACAACAAGATGCGAGACCTGCGTCTTTCGGAGATGGCGCCCTCAGTACAAGCCTACATGGAAGACTACATCCCGAAATATGTGCCGACTCATCGTCCCGTTTACACCTACTTCGATGTGTATGATCTCGAAGAGAAGCGTTTGTGACGGGCAAACCTAGAGCAGACACCTGAAGGAACTCGACATGCCGGATGAGACATGGACTGAGATCGGTTTGGTCGATGAACTCATGCAACGTCCCCTCCAGCAAGTCGTCTGCGGCCAGACGAAGCTGGCCTTGTCCTATAAGGAGGGCCGGTTCGCGGCAATTTCAGGCGTCTGCAATCATATCGGGGGGCCGCTTGGTGAGGGACGGCTCGAGGGCGACTACGTCGTCTGTCCCTGGCATTACTGGAAGTTTCACCATCGAACAGGCCAAGGCGAGCCCGGATACGAAGGCGATCAGGTTGCGACCTATGCCGTGAAGGTGGAGGATGGACGCGTCTTGGTCAATCTGACCCCCGTCACGAAGCGACGGAAGCAGTCGAAACAACCGCACCCGCTGGCGCGCCCGATCGTTCGAGCCGAGGGTCCCATTCGTGTGTTGGGCCTCGCCACGACTGCGATGACCGCGGATCAGCCGCGTTTCAGCGCCTCCGACGCCCTTTTAGAGGAGGCCCTCGCGCATGCGCGTGAACACTTGCAGCTCGACACGCAACTGATCAAGCTCAGGGACCTCTCGTTCCGGGCCTGTGAAGGGTTTTATTCCAAGTCTGCAGAAGCCTGCACCTGGCCCTGCTCGATTACGCAGATGGACCCGACCGATCAAATGGACCGCGTGTACGAAGCCGTAGTGCATTGGGCGGACGTGATTCTCGTCTCGACTCCGATCCGATGGGGCGGCGCGAGCAGCCTCTATTACAAAATGGTCGAACGGATGAACTGCATTCAGAATCAGGAGACCATCGCCAACAGGCATCTCCTCAAGAATAAAGTCGCGGCCTTCATCATTATGGGCGGACAGGACAATGTGCAAGGTGTCGCCGGTCAACTGATGACCTTTTTCGCCGAAGTCGGTTGCCAGTTCCCGCAGTTTCCCTTTATCGCCCATTCGCGCGGATGGAGCGCGGAGGACATGGAGCGGAACAACAGCGAGGTGCAGAACAGCCGGGAGTTACGCGAGGGGGCGCAGGCGCTCGTCTCACGCGCGGCGGACATGGCTCGGCTCATGGTGGAGGGGCAGCTGGCGATGCAGCCGCTCACCCGCGGCGGCCGCAAGGCGCATCAATTGGATAGTGAACCGACGGGATAAGCGGGATCGATTCGCAAGGAGGCGAGATCATGTCAGGTCAGGATCACATGCGCGCGCACCTGGGCAATCTGTCGCGGTCATTGCTGCGTCTGCATAAGGCGCTGCTGGACAGCGAACGGGTCTCCTATGAGCGGGTGCATGGGCGGATCGAGACGAATGGTGCTTTCTTTCAGCTTGTCTTGGGTGACGCGTGGTTCGCCTGGTTGCGCCCGCTCTCTCAATTGATGGTGAAGATCGATGAGCTGTCCGAGGAAGAGGAGATCGAGGACCGGACGGAGATGACTCAGACCATCGATGCGGTGCGGACCATGTTGACGCCCTCCGAAGAAGGCAATGGATTCGGCAGACACTATTACGACGCCCTGCAGCGCGAACCCGATGTGGTGCTGGCGCATGCGGCAGTCAGAGCGTTGCTTCGATCATCGTCGCCGGGGAAGGAGTCGAGCACATGAAAGCACATTATCTCGGCCATGTCGTGTTCTATGTGAAAGATCTTGGGCGCTCGCTCGCCTTTTATCGCGATCTGCTGGGATTCCAGGAAGTGGGGAAAATTTTCAATGGCGCGGCCGCGGCTCTCACATCGGGCCGCACGCATCACGAGTTGCTGTTGATTCAAGTCGGCGATGCGCCGGGGCCTCCATCCGGACGACGTCGAGGGCTGTATCATATCGGCATCAAAGTCGGCGACAGCCTCGATGAGCTCCGTGCGGCCAAACAAGAATTCGAGCAGGCGGGTGTGGTCATCGACGGCATGAGCGATCACACCGTCAGCCAGAGTCTTTATCTGCACGATCCGGACGGCAACGAAGTCGAGGTGTACGTGGATGCCGATGAGACTATATGGAAGAATAACCCGTCGGCTGTGGTGTCGCCGATCAAGCCGCTGCACTTATGAAGACAATGGGAATGTGAGCGGCGTCCCTTCTCGCCCGCTCTCACCACGGTAAGCGTTCGCCTTACTCCCCGCCCTGTTCAGCAGCGGACGTATGTGCCACACCCCATTGATGCATCGCTTCGACCACGGGTCTTAAGCTGAAGCCCAGGGAGGTGACGGAGTACTCGACCTTGGGCGGTACCTGGGCAAAGACTTTGCGCGCGATGATCCCGTCACGCTCCATTTCCCGGAGTTGCTCGGTGAGCACCTTCTGCGTCACGCCGGTGAGGGCACGTCGTAACTCGGAAAATCGTTTCACATCTTGAAACAGATACCACAAGATCACGATCTTCCATCGGCCGGCGATCAACCTACTCGTCAATTCGGCCGGGCAGGTGCGGGATTGTTTCACCGGGGCTCCTCTTGGATCGGTTACCAGGTGGTGCCTCGCCCACCTGACGGTGCCTTCTTGTCTTGCGCTCCATCGGCTTTATACAGAAAGTGCAGCGGCGAACCAAGATGAAAAGCAACCATGCCGCCAACAGGAAAGGAGCGCGACTATGACCAGGCAAGAGACCAGCAGTCAACATCCGGCCGTGGATATCCGTCGTGCCGAGGATCGGTTCCATTCGCACATCGGCTGGCTGAATTCCCGGCACAGCTTCAGCTTTTCACACCACTATGATCCGGACAATACGCACCATGGCCTACTGTTGGTGAGCAATGACGACATCGTCGCGCCCCAGAGCGGGTTTCGTACCCACCCCCACAGAGACATGGAAATTGTGACCTGGGTGTTAGACGGAGAGCTGGAGCATAAGGATTCAGAAGGCAATAAAGGCCTCTTGTTTCCAGGACTGGCACAACGCATGAGTGCCGGAACCGGCATTTGGCACAGCGAGATGAACCCTCTGGGGGAAAAGCCCGTGCATTTTATCCAGATGTGGGTGCCGCCTGACACGGAACGGATCAATCCCGGCTACGAGCAACTCGACATCAACGGAGAGCTGAACAAGGGCGGGCTCATACCCATCGCGTCAGGACGGGGGCATCACGCAGCGATTTCAATTCGCCAGAAGGGCGCAGTCTTGTGGGGTGGCCGGCTCAAGGCTGGTGAACCAGTGCAGGTTCCGGATGCCGCCTATGTGCATGTCTTCATCGCAAAAGGGACGGCGGAACTGGAAGGCGCCGGTGATCTGCAGACCGGCGACGCCGTGAGGTTGACCGCCGCCGGTGCCCGTCGATTGACAGCTGATCGAGCCGGCGGTGCGGAAGTGTTGATATGGGAAAGCGACGCTGACGGTTCCTTCTGAAGCAGGGCCAGCAGGACGCGCTCAGCCAGAGACTGATTGCTGGCTGAGCGGCTCCTTCATGTCAGACAGAACGTCACGTCGTGCATGCCATAGGGAGGGTGGAAGACCGGAAGCGAGAGGCCGTGTCGGTGGCGTTGCGTACTAAGCCGGTCGCGGTCATACTACGTCACGACTCATGAATGACCGGCCACCCCTACCATCCCCACATGAGGTGCAAGGAGACAGTGCACGTTATGGCGCGCTGTTGCAGGTGGTGGAAGCCATCGCGACCCATTCCGACCTGTCGACCTTGATTCAGGATCTTGCCCGTCTCCTGCCCCTGCTCGTTCCCGTCAATTTTGTAGGCCTGTCACTCTACGATGCCCAACGGGGCGTCATGCGCCTGCATGTGCTGCAAGCGAATGTCCCGGCTGACATCATCGGCGGCCAGGAGGCGCCCCTAGCCGACACACCAGCCGGTCTAGTATGGGACACTCAGCGCCCCTTATTGATCAATGATCTGACCAAAGAATCCCGTTGGCCGACCATCGTTGGGCTGATGCGCGAGGACGGCGTGCAGTCCTGCTGTCTGGTGCCGCTGACGTCGGTCGACCGCCAGCTGGGTGCGCTGGAATTTTCGAGCCTGCAGCCCAGTGCCTACGGCGAGCAGGATCTGGACTTGATGCAGCAGATCGGGCGTCAGGTGGCTGTCGCGGTGGAGAATGTCCTGAACCGGGAGGCGGCGAACGCGTCTCGTCGAGATGTCGAACGGCAGCGCGATCGCTTCGCTCTGTTATTGCGCATGACCAATACAATGGCCTCCACGTTGGATCTGCGCGAGGTGTTCAAGGCGGTGAGCCTCTGCCTGCGCGAGATGGTGCCGCAGGAATACGCCAGCCTGATCCTCTATCAAAGCAAAACCAACCGTGTCCGCCTTGAGGCCTTGGATTTTCCTGACAATGAGGGCGCGTTGACCGAGGGGGCGATGTCGGATGTCGCCGGGTCTCTGGCCGGCCTGGCCTTCGAGCGGAAGCGTCCCGCGGTCGCCAATACTCTGCCGGAGCTGCAGTCGTTTGCTCACGCCGTGCCACAGCTTCTCATAAGGAAGGGGTTCCACTCCATGTGCTCACTGCCGCTGCTGTCGCGCGATCGCGTGATCGGCTGCCTCAATCTGGCCAGCCGTCAGGAGCAGGCGTTTGGCGAACAGGACCTCGCGTTCCTGAGCCAGGTGGCCGGACAGATAGCGCTCGCGGTGGAAAACGCCCTGGCCTATCAGGAAATCACCGAACTCAAGGACCGGCTGACCGAAGAGAAGCAGTATCTCGAAGAGGAGATTCGCCTCGAACATGGCTTCGACGACATCATCGGCGACAGTCGGGCGTTGAAGCAGGTGCTTTCGCAAGTCGAAATCGTGGCGCCGACGCACGCGACAGTCTTGATCCAGGGCGAAACAGGCACGGGGAAAGAACTGATTGCCAGGGCGATTCACCGGCTCAGCGGACGGAACCAGCGGACCTTCGTGAAACTGAACTGCGCCGCGATTCCCACCGGTCTGCTCGAAAGCGAATTATTCGGTCATGAGCGGGGCGCATTCACCGGGGCCATCGCCCAGAAAGTCGGCCGGTTCGAATTGGCGCACGGCGGGACGATCTTTTTGGATGAGGTGGGGGAAATTCCGTTGGAGCTGCAGTCCAAGCTACTCCGTGTCCTTCAGGAACAAGAATTCGAACGGCTTGGCAGCACACGTACCGTGCACGTAGATATCCGGCTCATCGCGGCCACGAACCGGGATCTAGCCAAGCTGGTGGAGGACCATGAGTTTCGCAGTGATTTGTACTACCGGCTCAATGTCTTTCCGGTCACCTTGCCGCCGCTGCGTGAGCGGAGGGAGGATATTCCCGTGCTGGTGCGCTATTTCACTCAGCACTATGCCGCTCGCATGAAGAAGCCGATCGAATCGATTCCCGCAGCCACGTTGGAGGCCCTGTCTCGCTATCACTGGCCGGGCAACATCCGCGAGTTGGAGAACCTGGTTGAGCGTGCCGTGATTCTGACCCAGGGAACCCATTTGCAGGTGCCGCTTCCGGAACTCAAAATTCAGGCGCAAGAGCCTTCCCCTCCTGCAACCACGTTTCATGATGCCGAACGCGATCAAATTCTGAGAACGTTGCGTGACACCCGATGGGTCATCGGCGGACCGGACGGTGCAGCCGCCAGGCTGGGCCTGAAACGTACGACACTCACCTCGAAGATCAAGAAGCTGGGTATCTCCCGTCCCCGGGAGTGACGATCCGCTTCGTCACCTGACGACCTCTCGTCGCCTTCCCTTCGTCACATATTCACTGTCAACAAGCGGATTTCTCCGGCCCATCGCAGATCATCCAAATATTTCAGGCGGTTACATGCAGTTGCGTGATTGCGCACTGGCTGGAACGGGCCTTGCCATTACTGATGCATAGCAACGCACAAGGAAGCCGGGGGACACCATGAAAGACATGACGCTGTGGGTTGGATGGTACGGAATGCTCGTGACCCTGCCGCTCTTCGTGGCCGGGCTGTTGATGAAGGATCGAATGGCGAGTGTAGTTCCGCAATGGGTGCGGAGCCACCGACGGTAATTCATATCAAGGAGGTGTGACATGTACAGCTTTTTCAAAACAGACGATTCCTGGGCGGGATTGATTTTGCGGGTGGTGCTGGGAGGCGTGATCTTCGCGCACGGCGCTCAGAAACTATTGGGATGGTACGGCGGGTTCGGGTTTGAGGGCACCATGGGATTCTTTACGCAGAAGATGGGCCTCCCCTGGCTGGTCGCATTTCTCGTCATCATCGGTGAATCCATTGGCAGTTTGGGACTGCTGGCTGGCCTCCTCACACGGTTCACGGCGGCGAGCTTCATCGTGATCATGCTGGGCGCGATCATGACCGTGCATCTGCCGCAGGGGTTCTTCATGAACTGGTTCGGACAGCAGACCGGTGAAGGCTTCGAATATCACCTGCTCGTGATCGGCATGAGCCTGGCGTTGCTGGTTATCGGCGGAGGCAAGTGGTCGCTCGACAGCGTGATCGCTCGCTGGTTTGGCGAGCGGGCAGCGGCTCCGGTGGCGAAGGCACGAGAAGCGAGCTTCGCGTTACGCATGTTCTGAGCGTCATGCCGCGGCCGGGCATCGACCCGGCCGTGCTCGAGGGACGAAGGGAGCCACGACCATGCTGAAAATTGCGGTGTCGAATACGAACCCCGGAACCATCTTCGTTCTTTCCGGGCGGCTGGCCGGTCCCTGGGTCGACGAGGTACGGAATTGCTGGTTGAAGCAGAAGAAGCACGAGTCGGCCCCATGCCATGTCGATCTCCGGGAAGTGACCTTCATCGATGAGGCAGGGACTAGGCTGCTGTCCCAGATGTATCGCCAGGGCGTCACCATTCAGGCGTCGGGCTGCCTGACCAGGGCCATCGTGCAGAATTTAGACAAGACAGGCGTTCACAAGCACGGATGAAAGGAGTCAAACGATGACACGCACAACGGTTATTCTGGGTTCAATGGTTCTCAGCTTGTCGATGGCGGTGCCCTATGGATTCGCCGCCGAAGGCGGAGGCAAGAAGGCCACGCACATGAAGGTTAGCGGGGTCGTGTCGAATGTGCAGTCGGGCATCACCACCGTGAAGACCCCCTGGGGGACGATGAAAATCGCGTCGACGCTCACGCCCAAGAACCTTGAGGTCGGGGAAGAAGTGGACATGCAGGTCAATGAAAACAATGCCGTGATCGATGTCCATCGCAAGGGAGACAAGGCCCATTCCCATCGCTTCGTGACCGGCAACCTGGCCTATACCTCGCCGGATAAGAAAGAAATCAAAGTGTGGACGCCGGAAGGAGAGAAGGCCATCGATGTCCAAACCGGAAAGTCCAAGTTGTCCGCCATAGAGGAAGGGGCACCGGTGACTATCGAGTTGAACGAGGCGGGAAAGATGATCGACATCCATCGTTTCACGGTAGAAATGAGCTTTGACGAGCACCCGCGCACGAAGCCCGGCTATGTCATTCAGGTGGATGGTACGGTCGTTAAGTTTGATGCGAGCCTGGCCTACGTAAAGACGCCGGCCGGACAGTACACGCTCTTGAAGAAGTATGCTCCGGCCGATGCGGCGGTCGGCGATCACGTGTCCCTCTGGATCAATGAAGAGGGCATGGTGATCGATGTGCATGGAAAAGATAAAGCCAAGGCCGGGACCCATCGGTTGATCTTCGGCAAATTGATCCGTACGGGACCCAACAAGAATCAGATCAAGCTCGCCACGCCGGAGGGCGAGAAAGTGTTCCCCCTGGAGCGGATGGAAATCAAGACTAAGCCGATTGCCGACGGAGACAATATCGTCGTCGAGCTGAACGAGGAAGGAACCGTCATCGACCTGAGAAAGGCGCAGTAACTTGAATAGGTCTGGCGGGTGCCCACGCTCCCGCCAGACCGCAGTTCGGTCGCGATCAACCCTTGCGTCTCAACACGTATCGGGTAAAGGTGGACGTCAAAATAAGCCTATTCAAAGAGGTGCATGATGCCGGTGACATTGATCAATGTGTTTACAGTCCCCGGTGCCAAGGAAGCCGAGTTTGTGCAGTGGTGGCAGGACGTTAAGGAACACATCACGAAGCAAGCGGGATTCATCAGCGGCACGTTTCACAAGAGCCTCAAACCGGACAGCCGGTTCAACTACATCAACGTGGCCATCTGGGAGAATGAGACTCTGTATTGGAAGGCCTACGAGCAGAGCGTCACGCCGATGAAGGCAAAGCTCGGGCAGTTGGGGGTGGACATGACACCTGCACTCTATCACGTCGCCTTCGAATACTGATGTAATACTCATATGCAGCAGGGTTCACGAACCAGGTCACTCACCAACTTCACCAGGGAGGGCAGCATGAAGATGCACAACACAGTTCGGGTGGCGATCGGGGCGCTGGTTCTGGCCGGGGCGCTGATCGGGGCCGGTTGTCATCGTCACCACACGCCGGCGGAGCGTGCCGACTGGATGACGAACAAGATTGCCAAACATTTGGATTTGGACGACCAGCAGAAGGCGAAGCTCATGGCTGTGAGGGATGAAATGGTCGCGGCACGGGCCGAGTCGCAGCAGGAGTATAAGGCGATCATGGAAGAAGTGGTGGCCCAGGTGCAAAGCGACCGGCTGGATCAGGCCAAACTGACCCAACTGATGGATCGGCACCAGGCCGAACAGAAGCGCGTCATGCAACGTGTGTTGCCCAAAGTTGCGGAGTGGCATGCGACTCTTCGGCCGGAACAGAAGGCTGAAGCTGTGGAGCACATTCGCAAGTGGATGGACCGGTACGAAGGTAGTCACAGATGAACAAGTTGTCGCTCGGAAGTGAGAGCGAACAGGGCTTGAATAGACGAACGAGACCCTCTAACGTGACCAGTTAGGGAGCAATGCGCGAACTGATTCGAATTGAGCATGGGCTGACGTAGATCGATGCAGGAAGAACGCCCATCGTTCAGCGATTCATAAGGAGGATGACCATGGCCGCACCAGTGATGATCAATGACCCGGCAAAAGCAAAAGAGTTTTTCGAAGCGAAAATGGCCTTCACCACCGGTCCGGTTGAACTGGAACGGATGATAAAGAACAAGGAAGTGAATATCGTCGATGTTCGCGCGGCCGAAGATTATGCCGAGGGGCATATTCCGGGCGCGGTGAACTTGCCGAAGGATCAGTGGCATTCCCTCAAAGGTCTACGCAAGGACAAGACCAACGTGCTCTACTGTTACTCACAGGTCTGTCATCTTGCCGCGACCGCCGCGGTGCAGTTTGCGGAGCAGGGCTATCCCATTATGGAACTCGACGGCGGATGGCGCTGGTGGAAGGATGATGGATTCGACGTCGAGAAGTAAGTACGTTGCCAATCAGTTCATCCTCGCTCACATGACAGGAGATGAATCACGCAGGAAGTGGTGCAGCCTCTCCGTAGCAGGCGGTTGCATCACTCTCGTGTCACGAAGCGACGATCCAGAAAGGAATCATGATGGCTCGTATGAAGGCCGTGCAAGCCACCAGACCTGGCGCCGACTGGGAGCTGGTTGAACGCGAGATTCCCAGACCGAAGCCGGGTCAGGTGCGGGTGAAGGTCCAAGCCTGTGGCGTCTGTCACAGCGACATGTTTGTGAAAGAAGGCCATTGGCCGGGGCTCCAATTTCCGCGCATCCCGGGGCATGAAATTGCCGGTCTGATCGATGAGGTGGGATCCGCCGTTACGGTCTGGAAACCCGGTCAACGTGTCGGTGTCGGCTGGCATGGAGGCCATTGCGGTCAGTGCGACGCCTGCCGCCAGGGAGATTTTATCCTGTGCCGTTCGGGGCAGGTCTGTGGGATTAGCTACGACGGGGGGTGGGCGGAGTATGTGGTGGTGCCGGCGGAAGCAGTGGCCGCCCTTCCGGATGAACTCTCGTTCGAGGAGGCCGCTCCCCTGCTGTGCGCAGGGATTACCACCTTCAATAGTTTGCGTCACAGCGGTGCGAAGGCGGGTGACCTGGTGGCCGTGCAGGGCATCGGCGGACTGGGACATCTCGGCATTCAGTACGCGTCGCAGCTGGGGCTGAGGACCGTGGCGGTCGGGCGCGGAAAAGACAAAGAACTTCTAGCCCGCAAGCTCGGAGCAACTCTCTACATCGATGCAGCGGTTGTGAATCCAGCCGAAGAACTCCAGCGACTGGGCGGCGCACGAGTTATTCTGGCGACCGCGCCGGACAGCAACGCGATCGCATCGATGGTAGACGGACTGGGTGCGAATGGGACATTGCTCATCGTGGCCGCGCCAGGCGAACCGGTCATGGTGAATGCCATCACCCTGATCGGCAAGCGCGCCTCCGTGCAGGGCTGGCCATCCGGCACATCAAAGGATTCCGAAGACACCTTGCGGTTCAGCGCTATGAGGGACGTGCGGCCGATGATCGAACGGTTTCCTCTCGCCCGGGCGCAGGAAGCCTATCAGCAGATGATGAGCGGCAAGGCGCGGTTTCGCGCCGTACTGACAATGAACGCTTAACCTTGGAGGATGCGATGAAACGGAACGCTTCAGCAAAATGGCAGGGAGATCTCAAAACAGGCAAAGGGACGGTGTCGACGAACAGTGGTGTCCTGAGCGAGACGCAGTATTCGTTCAGCACCAGGTTCGAGGATGGAAAAGGCACCAACCCTGAAGAGTTGATCGCGGCCGCCCATGCCGGTTGTTTTACCATGGCGCTCTCAGGCCAATTGGGTGCGGCCAATCTCGTGGCCGACCAACTGGCAACGACTGCTACGGTGACCATGGAGAAACTGGATGCCGGGTGGACGGTGACGGGTATTCATTTGGACGTGAAAGGGAAAGTGCCGAAGGCTGATACGGCGGCCTGGGAGAAAGCCACCACGGCAGCTAAAACCGGATGCCCGATTTCCCGCTTGCTGAATACCACTATCACGATGGACGCCAAGCTGGAGAACTGACAGACATGAGTGTTGTGGAAGATCACGATTCACTCGCGTTTCTATTCGACCTGGACGGCACGTTAGTGGATAGCGTGTATCAGCATGTGCTGGCCTGGCGCGAGGCGACTCAGGCGGCAGGCATCGAATTGCCGGTGTGGAGGATTCACCGGCAAATCGGCATGAGCGGCGGTCTCATGCTCCATGCGCTGTGGCGAGAAACCGGTCGACCGGTATCCAAGAGCGAAGCGGAAGGCATCCAGCGCGTGCATGCGGAAGCGTTCGAGAAACAGGTCCCTTCGCTGCGGGTGCTGCCGGGAGCGCAAGAACTGTTGGATGCCCTGACGGCGGCCGGTGTGCCCTATGCCATTGCCACCAGCGGACGACTCCGCAGCGCGCAACATACCTTGAAGTTGTTGAAGTTGCCTGCCGGCACGCCGGTGGTGACGCGCGATCAAGTCAAGCGCGCGAAACCGGATCCCGATCTGTTCCTGACGGCTGCCGAGCAACTGCACGTGCCGATTGCGAAGTGCATCGTGGTCGGTGACAGCGTCTGGGATCTTCTGGCCGCCCGCCGGGCGTCCGCGCTCGGCGTGGGTCTGCTGTCAGGAGGGTATGGCCGGGAAGAACTGGAACGGGCCGGCGCCTATCGGACCTATCACGATCCGGCAGACCTGTTGCGCCACCTGGACGAATGCGGTGTCCGGCCCGACCCGCCCGCATAACCGATCCGACACCTGACGTGATGATACACAAGACCCAAAAGCGTACGAGGCCGGCGGGAGAGTGCGCACATTGTTCGTAACAACCAAGAAGGACCATTCATGGAAAAACCGGCTGAGACACAATATCCCATTCATGATGTGCTGCGGCGTCGCTGGAGCCCGCGGGCTTATTCCGAACGGTTGGTTGAGCCGGAGAAGTTGAAGAGTTTGTTCGAAGCAGCCAGGTGGGCGCCCTCCTCAAATAATGAGCAGCCCTGGCACTTCATCGTCGGAACCAAGGCCGATCCGTCCGGGTACGACCGGCTCTTTGCCTGTCTCAAGGAAGGCAACAAGAAATGGGTGTTCCGGGCCCCGGTGCTGATGCTGTCTGTTGCACGGCTCAACTTTGAGGACGAAGGCACTCCAAATCGGCATGCCTGGCACGATACGGGGATGGCGGCGCTCAGCCTGTGCTTACAGGCCACGGCGATGGGATTGATCGCGCACCAGATGGCGGGCTTCGAAATAGAGAAGGCTCGCACAGATCTCGGTCTGCCCGTCGGGCATGAGCCGGTGGCGATGATCGCGGTCGGATACCCTGGTGATACCGCCGAGCTGCCTGACTATCTTCGGGAGCGGGAATTGAAACCGCGTGAACGGAAGCCCGTGACCGAGTTCGTGTCTCACGGAACGTGGAATGGTCCCCCCGAGTGGCTCATTCGGTAGCAGTCCTTGCTCACATGCGTCGCAGGCGCATCATCTTATTGCCGCCTACTCGTCCATCTGGAATTCCCATAGGAAGTGCTCTTTGACGATCATCCGGTTCCGCCGGATCTTCCGGATCGCGGTGGTAACCTCAGGCCAGGTTCTGAGGTGTTCCTCGCACTTGGACGACGAGATGATTCAGGCTGGCAAGAATTGCTGTTGGATCTCGGCTCCGGTGAATTGATACAGTGGGGCGCGCGAACAGGCTGTCTCGCTGCCCATCTTCCAGGCTGAGGTTTCTCCATGTTCGAGCAACGATTGCCACAATGGATCAACCACTGGAAAGCATCGCCAAGGGGAAGGCGCCGGTTATGGGAGCCTTGACAGGTAAAGTCGCCATTGTGACCGGATCGTCCAGTGGCATCGGCCGCGCCATCGCTGAACGACTGGCCCGGGATGGCGCCACCGTCGTGGTCCACTATCATGTGAATGCCGAGAAAGCCAAACACGTAGCCGAAGGGATTCAGTCCAGCGGGGGGACAGCCCTGGTGCGACAGGCCGACATGAGCCGGGTAGCCGACGCCCAGCGGTTGGTGCGGGAGACAGTGAAGGAATTGAGCCGTCTGGACATTTTGGTGAATAATGCCGGCCGGTTTCTTCCCCGGCCATTACTGGAGACGACGGAGGAGGAGTTTGACGCCATTCTGGCCCTGAATGCGAAGGGCCCCTACTTCGCCATGCAGGAAGCGGCGCGGGTCCTCAGCGATGGGGGACGTATCGTGAATATTTCCTCGGCGCTCACCCATCTGAAATTCCCCGGTGCCACGGCGCATCTGGGAAGCAAGGCGGCGTTGGAGCAGTATGGCAAGGGTCTCGCGCAGGAATTGGCTCCACGAAAGATCACAGTCAACACGGTGCTCCCTGGTTTTACGGATACCGGAGTGTTGACCGAGCCCTATCGCCAGATGGGGGCGCAGATGTCCCCTGCGCAGCGTCTCGGACATCCCTCTGATATCGCCGACGTGGTGGCGTTTCTGGTGAGTGAACAGGCCCGGTGGTTGACCGGACAGGTGATCCAGGCCGGCGGCGGCCTCGTCATGTGATAGGACGCGTGGCGTTCGAGATACAACGCTGTAAGTTGAAAGTAAAAAGTAATGGGTGGGGTAACAGTAGTTTTTTCTTACGTGTGAAGGAGGATTGATGGCAAGGCAGAACGTTTCGACGGGGGGACCATGGGAAGGCAAAATCGGCTATTCGCGCGCGGTACGCGTCGGCCAATCCGTACAGGTTTCCGGCACGACCGCGATGACGGGGACGGGACTGGTGGGGAAGGATGATCCCTATGCGCAGACCATTCAAGCGTTGAAGACGATCGAGGCGGCGCTCGTTCAGGCGGGCGCATCGATCGCGGATGTGGTCCGGACGCGCATTTATATGGCCAATATCGATCAATGGCAGGAAGTCGGTCGCGCGCATGGCGAAGTCTTTGGGGCGATCAGGCCCGCGACTACCATGGTGGAGGTGAAGCGCTTGATCGATCCGGACATGCTGGTTGAAATCGAAGCGGACGCCATCGTCGCTTAGCCGAAGTGTGAGCACCATGAGCGGGTCGCCTCCGGAAATTGCCCATCTCTGCAGGATCGATCCGGTGATGAAAGGCCTGATCGGCCAGGTCGGCCCCTATGCGCTGCCGCCTCCGCCAAGGCGAACCCCGTTCGAGTCGCTGGTCCGTGCTATTGCCTACCAACAACTGCATGAGAAAGCGGCGGAGAGTATCCTCAAGCGGTTCATCGCCTTGTGCCCGGGCCGTCGCTTTCCGCAGCCGACCGATGTGTTGGCCTTGGCGCCGGAGAGTATTCGAGAAGCTGGCTTCTCTCGCGCAAAGATTGCGGCGCTGCAAGATTTGGCGACGAAGGCAATCGACGGGACCCTGCCGACCGCAGCTGTCATTCGGCGGCTCGAGGATGACGCCATTGTCGAGCGACTGGTGGCGGTGCGGGGGATCGGCCGGTGGACCGTGGAGATGTTGCTGATCTTCCAACTGGGCCGTCCTGACGTCCTGCCGGTCGATGACTTCGGCGTGCGTAACGGATTCCGGATCGCCTACAAGCGGCAGGCGATGCCGACCCCTCAAGAACTGTTACGATATGGAGAACGGTGGCGGCCGTATCGTACTGCGGCCGCCTGGTATCTGTGGCGGGCGGTGGATCAGCGAAAGCCCTGCGCGCCGTGACGCCACTGTCGAAACCCTCGACCAGGCGAGTCTCCAATGGCCGATCCACATAAGCGATTAGATGCGAATATCGCCGGCAACTTCTACGTCGATGCCACCTGCATCAATTGCGATGCCTGTCGGCAGCTGGCCCCGGCCAGCTTCGAGGAAGTCGGCGAATACTCCGCGGTGCTGCGTCAGCCGGCCAGTGTGCAGGAAATCAGAGAAGCCTACCGCGCCCTCCTCGCCTGCCCCACCGGATCAATCGGAACCGAGCACAGCGACAACAGCGTGATGCAGGCGGCCAAGGCCGACTTTCCTCTGGCGGTGGACGATGGCGTGTACTATTGCGGGTTCAATTCAGAAAAATCCTTCGGTGCGAACAGTTTCTTCGTGCAACATCCGGGCGGCAACTGGTTGATCGATTCTCCGCGGTATCTCAAGCCGCTGGTCGAGGCCGTCGATCAGATGGGAGGAATCTCGCACATCTTTCTGACTCATGAAGACGATGTGGCCGATGCCGCCAGATACGCGCAGCGATTCGGGGCGAAGCGGATCATTCACCGCGCGGATGCCCATGCCATGCCTGATGCCGAAGTGATCATCGATGGTTTGGATTCTCGCTCGTATGGCGACAGGTTTCACATCATTCCTGTTCCGGGCCATACGGCGGGCAGCCTCTGTCTTCTGTACCGGAACCGTTTCCTCTTTACGGGCGATCATCTTTGGTGGGAGCCGGAGACCAACGAGTTGGCCTCTCCGCGGCAGTTGGTCTGGGACCCGGACGCGTTACGCCAATCAATCGCCCGCCTCGCGTCCTATCCGTTCGAATGGGTGTTGGCCGGGCATGGAGGGCGGATTCATATGCCTCAAGCACACATGCAAGCGGCCTTGCGCGATTTGGTTAACCGTCGCAAGGGAGATAGACAGCCATGAACGTCCTGCTTGCGGCTGTGTGTGCCGGGCTCGTCATGATCGTGGTGGCCATGGCCGGCGCCGACTCCCCTTCTGCCGAGAAGGACCAGCTATTGATCGGAGCAGCGGAACGCAATGACGTGGAGTCGGTGAAACGGCTACTGAGAGAGGGCGCCGGCGTCCAGGCTCGTGATCAGCAGGGTCGCACGGGCCTGATGGCCGCGACCTATCACAACCATGTCGAGGTGGCGAGGTTGTTGATCCAGGCTGGTTCGAATGTGAATGCTCAGGATCTTATGCAGAACAGCCCGCTGCTGCTGGCCGGCGCCAGCGGCTATGTGGAAATTCTGCGGATGACATTGGCCGCCGATCCTGACTTCACGGTCTACAATCGCTACGGAGGCACCGCCCTGATCCCGGCCTGCGAGCGGGGCCATGTGGACGTGGTGAAAGAATTGCTCAAGACCAGGATCGATGTAAACCATGTGAACCGGTTGGGCTGGACGGCCTTGCTGGAAGCCATTTTATTGAGTGACGGCGGAACGAAGCATCAGGAAATCGTCCGGCTGTTACTGGGGGCAGGGGCGAATCCAAATCTTGCCGACCACGATGGGGTAACGCCGCTGCGGCATGCCAGACAAAAGGCCTATCGGGTCATAGCCGACCAGTTGGTGGCTGCGGGAGCACACGAGTAGCTTCGACTGTGCTCGAGTATGTCGCTCAACTCCCGCGATAAGTGCTATAGCCGAAGGGGCTGAGCAGCAGCGGGATGTGATAGGTCTGCGCCACGTCTTGCACAGTAAATATCACCACCACCTCTGGAAAGAAACTCGCCACGTTTCTGGCGTGAAAATAGCCGGAGACGTCGAATGTGAGGCGATAGGTTCCGGCTTGCATGCGAAGGGCGGCGGGATAGAGGTCTGAGCTGCGGCCCTCCGCATCGCTTCGGCCTTGGCCGACTAGCTTCCAGAGACCGGCCAAGCCACGAATTTCCAACGTCACGGGAATTCCCTCAGCTGGGCGCCCCTGCGATTGATCGAGCACATGGATGCTGATGCGCTGCGAGTCCGCCATGGATCTCCCCTTTCACGCGTTCGGTCAGGCCATTGCGGAGACCGGTTCGAGTCCCGGAATCTTTAACATCCCCACCGCGTCCTGAATGACGGCGATGACGGCCGGTCGAGCAAAGCCCTTGCGCCACGCCAAGGCAATGCGCCGCTCGGGCACCGGTTTCACGAACTCCAACACGGCCAGGCGTTTGTTTAAGTGTCTGCTGGTAACGGCGCTGGAAGGCATGACCGTAATGCCCAGGCCTGAGGCCACCATCTGACGAATCGTTTCCAACGAATTGCCCTGCAAGCCTTCCGAATCCGATCGGCTGAGCTCGGGGCAGGCTTCCAGCACCTGGTGCCTGAAGCAATGACCGGCATGGGGGAGCAGGACGCGCTCACCGCTCATGGCGGCGGGATCGATGTGCCCCTTCTTCGCCAGCCGATGATCCGCCGGCACGACGGCTTTGAACGGTTCGTCGTACAGGGCTTGCACCAGAATGCCAGGCTCCTCGAACGGCAAGGCAATCATGATGACGTCGAGTTTCCCGCTCTTCAGCATGGCGGTCAGGTTGACCGTTAAATTCTCCTCGATCTCCAGCGGCATCTCCGGGGCCCGTTTGTGCAGGAGAGGCACCAGATCCGGTAGCAGATATGGGCCTACCGTTGCGATGGCACCGAGCCGCAACGCTCCCACCAACTGATTCTTTCCTTGAGCTGCGAGCAGCTTGATGTGATCCACTTCCTCCAGTACCCGCTGGGCTTGGTGGACGATCTGTTCCCCCAATGGCGTCAGCACCACCTGATTCCTGCGCCGCTCAAAGATCGTGACGCCCAACTCTTCCTCCAGCTTCTTGATGGCCAGACTCAGCGCCGGTTGCGTAACGAAACTCCGCTCGGCGGCCCGGCCGAAATGTCGTTCTTGCGCAAGGGCGACGATGTATTGCAGCTCGGTCAGCGTCATGAACGAAGTCCTCAGAATATAAATTTATCTAATCGATCGCCCATACACTATCAATTGGACTGATTATTCGGCAAGCGGTATCGTCACTTCGTACGATCAACTAGACAGCAAGGAGGTTGGCTGATGCGACAGTTTGTAGCCGTGATAGGGGTGGGGTTCTTCATGGTTCTAGTGCAAGGTTGTGCTGCGCCGACAAAGCCGGTCGGTCATGAAACTGTAGCCTACTCGGAAGAAAACGGGATGGCCCCATCGGAGGAAGCATTCGTCAAAAAGGTCGAACGGCACCTGGATCGGCAAGACCGTCCCGGTACGACGTTGATGTTTCGGTGAGCTGCCAGTGAATGGTCTTGAAGGGACAGGAAAAAAGGAGGGACTATGGAAAAAAGCAGGGTGAGATGGCTTGCGGTCATGGCGGCAGCTGTCATGGCAGGATTGATGGGGGTGGCAGCCACGAGAGTCATGGGTGAATCGTCTGCGCCGTCACCCGGCACGGTTCCAACTGCGCAGGAGGTGCCGCTCGGATTGGAGGATCCCGCGGGATACATTCCGGCCGACAATCCGCAAACGGCCAAGAAGATCGAGCTCGGGCGGATCCTGTTCTTCGACAAGCGGCTGTCCAAGACGAATACGGTGGCCTGTGCGAACTGTCATATGCCGGGATTGGCGTTCACCGACGGGCAGGCCGTGTCCTTGGGAATCAATCGGCTGCAGGGTGGACGAAGCGCGCCGACGGCCATCAACCGGGTGTATAGCAAGGTGCAATTCTGGGACGGTCGCGCGCAGACGTTGGAAGAGCAATCGACCGGGCCGTTCATCAATCCGGTTGAGCATGGATTTCTCGACTACGATGAAATGACGGCGAAGATGAAAAAGCTGAGCGGCTATCGCCAATTGTTCAAAGAGGTGTTTGCGGACGACATTACGGAAAAGAATATCGGCAAGGCCATCGCCAGTTTCCAACGGACGCTGATCTCAGGCAATAGTCCTGCGGATCGGTTCGACTTCGGCGGGGAGGAGCAGGCCCTGAGCGCCTCTGCCAAGCGAGGCCTGGAATTGTTCCGCGGCAAAGCCCGTTGCACGCGTTGCCACTCCGGCTTCAACTTCACCGACGAAAAGTTTCACAACCTGGGTATCGGTTGGGATACGAATACCGTGGACCTGGGCCGTTACATGGTGACGAAAAATCCGGAGGATATCGGGGCGTTCAAGACGCCGACTTTGCGAGAGATTTCGCGCACGGCGCCCTATATGCACGATGGGCGGTTCGGGACGTTGGAGGAGGTCGTAACGTTCTACAACCAAGGCGGGATTTCGAATCCCCACCAGGACAATACGGTGATTCCCCTCGAGCTCACCGAGACGGAACAGCAGGATGTGGTGTCCTTCTTGCGATCCCTCAATGGCGAGGGTTGGCAACAGGTGGCCGCTCCCATCGAATTTCCTCAGTGACGGAGGCGCTCAAGATGAGAAGGACCCTGGTTTCCACACCACGGTCCTTCTCGTCGGACCGTCGTCCCTGCTTGCAAATGCCTGTCCGGTACGGGTAACAGAGAGGATGACAATGGCGTTTGTGCCGCTTCTGATGACACCGTTATGACAACTGCCGTTTCCCGCTGGATCGACCGCAATATTCTGGAGCTCGCCCGCGACTTCCAACTTTCCTATCTGCCTCCGCTCATGGTCTACATGGCGGCCGGTATTTCCGGGCTCACCGGCATCGTCGGCACGTTTTTCGTGAAAGATTATCTGGGTCTGTCCGCTGCCTTTCTCGCGGCATTGGGATTTTGGGCCGGCATTCCCTGGGCGCTCAAAATGCCGTTCGGACATCTGGTGGATCTGCTGTGGCGCTGGAAAAGCCTGCTCGTCTATTTCGGCGCGGGCGTTATTGCCGCCAGTCTGCTGATCATGGTCGGCTTGATCGGTCATCGAGAAGCGATGATTGCCGTGATGCCGGCCGAAGTCTGGTACGTGCTGAGCGCGCTCCTCGCACCGATCGGGTATGTGATCCAAGACACGGTCGCCGATGCTATGACGGTAGAGGCTGTCCCGAGAGTAGACGAGCGAGGGCTTCCGATCGATGAAGCCAAGCTGAAGCTGATGCACACGACGATGCAGACGCTGGGCCGGGTGGCCATCATCAGCGGCGGCATTCTGGTGGCGCTGATCAATCTGTACCTGTTCACGGGTGTCGAACATCTGCCCAAAGAAAAAGTCGCGGAGATTTATCAGCAGGTCTATCTCCTGGCCCTGACCATCCCGGCCGTGTCCGTGCTCGGGGTAATCACCGCGTCGATTCTTCGCCTGCGAGCAAAACGACGGTTGCTCCGTCAGGGCATGACGTCCGCCCAGGCTGCTGCGCTGCTGGACAGGCCTGAGGAACCGACCAAGCCCAATTGGTGGATTCTGGGAGGCAGCCTGCTGTTCGTGTTGTTCACCCTGACGGTGGGAATGGCGGATTTTCCGTTCAACGAAGAAATCGTCTTCGCCGGATCGATGGCCATCGTCTCAGTCTTGATGGTCCGTCTGACTCGCGAACTGGCTCCCGATGCCAGGCATGTACTCGTGGGCACGGCGTTGGTCGTGTTCGTCTTTCGCTCGGTACCTGGGCCCGGCGAAGGCGCGACCTGGTGGATGATCGATAAGCTGAAATTCGATCAGCAGTTTCTCTCAGTCTTGTCGCTCATCGGTAGTGCCCTGACGCTCGCGGGCATGTTTCTTTTTCGTCGCTTTATGGCGGAACGGTCCATTGCCTACGTCGTCGGATTTCTGACCGTGGCGGCGTGTGTCCTGGGACTTCCCATCGTCAGCATGTATTACGGGCTTCACGAATGGACCGCCGCGCTGACCGGCGGCGTGGTCGATGCGCGGTTTATCGCCCTGGTGAACACGGCGCTCGAATCTCCGCTGGGCCAGATCTCCATGATCCCCATGTTGGCCTGGATTGCGAACTCCGCGCCGGCGAATTTGAAGGCCACCTATTTCGCTGTCATGGCCTCCTTCACCAATCTCGCGTTGTCGCTCAGTCAGCTCGGAACGAAATATCTGAACGAGCTGTTTGTGGTAACCCGGGAGGTGCGTGATCCGGTCACCAGCGCGCTTCAAACACCTGACGATTACAGTCAACTGGGAATGCTGCTGATCGTGCAGACGGTGTTGGGTCTCGCGCTTCCCTTCGCGGCCATTCTCTTTGCGCGCTTCTCGCGTTTCCGGAGTGCCTGAGCCGGAGGACATCATCGGCTATGAATACGTTCGACTTCCTCGCCGAGCATGGTGCGTCGGTGCTGTTCTGGGTTGTCTTCGTCGAGCAGATCGGTCTTCCGCTTCCTGCCCTTCCACTCCTCGTGGCCGCAGGGGCACTGGTCGGAGCTGGAAAGATGAGTCTTGCCGCGGCCTTGCTGTTGCCGGTTGCCGCTTCCCTTCCGCCGGACCTCGCCTGGTATTACCTGGGTCGTCACAAGGGCGGCAAAGTGCTGGGGTTTCTTTGCCGCCTGTCGCTGGAGCCGGATTCCTGCGTACGGGATACGGAGAATGTGTTTCACCGGAACGGGCCTCGCGGATTGCTGCTGGCCAAATTCATTCCTGGGTTCAGCACCGTAGCGCCTCCGCTCGCCGGCATTGTCGGCATGCCCGCCGCAACGTTTGTCCTGTACGATCTCGGCGGCACGCTGATTTGGGCAGCGATCAGTGCCGGGATCGGAGCATTGTTCAGCAATCAACTGGAGCAACTCATCGGGCTATTTGACCAGGCCGGCGGGCTGATGCTCGTGATCATTCTCCTGGGTCTGGCCGGATTCATCGCGTATAAGTTTTATCATCGGCAGAAATTTTTGCGTCATCTGCGGATGGCGAAAATTTCCGTGGATGAGCTCAAGCAGCGTATGGACGCCGGAGATGCTATCAGCGTGGTCGATGTTCGCCATCCGCTTGCCCTCGACCTCGATCCCGAGAGCATTCCCGGAGCCATCAACTTTACCTTGGAGGAAATCGAACATCGGCATCACGAAATCCCGCGCGACCGCGACATCGTCCTGTACTGCACCTGCCCCAACGAAGTGTCCAGCGCCAGAACGGCTTTTTTGCTCAAGAAGAAAGGCATTCACCGGGTGCGGCCGCTGGAAGGAGGGCTGGATGCCTGGCGAGAGCGCAAGTATCCCGTGACGCGGCGGGTGAATATCGAACTGGGTGAGTGAGTTTGTGCGAGGTTCCGGTGAGGAAAGGACGATGGCTATGGTAGCCCTGGTGATTCCATTGATCGCAGCAGCAGTCCTGCTCTGTGGAAGGCTCGAAGCGAGCGCGTGGATGGACTGGAGGACGGGCGAAGTGGCGACTGATATTCTGCAGGTGAAGGGCGCGTCGCGTCAGAAGGCTGCAGGGGTGAAGTATAAGGTCGTGGGCCTGTTTCAGCGGGAGAAACAGTTTATCGGCGGATCTGCGGTGGCCGATGTGACCGAGCAGGTGGAATTCGAGTTTTCCTGGCCGCTGGAGGAATCGGCGCAGCCCAAGGTGCTTCCGAATATTCCGACGAAAGTGGAGAACCTGCGCGATGGTTCGGCGGTCTGCCCGGCTCCGGTGCTCAAAGGCACGTATGAACATTTTGATCTCAAGAGCATCACGGTGATTGGAACGATGTTCGGTTTGGTGGGAGAGCGCAGAACCCCGGACATGGATGAATACGTCGGCGGAGGCGGCTGCAAAGGCACCCATCCAGTTCAAGGACAGGTCCGCGAGGAGCAGCAGCTCGTGACCCTGCCGCAGGAATTGTTGGCCGGACCTGTGCCAAAGGGGCAGGTGTTGAAGCAGCACGAGCAAGGCTGGACCTGGACCTTCACACCGGTTCCGTAGCGTTGAGCATGAATGGGCTCTCCGTCCGCAGTCTTTCTCTCCTGGCATCCCCTTGATCTGTGTTGTATGATGAGCATCTAATAGGTAATAAGCCGTGAAACGCGAAGGAAATCGGAGAAGTACGACGAATCTTTTCGGAACTCACCAAGAAAGGGGGCGACCGGTTTCGACGGGGATATTGACGCCATCGTTGCATGTCGAGATCTCGGGAACTCGTAAAATTCCGGGAAAAACGCAACTGCCAACCAAGAACTGGCACTCGCAGCCTAATTTAGGCTGAGACGTCGTTCCATCTGAGGCCCGCGGGGGTGGAATGGCGCGATGCAGCGGGCTGGTCCCACGCCGGTGCTCAGCGGCGTGGGGCGAGACAATACTGGGCTAGCGGCGGTTCTAAGCCGGCCGATAGGCGTGGGTCGCTGCGAAGCTTAAAGAATCGGCTACACATGTAGATGCGATGTGCTGATGATCTTCGGACAGGGGTTCAACTCCCCTCGCCTCCACCAAATTCCTCACAGGCCAACCGTTCGCGGTTGGCCTTTTTTCTTGCCTGAACGCTCCATGCGGGCGAGGTGCTGCGTACACACGTCCCGCACGCAACCGCGTAACCAGCGATGCGCGAGATCGGCATCCCATCGCGGGTGCCACAGCAATGACACGGTGAACTCCGGCGTCGAGACCGGAAGAGCAAAACTATGCATGCCGGTTCGCAAGATTCCGGTGTGCCGTTCCGGAACGGTGGCGATCAGGTTGGAGGCACGAGCCAGTGCGAGGGCCATGGCGAAACCACCGACAATCGTGACCATCTCCCGCTCCAATTCGAGAGGTTCTAGCGCCTCATCGACCGGGCCCTTTTCGAGCCCCTGCCGCGAGACACAGATGTGCCTGCCGGCGGCATACCGGGAGGGAGTGATCCTGCCCTTCGTCAGGACATGTCCCCTTCGCACGACACCGATATATCGGTCGTTGAACAGGGCCTGCACGCGCAACTCCTGCGCGGTCGTGGCCTCAACAACGCCGGTTTCCAGATCAACGCTTCCAGTGCGGAGAGGCGTACTGTCTTTGTCCGGCTTCTGCACGAAGCGCAGCCGCACGCCCGGAGCCTCCAAGGCGATCCGAGCAATCAGCGCCGGTCCGAAATTCTCAACAAATCCTTCGCTGGTCCGCAGCGTGAATGTCTGCACGAGCTGGTTGAGTGTGAGCTGCTCCGCCGGGCGCAATACCGCTTCAACCTCCTGCACGAGGTGACTGACTCGTTCCCGCAACTCGAGCGCTCGTGGGGTTGGTACGAGGCCTCGACCGGCTCTGACCAACAGAGGGTCGCCGGTCGTCGCGCGCAATCGGGCAAGCGCTCGACTCATGGCCGACGGACTCAGTCGCAACCGGTGGCCGGCACGGGCCACACTGCCTTCCGCCAGCAACACATCGAGAGTCACAAGGAGATTGAGGTCTGGCCTCGCCATGGCGCGATGATAGCACGGTTCAATCGTGATATGGCGTCAGATGCACGAATAACATGCAATTGTTGCGTCTTCCGCCAGGCCACGGAGCGGCGTAAGATAGCCCTATCGTCATTGGATGTTTCATGGAGGTCACACAGTATGGAAGCACAGTTTTGGCATGACCGGTGGGCCAGCAATGAAATCGGGTTTCACAAGAGCGAGGCGAACCCGTTGCTGGTGAAATATGTGGATGAATTGTCGCTCACGACAGGCAGTCGGGTGTTTCTGCCACTCTGCGGCAAGACGCTCGATATCGGCTGGTTGCTGTCTCGCGGCTATCGGGTGACCGGGGCCGAGTTGAGTGCTGTGGCCATTGAGCAATTGTTCGCGGAACTCGGCGTGACACCGACGATGACGAAAGTCGGCGCACTCGATCACTATCAAGCCCCGCAGCTCGATATCTTCGTGGGCGACATCTTCCAGCTCACGCCTGCACTGCTTGGCCCGGTCGATGCCGTGTATGACCGGGCGGCCTTAGTGGCCCTGCCGCAAGACATGCGTGCTCGATACGCCGCACACCTCGTGACGCTGACTGCGCATGCGCCGCAATTGCTCATCTCTTTTGAGTATGACCAGCGCGCAATGGATGGTCCGCCCTTCTCTGTCAGCCAGGAAGAGATCCGGCAGCACTACGGTCAGCGGTATGACATCACGATCCTGACCAGCCTCGATGTCCCCGGCGGCCTCAAGGGGCGCTGCCCGGCCACGGAACGGGTGTACCTGTTACGAAAAGGAAGGCGCTAACTGTGGAGGGGGAACGGACAGCCGCTGTTCGATGGATCCTCGCTGCCCTCTCGTTGTCCGTGTTGTTGTCCTCGATAGGAACCAGCATTGCCAATGTGAGTTTGCCGACATTGGCACAGGCATTCGGCGCCACTTTTCAGCAGGTGCAATGGGTGGTGCTCGCCTACCTCGTCGCGATTACGACGATGGTGGTCAGCGTCGGACGGCTCGGCGATATCACGGGACGCCGCCGCCTCTTGATGATCGGAGTAGCGTTGTTTACCGTGGCCTCCGCGCTCTGCGGGAGCGCGCCGACGCTGTGGCTGCTCATCGCTGCACGAGCGGTACAGGGGCTCGGCGCTGCGATCATGATGGCCCTGACCATGGCGTTTGTCGGCGAGACGATTCCCAAAGCCAGGGTCGGCAGTGCAATGGGGTTGCTGGGGACGATGTCTGCGGCCGGCACCGCACTGGGCCCTTCCCTCGGTGGCTTATTGATCTCAGCACTGGGCTGGCAGGCGATCTTTTTCATCAATGTGCCGCTGGGTCTTACCATTCTGGTGCTCATCCATCGCTATCTCCCGGTCGATGCCAGTCATCAACGGGACAGTCAGCTCCGCTTTGATACTGTGGGCACGGTTCTGCTGGCCCTGACGCTCGCGGCCTATGCGTTGGCGATGACGGTTGGACGCGGCCACTTCGGCTCACGCAATATAGGTCTGCTGGTGGCAGCCCTACTCGGTATGGGCCTTTTCATCATCGCCGAAAGACGGGCCGGTTCTCCGTTGATCCGGATGGCGATGTTCCGCAATGCCTCGTTGAGTGCCAGCCTTTCCATGAGCCTGCTCGTCTCGACCGTGATGATGGCAACACTGGTGGTCGGGCCGTTTTATCTCTCGCGAACACTCGGACTCAGCGCGGGCTGGTTGGGACTGGTGCTGTCCATCGGTCCGTTCTTCGCCGCCTTGGCTGGGGTGCCGGCGGGTCGCTTGGTCGACGACGTGGGCGCCGACCGCATGACCCGCATGGGACTCATCGGTATTGCGATCGGGTGTTTGTTGCTGTCTGCACTGCCGGCAACCGTGGGGAGCGTTGGCTACATCCTTCCCATCGTGGTCGTCACGATCGGGTATGCGTTGTTCCAGACGGCCAACAATACAGCGGTGATGATGAACATTCATGCCGACCAGCGCGGTGTCATCTCCGGGCTCCTCAACCTTTCGCGCAATCTCGGGCTGATTACCGGTGCATCCGTCATGGGAGCCCTGTTCACCTTCGCGTCGGGCACGACCGACATCACCACGGCCGCTCCGGAAGCTGTGGCCACCGGCATGCAGATCACGTTCGCCGTCGCGGGAATGCTCGTCGTCGTCGCGTTCGTCATTGCTGTGGCAAGTCGGGTCGCCGGTGAACGACCAATTCTGGCGAGGGATGCGTCGTGACCACGACTGGCTGCGGGAGATCCAAAGCGCCGATGATCTGCGGACCGGGGTTCAACGTGCTTCTCCCTAGCCTCCTGCGCCACTGTTGTGTTTCGCCGCACCTGGTGTATTTCGCGGACTCCTTCTTCTCAATTGAAGGCCTGCCGCCGCTCTGCTAGAAGAGCTCCCGCCACATGCCGTGAGGTCACAACCTGAGCGGCAACAATGTCTCAAACCAGAGGACGGGTGAGATGGGTGACGACTTGCTCGAGTACCTTGGCCGTTGGCCGCGTTGGCGGGTGTGTGGGAAGAAGATAAGGGAGCGGACGTCGCGCCTTCAGATGATCGAGGCAGGGAACACAATGCCTCTCGTGATACATAGCCCTTCGGCCAGACTGGTTTCACCATACTGATCCCAATCGAATGACCAGAGTTTTGTCGCAAGGTCCCCACGTTAAAATACTGATGTTGGACATTGGCAGTGAGCTCCACCGTACTGGTATAGTGGAATTGGTTCCCAAGTAGCCCTGGGCTGGATGAAGTGAGCCTCTGGGATCTGGACCAGAAGCGTATCTGCTCTATTTTGGTAAGGAGGGAAGGTATGAGATACACGTTGGCTGTTCTGGCTGGCACGGTTTTGTTTACGGGTTGTTCGTCGTTGCCGGAGGTCACGCGCACGGCGGTGATTCATGAAATCAAGTTGGAAGAACATCTGATGCCCGCCGATCTGACGGTTCAGGCCGGTGATGAGGTTCGGTGGGTGAATCATCGCACCCTTCCCGCTCGCGTCGAAATTCCAGGACTCCAGAAGAGTATGCTGTCCTGCGAGCGTGAGTTCTCGAACGTCTTTGGAAGCACAGTTGAAGTGGCAGAGCTGGCTCCCAGCAAGAGCGCAAGTCTGTGCTTCAAGAAAGAAATTACCATTAGCTACAATGCTCGAATGGGATCAGCTCTTCCAGGGGGAATGCAGATCGAGCCGGGTACCCTCAGAGTTGTTGGACCCGCAAAGTAGGTTGAGGCATCGACAGAATTGTGTCGGTGCGAGTGTACGTCTCCTCGGAGCCTGTCTCGGCTCCGAGGGGTGGGCAGAACTTCGCATTCCTTTCACCGCCGACGCGCTCAGCGGTGTGCTTCCTTTTTATCACTGGTCGTGATGGCGAAGATGGTCTCTTGGCCTTCCGCGCCCATGGAGGCCGACTCAGTTCGGCTGGTCACGACTTGCAATAAGAGGGTGCGATGATCGCTCCACCCATCGAATTGGACGTTAAAGGACAGTCGTCCAGGACGGACTGACGGCGAAGGCGGCATTGATCAGGCCGACGTGCGAGTAGGCTTGGGGGAAGTTGCCGAGCTGGGTGCGGGTCTCCGGGACGAAATGTTCGGAGAAGAGCCCGAGATGATTCGCGCCGGTGAGGACCTGCGCCATGATCTGCTGCGCTTCCGCCATGCGTCCGAGCCGTGCCAGGCCTTGAACGACCCAGAACGAGCAGATGACGAAGCTGGACTGCGGCCGTCCGAAGTCATCGGTCCGAAGGTACCGGAAATAAAACCCGGTCTCTTTTCCGCCGGTCTGAACGGCCAACGCGCGTGCAATGCTCTGCATTGTAGATTCACACACGTCCCGGTTGGGGAACCCGAGGATCGCTGCTTGCGCCAGCGAGGCATCGTAGGTGTCGTCTTTGGGACCGTTGCGGAGCGAGCCGTCTTTGGTCGCATTCAGCAGCGCCTGCGCGGCGCGCGCACGGGCTGCATCGATGTCGAGCGTCAATGACGGTAAGAAGCCGGCCTTGTGCATCCGGTGCGCCCGATCCAGCCCGGCCCAGCACATCAGATTCGAGAACGAATGTTCCTGCCAGCCATTCCGAATTTCCCATAGCCCCGCGTCCGGCTGGGCGATGGTGCGGTCGCAGAGCCTAGCCAGATTGGCGACGAGCTGCTCCTGATCTTTTGTCCGTAAATCGTAGAAGCGGTTGTCGCTGAAAATGGGCGTCAGCGCGAGCACCAGCTCGCCGTACACGTCATTTTGAATGTGTTCGGCGGCTTGATTGTGGTTACGCACCGGCGCGCTGCCTGAGAAGCCGGCCCAATTGGTATGTTCGGTCTCCGGTAGCGGAAGATCCTGACTCAACGTATACACCGGGGCGAGCCGTTCCCGTGAATGTTCATGCGTATAGGCGATGTTGAGGAGAAATTTGAGAAACCCTTCCATCTCCTCGAAGTGTCCGAGATTGTGAAAGGCGGTGAGCGAAAAATAGGCGTCGCGCAACCAGCAGTAGCGATAGTCCCAGTTCCGCGGGCCGCCGGGTTCCTCGGGGAGGCTGGTGGTCAAGGCAGCCAGGATGGCGCCGGTGTCCTCATAGCAGTGCAGTTTGAGCGCCAGGGCGGAACGGATCACTTCTTCCTGATGCAACACCGGAATCGAACAATGCTTTACCCACATGCGCCAGTAGCGGGTCGTCTGATCCAGGAATTCGTGGCTGACCTTGGCGAGGTCGTCTTCGATACCCAGGCCCCAGGTCAGGGCGAAGTAGGTTTTCTCGGTCAAGGCGAAGGGTCGCTCTTCGTAGAGATACGTCAAGGGCATGTTGGTCAACAGCCGAAGGTATTCCCCGCGGATGTCGTATCGTACATGGCTGTTGCCGCGCATGCCGCGCGCATACTCTTTTCCCCATCCGGTTACCGGTCGACAGCTGACGCGGATGGAGGGCGTGCCTGCCAGCGGTTCGACGATGCGAAAAAGCGCCGCAGGTCGATAGATGCGGCCATACTGCTCGAATCGGGGGCAGAAATCGGTGATTCTGAAGGTGTCACCGTTGGACGTGGAGACCTCCGTCACCAGGATATTTGTATTGGGGAGGTAGCGCTGTGTTGTCTTGACTTGAGCGGAGCTGGTAGGGCTTGATATGGAAAAATGCCCTCCTTCCGGATCGAGGATTCGTCCAAAGACCGGATCACTGTCCGGTCTGGGCAGGCAGAGCCAGTCAACAGACCCGCTTTCATGAATGTGCGCGGAGACGTGGCAATTGCCGATGAGTCCGTAGGGGTACATGCCCCAGACCATAAGAGATTTTAGTCTCAAAGTAAACTGCGGGAGTAAAAATGCGACTGTCCCTCCGGTTTATCCTTCCCCTCTTGCTGGTCCTGGGCGTCGTGGCCTACAGCGTGGTGCCGTTGGTGGATTCCCTCACGCTGAAATGGTTCACGCGCGACCTTGAAAGCCGGTCCAAGTTGCTGGCCAGCACGATGGAAGTGCCGCTGGCGGATCTTGTGGTTTCCCGCTCGCGCACGAAGATTTTTGCGTACTTCCATAAGGTGATTCAGGATGAACGGTTGTACGCGCTGGGCTTCTGCGATATGCAGCAGCGGCTCCTCTACCAGACCCTGACCTACCCGGATCAATTATCCTGTGAAAGCCTGGCCCACCTGGCGCCCGGTTCCTCGGAAGTGGTGGACTTCGCCCAGGGACCCCTGCACGTGGTGGTTGCGACGATTCAGTCGGCCGGCAAGGTCCAGGGTCGCTTGATGCTGGTCCATGACATGAGTTTCGTGCACCAGCGCAGCACCGATACCAAGTGGTACATCTTTTACTTGTTCGTCGGCCTCGCCGGGGTGATCTCGGCCGTTACCGTGCTCGTGGCACAACTGAGTTGGCGAGGATGGGTGGCCGGGGTGCGGGCGATGTTGACCAGCAAAGGCTTACCGGCAGAATCCAGCCAGGCCCATTCCGCGGAGTTGCACCCGGTCGCGCAGGATCTCCATGCGCTGGTGAGGGAACTGGAAGCCGATCGCCGCATGCGGGATGAAAGCCAGATCACGTGGAGCCCCGCCAGCCTGAAGACAATTCTCCACGAACACCTGTCGGGCGATGAAATTCTCATCGTGTCGAACCGACAGCCCTACATCCACAACCGGCGGGGACAAAAAGTCGAGGTGCAGGTGCCTGCGAGTGGATTGGTTTCAGCCCTCGAGCCGGTGATGCGAGCCTGCTCGGGCGTGTGGATCGCTCACGGCAACGGATCCGCCGACAAAGAGGTGGTGGATGCACGGGACCATGTTCGGGTGCCGCCGGATCATCCCTCGTACGATATTCGTCGGATTTGGTTGTCGCCGGATGAGGAGTCCGGATTCTACTATGGTTTCTCCAACGAGGGGCTCTGGCCACTGTGCCACAATGCGCATGTCCGCCCCACGTTCCGGACTTCCGACTGGGAACAGTATGTCGCGGTCAACGAGCGGTTTGCGAAGGCTGTCGTCGAAGAGGCCAAAACCGATGATCCGGTCATCCTCGTGCAGGATTATCACTTTGCGCTTTTGCCCAAGATGGTACGGGAGAAATTGCCGAACGCGACCATCATCATGTTCTGGCATATCCCCTGGCCCAACTCTGAGAGCTACGGCATCTGCCCGTGGCGGCAGGAAATTCTCGAGGGGTTGCTCGGCAGCAGCATCGTCGGGTTTCATACCCGCGAGCACGGCAACCATTTTCTTTCCTGCATCGACCGTATTCTGGAAGCGCGCATCGACCGCGACTCATCGACCGTCTCGTATGGCGGGCGGCTCACAGCGGTGAACCCCTACCCGATTTCCATCGAGTGGCCGTCGCGCTGGTTGGAGAATCAACGGCCGGTTCCGGACTGTCGGGTGCATATCCGCGAGCGCCATGCCATGGGGCCTGATCGACTGGTAGGCATCGGTGTCGATCGATTGGACTACACGAAGGGGATCATCGAACGGTTTCTCGCCGTCGAACGATTGTTCGAACTGCAACCTGAATGGGTCGGCAAGTTTTCCTTCATTCAAATTGCGGCGCCGAGCCGGACGATCATCGATCAGTACCAACATTTCCACGACCAGGTCTACGCTCTGGCCGAACGCATCAATAAACGGTTCGGTCGCGAAGGGTACGAGCCGATCGTGTTGAAGGTGAAACATCACGAGCCGCCCGATGTGTATGAATATTACCGGGCCTCCGACTTGTGCTTCGTGACAAGTCTGCACGACGGCATGAACCTGGTGGCCAAAGAATTCATCGCGGCTCGCGACGATGAACAGGGAGTGCTCATCCTCAGCCAGTTTACCGGCGCGGCCCAGGAACTGCCGGAGGCGCTGGTGGTCAATCCCTACGATATCGATCAATGCGCGGCGGCTCTGCACATGGCGCTGTCGATGGTGCCGAAGGAGCAGCGTGCCCGTATGCGGAGCATGCGCGGACTGATTCAGGAATTTAACGTGTATCGATGGGCGGGACGTATGCTCATGGACGCGGCCAGAATGCGCCGACGCATTCGCGTCATGAAGCAGGTGGGACAGGCCTCGGGACGGGGGCGGTAGTCACGCCGATGCAGGATGTGCTCAGCGCTCCAGGAAAGCGTCTGCTCGACCGGCTGGCCAGCCAGGGGGGATCTCTGTTCGCCTTCGATTTTGACGGCACGCTGGCTCGCATCGTTCAGGATCGGCATGCGGCCGGGCTGACGGAACCTACGCATCAAGCCCTGCATGCTCTGGCCATCGTGGCGCCGACGGCCGTGATTTCTGGACGTTCCCTTGCAGACCTCAGTCCCCGCGTGAAGGGAATTGCTGCCCATCTCATCGGCAATCACGGGCTGGAGGGATTGCACGCGTCGGAACGGGTGATGCAACAAGCGCAGGATTGTTGTCGCGCCTGGTTGGCGGCTGTGACAAAAGCTGATCGCGACCTGACGCGGGCCGGCGTGGTGGTGGAAGATAAGATGTATTCTCTGACCTTCCACTATCGACAGGCCTGTTCGCCAGCGGTCGCGCGTGAAGCCATTTTTCATGCCATGTCTACGCTGATACCTGCGCCTCGCCTGGTGCTGGGAAAAGCGGTGGTGAACGCCATTCCCTCCGGCAATCTGCACAAAGGCACGGCCATGCTGGAGTTGATGCATCAGCTCCACACGTCCGCAGCTCTCTATGTCGGAGATGACGATACGGATGAGGATGTCTTTTCGCTGCCGGATGAACGCATTGTGTCGGTGCGCGTGGGGAAGAAGGCGGCGACCGCCGCGCAGTGGTACCTCACGCGGCAGTCGCAGATCGGGCTATTGTTGCAGTATCTCACGGAGGCGCGAGCTCGGGCGGTGTCGGCCTAGGCCTCTTGTGCGGCGACCCCTTTCTTGTACAGTCCATACACGTAGACGGGAATGGACAGCTCTTTCAGGGCCTGTTGGAGCAAGGGATACACTTTCTCCCATTCCAGCCCGCCCACTCCCGTGGCGAGTCGGGGCAGCGCCAAGCTCTTCACCTGATGTTCCTGCAGTTCTTTTTTCAGCGCCTGCAGCGCATGATTGACGTTGGGCAAGGTGGCCTTGCCGGGACGATCCTGATCGCTGGCGGGCGCTTCCTGCGTAAATAAATTGATGATGACGGGAGAGTTCGGGCCCTTCCACGACCAGGCGCCGCCTGGCTTGGGGCTATAGGTCTGGCAGTAATGGCGAAAATCTTTGTACATGCCCGGCCACTGCTCACGAAGTGACAACGCCAAGCCTTGCTTGAAATTGTCATGTGGAGCAATACCATGAGCGATCGCGCCGGCGGTGGATAACAGGATGTCTCCGCTTACTTCCTTGAGCATGACCGATGCCTCCTTGATTGAGTATAGGAACTGTTTATCACATAAGGCTGGACCCTCTTCAATCAATGGATGGGCCAAAAGAAATGTTTTGCGTGTCCGGGAAGGCGACTCGTTTGATCGCCGATGGATTCGCAGGGTCCGTGATCCTGGGCGTTTCCGGAGAACCATTGCGGGAGGTACGAAATGGAGAGATATCGCATCAAGCCCGGTTGCCGCCTGGACCTCAAGCGGTTCGATCCCGACGGCACCGGATCCTACAAAAAGAATGAAGCCGGGAAGGCCAAAGCCAAAGCCGCGGCGGTCAAATTCATCGGGCAGCTCGATCAGTTGCAGGAACGCCTCTACGCCAACCGCACGCGAGCCTTGCTGATCATTCTTCAAGGCATGGACACGAGCGGCAAGGACGGCACGATCAAGCATGTCATGTCCGGCGTGAATCCGCAGGGGTGCCGGGTCGCCTCCTTCAAGGCGCCGAGCGAGAAGGAACTCGAGCAGGATTTTCTGTGGCGTATTCACCAGGAAGTGCCGCCAAAAGGGTACATTGGAATTTTTAACCGGTCGCAGTATGAAGACGTGTTGATCACGCGCGTGCACGGTCTTGTCTCGAAGAAAGTCGTCACGCAGCGGTTCAATCAGATCAACGAATTCGAAGAGTTATTGGTCGAGAACGGTACGGCGATCGTCAAACTGTTCCTGCACATTTCCAAAGACGAGCAAAAAGAACGCCTCACGGAACGCATCTGTGATCCGGAGAAGCGTTGGAAATTCAGCGAAGGCGATGTGGAAGAGCGAAAACTCTGGGACGAGTACATGACGGCATTTGAGGACGTGATGGCTGCGACCAGCACCGACCGGGCTCCCTGGTACATTGTGCCCGCGAATCGCAAATGGTATCGGAATCTGGTCGTCGCTGAGATCGTGGCGCAGGCGCTCGCGGCGATGAAACTCTCGACCCCTCCGGCTCCCCCAGGGATCAATTTCGATCAGCTCACCATCGATTGATAAGCCTCTGTTCCGGAGTCGTCTGGCATCGTCTGCAGGGGTCGGCTACACTGGCAAACGTGGTCGCGCGTCTACCTTAACCAGGAGCATCGAGTATGCGAAAGAAACCGGCTCTTTTCATCGGTCTCGTCCTGAGCCTGACTTCCCTTCCCGTTCATGCCGGAAGCTTTGAAGGTGTGCTCCATATGAAAACCAGCCATGTGGATACCGACACCTCGAGCACCATGGATTGGTATCTCAAAGGCGACCGGGGGCGCGTGGAAATGTCCCGGACGGACGGCCAGACGCATGTCATGCTGTTTGACGGCAAGACCAGAACGATGCAGGTCGGGATGCCGGGACAGAAGTCCTACATGGAAATCAGTCTGGAGGGAGAGCGCGGTGAGCACCTGAAAGAGGCGCTTGAGGCGCAGAGTGTCGAGCGCACCGGGAAGACCGAGAAGATCGCCGGATATACCTGTGAGGTGTGGCGGATCACTGAGAAGGCACAGCATCGCGTGAAGAGCGATCTCTGCGTGGCAAAAGGATTCGGGAAGGCCGCCACGTTCTGGATCGATCCGAAGGAGGTGCGACGATCCTCTCAGCCTGCCTGGGTCAAGCAACTGGTGGAAGAAGGAGGTTTCGGACTTCGGAGTATTCAATATGATGACGCGGGCAAGGAATCTGTTCGCATGGAAGTGACGAGTATCGATAAGAAAAGTCTGGACGCGAGTCTGTTTGCCTTTCCTGCCGATTGGGCGAAGCGCGACATGTCAGGCCTTCAAGAGCGGATGAAGGCGATGCGAGAGCAGAAGCAGGAGGGCGGGGCGGATGTCTCGAAGATGATCGAGGACATGAAGAAGCGAAAAGCTGCGCGGGGCAAGACCGGCGAGGTTCCCGGAGGCGACGAGCAGCCACCCGATATGAAAGAGCTGATGAAGCAGTTCGGCGAGGCGATGAAAAAGCAGCAGTCGCAACCGCAGAGCGGGCAATAATCCTGGGCGCTTGCGTCGAAAGGAGCGGACATGCGTGCTGTCATCGCGACTGTGGTGGGAAGCCTGCTGCTGGCGGGCGTTGCGGCGGCGGCCGATTTCGAGGGCATCATCGTCTTGAATGAAACGAGTGAAGGGACGACTGTTCAGCAGCAATGGTTCCTGAAGGGCGACAGGTTGCGCTTTGAAGAAATCGGTCCGGATGCGGAGAAAGGCGCCATGATCTTCGACGCCAAGAAGAAGGTGATGTACAGCCTTCGGCACGACGACAAAGTGTATCTGGAGATCTCCACCGCAGAAACCCCGAACGCCGCGCCGGAGGCCATTGAGGGCATCGTGGTGATGAAGACCGGCGCAAAGGATAAAGCAGCGGGGTACCCGTGCGAGATCTATCGGACCACAGACAAGTCGGACGGCAGTACCGGCGAAGTCTGCATGGCGAGAGGGATCGCCAACGCCGCCATGTCCGCAATGATGAGCGCGCAGGCGGGCAGTGCTTCGCTGCTACCGGCATGGATGCAGGAGATGTTCAAAGATGGAGGGTTTCCGATCAAAGGCCTGGACCGCGACGGGCAGGGAAAGGAAGAAGCGCGCTGGGAAGCCATCACCATCGAAAAGAAACACCTCGATGACAAATTATTTCTGCCGCCCCCAGATTATAAGAAGCAGGACATGACCGTCATCACGCCTGAATCGGGCAGCGACCAGAAACCAGGTCCGTCCATGCGAGGTCAGCAGCGGGGGCGAGAGCCCATGAAATGAATGGGGCTATTATTCCCCTGTTGACAAGATTTTTTGAGGAGCGTAGATAGGATTTGCGGCCCGAATGTCAATTGTCCCTCGTAGAAGACCGGACAGACCGCGCGGCTGTCATCTAGATCTTCTACACATTCCCGCAACAGAGAGGAGGGTGGACGATGACCGATATCACTCCACCTGGCCTGTACGGCCTGTCGAGCTGAAGGCGGGTTTCTCTTCGGTTGTGCCAACCAGCTCTCCGTCGCATATGCCGCAAGGCATCACACGATGCGCGAACACGCATCCAGGCGCCATGCCTCCGAGTGAAGAGCTTGGTTGACGATCTTCACGCCACGCCGGTGTGACCGCTCGTCCGCCGGAAAGATAATCCGCTGTTGACCAACTCGGCCGGTCTCTTACGGGCCGCCACAGACACAGAGTAGCGGGCGTCCTAAGCGCCACACGCGGGCTTCCGTCAGCACGGGGGCCCGTGTTGTATTGGAGCTCTGAAAACGAATTGAAGCATGAGGAAAATCTCCTAGGGCCGATTTTCCTGTTGACAGACTTTTCTAAGGAGCGTAAGACGGAAATTGTAAGCTTCAAGGGCTGTGTTAACCGTGACGAGGCGATGAACAGTGCGCGCCTGTTCGGGTAGACCTCGCCACTCCTCAACCGGGGAGGTTCACGCATGGAAGAACTTACGCCGCCGGACTAAAGCGGCCCGCAGAGATGAGGGCGGGCTGATCGTCGGTCGTGCTGACCGATCCTTCCCTGGCTTGTGTCTCACGACACTGTCCGATTAAGGATAACAGCCACTGCACAAAGAAGGATTGATGACAAGCACGAGGCACACCAGAATCCTGGGAATATAATTCCCCCGACGAACATCTTGATAACCTATCTTCTCGAACGGGTCCTGAAGGGTTAGACAACTTATTTGACTGTAGGCGTCCCAAGCGCCAACCACGGGCGACCTCCCACCGCAGTGTAGGGTCGCCCGTGGCATTTTCAGCGCCTGCTACTTTTCTCACAATGTGTATCAGTGTCTCCGGCGTACAAACCTGATCATCCACATCGTTCTTAATCCGGCGGTAGGGAGATAGTGTCTGCTTGCTGGGTGAGTCGGGACGGCGTCTTACGCGTTCTCCGGTTGATCCCACAATCAAGGAGCCAGCGCGCCATGCCAGCGGTCTGCCGCATAATCGGCATGCGGCTGCGAGTGGCCTGTGAGTGCCGGTCGGTGGTGCGGTTAGATGCGGTCTGGAAAGTCTGACACAATTCCGTCCACGCCCAGCTCGCGCATGCGCCGGAGGTCCTTCGGATCGTTGACGGTATAGGCGAAGACGTGTTTCCCCAAGTCGTGGTAGGTCTGAAGCAATGCGGGTGTGACCGTCGAATAGTGCAATCCGACGTACGAGGCATGGAGGGCCACCACCTCAGCGACGGGGTCTAGCGGAAGGTGCCGATGCTGCAAGACCATGATCTGTGCGGCGGGATCTGCCTGTCGCACGCGATGGAGTTCCGCTAACAGAAACGAGGCATAGATGAGCGGACCGGAAAAGCCGACGCGTTTCACGATCGCGCAGGCCTCATTGCCGATCCCTTCGACTTTCAGTTCGAGAATGACCCCCATGGCCTTCCCGGAGATATCCAGCGCTTCTTCTAACGTGGGAATGCGTTGCCAATTGCCTGCATCCAGCCGTTGAACCTGCTCCAACGAGAGCTCGGCGAGAGTACCGGATTTGTTGGTGGTGCGATCGATGGTCTCATCATGCAGTAGTACGAGATGGCCGTCGCTGGTTTCGCGCAGATCGATCTCAACGAAGTCGGCGTGAAATGATCGAGCTTTCCAAATGGCGGCGAGAGTATTTTCGGGAGCGTGGCCGGCGGCTCCGCGATGACCGATGCGAAGGATGGAATCGATAGTGACCTCGCCTGAGAAGGTCTGAAGGGTTCTCCCCGCACATCCCTGACCGGGATCGAGAGGGGGTTTCTTTTCCAACCGCACTTCCCTACCATATTTCGCATATCTCTGCAAAGGCAGTGAGGATGTCGTCATGAGTCACCCTGCTGAAAAGGAGGATGCCATGCTTGTTCAGGAAGTGATGTCAACCGGTGTGGTGACGGCCAAGCGCAATGAATCTGTCCGTTCCGTGGTGACCAAGATGCTCAGCCGCCATTGCGGCGCCATTCCGGTGGTGGAGGATGGCGACGTGTTGATCGGCATGGTGACGTTGCGCGATGTGCTCATTCCGCTCTATCCCAACTACGGAGAGTATATTCATGACAACGTGCACAGCCGTGATTTCGTGGAGATGGAGGACGGGTATGCCGATGTCCTCTCGCAGCGCGTCGAAGAGGTGATGAGTTTGAATCCGTTGACGGTGTCCCCGCGCACTCCGGTGTTGGAGGCCGCGTCCTACATGGGCGTCAAGAATTTTCGCCGGATTCCGGTCGTCGACAAAGGGACGTTGGTAGGAATCGTTAGTGTCGGTGATATCAATCGCGGTCTGTTTTTCGAGCGAGGACATGCGGTGACCAGCCCATACCGGGTCGCGCAACCATCGGGACGGTAAGGCGGTTGCGGGACGCAAGGAGCGGCCCGTAGAATAGCCCTTTCTGGCAAGGGCCGACGGAGAGATTCGTCTGCGAAGGAGTGATCATGAGTTTGGCCGATAAGACATGTGTTCCTTGCCGGGGCGGGGTTCCTCCCCTCCCCGCTGATCGAATCCAAGCCCTATTGACGGAGTTAGGACGAGGGTGGATGTTGAGTCAAGAAGGACATCTTGAACGGCTCTACACGTTCAAAGACTTTGCGCAATCTCTCGCGTTTGCCAACAAAGTCGGTGCGGTGGCTGAAGCTGAAGGGCATCATCCGGATCTGTATGTGGCCTGGGGAAAATGCAAGGTGGAGATCTGGACCCATAAGATCAACGGCCTCACGGAGAGCGATTTTTATCTGGCTGCGAAGGCCGATCGTGAGTTCGAACCGTTTCGGGCCGTTGCCGGATGATTGTGGTGATGCGATGCGCGAGAACCGTCGAGGTGGCTCATGAGTGACAGGGCCCAGGTGGCGCTCGTCAACATGCCCTTCAGCTTTTCGAAGTACCCGTCCATTCAATTGGGGACCCTCTCTGCATTATTGAAAGCCAAGGGCGTCGCGGTCGATTGTCATCATCTCAATGTCCGGTTTGCCCACAAGATCGGGATCCCCCTCTACGAATCGATTTGCGAAAAGCGCGCATTGTTCGGCGAGTGGCTGTTCTCCTACCTGCTCTTTCGTGACAATCCCAAACGCGTGGAGTATCCGCGCGTGTTTAAACCGGTGTTCGAGCAGATTGCGCGTGAGAGCGGTCAGCCGATGTCGTTTTTTGAGGACATGGCCACGCGCACGGCGCCCCAATTTCTGACCGCCGCGATGGCAGGCATCGATTGGGGGCAGTACAAGCTTGTCGGGTTTACATCCACGTTCGATCAGAATGTGGCTAGCCTGACGATGGCGAAGCTGATCAAGGATCTGTATCCAGAGGTGAAGATCGTCTTCGGTGGCGCCAATTTCGACGGTGAAATGGGGCTGGAATATTTTCGGGCGTTTCCGTTCATCGACTATGTGGTGGTCGGCGAAGGAGAAGTCACTTTTCCGGCATTGGTGGATCACGTGTTGAGTGGCTCGACGGGGTCCGGACCGAAAGGCGTCATCTATCGAGAACAGGGCGAGGTCCGGCTCGAGCCGAATACGGCCCTCTTCACCGAGTTTTCGACCACCGGCCCGCCGGATTATGACGACTACTATCACCTCTTGGCCGAACTCGGCACCGAAGCGTCGCGCGGCCTGGATCGTATTCTCTTGTACGAAGGTTCCCGCGGTTGCTGGTGGGGCGAGAAGCACCATTGCACCTTTTGCGGGCTGAATGCGCAGAGTATGAAATTCCGCGCCAAGTCGTCTGAACAGGTTGCGCAGGAAATGGCGTATTTATCGAGCCGCTACGATACGACCCGGTTTCGCTTGGTGGATAACATCATAGACATGAAATATGTCGACAACCTGTTCGGCCGGTTCGCTGCCGAGCATTGCGATCTGGATGTCTTTATCGAAACCAAGAGTAACCTGCAGAAGAGCCAGATCCGGACGTTGGCCGTTGGCGGGGTGAAGTGCATGCAGCCTGGGTTGGAAAGCCTCAGTCTCTCGCAGCTGAAAGCGATGGACAAGGGCGTCACGCCCATGCAGAACATCATCTGCCTCAAATGGAGTTGTTATTATCGGGTCGCGGTATCCTGGAATATTCTGCTCGGCTTTCCCGGTGAAACAAATGAGGACTATCGTCGGCAGATCGACCTCCTGCCGTCGTTGTTCCATTTGCAGGCGCCGGAGGCGACCGGAAAATTCTGGCTACAACGCTTCAGTCCCTACTTTACGCGACCGCATGAGTATGGAGTGCGCATCACGGGCCCGGGGACAGCCTACGAGTATGTGTATGATGCCGCGCGCGTCGATCTGCGCAAGATCGCCTACGATTTCGAATATGAACTCGACAACTGGCCGGTGGATCCGCACGTCTATGAGGAATTGATCGGCTTGGTGGAGGAATGGCAGCGGCGGGCGCGCAGCAACGACCGCCCGTTTTTATATTACTCCAAGGCCATGGATTACGTGACGATCTATGATGGGCGTGATCCACAGATGCCCACGAGACGGAGGTATGACTGGCCTGCGGCGGGCATTATCGAGGCGTGCAATGAGGCGGCGAAAAGTCGTGATCAGATTCGTGCAGCATTGAGCAGTGCGAAGCCGGATAGGATCTGTTCGGAAGACAACCTGACTGAGGCGCTGAATGTCCTGACGAGCGGTCGCATTCTGTACGAAGAGCGCGGGAAGTATTTTACGTTGGCGATCCCTGAGCACCCCTACTACTGAGCGGGCGCAGCAGCCGCGAACGTCGTCCCCTCCCCTACATCGATAATTTCTCCGCGACGTTTCGCATCTGGACCCCGTGCACCAGCGAGGCGCCGCCACGGATGGCGCAGGCGACGTGGACCGCTTCCGTCATTTCCTCCATGTTCGATCCGTTTTCCAGGCAGGCTTGCGTATAGGCATCGATGCAGTAAGGACATTGCACGGCCTGGGCCACGCCAAGCGCGATCAGGGCCTTTTCCCGTTCCGTGAGCGCGCCTTCGGCAAAGACGGCGCTGTAATAGCTCATGAACTTTTCCCACAAGACCGGGTTGCCCTTGCCCATCTCTCCGAATTTCCCCAGATCCTTCGAATGGTAATAGCAGTCCATGAATCACCTCGTAGGTTGAGTGGTCTGATGGTGCTCGCCTCATCACAGCGGCGTACTTGCGAGTGGGTCGTGCTGGCGAGAAGTGGTTATGCGTTTCCGGGCGGCGCCGGTTCGGCCTCGCCAAGGGCCTGGGAAAAACGATGTCCGACGATGGTAGTGACTTTGTTCATCAACTCGCCGAGCTCTTTCCACTCGTCGGCGCTCAAGTCGGCCTTAATTTGAGGATGGAGCGCCCATTCGGCATTGACGAGTTGTCCCTTGCGCGAGACGTGCACGTGCAGGAGCTCGACGTCCCACACATCTTGAGGGTTGGCGGAGGGGGCGGCTGATTTCTGCGGAGGGACTTGGCTTGCCATGCTGCGTGCACTCCTTTGGCCGTACATGTGAGAAGGGCATGATACCGCATCAAATATCGCGCTGTACATGGGACGGCCGATGAGAATGCTGGGTCCGCGGTAATACCAGACTGCGTGGAATGAGAAGGTTACGACCTGTCGGGGCGTTGATGGATCACGTCGAGCAGCTGGTTGTGAATGTGCCCGTTGGTGGCGACGAGTTCCTCTCCATAGAGTGAAAAGGTGTCTTTCTGAAAACTTGATATCAGTCCGCCAGCCTCCCGCACCATGACGATTCCCGCCGCCATATCCCATGGGCTGAGTTTCACTTCCCAATATCCGTCAAACCGCCCCGACGCCACATAACAGAGATCCAGTGCGGCTGAGCCCGTGCGCCGCACGCCCTGCGCGCGCAGTGAGATGCGGGAGAAATGGTCCAGGTTGTTGTTCGTTGTGTCGCGAATGTCATACGCAAATCCCGTCACGAGCAGGGAATGATCGAGCGACTTATTGGCTGACACGCGGAGGCGTTCGCCGTTGAGGTAAGCCCCTTCTCCGGACACAGCCGTGAACAGCTCCCGGCGTGTCGGGTCCAGAACGACCCCCACGATACATTCGCCGTGATATTCCAAGCCGATTGACACCGAGTAGAAGGGGAATCCGTGCGCGAAGTTGGTCGTGCCATCTAGGGGATCGATGATCCATTGGTACGGCGACTCCATGGCCCCGTCACGCCCGCGTTCCTCGGCAAGAATCCGGTGTGTGGGATGGGCCGACAGAATCGTGCGGACGATAGTCTCTTCGGCTTGACGGTCGGCATCGGTCACGAGGTTGATCGCGGCCTTGTGATCGATCCTGAAGCCCGATCGGGCATGGTCAAGGAGTACGGTACCGGCTGCTTCTGCAGCTTGAATGGCCGTGGCGAGGTATCGAGCACGTTCTTCCGATGAGAGTGCATGCGAAGTATGCATATGCCCCGTATCCTAGCATGAGTGATGACAAGCGAGGCAAAAAGCCTTCGCAGTTTTGGACGAGCAATGTAACATGTTGACAAGTAAGGAAATGCAAAAAGCTTGTTCTTGTATAACAAGGCTTGGATAGACATTGAGTGTACTCTGCTTGTTAGTGCGTATGATGCGATCAAATTGTTATGATCAGTTACTTGACAGATTTTAAATCACTTGCTATAAAGCAAGTATGCTTTGTTGAGGACTTGCTTGTGGAAGAATTAACCGACATCCTGGTAGGTCTTGAACAACGAATCAGCGCCTACCGGAATCGCTTTCAGGAACTTGAGAAGAAGCGGCGTCGGCTCGACGATGAAATCGCGATGATCAAGAAGTATCTTGAACTTGCCGAAACGTTGTATCGAGTTGAGGCAGATAAGGCCAAGTTGGCCAGTCTCTCCAGTCAGATTATCACCGACGAAAAAGGTATTCGCCCGCTTCCTGTGACGGATGTCACGGATCAGTCGCGCGAGATCTTGCTTGGCAAAAGCAAATATGTCGGGAAGAGTGTGCCGGAAGCCGCGTATCAGATTCTCCGAGAAGCCAGCCGGCCAATGCATGCGAAGGAACTGTTGCAGCGGCTGTTGGAGGGTGGGTTGCAGATCAAGGGTAAGACCCCATTAACTTCCGTGGCCACCTCGTTGAAGCGGGATAAGCGGTTCCAAAAAGTCGGGCCTAATACGTTTGCGGTGACGACACAGCAGGAATTGACAGCAGTCGTGTAAGTGGGCCGAGGAAGTTCATATCAACTTTAATGTGTGAAGGGAGGTGAGAGTCTTGGCAACGAAGAAGGCAGCGAAGAAACCAGCGAAGAAGGCAGCGAAGAAGAAGTAAGTCCCTACCAGGATTTACACGCCGGGGGTAAGGCCACTTGCTCCCGGCGTTTTTTTATGCCCAAAACCGCGATCACCGCTTGGAGCGGGTGGGTTGCAAGCGGTGGCAAGCAAGCGTTGGGGCGAGCAGTTAGATTGCGAGAGAAGGCGCGGGGCGAAGCAGTCCGAGAGAAGGGCGCGATTCTGGTGCGGCAACCACATGTTCGCCGGTGATGAGCGCCCATTTATCTCGCTGAAGGAGGATTTGTTCGACGAGCTTCGTATGCATGGCGTGACCTGATCGTTCGGCCACAATGTGCCCGATAAACGGGAAGCCGAGCAGCGCGATGTCACCGATCAAGTCCAGCACCTTATGCCGGACAAATTCGTTCGAGAAGCGCAAGCCGGATTGATTCACGACACCTTCTTTGGACAACACAATGGTGTTATCCAGAGTTCCGCCTTTGCCGAGTCCTCTCGACCACAGCGCTTCGACTTCGTGGAGAAAGCCGAATGTACGTGCCAGCGCAATGTCCTGCTCAAACGCTTGGGCGGAACAGGTATAGCTGTAAGACTGGGTTTGGATCAGGGGGTGATCGTAGTGAATGGAGTACGTAATTTTCGGCGTTGACGAGGGTTCGATCCTCACCCGCTTCGATCCATCCACGACTTCGATGGGTTGCATGATCTTCACATAAGATTGCCGCCTGGTTTGTGGGATGACGCCGGCCGCGCGGATCAAGCGAACGAACGGGCTTGAGCTTCCATCGAGCACGGGCACTTCCCCCGCATCAACCTCTGCGTAGACGTTGTCGACTTCCATCCCCACCAGAGCGGCCAGGAGGTGTTCGATCGTCTTGACCTGATGACCGTTGACGCTGATGGCTGTGCAGAGTTCCGTTGGTACCTTATGGGAGATCGAGGCAGGGATGACCGTTTCTTCCGATCCATGCCGATAGATGAAGACGATACCGGTATTTGGAGGAGCCGGGCGAAGAGTCAGAGTGACCGGCTGGCCGGAATGGAGTCCCACGCCCGAACATGAAACTGGTGAGCCGATCGTTTGCTGAAACCGCACGGTGCCTCCTTCGTAAAATCCAGCACTACTTCTAGCAATGCTTGTGCCAATTAGATTTTGTTATGTAAGTCATTGATGTGTAATGCATATGTCGTGATTCCCCAAAATTCTAGCTGTTGCTAAAAAAACACAATTGTATCTTTTGCTGGAATGGAGAAACCACGAAATTGATGGGTTTTCAATGAGTTACTCGCCGCGGTGTATGAAAAGAGCGTGGCTAGTCAGCGCCAAGGAGACTGCGAGTTCGGCGGGCCGAGAGACCTGTTTGCTGGTCGGTACCTCCGGTGTGGCATTACAAAATTTAGAGAAACTTTCAATTTTCTAACCAATTGATATCA
>JACOEK010000011.1 GCA_024998595.1 Nitrospira sp.
AGCCCTGCTCGCGGAGACGACGGGCACCGGCTTCACCGCTGTAGCGCGTCGCGATAAGCACGGCGCCTTTTGCCACGTAGGTGAAGGCCGTATCCCACGACACCCGGTTGAGGTCGTCGAGGAAGCGGCTGTCGAATTTGTACTTACGCTTCACGTCCGGCGTCAGCTCGGGGGAGCCGTCGTCCATCCACTGCTTCCAGCCCTTCCGCATCAACGGACCCTTCAAGCGATAGGGACCGTACACGCGACGGTGGAAGGTGAAGCCCTTCAAGCACATGCGCGGGTTATGCGCGAACGTGCCGCGGTTGCCGTAGAGGTCTTCATAGGTTTGGTGGTCGTAGTTCTGCTCCACCCGCATGACGATGCCGTTGCGGACGAAGGCCCGAATACGACAGCCGTGCGTGTCGTTTGGGGAGCAGCACCAGGTAAAGGATGAGTCGTATCGATACTGGTCGTGATACACACGCTCCCAGGACCGATCCGGGTACTCACCCAGCGGGTTCCCAACCTCGATGACCGGCTGCAGCGCGGTCAACGCGAGGACTTTATCCGCCACGGCCACGGCCGCAACGGTTCCCGCCGAGATTTTGAGAAACTGTCTCCGTGAAACGGAAACCTGCATAATAGCTACCTCCTTGTGAGGCACATGAGTCCCTCATGCACCTGTTCGTACAACCTCACTACACTCACGTGGATGCAATCTCGTCTGGTGTACCCCCTTTCCATGTGTCGAATTGGAAACATTCGTCCCTCACAATTCGAAATTTTCGAGCGGACATTCGCTCGCGGTATAGGAGTATTACAATTCACGTGCCGTAGCGAGGTGGATAAGCCGATGTTTAGCTGATGTTTGGAGGCTTATAATATGAATAAATTCAATTGTTTGAGTGATGTGTCTGGAGGGAGTTATCGGAGAGGAAAGAAGGGCAAACGACTGGGGTCAGCAAGTACTGACTAGGGGGTCGGTGAAGTGGCGTAAGTTACTGATTTGTATTGTTAAAAACGTGTCTGGAAATGCAGACAACAGTACGAAATGTATTAAAGTGTAAATAAAACAATATTTTGCGAGTCATGAGGGGTGTTGGATGTCATGTTTTGCTGACACCGCTATTTTTCGTCTTTGGAATACCGGCGCATGATCTCATGGAAGTAAGAGCGGGGCAGTCCAGCGTCTTGGGCAGCATGGGTCACATTGCCCTGATGGATGGTCAGTTTGGTAGAGATATATCGGCGGTTGAACGCTTCGAGAACCTGTTCTTTGGCTTTGGCGTAGGGTAGGTGCAAATAGTCTTCGTCGGGTGTCTCACGTTGCCGTTCGTCCGGAACCGCCAGCATCCCTGCCACATCTGCAATCCCGATACGATCACCTTTGGCGAGCATGACAGCGCGCTCCATCACGTTGCGAAGTTCACGCACATTTCCCGGCCAGGGGTAAGCTACCAGTTCCGTCACGGCCGAGGGATGGAGATCCTCGACCCGTTTTGTAAACTCCTTCGCATAACGGGCGATAAAGTGCCGGGCGAGAACGGGAATATCTTCCGTCCGCTCCCGCAGGGCCGGCACACGGATGACCATGACGTTGAGGCGGAAAAAGAGATCTTTCCTGAATTCGTTCCGCTTCACCTTCTCGGCCAGGTCCTGATTCGTTGCGGCAACAAAACGGACGTTGACCTTGCGTTGTTGCGTGCTGCCGACGGCGCGGACTTCACCAGCCTCCAGTACTCGCAACAGCTTCGCCTGAAGATTGGCCGGGAGATCGCCGATTTCGTCCAGAAATACCGTGCCGTGACTTCCGGATTCGATTAAGCCGGTTCGATCGGCGACGGCCCCAGTAAATGCGCCCCGGACGTGTCCGAAGAGTTCGCTCTCCACCGTGCCTTCCGAAAAGGTGGTGCAATCGACGACTTGGAACGGGCCGTCGCTATCGAGACTGCGCTCGTGAATTGCCTTGGCGATCAGTTCCTTGCCCGTGCCGGTTTCTCCGATAATGAGGGTGGTCGAGGGAACCCGCGCGATGGCTTCAATCATGGCCATCACATTTCTGATCGCCGGACTCACACCGACGAGATTTTTGAAAGGGATGCGAGGTGCAGCGGGCTCATCGGGCGTGGCCTGCAGAAGAATCTCGGACATTCGCATGGCCCGGTGAATGCGAGCCGCCAGATCCATGGTGTCGTACGGTTCCACGATATAGTCGAATGCGCCGTGGCGCATGGCATCAATGACGGTCTCTGTCGCATCGACCCGGCTGAGAATGATCACCGGAATACGCCGATTCAGGTCCTGGACTTGCCGAAGCAGTTCGATCCCGCTCATGCCCGGCAAACGCACATCGGCGATAATGAGATCAATCGGCTGTTGCCGCAGGCGCTCGAGTGCGCCCTCGGCTGTGGCGTTGATGACAAGCGTCACGTCATCGTCTTCATGGCGGGGCAGCTCGTGCTCGACCGTGCGTAAAAACAGATCCACGTCTCCCGCGTCGTCTTCGACGAGCAGAATCGTGAAGGTTTTCGCCTTGGTGCCTGACATGCGCGTCTTTTCTGGAAACACTTACAATACGCTCACAGCAATGGACGTTGGAGCTTCCGCAGCGCGGCCCTGAGTTGGCCTGCGCATTTAGCGTGAATGGTTGTCATCTTACCCGTATCTTAGGAGGCGAGGGCGCGGCAAATCAACCAGGCGGCTCACTCTTGGAGAGACCTTTCCTGAGGCTATTTTTCGAAAATGAGCATGAGGTAGGCCAGAAAAAGGAGCAGGTGGACGGCGCCGAGCAAAACATTGGTGCGTCTGACGGCGAAGGTTAACATACTCACCACAAAGGTGAGGATCAGGAGGATGATATCGACCGAGTCGATCCCGAGAATGATCGTTGAGTCGGTAAAGAAACCGATAGCCAGTACCGCCGGAATGGTGAGGCTGATGCTGGCAAGCACCGACCCCAGAAGGATATTCACTGAGCGTTGGAGTTGATTAGCCAAGGCGGCACGCACGGCTCCCAGCGATTCCGGGGCCAACACCAAACCCGCGACCAGAACACCGCCCAAGGCATGGGGAGCGTTCCAGAGCCGTAGCGTGTGGTCGATCGGGGTCGCCACATGTTCCGACAGGATCACGAGAGGCAGCAGGTAGGCCAGAAGAAGCAGCGTATGAAACCACACGGAGCCCCCCGGCGAGGGTTGGTGTTCGTGCAGGAGCGTCGCCTTGCGTTTTCCCTGGCTGCGGGGTGCTACGAAATAATTACGGTGGCGGAGATTCTGGATCGCGAGAAACACCCCATAGAGGCCCAGAGACATGGCAATGAGAAAGATGGATTGATGCGGGGAGAAGGTAGGGCCGGGTGACGAAACCGTATAAGTCGGCACCACAAGTCCCAGCACGGTCAGTGGAACAATGACCGCTAGAAAAGCATTCGCCCCTTGCAGATTGTAGGTCTGTTCGTGATAGCGCAACCCACCGAGTAGCAGCGAGAGCCCTACCATTCCGTTCAAGATGATCATCACCACGGCAAACATCGCATCGCGGGCCAATGTGGCATTGCCGTTTCCTGTGTACATAAACGCGGCGATCATCATGACTTCGATTCCGGTGACCGACAACGTCAGGATGACGGTGCCCATTGGCTCGCCGAGCCGGGCGGCCAGATGTTCGGCATGGCGAAGCACGGCAAACGCTGAAAGAACAATCACCAGTAAAAGCCAGCCGAGGACGGCGCCCAGTCGAACAGGGTTGGAGAGATCGCTCAACCACTCGTGGCCATACAGGAAGAACAGGCCGGCGGTGCTGAGCGGAACAAGTAAAAGCCACTCCCCGAGCGCACGGTCGTGTCGCGGCGGGGTATTTCGATTCGGGAACCGTAGTAGAGAAGAATCCTGCTGATTGGGTTTCGCGAGGGATGCCATAAAGACAGTAGATCCCTGATCACATCTGCTGATTGGGGCTCAGGTGCTGCCTTTGAGCCCGATGATTCCGAGAACGATACAGAGGAGAGAAAGTATTTTGACGATGGAGACAGATTCAGCGAAGAGGAAGATACCAAGTATCGCGGTCCCGGCCGCGCCGATGCCGGTCCACACCGCATATCCGGTACCCACCGGAATACTTTTTAGCGCCTGGGCTAGAAAACCGAAGCTCGCCGCCATCGCGACCAGAGTGCCTGCCGTAGGCCAGAATCGCGAGAATCCATCCGTGTATTTCAGCCCGATCGCCCAGCAAATTTCGAACAATCCGGCTACCAGCAGAAATGTCCACGCCATAAGGCCTTACTCATCAAGGTTCGTGGCGTGTCGCTCGGGGATGGGAACGCCAACATGAATGACAATCCTGCCTGTGCCCGCATGATACAGGATCACTGACTCTCGCGAACCTCGGCATTTCACTAGGGACTGAAGGGAAGTTGGAAGGTGTCAGGCTAATGTGCGGAATCTCCCGCAATCGCGGCCGGTTTGTCCGGACGGTCGAACCATTGGTAGAGAACGGGCAGGACGATCAACGTCAGCAAGGTTGAACTCACGAGACCTCCGATCACGACCACGGCAAGGGGACGTTGCACTTCAGACCCGATTCCATGCGCAAATGCCAGTGGCATGAGGCCGAGGAGGGCCACCAGCGCGGTCATAAGCACCGGCCTGAGTCGCAGCGTACAGCCCTTGATCACGGCTTCTTCGCCGCGAAGGCCTTCTTCACGCAAGGTGTTGAAATACGAGACCAGCACGATCCCATTCAGGACCGCCACCCCGAAAAGGTTGATGAATCCCACGGACGCCGGCACGCTCAGATATTCTCCCGTGAGCCAGAGGGCCACGATCCCGCCGATCATGGCGAACGGGAGATTCATGATGATCAGGGCTGCGTGGCGGACGGAATTGAACGAGGCAAACAAGAGCGTGAAGATCAATCCGATCGTGATCGGCAAGATAATTTTTAATCGTGCCATGGCCCGTTGCATGTTCTCGAATGAGCCGCCCCAGACAAAATGATACCCGGCAGGAAGATGAATCTCTTTTGCGATTTTGGCTTGAGCTTCGGCGACGACACTTTCGATGTCGCGGCCCAGCGTATTGAATCCGACATAGATCCGGCGCTGCAGGCCCTCGCGGCTGATCAAGGATGGTCCTTCGCGTAGCTCGACGGTGGCGAGATCTCCGAGTGGAATCAGGGCGCCGGAGGAGGTCGTCATGAGGATGTTTTTGATCGTTTCGACACTGTTTCGATATTTTTCAGGGTACCGCAATGTCAAATCGAATCGCTTGTTTCCCTCATAGACGCGGGTGGCCGGCTCCTGGCCGATCGCTGTGGTGATAATTTCCTGAACATGGGCGACATTGATGCCATGGCGGGCGATCTTACTGCGATCGATGTCGATGGTGAGATAGGTCTGGCCGAACAGTTGTTCGACCCGTACATCGCCCACGCCTTTGACCGAGGCCATGATGGTCTGAACCTTTTCCGCCGTGCTTCTCAGCACGGACAGATCATCGCCCAGTATTTTTATGGTGGCTTCTGATCGAACTCCCGACAGCAGCTCATCCACGCGTTGCTGGATTGGCTGGCTCAGCAGATAGTTGGCTCCCGGTACTCGTTCAATGCGTTTTCGGATGGCATCATCCAGGGCCGATTTCGTCTTGGCGGTGGTCCATTGGTCCATAGGACGTAGACTCACAACCGGATCGCTCGCATTGGGTTCCTGAGGATCGTTGCCCATTTCCGACCGGCCGATTTTTGACACCACCATGCGCACTTCCGGGAACTCCATCACGGCGCGCTGCATCTCTTTTTCAATCTCAATGGATCGATCCAACGCGATGCTGGGATACCGAATGGTCTGGGGCGAAATCGCTCCCTCGTTCAAGATGGGAATAAACTCTCCGCCGAGAAACGGGAAGAGCGACAGGCTGGCGCCCAGAAGGCCGAGGGCGATGCTCAGCACGGCGACGCGATGCCCCATCGCCCACCGCAATGTCGGAAGATAGGCTCGCTTGGCCCAACGGAGCAGGAACGTGTCCTCTTCGGTTCCTCGCTTCAGCGCCATCGCGCAGAGCACAGGGGAGAGGGTCAGCGACAAGACCAGAGACACCAGCAGCGCAATGATGATCGTATTGGCGAGCGGCTGAAACATTTTCCCTTCCATGCCCTGCAACGTCAGAATTGGAAGGAACACGAGAATAATGATCAGGATGCCGAAGATGACCGGTTGTCCGACTTCGGTGACGGCATGCAAAATGACATCGGTCTTATTGAACCGATCGCCTCGCTGTTCGGCGAGATGCCGATAGACATTTTCCACCACCACCACCGAGCCATCGACCATCATGCCGATAGCGATGACTAATCCGCCGAGTGACATGAGATTTGCCGTCAGTCCGACCTGGTCCATGATGATAAAAGTGATCAGCGGAGTCACGATCAACGTGGCGGTCACAATGAGGGCACTGCGCACGTTGCCGAGAAACAAAAACAGAATCACGACCACCAGCACGATACCTTCAAGCAGCGCCTTATAGACGGTATCCAGCGCCGCCGTAATCAGTTCGATCCGGTCGTAAAAGGGAATGATCCGCAATCCGTCCGGCAGTAGGCGTTTGTGGTGAATCTCCGAGATTTTGTCCTTGATGGACTGCACCACGTCTCTGGCGTTGCCGCCGCGTAACATGAGGACGATGCCGGTAATCGCCTCGTGTTTACCATTCACTACGGCGGCGCCGTGCCGGACGGCGTGCCCGATCCTGACCTCTGCCACATCACGAACGTACACCGGCGTACCGCCCACTTCCTTGACCACGATGTGTTCGATATCTTCCAGGGTCTTGATCAACCCCACCCCGCGAATCACATATTTCTCGTCGTCCTTTTCCAGAATATTGCCCCCGGCATTGGCATTGTTCTGGGCGACGGCGCCGAACACATCATGAAGCGCAAGGCCGTATTTTCGAAGGAGACCTGGCTCGACCATCACCTGGTATTGCTTCACGAACCCGCCGAGCGAGTTCACATCCACGACATCGGGGAGACCCTTGAGCAGCGGCCGAATCACCCAGTCTTCAAGCGTCCGCCGCTCCATGAGGTCCGATTCGCTCATGACAAAGTCTTTGTCGTTGTCGTGCGGTCCTTCGAGATAGAATTGGTAGACTTCTCCCAATCCGGTCGTATTGGGGACCAATTGTGACGTGGATCCAGGCGGCAGGAGCTCTTGGATTTCGAGTATGCGTTCGAGCACGACCTGCCTGGCTAGATAGATATCGATGTCGTCCTTGAAGACGACGGTGATCATCGACAGGCCGACCTTTGAAAACGAACGGATGTCCGTCAAGCCCGGCGCACCCATGAGCTGGAGTTCCATGGGAAAGGTGACGAACCGTTCCACTTCCGCCGGCGACATGCCGGGAACTTTCGTCACGACTTGAACCAGGACGGTGGTGACGTCGGGGAAGGCGTCGATGGCGATCGTACGAAAGGCATAGATCCCACCGGCAGTCAGGATGCACGCCATGACGACGACCAGGACACGTTGACGGAGAGCGAAGGCCAGGAAAGAGGACAGCATCAGGCTACATCTGTTCCCCGAGTAGTTCGGATTTCAGCACGAAGGCCCCGCTCGTCACAATGGACTCTCCTTCCAACAGTCCATCCTGGACCTTGACCTCGCGGCCGTTCGAACTGCCGAGCTTGACGTCGCGTGCCTCGAAGACGGAGGGCTCGCGTTCGACAAAGACAAACTGCCGGTCACGGTCGCGTTGAACGGCGGCCTCCGGGATGAGGAGCGCATTCGGCTCCGGCTCGGAATACACCCGAACCGTGGCATACATGGCGGGTTTCAATTTGCGCTCGGGGTTCGGCAATTCCAGCCGGAGTCGCATCGTGCGGGTCGCGGGATCAAGCACATCGCCGACATAGGTGATGCGCCCTTGGAACGCCTGCCCGGGATAGGCGGCCACGTGGACCTCCACCGACTGGCCCGCGCCTGTCTGATCGGGCCGGATGTAGGGAATATCTTTTTCAGGTATGACTGCCGTCACCCAGACGTCTGTGAGATCGGCCACCACGAACAATTTTTCCGTCGTTTCCACGACCTCGCCTTTAGTGAGGTTGCGGGCGATCACCCGCCCGTCAAAAGGAGCCACCACCGGGACGTGTGACCGAATCGTGTGATTGCGGTCTAAATTGCGCAAATCTTCATCCGTGAGGCCGAGAATCAGCAGGCGGTCGTGAGCCTCTCGCAGCTCGGCCCGAAGGCTGAGCATTTCTCCTTCCCGTCGTTGCAATTCGGCCAGGCCGATGACTTTTTCTTTCAACAGCAACTCCGCCCGGCGGAAGGCGCGCTCGGCGACGTTCAGCTTGGCCGTGGCCTTCAAATAGGCCGACTGCGCCATCCCCAACTCACTACTATAAAGAAGCGCCAGGAGGGTTCCCCCCTTCACTTCTCTGCCGAGGTCGGCATAGACGTCGATGACTCGTCCGCGGACGAGCGTGGTGATTTCAGCCAAGGCATGCTCGTTCGGTTCGACGGTGCCGGGGAAGTCCCGGATGGTGCGAAATTCCGTACGCAGGGCTGGTTGTACGACGATCCCCGCTCCTTTGATTTCCTCCGCGGTCAACCGGACCAAACTCTTGTTGGGAGAAGCCGGGGGCGGGTTGGCTCCCGTCGCGTTGGGAGGAGGGCCATCGCATCCGGACCAGAGGACCACCATGAGCAATCCGCCCAGGAAGGTCGTGGCGGAAATGCGGGTACGATGCTGTTGGAATGCAGTCGTTTGCGTCGCAACTTCTGTTGTGTAGTGTCTCATACGGCCCCCCCCACGGCGCGCTCCAGGAGTGCCAGTGACATAGAAAGATCGAATTGGGCCTGCGCATAGTCCAGCAGGATCTGACGCTGGACCCGTTGTGCGTCGAGCACCTCGAGCAGACTCGAGGCTCCCTGCTGGAAGCTGAATTTTGCGATTCGCAGCGCTTCATCGGCCTGCTTCAAGAGCCCCTTTTCGTAGACTTCGATCATGTCCGCGGTCGTTTTCGCATCCTGGAAATGCTGGCTGACATTCCGGATGAGTTCATTGCGCGCACGGAGAAATTCAGCTTCGCCCTTTCGTTTACTCCCGAAGGCCGAGATGATTTCACCCTGGCGCCGATCCCACACAGGGGTGGGGAATGAGACGCCGCCGGTAAACGCCTCTCGACCGATTTCTCGCCAGTAACTCCCCCCGATCGTAATATTGGGGACACGGGCTTGACGTTCGAATTCCAAACTGTGGTCGGCCTGTTCGACCGCCTTGCGTAGGCGCACGATCGTCGGATGCTGCGTGAGTGCGCGTTCCGTCAGAATGTCGATACCGAAGCCAGGACCCACGCGGTGGAGTTGTCCATCGATGGCATAGGACGGGCCGAGCGAACCGGCCGTCAAGGTATCGAGCATGACCCGATTGACGCGTACCCGATTCGCCGCTCTGGTCAGCGACTGATTGGCTTTCAACACTTCCACCCCGGAGCGAATCGCTTCGAATTGCGGACTCTCTCCCAGACGCACCCTGGTCCGTACGGCCTTATCGACATCCTCCACGGTGGCGAGATTCTGCTGTGCAAGGACCTGCGCCCGTTGAGCCAGGAGCAGATCATAAAAAGCGACTTTGACATCGGCGATTAAATTCAGCTGGGTTTCTGCCAGTCCGGCGGAGGCGGCGGCGACGCCGGCTTCGCTGGCACGCTGGCGGGCCGCGCGTTTGGACGGCCATTCGATCGGCTGTCCGACGCTCAGGTTGAATTCCGTCACCCGCTCGCGCACCGCCGGATCGAAGAGTCCCAGATCTCGCATCCTGCCGACGCCACTATTGGCGCTGACCGAGGGGTTGAGATAGGTATACGCGGCCACCTGTTGTCCGCGGTTCTGATCGATGCTGCCTTCCGCGCTGGCAAGAGTAGGATTACGCGTCAACGCAAAATTCAGGACCGCCTCCAGCGAATAGACCTGCTCGGTTGGAGAGGGCGACGTGGTCGAAGAAGAGGCCGCCCAACTTAGAGATGGGCTAACCCAGGCCATCCCCGACAGCGCAACAATCAGACAGGACAGGATCATCTGATGGCTGAGGAGTACGCGAACATGATCGGCCTGCTCTCTTGTGAACTGCATCTGCCTGAATCCTGTATGCACCCGTGACTGCTTGTTCATTGCGACACCACGGTCTACGTGTTCCTGGCGGCTGTGAGCCCCTCTGCGTTCGCTGGTGTGTTTCGTGGTCGACATGTCTTCCTCCGCACCCTCTTGCGCCATCTCGTATGGGCGGCGCTGCATTCGCTGCATACGTGTCTCGATCGTATAAATACCGTATCAGCTTGAAGGAGTGAAGTCTAACAAGCGCTACGTGATGTGAAGGATTCAGCGGATAACGGAGGCCAGGTCAGTGGTTCCAAGGAGCAAACAGACTGTGTGGTGTAGGAGGGGACTCCCGATGACTCTTGTTCTAGTGAGTCCAGTACTGTGAGACCAACGGAGCTGACCTGGCGTCGATGCTACCCGGTGCGTCGATTCGGATGACGCGCTCCGTGCCACTGATAGCGGACTGCTGGTTGCGGGCGGGCGCGAGAAGCCCCTTTCCTATACCGACCGACCATGCGACTTGGGAATGCTCGCGATCTGTCAGCGTCGAGTTCACCCGCATCCGTGCAGGAGCCAGTATCACATGGCTCGAGGCCCGTTGCGCAATCAGTTGCTCGACAGTGGCACCATCTCGAACAGCTCTCTCGGTTATGTTTCATTGATTGAGGGATCCTTGTTGCTTGCCCGGCGCGCTGGACATTTCTACGGATGTTCTTGCGTGAGGCGGCCATAGAGTTGCGTGCATTGCGGGCAATATCCGCCGGCAAAACTGAGATCGTGGGAAGCCAGATTGTGTTTCTGCATAAACGTCGGCAGATCAGACCATGCTGCTGCATCGCTCCCACCAGCTCGATGGTCTTCAACCCGCCAGCAAAACTGACATTGTGTGGCTGTGGGGCTCATCTCCCGGTCTCCTGCAGAGGTTTCGGGGGTCTGGGGAAGTCCATCCGATCAGGCTTCGCCGATGGCACCACCTTAACGAATGCGCCAGGCACTGACAACTAGGTGATGTCCTAGGTGGATGGGGGAGTCTCTGAGGCGACGAGCTGCAGTGGCGCCCTGTGGAGAGGTTGTCGCTAGGCGGATGTCAGGCCGTGTGCGAGCGCATATTTCGTCAGTTCAGCCGTGGTCCGGAGATTGAGATGAAAGATGATCTGGGCCTTGTGAAACTCCACAGTTTTCGGGGAAATATTCAAGAGCGCGGCAATTTCTTTAATGGTGCGACCTTCGGCAATGAGCTGCAGCACTTCGCGCTGGCGCGGGGTCAATTCCTGCCGTTGCGCAAAGACGCCGGTCTGTCCCGCAGACAGGCCGTTCACAATATCCCGCGTCAGGAGCGAGGTGACAAAGTACTGTCCCTTCAAGACCGCATCGATGGCTTGGTCCAGCTCTCTGGCGGCGGATCGTTTCAACAGATAGGCTGAAGCGCCGGCTTTGAAGGCTTCGCTCACATAGGCGGGATCGGCATGCATCGTCACGAAGATCAATCGCACGTCCGGGAGTAATTTCTTCAGTTGGCGGCCCGCATCGACTCCATTCAACAGCGGCATGGAAATGTCGAGCAGAATGATGTCGGGACGCAACTGTACCGCGGCTTCAAGCAGCGCCCGGCCGTCTTCGACGGCCCCCACCACTTCGCAGCGTTGTTCAACGATTCTACGGAATCCTTCCAACACCAATGTATGGTCGTCGGCCAAGAGTACTCGAGGTGGCGTAGTCATACTGAAACCTCCGCGCGGGGAACATGGATTGAGAGGCGAGTGCCTTGCTGAGGGATCGAGTCAATGGTCACGGTACCATGAACCAGGCGCACGCGTTCCGCCATGCTGACCAGGCCAAGCCCGCGTGGATTTTCGACTGTTTGCTGCGTATCGAATCCGACGCCGTCATCCTGAACGGTAAGGGTGATCCCGTCGGTGGTCGAGGCCAGGGAGACGCGTGCCTGGGATGCATGGGCATGTTTCATGATATTGGCGAGGCATTCCTGGGCGATGCGATAGAGACAGGTGGACACCGCCTGAGGAATGGCCTTAGGAGGAGCAATGACATCGAACGAGATGGCCACGTTCGAGCGGACCGCACATTCATCGATCAGGCGCTGCAACGCCACGGGGAGCCCCAGATCGTCCAGTATGGACGGATGGAACTGATACGCCAAGTGGCGAACGTCGTCGGAGAGCTCGGTGAGCCGGTCCTGAATCGAACGGAGTTCTTTGCTACAGGCGACAGCGGAGTCCGGAAGATTGGCTTCCAATGATTCAGCTTGGACGACCAGCATGGCGAGGCGCTGGTTGATATCGTCGTGAAGGTCTCTCGAAATGCGCCGGCGTTCTTCTTCTTGCACGGTCAGGAGGCGGGCGGCGAGGTCGCGAAGCTCCTGCCGGCTTGTGGCGAGGGCCTGTTCGCTGTTGCGAAGGTACCCTTCGGTCTGAACGTGTTCGGATATTTCCTGCAAGAGCGTGTGATTGACATCGGCAAGTTCCTTCGTTCGGGCCTCGACTCGCTCCTCCAATTTACTCTTGGTCTCGCGGAGTTGAATCTCTGCCCGCTGGCGCTGCTGCAAGAGCATCGCGGAGATCCAGACGATGATCAGGCTGAAGATGCGATTGCTGACACCGACCCACAGAGGGATCGATTCGTCCTGCGGGCCAACGGCCGCGCCAACGATAATCAGCGGCGTAGAGGCGATCGCGGCAAGGAGCGGCAACCGCGGATTGGAAGAAGCGGCGGCCAGGATGACGATCCCGGCATACAGCACGCCCACGGCGATGCCGAGCGGTAGAAACAGATCGATTGCAAACAGCGCGCAGCTCAGGCCGACGATGAGGGGCAGAATGGTGTGGTCGTGATCACGCATGGCGGACCTGTTACGTTTCCATTATCTGTTTCCAGGCCTGTCGATTCAACGGCAGAACGCTTGAAAAGTCTCCGCGGACTACTCGTGCTCCATCTGCTTCTTCAGCCGCCGGTCCAGCGCAAACCGGGTCAATCCCAGATGCTTGGCGGCCAACGTTTTGTTGTGATCCGACAGGCGCACGACTTCCTCGATCAGCGCCGACTCGATATCCGCTAAGGTCTGCTGACCCAGCACCATCTCGATGCGAAGCGAGGGATGTTCGCCTTGCGCCATGGCCACCGCCACATGCGTCGAAGCCTGGTCGCGAAGCTCGCGCGGGAGACAGCCGGCGGTCAGAGTTTTGTCGTGACACAGAATCATGGCCCGTTCGATGATGTTGTGCAGTTCGCGAATGTTGCCCGGATAGCTGTATCGCTGCAACAGCTCCTTGGCCTCGGGCTCAATATCGACGACGTCTTTTCCGAACTCCTTCCCGAACCGCAACACGGCTTGCATGCAGAGGGGGAGAATGTCTTCCGTGCGCACGCGTAGCGGCGGGAGTTCGAACGTGACGACGTTGAGACGGAAGAAGAGATCTTCGCGGAAGGTGCCGCGGGCCGTGTCTTTCTTGAGATCCCGATTGGTCGCGGTCATCAGCCGAAAATCGACCGACAGATCCTCCGTCCCGCCTAAGCGCCGGAACGTCCGTTCCTGCAGCACGCGCAGCAATTTGGCCTGCATGGCCGGATCTAAATCGCCGATCTCGTCCAGAAACAACGTCCCGCCTTCGGCCTTCTCCAGCAGGCCGCGTTTCCGCTGGTGGGCGCCCGTAAATGCGCCTCGTTCATAACCGAACAGCTCGCTTTCGAACAGTTCCTTGGGAATCGCCGTGCAGTTAACGGCCACAAACGGGCCGGCCGCGCGTGGGCCGTTGGAGTGGATGACCCGCGCGAGGAATTCCTTCCCGCTGCCCGTTTCTCCTTGGAGCAACACCGTCGATTTGGCGTTTTCCGCCACATCTCGAACCTGGCCGAGGAGCAGTTGCATTGCCGAACTGCGCGCATCGATATTGGACAAGGCGTACGCACTGTTCTGGTCTTCGAGCGCAAATTCGACCCGGTGGCGCAGGGCGAGGAATTCCAAGGCGCGATCGACGACGGGATCGACCCCTGAGAGATCGACGGACTTGATGAGGAAATCATACGCGCCCAAGCGCATGGCTTCGACCGCATTTTCCACCGTTCCGTACGCCGTCAACATAATGATGAGGGTCTGGGGAGCGAGGGGACGAATTTTCCGGAGCGCGTCGATCCCGCCCATGCCGGGCATTTTGAGATCCAACAAAATCAGGTCGGGTGCCTGCTGGGTAACGGCACTGACCAGATCTTCACCGGATTCAAATCCGGTGACGGTGTGGTGGCGCCGTGAAAGGCGTTTGACGATGGCGGAGCGAATCGCCGGTTCGTCATCCGTAACGTAGATCGTGGCCTGCATGGTCCCCTTCTTCCTGCATTCGTTGCGGCTGTTGTCGCACGGGCGTCCACACGCGCACGGTGGTACCGTGCCCTTCCTTACTGTCCAGTGCGATGTCTCCTCCGTGCGCGTCGAGAATATTGCGGGAGATCGCCAGCCCTAAGCCTGTTCCGCGCGGTTTCCCGCTGGTGAAAAACGGTTCGAACACGTGCGGCAGATGACTCGCGCTGATCCCGCTGCCTCGATCCGTCACCGTGATTTCCAGTCCGGGCTCCACCCCACGGGCCTGTTCCGTCAGGGCCACGGTAATGGTTTGGCCCTCCGGCGTGGCTTCGATCGCATTCTGCAGGACATTCAGCAACACTTGTTTGAATTGATCACGGTCGGCCTGAATCATATAGGGAGCGGCGGGGGCCGAAAGGCTGATGGCCGCCTGTTTCCGCGTAAGGGGTTCATCCAACACCTTGATCACTTCATGCACCAGCTGTGCCATATCGAATCCAAACGCCACGATTTCCCTGGGGCGGGCGTAGTCGATGATCTGATTGACAATCCGATCCAGCCGTTTCGTTTCCTGCAGGATGACGGCCAGGTCGGGCCGCCGCGGGTCTCCCGCGTCGGTATCGTCGAGCAAGAGAGAGGTCGTCGAACCGATGCCGACAAGCGGGTTTCTGATCTCATGGGCGATACCGGCGGCAACTTGTCCCAGGGTCGCCAGCCGCTCCGCCCGGCGCAGACGGGTTTGCATGAAGTCGAGTGCGGTGATGTCGACGTTGAACCCCTGGTACATGATGACCTGACCCGATTGATCGCGGATCGGGATGCGCCGGCTCAGGACTTTCCGGATCATGCCATCCGCATGGAGAAACCGGAACACGGTTTCGTAGGGCTGTCCGTCGACCACGGCCTGCGCGAATTCCGCAATGACCCGGTCTCGATCCTCCGGATGAATGGCGCGCCGCACGGCATCGGGATCTTTTTCTTCGGTCGAATCGAGCCCCGCCAGCACACTATTGTAACGATTGCTGAAGACGAGCGTCATCCCTCTGGTCGTGAAGATGCCGAAAGGCGCGTGGTCGACGATGCTACGGTACTTGGCTTCCGAACCGGCCAGGTCCTGGTTGAGCTGGCGCAGGTTGGCCTCCGATTGCTGCAAGGCCGCGATGTGGGAATGAATGGCCGAACTCATGGCGTGCATGACGCGCGACAGATTGCCGATTTCATCCGTTCTTGTCATGACCGGAACCTGCGGGATCGGGTTGCTGTCGGATGTGACCACCGCCGTGGCAAGGCGAGCCAGCGGTGTGGTGATGGAATGGGCGATCAGGTGCAGGGCCGCCACCATGCAGATTAAGGCAAAAAGCCCGCCGCCCAGGATGGTCATCAACATCGTGTCGCGATCCTGGCCGATTTTCGCCAGTTTGGTATTGAGAGCGGTCTGCGTGAGATGTTCGAATCGGCCCATGTCCTGCCGGATCTTCAACATCAGCGCCCGCCCTTTGCCTTCCTCGATATACTCCCGCGCCTCGTTGGGGTGCTCGGCCTTCACGGCATCGATCAAGACCTCCTTCTCGGTGATGAACTGTCTCACCAGTTGCTGCACGGCGGTGATGAGCGTCCGTTGATCATCCTGCTGCGACACCTGGGCTTCCAGCGTGCGGCCGATGTTCAAGACGTGGTCCTGCGCGGTGCGATAGGGGAACAGGTAATGTTCCTGACTCGTCAGCACAAAGCCTCGGAATCCCGTTTCCAGATCGACGACGAGCCGCAGGTATTCTGATGCCAGCCGTTGGGAATAATAGATGTCGTTCAACTGACCTTCGTCGTCGGAAAAGGTGGTGACGCTGCGATAGGTCAAGATGCTGAGAAGGATGACGGTGAGCGCAGGAATCACCGACGCAAGAAAGAGCTTGCGGGCGATAGGTAGATTGCTTAGCAGATCACTCAAGGCAGATCTCAGTCTCCGTCGATATCGTAGTCTGCACACCGCCCTCTGTGCAACTTTGTCGCCTGGATGGCGTCCTCATTATTCCCGTCCGTCACAGGAACGGTTTGTTCGTGGGTAGACGCCATTCACGCTCTTGTCCAGCATTCGAATTCTCCCTTCCAGCAGCGGAATGAGCGATTTCGCACCGTGCGCCCGTGCGATCCCGCCCGTATCTGGCCGGCTTTCTGCATTGCAGGACCGCGTGAAACATAGCGCTAGGAGATGCGACCCGACTCGTCCACCCAAACGACGTCTGCGTCGCGTGGCGATTCTACACGAGGCATGCGCCTTGCTCAGGTCTTGTCCAGGTCGGGTGTCGTCAGATCTCGGTGATCAGGTCGGTGAATCGCCCGGAGTGCGAGGAATGGCAGACCGAACAAGGAGGAGACGATGGATTATGTGAAGCCCTACGGCGTCGTGGACAGTATGCTGGCCGGTGGCGCCCTCAAGCTGAGTTTGCCCCCGCGCCAGCTGGTGCTGCGTGGCATGTTGGCCGGTGCGTATCTGGGGATCGGAACGAGCATGGCCGTGACCGTGGCCGTAGAAACCGGCTATTGGATTCTGGGAAGTTTGCTCTTCCCGTTTGGATTGGCATTGGCCATCTTGCTCGGCGCGGAAATCATCACGGGAAGCTTCGCGCTGCTCCCTGTCGCGGCGGCCGACGGTCAGAAGAACGCCGGATTTTCTCGAGTGTTGGCGAACTGGGGGTGGGTCTTCCTGGGCAATCTCCTGGGAAGCGTCCTCTATGCGACGTTGTTTGCGATTGCGCTGACCACGGGGGGCGATGCGCCGATCAATGCCGTGGGTAATAAGTTGATTGCGATTGCGCAGGCCAAAACCACCTACTACGCCTCACACGGTTCCGCCGGGCTTCTCGCAGCATTCACCAAGGGCATGTTGTGCAACTGGATGGTCAGTCTCGCCGTCGTGGCTGCTTTCATGTCGACGTCGTTCTCTGGGAAGATTCTCGCGATCTGGGGGCCGACCCTCCTGTTCTTCTCGCAAGGTTTCGAACATGCCGTGGTCAATATGTTTCTCATGCCGATGGGCATGATGCTGGGGGCGGACGTCAGCGTCTCTACCTGGTGGCTCTGGAATCAAATCCCGGTGACTCTGGGCAATCTGGTAGGCGGCATGTTGTTTACGGGACTGGCGATTTATGCGGCGCATCGTACGACAGCTCCGGCTGTAGCGTCGGCGCCGGTTCCTGCTCAGCCAGTCGCTGCCAGGGGCGATCAGGCGGGCTATTCACCGTCGTACTAGCTGTGAGGATGCGTAGTCATGGGTGCGGTGTATCTCCGGCGGTTACACGGATGGCGATTCGTCCTCTTCAATGCCGTACTTGGCTTGTCGCACATCGTCGTGTTGTTCAACGCCGGGTCCTACATCGCCTTGTTGCCGCATGTATCGGGGGATCTGGGCGGGGTGTTACCCAGTTTCCTCACCTGGGCGCAAACCGACTTCATGGTCGGGTTGGCGTTGGGCTTTCCGCTCGCGCGCTATTTGTCCGGACGGATCGGCGACTACCGTCTCCTGATCGGCGCGTTCATGGTGTACAGCGTTGCATCCTACCTGTGCGGCGACAGCCGTACGCTGGCGCAGTTTGTTCCCGCCCGCATCGTGCAAGGCATTGCCGGCGGCATCACCCTGCCGATCGCCCAATCCATGCTGCTCAACGAATATCCCAAGCGGCTCAAGTCAGTCGCCTTGACCGTCTGGGGACTGTTCACCATCACCCCGTTTACCATCGGCATGCCGGTGGGTGGCTACATCGCCTATATGCTCGGGTGGCGCTTTCTCTTCTATCTGGATTTCGTGCTGACGCTGGTGATTGTCGGCACGTTGGGCGCCTTGTTGTACGGCCGCGGATTTCACCGACGGTACACTCGCTTCGATCTGGTCGGGTTTCTGCTCCTGGCCGTCCTGTTGCTGGGGCTGCAAACATTACTCAACATGGGCAACGATTTCGACTGGTTGGACTCACCCTTCCTTCAAGTCATTGCCGTGGTGCTGCTGATCGCGTTTCCCTGTTTCATCATTTGGGAACTCGGGGAGCGGCATCCGACGCTGGACCTCCGGCTGTTCCTGCATCGGAATTTTGTGATCGGGATCATCAGCCTGACGCTCGGGTTTTTCTCGATCCAAGGCTTGTTGTCCCTGTTGATCGTCCAGATTCAACTCATTCTGGGGTATTCCTCGAAGTTGGCCGGCCTGGCGCTGCTGCCCTTGGTCTTGCTGAGCGCACCGATCATCGCCGTCATGCATTACCTCTGCAAGTATGTCGATGCGCGCTGGCTGGTTTGCCTCAACTGTCTCGGCTTTGCCTGGACGTTTTATTGGATCGGATTGTACGACGATCCCCATTCGTACGAAGAATTGTTCTGGCCAATGGTGGTGGAAGGAATTTTTCTGGGCTCCTTCTTCACGCCGATTACCGTGCTGACCTTGCATGGCCTCTCGGGTCCGTTGGTTATGCGCGCCGCGGAAGTTGCCAATTTGTTGCGGGTTGCCGCGGGCGCATTCGGCATTACGTTTCAAGGCATCGTCCTGTTCCGGCGCATTCACTTCCACCAACTGCATTTGGCCGATCATTTCGGGGGACGACAGTCGATTTCATACGACCCGGTTGGGCAACTGACCGCGAAACTCCAGGCAGCCGGATTGTCTCCTGCGGAAGCCCAGGCCAAGTTGGGTCTGGTGATTAGGCAGGAGGCGGCGATACTCGGCCTCAACGATGCGTTTCTCGTGGCCAGTTTCATCTTTATCGGATTGGGCGTGCTCGTGTGGTTTGCGCATCCGACGCATGTGCCCATCACGTCCAGTCCCGAGGAAGATTTGCGTGTGAGACGTGCCGAGGAGTTGATTGAGGAGGTGCCATGAGATCGGGTTCAACGACAGTGCGCCAGATGCAAGTCAGCCTTGGGATCGGCTGCGTCTTGTTCTTCGGGAGCTGCGCCTGGATTCCCAAAGGCGATCCACCTGCGCAATATCTCGACCCACCGGAAATGACGGAGACACTCGCGGAGATCACGAGCCGGTTGCAGAACTGGCCGGAGGATCATTGGTGGGAACAGTTCGGGAACCCTGAGCTGAACGGGCTGATCGAAACCGCGCTCAAGGATAATCCCGGGCTGAAACATGCGTCCGCGCGGTTGCGGCAAGCCACGTCGCTGGTGAAGGTCGAAGGCGCGAGGCTGTTGCCGTTCCTGGAAGCCGATGCCTCGTTGACCTACGAGCGCATTTCCCAACACGGGGTGTTTGCCGCCCTGAATCCCGAGGTGGCGGGTATCAAGATCATGTACGGCATCATCAACCCGCTCAGCTTCCGCTATGAATTCGATTTCTGGGGCAAGAACCGGGCAATGCTCGAGGCGGCTCTGGGCCACGCGGCCGCCGAAGAAGCCGAAACGGCAGAGGTGCGGCTTCGATTGACCACCGGTATTGCCCGCGCCTATTTCCGGGGGCAGGCCCTTCAACAGCAACTCAGCATCGTGAAGACGATTGTCGGCATCCGCCGCGATCTCAAGACGCTCGCGGAGACCCGGTTTCGTCTCGGACTCGACAATGACCAGCCGTTCAAAATCGCCGTGGCCGACTATGAAGCGGCGTTCAAGCGGCAAGCCGCTATCCGCGATCAATTGGACGTGCAGCGGCATCTGCTGGCGCGGTTAGCGGGCAAGGGGCCGGATGAAGCCGCGCATCTTTTTGCCAAGCCCATGGCGAAAGTTCCCCATCAGATTCCCGCGCCGGATCATCTTTCCATCGGCCTGCTGGTGCATCGCCCGGATTTGGCCGCGGCCTTGTATCGAGCGCACGCCGCTTCGCGTCTGGTCAGGGTGGCGACCACACAGTTCTATCCCACCATCGATCTCACAGGATTTGTAGGGTTCAACGCGTTGACGTTGGCCAAGGGTACCGACAAGCTGGCGAATTTCCTCTTCAGCGGTCAGAGCTTTACCTATGGTCTGGCGCCGGGCTTACGCATGCCCTGGTTCGAAGGCGGGCGGTTGCGCGGGGAATTGGGCGCGCAGCGCGCGGAATACGATGCGGCAGTGGAACTCTACAACGACACGCTCCTGGATGCGATGCGGGAAGTAGCCGACAGCCTGAGCGCATGGCACACGACGAGTGAGATCATGGCCTCGCACAAACGGTTGGTGGCGTCACTCGGCGAAGACTGGCGACTGGCGAAAGTGCGGCTCGTCAACGGCCTGGATGATGATCGCGAAGTGCTGCGTCACCGGTATCCCGTGCTTGAACAGGAATATGCCCTGAGAGCCTTGGAAAGCGATCAATTGGTGGCAGCCGTCGATCTGATCGAATCCCTGGGCGGCGGTTATCACAATCCCGATATCGAAAAGCGACCGAAACACAACCCGAGCTAAATTTATGACCACCACAACGGCAGATATGTCCCAGACTCCGCAATCCCCAGGCGGGCCACCGCCGGCAGGCCCCTATCGCATCCATCCGAAGGCCATTCGCGCCCGCCGGAACCGGCGTTTGTTGGTCGTGGCGGGATTGGTCCTGATTGCCACCGTCGGCTACCTTATGTACTGGTATACCCACGATCGGTTTTGGATCCGGACCGACAACGCCTATGTGACCGGCAACCTGGTCCCAGTCGCGGCGCAGGCGTCTGGGATCATCACGCAGGTCTTGGCGGAAGAAACCCAATTCGTGAATCGCGGGGACTTGCTCGTCCGGCTGGATGAACATCAAGCCTATGCCGCCTTGGGAAGGGCCAGGGGCCGTCTTGGCGAGGAGGTACGGCGAATTGCCGCCTTGTTTATCAATCGAAAACAACTGGCGGAGAAATTGCGATCGCGCACGGCTCGCCTGGAGTTGGCCGAGCACGACATGGATCGGTATCAACGGGCTTCCCCGAGCGGCGCCATCTCCAAACAAATCCTGCAGAATACGGCGGACAAAATCGCCAGCCTCGAAGCGGAGGTGCGGGAGACGCAGGCGGAACTCGACTCGCTCGATGCGCAGATCGGAGGTACGACTGTGATGGCCCATCCGTCTGTCGACCTGGCAAAGCACCAGTTGATCGAGGCGCATCTGGAATATGCGCGTCAGCAGATCCGCGCTCCCATTTCAGGCTATGTCGCCAAGCGAAAAGCGCAGGTCGGTGATCGTGTTCAGCCCGGCGCCTCGCTCATGACGATCGTTCCGCTGGATCATCTGTGGGTGGAGGCCAATCTGCGTGAAACGGAATTGCAGCACGTGCGGCCGGGGCAGTCGGCCTTAGTGAGCGTCAGTCTGTACGGGTCCAAGCAAACGTTTCACGGCACCGTCGAAGGTCTCGTGCCCGGCAGCGGAAGCGCGTTTGCCTTACTTCCGCCGGATAACTCCACGGGAAACTTCATTCACATCGTTGAGCGGGTGCCGGTGCGGATCGCGCTCCCGGCGGATGAGCTTCGGGAGCATCCGATCAGGCCGGGGCTGTCGACCATGACGAGCATTAACATTACCGAGTCCGGGCAATCTGTCTGGACGTCTCTCGCCACGCCATCTACGGCCGAGTATGAGACGGACGTGTATGCCGATGAGCTTCCGACGGCGGAGTCCATGGCAAAGGAAGTGATGGCGACCAATTTGGTGGTCAACGAGCAGGGAGGGGGCCTCGATTCGCTGCTGGAAGAAGAAGAGGCCATCGAACGGGTGATTCCCAGGAAGAACACGGAGAGGGCCCCGAGCGACGGGAGGGTGTTCCCAAAGCTCGAGCGTCCTCGCGAGCGGGAGGATCGCCGCCCGAGTTCATTCGTCCCTCGACGCAGTCCGGACCTGGGTGCCACCACCTTTCCCCTTACGCCATCGATCGGTCCGGATTCCGGATTGTTGGGGCCTGAAGCAGGACGCAGTCCATCGCGACTGAAATCCGGTTTTGGGATGGACGAAGGGCGGCGCACGCGGGGTACCGTCAGACCGTAGCCCTGATCGAACCGATCATCGCGGCCGCAGCCTACAAGGAAGCGGCGGGTCGCAGATTATTTTTCGATGAAGATTGCGATCCCCGTCTGGAATGCGCGGTCGGCTCGTCCTATGATGCACCACGCGCTCCGATCAACACAGACATTCCAGGCTTGCCCGGCTTGCTGATTGTTCGTTCTCTCTCCTGCCGGCACCTCGTTCCAAGGCGCGCTATCAACGGTTTCAAGCAGCTCCTGTTTTAGGCCGAAAGAAGCACGCCGTGCAGAATGTAACGCTCAATTATCGCACTCTCTTATCGGTCACCAATGTGCTGAATTCTCAGCGCAACCGGCAGAGTCTGTTCCGCGCCATCACGGATCAGTTGACGAAGGTGGTCCGGTGGGAACGGGCGGGAATCACGGTCTACGATCTGCAGACAGATGCCTTCCGCTTTTATGCGGTGGAGACGAACCTGCCCAAAGTCGTGCTGCGAAGCGATGCGATGATTCCGCGCGCACAAAGCGCCGTGGGCTGGGTTTATGATCATCATCGCGTGCACGTCCGGCCTCACCTTCGGGAGGAACGGCTGTTCATCGAGGATGAAAGTTATGCACAGGAAGGGCTTGGACGCATGATCAACCTGCCCATGGTTGTGCAGGAAGCCTGCCTTGGTACGTTGAATATCGGGAGCATCGAAGCAGGCCATCCCGATCCGGATGACGTGGATTTTCTCCAGCAGGTCGCGACCCAGATCGGCTTTGCCATTGCTCACGTCAATGCCTATGAGGAAATCAATCGCTTGCGGGAACAATTGGCCCGCGAAAATGTGTATCTGGCCGAGGAACTCAAAGCCACCCAGGATCACGGTATGGTGGCAGGCCGGAGCCGCGCATTCGAAGCGGTACTGACGCTGGCTCGTCAGGCGGCCCCGACAACGGCAACGGTGATGATCACGGGAGAAACCGGAACGGGAAAAGAAGTACTCGCGCGGGCCATCCACGAGAGAAGCCTGCGGCGAGATCGGGCGTTTGTCCGTCTGAATTGCGCGGCGTTGCCATCGGGGTTGATTGAAAGTGAACTCTTCGGCCATGAACGGGGCGCCTTTACCGGGGCGGATCATCAGCGAGTCGGACGATTTGAATTGGCCAACGGCGGCACGTTATTCCTCGATGAAATTGGTGAAATGCCTCTCGAGGCGCAGGCCAAGCTCTTGCGTGTCCTTCAGGACGGACTGGTCGATCGAGTCGGCAGCGCAAAGCCCATTCCGGTTGATGTACGGGTGATTGCCGCGACCAATGCCAACCTGGGAAAGGCGATTCAGCAGGGACGATTTCGTAGCGATTTGTATTATCGGTTGAATGTCTTTCCCATCCATATGCCCCCGCTGAGAGAACGGCCTGAAGATATCCCCATTCTCGCCCGGCATTTTTTGCGGTTTCATGCTCAGCGGCTGAAGCGATCGTGCGAAGATTTTGATGGGTCCTCGATGGAGCGCCTGGTGCAGTATGCCTGGCCTGGAAATGTCCGAGAACTTGAAAACCTTATCGAGCGAGGATTGATCCTCTGTCACGACCGGTTGTTACGTATTGATCCGATCATGATCAATCTGCCCACAACTGTGGAAGCGAGTCCGCACCGGACTTTGGTGGACGAAGAGCGCCGTCATATTCTTCAGGCGTTGACCTTGCTCGATTGGCGAATTGAGGGGCGAGGCGGTGCGGCCGAACAATTGGGCCTGGCACCGAGCACGCTTCGTAGCCGGATGTATCGGCTGGGGATCCGGCGTTCTTCTCAGGGTAAGTAATTTCATTCTCCTCTCTTCTTCTTTCATCTGCTCAAAAAACCCCCACGTTTTTGCCCCCACGATATGTCGTGGTGGAAGGCGGTTCGTCCACCGCGACATATCGTGGCCGATAGGGTTTTACGAAAATGTTTCCTCAGCGATGCGATTAAATTCAGCAGTTTCAATGACATGTAATTGAGTGGCGAGGATGGCTCCATGGCATATGTGGTGCATTGTAAGGCTGCGTGATTTTTTGTTTTTCCTTCATCCATCAATTCTCACAAAGGGATGTGGCGCCTGGCGTTCGCCTATACGCACCGTGGCCTAGCTGAAAGACCGGGTCAGTATTGCCGCGGAGAGCCACATGTCTGGAAAGGGGTTGGGTCAGGTCATACGACGCCGGTCTTTCTTAATTGGGTTCGGTGCCATGCAGGTATAGCACCGGGATCTGTTTTGCATTTTTATGAGGAGGGATGTTCATGATGCAATTTTCACGGAGACAGTTTCTCAAAATCTCGGCGGGAACCGTCGCAGCTGTGGCCGTGGCGGATAAAGTCCTCGCGTTGACCGCGCTGCAGCCGGTCATCGAGGTTGGGAACCCGCTGGGTGAGTACCCGGATCGGTCCTGGGAGCGTGTGTATCACGACCAGTATCGATACGACTCATCCTTTACCTGGTGCTGCTCCCCAAACGACACGCACGGCTGTCGTATTCGGGCCTTCGTCCGCAACGGCATCGTCATGCGGGTGGAGCAGAACTACGACCACCAAACCTATGAAGACCTCTACGGCAACCGCGGCACGTTCGCGCATAACCCGCGCATGTGCTTGAAGGGCTTCACCTTCCACCGTCGCGTGTACGGTCCCTATCGCTTGAAGGGTCCGTTGATGCGGAAGGGCTGGAAGCAGTGGATGGACGACGGCTCCCCCGAGCTGACGCCGGACGTGAAGCGCAAGTACAAATTCGACAGCCGCTTCCTCGACGACCTCAACCGAGTGTCGTGGGATACGGCCTTCACCTATGTCGCCAAGGGCGCGATTATCATCGCGACGCGCTACAGCGGTGAAGCCGGCGCCCGTCGTCTCCGCGAGCAGGGCTATGCTCCGGAAATGATCGAAATGATGAAGG
>JACOEK010000012.1 GCA_024998595.1 Nitrospira sp.
CGAAGCGGACGAATCGGCAGAACCGATCCACAGGAATCTCGCCCTTGCGGTAGGCCCGGCGGATAGATTTCAGACTCACTCCCAGTTTGGCGGCCAATTGATCGGCGGTGATCCAGAACCTCCTCATGGCTTCTCCTCTCTCACGGTGATATCGCCTCGCACGGTGCTGACCATAGCCATGCGCGCGGTGATGATGAAAGATCCCTGGAGGGGACACGAGGGGACAGGAGGGGACACTGGAGGACAGAAAGACGCGCGGCGGGACGAACGAATTCTGACTCACTCAGGCGCTATTCATCAGGCCTCACCTCCTTTTGGCCTTCGGCACGAGGCACAGTGACTCACACAACGACCGCGCTAGGAGCGGACGGTATCGGGGAGTGCCGCATCCAGTCGACACCGTTTATACGTGCACCAGTGTGCTACGTATAAAAACATACGGCTCGTGTCTGCGAGCCACATAACACCAATTTTTTATAGAAAAATGATGACAGGGCCGAAAAAGGCTAAATAGGGACGAATGGCCCTAGGGCATTAGCCTCCCGCGAAGCGAGGTGTTGCAAGGGTAGTGCGAACCGAACGGCGTCACGAACGCTAATTAATAGATACTGACTGGTCCTATTGCAGGTGTTTCCACGAGAAAGAGAGCCAAAAAAAAGCGGCCGAGCGTCAAAAATAGTTACCATCAGAGTCTACGTATGACTGTCGAGTCGGTCACGTGCAGGAATAGAGCTGCGAAAATGTCTTGGAGACCACTGCTCATCCGGGTTTAGGGTTTGATAATAACTTGGAAGGGGAGCTGGTATGTCTCTGTCAAATAGTTTTCAGTGACGCTAAGCAGGCGTAGCTGTGGCTCGCGGATCGCGGCCTTCGACACACCAGGCTGTACGATGACGATCTTCATAGTTATTCGGGTCGTAGGGCTCATCTCTCGTAGCGTCTCGAGTAGCGCACAATCTCCTCGCTCGATCCTGGAAGATCCACCACGGTTCTGTCGCTGGGCTTCACGACGTCGTAGGTGTGTGAAGAGATCCGAGCGTTTTTCCCCAGACGACATCCATCGAATGCTGGTCTGTGCTTGGCCACAGACAACGTACAGATCATCGACTCGGCCACCAGCCTTCGCAGTCTTGGAGTACTTACAGTGGTAGAGCTCGACATCTATTCGTTCCGGCGCATCAAAGGGGCCGACGACCGTCACAGCAATGACATCGGCGGCTTCAACTGGTCCGTCGTCATCGAATATAAGATCGTAATTGCCGAGCTTGAGCTGTCCAATCACCGCCGCCTGCACAGAGTCCTGCTCCGTGGCTTCGCCCTGAGACTCTTTTCGAATATTGATACCAGTCCAATCCCAATTATCGCATTAGTAGTGAGGAAGTCGGACGATTCAGATTGTTGCCCTCCAAGCATAAATACACTTGGAGGGCTTTAGACGGGGAGGGCTTCTCTGATTAGCTCAATATGTCTCTTTATGAAGACCACGATTATTTACCGGCTTTCAGTATGATCCTTCCACTGCTTCACTCAAGCGGTTGCCTCGGCGAGCCTTGCTTCCTGCCTTCTTCCGATAGCCAATCAACGGGTGAGAGCTGGGCCGTTGACTTTCCGATTCACGATTGATAATCGACGACCGCCGCGTCGCGCTCAGCGAGCGAAGCAACTGCCGCGACATCCGTCCGCTGTATCGGTCGTCCGCGACACGCGTTTGTTCATCGAGAAAGCTTGGCCGCAAGGATGTCGATCTTGTCGATGCTGGGTGGCTTCGCAAACAGCTCGGATGCTTTCTCCTTCAGGGCGGCCGCGAGCTTGCCCGTCAAATGCGCTTGCCGGCCTGACTCGTCCTGGAACGTGTCATAAATGCCGAATGTCGAGGGTCCCAGTTTAATGGCGTACCACGTGGTGGTGGCAGGCTCTCCTTGGACAATCGACAAGCCATTGCGAAGGAATTGTTCGACATCCGCTTCCTTGCCGGGTTTGGCTTCCAACCGAACCCACAGCCCGACGTTTACCATGCTCTTGTCTGCCATTGTCGTTCTCCTTTCAATGTGAGATTGCTTACTCGGCGCATGGTTCACTCCATGTCGCTCTTGGAGTCTGTCCGAGTCATGCTTCGCCTCGCAACGAAGGATGACTCGGACACTCCTATGGCGAAACGTGAGGACCGTCTCAGCTCATCTCATCTCCAACGTCGTCTTCTTGTTCGGGGGCGGAAACGCGCAGTCAAGTTCCTTGAGATCTTCGAGATGGCATGGATTGGCCGGTATGGGCCAAGATCACACGAACCGTTTCTTCCGGCACGTCCCACTGAGGGAAGTGGCCGCAACGGTTGAACCAATGAAATCGCGCCTCGGGAAAGAGTCGCATTGCTCGCCTCGCTTGACTGGGAAAACAGACTCGGTCGCGGCGACCCCATCCGATCAGGACGGGATGTTCGAGCAGCTCCAGCGGTGCGCCCTGCTGTGTCTCGCCGTAGGCAAGCTGCCGCAAGAGTTCATCAAAAGACAGTGACGCGGCGTAACTTCGCATCTCACTCAGCAAAACTTGCGGCGACAGACGCCAGGGATGCGCGGAGAATTGCGCAAATAACAGCGTCCGCGTGACCACGTGACGCGTGAGCGCCGGCATGATGGGTTGCAGCAGCCGCACTAGTCTAACCGACGTCCAGATCGACGAATAAAAAGCATGGCGTTGCCAACCGTCCCAGAAGCCACCAGGATCCAAGGAAACGACCGAGCCTAATACGCCGCCTCGTCGGGCCAATTCCAATACGAGTCGTGCCGCCATCGAACTACCCACTGCATCCACGCCGAGTAGGTTCTTTTCGGCCAGAAATGTCGTCATCGCGTCGGCCAATGTTCGGATCGACACTTCGCCGATTAGCGGCGGCGTCTCGCCGAAGCCTGGAAGATCCACCGCAATGACTTCACGCTCCGCCGCCAATGCGCCGAGCACGGGCCACCACGAACGCCAACTACCGCCCAGACCGTGAATGAGCAATAAGGGCGGGCCCTGTCCTTGTCGAATGTGATGCATCTCCGTCATTTCGTTCAGGGGTCCGACTGTTCCACCGGCGCTCCCCCTCATCGTGAAGTACCGTCATTTAAAAGCTGCGGCACCCGCTTCCGCCACGGCCTGGTCCTGTTCCCCTGTCCCTCCACTGACGCCGATCGCGCCGACAACTTTTCCGTCACGTTTGAGCGGCACGCCACCCGCAAATATCATGACCCGTCCATCGTTGGAGGCATGAATGCCGAAGAACGGTTTCCCCGGCTGCGAGAGGGCCGCCAAGTCCTTGGTCGCAATATCGAAGGCCCGCGCGGTAAACGCTTTCTTGATGGACACATCGATGCTGCCCATCCAGGCCCCATCCATCCGCACATGCGCGATGAGGTTTCCCCCGGCGTCAGCGATCGCAATGTTTTGAGGCTGACGAATCTCCGTCGCCTTTTTTTCGGCTGCCGCAATGACCTGTCTGGCATCGTCGAGTGTGACCATGATGACCTCCTTCTCTTCCTGGCTGTGATAGAAGCTGTGTGTAATCGAGATGAAGACTGCATATTAAAAGAATCACCCTAGGGCAATCGCCTCGGTATGACCTTAGGGGGATGCCCTAGTTTATTTGTCGATATTCTACGTCTAGGTGTGAGGAAAATCCGACGTATGGTTGTAAGGCAGTTTTCCCGAGCAGAGCCGTGCCCGGTGTCCTGAATAGGCATAGCTTTTCGCTCGTTCACATGACTGTCAAAACGACATGACGGTCCGGATGCAGGACGGCATCGGATTGGAATCTTCGGTGCAGAAGTTTCAGGTGTAGGAATACTGAACCAGGAGGAGATCCGAAATCACGTCTGGATCTCTGCCTACGGCAGGCCATGACCATCGCCTGCTGGGCCGCCTTCCCCAGGCAGTCACACCGACAAACTCCTGCACCAGTGGCATGTGCCGGCGACGAACAGAACTGGAGTCGTATTTCAGCAGATCGCCGGCCGCCAGCGCCCGCCCATTCTGCGCAATGGTGCCACAGGGCGTGGGAACCTCTCTCAGTTTGGGAAAGTAGCCAATCGTTGAAAGGTTTAGAGCAAGAGCAGGAGTCCGACGCGTGGGACAGGCTGACGCGTATGCTGATCCATGAGCTGCTAGGAACATTGCAAAGGCACTCCAATCCCGTTGGGGACGCTCATTTTCCATTCATTTTAGCAAGTAAAGCAAACGGTTTTTTCAATTCATATCGCACAGTTGGACCATCTAACACTTGGTTCGAACAGATCGTTTTCAGGTATCAATATGAGGTAGTCATGTTTCTGTGGTCGATTGATTGAATACAAATATTCAAGACGATCAAACACTACTGGAAATCTAATGATCGTCTACCCAATTTATGAAGTTACCGACAGTTTCTTTGCTCACGCCGTCCAAGAGAGAATCCGTAATATCAGAGAGCTTCTTTTCACGAAGTGAATTTCGCCAAGCCTCATCAGCTTCGTGCATGACGGCGGCGATGTCGCAGAGTTTAGAAAATTTGCGATCCGATTTGGCAAGACAGGGATTGTTCCGACGGATCTCGTTGCATTTGAACGTACTACTTTTTCCTTCTATCGCCTCAACGACATCGAGAAATGAAATCTTGTCGGGAGTTTTTGCCAGACTGTATCCACCGTGGGGGCCAGTCGTCGTCGTCACGAGACCGGCCTGAGATAACATTTGTAAACACTTTGAGAGGTACTCTTTAGGAACGCCGTGAAATTCGGCTAGTGCCTTTGAGTTCAAGGGTTTTCCTTTCGGAACACTTGCTAATATCATAACGCAATGAAGAGCCCATTCAACTTGGTTACCTAAAATCACGCGAGATTCGCCTTCCCCAATCCCAATACCTGATCTCTTGCACCGGGAACTGATCTAAAAGTTGCTGCGAATCGATTGAACAAGTTGATGAATGCAATCTGCATATTAAGATCAACAATCTCTTGTTCGCTAAAGTGCTGTTTCATTTTCTGGAACAGTTCTTCAGAGACCGGGCCTTGGCTGATCAGAGTGACTGCCTTCGTCCACTCGAAAGCTGCTTTTTCTTTATCGCTAAAAAGCGGCGATTCCTTCCACATAGGCACGTGATAAATTCTCAATTCGCGTTCTCCGGCGATTTTAGCTTCCTTGCAGTGGATGTCGACGCAAAACGCGCATCCATTGATTTGTGACGCATATATCTGAACTAGCCGAAGGATCGTTGGATCAACTGAGCTGTTTTTACAGTACTGATCTAAAGCGAATAGATGCTGGAATGCTGGTTTTGCAAGGGAGAAGTAGTCAAGACGTTGCATAATTTGAACTCCTTTTGAGTTATAGCGATTGGCTTGCGAGCAAGCTATTACGGACAATTGTTGTCCGTAATTATTTTTTTGTCAAGACGATGTTGACCAATTACGAGTGGGTGTGACTAAGCATTAGAAATGGTTAATCATTTTTTCTCGCGTTGGGACGCCTTATAGACCATATGAATCGCAATCACAGAATTCAGGTTCCCTATCACACTGGGAACACAAAAATTTACCCCTGTAATTCTTTGGGGAACATGAATGTTCGGATAACAAGCATATCTAAATGGTTGAAATGTGAGGCCTTTGTTAGGCCACCATTTGGGAACAAGCATTCACGAAATCATCGACCCGGGAACGCCATCGCCGCAAGAATTGCTACCACGGTGATAGCAGCATGCCCAACGATGCTTAGGTTCGTATCCCTGCCAGACTGGCGATAAGAACAGCCAACCGTCCTCTGCTAGATACTAACCCTACGTGTTCCGGGCGTGTCACGCCTACAGCTAAAACGACATCGATCCAACTCAATTCACCTGACATGAGCCAAGCTGGATAAATAGCGAAAATCGCCACTCTGAGCGAGTTTTGCTGCATTGAGAAGGATTTGTATTGGGGAGTTAGAATGGCTTAGGAAACCGCTGCTCTATCCAACTGAGCTACGGGGGCGTCGTCGTACGATACTGAAAGCCGGTGAGATTGTCTACAGCGAGGCCTGCCTCCGAAGGGGCGTGGTCACCTTCGGAGGCGCGGCATAGCTCAAACCGGAATGTCGGATTACCGCTGGTTGGCTTGATCGCGCTTGCAGCTTTCCGACGCTAACATCCGTTGCCCGACGGAAGCATCCTGAGGAATTCGTGCCATGCAGGCATCCAGGCTGTCTTCCACGCTTCCGGAGGCAACGCGACTCCGATTTTTCGTATCAGCCGCGGATAGTGAAGAACTGATCGGCCCTTCACGTCGGCAACTTCCCTCGGCTAGCATGCGGGTACCAGGAGTGCTATTCGCGGGGATGCGCGCGAGGCAGGCTTCCACCGTGTCATAGTTTGGGGCCGAGACCGGCACGGGAGCTGAAGCTTGTTTGGGGTTCTTCACCGGAACGGCTGCAGCCGACGGCTGTGTAGATCCGCTGCTGGTGATTGCCTCTTCGGTAGCACAGGCGCTAAGTAACAGTAGGGATAAAGACAGGACGAGTGCACTGTGAGATCGCGAGTACATCATTGAAGGATCCTCCTTGATCAAGAACAATGGGCGCACAGTACCATAAACCCCAGCGTCCTGGAAACACCTCTGCCGGCGGTTTAGGGTGGTGTTCCGGGGCCGCTGGCGAGCAGGGCCAACCGGGAGGGGATCTGGGTCAGGAGGTCGGGGCGGACCTGGAAGACACCCGGTATGCGATGGCCGATGGCATACAAGAGTCCTCCCGATTGATTGCCGAGGGCCAAGCGTCCGACAATCCGACCGTCTTTTCCGGTGGCGACAAATTCGGCAACCGGGGCGACGAGGCCATAGGGAGCCAGGGGGCCGACTTGCTTGAGCACACGCTCTTCGGCGGGCAGATTCACGATCCGGCTGACGAGGAGATCGGCAACATCCTGCCGTAATTTTTCCGTTGGCTGATCATCAAGCATCCATCCATCGCGATCATGAACCAGGGTGTACTGTTCTTCCCGCGTCTTAATGGAGAGCAGGGCAATGTCGCCCGTATCGACTCCCAATAGCCGCTTGTCCTGCAGCGCGAACAGATCCCTCGTCAATTCCTTAATGGCGGAGGGACTGATTTTATAAATGGGGCCATCCGGAGCGGTTTGCGCATAGGCTTCTCCGCTGGCCGGATCGGGCTGAAACAGGCGAACGACCTGATCAGTCCCTGCCGCGTGCACGGTGACTTTCACCTTGGGCTTGGTCAATGACGGCGCAAGTTTTTCCCGTTCAGGACCGGGATCAACGATGGCCAAGGCCTTGAGATCTTCTAAACGGAAAAGAAGGGCCTGGACTTCCGTGCGATCCGCTTCGGCCTCGATGGGGTAGCGGATTCTCCATTTTTTCTTCGGCTTCTCTTCGATCCCATACAGTACGATTTCCGTCGAGGGGTAGGTGAGGCGGAGTTGTTCTGTCTCCTGTTGGTTGAACTGCAGCAACTCCTTCCGTCGGAAGGAGAGGAGGGTCCGGTTCAGAAAGTCTTTCGGTGCCAGGTCGGTCAGAAGCACGGCCTCGTCCGACGCTCTCAGGACGTAAAGGGTTGAGGAAAGGGGGCCGGCATCCCCGATCGAGAGGGTTTCGTCGCGATCCCCTGCGGTTACAGTCACCACGGTGGAAGGGTGATCCAGACCGAAGGGCATCAACGAGGCCGGATGCGTTTCGACCAGGCGGGAGACTTTTCCCATGACGAGCGCACGGAGGAGAGCCTGAACCTGACGCTGATCGGCGTCCGCCTGAATCGGCGCGGTAATACTCCAGGGCCGGCCCGGTGGCTGGCTGAGCACAACTTCCCCGGAGTGGCTGCGGACCCGTAAGGCGGTGATTTGGGCTTGCTCAAACGGCAGGATTTGTTTGGCCTGGGTGGCAGTGACGAGTTCGGTGCGTTGCTCAGGCAGTTCGACGAGGTAGAGGTACAGACCGAGCCCTGCAAGGACGCCTGCCAGGAGCACTGTCGGCCAATAGCGCGCCATGGCCTACAAACGTCGCCGTTTCCGCCAGACCAGGAGACCGCAAAGCACGGTCATGGCTGGAAGGAGAATGACCTGAACGTAGAGCAGGATGCGCTCCTGAAGGGGGTTGGGCGTGAACGGTCGAACCGCCGGATCCTTCGGTGTGAGCGAAATTAAGTCCCGTTCTTCGGAGAGCCATCCCACGGTGCGCTGAAAGAAATCGCTATTTCCCACGAAGTTAATGAAGCCATTGCTGGCAAACGCGGAATTGCCGACGACCACGACGGCAGGACGGGGCTTGCCTTCCTCGGGAGCTTGTTTGGGCGTCAGGGCGGCCGCTAGCGCCAATGGTCCTTGCACGTCTTCCTTTTCGTCATAGCTGACGACTCGGCCCTTCATATCAGTTTCTGCCCAGCTACGTGGTGATGTACGCGCCAGAGGAACGTAGTCCCAGTCCTTTCCCTGCTCTTCGTGAAAGATCAGATGGCGGGCCAGAGGGAACAACACCGCAGCCGTCAGTTCGTGGGTGATTTCGTGATCGGTAAACGTGCGCACCAGTAGGGCTGTGAGGTCGCCCTGGGCGAGCCGGTCTTGCAGATCGACGAGCACACCAGGGCCCAGTTCAAGGCCCCACACTTTCAGCAGGTCATCCATGCTCGATTGCGTGTCCGGGTCGAGCAAGAGAAGGAGGTGGCCGCCTTTTACGACATAGGCTTGGATGCGGTCTTTTTCTTCCTTGGTAATGGCGCGCCGGGGGCCGGCAATGATGAGGACATCAGTGTTATCCGGCACAGCCGGTTCCTGCAGCAAGGTAACGCTGCCGATGTCGTAGCCCTGCTTTTCTAACACTTCTTTGGTAAGGGCCAGCCCACCACGGTCCTTGTCTTCCAAGCTGCGTTCACCGTGGCCTTCCAAAAAGACGATCCGCTTTTTGGTGTCCTTGGACACACGCACCAACGCGCCGGTAATCTCCACTTCGGCGGGCGACGTAATACGGACTGATTGGGGACCACTTTCGAAGATGGCTACGTCAGTCCGGGTGACCCCGTAATTTTGTGCGACCTTCGGTTGACGTTCCGGGTCGATGAATTGAACGGTCAGCTTAGAGCTGGCTTGCCGATAACTGTCGAAGCGTTCCTTGTATCCCTGGAAGCCGGGGTCCTTTTCCCGCGTAAAAACCGTCACGTTCACGTCTCGAGTAAGATTGCGCAGAACGCGATAGGTCTCCGGCGCGAGCGTATAGTTCTGATTCTCTGAGAAGTCCCAGCGGATCGAATGCCGGACGGCCAGAAAATTCACGATGGCTAGGATGGCTAAAAACAGCGTGACCATCAGCGCGCTGTTGGCACCCATGCGGGTGGACCGTTGAGAGGAAAACCGCTTGAGCCGATCGAAATGGGTGGCAAAGGCCCAGATCAGACAGGCGAGGGCCAATCCCTCCAGGAGTGTGACGAGCCATAGTTTGTCCGGAACCAAGGAGTAGGCAATGACCCCTGCGATGGCCAGACCAGTTCCGATGGCACCGATGGGAAGGGGGTTGCGCGTCATTTCCATCGGGAGGCATCCACAATGCGGTGGGCGAGGAACAGCATGAGAACGGTTCCACTCACGTAATACACCAGGTCTTTTGTATCGATCAGGCCGCGAACCAGGTGGTCATAATGTTCCATGAACGAAAGGTAGGAGACCACTTGTCCCGCTGGCGTATCGCCCAGGAGTGAGCCAAGTCCGGCGAGCAGCCAGCACATCAGGAGGAGGCCGAAGCTCGTGAACGCGGCCACGATCTGGTTTTCGGTAATGGAGGAAGCAAACAGGCCGACGGCGAGAAAAAACCCGCCAAGCAGCGTCAGCCCCAGGTAGCCGGTGAGTACCGGGTACCAGTCGAAATCGCTGAAGAGGGCTAATGTGAGGGGAACCAACGTTGTCAGAAGCAGCATTCCGAGAAACACCAGGTAGACGCTGATGAATTTCCCGACAATAATTTCGCTGACTCGTATCGGGGCAGTCATCAGAAATTCAAAGGTCCGAAGCTTGCGCTCCTCGGCCAGCAGCCGCATGGTGAGGATGGGTAGGATCAGCAGCAGCACGAACCGCATGCTGGCAAAGAGGTTGCGAAAAACCAGGTCGTTCAAATTGATCTGCGCCGTCCCGCCTTGCATTTGCATCAGCTGGATGGCCTGAGCTCCGGTGAACACAATATAGAGATAGGCAAGGAATCCGAAGGTGAGGAGAAAGACCCCGCCAACCACATACACGATCGGCGAGACGAAATAGGAGCGCAACTCTTTGGCGATAATCGCTTGGACAGGTGGCATCGGTTAGTGTCGCTCGCCCGCGGGTGTTTCGCTCGACTTCGGTAATTCGTCTTCCCTCTGAGTCAGTTTCAGGAAGACATCTTCAAGCGTCATCGAGACAGGTTTCATTTCCAGCAGGCCCCAGTTTTGGCCGACTGCGAAGCGGGCGACGTCTTCCCGGATATCTTTGCCCAGCGCGCATTCGATCAGGACCGTTTGTGGGTCGGAGGTTGTCAGTACATGCTCCACTCCAGGGACATCGCGAAACCGCTCCGTGATATTGGCCGGAGGGGCTTTCAGGGTGACGCTGATCTTTTCCGACTTCCGGAGGCGGGCGGATAGTTGGTCCGGGGTATCCTCGGCGACGATCCGTCCTCCGTTGATGATCACGACGCGCTGACAAACCGCGGTGGCTTCCGGAAGAATGTGTGTGCTCAAAATGACGGAGTGCGAGCCGGCCAGACTTTTAATCAATTCCCGGATCTCGATAATCTGCTTTGGATCAAGCCCGACCGTGGGTTCGTCGAGGATGAGGACGGGCGGATCGTGAATCAACGCCTGGGCCAGGCCCACCCGTTGACGATAGCCGCGTGACAGGTTGGCAATCAGCCGCTGCCGGACAGACCCCAAAGAAAGCCGTTCCATTACCCGGTCCAAAGCCTGAGTCAGACCCGCGCCAGTCATGCCGCGGAGTTTTCCGACAAACATGAGGTACTCGGCGACTGTGAGCTCCTGATAGACAGGCGGGGTTTCCGGCAAATAGCCGATGCGCTTTTTTACCTCGTCAGGCTGATCCGCGCAATCGAAGCCCGCCACGTGCGCAGTTCCTTCCGTCGCGGGAATGAACGAGGTGAGGATGCGCATGGTTGTGGTTTTGCCGGCGCCATTGGGCCCTAGGAATGCCAGGACCTCACCCTTCTCAACACGAAAGGTGACGCGATCGATCGCGGTGAGGTGGCCGTAGCGTTTGGTGATGTTGCAGACTTCGATCATGCAGTCGGGATTGACGGCTGGCTGGGTGTGATTCCTGCTGTTCGTTGATACGGCACGTGGTGTGGCAAATCGCGCCTGATATTACCGACCGTCTGTGATGCAGTCAAGAGATGGATGCAGCGCATAGGGAGCAGGTCGAGAAAAGGGTGCGGCCGTCTTTACAGGGTGATTCGTAACTGCTACAGTTCCGCGACTTTATCAATTTCGACAACTGTGTCAAACGCCTGACGAAGAGGTTTCTCCGGAATGAGAAAGGACATGAATCAATCGCGGCCGAGTCTGCTCGGTGTACTGGTAATAGGCGCCGCGCTGTGTGTGGCCCTCGCTGGACTCGGAAGCTTCCTGACATCAGTGCATGCGGCCAGTAATTCTGTCCATGAGATTAAGGGGACGGTTGAAAGCGTCAATGCCGGAGAGAATCCCCCTGTCATTGTGGTCAAGGGACAGCACGGGTTAAACGAAGCCATCGTGGTTGGGGCGGTGATTAAGCAAGGCGCCACTATTACGCGCGGGAAGAAACGGATTGCGCTCGATCAAGTCCACGCGGGGGATAAGGTGACGTTGAAATATGTGAAGACCCGGGACGGTTTGACTGTTCGATCGATAGTCGTCCATCGCAATTGATCAGAATCGCTAATGATATTAAGGATGTGTCACTCACAAGGAGGTAGAAGGATTTTATGATTCGACAGCATGTGGTGCGGGGGATGTCTGCGCCGGTAGCCGTCGGGTTGCTGCTCCTATTGGGCTGCTCCGAAAAAGGCGACATTATTCCGATGAATTTGACCCCCAAGGTCCCCAAGGATATGACCAGCGTCTCTCCGGCAGTTAAGCCGATGGCCGGTCCCAAGGTCGTCGTGATTCCATTTGAGGATGTGCGAGCCGATCATGCCAAGGTTGGAAGCCGTAGCTCGATGTGGGGTGGCGAAACAGACTTTCACGTTTCGAGTGGTAGTGCGGGTGAGGAAACCGGCCAAGCGTTTGCCGACTATCTTAAGCGCAAGGGCTGGCTGGTGCAGTACCAGAAGGTTGCCCCGCCGGAATCTGAAAATGGTCCCAATATCCTGCTGTCCGGGAAAATCCTCGACTTGACGGTTGATGCGAAGCGGGGGGTTCTTTTGACCGATATTGAGGCCCGTAGCAAGTTGGTTATTCAGGCGAAGAATCGCGAAGATGGCAGCTCGATCGTTCGAACTGATGCGCATTCCGGCAGTAACGACAATGTGTTCTGGTTTGAACCCCAGGATGGGGAAGAGCTTCTCGCAGAAGTACTAGAAAAGAATTTTGAACGGTTCGTCGTGAACACGAAGTTGGAGGATCGTTCCATTCGGTTTCGGTAGCATTTGCAATCGGGTTGTTTGGCTTCCTGAGCTATTGTGACGACTTGTCCAGAGGCCCACTCGGTTTATGCGGGATGTTCATTTGTGAACTGTCCCCCATATGGGGGGCTTCTGGAGCTTTGACAAGCTCGTCAGACTGAAGACATGCGGTCTTTCTATCGCATTTCCTGTGTGAAGGAATATGCGACGGCTATTCGGTGATGCCGGATTCTTTGTCCATTTGTAGGGTGCTGGGCTACCCAGACGGTATTGTCGCCGAGAGCAATCTCCCGTAGCCTGAAATCACGTTTGGAGAGCATGTTCAATTAGACAGCGATTTCAGGCTTTCATACGAGGTGCTTCTATGGTCAGGAATTTCCGGAACCTTTCTCGTTGCAAGACGGGATATGCTGTTGTTCCCCTAGTGACCTGCCTCCTCCTCAGTGCCTGTTCCGCCCTTCCGAAAGGCGAACTCTCCCTGGATCTCGGTATCAAGGATCGAGGCGTCGCTTCATGGTACGGAAAGGAGTTTCATGGGAAACTCGCAGCGAATGGGGAAGTCTTCGACATGACCGCCTATACAGCGGCCCATCGTAAACTACCGCTCGGCAGCCTCGTGCGGGTGGTCAACTTGGCCAATGGGAAATCCGTGCAGGTTCGAATCAATGATCGAGGCCCGTATGTCACAGGCCGGATGCTAGATCTCTCGCACGCTGCGGCTCGTGAACTGGGTATGCTTGAAGCCGGTACCAGCGCTGTGCAGATAGAGGTCATTGGCAATCATCGTCCGGTGATCCAAATGCCCTCGTCGATGATACCCTCTGTGGCTGGCATGCTGTTAAATACGGACACACGCCTCGTGAAGCGTCAGAGTCGCGAGGAAGAAGGCGTAGAAGTACCTGCCGTCCCTCTTCGAATGATGCCGCAAGAAGCCTTGTATGTTCGACGCGAACGACGGATTGGCAGTATGTTAGCCGCCGATCATTCGGCGCACAACACCGTCCCTGGACTCATCGTCTCCTAAGCCGACCGAACTACCCTGGGTCAGTTGACACCTCCTCCTGCACTTGATTAGACTGCCCGTTCTAGATTGGCACCTTGAGTGCGCAGTTATTTCTGTTTGTGTTGATCTTAATTGTTGGAGGTTGAAGCTGAATGGCAAAGAAACCGACCGGTGAATCAGACGAAATTCGACTGAAGAAGAAAATCGCCGCTGGCACGAAAGACGAGAGCAATTCTGGCAGTCCTGCAGTGCGTTCTTTGCGTAAACGACTCAAGCGGACTCAGCGTAAGCGACGGGCGCTTTCGTTAAGGAAAAAGAATGCGGCGGGGAAGCAGGCTGAAGCCAAGTCCTAACGAATTACGGTATCAAATCGTCTGACCCTAACCCTCCTGCGGAATAAGGATTCTTGATATGGAACATGCTGGCGAAAAAAAAGAACAAGCACAGGCTGTTTCCCCTATCGGCCAAGTTGCGGATGAGGCTTTGACGGATCAAGTCTCGGACCAACTTGCAGCATCCTTGGATTCTTCGGTGGATGGGCAGGAACTCACCGAGCCGATGCAGGAAGTGGTGCTGGAAGAGGAGAAGGTCAAGGATGAAATCGATATCCAGATCGATCTCCTTAAAGATCCTGATTGGGTGGTGAGGCGAGAAGCCGCAATTACGTTGGGAGAAATGGGCGATGAACGGTGCGTCGAACCACTCGCCGCGGCGCTCCGTGACGGTGACTGGCAGGTGCGAGAGGTTGCTATTGAGGGGATCGGACAAATCGGATCACCTGCCGTCGACGTGCTTCTCAAGCTTTTGCGCGACTGGGATGTGCGAAAGTCCGCGATCATAGCGTTGGGAAAGATTCGTGATGAACGAGTGTTGGATCCCCTGATGCAGCAGCTTCGAAACGATGAATTCATGGAAGATGCGACAGATGCCTTGGTGAATCTTGGCGAGCCTGCCTTGCCTGGTCTGATTAAGGCGTTAAAGGACAAAGAGGAATTGGTGCGGAAGCAAGCGGTGATTGCATTGGGCCGTATTAAGTCGCCTGAAGCCATAGATCCCTTGATCGAGATGTTGCAGAACAAAGATTGGTTTACACGGTTAACAGCGGCGGCAGCCCTCGAAGCAATTGGCGATGAACGTGGTCGTGAAGCGATAAAGCCGTTGCTGAAAGATACTGATATGGTGGTCAAGATGCGGGTGGAGCGTATTCTTGCCAAATGGAAGAAGCAGCCGGCCACTGTTTCATAGAGGATGTGACTTGCGGAGGAGAAGGCTCAGTTCTTCCGACAATTGTCCTATTTGCCTGGCGACATTTTCTGCTAAGAGAGATTTACGAGTATAACTATTTTTCCCCTGCCGACTCCTTGATTGCGGGTTGAGTGTCTTTCTGTTCCCCCCACGCGCTAGACTATCGAGTGAATTGATGGATTCTGCCTACTCTCTGCGATGTCCGCAGAGTTTTTATTAATTTCAACCTTCGCCTGCACGATTTTCGACTGTGCGTCGCAAGGTTTTTGCGCCGATGTAAAGCCAGTCCCCATCCAAGCACATTGTTCACTGCATTTCTTGAAAAGGCCCGTACCGTTTTTTTATGAATATTCGGTGGCTGTTCTGCGTGAAAATATCCGAAGCCGAACCAAAAGCTAGAAGCTTTACCAGCCCAATGAATCTGAACATGCGGCTCACCCCCTAGCGGGCGTTCGCTTTGTCTTTTCGAGATAGTATGCGGATGAGACTTCCTGCCGAAGTGATACGCACGGCGGCATCGGAGTCTTGGAGGCCGAGTTTAGCTGCGGGGATGAGCGATTTGAGTGGCGATTTTCCTAGCGCTCGGGCAGCCCTCAGTCGAGGAAGCGGTTGCTGATCCCGGAGGAGGTTTTCGAGGATAGGAAGAGCATTTGAGGTGGTGGCGAACGAGAGCGCATGCGCGGTATCGCCGCGTATGGATGGGTCGGGATGGCGTGCGAGCGCTGCGGCGTTCAAAATGGCACCGGCATCCCCTAAGCGGAGTAGTGATTCTACTGCGCTGATGCGCACATGTTCATCGGAGTCTCGCAACAGTGGCTGAACAACGCTCCGGGATTCCGCGACTCCCAAGCGGCCGAGGCTAGAGGCAGCGACACTACGCACCCGCGGATTCTCATCTCCCAGAGCGTGAGTCAGTGGCGCGATTCCTTCGACACTACCGAATTCTCCCAGGGCTCCCGCAGCAAACGCACGTACGGCAGGATGAGGGTCATACACGGCCTGGCTCAGGATCGATAGGCTTGCCGGACGCTTGAGGCGTCCCAAGACACCCAAGGCCGCCATGCGTACCTCCGGGTCGGGCAGGGTGACGGCACTGGAAATGTCCGTGAGCACATCTGTACGGCCTAGTTTGTACAGACCGGCAAAAGCAAAGATGGATTCTGGGCCTTCATCGACCCGGGCAATTTCGGTGAGTTGATCGGCGATGCCTGAGACTTTGGCATCGCTGAGAGCATTGATGGCGGCGATACGCACACCGGGGGCTTCATCTCGAAGCGCGCGTTTAAGTGCGGCCGAGCGCCCAGCCAGTCCGCTCCGCCCAATGGCTTCGGCCGCCCTGGCGCGAACGAGTGCCGACGAATCCAAAAGCCCGTCTTCAAGCAGCGGCAGGGTATCGCCCTCGCCCATCTCTGCAAGAGCGGTGTAGGCCGCGATGCGGATGTGTTCTTGTGAGTCACGGACCCGGGAAATGATAAACCCTCGTGCGACTTCCCGTAACAACTCTCGGTCATCGGGACGATCCCCGGCGGTAATCCTTGGGTAAAGTTTCCATCCTTCTTCGGGCTTTCCCGTCTTCACGTAACTGAGGATGGCGTAGCGAATTGCGTCCGCCCCTGGTTCTTGGCCTGTGGGCGGGTGCTGAATAAGGTCTATGACGCGGCTGTACTCCGCCGCCCGATACAACGTCATGGCTTCCCGTTCGAGTGGCGTTGGAGAGGCTTTTGACGCCGGTGCAGCCGCTATTGCCGGCATGGGACACATCCAGGCGAACAGCAGGAATCCAGCGGGAAGTGCCCAGGAGGAGAAATGGTGCCCTTGGGTAAAAGGAGACCTCTTTTCGATCATGCTACCATTTGTTCGGGGTACGCGCGGTAGCCGGTGCATACAACTGCCTCATGTATTCCTTGACCATCCGTTTGGTGCAGAAGCGGGGGGCCACGGTCTTAATGCTCTCTTTGACAATGTGAAGCCATCCGCGTGGGATGCCGTCAAGATCGCGTTGATAGAACAATGGCACGACTTCCTGCTCCAAGAGGCGAAAGAGTTGTTCGGCGTCATGCGCGTCTTGTGCCTGGGTGTCCGTGCCTTCAGGGAGGGGTTGAATGCCCCACCCGTTGAGGCCGTTGTAGCCTTCCTGCCACCACCCATCCAACACACTGAGGTTAATCACTCCGTTCAGGGCAGCTTTTTGACCGCTGGTGCCGCTTGCTTCGAGCGGCGCACGAGGCGTGTTGAGCCACACATCCACACCCTGGACGAGATACTTCGCCATATGCATGTCGTAGTCTTCGAGAAAGGCAATATGCCCACCGAGTTTGTGATCGTTACAAAAGTTCAGGACTTCGTGAATGAAGTACCGGCCTGGTTCGTCGGCCGGATGCGCTTTACCCGCAAAAACGATTTGCACCGGCCGCCACCGGTTATGGAGCAATTGTTTCAGGCGCTCGAGATCGCGGAATAGCAGGGTCGCCCGCTTATATGTGGCGAACCGTCTGGCAAACCCAATGGTAAGGGCCTCCGGGTCAAGGAGCGTCCCCCGGGCGATGGCTTGCATGGGTTGGAGATGCCCACGAATCCAGCCATCACGCGCGCGCTCCCGAATAAATCGCATGAGTTTGCGTCTGGTGGTTTGCCGAACGGCCCACAACGCGTCATCAGGCAGGTCAGTGACCCGTTGCCATATGGTGGGGTCGTCGATTCGTTCCGCCCAGTCAGGGCTGAGGTATTTGGCATAGAGCGAATTCGATTCCGGAGAGATCCATGTCGGCGCGTGAATGCCATTAGTGAGGCTCCGGATGGGAACGAGATCCTGCGCCAGACCGGGCCATAAGTGTTGCCACATTTGGCGGGAGACGCGCCCGTGTTCGCGGCTCACTCCGTTCACGTGGGCCGATAGCCGCATGGCGAGAGCGGTCATATTAAAGCCATGACCCGCGCTTTCCGGCGTTTCCCCGAGCCGCAGGAATTCTTCCCGGGACAATCCGAGCTGGCCCCAATAATTGTGGAAATAACGGTCCATCAGGTGAAAAGGGAAAATATCATGGCCGGCAGGGACGGGCGTATGTGTGGTGAATACGGTGCTTTGTCGGACCAGGTCGCTCGCTTCTGCATGACTGTGTCCCTTGGTGACGAACTCGCGAATCCGTTCCACCGTCAGAAAAGCTGAGTGGCCTTCATTGCAATGCCAGACGGCGGGAGTGATGCCTAGGGCGCGCAGAATTCGTACGCCGCCGATGCCGAGCAGAAACTCCTGGCACAGCCTGGTCTCCTGATCACCACCGTAAAGCCTCGCCGAAAGGGCGCGATCTTCCGGGGTATTTTCAGGCACGTCGGTATCGATCAAGTAGAGAGACATACGGCCGTTACGAACCTGCCAGACGAGTACCGACACCTGCCGATGGCCGATTTCTACTTTAATGGTGCAGGGCACGCCGGCCGGAGTCAGCGCCTGGTGAATCGGCGAATCGAACCTGTTGAACGGCACATAGGTCGCTTCCTGCCATCCTTCGGGATTGATCCGCTGCTTGAAGTACCCTTGCGGGTACATGAATCCGAGGCCCACGAGGGGAATGCCCAAGTCACTGGCTTCCTTGCAGTGATCTCCGGCCAGGATGCCGAGTCCCCCGCTGTAAATCGGAATCGAAATGTGGAGACCAAACTCCGCCGAAAAGTAGGCAATCGGGGAATTCTGCAGCGCGGGGAATTCCGTGGCCGCCCACGTGTTCTTGCTGCTCATGTATTCGTCAAAACTGCGCATAACCGCGGAGTACTGCCGCGCGAAAGTCGGATCACTGGCTAGCGTGGCGAATCGTTCCGGCTTTACCCCGGCGAGGAGTTGGACGGGATTGTGGTGGGTGAGGAACCACAGGGTCGGATCGATGGACTCAAATAGTTGCCGTGCCGGTTGATTCCAGCTCCACCATAAGTTGCGGGCGAGCTCGCCGAGTCGGTGCAGGCTTTGCGGAACCATGTCCTGAGGGGGCTGTATGTGGTCGGGTGCTTGCACGACGCCTCCGTGGAATGTGATCGATGGGTGAGGAAGGGGCCGGTACGGTCCCGCTTCCGGAATGCTGCGTTAGGCGTGTCCGGCCTTGTGCCAGGATGCCCACTGGTCAGAAAAGGCGACGGTGGCGTAGCGCTCTCCGAGAATCTTGGCAACTCGATTCATGGTTGCCGTCAGTTGTTTGGCCTCCTCTTGCGTCAGATCCTGACGAAAGCGCGGATGGAGTCCCCATCGCGTCTCGACCTCTTCGCCCTTGATGCTGGACATGACGCTCACGAGCTTAATGTCGGCCCCGGTGGCTCCCCGCGGGGTGCTGCTAGAGCTTGAGCTGGCTGTTACCTCAGCAGGGATCGGCGGGGTCTGCCCTTCAAAGATTCCGATCAGGGCAGGAATGACGGCGGCGATACAGAGCGTGGCCGCCGCGGTCACCTTCGGGTTTCCCGGCGCGCTTACCGCGCGGGCCACCCTGTCGCTGAAATCGCGGTACAAATCGTTCTTCGCGGGACTGTCTTCGGTGACCAGGAAGCGATAGCGTTCGTAGGTTTGACGGCTTTCGGCTACCGCAGTTCCGATCGTCATGACCACTTCCATCTGGTCGTCGCCGGTTCCGAAGGCCGGTTCCAGGGCTTTCTTGAGTTGGTCGATGACCGTATCGGTCAGTTCGTCCATGAATTGCGGCTGTTCCTTGAGGGGGATGTGGAGCGCCGACACCCGGTCGGTCAGATTGAACATCGCCCGTAAAAATTCGAGATAAATCCCCCATTCATCCTGATGCTTGAGTTTTAGGGCCTGTTCGGGAGCTGCCCGTTTGATGACCGACACGGACTCACCCGACACGGCGAGCATAAGTTCCGCCACGGTGCGCATCTGTTGAGCGAACGAATGTGATTTGGTCGTCATAGAGGTCCCCTGCTGGTCCGGCATTATATACAACTCATTATGAAGCTCCAAGTGTTGATCTCGTTCGGCGCGATCATGAAAGGTGAGCAGACGGGCTGTCGTTGCAAGGCATCGGGTGGTATGTTATACAGCGCGACCGCGCCCGTCATGAGCCTCACCGCCCAACCGGATGCCAACATGGATCGAGACACAAAACCCTACATTCTCAAACGGACTCCGGATCAGGACCTTGTCCGGAAATTTTCGCTGGATTACGCCAAAGAGCTCAATCCGCAGCAGTATGCGGCAGTGACGGCAGCGGATGGCCCGGCGCTGGTGATCGCCGGTGCGGGCAGCGGAAAAACGCGGACCCTCGTCCATCGGGTCGCGTATTTGATCGATTCCGGTGTCGATCCGTCACAGATTCTGCTGCTGACCTTCACTCGCAAATCTGCAGAAGAAATGCTCGAGCGGGTTGGAGCGTTGATCGGCTCGCGCAGCCAGCGGGTATGCGGTGGCACGTTTCACTCGGTTGCGAACATGCTGTTGCGCCGTTACGGTCGAGTGCTCGGGATCGAGCCGAGTTTCACGATTATGGATCGCGGAGATGCCGAGGATCTCATTGCCCTCTTGCGTGCTCAGCTGGGGCTCAATGAGAAAGACAAGCGTTTCCCGCGCAAGGGCACCATTGCAGAGATCTACAGTAAATGTGAAAACACCTTGCGAGGGCTGGAGGAAATTGTCCTCGATGAATTTTCGCACTTTGCCGATCACCTTGATGCGCTGGGTAAACTGCAACGCGCCTATCAGCTCGCAAAACGCCAGCGCCAACTGCTCGATTACGATGACTTGCTCGTCTTGTTGCGCGACCTACTGACGAAGGATGAGCCCACCCAGCAGGCTATTTCACGGCAATTCCGCTACATCCTAGTGGATGAGTATCAGGATACGAACCGGCTGCAGGCCGAGCTCATCCGGAAGCTGGCTGCGACGCATGATAATGTCATGGTCGTAGGGGACGATTCTCAATCGATCTATGCCTTCCGCGGCGCGACGTTCCGCAACATCATGGAGTTCCCTTCCTGGTTTCCCGGTGCAACTATTTACAAACTGGAAGAAAATTATCGCAGTACGCAGCCGATTCTCAGTCTTGCCAACGAAATCATTCAGGAAGCGCCCGAGAAATATACGAAACATTTGTTCACGCGCAAGCTGGATGGGCCGTTGCCGGCGCTGGTCGAGGCCGCAGGGGAGAATGCGCAGTCCCGATTCGTAGCGCAAAAAATCCTGGAGTTGCGGGAGGAAGGCGTCCCGTTGAATGAGATTGCGGTGCTGTTTCGCTCCAGCTTTCACTCCTTCGATCTAGAAATCGAGTTGTCGCGCTGCGGACTGCCGTTTGTGAAGCGGGGTGGAATCAAGTTCATCGAGGCGGCGCATGTAAAGGACTTGTTGGCCCATTTACGCGTGGTGGTGAATCCGCAGGATGCAGTGAGCTGGCATCGCGTACTCATGTTGGTCGAAGGGGTTGGCCCCAAAAAAGCGCAGGATCTCGTGTCAGCCATGGTCCGAGTGAATGATCCGTATCAGGTCTTGCGAGACAGCAGCGGTCGATCGGGTAAAGGGTTGAAAGAGCTGGGAGTGGTGCTTGAGAACCTCGCCAAGAGTGACGACTTGAGCCCGACCGAGCAGGTGAATCGGGTCTATGAGTATTATTTGCCGATCCTCAAAGACCACCATGACGACTATCCCAAACGAATTCGGGACCTCGATCATTTGCATACGATCGCCGAAAGTTACCCGGGCTTGACCGAGTTTCTGGCTGACTTGGCCTTGGCTCCCCCGGATGGCAGTGCGGTTGGAGTGGAGCCGTCGGGGACGGACGACGAACAAGTGGTGCTGTCCACGATTCACTCCGCCAAAGGGCTGGAGTGGCAATGTGTGTTCCTGCTGTGGGTCGTGGACGGGAAGTTTCCCTCGGTCTTTTCGTTCAATACCGACGAGGAACTTGAGGAGGAGCGGCGGTTGCTCTATGTCGCGGTGACGCGGGCGAAGCGCTATCTGTTTTTGACCTATCCGATCAATGTTTATGACAGAAGCTCGGGCATGTTGCTGTCCAAACCGTCCCGGTTTCTGGATCACGTGTCCCCTCGTTTGTTCGAATCGCTGGCCTTAGTCGAGGAAGGCCACGGGCATGATTGGGGGCGTGATCGGGACTATTACGTCTAGGCACCCTCGCCGACTGACTCTGAAGAGTATCTCGCGATTTCATTTCCCATTCGAGGCCATCATGCGGTCTGTGCGCGTCTATATCGATCGTCTGCGAGGCAAGACTGTAGCTTTGGCAGGAGGGTTGCTGTTGGGATTGCTGCTCTCCGCGCCGACCCAAGCTGAACCCCAGGCGTCCATGCCCGATTCTTCACGTTTGTGGCATGCCTTGGTGGCAGAAGCGAAGACCCTCAATCTTCCTATTCACTTTCTTGAACAGGTGCCGTCACACTTTGTGACCTTCGAATTTGAGGATCTGCATGCCTTTGCGGCGGAGTATCATCCAGCGGACCATCGCATGGTGTTGGATCGATCGCTGTCTCTGAATGCGGCGGGCCGCACGTTACGTCCGCTTGGACGCTTGACACACAAGGAGCTGGAAACCCTGTATCACGAACTGTTCCATGCGTATATGGACTTTCTCGAGCAGGAATCTGCACCTTCGTCGGCGCATGCCTCGTTGAGAGCGTTTGCCCGTGAGCAACAGCGCTGTCGGTACCAGCAAGTCCTTATCACGCCGGTGCTCCAGAAAAGGGGGCTCAAGGAGGAGCGGTTCCTGAGCGAGACGGAATCCTGGGAGGCGCTCAATGAAACCTGGGCGGTCTTTATCGGGTGGGCCGTATGGACTCAGTTGGAGGTCGATAAAAGGCCGCGGCGCGATTCTCGGGGCTCTGGCACTACGTCTGCTTGGATGGCTCGGCTCGATCAGGCAGAGCAGGACGCGGCGTTGAGCGGGTACTACGAGCCCGAGGATCCGAGCGAGAAACGTATGGCACGCAAGCGATTCCTAGCGCCTGAGTTTCGCCTGTCGCCCCAAGAAATCGTGCGGCTTATGAAGGATGTGCTGGGGAGTCCGGCGGACGTCATTCGTCAAGCCACTCAGGTGCTTCAGCGTCCACGCCCCATTCCCAGCACGCGCGGGGCCTGTACGGCGTCATCCGAGCCGTAGATTTGTTCCTGCATAGAACATACCCCCTTGACATTGGAATGCGTCGCAAATAAAATCGGCTGCTTTCGAAGCCAGATCAAACCTCACTTTATCAGCGCTCCAGCCCTGTCGTTTTGCTGGAGAACTGTGCATGGTGGGGCTTACTTCATTCTCTGATCCAGAAAATGAAACGCTCTGGTGTTTGTATTGATTGAATCGACTTGTAGCGCGCTTACGTTTGGAAATAGGTATCTTGCGGGCAGGTACCCAAGTGGACAAAGGGGGCAGACTGTAAATCTGCTGCCTTATG
>JACOEK010000015.1 GCA_024998595.1 Nitrospira sp.
CCGGCAGTGGTGAAGAGGATATCTGGCGCGAGGCCATCTTTCGTCGCTACGGTGAAATCGGCATCGTCGAGCTTTCCATGGCGATCGCCGTCTCCCGCCTGTTCCCGACCGTCTCGCATGCCATGGGCCATGCCGCTCCCTGTGTGCCCGGTAACACGCCGTTCGGTGCGTTGGATCGTGACCGGCAAGGCTAGAACACGCTCGACAACCTCCGTCATCTCCTCTCATTCTCCAGCAACCGGAGATCCCATTCTCCTTCGGCCGTCTCCGCCAGATATTTGTTCAGTCGTTTGTAAGATACGTCACAGACCCGTGCCATGAACGTGACATAGCATGGCATCATCCAATGATGGATGAGAAAGTTGAAGAAACGAGCCATGCGAATGAAGGACACGCAAAACGGTCGACACGATAGACGCATTGAGCAGAAACCTCTGGGAACTCGAATAGACGAAGGACGACGTCGAGGTTGTGCCTCACTCTTCGCATCACTGGTTATAGGTGCCACGATCTGGCTCGATGGCGGTGTGGCGGTGGCAGAGTCGTCGTTTGCCGCGCGCGACGCGATGACCAAGGGGATGGTCGAACTCGGCGGGACTGTAGGATACGCGCAGGCCACTACGGCGTTAGGGAATGCTTCCTCGGCCAATCGAAGCGCTGTGTTCATCATGCCACGTGTTGGGGTGGTGTTGACCGATCCGTTGGGAACCGGCTTGTGGCAAGGAAATATCGAATTGGTGGTGCAGCCGGTGTTTGCCCGATTTACCAAACCGTTTGCGGCGGAAGCCGCAGGCGGATCGTTTCTCTTCAAATATAACTTTCTATCCTTCGGCCGATGGATGCCCTTTTGGGATGCCGGCGCGGGCATGATCTGGACCAACCTGGCGCCGCGGATTTCTGAACAAAGTACGCAGTTCGAGTTCACATTGGAAACGGGGCCTGGCGTCCACTATTTCGTGACGGATCGCCTGACCTGGACGATGGGGGTGCGACTGCACCACATTTCAAACGGTGGTCTGGGCGACCGGAATACTGGGATCAACGGAGTGCTTCCCTATGTCGGGATTTCATTCTTCACGCCGGGATTGTTCTGATATCTGGGGAATCGTGCCGTGAGCACGCTGTTCGTGCAGGCGCTTTGGGGCTGGCAAGTTCTCGGAAAGATTCGGCTAAGGAAGGCAATATGACCAGGGAACTGCCGACCAAGACGGGAAATCTCACGAATCGCACGCGTGTTCAATAACACGGACTTCGATTGGAGAGGGATACGCGACAGGATACCGAAGGAAAGGAGAATGTTATGACACACGAGATGCAGTGGAAATGTTTGTCCGCAGGAAATGCGTGGACGTTTATCAAGCTCTCCGCGATCATGCTGGTGATCGGCGTAGGAATAGACGGCTATCTTCTACTCGCACATGGGGCAGATACGCTCGGGGGGTATATTCGACTCCTCTTTCTGGCGTTCTGGAGCAGCATTATCGGGATCGCGAGTTTCGCGCTGGCGACAGTGTGGTTGCTGACGCGGGCCATGACGACGTGCCGCTGAGGCGGTATCAATGGTGCGAATGCCCATATGGTGTTTCTCCGGTGCAATGATCCGTGAGTGGCGAAGGGAGCGATATGACTTACATGCCTGCTTGGAGTGCAGCAGCGGTGGTGCTCACGATGACGTTTGGGTGCGCCGTCTCTCACGCAGAGCCGTCTTTCGAAGCGGCTTCAGAGCCGACGATTCGTGCTGCACAGGATGAGTCTCTACTTCATATTGACGCCGGAGGGCGGTTGTTCGAGCAAAGAGACCTGGAAGGTGCGGCCCGGGAGTATCGTGAAGCGATCCGGCTCAGTCCTCTGAATCCCGTGCCCCATAACAATCTTGGCATGATCCTTCATCTCCAGGGGCAGCCCGAAGCCGCGCTCGTAGAGTTCCGAGAATCCGTTGCGCTCAGTCCCGGCTATGCGCCGGCCTGGAGCAATCTTGGTTTTGCCTTCTTTGAGTTGGAGCAGCTGGTCTCTGCAATGGAGGCCTGGCGGATTGCCGTGGACCTCAACCAGCAGATGGCCGGCACCTGGGCCGGTTTGGCGCTCGGCCTCTTCGCCGGTGGCCACGGAGACCAGGCAAGCGAGAGCTATCGGAAGGCGATTCACCTAGATCCGCACTACGCGGACCTCGCCTATCTTCAAACGTTTCGACATTGGAGCGCACGGGCCCTCTATCACGCCGATATGATTCTGAGAGTGATCGCAACCCGGCAGCAAGCGTCCCTTCCGAATTCATCGATATAAGGATGCCGATGAGGCTGGGTGCGGGGATGGGTCCTGAAGCAGGTGTGAGTCGCGCTCGATTCAGTCGCACGGTTGAGCCCTTCGGTCTGCATGCCGTCTGCGCACGTGTTCTTACACGGGAGGAAACAACGGACTCCGGCGAGACAGGAGCGTGACGGAGTCCTGTCGCTATCGCCTCCTTATAACCCTTGTGCGATGTGCTGTCGTGCTGGCCGGGGTGCTCCTTCAATCCACGCTCGTCTCGGCTCAATGGTCGGGTGAGATCCAGAACAATCTCTTCTACACCGACGATGTCGGCCTCTTTTCCGCCACCCGCAGACTGTCCCTGCAGAACGATCCGACCCAACCGGTCGTGGATCGAACCGGACAGGGGAACGACATGGTCTATGAGCCGTCGGTCGATGTTCGGCGGGCCTTCGACTCACGCTGGGGGCGCACCGAGTTGTCGGCGCAGGCGCAAGGCTTCGTCTATGCCGGGAATCCGGTGTACAACCACGGGTCATACCGTCTGCGTCTGACACAAGATGTTGCGTCCGAGACAGCCGTGCGGCTGTACTATTTTTATGGGCCCAACCTGTTCTTAGGCAAGAACGACGAGCGCCGATCCGGAAAGGAACTGCTGGTCGATGAGCGCGTGACGACTCATTTTTGGAGCGGCCACCTGGAGCGCCGCGTGGCCGCGAATGTGACGGTGCGACTACTCGGGCGCTATGGAACGCGACAATACAATGAGGCCTTCAGTGAACGCGACACACGCTTCTGGACGGTCGGTCCCCACGTCGAATGGATGATCACTCCGCGAGTGCAATTGCTGGTGGGGTACCATTACGAGCGAGGCCTGGCGGACGGGCGACGCCAATCACAGGTCCACGATGACATCTCTTATGTCAATCACTATGCCTCGGCCGAACTGGTCGTACAGGCGA
>JACOEK010000013.1 GCA_024998595.1 Nitrospira sp.
TGTCACGAAAACACGAGTCGAAAACGAACGGCGGCAAGACCGAGGCGGAGAAGCCAAATGCGTCACAGTTGCAGCAGGAAATCGAACAGCTGGCCTACACCTTTTTTTGCCAGTGCGGCTATGAGCATGGTCACGATCTAGAGCATTGGGCTGAGGCTGAACGTAGAGTGCTCGAACGGCATCAGGGAGGACCGCAAACGCGAGGATAAAAATTATATTGCGAGCGAGCTTGCGATTCTTTCATTCAGCCCGATGACGGGGAGGATCGTTCGCTTCGCCGGCGCTGTCGCTCTCTCCGAGGCTGCCATGGAGAGTCGGTGTAAAGAGACGTTCTCTACACTCCTGTTTGTGACAGCAGTTCTGACCGGATCTCACCACTCGTACGGTGGCGAGGATGGGATGATTGGCCCTTTCGCGCCTGGCAGGCCGAGGGGCGAATCGGCGTCCTGGTCGGGAGATCGCAGTGGGTCGGCAGCCTCCGATGGAGCGGCCGCCGTCGCCGGTTCACTGGCGAAGGCGGCCATCAGCGATGCCGAGCACATCCTCACGTCGTCGTTGCGGATCGATGGGAAGAACGCACTCGTTCTGGGCAGCCTCGCGGCGGGGATCGGTGGACTCCTCCCCCTTCTCAACTATTCGCGCGCGGGCCGCCAAGCAAAGTCTGATCGGTTCCCAGCCATCAGCGCACCCTTCATTCCGGCGTGACCGCTTAGAGGCTTGTGGCCTCATGCAGTGGTCGTGTCAGTCGCTTGAAGCGGGAGTGGAACCGGACGTCAGGCATTCATAGCAGGCACGGGCTTCGTACCGTCAAAATACGCGGGATCTTTCATTGCGGGAGACAACGTTATGCGATTCGCTTCTCGAACATCCGTCTTCATCCTTGTCGTTCTTTGTGTTCTATCTTTGCACCGAGAAGTCCGTGCTTCCTGTGGAGCTGTAAGTTGCTTCGTTGTGATCGGCGCGCAGCAGCAAATTCCCCAGCAGGGCGTGTTGACCGTCAACGGTATTTATAACTATACGCCGATGCGATTGCTCAACGGGACGACCGGCGTCATTCCTGCCGCAGATCAAGCTCGGCAACGACTGATTCTGGGTCATCATCAGGAAGTGCGGACCATCACGCAGACCTACACACTCGATCTCAATTACGGGGTAACGGATCGGCTGGCTGTCGAATTCACCCTGCCGTATCTCAAGCGCAAACATCAGCACATCGATGGGCTCGGCGAATCCGCTACCGAGGCCGGCGAGCCGGTCAACTTTTCCGACAACGGAATCGGTGATATGCGAGTGATGGCGAAATACAACGTGTTGCCGGCTCTTCGGTACAATGTCGTCATGGGATTTGGCCTTGAGCTTCCCACTGGAGATACGAGGGCCAGAGATAGCTCAGGGCAGATCTTGGAGTCTTCCGGACAATTGGGACGCGGGAATGTGGGACTGATCGGATCGATCTATCAGACCTTCGAATTGATTCCCCACCGACTGAGCCAATTTGCCTTTGCGAGCTATCGCCACAGCTTCCGCAATCGGGATGGGTATCAGTTCGGAGACGAGTACCAGCTTAATGTTGGCTTGAATCTGGTCACAACTCCCTGGCTCGTGTTGACCAACCAATTCAACTACCGCTATCTCACGCATGACAACGTCACGGCAAACTTGGAGCAGTCGGCGGCGCCGCTTGCGGGGGAGGAACCGGCTGTGATCGACCCCCGTGTGCTTGATCGTCGAGTCCCGAATACCGGATCAACGTACTTCGCCTACACCCCCGGGTTCCAACTCGACCTGGGGCAGCTCGTCAAGTCCCCGTTCACGGAAGCGACCTCCATGTACTTCATGGCCCAAATACCCTTGGCGCGGGAGTCGAACAACAATCTTGCGCAGGGGACGAGTTTTATCTTCGGTTTCACCCGCTCGTTTCAACTTGTGAAACATCGGACATAAGTCGGAGGCTTGGGCCAAACCGTATCGTCGGCGATGAGATCCGTGAACGGATCCCATCGCACTTGCGTTGGAAGGTGTTCGAATATTGAAGTGAAGCGGTCAGGATACCAGGCGCGAAAGCCCGTCCGGCTTGAGGATCGTAATCGTCCGGCCGTCGATCTGAATGAGGCCGTCGTCCCGGAACTGCCCCATGGTCGTGCTGACGGTTTCACGGCTGCAGCCGATCAGGTTGGCCATTTCTTGATGGGTCAACTTGACCTTCAGACGGATACCCTGTTTCTCAACAACTCCTTCGGTCTTGCCCAGCTCCGAGAGCAAGTGGGCCAGACGGGCCGGCACCTCGCGAAAGACGAGATCTTCGACGCGGCTTTGGATCTTTTTGAGCCGCAGGCCGATGAGCTTGGTCAGCTTGAACATTACGGTCGGGTGCATGGCTAAATATTGATCGAAATCTTTTCGTGGGATGACACAGATGACCGCGTCATCGAGAGTTTCCGCCGAGGTCGAGCGGGGGGCGTCTTCCAATACGTCAAGCTCACCAAAGACTTCTCCCGGTTCCAGGATGTCGAAGGTGACTTCCTTCCCATTTGGCGCCGTATTGGCGATTTTGACGCGCCCCTTTTTGAGGAGATACACGTTGCTGCTCGGATCGCCGGGGAGGTACAAGGGCTGCCGTTTCTTGACCTCCTCCATGCGAGTGATCTTCTCCATCTCCTGCATTTCGGAAGGAGAAATCCCATCGAAGAGTCGAATGTGCTTTAGGAACCAAAGTTTGTTGGGAGCGGTTTGTGGTTGGTTCATAAGAATTGGCTCGCTGAGAAGATATCAGCCTACTCGGTTGCCTGCATGAAGGCAACCACAGCATCTTTCACCCCAGATTCTCTTCGCTCTGGCCCAGAACAAACTGTGAGGTAGCTTACAGTTCCAGCCGACCGGCAACGATAGGGCACCAGGCTATCTGTCACGTTGGACTGGCCCGTTGCCTCCACAGTCATCTCTCGCAACCGAGGCTTCATCCCGCTATAGTCGGCCCCTCCGTCCGTAGGTGCTGTTTCGACTTCGACTTGGAGCATAAGGGCCATGGCCTCACCAGCCCCTCGCGGCAAGAGACGAGCGACGTGTGTGTCGCTGGCCGGGCTCACGATCCCCGTGATTTCCCAGCGATCATGAAGCCCATCGATGCTGCCGGCCCTCAAGCGGATGGCCTTGGGATCGTGCTTGTCCTTCTCTGATTGTAGTGATGCTCCAGCGGGCATGCTTCAGCCCTCAGGAGACCATCCTCTGTCGACTCTCGACTGCATCATGAGTCAAAGATATGCCCCGTAAAAGCTCAGCCTGTAAGCCGACTTAGAAGACTCTGGCTGAATAGTGGGAATCCTGCTTCATAAAAGACGCGCTCTTCCTAATCTTCCTCCCGCTGTGCTTTGTGAATTGGCTCACAGATTCACATCAGGAATTGAGTTACCGTGAAGACATGCTGAGAGAACACTACTCACGAACAGACCGATCTAATACAGACCAGATGCTTGGCCTTAATCTGCCGATCGAAGGGAGCCTCATGAAGGAAATATCGTGTGCAGGAGAACATTCGGGCACGTGCGGGACGGCACATCAGACATACTCATCTCATCAGGGCGCGGTGCCCTCCGAATCAGCGAGCGGGCCGCGTTCCGGCAAATTCATCATCGCCGCAGTGATCGGACTCGCCATCGGCGCATTCTTCTGGTTTGACCTGGACGCGTATCTCACCCTGGAGACGGTGAAGGCGAACCGTGACCGGCTCTTGGCCTTTACTGACGAACATCGCGCCGCCGCCGTGGCGAGCTTCATCGTCACCTACAGTCTGGTGACCGGTTTGTCTCTTCCCGGCGCCACGATTCTGACCCTCATGGGAGGATTTCTGTTCGGGAGTCTGTTGGGAACCGTTTTCGTCAATCTCGGGGCGACCAGCGGGGCCACGCTCGCATTCTTGACGGCACGATATCTCTTGCGCGGGTGGGTTGAGCAGACGTTCGGGCAGAAGCTCAGTCCAATTCAAGAGGGGTTTGCAAAGAACGCCTTCAGCTACCTCGTGACGCTCCGGCTCGTTCCCCTATTTCCGTTCTTTCTGGTCAATCTGGTGTCAGGCTTGACTCGGGTCCGACTCGGTACCTATGTGCTCGCGACGGCCCTGGGCATTGTGCCCGGTAGCTTCGTCTATGCTTACGCCGGGCGTCAGTTGGGCACGATCAATTCGCTCAAAGAAATTGCGTCGCCCAATGTGATCCTGGCGTTCACCTTGCTGGGACTGCTCGCCCTGGTGCCGATGCTGTACCGGCGATTCGCCGGTAACCCGGCTGACTTGGTGAATCGTACAGAGGCTTCATCTCACCCGTGAACGAGACTCGATGCCCCCTCATCAACCGAAAGGACCCCGCCCATGAGCGCGCCTGAAAAGACGGTTGTTTCCAACGTGATGCTACCCGACGATGAACATAATCAACGCTTGATCAACTACGTCCATCCACCAAATTGGGTGAACCCGACACCGACCGGTCAATATAACCTGGTGGTCATTGGAGGTGGAACGGCCGGGCTGGTGACGGCGGCTATCGCGGCCGGCCTAGGCGCAAAAGTCGCGCTGATCGAACGGCACCTCATGGGCGGTGACTGTTTGAACGTCGGCTGCGTGCCCTCCAAAGCCTTGATCCGGGCCTCGCGTGCCTGGGCTGATGTGCGGCGAGGTGAAGAGTTCGGCCTCCGCTTCTCCGGCGAGGCGAAGGAGGATTTCCCCGCCGTCATGACGCGCATGCGGACATTGCGCGCCCAACTCGGCCGGACAGATTCGGCCCAGCGGTTTACCGGCCTGGGTGTCGATGTGTACCTGGGCCAGGCCCAATTCACGAGCGCGCAGACCGTTCAAGTCGGCAGCGCGACGTTAGACTTTGCCAAAGCCGCCATCTGCACCGGCGCGCGGGCCTCTGCTCCACCCATCTCAGGGTTACAGGAAGCTGGCTATCTGACCAACGAAACCGTCTTTTCGCTGACCGAGTTGCCGGCGAGACTGGCGATCATCGGCGCGGGACCCATCGGCTGTGAGCTGGCGCAAGCCTTCGCCCGGTTCGGCAGTCAGGTGTATCTGATTGAGGCGTTGCACGGGATCATGCCGAACGAAGATCGCGATGCGGCGGACATTGTTGAGAAAGCCCTGGTTCGCGACGGTGTGACCTTATTCTGTTGCGGCAAGGAGTTGACGATCCAGAAGACGGAGACCGGCAAGCGGCTGACGGGTGGCTCGCATGGCCGGGCGTACGATATTACGGTCGACGAGATTCTCGTGGGCGCCGGGCGTACGCCGAACGTGGACGGGCTTGGCTTGGAAGCCGCCGGTGTCGGCTATGACAAGGCGGGCGTCACGGTCGACGACCACCTCCGCACGACCAATCCGAATATCTATGCGGCCGGCGACATTTGCTCCCGCTACAAGTTCACGCATGCGGCGGACGCCATGGCCCAGATCGTCATTCAGAACGCGCTCTTTCCCCATCCCTTCGGGCTCGGCACAGCGCGGGTCAGTTCGCTGGTCATTCCCTGGGCGACCTACACCGATCCGGAGATCGCCCACGTCGGTCTGTACGAAGCTGAGGCGAAGGAGAAGGGGCACAAGGTAGAGACATTCACCCATCGCTTAGACGAGGTGGACCGGGCGGTGCTCGACGGAGACACAGAGGGCTTTGCAAAGGTCCATGTGGAGGCAGGGACGGATCGCATTTGGGGGGCCACGATCGTCGCGGCCCATGCCGGCGATTTGATCAATGAGTTCACGCTTGCCATGAAAGCCGGACTGGGCTTGAAGATCCTGGCGTCGACGATCCATCCCTATCCCACGCAAGGTGAGGTTGTGAAGAAGGTCGCCAATGCGTGGCGGAAGACCACCTTCACTGCACGACAGAAGCACCTTCTCAGTAAATGGTTTTCGTGGACGAGAAAATAACAGTGGGCGCGGTTCCGGGACTTTTCACACCGTTGGACGAGAGGACACAGCGTATGCCACTCCGTATTTCGATCGTCATGATCAGCATCGCATTTCTGGTTGCTGCCGGCACGATTCTCATTGAGCCGAACTTTCTGCAAGCGGAATCCCCGGAGGTCTTAGAGATCGGCACGTTTTCTTCGGCAACCCCGGATGGCCCCTGGCCCAACGGCTGGAAGCCGCTCACCTTTCCGAAGATTCCCCAGCACACGACGTACCGCCTCGTGAAAGACGGCGACCGCGTCGCCGTCAAAGCAGCCAGTCAGGCCTCCTCTTCGGGCCTGACGAAAGAAATTCTGATCGATCCGAAGGAATATCCGATCATTCAATGGCAGTGGAAAGTCTCGAATATCTTGAAGGTCGGGGACGTGGCCAAGAAAGAAGGAGACGATTACCCCGCCCGCATTTATGTCACCTTCCAATACGACAGCCAGAAGGTTGGCCTCTTCGGGAAGGCGAAATACGAAGCGGCTAAGCTGATTTATGGCCAATATCCACCGCTGGGCGCCATCAACTACATCTGGGAGAGCCGGGCGCCGGTGGGGACCGCTGTGCCGAATCCCTATACGGACCAGGTTCAGATGATCGTGGTTGACAGCGGATCAACCAAGCTCAATACCTGGATCACCGAGGAACGCAATGTTTATGAAGACTACAAGCGGGCGTTCGGACAAGACCCGCCGATGATTTCCGGCGTGGCGATCATGACGGATACGGACAATACCGGTGAGTCAGCCGAGGCCTACTATGGGGATATCGTGTTCAAGAAGAGGGTGGAGTAGTCAGGGCAGAGACAGGGTGGACGCTTGAGCCATCAGCGAAACGGCACATCTGGGCGCGGGTCCGAGACGAACCCCGCACGATTGGGCATCTTCACAGTAGGAAGTGTCTTCGCGTCGATCACGGCGTCGGCGGGGATAATGTCGTTCTGATGCAACAGCCAGGCGACGACGCTATAGACTTCCTCCGGCGTGAGCGATTGCGGCGCGTTCAAGGGCATGGCGCGATGGATGTAGTCGTAGAGTGTCGTCGCATAGGGCCAGAAGCTGCCGATGGTTTTGACCGGGTGTTCCGTGGCGAGCGAACCGTGGCCGCCGACCAGCCGATCCTTTGGCCCTTCCGTTCCTGTTGGTCCGTGGCAGGTGGCGCACTTATTCGCATAAATTGCTGTTCCTTGTTGAACGGTCCCTCGACCAGGCGGCAATCCTGCTCCGGTTGGATCGATGTCAATGTTCAAGGCGCCGATCTCCGCGTCGGTGGGCGGTCGACCGAACCCATACCGCAATGGCTCTTCCGCAATCCCGACTCCACCGAGAAGCACAACTAATCCACCGGCTGACAGCACGAGAACGGCTGCCTTACACCTGGACATTTGTCACCTGTCCCTGCCGATCGACCTTCCAACTCTGGATCGCATTATAGTGGTACGAAGAGTTGACCCCTCTGGCTGCCACGAGGGCCGCTCTGGTCGGCTGGACATAACCGGTCTCATCAGCACAGCGGCTTTGAAGGATCGCTTCTTCTCCATTCCAGCTCCAGCTGAATCGGAAGCGCGTGTGGCACTGGGGAAGCACCGGTCCTTGTAGGTGTGCCGGTTGCCACGTCCGCCCGCCGTCGGTGCTCACTTCAACCGTTTTCACCAAACCGCGCCCGCTCCAGGCGAGCCCGCGAATCTCGGTGAAGCCCGGCTCGATCCGCTGGCCGCCTGATGGACCGGTGATGACGGATTTGGCCTCCATGACGAACGTAAATTGCCTGGCCGTGCCGTCCGGCATGAGATCGGTGTAGCGCGAGGTTTCTTCGCGCGTCATGAAGGGTGCCGTGCCGAGCTTGAGGCGCCTGAGCCATTTGATGCAGGTATTGCCTTCCCAGCCGGGAAGCACGAGGCGGAGCGGGTAGCCCTGCTCCGGCCTCAGCGCTTCGCCGTTTTGCGCATAACACAGCAGCGCATCTTTCAGCACTTCAGCCAGTGGCAGGCTACGGGTCATGGCTGCGGAATCGCTGCCTTCAGCCAACACCCAGGCGGCTTCCGGTTTGATCCCTGCCTCAGCCAATACCGTCATGAGCGGTACGCCGGTCCATTCGCTGGTGCTCATGAGCCCGTGCGTGTCTTGAACTGTCTTGCCCGTCGGGCCGTTCCATTCTTTTCCCGAATTGCCGGAGCATTCGATGAACAGCGTCCGGGTGACGGAAGGAAATCGCATCAGATCATTCATGGAAAATGTGAGCGGCCGTTCGACAAGTCCATGAATCAGCAGCCGATGCTGGTCGGGGTCGATCATCGGCACGCCATTGTGGTGGCGCTCGAAATGCAAGGCCGACGGCGTAATGATACCGTGCAGAACTTGATGAGGCGTCAGCGAATGGGTCGCGGTTGTCAGGCGCTGGGCGGTTTCTGTCGATGCGCGCGAGCCATAGGGACTGGGAGTTCGGCCTGGGACCCGTGTGGGATCGCTGTGGTTCTGTTCTGCGGCCGACAGAAGTGACGGGGCGATCAAGCCGGCGGCCGAAAGGCCCATTGCCGAAACTGCGCGAGTCAGCCATGTCCGTCGGCCAACGGGTTCCTCTTCTGGTGTTTCTCGATTCGAAGGAATGGGCTTCTCTTGATCGGGTGAGTTCATGTGTCCACCGGTTGAGTCACGGTTTTCGCATCAATCAGTCTGACCTCTTTGGCGGTGATGAAACACAAGTCTGAAAGTCGAAATGTAGTGAGCGCCGGCATTTCCCTATTACGCACGGTGAGGGGCCGGCTGTTTGTATACAGCCTCATTGGCAATGCTCATGGTGTGCCTTCGTCGATAGGAGTGATCCAGTAAGGCGTCCAACGAGATCAACCCCGGTCCGTGCAGGACGAAATAGAGAAAGAGAATGCCCCAATAGAAAGCCTCTTGCAGCGCGGCCTCGGACAACTGTCCATAGGAGATTGCGGCGACGATGTTAAGCCCGAAGAGCGAGAGGGCCGCCCAGCGTCCGGCCAGGCCGATGGCTAGCAGAAACGAGCCGCCTAACTCAACGGCCGTGGACAGGTAGGCCGCAAGCTCGGGCGGCAGGATTGGTACATCGTAGACCATAGTGAACAGCATCACGGTCGACATCCAACTGGAGAGCTTGACCATCCCACCTTTCCAAAAGATGTGCGCCAGATACAAACGAACGGACAGGTCGAACAGCGGGAGCAGCGCTTCCAGGCCATGGACCAGCCATAGATACAGAGGCACGGCGCGATCAGCGGCACGTGTCAGGAGACCGGCGGGGTGCGGCATATGCCCTCCTTCACAGAAATTCCAGCCATCACCTGCAAGTTCAGCAGCGTGGTCATCAACCGGGTAAAATCGAAACCGGACTCGGCCTCTCGCGCGAATCGTTCAATCGACGCGATGCTGGCTCCCTGCGACAGGGCCTCCAGCAACCGGTAATCCAGCCAAGCCAGCGGTATGACCCGCACCTTCCCGTCGCTGCGCACCACGATGAGGCCGGTCTGTTCCTCAGGGAGTTGCAGGTCGATGGCCGCGTCCGGCGAGGCGTCCGGTTGAAGCGCCTGCCAGACGCGATGGACCGGAACGTGAAAGGACAAGAACCGCGCAGTCTGATGGAACTGGATGGTGACACGTGAGGGATCTGCCGAGACCATAGCCTGAAGCTGCTCAGGGGCCAGCGGCGCCGAGTCCGCCGCCTGATGCACCTCGTGACAGGCCCATTCGAGCCGGGCCAGTTCGACAAGGAGCGGTGGCGCCTCGATACGTTGCAGCCAGGCCGGGAGGTGGTGCCCATATCGAAACAGATCACCGCTGATCGAGGGGAAATGCTTGAAATACCCGCGCGCGAACACACCGAAATAGCAGGCGCCGACCAGCCGATGCAGCGCCGGGTAGGTGATCTTCAACACCTGCGCATAGTTATTTCGAATCAGACGGCGATAGAGGGCCAGGCTTCGCAGGGCCGACCCATCCGCCGCCATCGCGGACGTGACTGCAGAGTGTTTCCCTTCAATGACAGCTTCGGCAAAGGCTTGTTGCAGTTCACAAAGCCGCGGCATGGCAGCCTCCAAGAATTGCATCCGCCTGTGTGGCTTGTTCCACTAATACGGATAGCGGCGGGAGGTTGGTATCCCATTCAATCAACGTCGGGCGGGGTCCGAAGTGGTGGGTCGCCCACTCATACAAACCCCAGACTTCCGGATATACGGGTTGGCCATGGGTGTCGATCAGCATGCGTCCGAATCGATCAAAGCCTGCCAAATGAATTTCCTGCACCGCCTCGATTGGAAGCGTGGTCAGGAACTCCAGCGGATCCAGGCCGAAGTTGACGGCATTGACATAGACATTGTTCAGATCGAGCAGAATCCCGCAGCCGGTCCTTTTGACCGCCTCGGCCATGAAGGAACCTTCCGGAATCGGAGAGTCTCGCCAGGTCAGATATCGGGTAATATTTTCAATGAGTATCGGCCGCTTCAAGACCGTCTGGACTTCGTCGATCCTGGCGCACAGATGCTCGAGGCTCTCGGTGGTATAGGGGAGCGGCAAGAGATCGTTGAAGAAACGGCTACCGATGGAGCTCCAGGACAGATGTTCGGATACGAAGGCCGGCTCAAAGCGGTCGATCAAGGTTTTCAATTTACGAAGGTGGGCGTGATCGATCGGGTCGGTGGAGCCTAGCGACAGGCCGACGCCGTGAAGGCTCAGCGGGTACTGGGCTCTGATGCGTTCAAGAATGCGCAACGGCGCGCCCCCGTTGCCGAAATAGTTCTCCGGATGGGTCTCCATCCAGGCGACCGGCGGCGGTGCGTCCAGAATTTCCCGAAAATGCTGTGCCCTCAGTCCGATCCCGGCCTGTGCCGGGATCGGGGCGGGATGCTGAACAGACATCGCTCGCCGTCCTACATCTTTTTCATCATCATTTCTTTCATCTTCGCCAGATCCTCTTTCGTGATGGCGAGGACGGTGCCCTTGGCGATCTTCCCGCAGAGCCCCTTCGGCAGGAACACATAGGAATCGGCCTCATTGTCAGTCTTGGACTGGCCTACACAGGAATGGAGGCTGGTCTTGACCGCACAATCGTTCATCCCGGCCTTGGCCACGCCTCCGCACGCCTCCCAACCGGCCGGCATTTCGGCCATCTTCGGTGCGGCGTTCGCCACCTGGGCGCCGGCAACACTCAAGGCCACCAACAGTGCGGAATGGATCATGGCATTCTTCTTCGTCGTGGTGTTCATGGGATTCTCCTTTGTTAGTTTCAATGCTATTGGGAATGACCCTCGATACCGAACATGCGCAGTTCGTGACGGATTCAGTTCGGCTACATACGATCCTCCTTTCAGCGCGACGAGAGATGTGTTCTGGAGCTACTCATTGTTTCGATAGGCTACTACCGATGCGGCCTGGCCGCTGTGAGGCAGCTTACAGTTGGCAATCCGCATCCAGGCGCCGCCCATGTCTCGCTGCGAGTGGTACGGAGAAGCCGCCGGCCGTTTATCCGAGAAACCAGTAGGCCGCTCCTCCGATCATGAACATCGCCATCATCGCGAGCATCATCTTTTCGTGTCCGCACATTCCGTGCTTCTGCGTGCATCCCTGCATACTGCACATCATTGACATGGGTTGCCCCTCCTTTGTGATAGTGGTAGACGGGTTGATGCGCTTTCGTCCATTGAAGCGCATGGACACATCTAGACTTTTAGATATGTTCATGCATAACTTGCCATCAGCCACATAAAAGGTCTGTGAGCTGCCTTACAGTTGAAAAAGTGAATCGAGAGATGATGGAGAGAGGATCGGCCGGGACCGTTGAGCGAGCCCAGCCGGATGTGCCTTTTATGAGCTGACGGTGGGGATGGGAAATGGGATCAGGGGTTCGGCCCTCTTACATTCCTTGGCCTAGAACAACATGGTCACAGGGCCCCTTCCTATGACCGCTTCCGTGCTTGCCGGATTGCGGGATACTCGCGTTTCCTTGATCGCACCTCGATTGACTGCCATGGCAGACGTCCCAGGCCATTGCTTGCCTCACTCACACTGTCCTTCACAGGCCGAGGTCGGAGAGAGAAGGGTGGCCCTCGGGGCGAGGGCCGAGCGGCCAGCGGTATTGGCGTTTTTCCTCTTTAATGGGTAGATCGTTGATGCTGGCGAGGCGCTGGCGCATGAGGCCGTTCGCATCGAACTCCCAGTTCTCGTTGCCATAGGACCGGAACCAGTTCCCGGAATCGTCGTGCCACTCATAGGCAAAACGCACGGCGATGCGTGCCCCTCCGAACGCCCACAGTTCCTTGATCAGCCGGTAGTCCAGCTCCTTGGTCCATTTACGACGCAGGAATGCCACGATCGCCTCACGGCCGGACAGGAACTCCTCGCGGTTCCGCCACAGATTGTCGAGGCTGTAGGCCATCACGACGATATCAGGATTACGGCTGTTCCAGGCATCCTCGGCCATGCGCACCTTCCGGATTGCGGTTTCCTCGGTAAAGGGTGGAACAGGGGAACGCCTATTCTGATTTGGGGACATGACGTGCTCCTAGAGCGTGCAAGTCTTCTCGTCATGACCACTGACGACGGCGTCACCTGGAACCGTGGCCAGCAGTTGATAGTGGCCTAGGCCCAGCTCCTTGCCGTAGGCTTTCCCCACCAGCACGTCCTGCACATGCTGGTGGTTGCTGGCACGGAAGTAGGACCGTCCCTCTTTCAAACCGTCGAATTCATGTCCCTCCAGCGCCTTGATGACCGCCTGCGTGGCGGTGGTACCAGCCCGTTGGACGGCCTCCAACATTTGTGTCATGGCCGCATAGCCGTGGTAGCAGCGCGAGGTGGGGGTGTGATGGTATTTGTCGATCACGCCCTGAATGAATCGCCGGGAGCTCTCGCTGTTGATCTTCGGGTCCCAGATCAACCCCCAAATCCCCGCGTTGTTGGCATAGCCGAGCGGACGTCCGATCTGCTCGCCGCTGATCATTCCGCCCACTCCGATCTGCTCCTTGGCCAGCCCCGCCGCCGTGTAGGCTTTCAGCGCATGGACGAGGTCCCAGCCGTAGAGATTGAGGATGACGGCGCCGGGTTTGGCAGGTTTGGCTTGAGCCAGCGCTGCGGTGAAGTCGGTGGTCCCGAAGGGCGTGCGAACCGAGCCGAGCACTTCACCACCCTCGGCCAGGAGGGCTTCGGTCATGGCCTGCTCCGCAGCCTGGCCGTCCATCGTCTCAGCCGTGATCATGAACCAGCGATTCCCGTGGGTCTTTACGAGATGAGGCGTGACGGCTCTGGACAACATCCGGGCACTCGGCATGAAGACGAACATGTGCGAGTCGCACCCGGAACCCGTCAACTCCGGGACATGCGCCCCGGTCACCATGAAGAGCCGATTCTCCTGCTTGGCCACCGCCGCGACGGCCAGCGCCACGTCGCCGTTGAAGGTGCCCATGAGGAAGTCCACACGGTCGTCTTTGATCAGTTTGCGGGCCGCCTGGACGGCGGTGTCGACGTTGGACGCATCGTCGGCCTCAATGATCGTGACTGGACGTCCCAGCACGCCGCCGTCCTTATTGAAGCGATCCACCGCCACGGTCGCGCCATGCACGTCGTGGATCGAAGAGGTTTTATAGGGGCTGGACAGCGGGTCGAGGATGCCGATCTTGATCGGTTCGCCCGCGTAAGCAACGCGTGATCCTGGTGACAGTCTCAACATCTGCGCGGCCAGATCGCCGAACGCCAGTATGCCGCCGGTCGCCGCCGCCATTTGCAACAATCGTCTGCGAGTAATCGCATCCATGGTTCACCTCTCCCGTAGTGATGCACACATGTGGGCGCATGCCGGAACCTGTGTATGCCGAGCCCGCCCGGATCACAAGCGGGCGGTCGCGCCGGATCCGATCATTTGTTATGGGCGCGTAGTTGTGCCTCGAGTTCGGCAATCCGCTTTCGCAGCGGTTCTTCCAGCTCGTTGACCTCGCCAATCGAGTAGCGGGGCGTGATGTATTTCGGGCAGTTCCAGTCGAACGAGACGACATCGATAAAGACCAGGCGCTCCACGCTCGACCGCATCTTCGAATCGGCGAGCTCCGCCACGAGTTCCGATTGGACACGGGCGTCCTCAACGCGGGCATGACCAAGGATTTTCAGCCGCTCGCGGTTCTTGTAGTCCATGAGAAACAGTGCGATGCGGTCGTTCACGGAGACGTTGCCGGTCGTGAGCAATTGCCGATTCCCCTTGTAATCGGCAAACGCTAGGGTTGTGTCGTCGATGACTCGCAAAAAACCCTGAGGCCCCCCGCGATGCTGGATGTAGGGCCACCCGCTTTCGCTGATGGACCCCAGGTAGAAGCTGTCTCGCGCCGCAATGAACTCGGCCTCGGCCTGGCCGAGCAGGTCCCGTTCGGGTGCGCCGGTGATCGCGCCCATGCTCCCATAGTACTGCTGCTGCGCACGGCACACCGAATCCGTAAACGTCAGATCGAGATATTTCGTTGCCATCGTTTTTCCCCCCGTGCGCCGTCAGCCCCCTAGCGGCCAGGAGGTCGCTCCTGGCCGCCTCAATGACCGAGGCTCAAAATACGATCGTTTGCCATCCGTCCGCCACATATCGGCGCAGACTCAAGAGGCCGGACGTTCCGGCCAGGGCGTTGTCTTTCTTCAGCGACACCCCGCACGATTCCACGCCGGCTTTGGCCCCAAAGACATCCGCACATCCGCAGGAGGCGCCCTGCACGACATCGCGTACGGAGTTATAGAGGCCGTTGGCCGGATGCGAAAGCTTGGTCAACTCCGCCGGCCACCGCGTGCCGGCGCCGTTGAACACCACGGCCACCTCATCCCCCTTCTGTTTGCTCTCGGATGCGAGGGCCAGCGCGTTAAAGACTCGCCCGAGCGCTTCCTCCGAACCGCTCTTCGGATCAGACATGATAATGATGGCTGTTTTCATGGGTCCTCCTTGGTTAGAGATCGCGAGACTATTGGCACGGATGATTACTTGATCGTCGAGAGCGTCTTGACCGTCTGAGCCGTGTTCCACACATCACTCGCGATCAAGCGGAAGTTCACAAACGCCGCTTCATAGCCATCGAACCCCGGCAGCTTGGCGGCCGCCGTGGCATCGGTGACCACGACGACCTCGAATCCCTGCTCCAGCAGCTCGCGCAGATGCGATTCCGTGCAGAGATTCGCCGACATCCCGGCGAGGATCACTTGGCTGATATCGGCTTTGCGGAGTTGCAGAATCAGATCGTTCGTCTCGGGCCCGAACACTTTGTGCGGGCTGGTCACGACCGTACGGCCGTCTTCGATATAGGGTTTGTAGCGGTCCAGCCAGTCGGCGCCCGATCCGGCAAACCCCTCCTGCGTCAACGCCCCCTTACGATCGAACATGCCGATGTTGTGCATGAGCACTTCCAGCGCGCCACCGAACTTCCACTGGTGGTCATGCGGATAGTAATAGTGCGGGCTGACGAAGACCGGCACGTCGCTCGCTTTGGCTGTTTTGAAGAGACTCTCAATGTTCTCGACCGTGTGGTTCTCCTGCACACTCTGGCCGACCACGCCCCAGGCCACTCCCTTGGGACTGAGGAAATCGTTTTGGGGATCGGTGACCACCACGGCTACCCGGCCCTTCTTGAGTGTCAGGCCTGGGCGAGGGACCGGCGCATCCTCCCGTGGTCCAGCATAGTGCGATACGGGCGGTTTCGGGTCCTGTGCGTATACTGATGGTGTCAGGGGAAGACTCGCGACAATAGCCGCGAGTGACGCGACGATTGACCGAACGAACATAGTCATGATGGGATCCTTTCTTCGGAGTTGCTGAGGGCGCATTTCATGAGACTCCACTGGCCTTCTGTCTTTAGCCACAGGCGCAAGGAGAGGCGGCGCATCCATGCGTGAGTGTGACCTCCGGAAAGTCGATGACGGTGCCGGCGATATGGTTGACGTAGTTGCTGAAGATGTTCAGCGCAACATGGGCTACCGTCTCGATGATCTCGTCGTCAGTCAACCCGGCAGTACGCGCCTGTTCAAGCTCTGTGGCCCCGAGCTCCCCGCGCTGCACGACGATGTTGCGCGCCAGCTTGAGAATGGCATCGGTCCGCTTGTCGGTTGCGTTGGCCTGCCGGGCATCGGCAAGGTCCTGCTGGGCCAGCCCCAGCTTGCCGCCGATAAACGTGTGGGCGCTGAGGCAGTAAGCGCATTGATTGGTCTCGGCGACGGCGAGTGCAATCTGTTCGCGGACCTTCGGGCTCAAGCTTCCGTCTGCAAGGGCTGCGCTGAAGTTGAGGTAACCTTTGAGTGCAGCCGGTGCATTGCCCAACACGCGAATCAGGTTGGGCACTACGCCCAATTTCCCTTGCACGCCCTCGAAGAGTGCCTTGGCTGGCCCGGTGGTGGTCTGGGGGTCGAGTTGTGCGATGCGATTCATACGTTCCTCCTTTGTGAGTGGACCTGATTTGTTGCAGCAGCGTTCGATAGCCATCGTTAGAGCAGATGGCGTGCCTGATCGGGCATGCGTAATAAGATATTGAAAAACAAGAATTAAATTGATTTTTCTCGACTGTGAGAAGCGACGATTAGTCGTAGATTACGATTAGTCGTTGCATGTGTGTGTGAAATCTCGTAGCCTGTAAACATCAATGGACCCCCGCAAGCTCCCACAAGTGATGGTCTCCACTGCTCAACAACGTGGGCTTGATGCGGTGCTGCGCACGATTACCGACGGCATTGCACAATGTCCGACCACGGTGCTGACGCGGATTTGGCTCGCAACCCCCAACCACCTCTGCGAAGTGTGTCGCGATCTGGACGATGCTTCCGACCAGAGCCGGTGGTTGCACCTCGTTGCCAGCGCTGGAGTGCCGCGTGATCCACGGGCCGACTACGGCCGCCTGGATGGCGCCTTTCATCGGTTTCCCATGGGAGAGCGAAAAATTGGGCGTGTGGCTGCGACGGGCGAGCCGCTCCGGCTGGCTGGCCTTCGCGGCGATGAGGAATGGATCGCTGATCCTGCCTGGTTCGCGCACGAGGGAGCCCGAACCTTCGCGGCTCAGCCCTTGATCTTCCGGGATAATGTCCTCGGAGTGTTGGCGCTCTTCGACCGCGGCTTGCTCAACGAAGAAGCCTTCGAGTGGCTTCGCATCTTCGCTGATTACGCGGCGGTCAGCATCGCGAACGCTCGCGCGTTCGATGAGATCAGCCTGCTGCGCACCCGGCTGGAAGAGGAGAACCTCTACCTGCGCGAAGAGGTCACCGCGGCCCTTGGGATGGGAGACTTCATCGGAGAGAGCCAGGCGCTCCAGCACGTCCTACGTCAAGTTCAGCTGGTTGCGCCGACCGATGCGGCGGCGTTGATTACCGGTGAGAGCGGCACGGGCAAGGAGCTCGTGGCCCGCGCGATCCATGACCGGAGCCCGCGCCAAAGCCGGCCCTTGATCAAGGTGAATTGCAGTGCCGTGCCGGATACCTTGTTCGAGAGTGAGTTCTTTGGCCACGTGAAAGGTGCCTTCACCGGTGCGCTCGCAGATCGACCGGGTCGTTTCGAAATGGCCGATCGCGGGACGCTCTTTCTCGACGAAATCGGAGAGGTCCCCTTGTCGATGCAGGCGAAGCTGTTACGGGTGCTCCAGGAGGGCGAATTCGAGCGCGTCGGTGATACGCGCACACGGACGGTGGATGTCCGGATCATTGCGGCGACAAATCGCGACCTCAAACACGAGATCGAGGCCGGCCGTTTTCGCCAAGATCTCTATTATCGTCTGAGCGTGTTTCCGGTCCACATCCCCCCGCTTCGTGAACGGCGTGAGGACATTCCCAAGCTTGCATTACATTTCATCACTCAAAGCGCCCGGCGAATGAACCGCCGGGTGCCGCGCGTCACGCAGGCGATGCTGAGCCAGCTGGCCGCCCACGACTGGCCGGGCAACGTGCGTGAACTGCAAAACGTCGTAGAGCGCGCGGTCATCCTCTCTCAAGGCAGTTCCCTGCGTATTCACCTTCAACCCTCGCCGGCGCGCGAGAGCAATACCCTATTACCGCCGATCTCTTCGGCAGCGCGGCTAACCACCCGAGAAGAACTGAAACGCCAAGAGCGGGAGAACATCGTGCAGGCCTTGCGGCTCACAAAGGGCAAGATCTTTGGCTCGGACGGTGCGGCCGTCTTGTTGGGCATGAAACCGACCACGCTTGCATCGCGGATCAAGGCGCTGCGGATCAAGAAGGGCAAGGTGGATTCTTAACCGCGCAATCCCATCGCCGCTCGCCGGCGCGTCCAGACATGCGCAGACGTCTCATTCACTGAGGCGTCTGTCAGCGGTCGAATTCTATTTCCTTCTGCAGCTTGTCCAGGTCGTCCAGGATACGGATGAATTTTCTGCCGAACGGCGTGACCACATACTCTACGCGGGGAGGGATTTCGTTGTACGCGATGCGTTCGATGATGCCAAACGCCACGTTCTTGCGAAGACATTCGTTGAGCACTTTGGTCGTCAGGCCCTCCACGCTACGAACCATCTCTCCCGGCCGTTTAATACCGTTGGTCAGGAGCTGATAGACCGTCAGCGACCATTTGCACCCATAAATGGTCTCCACCATTCGAGCGCCCTGTTCCGGCGCGGATCGCCGGGAAAATATTTTCGCCTGTCTTCCCATCAAGATGTACCGCTTAGTGCCTACTGAACCGCTTGGTACTTGCTTGGACTCGGTCTGAACGCGTCATAGACTGCCCTCACACGATTGTGTTCGCTCTTTTAACGTAAGGAGGTGCTCTCATGCAACGCGCTAATCAGTCACTCGCCCTGATCGTCGGCGGCTCCAGCGGAATAGGCCTCGCTACCGCACGGCTCTTGCTCGCTCGGGACGTCACAACGGTGATTGCGGGCAACTCACTGGGAAAGCTGGAGACGGCTCAACGCGAACTGTCTTCGCTTGGCACAGTTGAAACGCTGCAAGCCAACTTGTACGAATCGAATGACATCCAACGCATCATTGCGTTTGCCGAGGACCATAGTCGCCACATCACGTACTTGGTGAATGCCGCAGGCTATTTCAAACCGACGCCATTTCTTGACCATACGGCCGAAGACTATGACGCCTATCCGGATCTAAACCGAGCACTCTTCTTCATTTCACAGGCCGTCGCAAAGAACATGGCTGCAAACGGTGGCGGCTCCATCGTCCATATCGGATCAATGTGGGCGAAACAGGCGATCAAAGCGACCCCTTCCTCTGCGTATTCCATGGCAAAGGCCGGGCTGCATGCCCTCACGCAGCATATGGCCATGGAGCTGGCTGGCCACAACATTCGGGTCAATGCCGTGTCGCCGGCAGTGGTCAAGACGCCTATTTATCAGGCCTTCATTGATCCGCAGGACATGGACGAGACCCTCGCCACGTTCAATAGCTTTCATCCGATTGGTCGGATCGGCACCGTGGAAGATGTGG
>JACOEK010000006.1 GCA_024998595.1 Nitrospira sp.
CGCCCGCATCCACATCGGTGCCGGTCACTGTGCCCACCACGGTGCCGTTCGCCGCGTTCTCCACCACCGTGCTGGCTGAGAGACTCAGGTCCGCCGGTCTCTCGTTCACCGCCGTGACGGTCACGCCGATCGCCTGCGTATCGATACCACCGTTTCCGTCGGACACTTGGACAGTCACATCGTAAACATTGTTACGGCCGCTATCGGTCGGCGCCTCGAAATCCGGCGCGGACACAAAGGACAAGGCCCCGGTGCCGCTGTTGATTGCAAACTTGGCGGCATCGGCGCCCCCGACAATCGAATACGTCAGCGTTTGTCTGGTATCGGCGTCGCTGGCCGTCACCGTGGTGACCGCCGTGGCATTCTCCGCAACATTGATGGCAGCGGTGGCCCCCGCCCCGTTGCTGGTGATCCTGGGAGCCGCTTCATTCACATCGCTCACATTGATCGTAAAGATCTCGTCATAGGTCAACCCGGCGCGGTCCGTCACCCGCACCGTCACATTGTGACTGGTGGCGGCCTCATAATTGAGCAACGTTCTGTTCGCCACGGTCACGACGCCCGTGCTGCTGTTGATGGCGAAGCGACCGCCGGCGTTGTCCGTCAAGGAGTACGTCTTGGAATCTCCGGTATCGGCATCGGTGCCACTGACGGTACCCACCACTGTGCCATTGGCGGCATTTTCCGCCACGATATTCGCCGACAACGCCAGGTCCGTCGGCGCTTCATTGACGTTGGTCATTGTCACGGCGATGGCTTGGGTATCCGTGCCGCCCTGGCCGTCGGACACCTGCACCGTGACGTCGTACACATTATTCCCGCCGCTGTCCGTTGGGGCCTCGTAATTTGGCGCCGTGACAAAACTGAGCTGGCCCGTACTGCTGTCGATAGTGAATCGAGCGGCGTCTGCTCCGCCGGCGATCGAATAGCCCAATGTTTGGCCTGCATCGACGTCAGAGGCCGTGACAGTCGTGACGACCGTGCTGTTCTCCGCGACGGTGACCGACGCCGTCGCGCCTCCGCCGTTGCCGCTGATCGTCGGCGCACTGTTCGGCACACCCGGGTCGTAGCTGACCTGCACGTTATCGACGTACAGGCGATCGCCGCTGCCCACCCCCGTGACAATGAATTGAATCGTCGTACTCGCGGAGGCATACCCGGAAATGTCGAGATTGAAGGTGCCGCTTCCGGCATTCGTTTTAGGGGAGAAGACGCCGCCGATGAGCGTGCTGTAGGTCTTTCCGTCGGCTGAGACACGAATCTCGATTTGGCCGGAGCCCGACAATGAGTTGGTGTAATCGAATGATAAGGTTGCGGAGCTCGTGCCGGATAGATCGACCTGACGCGAAGCCTGATTGCCCACGGAACCGGCATCGATCCACAGTTGTGACTTGACGCCGACGTCTCCGCCGCCGGCGCCGCCAGCGCCAGGATCGGTTTCGGACCAATCCGAGACCCACTTCTGAGTGCCGTCGTTATTGTCGTAGGCGCTCAAGGAGAATTCGTCGCGCACCGTTTCGGTCGCCAGCAGCCCCTTCCAGTCCATCTGCGCGGCATCAGTGATCGCGAGGTCGGTCTCGATCGATCCCACCCGGGTTTCGAATACCCAATCGCCGCCCAAATCGATGTAACCGGTCCTGTCGATGCTCGCGGCCACGTCGGCGCCGGTGAGTTCGGCCAGCCTGGCAACAGCCGCCTGGCCCATCTCGCCCTCGGCAAAATTGCATCCATAGACGAGAATGTCTGCCTGCGACGAGAGGGACTGCTGAATCGTTGCCAACTCGTCCGCGTAACGAGTCGACATCGACTCGGCGTTCAACGTGCCGGTGCCCAAGTGCAGCGTCCCTGCGTCACCGTGCGAAATGAGATGAATGGCGTCGATGCCCGATCGCCCGGCCAACGACCCGGCGATCTGTTCGACACCGTCTCGCGAGGCATCCAACACCACGACTTCCACATTGGGTCCCATCCCGGCAACCAGGGATTGATAATCCGGAACCGTGGGGTCCACGAAGACGACTTCTGTCGTAGATTCCCCGGGACTGTAGGACGCAATCGCGTTGAGGAGTTCGTGAGACTCCTGCTGCTCAGGGGTCGAATGGTCGTCAGTTCCTTCCGATGAGACCGCCGCCTCGGCCTGGTCCTGCGCCACTTGGTCGGATTTCACCTCGGCCGCGGTCGCCGCCGCCGCCGCGTCAAACATCAACCGTTGCTCGAGGGATAGGAGCGATTGCTTGAAGGCAGACGGAGTCGCGGGAGAAGATGGCCGCTCCGATGGCTCACCCTTCCTCCGCAGATACTTTTTAATAAACTCGAACATACCCGCAGCCTCAACCCAAAGGAATGATCGTCGCGGCGAAATTAGTCCTCTATCGGTGCGTTATCCCGCACTCCTGCTCAAAGCCCACTCTCCCGGATCATGACCGCCACGACTCGGTCCCACACCCGTGCAGCCAGGCTCTGAGGCTTCCCGGCGACGTGGATGAGCCCGGTCACGGTCTGATCCGCCCGCATAACCTCGTCCAGCACTTCAAGTTCTACTCGATAGACGGATTGCTCCGCCTGCAGACGGCCGTGCGAATCCTTTCGTACGGGCACGGCACCTCCGTAGATCGATGCCAGATAGGGAACGGACATATCCTGTTCGTCCACGTCCCGGATTTCGGTGACCCGGGCGCGAGTGGTCGGGCGCGTCACATCGTTTGGAATAAAGCGCGCCTCCTGCCCCACTGCCAGCACGCCCAGATGCTCCACCGGCGCAAGGGCTTCCACCAGGGCCGTTCGAGCATTCACCACATACGCGACCGCCAGCTTCTCGTTGATCCACCGGCCTGGATACAGCGACTCGGCGGGATCAACCACCACGCCATCGATAGGCGCCCGCAGCACGAGGCGCTGCTGCTTCTCGGCAACCCCGTCCAGCTCGACGAGTTTCGATCGTAACGACTCGGCAAGGACCTGGGCTTGGTTACGATCCTCTGCGTATCCGGCCTGACGTTGCAGTCTGAAATCCAAGAGCTCGACCTGGGTCCTGGCCAACCGGGCCTCCTTGGCTAATTTCGGATTTTCGAGGACGAGCAACGTATCGCCTGCCCGCACCGGCTGCCCCGCATGCACCGATACCGACACAATCCGACCCGCCGCCGGAGGATAGACGGTGGCGTACGACCCGGCCTGCAGCACCCCGGGAATGGCTACGCGGCTGGACCATGGCACACAGGCGAGCAACAGCATCGCGGCCAGGACCGTCATCGTGACCGCAAAACGGCCCGTGCCGGCATATGCCGCGCGACGGCTCCACCAAGCCTTGAACTCCCGCCCGATAGGCAGACAAATGAAAAAGAGGATCTCGACTAGAAAGAGCAGGATTCCGAGCAGCTTGAAAAAATAGTGATAGACCGTCAGGGCAATCCCGGTAAACAGGACCAGCCGATAGAGCCAGATGCTCCAGGCGTAGCCGACCAGCACCCGTCTGCTGGAGGGGCCGACCGCTTCAGGCGGAGGCGCGCCCGGCGCAAAGAACAACTCACGCATCCGCCACTGGCCGAAGGCAAAGGCCCGGTCCTGAAGATTGGGAAGGGCCAGCCAGTCTGCCAGGAGATAATAGCCGTCAAACCTCATCAAAGGGTTCAGGTTAATGGCCAGGCTCATCACCCAACTCGTCGTCGCCGCCACGAAGACGAGGCTCCGAAGCAGCCCATCCGGCAGGAACCCCCACAACAACGTCGCCACCGCAGCCAGACCGAGTTCGGCAACCACTCCGGCCGCGGCGATCCAGAGCCGTTTCCGCCTCGAACTGAGTCGATAGGCATCGCTGACGTCCGAATAGAGCACCGGCATCATCACCATCAAGGCCACACCGACCGTGGGCACTCGGCACCCGAATCGCGTCGCCGTATAGGCATGCCCCAATTCGTGCACCACCTTGACGGCGCAGAAGACCACGCCATACGTCAGCGCCCCGCTCCAGGTAAAAAAATGCAGGAAGGTCGAGAGAAACGTGCTCCATTGCTGCCCGACCAGAAACAGCCCGATCGCGCCGGCGATTCCAAAGCACCATGCCGCCAGAGGCGTATAGAGCGGCGCGACCAGTGGCAGGGTCGCCTGCAGAAATTTATGCGGACGTACCAGGGGAATTTTGATGAACAGATAGTGGTGCAGCAACCATTGCCACCAGACATGGTGGCGCGCCGCTTCCTGCTCGACGTAATCCTTCGTCTGCCCGCTGGCCGATTGCTCCGTGAGGTTGTTCGCGTACAAGAACCTCACCAGATCTTCGACGTCCTCCGCGCCGATGCGCGACGTGGTATCGCGCCTGGTCACGGCGACGAGTTTTTCCACCGTCCCGCACGACCAGCGCTGCAAGAGTTGATAGACCGGCCACTCAATCTGGAAGTACTTGTTGCGGAGAGGATCGACGATCGTCCAGGTCGGCACCCCTTCTGGCGTGGGCGCCGCCCGAATAAATTGCAGCTGCTTTCTCAGCGGGGGCAACTTGCGTTCTTGAGGAGGTGTGACTGACGCCGGACCGGCCATCGGCTACACTCCGATCAGTTGGCGCAACGCCGTGAACGGACGCCGGAACAAGAGGAATGCCAGCGGGCCACGCTCTCCGTAGACCTTCGCCGACCCTTGCCAGCCAATACGGATTCGGGGATCGGCAACCGCTAACTCGGCCGTGACCCGATAGGCCAGTACATCGCCCGGCAGCACCTCCGCATGGTAACTCGCCCGGCTCACAGTCGCCTCGAATGATTCCAATGGGAGCGCGTCGAAGAACGCCACCGCATTGGCCCCTTCCTGCAACAGCAGCGCGTCACTCACAGGCAAATCGATGCGCAACTCGATGCGCCGGGGATCGGCAATCTCCATAATCCGTTCCCCGACGGCAACAGGTTTTCCGACCCAGTCGGCCTTGTCGGTATACAGGAGCAAGCCCGGCTGCGGCGCGCGAACTTCGACCTGCTCCAACATCTCCCTCGCGTACGCCAGTTCCGCCTCTTTCAAGGCCGCTTCGGCGGCTTTGAGGGGAACCTCTGCTTTTCGTTGCGGATCGGCAAACCCGCCCTGAACAGCCTGAGCATGTTCGGCCTCCGCCACGGCCAATTGCTTCTCCGCCACCTGGAACTGATTCCGGAGATTCGTGTCCTCGTAGCGGAACAGCGGCCGATCCTGCGCGACCATCGTATTCGGCGGCACCCGGACCTCGGCAATGACACCGTCCATCGGCGCGCTCACAATCGTGGGCTCCTTTGCCATCACCTTCACCGGCGCGATCGTCGACACCCGCACGGGCACACAGAGCGCTGACGCGATCGCCGCGCCGATCAACCAGGCCGACGGTTTCTTGATCCGCGTTGGCCACGTCCGACTTCGCTTCGCCACCGCTTTCCACGCATAGGCAAAGCTTCCGGCCAGCCGCTGCATGATCGCCACATCGTTTTCTTCCCACGGGCTCTCACGTTCGAACCACCAAATCCCCAACACCGTTTCGTCCGGATGCCGCAACGGGCACCAGAGGACGTGGCCACGCACATGCTCACGCCATCCCTCGCGGCACGCCACGGGACAGGTTTCCTCCGTCACGATCCTGGGCTCATCGCCCGACCCCTCTTGCCTCAGCGCGTGAGTTATCTGCTCCAACCAGCGGATCACCGGCGCATCACGTTCCACGACCGCCACACTGGAGGCGCAGATCACCCGGTAGGCGTCGGTATCTCCACTGGCATGACTCAGCAGATAGGCCTGCTCATAAGGCACCAATCGGCGGGTTTCATTGACGGAAATAAACTGCAGCTCTTGAATGGTTTTGGCCACACGGATCTGCCCCTCCAGGTGCGTGAGGGTCGCCAGATGGACCAGCGTTGCGAGTTCCTGCGCGCTTGGTGCAGTGGAGGTCGTCATGGTCTTACGGTTGCCCCGATGAGAATTGAGCCGTGCCGCTCATTCCGGCCAACACATCGGCCGGCAGGGATCCGAAACTGCCCACCACCTTGACCGTCTGGCTGGCGGGATCGACATTGGCCCCGATTTCCTTCACCTTCGCCGGATATTCCCGATGGGTCTCGTCGATGATAAAGGTGAACGGGGACTTCCGCTTGAGCCAGGCCAAGGTCGAGGAAGGGAGGACCAACTCGATCTCCAGACTGGTGTCATCGAGGAGACTGAGCAGCTTGTCGTTGGGAAACACGTTTTCATGCTCGTTGACCATGACGGCCACCACGCGGCCGGAAAACGGCGCCGCGATATGGCAACTCCGCACGTTAATCTCCGCAAGACGAATCGATGCCGCCGCTTTTTTCGCTTCGGCTTCTGAGATTTCCAGCTCCAACGTGCTCACGGCATTGAGCTTGGTCAGTTCCCTGTTGTTCCGAACCGTCTTGTCCTTCGCTTCATGTTCGGCCAGAGCCCCCGCCAATTCCGCCCGGTACTTGTCGCAGTCGATTTCGACCAGCGATGCGCCCTTCTCGAACCGTTGCCCCTCCTTCACCGGCATCTGGCTGATCCGCCCCTGAATCTGGGAATGGAGCACGGCCTGGGTGCTGGCTTTGACGATGCCACGTAACGCGCTGTTGACACCCCGCATCACTGGGAGCGGACGGTCGTCTTTCGGCCAACCAACGTGCGGAACGACCACTGCCGTGAACAAGATGGTCAGCACGACCATCGATTTAATTGGCCAATGGGATCGCATAGGACTCCGGACTCCTTCCTGGTTCCGACACCGTCTTGACGGCAGGCGCCCGCTGCTTCCGCAATTCCTCGGCCAGCGAGGCTACGCTTTGCTCGCTGGTGCCGGTCGGCGCGGCATCTTCGCCGATCGACGCCATCAACGTGGCATAGGCCGACTCGACGCCGGACTGCGCGCTGTCCATGCGCACTTCAGCCAGCACATCGTTCACCCGCTCACGAATGAAGGTCAGGTCATTGGTACTCTTCGTGAGCCACAGGTTCTTGGTATGGTCGGTGATCGCCAATTGCGTTTCGTGGTAGCTCCTGGCATTGACATATTCCTGACTCGCATGGGCGAACTGCAGCGCGCCGACATGCACCTCGGTCAGGATGGTCATGGTCAACGCGAGACTTTGGGCATCCAACACCTGGCGATGCGCCTCTACCGCTTTCAGTTTGGCCGGCACGCGAAACGCCGACAGAAGATTCCAACTGAGCTGAGAGGCATACCCCAACCAGTTTTGATAAAGAAGAAAGCTGTTGCTGCTGTAAAACCCGCCGACACTCAGCTTCAGGTTAGGAAACATTTCCAGGAATACGGTGCGCGCTTCCTTCGCATTGATCCGTTTTTGATAATCGAGAGAGCGAAGCTCGGCGCGCAGCAACAAGGCCTGCTCCTCCATCCGCCCGGTATCCAGCTCGACCACCGGAAGGGTGCCTGTCCGCTGAGGCACAGCCAGGTCAAACTCGGTTCCCGGGGGCAAACCCATCATCGATGCCAGCTGGACCCGTGCCGTGCTCAGCTCACGGTAGAGGCGCTGTACCTCGCGCTGAATGTTCAGCAAGTCGCGGCGATAGTTGAGCGGGGTCAAAGGCGTCTGCAGTTTCTTGTCGACTATTTGTTGCGCGCGCTCCAAGGCCTTGTTGACGGACTCATCCAGAAATTTCACCCGATAGAGCACCCGTTCCGCGCTGACCGCCCGCCAGTAGGCGCTCCGGACATCCTGGACGAGACGTACCGCAATCCGCCGCCGCTCCTCCTCGGCAATCATGACGTTGTCGGCTGCCTGCTGCGCGCGCACGTAGGAGAGACCGAAGTCGAGCACGTCCCAACTCAGGGCGAGATTGCCCGACACCACGTTCTTATCGGACGACGTAAAGGGTTCGAGTACGGGTCGACCGGTGAGCAACGATTGCGCGCCACCGCCGCTATAGGAGTTACGGCCGTCGAACCCGGCATTTGCCGATAGCTGCGGCAGCAAGGTGTAATGCGCGACGTTTAATTGCTGGTGCGCCAACTGCGCCTGCATGGCTTTGACTTTGGCATCCAGGTTGTATTTCAACGCTCGGGCGATAGCTTCATACAGATCGATCGGACCGGACAGCGGCTCCTGGACGTTCGCCACCATCTGAAGGTCATTCACGGCACGGGTCCGGACATCGTCTTCAGTCAATACATAGGGCTTGATCAGGCACCCTGAGACGGACACGACCGTCCCCAATAGACCGATTATTCGAAGAAGTCCTCGTGGCATCGCGTTATTTCTCGACACACCTGCCCAGTGGATGCTCGCTCGCTAGAGACACCCTGAGCCTCGGTTCACCTCTACGGTAGGAATATCGGCTAAACCGAAGGAGAACTTGACGCGATAGGAGCAATCACAGTAGAGCCGGCAAGAAAGGACGACAGGACGAGCAGACCGAAATGATCGGTATCAGGAGAACGGCAACGCCTACGCAGAGCTACGGAAACATCCTAGGCTGGTGAAAGGGAGCAGTGGAACGTGTAATCAGGCCAGCAGTTCCTTCTTGGACACTGCCACCAGATCATTCTTGAACGTGCCCGTTGGCTCCCTGCATAAAGCCACGTGCCATGTCCGGACTCAGCACCAGCCCGGGTGGCACATAGTCCCGTTTCTATTCATACGGCTATTCCAGTTCCGGCTGCCGTGTTACGGCAATGAACTTGGTGATCGATTCGGGGAGTCTAGAAGCGAGAGACGCATCATTCGGTCGATTTTTTAGCGCTCTCGAAATGCGATGTGGGCAGATTGCATGGCATAGGTAGATGACAGGGCTCGCTGGGTAGGCGGGCAAGGCGGGACAGATTATCTCCATCCCGCCAGATGATGCAGCTTGCCCGGAAGCACTCTCGTCGTTCACGCCAAAGGGTGGTGAGCAGGGCTATGGGATTCTCGTGATCATCTCCCTCAAGATTTAACGAACAGCGAGCTGGTTCATATCGATTTTGACGCTGATCGCACCGCCGAGTTGACCTTCTTTGCCGCCCTCCTTGGAATAGCCGGAAATATCCCGTTCGCCTTTTGGCTCGCCATGACAACTCAAACAGGTTTTTTCGTAAAAGAGCGGGAGCAGGACTCGCACGCTGTTTCCGCCGTCTAGCTTACTGACGACCGTTTCCTTATTTTTTTGAAACGATGCCTCGCTCAGCTCATTCATGTGTTCCGCCTCAAACGAGTCGGGTTTATTGTTGGCGTTTCGAAGGAGGTGTTCAGGAGCCGTCTGCTTCAAATAAACCCCGGACCACTTTTGGAAGCGCGTGGCCGTTTCCGTGCCGAACGTGGCGGGAATGAGCCCCTTATACTTCAGTCCTTTCATGTTGAGCACGGGCTGATAACTCTCCACGGTCTTTTTACTTTCCATCAACAAGCGTTCCAATAGTCGCTTCGCCAAGGTCGGGACACTCGCGTTCGGCAAGTCGTCCAAATTATGGCCGGTGCGCTCTTTAAAAATAGTTGTGGTGTGGGTGGCAAACAGTTCCTGCGTAAATGCCGTCTGCGCGCTTGACGGATCATTGATAAGCGCTTGATTGCGTCCGATAGCAACCCGACCGGAATCGAGCAGAATTGCCAAAAGCCGTGCGGTCTCTGACAACTCGGAGTCGGTATTGTCCGCAGCCACGCTCACACTCTGAGGCAGGCACCATAGTGCTACGAAACACCATAGGAATACGCGCATAGTCTTCCTTTCTTGCCATATAAGGCCCTGTCGGTTTGATGACGGATCCATAGGATCGCCGCAGCTTCATGTAGTAACGCGCCAAAAATACGCAAGACACTCTAGCGTGAAGCCTGTAACTGCTTGATCGGCACTCATCACCATCATATTGGTATTGCAGAGCTTGAACAATAGGACAGAGTGAACGAATCCCTGGGTGCTGCGGCAACCTGCCTAATCGGCGAAGCCGTCCCTTCGACTAGATCCGGACAGGTGACTTCTTGAGCATTCTCGCCCGAGGCCGACTTTTGGTTACCAGCGAACCTGCCTGGTTTAGGAATAGGCTGTACAGGAGTGGGACCGCAAAAAGAACGAGGCCGTACAGAAGGCGGCGTTCAGCGAGAACGAGATTGGAGAGCAGTGATCGGCCGCAAGGCGTATCCCCGTGAGGACTCTTGCGGCACGACCACGAATATTTAAGTTACCAATAGGGAACGAATAATCCGTGTATTTTTCCGCTTAGATTCGTTTCACGCCAGAAATTCCCTCACCCACAACAGCCGGCCTCAAACTGCCGACGCTGATAGTCCAAGACCAAGCAACGGATGCAGACCTCCCGCACCGTCTTTGCCTGCTCATCAGAGAGGGGTGTTCTGCGCATCACAACCTGTCCGCAATCGGCACAGCAACCGGCTGTCCTGGCATCTATGTCAGAAGAGACAGACATCATGACGTTGGACCCTCCTATTTTCCCGAACGGGATGGGTGGTGGTCATGGTTGGCTTCATTCCACTCAGGAGCGTTCGTAACCGGGAGCCGCCGCTCCATCCTTGAGTCATGCCTTTCGTCAGTTGTAACTCCCGCTGCAATTCTCCGATCCGTCCATTGAGCCGCACGATCATGCGTTCCAGTTCATCCACCCGCTCGACCATCATGTGATGCTGCTGCGTCATCATGCCCTCCTTGGTTTATGACTTGTCGCAATGACGAATCACCCCGACGAGCACTCCTTCGATGGCGAAGTCATCGGCGGCGGTCACCAGCAAAGGTTTCATCGTGGCATTAGCGGGATGAAGTTCGACGGACCGCTCCCGCTTGAAATAGGTCTTAATCGTCGCTTGCCCGTTGACCAGGGCCACCACCGTCTGGCCGTTGTGTGCAGTCGGTTGTTTCCGGACCACGACCAGATCGCCGGGGAGAATCCCATCTTCGATCATCGAGTCGCCTTTGACCCGGAGCGCGAACGTCTCTCCGGCCCGCACCATGCTGGGCGGCACATCAACCCACTCCGATTGCGTCACGGGTTCGATAGGCACCCCGGCGGCGACCACCCCTGCCATGAGGACCTGCCCCCTGTTCACCAGCTGGGTTAGGGCCACCTCGACTGCTCCGCTGATACGACGCATCCCGGATTCGTAACGAGCCACAGATACGCGTGTCGTACGCAAAGCCTCGGCCAGCTGTTCCTGCGTAAACCCCAACTGCTCCCGGCAACTTCGAAATTGTTTCGGCGTCATCATGTAACCAATGGTTACACACCGATAATGATCTTGTCAACCGTCCCGCTAATCATTTTCTTGACTATTTTGTTCGCCTCTCCCAGCGCTGATTTTCTGGCCGGGAACGGGAAGATTTCGACGAAATCGATAATCTTCTGTGCATAAGTCAAGAGCCATTTTGCCGAGCCGAACAAATAATCTCTGTATCCACAGGACTAAACATCAAACCTAGCCAGAGCGTACAAATATGAATGCTAATACATACACATCGGATGGCTACCCCCATATATTGTGGTCGCACAATGGCTCTTCTCTATGCTCAATAAATAGGCAACCTGGTGCGAGGCGTGAATTAGCGGTGCTGTTCGCATTCGAGTGAAGGACTATCAACAGAGATATCCACAGATTTTGGGGAGAGGATTTTTTTCGAAAAATTCTCATTTTCTTGATTGAAACCTCTGACCCATTCACCTAGAATCGCGCCGCGACTTCGTCTCACTTCTACGGATTTCTGGCACATTCGGGAGCGGCATCATGACAGGAGGCTCATGGCGAGGTTTCCTGGCTGTCATCCTCCTCACCTTCGGTTGTAGCGCCAACGTCAGGGATACCGATCTCCTGGCCAGCAACAGCCTCATGCTGGCCCCTTCGACCGCACGAACCGTCTTCCTCCAAACTCGCAACTCTTCCGATAACCAAGACGTGTCCTTGCACGATCTGGGGTCGCGCCTGGGCGCAAAAGGGTATCAAGTCGTGAAAGACCCCCAAGCCGCGGCCTATGTCGTGCTGACGAACATCGTCTATTGCAACCAGACCAAGATCGAATTGCCGGTGGAAGACATGGTCGCCGGCGGGTATGGATCGGGAATCGGCAGTTCCATCATGTCCGGGCTCCATGGATTGACTGGCATGGCAAGTATGGCGGGGCCGCAGGGGGCACTCGTCGGAGGCGCCGCCAGCCTGGGACTCAATGCGGCCGAGGGGATCGGAAACGCGGTGGGCAACATGTTCGGCGGACCATCCCGGCCCGATGCCAATGAGAACATCAACTATGCCTGTGTCGCCGATCTGCAGATCACCGATCTGGGCGCCACAGGGGGGATTCTGCCGGTATCGCAGCCGGGTACGCCGCCTCCTTCCGGCGTCTACCAAACCAGGTTGGCGGCAAACGTGCATCAAAAGAAACTTGACGAACTGGAAGCCACCCCGCTGGTTCAGCAACGACTCAGCGCAGCAGTGGCAGGGCACTTCTGATCAGATTGGCAGGACATCAGACATGAAGGCGATGTGGTCCCTCAGCACGGCGATAGGCATGGTGGTTGGTCTGCTCACGCTCACCGGCTGCAGCAATGTCTTGCGTTCGGGGCTGGTGAACGATTCCTCCATCCTTCTGCCCCCCAGCGCCGCGCGAACCATTTATGTGCAAATCCGCAATACTTCGGAAAATCAAACGGCGACCCCGACGGATATTCCGGCCCGACTGAAGACGAAGGGCTACCAGATCGTCGCTGATCCGACGGAGGCTGCGTATTGGCTGCAGACCCAGGTGATCTATTGTCACAAAGCGGGTGATGGAGTGAGACCGGAAGCAGTGGCCAAGGCCGGCTTCGGCGCGGGTATCGGCAGCGGAGGCACTCCGCTCGCGAATGCCGGCGGTTTCGACATGGACGCCATGGGCGGGATGAACGCGCAAGCCATGCGCGCCATGGCCATGGGCGGAGGCGGGATGCCGGACATGAATGCCATGATGCGAATGGCCATGAGCGGCCGCGGCGGATACCCGGGGATGGCCCAGCCGCAACAAAGCGACGACGTGATCTATCTCTGCGTTGCCGACGTCCTGGTTACGGAACAGGTGAAGAGCAGTCTCCCTCGAACCTATAAGATGCGATCAGTCGCCCACGTGCTGCAAAAGCATCTGAACATCGAGGAAGCCACCCCGATTGTGCGTGACAAATTCGGCGCCAGCATCACCGGCGCATTCTAGCCGCATCTCTAATCACCCTGCCTAGAGATCAAATGGACGGCTCCGGCCTTGATGGCGGCCGTGACCACAACCCCTGCGGCAAGCTTGAATTCTTCCGCCGTCGATCTCGTCACCATCGCGACAAGGGGAAATCCACAATCCAGGGTAACCCGCGCCAAGGCTCCCAATATGGTCACCGCCTGAACCGTGCCGGTCAGGTGATTACGCGCGCTACTCCCGGAGGCCCGCCCCTGTTCGAGCACCACATCCTCCGCTCTGATACAGGCAAACACATCCGGCCCGATCGATTCCGCCTCGAGCGCCATGAGGGTCGTGCCGTTCACGCTCACGCGCACCATGCCGCCGGTAGCCTCCACCACCCGACCCTTCACCACGGTTTCGACACCGACTACGCGCGCAACATCCGCATTCTGCGGACGGCTGAACACGTCGATCGGCGCGCCGACCTGCAAGACCTCTCCCGCGCTGATCACTGCCATCACATCGCCCAACGTCAAGGCTTCCGCCCAGTCGTGGGTCACCACAATCGACGGCAGCGCCAGTTGCTTCAGCAGCGTACGCAGTTCATCACGCAAATGTAGCCGGGTCGGTGCATCCAAAGCGGACAGCGGCTCGTCCAGCAGTAATAAGAGCGGCCGGGGAGCCACCGCCCGTGCCAGCGCGACACGCTGTTGCTGTCCACCGGAAAGTTCTCTAGGTTTGGCCTGCTCCAACCCGCGCAGTTGAAACAGCTCCATCACTTCATCCACCCGCTTCTTGCGTTCCGCGGAGTGAAGATGGCTCAAACCATACGCGATATTCCCGGCCACGGTATAGGTCGGAAACAACGCATAGTCCTGCGACATGTACCCGATATGACGGCCTTGAGGCGGAACGCGAACCCCTGATGCAGTGTCCAACCACAGCCGCGACACAAAGCGGATCGTGCCTTGCTCAGGCCACTCAAGCCCCGCCACGGATCTCAGAATGGTCGTCTTCCCAGACCCCGACGGGCCAAACAGAATCAGGACCGTCGCCCCTTCGACCGGGTAGCGGATCTGCGCGCGTATCGGCGCCCGACCGGGGAACGTCTTCACCAGATGGATCGTTATTTCCGCGGCCATGCTGCCCATACGTTTCGATTGACCGCATACACGAAGAGCAGCACCGCGTAAGACACGACCAGGAGAAAGAATGCCGTCTTGGCAGCCCCGGCATAATTTAAGGCCTGTACTTCATCGTAAATATCGATGGAGACCGTGCGCGTCTCACCTTCGAGATTGCCTCCGACCATCAGCACGACCCCGAACTCGCCCAATGTATGCGCGAAACTCAGCACCGCGCCGGTCAACAATCCGGCCTTGGATAAGGGGACGATCAATTTAAAAAACGTCCCGAGTTTCGACACCCCCAATGTCCAGGAGGCCTCGATCAACTGACGATCGACTTGCTCGAATGCTGCGGCAAACGGTTGCACCGCGAAGGGGAGACTGTAGAGGACGGAAGCCAGCAGGAGGCCTTCGAAGGTAAACGGAAGCGGATGGCCGACGAGGTCGTTATAAAACCGTCCGAGTGGACTGTGCGGTCCGATGGCCACGAGAATGTAAAATCCCAGCACAGTCGGTGGCAGCACCAATGGCAGTGCCACCACCGACTCCACCAGAAATTTCCACCGCCTGCGGGAGAAACTCACCCAGTAAGCGATCGGAAGCCCGACAATCAAGAGAATCAGCGCCGTGAGCGCCGCCAGCTTGAAGGTCACCCAAATTGCAATCCAGTTCATGATCCCGTTCACGACCGATACTGTGATCGGTTCTACTTGTCCCGGATGCTACCGCAGACGCACGTTCGACTGAAATCTATTTTCCGACGATCACGTCGGTCGCTTTCACCGCAACGGTGACGGCGTCGCCGACTTTGATCCCCATACTTTTAACGGAGCCTTCGGTAATCGCCGACACCACTTCCAAGTTCCCGACCTTCACCACCACTTCGGCCATGGCCTGGCCCTCGGTGATTCGAACGACCTGACCTTGAAATTGGTTTCTCGCGCTCAGTTTCATCGTCTCCCCCTCTACTGTTACGGCTGAGATATTTCAACCGTGATGAGTGTCCTTTCGGACCACAGGATTTTTTCTCGCCGAACGCTATTTCCCGCCCGTACGTTTGTCATCCCCACCAGCCTTACACTCGAACTGAATCCCCCACCGTCGCATCCCCTCCTCGCCTTCAGCCCCTTCCACGCTCGATCCGCTGCTGTAACTCGGCACCTGGCCGTCTTTCACGACGGTGTACCCGGAAGGGCATTTGTCAGCCATCACCTTCAGCGCTTCTCGCCGATGCGGCGATCCCATCGGACCTCCGCGCTCCTCTTTATAGAGATAGGTCACCACTGCGCCTTGCCCAGACTCGTGACTCAGCACAACGGCTTCTGAACATCCGGCGAACATCAATGCCGCTGCCGGTAACAAGACATGGAACCAACGATTCCCGGGGTACTGAGCCACCATACCTCATGATCTCCTGTGCTTGAGGGTCTCACCTGAAACAAGAACTTTCCGCACGGACGCTTGGCTCCGGTAGAACGTCAACATGACCGCGGTCCATCCCCATCGGCTGGTCTGCCTGAATCGCGCACTCTATACCGCTCTGCCTTCGAGATGCCAGGCGTCAGGGTCGAGTCTTGTTTCGGATGGTCAATTCTTTCCAACCGTTTCACGTTCATTCTTGAGCTCTGTCCGAGACTCTTTGCACTCGAACTGAATGCCCCAGCGTCGCCCCCTGGATTCGTCTTCCGTGCCTTCGATGATGCCCATGCCGGCGCTGGCGTACCCCTTGACCTCACCTTCCCGAAGAATTCTTGAACCGTTCACACATTTGGCCTGAATGGCCTCTAACGCCGGCTTTCTATATTCGGAGCCCATGTGGCCACCCCGGTCTTCTTTGTAACTGTAGGTCATGACACCGCCATGCTCTGACTCGTGCCTCATCATCACCGCCTCGGAGCAGCCAGCCCCGGTGATCAGGAGAAGGGCATAGGCACAGAGGATCGTTCGGCTAGCTCGGCAACGTGAATCCATAACGAGTCATGATCTCCTGTCCTTGCGCACTCTTCATAAATTCCAGGAACTGCCTGGCGACTTCCTGGTTCTTAGACTGCTTGAGAATGACGGCCCCCTGTTCAAGCGGTGCATGGGTGTCCGCAGGAATCTCCCAATAGTTTCCGGCACTTTTCATGGCCGGCGCCATAGCCAACGACAGCGCAATGATACCCACGTCGCAGGCCCCGGATTCGATGAACTGCGCGGCCTGAGAAATGTTCTCTCCGAGCACCAGCCGATCCTTCACATCGCCATACACCTGCTCATGCTCCATCGCGGCCACTGCCGCTCGGCCGTACGGTGCATGTTTCGGGTTCGCAATCGCGATCTTCTTGATACCCGGGTCCCGGAGTACCGCGAGACCCTTCGCCACATCGAGCGGCGAACTCTTCGGCGCCCAGAGCACGACCCGTCCAATGGCATACCGATAGAGTGTTCCCGGCACAGTCAGACCGGCCTCCTCCAATTTCTTCGGATAGCCGATGTCCGCAGAAAAATACAGATCAAACGGCGCGCCCTGCTGCAACTGGGCAAAGAAATTTCCCGATGAGCCCAAAGACAACTTCACCTTATTTCCGCTTTGCTTCTCATATTCCACAATCAAGTCCTTGATGGCGAAATTGAGATCGGAAGCGGCCGCAACGGTCACCTCGCCGGCTTGGGCCACGGTCGCCTTGTTTGCCATTACGAGCATCAACGCCATGGCGAGGATGCAGGTCATCGCCCATAGCGGTCGCGTAAATTTCATGATAGGCACGTGTGGAGCTCCTTTCATCCCGGTACGTTTGACGCACGACGTGGCCGCGTTCGATGCAGGGCCCTCATCGTGCGCTTGCCACCGATTGATGGTCAAGATACAGCAGACCGCACAAGACCGGAGGGCCATCCCTGCCAGCGGGCTTCACCCAGGCCTCGTATCGGTCGATATGAATTTCTATGAGCATGCCGGCCGCCCAACAGGCAAAGTGATCATGTTCCTGCGCCACAAGCACTGAGACACGGGCAGGTCCGATCAGCAGACAGAGCAAGCGTCCGTCCATGTCCTTGCCGACATCGGCTATGGTGGCTCTCAGCCATACCCGGGCATCCTGATCTGAACAAGACGTCTGCTTGTCGTCCCCCTCACTCGACTGGACGTTCTGTGGAAACCCATCCCTAATCCCGTCGTGACTCATCATGATAGTTTTTCAATCTTGACGAGAGCCTCGCCAGCAAATTGGGCAGAGGCTCGCATGATCGTGTCCGTTAGAAGAAGATTTGGTATTGGACCCGGATCGCATGTTCGATCAGTGTTCCCTTGGTCACGTCCAAGGGAACGGTGCCCGATCCAGCCGGGAGGGGCGCGCTCCGCCCGATGGCATACCCGCCTGTCCCAAACTGCGTATTGCTATAGGTCAGCATAATTTGGTGATCGTAGGTTCCATTCAAAAACCAATTCAATGAGGCATCGGTTTGTCTGATCAAATCGTTGGACGAATGCGTATCGGGATCCCAGTAGGAGAAGCGCCCGGCCAACTCAAGGGTCCGGGGAATTAGGTAGTACCCGCTCTGAACATAGAACCCCGTGGCGTTGCCGAAGTTCTGGGGCGCGCTTGCGGTACACACACCGCCCGCGTTCGTCGCGACGCAAGGCAAGCCCTTGTCATGACGGTTGACGTTCTTGTAGAAAAATTCTCCCTGCAATGCGAAACCCCGGTATTTGAACACCCCGTCGACCGCCCAGGTCGAATAGTCCACGATGCCCAATCCCAGCTGTCGGCCGTTACCGAATGCCGCCAGCTGCCGCCGGATATTCAGGTTCGCGAGATCGATTCCGACATAAGCATTGTCGGTGCTGGTATTCACGCCCGGATTGTAGGCAAATCCTCCACCCACGGCCAATTGCGGCCTTTCCGAGTAGGCCAGATCGCCTTCGCCGTACCCAGGCCGCCCCAAGAGATTGAAATTCAACCGCGCCACATACATCAGTCGATCCACGTCGAACCGAACGTTCGCATTCAGATTCCGTTGATTGACCGGACAGCCAGCCGGTGACGGAAATGGATTCCCACCGGTTTGTCCACCGGGACACCCCACCGTCGGCTCTTCCGACGCAAAGGTGCCAAGCCGGTTGAAACTGGGCCCTGATCCGTTGAAGACACCGAAGTAGTAATTGATCGGAAATAATTCCTCGTCGTTCATGATCGTGATACCGATATCGCGACGATCCAGTCCGCTGGCGGTAAAGGCATCCTGCACCAAGGATCGATCCGCAAACTGCATGGACGCGGTGGAATTGATCTGTGACCGGTTGAAATAGACTTTGTATTGACCGAGCTGCACGTTCGCCCATTTAAAATGGGTCGATGTGAAATTCATATCCAACAGGGCCAGGGCTCCGGGGGTCTGGGCATTTTCAGCAGTCTCAGAACGGAACTGGATGTAATATTTAAAGTCCGGATCAAACAAATGTCCCATGAAATAGAATCGCAAACGCCGAACATTGAAAGACGTCGCCTGATTTTCTGAACGGTTGGCTCTGTAGTCACCAAATACGCCGAGTAACTCCGGAAAGTTTTTTGCTTCTCCGGGATTGCGCCAGGCATCGTTTCGGATACGCTCCGTGAAACGAAGTTGGCTGCGGAAGCGAATTTTTAGAAAAAATGCGTTGTCGTTAAATGAAAGGTTGAAGCCGCGGTCGTACCAGCCCTTAAAGCTCGGCGCCAACAACTGCGTGCGCTCCTCGGAATCCTGAACCACCTTGTTGTATTCATCCTGCGTGATCAACCCGGTCTTCACCGAACGCTCCAGCAGAAGCCTCATCGACGGATCCATACTCTCGACGAAAACGTACTTGCCGTCTTTTTCCAACAACTTGCCTGACTCTGCCGCCAACGCGGCAGTTGATGAGCCTACTATCAGCATCAGCGCCAACATCAATGGAAATAGGCTGATCCCTAGCCCGACAGGGCCGGACTGAGGACACACAGATCTTCGCTGTGTATTCATGTATGCATCTCCCTTTATGTCTCTAGCTTGAATGACCTAATTTTTATGCCGTGGGGACACCGGGTCCTATCCTTGCCCAGGATTAGCGCGGAGCCGCCGTGTTGCCCGCTTCTCCCGATTTGAGAAACTGGCGATACTCGACAGCCCTGGTGCCTTGATCATCGGTGAGCCAGAAACGGCCCGGCTCGAAATAGAGGATGTAGTCTTTTGGCGTCGGAGGGTTCAGCGGGTAGTTGTAGTCGTAGTTATCCGACTTCCGGATGGGGATTTGATTGTGGAAATACTCCACCTTGAGATACAGATAGGAATCGCGAACTGCCACCCAGCCGGCCACGACATTCCGGCTGTATCTCGGATTGTTGCCTGGCCCTCGAACCTCGAAGTGGGCTCGTTCATTGCCCTCGACATGCTGCAACGCTTCGGCTAGATATGGGGCCAGGGCCTGAGCTTCGTCGTCCCGAAAGAGTGGCTTGGGCGGAACTTCTTCAGCGAACCAACGCAACGGTAGGCGTTGCTGTTCACGAATCGAAAAACCCTTAAGCACGCCAACCAATTCCGTTGCGGTCAACTGAACCGGATGCGTGTAGGCACGTGATTGAACTTCCCGCTGCACATTGACCACAACCCGTTCATCCTCATGGACGGTCTTCGTCGTGTGGGGTAATCGTGCGCACCCTGTCATCACGATCCCGGTCGCCAAGACCGTTCCCAACGCGAGAACACGTGCACGGCTCCAGTCTATCCCTGGTGTTGATTCCCTCATTACTCCTCCTTGCACATTCCGATGCATAATCATGAGTACAACTATTAAATTAATGTATCCTTGCAGCATCGGCAAAAAAATTATTTGCCTGTTCCGGCAGGTACCGCATAACCGGCCTGCTTGACGATGGCTTGGCCATCGGCGCCTTGCACAAAAGAAAGAAACTCTTCGCACAGGGGACGATTGGGGCAGTATCGTTCCATTGCCATGGAGTGTACGGTGGGCTGGTATCCCTTATTGATCACGGCGACCACTCGAACGCGCTCCTGCTGCTTCACTGCGTCGTGTCCGTAGATGATCCCTGCATCCGCCCGTCCGCTCAGGACATGGTCGATGACTCCGCGCGAATCAGTCGCCACATCCAGACGTCCCTTGAGGGAGTCATGGAATCGGAGGGCGCGAAGCATGTCGTCGGTTTGGACACCCAGTCTCGTTCGAGACCGATCGGCAATCGACAACCTGGCTCCGCTTCGACTGATCGCATCGAGCGATTCAGGAGCCTCCACCAACGACTCGGGAACGACGAGCACCAGTTGATCGGAGGCGTAGGGCCGCTTGCCGTCTGGCAATACGTAGTACTTCCCTTCCAAACGTGTAATCAGTTCATCACCGCCAGGCGCAACAAGATTGATGGGCCCGCTGCCGACAAAATATCGGCCCACCATGCTGTTCTCCATGCCGGCAATGGTTTGCCGGAGGCTTAATCCAGAATCCAAGAACAAACGGACCTTCACCCCGGCATGGCGACGTTCAAATTCATTGCCCAGCTTTTCCAGTACATCTTTCAGACTGGGAGAAGCAGCAATGACGAACGTCTCGTCGGCTCGTGCAGCCGTTGTTTGCAGACCCGTGATGGATGCTGCCAACACGGCCAGAGCAAGAAGGGCTCTGATACCACTGCGAACACTTGCGTAACGCGCCATTGATATCCTCGCCTTGTAATATGATGCCGATTCAGATGCATCATGGCCGTAGAGATTTACCTACCCGACCCGCAGATTGCGGACCTTCCCCGTTTCCGTCATGTCGTACCCGCCCAATGCTTCCACCTCGGTCCGGAACTGACGGCTGGCAATCGCATCCAACAGATGCGAGAGGCCCGGGTGACTGGAGAGGTATCGCTTCGGTAACACCAGATCGTAACGGGCTTGTTGCAAGGGAACGAAGTCGAGGCCGAAGATTTGCGCGGCCGAACGAACACCGATACCGGCATCGCCCTGTCCGTCCGCGATATGTCGTGCCACCTCAAAATGTGAGCTGACAGCCACGCCATATCCCTTCACCGCACCGCCATCGATGCCTAATGCCTCCAGACGCTGATCCAGCAACATTCTGGCGGCAGCGCCCTCTTCACGATTGACCAGCATCACGTTCGGACGAGCCAGGTCCTCGACGGTGCGGATGCGCTTGGGATTCCCCGCTTTTACGATGAGCCCCTCTTCCCATGCGGCAAACGTGACGACAATATAATCGTCCCCCTGCAGGTGCCGCCGAAGGTAGGGCAGATTGGATTCTCCAGTTTTCGCATCAAGAATGTGCAAGCCCGCCATGTGCACTTCATTCCGCTTAAGTGCTTCCAACGCAGCCGCACTGCCCATCGACCACCCCACAACCGTCGAGGTGTCCTTGTGCCGGTGAAGATATTCGCTCGCCAAATTGATAGCCGGGTCGCAACCAGCCACCGCGATTTCCCGTTCGACGGTCTGCCGTTCACGCAACAGCCGGACGAGTACTCGCCGATCGGACTTCGCCGAACGCGCCCCTGATCCCGCCTTGCCGATGATGAGACCATCTGCAGGCACGGTGTAGTTGAGAATTTCACCCAACGCTGCCACCGGGCGGACCACGAAACGGTCTTCGATCTTCGCGACCTTGACTCTGGTGCGAGGCTGAACGGCCGACACGTTTAATCCCGGCCACACCCAATCACCTTCGATCAACTCACCGGTCGTCTTGAGACTAAAAATGTCTTCCACATGGCAACCCAATACGCTGGCCAACCGAAGGGACACCGCCGTCGTGGGTAAGTACTGATCCGCCTCAATGGCACAGACAGCCTGGCGGGTGATCAACGCGCCATCGGCGAGCTGGCCTTGAGAAAGACCTTTGGCCATGCGCAAGGCGCGCAACGAATTCACAACATTGGAAGCCGGTTCTGCTTTGCTTTTTTCACTCATGGCGCCTCGGGTGATATCACGATAGATTAACTACTGTCAACTATTCTGATAACACGCTCTTCCGAATGTCGATAGATTGGAACACATCAGGTGAGGAAAACATCTCACGGGGATTAGCCGGCAGCCCCTGCCGCACAGCCCATCCATTTCCTTCTGCATAATTGGGGGGAGGAAAACTCAAGGCTTCTACCGTGCGGCAAGCCTGCCGGCCGGCGCTGTAGCCTTCCAGCCGATGATGGTGCCGTCAAGTTCCCTGTAATACCTCACCGTCACTTCCCCCAATCTCACCTCCTGTTCGGGGACATGAAACTGAGCGGCGGCTCGCTTGCGAAGCACAATGTGATACGAGGACGCAGGCGGCTCAGACGCCAACCCGAGCGGCAACTCCTGGCCTCCCTCTCCGTGGCTTGACGGACAATAGGCTCCCCGACAGCCCTCGATCTCGCCAAGAACGATGATTCCGGCTTCACGCAAATCAAGCGTGGAAGCAGTCCCCGGGTACGTCATCGGCTTCGAAAGGCCACAGCCGCCTAGAGCTAGCATGACCAGAGCAGCAACCGTTCCGAGCACCTTCGCATGCATTCAAACATGTCCTTTCTAGGGTGTATGACAATCCGGCGAAAAGGATCACTTCAAGGGTCAACGCTATGCAGATCCTGATTCCATCCTGACCGGATGATCACAATCGCCTTACTGACCTCAGCAGCATCGCAGCCAAATGCTTTCGCGCGTTTTTGAAAGTGATGCGTCGATCTGCAGGATCGAATATCACATCTTTGAATGGTGGCATGCTGCTCGATGCTGTCCCCTGCTTCCAGAATTCCGACGATCAGACGATGGTTTTTATGGTTTTTGTGGAACAATCGGATCAGGTTCACCGTACCTGCACAGAGCAACAACATCCGAACATTCGGATGCCTCTAACTGTTTCGTTCGATATGAAAGCTCGATTCGAAGGCGGTGAAAGGTCTCGAGTTACGCCCTCGCATTTCGAAAATATTCTCGTGACCTGCGTCCTTCGGGACGTGCAGCGCATAAAGTTCGGTCGCCTGATTCATCCACGAGAATTTTTCATACGTTCCGGAACCAGGAATTCCGTCAGATGACGGAGCAATGTCTCGGAAAAATATCACAATACAATAATTAAATAACACTATACGTGACCTTCCGAGTGCATCCGAGACAGGATGACGTATATGACGGAATTATTGTTGACAAAGTTATTAAAGATAATGTATTTCATACCTCATCGGATTGCAGATATATAAATACCTCTTTATCAGCAATCTCTTACAAGTTGGCAGTGCAGGGCATTAAACGTTACCTGGAGATGAGGAGTTGCATATGTCGCTAAAAGCACTCGGGATTGCAGGAATACTCGCCTCCCTGCTGATCAGCCTCTCTGTTCCACAGGCTGCGGCGGTCGAGGAGGGCCAGTTCATCAAGAAGGACGGAAAATGGGAGTACTACTCCAGGGAAGATCCTGGACTGAAGTATCTTTATCTCAAAGGCATCATCACTCAGGAGGAATACGACAAGGGCATCAGGGTCCTGGAGAAGCGTGAGCAGGTTTCAAAGCCGAACTACTCCATCGACGTGAATAACGGACTGAACTTCCGCGTCGGAGACAAGTTTTTCCTCAAGCTGCGACTACTCACTCAGGTCCGCTACACCCACAGCGCCTACAACAGTGCCTGGGGCACCATCGGTGATTCGAGAAATCCAGAAATCCTGGGTGGTCAGGTCGAATACCGGGCGATTCGGAAACAGAGCGACTCTAATCAATTCAGCGTACCCCGTGCGCGGCTCCAATTCCTGGGTTATGCCTTTGACCCGGATTTTCGCTACAACATTTCCTGGGCCTTCGATCAAACCACCTGGAACCAGGAAGGCGGCAGCGGAAGAGCCGGTCTCCTCGATGCCTATGTCTCCTCCTGGCATATTCCCTGGCTCACGGTCCAAGCCGGACAACAACGCGTCTGGTTCAATCGCGCCACCATCAGCTCCATGGCGACATCCAGCTTCGCGGACAACCTCATTGTCCAGAACGCGTTTGCCGCCAATCAACAAAACAGCCGGGACATCGGTGTCAGCATTTCGAGCGACGAGGATCAGTACAAATTCAACTACGCCTTTGGTATCTGGGGCGGAGTGGGAGCCAATCTCGCTCGGGAAGGCACCTCCGTCAGTCAGAATGTGTTGCCTCAAACAGGAACCCCCGGGGCGCCGGGGGCCGCAACCACCCGTACTTATAACTACGACACGCGCTTTATGACGGGTGAGATGATGTATACAGCCCGGTTGCTGTACAAAATTGCCGGTAATCCTGGATATGGTCAGGGAGACATCCTGAACTCCCGCACCCTCCAGTCGGCGATTGCGTTTGGGTACGCCTATAACCCAGCACAAAACTATCTGGGTTCCATCCGTTCCGACATTGTCGAACGCGCGTATCGTCAAGCTGTAGTGAAGGCGTACAACGGCCGCCTGCTGGCCGGCGGCATCTGGGACTTTCAAACGTACGAAGTCGATTTTATCGCGAAGTACCAAGGATGGTCCTTCCAAACTGAAGGGTATTATCGCCATCAACGGCTCCGCAACGCCAACAGTGGAACCAGCGCGTTCGACCTGAATACGATCCCGGCGGCGCAATTTCTCGGCCCGGCAGTGAACCTCGGCCAGGCGTATGGCTGGTATGCGCAAGTGGGAAAATACATCATCCCGCGCAAACTCGAACTCGCGGTGCGGTATGGTTTCATGGATCCGTCCACCCAACAGGTGAACGATCTGGTCAAAGAATTCGGCGCCGCCATCAACTATAGTTTCGACGGCACCTACAACAACCGGCTTGTGATCGACTATTCGAACATCACGATGGGGAGCGGCGGACGAGCACCGGACCGGTTTCCCTTTGAGAGCCAACCGGGGTTCGGACGTGACCTCGTTGAGAACCGGATCAATGTGCAGTACCAATTTTACTTCTAGACCGACCAGACAAGTCATCGCACGAACGTGGAGGACAGCATGAGAACAGCATTTCGCATCAGAGGAATCATGGCTGCGGTCAGCCTACTGATCGGCCTGAGCTGGAATATCCAGCCGGTCCAGGCCCAACCAGAGACATTGACCATTGCCGCCGCCAACAGCTTGAAAGAGGCGCTCAGAAAAGTGTTGCCGCGATTTGAGGCCGAGCACCGCGATATCAACCTGCGAGTCATCTACGGTCCCTCCCAGAGCCTCCGCAAGCAGATCGAAGAGGGCGCACCGGTCGACATTTTTCTGCCATCGCTCTTCGAGGAAATCGACCAACTGGAGGCCAAGGGGTTGATCATTCAGGGGACCAAACGCGTCTTTGCGGCAACCTCGCTAGTCTTGATTACGGGGACGACCCTCCCCGCCCCTGTCAGCTCCATTCAAGACCTGCAAACCATCCCGATTCACCGCATTGCGGTCGGCGACCCCAAGACCTCCTCGGTCGGAAAAGTCGCCGCGCAGTTTCTGAAATACAGCAAACTGGAACCGAAGCTCAAATCGCAATACATACTCGGTGAACACTCGCGGGCCGTGCTCGACCTGGTGGCCAAGGGTGAAGCCGAGATCGGAGTCGTCTATCGAACCGATGCCGTCCCTAATTCGGGAGTCCGCATCGTCGATACGGCGCCGGTCGCCTCTCACACCCCGGTACGCTACGGTGTCGCCGCCCCATGGACGGCACAGAACATTTCTGCAGCCGGTGACTTTATTGAGTTTCTACTGAGCCACACGATCCAGACCCTGTTGCAGGAATTCGGATTCGACGGCGTGTCCCCAGAGGTCGGCTTCGCTCAACGAGAAGAGGTGAAACCATGAACGGCATCAGACCCCTACAGCCAACATCAACCCCTGTCGCCAGGCTCATCCTCGCCATCATCGGTGTGATGGTTGCGGCTGGTTGCGCCGCACAAACCCCGCCGCCGCCCAAAACGGTGTACCAGTCGGGATTGAATCAGGTTCGAATCGAGAAAGACCCTGCGTCGACGACGAACGCCCACCCGGCCTCGTTGACCGCAACCGAAGTCGGCACGTTGCTGCGAGGCGTACGAGTCTGGGAACGACGCAACGCGCTGCATCGTCTCTTCGTTGGGCAGGCGGACAAGACCAGAGCCTTTCGCGACAGGGAAATTGCGGTCCTGGCGCCGGCGCTGGCGAAAGCCTTGTCGCAGGCATCGCCCTCTGATCGCATTTACTACCACCTCAGCCATGCGACCGAACATGGCGAAGAGGAGACGACCACCGGATGGTTGTCCGTACAAGACACGACGCTGCATCTGGCCTTGCGTGAAAATCACGACCGGCACGGACCAGGCCCCGATATCAGCAAGTATGACCGTCAGATGCCGAATGTGCCCGAACGGTCTCCGGCCTTCAACGCCACCTTTGAGCCGGAGGAATTTCTGGTGAAGGTCGTGTCAGGCGGAGGGCTGTTCGCACCGGATCAACAGGAAGAACTGCTCATTCGATACCGGGATGCACTTGCGGCGATGCCTGCGCAACCGGGACTGGAACGAGACAACAAACCGGCCCCGGAACGCCACTGAGCGGCCGGGACAGAAGGGAGCAATCATGGCAATCCTGGTCGTCGGCGGTGATTCGGTCAGTGCCATCACAGAACGGGCCTACGCCGGCGGCCACGGATGCGTCGAACATTGGAGCGGACGCAAGACCCGGGATCTAATGAAGTCGATTCCCAAAGATACAGAGGCCGTGGTGCTGGTGTTGGATCGAGTGAACCATACGTTGGCGAGGAAGGTGCGCACCGAAGCGTCGCGCCGCGGCCTTCCCGTGTTTTTCCAGAAGCGGGGGCGTCAAGTTCGGGCGGCCGGCGACCGGCCGCTCGACCTGATGCACTGGATCGGCAGAAAAGAGTGCGACCCCCCGGAGACAAACCTATACACAGAGGCACGAGGATAAACGGTCCGGTCCTTATCAGAATGTTTGAAGCCGTGAATCTGAACGACAGAAAGGGGAAGAGAGGGCAAACCACATGACAACATTCCAAACGCCGACCATCTCAGCCCTGAGAGTTTTCTACCTACGCATGCGCGTGCCGCATCCCTGTTGACCTTCAACCGCCCCTACTGATCCGAACAGCGTGCCAGTGACGAACCGTGAAGCAGGTCGCCGACCTGCCGAATCGATAGACGTGTGCCTTTATCAAGGAGATCATCATGACGTTCACGCATATCATCAGCGCCCTCGCGATCGTACTCGGGTTGGCCACCGCCGCGCAGGCTGCTGAGTTGCCCTCGCTATTAAACGTGTCCTACGACCCGACCCGCGAGCTGTACCAGGAATATAACGCCGCCTTCATCAAACATTGGAAGGAAAAGACAGGCAACACGATCTCCATCAAGCAGTCCCATGGCGGATCGAGCAAACAGGCGCGGGCAGTCATCGACGGCCTCGGCGCAGACGTGGTCACGCTCGCGCTCGCGCAGGATGTCGACGCCATCTCCCATCAGGCCGAGTTGCTTCCGGAAAACTGGCAGACTCGTCTCCCTCACAACAGCGCACCCTATACCTCGACCATCATCTTCCTCGTGCGCAAAGGCAACCCGAAGGGCATCAAGGATTGGAGTGACCTGGTGAAGCCGGGTCTGGCGGTCATCACACCCAACCCCAAAACGTCCGGCGTCGCCCGTTGGAACTACTTGGCAGCCTGGGGCTATGCCCTCAAACAGGCGGGCGGAGACGAAGCCAAAGCGAGGGAGTTCATCACCCGCCTCTATACGAACGTTCCGGTGCTCGACTCCGGGGCGCGCGGCGCCACGACTACCTTCGTGGAACGCGGCATCGGCGATGTGCTGATCAACTGGGAAAATGAAATCCTCCTGGGCGGCGAGGAATTGGGCAAAGACAAATTCGATATCATCGTGCCCCCGACCAGCATCCTCGCGGAACCCACAGTCAGCCTGGTGGACAAGGTCGTCGATAAAAAGGGCACGAGAGAAGTGGCGCAAGCCTACCTGGAATATCTCTACTCCGACGTGGGCCAGGATATCGCGGCCAAACACTACTATCGCCCTCAATCGGCCACGGTAGCGGCCAAATATGCCAATCAGTTTCCGAAGCTGACCCTGTTCACCATCAATGACGTGTCCGGAAGCTGGAGTGTGACCAACAAGGTCCACTTCGTCGACGGCGGGGTGTTCGACCAGGTCTATCAAGAAATTTCACGCAGCAGGAAGTGAGCCCTTGTGTCGGTCCGGCCGGTGAACTGTATTCACCAGCCGGACCGGCCCGTACGACGACTAAAGGAGCGACCATGTCCCTCATCTTGAAACAGCCGACGGTGTTACCAGGCTTCGGGCTCACACTCGGATTCACCCTGTTCTATCTCAGCCTGATCGTGTTGATTCCGTTAGCCGGTCTATTCGTGAAGACGTCTGCGCTGACCTGGGACCAATTCTGGCAGGCCGTCGCGGACCCGCGGACGGTGGCCTCGTACCAATTGACGTTCGGGCTGTCCTTCGTGGCCGCCCTGATCAATGCCTTCTTCGGCGTCATCATCGCCTGGGTCCTCGTGCGCTATTCATTCCCCGGCAGGAAATTTGTGGATGCGCTCGTCGATCTCCCCTTCGCGCTCCCGACTGCCGTAGCCGGCATCGCCTTGACCGCCGTGTTCTCGGTGAACGGATGGCTCGGCCAATATCTAGAGCCGCTGGGCATCACGGTCGCATTCACGCCGTTAGGTGTACTGGTCGCCCTGACCTTTATCGGCCTGCCCTTCGTGGTGCGGACCGTCCAGCCGGTCCTGCAGGACCTGGAAAAGGAAATCGAAGAGGCCGCCGCCAGCCTTGGCGCAACCCGATGGAAAACCATCACCAAGGTGATCTTTCCCGAAGTGTTTCCCGCGCTGTTGACCGGTTTCACCTCGGCCTTCGCCAGGGCGCTGGGAGAGTACGGCTCGGTCGTCTTCATCTCCGGCAACATGCCGATGCGGACGGAAATCACGCCGCTACTCATCATCACGAAACTGGAACAGTACGACTACGCCGGGGCGGCAGCCATCGCGGTCGTCATGCTGGTGGCCTCATTTGTTCTGCTCCTGATCATCAACGGGCTGCAGTGGTGGAGCGGCAGACGGCAAGTCGCGTTTTAATCGACCTGGGAGGGATTATGACAACCGGTGTCTTGAGCCTGGACAAACGCGTGCCCCGCATCGCCTCGACCGTCGCCGAACCGGTCCTCGTGCGCCTGGCGCTGATTCTGGTTTCGCTGACGTTCCTGGGCCTCTTCCTGTTCGTGCCCCTGGCGGCCATTCTCTTCGAGGCGCTCAAGCACGGACTGGGCGCCTATCTGGTCTCGTTTCAGGAACCGGATGCCATTGCCGCCATTGAGCTCACGCTCCTGGCAACGGCCATTGCCCTCCCGCTGAATGTCGTCTTCGGCCTGTCCGCCGCCTGGGCGATCGCCAAATTCGAGTTTTGGGGCAAACAGGTGTTGATCACCTTGATCGACCTTCCGTTTTCCGTCTCGCCGGTCGTCGCGGGATTGATCTACGTGCTGCTCTTCGGTTTGCAGGGCGCCCTCGGGCCCTGGCTGGCCGCGCACGACATCAAGATCATCTTCGCCGTCCCCGGCATCGTGCTGGCCACCATCTTCGTCACCTTTCCCTTCGTGGCGCGCGAACTGATTCCGCACATGCAGGCGCAGGGCAAGGACGAAGAGGAAGCCGCGCTCGTGCTGGGCGCCACCGGCTGGCAGACGTTCTGGCGCGTGACCCTGCCCTCCATCAAGTGGAGCCTGCTCTACGGGGTCATTCTTTGCAACGCGCGCGCCATGGGAGAGTTCGGCGCGGTGTCGGTCGTGTCCGGCCACATTCGCGGTGAGACCAACACCATGCCGCTGCATGTCGAGATTCTCTACAACGAATACAACTACGTCGCCGCCTTTGCCGTCGCCTCCCTGCTGGCCTTGTTGTCGCTGGTCACCCTCGCCGCCAAGAGCCTGGTGGAATGGACCTCATCGGTCGAACAGAAGGAGAACCGCCCATGAGTATCGAAGTCCGTAACATCACCAAAACCTTTCGAACGTTTACCGCACTGCAGGAGATCAATCTGTACGTGAAGACCGGAGAGCTGATCGCCCTGCTGGGGCCCTCGGGATGCGGGAAAACCACGCTGCTCCGCATCCTCGCCGGGCTGGAGGGACCGACGACCGGGTCGATTCTGCTGAACGATCAGGAAGTCACCGATCGCCATATCGGCGAGCGCGGCGTCGGGTTCGTCTTTCAGCACTACGCCCTGTTCCGCCATATGACCGTCTTCGAGAACATCGCGTTCGGGCTCAGAGTCCGGCCCCGAGCCACCCGACCCCCTGATGCAACCATCGACGCGAAGGTGCGCGAGTTACTCAAGCTGGTGCAGTTGGAGTGGCTGGGCGATCGATACCCGCGGCAACTCTCAGGCGGTCAACGGCAACGTGTCGCGCTCGCGCGGGCCTTGGCCGTGGAACCCACCGTCCTGTTGCTCGACGAGCCCTTCGGCGCGCTCGACGCCAAGGTCCGGAAGGAACTCCGGCGCTGGCTCAGGCGACTCCACACGGATCTCCATGTCACCAGCGTCTTTGTCACCCATGATCAGGATGAAGCGCTGGAGGTCGCGGACCGGGTGGTCGTCATGAATAAGGGGCGCATCGAACAGATCGGCACGCCGGAAGAGGTCTACGAACACCCTGCTACCCCATTCGTCTATGACTTTCTGGGCGGCGTGAACCTCTTCCACGGCCGGGTCCATGAAGGCCGGGTCCAGGTCGGAGACCTCGATCTGGCGCTCCGTGAACAGGGTGATATTCCGGACGGGCCGGCGATCGGCTATGTCCGGCCGCACGAAATCGATCTGCACCGCCATCCCGGTGAAGAGGGCGCCATCGAAGCCTTGGTCGGACGGATCCAGCCGGTTGGAGCCGTCGCGCGCCTGGAAATGGTCCGCACTGACAATGGCGAACTGATCGAAGGTGAAGTCAGTCAGGAACAATGGCGAGAACTCGCGCTTAGCACCGGTGAACGCGTCTACGTCAGGCCCAAATCGCTCCGGGTGTTTCCCGAGCCGGTGGAATAGGAACGCAGAGGATCACGTGACCACGACGAACACCCAACGTGCGCTGAAGGTCCTCACCGCATCCGATCCGACAGCCCTCGCCCTGTCCATCAGGGCCAGCTGCCTGGTCTTCGAGGATGACAAATCGAAGGCCCTGTTGGAATTGGTGCAAAGGATTGCCCCGAGCCATGCCACCGCGCTCATCATCGGCGAGACCGGCACCGGCAAGGAACTGATCGCCCGGCACATCCATGAGCTGAGCACCCGCCGGACGGGGCCCTTCGTGGCCGTGAACTGCGCCGCCATCAGCGACACACTGATGGAAAGCGAACTCTTCGGTCACGAGCGCGGCGCCTTCACCGGCGCGGTGACGGCGAAGGCCGGGTGGTTCGAAACCGCCGATGGCGGGTCCTTGTTCCTGGACGAAATCGGCGATCTCCCGCTTGGGCTCCAGGCCAAATTGCTCCGGGTGATTCAGGAGCGAGAAGTTGTACGCGTCGGGTCACGCCACCCCATCGCCATCGACGTACGATTGATCGCCGCAACCAACGTGAAGCTGGAAGAAGCCGTCGCGGCGGGTCGCTTCCGCGAAGATCTGTATTACCGGCTGCACGTGGCCACGGTGAATCTTCCGCCGCTACGGGATCGGCCCGGCGACATTCTCCCGCTGGCGCAGCACTTCGTTTCGATTTACGGATCACGTCTGGGCATTACACAGGCCCGACTGTCACTCGAGGCCGCGAAGCATCTGCTCGCCTATCCGTGGCCGGGCAATATCCGCGAACTTGAAAATACGATCCATCACGCGCTGGTGGTCTGTCCGGGCACGGAGGTCAGGCCGGAGGATCTGCGGTTGCCGACGTCCCACGCCCGTGTCCAGGCCGGAACGGCGACGTCCGGCCAGTCGTTGGCCGCGCTCTCCACGGCGTTGCAGCAATTATTCCTGGACGAACGGTCCGACCTCTATCAACTGATCGACGACACGATCTTCCGCGCGGCCTACGACTATTGCGATCACAACCAACTTCGGACCGCCCGCCTCCTCGGTATCAGCCGCAACATCGTGCGCGACCGGCTGATCCGGTACGGGCTGCTCGGTTCGCAGAAAGTGGCACCATGAAACAGACACCTCGCTTCGTCATCTTTGCCCACAACGCCACCTACGACACGTTGCACCAGGTCGGGACCTTGGGACTGACCGCGGCGGCCATGGGTAAGGACGTCACGGTTGTGTTGCTCTTCTGGACGATTCGCAAACTGGCCGAGGGACGGATTGATGACGTCGACTTTAGCCCCGAGCATCAGGCCGCTGCGGAAGAAGTCCGCCGGCTCTTAAAAGAGAAGAAAGTGCCGCTGGTCTCCGAGATGTTCCGGGAAGCCCGGGCAGTGGGCGACTTCCGGCTGGTGGCCTGCAGCGCGGGACTCGAATACATGGGTGTGAACGGAGACGCAGTGACGAGGCAAGTGGATGCGGTCTTGGGATTGCCGGCCATCCTGGCACTGACGGCCGGCGCCGAGACCACGTTGTTCATGTAAACGCATGGTGCTGATCGATTGGAGAGAGACGGCTATGGTTGTGGAGATCAATGGAAAAGCTGAAGAGATTCCGGGGTCGGTCGTCCTGGATGCGCTGAACGCCAAACAGATCGACCCGCAAATGGTCGCTGTGGAATTGAACGATACGCTGATCGAACGCGATCATCTGGGTTCTACTCCGTTACAGCCGGGCGATCGCCTGGAATTTCTGTTCTACATGGGCGGTGGCCGGTGACGGAACGAGTACAACAGAACATCACCCAACTGATCGGCCGGACGCCGCTGGTGCGACTCAACCGGCTCTCACCGGAAGACGGCGCGACCATCTACGCGAAGGTCGAATCCTCCAACCCCGGAGGCAGCGTCAAGGACCGGATCTGCCTCAACATGATCAATGAGGCGGAACGGAGCGGCCGCCTCAAGCCCGGCACGACCATCGTCGAACCCACGAGCGGGAATACCGGCATCGGGCTCTCCCTCATCGCCGCCGTCCGAGGCTATCCGATGATTCTGGTCATGCCGGAGAGCATGAGCTCGGAACGGGTTAGCCTTCTCGCATCGTACGGTGCGCAGTTGGTGCTGACGCCCGCCGCCGAGGGCATGAAAGGCTCCATTCGGGAAGCCGCACAGATCGTGGCTCAGCATCCGTCCTGCTTCATGCCCGACCAGTTTTCCAACCCGGCGAATCCGGCGGCGCACCGGCTGACCACAGCCGTGGAGATCTGGGAGTCCCTGGACGGACAGTTCGACGCCTTCGTCGCAGGGGTCGGAACCGGCGGCACCATCACCGGATGCGGAGAAGTCTTCAAGGAGCGCAATCCCCACATTCAGATCATTGCGGTTGAACCAAGCGGATCCCCGATCCTCTCAGGCGGCCCCTCAGGTCCGCACAAGATTCAAGGCATCGGCGCGGGCTTCATCCCGCAGGTGTTGAATCAGAAGATCCTCGATCGCGTCATCAGCGTCACCGACAACGAGGCCTACCAGACCGCCAAGCTCCTGGCAAAGAAGGAAGGCCTGCTCGTGGGAATCTCGGCCGGAGCCAACGTGGCCGCCGCCCAGAAGGTGGCCCGGGAACTCGGCCCGGGCACACGCGTGGTGACGATCCTCTGCGACACAGGCGAGCGGTACATCAGCATGGAGAAATATTTCAACATCTAAGTAGACATGCCGTCGACGGGCAGTGCCGGCCTGATGGCAACCAGATGAAAGCCGCACATGAATTTCACCGATGAACAAATTACCAGGTACAGCCGCCACATCCTGCTTCCGGAGGTCGGCGGCAAGGGACAGAAGAAGATCGCGCAGGCCCGCATTCTGATCGTCGGGGCGGGTGGCCTCGGCTCACCGGCAGCCCTCTATTTGGCGGCAGCCGGCGTCGGCACCCTCGGATTGATCGACAACGACGTCGTCGACCTCTCGAACCTGCAGCGTCAGGTCATTCACCACACGCCCGACGTGGGTCGGCCCAAAGTTGTTTCGGCGAAGGAGAAAATTCAAGCGCTGAACCCGGACGTCAACGTGGTGTTGCACGAGGAACGGTTCATGGCCGCCAACGCCCTGAATCTGGTTCGCGACTATTCGGTCGTGATCGACGGGGTGGACAATTTCTCGGCGAAATTTCTCATCAACGACGCCTGCTACTTTGCCGAAAAGCCTCTCGTCCACGGCGGGATCCTGCGTTTCGACGGGCGGGTCTCCACGATCATTCCGAAGCAATCAGCCTGTTACCGCTGCGTCTTCAACGGGCCGCCCCCGCCCGGCCTGGTCGCCAGTTGCCAGGAAGCCGGCGTCCTCGGGGTGTTGGCAGGAGTCATCGGCACGATTCAGGCGACAGATGCGTTGAAATTGATCCTGGGCATCGGGCGCCCCCTGACTGATCGTATGTTGGATTTCGACGCCCGTAATATGCGGTTCCGCGAGATCCCCGTCAAACGGAATCCCCGATGTCCCCTCTGTGGAGCGCATCCGACTGTCACCGAACTGATCGACCACGAACAGGCCACCTGTGAGCTGCGGCCCCCTGTGGCTGCCGCTCACGGAAATGAACCATAACCGGGCGACCGAGTCGCTCTAGACTATCCCGGATTCTTGGAGGGCACCACATGAGGACGTGAGCCAAGAAAGAGAACCAGTGTCACGAGTGCAGGGCATGTATCCAACACCATTGAAAGGACAACACGATGAGTGAACGAGCAACTGTTTCCGAACAACAAAGCCTGAGCGCCAAAGCCGCGCGAAATTTGGCGACTGCCACGGTCACCGTCCCGCAAATGACGGACATCACCCCGCGATGGCTGCACAAACTACTCCCCTGGGTGGACGTGGACGGCGGCGTCTACCGTCTCAATCGGGTCGCGAAGGCCGTCAAGGGACAAGAGGCCAATGAATTCGGCGAAGCCAAGGTCGATCTCCTCACGGTGGACGGCGGCGAGCCGGAACTGCCGACGACCTTTGTGGATTACGAGATCAACCCGCGCGAGTATCACCTGAGCACGATCCAGACGGTCGTGCGCACGCATACGCGTGTCACCGATCTGTACAGCAACCGCATCGATCAATTGCGCCAGCAGGTGCGTCTGACGGTGGGAGCGGTCAAGGAGCGGGAAGAATGGGAAATCATCAATCATGCGCAGTTCGGCCTGTTGAAAGAAGTCGCGCCGTCACAGCGCATCACTACACGCAAAGGGACGGTGACGCCGGACGATCTGGACGAACTCTTGAGCCTGGTCTGGAAAAAGCCCGCCTTCTTCCTCGCTCACCCCAAAGCCATCGCCGCATTCGGACGCGAAGCGACCAGGCGCGGAGTGCCGCCTCCAACGGTGCATCTCTTCGGATCGCCCTTCATCACCTGGCGCGGCATTCCGTTGATCCCGAGCAACAAGCTGGAGATCGATAAGGCGGGGAAAACGAGTATTCTGCTGTTGCGCGTCGGCGAGGCTCAACAGGGTGTCGTCGGGCTGCAAAAGGCGGGCGTCACCGGTGAACTCGAAACCGGTCTCTCCGTCCGCTACATGGGGACGAACGAACATGGCATCGCCTCCCATCTGGTGACACGCTATTTCTCAGCAGCGGTCTTGACCGAAGATGCCATCGCGCGTCTCGACAACGTCTCGACCAAGTTCTATCACGAGTATGTCTATCCAAAGGCGTAAGACGATGACCACGACGATCAACAACCGAACGACACCCACACAGGACCCGTTCGATACGGCCCTGATCACCAGATTGACCCAGGAGTTCCTTTCGGAGCAGGCCGGCAACAATACGCTGCCGGCCGCGGTGCCGGGTCTCCTGCCGGTTGCGCCTACCATCCCGTCCACGGGCAGCGATGCCACGGGAGCGGTCCCCGTCATCGCGATACCCGGTTGGCCGGCCACCTTGCAGACCTTTCCGGCGAGCGCCCCCGGCGCTCCCGGATTGGCCGGCGGGTATCCCTCCGCTACACCCGATGCGCATCCGCCGGTCCATCCGGGCTTGCAGGAACTCTTGACGCAGCCCACAGGAGCCGGCACACCGTCGGGTGAACATACTCCCGGTTCCGATGAGGCCTATCTTTTCGGGGAACCCCGTTGCAACGGGAACGCGGTCAGGCACCACCATCACACGGCCCCTTCCGCAAACCAGCCGTTGACGAACGACCCCTCCGAGGTTGGACCGCTCACCCCGGACTTCGAGGACGCCTACGCCTTCGGCGGGCCGCACTACCACGGCAACGGATTCGACTGGCGCATGGCATCGAATCATGCGGCAAACCGATCCTTCACCAACAATCGGCCCACCGTCGCAACGCCCTTCCCCGGCCACGAGACCGTCTCACCGCCGGACTATTATTTTCTCCACAACCCCGATGCCGGCCTTCCGGCCTCACCTGCCACCGCCTCTCCCTCACGGCGCCTGACCTTCTCAAGTTTGAATGTGGAGGCCATTCGCCGTGACTTTCCCACCCTGCACCAGCAGGTGAACGGTCACCCACTCATCTGGCTCGACAACGCGGCCACCACCCAGAAGCCGCAGAGCGTCATCGACGCCACGTCTCGCTTTTACAGTCGCGACAACTCCAACATCCATCGCGCCGCCCACACCCTGGCCGCCCGTTCGACGGAACATTACGAAACAGGCCGTGAAAAGGTGCGAGGCTTCATTCACGCCGCCGATGCCAAGGAAATCGTCTTTGTGCGAGGGACGACCGAGGCGATCAACCTGGTGGCCAACACCTATGGCCGGGCGCATATCGGCAGGGGCGACGAAATCCTGCTGACCACGATGGAGCATCACGCCAACATCGTGCCCTGGCAGATGCTGGCGCAAGAGGTGGGAGCCACGATCAAGGTGGCTCCGATCAATGAAGCCGGCGAGCTGATCCTCGACGGGTTTGCGGCACTGTTGAATCATCGCACCAAGCTGGTGGCGGTCACCCATGTCTCCAATGCGCTGGGCACGGTCAATCCGGTGGAGCAGCTGATTGCGCTGGCCCACAGCTACGGCGTCCCGGTCCTCGTAGACGGCGCGCAATCGACGCCGCACATGCCCATCGATGTGCAAGCGATGGATTGCGATTTCTTCGCGTTCTCGGGTCACAAGATTTTCGGCCCCACCGGCATCGGTGTGCTCTACGGGAAGGCGGCGCTCCTGGAAGACATGCCTCCCTGGCAAGGCGGCGGAAATATGATCCAAGACGTCACGTTTACCAAAACGACCTATCAAGGCATTCCTCAAAAGTTCGAAGCGGGCACGCAGGATATCGCCGGTGTCGTCGGCCTCAGCGCCGCGATTGACTATCTGACCAAACTGGGCATGCCCGCGATTGCCGCCTACGAGCACGAATTGCTGGAACATGCCACGCAGGCGCTGGCATCGGTCGGCGGGCTACGGCCGATCGGCACCGCGTCCCACAAGGCGAGTGTCTTGTCGTTTGTGCTGGATGGCTTCGAGAATGAAGCGGTCGGCCGGCATCTGGATCGACAAGGCATTGCCGTGCGATCCGGACACCATTGCGCGCAACCAACCGTGCGCCGCTTCGGGTTCAACGGCACCGTCCGCCCGTCGCTGGCGTTTTACAACACGCATGACGAAATCGACGCGCTCGTGCGCGCCTTGCATCAACTCAAAACCGAATAGACATCGCAGGGTGAGAGTGAAAAGGCGGATGTGTATGGAGAGAGATCTGACCAAATCGTTGGAAGCGACGCCATCGACCTGGAATATCGATCAGGTCGTGGTGGCGCTCCGGCACTCGCGTGAAGTCGAGCACAATGTGCGACATCAGGGACGCATCCGGGAATTGCCGTCCCGGAAAGCGTTACTGGAGGTCCTGGATGGGCTGTGCGCCGTCCTGTTTCCGACCCACTACGGCCGATCGGACTTGAACGAGGCGAACATCGACTATTTTGTCGGCAATCAACTCCACCAGACGCTCAGCGTGTTGCAGGATCAAGTGCGTCGTGGACTTCTGTTTGTGTCGGAGGGAGCAGAGCGGGAGGACGCCGACGCCAACCAGTCGGCGTACGAGATCACGACCGGGTTTGCGGCGCAGTTGCCCGCGATTCGTGCGCGGTTCTTCACCGACCTGCAGGCGGCCTATCAGGGAGATCCCGCAGCCACGAGCGCTTCTGAAATCCTGCTCTGTTATCCCGGCATGACCGTGGTCATCTACTACCGCGTCGCGCACGCGCTCTACGAGTTGGGCGCGCGCCTGCCGGCGCGTCTTATCTCGGATATCGCGCACTCTACCACCGGGATCGATATCCATCCGGCGGCCACCATCGGAGGGTATTTTTTCATCGATCATGGCACCGGCGTCGTGATTGGTGAAACCGCCGTCATCGGCGAGCGCGTGCGTCTCTATCAAGCTGTCACCCTCGGCGCAAAACGGTTCCAGGAGGGAGAGAAGGGGATCTTGGTCAAAGGCGCCCCGCGCCATCCCATCGTCGAGGATGACGTGGTCATCTATGCGGGCGCGACGATTTTAGGTCGCATTACCATCGGCAAAGGCTCCATAATCGGCGGCAATGTCTGGCTGACTCACAGCGTGCCGGCCGGCAGCAATGTGCTGCAGGCGCAAATGCGCAATACGACCGTTGAACCCAAGCATTTGATCGACGCGGTGTATCAACCCAGGATTTAGAGCGACACTTCCAAACGGCGCGGCGCGACCGCCCTGCTGCATGACCATTCGCTTGCCGGAGGCTGCCATGTTCGGACCCATTACCGTCCCGTTCGGCGCAAAAATGCTCTTCAACACAGTCACGCTGAAGCCCGGCGTCACGTTCGACGATGTCGAGTTGGCTTTCGGGGAACTCTGTAGTGTCGTGAAGGATACGTATGGCGGCGACAAGGGTGGATTCATTGCCGGACAGGTGTTTAAATTTTCCGGCTTCGTGTCGGACGAGGGATCTCTCACTGCCTCAAGGACCGCCGACGAACATTACGTGATCGTGACCTATTGGCGGTCGTTTGAAGAGCACGAACGGTCGCACGCCAATCACCTCTTCCGAAACAGCTTCTCCAAAGTCGCCTCTCTCTGCTCCGACACCAAAGAGCTGGGGTATGACATGCTCTGGCAGGGTGAGGCCGGCACGCGTTGACGCTCCCGGACATCATTGTGGATGCGTGGACTACCCTCAACCGCCGACACGTATGCCATTTCACCAAACTTCATTCACACACGGAACCGGCACAAGTTCACGCCGTAGTGCTGCGCGTTGAGCTCAGCTAACAGGGTCAGACAACTTCGCAGATCTGCAAGATCGACATCCTCACCGTCTCGTCCATGATCGCCCCCCCTCAAGACCGGAGGCTCATCGCACTGCATGGTTCATTGTCCTTTCATCGCATCGTTTCGGAAACGAACAGACCGCTTCATCTCAGCAGCCGCTCCCCGTCCTACGCCGCCCGCTTGGTTTCCGTATAGCGCACCTGTTCCGGCCTTTCTTCGCTCACCGAATACGATTGAAGCAGCTGGCGTTTTTCCGCATCGGACTCATTCGCCAGGCTTGCCGCGAGGATCCACAGCAATGCCGCAATGGTAACCACACCGATGATGTACACCGTCATAAGTTCCCTCCTCTCCATCCTTTTCCGGCCTTCGTTACAAGAGCGCGGCAATCTCCTGATCCTGATGGGCTTGCAGCAATTCCGTCAGCACGCCCATTCCCCGCTCACTGAGGCTATGCACCAGGGGAAACCGCAAGCGCCCTTCGGGATCGATGAGAAATGTTTGCGCCCGCCCCCATGACTGGGTAGTCACTCCGCCATACAGGCGCCGGAGTCGCCCGAGCGGATCGCCCAAGACCGTAAAATGCACGGCGCCGATGCGGACACATTCCTCTCGCTGCAGCGCCTGCGTCTCCAGCGGGACGACCAACAGCGAAGCACCGAGCTCTTCCATCAGCTGCCCCTGCCGGTCGAACAGATCAATCTCAAATCGTCCCAGGTGTGGAACGAAACTCAGCGCCACCCATTGGCCATGCAGATGCGACGGATCAATCGAGCCCAACCCGCCGTCGACAATAGCGGGAAGGCGAAACGTAAATGCCGGCTCGCCGATGCGCTTCATACTCACCTCCATTCAAAACCTTGTGAGGACTTCAGACGGCAGCCGTCAGCGGCTCCCGGACAAACCGGGCCTCTTCAAGTGTCATCATGATTGGCGCCGCGGACACACCTTGCTTGCTCGGAATCCCGAAACCTTGCAGGAGAAGGCGGCGCGAAGACCATGACACCAGACTGATGATTTGGATACCTCGCCAATCTTCCGCGTCAGTCCTCGCCCGGATGATGCGCACGAGGTCATCGAAGAGATCGACAAGTGCGCCGGGTAGCCGTTGCCGCACGCGACTATTCCCCTGGTCATCCTGGCTCGCGTAACCGCACAAGCGCAGCCACCTGGCCGCATCACGATCCACGCTGATCAAGTCCCCTGAGACTGAACATTCCAGTCGGCCAGTGCCATCCGGAAGGTCGGCACAACTCCGTGTCTGGGACGGCAATGCCTGAATTCTCTCTTCATGTTCTACGCTGATATTCATGGCGACTGACACCTCCTCAGCGATCATCACTGCTTCCTCCGTAGCGTGCGCTCAGACGCCACGAGCACACGCCGGTTCCCGCGTGGCCCCGACCGACGTGGAATGGGCTCCGGTCACCGAGCCATCCTCCGTCGATTGTGCGGAGAGCAGATAATCGCCGCCTTGTGGTGGCGAGATGACAATCCGTCCGGCACGACTCAAACGGTCTACGGAAAAGAGCAATCGTGCCTCTTCACATTTCGGGAAGAGACTGTTGAGATAATCCAGCGTCAGCGCCCCGCGCCGACAAAGCGTTTCGACGATCCATTCATCGATCGATGCATGATCTAACGATCTGTCGATGCCTGCGAGGACTTGGCTGCTCATATCAACCTCATGACGGTGTGGAGATGAATAACGCTTCGATCATTGGCGAACAGGAACTGCAGGAACCCCGCTCCAGGAACGAGACGGGCCGGAGAAACCGGATGCCGTGTATCTCCGGCCCGCTCTCTCCTTGTCCTATACCTTTGCCAGCGAGACTTCAGTCGATTTGACCAAGGCCAGCACCTCCGAACCAATCCTCAGCTTGAGATCGGAGATGGAGCGACTCGTAATCACCGACGTCACGATCCGGGCCGGAGTTTCCACATCCACTTCGGACACCACTGGACCAGGCACGATCTCCTTGATGGTGCCCTTGAATTGATTGCGTGAGTTGACGGCTTGAATGGACATACTGCCTCCTTGTGATCAGTGGGAGAGCACCTTTCGGCGTTCCCGGTTGTATGGACTCCGCGCGACGATGGCCCTGAGCACTGCAGGACCTATGCCGTTCGAATGGCGGGGTATTTCGATGCCGAGTGGATGAACAATGTGTGTGACACAGCAGCCTCTGCTGGAAGATTGTTGCTGGAGCAGCACTCAGTAGGATCAAGCCGCGCGCTCAGGACTCCATCGGTCCAGGAACGTTGTCGTGGATCGTGAGGTCTCATCCTCTGGACCTCCTGACTGACAGGAGCGCTCCCGGTATGGTACGGTGCTCGTTCACCACGAGGCCTGCATGCGCTGGCTCCATGACCGTTCGATCGGACAGAAATTTTTCCTCTCTTTCGGAGTCATCCTCAGCCTCCTGGCGTTGAGCCTCACGGCGCTCCTCGTCTATCTCAGCCGCATCAACAGTTATGTCGATCGCCACAAACGCATCACCGTCCCGGCCATCGTGACCGCGGCGACGATGCAGCGTTCCGCCTATGACATGAATCTCAGCCTGCACATCTTCCTCGAACAGATGACGAAGACCGGCGAGGACGACACCCTCGCTCGCTTGACCAGGCACACCGATGAGATCCGCCACTCTCTGCAGCTCTATCGCTCCACGCATGCGGCACGCACCCATCCGATTCTTCTGGGTATGCTGAATCAACACCAGCGTTTGGATCTGGCCGACCAGGAAGACCAGGCCGTTGCCGAGATCGATCACGCGTTACACGAGTTGAACGACTTATGGAGCGCGGCCCTCTCGCAACCGCAGGCTCCCGGCACACCTCACTCGCCGGCCACCAAAGCCGATGCCCTCATTGCGACACTCACCCACAACCTCGATCAGTTGGTCGCCGCCCACCGCGACATCGACGTGGAAATGAAAATCGAAGGGGACCTGCTGCTCCAACAGGCCCGGATGATCGCGCTGGGTTTGGTTGCCGTCCTTGGGCTCGTCATCGGGGTGATCTACCTCTCGGTCAACCGCCGGATTGCGAAACCCCTCCAGCGCCTCTCGATCACCGCGGACCGGGTGGCCCATCACGACCTGACGGCGCAGTTCGAATCCTGGCCGGCCCGTGACGAAGTCGGCACCCTGGCGGCTTCACTGTCATCAATGGTCACGAGCCTGCGCGAACAAACCGCCGCCACCGCCAGGAAGACGAAGGAACTGGAGGCCTTTACCTATTCCGTGGCGCACGACCTCAAAGGCCCCCTGCGAGAGATCGAAGGATTTTCCTCGTTGCTCGAAAAACGATTCCTCGAAGGCGGTGATGCCGAAACCCGCCACCACATCGAGGTCATCCGCCGTTCTTCGTTGCGCCTCACCCACATGATCGACGCGCTGCTCAAGTATTCGCGTTTGGAACAACAGGACCTGCCACGGCAACGCTTCAATGTGCTGGAGATGATCACGACCCTCATCACCGACCGGTTCAGTGGTCTGCAGGGGCCGAAACCGAAAATTCAGGTTGCCCTGCCGTTCGCCGATCTGTACGGCGAGCCGGTCAGCATCCGGCAAGCCATCGCCAACCTGCTCGACAATGCGGCGAAGTTCTCCCGCCGGACCCCTGTGCCGACCATCACCATCGGTGGAACGAGAACAGACCACGAACGGATTCTCTGGGTGCAGGACAACGGTATTGGATTTGATTCCACACAGACCGAGAAGATCTTCGGCCTGTTCGAACGGCTACACAGCCCGCAGGACTATGAAGGCACGGGAGTGGGCCTGGCAATCGTCAAGCTCGTGATGGACAAACATGATGGACGTGTGTGGGCCGAATCCACTCCAGGCGCGGGCAGCAAGTTCTCACTCGCGTTTCCCGAACGAGCCGAAATTGTCCTGGATCGAGCCTCACCCTCTTCCTCCCGGCCCTCGGCCTGACAGCATGAGCACAGAACGCATCCGCACCCTCATCATCGATGACGAAGAGTTTGTTCGATTGGTCGTTGAGCAAGCCCTCCGCGAGGAAGGATGCGATACCCTGACCGCCAGTGGCGGACAAGCCGGTCTCGATCTGCTCCGCACCGGAGACTTCGACTGTGTCATCACCGATCTGCGAATGCCCGGTGTGGACGGTCGCGCCGTGCTGCGCTGGGTCAAAGACCATCAGCCGGATGTGGATGTAATCGTGTTGACGGGTCACGGTGACGTCAAGGACGCCGTGGCGGCCATCAAGGACGGGGCCTGGGATTTCCTGATCAAAGACACGCCCTTCGACGGCGCGGCCGTAAAAGCGGCCCTGGCCAAACTGCGCACCGTACGCGATCTCCGCCGTGAAAATCTGGCGGCGCGGCATGGGGGTTTTCGCCAGGAGGCCGTCGTGAAGGGAATCAGCCGGGCCTGGCGGACGCTGGAAACGCAGATCGCGCAGGTGGCGCCCTCGCAAGCCCCGGTCCTCATTCAGGGCGAAACCGGTTCCGGAAAGGAAGTGGTTGCGCGCCTGCTGCACGCGCAGAGCCGCCGGGCCAGCGGCCCTTGCATCGCGATCAATTGCGGAGCGGTCAGCCGCGAGTTGCTAGAAAGTGAATTGTTCGGGTATGAAAAAGGCGCCTTCACCGGCGCCACAACGGCGAAGCCCGGCCTCATCGCCGCAGCCGAAGGCGGGGCGTTGTTTCTGGATGAAGTGGGAGAAATGCCGGGTCCCATGCAGGTGAGCCTGCTGCGCTTTCTTGACCGGAACGAGTACCGCCCCGTCGGCAGTACCCGCACGCTTCGGGCTGATGTTCGGATCATCTGCGCGACGAATCGCGACCTTCAGGAACTGGTCTTCCAGGGTCGGTTTCGCGATGACCTGCTCTATCGCATCAATACCGTCACGTTACCAGTCCCGCCGTTACGGGAACGACTGGAGGACATCCCCGCACTGGTCGGTCATATTTTGCACGGTCTTCGTCTGCCCGGGACAACGGCTAGAACCGCTGCCTCCGAGAGCCTGGCGCACCTGACCACCTATCGCTGGCCGGGTAATGTGCGTGAACTGCGCAACGTCATCGAGCGCCTCGTGCTCATGAGCCCCGATACCGGCCCCATCACCCGCGAAGAAATCATGCAGGTCCTTCCTCGATCATCCACGACCGGCGCTACGGGAGATCAGACACAGCTGCCACTCGAGGAAATCGAACGCCTGCACATCGAACGCGTGCTCCAGGCCAGCGGTGGCAACAAAACCAAGGCCGCCCAGACCCTTCAGATCGACTACAAGACCTTGCTGACCAAGCTGAAGAAATACGAATCACACCACTGAGGGTCGGACGAGCCAGCAATGCCATCCCCCGCATCGACAGGAGAGCACGCACTGTCGGACAATGGCCGCGGCACATCACCTCGGTGTCCCAAGCAGATGTCAAAGGAGCGACGATTATGACAGGGCCTGGATCATCGGGCGAGCAGCAGGCACAGGCACGATTCGGTACCTCCGGTCGCGCGGCGTCGTTTTATGAACATCAAGTCCTGACGTCGCTCAATCAAGCGATGCGGGAATTCATCGCCCGCATGGAGATGGTGTACATCGCGACCGCGGATGCGCGTGGACATTGCGACTGTTCCTTCCGCGCCGGTGCGCCGGGCTTTGTACAGGTGTTGGATGAAAAGACGCTGGCCTATCCGGAATACAGAGGGAATGGCGTGCTGGCCAGCGTGGGAAACATCCTGGAGAATCCACACATCGGCATGATTTTTCTCGACTACTACCACACGACCGTCGGACTCCACGTGAACGGAACCGCGCGCATCATCAATGCCACGGACCTCGCCACACTACCCAACGTCACCTCCGGCATGACAGAAGCCGCATCCAATACAGGAGGGCGACAACCCAAGGCATGGATTGTCGTCGACGTGGAAGAGGCCTACATCCATTGCTCCAAACACGTCCCGCTCCTCGCGAGACGCGAGAAACAGATCGTGTGGGGCACGGATGACGAACGGCTCAAAGGTGGGAACTTCTTCAAGATTACGCCTTAGCCGTCCGTTGCTTCGCGCAGGCCTATCAGCAGACTGAGACAGTCATTTTTTCTGCTGGGCGCGCGCCATGGCCAAAGCAAAGGCGCTCGTGGGCTGGGGCTCACGGGACGCAGGCCTCGACACTTCCGCCGAATGCCGATCCCGCGCCTCCTGCGGGGCTCCCGATCGAGCATCTTTTTGTGCGACCGTCGCCGCCGCATCATCCATGCGCATAGTCAACGAAATGCGCTGCCGAGCCACATCGACGGACAACACCTTCACCTTCACGATCTGGCCAGGCTTCACCACCTCATGCGGATCCTTCACGAACTTATTCGCCAGGGCGGACACGTGCACGAGACCGTCCTGATGCACACCGATATCCACGAACGCTCCGAATGCCGCGACATTGGTCACCACCCCTTCGAGCACCATCCCCGGCTGCAAATCGGCGAGCGACTCCACGCCATCGCGAAAGGTCGCCGTCTTGAATTCCGGACGCGGGTCACGGCCGGGCTTTTCCAATTCCGAGAGAATATCGCGCACCGTGGGTAAGCCGAATGTCTCGTTGGTAAAGTCCGCGGGCGAGAGTTCCTTCAACACGGTCGGCTTGCCCATCACCTCGGCAATTCCCTTGCTCAACCGGGCCAGCATGCGCTCGACCACCGGATAGGCTTCGGGGTGCACGGCGGAACGGTCCAATGGATTATCGCCGTTGTTGATTCGCAAAAACCCCGCCGCCTGCTCGAAGGTCTTCTCCCCTAAACGCGGAACCTTGCGAATCATCATGCGATTCGGGAACGGACCGTGCGCATCTCGGTACTCGACGATATTCTGCGCCAACACACGATTCAAGCCGGATACGCGCGCCAGCAGCGGCGCCGACGCAGTGTTCACATCCACCCCGACCGCATTGACGCAATCTTCGACGGTTGCGTCGAGGGATCGCGCAAGCGCCCGCTGATTGACATCATGCTGATATTGCCCCACGCCGATGGATTTGGGGTCGATCTTGACCAACTCGGCCAGCGGATCCTGCAATCGACGGGCGATCGACACGGCGCCGCGCAAACTGACATCCAGCGCCGGAAATTCGGCCGCGGCAAAGGCCGAGGCCGAATAGACGGAGGCGCCGGCTTCACTCACCACGATCTTCGCCACCTTTTGCTCCGGTTTCCGTTCCGCCACCACCTTGATGACCTCGACGGCAAGTTTATCCGTCTCGCGGCTGGCTGTGCCGTTGCCGATCGAAATCAATTCGACGCCATGCCGGATCACCAGCTCCACGATGGTTGCGAGCGCCCCCTGCCAATCATTGCGAGGCTGATGCGGATAGATCGTGGTCGTCTCCAGCAGTTTCCCCGTGGCATCGACCACCGCCACCTTGCAGCCGGTGCGGATACCGGGATCGAGGCCGAGCACAGCTTTCGGACCGGCCGGCGCCGCCAGCAGCAGCTCGTGGAGATTGCGTCCGAAAATCTTAATCGCCTCCGCTTCCGCCGCCTCGCGTACATGGAGGAGCAACTCCGTGCTGAGATGCAGATGCACCTTGACCCGCCAGGCCCAGTAACAGACATCGTTGAGCCATTTGTCGGCGCGCCTAGCGCGGTTTTCGATGCCGAAATGACCGGCGATCAAGGCCGCACAGGGATGCGGCACCTGGGCATCGAGGGTTTCCCCCAGACCAAGGTCCAGTTTCAGCACGCCCAGTGTGCGGCCACGGAACATCGCCAGGGCGCGATGCGAAGGTATGGTGCGAATCGTTTCGGAATAGGCGTAATAATCGCGGAACTTCTCTTCTTCCGTCGTTTCTTTCCCGGGCATGACCGTGGAGGTGACGATACCTTCGTTCCACAATTTCGCGCGCAGCGTCGCGAGCAAGTCGGCCGTTTCCGCAAATCGTTCCACCAGAATATCGCGGGCCCCTTCCAATGCGGTCTTCGCATCGGGCACGTTGATGGCCTCGACACCCTCGGCGGCCGCCACCACCTTCACGTATTTCACGGCTTCCTGCTCGGGATCCAGCGTCGGATCGGCAAGCAGCGCATTGGCCAACGGCTCCAGCCCTGCCTCGCGTGCGATTTGCGCTTTGGTGCGGCGTTTGGGCTTGAACGGCAGATAGATGTCTTCGACGACTTGCTTCGTCGCAGCCTGCTCGATCGACCGTCGCAGCTCATCTGTCAGTTTGCCCTGTTCTTCGATTGACGCCAAAATCGTCTGTCGCCGCTCTTCCAATTCGCGCAGATACAGCAGCCGCTCCTCCAGGTTGCGCAGATGGGTGTCGTCCAGGTTGTTGGTGGCCTCCTTGCGATAGCGTGCAATGAAGGGCACTGTCGCTCCACCGTCCAGGAGGGTCACTGCCGCCGATACTTGGGGCGAGGTGACACCGAGTTCTTTGGCGAGCAGATCGACAATGCGTTGTTGTGCTGCGGCTGAAATGGTCGGCGTCGTGGAGACAGTCATGGGTGTCTAACAGGCTTTCCGAAAGCGAGGCGTGGCCGAAACATCCAGCCGGTCTCTGAGGCTTTCTTGTCAGATGAGTGGGACGACTTCGGGCGACGCGATAGCGAAACCCCTTGTGATGGACGATCGGAATCTAGCAGAAGATTCGAGGAACTTCCAGGCCGCATCCACAGTTCTTACCTGTCGCAGAAAACCAGACCGACACTCTCGGTGCGCGCTCGGCGCGCCGACATTCATCCTTCGGAAATGCTATAGTCGCGTTCGCCACCGGGCAGCCACGTCACAGACCGATCCTCGGCACCGGGCGGCTCATGCATGCCGAAACACCTGCACAACCCACCGACCTTCGCATCCCTCACCGTGGCCGCCATGGGTGTGGTCTATGGGGACATCGGCACCAGCCCGTTGTACGCCCTGCGCGAGTGTTTTCATGAATCACACGGGCTCCCGGTCACACCGGACAACGTGCTGGGGATCTTATCCTTGATCGTCTGGTCGCTCGTGCTCGTCGTCACGGTGAAGTATCTGCTGTTCGTGATGAAGGCGGATAACGACGGGGAAGGGGGCATGCTGGCGCTCATGGCGCTCAGCCAGCGCGCCCATCCTGTCAACCTTCGCAAGGGGTTGAGCCTGGTCGTCTCGCTGGGGCTAGTCGGCGTCGCGTTTCTCTACAGCGATGGCATTATCACCCCGGCGATTTCCGTCCTCAGTGCAGTAGAAGGGCTGACCCTGGCCACCGATGTGTTCACGCCCTATATCCTGCCCGTCACGGTCGGACTGGTCGCCCTGCTCTTCACCGTCCAGCGCCGAGGCTCGGGGAAACTAGGCAGTATTTTCGGCCCCATTATGCTGGTCTGGTTCGCCGCGCTGGCCCTGCTGGGTCTTCACAGCTTGATCCAGACCCCCGCCGTGCTGCTCGCCGCCAATCCGCTGTATGCCGTCGGGTTTCTCATTCACCATGCAGGCATCGGCTTTCTGGTCTTGGGCAGTGTGTTTCTGGTGCTCACGGGAGCTGAAGCACTCTACGCGGACATGGGTCATTTCGGACGTCGTCCGATACAACTCGGCTGGTTTGCCGTGGCGCTGCCGGCTCTGCTGCTGCAGTACTTCGGCCAGGGCGCGCTCTTGATGCGAAATCCGGCGGCCCTCGACAACCCCTTTTATCACCTGGCTCCGGAGTGGATGCTCTATCCGCTGATTGCGCTGGCGAGTATGGCCACCATCATTGCGTCTCAAGCCATGTTGTCCGGCGCCTTTTCCCTCACCTTACAAGCCGTGCAACTCGGCTATCTTCCGCCGCTCCGGATTACCCACACCTCCGCGGAGCAGCATGGTCAAATCTATTTCGCCCTCCTGAACTGGCTGATGTTCATCGGAACCGTCGGGCTGATTCTCTCGTTCGGCTCGTCAACCAACTTGGCCGCTGCCTATGGCATCGCCGTCTCCGGTTCCATGATCATCACGACGCTGCTCATGTACCGCGTCACCCGGAGCCACTTGGGATGGAGCGCCCCGCCGGCGATCATGGCGGTGGGGGTGTTCCTGATCATCGACCTCGCATTTTTTCTCGCGAATGCCCAAAAGATCCCTCATGGCGGATGGTTTCCGTTGCTTCTCGGCGCGGCGATTTTTACCGTGATGAGCACCTGGGCGAGAGGCCGGGCCATCGTTGCCGAACACCTCCGAGGTCAGTTTCCTCCCTTGCGTCAGTTTGTCAGTGAAGTCTTGTCGAAGGTGGAATGCCGGACCGCCGGACGCGCCGTCTTCCTATCCCAGCATCCGGACATCACCCCGCCGGCGCTGCTTCAGAATGTTCGCCACAACAAATCTCTCCATGAGCAGGTATATGTCCTCACTGTCCGCACGGAGCATGTGCCGTTTGTTCCGGCAGGAGCCCCGTTGGAGATCACTCCCATCCGGGAGAATCTCTTTCAAGTGATCGCCCGGTGCGGTTTCATGGAGACTCCGGATATTCCACGCGTCCTGACGCAGCTTGCCACACATGGCCATGTGCTGCCGATAGAGGACACGACCTTCTTCCTGAGCAGGATTACCTTTTTAGCGACGCCGAAACCGGGCATGGCCATCTGGCGGGAAAAACTGTTTGTCGTGTTGTCGCGAAATACCCAGCGCGCCAGTTCCTATTTCCATCTGCCATCAGAGCAGGTGGTTGAAATTGGACTGGTGCTGGAGATTTGATTGTCCGGCGGATTCTCATCGGCGCCATCTGTTCAGCCTAGCGATGGGACAAAGGACGAGCTCGAGGTAATCAGACGCACTGCCCGAACTCGGCCTGACGCCAGGCTTCATACAACACGACCGCGACCGAATTGGACAGATTGAGGCTGCGGCTGCCGGGCACCATCGGCACACGGATGCGGTGTTGATCGGAAACGCTTCCGAGAATCTCAGCCGGCAAGCCACGGCTTTCCGGGCCGAACACAAACACATCGCCTTCAGCATAACGCACCAGATCGTATCGTTGCCTGCCCTTAGTGGAAACGGCGAACAGTCGATGATCGGCGAAGTGTGTCAGACAGCTCTCCCAGGTCTCATGCACCGTGAGCGTGGCAAACTCGTGGTAGTCGAGCCCTGCGCGCAGGAGCTGTTTGTCCTCCAGCGTAAAACCCAGCGGTTTCACCAAATGGAGACGGGCCCCGGTATTGGCGCAGAGCCGGATGATGTTGCCGGTGTTCGGAGGAATTTCCGGTTGATACAAAATGACATCAAACATGATGACAGGGGGATAGGTTGCGGTGTGATCGGCAGCCGTGAGCGGATGGGGTAGCCGGCCGGTCATCCGGCAAGGCTACCCTTCGGCCCGTTGGCCGATCAGGATCGAAAGGCCTGCACATCGCCCGATTTGCGCAGCATCTTATTCACTTCATCGAGATGCAGTTCTTCGCCCACGATCATCTCTCGAGCGAACTCTTCCAACAAGACGGATTTGCCTTCCGCCAGCTTGAGCAGTTCGTAGTAGGACGCAACCGCCGCTTTCTCATGCTCCAGGCTCTCACGCAAAATATCTCCGACATCGTGTTGTTCCGTCTCGAGCAATGTCCCGATTTTCAACGAAGGATGGCCTCCCAGGAGCGTTACCAGTTCGCCGGCTTTGTGCGCATGGGCCAGGCTCTCATCGGCATTGCCCTTCAGCCACGACACGATCGGAATCCGATTGTACCCGTAGATCATGAGCGCATAATGCGTGTACCGCACGACACCGGCCAGCTCGAGCTCCATGATGCGGTTGAGAATTCCCACAGCGCGCTGCGTGTCTTGTTCGTTCATCGTCAATCTCCAATCAGGCAAGAACTCCCTGCCCTATAACATTGTCTGTACACCTGGCTAGACGTTGAAGCGGAAGTGCATGACGTCACCGTCACGCACGACGTACTCTTTCCCTTCCAGTCGCATCTTGCCCTTTTCCTTCGCCCCCGCCTCGCCTTTGCAGGCGATGTAATCGTCGTAGCCGATCACTTCCGCACGAATAAACCCCTTTTCAAAATCACCGTGAATCACGCCCGCGGCCTGCGGCGCCGTGTCGCCGATATGAATCGTCCAGGCGCGCACTTCTTTCACGCCGGCCGTAAAGTACGTTTGAAGCCCCAGGAGCTGATAGGCCGCGCGGATCAGGCGATTCAGCCCCGGCTCCGTCATCCCGATATCGGCGAGGAATTCCTGTTTTTCCTCATCGGCAAGGACCGCGATTTCCGATTCCAGTGCCGCACAAATCGCCACCACCGGCGCGCCTTCCTGTGCGGCATACTCCTCCACGCGGGTCAGCAGCGGATTATTGGCAAATCCTTTTTCAGCCACGTTGGCCACATACATCACCGGCTTCATCGTCAGCAGGCAGAGGGGTTTCAGCAGAGCCCGTTGGGCCGAATCCAGCTTCATCGTCCGCGCAGGCTTGCCCTCGTTCAAACAGGCGGCCACCTGCACCAGCAATTCTCCCAGTTTCGCGGCATCCTTGTCGCCCGAGCGGATGAGTTTCACGTTCCGTTCTTGCGCTTTCTCCACGGTCGTGAGGTCGGCCAACGCGAGCTCCGTCACGATGGTGGCGATATCGGAAATCGGATCGACCTTGCCCGCCACATGCACCACATTGTCGTCCTCGAAACAGCGCACTACGTTCACGATGCCGTCGGTTTCACGAATGTTCGCAAGGAACTGGTTGCCCAACCCTTCTCCCTTCGAGGCCCCTGCCACCAGCCCGGCGATATCCACGAACTCGGTCGTGGCATACTGCATCCGCTGTGGCGTCACGATATCGGCCAACGCCTGCATCCGGGCATCCGGCACTTCGACAATCCCGATATTCGGCTCGATCGTGCAGAACGGATAGTTCTCCGCCGCAATCCCTGATTTAGTCAGCGCATTAAAGAGGGTGGACTTGCCTACGTTCGGCAGCCCGACGATTCCACATTTCACACTCATGACGATCCCTTCCTGGTCCTGGCCCTGTTGGTTCGGTCTGCGTTCCCACGCCCCTATGGCTGAAGGGGAAACATGAACCGAAGAGGGGCATTCTACGTGTTCAAGGCTGGCGCGGTCCACTCCCCTCTCACCCACAGGGGGAGTGGCCTAGGGCCGCCCGCGTCCGTGGGATTAAGGGGGAAGACCGTCGAGGAAAATCAGGATGGGTCGGAGAGAGAGGTACAGTCGGACGAACGGTGTGTACGAGTAGGCCGCCGGTCAAGTCGGCAACGCAGGCGGGGTCAATCGCTGGGCTGTTACCCCTTCCCCTCGGAAGAATCGATCGATGCCGGCATAGGCGGCACGACCGCGTCGGGATTGCGGAACAGCGCCCCGGAGGCCTGAATAATCCAATTGACCAGCTCGGTATCGTTCTGCTGCACATGCAACCCGGTGGTAGCCATCAAGCCATAGGCATGACGAGACAAGGCATACCGACTGAAATTGCGCGTGGTGGCTTCCCGTTTCCAGGTCGCGCCGATCACGCGAAACCCTTCCCCTTGCATGACGGCCATCGACGGAAAATTCCCTTCCTCGTCGTAGTGCCAATCACACATCACGATATCCCGCGGAAGCCGATCACGAAGCGGCTTTCCATACCCCGCCGCGATGCCATGCAGATATCTCGTCGGAGCGCCGGGAAATTCCGCCGGGCTCAACACCATGTCGGCCCACATCCAGGTATCCACGCTTTTTCCACTCAAGTAGTCGTGAATGCGAATGACATCACGCAGGAAGAGATCCGCCGGAATCATGACTTCTCCCAGCTTGAGCCATTTCGAGACCTGCCCGACGGTCCACCCGAATGCTTCGTCATGCCCGATATGGATGGCCCGTGGATGCAGCGCCTGAATGAGCTCGTCGAGAAACGGCAGCACGACCGCATATGTGGCCTCCTTACGTGGATCATAGGAGACGGAATTGAACATCAAGTTGGGAAAGTGCCGCTGAAAAAACTTCTCCTGGTGCGTGAGCAGCTTGATCTCCGGAATCACTTCTAACCCATGTGCCCGCGCGTAGGCGACCCAGGACAGAAACTCCGCTTTCGTCCACGCGTTGTTCAGGGGTTTCCAAGGGGCATGCTCGAACTGCACGCCGTCCGTGAGCAGCACCTGAACCGCCGTGAACCCGGCCGCCTGAGCCTCGTTCACAAACCCGCGCGCGCGCTCCAACGGCACTGCCCCAGTCAGGACGAAATGCATGATTCGCATCGTTGCTTCCGCAGACGCCGATGGTGACTCTGCCGCCTCACCGACTTCCCAATTACCAGCGCACAGGAACAACATTGCGCATAAGAGCGCCCCCACACGGCCCATTCGCTTCTCCTCATCACATCTACTGTCCGACGGATACTCGGCGTCTGGCCTCGGGGCAGACGCCCCCACGCTGGATCCCGGGCAGCTACCGGTCGTACGGCAACGCAGGAATACGTAGACAAAAAAACAGGTCGGCAAAATACACCGGGAGATGCAGCAGGTCAAGAAATCAGGACGGAGAAAACCAGCACCCACACATATTTTTCCTACCATGTAGATCAACGTAGGACAACGCAATGGAATCCAACTACAGAAGTGGCCGATCACGATGGTTTCAGTGATAGCGACACACACAACTGGTGCGGCGAACGTGGGGAGGCGCGATAACGAGAATCCTGAAACGACGGGTCACCTTCAGAATACTTTTGTACCTGCAGGAAGTGGTGAAGGCTGACGTTTACCTAGGTACTTACCCGCTCTGAGATCAGCTGGAATGAGCAATTCGCTTGGGAGGCGCACCGCTTCGCACTACACTGACGTCACAAACAGACACGTTTGAAGAGAGGAGCACCTATGAATACATCACGAATCGGCGCCGTCCGATCGACCCTTCTCGCGCTGACGAGCCTGATCCTGCTGCCGTTGTTGACAGGAGAGTTGTCGGCGATGGCCCTGGAAGGCAGTGCCCCCACCCTCGTCTCCCAGCCGAATAGTCATGTGGGGCTCACGATCGACCTCGCCGGCTTCATGATCGAACGGGACGAACTCAAACCGAACGGGCGCCGCTACCTCATGGCCTCACACCCGGCGACAGGCATCAACGTCGCCGTCGTATTGGAGCAGGTGGCGGGACAGGCTTCGACGGGTGGGTGCATCAAATATTTGAGGCAACTGAAGAAAGGACAGACGGTCAGCCGCGGGAAAGACGTCGCCCTCTCGACCGCGCGCGACATACCGACACTCGAATATACGCTCCCCCGCTTCCATGGTGTTCGTCTCGATCAAAAGAGCCTGTACGCCTGCATGGCTGAAGCGAATGTCTATGCCAGCATGCACGTATCGAAACTTCAGTATACCGATGCCGATGCAGCGCTTTTTCAGCAACTGCTGACCACCGCGCGCTTACAGCCGGGACCATTGCCTCGGGTGACGGCTCATCAACCGAACAACGCCGCGCCGCTGTTTTCTGTAGAGACCGTACGCTACGAGGCGAGAACCATTGCGCCGTAGGGGATACCGCCTCCACAGGCCTATCGGGGCGTCGTGAGTGCATCTTGGGCTGTGTGGCCGCTCAAAGATTTTTCCTGGATGTTGTGTTGGATCTCCAAGGCGATGACACGCGCCAGCTGATCTGCTGACAGTGCCCCCATCGGCAGGCCTTGTGTATCACGATAAAAGGGATCATCCGACGAGGCGATGCGATGGACGTTGATCAGAATCGCAGCCGGTTGAATGCGCTGCCGCCGCTCACCCACCACTACCGCCTTCTCTTCAGACAGGACTCTGGTGCGCGTGGCCCAGTCCCGTTGATCAATTTTCACATAGGTGACATTCCAGATCTTTCCGTTTAGCAGGTTGCGGACGGCCTTCGGGGTCTGCTCCAAGAAATACGGCTCACGCACGATTTTCTGCAGGGCCTCACGAATGCGGATGTCGTATAACTTTGTCGTCGAATCCGTATGCGTGGGTGGAATCGGCGTGCGACTGCCGACTTCGTACAACGGTTGACCATCGAGGCTCTTCTGATCATCTACCGTGCGCAGGTAGGCGTCGAAGAGTTGCTGCAGCAGTCGGGCGCGTTCTTCCGCAGACAGCCCCGCAATCTCTTCGTCCGTCCGAATGGGCGCCGTCTGGAGCTCCCGTTCCACGGAAACTGCCTTCGCCTTTGGCGCAGTATCGGCCTTGCTCACGACCCACTGAAACTCTCTCGCCAACACCGGAATTAATGCGTCTGGATGATTCAGATGCCCCTTGGCTTTCAGTGCGGAGGCGCTGATGAGGAGTGTGACCCGACCTGGTTCTTTGGTGCGGGCCACCAGAAACGGAAAGGCTTTCCCTTCATCATTGACCACGACCGGTTCGATCACGACCTGCTTGAGCGCCTGTTTGGCGAGGCTTTCGTCGAAACGCGGATAATTGGCTCGATGTTGCATCATGATCGTCAACGCATCGACCACCGTCTGGACGGCCGCATCGAGATCGGCAGCATCCAGCCCGCTGTCGCTTACTGCCGGGCCGGTGCTCAGAAAGACGCGAAACGGCGCACCGGAAATCTCTCGCCCCTCGCCCGCGACAGGAGGAGTCCCGGTTTCTGGATGAGCCGGGTGGCCTTGGTGATTCGCCCGCGTTTCAGGTACGAATAACACCGAGCACATGACCGCAACCGCACCAAAAGCCCCTACAACAGCCCGACAAGAGGCGATGAGGCGACCTGACTGCAAGCCATATTGTGTGAGCCGGTGTATCATCAAGAGTCCGTCTCAGCCTGCATACCCATGTGGATTGCTCTGTTGCCAGCGCCAGGCGTCGGCACACATCTCATTCAATCCGCGGGCGGCCCGCCACCCTAACGATTTCAGCGCATACCCAGGATCGGCATAACAGGAGGCGACGTCGCCGGGACGCCGCGGAGCAACCTTGTAGGGAACCGGCCTTTCACTGGCTTTCTCGAATGCACGAACGATCTCCAGCACGCTATACCCGTTCCCGGTGCCGAGATTGACCGTCAAACATTCCCCCGGGCGTTCCAGCCGGTCCAGCGCATCCAAAGCCTTGAGATGCCCGAGCGCCAAATCCACCACGTGAATGTAATCCCGCACGCCGGTTCCATCCGGAGTTGAATAATTATCGCCCCACACATTCAAATGTTCGCGCCGACCGACTGCGACCTGAGCCACGAACGGCAAGAGATTGTTCGGCATGCCCTGGGGATCTTCGCCGATCAGGCCGCTGGCATGCGCCCCGACCGGATTAAAATACCGCAGGATGCCGATCCGCCAGGAGCCATTGCTGCGCTGCAGATCGCGTAGGATTTCTTCGACCATCAACTTCGTTCGTCCATAGGGATTGGTCGCCGACAGAGGATGATCCTCGGTCAGCGGCAAGCGTTGCGGATCTCCATAGACTGTGGCGGAGGAACTGAAAACCAATTTTGTCACGCCGCACTCCCCCATGGCCTCCAGAAGACGCAAGGATCCCGCCACGTTGTTATCGTAATACGACAGGGGTTTCTCGACCGATTCACCCACGGCCTTCAACCCGGCAAAATGGATCACCGACGTGGCCCCGCTCTCCCGAAGAGCCGCGACCAAGGCCGCCCGATCTCGAAGGTCGCCACGAATCAACCGAAGGGATTTGCCCGTGATGCGTTGCACACGCGCCAAGGCTTCAGGGTGGCTGTTGGAAAAGTTATCGAACACCGTCACCGCCGAGCCGGCATTGAGCAGTTCCACACACGTATGCGAACCGATATAACCGGCGCCACCTGTCACCAAGATCATGCGCATCGCCTCCGCTGAGATGAGAGAAGAACAGTGCCTCTTGGGCCTACGATACACCGCCTCGAAGGCTCGCACAATGGCACGTTGAAGGACAGAGGGTCTTCCTCCGGCGGGTCATTTCAACCTAGCTGTTTCACATCACACTCCGCTACACTTCGGCACGCAGGGAAACCAATGCAACACGAACGCACCACCAACTACTACGCCATCCTGGAACTGTCTCCTGACGCGACGGAGGCTGAGATCAGACGCGCCTGGCATGAACATATGCAGGTCTGGCACCCCGACCGCTTCGTGCATTCGCCCACGCTGCACCGCAAAGCTGAAGTCCGCACCCAACTGATCAATCAGGCCTATCAGACGCTCAGTGACCCGACTGCCCGCGCCCGCTATGACGCCGGGAGACAACATCCATCCTCACCAACGCCAACGCCACCTCCACGTCCCTCGCCGCCGGCTCGCCCCCAACCGGCCGCACGCCCGCGCCAGGAGTTGCGCGGACCACAAACGATGTTGAACGTCACCCGGTTCAGTCATCCGAAAATCATGGTACCCGCCATCCATCTCCTGGTGGATGTGCACGAAACCCAACCCTATGAATTCAAGGGACTCGTACGGATCGCCGGAACCCGGAAACAGGCCCTGCCTGCGGGGGACTACGCTATCGCGGAAGCGCCCGATATCTTCTGCGTCGAACGCCGGCGCGTGGAAGAATTCAATACCATTTTCTCGAATCCCTCCGAAAATCGCCCACGCTTTCTTCGGGAGCTCGAACCGCTCCGCGCCATCCCCCATCGGTTTCTCGTCATCGAAGGCGCCATTCAGTACAATCGCGGCGGAGGACGGTTGGGGCAGTATCATCGCAATGGGTTGATAGACTTTCTCGATTCCCTCACGGCGCGATTCGGGCTTCAGATCGTCCATGCGGAGAGTCGCGAGGAAGCTGAAGAACGGGTGGCGAATCTGGCCGCCATCCATTACGCCTACCACCTCGCCGAACAAGAAGGCCTCGGCCGATGCCTCACGGAAAACGACGCTTAACGGACTACTGAACACATTTACTGCCCGAAGCATCGCTCTCGCCTCAATCATCCCTTCGCTTGGTGAGCTGTGAACCTCGTGCTAGCATGGCATTCCTATGTCACTCTCGACGACCGTGCACGATCTCCGCACCCTGATCCGTTCCTCCCACCCGCTCATTGTGATCGAGACCGTGGAAGAGGACCGGGTGTTGACCCTGCTGCAATCCGTGGCCGCTCAGGAACGGATGCCGCTGTTCGAATGGTCGATTACGAGAGGCCTCACCAGACCCGAAGATGGACAGAGCCTCAGCAAACTGACCGCCACGCCTCTGGCCGTCCTTCAACATCTCAACGGGTTGACGGTCGAGGGTATTTTCTGGCTGAAGGACCTCGCGCCGCATTTGCAGGATGCCGCCGTCGCGCGACAACTGCGCGAGGTGAGTCATCACTTCGGCCACTCACGCGCGACCTGTCTGGTGACCGGTCATCCCATCGCTCTTCCACTGGACCTCGACCACACTGCGGTGCGGCTCGACCTGCACCTGCCGGATCATGGTGAATTACAGACGATGCTGCAGAGCGTTTTGCAATCCCTGAGGACAAGAACGTCCCCCCGTCGCCCGACATCCACCACGGTGGTGCAAAGCCTGCTCAACTCCATGACCGCCACGAAAGCGGCGAACGCAGACCCCTCCGACCAAGAATGTGAGGCCATTCTTCGCGCGTTGCAGGGACTGACCTTGCATCAGGCCCGGCAGGTCATTACCCAATGCGTCGTTGAAGACGGGGTACTTTCTGCCGATGACGTGCAAACGATTATCATGCGCAAGGTGCAGGCGATTAAAGACGGCGGCTTACTGGAGTACTACCCGCTCGAAGACAACCGGTTCGAACTGGGCGGGTTCGTGAATCTGAAATCCTGGTTGGAGCGGGCCAAGGTGGGTTTCACGGCTGAAGCCAAGGCGCTCAACTTGACGCCGCCGCGGGGCATCATACTGGTAGGTGTCCCGGGATGCGGCAAATCGCTGGCAGCCAAAGCCATTGCGCGCGAATGGGGCCTGCCGCTGCTCAAATTGGATGCGGGCCGGTTATTCGATAAATTCATCGGCGAGTCCGAGAAGAACTTTCGCAAAGCCATCGAAATGGCAGAGTCACTATCCCCCATCGTGCTCTGGATCGATGAAATTGAAAAAGCGATGGCCGCTGGCGGCGGGAGCGGCGATGCGGATGCGGGCTTGAGCCGCAGGCTCTTCGGCGCGTTCCTCACCTGGCTGCAAGAAAAGAAGCAAGATGTCTTCGTCGTGGCGACGGCGAACAATCTTTCCGCTCTGCCGCCGGAGTTGTTGCGCAAAGGGCGGTTTGACGAAATTTTCTTCGTGGACCTTCCTGACAGAGACGAACGCACTGCCATCTGGAAGATTCATCTCAGCCTTCGCAAACAGAACAGTACCGGGTTCGATCTCCAGAAAGTCGTGGACGCCAGCGAAGGATTCAGCGGCTCGGAGATCGAGCAGGCCGTGGTCGCCGCACTCTATCGCGCGCTGCATCGCAAACAGCCGTTGACGACGGAGCTTCTCGTTGAAGAGCTCTCCCGCACCGTGCCGCTTTCAGTGACGCGGAGCGAAGACATCCAGCAGCTGCGAGCCTCCGCCCAAGGCCGTTTCGTCAACGTACGATGAGCAGGTTCCACCACTCTTCCTGCTGATCACGTCGATTCTTGCAACCCCCGTCACACATCACGATCAGGCGACGCGCCTTGATTCTTGTCTTATGGTGCCCTCGCAGGGACCGGTATGCATACAGTAAGATACATGCTTACGTCCCAGTGCCATGAAGGCCGCGAATCCTTCGATCTCTTCATGCCTCTAATGGATGCAAGAAATGAGACGGCCTGTTTCCACACCAGAGACACGCACCATGATCACACATAGATTCCCGATGGCATTTCCTCCGGACCGATACGGTCGCCAGCATGGTCAGGTATTCGGCGGACTGGTCATGCTTTTTTTCTTACTCATGGCGGGAGGAGATCCCAGCGTCTTGGCCAACGACATACCGCTCCGCTCGGAAGGCCAAATTGCACAACATGCCAAGGCCGCCTGGGAACAGGGCACCCTCGAGCTCGCGCTCGGCATCCTCGAACAGGGCATCCAGGACCATCCTCAGGCTCTCGCGCTCCACCAACTTCGCGGCGACATGTTAGCCACTTCCCGTCGAACCGAAGCCGCCCTTGAGTCGTACGATACCGTTCTGGAGCGCATTCCCGCCGCACTCGATGTGCGATGGGCCAAGTGGAGCGTGCTGGTTAGATCAGGGCAGGTGGAGGACGCGGTCGCCGAGCTTCAACGCATCGCTGCGATTGATCCGCAGAACCCGCTGATCCATTTGCGTCTGGCGCGTGAACTCCGGAAACTCGACCGCTTGGAAGAATCCTTCGAGGCCTACAAGAACGCCGTAGCGCTCGGACCGGACATGCTCAACTGGCGATTGGCCATGGCCCGGGCCCGCTTTGACATTCTGGATTACGAAGGCGCGGAACGCGACGTGCACTTCGTCCTGGATCGAGTCCAGGCCGGTTCGCCGCTTCATCTGTCGGCCAGGAATCTGCTCACCGTGTTCTTCGGCTCGACGGAACGCGGTCGCCGTTTTGCACCGGTCATGACGCCGGATGTCAGTCCACAACAACTTCGCGATTGGTCGATGATTCGTGCGGAGGGGTACCGGCTGTTTGAGGCGGGGCGATTTCGCGAAGCCGAACCGGTGTATCGGGAACTCCTACGCCTCAACCCGATGGATCCGCTTGCCGGCCGGCACCTCAGTCTCATCCTCATGGGGCTGGGCCGCTGCAAGGACGCGCTCGCCGTGTCTCAAACCGGATCTGATTTCGATCCCACTGATGAAGAACATACCACCACGGCGTTTCGTATGGGCCAATGCATGGTGGAACTTGAACGCTGGGAAGACGCCTATATTCAGTTCAAGACGCTCTACGATGCGACCCTGGAATTTGAAAGATCGACAAAAGAAGTTCAGCTCCCGTCCGGGACCCGGGTATTGAATAAGGCTACGATCATGCAGTGGTTGGACAGGGTTCGTCCCCATGTTCTGGAGTTTGCTCAGCAGGTCGAAGCAGAGGCGGCGGCCAACGCTGCTTCGGCCAAGCCGGCAGCGCCGGCCATCTCATCGGAGGCGGAACTCGCGGCGAAGGCTGTTGAAGCCTTGAAACCGCAAAACACGCTGGATGCGGCGGCCTCCCTCGTCGGTCGGGACGCGGATTTCGCCTGGTTCCGCTTCGTCATTCCGGCCAAAAAGGTGATGCGGGACGATTCGCCAACCGGCGCGCACGACTTTATTCCGTTGGATCCGGGAATCAGCTTCCCTGGCAATCAGCAGGATATCTACCTGGTCTTCAGCCTGGTCACCGCCTCGTATGATGAGGTGCCGCTGGCCGCTCGCTGTTTCAAAGAGACCGCTGAGTTGGCCGGAGTGCAAGCAGCGGTCGCGCAGGACCGACTCATCATGTCCACGAACGACCAGTCCGGCTACTTCGTCCTGCCTCGGCCGGCCACCGGATGGCCGGCCGGCCTCTACCGGTGCGGGCTTTTTGCGGGGGAAGAAACCTCGGCCTATACTCAGGTGGATGAGGTGCGCTTCCGCATCATCGAACCGACGAGGCCCTCGTAAGCGAGAGCCGTGGCGTACACGAGAAAGAAGGGGCTGGCATCACAGGCTGGGACGGATCAACTCCTACGTGCGCTGACTTTGTAGGAACCGCCGAAGGTCTCGCCGGGTAGCAATCGCTTCAGCCCCCAGTCAGGGTGATTGAAAGCATCGGTCGCGCAGGTCATCGGTTCGATCGCGAGGGCGCGACGAGGGACATCCGCGATGGCATCCCCCGTATAAACTACGATCGCAGAGAACGCACGATCCATCACCACATCGATTGTGCGACCACTTTCCCGATGGCGCAGCGACGCCGTGGCCATTCCCGAGGCATCGCGCTCTAATTCCAGATAACAATGGTTGAATCGACGTTGGCCGATGGGACGAAACTCGCGATAATCCCACTCCGTTCCCTTTGCCGACAGCACCTTGCCGGTCGGCGCCAGCTGCTCATTAAACTCCAGATATCCGGTCGCTGGAATTTTGGCCTCCGCCTTATCGACACACTCGGTGCCGACCGTGAAATAGGGATGGAATCCCACGCCGACCGGGGCCGCAGTCCCGCCCACATTCCGGACGGAAAACGCGCAGGATAATCCCTGTACATCCAGGCTATAGGTGACACGCACCGTGATGGAAAAGGGATACCCGCGCGAGCCATATTGAGCAGCATCGAGACTCACCTCAAATGTCACGGCTTCAGAACCGTCTTGATGCGTCATCCACGGCAGGCTCCGCACGAATCCATGGATCGCATTCGGCCCTTCCTTATCATTCAGCTCAAGCTGCAACGCCTGCCCGTCAAACGCGTATCGTCCTCCCGCCACCCGCCCTGGAAAGGGAATCAGCACGTCACCCTGCCCACCCTTCTTCTGCGCGCCTCCGGAATATCCCCAGACGATGTCGGTTTCGCCGCCGTGGCCGTCTGTGAGAAAGTAGCGCCGCAAGGAGGCACCCCAAGGCGAGAGGACCGCGCGCTGGTTCTCACATTCGAGCGAGATTTCCGTGTCAGGCGTAGAAGCGAGTGTCATGATTCGTAAGGCCCGTCACACATCCTTTCCCATCAGATACTCGAATCGTTTGCGGAAATCATCGGAGGCCAATCCGGCTGCCGTCGCCAATCGAACCACGTCCTCCGGCTGACTCAAATCCTCGGAAGAAAGACGGATCATATACCGGCGGGCAATGGCGTAGGACTCCGACTCGACATCTACCATGCGCACACGCGTGCGGCCCGTCGCGGGGTCGAGAATGTTCCCGAATGGAATGGGAATAAAGCGCCCGTTTTGGATCGACACCATGGCCGCGGTGCCGCCCTCCAGGAGGAATTGCGCCGCGCAATAGCCCAGATCCCGCGTGTATTCCATGTCGAATGAAATGGGATCCGCACAACGAAGTTCATACCCGATGTTTTTATCGACGATGGTGGTCTTGATTCCGAATGCACGCAGTTCCTTCTCTACCGCCCGCTTGAGCACGAAGCCGAAATTGATCTCAGCCAACCGCACATGTCCGTGCTGATCGCGTTCGACATCCTCCAACCCGTTCAAATCCTGCTGGTCGAGAATTTCGACCAGGCCTTCGGCCAGGACCGCAACCCCGTCCGACCTGCCGGCACTGAGCCGCTTGATGAACGCGGCCACCAGAATATCGACCAGCGTCCGCAGACGAATGGGTTTATGGCGAAACTCTTCCGGAATGATGGTCAGCGTGGCGCCGGCCGCCTTGCCGATTCCGAGCGCCAGGTGGCCGGCCTTGCGGCCCATCGTCACCACGAAATACCAGCGCGAAGTGGTCTCCGCATCGACCATCAGACTTTTGACCAACTCGACCCCGATATGACGGGCCGTCTGGAATCCGAAGGTGGGAATGCCGTGCGGCAAATCGAGGTCGTTATCGATGGTCTTGGGCACATGCACCACTTGAAGCCGGCCGCCAGCCCGCTGTTCCAACTTCAAGGCGGAAAAGGCCGTATCGTCCCCGCCGATCGTGATCAATCTGGTCACCCCGAGCGTGTGCAGACTTGCCAGACAGGCATCGAGATGTTCGGTTTTCTGCGTGGGATTAGCGCGCGCCGTGCCGAGACAGGAACCGCCGCTGAAGTGGATGCGGCTGATATCGTCGATCGACAAATGCCTGACCTTGCTGGTGTTCCCTTCCATAATCCATTTGAAGCCATCCTGAATGCCGATCACGTCGCACCCGCCGAGAATGCTTCGAATCGTCGCGGCCCCGATCACACTGTTGATGCCGGGTGCGGGCCCTCCGCCGACAAGAATTCCCACGACCGGTCGCTGTTCACGTGTCACCATGTTCTCCCTGTTCCTATCACGGGCTGAAATGATCCGATCTCTGCATCCATTCCTAGGGAACAAGCCCCTCTGTATCCGGCTATCCAGCCGGCAGGTCGCGTCGTGCGACCCTACACGGAGACGAAAAGTGCGTCAAGGACGAGCGGGCGGCTTCTACAATATCATTCGCGAAACATCGAACATGTGCTAGCCTGAGACCGTAAGCCTTCTGCTCCACTCGAAGGGGGTGCTCCATGGTTGAGATTCTCGTCGTCGATGACAATCTGCAGTTGAGAGATACCTTACGAACGATCTTAAATAAACGGCCTGGCTTTTGCGTCACCGGCGAAGCGGCCGACGGCATCGCTGCTTCGCAATTGGCCCAAACTCTTCGCCCGACCGTCGTCCTCATGGACGTGGGCATGGCGCGTATGGACGGGGTCGAAGCGACGCGGCGGATTCGAGCCCTCTTACCGGACACGGTCGTGATTGGAATGTCCTGCCATAACAGCAGGGAAGTCGAGGGGGCGTTGCGTGCCGTCGGAGCGAATGCCTTTCTTCCCAAAGAACTGGTTCCCGAAAAAATCTTTGACGTCATTGCCCAGCATCTGCCCCACGATCAAATTCTGCAGTGAGGTCACGGAAGCCCCCCGCGCGTTCGTATCATGAGGCGCCGCAGCTCACATCGGCGCCTTCTCCCCTCGAACTTAACGGCCGGCTGAGAAACGCCTCGACAATCGCCCGGCACAGCTGCCCTCCGGCGCTTTCCTTCGTGAGATACCCGCACGCACCTGCCTGTTGCATGCGAGCCACGATATCGGGAGAGTTGTGCATGGAGAGCGCCACGATTTTGATGTCAGGAAACTCCTCCTTGATGCGCTTGGTCGCCACTACGCCGTCGCATCGTGGCATGTTCACGTCCATGACAACGACGGCCGGCTTGAGTGTACGAGTCAACTCGATGCCCTCCAGACCATCACCGGCTTCGCCGACGACCTCCAGCCTGGGATGACTGTTCACGATGGTCCGAAGGCCTTGGCGCAACATCCGATGGTCGTCTACCAGCAAGACCCGGATTTTCGGCGTGGCGTGAAGTGACGCCGCTTCTGGCAGTTCCGGCAAACCCGAGGACGGCTCGGAAACCACGCCGCGAAGCGCCATACCAACTCCGCCCTCGTCCACCGATTCCATAGCGGTGGCGGCTGGCTGAACAAGCGGCAATTGTAAGATTGCTGTCGTTCCCTGCCCGGATCCTGTTTGCAGATCAAACCTACCCCCAAGGGCCTTCATCCGCTCGCGAATGCTGAAGATACCGAAACCTCGTTCAAGCTTCGTCTCCGCTACCGCGACATCACAGCCGACGCCTCGATCCGATACGGTAATGCACAGAACCCCCCCAGCTTGTGTCACGGAAATCCGCGCCTCAGCAGTGCCCGCATGTTTCACGATATTCATAAGGAGCTCGCGGACCGACTGAAACAGAAGCACCGATTGCTCTTCGGACAAGGGGAGCACGTCGTTCTCCAGGTCCAATGTCACCGTGAGCTCCCGCTGCATTTGGTCAGCCAACCATCTTAACGCCATGAGGAGCCCGAACTCATTCAAGATCGGTGGGCTGAGTTGCGCCACCAAGGTCCTGGTATAGGCCAAAGCCCGGTCCATCACCTCTTGAACCTCGGTCATCGCCTGCATCGCCGCCGGCGACACATCTTCCAATTTGGCCTGTCCTAACTTGATCCGGCTCAGGACCAGGAGTTGCGCCAGATAATCGTGAAGATCCGTCGCGAGCTGTTTGCGGATACGATGTTCGGTCAGATTCAAATCCGTCGTCAGCGCCCGCAGCTTGTCCTGCGTATCGGCCAGTTCTCTGGTGCGCGCGTCCACACGCAGTTCCAGATCGTCTGCCAACTGCCGCAATTGGGCTTGCGCCTCTTTCCGGCTCTGAATATCTTGAACAATGGATATGAAATGTTGCGGGGAGCCCTGCGCATCCCGCAAAAGCGATACGGTCAGATGAGCCCAGATGATCGAGCTATTCTTCCGGATATACCGCTTCTCCATGGAGAAGGTCCCGATCTCACCCGCCAACAGCCGACGGACGGAGGCCCAATCCTGTTCGATATCGTCCGGATGGGTGATCTCGGTAAAGGTCTTGGTCACCAATTCATCCCGAGGATACCCCGCCAGGGCGCACATCGCATCGTTGCAACGCAGCCAGCGTCCGTCCAATCCCACATGCGCAATACCAACCGCTGCGTTGTCGAACGTCGCGCGATGTTGCGCCTCGCTTTCGCGCAGCGCATCTTCGGCCATTTTGCTGTCCGTGATATCCTCGGCAAAAATAATGATGCCGCCGATTCCGCCGGCCTTGTCCCGCCATGGACGAATCTCCCACCGGAGCCAGTAGAGGGTGCCGTCGGAACGCTCGAACCGGTCTTCCTCGACACGCATCACCATCCCGGCCAACCCCTGCTGATGGGCCTTCCGCCACCGGTCGGGAATATCAGAAAACACCTCGTAGTGACTGCGCCCCAACACCGTCCCTTCAAGTTTATAGTCCGCCAGCCACCGCCGGCTCACCGCCACATACCGCATCTGGCGGTCAAACATCGCAATCGCCGCCGGCGCATGTTCGATGAAGAGACGGAGGCGTTCCTCGCTTTCCCGTAGCGCAGCCTCGGCCCGCTTGCGTTCTGTAATGTCATGGGCGACTTTCGACACCCCGACGATTCGGCCCTCGTCATTACGAATCGCCGAGACTGTCAGGGCAATATCAATCAGCGTGCCGTCTTTTCGCCGCCGGACTGTTTCATATTGCTGAACCGCCTCCCCTCGCTTGATCTGGTTCATAATGGGCGCTTCTTCTTCAAGCCGTTCCTCCGGGATGATCAGCAACACTGATTGACCGACGGCATCCTGCCGGCTATAGCCGTACAACCGCTCCGCCCCACGGTTCCAACTGGTGATGGTCCCGTTGAGGTCCTTACTGACAATCGCATCCTCCGACGATTCGACGATGGCCGCGAGTGTGGCGCGCGCCTGTTCCGCCTGTTTACGTTCGGTAATATCGACGATGGCGGCAATGAACCCCGTCACATTCCCGCGTTCATCCCATTCCGGCGCATAGGTGACTTGCAGAAGACGTCCAACTGATGCCGCGCCGAGAAACTGCTGGTCAAACTTGACTTGCCGTCCCGCGAGCGCCTCCTGCATGAATGGCGCCGCCTGCCGGTACGCATCCGCGCCTAATACATCACGTGGATGCAGACCGATAAGATCCTCCGGTGTGCGTCCAACCAGCTCGGCATATTGCCGGTTCACGAAACGATACCGGCCGTCCGATCCACATTGCGCAATGAGGACCGGGGCATGATCTGTTACGAACTGCATTTGACGCTCGCTGGCTCGAACCGTGTCCTCTGCCTTGGTGCGGGCCTCAATCTCCTGACGCAATCGCTGTTCTTGGGCTCGCGCCAGAGAGGTCTCCTGCTGCGCGCGAAGACGAGCCCGCGTGACGCCCTCGGAAAGTGACACGATGATGACGTTGGCCGTAATGAACAAGGCCAGGGCCATCTGTTGCTCACCCGGCGAACCCTGCATGTCGAGAAAGAGACCGATAGACAGTGTTGATGAAACCAGGGTCGCCACGATGCCATGGCGCCAGCCATTGGCCACCGCAATGAACATGATGGCGGGATAGTAGGTGATAAACGTATAGCCCGACCCCCATAACGGTGTCAGGGCCATACGCAGACCGGTCGCCAAGGCGAGCGTAGCCGTCGTGAGCAGCGAAGGATTTGATTCGGCTAGGCGCGACCACCAGGAACGCGAACCCTGTCGGATCTCGTCCGGAGGCGGAGACGCTGAAGACGGAGGATCGGAAGCCATGGGCTCCATCGTCGAGCGATGAATCGGCTCTCTGTGTATGTGGCGATCTACGCGTTCGTGCGCCGCATATTCGGCTAAGGGGGGGTAGTGTACAGGAATGCCCCACGAGACACCACTCCTCATCTAGCCGACTCTCATCGGCCGCCCCAGTGCCCCCTGGAGCCGAATACTTCCCGCGGTCCACAGGAACATGCACTCTGACAGAGGATTCGACAACCGGTTCAGTGGAGGATGTTGGCGACGGAACAACGCAGGCGGACGAGCAATGAGAGGAAGGCAGGGCCGTTAATGCTCCTGAAGTGAAGAGGGTGGCGAGGCACTGTTACGATGACGATTCTCCAGCCATTGGATCAGTTCAATTCGTAATGTGCGGTTCAGGCGTTGCTGAGCCTCAAGAGGCACACGCACGAACTCCACGCCGAACTGATTGCCCCTCACCCACTTAATGGTCCCGAGTTCAACCGGCAACGCCGGCGGCTGATGATCGAGGAGCATGCTCACGCGCACGTTGCTCCCGCAAAGCACCTCCCGATCACAGGTCACCGAACAGCCTTTTAATGACAGATTGGTCAGGACCCCTTCACCGACAAAGGGCGCTCCGCCGAAAATAACCGGATAGTTGAGCGGAAACCGGTAGTAGGTTCGAACATACCGACGAGGTGTCATCACAATCTCCCTGTGGGCGGATCCTACAGAGGCTTATCGGTGAGACGGTATCCTACCTTGGGAGGGGGACTCGGCAGATCAGTTTTCTACGGTCTCAACGATATCTGTCCCGCCGACCTCCTGCTTGTAATTCGCTAGGGACCTGGGTAGGGTTCGGCGGCAAGACGCCACAGAAAGGACATTATGCACACGTATCTAGGCCGCATGTGCTGGATGGCGGCGATCCTGATGCTCCAGGGCTGCGTCGGACTCGGCGCCTGGACGCTCGGCACACGCAGCGAAACCAGCGACCACCCGAAGATCGACCAGGCCAGGGGCGCCATCGACCTGCGCAAAGCGGGCACGGAAACAGATCTCAGGACGGCCAAGGAACTCCGAACATACTGGGGTGAACCTGACCGTATCGAATCACACGACGACGGAAAGGAAGAATGGATCTATAAAACCGGCGGGCTACGATGGTCCGGAATGGTGCTGTATCTCGTCATCGTCCCCCTGCCCGCCATGGTCCCCGTCGGCACGCAGTATGTCTCAGTTCTCATCCATGATGGTCAGATCGAGCGGGCCACGCGTAGAGATTGGGCCTTCAAGGCTGGAGCCTACTGCGGATTTTTCGGGATGATGTACGGTGGCCTGGGGTGTGGAACCGGGACGTTTGAGGAGAAACAGAAAACGCCGCCGGATCTTACGGACGCCTCTTGATTGATCGGAGACCTCGCTTGTAAGCTGGGGGCCGCTCAGACATGACCCTGCACCGCATGTGTCCCCCGCCTCTCCCAGGAGGTGTACGATGGCCTCATCCCTCGGCATTCGCTTCACCACCTTCCTGACGGCTCTTTCCCTGCTCACCGCCCCAATCACTGCATCCGCCCTCTCGTCCAAATCCCTGAAACCCTATATCGAGGGCCTGGATGCCCTCAACGAAGGCCGCTGGCCTGCTGCGGTGGAAGCGTTCTCTCGGGCACTGGACCAGGCAGGCGACGATCCCGACCTCGTGCTCGCCCGTGGAGTGGCAGAGACGCTGGCCGAAGACTTCCCGCGCGCGCAGAAAGATCTCAGCCGCGCCGAGCGACTTGGACTGTCAGGCCGCGAGGCACAGCTCTGGATCTATGCCACAGAAGCGATGAGCGGCATCATCATCGTCCCGGACCACGCGCTTGGAGGCGGGCCCAGAGCTCTGCCATCCGGACGTCCCGCAGTCGTCAGCATCCCCGGGCACGTCGCCCAGGGCCAGGCCGACTATACGAGTGAGTATGGGTCATTCATCGTCTACCGGCTCGCGATGGAGTATCAGAAACATCGCCTGCCGCCGGACTCTGGCGGATCCGGCAACTCCAACGGGACTAAAAGCGCCCAGATGCGGCAAGCCATGTTGAAGGCCGGTCAGCTATTTGCCGAGAAAAACTATCGCCGTCCCGAGCTGGCGTCCCTCAACCTGTCACGGGCCAAACAAGCAGCGGGCGGCAAAGCGCCCGCTGGATCGATAGCCCATGTGGAGCGCGCGCTGGTCTCGAACCCCGGCGATCCCGACACACATTACGAAGCTGGCAAAACCTGGCTGGATGCCGGGAGGCCGACCAGCGCCAGAAGGGAATTCACCATAGCCCTGACGCTCAAGCCGGATTTCCCTGAGGCCTACCTGGGGCGAGCCACGGCTGCCGCTCGCCTGGGTGACGTCAAACGAATGGAGGCCGACCTGGCCCTGTACAAAAAGGAAGGGTGGCTCTCGACCAGGCCGGCCCGCTCGAGCGTGGAAGACGAATTGAACGGCACGAGGGTGAACGCGTCGCCCGCATCTTTACTGAGAGAATTGCAGGAAGCTTCCCATAGCGACAAACCGATGGATCACCTGATCGCGATCGCATCGAAACTTCACCGCGCGATGGGCCATCAGCGGTTGCGTTATGACGAGAGCTATCAAGATCGCCTGCGCATCCTGGGCGAATCGGTGCGGGAGAATCCGAACAATACGGACACACTCGTTGCCCTTGCCACGTATATCATTGAGGAGGCAGACAACCGCGGCGAAAAAGTCGAACCGCGCCGTGAGCTCCAGCCCTACCGTTTTCAGGAATCTCGCGAAAAGGATTTGCAGCACGCGATTCAGATCGCCGAGCGAGCGCTGGGTCTGAATGCCAAACACGTCGGCGCCATGATGCAGAAGGCCCTGGCCCTGACGGCGTTGAAACAATACAACCAGGCCGACACATTGGCCGATCAGGCATTGAATCTCGCCGGAAATAATCCGGACGCGTTGCGGCTTTACGCGAAGTTCCGTGCCCTGCGGGCCAATCAGTTATCGAATGAAGCGGCCGGCCTGCGGCAAGAACGCTGCTCGAGTTCATCCCACGACGACCAGAGAAGCGATGGCGTCTACCGTGTCACCACGACGACCTGCTACCCGCCCTCACAACAGGATCTGAACCGGGCGGCGCAACTCGATGCCATGGCAGCCGAATTGCGTCGCCGGGCGAAGGCCGCGCTCCAAACAGCCGCGAAGGTGACGAAAGGCACTGTCGATGGCTACCTGATTCTTGCGGACCTCGCCCTGTGGGACGGAAAGACCGGCGAGGCACAAGGCTATCTTGAGCAAGCTGTGAACCTCGATCCGAAGTCATTGGAAGCTCAGGATCGCCTGGTGCAGCACTATGCGCAAACGGGACAGCAGGACAAGGCGGAAGAACAGCGGCTGGTCGCGGCCAATCTGGTACACACCACCGTCGCACCTTTACTGAGGCAAGCCTGGAAGCGCATGGAGAAAACGGCTTGGCAGGGTGCGAAGGAATTTCTTGCGCGCGCCTATCCGATCGACCCCGAAGATGCCCGCATTCCTGCCTACCTCGGCGTTATCAACGAAGGAGACGACAAATTCGACGAGGCAGCAGCCCATTACCGCGTCGCCTTGGCCTTGGAGGAATCCAGGCTGCAATTGGACGAACTGAAGGGGGATGCCGGCTCGCCATTGGGACGAGATGCGCTGGAGTTTGGCCTGGCCATACAAGCTCGTTTCCATCTCGCCAAGCTGTCCGAACAAACCGGGAGACAGGCGGAGGCACTGACTCACTATCACGCGGTGCTGGGATATGAAAAACGGATGCAACGAGGCTTCGAATCCCGGCAGATGTTCACCGCCATGTGGCCCGATCAACAACCGGAAAAAGGGTCTCTGGTCATGGCGCCGAAAAACGCCTCCTCCCTTGTCGCCGACGCGCACTTGCGAACGGGTAAGCTCCTCGCGGCGATGGGAAAACATGACGAGTCGATTGAGCATCTCAAAACTGCGGCTTCATATGGCCCCTTGCGAATGGCCGGTATGCCGCAGATCGGCAACGGAAGAGGCGACAGCAACTTCGGAGGTCTTGCCGGTGCACCGGCGGCAGAAGCTCAATTCTACTTAGCCAAGGAACTGTTGGCGAAAGGTGACCTCGAAGGAGCGCAACAGGCGCTGTACGAAGTGGGCCGTCACCTGCCCGACGAACTGCGCGGGCAACTGAACGAACTCAATATGGCCATGGGACGCCTGCATTCGCGCCGGCCACGCGATCCTTATGCCGGGATGACCGAGGAAAAGCGACCCTATGTAGAAGCACAGTTACAGCAAGATCAGGAACGCTCCCGCAGGGCCGTGCGACAGATGGCGCCCAGAGCCCGGGTCGTACCGGAAGTCGTGGGCCGGTGGGAGATGACACCGAGCAACCAGTTTCTTCCAAAGAAGACCCTCACCATCGAAAACGACGCTCGTTATACAGTGACCTCGACCGATGGCTCGACCTCGGCCGGCAAGATGGACGTACAGATCGGCCGCGATCCGGTACGAGGGAGGCCCGAACCGTCTCGCGGCCAAATGATGCTGTATGACGAGAGCACAGGACAGATCGGAACCATGTGGTATGAATTCACCGGGGAAGGCGCGATGGAAATCACCGAAATGGACAGCACGAAGTACAACACGAAACGGCAGCGGTAACTGATCGCCCATGTCCACCAGCCTTGTGCATGCCTTCCGCGCCGCCGTGCTGTTCACCATGACTCTCGCGGTTTGTTCCCTGTCAGAGGCTCAGCCGACATCCGACCTGTTCAGTTCATCCGGCGAGTACGACCGATTTGCCGTCGGCGGGGCACACCGCTGGTTCGACAATCATACAGCCGACTTCAAGGAGAGAGGCAGTCACTGCCTGTCGATTCTCGATCAGGCGAAGATCGATCAAGACGAGGCGCTGGCGCTGTATGAACAGGCCAGACAACCAGGAGTCGGCAATGCCACGGAGCTGGTCCGACAGGCGAATCAAAAAATTCAGATGCGAGGAGAGAAGCTGCGCGCCTTCACCGATTGCGTGAACCAGGCAAATCGCCGCCCGATGCTGCAGGGGAGGATCGAACAGAATGAGCCCTCATCGGACCAACAGCCGGACGATGACAGCAAGACACCTCCCACATCGCCCAAGCCAGGGCCACCCGCAGCCAACAAAATCTCACCGCCCCGGCATCCCGTGCCCGACAGACCGGACGACGTACCAGTCCCGCTGCCACTGCCGTCCCCATCCCCGACCCAGCCACTACCGGGCGGAACCTCTTCCTCTGGTCCTGGCCGTTACAAATTTGGCACACCGGACCCTCCGTTCATGTTCGCCGATGGCGTGTCTAAAGGAATGGGCGACTGTTTTGCGGAGAACCTCCCGAGTGACCTTGCCACCGCTCCGCTGGCGGTCATCAAGCGGTTAGAACGGCTCAGAAAGGCCGTCGAGATTATCGGCAAAGCCGGATCGATCTACGCAATTTATGAAGATATCAAAACCTATGACCCTACGGCTGATCCCTATGAAACCGGAAAATGGCTGGGCAAACTGATCTGCGACGGGAAAGATCTTCGCGAGGCGGTGAAGCACAAGCAGAACGCCGGTGCGGAGAATCAGGGGCCTACCGGCTCTCAACCGAATCAAACCGTTGCACACACGAGCGCGCCGGCGCAGAAACAACCACCTTCAACTGACGCCGGCGGTTTCACACCCAAGACACATTTCCCTCCAGCCCCTGATCCGCTGAAACGCGGCATGCCGCTCGAAGATCATAAGCAGCTCCGTAAATTGGCCGTCGATGAACACAAGATCATCGTCGTGCGGGATTCAAACCCCTGGGCCATGCGGTGGGTGGGTCGACCGAGGCATCTTCCGAAACCCCAGGACCTGAAGGCCAAAACGATTCCCTATGATCCCAGCAAATCCGCCAAGGACAATCAATTTGCCGGCCTGGCTTCAGCGCAGGGATTGTCAGATGCCGATCGCAGGGCACTTCTGGCAAAAGGCTATACGATTCGAGGCGAGTCCCAGCTGATCGTCGATCCAAACGGAAACCGCCTGTACAGTGACACGGATCTGCATGGCATCTACAACGAGAATGGAACCGATGCCTGGTCGGATGGAGTTCAGCAGAAGATGAACGACTCGTTCCTGGAGCGCATGATCCAGCATGGTCCGCAAGATAATTGGCCGGTTCGCAACGATGCGACAGTAGCCGGACCGAATGCCGGACCGAAGCCTCCGGTGACGGCCTATCTACCGGATGGCACAACTCAGCATATGCAGACCATCGAAGACATGAAACAGTTTTATGAAGCTCACGGGATGAACTGGCAGTCACTCTATCCGGGCTATTAGCCGGATAGAGTAACCGCCGCTAAGATTTCCTTAGGGGATCGAGGAGTAGAAAGCATACTCTGTGTGCCGGTCGAGAATTCCGCCACGCAGAGCGCTCGCGGCTAGTGGCCTGCGCCGGACTTCTCGGGATGGACGTCGATGATGCTGCCGGCTTCGTTCAGCTCAGCGCGGACATGCGCGCCATCCTTGATGGAGGACGGCAGGTCCTGTTTCTCCATCGCAAATTTTTGTTCCCCTTTGGCTGTCTTCAAGGTGATCTCGTGTTGCATGACTCCGATGGAGACGACTTCACCGGTCACGAAACGATGCTTCCCCTCAGTCCCCTTCGGATGCACTTCGAGAACCATGTTATTTTCGTCGATGACGACCGTCACTTCGTCTCCGACCTTAGGCATGGCATGGCCATGGCGTTCGGACCGGTTCTCATTGAGTTGATAGGTGCTACCGCTGGGAACTTTCACCGCGAGCGTTCCCGCTTTATCGATGACGACACCCTGGAGATGCTGGTGATGACTATTCGCAGACCCTCCATCGGCCACGGCAAATTGATCACTGAATCCAACAACTGCCAAGACGACTATTGCACGGATGAGAAATTTTGACATGATCGACCCTCCTGTTGATGGGCGTTTCGCACGATGTCGTCGCGATTACCCTTAACAGGAGGTTAGCCACGCGAGACGAATATAGGGACTAGGAGAAGCCCTGGCCCTGCGTCCCACCCACCACGTATCCTACGCGAATGTCAGTGAGTCGTCGCGTTGTGTTCGATGGAGAACATGTCGGCCTGGATACCGGTGCCATTACCTCATCCATCTAGTCCCGCGGCAAGCCTACGCTGCGGACATATCCTCCACTTCCTGCTTCGCCATTCCAGCTTCGCTTATCCTTCCAGCGAACCAGGCGCTACCCCAGGCCAACACACCCATCACTCCGGCGATTCCAATAACGCTGGTAATGGAGCCGAACGATTCGGCCACCCAGCCGAAGACGCTCATGCCCAGCATGGAGGTGGCAGTGGCCATCGCCGTGTATACCGCCATTACCCGACCGACCATTCCGGGCGGTGCCACTTCTTGAATGATGCCCCAGGCGATGGGGGTCCACGTGCCAAGACCGATTCCAATACAGACGACATAGGCCGACGCCATGCCAAAACTATCGGTCCATGTCAGGCCGACCACCGCCAGGCCGGCGAGCGCAGAGGACGCTGCAATCGCAAGGAGCCGCTTGTGAAGATTCCAGGCGCTCAGTCGGATCAGTCCCATCGATGCGACGAGCAATCCCACTCCCAGCCAGGACCAAAGGTACCCGACCTCGACCGGACCGAGGCCTAGCAGTTGACGTCCAAAAACAGGAAACAGTGTCGTGAACGCGCCGCTGCCGAACGTATAGATAGACGCGAGCAAGATCAGGATCAGCAACGTGCGGTGGGTCAGAAAGGCGTATCGCAGGCCTTCAAGTAGATGCCGCATGAATGGTCTCCAACCTGCGCTGTCATCCGCCGCCTGGTCCGTCGCTCGCAGTTTGATTGGCAACAGACAGGCGGCAGACGCAAAATAGGTCAGCGCATTCAGGCAGAGCACATCCTGTGATCCGGAAAACGCGATACCGATTCCGCTGACAGCCGGCCCGATGATAATGCCGAGACTGGTCGTGCTCTGCAGGAGGGCGTTCGCCGCCGTGAACTGCGGACGGGCCACCATGAAGGGAACGGCGGAGGACAGCGTCGGCACGAACACGGCGGTAGCCACGCCAAACAGGAAGGTCAGGACGTACAGTGATTCGACGGTGAAATTTTCAATCGACACCAGGCAGGGAATCAGACCGATCAGCAGCCCCCTGGCGACGTCGCTCCCGATGAGAATGGCTTTTTTGGGAACACGATCGACGAGAACACCGATGAACGGTCCGAGAAGAATCGGCGACAGTGTCTGGAGAAGGCCTATGACCGTCGTTTTGAGCGGCGATCCGGTCACCGCATACACGAACCACAAGAGTGCTAGCTTGCTGATGCCTTCAGCCACCTGGGACAAGACCTGGCTCCACCACAGGAAACTAAAGTCGCGCGTCAGCAGCCACCGGTGGGCGTGGACCATATCACCAGTATAAACGTTTGCGGTAGGAGCGGAATCGGGAGAAGTGAGAGGAGCTGAAAGGTGTCCCACGCATGATCCTTCCGCCGGCGAAGGCGTGACCGCCATATCTCATTGCGTTCCTTCCACGCGCAAAAGCCGGAAATGCTGAAAGATGAAGACGATCACGCGTGCGCGACCGGCACCGGGAAGGTGCGCCGAACGCATGCGACAGCCACTGCTGCCGTGAGTAACAATACCAGCCCGAGGCCCACCAGACTGGCAGCCGGTCCCACCGCATCGGCCACCCATCCGAAGCCCGTCATCCCTGCCATCGCTGAGGCCATGGAGCCCACGCTGAACGTAGTCACGACGCGACCGATCAAGTGTTCCGGTGTCACTTCCTGCAAAAGCGCCCAGATGATCGGATTGAGGACTGCTGTGCTGCCACCGACGATGATGACGATTCCTGCCGCAATGAGCGGCGTTTCCAGCAGGCTCAAACTGCACACCGCTAAGCCGCCGATGGTCATGCCACTCACGACGATCCGTAATCGTCCTCGCACATCGCTCTGCTTTTTCAACGCCAGCCAGGTTGAGGCGGCCAACATACCGACACCTAAGGCTGACCACAACCACCCCAACTGCACCGGGCCGACCTGAAGAAACTCCTTGGCATATACCGGCAGAATAAACACAAAGGCGCTCACACCCAGGTTATAGAGCGATGAAATGATCACCAACGTAAGGACCATCGATTGCTGCCCGAATATGAATCGAAATCCCACCTTGAGTTCCTCCCATACGGAGGCGGAATGTTCCTTGGCCTTCACGAGAGTCGGCGCGAAGTGAATCGGCATGAGACAGAAGGCTGAAATCAAGAACGTGGCGGAGTTGACGAACAACACATTTTCCGCGTTGATGAGGGCGATCATAACGCCGCTGATCGCCGGCCCTAGCAGCATCCCGATATTGTTGGTGCCCTGAATAAGGGCATTCGCCGATATCAGTTCGGATGGTCGAACCAATAAGGGCACAGCGGACACGAGAGCAGGGCCAAACACGGTCGACACAAACGATGTGAGAAAAATAATGCCGTACAGTCCTGTAATCGAGAGCATATCCAAGGCATAGAGAGTCGGAATCAGCAGTGTGAGCAGGGCCCGAAGCACGTCGACCCACACCATCACCGCCTTCTTTGGCATCCGATCCAGATACACGCCGATCAGCGGTCCGAATACCAGCGGGGGGATCGTTTGGAGGAGACCGACCATCGTCATCTTCATGGCCGACCCGGTCAGTTCATACACAAACCACAGCAGCGCGACCTTGTTGAGACCCTCACCGATCTGAGAGGTTGTCTGCCCCCACCAGAGTAGCCCAAAATCTTTAGTCTTGATAAGACGCCACCCGCGACTGGAACCAGACGTTGAGTGATCATCTGACATGATGGCGATTCCTCCTGGAGCAACGAACGGCGGGGAAAACAATCTGTTCTACGCATCTGAGCGTCTGGCACCATGCTATCCATTCCGACCTGCCACCTATCCTAGGAAAGGCCCTGGACGCGGATTGACAAATACCTGGCAGAGAGCCCCCATTTGTCCAACTCTCCGCTTCCCGATTCTGGAATTTTTCTCCTCATGCTCTGGGAATTTCTCCATAGTCTTCCTTCTCAACCACAGTGAAAAAGATCGTTCGAATGGTACGAGACTCTTCCTTGGCTTTCTTTTCAAAGGGTTACCGCCTCATCCCGTCTTCAATGTCTCAGGGCACATTTCCTGCTTTACCTCACGACATATGCCCAGCTCATCTTCCATTCTCTTGGTCGACGACAGCCCCGGCGAATGTGAATTGTTTCGCCAGGCCCTCGCCCAATCCGGATATAAGGGCCGCTTGGATATTGTCGAAGGAAGCCGAGCGGCCATGTCCTATCTGAATGATCATGCACAGAACGACGAGCCGGCTTTGATTCTGCTCGACCTCAAGCTGAGGGGTGAGCGAGGCGTGGATGTGCTGAAGCAGTTCAAGCAGGGGGCGCGCTTTGCGCACATTCCGGTCGTCATTCTGACCAGCTCAGACGACACCACGGATGTTCGCAGCTGTTACCAGGCCGGAGCCAACGGCTACGTGGTCAAACCGGGGCAGTTCGATGACCTCGTCACCCTCTCCCTCCACATCTGGAAGTTTTGGCTGGAACACAACTGCACCAGACGGATAGCCGCCTCATGCTGACCCGCGCCGCGCTGAAAAATCCCTATGCCGTATTCGCCTTGTGCATGATCGCGCTGATTCTAGGCGGCGTGTCTTATCAGAAGATGCGTGTGGATATTTTCCCCGAGATCAAGCTGCCCTCGATCCTTGTCACCACCTTCTATCGCGGCCTGAGCCCCAGCGAAATGGAAGGCGCGATCAGCTTCCGGCTGGAACAGCGATTCGTCGAGGCCAGTTACGTCGAGCACATCGAGTCCCAATCGCTGGCGGGCATGAGTTACATCAAAGTCTTTTTCCAACCGGACTACGGCATCGACGCCGCACAATCTGAGCTGACAAGCCTGGCCTATAGCGTGATTCGCACGCTGCCTCCTGGCGTCTACCCGCCGTCCGTCTTCAAATTCGGCGTCTCCAGTTTACCCGTCGGGTACCTCTCTGTTTCCAGCGACTCCCTCGGCGCCAAAGAAATTCGCGACCTGGCCTACTTCACCGTCCGCCAGCAGATCGCCAATATTCCCGGTATTTCCTTCGGGCCTCCGCTGGGCGGAAAGGTCCGGCAGATTACCGTCTTTCTGGATCAACAGCGGCTGCTTGCCCGGGGTATCTCGCCTTCCGACGTCGTGAATGCGCTGAACCAGCAGAGCGCGATCATTCCCGCAGGCGACATTAAGATCGGCGATCTCGACTACTACGTCTACTCGAATAGTCTTGTGGACGTCGTGGACAAGATCAATGACCTGCCGATCAAGATCGTCAACGGCACACCCGTCCTGATCCGCGATATCGGTACCGCCGCCGACAGCGCCGCCGTACAGACGTCGATCGTGCGCGTGAATGGCCGCGAGGCCACCTACATTCCCATCACCAGGCAGGAAGGCGCGAACACGCTGGAGGTCACCGACGGCATCCGCGCGAAACTCACCAAGCTCACGGAAATTCCCGCCGGTACGGCCGTAAAATTTCTCTACGATCAATCGCTGTACATCCGGCAATCCATTGCCAATCTTCAAAAGGAAGGGTTACTGGGCGCGGGACTGGCCGGTTTGATGATCTTTATTTTTCTCGCCAGCGTGAAGGCGGCACTGGTGGTCGGTCTGGCTATCCCGCTCTCGCTCACGGTCGCACTGGTCTCCCTCTATCTCACCGGCCAAAGCGTGAACATCATGACGCTGGGCGGGTTGGCTCTCGTCATCGGTACACTCCTTGATAACAACATTGTCGTGCAAGAAAACCTGCACCGGCACCTGGAAATGGGCAAAGACGGGCGCTCAGCGGCGGAAGACAGTGCGACGGAACTGACGCTCCCGATTCTCGTCGCCACGATCTGCATCCTGATCGTGTATCTGCCCATCATGTTTTTTACCGGCATCATCAAGTACCTCTTCGTCCCGTTGGCCATGACCGTCGCTTTTGCCATGCTGGCCGACTATGTCGTCTCCATGTCGGTCACGCCGGTGGTGCTGGCCTGGCTCTACCAAGCCGGACATGGCAAATCTGCCGAACATGAGGCCTCGGCCGACGAGGGATGGTTCCGCTATGTGCTCGCGATGTATGAACCGCTTTTACAAGGGGGCCTTCGCTTCAAACCGCTAGTAATCGGGGGTGCGACCCTCGCACTGATTGCGACCGGCGCTTTATTGATTCCCCGGTTGCACACCGAGTTCTTTCCCAAAGTCGACGCAGGAAACTTCACGATGCTGGTCACCGCCCCGGAAGGTTCCCGGATTGAAAAGACCACGGCCATCGTCGGGCAGATCGAACAGTTGGTGCACGACACGATTCCCAAAACAGATCTGGAAGAAGTGATCTCCAACACCGGTCTCTATTTCGGCGATGCCGCGCGCTTCGCGCCGAATACCGGCAACCATACGGCCTTCGTGCTCGTGAACCTCATCACCGGGCATGAAGGCCACACGGATGACTACATTGCGCAGCTTCGGACCAGGCTCAAGGCCTCGTTGCCCGGCGTGGAAATCGCCTTCCAAACTGGCGGCATCATCAGCGACGTGTTGAATTTCGGATTGAAAGCTCCGATCGACATTCAGGTGAAAGGCCCGAGCCTTGACGTGATCCGACCGGTGGCGGAGCGGATTCAGCAGCAGATCGCCCAGGTGCCCAACACCGTCGATGTGCGGATCAAGCAAGGCAAGAGTTACCCGGAATTGCATATCGATGTGGATCGCACCAAAGCAGCCTACTATGGCATCAATCAGAACCGGGTCGTGGTGGACGTCATTACCGGCATCAGCTCGAACCTTGCCCTCTCGCCCAACTACTGGCTCGACCCGAAAACCGCGAACGGATATTTCCTGCTGGCGCAATATCCTGAGCAATCGCTGACCACGACGGAAGATTTGCTGAACATTCCGATCATCGGCGCACGCACGCCCCTGCTGCCCACCTCCAGCCTCACGGGAGGTGGCATTCAAGGGTCCACGCTCGCGCTGCAGAATACCCCGTTTGCCGGAAGGCAGATGGAAATCACGAGCGGCTACTACGCATCCGGCGACGACCGACGAGGGCCGCCGGTTCTGCTCCGCGACGTGGCCCAACTCAAGTTCAAGACCGGCCCTGATTCGGTGGACCACTATGACCTGTCGCGTCTGATCAACGTGCTGGTCACACCGGTCGGGAACGATCTCGGCCATGTCGCAAAAGATATTGAACAGGTGCTGGCCGGCATCCAGCTGCCGAAGGATGTCACCGTGCAGCTGCGCGGCGAAGTGGCCAACATGCGTGGTGCGATTCAGAACTTTGCCTTGGCCCTTCCATTGGCCGTGGTGTTGATTTATCTGGTGATGGTCGCACTCTTCCGCTCCTTCATCGACCCGCTGATCATTCTGGTGGCGGTCCCGCTTGGGTGGATCGGCACGGTATTGACCCTGCACCTGACGAACACCTCGGTCAATGTGGAATCCATGATCGGCACGCTCATGATGATGGGCATCGTGGTGTCGAACAGCATTCTGCTCGTCGATTTCGCCAACCGGATGGTGCGCAACGGAGCGACCGCTGCCCATGCCGTGTTGGAAGCCGGGCGTCGGCGGATCAGGCCGATTCTCATGACGGCGCTCGCCACGATCCTCGGTCTGTTGCCTCTCGCGCTTGGGTTCGGCGAAGGCAACGAAACCATGGTGCCGTTGGCTCGCGCGGTGGTCGGCGGACTGGCGGTCAGCACGATCATGACGCTGCTGGTGGTACCCGTCATGCACAGCCTGGTGTTGATCCGACGCGAACGGGCGCCGGTCTCCGCCACCGCTCCTGCGACTTCGGAGGACATTTGATGGACGAACCGTTAACCACTCCCCGTCCCGTCAGGGCCACACGTCGGAACATTCGCTGGATCGCGATCGCCATCGTGCTCACGCTCGTCATCGGCGGGCTGCTCTATTGGCGGGACATCCACGAAGTCGGCCATCCGGTTCCCCCTCCGTCCCCCGCGGCTCCCACGCCTCCACAACCGCCTGAGGAATCCGTTGCGGTGCCGGATAGCGCTCCGGTTGATGTACAGGTGACAAAGCCGACCCGGCGCGACTTGGTGTATACGATCAAGCTTCCCGCCAATGTGTCCCCCCTCTACCAAACCACGCTCTACGCCAAGGTGTCGGGGTATCTCAAATGGATCGGACCGGACAAGGGCGATGCAGTGAAGAAACATGACATCGTCGCGGTTATCGATGCGCCGGAAGTCGAGGAGCAGTACCAGCAGGCGGTGTCGGATTACAAAATCAAAAAGTTGACCTACGAACGGCTCGCCAAGGTGTGGAAGGAGTCGCCAGACGTCATCGCCAAACAGGACGTGGACGTGGCTGAAGCCGCCTATCAGGGATCCAGGCACCTGATGGAACAACGGGTCGCCATGCGCGATTACACCAAGGTTCGCGCGCCTTATGACGGTATCGTGACCGCACGATTCGCGGACCCCGGCGCCCTGATTCAAATTGCCACCTCCTCGGCGACGAGCGCAATTCCCCTCTTTACGATCATGGATCTGGACACCGTTCGCATCTATGCCAACGTGCCGCAGGACGACAGCCCCTGGATCCAGCCGGGAAAAACCAAGGCGACCATCAAGGTGACCGAACTGCCGTCTCGCTCCTTTACCGGTGTCGTCACTCGCTCCACTATGGCGCTCGATCCTGCCACGCGCAGTCTGCTGATCGAAATCGATTTACCCAATCAAGACCATGCGCTCCGGCCCGGCACCTTTGCCGAGGTGGCGCTCGGCCTGCGCGAAATTCCGCAGGCCCTCGTCGTGCCTCCGCAGGCGGTGACCAGCACGCCTAAGGGGAAATCCCTCTTCATCGTCGAGGAAGGCAAGGCGAAACCGGTGGCGGTACAGACGGGCATCAGCGACGGCCGTTGGATTGAGATTACTTCGGGATTACGGGGCGATGAAGATGTCGTAGCGGTGGGCAAACGCCGTCTGCTAGAAGGCATGCCGGTCGTCGCCTCACCGTTCAACCTGCCGGACGCGAAGCTGTCTCAACAGAAATTTGAACGGCGCGCGCCCGGTGGCACACCTCCACCGCCGACCGCTTCGCCCACCCCGAACGGAGCGACACAGACACAGGGAGATCGCCCATGAAATACCTATCGCCATGCACGACAGTCCTCATGCTGGCCAGCCTGTCACTAGCGGCTTCAGCCCCGGCCACACATGCCGCCGATACAGATCAGCCGGTGTCGTTATCCCGCGGGAGTTTTCTCGGTGTGCAGCAGGCCGTGGAGATCGCCGTGAAGAACCACCCGATGTTGATCGAGGGCCAGGCAAACTTGAAGGCCTCGGAAGCACGTACGGAACAAGCCCGCTCCCTGTATTACCCTCAAGTATATGCCAACGCCAACACCGTCGCCGGCGCCGGCGTAAGTAACCCGCGTTTCCTGATCGGAGGCGGATTACTGCGCGAGAATCAAACCACCTTTACGGGCGGCGTCATCGCCAATCAGCGTCTGTACGATTTCGGCTATACCAGCAATTTGGTGGAATCGAACAAACTTGCCGAACGCGCGCAGGGGCAGGATGTGAACGCGAGACGCGCACTGGTACTGCTATATGTGCAGCGCGCGTACCTGAACAGTCTGAAGCGGAATCGTCTGGTGCAGATTGCCGAGGAGACGGTTCGTGAGCGAGGAATCATCGCCGGCCAGATCGAAACGCTCTATCGCCAACAACTGAAATCCAAGCTCGACTTCGACCTGGCCCGCGTCGAACTGGTGAACGCCCAATCTCTGCTGGTGCGGAGCCGCAACGATCTCAAGGCCAGTTTCGCCGACCTGAACCGGACCATGGGCATTGCCGGAGCGGACGACTATGTCCTTGAAGACATTTCCGTGGCCGTTCGTCCGCAAAAAACGCTGGAGACCCTGATCAACGAAAGCCTCTCGCATCCGGAAGTCAAACGGGCCAAGGAACAGACCGCATCCGCCGATGCACGCCTCACAGCGACCAAACGTCAATACCTGCCGACGGTTTCGGCAATCGCCAGCGGCGGCACCTTCGATCCGTTCGATCCGCGCCAGAACCAGCAGACCGGCGGCTGGTGGATGGCCGGCGCCATGGTCTCCATGCCGCTGTTTACCGGCTTCCTGATTGAAAACCAGGTCGTGGAAGCCAATGCCAATCGGCAGGCCGCCTCCGCCGCGACCAGCAATATCGAGCAGGCGTTGACGCAGCAGGTGACTAATGCCTACCTGGACACCCTCACGTTCGCGCAACAGATTTCGCTGGCGGAAGAACAGGTCAAGACGGCGCAGGAAGCCTTACAGCTCTCCAAACAACGCTACAAACTCGGATTGGGCACCGTGGTGGAAGTGACTCAGTCAGAGGTGGCAGTCACTGCGGCGCAAACGCGATTGGCGGATACGCAATATGACTATAAGATCGCGGAAGTGACGCTAGCTTACACTTCGCAAGGCGACGACACGGGCCGCATTCTTCTGATAAGCCGCGCGGCCACGGCTCCTCGCCCGCCTGATACCGTGAGCCAGGCGGAAGGACCGACAGCGGCGGCATACTAATGTGCCTGTGAAGGGCAGATGCAAGTCGCGAGCGAGGGGAGATTAGATGGTCTGGCCGGGAAAGACTATGGCGAGATCGATGACCAATTCGTCTTTTGTGTTGGCGAGGAGCCCATCCCAGATGCTTGTAGTTTGACGCACCAGGGCCGGGTCAAGGTCGAAGAACAGATCGAACCCTTTGGAAATAATGGGGTTCATCGGATACCGTCGATCGTAAATCATCCCGTAGGCTGGAATACCGTACAGCGTCTGCCAGTTTCCCAAAATAAAATGCAGTTCGGTGCCCCGAACATACAGGCCCCCGGAAGTAATCGTACGCTTCACCGAGGTTTGCGGCTGACTGAGGTAATAGGTCACTCGCTCATTTTCCCGCGCCAACCGTAACGCCTCGACCAATTGCGGCACCAGGATCATGATCTCCGCATCGCGGAACATGGGCAGCCTTCGAGAGTCGCCGGCAATCCAGCGCTGGACCATGGTCCGGTGCTCCTGCACCGTGAGGCCCATCAGCACCCGCCTGATCTGCTCGTGGGAAAATTCGGCCGGATGTGTGAAATGCCCGGGCGGCCATTCCGGCAGCACGTTGGCATCCAACTCCAACCGGACAAAATTGACGGGATCTTCGTAAACGGTCCGCGACGGAACCTGAGGAATGGCGCAGCCCGCAGCGGCGAACACCGCTGCGGCCAACACCGTGATTCGTGAAAGCTGAGCCGAGAAGCGCAGGAACGGAAGCACCGGGGTCATGACACAGTCTTCTCCTTACGCCTCACACAATGCTTCGCGCTATTCGGTAATCGTAACGGTCATTTCAACCCGCTCCAGCGGGTTATCCCGTCCATCGCGCTTGGCACCGACGACCTTGTCGACCACATCGAGCCCACTCTGCACTTCCCCGAACACCGTATACTGCCAATCCAGAAAATTGGCGTCGTTCACGCAGATAAAGAATTGCGAACCGGCGCTGTCCGGATCATTCGCGCGCGCCATCGAAAGCGTTCCCCGCTTATGCGGCTTGCTATTGAATTCCGCCTTCACATTGTGGCCGGGCCCACCCATCCCGTGCGAAGCACGGTCCGGATTTTTGCTATTGGGATCGCCGCCCTGAATCATGAAGCCGGGAATCACCCGGTGAAAGGTGGTGCCGTTATAAAAGCCTTTTTTCGCCAACTCCGTAAAGTTCTTCACATGATTCGGCGCAACGTCCGGGAAAAACCGCAGGACGATCTCGCCCCAAGGCTCGTTCTTGGATGTCACAGTGATGGTCGCTTGTGGTGAACCGGTTTGTGCCGTCATCTCATATCCTTTCCTACTCAGTTAAACTTGAAGGGCGCGACGCTCTCGCCTTCCAAACCCTGGCTGACTGCCGTCCAGGTGAGGCCGTCGTCATCGCTGCGAAACACGCCGGAACTGGTTCCGGCATAGAAGCCACCCTTGTCGCCCTCGATCAACACCTGCACTGACAGATTGCTGAGGCCCTTGTTCAACGGCATCCATTGCCGCCCCTTGTCGACGGTTTTGAAAATGCCTCGCCCCGTGGCAACATAAACGCCGCGCTCGTTGCTGATCAAGCCGCGAATGGAATCATTCGGTAAGGCCCGGCTGATCGGCAGCCAGGTTTTGCCGCCGTCTCCGCTGCGGAACACCCCCCCGTCGAACGTGCCAGCATAGACGCCCTGCTCCTTATCGACGGCCAGCACGCGGATGAAATTCTCCACCAGCCCTTCATGATCTTTCAGGCCCTGCCGCAGACGCGTCCATCCGGGCGAGCGTTCCTTATAACTGTGTACCCCCTTGCCGGACGTTCCCGCGTAGAGCGTGCCATCATTCGTTCTGGCGAGCGCATGCACCAGAATTTCATCCAGCCCGGTGGTCACGACTTTCCATTGATCCTGCGCCGCATTCAACAGGTAGACGCCGTCGCCCGTCCCTGCATACAGGCCTTTCGCGTCCATCATCAGGACTTTGATCTCCAGACGTTTCAGCCCCTTGTTGAGCGGCTGCCAGGTTTTGCCGGCATCGCGGGAACGGAAGACCCCGCCTCGAAATGTCCCCGCGTAGATGGCCCCATCTTTGCCCGTGGTGAGACAGAGCACGAAGGGATCGGTTAATCCCTCGTTGGCCGACATCCAGGTGCCGCCCCGGTCGCTGCTTCGAAAAATGCCCATCCCGAACGAGCCGGCGTAAATTACGCCTCCGGCACCAGACGTCAAGGCTTGGATACTCGTGTTACCAATGTCGGCAGGACCGGAAGGATCCTGCCCCGGATGTCCCTGTTCCAGTTTCAGCGGCCCCCCGCCCTCGTTCCCGACCGGGAAAGATTCGGCATGCACAATCCCTTGCAGACTGCCGACCGTCAGCGCCGTCAACACCAGTATGTGACGCAGCATAGGATGATCACCCTTCAAAAATTGTGAACACCGGTTCATCGCACGCGATGACCGGCGGTACCGATGGGGATATCAGGGTCGAGGGGCAAATTCATGTCGGGCGCGGGCCCCGAGGACCGCCCAAAGATCTTCGCGCCGATGATCCCAATCTCATAGAGTACCATGAGCGGGACCGCCATCAGCAACATGGTGAACAACGTGGCATCCGGCGTCACGATGGCCGAAATGATCAAGGCCGCCATGATGGCATGTTTACGGTAGTGCGCCAGCACCGCCGCCGACACCACACCCACCCGGGACAAAATCGTCAGCACCAGGGGCAGTTCGAAGGCACAGCCGAAGATCAGCAGAAATTTGACGTTAAAATCGATATAGGTTCCCACACCGAGCGCGGGCGTAATGTCGCGATCCATACCGAAGCTGACGAAAAAGTCGATGACGAGCGGCAGGATGACGAGATTACAAAAAACCAGGCCGAGCGCGAACAGGAGCGCGGCCAGCAGGAAAATCGGAATCGCCCAGCGCTGCTCCTTCGGGAGCAATGCCGGTTCGATGAACTTCCAGCATTGGTAAAACACGATCGGCAGGCTGAGAATGATGCCCGCCAGAAACGACACTTTGATGGAGGCGAACAGGGCTTCGGTCGGTCCGTAGAAGACCAGCTGATTGGGAAAGGGGCGATTGAGCCAGGCGACCATCTCCGTCGAGTAGGCGAACGCTGACGCAAACGCGACCCCCAAGGTCACCGCGATGATCAGCAGCCGCTTCTTGAGCGACTGAATATGGGCGGCCAGTGGTGCGAGCATTGCCTATCTGAATCAACGACCCGTTCCTCCGCTCCTTCGGCTCACACCCCGGCTCGATACGAGCAGCGGCTGGATGCGACCGGGACAGAGGACCAGGAGATCCCGGCTAACGCGAGGATCGAATGAGTTCGGCTATTTTATCTTTGGTGGCCAGCTTCTCTTTTTGCAACTGCTTCTTCAGCACTTCTTCCGCCGGCGTGAGCACATGCCGCTTTTGTAAATCGGCTAACTCGGCATCGAGGCGATGGTGAGATTCTTCAAGCGCACGGAATTCTGTGTTGGACCGCCGTAACCGTTCAGTGATCGCCGTCTCCGTCTGCATGTCGCACCTCCTGGTTGACTACATACGTTCGTGGATGACCGTCGTGTTACCCGCCTCCCGGAGGTCACGCTCCAGGCTGCCTGCACAACACACTCACCTGCAGCGGCGCCATTTCCATGAGCACCGCATCTTCCTCAGGGTTGTCGTAATAGCGCGCCCGCCTGGCTGTTTGACGAAATCCCAGCCGGTGATAGAGCGTCTGCGCCTCGTGATTCGAGACTCGCACTTCCAACATCGCCCGGGTTGCTCCGCGTTCCATTCCCGTCTGCAAGGCCGTACACACCAACTTCGTGGCCACCCCCTGCCGTCGGAACGGCGCCAACACCGCCAGGTTCATCAAGCGCACTTCCTCAAACACGACCCAAAAACAAAAATAGCCTGCCACCGCAAGGGATCCTGACAGAGGGTCGGGACACTTCGCGACTAAAAAGTGCGCAAATTGGTTGCCGGACAGTTCGGCTGCCAACATTTTGCGCGTCCAGGGGGCTGAGAAGCAAGCCTGTTCAATGGCCAGAACCTCGTCGAGGACGCCGGACGTCGCTGGTTCGATAATGACCGAAGCGGATGTCATTTCAGAGGGAACATCCCATGTTGTCTCTACTTGCTACGCCGGGAATCAGCACTTTTGGGGACCGGTCGCTGGCGTGCCTTGCTCAGCTTGCTGGCCACCCGCTGGCGCCTCCGCTCGAGCGCGGACACACCCTGCTGCTCGTCGAATTGTACTTCCGCTTCGGTGCGTTGCACATAGCGAGGAACCAATTCCTGTTCCGCAATCTGCCCCTCAGCCAGACGCTGGCGCCCTGCGAGACCGACACTCACCGCTGAAGGACGTTGCTGCTCCAGAGTGATTTCTTGTATCTGCCCGCCGGCGGCATCAAGCCCTTGCTGGATATCCTTCGCATGGGCCTGCCATCCGTCGCCGAAGCAGGTACAGGATTTGGCAACCTGTACTACCCGCGCCACCGAACTTGGAGGCCCAACCTGCTCGGGAATAAGGGTGCGCAATCCCAATTCCGGCAGCCATTCATAGGCAGCCCAGTACACTTCGTTGTGCCGACTTTTCAGAATCGGTACCAACAGACCCTTCACGGCGCGCAGGTTCCAGGCCATGCCTTCCAAAGTCGGCACCGGGGCAATCGGAAGACCCAAGACCGCGCGAAATCCTAACATGGTCGCGAGCCCTACCCGTAGACCAGTAAATGACCCAGGGCCGATTGACACCGCCAGGGCCTGAAGTTCATTCAGCGGAATGTTCCCCTCGCGCAAGACCTGATCGATAGCGCCCATCAACGAACGCGCGTGCGACCCATCGGCATCCTGCTCCACTAGCGCCAACACCTTCTCGCCCCGCAGTAAGGCCACGCTCTGCCAGGCGGTCGCGGTGTCGATTGCTAGGAGGTAGTGATCCGGCTGCACCTTCATACGCGTCCCAGTTCACCCGGTTTGATCGGCTCATTCGGAACCAATTCATGAAACGTCACCTGCAGGCTTCCGGATCCCTGCCCATCGGTCATGCGAATGGCAAAGGGACGCATGATACGCGTGCCGGTCTCCGGGGACTGGCCATTGGACGCCAGGGTGGACGGCGGCAAGGAACCCACCGCGCGATAATCATCGAATTGCATCGTGGCTTCGACCTCACCGGCCGGCGTTAACCGTTCCTCCTGAACGACCAGCAAATTCCGACGGTCAAACCAGATGCGCCGGCTCACGTACGATACCGCCCCCTGTGGCCCTGGCGCTGTCAGCACATCCAGGCGATACCGGGTGCCGTCCTCCGACAACCGAACCTGCTCCAACGGCTCCACCACCTGCGTGCCGGTAATGCCGCTCATGGCCCAGACACTCAACTGAAACGGACGGGTGAGTTGACCAAGCTGATCGGCTTCGGAGGAACGACCGGTAAGCTCACGCCCCATCGTCGGCAACCTGAGCTTGAATTGGTCATCTAGTTGAACAAACTCAAATATTTCGCTCCCCACCGCTGAAAAACCGCGCAATCTGATGGCGTTGGGACGTTGATAAAACACCGTGCCCTGGACGCGCTGGCCGATCGGGAGGATCCCGCCGGTGATCTTCGCGCTGAAGAGGCCTTTGATCGTCCGCACCTCTCCGGCCTGCTCCTGCAGGAGTGCAGTCAATTGTTCCGCCGTCGCCTGCTTGAGCGGTGTGGTGTCAGATGGCTGAAACAGCGCACAGCCGGCAAGCACGGATAGCGACACTAGAGTGAGAACCGTACGGAACACGACGGTCCGCCGTTTCACCGCTTCACGCCAATACTGCATCCAACGCGTCTCCGACTTCATGAATGCCGATCAATTCGATTCCCTCGATCGGCTCCAGTTTGGCCACATTTCGTTCCGGCAACAGACAACGCTTGAACCCCATCTTCGCGGCCTCGCGAATTCGCAACTCGGCCTGACTGATCGCCCGCACCTCCCCGCCCAGTCCGACTTCACCCATGACGAGCGTCGTAAAATCAATCGGGCTCTCGCGCAAACTGGACGTCACCGCGGCGACAATACCCAAATCGATGGCCGGTTCGTCGATATGGATTCCGCCGACCACGTTCACGTACACATCTTGCCCCGAGAGGTGCATGCCCAGGCGCTTTTCCATCACCGCGAGCAGCAAGGACAAACGATTCGGTTCCACCCCGTTTGCCATCCGCTTGGGCATGGGGTAATTGGTGCTCGACACCAATGCCTGCAACTCCACCAGGATCGGCCGAGTCCCCTCCAGGCTGGACACCACCACAGAGCCCGTGCTGCGTTGCGGGCGCTCGGCGAGAAACAGCTCGGACGGGTTGCTGACCTCCTCGAGCCCGCCGTCTTTCATCTCGAACACACCGATTTCGTTCGTGGACCCGAACCGGTTTTTCACTGCCCGCAAAATTCTGAAACTGTGGCTCTTGTCGCCTTCGAAGTACAGCACCGTATCGACGATATGTTCCAGCAATCGCGGGCCGGCAATCGCACCTTCCTTCGTGACATGTCCGATGATGAACACGGGCACATTGTTCCGCTTCGCGAACCACATCAACTGGCCAGCTACTTCCTGCACCTGGCTGATACTGCCCGGCGCGGAGGTCAATTGCTCGGTGTAGACCGTCTGAATCGAATCCACGACGACAGCCGCCGGCTTGATTTCTTGAATGGCTTTCAGAATTTGCTCGAGCGAGGTCTCTCCGAGAATCAGGAGATGCTTGCCATCGATGCCAAGCCGTTGACCGCGCATCTTGATCTGCCGGGGAGACTCCTCGCCGGATACATATAAGACCTGCTCACCCGCTTCGGCCAGCAGGGGCAATGCCTGCAACAATAATGTGGTTTTTCCAATGCCCGGGTCGCCCCCGATCAACATCACGGAACCGGGCACCACGCCGCCGCCCAGAACCCGGTCGAACTCGCCCATTCCCGTGCTATGCCGGGGCTCACCCACGATTTCAATGTCGGAGAGGGGAGTGGCAACCGCCATCGCCGTAGCGGGCATGTTCTGGCGACCTTTCGGAGCGGCCGCCAAACGCTCTTCCTTCAGCGTATTCCAGCCGCCGCAGTCGGGGCAGCGCCCGAGCCAGCGTGGCGCCTGATGGCCGCATGCCTGACAATGAAACGTCGTCTTCGCCTTCATCCGCTTCTGCCCCCAGCTAGCAACACCCGTGTACCGGCATCGTAAAGGAAACTGAAGAGAAAAAGGAAGGAGAGCGCGGAGAGTCTCAGTCGGCTCCGCGGGAAATGCCTAGTCCATTGTGTACAAGCAGAATCCCATACTGAGGACATGCCGAGAAAAAAGGAGGCCTTCCATGACCGATCTGATTCCACCCACGACGTCACGCGTAGCTCAACAGACCGATGAAGAAATTAATGCGCGTATTCGCCGGCAGACTGAAAACAATGTTGCGTATTTTGGAAAGGACGGGTCGCAAGCCATCGGCGAACGCCTCCGCGAACTGGATCGCGAGTGGGATCTCGAACGATTGTTGGAAGCCAATGCCGCGACGATTGCCCTGACCGGTCTCTGCCTCGGGAGTTTGGTGAACAGACGCTGGTTTGTCCTACCGGCCGTCGTGGCAGGGTTTTTACTCCAGCACGCCATTCAAGGATGGTGCCCTCCCATTCCAGTCTTTCGACGATTAGGCATGCGGACCCAGTCGGAAATTGAGCAGGAACGATACGCCCTGAAGGCCATGCGGGGTGATTTCAAAACGATTCAAGGCAACGGAGACGATAGAACAGGCGCTGTAATGGAGGCAGTGCGCGCCTAATGAGCGACCTGGTGATCCACGGGGAGTCCCGACAAATGGAAGAGGGTGATCGCAGCGGCGGTGGCGGCGTTCAGAGATTCGACCCCTGGTTTTAGAGGGATGGTGAAGCGCACCGTGGCGGCGTTCAGGACATCCTCCGACAACCCCCGACTTTCACTGCCGATCGCGACGATGGTGCGAGCTGGAATGCTCTGAATCGATCGAATGGGGACACTCTGCGAATGGTTCCCGACATCGGCCGCCATGATGGTGCAGCCTAAACTGAGCAGGTTCTCTACATTGGTGTGAGAAAAGATCGGGAGTTGAAAGAGAGTGCCAGCGGTTGCCCGCACGACTTTCGGATTAAAGACATCGACCGAATGTGGCGCCATCCATAAGGCACTCACATTGAGTCCCGCTGCTGTCCGGATAATCGTCCCGATATTCGCGGGGTCTTGCAACATATCCCCGTACAGACCGAAAACTGTAGGCTGCGCCACAATGGCCGCTTGATCCCAGGTCGGTTGATGTACGATGGCAAGGGCACCGCTTGAGGTTTCGACATCAGACAATTGAGCCAACTGATGCTCGGGACAAGTATGGACGGTGCACCCGCTGCTGACAATCTCCTGCACAACTTCCGGTGACTGTCGCTCGAGGAATGTGGGAGCGACGACGAGACAGACGATCTGCCGCGGGGCCGAGCGCACCAATTCAAGGATCGGTTTTGTGCCTTCGAGCACAAACACTCGTTCTCGATCACGAGTGCGCTTTGTCTTGGCGACATCCCTGATGTGGGAGAGAAAGTTGCGAGAGACGGTGCGAGATGTGAAGGTCAACAGGTACCTGGGGGGGCAGCGGCACTTCGAGGAGGGGTGCTGAATTGCACCGCCTCCCCGCTAGGTGACTATTTGCGTTTTTTACCGGAAGCAGCTTCGGCGGCACGGATTCGTTGTGCACGCACCTTGGCCCGCTTGAGAGCCGACAGCTTGCCGCGTGTGCGGTCACGTTCGGCCTTCAATCGCTCCAATTGAGCACGGAGATGAACGCGTTCTTCTTTGTAAATACTGGCACATTCGGCGGGAGACAAATTCGTCCAATCTCCGGTTCCACGTGCCCGTTTGATCCGCGCTTCCAAGGATTCACGTAGCAGCCTCTCGCGCATCGACATCAACGACTGCAAGGCTTCCTGCCGCCGCTGGACTTCTTCCTCTTCGGCCATAATGCCGCGAATGTCGGTTCCTAACATCGGCTGATCCTCCTCGCTGGGGATATCAATAAGAACGGTTCATTCTACCCGATTTGGACGCCTTTGTTCTACCTAGGAGAATAGAACGTAACATATTGATGTTACACACAAGTACCGAGCAAGGTCGGAAAAAGTCACATTGCAGAGCCGGAAAGGGATGCAGTATGATCGGCCCCATGCGACACATTGGAACCCTCGTTCGGGCTTGGCGGGTCTCTCAAAAATGTTCCGAACAGGCCTTTGCGCAACGGGCCGGGATCGCCCCTGCTCTGCTAGAGTCATTGGAGTCGGAACAGCTTGATCCTACTGCCTCTACATTGGAAGCCTTGGCCGTTGCTCTGAAAATTCCCCTCCCCTGGCTGTTTATCCATCCGACGGAATTCGACCTCCTCTGCAAAGACGACGAGGAAGAACCGGCTGCTCTTTCCACATTAACCGGAGCAGACCCTGTCTTGGACAAGCTACTGCTGGCAGCCGGGCACGATCGAACGCTCTTCGTGCTCCTCACTGCCCTCATGCAGAGCGACGATCCGAAACTTCTCCGTGCCGCTGAAGTCAGCCTGCGTAGCCTGGTGAAACAATCCAAACAGGCCACAGTTCCCTGGCAATCCCGGCCGCCGGGACATTTTGAACCACCCAGCGACTAGCTTGTGCATTCTTCATTCGCACCCATCATACCCCGTGGCGAGTGGTATGAGCATGTTCAGCACGTCCTGCGGATTGAGCCGCTCGCACCAAGAACAAACCCACCAACGCCAGCGCGACGAGCCCCGGCCAACCGCCTAACGGTGGATCAGCAAACAGCTGAAAGGGATCTCCTGCCAGCGACGGCCAGATGGAGCTCAGAGCAATCGGAAGCGCCAGCAAAATGCCTACCATCGCTTCACCCGTGACAAGTCCCGCAGCGCAAAGAAGCCCTTGATCATCCGTCGACGTCTCAGAAGCCGATCTGCCCCGCCGCACATACTCGGCCAGCAGTCCACCGAACACGATGGCAGCCGACAATTTAAGCGGCAGGTACATACCGAGCGCCACAGCTAACACCGGGAAACGAAGCTGAGCGTGCCGTTGTGCCTGCCGCTCGTCCAACCCGATAATCACCACACCGAGCACGATCCCTATCCCCACCAAGTGCCAAGGCAACGAACCGCCGAACACCCCCTTCGCGAGATTGGCCATCAGAGTCGCCTGAGGAGCGCTGAGGGGATGGAGATGCTCGGCAGTCGCCACCCCGATTCCATATTTTGCCTGCAGCAACGACAGCACCGGTACAATCACCACCGCACCCGTCGCTACGCCGATGACCTGCATGACCTGCTGCTTCCATGGCGTTGCCCCGACCAGGTGGCCGGTTTTCAGATCCTGCAGATTGTCGCCACCCATCGCGGCGGCGCAACAGACCACTGCCCCCACCAGCAAAGCGGCCGCCGGACCGGCAGGATTTTCTCGCCCCAGGATGCCCAGCAGAAGGAGCGCCGCGAGCATGATCGTGGCGATTGTGACGCCCGAGACCGGGTTACTCGAACTACCGACGAGGCCGGCCATGTACCCGGCCACCGCGGAAAAGAGAAAGGCCGTCACCACCATCAGCAACGTTAATCCCGCCGCAGGGAATATATGGTCATCCAATAGGTGCCGGTACAGGAACAGCATGGGAATCACCGAGGCCACCGTGAGACCGATCAACCAGACCACGCCCGCATCACGCTCAGTGCGCAGCAGCGTCGAACCAGCACGATCGCCACGGCGCGCGGCATAGAGCGAGAGCAGCTGCCGGAGACTGTGTAGGATCGGTCCTCGAACTTGAATCAGGGTCCAGACTCCGCCCACCAGCATGGCGCCGATTCCGATGTAGCGAATCTGCCCGCTCCAGACCATCTTCGCAGCCGCCACTCCGGTCACGCCGTCCGGTACCCCCACAAGAGCCTGGGACAAGGGCAGGAGCACCAACCAGCCGACCGCACCGCCGAGAAATACGACCAGCGCCGTATTGAGACCAATGATGTATCCGACGGCAACGAGCGCCGGCGAGAGGTTGAGTCCTCCATAGAAGGTGACACGGCCCAGCTCGAGTGCGCCTTCGAGCGATTCGCTCCACAGTTTCAAACCTCCCTCGGCAAACTTCAACCCTCCGCCCAAGGCCGACGCCCCCAATAACAGGCGAACGCGCCCACCGGCATTTTGACCCGATGAGGCACCAATCTTCAGCACCTCGGCCGTCGCCACGCCCTCAGGAAAACGAAGCCGGGCATGAATGATCAGCGCACGGCGCAGTGGAATCGTAAACAACACGCCCAACACCCCGCCGACCAGCGACACGGTGAAGGTTTGCCAATAGTCGAAGCTTGTCCAATAACCGATCAGGACCAATCCCGGAATGGTAAAGATCACACCGGCCGCCAACGCTTCACCCGAGGAGGCAGCAGTTTGCACGATGTTGTTTTCTAAAATGTTCGAACGACGAAACAGCCGCAGCACCGCCATGGAGACGACGGCAGCTGGAATGGAGGCGGAGACGGTCATCCCCGCAAACAGTCCTAGGTAGGCATTGGCGCCAGCCAGAACGGCAGCCAGCAGAATCGAAAGCACGACCGCCTTGGGCGTGATTTCAGGCAGCGACACGGAGGCGGGTACAAGTGGCGCATCGACAGGCTCCCCCGGCGCATCAGGCTCGCGCATCATCGCCTCAGCATACCTGCACGATAAAACATTTCAGGTATTGCGTTTCCGGCATCCCCGCGAGCACCGGATGATCCGGCCCCTGCCCGCGCTGCTCCAGCAAACGGATCTGGCGATTGCCGTCCCGCGCCGCCGACTGGAGCATCATCCAGAAATCGTGGTCGCTCACCGGTTGCGAGCAGGAGCAGGTTACCAGCACACCTCCCGGTTGAAGCAGGCGAAGCCCTCGCAAATTGACGTCCTTGTATCCTGCCAGCGCATGAGGCACAGCCTTCTTGCTGCGGGCAAAGGCGGGCGGGTCGAGAATGACCAGGTCATATCGTTGATTATTTCGGTCAAGCACCCGCAACTCCTCGAAGGCATCGGCCTGCCGATAATGACAGCGCGCAGCCACCTGATTCTGCTCCGCATGCGCCTGAGCCAGAGCAACGGCCGCCGCGCTCACATCCAACCCCTCTACTGATTGCGCCCCGGCCAACGCCGCCTGCACGCCGAAGGCGCCGGTGTGACAAAACGCTTCCAACACTCTCTTCCCCTTGGCATAGACTGCCGCTGCCAGCCGATTCTCACGTTGATCGCAAAACCATCCGGTTTTTTGCCCCTCCGCAATGTCGACCATAAACTGTGCCTTGCCCTCATGGATAGGCACCGTCGTCGGCCCCTCGCCGCGCAGGAATCCTTTCGACAGCGGCAGCCCCTCCAGCGTCCGGCTCTTCGCATCGTTGCGCAGATAGACGGTCTTCACCCCCGCCTCCTGCACCAACAGATCACCCAACAATTCCTTGCGCAGATCCATGCCGAAGCCGAGGGCCTGCATCACCGCAACATCGGCAAACCGGTCTACCACCAGACCGGGCAACAGGTCACTCTCGCCATGAACCAGACGGCAGGCATTCGCATGGGGAGTAACGGCGCGCCGAAGCTCGGCGGCAGCACGAAGGCGCGCCGCAAAAAACGCCTCGTCGATCGGTTCCTCATGAAAGGTCAAAAGACGAATGCGGATCTTCGAATGGGGGTTGTACAAGCCTCGGCCGAAAAATCGTTTCTGATGGGTGTACACGTCGACAAGATCCCCCGCCGCCGGCGTGCCGAGCACCTCGGCCACATTGTTGTCGAACACCCAGAGATGGCCGTAGTAACGCGAACCTGCTCGCTCGGCAGTCAGACGAACTCTTGCGGTGGAACCGGTCACGGGCTGTGTCATGGTGATGGTGTTTCCAGGGTACAGGCATCAATGACATGATGCCGAAGCGGTGCAAATGGCTCACGAGGGTGCCTGAAATCACGCCACGAAGCAACCGTGCGTGACGATTGTGCGCGCGCTTGACCTTCCCAGGCACCTATGGTTTGCTGCGAGAAGCACGCGCAACGACCCGCCACCCCCTAAACGGAGCGGCTGACATCTATGACCACACACACGATCGGCACCGCAGTCTTGGATCGGCTTCATCGCCTTGGAGTCCGCCACATGTTCGGCATCCCCGGCGACTACGTACTGGGCTTATATAAATTGATGGAATCCTCGCCGATTCAACACGTGGCCACCACGCGAGAAGACTGCGCCGGTTTTGCCGCCGACGCCTATGCGCGCATCAACGGCATCGGGGCCCTCTGCGTGACCTATTGTGTCGGAGGACTCAACACAGTCAATGCGATTGCCTGCGCCTATGCGGAACGATCACCCGTCGTGTTGCTGACCGGATCGCCCGGACTGTCGGAGCGCGCTCGCAATCCCTATCTCCACCACATGGTGCGCGAGTTCTCGACCCAACGTGAAGTGTTTGAAAAAATGACGGTCGCCGCGGTCAGCCTGGAAGATCCGGTCACGGCGGAACGTGAAATGGATCGTGCATTCGCGGCTCTGCTGCGCTATCGACGGCCCATCTACCTCGAGATCCCCCGCGACATGGTTCATGTGCCCCTGGCCTACACATCCCATAAGACCAGCATTGCAGATGAGCCGACAGATAAGGCCGCCTTAAGCGAAGCTCTATCCGAGGTGCGCGCGATGTTGGAATCGGCCAAACGTCCGGTCATCTTAGCGGGGGCGGAAGTGGGACGATTCGGGCTCCACGACGAGTTAACGAAACTTGTGGAACGATTGAATGTGCCCATCGCCTCCACCCTGCTCGGGAAATCCATCATCCGCGAAGACCATCCGCTCTATGTGGGTGTTTATAGCGGGTTGGTTGCCCGCGACGAAGTGAAGGAATTCGTGAACCAAACCGATTGCCTGCTCATCCTCGGCTCGATCCTTTCGGATGTTGAAGACTTGGATGCCCGCAGCGCCCTGTTTTCAGACGGCCATACCATCCATGCCACCGCGGATCGCGTCGCCATCAAGCACCATCGATACGATTCCATCCGATTCGAAGACTTCGTCAAAGGACTCGCCAACGCGCCGTTGCCCTCATTCCCCAAACCGCAGCTGCCGGCACCGCGTGTTCCCGAAGAGCCCATGCCCCCCGCACAAGCCTCAGTCAGCCTGCACGGCGTGTTCCGGCACCTGGATACGGTGCTGCAGGAGAAAACGCTCGTCATCGCCGATGTGGGCGAATCGCTGTTCGCCTCCGTGGATCTGCACGTCCACCGGCGCTTTGAGTTTCTATCACCGGCCTACTACACGTCGATGGGCTTCGCCGTCCCCGCAGCCATCGGGGCATCCTTTGCCGACCCTTCCTTGCGACCGATTGTTCTGGTGGGCGACGGGGCCTTCCAGATGACCGGCTCCGAGCTCTCCACGGCCGTGCGATACCGGCAGGCCCCCATCGTGATTGTCTTGAATAACCACGGCTATTCCACCGAACGGGAGATCCTCGAAGGCCCGTTCAACGATATTCATGAATGGCGCTACGAACGGATCTGCGAACTCATCGGCGGTGGTCAGGGCTCGCGCGTCGCCACCCACGGTGAATTCGTCGAAACGTTGGCCAAGGCCTTGGCCGATCCCAGCCAGCCCTACGTCATCAACGTCCTGCTCGATCCATCGGACCGTTCCCCCGCCATGATGCGGCTGGCTAGACGACTCGCCAAACGACTCTCCACCGACCGTCCGTAGGGGGGCCTTCCCCCCTGCCCAAGCCGACCGATTCTGCCCCTGTGATGCCCGACGGTTCTGATCCGTCGTAGACCTGTTTCAGCCTGATACAATGCGGGGTTCACGCCGATCCCCCATTGACCCTCCATGGACAAATGTGGTCTCCTAGGAGCGGACTTGTCGAATTGTCATTTGCTGGGGAATTCGCCACTATGTCTTCTAAGATGACGGACGGAAGGACCATGCGGGACGGTCAGACGTTTTCCGCACGACTCAACAATGTCGTGACCACGGAACGGGAGTTCGATGAGCTGGTCACGAAGTCGCTGCCGGAATTGTTGGATCGCGCCACCAGCCAGACGAAGCGCTTCCTCCGGGAAACGAGTCAGTGGGGCGACGATATCACCCACGAAAAATTGGCGCTCCGCTGGGGCTATGAATTGGTGGAGCGATTTGTCGTCTTCGGCCGCACCGAAGTGCCCTGCAGACCGTTCTTTCTGTTGGATAGTTTGATCGCCAAATCCTTCAGCCAGCCGGACCCCTTGTGTTACCACAAGGAGCTGCTGACCCCGGTGGGAAGGTTTCTTGATGGACTGGCATCCCGCGCCGTCGTCAGTCGCGATGCGCTGATCGCGCTCTTCTATCACTTTTACGGGTTCAGTCAGGCCCATGTGGTGAAGCTGCTGGGGTTTGGACAGGCGGAAAGCCAACGCGTCTATAAGAACTTCGAGCGGTGGCGCCAATCCGGGTGGCAACGCACCATGAACGAAACCGGATTAAGCGGCCCGGAAATAGAAATACTGGAACAGGAATTACGTACCAGGCCAGACCACCTCAACAACGAAGTGGATCGGCTGATGCCTGTCCTGCAGTCGCATTACCGAAAGAGCGAACCGGAACATTATCCCTGCTTGTCGGAACAGAAGTGGGGGCAATTATTTCACGATGACTACGGCCACGACTACCGCGTCTGGCATCTGGCGTTTTGCCGCGATTGTTTTCTGGAAGTCGCAGATCGCCGGCAAGCCGAGGTCAGCGGCGGGTTAAAGCCGCAAGTCAATCTCCATATACATCCGCTGAAAAAGGGAGGCGTTCTCGCTCTCTTTGGAGGCGATCGGGGAGGACGGCATCATGGAAGCACCAGAGCTCAACGACTATCGCGCACATCTGCTTGACGCGCTGGATGACCAGCCGCGCCGCGCGGCGGAAGAACGCCCTGGGTTTCTCCAGGTGTTGGTCAATCACGAGCGCATCGGCACGCTGAATTGCGCGCAGACCGATCCCTCCTTCGCCTATACGGCTCGTGAGCGCAGCATTCAACACCTCGAACTCCGAAGCGAGTCCGGCGTGCTGATCGGAGGCTGCGTGGCCCCCGAAGCCGGTCAGAAGAACGTGCGTGTCCCCGTCGGCAAAGGGAGCCTGACCCTCCACGTTCAAAACCATTTCGATGGCGGTTCCCTGCGGGTGCAGTACGAAGTCGCCCCTGGTTGGTGGTCTCAACTGGCCACGGCGATCGGCCTGCCAGCCGGCGCCACCGTGCCCCCGGCACAGGGCAGCCCGGTGTGGACCATGACGACGGCCTTCGCACAAGTCGTGCTGGCCATCGGAGTCGTCGCATTGCTGGCTGAACGGATTCCGACGTGGGTGGGCTCTGAGGATCGTGCGCACCAGTTGGAGGAAGAGCTGGCCGCGCGGCAATCAACGCAGGATCAGATCGATCAGGTTCACCAGCAACTGGCGCAGCTCGTCGAATCGCAAACGGCCGCACTGGCTGTCTCGCGCGCCGAGCAGGATCGCATTGCGCAATTGAATACGCTCATCGATACCGTGGCCCATACCCAGCAACGCCTCAACGCCCAAGTGGTCGCCGTTCAGGAAGACCTCAAGACCGTGAAAATCGATGTCGCGCAGGAAGTGCAAACCGGTATGAAGGTCGCCGTTAATGCGGTTGAAGCCGACCGTGAACTGGTGCGGCAGGATCTCCAGGCGGTGAAGTCGGTCAATGAAACCCTGGTGAAACAGGTCGCGCTGCTGGAAAGTCGTAATCGAGAGTTACATGCCCGGCTGGCGTTAACTTCATTGGAGGTCGCCAAAGCCAATGCCTCGTCCAAGCCCGCGGTGGTGGCAAAAAACGAGCTACCGAAGGAGACCGCTGCACCGACCGTGGTCCCGGTGTCGGACAATCTTCGCGAGGCAGACCGCCAAGCCTTCATGTTCTGGGTCGCATTTCAGGACGGCACGACGGAAAAGAGCATTGAAGATCTGGTGCAAGAACTCAACGGGATCAAGAAAGGGCCGATGAAGTCGGGATGGTATTCCGTGGAAGTGAATCTGCCCAATCCTGAACCACCGGATCGCTTTCTGGAGTCTGTGAAACGAGCCAAGATCGTAAAGTCGGTCGTGACGAGCAAAGCCATGCCTCCGGCGCAATAGCCACGATCTCCTCTCAGCACCGTAATCCACCCGGCACGGTCGGCGTCTGCCTCCAGCGATGGAATCGCTCCCTGCCTCGCCGGGGATGTGCTGTCAATCATCGTCTTCGGACCCCATACAGGAGGGACCATGTCGGATTTTCATCAGAACGGTCTCGTGACCGTGTTGCACCGCCTCGGCGACTCCAATCTTGAGCAATTGGAAAAAGAACTGGAGCGGCATGCGGCCTCGAACCCGATCGCCCTCGTCCTCCCCTCACTCTATTCCGAGCTGGAAAATCCCGCGCTCAAACATATCGTTCAAGTGCTGAAAGACATCCGGTATGTCAACGAGATCGTCATCTCGCTGGATCGCGCGTCGGCGTTGGAATTCCGTTTGGCCAAGCAATTTTTTTCCGTGCTGCCGCAGAGAGTGCGCATCGTCTGGAACGACGGGGCCGGTATTCAAGACATCCTCAAACTGTTGGCGCATGCGGAACTCGACACCGGATTGCAGGGAAAAGGCCGAGGCTGCTGGATGGCCTTCGGATATGTCCTGGCCCGCGGAGAAAGCAACGTCATCGCATTACACGACTGTGACATTCTCAGCTACAACCGTGAATACCTCGCCCGACTCTGCTACCCGATCGTCAACACCAATCTGGGTTACGAATTCTGTAAGGGCTACTACAGCCGGGTGACGAATCGCCTGCACGGCCGGGTCACGCGACTGTATTTCACCCCGCTGATTCGAAGCCTCCAGCAGATCGCCGGCGCCCATCCGTTGCTGACCTTTCTCGACAGCTTTCGATATCCGCTGGCGGGAGAATTTGCCATGGTGCGGGATCTGGCCTGGATCAACCGCGTGCCCGGCGACTGGGGGCTGGAAGTCGGCGTTCTGTCCGAGATCTATCGCAACTGCGCGCTCAGGCGGATTTGCCAAGCCGATATCGCCGATGCCTATGAACACAAGCACCAGGGGTTGTCGGCAGATAACGCCGAGCAGGGTCTTCAGAAGATGTGCGTGGACATCACGAAGTCGTTGTTCCGGAACCTCGCGAGCGAAGGAGTCGTGTTATCGGAAGCCGTGCTCAAGACTTTGCGGGCGACCTACCTGCAGGCTGCTCAAGAAGCCATTACCCGGTATCAGAATGATGCCGCCATCAACAGCCTGCAGTTTGACCGCCACGCGGAACGAATGGCGGTGGAAGTGTTCCTGAAAGGGATGAAGATTGCTACCGAAGCGTTCCTGGAAGACCCGTTGGGCGTGCCGATGATCTCCAACTGGAGCCGGGTCACGGGCGCGATTCCGGATATTTTCGAACGCCTCATCGGCGCCGTCGAGCGGGACCATGAATGGGACCCCGTCGGAGACCGGGTGTAACCTTGCCAAGGCTTGCCCTTCTTCCGGTCGTCCTTTCTTCGCCCGTCTGCCTGACAATCACTCCGCCATAAGATCCACGTCGATTCTTCGCCCTGAGTCACTGTGCGAGTGACCCCGCTGAACACATTGTCTGGATCTTGACTCCGTTTCTTTTCTGTTTCCCTATACTCGCATTCCAAACATCGTGCACTTTGAGGAGTAGATAGGTCGACGTTGCGCGTATCACGTTCGTGAAACGCTGAGGCATATGAATGACGACAGGCTTGCCGAAAGAATCCTCATGCCACGTCTAGACAGGGATCACGTCTGCCGCCTTCTTCGCACCCAACACCAGTAACACCAGCGAGCGATCCGTCAACAAGTACTGCTCTCCCATCTTAAAAGTTTGGTCTTGAGGGCCTTCCGGCACATTGGTATCGAGCAGAAGAGACCATTCTGACGCACCGACACAGGTGGGCAGTGTGAATTGGACAGGCTCGTGATGGCCGTTAACGAGGACTAATACCGTCACGTCCTTCCCCGGTTGGCGAAGCCCGGTGGTCGGCGCCCGCCCGTCCAGCAACATCCCAAAACAGTGGATGGTGGAATCGGTCCAGTGGTGCTCTTCCATCGGCCCGCCATTGGCGTTGATCCAGGTCACGTCCCGAACGTCGGAATCCTCGGCAGGCTGCCCTGTCAAAAAAAGATTGCGCCGCAAAATCGGATAATGGTGACGGAAGGCAATCAGTTGCTGGACGAATCGAAACAGGGATGAGCGTGTGTCGAGCAGAGACCAATCCACCCAGCTGATTTCGTTATCCTGACAATAGGCATTGTTGTTACCGCCTTGGGTACGCCCGAATTCATCGCCTGCCAGCACCATGGGCGTCCCTTGGGAAAGGAGTAAGGTCGCCATGAGGTTGCGCATCTGGCGATCGCGCAACGCGTTGATCGCTGCAACCTCCGTCGGCCCCTCGGCGCCACAATTCCACGACCGATTGTTGGAGGAGCCATCCTGGTTGTCCTCCCCATTGGCCTCGTTATGTTTCTCGTTAAACGACACCACATCATGCAGCGTAAAACCATCGTGCGCCGTGACGAAATTCACACACGACCAGGGCCGCCTGCCTTGATGATTGAAGACCGACGCCGACGCACAGAGCCGATCTGCGAGGGCTGTGGCAGTCAGTTCGCCGCGCCAAAAATCGCGTACATCGTCCCGAAACTTGTCGTTCCACTCGGCCCATCCAGGAGGAAATCCCCCCACTTGATAACCACCCGGGCCACAATCCCAGGGCTCGGCGATCAGTTTCACCGTGGCCAGCACGGGGTCCTGACTACAGACCTTTAAAAACCCGCTTCGATTATCAAAGCCATTCGGCTCGCGCGCCAGAATCGTCCCCAGGTCGAACCGGAACCCATCGACGTGCATCTGTTGCACGGCATACCGCAAGCTATCGGTCACTAATTGGATGACGCGAGGATGGCTCAGATTCAACGTGTTTCCCGTCCCCGTATCGTTGATGTAATAACGCTGTTGCTCGGGTTGCAGACGGTAATAGCTGGCATTATCGATGCCCTTGAAGGACAGCGTGGGTCCGAGTTCATTGCCTTCGGCGGTATGGTTGTAGACCACGTCCAGAATGACTTCCAGGCCCGCGTCATGCAAACGGGCAATCATTTCTTTGCATTCTCGAACACTGTCAGGCCGATTCGCGGCGTACCGCGGATCCGGCGCAAAAAAGCCAATGCTGTTATAGCCCCAATAATTGGTGAGCCCTTTATCCAGCAGGTGACTATCATTCACAAAGGTGTGGATCGGAAGCAGTTCAATGGAGGTGACCCCCAGCGATTGCAGATAGGTCAGAACCTCCTTGGTCGCCAGCCCCTCATAGGTGCCTTGGAGAGCGGGTGGCACTGAAGGATGGCGTTTCGTAAAACCCCGCACATGCATCTCATAAATAATGGTGTCATCCCACGGGACTGCCTTTCGATCTCGCGGCCCCGACCAATCGAAGTTCTGATCGACCACGGTGCACTTGGGCATAAACGGCGCGCTGTCGCGCTCATCAAACGTCAAGTCATCACCGGATTCCATCTGATAGCCGAACAGCGCCGGATTCCACTGCAGCTCGCCCATGTGGGCATAGGCGTACGGATCGAGGAGTAATTTATTTGGATTAAAACGGTGTCCTGCTTCAGGCTCATAGGGGCCATGAACCCGATAACCATAGGGCGTCCCCGGATTGATGCCGGGTAGATACCCGTGCCAAATCTCATCCGTATATTCGGGCAAAGAAACACGTTCGATTTCTTTTTCCCCGGTCGCGTCGAAGAGGCATAACTCAACTTTCGTCGCGTGGGCGGAAAAGAGGCTGAAATTGGTCCCCTGGCCGTCCCATGTGGCACCGCGTGGCGTGAGACGCCCTTCACGCACTTCCGTCATGATGCTGTACTCCTCGTCCATTAAGAAAAGAAAACGTCGCCCGGGGGCATAGCGGCGGCATAGCAAATGAGGCGGGCCCCCTGTCATCGGGTCAATTGCGGGAATACCCTAGCATTCCAGCGCCCACCTGTACGCTAGTGAAGCCCCTTGGCGAGTCACCCGGCTTCTTGACCGTGGGCCTGCCCGACGTACGGATGTCCCTGAGGGAAGACGCACCCTTCTCCCTACATCTGCTGGAGACGCGCACGTGACAGATCGTATTCAAGACATGCGGCGCCAGCTTTGCCTCACCTAGCTTTTCAGCGCTCCTCGTCTTCCACTTAACGCGATGACGAGTACGATCAAAAGGAGAAGGCCCAATCCACCCGAGGGGTAGTAACCCCAGCCACTGCTATACGGCCACGTGGGCAGCGCACCCAAAAGCAGCAGGACGAGGATGACAAGGACGATGTTATTCATGAAGATCTCTCCTTTTTAAAGATGCCTGTCACAACCTACAGGGAGACCCGTTGGGGAGAGCCTGGGGATATCCCTTGTAGAAGCGTGAATGAACCCAAGGAAGCCACGAGGCTGTTAGGAGAGATGCAATCAAAACAGTTGGAGACTCATAGTTCGTGATCTTCTTCGGACTATGCAGACTAGGCGCCGCCACCGAGGCCATTTCCGAACGTCAAGCGCCATGTCGATCCCGTGGATGCCTCAATTGCCTGTCATGTGCGGAACCACCAGGTCCCTCGCGCCCCACCAACATTTAAAGCAGTAACTCGGCGTTTCCCAGGACAGATCCATCCTTCTACAAGAGACGCCTGAGATATTCTCGCGGTCCAGGGCTTTGCCCAGCACATCCCCTTCAGCGCATGCATTACACTCATTCATACGGAGTCGTACAAGACCACCGCGCAAGTAGCCACCCGCGTTCTAGCAACCGCGTCGGACCATTCACTTCACTTCTCAAGCCCAGAGGGAGATATCTATGACCAGCAAAGCAGGATTCGCGTCAGGCGTAATAGACATGTTGAAAGAGGACCACCAGAAAGTACAGGGACTCTTCGAGGAGTATGAATCTGCCGAAGGGAATCAACGTTCGGAAATTGCCGCGACAGCGATTATGGAACTGGAAATTCATGCCGAATTGGAAGAAACGATCATCTACCCGGCGATTCGGGAGGAAATCGAAGAGGACGATCTGATGAACGAGGCTGTGGAAGAGCACCATCTCGTCCATGTGTTGATCAAAGAACTGAAGAAGCTCAAATCAAGCGATGAAAAATTCCAGGCGAAGTTCACGGTACTCGGTGAATTGGTGAAGCATCACATCAAAGAGGAAGAAGATGAGATGTTGCCAAAAGCCGAAAAGAGCGACATTGATTGGGAAGCGTTGGAGACGACCGTGATGAAGCGCAAGGAAGCACTGGTCAGCAAAGGGATGCCAGCCGGGACAAAGAAGACCGCATCCAAACGCCGCGGGTAGCACGCGCGCAACCGCTCCTGTCTTCAGACTCTTATGAAGACAGAGGCGGGCGTGGCTCCCATTGGCCTATCGGCCAACCCATACCTTCCTGAACCCCCTCATGCAATTTGTTCAACACCGTAAAGGCTATATCGATGTGAATCGCATCGTTCGCATTCATCCATTCGACACAGTCTATAAGCTGGTGTGGATCAATGAGGTTAAAATAGTCGTGTCGTTTATCTGAGTCCTGAATACACGGAAGTTTTGTAACACTTCCTCTCTCGAGAATGGTCATCCTTACCCTATGCCCGTCTGCCCAGCCTGTGAATGGTTCTTCGTAAGGTTGAGGTGATTCCATCCGGTGCATGTCATCATTATTCTACAAATGTACATTTGAACAAACGGAACCCTTCTGTTACGGTGAATTTGGCACCCCCTTGTCTGTGAATCAACGAATGAGGTGTAGTCGATGCTACACGTCCTGCTGGGCGACGATCACGCCCTCTTCCGTCGGGGGGCGCGCGACTTCCTTCTTCAGAACTTCGCCCCCATTCTAGTTGAGGAGGCCGAATGCGGCGCAGAGATGATCCGGCTCGCGGAAACGATGCCGTGGGACGTGTGCGTCATGGACATCACTATGCCTGCGACATCCGGAATCGATCTTCTATGCGACCTTATGCGCATCCAGCCCACGATGCCTGTATTAGCCTTGACCATGCATCCGGAAAGTCTGTATGCGGCAAGAATGATTCGCGCAGGCGCGAGAGGATATTTGAACAAGGCTGCCTCGTCGGATCAATTGGTCGCCGCGGTGAATACCCTGCTGTCAGGAAAGAAGTTCATTACGCCCCGGGTTGCCGAATGCCTCGCCGAGGCAGTCGCGCGGGAATCCCTGCACGCGCCACATGAACTCCTTTCGAACCGTGAGTTTCAGGTGTTTTTGATGCTGGCTTCAGGCAAGGCCCTCAAAGAAATAGGAGCGGATCTCTTCATTAGCACCCCCACCGTCAGCACCTACCGGTCGCGAATACTTGAGAAGCTGAAGATTCAGACCAATGCAGAACTTGTACGCTACGCGATTAAGAACTCTCTGATCGACTAGTGAAGCAACTTCGAATTACCTCCGAGAGCGGCCTACCTTCGCCGATCGATTTATGTTTGGTCGAGACGTAGCCTTCCGTCCAATTGTTTCTCCCAGGCGACTACACTCCACGCCCAACAGAGGAAAGAAACAGGGACAGGCCGACAAGGGGTGGGCCTAGTCCGCGTAAGGCTCGATCGCTCTTACGATAGCGTCATACGAAGGAGGGCCCTATGCGCTGTCATCGATGTGAGAACATGATGTTTCCTATAGACCTCGCTGATGAGGGAGGGGGACTGCTGGCTCCGCAATCCAATGCCTGGCGCTGCTTCGCCTGCGGCGACATCACAGATCCGTTAATTAGACTCAATCGGAGCAAGAGCCTTAGTGTGGAGGGAAATAGAAGGGGCCCGCGACTGCTGAAAGCCACCGGGCTTGATACTCACGCGCGGCTTGCACACTAAAACGCGCCAAGGAAGCGCTGGAGAACACTCGCTTGTCTTCGTCTAAGAGTTGTCCAGCCCCAGGGCCCGTTACTCTGGAGTGACCCTCTCAGTTGTTGAGTTCAGGCCCCGATTCGTCAATGTGTTGTGAAAATGCGACTTCAATCGCGGGGCATAACGTTTTCGCCGCAGCATCCTTCGTGACATAGGACGAAATTCCCGCTGCGGCCATGGTTTCAACCATTTCTTCGGAATCATGGATGGATAAGCCGACGATTCCAACTCGTGGGAACTCCCGCTTGATGAGCTTGGCCGCCTCGAGGCCATTCATCCGAGGCATATTAATGTCCATGACGACCACGTCAGGATGTAACGCACGTACTCCCTCCAGGGCTTCGACACCATTGCTCGCTTCCCCGATGACGTGCAAATGCTCATGAGAGTCCACCATGGTATGCAGACTTTCTCGCAGCATGACATGGTCATCCACTATCAGAACTTTGATGACCGTTTGCGGCCCACGTGGCGGTATGGGGCTCGAGGAAGATGCAGTGTCAGCGCGAGAACGAGAGAGAGCCTGCTTTTCTCTATAAGAGGGGGTTTCGGCGACGGCGGGGTGACCCGGCAGCGGAAGCATGAGTATTGTTTTGGTGCCTTTACCGGGAATAGAAGTCATGTCGAACTCGCCACCGAGCGCCCTCATGCGTTCCCGGATCGAGAACAATCCAAATTTCGAGGCCTGACTGGGATCGCTGTTCATCAATAGTGCCGGGTCACAGCCTCGCCCTTCATCTTGTACTGAGAGCCGAAGGATGTTGTCTTTATATTCCAGTCGCATCAGTGCATTCCCGGTATTGGCGTGTTTGCCAACGTTGATCAGTAGCTCCCGTGCCGACTGGAATAACAGCACCGATTCATCCTCAGAAATAACCCACGGGTCTGACGGGGGAAACTCGCAGGATACGACGAGGTCGTATCGGCGCATTTGGCGTGCGAGCCATGTGAGAACGGCCGGTAAGCCAAACTCATGCAAAACCGGGGGGCTCAGCTCAGCGACCAATGTACGGGTATAGGTCAAACACTGGTTGAGCACGTCTTCGCTCTGCTCAATGTAATTCAAGCACGCGCCGGGCACCATTCTGACATGTCGGGCTTGACCCAGCTTGAGACGCGCCAAGGCCAGCATCTGAGCCAGATGATCGTGCAGCTCCGTGGCCATTTTCGTCCGCATGCGATGTTCCGACAAGTTCAGCTCGGTCGCCAGCGCTCGCAGATGATCTTGCTGATTCACTAATTCGCCGGTCTGTGCAGTCACCAGCTTCTGGAGGGTCTCGGCGCGAATGGAGTCTTCAATATTGACTAGTAGTCCCCGATATTGTCCGGGATGATCCGAATCGTTTGTGTAGCGAGCAATCAACGCCACCCATAAGACTTGCTGATTGCTACACACCATCCGAAATTGCAGCCGAAAATCTGCCGAGGCGGCGGCGTGGCTCTCACAAGCCCGCATGACTGAAACCCGATCATCGGGATAGACCATTTGATTCACGAACTCCGGCATACTCATCCATTGATTCAATGGATAGCCGATGATCTTCTCGGCTCGTTGGCTTACGAACGTAAAACGCCAGGGCACGGAGGACGCTTCCCACACGATTGCATCGAGGCCTTCCACAAGATCCCGATAGCGAAAGTCCGCATCATCCGCCTGCTGTTGGGCCCGGAGAGTGGCCAGCGCCAGATGCTCATTGGCGGAAATCAAGCGTTCCACGCCAGCGGGCCCGACAGGCAACTCGTCCTGAGAAGAGGGCTGAGGGTTCTTTTTACTTTGGTCTGTCATGGCGTCAGCTCTTTAGGAATGCTGTTGAGTTCGCGAACTGTCGCTTTGTCGAGGCGTGCCCGTCATGATGCCCTCATAACCAGCCAGACCTTCGCCGATCACGATGCCTTTGTCTGTCACCTCGTACAATTTGAGCTGCTTACTGTGTTGACGGCCACGCAACTTGACAATTGCAAGGACACGTTTTAATTGGCCCTCCAGCTCCACGTACCGTTGTAAGAGGATACCGTCCGTCAAGAACGCCGTACCATGGGGACTGAACCGGAGATCGATGTACGAATCGGCAACTTCCACCGTCATGACCAAGGTGATGCCCATGGCGGTCAGCATGGCGGCCATGCGATGCAATGTCTCTCGAAAGTCTTCTCGAAATCCTGGAGCCAAGGCAAGCTCCAGCCCCGACAGTGAGTCAATCACCACCCTCCTGATCCCATGGGCTCTCACCTGAGCTTGCACCTCGTAGAGTGTTTCGTCGAGAGACAAGTCTAACGGCCGGAGATAGAGGATGTGTAGGGACCCGTTTCGAATATGGTTGCTTATTCTTTCCTGGAACGGGTTGGCTTGCACGTAGTCTGACGGACGCTTTTCGAAAACGGCCAACAGCCCAGGTTGCCCACGGTCTGCTCCTTCGACGAGAAACTGGAGGGAAAGTACGGTTTTTCCAGAACCGGACGGCCCGGCAATAAGCAGCGACGACCCTGGCGATAAACCTCCTCCCATGAGCTCATCGAGTTTGCTGACCCCCGTCGAGAGGCGAGAGGCCTGGGTTGCATCGACAGAAAGTTCCTTGCCACCCCCACCCATCTCGGTTGGAATCGGCAGACGGGGAAAAATCTGGATTCCCTTGTTCGTGATACGGAGAGTCTGCAAGCCTGGGATGGGCGCTTGGCCCCGCATCTTCACCACTTGCAACTTGCGCACGACGGCATTGCGTTCCACGCTTTGAGACATCCATAGAATTCCATCCGCCACCGTGAGGATCGGGTTCGCTTCAGTCTCTGCGCTGTGGTATTCCCCGAGAAGGAATGTCGTGGCCTGCCAAGCGGTGAGATGAAGGGCAAGCCGCTGCACAAAAGCCTGCAAATCCAATTCGGTATTTTCTGCGGATGCGCTGGAAGCCCGTATGACAGACCGAAAGGAATCTACGACGACGAGTGCCGGATTATGGGTTTCCACTTCCGTCACGATCCGTCCAAGGACCTCCCCCAGTCCCTTTTCCAAGACGGCCATCGGGATGGAGACGAAGCGAATGCTGCTGTTCACCTTCGTACTGTCAAAAAATGTGAACTGCTGCTGGTAGCGAAGGAGCTTGAGGGGTGGCTCCCCGAGCACGGTGATATACAGCGCCGGACGCTCCGGGGTCGCCAGAGCGAAACACATTTGTTGGGCCAACGTTGTCTTACCTGCACCAGGGCCGCCGGCGATCAGGTTAAACGAGAACTCCGGTAGCCCTCCACCCAAGACTTCGTTGAGGCCCGGCACACCTGTATCGAGTTGCCTAATGGGAACAGGGTCTTCCATGTCATCTCCTACTGCGACGGCGCAAGTATGTCCGGCCAGGTTTCACGAAGGACCTGCTGAATCAACCGCTCACCAATTAGCAATGCGAACAATTCAAGAAGGGAGAGGAAGAGCTGCGTCGAGGCGTTGACCGCCTCATCATGCGATTGCTGTTTCAAAGAAGTCGCGAGGCCTGCGGTCAATTCCTCGAGATCGGTTCTGCGCAATTCCTGAAACCATGGGTAGGTGGCTTCAATGAGTTTAAGACTTCGGCGGAATACCATCTGGCTGCCGGCGTGGCCTATGAGAGAAGACATGGCCGTCAAGAACTTCTCGAATGCCAGCGCCACGCTGTCAGCCACTGCGGCGCCATCCGCCGTTGTACCGACATGATACAGAATGATACGTCGGCCAACCTGCTGGAGAGTTTGTGGGTCCTTCATGCACCTCTGCCATACGCACCTGTCTTACCTATGCGTATGGAGTGGACGGATGGGTTATGACATACCCGGGGATATATGAATGCCCGGTCAGTTTTTCCGCCGGGTCCGATTAGCCTCTCAGACCTTGAGACTAAGAAGAGGTCTCGAAGGGTACACGAAATGCGCGATGAAAGCTAAGAGATTGTTTTGCACCGTACAAAACATTCCCGCTACCTGGAACTGGGACATCCCCTAGAGACATACGTCGAAGTACGAATCTCCACCAATTCCAGCGCTTAGCTGAGACCCCACCCTCTGACCTTCGTAATACGATGGGATCGCTGGCGATGCACGTGTTCCAAAGAGCAGCATGGCGACACGTCCAATTTGATGTGGTGGCCTGTGATAGATTAGAAGACATGGCCTATCATGGCTAGGCGCACGGCCACTATCATTTGCCGTTTTCTTGGACACCAAGTCAGGTGCGTGAAGAGATACTAAAGTGGGTACAGCTGGCGAGCTTAATGGGGACTGCTGAAAGTGCCTATCTGCGGGGACGGACCCTTCATTGCCGTTTGAATGGCGCCATACAGTTGATCACCTGCGGCCTCTTTGGGCAGCAGAATGGACGCACCAGCCATTCGCATGGCCTCCTGATTATCGACTGAAGCATTGACGGACACACCGATGACAACGGTGTCGGGAAGCGCTGCCCGTATGTGCGCGGTCGCCTCAATGCCGTTCATCAACGGCATATTGATATCGATCACCACCACTGAGGGTTTGAGTTTTTGCGCCAAGTCGAATGCTTCCTGCCCATTGGAGGCCTCGGCAATCACCTCAATATCCGGACAGGCATCCAGCATCAGACAGAGTCCTTGCCGAACCATTGCATGATCGTCTGCAACCAGTACCCGATATGGACCTGCCTTACCACTATCGACGCTGGGCGCCCTTGTCACCTGTTCGTGCGGTGAAGCTTTTGGCAATGAAGCAGTATTCGCCTGTTTCAAGGGGTTCACGATCGGCAGCACCAATGCCGCTCTCGTCCCTTCGCCAGGTTTAGAGTGCAGCTCTAAGCGCCCTCCCAATGCTTCCATGCGTTGTCGAATACTGAACAACCCAAATTTGGATGACATCGCAGCCGAATGTGGCGAGGACAACGTGATTGGATCGAAACCCACACCTCTGTCGACAACGACGATTCTGAGCTCTCCCTCACGGCCTGCTGCCACGATCGATGCTCTCTTGGATCCAGCGTGTTTCACCGCATTCAAGAGCAGTTCTCGGACGGATTGAAAGACAAGCACGGCCTGACTTTCAGGCAACTTCACTTCGTCCGGCGCCTCGATGCGTACCGTCACATTCAGGTGATAGCGTTGCATCTGTTCGCCGAGCCAGCGCAGGGCAGTAAACAGTCCGAACTCGTGGAGAACAGGTGGACTGAGTTCCGCCACCAGGTTTCGCGTGTAAGTCAGGGACTCATCCACGACGTCTTCCGCCTGCTTAATCATTTGAACGGAATGCGAGAGAGGCCCGACTTTAGCCTGGCCTAACCTCAACCGTACCAAGACCAACATTTGAGCCAGATGATCATGGAGTTCGGCGGCCAGACGTGTACGCTCACGTTGTTCAGCCAGATTTAACTGAGTGGCCAGAGCACGCAGCTGCTCTTGAGAAGCAACCAACTCACAGGTGCGCTCGGAGACCATCCGTTCCAGTTCTTCCGCGAACTGCTCCAATCGTGCCTGCGACGCTTTCCGTTCAGTGATATCGTTAAACAACACCGCCACCTTGTGTTCTGACGGAGCCCCCATACGCCAGGCATAGATCTCGTAATAACGGCCCAGCGCCCTCGCCTCCTTCTCAAACCGCAACGGCTCACCGGTCGAGGCAATGTGCCCATAAATTCGATACCACTGATCTTCGTGTTGAGGAACGATTTCTCGCATGTGCCGGCCCACAACGTCTCTCAGACCTGTCTGCACGGCAAATGCCGGGTTGACGAGGAGGTAGCGGTAGTCGACGGGCTCGTGCTGTTTGTCAAAGAACACTTCTATGGTGCAGAAACCTTGGTCGATCGATTCGAACAGGGTCCGGTATTGCTGTTCAGAGTCGCGCAGCTGACTCTGCGATAAGGCCTCTTGCTCGAGTAGGTCACGCACTTGATATTGACGCCGGCGCGACCGCAAGCCAACTTCAATGGAACGTATCAGGGTCGCCTCTCCTATCGGTCGCTCGAGCAACGTGATACTGCCGGCCGCCTCGGCGACCAGATCGAGGAGCCTCGCCAATCGGGATTCTCCTCCTCGAGTCAATACAATCATCGGCAACTCGCTCCACGGCGGTTGTGCCTTCAGATGCTGAAGCAGGCCGGAAATCTGAGGCAGCTCAAGCGACTCTTCCGTCACGAGCAGGACGGCTCCCCCAATAGTCAGTTGATGGCATGTGTCCAGGGCCGTACCACACACGATCGCGTCCAGTCCCTTTGCCATAAGCACCTTGGCCATGGCCGGAGCGTCCTGACCGATGGGGGCAAGGATAATGATGCGCTCCTCGACCTTATTTCTGGCCATCAGGGGGCTCCATCATCTGGTCAATGGCCCCATAAAATGCAGGGTTTCCAGTCAGAACGCCTTGAAATTGTTTCAGGGGTTGGCCGATACGCACACCACCGTCGGACACCAATTGATACTCTCGAATGGTTTTTTCGTGACGACCACTACGCTTCTTGATCACCGAGAGGGCCTGCCTGACCGCGCCAGCGGATTCGAAAAATCGCACACTCACCACAGTGTCAGCGAGATAGCTCAGGTTCAACGGGCCCTCGGGTTGGCCAATGAGCCCGTATTGAGCCAAAATGAGAATGGTGACGACGCCTTTTTGATTGAGATATGAGGACATTTCATGGAGCTGGTTGATGAGATACTTATCACCAGGCATCGCATTGAGATATCCGTTGAGACTATCAATGATGACGAGCTTACACCCCCCTTCCACGGCCCGCCGGATACGCATGCCGAACTCGCCCGGGGAGAGTTCGGCGGGGTCCACCTGCTGGACATCGACGATGCCCGTTTCAGTATGCCGTGCGATATCCAACCCTACGGCAGTTGCGCGCGAAAGGACGATGCCGCGAATTTCGTCGAATGCGAACAGGACGCTCGATTCATTCGCTTGTGCCATTTGCGCCGCATATTGCAAGGCGAGCGTAGACTTTCCGGTTCCGGCCGGACCCATGATAAGGGTGGTCGTTCCACGATCGAGCCCCCCGCCGAGAAGATGGTCAAACTCTTGATTGCCGCTGGAGACCGCTTGGGGCTCAAAATCAATCCGATGATCAGACGCGATAATCCGCGGAAACACGCGCAATCCGCCTTTCTCGATACTGTAGTCATGGTAGCCTTCACGGAACCTCATCCCACGCATCTTCAGAACACGCAGCCGTCGGCGGGACCGGCCGTAATCCGGCGACAACTGTTCCATCTCGATCACGCCATGGGTGAGGCTCAGCACATGGGGGTCTCCGCCGATCCGGCTATTGTCCATCCTGTCATCCAAGAGCAGAGCAGTGGTGTTGTACTTCGTGAGTTCCTGTTTCAGGTTCATGAGCTGCCGCCGATACCGTAAGGCGGTTTCCGCCATCAGCCGAAACTCGGACAGAGAATCGAATACGATCCGGGTCGGCTGAGTCCGTCGAATTTCCTCCATCAAGAGTTCGCTCACTTTGGTGAGCTCGATTTCCGAAGGGTGGAACACCGTGGTTCTGGCTTCCGGCCTTACGACAGCATCGATCGACGACAATTCAAACAATGCAATGGCGTCCAGGGACCACCCGTGCGATCGGGCAACCTTGAGTAACTCGTCCTTGGTTTCCGAGAGGGTGATATAGAGGGTGTTTTCTCCCCGACGCACTCCTTCGAGCAGGAACTGCAGCGCCAACGTCGTCTTGCCCGACCCCGGGTCGCCCTGCACGAGATACAAGCAATTCGAAGGGAAGCCACCCCCGAGTATCTCGTTCAGCCCTTCAATGCCCGTTTCGCACCGTGTGTCGAATTGCTTGGAGGAGTCAGTCATAGTGCGGCCTCTAAGAATGGAGTTGTACATTGATCACTCACCGCAGCAGGTATCCACTCGGAAAAACTAGTCCGCAGTATATAGCGGGGCGAATTACGTCTCGGACTAGAATAAACCCTAGCGGTCCCCTGAGTTGCGGCCTCCGCAATGAAAGGTGGATAATCCCTTACCTATGAGTCTCCCGCCCCACAGATTGCTGCTTCTGACGATTATACTTCTGGGCGTCTGCCTCTTCGTCTTGGATCTCTATCTGCCGCTTGGTGTTGGTAATGGGGTATTGTATGGCGGCCTCGTGGTACTGTCCTTATCTCTGCCGGGGCGAAATACTCCCCTGATTGCAGCCAGTATCTGTTCCATTCTGCACTGATCGATATCTTTATTGGTCCGACCTTCCCCAATGTGCCGCTTTGGATAGGCGTGACGAATCGGTTGCTATGTCTCACCGCAATTTGGGGTCCCGTTGTCTACTTTCTGCAGCATCGAAAAAACGAAGAGACACTCAGGAAGGCCCACGGTGAATTGGAAGCCAGGGTGGAAGAACGCACGCATGAACTCGCGTTGGTGAACCAGACGCTTCTGCAAGAAATCAGTGAACGACGAGAAACGGAGCGTTCCCTGCGGGAAAGCGAAACCTCGCTTCGAGCTAGCCAAGCAGAGCTGCAAGACAGTCGGGCACGTCATGCAAAGGCGACTGAGGTTGAGGTGGAACTGATTTGCGAGGAAGAGCTCATCAGCCTCTCGATCCGTGACAACGGGGTTGGGTTCGATCTTGGGCATATCGCCCAGTCATGCCCGCGACTCGGGTTGCTGAGCATGAAAGAACGCGTACCGCTGGTGGATGGCAGGCTAGACGTTGTCACGGCACCGGGACAGGGGACGCACTTGGAAGTGCAAGTTCCCTTGCAGGGGGCCCCACATGCCTAAACCGCGCGTGCTCCTGGCCGACGATCATTCATTGGTGCTCGAAGGATTCCGGCGCATTCTTGAGCATCAATGCGACCTCGTCGGGATGGTCGAAGATGGGCGAGCACTCATTGAAGTCGCGCAACGTACGCAACCCGACATCGCCATTCTGGATGTATCGATGCCATTACTGAACGGCATCGATGCCGCGATGCAACTCAAAAGACTGCAGCCTTCGATCAGGATGATTTTCGTCACGATGCATGACGATGTGGACTATGTTCGATCGGCTTTCGAGGCCGGCGCGTCGGGATATTTGCTGAAACGGTCAGCGGTCGATGAGCTGGAGCAGGCCATCAGGGTCGTGTGGGCGGGGAACACCTATATTACGCCATTGATTGCTAAAGACCTCATTGAGACCTTCCTCGCCACCCGTCCTGCACACTCGAGACACAAAAAAGTTCTCACCTTTCGGCAGCGCGAGGTCCTGCAATTGCTGGCCGAGGGACGAGCGGTGAAGGAAATTGCCGTGAGACTCAAGATTTCGACACGAACTGTTGAATTTCATAAAGCCCAAGCTATGGAGCAGCTTGGATTGCGGACCACAGCAGAACTCATCAAATATGCGCTAACGCACGGTATCTTAGCCCCTTCCTAACCGCGTTCCCGCTAACCTCTTTGCCTCCATCCCATGACCTCGTAAACTTTTTTCACAAACATTCAGGTTTTACGAGTTCCGAGCTTCAGAAGAGTGCCTTATAAGAGGGCATGCATGAAACCTACGAGCAGGAGCCTCATCTTAATGGCGGAAGCGGGAATGAAGCCGTTGATGCATCAAATGAGTTTTTTGGCCGAGCGGTATGGTTTCAATGCAAGGACTGCAGACGTGTACAAGTCTCAGGAAAAATGGTGAGCGGTGAAGAAGCGTGGGAGGAGCAAGCGGTCGCCCTCCGATCGCATCACCAGGAGCCTCAGGACATCTGGTGGTTTCAAACCGTTTGTGAGCGCTGTCACTCCATGATCACCGCACACCCAAACCACCGGCATTCAGGGTGAGCGAGTCGTCTACAGAAGTCCCTTTGCGAAAACATGCCCTCCCCACCTTCGGCACCTCTCAACTCTCCGCTATCTGACGCCCACGGATCAAAGCATGGGCCGCAGGGCTGCTTGAAAAGGGGCTGGATTTCGATACGGCGCTCAATGCGCTCTTGACGCTCAGCGCGGTGCTGACCGAAGCCGTCGAAGATGGCTGATCACTCATAACCCGGCCCTCCGTTCAGGCAAACTGCTGAAACGGCCGGCGACCATCAAAGAATCCAAACTCGCGATCTTCACCATGGAAGAGGAAGGCCTGTTACTGGAACCGTCCGACGCGAACGCCCGCTGTTTTACCCGATGGCCCTGACCTTCTTTCGCACCGGCCTACGAGCCGGAGAAGTGCTGGATTCCATCGCAACGATCTCAACTTTCACAGCCGATCCATCTACGTGTTACGGAACTGGCCGCGGGCAATCTTGGCACACCCAAAAACGGGAGGGCCCGGCGGGGTGAACATGTCGCAGGGGCTCGCGAAGGCTCTGTGACATCTATGGGCATTTAAAATCGGGCGGAAATCGAGCTGCGGTGGATCGGTTGGATTGGGAAAGTCAGATTACAACTTTGACCCCATAGCCACGTAGAATTGAACGCCTGCGAGAACCAATGTAGCCACTGTTAGCCACATCATGATCCGAGACAGAAGTATCATTGTGTCAGCTTGCCGCTGTGCGCTTTTCGTTAAACTGCTTTATCGTGTCTTGCAGCCCGTGTAGCAGTGCTTCCAGACCAATCTCCTAGCGGTATACCTCCTGTCATCTCTTTCCCTCATTCTTTAAGTTTAGAACTGGGACCACAACTGTGACCAGCAGATACGCACCAACCTAAGCCTTTGATTTTTGAGCGAAGACCGTGGCATCGCAGGCGATGTACTTATTCGAAAGACCCAAATTGCGACTGAGTGCGATTTATTGCGCTAGCCTATGAAATATAAAGAGAAAGTGGCCATCTCGGCACCAAGCCGGTTACGACCGTTTATGACCAAATTTGACCTGGAACCGTGACCAAAACCGTGACCAAGAAACTACTTAGAAGACGAAGACAATTTCGGCTTGAAGTGCAGATGGCCCTAGATATCTATCCGAGGAGGACGCTTCAGATTGCATTACAACTTGGTGGCAATGGTAGGGCTTAATTCATCTACGACCCATCCCCAGCGGATAGCGGACGGGTGTTCGGCTTTATGGACGTCGCGACGCCTTGCAAGCCGCTCGCACATGTAACGCTGAACGCCCCAATTAGCCTACCGTTCACCGTCGTTAGCAATATCGTCGCCTGACTTCTCGACCTCCTCGTCATAACTCCTCATGCGCATTTCCTTTCGAGCCTCAGCGCTTCGCCGCTCTGACATGATCATGAGGTCAAGTTGCGCGATATGCTTTTCGGCGAATGTTTTGACCGTTGGACGTTCGTCTGTCAGCCATTCCGTCAAGGTTTCCTTCTTAGCTTGCCATGCTTCCGCCAGACCCAATTCACCCCAGACCGCGCCCGTACTATTAATGCTGGAGCGGACACCGCTCAGCTTGTGTTCATCTTCCGGAAAGCGTGACACGATCTCCTTCAAGACAACGTGGGTCGAAACTTTACCCTGATAGTTATGGAGAATCGCCAGTACGAATTCTGCCTCAGTATCGCCGCCGGATTCGACTAATTCAACCAGCGCGCTAGCGAACTCCGTAGTGCAATTGGGGAAAGCATTGCTAAGCAGTCGCCCACCTCGAAACTGGAACAGCTCGGGGTTTCGGACGAACCACGACAGCCCTTTGTTGACTGCGAGCTGCGAGTTTTTGGAAAGCGCCTTCTCCAGTCCATGGAAGCGGAACGGCACCGCCTCGAAATGTTGCTTCTCGTCCTCACCCTTCGTCTGCTTGACTAGCCGAGCTCCGAGGTAATCCCAGACCGCCGCTGGTTGGCGCTCGGCCAACGGAAGCAAAACACGCTCGACCTGATAGTCTATTTGACGAATATAACTCAAATTCTGCAGGAGCTGCGCCGTCCTCTCCGGGCTCAAATCCTCATAAAACTTTGTGGACTTTTCAAGGAACCAAGCTTCCGAGACCCAGGACGGGTCTTTCCGGTCATTCAGGAATGTCAGGGCGTCACGCACCAGCGTGTCGGCGTCGGAAACCTTTTCTGTTCCGCAATGCTCCAACACGAGTAGGAGACAGTCGATGATTGCTCTTTGGTCACTTTTATCGATCGCACATTTCAGTAGCTGCGCGACGAATTCTGGTTGCTTAACCTCTGAAAAGCGAAGGTGCCGCACCACGCCAGAAAGATTTCTAGCGGAAGTGAGCTCAGTCGCCAAGATCCGCTGATAGATATCAGGTCGGCCACTCAGGGCCAGACCGTTAAGGAAGCCCGGCAGGAAGTTGCGGAGATCGTCCGAGGCCTCTGCCAGAAACCTATCGGCTACCTCAGGCTTACGCTCAGCCAGCTTGCTGATGAAATTGCCAAAAACTGGAAAGGTGGCAAGATCACTCGACTTGGTTTCCGCACAACGCGCAATCAAATTGAACCAATAGCTCTCGTTTGTCGCATCGATCTCGTCGATATAGTGGTCAGCCTCTGTGCGCCGATATTCGTCGGCCCCATTAAAATCAAACTCTTCGTCGGTCCAGTGATCGGGATATATAGATTCAAACCCAACCAGAACTTTGTATCGGACAAACAGATCATCGGCGTTGATTGTGTCGCGGAACTTAAAGATAGCGGTCATCAGCGCCTGGGCTTCGGACTGACAACCGAACTGATTTTCCGGGTCCTTAGAAAGAGGATTAGCCCGGAGATAATCGTAGAAAAATCGGTGTTCCAGGTGCTGCAAAAGCTCGTAACTTATAGCCTCAGAACGTTCCGTCACGAAGGCGACAATGCGCGTAGCATCCTTGAGAGTGGTGGCCAGGAGCTCATTGGAATAGTGAGCTTGATTGGGGGTCCTTGTCGCGGAGTACAGGCCTGAAAGAACTGCACGCCTCTGCGGATCGTCAGTCGATCGATCATAGGCTGCGAAAAGGCCTTTGATAGCTTTGTCGCGAACCTCACTGAGCTGATCTGACGCAGGCACGGCTCCAGTACTGAGGACTACGGAGTCTCCCTTCCACTTTGAGCCCGTGATGTCTGATTGAATTGCTTCAGTCCACACGGTTAGAGCAATAGGCCGAATACTATCTACTTCGGCATCAGTCAGGCTGGCAAGGTGATCTACCAATACCATCTGGAGCATCGGTCCTACCTGATTATAGGCATCGATGTTGTACTCAGACATATTCTTGACAGTGTTCACGATCTGCTGGCGAATCAAATCGCCTGGTTCATCCCGATAAATGTCGATGAGAAGTTGGAGCGTTCCGATTATGTCGGCGAAGCGGAGACTCGCGACGATCTCTACGACAAGCTTCGTCACAGCATCCGGCTTAAAGCCCTCCATACTCCCGTATGTAGTTTCTATAGGAGCGGGAGGGGTAGCGCGCGCCGCTTTGACTGCTCTCAATAAAGGGCCTTTCAACTCCTGGTAGGCAGCCGACAGGTCGTCATAATAAGGAATAGCATAATCCTTTAATCCTGACAGAATCTGGTAACGCTGGTTGTTGTTCTGCGCATCGTCCAGCAGATTGGCGATGTCCCTATCAAAAAGCTCTTTGCCCTGGAGGACTCGTTCATACTCCTGCTGCGCCTTCTGAATCTCAAAACCAGCCGGGATCAAGTACTTCTCGACGATTCGCCGAGATCGGAGGGTGATACCTTCCATGGCTCTCCTCCCGTAGCCATCGCCTACCTTGTCTTTGTAGATAATGTCGTGGAAGGTCTCCGACCACGCGTGGTTCAGAATAGTTTGGACCTGAATTTCACAACGTAGATCCTTAAACTTCGCATACTCCGGGAGGCGTACGCGATCCTCACGAAGCCGGACCGTATAGTGATGTGCGCGGTATTGCGCTTCCTTATTTTCCGGGCGAGGATGGTGAATCTTGGTCGAGTCATCCTCGACCTTAAAATTTTCATGGATGAGAGGCGAATTCAGAAAGCGGACAACGTCATTATTCGTATAGAAGATAAGCCTAGCACCTGCAAGATCGCGCCGGTCAAGTTCTAGCGTCTGTGTGTCCATTTTGCCTTCCTCGACCAAGCGGCGCCGCAAGCTTTCCATGCCTTTGGCGCGGCACTGAATTGACTGAGGCCGAGGCAGGTTCTCAGCAGCCAGGATAGCATTCTCTAAGATGAAGCGGACCGTTTTAGCGAACGCTTGATAGGTCGAAAAAGACTTCTGTTCGTAGTCGTCGAGGTTCATCACACTCGGACCCAAGGCAGTACTTTCAGTTTCTGAACTATGGACAACGGACTATAGCGCTCCTAGGCACCAATTTCGAGGCTTTCTTAGCCGAAATCTCTACAGTGTTAAAGGACCAACGATTTCTTTCGAACGCAAACTTGCGACCGCGCGTGGAAGTTATCGGTTCCGAGGAAACCAACGACAAGTATGTTCCTACTTTGACCATATAGATCAAGTGAAGCGGGGGCTGCGCCCCCGATCCCCCCGGCCGTCCGGTCCATTGGTCCGGAACGGCCGGGCGGCCTCGTTGGGTGGAGGTTCTGCTTTGATGATCGTCCCATTGTTTCAGTATCTCTTGTCTCTAGGCTTGTGGCGAAAAATCGGAAGACCGACTGGTGGGCGCATAGTCACAATGCAGATTCTGTTTCATTGAGAGAATCCTCATAGCATGAGACGGATACGTGGACACCCAACCGTCCAACTTTTGAAAGAAACTCCTCATTGAACCCGAAATTACACTGATCCTTCCACGCCACCGTGATATTCACGTGGATTTCCGTTGCTCCGCAGGAACGAATATCTTTTATATGCTGGGTGAGCGCGTTCGCTATCCACTCCTCTGGCATTTGGGATGTTGTCATTGTTCCACTATCGAAAGGGGCTTTAAGAATCGCCATGCCATAAGGGCGCGGGAGTCCTTTATACCGTCCGATGAGTCCAATTTCACCCGGTTCATTTTGGGTGGAAAACGTCAAGCCCGTGATACGTTCTGCCAATCGCGGAGAAAAGGTATCACCAGAGAAGACAGCGTCTGCATACAGTCTGATCATGATCACGGTCTCCTTCCATCACTGCATAGCGGCACATCGCTGGATTTGCGACACACTATACAGGAATGGCGGCCAAGCTGACGCATCGCCGCCTTTCACAAGGATGGAGCACGTTCCCTCTCACCCGTGAGGGATAGAGGACGGGTGACAGGGATAGATTGATTTGATGGCCTCACCGTCGCCCGGTGAGCCCTGCACACTCCACACAAAGCCAGACTTCGCACGTTACCTGATGCTCCGCATAACAAAACCGTACCCACGCTCGTTCAAATTGGCAAAACTCACAGAGCCGTTCCTTCGTATGTTCCGGACAGAGCCAAGCTTTTCGCGCACGATCATACGTGGTCGCTTCCCGTCCGCAACAGGCGGGACCGAACAGACTTGGCAGCTTCAGATCACATCGATGCCAGATCATGCTCACACCTCCTGATAGACGAGTCCCTTCCCCAACACGAGTTGCAGAATGGTGCCGCTAAACCAAATGGGATGCCCCGAGAGCAGATCCTCCCAGGTCTTGATAAAAACGATCCTCGGGATTTCGATCTCGCCCCTGATCCGGCGATAGGCATTCCTGGTGGACCATTGGTGCCGCATCTCTTCCCAGAGCCGACTGATAGGAAAGCCAAGAGACCGTTTCCAGGACCAACACATGTTCACGTAGCCACATTGATCCTGGACGTATTGACTAATGACATAGCGGCTCAGACGATTCCGGGAACGATGGCTCGGCTGATAAGCCTTAATCCAGACGACCGGAGCCCCATGGAGGGCCTGCCATTGGGACGAGAGCCATTCCTGCGAGATCCAGAACCGGCGTGCGCGTTCCCCATCCGGCACCCGCCAGGCCCAGAAGATATGGAGCACGCCATGCCCTTCTTCCGTCCGGACCTGGTAATACTCCAAGCCCTGAAACCCCAGCTGGCGTTCAATCCGTTGGCGCAGTTGTTTGTGATGGTAGGTCAGCTTCTCGGCGTCCCCGCCTTCTGCCGTGGAGAGCGTCACCCAGAGGACCTGAAAGTGATGGCACTCCCAAAACCAGAGGAGCGACCGGACGCGGTGATAGCCCCGTTTTTGCTTCCTGGTCCATTCCCCCGCCACTGGTTCCCGCCGAAACTCCTTCCAGCGGCTCATCGGGCACCTTCCGCCTGGGGAATCGCCGGCCTCAGGCCGGCAGCCAGAATCCGTTCCAATTCCTCGATGGGAATCCGGACAGCACGCACCGACGGCTTCACATAGGCGATCTGCCGTTTCAGGATGTATTTCCTGATCGTGCTTTCCTTGAGCCCTAACCGGTTGGCCGCTTCTCGAATGGTGATCAATTGTGTACTAACCATCGGGCACCTCCTTGAAAGAATGGTTGCGAAAAATGATCACGCCTCATAGTTTTCAGACGTGATTGTTCTTGACAGGCATTAACAAGGAGGAGGTACACTTGCCAAACAAATTCAGGTGAAGACGGCCCTTCAGCACGACACTTTTTTCGGTGGTGTTGGGATTAGTGATACGGAGAGGGTTGGGCTTAATAAAGGAGCGGAAGGCATGAGCGCACAGGGAAAAGCCGAGCAGGACTTCCAACAGGAATACGAAAAAGCGATTGAGCGCATCCGGACGATGCCGGACGGCGCCGTGGGGTGGGTGCTCACCTTCCTGCAAACGGACCTAGAGGCTCTGACACCGACCGAATGGACGCTGGTGGCGTTTGAAGTGGCGGCCTTTGTCGATGAGACGGGGGACCGATTCGGCGGGATGGTGGCACCGGAAAGTGGCTGGAGTGTGGAAGGGGTACCCAACGCCAAGAACTATCAGACGATTCCCAGTCGCAAAGAAGCGCAGGACATTCAGGCCAGAGTCCTGGAGCAATTGGAACTCTACTGGCACGAAGGATACACCGCCTTCACCTTTCCGCAGATGACACTGGTCGTCGTATCGCCGGGCAGCTGCTCCGACGAGGCCGGGACCATCTTCGTGAGCGCGAAACGCAAGGCGAAGGAGTTTGAATACCGCTTTGTGCACCTTTTGGCCCAGTCCGGGGACTACATCCGGCGCTGCCCGGAATGCGCCAAGATCTATTTAGCGATCAGACGCGACCAGCTATACTGCCAGCCTCGCTGCCAGAATCGCGTCGCGGCGAGAAAGTGGCGCGAGAGTCACAAAGCCGATCAAGAAAAGGAGGACCGCCGTGGCAAGAAAAGAGGGAAAGGATAGAGGCATCACCCAGCGCAAAGGCCGCGAAGGGTGGTGGGTCCGTGTCTATGAAGAGGGGCGCCAGACATGGCACAAGTGCGACACAAAAAGCCAAGCTCGCACGCTATATGGAAGGTTGAAGGCCGATGCGCGAGAGGGAAAACTCTTTCCTAAACAGAAGACGACCAAATCAATCCTGCTCAAAGATTACTTCGTGACGTGGCTCAAGAATCAACCGGCACGAGGCAAGAAGGTTACGACTATCAAGACCTACGAGTCTCGCTTGCGAAAACATGCACTCCCCGCCTTTGGGACTTCGCAACTCTCCGCCATCTCACGACCACGGATCAAAGCATGGGCCGCAGGCCTCCTTGAAAAGGGCCTCGATTTCGATACGGCACTCAATGCCCTGTTAACTCTCAGCGCGGTGTTGACCGAAGCCGTCGAAGATGGGCTGATCACTCACAACCCGGCCCTCCGTTCCGGCAAACTGCTGAAACGGCCGGCGACCATCGAAGAATCAGAACTGGCGATCTTCACGCCGGAAGAGGAAGGCCTGTTACTGGAAACCATTCGACGCGATCGCCCGCTGTTTTACCCAATGGCCCTGACCTTCTTTCGCACCGGCCTACGAGCAGGAGAGGTACTTGGACTCCATCGGGGCGATCTGAACTTTCACAGCCGATCCATCTACGTGCAACGTAACTGGTCGCGCGGAATCCTGGGCACACCCAAGAACGGGAAGGCCCGGCGGGTGGACATGTCCCAGGGTCTCGCAAAGGCTCTGACGGAATGGATCGAGCTACAGGATCTGGAGGCGGCAGCCGCTGGACAGGCCACACCTCAAATCCTCTTTCCTGGCAACCTGGGAGGAACCAGGCGGGAGCCGAGTTATATGGCCGAGAATTGGTTACGGTACAAACTGTGGTTTCCGATGGTGGAGAAAGCGGGACTACGACGACTCGATATGCATAGTGTCCGACATACCTATGCCAGCCGACTCATCGCGAATGGCGAGAACCTGAAATATGTCCAAGAGCAACTTGGCCATGCGTCGATTACCATCACCTGTGACACCTATGGGCATCTGATTCCAGGCGGGAATCGGCAAGCGGTCGATAAGCTGGATTCGTTAAAAATCGGTTCTGGAACCGTGACCAAAACCGTGACCAGCACTTACGAAATCTCCTAAGTCTTTGATTTTTGAGCGAACACAGTGGCATCGCAAGCGATGTACTTAATCTGCTTCATCGGCACGATGATGACTTCCTTGGCCGAATCTACTTCGAGCACTTCCATATCTTCGCTGATTGTGTGACGAATCGCATCCTTCACCAGCAGTTCCTGATTGTCGGCAAACACGACTTTCACCCAATATTGCACGAGACTCGCTCCTTGTTAGAGATGATCGCTCTCCGCCTTGCCTAATTCTTGTGATCGCTGCGTGGCCGCTTCCACGGCCGAGATCAGCGTCGCCCGTAGCCGCCCCTGCTCCAGTTGAGCTAAACCCGTGATCGTGGTCCCTCCGGGCGAGGCCACCCGGTCCTTCAACACCGCCGGATGCTCCCCCTGCTGCAGTACCATACTGGCTGCGCCGGCCACGGTTTGCGCCGCCAACTGTTGCGCGGTGGCCCGCGGCAACCCGGCCAAAACCCCGCCGTCCGCGAGCGCTTCGATCATGGCGAACACGTAGGCCGGACCGCTTCCACTCAAGCCGGTCACGGCATCCAGCAGGCGTTCCTCCACCACCACAACTGTTCCCACCGATTCGAACAACTGCCGGGCCGTCTCACGATCCTCGGACGACAATCCTGGCGCGAGACTCATCGCCGTCACGCCCTCCCCGATTGCGGACGGCGTATTCGGCATGGCACGGACGAGTCTGGCCGCACCCGCGACCCTACCTTGTAAGCGGGACAAGGGATAGCCTGCGGCGACTGAGACCAACAGCGGGTGCGTTATCAGCGAGGGTGTGAGGTCGGTGAGCACATCATCAAGCACCTGTGGCTCGACACAGAGCACGACGATGTCCGCTCCTTGAATCGCCGCCTGGTTGTCGGCCGTCACACTCACCGCAAAGGTGCGGCGCAATAGGTCGCGCCTGGAGGAAAGCGGGTCGCTGACGAGAAGGCGGTCTGGCGTGGTCAGGCCTTTTCGCAACAACCCTCCAAGCAACGCCTCCGCCATGTTACCGCCGCCGACAAAGCCGATCTGCCGTCCCGTCAACATGGCGCGATTATACGGAGGCCTTTCGAGCCGGCGCAACTTGCAACCGCCGGGAGGGGTTGTTATAGAGTGATTGACACGATTGCCCTCATCGTCTTTTTGAGCAGAACGGAGCCGACATGAGATGCATCCTCTCGCTTGTCATTCTGGGAATCCTGCTGCTTCTCGGCGATCCAAGCTGGGCCCGCCGGGAGTCCTTGACCGCTGAGCAAAAGAGTCAGATGGAACGAATCGACCGTGTGCTCATTACGGTCCTCGCCCTGTCGGACAAAGGCACCATCGAGGCCGGCCCGCTCGCCGAGGTTGCGGTTAGTCGCATGAAGGAATTCGGGTACACCCCGGTGACGGATCCGACCCAACCGCACGATGTCGAGCTGAAGATCAAATGCGAGCAGAAAAAGACCTGGGAAGGCACGACTACGATGGGGAGCGACGCCGATCTTCCCGATGCCCCCTCGCGCATTTGGAAGGGACCGGCCTGCCAGCTTGGGTATCTGCTCAACGGGAAAAAAATGGCCTGGCGCAAGGAGGTCCGCACGGACTTCGATGATCCCCAGGCTGCGGCGGCGCTCGCCAAGGCCGGCGATCCTACTGCATTCGCCATGGCTAAGTTACAATCCCGCCTCGAAGAGTACGATTTTCCCGCTCTCATCACGGCTGAATGGGGGCAGGAGGAACGGCTGTTTCGTCTCTACGACGATCCGAAGACGCCCGTGGCGCGCAAGGTAAAGCTCGTGGCCTTGTTCGGCGACCTCTTTTCCGTGAAAGCCATTCCACGCCTGCTGGACGGTCTCAATGGGCCCGATCGCAGCATTGCCAAGGCCTCTGCGCTGGCCCTTGGCAATATCGGTCAGAAAGACACGATTCCGGTGCTCATCAAGACGATGAAATCCGGCGCGCCGGATCTACGCGCGCCCGCAGCCAAGGCCTTGGGAATCGTCGGCGCCCTGCATGGGGACTTCACCATCGTCGATCCCTTGCTGGAAACCCTCAACACCGAGGATGTCGCCGTCAAAACCGAGGTCGCCTGGGCGCTGGGGAAACTGCCGGACATGCGCGCTTACGAGCCGCTCTTCGCTCTGCAGAAATCGCTGTACCACGTCCATGAAAACGATACCGACCCGAACCTGGTCAAATTGAAGGAAGCCGTCAATTGGAGCATCAAACAGATCGACACCTGGGAACACGTACAGTAGGCGAACGCCTAACCACCGGCTGGTGCTGGCGATTGCTCATCGTCCCGATTCTGGGGCTGTCCCTGCTGATGGGTATCGTCGGACGGGCACAGGCCCAATTACTCGGGGAGGAGGCAGAGCTCGACCGGCTCCGGGCCAAGGCAGAAGATGCGATGGGGAATGACGATGCGGAAGGCGCGGCCATGAACATGGGTCGCGCGGCGTTGATGGCGGCCCAACTCGGCAAACGGCAAATCGAACCGGCGTTGCGCCAGGCGTTCAAGGCTACGGAACACCTCTATCGATCGCAAGAACATGGCTATCGAGGGCTGGCCCTCTTCAGGCGGGCCGGTGGAGAACTTCCCGCTTCAGCCGGCGTATGCGGCAGCCTTCAGTTGGCACAGCTCGAACTCCAGCATACCCAGGAATCTCTCGCTCAATCGGTGACTCCAGACCGACCTGACGCCGCCTCTCCTCGACTGCCCGCCATCCGACAAACGACAGACGATTGGGCCATCGTGTTGTCGTCGATGCAGGGGGAGTTTCGCTGCCCCAACTAGCAGGCCGTTGAAAAAAGCCGCCATCTTCGTTCTCGCATCGCTCAAAAGCCCAGCCGCACGAACATCCAGCGGCAACACCCATTATTCCACCGGCGGGCTAGGTTCACTCACACGGCATATCGATGGGCCGGATGCCTGCAGGATGCGCAAACGGGCCGTCCAGCAAGGCCGCAGGCAGTGAAGGCCCGAGGCGTACCCTGCGGTACGTTGAGGGCCAGAACGAAGCGAGAACGCCGCTGGCGGCTCGTTTCCGTATCCTGCCTAGGCTAGTCGTCTTCCGGATTGATGATATGCAACCCGGCGGGACGACAGGCGGCCAACAGTTGTTTGTCTGCGCTGACCACCGTCAGCCGGAGCGGCTTCAATTCCAGGGCTAAGGCCAAATGCAGGAGCTGCGGCGAGCGCAGTGCCGGGTAGTCCAAAATCAATTCCTTCGCCGCCAGATAGGTCTCCATCGTGGGGGAAATAAATTGGAAGAGCCCCTGTGCGGCTTCCATCTCAAACTTGTATAGGACGGAATAACAATCGTCCCGCGTGATTTCTCCCTGCTGCGCACGAACGGACAAGGCAGAATAAAAGTCCGTCACGCTCCACATGGGGAGAATGGCCACCTTTCCGCGCTTCACCATGAGTTTGTTGACGATGCGCGTCCCTCGCTCCATGCTGTAGCGTTTAACCAGCGCCGTGGAATCGAAATAGTAATAGGGCATCCTACACCCTCCCCTTCAAGAGACTGTCGGCCAACGGCGACTGGAGCTTGGAGAGGCGATCCTGCAACTCATCCAGCGGCAATTCCTCATAATAGCCCTGCTTGCGAAAGATGCTCACGATGTCACTCTTCAACACCTGCTGCGTGTCGGCGGTCAGCCGTTCGCGCAGATGTTTTTTCATCGCCTGGCTGGACATCCGGCGTCCCCCGCCGGCCTGTTCGCCCGCCTTCCGGGTCCCTGTCTTTGCCATTGCCTCTCCTCTCTCCTATGGTTAATTCGCAGCGGTTAACGACTGAGTGGCGGCTGAGCCGCCTCCTTCGGACAACCAGACGGCGCAGAGGACGAAACCGATAATTCCCTCTCTCCGTAGATATGCGCGGCCACCGCATGGGCCAGATCTGACGAAAACTCCTGCTGCATGACACGAACGGCTTTGGCCGCAGCTTCCCGCTCCGTCACATGTCCTTCTTTTCCGCCTTTCGACACCGCGCCGACGACACGGTGGGATGAGACTTCTTCGATCACGGCATCCGTACACCAGCGCACATAACGAAACTGCGGGTCTGGGACTTCGATGGGCCACATCCGCACAGTCCCTTTGATCAGCAATTCCGCCGAAGCCGCGCCGGGGCCATAACCCACGACTGTGAAACCTTCCTGAGCGAGACCTTCGATGAGCGCCCGTTCGAGCGGTTCCGCCTGCTCGCCTGTGACGTCCACAGCCATCGCCAAATTCGCGGCGAGAAACTGCTCCAATTCGGCGGTCAATTCGGCTACACGATAGGCGGCCGGATTGCCCTGTCCGTTCGAACGAATCGTGCGCAGGTCGGTGTTGTACGCTTCGCGAAGAACCAGATTCTTGGTGGCCCGCTTGAGATTACGCACATGTGAGAGTTTGTCCTGAGCCTGATGCGCTTCCGTCACTTCCGTGTGAATCGTCCGATCGAGGTCAGCCAGACGTTCCAGCATGGCTGATTCGGCTTGCCCCCGGTTCATGCCTGCCAGAGCATAGTACTGTCGCGCCTTTTGGTCAAACCAGGTATCGAGGACCTGAACGTTCTCCAGCACCTTATCCGTCGTCACACGCGTGACGTTGTCCAGAATCAGCTTACGCTTCGTGTTCGTCTGCCCGCGGGATTCCACCACCAGGTACGACTCCCAATCCTTGGCCTGAGCCGTGATCTCCGCTTTAAAAATTCGCGACACAGCCGCATAGGCCTGTTCAGTGGCCTGAGGTCGAGAATCGGCCTGGCCTACGCCCACCAGATAGTGCGTGGAAGGAAATTGGGTGCTGCCGCCGTCGATCCAGGCCGGTTTGGAAGACCCGCCGAACCAGCCGCAACCGGAACCCAGTAGCACCAACAGCAACACCAGGCCGATTCGTACACCTCGATCGGAACCCTTGCGCATGACTGCTCTCATAACATCACTCGTTCGATCAGAAAGAGTGTTTGTCCCGCACGCAGGACGAGAGGGCGCGGAGACTCAACCTGCGGCGTTCCTCCGCTCCGAATCATCGCTTGAATCCGGCTGTTATATTCGCCTGGCGGCACCCAGAGGCGGGAAATCTGAATCTCATCCGGCAATGTTCGCCAACTTCTGGTGTCCGCGGATTCCGACGCCACGGCCAAGCCATGCGCGAGGACGCCCACTAGCAGTCCAACCCACGGCGCGTCGCCTTTATTCACCGCATGCTGCGATCCGCGTGTGGCGGCTTCGGCCGCGGCAAATTTCACGGCCGCCCGGGCCAGAGCCTTTGTCGTGATTCCAGGCATACGATCAGAGAGGGACCGTTCAGCCAGCGCGGTGCCATTGTAGACCAACTCAGATGTCGCCGAAATCGGCTCTCCCGCTCGAGGCACCAAGGTCACCGTCTCGTGCAGCACCTGCGTTTTCTGCGGGATCAGTTTCGGCAGGGCCACTCGCACGACTCGCCCATTCAACCCGTACAACACACTGTCAGCCACCCGACGCTCTTGGCGATTCGAGGCATGGATGACGCCCCGGTTCAGGAGCACCAACTGCAATGCGCTCAGACTGATGGGGATGTCGAGAAACGCGTCTTCCTTGCGCGGCGCGCGGCCATTATAGCCGATCACGACGACCTGGGCGAGATTCTGCTGCTCAGGTCGTGGCATCCAGTGCGTCTCGGGAAACAGACGCCGGTATTCCTCGAACTCGGTTGTCATATGCAGGGCATCGGTCGTCCTCAGTAAATCCGCGCGGAGCATCGGCGGCATGGGTGTCCGCGCCCACGTCTTCGTCGCGTCGTAAATTTCATAGGCCTTCCGGTAGGCGATGAAGGCGTTGTTGAGATCGCCCGTCGACTCATACAATACACCGGTCAGATAGCGGGCAAATGCATCTTCGCGGTATCCGTCTTTTTCCTTGGCGGTATCAGACAACACGTTCAGCCGGTGATCGATCTGTCTGGCCTCGACCACGGCTTCCATCAGTTGTCCCATCGCCGCATAATTCAGCGCCTTGATGATGTTGATCATCACATGTTCATAGGGGTCGCCTTCATAGGGCAGCACGTTGTCATTGGTCAGAAAGGCGGCAGTCTCCGTCCTGACCGTCCTCGTATAGAGCCGTTCGACTTCCTGCGCCGCCAGTTCAAGCTGCGCATTGCTCAGCATGTAGTCGCCGGCGAGGTGGAGGGTCATTCCTCGGTCCATGCTGTAGAGGAGACGGTTGCGCGAGCCATATTCGGACTCAGCCTGTGCCATGATGGCGTCCGCCCGTCGCGCGTCGTGTGCCGCCAGGCTTTGATCGATGAGAAGATAGTGGTTGGATGACAGCCCGCAGCCGGACAGCAACCACACCAGGCTCCAGCATAGGATCGAGAGCGAGGGCCAAGAAATGAAACGGCCTCCCTGAGGGGAGGCCGTGGTCGATGGGAGGTAGGGTCTCAACTGAATACGTCGGGCTAAAAAATCGTGCGTTTCTTTTCGATAACTTTCTTGATCTTCTTCTGTCCGAACCAGGATTTCACATTGTTTTCCAGATCGACCATTTCCAGATCGATTTGATAAAAGACCGCTTTGGCCCCGTCCTGCTCGTCGAGAATCGTGGCGATACTTCCACGCATCATATAGTCTGCGCCGATTTCCTTGCCGGGCGCCTTTTGCGTATCCTCGCGGGCGTGGACAGCCTGTTCGCGGCGTTCTTCCCGCACCTCATCACGCTCCCCCTTGGCGGCGACGAAGGTGACCTTCTGCGAGTTCGTCAACTCACGCTCCAAATCATTCACGAACGTCTGCACATTGATATGCTCATGGCTCTTGTTGAGTACGGTCCCGACGATGACGACGGGCTGACGATTCTTTCCCTTGGTAAAGTTGCCGAGCCAGGGATTCGCGAGAGCTTCCTTGACCATAGCCTCGGCGACCATCTGCGAATCGGTATCGTTCCACCGGCCGCTGAGGTCGGTCACCGTGCCCGTATCGACGCGCGTCACCTTAGTTTCGTGGCCGCACCCGCTGACCGCGGCGGCACAACCCACCAGCAGCACCATCACACCTGCCCGCAACACTGAACGCTCCCGCCACTCGATCATGCTCGCTCTCCTCCCGGCAACAGGCCCAGCCGGCGCCTCGACTATTTCGTCGCCCGTTTGTCTTCTTCTTTTTCCAGACGATCGAACAACCGGTCGGCATTTTTGCGCACGAAGTCCCGGACCTGGCCATTGAGTTCCTTGGCCTGCTCCAGATTGTTCTTCATATCCTCAAGGCTGAGCTTGGTAAGAACGTAATAGGTTCCCGACTTCTCGTCCTTATATCGATCCATAGGCTTGACGCCATTCAATGTGACCGCGGAGAACGTCTTCACCGCCCGCTCGATATTCTGTTCTTCGCTATTGCGGGAGAAATCACCAGCCGTCGTGGACGCCGCATAGTCGCGCATCAGGTACGCTGTGTACGTTTCAAAGGTCTTGGCGATTTCAGCGCGACTGCGGTTCTCCGCGGTGTCCCAGGCCAACGGTTCGTTGCGCACGCCGACGACCGAGCCGACACCGTAGAAGGATTTATCGCTTTTCTCATTGAACGCACCGGACCCTTTTTTGACCCAGTTCGGGGGACCACCGCAGGCCGTCAGCCCGATGAGGAGTACAAGCGCCAGCGCGCTTCCGGTGAACTTCGACAAAGCCCCCTCTGCTCTGCTCATACGATTCCTCCTTGGTGTGGTACCTGTGAGATCCGACGACTCGGTTGTGCGCGGCAAGATGATGGAAGATCGACGTGTGTGGTTCACTGGGCGACGAGAGACAATTGCGCGAAAAAACGAGTTTTTATGCTAACATGCACCCCCAAGACTGTCAACGCGGAACCCGTTCTGCGGTTGACGTCCGCACTCGCAAAGGAAACATTTTTACGTAGCAGCGCGAAGGAGACGAAACAGATGGCTGACGTTCAGATTGAAGACGGCATCATTCGGGTCGTTCAACTCGATATTCAGGATCCGAAGGCCGCCGCTGTGCTGGCGGAATATCCGCAGGTGCGTTGGCCCGAGATTACGCGCCGGGCCTTGAAGATCGGACTAGGGTACCTGAAAGGCGGGGGCAAAGAGTAGCCGCCGAGTGAACCACGGCGGGCCGCAGCACGATCCATGGCTGCGCTGAACATGTAGTCAGCTTTGACGATGGTACAGGCTGGTCGGGGATTCTGCTAGGGAGTGGGTTTCTCGCCCGGGGCACGATCGCCCTGAACAGCCCGGGTGGCGCGTTCGCTTTGCCCGCCCAATTCCAGATACCGGCGAAACGCGTCGATCGACTTCTGTGGCTCATTCAAGTGGTCGGCGTACAAGGTACCCAGCGAAAAATAGACATCGGTATAGGCGGGATTGACCGCCAGTGTCTGCAGCAGCGCCCGTTCAGCCTCCTGGTGCTGGCCCTTCTTTTCGAGGGCCAGCGCCAATGAGTAATGAGAGTCGGGGTTCTGCGGGGCATGTTGCACTGCCGCCTGCGCCGCTGCCAATGATTCTTCGAGGTTGGGCAGCACCTCCAGGCGAAGATAACTCTTCAACACATAGGCGTCGCCGAAAGACGGATCGTAGGTAATCGCGCGATTCAGCCGTTCCAGGGCTTCTTCTGCCGACTTTTGTTGCTGCAGCAGGGCGAAGGCCTGTTCATATTGAACGCGGGCTTCTTTCATCCGGTCCGCCTCGGTGCTCGGTTCTTTCCCGAGCGAAAACATTTCCTTCCGCCCTTCGATGAGGATGACATCCCCGTCTCCCTCGAGTTGGATGAACTGCGGGTGTTGAGCGCCCTTGGTCTCACGCTCGACGTCCTGCTTCACCTGAGCGGCGAGTTCACTGGCCATGACCCACCCGTTCTTATTCAGATCCGCCGCGCCCTTCAGTCCGGCCACTAGCGCCGTCACGAAGGGACTCTGCCCCGGAATGCGGCCGACCGCCTCCTCCTTCTCAGCCGCCGTGAGCACCTGAACGGAGCGTTTCTCCGTGTCGTCTTCCGGCGACAAACGCCCTTCCAATGAGAGCGGTTGCGGCGCCGTGACATCCCAACCCCGCAGGTTGGCATCAAACAACATGAGGATGTGCTTGGAAGCCGATCGCCGGCTGAACTCCTTGAGCTGATCCAGGGTAATCGCTTTGGCAGGATTGTTGAGCTGCGCGTCCCAGGGAACCACATAACCCAGATCTTTGGACTGAGAATCCTGCGTCACGCCGGCATGGCCGGCAAAAAAGAAGACGACCCGATCCTGCCGCCCCACCTTGCGCGGGAGATAGTCGTTGAGAATTTGGAGCAGACGCCTGGAGCTCGCGTCTTTGTCCTGCAGCTCGATCACCTCATCGAACCCGAGCCCTCGCAACGCCGTAGCCATCGCATGCGAACTGTCGAGCGCTCCCGGCACCTTAGGCGCGACGAGATAATTCTCGACCCCGACCACCACAGCCCACGACTTGTAGTAGAGCCCCTCCGGCTTCCCGACCTGGGCCAGCGAAGGATCAGTGGAAATTCCGGCGACGCACAAGGCCGCCAGGCAGGTGATCATCCGGGGAAAACTGAGAGATCTCTGCGAACGCATCAGGAGGATGATCCAGTGAAAGGCAACGGGCTCAGCCTACCCTCGCTCCGTCCCGACTGTCAAGAAAGGCCATCGCCGTCAGACCTTGTCCCATGCGGCCATCCCTCGCTTTCCGGCCTGGTCTCTCTGCGGCGCGAGGGTTGCAGTTCCTTCGCCCCATCCGCATAATGCCGTAGACGATTGAACCGCGCAGCGGACAGGCCCGCGCTTTGTGGAGGTATGGCAGTCATGAGCGAGAAGATCGATACGCTATTGAAAGAAGGACGTGTCATCCAGCCGTCTGCCCGGACCAAAGCGGCGGCGCATATTCAGGATTATGACCAGGCCTACAAGGCCTCCATTGCCGATCCGGAAGCCTTCTGGGGCGGTGTGGCCAAGGAACTGGATTGGTTCTCGCCATGGAGCCGGGTCCTCGACTGGAACTACCCCTGGGCGAAATGGTTCGTCGGCGCGACCTGTAATATTGCGTACAATTGTCTCGATCGCCATGCGAACGGCTGGCGCCGCAACAAAGTTGCCGTCATCTGGGTAGGCGAGAACGGCGAAGAACGCATCTTCACCTATGGAGAGCTGCTGCGCCAGGTCAACCGGTGCGCCAACGCTCTCAAGGCGCTCGGCTTGAACAAGGGCGACCGCGTCACGATTTATCTCCCGAAAATTCCCGAGCAGGTTGTGGCCATGTTGGCCTGCGCACGCATCGGCGTGATTCACAGTGTGGTGTATTCGGGGTTCAGCGCGCCGGCCCTGGCGAGCCGTATTCAAGATGCCGAAGCACGCCTCGTCATCACCGCCGACGTCGGCTACGACCGAGGGAAAACGATTCCACTTAAACCCGTGGTGGATGCTGCCGTGCAATCCTGTCCCTCTGTGGAAAAAGTCGTGATGGTGCGCCGGGATGCCCTTGGTGTCGCACTCACCGCGCCGAAGGAAATCGAGTGGGCCGACTGGCTGAAGGAACAAAGCGCCGTGTGTGCGGCGGAACCGCTCGACGCCGAAACACCGCTCTACATCCTCTACACGTCAGGGACCACCGGCAAACCCAAAGGGGTCGTGCACGTGCATGGCGGGTATATGGTCGGTACCTACATCACCACGAAATATGTGTTCGACCTGAAAGAAGAGGATGTATATTTCTGTGTAGCCGACCCCGGCTGGGTGACGGGACATAGTTACATCGTCTACGGACCGCTGCTGAACGGCGCAACCATTCTCATGGCCGAGGGCAAGCCCGATTACCCCAACCCCGGCCGTTGGTGGGATCTCATCGCCCGGTACGGCGTCTCCATTTTCTACACGACACCCACGGCCGTCCGATTGCTGATGAAATACGGCGAAGACTGGCCGAAGAAATACGATCTCTCCACGTTGCGCATTCTCGGCAGCGTCGGCGAGCCCATCAATCCCGAAGCTTGGGAATGGTTCTATCGCGTGACCGGAAGCGACAAACCCATCATGGACACCTGGTGGCAAACCGAAACCGGTTCCATCCTGGTCACACCCCTCCCTTCCGTCCCGCTCAAGCCCGGTTCGGCGACGAGGCCGTTTCTGGGAATCGAAGCAGACGTGGTGGATAAGGAAGGGAACAGCCTGCCGAGTAATGCCGGTGGTTTTGCCGTGATCAAAAAACCCTGGCCCTCGATGATGCGCACCATTTACAAGGACCCGGATCGGTACAAGGTCTATTGGAATACCATCCCCAATTGCTATACGGCGGGCGACGTCTGCCGCAAGGACCATGACGGCTACATGTGGTTCATGGGCCGCGCCGACGACGTCATCAAGGTCGCAGGCAACCGCATCGGAACAGCGGAAGTCGAAAGCGCACTGGTGAGTCACGATGCGGTGGCCGAAGCCGCGGTGATCGGCAAGCCGCACCGTACCGCCGGAGAAGCGATCAAAGCCTTTGTCATTCTCAAGCAAGGCTATCAGGACTCGAAGGAGCTGGTGCAGTCGCTCAAGGATCATGTGCTGAAGGAACTGGGGAAAATCGCGGTGCCGCAGGAGATCGATATCGTGCCGTCGTTGCCGAAAACGCGCTCCGGCAAGATCATGCGGCGGGTCCTCAAGGCGAAGGAGTTGGGGCAGGACGTGGGCGATATTTCCACGATTGAAGACTAAGTTGATTCACTATAGTTACGCATCATCTTTAACGGTATGCATGGAGGCCGGTCATGCTAGGGGAACGTACAGCACAAGGAATTCTGTGGTCGATGGTTACGGGACTCATCTTACTCGGGGGAGTTGATCCCATCATCGCCGCGGACGACACTCAGAAACCGGCAAAGCAGGCTCCCGCTTCGACGGCGAAGAAGGCCCCCGAGAAAAAACCTGCGGCGAAAAGCGGAGACAAGAAGGATACAGCCGCCGCAAAGGCCAAAGGGCAACCCCCTAAGTATACGTCGGCTGAAACTGTGGCGAAGGCCCAAGCCTGTTTCGGCGAGGCCCCTAAGATTCAATCGGTCACACCGGATGAAGGCAAGGCCGGCGAGAAAGTGACGATCTTCGGCAAGGGATTCGGGCCGGCCGCCTGTCTGCGATCGCTCTCCTTTGGTCCGGGGTATCCCGCTGCCTTCACCTTCGTCAGCGATGCGCAAATCACCGCCACCGTGCCGTCCGGCAGACGAAAGGGCATGGCCATGATGACCATCACGACAGCTTCTGGCGAAGACTCCAAGGGGTTTCTGCTGAAGTAGGAAGAGGGCGAGACCTACACTCTGGGTACGTTGAAGGCCTAAGCGATGCGAGAAGGCGCTGGAGGACTATTTCAGAATCCTACTAAATCAATCCCCGGCGCTGCAGATAATCTTTGTCGATGACCGGCGTGGGTTTTGGCGGAAGGAGGCCTCGTTCCTGCAGGAGTCTTTCGACGTACTTGCCGATCAGGTCAGATTCGAGATTGACCTTGTCGCCCACCTGTTTGAGCCCAAGTGTGGTGACTTTCGCCGTATGGGGGATGATCGCCACCAGGAACGAGCGCTCGGTCACCTCGTTGATGGTCAGGCTAATGCCATCCACCGTGATCGAGCCCTTGTGAACGCAAAGGCGCAGAATGTCTTTGGGCGCTTCAATTTCCAGGACCAGCGCATTGCCATCTTGATGCCGGCTGCGAATGGCGCCGATGCCGTCGACATGACCGGAAACCATGTGTCCGCCGATCCGCTCGTTCAGTTTCATCGCCCGTTCTAAGTTCACGGGCGAGCCGGTGGTGAGAGTGCCGAGGGTCGTGACGTTGAGCGTTTCCGGTGATACGTCGACGGAGAAGTCGTGATCGGTGCGGGCAACCGCCGTCAGACAGGCGCCGTTCACACTCACGCTGGCGCCGAGCGTCAGGTCGGTCATGATGGTCGAGGCCATGATGGTAAGCCGGGTGCCCGCCAACCCCTTATTCAGGATGGAGACCGCGCCCATCTCTTCCACAATGCCGCTGAACATAGCTCACGCCCCCTTGTGCGTCTTCAAGAGATAGAGACAAAAACCGAGCAACCCAATCCCGCCCACGATGGCAATCCCGCGCTGAAGCGTTTCGATAAAATCCGTGTCCATCCCTTGCTGCTTCCTTGTGAAAAAATTGTAGAGTCGCTCGCCCGAATAATGCGGCGGCATTATACACTACCGCGAAATCGTTCTCATCGTCGCCCAGAACGCAACGGCCGCAAGAATCTGCAGCCCGGCGATCACCGCAAATGCCCCTTGATAGCTGGCGTGGGCAATCAAAAACCCGGCCAAGAGCGGACCGCTGGCATGGCCGATGTCCATGACCGTTCCCTGCATCCCCATCCCCGCCCCCAGCCGTTTGAACTCGGAACTGTCGGCCACCAGCGCGGCGGAGGATGACGAGACCACCGCCTCTCCGAATCCGAAACCGGAGGACAGTAGCAGCAGTACTGCAAATGACCCGACATGGGGCATGCTGATGAACGTCGCCGCGCAAATGACCAGGCCGGTCACGATCAACGGCTGCCGTCCGACCCGGTCCGAGACCCGTCCCATCACAGGTTTGGACAAGAACGACGTCACCGCCTGCACGCTGAAAAGCAGACCGACTTCACCGGCATTCAGGCCGACGGAGAGGCCATAGAGCGGCAGGAACGCCATCAGCGCGCCGTTCGCGATCATCTTGGCCGCATCGGTGGAACTCGTGATCAACACTTTCCGATTCCTGGCTACCGCGAGAAACCCTTTCCCCATTTCGGTGATCACCGGAGCCAGGCCCTTCTCACGTACACGCGGGGGCGGCTCGTCCAGGTGGAGGCTGAAAAAAATCAGGATTGCGATGCACCCGAACACTCCGGCGGTCACAAACGCAGTGGAAAACCCGGCCGCATGGGCCAGCCATCCCCCGAGAAACGGGCCCAGGAGGGAGCCGGACTGGGTGCAGGCGGTGTACGTTCCCATCGCCGCCCCGCGGCGTTCTTTGTAGAGATCAGCCACGGTGGCCAGGGCGCTGGGGGCGAAGATGGCCGTCGCCACGCCATGGACGAATCGCAACGCCGTCAGCGCATTGAGGTCTGATATGAACGGATAGATGAACGGCGGCAAGCCGAATGCCACGACACCGATACGGAGCAGCATCTTTCGCCCATAGATGTCGGACAGAGCGCCCGAGGGCAGTTTCAGCAACACCCCGGTAATCGTTGATACCGACACGATCAATCCGATCCGCTCCGGCCCGGCGCCAAGAGATTCCGCGAAGAGGGACAAGACCGGCATGCGGACGAGGTTATAACTGATGAAGCAAAACACGCCGAGCGTGCAGAGGTAGAAAAAACTGCGGGAAGTGGTCATCACCATCTCATGGGAGGGCAGGGCCCGGTCTCTGCGCAGGATTGTGCATGGACGTCAGGGCGGCTTTCAAGAAGGCAACCTGCTCATCAGGAAGACCGGGCGGGTCCGTCGCCTCGAACAGCACTTGATCCGGATGGTCGCGCATGGCTCCGGCCAAACGACGGGCGGCATCAAACGCCTTCACGACTTGCCGATTGACCACCGTACCGATCAACGGACGGAGCAGCGACAACAGACCGGAGTACAATTTATTATCGAGCCGCAAATACGCCACCATCGTATTGTCGATCGATTCGATCCCCTGGCCGTCTTTCATGGGCTGCAATTTGAACAGCACCAGGGCCTTGCCGCTGACTCGCGGCAGGAACCGCCCATCGTGAGTTCCTTCGATAAAATAGATACGCGTGCTGCGATCTTGATACAGCGGCTGCACAATGCCTTCCGTGCCTTCACCATCCGTCGCCCAAAATGCCTCCGGACCGCGCATCTCCGCTTTGTATAACCCGAGGTCGAGGCGATTGGCCAGAGCGGCGGTCATGACCGGATGCTCCAACAGGTACAGGTACACATCTTCCGGCAGCAGGGTACGGATCGGGCCGATCTTATTCGCCGTCGTGTAATGCGCAATGATCGGTTCAAGCCGGCATGTCCAGGCCGCATCCACATGATCGAGGGGAAACACCATGCCGACATGGCGCAAAGGCAGGGAGCATCGGTTGGGTTCAGCCAGCCCGGAAGAATCGGAGAGCGCCAGCGCGGCGGTGAGTACAGCGGTCACCGAGCCGGTTCGTCGAACGATCTTTCCAACCCCGATCATGAAGCCCGTGGGGGCACGGTCAGCGTCACCTGGGCTGGGAAGAGCTGTGCAGGGTCGTGCCGGAGACGGGCCTGCCTCAGCAGTGTTTCGACATGTGGTGTGAGAAGGCCTTCGAATGAAGGCTGCCCGTCGATGGTGATGACGACCGGTTTGGACAGATCGACGAGATCATCATTCAGATACAGCGTGTATTGCCGCACACGGTCGGTCCGCACGTCGATCCGATTCGGACCCGTCACCTGTGCGGTCAATCGGGCATAGGTCCGCTTCCGGATGCTGTCATCACGCTTGTCGATCAAGTCTTCGGAAAAAGACGCAATCTGATCCGTCGCATCGATCCGCACCCATCCGAACGGCAGGAGATGGCTCGCGTCGCGCACGACCGTCAGGGTCTTCGGAACCGGCATCCGGCGCTGATTGTCGAACCACTTCACCAGATCAGGAAGCTCTTCACGCGGAAAGAAATGACCGCCCGCCATGGCGTGGGTCCGATCATGCTCGCGATAGATGAATGGGTAGTCGAGATTCTTCAGCTCACCGGCAAGCTTTCGACTCAACTCCACGGGCATGACTTGATCTTGCGACCCATGAATGATGTAGACCGGCGTGGTGCGAAGGTTTTCTAAAAATGGAAATAGGACATCGTCGATTCCGCTGGCCATCGGCGCAAGTCCCGCGAACAAGGGAGCGTGGTGCATGCCGATCAGCCAGGCGCCGATGCCGCCGTTGGACATGCCACTGAGGAAGATCCGATTGGGATCGATTCGATACCGCTGCTGCACGAGCTGTACTGTCGCCAGCACCAGATCTTCGGCTCGTCTGGTAAACCAGCCGCCAGCGGGGTAGGTCGGACAGGCCAGGATGTAGTGTTCCCCCAACCGCGACTTCCACCGATCCAAGTAGGCCTCGCCGGTAAACCCCGCGCCGTGAAGACAGACCACGAGCGCATAGTCTTGGGTCGGCTCATAACTCTGTGGAATGGACAGGCTCAACCGGTAGGGCCGGTCGCGAACCACGACCTGCTCATCCGGTAAGATGCCGACCGGCTGAAGGCCATGGGGTTGGCCCTTGCGCAGGATGTCCTGCACGACCTGAATAGTCGCCTCCGGCCGTCGCACGATAGAAGTTAGAATTGAATTGGCCTGCTCGCTCTCCTGGGTCGTAAGGTATTGCCAGATCTGCGAAGCGAGATCAGTCGAAGGTGACTCTTCTGCCGCATGGGTGACAGGAGCCCACAGCGCGATCAACCACATGCAGGCGAGAGACAGGAGGAATAGCGCGCGGCGCCGTTGAGGAAACCTGAAAGCAGGCGGGGAAGAAGATCGCACGATGCTCCTATCGAGTCGGGAAATCAGCCTGAATCAGCATATCACGCCCGACCGGCTCGATGCGCAGATTCTTGAGCGGCATAGCGTCGCGCAAGCGGCGCGGCGACAGGCCGCCCACTAAACCTTTCGCATCCTGTCCGCCGAGCAGCAACGGAGCGACGAAACACATCAGACGCTGAGAAAGCCCGGCTCGCAGCACTGTCGCATTGAGATCGCTTCCGCCTTCGACAAGGAGACTCGTGACACCGAGTTGCCCAAGCCTGGTCCAGAGAGCAGGCAGATTGACGTGTCCGCCGGCATTGGGCAGCACCAATACGTCGACGCCACGGCCTTCCAGGAGCGCGATCTTTCTCGATGGGGCTTCGCGCGTCGTGGCAATCACGGTATGCGCCTCCTCTTGCCGTTGCAGCACGGCTGCTTTGAGAGGAATACGTAACCGACTATCAACCACGACCCGGAGCGGCTGTCGCGGTGCAAGCCGGACGGGATCACCACCCGTTCTGGCAGTTAACTGTGGATCATCGCGCAAGACCGTCCCAATGCCGACCAGAATCGCATCGACATCGCCACGCAACTGATGCGCCCGTGCCCGGGCCACCTTGTCGGTGATCCATTGAGATTCGCCGCCGGCGGTCGCGATCTGACCATCCAACGTCATGCCGGCTTTCACGATGGTGAACGGCCGGCCGGTCTGCACCCAATGGATATAGGTCTCATTGAGTTGTACCGCTTCTGCTTCGCAGCACCCGACTTCGACCTGCAGCCCTGCCCGCTTCAGATGCGCAATACCTCTCCCCCGCACCTGCGGATTCGGATCCACCATGGCAACGACCACGCGGCGGACGCCGGAGTTGATGACCAGCGGAACACAAGGAGGCGTGCGTTTTTTGAGATGACTGCAGGGCTCGAGGGTGACGTACAGGGTGCTGCCTTTGGCCCGTGAAGCGGCCTGACTTAAGGCGATGACTTCGGCATGCGGACCACCGGCTTTGCGGTGAGAGCCCTGGCCGACGAGCTTACCGCGGCTCACGACCACCGCGCCGACCATGGGATTGGGACTGGTATGACCCCGGCCCTTCGCGGCGAGGCGAAGGGCCAGAGCCATCAGTTTAAGATCGCGAGGAGATGATTTCACCTGGTCGTACGCTTGGAGCGGCGCACCATGCGTTTAGCAGCAGGTCGTTTTTTGGCCTGAGCAGGTTTCGCAGACTTCTTGGCGGACTTGGCGGCACTCGGCTTCACTGCCTTCGGCTTGCTCTTTGACGGCTTGGGCTTCTCCTTCTCGGCCTCTGCCAACGCCGCCTGTGCCGCAGCCAACCGCGCAATCCCGACCCGATAGGGCGAGCAGCTCACATAGTCCAGCCCCAGTTGGTGGCAGAACTCCACGGAACTCGGATCGCCCCCATGTTCACCGCAGATCCCCAGCTTGATGGTCGGACGCGTTTTGCGCCCACCGGTAATCGCCGTGCGCATCAGTGAACCGACTCCTTCGCGGTCCAACACCGCAAACGGATCACTTTCCAAAATATTCGCGGTCTTGTAGAAGTCGATAAATTTCGCTGCGTCGTCGCGGGAGAAGCCGAAGGTGGTCTGGGTCAAATCGTTCGTGCCGAAGGAGAAGAACTCGGCTTCTTCCGCGATAGCATCGGCCGTCACGGCGGCGCGCGGCAATTCGATCATGGTGCCGACGAGGTACGACAATTTGACGCCGTAGCGTTTCATCGTGTCCGCCGCCACTTCCCGGACGAGATCTTTCTGGGCTTTCATCTCCGAAACCATGCCGACCAGCGGAATCATGATCTCCGGCACGATCTTGGTGCCTTCCTTTGCCAACTCACAGGCCGCTTCGATGATCGCACGCGCCTGCATCTTAGTAATTTCCGGCATCGTAATGCCGAGGCGGCAGCCGCGCAAACCCAGCATGGGGTTGAACTCATGTAGTTCTTCCACCCTGGTCAATAGCCGTTTTTTCTCGTCCAGCACCGTCTGTGATCCGCTGGTAAGTTCGAGCTGAGCGATTTCGACCATGAGGTCTTCACGCTTCGGCAGGAACTCGTGCAGGGGCGGATCGAGCAAACGGATCGTGACAGGGAATCCCTTCATTTCACGATACAGCCCGATGAAATCCTGCTTCTGCAGCGGCAGCAGCTGATCCAGATACATTTCCCGCTCTTCGCGTTTCCGGGCGAGAATCATTTTCTGCATGATGTGAATGCGATCCTCGGCGAAGAACATATGTTCCGTGCGGCAAAGACCGATGCCTTCAGCGCCGAAACTCCGCGCGATACGGGCCTGATCCGGCACATCGGCATTCGCCCGGACTTTCAGCTTGCGCACTCCATCGGCCCACTTCAGCACCGACTCGAACATCTGATACTTCTCCGATGCCGAGGCTTCCATTTTCCCCTGCAACACCTGGATGACTTCCGACTCCACTACGGGAATATCTCCGCCGTAGACATTGCCGGTAGAACCATTGACGGACAGGTAGTCCCCTTCCCGGAAGGTTTGGGTGCCGATACGCACGCTCTGATTGTCCAGGACTTCAATGGCATCGCAGCCGGCCACACAGACTTTGCCCATCTGCCGCGCGACGACGGCCGCATGGGAGGTCATACCGCCGCGGGCCGTTAGAAATCCTAAGGCGGCATTCATGCCATGAATATCGTCCGGGCTGGTTTCCTGGCGGACCAAGACCACGCGATTGCCGGCGGCTTTCATCTCCACCGCACGATCCGCCGTTAACGCAAGTTTTCCCGCGGCAGCGCCGGGGCCCGCCGGCAATCCCTTGCCGAGCGGCGTGCAGCGCGATTCTTCTTTCGCGTCGAAGATCGGATAAAGATACTGGGCCAATTGATCCGGGCCGATCCGCTGCAAGGCTTCTTTTTTTGTAATCAGCCCTTCTTTCACCATGTCCACTGCGATGCGCACCGCAGCCACACCGGTGCGTTTACCGACGCGGGTCTGCAACATGTACAACTTGCCCTCCTGGATGGTGAACTCCAGGTCGAGCATATCGCGGTAGTGCCGCTCCAGTTTCTTATAGGTCGTTTCCAGATCTTTGTATGCCTGCGGCATGAACTTTTCGAGCTGATTGACGGGCAGCGGTGTCCGGATGCCGGCGACGACGTCCTCTCCCTGCGCGTTCGTCAAACATTCGCCGAAGAATTGCCGCTGCCCCGTGGCTGGATCGCGCGTAAAGGCCACACCGGTCCCGCTGGTCTCCCCCATGTTGCCGAATACCATGGCGACCACGTTCACGGCAGTGCCCCAGGTTTCGGGAATGTTATACAGGCGTCGGTACGTGACCGCCCGGGCACCGTACCAGGATGAGAACACGGCATTGGTGGCCATACGCAATTGTTCGAGCGGGTCATCAGGAAAATCGCGTTTGGTTTCCTCTTTGACGAGCTCCTTGAAACTGACGACGAGTTCCTTGAGCGCCTTGGCATCGAGATGCGTATCCTGCGTGACCCCAAGATCGCGTTTTTTATGTTTGAGAATATCCTCGAAATGCTCGCGATTGATGCCCATGACGATGCTGCCGAACATGCCGATGAAGCGGCGATAACTGTCCTGCGCAAACCGCTCGTTGTTGGTCTTGAGCGCCAAGCCGTGCACGGTCTTGGTGGTCAATCCCACGTTCAGCACCGTATCCATCATGCCGGGCATGGAGGCGCGGGCGCCTGACCGGACGGACACCAGCAAGGGGTTGTCGGGATCGCCGAACCCGGCCTTCATCGACCGCTCGACCTTCTTGAGCGCCTGCAGCGCTTCGTCCATCATGCCGGGAGGATAGGCCTTACCACGCTTGTAATATTCGACGCAGGCCTCGGTAGAGATCGTAAACCCGGGAGGCACGGACACTTTGAGATTGGTCATCTCGGCCAGTCCAGCGCCTTTGCCGCCGAGCAGTTCTTTCATGTTGCCGGTGCCTTCGGCTTTTCCATCTCCAAAATAATAGACGTATTTCTTGGCCACGCGACGCTCTCCTTCTGCTATGAGGTCAATGAGTCGGAACCGAATGGCGGGCGGCGGCTTCCAGTCGCATACGATAGCGGGTGACGACGTGCCTGGTCACGCGAATGCCACACACGATGATCCCCACCACGAACGCGCCGACCGCAAAAAGCCGGTAGTCCACGAACGGTCCATAGTCGAAATAGAACGTTCCGTCTGCGCCCTGCTTGAGTTGTGCGTCTTTTTGAAACGTATGGGTTTTTCCGGTTGGATCGGCGAGGTTGAGCCACTCCGAACAGAACTGCACGGGGTTCTCCGAACCCGGAACATGTTGGTAGGCCAGTCGCAAGCAAATGTCTTGTCTGGAATCATAGATATCCGGTGTCCGCACCAGCCGTTCAAAGTTGAGGCCGGTCACCCAGATGCCGAAGAGAAAGACCGCGTTGCACACCACCATCATCACGACGCTGATGCCGGACGCAAATCGCCGGACCTTGGTCGCCCTTACTTGGGCCGCGGCACTCGCCTCGGGTGATTCAGGGAGGCTCTCTGAAGTTGAGTCCAAACGCTCACCATCCGCTACGTCCCTTGTACCATAATCTGGGAGAAATCAGCGAACGACATGAACAAATCGTCGACCGTTTTCAAGAGCGACAGCCGGTTTCCGCGCACCGCCGGATCGTCGGCATTGACCATCACCGCATTGAAAAAGTCGTCGATCGGACCCTTCATCCTGACCAGCACGTCGAGGGCCTGCCCGTACTCTCCGCTGCGCATCGCCGCGGCATAGGCCGCATGACTGGTCTGCACAGTCTCATATAAGGCGGACTCGGCAGCCTCCCGGAATAACCCGGACTCGACCGGCTTGCGATCCCACTGCTCTTTTTCGGTCAACCGGTGCGCGCGTTTGAATCCGACGATCAGCGGATCGAACTCCGCTCGCACGGTAATCCGTTGCAGCGACTGCATCTTGTCGAACAGGTCCGTGAGATCGATGGACTGGCGGTCGGCCGATTTCAAGACGGCCTCCATGACATCGTCCCGCAATTGGTGCGCGCTCTTCCCGTAAAAGCGGACCCGCTCAAACAGAAACGCGATGACGTCCGGCGCCCCGCCTTTGCCCGACTGAGGCGAAGCCGTCACATTCTGACCAGCCAACACGTCTTGCGCTGTCCGCACGGCTTGCGCAAGGTTCAGCCGTAACCGGCTCTCGATCAAGATGCGCACGATCGCCGTGGCGTGGCGTCTGAGGGCGAAGGGATCTTCGGAACCGCTCGGGATCAGGCCGACCAGGAAAAATCCGGCAATGCTGTCCAACCGATCGGCGAGGGACAGCACCTTTCCGGCCAGCGACTCCGGCAACTCCCCTTCCATCGCGCGAGGCAGATACTGTTCTCGAACCGCCGCGCTGACCGCCGCCGACTCGCCGTCGTGCTTGGCATATTCCCCGCCCATGATGCCCTGCAGCGTCGGGAACTCACCCACGATCCCGGTCAACAGATCGGCCTTGCTTAGTTCCGCCGCGCGCCGGCAGTCGTGAATCAATTGATCGTCGCCGAGTTGTCCGGCCACATGCGCCGCCATCGCCACCACGCGCTGGGTCTTCTGATGCAGACTGCCGAGCTTCTGGTGGAACGTCACCGCGAGCTGTTTCGCCACGCGATCCGCCAACGAGGTCTTGCGATCTTCGTCGAAGAAAAACTTCGCATCGGCGAGCCGCGCGGACAGAACCCGTTCATTGCCTTCGCGGATCAACTGCATGTTCGACAACTTCATATTCGTCACGGCGAGGAAGTTCGGCAACAACGCGCCCTTGGCGTCGACCAGGGAAAAGTATCCCTGATGTTCCTTCATGGAGGTCATCAGAATTTCTTTCGGGAGCGCGAGATAATGCGGCTTGAAGGAGCCAAGAATCGTCAGCGGAGACTCCACCATATAGACGGCCTGCTCCAGCAACTCGTCGTCCTGATGCAGGTGCCCGCGGGCCGACTTGGCGAGCGAGGCCAGCTGTTCGAGAATTATCGCCCGCCGGCGATCCTGATCCACGATCACACTGTGCCGTTCGGTCTCTTTCAAGTAATGCACGATAGATTTGACGGCAAAGCCTTTCGGACTGGTCACCTTGGCGCCCAGCACCCGATGCCCCTGGCTCAAATTGCCGGCCTTGATCTTGGCGAACTCAATCGGCAAAACTTTCCCGCCACAGAGGGACACCAGCCAGCGCACCGGTCTGGCAAACCGCACGCCGGTCTGATTCCACTGCATAGCCTTGGGGAACGACAATTTGGCTAGCAATTGCGGCAACGCCTGAGTCAGCACCGCGGCGACAGCCTGCCCCTTTTCCTGCTTCACCGCGAAGAGATACTCGCCCTTCGGAGTCTGACGCACTTGCAGATCTTCAATCGCAATACCCTGACCCGCGGCAAATCCGATGGCCGCTCTCGTAGGCTGACCTGACTGGTCAAAGGCCACGGCCTTCGAGGGCCCCATGGCTTCTTTGACGGCGGACGCCTGCTGTTTGGCTAACCCTTCGACGAGCAACACAAGCCGCCGCGGCGTGCCCATCGTACGGACGGCGCCATAGGTGAGGCGCGAGTCTTTCAGCAAGGTCTCTGTCCCCTGCTGCAAGGCGCGCAAGGCCGGCGCCACGAATTGATAGGGCAACTCTTCCGTGCCAATTTCGAGGAGCAATTCCGTGGTAGCTGGAACTTTGGCAGCCTTCGTACGCGAGGGAACTGCTGAGGTCTTCGAGCGTGAAACGGTCTTGGTCTTGGTCTTTTTGGATGGCATCGTGGCGTAGAGTCCGCGGGCTACTTGGTGGTGACCGGTGAGTGGCTGGTGGCTCCCTTGCCTGCCCGAGCCGGTTGCTTGATCAAAGGATGTCCCATGGCCTCCCGATCGGCCAGATACGATTCCGCGCAGCGCCGCGCCAACGCCCGTACCCTCGCAATATAGGACGTTCGCTCGGTGACGCTGATCGCCCCGCGCGCATCCAGCAAGTTAAACATGTGCGAGGTCTTGATGCAGTAGTCGTAGGCCGGCAAGGTGAGTTTCTTGTCCAGCAACCGCTGGCTCTCTCCCTCGAAGGCCTGGAAGGTGGCCATCAGCATGGGCACCTCACCCTCTTCGAAGTTGTAGCGTGAAAATTCGACTTCGCTACGATGATGCACGTCGCCGTAGGTGACGCCGTCGGTCCACTGAAGGTCGTAGACGTTATCAACCTGCTGCAGATACATCGCGATACGCTCGGTGCCATAGGTGATTTCGCCGGTAATCGGATTGAGCGGAATGCCGCCGATCTCCTGGAAATAGGTGAACTGGGTAATCTCCATGCCATCGAGCCGGACTTCCCACCCCAGCCCCCAGGCGCCGAGTGTGGGCGACTCCCAATCATCCTGTACGAACCGGATGTCGTGCTTCTTCGGGTCGATGCCTAGCTGTTTGAGGCTCTCCAGATAGAGGCCCTGAATATTGTCTGGCGCCGGCTTCAACACCACCTGATACTGGTAGTAATGCTGCATGCGGTTAGGATTTTCCCCGTAGCGGCCGTCGGTTGGACGGCGGCAAGCCTGCGGGTAGGCGGCACGCCAAGGTTCCGGTCCGAGAGATCGGAGGAACGTCGCAGGATGGAATGTTCCCGCGCCCATTTCGAGATCGTAGGGTTGATGAACGACGCAACCGCGGTCGGCCCAGAAACGATGCAGGGTCAAAATGAGGTCTTGGAAATTCACCGGATGTCCAGATCTAGCCGCAGGCTGCTCGTGGTGACGGACGAAAATCACGCTGAAGCTAGCAAGAACGGTTACAGGGTGTCAAGAAACGGAGCGTCCGATTTCAATGGGTTGCGGTGTGGAATCGGTCACGAGGGCACGCGGATTTCTTCTTGGCCGTCTCGTGGTCGAATCGCTTGAATCGCGGCACGCGCTGGTTTATTCTGCAAAATCTTGAGCAACTCACTAGACATCTAGACGAGTCATGAAGTTCTCTAAAAAGAGTGAATACGGACTCCGCGCCCTGCTCGAGCTCTGCGAGACCTACGGAGGTCGCGTGCTCCAGCGCCATGAGATTGCCGAGCGGCAGAATATCCCTGTGGAATTTCTCGAACAGATTCTGCTCGCACTCAAACGCGCGGGACTGCTGGCGAGCCGTCGCGGCATTCGTGGCGGCTATTCGCTGATCAAGTCTCCGGAGGAGATTACGTTGGGCCAGGTCATCCGTATTCTGGACGGACCGCTGGCCCCGATCAGCTGCGTCAGCAAAACTGCCTATCAAAAATGCTCCGACTGTCCCTATGCCGCCAAACCCTCCTGCCCATTACAGCAGGCCATGGGGGAAGTGCGCGATGCCATTGCCAACATCCTCGACCATTACACCTTGAGTCGATTCGCCCATAACAACCTGGTGGAAGGATCTTAATGCGTACCATCGGCCATGCGGTTACGAGCCTGTTCGTCGCAGTCATGATGTACGGGGCCTTGCTCACAGTCCCCGCCACGGTACAAGCCGCGGATACGCGCGATCTGATTCTCGCGGCCTATAGCGTGCCCAAGGAAGCCTACGAGCGACACATCATTCCCGCCTTCCAAAAACATTGGAAGCAAAAGACCGGGCAGGATGTCCGCGTGCGTAGCTCATACGGCGCCTCCGGTGCGCAGGCGCGTGCCATCATCGGCGGATTCGATGCGGATGTGGCCGTCTTGTCGCTGGAAGGCGATGTCGATCAAGTGGTGAAGGCCGGCCTGATCACGCATGACTGGCGAAAGGCCCCGCATGGGGGCATGATCTCGGCTTCCGTGGTAGCCCTCGGCGTCCGGAAGGGCAACCCCAAAGGAGTGAAGGGCTGGGAGGATGCTGCGCGTCCCGGCATCGAAGTCTTATACCCCAACCCTAAAACCTCCGGCGGCGCCATGTGGGATGTGATCGCGATTTATGGCGCCGGGTTGAAACTGGCCGAACAACGAGCGGGAAAACCGGTTACTCCGGAGGCCGCCGCCACGCAGGCCGTCGATCTGCTCACACGCATCCAACGCAACGTGAAGGTCATGGATAAAAGCGGCCGGGAATCGGTGACGACGTTCGAACGCGGTGTCGGTGATGTCATCGTGACCTATGAAAATGAATTACTGCCGCGCGTGAAGAGCGGACGCCCCTACGAAATCCTCGTGCCGGCCGAAACCGTCTGGATCGAAAACCCGGCAGCGGTGGTCGACACCTACGCAGATCGGCACAAGGCCAAGGATCTGGCCGAAGCGTTCGTGGCATTTCTCCACGGACCGGAGGCGCAAGCCGCCTTCATCGAATTGGGGTTCCGTCCGTTGGACCGGACTGCAGCGGCTCCTGCTTCGGCTGCCGCCCTGCCTCAACCGGCCCGGCTGTTCACCATCGCAGACCTCGGTGGATGGGAGTCCATAAGCAATACGCTCTTCGGCGCGCAAGGCGTGTGGACGAAAATCGTCGAGGACGTGTCGAAAAGATAGGACGAGGAACGATCGTTGACCTCTCATCTGTTAATCCGTGTGGCGCTACGGTCCGCGGCTGTGGGCTATGTGCTCGTCTTGATTTTTCTGCCGCTGGCGGCCCTCGCGCAACAATCAGTCGCGGCTGGATGGGACCGGTTTATCCAGGACCTGACCGCTCCGCAAGCATCGGCGGCGCTCTGGTTGACCATTGAAACCGCGGCGATTGCCACCGCCATCAACGCCGTCTTCGGTACCTTGTCGGCACTCGTACTGGTCCGTTACGAATTCCCTGGTCGCTGGCTCCTGAACGCATTGGTCGACCTGCCCTTCGCCATCCCCACCCTCGTCGCGGGATTGATGATTGCCGCAATCTATGGCCCGACAAGCATCCTGGGCACCTGGCTCCAGCAGGGGGGCTTGACGGTGTTGTATAACCAGCCCGGCATCATTCTGGCGATGCTGTTTGTCACCATGCCGTTTACGATTCGCTCCCTGCAGCCGGTGTTGATGGGCCTCGAACGCGATCAGGAGGAAGCGGCGTTCACCCTCGGAGCCAGCCCCTGGACCACTTTTTGGAAGGTGACGGTTCCGTCGGTCCTGCCAGGTCTTTTGACTGGCGTGTTTCTGACCTTCGTACGAGCACTCGGCGAATTCGGCTCCATCGTCATCGTGGCAGGCAATATCCCGATGAAAACGCAGGTGGCATCCGTGTACGTCTACGGAGAAATCGAGAGCTATAACCCCCAGGCGGCCACATCCGTCTCAGTGTTGATTCTGCTTATTTCGTTTGTGGTGCTGTTGCTGTTGGAACGGCTGACCCGGCGTCCGGGTGAACGGTTGCCCAAATTATTTCACTGGTCGAACCGGGCAGATCGGCCCGGTCATGAGGCTGCGATGCCGACCGCCGCGCAGTGAAGGGTGAACAGGGTCTGAGATCGTGGTGACTGTTACGGGAGTGCGGGCATGCGTTGGCTGTTGATCGGGATCGTCTGGGTCTACTTCTTGGTGCTGCTGGTCGGCCCGATCCTCTACATGGCAAGTCAGAGTTTCAGCGAGGGACTGACGGCATTCTGGACCGAGATCTCACGTCCGGAAGCGCTGCACGGATTTGCCCTGACCGCTGAGATCACGCTGATCGTACTCGTGCTCAATCTTATCTTCGGCACACTGACGGCGCTGGTGCTGGCGCGCCAACAGTTCTGGGGCCGCAGCCTGGTCAGCGGCGTGATCGATTTGCCCTTTGCCGTCTCGCCGGTCATCGCAGGGTTCATGCTGATTTTACTGTTCGGACCGGACACCATGCTGGGCGCATTGTTCGGTCAGGCTCATATCAAGGTGCTGTTCGCGTTGCCCGCCATGATTCTCGCGACCCTGTTCGTCACATTTCCGTTTATGGTGCGGGAACTCACGCCCCTCCTGCAGACACTGGGCACTGAAGAGGAAGAGGCGGCACGCACGTTAGGCGCCGGCGAATGGCAGGTGTTTCTCAAGGTGACACTGCCGGCCTTGCGTTGGGGACTGGTGTATGGCGCCACCCTCACGGTCGCACGCGCGATCGGCGAATTCGGGGCCGTGCTGGTGGTCTCGGGCAATATCCTGTTGCTGACGCAGACCGCCACCTTGCATATTTATCAGAGCTATGTCGATTTCAATTATGTGGCGGCCAATGCCGTGGCCTTGACCCTGCTCGCGGTCTCCTTCGCAATTCTGACGGTACTCGAGATCGCAAAGGCCCGGGCTGAAACGACCGTAGCGGAAGCAGGAGCGCAGTAAGCCGGTGAAAATAGAAGTACGCGGACTCACCAAAACATTCGGCTCCTCCAACGCGGTGGGTGGCGTCTCTTTCGTGGTGAACGAGGGCGAACTACTCGGACTGTTAGGACCCAGCGGCAGCGGCAAAACTACGGTGCTCCGGTTGATCGCCGGCCTGGAGGTGCCGACCTCTGGCGATATCTTCATCGACGGCAAACGGGTCAACGATCTCACGGTGCAGGAACGCAACATCGGCTTCGTGTTCCAACACTATGCCCTCTTCAAACACCTGACGGTTTTCGACAACATCGCCTTCGGCCTCAAGATCAAGAAGTGGAACCGGCGGGATATCGAACAACGTGTCGCGGAACTGCTTGCCTTGATGAGCCTGGACGGACTCGGCGGCCGTTATCCGCATCAACTGTCCGGTGGACAGCGGCAGCGTGTCGCGATCGCCCGCGCGCTGGCGCCGCGCCCGTCGGTCTTGTTGATGGATGAACCGTTCGGTGCGGTCGATGCGAAGGTACGACAAGAGTTGCGCGAGTGGCTCATTCGCCTGCATACGGATTTGAACGTGACCAGCCTCTTCGTGACCCACGATCAGGAAGAAGCCATGGAAGTATCCGGGCGAATTATTGTGTTCTCGAAAGGCAAACTGGAGCAGGCCGGCTCTCCTGCAGATGTCTACGAGGAGCCCGCCACCGAGTTCGTGGCCCGATTTATCGGCTCGATGAATATCGTCGAAGGGATCGTGCGACGCGGGCAGGTGCAGGTTGGATCGCTTGAATTCCCCGCGACTGGCTTTGCCGATGGTCAGAAGCTCCAGGTGGGATTTCGTCCCTACTACGTAAAAATCGCGGAAGATCCTGCCCGATACCGTCAGCAGGCGAAACTCCGGCACATCTACTTCCTCGGCGTGGCGTACCGGCTGGAAATTGAAACCCCGGATGGACTAATTCTCCGATCCCGCATGAACAAGGAAGAATTCCGGCGCTGTCATTTTATCGTGGGGCAGGCCGTCTCGTTCGCCGTCACCCATTTCCGCATCCTGCCCCGGGAGGGCACGAGCCCGTCGCTCGGGACAGAATCAGGCAGCCCCATTGCTGGGCCCCTGACTCCATAGCGAACGGACATCCCGTTCTCCGCAGCACCTAATCCTGTCAACAGGCCTCTGCAGACACCGGTAATGGAGACGTCCGCTGTTGTGGCAACCTGAGGAAATAGCTGTCCCCGTTCACACGGGCCAAACAGAGCTGACCCCGCCGATGCAAACGAGCAACCTCGCAGTACAGTTGATTCCAGGTTAAGCCCGAGCAATCCGCCACGAGCTGGTCCATGCCACTGGATGGATTGCGCCGGAGCGATTCCAACATCTCAACCGCCATGCTTTTCTGATTCGCCACGATGGCCTCCAATTCCTCAGACGCCTTCTGCCACCCGTACCTCATCTGAGACCGAACCGCCCCGCGAGCGCGGAAATCTAACCCCCTGCTGACTCCCTCGCGTGACGCCACCCATCCTCGCAACTCAGACGTGGCTTTTGAAGAAGGGCTACGTATCCTGCATGGACTCGTACCCGACACCAGCACGAGCGGATTACGGTCACTGCTTGGCTGCCCGGCAGGCATGACGCCGTTCCGAGTCGCTCTCGCGGGCCATATTAGCAGCAAGAAACCACACCAATGCGCTCATGGTGAGAATCCCAATGATCATGACCATCTGACACCTCCTACCACGCAGGTCTGCGCCCGGCGCACCCCCGCGAAGCTATGCTCTCCTGGTCCGGCTCATCCGAACGTCACACGCTCCAGATCGTCGCGAACAGGCCAAGAGAGCGCTAGAGCTTTTTCTCCACGGCCACTTTCTTGTGAACCATCTTTTCTCCGGTCATGATCACCGAACCGGATTCTGCATCGACATCGATTTTCATGATGCCTTGCTCGGCCGTCACGACCTCGACCTCCCAGATTGCTTTGTCCTGCTTTTGTTCCAGTTCCGCTTCAATCACTTTTCCAGGAAAATTCTCCAACGCCGTGGCCATGGCTTGCTCGATCGTCACCTTCGCGTTCATTGACATGGCGATGACTTCTTGCGCGTCGTCTCCCCTGTGCCGATCCTTTTCTCCGCTCCACACCATCCCCCCGACAATGAGTCCAATCCCGATCACGACGGTAGCGACCAACCCCATTTTGTTGTCCATCATGGCATCCTCCTTCTTCATCCACGATCATGAATGCGACATACGAGGGGCACCAGCAGGCGTCCGCCCCGGAGCCCAGGGGAGCGAAGGACATCCCAGCTCCCCTGTTCAACGTACACAATGGCTTACTTCGCCGGCATCCGAATGCCTTCCTTGACGGGCGGATCAATCTTGATATTTGGCCCGTCCACCGTCGGCAATCGACCGGCCCCCTGATGCTCCAATAGTCTGGCATTATTAGGGTCCATCGGTGTCGGACTCATACTCGTATCTCCGGACTTCGCAGCCTCGAGAAGTGATTGACTGTGGGTGAAGTTCTGACGGCCCGCATCATTCGCAAATTCTCCGCCTGACGGATAACCTGGATGCTTTGGCAACAACGCCGGATTGGCCAAGGCCAGTGCGGTCATTCCCACGCATACAAGTCCTGTCATCCCCATCGTATAAAGTTTCATGATGATCACGCCTTTCGTTACGCACCCAACCACCGATCCGGCCGCAGGCGATCCCGGTCCATGACCGGGAAGTCGTTGCGGACAGTCCTCCAACACCTCGAGGCCTCATCGCGTCACAGGCAGAGGGCCCACGGGTGCCGTCATTCCCACTTATATTCGGGCGTCGAAGCGACGGAGACTGGGGAATCGATCACACTAGGAAGGCACAGGGAAGCGTAAGGGATAGGACAGTCCGCGTTGCCACACCGTCACGACAGGAAAAACCATACATCGACCGACAATCTCACTTACCACCCTACAGAGATTAACCATTTTTAGTCAAGTATAATCTTGATAAATTAGCAATGGCCGGATATTATTAACCATATTAAGTTAATCACGCATACAGAGGCTCTCGTGAACATCGCCCTTGTGCTCAAACATCGCCTCAAAGAGCTTGGACTGGATCAGCGGGCACTCGCTCGGGCTGCCCATGTGACCGAATCGTACATCTCTCAGCTCTTGACCCAAAAAAAACTCCCGCCCGCGTCGAATCGGACCGACATGTATGACAAGATCGGCCGCGTACTGAAACTACCCTCCGGACAACTTGCCACACTTGCGGACCAGCAACGCCGCGAACGACTCAAGAAACGTTGGGGCGACCTCCCCTCCCCGTTATTGCACGAAGTGCGCGAGTTGATTCTCCGCAAATGCCATCCCAGCAAGGCGCCGCAAATTCGTGCCATTTTTGAGAAGCAACCCTTCGGCGAGCTTGAACGGTTCGTCACACAGAAACTTCTCGGGGTCGCGAAGGGGGTCGCGAGACAGGAATTGGACAATCACGTGTGGCTAAGACGGGTGGCCAAACTCAACAAGAAGAGCTACCCGCAGATGCGAGTCACCGTCTTGAAATTCCTGGACACAACCGTCTTTGACCTCTCCAATGAAAACTGTATCGCCTTCCTCGATCCGTTAATCGAATCGTGGGATATCGATCTCGTGACGTTCTGCATTGAAATTGTCCTGAATCGCAGGGTGGCCCCCGGGCATCAGAAACGATTTGAATTTGTGGAGAAGGGCCCGGACGCCTTTCTGGAGCGAGAACCGGGATTCGAAGAGTTTCTTCAGAATACGGCCCTGAGCGGAAATGCTACCGAGGAGGAACTCACCTTTCTACGCAAACTCGTATTCGGAACCAAACGGCCCACCGCGCTCTACTACTATCGAGAACTCCAAAACCTTAGAGATCCGTTACATTTCCGAGCAGCCGACAAATGAACCCTGGCCGAAGCTGACACTACTCCGTGGCTTATGCCTCACTTTCAAATACGTCGTGCAAAGATCGGCTCGCTGCTCATTTTAAGAACCAGCCCATTGCCGTGCAGACAATCCCGCTGCTCGTCAAGACCTATTGCTAGCACGTGCTTCCAGTGCCCTGTGGTCGACAACGTTGACAGCTACGTATTTAAGCGTCACCGGCAAAACATCTCTCTGAACTCAATACCGACCACTAGTGCCTGGCACTATCACGAATAGGCTCATGGTCCAGATGGGGATAGCTACTTCACTCGGTGGAGATGGAGCAGCACTGGCCCAGGAAGCGGCACGGCAAACAATCGTTCTCCACCTCCCTCTAGTTGTTCCGACGGCAAGACTGTTTGTGCCTCTAGGTCGATCCATTCTCCCACGAATTCACCCGCTGCCCCGGTAAGATTGACGGTCAGGGGCCTGCTGACGTCCGTCGTTGATTGCGACGACGCAGCGGCAGGTACATACACCAGATATGCCTGCCCGGGATCTGCCAGACAATACCCGGTCGACGCCAATTCCTCGTGCGGTACCGTCCGCCGGAGGTCCAGACGATTGGCCCACCGGCGCGCCTGTCCCATCGCAACCCGCGCGCGCTCATGCTGCGGCTCATTCAAGACCGGTTCACCGATTGTGAGCTCGTGCAGCGCTTCGAACGGGTCCATGTAGATGGGATTATATCCCCGGAAGAAGCTTTCCCAGACGTATTCCCGATCGCCGCCGATCCCGTGGATGTGGTCGGTGTCGAGGATCATGACTTTCCTTCCATCAGCGGCTGGAGGATGACGGGCATATTTCGTGTAGCCACCAGGAGAAATCCATTCGGCCGGACTGTCGAACAGGGTCGCATTGTCGCCGCCGCCGAACTCACCGAGTTGAAAAAACGTCATGCCCACAGGATGGGCCGGGAACTGCCGCTCCGCTTCGTAGCGTTTGATGACGCGAATGAGGTGATATTGCCAGGTGACCGACTCGGGGGTCGCTTCATTCACCACTTCGTACAAGACATTGTCCAAATCGTGCAGCGTGTCGAGCACGTGCCGTACATAGGCTTCCTGAATCTGTAGCACGTGAGAGCCGGGCGACTGGTGCACTTCCAGCCCGAGCCCGTCGCCGTTGGCATCGCCGTCGATGCCGTTCACATTATTCCCGCCGTTCAGCGGGTGCGCCTTCCACGCGCCCGGCGTGACCACACTGAAGCCTTGAAAAAACATGATGGAGACGTACATGCCGCGTTGTCCCGCTTGCATAACTCTGGTGCGAAGCCGCTCGAAATAGGCAGGGTTGAAACGGGACAGATCCAACCGTGGCCGCCCATCCAAAGCGAGCTCTGGTCCAATCCGCAGATACGGCAGCGGCGCGATATCCTTCTCGTTGGCCGGAGGATTCATGAGCCACCCGCCGTCAGAATGGATCGATTCAGTGACCCACAAGCGAATGAAATTGTGATGCAGAGCAGTCAGACGATCGAGATAGGCCAAATAGTCGAACACCTGTGTGACATCCTGAAAGTTTTCCCAGGAATGGGAACCGGTCAGGTAGACGATCCGGTTGTCAGCATCGGCAAAATACCGTGGGTTGTCACGGGACTGTCGCAGGGGGCCGCGGGTTTGAAGCGGTGCTGAATCATCTCCGGCGAGAACTTCCGCTTGGCCGGCTATGCACAGCAACAGCACGCCCACGACACATCGCAACAGGTTCGAATGATGCACCATCTTCCCTCGTCTGATACGTCAGATGTTGAACAGAGTTTCGTACGATGACTGATATCGCCTGAGAGCGCTGGACGAACGGCTTAGTAGTAGGTGATCCGGCGCTCGCGAACGTGAGATTGCTTGAGGCGGACCTCACCCTTCTGCACTTCCCACCACTCAAAGGTTTCGGTGATCCAGTTCCCTACCGTGTCGTAGATATACCGGTATGCCTTCCGGTCGGTGAGCCGTCCGCCGGCATCATAACTGCGTTCCTCGATTTGACTACCCCGCTCATCGTAACGGAACTCCGAATGACCTTGTTTGCGCCCTCGGAGATCCGACACCACTTTTTCCTGCACGTGCCCACGATCGTCGTAGGTGATCGCCACGTCATGCCCCACATCAAACCGATGGGTGGTCACCACCTGATGTCCGGCGGCGTCATATCGATAATTGCGTTCGAGACGCTCGTGTGCCAGGCGTCCCGCGGCATCATAGGAATAGAGGTTTCGGTTGACGACCTGCACCGCGTTGTAATGAAGGCCTCGCCGGAGCCGACGAGACTCGTCGTATGCATAGAGGGACACGTTTTCAAACGTCCCATCGCCCCATGCCGCCAGCTCGGCGGAACGATTGCCTTGCGCATCGTAGACCGAGCGGGTCTCCTTCACGAGTTCGCCTCGTGCATCGCGTACGACTTCGGCCAGACGTTTTCCTTCCTGATCGTAGACATAGGTAAACCGCAGGGGCCACAAGCCTTGAGATGCGTCCTTCCCGTCTTGTATCCGTTCGAGAATACGACCCTGCGGATCATACCGGTCGGTTTGCGCCAAAAGACTGTCTATTGTTTCAACGGAATGGACGGCTCCCACCAATCCGTCTTCTTCTCTAGCCGAGAGTTGGGCAGAAAGGACAGGCAACGGTAGGCCTACCGTCACGAGAGAGAACAGGCAGAGGAACACAATGAGCGGATAAAGCAGCGCCCGATTCCGTCGTGGCCGCACCTTAAAAGAGCCGGGGACGACGCACAGCAGAAATCGGGCGGACCAGGCTTCCCGCTTCTTAATCGACAGACGCCAGGGAGCCGAGAATATGGTATCCCCCATCGACGTAGATCACCTCTCCGGTGATGCCGCGACCTAATGGACTCACGAGGAACAGCGCCGTATCGCCGACTTCGCCCTGTTCGGTCGCCCGCCGAAGCGGCGCGAATGCGCGATGGTGATCGACCATCTTGCTGATCCCGGACACGCCGCGAGCCGCCAGCGTTTTAATCGGCCCGGCGGAAACGGCATTCACCCGGATGTTCTTAGGGCCCAGGTCGTGTGCCAGATACCGCACCGTTGCTTCGAGCGCGGCTTTGGCGACGCCCATGACGTTATAATGCGGGACGACTCGCTCGCTGCCGAGATAGGTCAGCGTGACGACTGACCCGCCTTCCGTCATCAATGGTATCGCCGCCCGGGTGACGGCGACGAGGGAATAGGCACTCACATCGAGGGCCGTGGCGAATCCCTGGCGGGTGGTGTTCACAAATTCTCCGGTCAGTTCCTCGCGTGGAGCAAACGCCAGGGAATGCACCAGAAAATCCAACCGTCCCAGTTTCTCCGCGGCCTGTTTCATCATCGCGTCGATCTGATTGTCATCTCCGACATCACAGACGCAGGCCGAGGCGCCGGGCAGGGTCTGGACCAATTCTTCGACGTTCTCGCGCAACCGTTCGTTCTGATAACTGAACAGCATCTGCGCGCCTTCCCGCGCCGCAGCTTGCGCGATGGCCCAGGCGATACTGTGCTTATTGGCCACACCGATGATCAGACCCTTTTTACCTTCTAGCAACATACCGGCTCCTGCTCCTTCAATGAGATGACACCCGATTGGGCGCTGAACATACCATGATTTGCGGATGGAGTGAATGACCTTCCCGCCGTCCGCCATCGCCGCATCGCGCTCTTCTCTACACGTTCCGGCGCTCTCTCAGTCTTTACCTTTGCCCCACGCATGGTGGTGTCCGGATGGCCATAGATTGCGCGCATCGAACGAGCATCTTCTGAGGTGCGCGTTCTGCGAGCATATGACCATCCGGACACCGCCTACAACTTCTTTCGCACCTCTTTCCAATCCTTCGCGCCCTTGGCTTTGCGAGGCAGTTCGCCCTTGGGCAATTCCGGCACCACCACCACTTCCATGCGGTGTTGCAGCAGTATGTCCGCAAACGCCCTCGTACGTCCGATGCCGGATTTCATCGTCGTCCACCCATCATGCTTCAAGTTGTCGAGTGTCGCGCTCAGCCCTCCTGGCACCGGCGCCGCCACGAACCCGGCCGGAAACTTGTGCGCCTCCAGCCAGCGACGCACCTGTCCGCTGGAGGCCTGTCCCATCGGTCCCTGGTCGTCGCTCAACACGTACACCACGTTGTAATAGTACTGAGTCACCCGCGACAATTCCTCGGCGGCCTCAGGAACGGGCATCGGCGCTGGGTCATCCATTGATCCGGTTCCAGGAGAGGCTGCCGGTGGCGGCGAAGCGAGAGCCGATTGGACAAGCGCGGCCAGTTCGACCACCACGATCGGCCGCCGGCGTTCCCAGACACACAGCGTCGCGTCGACCTTCTCCGCCCCAATGGGAGCCTCCGCATCGATCGACACGCTGATCACGTTCGTACCCCGGAACTTCGGCAAATAGTCGAACGAGGCCTTCCCGACCTCATTGGTTTTGCCGATGGCGACGTCCTTCCCGTCGATCTGCAGGTGCAGCACAATACCGCTTAACGGTGGAGCCAAGGCGGCAGTCTTCACGGCTACCTGAGCCTCTATTCGAACCGAATGATTCGGCAAAGTCAGTGCATCTCGCACCGTCAGCGTACCGGGTAACTTTGCGGCGGCTTCGCCCGTCGCCACAGTTGCCAGAACCGCGAACAGCACCAAGCCGATGGTGGGTAACCCCTGACGAAAGAATGCTGCCATGGTACCTGTGGCCTTCTCTGCTGAACAACACATGCGTGATTACGGGAAGAGTCCGCGGTCGCGGCTGACAATCAGATAGGTATCGCCCATGCAGAACAGCACGAGGCCGAGCAAGGGTATGAGGGCAAACGAGAACCAGTTCATCCACAGGGTGATCAACAGCAGCCCCGCCGCGAGGAGCGGCCCGCCTCGCTTTTCCCCAATATAGAGATGACCGAGCCCGGGCACGAGGGACAAGGCAGCGGCACGGAGGGCATGGGATGGTTTTTCAAGGGGATCCATTGGAGCCAAAGAGAAGTCCACGACACAAGCGCCCCGTCACCTGAATAGCGGCTACGCTTTCAGCGCCGCCAACACCTCTTCCACGTGACCAGGCACCTTCACCTTCCGGAAGGCGGCCTTGATCCGGCCCGTTGCATCGATCACAAACGTACTGCGCTCAATCCCCATGTATTTGCGGCCGTACATGCTTTTTTCTTTGTAGACCTCATAGGCCGTGCTCACCGCCACGTCTTCGTCGCTCAACAGTGCAAACGGCAACCCGTACTTGGCGATAAACTTCTGGTGAGAAGCCTTGCCGTCCTTGCTGACTCCGATCACCACCGCCCCGGCCTTCTTGATCGATGCCAGGGAATCGCGGAAATCGCAGGCCTCTTTCGTACAACCGGAGGTATCATCTTTGGGATAAAAATAGAGCACCACCTGCTTGCCCTTCAAGCTCTTGAGCGTCAGGACATTGCCGTCTTGATCCGGCAGGGAAAACTCCGGCGCCTTTGCCCCGACGTCTAATCCAGTTGCCATGTTGCGTGCATCTCCTTCCCAGCCATCTTTCAGCGCCGTTACCGTGGACCGCTGCCGATCGTGGGCCGGCTCGTTCCGTATGGATGCTCTCTCCCGGGGCCCTTTGGTGTTTCCGGATTTCCAAAGGGACGCAAGGCCGGAGAGTCCCAGATGACCTTATCGCCGGGAGCCAAGTTCGCCGCTTCGATGAATTCCTGACGGGCCTGATCCGTTTGCCCCAAGGCATTCAACGCTAACCCGTAGTTGTAATGAGCCTGCCCGGAATCCGGTGCGGCCTTGATAGCCTGCCCAAAAAAGTCTTTGGCTTCCGCCATTTGGCCGGCCAGAAATGCCTGCCGTCCCTGGTTGTTCAACGCGTTCGCATCGGCCTTGGCTCCGTAAGCGAGTTCGAGAGGCACAAGCGGTTTCGGCTTCTCATGGGTACAAGCCGTACACGACAGCACGGCCACAGCAAAGGCTATCAAGAGACTCACTCTCATCGCGCTACCTCGTGATATCGTTCGCCAGCGTGATCAAGGCTTGGCGCGTTTTTTTTGTTCTTCCTCGGACGTCTTTCGGTACATGACATCCCATTCCGGACTGCCTTCCACAATCTGCCTCGTATATGAGGCCAGTTTCGCCCGGACTTTCTTATCAATGTCCGCTTCCAGGGCAAGTTCCGATGCCACTACGCGTTTGATTTCGCGCAAGACCTTTCCGTCATCCTCGGTCAGCCTGCATTGAGCGCTTTTCTTCAAGGCGCCAAGTATCAGGTGGGCAAGGTGGCTGGCTTTGTCGTCACTGATCACGGTTAGCGCTCCCGTCCGGAACGGTCAGGCGGCTCACAATATGATACCGCGCTCACGCACCAGCTTCTGTTTGATCATCGTGAACATCTTCTGATAGTCGACCTGCCCTTGCTCGATTTGCCGTTCGTAGGGCTGCATCATCCGGCGCACCTCGACGTTGAGCCGGTCTTCCACCATGAGCTCCTCGGTCATCGCCTGTTCCAACGACTCGCGGAGCGCCTTTCGATCTCCGGTGACCTCGAGATAGCTCAACTCGTGCAATCGAGCGATCACCGAATCCGCCATATGATGAACCCGCTCCTTCGCCAGTCTCATGGCAATCGCTCCCCGCTCGAATTAGTCCTGGAAGACCTTATGCAACCGGCTGCGCCGGCTCGATACGTTCCACCCGGATCGTGCTCGCGTTCATAGCCTGCCGCAACTTCTCCGCATCACCTACGACCCGCCCCACGACGTTCACACGGTCGGCAGGCACAGGATCAGCGCCCATGCTCATCGGCGTGCGTCCGAAGAAAATCGCCAGGACCTGGCCGGCTCCCCAAAATGCCACGTCACCGATTTTGACTTGCGTCGTCGCTGTTTCGCGATGATCTTTCACGCCGGGAATTTTAAAATAGAACTCTTCGCCCCACACATTCAACGGCCCTTCCGCCGGCAAGGCCCGATAGAGCTCTTCGGCCGTTCTCGTTCCCTTCAACTCGGCCTCCAGTTGGACGCCGCCGACTGTGATTCGAATTCGTTTCATCGTGCCGTTCGTGGTCATGTCCCCTCATCCGCGCCGTAATACGCTACGCAACACCATAATGACGAAACTCCGCACCAGTCGCGGACTCTAACTTGTTTATCCCTTGAAATCAAGGTTACAATCCCGCCCGGAAGCTTCGCGACTGCTCTTATGCTGACATCCACGTTCGTCCATTTGAAAGGTATAGGACCCTCAACTGAGCGGCGTCTATGGGAGGACGGCATTGCCGATTGGGCAACGTTCCGACGGGAGGCTCAACTGATCGGCATCGCGCCCGCGCGTAAAGCCGCCTACGACGAAGAGCTGGCCCTTGCGCAGGACCATCTCGACCTCCATAACCCCCGCTATTTTGCAGACTGCCTGCACACTCGGGATCATTGGCGTCTGTTTCAGACCTTCGGTGCCCGGGCACTGTACCTCGACATCGAAACCACAGGGCTCTCGGCCCGCGAGGGACAGGTGACCATCGTCGGACTGCATCGCCAGGGGCACATGCGCACCTTGATCCAAGGTCACTCTCTCACACAGGAAGCCATTCAAGACGAACTTGACCAGGCCGACCTGCTCATCACATTTTTCGGAACGGTGTTCGATATGCCCTATCTGCAAACCTGCTTTCCAGGCTTGCGGGTGCCGATTCCGCATTTCGATCTCTGTTTTGCCGCTAGACGCGTCGGCCTGCAAGGCGGGTTGAAGTCCATCGAACGGGAATTGGACATCGCACGGGAATCGGATCTGCTCCAACTCGACGGATTGGAAGCCGTTCGATTGTGGCAGCGCTATCGCGCCGGCAACGCCGCGGCCCTGGATCAACTCATCCGGTACAATGCGGCCGACACCCAGAACCTTGAGCCCCTCGCGGCCTGCCTGTACGAGCGGCTCACGTTGCGATACGGGCCGCGGTCGCTCGGTCTGGTTGAATAACGTGGAGACTCCTCGCGGCAGGTGGGAATGGACAGGATACGGGCAGACTGACCGTGGACTTGTCCGCTCAAGCAACCAGGATGCCTTCCTCGTCGACAACCGGCGCCGACTGTGGGCTGTCGCCGACGGCATGGGTGGACATCCCGGTGGAGACGTGGCCAGCCGGATTGTCATGGACACCCTCGCCGACTTTTCACCGAGCCTCATTCGCAGCGCCGTGCCCCCCGGCGAGGACCAAGGCGAACAGCAATCCTTTCTCCTCACGACCATGGCGGAGCAGGCCCATGCCGCCGTCCGCGCCTATGCCGATCATCACCCGCCCTTCTACGGCATGGGAACCACACTGGTGATGGCGCATCTGCTCCCTGAGCCCACCCCCCGCCTCCTCGTTCTCAATGTCGGCGACAGCAGGGCATATCTCGTCAGAGCGGGACGCATCATCCAATTGACTCGGGACCATACCCTCATTGACGATTATGTGCGCGACGGCCGTCTCACTCCTGAACAGGCCGCTCGCCATCCGGACCGGCACGTCCTGACCCGCGCGATAGGGCTTGGCCTCGTCCTGGACAGCGATCTTTTTACGTTCGAGGTCCTCACCGGCGACCTGCTGGTGCTCTGTTCAGACGGCCTCACTAAGATGCTAACCGACGAGCGCATATTGGAGATCGCTCACTCGCACAAAGACCATCCACCACTCGCGACCGGTGCCCTGATCCAAGCTGCGCTCGATGCCGGCGGCATCGACAACATTACGGTCGTGGCCTGCGCCATGACTGGTATGCCCGATCAGGGAAATATCCATTGACACTGCCTCAAGGCACCAGGTAGCCTCAAGTCAGTGGCACTCGCAGAGGAGGCCTCCGGCCTCTGTTCACGTCTATGAACGCACAACCGACTCACTATCGTCCATTTCATCTGATGGTTCGAACGTGGCTTCTACTGGGGCCGCTCGTGGGCATATTGTGCGTTCCTGCGTCGCGAGCCGAGGAACCTCGTGATCCCGAGGCAACCCTGCGCACGCTGGTTCAGGCGAATGCCGAACGGGATCTGGCCACCATGTCGAAATACATGTCACACGATGTGGATGCCATCGGGTATACGATCGATGGACGCAAATACATCGGATGGCCGGATCTGGCGGCCGATATGCGCAGCGAGTTTGACTCGGTGGTCAAACTGGAAATTCCGATCACCAGTCTTCATATGTGGACCAAAGGCGATATCGCGTGGTTCGCCATGGAGTCGAACTATATTCGATACAGCAACCCGGAAGACCTTACCCAGCGGATGGTGCTCCCCCTCCGAGAAACAGGGGTCCTGGAGCGCCGGAACGGCCGATGGATCCTCGTGGGCTGGCACGAATCCACACGTCCGCATGATGGGGAAGCGACACAGACGGCCACAGACAGCGCGGCGCTGCTTCATCGCGCTTCGGATACGCAGCCGGCTGTCCCGAATGGCGTCGACCTGAGCGGCCAATGGGAAGTGACGGAAATCGAAGACAATAAGAAATACGTCGCCACCCTGGATGCTCAGGGCACCGGTCCTTACACGTGGCAGGGCGGACAGTTTTCCACCACCAGCTTCAACGATCGACGCTGGCAGGGCACGTGGAAACAAACGGGAAACGATCGCGAGGGCGCTTTTGAAGTCATTCTCTCGGAGGATGGCACCGAAGCAAAAGGCATCTGGTGGTATGTGCGTGTCGGCACCAGAGACAATATCCCGCCCCGGCAACATGGCGGCAGCTATCTGTGGAAACGACTCACCCCGCCTCCGACGGCTCCTTGACGGACGGGCGGTACTTCCCTACAGCGCTTCACACACACTCACGGACGGCCGGTCTGTTACAACGAGGAGGGGCCTATGAATCGTGCGCTTCTATTGCTAGTCATGTTATTGGGCGTCACGAGTACGGTGTATGCCGGCGGCGGACACGATCACCACGCCATTCCAACGATGCCGAGTCTCGGCGAAACAAAGCTGACCATCGAGGACCAGACTGTTACGCTCACGTTCGGCCCAGTGGATCTCCCGACCGGCCACGACGGCGACTTAGCCTCCAGTATGCCGAAGAAGGTGTTTCAGTTGCCGGAAGACACCTACATGATCGGCTACAAGTCCGAAGTATTCACGAAGGATGGCAAGCCGCTCCCGAAGAATTACCTGCATCACATCCTTATGTTGAACAATGACAAACCAAGCGTCTCGTGCGATGGAGAGCCCTTGTTTTTTGCCGGGGCCGGACTGGAAATGACAGAAGCCCGTTTCCCGGAGGGGTACGGAGTGAAGTTGGGCAAAGGCCAGAACCTCATGTCCGTTGTGGCGTTTTACCACAAGGCCCCGCCGACGAAAGACGTGATGGCCCGCTTTACGATGTACGTGGCTCCAAAGGGCGCGAAGGTCCAGGAGATGGATGTCTACCAGGTGGGCGTGAACATCGTGTGCTACAGCAAATTTGCCCAGCGGGGCGCGGACCAGACTGACGAAGGCATCGAGATCAAGCCGGGAGTCTCAGTCCTATCCGCGCCTCTGAAATTCAACATGGATGGCTGCGTCAAATTCGCCTACCCTCACGGGCATGACGAGCTCCTCATGGTGGCACTTGAGAATAAGACCTCAAAGGAGACGCTCCTCCGCACCGTCCCCGAGGTCGATGCCGACGGCGCATTCCGGGATTTCCGGCCCCATCAGGTCTACCGTGATGGCAAAGGATTTTCGGTGACGAAACAGGACGACTACGAAATGGTGATGGTTCACCATCACCTTCTCCAAAACCCCAATACTCACCATGGTATGGGTAACTATCTGCTCTACATGACGCCTGGCGCTTGCCAGCAAACGTCCACTACTGCCTCGGCGCACTAGACGGAACCTCCGGGCTCCCACCACAGTGCAAGTGCTGTGGTGGGCTACCGCCGTCCAGGCGTCAGCACAAACACGCTGGCCCGTCTCCGGACTCCGGTTCCCAATCCGAACACTTCTCACGACTCAGTGACAACGAATCTGGTCACTTTTTTCCGCTTCGAATCGTATCTCCCCTACGGAAGTGGAACCGCCCCCTCAGGCGGCGGACTGGGATTGTCAAGAAGGTGTATGATATTGAACCAGTCATGCAGTTCAAGCGGTTAGGGAAGGACAGATTTGTTCGCCTAAGAGGGAGAGCATGTTCATCACTGTACGGTGGTGCATTCCCCGGGGCACACACAGCTACCGGGCGTATTGAGCGCGCCCCTGCATGAAGGCCATGAGATCCTCGATGTCCTTGCTCGAACCCTCGCTACATATCCTCCTCATCAATGAGAATCCCGACGAAATCAAGCTGGTGACGACCAGCTTGAGAAGCTTCTTCGTCGGCTGCCGCATCGAAGCCGGTTACTCGTCTGAAGATGCTCTTGCATTCAGCCGCCAGGGCGACTGGCATATCATCCTCGTTGATCAAGATCTCAATCCGGAACGGGGCCTCGAGCTGCTCGCACGCCTTCGCCGCAATGCCCCCTACGCCGCGATTCTGCTTCAGACCAACGAGAGTGACTCGCAAACTGCCGTTCAAGCGCTGCAACACGGAGCCGACTTTTTGCTGTTCAAACGATCTCCCGGCTTTATCACTGAACTGCTCTTTTCGGTACAGGAGGCTCTCGAAAAGCGCGACCTGCAAATGAAGCTGGACCACACGTTTCAGCGACACTTGCGCGTCATTGAAACATTAAGCGACCTATTGTACGAACTCGATGCGGAAGGTCGCTTTGTCTATGTGAGTCCAACCGTCACCGTGATGCTTGGATATACCGCAGAGGAGCTGGCCGGACGACACTACTCCCTCTTGCTTCCTCCTCAACAGGAGCCAGCCGCCCGTTTCCGGTTGAACGAGCGCCGGGCAGGCAGCCGTTCGATACGCCAAGTGGAATACACTCTGTACCGCAAGCCCCTCCCGGATAGTCCGCCGGTACCCATCATCGTAGAAGTGACGGCGAAGGGACTGTTCGATTCCACCAATCGTTACCTCGGAACCGTCGGATTGCTACGTGATCTTTCTCAGCAGAAGGCCCAACAGATCCGCTTGGCTGAACTGGAGTCACGCCTCCAGGAGACCGACCGCCAACTGACCCTCTCGCGTGAAGCAGCCCGGGTCTCTCGCCAATTACAGCAGCCCCTGACGTCGTTGCTTCAGGACTCACAACGATTGCTGACGTCCATCCAACACAGCCGGATCGAGCAACATGTTGAAACGATGATCGCCCAGGCTTCGCAAGCGAGCCAACTCGGGCATCAACTGGCAGAAGCAATTCGCGCTCACCCCATAGAATTTGTGCCTCTCGACCTGAACGATGTACTTCAGACGGTTGTCCAAACTGCACAAGGTGAGGCAGGCGAATCCGGATTGCTGCTTGCCACTCATTTTGCAGGCAACCTTCCAATCATCCTCGGTTCGCGTTCAGCTCTGGAAAATCTTGCGCACATCCTGCTCACCTATGCCCGTCACTACACCGTCCAAAACATGCCTCATCGGCTCATCCTGCAAACAGCACCACTGACCATGGAAACCCGTGGGGCTATCCCGCAAGAAGTCACGCCACCCTCGCGGCATGTTCAGACGTATGCGAGCTTTACGATTCGGGGAAGGGTTGGCGATCTCCGCCTAGCTCCGGACAGTACACAAGGTTGCGACCATCCGGCGGAGAGTTTGGTTCAAGCACATCAGATTGTTCAGGTGCATCGAGGCGCCCTCGAAGTCGAACATACACCGGACCGTAGTTTGGCCATCACAGTTCGCATTCCTGCTTCAGATGACCTCTCGCTCACACCTCAGCATCGTGAGTCACCGCCGCCACCAACCTCGCCTACCCAGTTCGATGTACACTATCCCTCCCGGTACGTCCCCGGGCAACGTCATGAACGCCGCCGCTCAGAACGCAAGCCATTCTCCTTACCTGTACAGTTGTCGATCGGCGGTACGACCCTTCGGGGCCTGTTGCGCAATATGAGTACCGAAGGGGCGCTCCTGACCATCCGGGGGATGGAGACGTCCATCCACCTTCAACCGGCCTATGTCGTCATCAAGACACCGGTGAGTTTCCTGGAACTGCAGGGCGTGGTGCATGAACGACCATCTGCGGGTTTGCCTCTACCAGCCATCAAAGAGTTCGTTATTGCTTTTGCCCTCGCTGTCGATCATGAACGCAATGTGCTCCGATCGCTGCTTGAGGGATTACAGGATGGTTCGCCACAGATCACCTTCGAAGGTTTGATTCTCCCTCCCTCCCTGGGGACAGTGGGCCCCACCACCGATCTCATGTCATCTCTGCCTATACCGGAGGACCGGCGGGAAGCCGTTCGACTCAGCATGTCCTGTCCCGTTCAGGTGGATGAATCCCAGGGCTCCCCGACGCGTTGGTTCGGCCTGATCGTAAACTTGAGCCTGGACGGGGCATGCCTCGAACTGCCTTCAGATGTCGTCTTGGCCGGACTTCCGCAAGTCATCCAGCTGAGCCTTGTGGAATCGATCGAAATACTCCCTCACAGTTCCCAATCGCAAGGCTCTGACCAACGATTGACGGGGCATATCGTCTGGAGACGTGCTGCGGAAAGGACTCCCGCACCCTCGCTCGCCGCAACAGGAGAACAGATCGGTATACGCTTTGACTCATTGTCCCCCGCCCAAGAACAGAGACTTCGTGGCCTCATGGAACCTGCGTTCCACGCGGGTCAGGATCCCGCCGAACAGCAGTCTGACGCTCCCGTTCTTACCGTGCCGCACACCCTTCAAAATCGTGACGGGTATACGATTGCGTTGCGGCATGACTTCCCCGCACTAGGCGGCGGAGAGCATGATCCCCTGGTGCTCCTCTGCCCGGGATACGGCACGACGCAGCACGCCTACGTGGCCCTGGCGTATACGCTGGCCTGCCGCGGGTTTCATGTGCTGCGCTATGATCACAGCCGCCACATAGGGCTCAGTGACGGCGACCCTTCGCAGACCACCTTCACCTCTCTCGAAGACGACTTGGATGCAGTATTGACCTTCGCCCAAGACAATTGGCCGGAAAGGCCCCTCACTCTCCTGGCGCCGGACCTCCTCGGTCGAATCGCACTGCGAAGACGAGATTGGCACAGACGACTTCGTCGCCTCCTTCTGCTCAATCCGATACTCGACCTCGGCCAGTGCCTCATCACCCTCCATCACCGAGATCTGCTGCGCGAACATCTCAGCGGCACCCGTCTCGGACTGGGCAATCTTTTCGGCATTCCACTCGACATTGACCATTTCCTGGCCGATGCCGTTGCAGCACAATATACGGATGTCACGGCCCTAGAGGATGAACTCACACACTGCGGAACAATGGTGGTAATCCTCACCGCCGGACAAGAAAGCCCTGACTGTTCGATTCCCGCCCCTCCGTTGACGCTCTTAAATGAACTGATCGCTCGGCTGGGATCCAAAGGCAGGAAAGTCATGCTACCGTCGTCTACATTGACCGCCGGCCAGGTTGCACCGCCGACCCTACGCGCCAGTTGGCAACAACTTGCGCACCTCTGCCAAGCAGGCCAGGCTATTCACGAGCCTGGTGCCGTCATGCTTCCGGCGCTTGCACGCGCAATGTCCACCCGTGCTCGATTCGAGCGCGATCAACTCCGCCACAAACAGGCCATTGGTACCACGAGTTACCGACGGCTGTGGGCGGCGCAAACCGATCTCACTCGCGCACTCGATGAGTTGCCGGCGCATTGGCACTCTATCGATCAGCTCTATCAACTGTTGCAGCCGCTTGACGGCAATCTTGCGCTCCTGGACATCGGATGCGGGATGCATTCCTTTGCCCGGCTGCTCCTGCTGAATCTTTCGTACCGCCTGCGCGCCCAAACATGGCACCATACCAAACCCCTCCGGTACGTCGGCATGGACTTCTCCGCTACCGCACTGCAGGCTGCACGAGCCTCGACAAAAGAGGCACTGCAACACCTCGACAAACTGTTTTCCGGACGCATCTCACCGCCCACTCCCGTCACCCAACAATGGGTGCTCGGCGCGTCTGTAGAAACGCTGCCCTTTGCGGACCGATCATTTGACCGTGTGGTGGCGAACCTCTCTCTCAGTTTTGCGCGTTCACCGATACACACGCTGCGAGAATTCTTCCGTGTTCTTCGCCCGGGCGGAAAACTTATCTTGAGCACCTTCACCCCTACCGCAGACATAGCCCGCCTCTACCGACCGGCCTTACATGAACTCGGCATCGACACTTTTTCAGGAGCGCCACGTTTGGCCTTACACCGCATGGCGCAATGCTCTGTGGCATTACGTACAGGTCAATTACATACGTTTGAAGAGGATACTCTGAGCACCCAGCTTTCCCGCTTCACACCTGTTCCCCCACGACTCGTTCGCACGCTCTCCGGACAGATCATGCTCGCCGCCGCTGAAAAACCGGATTCCTCTAGCTGAAACAAAAGGGCGCATATATACTTCACTCACTAGCATAAATCGTGCAGTGAGTCAGGCGACACCACGGCAAACCTGGTGTCTGGATTGATATTCCCCCCACGGGACTATGACGCTCCACCCGAACAACCGGCACATGCCCGTCCTTTCAGCATCCATGGATATCATCCGACTGATCGCGGACTTTGCTCACACTCTGGGATCTGCGAGGGATCTGTCAGTGCTCGGAGATCCAATTGTGGCGACCCTTTCGCAGTGCACCAGACTGCCCGAAGCGGCATTATGGATACGTGAGTCGGAGGAGGGTCAGTATCGTCTCCTGGTGTCTCACGGCCACAGCAATCCCTCTCCATTACCATCGACTTTTCCCGTTGGTCACCCGTTCGTCACAGCTCTTTCCCGGAAGCCATACGTGATTCAGGCCGACCAAGAACGCTCCTCACCGACGTACTTGGCCATGACGACGGTCCGAGCAACCCTCTGTCTCGCACTACGGAACAAGGGACGACTCCTCGGGCTCTGCATCCTGGGTCCGCTCGGCATGGAAAAGCATCTCGACGAAGAGACCATGGCCATCGTTGAGACGATCGCGCACATCGCAGCCAACAGTCTCGATCATTACTTGGCGCAAGACGACCTCCGCCGTTCGACCACGTTGATGCGACGGACAGATCGACTTCGTTCTTTGGAAATCATGGCCGGCGGGTTTGCCCATGAAATTCGCAACCCCCTCACATCCATCAAGACGTTTGTCCAGCTGGCCCCGCAACGGCAGCAGGATCCGGTCTTCATCAAAGAGTTCAGCAAACTGGCCATAGAAGACATTCACCGCATCGAACGCCTGCTCCATGAGATTCTCGACTATGCCAGCTACATGACCCCTCGACCCACCGAGGTAGACGTGAACGAACTCGTCGCCTCCTGCATCGGCTTCGTTTCGTCGAGCGCGGCGCACCGCGGCATTCAATTACAGACTGATTTGTCACCTCAGCTCCCGCCGCTTTCGCTTGATCGTCAACAAATCAAACAAGTCCTGTTGAATCTGCTGTTGAATGCTCTGGATGCGATGCCGAACGGCAATGGAGTCATTCGGATCCATACGCGCCTCCTGACGCAGGCGGGCCGGCCGTCCTGTGTGCAATTGCAAGTCGAGGACGAAGGATGCGGTATCGCACCCGACCACCTCGAACATATTTTCGATCCCTTTTTCAGCACCAAACATTCCAATAGCGCCAGCGACGGAGCCGGACTCGGGCTGACGACCGCGCATCAGATTGTCAGGGAACATAGCGGCACCCTCACGGTTGAAAGCCGCGTGGGAGCGGGCTCCACTTTTTCCGTGAATCTTCCAGTTCCGGATACAGGCCTCACAGTGCCAGCAGCACGGGAGTAACATGAAAAAACGAGTACTACTTGTCGATGATGAGCCGCGTGTCCGGGCCTCGCTGAGAACGGTGCTGGAACCGACGTATGAAATTCTCGAGGCGGCGGATGCTGCCGAGGGCCTCCGGAGTTTCAAGCACGATGCTCCCGATCTGGTCCTCCTGGATGTGATCCTGCCGGGAGCCGACGGTCTGTCCGCGCTACAGACAATGCGAACCGAAAATCGAGCCGTTCCGGTGATTATGCTGACCGGCACCAAAGCAGTGAAAACAGCCGTCGATGCCATGAAGCTTGGGGCCGCCGACTATTTGTCCAAACCATTCGACGTCGAGGAACTTCAGATTGTCATCGAGCGAACGCTGGGCAAGCAGGAGCTGGAGCAGGAAGTCCGTCAATTGCGCGCCCAGGTTGTGCAGCGATATGCCTTCCACAACCTCATCGGCAAAAGCCCCTCCATGCAGGAAATCTATGCCAAAATCGAGCAAGTGGCCGATAGCCGCACAACCGTGCTGGTCACCGGTGAGAGTGGAACCGGAAAAGAACTGGTCGCGAAAGCGATTCACTACAACAGCGCCAGGCGCGAACGCCCATTCATCGCACTGAATTGCGCGGCCCTGCCTGAAACGCTCATCGAAAGCGAGTTGTTCGGCCATGAAAAAGGTTCGTTTACTGACGCCACGGCACGACGCGTGGGACAGTTCGAGCTGGCGCACACGGGCACGCTGTTTCTGGATGAAATCGGCGACCTCAGTCCGGCAACACAGGCGAAGCTGTTGCGTGTATTGCAGGAACGGGAATTCACGAGAGTCGGTGGGGTCCAGTCCATCAAGGTCGATGTCAGGATCGTGGCCGCGACCAACAAAAACCTCGATGAGATGGTCAGAAAAAACCAGTTCCGCGAAGACTTGTACTACCGCATCAACGTGATTGCGCTCTACCTCCCGCCGTTGCGCGAACGAGGCGAGGATATTGCCCTGCTGGCTAAGCACTTTCTTTCGAAACGCATTGAGGAAGAAAAACGCCCCCCCCAGGAATTCACCAAAGACGCACTCGAGTTGATTTCACATTATCCTTGGCCGGGCAACGTGCGCGAGATGGAGAACATCATCGAACAGGCGTTCATCTGGTCGAAAGGTTCCACGGTGATCACACCGGAGCATTTGCCGAACATTTTGCGGACCGATACCCGCTCATCATCCCTCCGGGATGACACCCTCGCCGGACGATTGTCATTGGAAAAGGCCGTCATGGAGTTCGAACGCGAAATCATTCTGGATGCGCTCAAGCGAACGACATACGTACAAACTCATGCGGCCACCATGCTGGGAATCAGCCGTCGCATGCTGAAGTATCGCATGGACACCTTGGGAATCAGCAGGCCCGACAGCGGTGGGCAGGCCGAATCTCCATTGCCTCAGGAATGACACAGGTTGGCACAGCAGGAGCTGCATCTGTCTCATATTGTTCACGGCCCAGCAGGCCACGCATCAAATATCTTGTGGCCTGAAGCAAAGAGACCTGCTATATATTGGCCGTTTCATGCACACATGAGCGGTACAGGTTTTGCTTTTACTATTTCCTGAAGTTCGCAATGCACCCGGGAGCGCTCTGGATGGGAACTCAGGCACCACCTGAACAGATCAGCCTAAAACCCTCGGTCCTGGTCGTCGATGATGAAACAGGCCCGCGGGACGCGCTGAAAGTTATTCTTCGCCCCTTCTTCACCATCCACTCAGCCGACAACGCCAAATCCGCGCTTCGGGTTCTGAAAGACCAGCACATCGATCTCATCACGCTGGATCAAAAATTACCCGACCGCCAGGGTATCGACCTGCTACAGGACATCAAGCAGGATTACGCAGACATCGAAGTCATCATCATTACCGGCTATGGCAGCCTGAAGTCGGCTATGGAAGGGATCCGGCACGGCGCGGCCGGCTATCTCCTCAAGCCGTTCAACGTGACCGAACTCATCACGCTGATCAACCAGACCTTGGAGAAAAAGCAGCGGCTGGACTACTTGCGATCGTTTCTGAAAACTTCGACCGCCTTGTGGGGCAACGAACAGGAAGTGGCGCAAGCGTGGAAGGATCTGCAATCGCACTACTTCGCGATCGGCAATGCCTCAACTGAATCACATGGAAGTGCGGCGGACGTCACGGCGCTCATTCCATTGTTATCCGATTTGCTCGAAGCCAAGGACCGGCAGCTCCTCAACCATTGCAGCCGTGTGAGTTTCTATGCCTCGCTTCTCGCCAACCAGCTGACTCTCCCGCTACCCGATCAGAAGGCCCTGGCGCTGGGAGCCTTTCTCCACGATATCGGCAAGATCAGCCTCTCCAATTATAAGTACTCCGCGGATGATGATGAGAACCTGAAAACCAACACCCATTCGAGGGAGTGCTTCGAAGCGGGAGCCCGGATGCTGTTACCGCTCGGATTCCAGGCCGAGGTCGGACAAATCGTGGCTTATCATCAAGAACGCTTTGATGGTGTCGGCAACCCACATGGGCTGGAGGGCGAGGGCATCCCGATTCTGGCACGTATCGTCGCCATTGCACAGGCATTCGACAACCTGACGGTAGATATGCCTGGGCACCAACCGACCTCCATCGATGAGGCTATTCGACAAATCTTACTGCAGGCCGATACATACTTCGATCCCAAGCTGACGGAGCTCTTCGCTCAAGTGGTGCGGGAATGCAAGTCTTCTCTGCCGGCGCTCGCGATTGCCAAAACCTCGCCGACGAACTGATCCTTCCGTTACCGCCGATCCTTCGCGCTCGCAATCATGTCAGCCGCCGCCGCCCGCGCATTTTTGGTCACCGTCACGCCCGCCAACATCCGCGCTACTTCGGCTTCCTGTTCGTCCGGGCTCAGTAACCGGACCTGCGTTACGGTTCGATTGTGTCGAACCTGCTTTTCCACGAGGTAATGCGCATGTGCTTGAGAGGCCACCTGGGGAAGATGTGTGACGCACAACACCTGATGGTGTCGACTGAGACTCCTGAGCCGCGCGCCCATCACCTCTGCGACCGCCCCTCCGACACCGGCATCCACTTCATCAAAAATCAGGACCGGCACTCGATCGCTCTCAGCCAGAATCGTTTTCAACGCGAGCATGACCCGAGACAATTCTCCTCCCGAGGCCACCTTGGCCAGCGGCTTGAGCGGTTCCCCCGGATTCGCTGAAAACACGAACTCTACCGTATCCTGACCTGTCTGACTAAAGGGTGCATCACCCGACAGGCGCGAGACCTCCACCCCAAAACGGGTCCGCTCCATACGGAGTGCGCCCAATTCCTTCATCACCTGAACCGTTAATTTCTTGGCCGCTTCAAGCCGCTTGCGAGACAGACGCTCTGCAACATCGCGTAGGCTGAACGCCCCTTTCTCGACCGCGCGCGTCAACTCCTGCAGGTGGGTGCCGGCATCATCCAGTTGGGCCAGTTGAACTCGCAGGGACTCCTGTAAAGTCAGCACGGCATCGAGCGAGCCCCCATATTTTTTTATCAGTCGATGTAACCGGTCCAGGCGCTGCTCAATCTCCAGCAATCGGCCAGGATTGGCCTCTACTTGATCGCGGTACCGGCGAACTTGCTCAGCCAGGTCCCTCAATGGAACGACCGCGTCATCCACGGTCTTGGTCCATTCAATCGTCGTGGCATCGACCGACTCCATTCTGGATGTCAACTTGCGGGCACCAGCCAGCAGACTTAACACTCCTTGGTCGCCTGCGTAGAGCATCTCATGGAGTTGGTCAGACAACTCACCGAGTTGCTGGCTGTGCATCAACCGTGGACGCTCCTGGTCAAGCCGGACATCTTCGCCTGCCTCGATTCCCGCATCTGTAATCTCCTGGAACTGAAACCGCAGCAGATCCTCCCGTTCGCGACGCTGCGCGATCTGTGCAGTCATGGATTCCAGTTCGGCCACCCGGTCCTGCCAATGTTTATGCGCGATGTGATAGTCCTGCCGGAGTGCGTGAAGCCTACCGAATGCGTCCAGCGCGTCCATTTGGGCAGAAGGCGACAACAGCGATTGCTGTTCGTGTTGTCCGTGCACGTCGACCAACGCGCCGCCCAGTTCTTCCAGAAGGTGGACCGGGCAGAGGTTACCGTTCAGATAGGTCCGGTTGCGACCCGTGCGTGAGATGACTCGCCGAATGAGAATATCCGTCTCGCCGGCGCGCGCAAAGCCCTTGCTCTGTAGCAACTCAAGAAGGGGATGGTCCGGAGTCAGCACACAGGCGGCTTCAAGCTCGGCTTCTTCGGCCTGAGCCCGAATCTGATCGGTAGAAGCACGACCTCCGACCAGAAGGGTGACCGCATCGATGAGGAGGGATTTTCCGGCGCCGGTTTCACCGGTAAGCACAATGAAACCGGCGCCAAAGGTGACGGCCAGCTGCTCGATCACACCAAAATTCGAGATGCGCAGCTCGGTCAGCATGCCGCTGAGAGTCTGGCGCTAGGCAGCGCCGGAATGTTGAGCAAGAAGCGTATCGATGATCTCTTTAAATTGGCGTTTAGGACGCGCACCGACCAGCCGTTCTACGGCCTGACCGTTTTTGAAAAACAGAATGGTCGGAATACTCATCACTTGATAACGGCCCGCGATTTCGGGGTTTTCATCGGTATTGAGTTTACGGACTTTTATTTTGCCCGCATATTCCGTTGCAAGTTCATCGACGATCGGAGCGACCATCTGACAAGGGCCGCACCACACCGCCCAAAAATCTACCATGACCAATTCGGATGCCTTCATGACATCCTCATCCCACGTTGCATCAGTCGCTTTCAAAGCATCGCCTGCCACAATACCCTCCTTCTCTACCCACGCACTGCTATCTGATCCACGTCCTGAAGCGGCTTCAGGCACTGTTCGTCATCCTATAACATGGTTTTGCGGAGAGTCAAATCACGGCCTCACCCATTGCCACTGAGGAGGCGCGGCAGACCACCACTCACCCGGTCTTGCTTGCCGCCATGCCGCCTGCTCCTGCCAAAGCTGGTTGACCAGCGGCTCATCCAAGCGAGCCGCCATAGCCGCGGTGATATCAGCCTGCCGCTGCACGGCCTGCTGGATCAACTCCTTCGCAATCCGCGCCAGGACATCCGGCGGATCGAGTAAATCCTCCACTCGTCCCGTGGATAAATTCAGATAGAGATGCTCGACGCGAACCCATTGATCGGTACTCGCCAAGTGCTGCAGATAGCCGTCGAGAGCATGGTACGCATAGGTCAGATACACATAGCTACGAGCGGAGGGCGCATCCCGTACTTCTGCCTGACAGGCCTCCAGCGCCTGGCGGTAATCACCAGCCCGCAAGAACACGGCTGCTCGTTCCAGGTGCACTCTGTGTTCTGCCGCGGAAAGACCGGGCGGATATATCTCCTGGCCGGCGATCGTCAATAACAGCAGGCCGGTTGCGAGGAGGATACGCAGGCTGCGTCGGGCTACGATTGCCTTGTTCCTTGCGGTCATGCTTGGGAACCTCGTCACAGGGCCCGGTAAGAATACACCTGAGCTGTACCTAATAACGACTGAACGGCATTGATTGCACAGGAAGCGCATTTTGTACGCGACCGTAGGGACCACCCGGCGCGGCCCATGGCAAACCACGATCACCCACCAGCAATGGACCCAGGATCGTCCTCGCCACAATCGTGCCGAAGTTTTCCGTCCAGCCGATCCCGGTCATGCTGAACATGAAGGAATAACTCTGCCGATCCGGGAACTGCAGGTAGTACAACCCGAGCGACCAGCACTTACAGGGGTTTTGATACAGCGCCACCACATCGAATTCCGGACTGCGGCCGCCTTTGACATCGTAGTACCCCTTCGCGCCGATGGTCCATCCCCAGGGCGTCCGGAATCCGCCGCCGGCTGTGGCAAACTGAATTTCCTTGGTGGGCGCATACACTTCATTGAAGGAAATCGGATTCCAGATATCGCCCCGCCTGACTCGGTTGCCGTCATTGCTGAATCGTTGCCCAACTTCAACATACCAATAATTCGATTGCTGCACCCGAAGGTCCGTATTCCATTGGCTGAACGTGCCGCGATACGGATCCAAAAAGGCATCCACCTGCAGATACGAATTCGTCGTCGGCAACATTTGTCCGCTCGTCACGTTCTTTCCGAGCGCCTCGTTGATCCCGGGAGGACGAAAAAACTCCGGCGCCGTATTGCCGATCACCGCGCGCATCCATACATCGGACATTTTCCGACCCTGCACGTCCACCGTGGCCGGCTGCAAGGGCTGCGTCAAGGATCCCAAAAACGGCAACACGCCGGGGGTAAATTCCCGCGCGCGGGTCTGCACCGCCCCCACGTGATAACTTTGCGCGACGGTCAGATCCAACCAGTTGAAGCTTTGCCCGTTGAGCTGTTGCTCCAATAGCTTCGTACGCAGCGCATAGGTCAGCAAATTTTTCTTGGGGATATCGTCGATCTGATCGATCTGCGCGATCTTGCTCTGATCGCTGCCGGGTACGTATTCATACATCACACTCGGTTCGATCGTATGGAGGAAACTGCCGCCCTCCCCGCCGGTGTATCGGCGGCTCAATTTTGAGGTCGCATCCAGTGCGGCCCAAAACGTTTCGCGATGCAGTGGACTGGCCTCTTGAATCCCGCGCGTGTAATAGAGTTCCTTGAATTTGAAATGCGGCGTCAAGCCGATCACATGCCCGACATCCATCACATCGGTGGTCAGTCCCGGCATGAAATCCATGCGATTCACCGCAAAACCCTGCTCGCGATAAAAGTTCACGAAGTTCGTGTCGAGGTTCATGAGAAACGGCATCCCGAACGGCGACGTGTTCGGCAGGACGTACCCCACCTCGGGAAGGCGTTGGAACGTGTCGGGGCCGCCGGAATTCAACGGCTGGAGATATTGCCCCAGGAAATAGGCGCTTCCATACGGCAGCCGCTGCGTGGCCAACAACGCCGATTCACCGCTGGGTGAGGCCCGCTGGGCGCCTGAGTTGCTCAATTGCTGGAGATACTGCCGGTCCGAGACGAACGACGCCTGGCCGCGCACCAGAAGCGTATCCGTCACCTGTTGAACATGCTGGCCGCTGATCAACCCGCGCAGACGCCGCTCATCCGAGCTGACTTGATCCACCCCCGAGACATTCGGCAGCTTGGTCTGCTGCAGAAAACTCGCAAACCACTGTCCGCTCGACCGCCGATCGAGATAATAGCGATAGGCGAAATCGCTGCCGTACCCAAGGTTGTTGTAGTACGAAGGCGCGATGGTCAGATCCTGGCTGGGATTGATCGCCCAGAAGTAGCCCTGCTGGTAGTGCAGCCCGAACCGGTTATCGTAACCAGGGGTGGGAATAAGAAACCCGCTATGCCGGTTGCTCAGTGGATACGTCAGGGTCGGTACAGGAATGATCGGCGTATCGCTGGCGCAGAGCCACGCCCGCTTCATGCCGATACTTTCCCCCGCGTTCACATCGAGATCCTCGAAGGTAAACCGCCAGGCCGGCACTTCCCCCTCTTTCGCATCGCAATTGGTAAAGGTGCCTTCCTTGATCCGGTAGTGATCTTCCGACAGTCTTCGGATACTCCTGCCGGTAAAAAACGAATTACTCGGCCGGATAAACATCGATCCGTTGGCGACGACGCCGCCTTCGGTGTTCACATTCAATTCCAGTCGTTCCGATTTCAGATCGGAGCTCGCATCCCAGAAATGCACGTGTCCCGTCGCCGTCAGGGTGCCGGGTAACGAATTGATCGTCACATGGTCGGCGGTCAGCCGCAAATTTCCCTGTGTCACCACCACGGAACCGTCGGCCTCATAGACCTCCCGTTCCTGAAGATGATCGATGCGCTCAGCGGTGACCGTCAGAGGCTGGTTCGTCGGTGAAGCCGCGGTGACCGTCGATTGCCCCCGCGCCAAGGGCGTGAAGAGTGGAAACAGAAGGAGAAAAACAGAAAGGCACAGGACGGACGGAAAGCGGCTGATCAGACGCCGACAGGTTGAAACCGGATAACGGTCTGGCCCCATCTCAACCACGAACAGGTGAGAGGGAATCCCCTCGCAGAAGGGCCTTGATCTCGCCGACCAGCATCAACGAGCCCGTCACACAAATGAGATCGGAGGCAGCGGCTGACTGCTTCGCCACGGCCAATGCATCCGACGGGGTCGGCGCGACCTGCGCGGAAGGCGCGGCGTCTCCAAGCAGCAGCCGGAGTTCCGACCCGGTGGCTGCACGTGGAAGATCCGCCTGCGTCAGTATCAGCCTATCGGCCAGCGGCAGGAGCGGTGCAAGAAATTCGCGCGGATGCTTATCGCGCATCATCCCCACAATCAGGCTGACGCGCGCAGCTGGCCTGCAACGCTTCCACTCGGCCAGATACTCAGCGAGTACCGTCGCCGCGGCGGGGTTATGCGCCCCATCCACCATCACCGTCGGCTCTTCGCCGACAATTTCCAAGCGACCTTCCCACGCGACCTGTTGCAGGCCGTCGCGTATCGCCGACTCGGGCACCGTCATACCCCTCTCTCGAGCCAATTCGATCAGCGCCAGTGAGCAGGCCAGGTTATCGATTTGAAATCGCCCCTGCAGCGGACAGCCGAGATGGTCCACTTGCAGCGCGAGGCCTGCGTACCGGCAGTCGGCCGGGGAGGACCCTTCACAACGGAAGTCACGCTCCAGACGAAAGACCGGAGCGCCCACCGCCGACGCGCGATCTTCGATCACTCGACGAGCAGGTTCGCCGATGCGGCCCAGCACCACCGGCACTCCCGCCTTGATGATTCCCGCCTTTTCCATCGCAATGGCTTCAATCGTCGACCCCAGATAGGCCTCATGATCGAGTCCGATCGTCGTGATGGCGGCGGCAAGCGGCTCCACGACATTCGTGGCGTCGAACCGGCCCCCCAAGCCAACTTCGAGCACGACGACATCCACCTGACATTCTGCAAAATAGTGGAAGGCAAGCGCCGTGGTGAATTCAAAAAATGTCGGGGCCAGATCGGGTGCGGAGGCCGCGCGCAACATCTCGACCCCATGGATCACGCGCGACTCGGGAATCATCTCGCCATTGACGCGAATCCGCTCGCGGAAATCGATCAGGTGCGGAGAGGTATAGAGACCCACTCGATGGCCGGAAGCTTGCAGGATCGACGCAGTCATGGCTGCCGTGGAGCCCTTCCCGTTCGTGCCGCCGATGTGCAGGACCGGGTATCGACGATGCGGGTCGCCTACCCGTCCGAGCAGGGCGCGAATCGTTTCGAGACCCAACTTGATCCCGTGTTGTTGCAGACCGTAGAGGAATTGGACGGTCGCGGAATACGTCATCGTGGGCATGAGCGACATATGAACCGGCTAGAAGTGCCCGACCAACGTGCTCACTGCTTCCTTCAACTGCTTTCGCTCGACGATCATGTCAATCATCCCATGATCGAGCAAAAACTCGGCGCGTTGAAACTGATCCGGCAATTGTTGTTTGATCGTCTGCTCGATGACCCGGGGGCCGGCAAATCCGATCAGCGCCTTCGGCTCGGCAATTATGACGTCTCCCAGCATGGCAATACTGGCCGTTACCCCGCCGAACGTCGGATCGGCCAGTATCGAGATAAAGGGCAACTTGGCCTCGCCTAATTTCGCGACCGCCGCGGACGTCTTCGCCATTTGCATGAGGGACAAGATGCCCTCCTGCATACGAGCGCCGCCGGAAGCTGTCACGAGAATCAACGGCATCCGCGATTCCAAGGCGCGATCGACCGCGCGACAGATTTTTTCCCCCACCACGGATCCCATACTGCCGCCCATAAACCCGAAATCGAAGACACAGAGGGCCACCTTGCGCCCATTGATCACGCCCTGGCCGATGACCATCGCGTCTTTCCGTCCCGTCTTCTCCTGCTGCGCCTTGATCCGGTCTTTGTAGGAGCGTGTGTCCTGAAACTGCAGCGGGTCCTGCGGCTCCAGCTCGGGATCCCACTCTTTGAACGTGCCGAGATCGACGAGCAGATTGATACGTTCAATGACCGAGATGGGAAAGTGATAATCGCATTTCGGGCAGACCTTGTTGTTGCGGTCGACTTCCTTGCGATAGACGATCTCCCGGCAATGGTTACACTTCAGCCACATCCCCTCCGCCGTTTTTGAGCGTTTGGGGGGCTCCGCTTCCTCGGTTTTTCCTTTTTTAAACCAAGCCATCTGTGCTCACCTATAGTACAAGGGTTTGGCCCTCTTCAAGCGCGGTCAAATGACGAATGCCGAGTCGTCCGAGCTCCTGCCGGATCTGTTCTCGAAACCGCGGCTTCAAATGGTAGGCAAAGACCGGCAACTCCGGTCTCGCGATCTTGGCGAACTCCTCAGCCAGCAACGCCGGAGTGAGATGTTTCGCCACTCGTGCCAAGTCGGCCATCTCGTCGGGAAACGAACTTTCGATAAATGCCGCCTGCAATCCGTCCACGTCCCCGGCCGCCTTCCATAGCGCGTCCGTATGATAGGTGTCGCCGCTAAAGAGAACCGTCCGGGACCCTTCGCGAAGGAGAAAGCCCACCGTCGGCACCACATGGTTCACCGGGATCGGCGTGACCCCCAGCCCGCACAAGAGCGTCTCCTGTCCGGGGGTCAGTTCGCGGGACACGAATACAGGCCTGGCAGGATCTGGCAGCTGGAAAAAATCTGGATAGACCGTGCCGTTAAAAATGTGCCTGCGCAACCCGTCCAGGACTTCTGGAATAGCCGCGATGACGACCGGCACCTCAATCTCGCCGACCAGGTTATCGGCCAGTGTCGGCAACTCACGAATATGATCAAAGTGCAGGTGGGTCAGCAGAACCACCCGGATCCGCCGTTGCTCGTCCAGATACAGCCTGGATCCGACCGTTCCAGCATCCACCATCAGCTCATCGTTGAGCAGAAAACCGCAGGTCCCGCACTGGACCGGACCCTTCTCGCCTGAAACCAGCTGCCCCGAGCCATGACAACCCAACACACGGACATTCATGGCCGTGGCTTTCCGGACTTCCACCGGCGTTTCGGCCTACCGTCACGATATTGTGAACGAGTCCTCCGCACTGGGCGGCAGAATAGCATACCTCTGAGAAAGGCGCACACAGATTTGCACAGGTCGTTCTTCAACCACGGCCTGCCAGGAAGAGAAGGCGAAGACCTATTCGATTGCGGTAGAACGGCTCACGAATCCTGTGGCTAGGACCAGCCGCCGCCCAGTCCGATTCGCACCATCATCAGCACACCCAAACCGATACTGACGAGGCAGGCGAGCCCCTGCACCATCCAATAGGCTCGCGGTCCGACTGTCAGGGAATACATCACGGGCAAACTGAGCACCACCCCGACTCCCACCATTCCCAGAATGGATCCGATACCGAACACGACAATATAGCCGATTCCCTGACCGATGCCCGTCACCGTGGACAGCACAACCAACATCAGCGCCGCCGACCCGGCCAGTCCATGTGCCATTCCAATCCCGAGGGGCCGCAACGATCCCTGATACCAATGCCCATGCCGGTGATCAGCCTGCACATGGTGGCTGTGCAAGTGCACGTGCGGCTGGCCATCATGCTCATGGGTGTGGAGATGCCACTGCTCACGATACATCCGGCGGGCCAATAAGAGACCAAGCGCCACGAGCATCCCTCCGACGGCAAACTCGAACATGTTCGCCACGGATTCGGAAATCGTGAGGTTCAAGGTCAGCAAGAGAGTCCCGACGCACAAGAGCATCAAGGTGTGACCAAGACCCCAGAAAAACCCGATCGCCGTGGACGCTTGGACGGTGGGGCGCTCGGCCAGCACGGTGGACAGAGCGGCGAGATGATCCGCGTCCAGGGCGTGACGAAGCCCGAGCACGAATCCAAGGCTTAAAATGGTCAGGGTATGGGGATCAAACATTCACTGCTCCAGGGGAGGTGCGTCGGCCGATCCGGCACGGGAGCAGCACACACTGACGGTCATCCCCCTCGCGCATGCATCTCAAGGTGGGGATCTTCACGGAGGCGATTGATCTCAATGAGGCGCTGTTCGCGCAGTCCTAACACTTCCAGCGCCTTGCGCTCTTCAGCACCCCGATCTGCCCGGCCCTCCCAGGCGGCAACGATCAGCGCTTTCAATTCATCGCGGGTACGGCCCTGCCGGAGCGGCGCACGGAGATCCAGACCGTCTTTCGCATAGAGGCAGAGGTACCACATCCCGTCGGCCGTCAACCGGCTGCGATCGCAGGAACGACAAAATGGGGTGGTGGTCGAGGGAATGATGCCGAAGGAGGTCCCATCCGGCAACACAAACCGCTCCGCGGGGGCGACGCTGTTCTCCCGTACCGGTTGTACGTCTCCGTAGTGACGGCCGATCAGTTCGAGCATCTCTGCCCTCGACAGCACTTGTTTCATAGACCAATCCGTGGCGCCGCCGACATCCATGTATTCGATGAACCGCACCTCGCCGCCGACCGTTTTGCCGTACTCGATGAGATCGATGAGTTCGTCGTCGTTGTAGCCTTTGATGACGACCGTATCGAACTTCAGCGATGGAAACCCGGCTTGCACCACCGCCTTGATGCCGTCGAACACCTGGTGATGAAGATCCCGTTTAGTGAGGGTACGAAAGCGGTCCGCACGGAGAGTGTCCAGGCTGATGGTCACACGATTCAATCCGGCGAAGGAGAGATCGGCGGCCTGATCGGCCATGAGTACGCCGTTGCTGGTCAGGGCAATCTCGGTAATCCGACGATTTTCCGACAGCTGCCTGACAAATCGCGGCAGGTCCCGACGCAACAGCGGCTCCCCGCCCGTAAGACGAACCTTGTCCACGCCCAACTCGGTAAAGACTGCCGTGAGCTCGGCCATCTCCTCGAAGGTCAGAATGGTATCGCGCGGCAACCAGGCGTAATCATCTTCGGGCATACAATACTTGCACCGGAGATTACAGCGGTCGGTCACGGAGAGGCGCAGGCTGCGGAGAGGACGCCCCAACCGGTCGTATATCGTGGGAGCGGGTGTATCGAGTGTGCTGTGGTCCATAATTACTCGAGGGCGATGCCCCTCCCCTACTGCCGCCCGGAGGGGCTAAGGATGCTCCTCAACCCACACCTCTCCTTCCGGGGTGTGCTCGAGTTTCCAAATCGGCGTGATTTGCTTCAATTCGTCAATGGCCCATTTACAAGCCTGAAAGGCCTCCGCGCGATGTTCAGCGCCGGCGATGATCAACACGATGTTGTCGCCGATACCGATCTCGCCGTAGCGGTGCAGGATCGACAGCTCAATGATGCCAAAATCTTTCAGCCCTCGTTCGCGAATCTCACGCAATTTTTTCTGCGCCATGCCCTCGTAATGCTCGAAGGTGATGCCGTCTACGTCCTTGCCCTTCGACCGGTCCCTGGCCGTCCCCAGGAAGATCGCAATGCCGCCGATACGTTTGGAACGCGCGCGTACCCGACGGAGTTCTTCGTCGATCGAAAAATCTTCTCGCTGCACCCTGACCAGCATCGCCTCATCGCCGGTGACTGGCTGGTCGGGTTTCGTGACCTGTTCAAGACTCATGCGATGCTCCTATCGATGCCCGCTCCCGCCCGCGAAGGGCGGCAGCAAGGCGATCTCATCTCCATCCTTCACTTCAAGGTCCTCAAGGGCAATGTCTTGATTGACCGACACGAGTACTTTCTTCTTGTGCAGCAATTCGCCGATCTTCGGATAGGCAGCTTCGATCACCGCCACCAGGTCCTTCACCCGCCGGCCATCGGGCAAGGCCAGGGAAAGGGCACCTTGATTTCCGGCCAACATTTTCGTCATGCCGAAGAGTCGAACCGTGACCATCTCACGCTCCATCAGCCAGGCAATTACACGGGAACCGGACGTTGATATGTGCCCGATTTCCCGCCGGACTTGGTCAAGAGGCAGATGTCGCCGAAGCTCATGGCTCGATCCACCGCCTTGCACATATCATAAATCGTCAACGCGGCCACCGAGGCGGCCGTCATGGCTTCCATCTCAACGCCCGTCGGCCCGGTGGTCTTGGCCGTGGCGGTAATCAGGATCGAGCACCGTCCCTCACGGTCCGGCTGATCGATTTCTTGAAAACAAATGTCGACACTCGTCAGCAAAATGGGATGGCACATGGGAATCAGGTCCGGAGTCTTCTTCGCCCCCATCACCCCCGCCACCTGGGCGACAGACAACACATCGCCCTTGGCGATTTTTCCGTGCTGAATCTTTTCAAGGGTTTCCGGTTGAAGAAAAACGATGGCTTGCGCCGTTGCCAGTCGCTCAGTCGAGGCCTTTGCCCCGACATCGACCATCCGCGCCCGCCCGGATTCGTTGAAATGCGTAAACTCGGCCATTCTTTATGCCAAATCAGCTGGTTGTCGCATCAAAACCGCCGAATTATAGGAGCCGGTGAAAATGGGAGTCAAGCGACATCCGGCCGATGCCCGCGCCCCGTCAATGAATTCGAGAGCGTTGAACGGCAGGTGAGTATACGGTCTGAGCCGAAGCACGGAGGAAGGAACAGTATTCAATCAGACAAGCAGTGGCGCGGGAGGGAAAACCACCGTGGACAGACACGAAACCGGGAGATTGCCAGCGAACCTATTTCCGGGACGCCCAGGACCGACCGACGAGAGCCGAGAGAAACATGGCGAAGGCGGTGAAATAGCAACGCATTCCGAGAGACTGGCGCATGCTTCACTCCTCTGGCCGTCATCGCTGACAGCCTTGCCCGAATGAATGTCACCTCGCGTTACAACAACGGCAATTACGCAACAGTCGTGCCTATAATTTACAGAAGGAGAAATGACCGACTTACTAATGCCCTGCTCATCAGAGGCGGTGCGATTTCGCTGAATCCTTCCGTACGATTGGACCGATGCGCTCGCTTTCCCCAGACCATCTGTCTGAATCGAAATGGCACCTCGCCCGTCATTCCTGTGACGACCCGTCAATCGCAGTCATGACACGGTTATGATTCCAGATAATCAGTGTGACAAGCCGTGAGTCCTTTGACGGGTCCAGGCTCACTCTTCATCGAGACAAGAATGATTTCGGCCATGCAAACGCGCGGCAGAATCGAGTAGAGTGAGCGTTCCTTGTTTGCCATTTGGGAGGACGCATGCCGATATCGAGACGACCGGAATTGGAGAAAGATAACCCCGTAGCCCCGCAAATCTATGTCGGGCCGAGGAGAAAGCGGGCAATGGCTCGCAAGGCCTCCTCCGAGCCAACGGCGGCCCCGGATGGAATGGCTACCAGATTGCAACGGTTGGTAGACGCGGCGGAGCAGTTTGTACACAGCATGCCGCCGGTGCAGGAGACGGACAAAGAACGGACCGCGCTGCTGGAGGCGATTTCCCACGCGCAAGGGTGTTTGTCCATAGAGGACAGACCCGCCACGCGTCCACGTCGGGTATCGAAAAAACGCTAGCCTATGAACAGCGGGGGCAGCCACTGATGTGACTGCCCCCGCATCACTGCCTCTGAGACTGGCTCTTCGTAGAGGTGGTTAGGCCGCCTGCTGGATTGCCGACAGGAGCCACTTTCCGGATCCGAACCGCATGAAGGTCCATACTTCCGTCGTTTCGACCGCAACCTCAGGGTTGCCCTCAACAATATACCCCTGTTCACCAGGCTGCTTCCCGAGAGAGACCCTGTAATCCTTGGCACTCCAGGATAGACTGACCGTGGCATACTGAGTCGCGCCTTCGCTCCAGGACTCACGGACTTCCGCCCGTCCCAGGACCACCTCTTCCACATGATTGGCGGCACCCTCACTGGCCTGCTCGGCCAGACCGGCGCTGAAATATTCCAGCATCTCCGGCGTCACCAGACGGCGCAAGCCGGCGAGATCCTGATGCGTCCAAGCGGCTTGCACATCGATCAGCGCTTGCTGAAACGCTGCTTTGTCTGCCGGAGTGATCTCATCTTCAACTGCCGCTGTAGCAATTGCTGCACGCGACGATTCGGCCAGTAGCGAGCCGTTCGCGACGCTGGTTCGAGAAAGTCCGGAAAAATTCGGCGCCGGCGTACGCCGTGATCGCATATACCACCACAAACCACCCGCGCCCATGACCATGAGCAGTAGCAACATGCCGTTCGAGCCGGACCCACCCGCTGCCTGCTCGCCCTCGCCACCTTCAGTCGTACGCGCGCTGCTGTCCGTCGCGCCGAAAATCATGTGACCAAGCCATGACCCGGCAAGACCACCGGCGATCCCGGCTAACAGCGGATTGCGCTGAATCCAGGAAGGTTGCGCCGCAGGCGCCGGTCTCGATGGGGCCGAGGGGTTGCCGACCGCGGAAGTCGGGGGGGTCGTGGAAGGCCTCGCCGTCGTGGATTGCTCGATGGGCTTGGCCCCATTGTCCTGATAGGTCCGCGATCCGCGACTGCCCATGCTGCCGGATGAACTGCCGCTGCGGGATCCACTGGAGAACCCTCCCCCGGATCCTCCTCGCGCCTTCGCGAAAGAAATCGTCGGCACGCCGACCAACATCAACACAAGACCTGCGGCTATAAGTTTGGTTGTATTCAAGCTGGATATCCTTTCTCTTGACGTTCGAGGCAGTCGGACACTTCCGTCATCCTATCAGTAATGATCGCCGAAAACCTAACAATCGTCCGGCCCGCCGATCCAGTCGTCAGCCGGCTTGCTTCCTGGATACCAGCCTGACAGCATGGTGCCTTGGCTGCTGCATCGTAACGCGGTGCGGACCTTCGCAAAAGGAGTTGCCGTGAAACAGGGATATCGATTGATCGTGGTGGATAAAGATGGGGTGCTGGTTTCTGAATTTCAACTGACCGAGCAGGCCCTCGCTGCCCCGGAGGCATTCGTGGCCGCGCTGAAGGACTCGATCGAGGATGTCGAAGAGGAAGACGCTTAACATTTTACATCTCAGTTCTCAGCTCCATTTCCCACCTAGTTGCTAGCGACGGGTGCCTCTCAACGGCCGGAATATACCAGTATTTTCACTGGCTGCTCCGTTGACAGATTTCTTCGTAACGATTACCGTACCGCCATCATGTGCTCGTCATTCGCACGTATCCATCCCATCGAGCCAGCCGACCAAGGAGGTACGTATGGCAAAAACTACTGCATCATCTGCAGGCAAGCCTAAAGCCCTGTCCTTACACATCGGGCTCAATGCCGTGAGTCCAGCCGCCTATGGAGGCTGGAGCGGGGACTTGGCGGCGTGTGAGTTCGACGCCAAGGACATGGCGGCCATCGCCAAGTTACAGGGCATGAAGCCTACGGTACTGCTGACCAAGAAGGGTACACGCGCGCAAATGCTGTCGGCCATGCGCAAGGCCGCCAAGCAATTGCGCAAAGGTGACTTCTTCTTTCTGACCTACTCGGGCCATGGAGGCCAAGTGCCCGATGTGACGGGGGAGGAAACCGACAAGCAGGATGAGACCTGGTGCCTCTACGACGGCCAGCTCATCGACGATGAGTTATACTTCGAATTGAGCCGCTTTGCGGCGGGTGTGCGAATCCTGGTGCTATCGGACAGCTGCCATAGCGGCACGGTCACCCGCGCCGTCCCGCCCCCGCTCGATCGGACAAAAGTGTCTGGACGTTCCAAGATGATGCCCCCTGCCGTCGCCATTCGCACCTATCGTGAACACCAGACGTTCTACAACAAATTGCAGCATGACGTGGCAAAGGCCGCTGGCAAGGCATCCACCGCGGATCCCGACAGTGTGCTGGCCCAACTGGCCGTAAGCCCGCGCCTCACCGCGATCGCAAAACAATTCAACCCCATCGTGATTCTCATCTCAGGCTGCCAGGATAACCAAACCTCCATGGACGGCGACAACAACGGCGCCTTCACCGAACAGGTGCTGAAGGCATGGAACCATGGGAACTATCGCGGGAACTATGCAAAATTCCACGCGGCGGTTAAAGCGGGACTTCCGGCAAGCCAGTCACCGAACCTGTTTACGCTCGGGGCGGCGGCCCGTTTTCTTCGACAGCAACCATTCAGCGTATAAGGAGAGCCCGGCACGAGACCCGTCATCGTCCAGGAGGTCAGGCCCATGACCATGAAGCATCTCGCGAGCATCGCAATCGTTGTCTGTGTGCTTGCCGTCTCGGGCTCCGCCGAAGCGGCGGAATTGACCGGCGCATGGAAAGGTGTGCTGACCAGTGCGGACGGCAGCCGGGCTGTAATCCGGATTGATTTTAGCCCGCAGGGTTTGCCCCTCTACTCCTTTACGAACAACAAAGGGGTCACCAGGCAGGTTGAATTGTCCCACGTCGGACAAACGGTGGAATATGTGCCCCAGGGGGGCGGCGTCCAGCGGATGGTGGTCAAACGCTTCGAGCAGGGACAGGGCCGGCTCTCAGTCAGCATTATCGGTTCCTTCGAACGGGCGAGCCAAGGGTATATGGATCAACGGCAGGAAGCCGCTCTGTTTGAGTACAGCCTGGTGCCTGAAGGCTTGAATATGCGGGTGACGACGCGAACGGCGTCCCACTTCGGGGACAAGGATTTAATCGTGGGGGGAGATCCAAGTTCGGTGGTCGCCGAGGGGGTTTTGCAACG
>JACOEK010000003.1 GCA_024998595.1 Nitrospira sp.
CGCGGAGGGTGCCGGGGGATCCGGGCGTGTGCAGGCCCCGAGGGTCAGGCAAAGAAGCATGGCCGAGAAATGTCGCAGTGGTCGTGTCATGGAACTGGGTTCCCTTGCATCCTGTATCGGTCGATGTGTCGTTCGAGCATAGTCTTCCGGCCGGTCAAGGTGCTGAGTCCGTTTGGAGGTGTCTGGGCGGTACGGATCCCTATGACTGGGCACACGTTTTTCAGGAACGGTGAGGGCGGGATGCAGGACCAACAGGAATGGTGCGATTCGCACGGGCTGGACCAAATATGCAAGAAGATCAGCCTATTCCATGATGGCCACGTAGTGCATACTGGCCTGCGCGCTCACACTGTTATTAGAACACCGGCGACTTTCGCCTGTCAATTCCAGGAGATGGACCTGGTCTCCGAAGGAGGCCTGGCGGGGATCGCGAGGATGGTAGGATTAACTGAGCTCGATTCGCGCGCCTCTGACCACATTCAACCGGTCGGCCGCGCGACCTTCTTTCAGGAACACCTCGACATATCCGTTACTGTTGATCAGTGCCCGTGGAGTATCGACCGACCCCTCCGCGTAAGTATGCACGAGGCTGTCGATTGTCAGGCCCCCGATGCGAATGTACGGGTCGGAGCGTTTGCTGACACCTCGCACCTCCCGGATGTGGTACGCGGTGAGGTTGGAGATCAGATTGCCGAATCGGTCGATATAAACAATCTCTCCCGCCATGGCATGCTTGTCCCAAGAGGGTTCAGCAATCGGCAGGCGTTCATAGTTGGGGACGAGCCGGCCGAAGGATCCGACCGGTTGGCCTTTGGTCAACCAGGCCGCGGCGGGAGCGAAGAGGTCGCGCCCATCGAAGGTGGCGCCTTCGGAGTCCAGCCGGTACTGCCGGTTTTCGAGGTGTCGTACTTCGACGCCCGTTTCTTCCTGGTAAATGTGGGTGAACAATCCGTTGTCCGGGCCGATAAATGAGTAGCGCGAGGACGAGACCAGCAGTGGCCGTCTGGCGGTGCCTACGCCGGGATCCACGACCGCGACATGAATGGTGCCGTCCGGAAAATAGCGATAGCAGGATTTGAGCAGATACGCGGCATCCGCCACATCGTGCGGCGTGACGTGATGCGACAGATCCACAATCTGCGCCTGGGGATTGATGTTGAGGATGACGCCCTTCACACTGGCCACGAAATAATCGCGGTCGCCGAAATCCGTCAACAGTGTGATAAGGGGAATGGTTACCGGCATGAGATAAACCGGGACCGGGCATGCGAACGAAGTTGCGCGCGGGACGAGAGCGGGAGTGATAGACGGGCTGCCATGGGCGCTTACAATTCCTCGAAACGGATTTCCATCACTTCGTATTCCACCACCTTGACGGGAGTCGTCACCTCCACCAGGTCGCCGACTCGCTTGCCGATCAGGGCCCGGCCCACCGGCGATTGAACGGAAATACGCGAAAACTTAAGGTCCGCTTCATCCTGCCCGACCAGGGTATATTGCTTCTTAGCCTGGGCTTCCTGTTCGATCAACACGACGGTGGCGCCGAACACCACGGTGTCGCTCGTGCGGCCGGCAATGTCGATGATCCGGCAGTCGGCCAGTTTACCCTTCAACTCCGCCAGGCGCGCCTCGATGAAACCCTGCCGCTCTTTCGCGGCATCGTATTCGGCATTTTCGCTCAGATCGCCATGCGCGCGTGCTTCTGCAATCGCCTCGATGACGCGCGGCCGCTCCACTTTATGGAGCCGATCCAATTCGGCTTTCAGCGCTTCGTATCCTTTTCTCGTAATCGGTGTCGGCATATCTTCCCCCCGATGACCATTGAAACCGGTTTCCGGTGGCGCCTGGTGGTCGTCTCGCCGGTTACCCCGCGTCCAGGAATGCGTGACGGAGTCGTGTCCATTCCTGGAACCTGTTGTCAATTATCCCTCTGTCAGGACCTTCGCTCAATTCACCCGGTGATACTCCTGCAAGGCTCGGATGGCAAGCCCCTTTTTCAGGAGCGCTTCGATCCCCATCACCGCGGCCAGGGCTCCGCGCATCGTCGTGTAGTAGGGCACGCCTTTGTGCAGCGCCTCGCGCCGGATGGACAGGGAGTCGGTCTGCGCGGACGCGGTCCGCACCGTATTGACGACCAAGGCCACATCGCCATTCTTGATATGGTCGACGATGTGCGGCCGCCCCTCCTGCACCTTGTTGACGACCTCCACCTGCATCCCCTGCTCGGTGAGGTGCGCGGCCGTGCCGGAGGTTGCGGTGATGCGGAATCCCAGCGCGACCAGCCGTTGGGCGACATCGCACGCTCCGGCGCGGTCCTCACTTTTGACGCTGAGAAATGCGGTGCCCGAGGTTGGCAGGATGGCGCCGGCGCCGGCTTGGGATTTCACGAACGCCCAACCGAAATCGCTGTCGATGCCCATGACTTCCCCGGTGGACTTCATTTCCGGGCCGAGCAGCACGTCGACTCCGGCGAACTTCGTGAACGGGAACACCGCCTCCTTGACCGAGAGATGCGTCGGGGTGGGCGCCGTGGTGAAATTCAATTGCTGGAGCGATTTGCCCACCATGACCTTCATGGCCAGTTTGGCCAGCGGAACGCCGATGGCTTTGCTGACGAAGGGTACGGTGCGCGACCCGCGCGGATTGACCTCCAGCACATAGATGGTCTGATCCTTCACGGCGAACTGCGCGTTCATGAGGCCAATCACGCCGAGCTCCAAGGCCAGCGCGGTCATCTGGCGGCGGATTTCTTCGATCGTCGCGGAGTCCAGCGTATACGGCGGCAATGAACAGGCGGAATCGCCGGAATGGACGCCCGCTTCCTCGATGTGTTCCATGATGCCCGCCACGACCACGGTCGTGCCGTCAGAGATGGCATCCGCGTCGATCTCGATGGCATCGCGCAAATACTTATCGATGAGCACCGGATGTTTCTCCGATGCCTTGACCGCCGTGTTCATATAGTGGAGCAGCCCCGCCTCGTCGTAGACGATCTGCATGGACCGTCCGCCGAGCACATACGACGGCCGCACCATCACGGGATAAGTAATGTCGGCGGCGATCTTCAAGGCTTCCTCGACGGAATGGGCCATGCCGCTCTCGGCTTGCCGCAAACCGAGTTTGTCGAGGAGTTCGCGGAAGCGGGCGCGATCTTCCGCGCGATCGATCGCATCCGGGCTGGTGCCGAGAATTGTCACGCCGGCGCGCGACAGGGAGAGCGCCAGTTTCAAGGGGGTCTGCCCTCCGAATTGTAGTACCACGCCCATCGGTTGTTCCCGTTCGACGATGTTGAGCACGTCTTCTTCCGTCAGCGGCTCAAAATAGAGGCGGTCGGAGGTGTCGTAGTCCGTGCTGACCGTCTCGGGGTTGCAATTGACCATGATGGTTTCGATCTGCTCTTCGCGCAGCGCCATCGCGGCATGCACGCAGCAGTAGTCGAACTCGATCCCCTGCCCGATCCGGTTCGGCCCGCCGCCGAGAATGACGACTTTCTTTTTGTCGGTCGGTCGGGCTTCGCATTCCCGCTCATAGGTCGAGTAGAGATACGGCGTGTGGGCCTCGAATTCAGCCGCGCAGGTATCGACGCGTTTATAGGTCACGCTACGAGGGTGCGTGCCTTGGCCGAGGGCCGATCGCCAACCCCGGACCGTGCTTTGGCTCACGCCCAAGAGCTGCGCTAACCGTTCGTCGGCAAAGCCCAACTGTTTCGCCTCGATCAGAAGTTCCGGTCGCAGTCCGGCGGAGCCGACGGCTGCACGTTCGGCCACAATCCGAGGCTCGAACTCGACGATTTCACGAATCTGTTCCAGAAACCAGGGGTCGATTTTTGTCAGCGCAAACAACTCGTGATTCGTCATGCCGAGGCGTATGCCGTCGGCCAGACGCCACAGTCGGTCTGGAAGGGGTGTGCGCACGGCCTTGCGAACCTGCTCCGCCGCCTCGTCCCGATCGAGTGACGGCGACACGCCGAGATCGAGGCCCATTTTCGAGCTGAAGCCGAATTGATCGACCTCCATGGATCGGATCGCTTTCTGAAGCGATTCCTTAAACGTGCGCCCGATAGCCATGACCTCGCCGACCGATTTCATCTGCGTGGTCAGCGTGGGATCGGCGCCGGGAAATTTCTGAAAGGCGAAGCGCGGAATTTTTACGACGACGTAATCGATCGTCGGCTCAAACGAAGCTTTCGTGACGCCGGTGATATCGTTGGTGATCTCGTCGAGGGTGTAGCCGACGGCCAGCTTGGCCGCAATCTTGGCGATGGGAAATCCCGTCGCCTTCGATGCCAGAGCCGAGCTGCGGGAGACGCGTGGGTTCATTTCGATCACGACCATTTCGCCGTTCACCGGATTCATGCCGAACTGGATGTTGGCTCCTCCGGTATCGACGCCGATCTCGCGAATGATGCGGACTGCCGCATCCCGCAGCATCTGGTATTCCTTGTCGGTCAAGGTGAGCGCCGGCGCCACGGTGATACTGTCGCCCGTATGCACGCCCATTGGATCGAGGTTCTCGATCGGACAGATGATGACCACATTATCTTTCAGGTCGCGCATCACTTCGAGTTCGAACTCTTTCCAGCCGATGACGGACTGTTCGATGAGCACCTGGCGGACCGGGCTCATGGCCAGGCCCCATTCCACCTGCGTCCGGAACTCTTCAATGTTGTAGGCGATGTTCCCGCCGGTTCCGCCCATGGTGAAGGAGGGCCGTACAATCGCCGGGAACTGCGTGCGGCGGACCACTTCTTCGGCTTCTTGGAGCGACGTGGCGACTCCGCTGTCCGGCACGCGCAGGCCGATTTTCCACATCGCCTGCCGGAACGCGTCACGATCTTCGGCTTTATGGATGGCCTCGATCGACGCGCCGATCAGCTTCACGCCGTATTTTTCCAGCACACCCCGTTTAGCCAGGCCGATGGCGGTATTCAAGGCCGTCTGCCCGCCCATGGTCGGCAGGAGCGCATCCGGCCGTTCGCATTCGATGACTTTTTCCACCACGTCCAGCGTGATCGGTTCGATGTAGGTCCGGTCGGCAAAATCCGGGTCGGTCATGATCGTGGCCGGATTGCTGTTGATCAGGATGACGCGGTAACCCTCTTCTTTGAGAGCCTTGCAGGCCTGTGTACCGGAATAATCGAATTCGCAGGCTTGCCCGATCACGATGGGGCCGGAGCCGATCAAGAGAATGGAGCGGATGTCTGTCCGTCGTGGCACAATTGACCTCGAATCAAGAAGTTAACCGGTCGGCAGAGGCGCCTCGGGCATGGGCCCCACCGGGGGCCGGTAGGGTTGGATCGGACCGGCCGGGATTGCCGGGGCCTTTCCTGCGGGATGATAATGTTTCATGGCATCGGGGATCCAGGCCTCGATCTGATTAATGCGGGTGACATCGGATGGATGCGTCGAGAGGAATTCCGGAATCGCCTGCTGCGAACGGAAACACAGCTTATTGATCATGGCGCGCGGACAGCCGCTCATCCGTTCCCAAAACGACACGGCTTCGCGCGGGTCATACCCTGCCTCGGCCATCAAGCGCAGACCGATCAAATCCGCTTCCGACTCCTGGCGGCGGTCGAAGGGCAAGGAGACGCCGACGCCATACACGGTCATCGCGGCCATGGCCGCATCCGGCCGTCCCACGGCCGCGCCGGCGCCCAAGGCGGCCAGTTGTCCGATCTGTTCGAGAATGCCGCGACTCATCCGCTCCGCTCCATGGCGCTGCAGGGCATGCGCCACCTCATGACCCATGACGGTCGCCAGCCCGTCTTCGGTCTTGGTCACTTTCAAAATGCCGGTGAACACCGCAACCTTGCCACCGGGCAGCGCAAAGGCGTTGATCGTGCGATCGTCTTGAATGACGGCGAATTCCCATTGGTATTCCGGCTTGTTCGCCGCTTTGGCGATGCGGTTGCCCACCCGGTGCACCATCTCGTTGAGCTCCGCGTTGTCGCTCAAGGGCGCTTGCCGGAGCACTTCCCGGAAGGCCGAGAGGCCCATCGCCATTTCTTTTTCTTCCGAGAGATAAATGAATTGGTCGCGCGCCGTGCCGGGCGCGCGTTGGCAACCCCCGAGGGATTGCAGCAGGCCCGTTGCCGCTCCAAGCCCCATGGTCGTGGCCAGCAGCGAGGCCGCGCGCGCACCGAGGGCGAGAGCCGAGCGGCGCCCGATCGGCGTATTGAGCAGCGTTTCGATTGAATGTCGGTTTGACGGATACATCACGTCTACTCCATTCAATCAGCACCGGGCGGCGGAAGCAACTCACCGGCTCAGGGCATCCACAGATACATGAATTGTGGCGACCCGCCTCGTACGACCGAGAGCAGATCGACGTTCGCCAGGCTGGCAAGGCTGGGGGCCGGCGCGACCAGCCGAGAATAGACATTGTTCTGATATTCGCCGGGCCGGCGATACGTCACGACCTTCGCCTCGATCAATCCGGCTTTTTTCTTGGCCAGCTCAATCGCGTCTTCGAGGTATCCGATGTCATCGACCAGTCCCGAGGCCTTGGCCTGTTCCCCGGAATAGATCCGGCCGTCGGCCAGTTTCTTGATGGTCTCGCCGTTCAACCCCGGGCGGCCTTCTTGCACGACCTGCAGAAAGCGTTGATAAAAGCCGTCGATCACGCCTTGGAAAATCGCTCGTTCTTCCGGCAGCATTGCCCGGAACGGCGAGCCCATATCCTTGCGCGGACCAGAAGTGACGGCATTCGTTTCCACGCCCACTTTTTCGAGCAATCCTCTGGCATTCACTGTCAGCATGATGACGCCGATGCTGCCCGTCACGGACGAGGGGTGAGCGAGCACGCTGTCGGCTGCGGCGGCGATGTAGTACCCGCCGGACGCGCCTACATCCATGATGGACGCTACGATCGGAAGTTTACGACTGGTCTTAAAGTTTTTCAGTTCATGATAAATGATGTCGGATGCCGTGACGGTCCCTCCCGGGCTGTTGATCCGGAGGACGATCGCCTTGACACGTTCGTCTTTTGCGGCCCGCTCCAATTCTTCCTTCACGGTGGCGAGCATGCCCGGCGAGGAATAGAACCCGTCCTTGTTTTCAGAGCTGATCACGCCCGACACATCCATCAACAACACCTTGTCTTTGCCGGTGCCGCTGACTTTGTGTTCTTCCAGCGCACCGGGGCCGGGCGGGAGGTTGATTGTGACGCAGGCGGCTTGCATCAAGGCCAGGGCCAGCACAAAAAGAGCGGTCGAAAGCTGCCAGGGACTAGGCATGGTGTGTCTCCATCAATGCGACAAATTGTTCAAACAGGTAGGCGGAGTCATGTGGACCAGGAGACGCTTCGGGATGGTATTGCACCGAAAAGACGGGGCGATCCAGGCAGCGCATGCCTTCGACGGACCCGTCGTTCAGGCTGGTGTGCGTCAATTGCACGCGACCGAAGGGCGTGTCCACCACCGGGAGATCCTGTCCCAAGACCGGCGTCCCGCCGGGGAACCGCACGGCAAAGTTGTGATTCTGGGATGTGATTTCGACTTTTCTCGTGCGCAGGTCGATGACCGGATGATTGGCGCCATGATGGCCGAACTTCAGTTTATACGTGGAGAATCCCAGCGCCAAGCCGAGCAGCTGATGCCCCAGGCAGATGCCGAAAATCGGCACGCGGCCGATCAGATCACGCAGCGCCGTCATGGCATAAGGTACGCCTTCCGGGTCGCCGGGACCGTTCGACAGAAACAATCCTTGCGGATTCAGGGCCAACACGTCCTTCGCCGAGGTCGAGGCCGGCACGACGGTAACCTCGCAACCGACATCCACCAGACGCCGCAAAATATTGTGTTTGACGCCGAAATCGTAGGCGACGACGCGCCAGGTTTTTGGCGTGGCTTGCGCGGTGCCCTGATCCGGCAGGGTGATCTTCGGCGCCCAATCGCCCGTACCGTCCTTCCACGGATAACGGCTAGGACAGGTGACCGTGGCGGCCAGGTCGCGCCCGATAATGCTCGGCGCCTGCCGGGCTTTTTCAGCCACCCGGTGCGGATCGAGATCGATGTGAGAAATCACCCCCTGTTGCGCGCCTTTCTCCCGCAGATGCCTGGTGAGGGCTCTGGTATCGATGCCCTCGATCGCCACGATATTCGCCGCTTGCAAGTAGTCCTGTAGCGTCCCCTTGCTGCGCCAGTTGCTGGACACCCGGCTGGCTTCTTTCACCACGAAGCCTTCAGCCCAAATGCGAGTGGACTCGATGTCTTCCGGCGTGACGCCGTAGTTGCCGATCTGCGGAGCGGTCATGGTGACGATCTGCCCGCGATAGGAGGGGTCGGTCAGTACTTCCTGATAGCCGGTCATGGCCGTGTTGAACACGACCTCGCCGCCGGTCTCCCCTTCAGCTCCCAAAGCTCGGCCTTCGAACCAGGTTCCATCGGCGAGCGCAAGAATCGCTTTCTTCACTATCACTCCTTCACTTGGATCCAGGATCGTACGCGCAGGGTCAACAGCGCGATACCGAGTCCCACATTCAGGATATACAGCACCCGCACCGGTTTATGCAGCTGAAAGAACGCCTCGAAGGCGGCTTTCCTCGCCTCCTCTCCTTTGGAGGCAAAGGCCTGCGCCTGCAGGGCGGCTGCCTGAGGATGCAGCACAAACGTGATCACGCCGGCGGTGAGCAGCATCGCGCCCAGCAGCAACCATTCAGTTCTGGTGATGGCCTCGTCCGTCAGTGCCTGCTGATAGAGCCAGGCGCGCCACAGAATGCCCGCGACCAGGATCGCCGCTGCGCCGAGGACCAGCCGATTATACCCGTCGAAGGCGCGCGTCAAAAAAAATCCGCCCGTGTCCTGCCCGCCGAACGTGTTGAACACGGCGGGAATCACGGCTGCGACGAGCACCAGGAGCCCGCCGATCCAGACGGCCAGGGCCAGCATCTCGCAGGTGACACAGGCGATCAATCCTTGGCGCACGGTCCTCTGTTCCTACGCCCGTCGCCCGGGGCGATCGAGTTCGAAGACCACCCGTCCGGAGACGATCGTCGTGGTCACGCGCCCTTTGACCTTCCAGCCGGCGAACGGCGTGTTTCGGCTTTTGGAGCGAAACCGTGAGGGATCGACTTCCCACTCCAGGCCGGGATCGACGATGGCCACGTCGGCCGGGGCGCCGACCGCCAGGGTGCCGGCGTTGAGACTAAACGCTTTGGCCGGGGCCGTGGCGAGTTTATCGACGGCTGATTCCAGCCTCAGCACGCCTTCTTCCACCAAGGCCAGCGTGAGTGGCAGGGCCGTTTCCAGGCCGACGATGCCGAAGGGCGCCTCGGTAAATTCCTGCTGTTTTTCCTGCGTCGCATGCGGCGCATGATCGGTCGCAATCACGTCGATGGTGCCGTCGCGCAATCCTTCCTTGATCGCCTGGACATCCTGGCTGGTTCGGAGCGGAGGATTCATCTTGGCGTGGGTGTTGTAGCCGCGCGTGAGTTCTTCCGTGAGGGTGAAGTGATGGGGACAAGCTTCCGCCGTGACCTTGAGTCCTCGCGCCTTGGCTTCGCGTACCATGCGGACCGAACCGGCGGTGCTGATATGCGCCAGATGCAGCCGTGCCCCGGTCAGTTCGGCGAGCGAGACATTGCGCGCCACCATCACATCTTCCGCGGCCGAGGGAATGCCCGGCAGTCCGAGCTCGGTCGAGATCACGCCTTCATTCATGCATCCGCCTTCGGAGAGATGTAAGTCCTCGCAGTGATCGACAACCGGCACGTCGAACGCGCGCGCGTATTCCATGGCGCGCCGCATCACGAGACTGTTCATCACCGGCTTGCCATCGTCGGAAATCGCGACGCATCCGGCGCGGCGGAGATCGCCGATCTCGGCCAACTCCTTGCCTTCGGATCGTTTCGTGATGGCGCCGATTGGGTACAGGTGGGCGTTGCCCGCCGCCTTCGCTCGTTCGAGCATGAATTCGGTGACGGCCTGATTGTCGTTCACGGGATTGGTATTGGGCATCGCGCAGACGGTGGTGAACCCCCCCGCGACGGCGGCTTCCGTTCCCGACTGAATCGTTTCCTTATACTCAAAGCCCGGTTCGCGAAAATGGACATGGAGGTCCACAAAGCCCGGGATCACCAACTGTCCGGTCGCTTGAATTACTGTGGCGCCGGCCGGGACGGTGAGCGTGGGCCCGACCGCTGAAATCTTCCCGTGTTCAATCAGGACATCCGCGACGCCGTTCACGCGTCCGGGATCGATGACATGACCGCCCTTGATCAAGATCATAATGCGTTGCTCAGCTCCCCACGTAAATCATGTGAACATTGAATGCATGTGCGAGTGATGCCTTGTCCGGACTGTGTTCCATGAAGACAGGGCTCACTCATCAGCACGTCCTAGGCATTGGCTCCCGACATGAGATACAAAATCCCCATACGCACTGCGACGCCGTTGGCCACTTGATCGAGAATCACCGACGACAGGCTGTCCGCCACGTCCGGCGCAATTTCGACCCCACGGTTAATGGGTCCCGGATGCATGACGATGGCGCCTGGTTCGGCCAGTTTCACCCGGTCGTTGGTCAATCCATACTGCCGCGCATATTCGCGGATGGTCGGGAACAGCGCGCGACCCTGGCGCTCTAGTTGAAGCCGCAGCATCATGATGACATGCACGCCCCGCAGCCCTTCATCCAGGTTGTGGTACACATGCACGCCAAGTTGGTTGATGTGCAACGGAATCATGGTGGGCGGTCCCACTACCCGCACCTCGGCCCCGAGTTTGGTGAGGGCGAAAATATTGGAGCGGGCTACCCGGCTGTGCGCGACGTCGCCGACAATGGCCACCTTGAGTCCGGCGAACCCCATACCCCGGCTGCGGATGGTGTAGAGGTCGAGCAAGGCCTGCGTCGGATGTTCGTGCCATCCGTCGCCGGCGTTGATGACGGAAGACTTCACGCCGCGGGCCAGCGTCTCCGCCGCGCCAGCCGAGGAATGTCGCAACACGATGATATCCGCCTGCATGGCTTCGATGTTGCGCGCGGTGTCCAGGAGGGTTTCGCCCTTCACCACGCTGCTGGAAGAGGGCGAAAAGTTGATGACATCGGCGCTGAGCCGTTTGGCGGCCAATTCAAACGATGTTCTGGTTCTCGTGCTTGGCTCGAAGAAGAGGTTCACCACAGTCTTGCCTCGCAAGGCCGGCACCTTCTTGATCTCCCGGCCGGAGACTTCTTTGAAGGAATCCGCCGTCTCCAGGATCAAGGCGATATCGGCGGCCGACAGGGTGGTCAGACTGAGCAGGTCTTTTCGTTTGAGCCCCACGTCACGTTCTCCGGTTACGCCCTGAGGATGACCACGCGGTCCTCTTCCCCGTTTTCTTCGAGATGGACCTCAATGGCCTCGTCGCGTGAGGTGGGAATATTCTTCCCGATGTAGTTGGCTTTGATCGGCAGCTGCCGGTGGCCGCGATCGACTAGCACCGCCAGTTGAATTTCCGCCGGCCGTCCCAGGTCGATCAATCCATCCATGGCGGCGCGGATGGTCCGGCCGGTGAAGAGTACATCGTCGACGAGCACCACCTTGAGGTCGGATATTTTGAACGGCACCGAGGTGGTGCGGAGAATCGGTTGATCCTTGCGCAGTGAGAGGTCGTCGCGATAGAGGGTAATATCCAATTCGCCGATCGGGATCTGCGTGCCTTCAATGTCATGGATGCGGCGCACGAGACGGTGGGCCAGATGGACGCCTCCCGTCCGGATGCCGACCAATGCCAGGTCGTTGATCCCTTTATTGCGTTCCAGGATTTCGTGGGCGATGCGAGTCACGGCGCGGGCGATATCCCCCGCGTCCATCACGACGCGCTCCTGCCGGTTGCCTGTTAGGGGTTCGGTCGTCATGGGTGGCCGATCAGCTGGAGGCATAAAAAAACCTTCCCACCGGTTTGGATGAGAAGGTGCGGGCTGTCCGACGGCTGGTTGCCGTGCATCATCATGAGCTCCTTACCCACCTCACAGGATGAGCGTTAAAGGCGAAGCGATCTTAACGAGTTGATCCTACCGTGTCAAGAATTCTGTGTCTGCGACGAGGTCGATTGGTGCGCGATGCCTTCATTGACTCCATGCATGCCATTTGTTAGCTTCGTCCCACCGAGAGCGGTCTCTCTCTCGATCTCTTTGTCATTCAGGTCATCCAGAATCATCTGCTCCCATCGTGAAAGGATCGCGCATGACTTCCTCTTCTGGTTCCACCGCAACCCCTGATCTGTTGACCGCCCTGGCCAATAAAGCGACCAACCTCCGCATTGATAGCGTGAAGGCGACGAGCGAAGCCGGGAGCGGGCATCCTTCCAGCTGTTGCTCGGCTGCGGACATTGCCGCCGTGCTGTTTTTCTCTGTCATGCGGTATGACCCTAAGAACCCGAAGTTGCCGAATAGCGATCGATTTGTCCTCTCCAAGGGCCACGCCGCGCCCCTGCTCTATGCGGCTTGGGCGGAAGCGGGCCTGTTCCCCAAATCGGAACTCTTGAAGCTGCGCACGCTCGGTTCCGATCTCGAGGGGCACCCCACTCCCCGCCTCTCCTTCGTGGACATGGCGACCGGGTCGTTGGGACAGGGACTACCGGCAGGTGTGGGGCTCGCGTTCAATGCGAAATCAATCGACAAGACCGACTATCGCACCTATGTCTTGATGGGCGACGGCGAATCAGTCGAAGGGTCGGTGTGGGAAGCGGCGGAAGTGGCCCGGCAGGCGAAGTTGGATAATCTCTGCGCGATCGTGGACGTGAACCGTTTAGGGCAAAGCGATCCGACGATGCTGCAGCATGATATGGAGGCCTATCGCGCCCGTTGGAGCGGGTTCGGCTGGCATGCCATCGTGGTGGACGGTCACGATATCGGCGCCCTGGTCGCCGCGTTCGGCGAGGCGGCCAAGACCAAGGGGCAGCCCACGGTGTTGCTGGCGAAGACCTTCAAGGGGCGCGGCATTTCCTTTATGGAGAATCACCCGGACTGGCATGGAAAACCGCTGAAGAAGGGCGAGGAAACCCAAAAGGCACTCGACGAGTTGACTCGCCAATTGAAGCCAAGCTCGGTCCAGCCTCAGATTTCGTTACCGACCGCGGCCAAAACGGCTCCCGCGACCAAGGGAACGGTGGCTCCGGCTCCGTACAAGTTGGGGGATTCGGTGGCGACGCGGGAAGCATTCGGCGCTGCGCTGCTGGCGTTGGGTGAGGCGAACTCGCAGGTGGTGGCTCTCGACGCGGATGTGAAGAACTCCACCTATAGCGATAAGTTCGGCAAACGGTTTCCGGACCGGTTCCTCGAAAATTTCATCGCAGAACAAAATATGCTGGGTGCGGCGGCGGGCATTGCCGCCTGCGGTAAGATTCCGTTCGTCGCGACATTCGCCGCGTTTTTCACGCGAGCCTATGATTTCATTCGCATGGCGGCGATCAGTCAGTCGAACATTAAACTGGTGGGGACCCACGTCGGTGTCAGCATCGGCGAAGATGGCCCGTCGCAGATGGGGCTCGAAGATCTGGCCATGATGTCGACCCAGCCCGGCGTCACCGTGCTGTACCCGTCTGATGGCCTTTCGATGTACAAATTGATGGAGTCGGCCACGGCCCACAAGGGCATGGTCTATCTGCGCGCGGGTCGCCCCAAGACCCCGGTCATCTATGGCGCGGACGAAACGTTCAGGATCGGCGGTTCCAAGGTCCTTCGGCAGAGTGCGGCCGATCAGCTGACGATCGTCGCCGCTGGTGTCACCCTGTTCGAAGCGCTCAAGGCTCACGACCAGTTGAAAGCGGCCGGCATCGTCACCCGCGTTGTGGATTTGTACAGCATCGTTCCCGTTGATCAAGCGACCTTGATCGACTGCGCACGCGCCACCGGCGGCCGGTTCCTGACGGTTGAGGACCATTATGCGCATGGCGGCATCGGCGACGCGGTGTTGAGCGCCTTGGCGTCCGAGGGCGTGACGGTTCGCAAGTTGGCCGTCCGGGACATTCCGCGCAGCGGAAAGCCGGATGAACTCGTGGATCATTTCGGAATTGGAGTACGCTCGATTGTCGAAGCGGCCAAAGATATCGCCAAAGCAGCCCATCGCTGAACGGTCCGGTCCCGACGCTCCTGCCGGGTTGAATCAGATTCCCCTCCTTCAGATCCTCAGCGCCCAGGATCGGCAAAAGGTCCTGGGCGAAATGACAGAAACCCGCTACGGCAAGGGTGAGTACATCTTCCGCGAGGGCGACCCGACGGAATACTTCCATATCGTCAAGGAAGGATCGGTTAAGTGCGTCAAGTCGTCGCTCGACGGGAAGGAATGCACGCTCAAAGTCCTGATGCCGGGTGATTTGTTCTGTTGCGATGCCTCCGCCTTCGACGGCGCGTCTCACCCCGGCACCGCCCAGCCCATGGGCGATGTCAGTGTGCTCCGCATGAAAAAAGAGGCCTACTTCAAGATGCTGCGGGCGAATCCGGATGCCGCGATGGAAGTCATCCGGTATCTCGGAAACCGGCTCAACGAAGCCCAGGAAAAGGCCAAGGTCCTCGCACTGGACCGGGCCGATCAACGATTGGCCTCTCTCTTGGTGAATCTGGCCGAACGCAGCGGTATCAAGGACCCGAACGGGATTCGCGTGACCGTTCGGCTGACGCGTCAGGACATGGCGAACATGGTTGGCGTGACCACCGAAACCGCCATCCGGATCATGGCGCGCTTCAAGAAGGATCGTCTGGTGACCGGCACCGCCGCTCGTCTCGTCATTCGTGACCTCCCCAAGCTGAAACTGCTCGCTTCCACGTAATTCTTTCACGACAACCCAGGTATTTTTCAAAACATGACTATTGTCATGTTTTATTGATGTTGCCTTCCGTATGGTGCAGGCAGAGGCGCAGCATGTCGATCGTGACGAATGCTGATCCGGGGGCGGTGCGCTTCCGGTCGCCGGGTTCAACGCAGGAATGGCGGAGGCAATATGTATAGACATGGAGAGACGGATCACCGAGGCAGAAGGGCATGTAAGGCGATGGTGTTCATGGGAGCGACGCTGGGACTGGTGGCAGGTATGGCCCTGTCCGCTCAAGCCAAGACCCACGAGATCAAAATGACCGCGGTTGAAACGGACATCGTCATCGACGGCGGCGGTGAAAAGTATGCGGCCTGGACCTTCAACGGGCAGTTCCCCGGTCCGGTGGTGCGGGTCACCGAAGGCGATATCATCAACTTTACGTTGACGAACCCGGACACGAACAAGAATCCCCATGCGATGGATTTCCATGCCGCGGAAGTCGATTTCTTGAAAAACTACCGGGCCGTCAACACCGGCGAGACGCACAGTTTCTCGTTCACGGCGAAGAAGCCGGGAGTGTTCTTCTACCATTGCGGAGCGCCGCCTATGATTCAACATGTCGCGCGCGGCATGTTCGGCGCGATCATCGTCGATCCAAAGAATGCCAAGGTGTGGCCGAAAGCGGATCGGGAATATGTGTTGGTGCAGTCGGAGTTTTTTAAGAATCCAAACGATGTCCAAGCCATGTTCGATCGTAAGTACGACGGCATGATGTTCAACGGCGGCATTTTCAAGTATCACCCGTTCGTGACCGGCGGGGGAAAACTCGATGCCAAGCCAGGGGAGCGTGTCCGTATATATTTCGTCAACGCCGGACCGAACGAGTTTTCCTCGTTCCACCCGATCGGGGAGATTTGGGACAACGTGTACGAGAGCGGCAATCCCGCCAACAATCTGAAGGGCGTGCAGACCTACGTCGTGGGGCCTGGCAGCGCGGCCACCTTTGACGTCGTGGTGGAATCTGCCGGGGCGTATCCACTCGTGACGCATTCGTTGACGGGTGCGTTGCGCGGCGCGATTGCGGTTTTGCTGGCGGGGCCGGATGCGAAACCGGCGCCGTTGATGCCGATGGTGCCGTGGGAATTGCCGGCGAAGTAATCAGCTAGTACGGAACGATCCGGCCGGCCCCATCGGGCCGGTCGGCGACGAATGAGAGAACATGATGACGACACCATTTATTCATGGATCGTGGTTTCTGGGAGATGCCGATGCGATGTCCTGGGATGACGCTGAGCTGCTTACTCCTGTCCGCCGGGTGCCTCGTGAGTCCAGTCAGTGCCGACACCTTGCGAGAGCGAGTGGCGCTCTTCTTATCCGGCCAAGACTGTCCCTCTTCCCGCCGGAATATCGCTGCGGAGCTGGCGCAAGTCGCAGGCGTCACCCGCGTGGACTTGGAGAGCGTTCCTGACCATGCATTGGTCGATGTCGTGAGCGGCGGGGTGACTCCGGAGAATCTCCTGGAGGCCGCGCGCCGTGCTATGCTCAAGGGCGCGCGATGTCAGGCGGAGATCATGAGGTCATGCATCTCTGCTGGGCCCTCTCCGACCCATCGATAGATCCGGGCGCACAACGATTTGGCTGATCAGCGAGACCAGACCACCCTGACCCCAAGATCTGCCATGCGGACGATGGACGCCACGGGGCACAGATGGAGAGTCTTGGCGTGCGGCTTGGCTCTGGTGGCCGGGGCCTGGCTCCTGCCTGTGACGTCGGTGATCGCGCAGGAAGCGGTGCTCGAATTTCCCATCCGGCCCTTTAATGTCGACGTCATGCTGCGTCAGCAGACGTTCGCGCCGGATGATCGTGAAATCGGCGTGCAACTAGGCATCACGGCGTTACGTTACGGCAATGTGGAGGTTCGGACCATTTATCAATTCTTCAGCATTCATACGCAGGATTTCAGCACCGACCAGCATTCGCTGTTCATCAATCCCCGCTGGAACAACTTCATCGACATCCTGGATTTTCCGAAACACCGGCCGATCAGCCGCATCATCCGTCACGTGCTCTTCGGACCATTGGAGGACCGAGCGGTGCCCTACGTCGGGGCGCTGGCCGGGGGTGTCCTGCCCGGTCCGGGAAACCGTGCGCCCGGACACTTGATCGGCGGGCAGCTCGGGGTGCGGTTTCCGGTCGCGCAGAGCCTGTCGGTCGATATCAGCGTACAGTACAGTCAGTACGGAGTGGATTTTCGAGGGGAAGCGGGCCAGGCGCAGCAATGGGTATTCCTGACAGGTATCCGATTTTAATGAAACGGTCATGCTGCGGGCGATTTTGGCCGCTCCTCCTCTGCCTGCTGCTGTCCGGCTGCGGGCTGCTGATCGATGCGGTCGAACGGGTGTGGCCGGTCGCCGGCAGTAAAGTTGATATCATCTGTGAACGGGGGCGCGTCCAGGTTGGCCTGGCGATGGAACCGTTCAGGCCGTTCGTCTTTCCGACCATCTGGACCGACGAGGGCGCTCGCGTGACGGGACTCGATGTCGAACTGACCAGGGCGATGACTGACGAATTATCCCGTCGGTGCGGCCGCCCGGTGATTCCGGTCCTGCATCTCGTGCGCTTCAGAGATCTTTTCAGACTGCTCAACGAAGGACATCTGGATTGGTTTGTCTCAGCGGTGGCAACCAACACCCCCGCGCCCACCAGGGCCGGGGTGGCCTACTCCCTGCCCTATTTTTACGGCGGAGGAATCAGCGGAATTACCACGAGTGCGACCGTGTTGGAACGGGTGCGGGCGAATGTTCGGGATCAGGCGATGCAGCCTGCGGCCGACCGCCTGGCGGCCACGAGCCATGCGCTGGACGGACTCACCATCGCGGTGCAGGATGAAACCAGCGCGTACTACTATGCCGAGGCGAACGGTGGCGCCAACCGTCTGCTCGTATGCGATTCCCTGCCTGCGGCCTTCGAGTATGCCGATGCGCAGACCGAGCCGCGTATCGACATCATTCTGGGCGCCCAACCGGTGCTGGAGTATATGGTCAAACGTGTTCGCAAGGACTGGTCGCTCTTGACGCGCGAAAACGGTCGCCCTTTGTTTCTGACCAAGGCCGACTACGGGGTCGTCGTGGCGGAAGAGAGTTACCGTCTGCGATGGCTGGTGAACGATCTGTTGTTGAAACTGGACGAGTCGGGCCGTCTGGATGAGATGCGGCGACGTTGGCTCGACGACGAGTATGCCTTTCCCCGGAGAGCCTCGTTGGAAGGGTTGCCCTTCGATGTGGAGAAAATGGCGTCGCATTATATCCAGGGCACCTGCCGCATCAAGAGCGGGTTATGACCGCTTGGAGAGGAGCACAATCATGAGACGTCGTGCATGGATGATCCTGGCTTCAGCGGTGTTGTTGACGACCCTGCATCCTTCGATGGGCTTGGCGGCCGAGCGAGCCGAGGCGGAGGAAACGGCGCGCCTGCTGGCAAAACTTTTGGAGTGCGGGCGGGCCGTGATCGAGCGCAATCAATCGTTGATCGACGATCCTCACAAAGGCGAAAAAGGATTTACGCCGGAATTATTCGAGCAGCAATTGGTGAGGGAGTTTCACGCGAAGACTGGGCTCGACCTGAAAGCGTTACCGACGGCGCCGGTGTCCATGCTCATCCCGCCCCTGGCGAAGGAGCTGCTGCCGGCGCTGGTTCAGGCGAGCCGAGAGGTCGTACGCGACGCGCAGGTGGTCATCAATCAGCGCGGCATCGGATATAAGAATTTCATTCCGGCCACCTATGGTAGTCAGGCGTCAGCGCGGTTCTCCAAGGCTGCGCATGTGCGATTGAAACAGACAGCCATTCAACCTCGGAATCCAAAAAATGAGCCGGACGAGTATGAAGCGTCGGTGTTGAAATGGCTCTCCGCACGGCCGCGGGCCGAGGCCTATGTCAGCGAGTTGACCGAAGAGGGGCGCACGTTACGGGTGGTCATGCCGATTTACTACGCCAAGGATTGTCTGGCCTGCCACGGTGAACCGAAGGGTGATCTGGACATCTCCGGGTATCCCAAGGAAGGGCACAAGGAAGGAGACCTTGCCGGAGCCATCACGGTCACCGCACCGCTGGGAACTCGATAGTTTTAGGGATTCGGCGAGACGAACACGAGGACTTTCAATCGCTGCGAGGTGTGATTCTTTACGCCATGTTCCTCACCAGCCGCTGCCATCGTTCCCTGTCCTGATCCCAGCACGCGTTTTTCCGCGCCGACCTGAAACGTGCCTTCACCCTCCAGCACGATGTAGACCTTGTCCTGCTCGCCGTGAACGTGGCCCTTCTGTTCCTGTCCTGGTTCGAAACAATAGATGTCGCAAAAAAACCGCGAGGTTTCGAACAGGTTATTCTTCTTCATTTTCTCTTGGCTGAACTGCTGAAAATCCGAGAGGGCGATGACCTTCATGTCGTGGGCTCCGCGGGTAAGGATGAATGTGTGGTGTCTGGTGTCTGCAAACGTGTCACGATACGATCGACTGAAATCAGATGGCGCGAGAGCCCCAAATCCTGCGCGGGAATGCCCATGGCGAGTCCGAGCAGCTGCGGGAGATGGAGAATAGGGAGATTCAGGTCGGTCTTCACAGCTCGCCCCGCGCGTTCCTGGTAGATATCCAGGCTCATGTGACAGAGCGGACAAGGCGTCACCATGAAATCTGCGCCGTGATCCCGCGCGTCTTTCATGTTCGTGCCGGCCATAGCCACCGCGATGGCCTCCTTCTCCAGGATTATGGGAAATCCGCAACATTTTGTCCGGCCTGCATAGGCGACCGGCTCTCCGCCGACGGCCCGGATGATTTTTTCCAACGAACTGGGATTTTCCGGATCATCGAAGCCCAGTTCCCACGATGGGCGCAGCATGTAGCAGCCGTAGAAAGGAGCGATACGAAAATCGCGAAACGGCGACCGGACCGTGTCGGTCACCCGGCTCAGCCCGAGATCGCGCACGGCGATCCACAGGAGATGTTTCACTTGCACGCCGCCGCCGTAGGAGATGCCGTCTTGCGCGAGAATGTTGTTTACCCGTTCAAGGGTTGCCGGTTCGCTTTTCAGACGGCGGTTGGCTGCGCTCATCACACCCTGACAGGTGCCGCAAATGGTCATCACGTCCAGCCCCATCCGCTCGGCCTGCGCGAAGGTGCGGGCGTTCAAGGCGAGGGCAAGGTCCGGGTCCGCCTCCCCGATGACCCCGGCTCCGCAGCAGGACGAGGCTGCGAGTTCAACCACCTCGATGCCCAGGCGGCCGACGATAGCCATGGTGGATTGGTAGAGTTCGGGTGTCGCGCCTTTGGCGGCGCAACCGGGATAGAGGGCAAATTTGAGCGGCATAGGTCTCGTCGTGTGGTTGTGCTGCTTGTCCTTGCACCTTAACGTATTTCCCCCCTCCATGAACAGGCTCGGAGCGGGATTCGTCGGTGTGCAAAGAGATGCGCATTTGAGAAGGCGCTGCCAGTTCGGTTAGGGCAGTTTGGACACCGTCTCTTTGTAACTTTTCTTGAGGTCCGCCACGGCCGCGTTCACGTTGTCTTTCAATGTGCTCCAGGCTGAACTGGTCGAGTGGCTGACTTCGTCCAGCTGTTTCCGCGCTTCTTCCTTTTTGCGTTCCAGATCCTGCAGCGCCTTCTGCATCTCCTTCCTGGCTTCCACGGAGGCGGCGTTGGTTTTCTTTTGAAGCTCGGTGATCTTGGCCTGCATCTCCGTCAGTTCGGCCTGGATCGTCTTTTGAAAGCTGTCCTTTTGTTGCACCGTGTACTGTTTCGTGGATTCGACAGCTTCCTTCGTGTCGCGAATCATCTTCTCGGTGGTCGTCGGCTGGGCCTGGTCTCCGGCGGCGATGGCCTGGGGAGGCAGGGCGAGCACGGCGCCCATGAGACAGAGAAACAATAGGATTCGCCCTGCGATCATGGGTGCTACTCCTTGTTGACTGGAAACGGGTTCCGACGATGCGGAATATGTCAAATTATCTGGCATGTTCTGTGCCCGGTCCCTTCCCTGCCGAGGGTTAAGGTTTTCGGCGGAACGAGCCGAAAAGGATATAGAACGAAGACAATCCAGCAACCTTGACCTGTGGTGTGAGCCCTATGAGTGCTGAACTTGCTCCAATGTCAGACCCGGCCTCTACCAGCCCGCTAGAACAACTCCTGATCGAACGGATCCGGAAGGGCGCCATCGAACTCCCGCTGTTGCCGCAGGTGGCCTCCAGAATTCTGGCCATGGTGTACGATCCCGATGCGGAAGCGGCCAAACTTGCCGCACTCATTCATCAAGATCAAGCACTGGCCGCCCATGTCATCCGCATTGCCAATTCTCCGGCCTACATGACCCGCAATCCCGTCGTCTCGCTGCAACATGCCGTGTCCATGCTGGGCATGAACCTGATGTCCGAATTGGCCTTCTCCGCGTCCATCAAAGGCAGCGCTTTCAAAGTGCCGGGATGGGATGGTGAAGTCAAGAGCCTCTGGCATTATTCCCTCGCCAGCGGAGCCTATGCCAAAGAAATTGCACGTATGCGCCGGTTCAACGTCGAAAGTGCCTACCTCTGCGGTCTTCTGCACGGAATCGGCCGGCCGGTTGTTTTGCAGACCCTGGTCGCGCTGGCCAAGGAACAAGGCACCCCGATGACTCAAGATCTGCTCCACCAACTGCTCGACGGCTATTACATTCAGGTGGGCCTGCTGGTCGCCGACGAATGGGGACTTCCGCCGCCCGTGGTGGAATCGATCGGGTTCCACGCCGACTATCATTACGCCAAGACGGCCAAGCAGGAGTGTATGACGACCTGCCTGGCCGGCCGTCTGGCCAAACATTTTCTCGATCCTGAAGGATTCGATGAGGACACGGTGCGAGACCATTCGGTCTTCGCCGACCTGAACCTTTATCCGAAAGATATCGATGCGCTCTTGGCCCATAAGGACAAGGTCCAAGCCGTCGTGGAGGCGATGCCATTGTGATGCCGGCAAGCGCCTATGACATTGTCGTGGTCGGCAGTGGACCGGCAGGCCAAAAGGCAGCCATCCAGGGGGCCAAAGCCGGCAAGAAGGTCGTGCTGATCGAGCAGGAGCCGGGCGTCGGCGGGAATTGCGTCTATCGGGGCACGATCCCCAGCAAGACCTTGCGCGAGACGGCGGTACAGTTCGAACGCCTGAAACGATCGAACGAGGTCTTCGAAGGCAAGATGCGCCTCGACGTGCCCATGACCGTCCTCCTGCATCGCCTCGACGAGGTCGTGAAAGCGCATGAGTGTTATATGGCCGGTCAGCTCACACGCAACGGCGTGACCTACCGGCACGGTCGCGCGCGACTCCTCTCGCCCCACGAAGTGCAATTGGAGACCGTCGACGGCGCCTGTCAAACCCTGACGGCCGAAACGATCGTGCTGGCGACAGGATCCCGCCCCGCGTCGATTCCCCAGATCCCGGTCGATCATGAACATGTCCTGGATAGTGATTCGATCCTCTCGATGATCTACCTCCCCCGTTCATTGACCATTTTGGGCGGCGGCGTCATCGCCTGCGAATATGCGGCGACGTTCGCGCTGCTTGGCGTCGAGGTGACCATCATCGATCGATCCAAACGTCCGCTGCCGTTCATGGATCAGGAAATCGTCGAAGTGTTTCAGCGCAGCATCGAACGCCAGGGCGGACGATTTTACTCCGGCCACACGGTTACCGAAGTCGCATGGGACGGCGTGTCTTCCGTCGTCGCCCGGTTGGCGAACGGGATGGCCGTCAAGAGCGAAAAAATGCTCGTGGCCTTAGGGCGGCAACCGAACGTCGAAGAGTTGAATCTGGAGGCCGCAGGATTGTCGCTCGACGAAAAAGGCCACCTTCCTGTGAACGACCACGGACAAACCGCCGTCCCGCACATTTTTGCGGCCGGCGATATGTTAGGGCGCCCGCCCGCGTTGGCCTCTCAGGCGATGGAAGATGGCCGCCGCGCCGTGAGCCATGCGTTGGGTTTGCCGGTCGGAGATTCAGCCAATCAGGTGCCCATCGGCATTTATACCATCCCGGAAATCGCTTCCATCGGTCTCGATGAGGAACAAGCCGCTGCCCGCTATCTGGGTCCGATCATCGGCCGCGCTCCGTTTACGGAAATTGCCAAGGGGCAGATCACCGGCGCCTGCGATGGGCTCCTGAAACTGGTGGCCGATCCGTCCGGGGAGCGTCTCCTCGGCGTGCAGATCGTCGGCGAGCATGCGACGGAACTGATTCATCTCGGCCAGATGGCGTTACAGGATGGGGCGACTATCGATCGGTTCATCGATACCATTTTCAGTTTTCCCACGTTTGCCGAAGCCTATCGCGTCGCCGCCCTCGACATTCTGGGTCAACGCCGCAAACGGCAGGACAATGCCCAAGCTGCCTGATCTTTGCCTTTCTCCTCCCGGCTTCCTTTGACCCCTATCCCCGATCTGCGCTACTCTCTCCATCGGCCGGTCTTCCGATCGATGGGGGGTCATTCATGAATCGCGAGGAGCGTCGCCGTGACGAAAAGTTGCATGGCAAGTCTGCGGGAGGCGCAGCGGCCGCCTCGGCAAGTTTGCGCGAAGCCCAGTTGCACCATCAGGCCGGCCGCCTGGATGACGCGGAACGGGGCTATCGGCAATTGCTTGAGCGGATGCCTGTCCCGCCGGATGCCCTCCATGGTCTAGGCCTGTTGTTGTACCGGCGCGGGAACCTCCGTGACGCGCTCGCCCGACTCGCCCAGGCCCGCGCGGCCGATGCACGCAACCCCGTCTATTGTTTCAATCACGGCGTCGTGCTCCAACGGGCGGGACTGCTCCCCGACGCAGTGGAGGCCTACGGTCAGGCCATTCAGCTCAACCCGCGCTATATCGAACCCCGCACCAACCTCGGGAACGTCTATAAGGAACTCGGGCGTCTTGCTGAGGCGCAAGCGACGTACGAACAGGTCCTGACGCTCAATCCCGATCATGTCGAAGGTCACAATAATCTCGGCGTCGTCTTAAAAGAACAAGGCCGGCTGGATGACGCGGCAGACGCGTACCGGAAGGCCATTGCCCTGAAGCCGACGCATGCCGAAGCCCACAACAATTTGGGATTGGTCCTGCTGGAGCAGGGCCGGGTGGATGAAGCCATTCGCTGCTTTGAACTTGCGCTGCAGGCCCATCCCGGTTACGGCACTGCGCTCTATAACCTCGGCATCGCGTGGATTTGGCGGGAGAATATTCCGAACGCCCTGCGTTGCTTCGCGGAGACGGCCAATGCCAAACATGCGCATGGTCGCCCCGTCACGGACTCCGCGGTGTTTCGCTCGCGCGTGAAGCACGATGCCGAGCAAGTCGGCTCTCTGTTGGAGGGCGGGTTGCTGGGAGAGGAATGGCGAAGTTATCACGAAGCGCTCGTTCGCTTACGTGTTCGGCTCGAACCGGCTCCGGGCACCGTCTCCCCTAATCGCGTCGCCCTCACCCCTGCCGATCTTCAGCCTATCGCCCCCTCGTTCAACCGGCTGCTGTATAGTGCGCCTTGTGAGAGGATAGCGGAGGGCGCGCTGGCGCCTGACCTGGACCATGCCGCGATTGAATCCCGATATCTGGCGACGCAACCCGAAGTCACCTACATCGATGGATTGTTGTCGGAGGAAGCGTTGCGTCGCCTGAGGGAGTTTTGCTGGACGTCGACGATCTGGAAGAAGGATTACGAGAACGGGTACATCGGGGCGTTTCTCGGCGACGGGTTTGCGTCCCCCCTGCTGCTGCAAATTGCTGAGGAACTTCGCCAACGTCTGCCGCGCATTTTCGGTACGCACCGCCTCACGCAGGCCTGGGCGTTCAAACACGATAGCGCCCGTCGTGGATTGAACATTCATGCGGATGCCGCCGCAGTAAACGTCAATTTCTGGATCACGCCGGACGAGGCGAATCTCAATCCCGAGAGCGGAGGCCTGGTGGTATGGGACAAGGAAGCGCCGAGGGAGTGGGACTTCAAAACCTACAATAGTGACAAGGCCAGAGGCAGCATTTATGAGTGGCTCACGTCGCAAGGGGCGAAGGAGATCAAGATCCCCTACCGGGCCAATCGAGCGGTCCTGTTCAATTCAGATCTGTTTCATGAAACCGACGACATTGCGTTCAAGGAAGGACTCACCAACCGGCGGATCAACATTACGCTGCTGTACGGGCATCGGCATCGCCCTTGAGTAGCTTTTCAAAGTCCTCCGCGCAGACAGGGCGACTGAACAGATACCCCTGCACTTCATCGCACCCCTCTTCCCGTAACCGCGCCAACTGCCCTTCCGTTTCCACGCCTTCGGCCAACACCGACAGATTGAGACTGTGAGCCATGGCGATGATGGCGCGCGTGATCTTCACGTTATTCTCATTCGTCAGCAAATCCCGTACGAAGGATTGATCGATTTTCAGTCGGCTCAGCGGAAATCGCTGGAGATAACTCAACGAGGAGTAGCCGGTCCCGAAGTCATCGATCGACAGCCGTACGCCCATGGTCCGCAACCCCTCCAGCATGGTCACGGAGGCCTCTACATCGCGCATGGCAATGGACTCGGTCAGTTCCAGTTCGAGTTGTGCGGGATTCAATCCGGAGTCCCGCAAGGCATCGGCGACCGTGGCCGGCAGCGTGCGTCCGTGAAAGAGCGAGTTGGAGACGTTGGCGGAAATCGTGATCGCGGGCAGCCCGGCCTTCTCCCAGACTCTGACCTGACGGCAGGCTTCTCGAAGCACCCATTCGTCCATGGAACGGATCAGGCCGGTGTCGATGGCAGCGTTTAAAAAGACCCCAGGCGGTACGAGGCCTCGCTTGGGATGTTTCCATCGCACCAGCGCCTCGGCACCGAGAATGCGGCGTGAGTGGATATTCAGCTTCGGCTGATAAAACACGACGAACTCTTCCCGTTCCAGCGCGCGCCGGAGCTCGTTTTCGAGGTCGAGGCGTTCGGCCGCGGCGGCATTCAGGCCGGACGAATAATATTGGCAATTGTTCCGCCCCTGTTCCTTCGCATGGTACATCGCGGTGTCGGCGTTCTTCAGCAGCGCTTCGACCGTGGACCCGTCCGAGGGAAAAATCGAAATGCCGATGCTGGCGGAAATGAAGATTTCATGTCCGTCGATGCTGAAGGGATGGGCCAGTGATTCCAGGATTCGCCGGGCGACCCTGCCCGCATCTTCCGGCTGCGGCAGCGCAGTCAGGAGAATGGTGAATTCATCCCCGCCGAGCCGGGCGAGGGCGTGCGTCGGTTCATGGTCGGCGTGCCGGCTGACCGAGTCGCTCTGCCGGACCGAGTCACTGAGACGTTCCGCCACATGGGTCAGCAGGAGATCGCCCACCGTATGTCCCAGCGTGTCGTTGATGATCTTAAAGCGATCCAGGTCGATAAACAGCGTGGCCAGGTGTTGATGATGGCGGGCCGCATAGGACAGGGCGTTCGACAGGCGGTCCTTGAACAACACGCGATTGGCCAGACCGGTCAGACTGTCGTAATAGGCCAACTGATGAATGGCCCGCTCCGCCTGTTTGCGCTCGGTGATGTCCTGGGCCGTCCCGATGACCGTGATTTCGTCCGTCTCTTCCTCGCGCACACCCTCAGCTTGTAAGTGGATGACGAAGTCGGTGCCGTTCGGCAACACGATGCGATGGTCGATATCGCAAGGAGTATGTTGTCCGACGAGTTTCTGCAGGGCGCCCGTTACGGTCGGGCGATCGTCCTCATGCACGAGGGCGAGGAATGCTTCGAAGGTGCCGGAGAAATCCTGCGGACGCACACCGACCAGACGGCACAATTCGTTCGACATGGTGAAGCGGTTGGTCCTGGGATTCCAATCCCAGTTTCCGATGCGGGCGATGCGTTGCGCCAATTCCAGCCGGGATTCGCTGCGGATCAAGGCGTGCAGCACGTTGTTGGTGCGAAGCATGTACCGGACGTGATGGCAGAGAATCGTGGCATTGACGGGTTTGGTGATGAAATCCGTGGCACCGTGCTGGTAGGCCTGACCGATGGACTGTGCGTCATCCAGGCCGGTGAGCACGAGAATGGGAATCCGTTTTCCGCGCGGAAGCGAGCGGATCCGGGAACAGGTCAGATACCCGTCCATATCCGGCATCATGATGTCGAGAATGACGAGATCCGGCCCGATCGCTTCAAACTTTGCCAGCGCGTCCTTTCCGCCGGTGGCCTCGACGACCACCATGCCGGCCGGTTCCAATGCGTTTTTGACGAAGAGCCGTGCGAGCGGGTCGTCGTCGGCGATGAGGATCTTAGGGTTCGCTTGGCTCATGATGTTGATATCACCTGTGCGTCGATCGGTCGGTTGACTCGCGTCGCCGGTTCAGGGGCGGACGCCTCTCGTACGCACCGGGCGGCCTCCCGGTTCTGCGTTCGTCTCAGCCTATCAAACTTTGAAAGAACTGCCAGATAAATAGCACTTGTCGAGGGTCTTGCGTGCAGCTGAATGCCTAGGTGAAAGCGAGAGGGTCAGGGTAACGTCCGACATGATGGAGTCTTAGGCCATCTCGCCCCGGTCCTGGGTGTCGACGCCTCCGGGCATCGTCTGAGGCGCTTGCGCCCTGGCTTCGAGAAGAATGCCGGCCAGAAGTGCGCGGACCCGGCTCATGAGGCCCCGCATGGTCAGCATCAGGAGGGTCGCCATCAAGAGGAGCAGCGGTGCGATGACAAGGGCGACATCCCGGCCTAAATCATCCTCGGATCGTGGTGCCGCTGCCTCAGGCGGCCTCGCGACGGCCAGTCTGATCCATCCGGCCACGCGGTTGTCCCGGCGGAACGGTTCCACGACGATGAAGGCGGATCTGCCCTTTTCGATTCCTGGCGTGATGACACCGGTCTGCGTCCGGCGGGCGGCCAGCCAGGCCGCATCCTGTAGCGCGGTACCGATAGCGGCGGGATTGCTGGATGCGACCACCACATTGTCATCCATGATGACGGCGGCTGAAAGCAGATTGGCCTGCTGGGCATGTTGTTCAAGGGTCTGCTGGATGGCGGCGAAATTCTCGCCCCCCATCGATTCGCTGAACCAGGCCATGGTGCGGGCCGTGGCGCGTGCGCTGTACTCTGCCGCCATGACGGCTGAGGCATTCCGTTGCGCCACGAGCGAGCGGTCATGCTGAGCCAGAAGCACGTAGAGTGCGGCGGCGCAAAAGGCAGACACGATAATGCTGATCAGCAGTGCCGGAAACCAGGTCCGAGGCAATCGCGATGCGGAAGCGTCAGCCATGCTATCTCCTCCTCCCACAGAAAGGGGCGCTAGGCGCCGAGACCCTCCTGCCGGTCGTGGGTGCGTTCGTAGGGATGGCGTGTGAGTTCTTTGACGAGACGTTGAAGGCGAGCCCATTCATCAGGTGGCAGGGAGAGGAACTCGAGACCGATGCGCCCGTCCCGGCACCAGCGTACGACGGCTTGCTGGACGGTCAGCGTCGTTTCAGGATCAGGAACATGGATACGGAGCGTCAGCGTGGTGCCCGGATGAATAGCTGTGTGACAGACGATTCCGCAGCCTCGCAAGGAGAGATCGACCACTGTGCCTTCCCCCTCGACGCGATTCACTGAACTGAAGGCACTCCGGAAGTGAGCGGGAAACCGTTCGTGCTGGCGTTGTTCCATCGTGGGGTGGCGCTGATTGGGTGACGACGCGCTCTTTGTCCCCGGTTGCCCGGGGATCGTGCATGGGTGTCCGGTGCATGCCGGGCTAGCCCTTTATATTGCCGATTGGTTTGAGTTCCGCCACTTTTTTTGTGATTCCCGCCTGGTCCACCGTGTTCACTACTTCGGAGATGTTTTTATAGGCCAGTCCGGCCTCTTCGGCCAGCCCCGACATGGACACCGCTTTCACCAAAATGCCGTGTTGTTTCATGTCGCGTAGCAGCTGTTCGCCTCGAACCGTACGTTTGGCTTGCGCGCGCGACATGGTTCGGCCGGATCCGTGCATCGTGGAACCGAAGGTGTCGTGCATGGCGCGGTCGGTTCCGACTAACAGATAGGAGCCGGTTTCCATCGAACCGCCGCAAATCACCGGCTGGCCGATGTGGCGATAACAGTCCGGCAGTTCCGGACTGCCGGGGCCAAATGCCCTGGTGGCGCCCTTGCGGTGGACCAGCCACTCCCCGTCTCCGTACCGTTCCACCTTGGCGATGTTATGCGCGACATCGTAGATGAGATGCATGCCGAGTGCATGCGGGGTCGAATCGAACACGGCGGCAAAGGCTTCGCGGATTTGGTGGGTGATGACTTGACGGTTGGCGAACGCGGTGTTGGCGGCGCAGTTCATCGCGCCGAAATAGTCCTGCCCTTCCGGTGAGCGAAAGGGGGCGCAGGCGAGTTGTTGATCCTTGACGGAGATCCCGAAGCGGCGCATCGCCTTCTCAAAGACTTTGAGATAGTCGCTCGCAACTTGATGTCCGAAGCCGCGCGAGCCGCAATGGACCATCACCACGACTTGATCACGACCGGTCAAGCCCATCGCGGCGGCCGCCTCCCGATCGAAGATGCCTTTGTCGGAGAGGACCTGTACCTCGAGGTAGTGATTGCCCGATCCCAATGTTCCGAGTTGGTTGATGCCACGTTCGATGGCGTAGTCCGTGACATGCGTGGGGTCAGCGCCATTGAGGCACCCACGCTCTTCGATTCGATCCAGGTCTTCTTCCCACCCGTAGCCATTGGCGATGCACCAGGCTGCGCCTTTGCGCATCACCTCGCGAAACTCGCGCCGGGTCACATTGACGAAGCCGCGCGATCCCACGCCGGCCGGGACGCGGCGGAACAACTCGGTCATCAGTAGTTCAAGTTTCGGCTGCACCTCGGAGAGGGACAGGTCCGTACGGATCAGCCGCATGCCGCAGTTGATGTCATAGCCGACTCCGCCCGGAGAGATGATGCCGTCCTCCGGATCGAAGGCCGCGACGCCGCCGATAGGAAACCCATACCCCCAATGGCCATCGGGCATACAGAGCGCATACCGGTGAATGCCTGGCAGGCAGGCCACGTTGGTGACCTGATCGAAGACCCCGCGATCCATGGCTCCGAGAATGGCCGGACTCGCGTAAATTCTTGCTGGGACCAGCATCCCCGCCTTTTCGGAAGGCGGAATTTCCCAGAGGTAGTCATCGATGCGATTGACCTGCATGTCGGTGTTGAGTGTCATCGGTTCACCCGTAGGTTCCACAGAAGTTGTGCTGGCGGCTCTCGATATCGTCAGACATCCAAGACCACCCTGGCTTTCCAGCTGGTCCCTGTCTGGGTCACGGCATAGAGATGTTTGGTCACGCCCTTCACGTCGGATCGAAGATCCTGCGTTGCCTGGTCCACCGGCGCGCCAATCAGTTCGGCATGGAGGCGCCAGACTGATCGATCAGGGGTGTGGTTCAACTTCAGGGTGGCGTGGTGAAAGACCACGGCCTGCGCGTCCTTCAGATAGACAAGCCGGTTCAGCCACTCGAACAGCAGCGTGTCGATGTCTGGCTCTTCCATGTCTATCGTCTGCTGCCAGGTCTGGGCAACGGAAGCAGGATCGGCCAGGCTCTGGATCAGAGCCTGCGTCGCAGCGTCGAACAGTGCCGGAAGGGAATCGCCTTCGGCCTCGAAGGCCATGTCGGCCAGCGCAATCTCATCGAGGAATCGGAAGGTGCCCGACATGGGCGTCAGGCGCGCGGAGCCCGTCGTCGTGCTGCGGCGAAGATCGCCCGGACCTGCTCGATACCGGGAATGGTGTGCCCGAACGGCAGCGGGACTTTACCCTTAAGAAACATGCGCAGGCCCAGCGGCATGACATCGAGCACCCGTCGCACGTTGAAACCGAGCACTTTCAGCGGCATCAGGGCTTCGTTCAAGCGCCCCTCCTGGCGGACTAGATCGACAAAGCCGGTGATATGGCGGGCGCCCTCGGCGGTGGTCAGGCCGTGCCGTAGCGAGGACCGGCGCAATCGGATGATCGCCTCCATCGGTTGAACGTCTTTCGGACAGACCTGCACGCACATGTTGCAGCGGGTGCAATCCCAGATGCCGTCGGCTTCTTGAAGGGAGGAAAGCCGCACCTGTTTGGCATCCGCCGGTTCGCGCGGGTCCGCCACGAAGCGCGCCGCTTTGGCGAGCGCCGCCGGACCGAGAAACCCGCGGGACACTTCATGGGAGGTACAGGCGGCCACGCAAGCCGCGCACATGATGCAGGCGTCCACATTGTGAAAGTGATAACTGTCCGGCAGCAGACGCAGTTGCCCTGATGAGCCGTAGCGTTTGGTGGGGTGCGTGATCGGGGTGAGCCAGGGCGTGACCGCCCTGATCTTTTCCCAGAAGGGCGCCATATCGACGACCAGGTCCTTGATCACCGGAAGGTTCGGCAAGGGGGCGACCGTGATTCTGCCATGCCGTTCCAGCTCTTTTCGGATGGACGTCCGGCAGGCGAGCTTTTGCGTGCCGTTGATCTGCATGGCACAAGATCCGCATATGGCTGAACGACAGGAATAACGCAGCGCTAAGCGGCCGTCGAGTTCGTTTTTGATGCGGATCAAGGCTTCGAGCACCGTCATGCCTCGGCCGATGTCGAGACGGTACTCTTCCTGGTGCGGATGCTGGTCGGTTTCGGGATTGAAGCGCTGGATCGTGAAGGTCAGGCGCATAGATTCGTGAGGCGTAAAACGTCAGGCACGAAGCGGGAATTCTATCTATCGAGCTCAAACACTTTCGGATAGTCCGTCAGATTGCGGCAGCCGTCTTTGGTCACGAGCACCATGTCTTCGATGCGCACGGCGCCGAGGCCGGGATAATACAGCCCCGGTTCCACGGTGACAACATGGCCTTCCTGAAGCAGTGAACCGGTGCGGCTGATGCGAGGCGCCTCATGAATGTCCAATCCGACGCCGTGCCCGGTGCCGTGAAAGTAACCCTGCATGCGGCCGTTGACCAAGCCGGTCTTGTAGCCTGCCTTTTCGAATCGATCGCAGATGCCTTGATGGATGACCGCGCCGTCGGCGCCGTCCCGAATCTTGGTGATGGCTTCTTCCTGCGCGTCTTTGACGGTCTGGTACAGCTTCGTCAATTCAGGCGAGGGCCGCCCGCGCACGACCGTGCGAGACATATCGGCAAAGTAACGGGAATCGGCCGATCGCGGAAACACGTCGAAGATAATGCTGCGGTGCGCCGGCAATGGGCCGCTGCCTTCGTCATGGGGATCGCAGGCCTGCTCCCCGCCTGCCACGATGGTATGTTGCGCGACGCAGCCACATTCCATGAGGGCGACGTTGATCAGTTTCTTCACCCGTTCCGAAGTCAGCACCGCTCCATCGAGCCAGAGCACATTCTCGCGGATCTCGGCGCGTCGAAGGCTCTCGTGGGCGGCAGCGACGGCGGTTTCCGTCGCGCGCTGGGCGGCCTCGATGTGCCGGACTTCTTCGTCTGACTTCATGACCCGGCGTTCATAAAAGGGGTCGCGTTTTGTGCTCAGCCGGTAACCAATCTCCTGCAGGCGTTGCGCATGGAGAAAGGGAAAGGTCGGCGGCACCAGAATCTCGTGCACCCCGGCGTCCTGTAAGACGAGATGGATGACGTCGATGTTGCCGGGATCTTTGACGCCCTGCGATTTTGCTCGCCGCTCCAGCTCGGAATACGACACCACGCGATCGACCGTGGCCTGATGGCGCGCGCGATCGACTTCCAGATCGCTCATGATCATCAGTCGCTCGCCCTTGATCTCAAGGTAGATAAACGGATCGGGCGCAATGAATTTCGTGGCGTAGTAGAGATTGGAGTCGGTTTCACTGGCGGCGATGAACAGCGTCGCGCCGGGCCCGGGATTCGTATGGTGGTCGGTGGAATGGCTCATGAGGTCGAGGCGATCAGATGATCGGATGCTATCACGCGCTCCGGAGGTGGTCAAGGCGCGGCCGGTGCCGGCGCAGTGGGAACCTCAACCGAAGGCAAGGTGGAAGGCGGCGTTTGAATCTCCAATGACGGATCGAACAGCGGCTCCTTCTCCTCCTGTGGTGAGAGAATGTCGATGGGCAGCATCACGGTGTTCTTCAGCAGATCGAAGGCCAGTTGTGCTACGCCGGTCAGTCCGGTGGTGAAGGACTTCATCGGCATGTAGGTCACCTGCGGATCGTCGATCGACCCTTTCACCTGGAACAGTGCTGTAGCCAGGCCTTTGCGATCGCCTGCCACCAACCGTCCGAAGAGTGGAATCGATTTCAAGAATTGCGAGTAAGACCCGAACGGGCTCACGGCCCAGATCATGTCCAGTTGATCGGTGGGCATATCGTAAGTGCCGACGGCCGAAATCTTCAGCACCGCGCTGTCCAGAATGATGTTCTGTGTTTTGACGAGCCCGTTTTGAACCATGAGGGTGGCGCTCGCACGGTTGTACTGCAGGCCTTCCTTTTCCAAATCCACCTTGCCTTGCAAAACCGCCGGCAGATTCAGAATAGAGAGAATTTTCCAGATAGCGCGTTTTTCCGTTTTGAGAATGCGCCCGTCTTGCAGCACCAGTTCCACTTTGCCGTTGAGCGTGGGTAACAGCCCATGAGGATTGCGTCCATGACCGCGCAGGGCGCCGGTGAGTTTCATGTCGCCGGTCACGGGCTGATCGTGCGCGCCCAGCAACTGCAGCAGAGCCTCGGCGGGAATGCCCGTCATCCGGACCGACGTCTCCGTTTCCGCCGGTTCTCCCTTGGGAAGCCGCACGACCATCCGTCCAGCCGCATGGCCGGTTCCCGATTGCGCGACGACACGGTCGAGATCCAGCATGCCGTCTTGAATCGTCAACCGGCCCGACAACCCGCCGAATCGCAAATGCTTGTACACACCCTTTTCAATGGTGGCCGTGGCGCTGACCTGGCTGGTCGAGGCCAGGGTTTCGAGAAATTCCCGGATCGGCGAACGATGGCCTTTGGGGATGAGCAGATCCAGGTCCATTTGCGCCGACTCGATCTTGACCGCGATCACCGGTTTGGTGGTCCAGTTCTTCAGGGCTCCGGACAGGCTCACATCGCTGTCTTTGATGCGGAACGACAGCTGCTTGATGTCGGCGATGTTTTTTGAAAACTTCAAGCGAAGGTAGATGTCTTCCACTGCGCCGTCCACGCCTTTGAGAGTCATCAGGCCGTTGGTCAGCGCCAGCCATCCGCCGGCGCGCCAATTCCTCCACTCGGCATCCGAGCCTTTCACATCCATGGAGACTTCGAGATTGCCGGCTTCGAACCCGCTGCGGTACACCCAGTCAGGAAGGCTGGAGACCGACACCGTACCGGTGGCAAGCGATGCATCGATGGAGAATTGATCGCCGAGCGTGATGCGGCCCTTCAGCGGCAGGCGCAAGGGCGGCACGACAAGTTCCAACCGTGAGATCACCAAGCCGACGCCGCGTGTCACGTCGGCGTCCAGTTCCAAGGAAGCCGGCGACCCTAGCGGTTTTTCACCCAGCGTCGGGAGCACGAGTTTGGCCTCGTTCAGGCCGATCTCTCCACGCAAATGCGGCGCGCCTGACGATCCCGACAGCTGCACCCGGGCGTTGACCATGCCGTAGAGCAGGTCGTCGGGAAAGGTGCCCGCCGATACCATCTGCCGCAGTTGCGAAGCGCTGCCCTTCGCGCGGATGACGAAGTCCTGGAAGACGCTGGGCGTGCCGCCGCTGATCATGCCGTTGAATTGCAGCTGCGCCTCCCCTACGTTGGCCGTGACCTGGTCGAACTGCGCGCCGCCGGTTTGCGAGAACACGATACGGCCGTGCATCGCCGTGAGTCGTTGCGGCAGCGAGGGATTCATGAGGCTGACCTGCTCGGCCAGGACCTCCCCGCCCGCGAAGGTAATGCCTTCGGGCTTGTCCAGCGGACCGACCAACCGGAAGGTCGGATGAGTCTTTCCTTCGATGTCGCGCGACTGCGCAAGTAACGACGTGAGTTTGTCCGCGCGAATGGTCTTGGTCAAAAACTTCACCAGGTCGGCGGCGGTCATGTCGCCGCTCACATCCAGTTCCATCCAGGGTCCGTCGTCCAGGAACGACACGAGGGCTTTGCCGTCGGTGATCTGCAGTGTGCCGTAGGCGCCCGTTACCTTGCCGACCCGGATTCGTCCCGGCTCCACCGAAATGGTCGCAGCCAGGTTCTGCGTCGGCACACGATCGTTTCCGATCAGGGCCATGCCCTTTTCGATCCGGAAATCACCCGTCAACGACAACTGCGGACTGGGCGCCGTGGCGCCGGTCAAGGTAGCGGAGAGAATTTCAACGGTGCCTCCCAGCTGGCGTTGCTCGACGATGGCGGGCAGTTGAGGATGGATCCATTGCGCCGGAATCCGCGTGAAGAGCGAGCGCAGATCGATCGAAGGCGCGGCGAAGGTGATGGAAAACGTGGGTTGTGTGGTCAGGAGCCCGGCTAGATTGGCCTTGCCTGTCACCGCCAGTTCATCCACGTTGGCCGCGATCTCGGTCAGCACCACGTCGTACCCGGCGACACCCGGTGCGACGCGAATACGGCTTTGGAGACTGGCGCCTCCTTGCAGTTGCGGAAGAACCGGTCGGGGCCCGAAGAAATCAGCCGCTTCTCGCAGCCGGAGATTCGTGGTGTCGATCTCGCCTTCAAATTGGAAGGCCGGACGGACGGAATACGGTTCCTCGGCCGCCAGCGTCGAGGAGGACTCGCTCAACCCGATGGTCCCGGTCAGGGAAAAAGAGGAAGGCGCGCCATTCGCCGGCAGCGCGGCGGAAATATGCAGGTCGCCCTGAGCTTTCCCCGGATAGACCTTCAGCGCCATCTCCACCGTTTCAAGGGTCGTGGTGCGGATGCCGTCCGGACGTGCCTCGTCCGTGACCGTGATGTGTCCCTTCTGAATGGTGGCTTCACGGATCTGCAGCAGCCGGCTGAACATCTGATAGGCCGATTCGTCTTTCGCCGCCGAAGGCATGCCGGCCAGCACGTTCCAGTGGCCGGAGCGGTTGCGAATGAGCGTGACAGTCGGTTCGTTGAGGAAAATGCGTTTCGCGACCACCTGCTTCTTCAGCAGCGGCAGCAGACGCAGGACGATATCGATTTCCTTGGCGGAGAAGACGACGTGCGTTGGATCATCGTGGCCGTAAATGCCGACGTTGGTGAGTTCCAGGCGAATGCTGGGCAGCACCACGAGTTTGATGCGATCGACTTCGATCTTACGGCGAAGGCTGGTTTCGAGTTGCTGCAGGAAGAAGTTTTTGAGGATGTCGACGCCGAACAACTCGCGCGAATAGAAGAGGAGGAGCACCCCCGCGACCACCAGGCCGAGCAGCGACAGCACCACCGTGCGGGGACGAACCCTCACTGACCCTCCTCTAAGTAGAGCAACAACGCAGTGTACTGGATGCGTACGCGGGAAATCCATACGCGGGCAAGCTGCGCGTGCCGATTTCGTGACGTGTGACGCCTGCCTCGCGAGGACGCGGAAATACCGGTCATGCGCGACAAGAGCGGTCGTCGTTGCAGCGATTTAGTCTATAATGCGCCGGCCGTCGCACGGCGGGACACTGGGAGAATCACGAGTGGAGCCTGACACATCGACGACACGCCCGCGTTGGGGCATTCTCGCCTTGCTCTTTGCGATCAGCGCAGTCACCTACATGGACCGGGTCAACATTTCGGTCACGGCCCGGCAGATGATGCCTGCCTATGGCCTCACCGATCAGGACATAGGGTACGTGTTCTCGGCATTCGTATTCGGCTACGCGCTCTGCCAAATCCCCGGCGGGCGCTTGGGCGATCGGTGGGGCGCGCGTGTGGTGCTGGCCTGCGCCTTGGTCTGGTGGTCGCTCTGTACGGTATTGACCGCCGTGGTCGCCACCCTGCCATTGGCCACTGCGGTCGGCACCGTGGGCGCGTTGGTCATGGTGCGCTTTCTCCTCGGCGTGGGCGAGTCGGTGGCGTTGCCGAATTTCAACCGTGCCGTGGCCGACTGGATGCCGCCGGGGCAACGCGGGCTCGGCATCGGCATTGCTATCGGTGGCATCGGCATCGGTGCAGCCATCACCCCTCCCCTCGCCTCCTGGGTGATGGTGAACTATCACTGGCAATCGGTGTTTTACTTCTCAGCCCTGATCGGCCTAGTGGTGGCGTTGTTGTGGGTGTTGTGCTCGCGGGACCGGCATAGTGACGGCGCCGCTCCCAGAGTGACGACCTCAACTCCGGTCCCCTGGCGGCAGCTGCTCCGTTCGCGGTCCCTCTGGTGGCTGGTCGCGAGTTACTCCTGCCTGGGCTACGTGGCCTACATCTATATGAGCTGGTTTTATCTCTACCTGGTGAACGTACGCGGGATCGACCTGTTGCGCGGCGGCTGGTTGGCGGCGGGACCGTTCCTGGCGATTTTAGTGTTCTGTCCGTTAGGAGGCTGGATCACGGATCGGCTGGTGCCGACGCTCGGGTTGCGCAAGGCTCGGCTGTCCATCGGCATGCTCGGCATGCTGTTGGCCGGCGGGTTGATTGCAGTGGGGGCCTGGGTGGAGTCGCAGACCATGGCGATCGTGTGTCTCTCACTCGGCGCCGGCTGGCTCTATTTCACCGTCGGCGCCTACTGGAGCGTGACTACCGATCTTTCAAAAACCCACGCAGGAACCTTGTCGGGTGTGATGAATACGGGGGCCAATGTGGGCGGGGTGATTTCGCCGAGCCTCACCCCCTGGCTCGCCGATCACTGGGGCTGGACGGCATCGCTGCTAGTTGCCGCCGGCATCGCGCTCTGCGGCGGGCTCATGTGGATGAAAGTGGATCCGACCCAGATGATGAAGGAAGGAGAACGCTAGAAGGGTGACGAAGCTGGGCACCAGCGGTCAGCCGACTCGTTTTGGAAGGTGCTCCATGGACAAAGGATCGATGCAAAGAAGCGAGCTGAACCGGCGCAACGATTGAAGCCTGCCGGTTCAGGATCCTTCATCAGCGTCGGGTCGTTGGAGGTCATCACGGACCCTCGCCGCCATCGAGGCGACGCGTGCGACGTCAACACTCATGACGATGCCGACGGAATCCAACGTTTCGATCGCGAACCACTCCGCCTCCAAGGCATCGTCCGCCGCCTGCGGGACGCCTGAAATCCACTCGCACAAGACGGCGATCAACACATAGTGGGTGACCAGCTGTCCACTCGCGTTCCGGTGGAAGGCGTCGACCGCCGTGAACACGTGCAGCGGACGCACGACGAGGCCGGTCTCTTGTGCCACCTCCCGTGCCGCGGCAGCTTGGACCGATTCACCCGGCTCGATCTTGCCACCGGGAAAGCCCCACTTCCCCGCGTCCGGTTGATTCGCGCGGCGGACGAGCAGAACCTCGCCGCCTCGCAACACCACGCCGATCACAGCGGCAACCGGCGTGACGGTAATGCCCGGCAGCGAGGCTTTCTGCGTCTTCGATTTGCCATGGTGGCTCATATGATGATTCCTCCAAACTCGATGTGTCTTAGGCCGAGGACGTTGGGTGCCGGAACCGGGTTGCGTCCGCATCGCGGATGCAATAGATGAGAAATCTGGCCGGGCGGGAAGTTTGAAACATCGCACGCCTCCCTCCCCTTCTGTCCGCTCACGGCCATCATGGGCGCTCACCGTGACATCCGAGGTCACACAGCAGAAGTTTTTTGAGAAGCGGTCACGCCCGGTTGACCTCGGCTGGCTGGGGGACGCCGGACGAATCCAATTGGTAGGCGTAGGCCTCCTTCATCTGCACGTTGCCGCTGTCGGTATAGACGAAGAGGCGGTGGCCGTCAGTACGGGTTTTGACGAGGCCATAGGCGGTCCGGCTGAAGCCGAAGAACGGCCCGCGTTTCTTTGCAGCATTGTCATCCTTCAGGCGGCAGGGGCCTTCGGTTTGAAAGAACGCCACGAGTTCGGTGACGAAGATGAGCGGTTCCGGCACGCGTGACCATTTGCCCAGCGCGCCCATGAGGGTGGCGCGCGGATGGATGTATTCTTTGCGCGCGTTTTCGTCTCCGCTGGAGACGACGCTCACGATGGGCGACACGGCCTGGATGAAGGCACCGGAAAAATCGGCGGATCCATGGTGCGGTACCTTGAACACTTCCGACCGGAGGTTGAGGGTGCCCTTGTTGTGTTCTCTGGCGAGGAAGCGGCTGGCTTCGTCGTTCAAGTCGCCTGAAAACAGGAAGCTGAAGCCGCCGTAACTCAAGCGGAGGACGATCGAGTGGCCGTTGATGGTGTGGGAGGCGGAATGGCCAGTGAAGCCTTCGTCGCTGTCGTTGAGGGAGTCGTGGCCGATGCGAGGCCCTTGAGGGGGTTCACCGAGAAAGCGCAGCGCCGGTTGTCCTTCCACGTTCGTCGTGATCGGGCCAAGCACCTCGACACGGATGTCGGTGCGGTTGAAAAACTCGAAGGCCTGGTTGTCGCCGAGTTGCAGGCGCCGGAAACTGATAGGGCTGCGGCTGTTGTAGGTGGTGAGGGTCCGTTTCCATTCCCTGAACGGCTCGTTCATCTCCTTGTCGTCCACATCGAGCAGATTGTCTTCCAGACCGGTGAGGTAGAGTTGGCCGTCCAGCGTCTTGGTCGGCCCGAGAAGTTTGGTGTCCGGCACGTCTTTATTGTTCATTCTCGTCGGGCGTTTGACGAGGCCGTTGTGGTACACGCGCTGCGGCTGCATGAAGAGTTGTTTGCGTTTGATCTTGTTGGTTTCCGATGTGAGGATTTCGCTCAGGCCGGCGAAGTGATCGGCGTCGCCGTGTGTGACGACGATGCAGTCGATCTGCTTCGGGTGCTGGACGCTGGTGTTGCGGAACCGCCCCGCCAGGTAGCGTGCGAACATCTGGTTGTCGCCCCCGTCGATAAGCATGACTCTTCCGTCCGGCGATTCGATGACCATGCCGTCGCCCTGTTGGACATCGACGAAATTGACCTTCAGTACCTTGTTATCGGCGACGGGGCGAACCAGATCGGCCACCTTGATGCCGGAGGTTTTGGTCGGTTCGATGTAGCCGGTGACGGATTCGGGAAGGATACTGCCGTCGGGCTTTTCGCGAAAGAACGTGATGCTGACTTCGAGGTACGTGACGGCCTGCTTTACCACGGTGATTTCGTCGCCCCAGGCGATGGTGCGGATGCATTGCTTGCGGCCCCGCTCTTTCCACACATCGGCTAGATCGACATTGAGGACGGCTTGATCAGGCATCGCATCTCCCTTGCAGGCTGTTCAGAATGACTGCCGGCGGCGTTCTCGGTCGAGCGGGCTTGCCGGATGGCCATTTTGAACAGCCTGCGAACCATCGTGGCGGCATCTGTCTCACGCCGCGTCTATCGTTGGACGGCTTTCGTGTTCATTGCGTGTCGCAAATCGCCGAGCTCTATCATCGACGACCCACCGACTCCGGCACAGAATACGCCGTTCCTTGAGAGAAATCACGCGCGCTGCCCCCTTGCCGATGGAATCACCGGCCTGTTACATTTGGGCCATGACAATGCAATTTCAGAAAAAAGATCCACGTGCCACGATCAGCACCCCGTTCGGTGAAATCCGGATTCGCTTCTACCCGGACGACGCGCCGCGCCATGTCGAGAACTTCATCAACCTGGCGAAGATGGGTTTTTACGACGACACCACCTTTCATCGCGTGGTGCCGGGGTTCATCATTCAAGGCGGCGACCCCCTGAGCAAAACGCCGGATCGCCCGCTGCACGGCACGGGTGGCCCAGGCTACTTTCTCAATCCCGAACCCAACGACCGGCCCCATAAGCGCGGCGCCATTTCGATGGCGAAGATGCCCCGCGACGGCAACAGCACCCGCGATTTCAACGACAACGGCTCCCAGTTCTTTATTTCCCTGCAGGACAACGGCGGCCTCGATCGGCGCTATTCGATTTTCGGCGAAATCATTCGGGGTATCGAGGTCATCGACATGATCGCGAAGATGCCGTGCGACGAGCGCGACAACCCTCTGGAGCCGATTCGCATGAAGGTGACGGTCAAGGAATAGCCGTTCGTGGGCCCGCTTCTGAGAGCCCGCGACAGGGAATCTTCCAACGGGTTTGATCCATTGTGACGTTTCCCCTCCCCTTACCCGATAAGTCGCTGCTACACAGCCTGTGCCCCTGCCTGCTCCTGCTTGTCATCTTCATGTCGGCCTGCGATGGTCATCGGCAACGCCTGATGACGGAACAGTATCCTTCGTATCCGGAGGGCGTGCGCTGGGCGATAGACAAGGGAAACATCCTTCGCGGCATGACGGAAGATCAGGTGTACCTCGCGCTGGGCTCTCCCGTCTGCAAGAAGGATGTGGTGGACGAGGGACGGACCGTGACGGTCTGGCTCTACCCCCCGATCGGACGCAATGCCTGTGTCACCAGCGCCTTTCGCGTCTACTTCGAACAGGGCGCCGTCACCACCTGGGACCGCTACACCACACCGACCAGATATACCGATCCTGCAGGCGGCGTCCCCGTCTATTAGCCCACTATTCACAAAGTCCTCCCAACGGCGTTCTCAGTCGCTCGTCTCCCTGTAGCCTTGGTGGACGGCCTTTGTGAACAGACTGCGCATTTTGGGTGGAGCGTGAACGACGTGGTGTTGGGAGACTGGAGTGACGCGAGGGTTGAGACGAACGGTCAAAACGATTGTCCGGCTAGGCCGCAGCAAGCGAAGGATCGAGGCGTACCTTTACGGTACGTCGAGGGAACTGAGCGATGCGAGAACGACGGCGGCGGTCGTTTTCACCGTTCTGTTCAGAAGAAGGCCATGCTGGCATAGGTCACCGTCGAATTATACTGATCGGTGATCCCTCGATCGTAGCGCAGCACTTGCCCCGTTTCGGCCTGGATCAAACGCAGCATCGAATAGATCGGCGAGAAGCCGGAGATGCGGCGCTGGTCGTTTTCCTTCTGGATGAACTTCGCGAATTCTTCCGGGTCGCGATTCTCGACATGCTTGAGCATCTCGAGATCCGTCTGCATGCAGCGATGGAAGGAGAAGTCCGTCGGCGGGGCCGAGTCGCCGTAGCGCATGCCGATGTGGGCCAGTTCCGCGCCGACCACGACGCAGTAGGACTTGCCGGTGGCGACGAGCGCCTCCTTCAAGGTCTGAAGAAACGTCTCGACCTGCTGCCGGATCTGCGGATCGCGCACACTGTCCGCCGAAAACGACGTGAGGATCGGAACAATCGTATACGCCCGGTCCTGGCCGAGACTCTCCTGCAGGAACGGCAGCTGAAATTCCAATGCATGTTCATTGTGATGTGCCAATTCGTCGGTGAAGGCGGAAGGAATCTGCTCGCGCAGGCGATCGGTGACGCTGCGTTCGACCTTGACGAGCCCCAATGGTGTTTCGAAATCTTTGTCCGTCACGGCGATCGGTTGTTCTAACCCTGAGTAGGCCGTGCCGATGAGCACGTACAGGTCGGGCTTCTGGGCGTCCTGCAATTCTTTATAGGCCCAGGCGTAGATCGGTCCGGCATGTTTGAGTTCGTAGGTGGGCGCGACGAGCGCCTTGATGAGCTGGCCCTTGTGTTCGGAAGCCTTCACCTCCGGCCCCTCCTTCGACACGAAGAAGCCGTTGATCTGTGCGCGCAACTTGGCGGGGTCGGCGTCGTAACTACGACCGGCAAATTGCGCCGAGCGGGAGGGTGCTTCACGATAGGCGGTCAGCGCCTGCTGCTTGGCCTGCTCAGTGCGCTCCCCTTCCAAAAAGAGCTTGATATCCAGATCGGTCAGCAACTGCTCGACCTTGTTCGGCATGAGGAACTCACCGAAGCGCTTCAGATAAATCGCTCCGATGTCCTGCAGGCTATGTTCTCCGTCGAGGTGCTGCACGATGAAGAAGTAATTCAACGGCAGGACCAAGCGTTCCTTGCTCAATCCGGTGGGGTCCCAGAGCACGATGAACTGCTCCTCCCCTTCCTTGATCGGTGAAAATTGAAGATTGCGCAGCAGCGGATAGTGCTTGGGATCTTTGGCGGTCATGGTCGGTGTTGATTCCATAGTGGCGGCATTGTAACGGAGCAAACTTCTCAGGCGCAACAGGGCGCCGGGATGTTGAACAAGCCGCCGGCCTCATCTTATTGATTCGGCGGATGGGTGCTGCCGCGACGGCTGAGGACGATCAAGGTGGCGATGGTGAGGAGCACCAGCCAAAGGGTGGGGCGTCCATAGGAGGCGTCGGAAAATTCGATCAGGTCGGTCAGGCGGCCGATCAGGAGCGACATGCGGGCCATCACGGTATAACCGAAGGCTGCGCCGAAAGAAATCATCAGGAACAAAATGCCGGCGCGAGCGACGGCTTTGCCCGGGCCGGAATGTTCCACGGAAAAGAAAAAGTAAAACAGTACCGAGACGACGCCGATCAGGATGATGATGCCGTTCAGATGGCTGGCCGGGTTCAGGAGCGAATAGTCGAAGGTGACGCCTCCGCCTGGCGCGACACCCAGGAGCGGTCGAACCGTGTCTTCGATCTGTTTCAGAATGAACGAGGAGATCGTGCGCGGGATCGCCAGTCCGGCCCCGACGCCGACGATGAACGCGAAGGCGTATCGCGACAGCCAGGCCGCCTTCGGCACATAGCGCGTGAGCATCAGCATGCCGATGCCGACTGGAATCAGCAGCGTCCATTCCCCCTTGTCGAGGATGGGCCGCACGATCAAGGTCATCACGACGGTGTCATAGGTTTTGACGATGGTATAGCCGAGCGACACGCCGACATACAGATGTTCGGCGAGTTTGAACAGCGGATTATCCTCGTAGAGAAACGAAAGGATGAAGAGCGTCAGGCCTGTGGCGACCCAGGCGCCGAGTATGACGGTGAATGACAAGTCCATTGCGCTTATGCCCTCACGCGTTTTGCCGGCGTTGCTGCCGCCGCAAGGAGAAGTAAAAGATGTTGCAGATGGCGACCAGCACAATGATAGCCAGATGCGTGGCCGATTGGGCATCCATGCCGGCGACCGCTTTCCCCTTCTGGTCGATCAACGTTTCATATTCCGCCGCGCCACGCAGACCGCCGATCAAGCCGTTGATCTGTCCGCTACGCAACAGCGGATAGAGGCCAGGCGCGATGACGCCGGTGCAGCCGCCGCCGAGTTCGAACTTGTATTTGTCTTTCCCGAAGACGTACCAGGCTTCGACGCCGGGGTTGCCTGCGCCTAGACTGACGGCATAAGTGACGTCGCGCAGGTTCTGCACTCCGGCCAGCACCGGCAAGCCCTTGGTCGCCTTGCCGCCGTAGTCGGCAGGAAACGCATTGTAGAGATCCTGCCCCATGTTCAGAATGACGGCACTGCCGCCGGGACTCCAGCCCAGGAAGACGTAGTCCTTGCCGTTTTCCTTACCGGCTTCCTTGGCCGTTTGCGACAGGATCTGGTCGGCCAGGCCGGTGCCGGAAACCCAAAGCGTCATGCCTACGACGCGCAGGTTTTTCTTGAAGGCGTGGCGCAGAATCGCGATCGCCTGCGGATAGAGTTCCGGTTTGGATGCAGGATCAAAGTCCAGGGACAGGAGAAAGACCGATCCTTCCGGCAGGCCATCGATATAGTCGTAGACGCCGCGTACTTCGGACGAAATCTTTATCGGCAACCCGACCGGGAAGAGCAGCGGCACGAGCGTGCACAGGCCGATCACCAGAAAGATGATCCGCCGGTCGATGCGCAACATGCGCTCGGCGAAATTCATTCCTTGCCTCCACCGAGGTAGGAGCGTTCCACGCCGAAGATGATTTTGAACGAGAGGGCGACGGCGCCCAGGCTCACGCCGATCAGGATCGCCCGCCGCACGGAGGCGTTGAGCACGTTCAGAATCCAACTCGACAGGTCGCCGCTGAGCGGCAGGATATATTCGCCAAGCGGCACCCGCCCCATCATGACAATGACGGCCGCCACCAATAGCACGGCGGCCTCGCGGCTCCGCGCGCGAAATGAACGGTAGGCGGCGGATGCGATGAAGAAGGCCAGGATGGCGAACATCGTGCCCTGCAGCGGCACCAGCGTGTAAGAATAGACCCAGCCGAACGACGTCAGCGCCCCATCGATGCTTTCCTTGCCGTTGTTCCACAGTCCCACGATGATCGTGCCGAGCATGCCGACATATAGCACCAGGCTATAGGCCCATCCCGCTTCTTTCCTGCGGATCTTGGTCGCATGCACGTGGAACAGGCTGGTGATGCCGAGCACGAGGGCGAACCCGCCGATGATCTGCAGCCACTTGGTGACGGTGGTGAGCAGTTGCTCGGAGGCGGGATGCGGCACGTAATATTGGGCGGCCATGACCAGTCCGGTGATCATGGTGATGAGTAGCGGCAGTTGTCGGCGGAGGAAAATCATTTGAGATCCTTAAACAGGTCCAACAGCGGTTGGGCCCACCCGTTACCCGTGAGCACGGCAATCGTGGCGAGCAGCGTCCCGATCCCCATGACGCCCAGAATGAATGCCTTGCCCAAGTCCTGTCCGCGCAATGTGCCGATCTGGATCGGTTCCTTCGACAGGTAGGCGCTGGCGGCGTAGAGTTCTTCTCCGATCAGGGTGTAGTCGCAGGTGGTGACGAAAAACGGCAACTGGTGATCCGAGTCGGTGCCGGCGATTTGAATGGCGCCGGTGCTGGCGCCGGTCTCAGTCAGCAGGAGCGATTCGGCGAAGTACGACCCCATGAAAAAGTTCGCCGCCGGTTTTCGCCGGAGCATGATCCCGTCGACTGCCGCGGTGTAACTGAACTGGTCGCTGGTGATGAAAAAGTTCGCGTCGTCCTTGAAGAGGTCGGGCTTTCCCGCCTCCATGTAGGCCTGTTTAGTGATTTCCTGGCAGACGGCCATGGTAATCGGCTCGCGATGGGGGACCAGCAATTCCGTTTCGTACGAGGCGGCTTTCTTGGCGACCCGTCCGAGGATCACGGCGGCGGCGATCGTCGAGGGGTCGTTCATGTCGTGTGCGCCGGTCATGTAGAGCACCGGCTTGCCCAATTCCGTGGCCCGTCCGATGGCTTCATCGACGGCATCCAGGCCTGGAATGCGGCGAAGGAAGATGTCTTTCCGCTTAGCGAGGTTGATGGCGTAAAACACGACCGCGCCGAACATCAATGCCAATACGAGGTTGTTCACCTGATTCCAGTTCACCCAGTTCGGTTCGGCCGACGCGACGACCGGTGGCGCGATCAATCGTTCCTGTCCGTTGACGGAGGCGACGGTGACGGCATAGGGCTGGCTGGATTTCACTTCCAGGCCTTTTCCGTTCTTGATCAGAAAAATGTGATCGCCGGGATCACCCGACCTTGTCCACCAGGCGGACTTGCCCTCGCGCACGTAGCGCGTATTAGCGGGAAATTCCGCCACGACCTTCCAGGCCGAGGGGTCTTGGGGAAGGCCACCTTCATGGACTAGAATCTGATATTTCGCGGTGGCACTGTCGTTCGCGGACGGAGCCCACAATACCGTGAGGCTTCCGCCTCCGTCGCTCGGGGTGTCGATCACGCGAAGGTGTTGCGGCATGGTCTGCGCGGAGGCGAGCGGTGGTAGGATCGCCGCCAGACAGGTCATGAGGACGAGGATGAGGAGGCGATGCAGCACGCGGTTCAGGCTCCTTCGATCACTTCGATATTGGCACGCGGGACCACGGTCGTCGTGCCGTCAGGAAATCGGACTTCGAGCACACGCACTTCGCTTTCGGTCGGGATGGCGCGCAGCTCCGACGGCAGTCCTGAGACGGCCCCGATCTTGCCGAATAGCGGGTCGCGGATGATGCGGACCGGATCACCGAGTTGAATCCCTTCGCGTTCCGCCTGCGCCAGCTTGGTGGCGGCCGCCGGGCCACTGTGCGGAATGATGATTTCGGGGCGAATCACTCCGGCGCGGATTTGAGTGGCTCCCGAGATCGACGCCTTTTGTCCCGCATGGGCGGACAGCAACGCGAACGTCTTGGGCGCCATCGGGATCGTGCCGAACCCTTCCGTCAGGATCAAGGTGAACCCGACTTGCTCTGTGCCAGTGATCGCGACACCTAGATCATAACCTAGTAGCGCGCGCAGATCCTTGTCATGAATACCGCCGACGACCAGGCCGATGATGCCGAGTTCTTTCGCCCGCGTCATGGTGGCGGCGGAGAGAAAGGCACCTCCGACAACGACCTTGCCCTTCATCGATTGGTTGAGCTGTTCCGGCAACAGGGGTTGATCCGGCGCCTTGACACCCATGATGAGTTCGCCGCTGGTTTCTCCCCCGATACCGAAGATGCCTTGCACGAGGCTGCAGGTGCTTTCCACAGTCACACCCTGGTCCGGATGCACCTCGGCCACGGCGCCGTCGATGTAGCCGCGCAACTCCAGCACTCGCGGCGGTTCGCGCAACAGGATTTGTCCGGTAATGGTGGAGACGGATTCCACCTTGCCGGTGATCGGCGAACGGATTTCCGTTTTAAACCATTTGATGAAGGGCTTGTTCTCGGCCAGCACATCGTCTTTCTGGACGGAATCCTTTTCCTTTTTCACGAGGTAGTCGTTGATCTCATCCGGCGCGATGCCGAGCTGATTGGCCAGATTGAGCGGCACGACCTTGCCGGGCAACTCCGCACGGGCCACTGCCGTGTCGGCCCGCACGGCGTCGCCGACTTTGACCAGAACGGTTCCTGGTAACGGCAGAATCCGCCTGCGGCGAACGGTGGTTCGTTCGGTGACGGTCAATCCTGGTGTATACGAATGTGCCATGGTTGGTTGCTGAATACGCCTTGCAGCGTCGTTCTCAGGTGCTCACGCTCGTCGCCGTACTGATGAGTACGACTCGGGCTCTCGCGCCTTGCGGACTTGCTGCAAGACGTCTTGAGCACCTTTTTGAGAGCCGATGGTGTCGATTGCGGACTTAGCCGAACTCTGTCTCTCGCCAAAAGCCATACGCCATCAACTTCCCGCCGGGTATAACCCGACCGCTTGATACCATCTTGTCAGCATGGCGACACGGGCTGCCTGTTCCGTGGGTAACTGCAAGGGACGGCCGCGCCCGTCCAGCATCAAGCCTACGACGCCACCTTTCGCGGTTCGCGCGAAGGATTGTCCGGGGCCTTCGCCAAGATCCACCTGTTTGGCCGGTTGTAGCGTGAGCGTGGCCTGTTGGTCGCGGGTCAGGCTGAACAACTTGAGATCCCCGAACGCCAGCGTGCCCTTTTCGATGCGACCATCCGGCAGCGCGACTTCGTAGTCGGCGCAACGCTCCCCGTCTTTGCCTTGCCCGATGGGCGCAATGCAGGTGCCGAGGTACACCATGCAGTCGCGGACGAAGACATCGGTGGCCGCCTGTTCGTTGACGGTGGAAAGCACGCCGAGATGCGGCATCATGAAAATGCTGTCGACCGAGAGCGTGGTGACACCGAGCGGTTCGTAGGCATCGACCATCATCAACATTGATTGAATGCGGCGCGGCGCGTGCGACAGAATGCCGCCGCTGCCGACGATCAAATCCAACTTCAATAAATCGATCAGGGTTTTGCCGGAAGTCCGCTGCTCGAACACATCCGAGATGGTGCGTTCCTGCTGCACACCCTTGAGCCCGGTCGCCAGAGACTTGTGATGGATCAACGCCAGCCGCAGGGCTTCGCGTGCGATGGCATGTTCGATCTGCAGCTCATCGAGCGACTGCGGGATGGTCGTAGGGCGCACCATTTTGTTCTTGATACGATTTCTGAGGGTCTGTTCGTCGATGGTGAAGGGCACCCAGCGCATGATGTTGTCCAGGCCCGCTTCCGCCAGCACGTTCGAGATGCTGTAGGACATGCCGAGGTTGGCGCTGACCGTGCGGTTGAACAGGCCGTTGAACACCGAAAACACGTCGGTCGTGGCACCGCCGATATCAACGCCGATCAGGTTGATCCCCTCGCGTTTGGCGATGGTCTCCATGATGACGCCGACTGCCGCCGGCGTTGGCATGATGGGCGCGCCGGCCATCTCGATGAGTTTCTTGTAGCCGGGCGCCTGCTGCATGACGTGTTCGAGAAACAGGTCATGGATTTTGTTGCGGGCTGGCGTGAGGTTTTCGCGCTCGAGGACCGGCCGGATATTGTCGGCGAAATCCAATGCGGTCTTCTCGCCTAAAATGGTTTTAATTTGCGGCCGAGCGTCTGTGTTGCCTGCATACACGAGCGGTAGCCGGTAGGTGCTGCCGAAACGCGGTCGCGGATCAGCTGCGGCGATGTACTCGGCCATTTCCACCACATGGGTCACGGCGCCGCCGTCGGTGCCACCGGACATGAGGATCATGTCCGGGCGCATGGTGCGGATCCGTTCGATCTTTTCGTAGGGCAACCGCCCGTCATTCGAGGCAAGCACGTCGATGACGATAGCCCCAGCGCCAAGTGCGGCGCGTTGGGCACTTTCCCCCGTCATGTTTTGCACCACGCCTGTGACCATCATCTGCAATCCGCCGCCGGCGCTGCTGGTGGACACGTAAATGTCCACGCCTCGCTTCGGGTCGCCCTGCGTCGCGTGATTGGGAGTGATGATGCGGTCGCCGTCCAGAATCGTTCGGCCGGAGAGTTCTTCGATTTCAGCAATGGCATTGAGCACGCCCCGGGTCACATCTTCGAACGGGGCCTCCACGGTGGTCGGAGCTTCGCCGCGGTAGGTCTGGCGGTATTCGTTGCCGACCTTTTCGATCAGGATGGCTTTGGTGGTCGTGCTGCCGCAGTCGGTCGCGACGATGACGTTCAACGGCTGCGCAGGGTTCGCTATGGCGGGAGACTGATGCGCTGCCGTCATCGAGCCGGCGCTCCCATGGCAGGTGCGGCTTTCGCTTCGATGAGCGCGATGAGCCGGTGCAGAGAGTCCCGTCGTTCCAGCAGTCGTGCGATCTGCGCGAGCTCGCTTCCGGTCAGGACGCATTCGATAATGGGAGTAAGGAAGTGCAGCGCCTGGCTGCCGAGAAAATTCATCGGCCCGATGGATTCGAGAAACAATGTGGCCGGTGCAGCCATCCCGCGAGCCACGACCGCGTCGGCGATCCGGTCGAGGAGGGCGAGGTCGTCCGTCGTGAAGGTCTGTTGTTCAGCACGCAGCGCAAAGGCATGGCGGAGACCCTGGCGGAGATTTTCAACGCGACGGGATAAAAACCCGGATGAGAGGACAGCCATAAGTGCTTGTCAGATCAGCTTAAACGATTGATTCGGCATTATATGAAGGGGCCGAGGGAGAGTCAATCAATCGGCACCGCAGAGCCTGCGAGAGTCGCCTTAGGGCTTCTTCGGTTCCTCGGGGGTGTTGCCGGATGCGGGCGGACAATTGATGCCGGCAAATGGATTGAGCGGATTGACGCGCGGCGAGCAGCGTTGTGCCTCCGGTGCGGTCTTCTCCCCTGCTGCCTGCGAACCGGCCGGCGGCTGGAGCTGATCGTTCGAGCCATGCGGGCGTGGATTGGGTTGATGGATCGGCGAGGCAGATTGAGACGGCAGAAACGGGTTGGGTTGAACGTCCGGCTGGGCTGGCGGCGGTTCTTCAACCGGGGGCGTGAATCCGCCCGGCGGTGAAGGTGATGGAGTCTTCACGACCGTACACCCGCGTTTTCCCTTCGGCTGGTCGGTCAGCATCGTGCCCCCGTTCGGGCCTTCGCAGCTGTAGATCTTTGCTTGAACCGAATTCGAATGCAGCAGGACTGCGAAGGTCATGGGCAGGAGATACATCCAGATCATCGTTACTGTTCCCGAGCGGGATTGTAGGCGGATGACGAATGGCGATAACGGTCGAACGCCCGTGATCCTGAGCGACTATAGGCGCGGAACGGAGACCTGTCAATCTGCCAGGGACGGCGCGGTGGGACGTCAGCCGGGTGAACGTCCCAGCCATTTCTTGATCAGGCCCAGCAGTCCGACCTCCGGCTCTGGCTCACGGTCCGGGTATTCCACCCAGAGTTCCTGTGAGCCGAGATACACCCCGTCGCGGTAGCTTTGCTGGCTACGCAATTGCGTGTAGCCCTGGTCCTGGAGCAGCCGGATCATGTGTTGGAGAGCTTCAGCCGCGCTGGGCGTATCAGGGGTGACGACGTGCGTGGATTCGTACCGCAACCTCGCCTGATAGCCGGCGGCTGTCCGCACCACCTCCACCGGGCGATTGAACCCCCGCTCTCTGGCATCGAACCCGGCGAGTTGGTGTTTCTCTCCAGCCGACTCCGGCATCGGACGTTACAGCGCGCGATACACGGCCAGCAGGTCGCTGAGCGCAATGGTCTTGTTCTTGAGGATGACGCGTTCTGCCCCCAGCACATCCAGCGCGGCGACCTTTTCGGTTCCGCCCATCAGGCATTTGCTGCCCAGCGCAAGGACGCGTTCACATTCTTTTTCCACCTTGCCCTTCACGACGGGATTCACCTTGAGGATGTCCACCATTTTGGCGCGGGTCTCGCCCAGATGCTTTTGGAGTTCAGCCTCTGGATATTCCTTCCGCGCCGCTTCATCCTCGCAGCGATCGATGTACTGGGTCAGAAAGACATAGAGCCGCACGAAGGTTTCGGCGATCTCGATGTGTTTCGGGGTCAGCTGGTTGTCCGCCATTGGGGCCTCCATTCACTAGGGTGTCGGAATGATCGTTTCGCTGTTGCGACGTCGCGCGCGGGGCGATCTCAGCATCACAGCCGGACTTTGATATCAGTGCCCTCGACCGTGACTTCATACGCCGTCACTTTGGCCGAAGGGTTATTGATACAGGCACCTGTCTTCACGTTGAACTCCCAATTATGCCAAGGACAGGCCACCACATCGCCCGCCACATCGCCTTCACCCAGCGGGCCGCCGCGATGCACACAGGTGTTATCGATGGCATAGAACGTTCCGTCCACATTGAAGACGGCAATGGCTTTTCCGTTCACTTCCGCGACCATGCCGGCACCCGGCTTCACGTCGGCGGTTCCCGCGATTCTGATCAACTCGCCCATACATCCTCCCTGAGTGCGTCAGTCTTTCCTAGTCCGGCTTCCGATCGGCGGCCGGCCGTTTGATTTTATCCAACAAACTCTCGATCCGACTCTTGGCCGCTGACACGCCGCCCGTTTGCAGGGCTGCGGCGAGCTTAGCCGCGATCTCGCGAAAGGCCTGCGCCTGCGGAGAATCGGGTTTGGCGACCACGATCGGATTGCCGGTATCGCCACCGGCGCGAATGACGGGATCGATGGGGACCCGTCCGAGGAAAGGAATCCCGAGTTTCTCCGCCGCCCGTTCGCCGCCGCCATGGGAGAAGATTTCCGTCCGTTCTCCGCAATGACCGCAGACGAAAAAGCTCATGTTCTCCACGATGCCGAGCAGCGGCACGTTTACCTTTTGAAACATCATCATGCCCTTGCGCACATCGTGTAAGGCCACCTCCTGTGGCGTAGTCACGGTGACGGCGCCGGACAGATGCACGAGCTGGGTCAGGGTCAGCTGTGCGTCTCCGGTCCCCGGAGGCAGGTCGATCAACAAATAATCCAACTCGCCCCACAGCACGTCGCGGAAGAGTTGCTGAATCGCGGTGTGCACCATCGGGCCCCGCCATACGACGGCCGTGTCTTCCGGCACGAAAAATCCCATGGAGATCAGCTTGACGCCGTGGCTCTCCGCCGGCGCGATCTTGCCGTCTTTCTGTTCGGGGGTTTTTTCGACCCCCATCATCATCGGGATGTTGGGTCCGTAAATATCCGCATCCAGCAATCCGACCTTGGCGCCGGTGAGGGCGAGGGCTACCGCCAGATTGACCGAGACCGTGGATTTGCCGACGCCGCCCTTGCCGCTGCTGACGGCGACGACGTGTTTGACTCCGGGAATGATATTGGGTCTGGCGGCCGCTTTTTCCTGGTGCGGTGCGCCGCCTTGTTCTTCTGCCATAGTGATGCCTCCTCCACCGCGCGAGCCCCGTTGGGATGCGCGGGTTTCTTTTCATATTAAGCTATCGCCGCGGCGAAAAGAAATGGGTCCATCGCTGCTTCGCGCGAGCGAAGGAGAATGGGTGAGTGTGATGACAACAAACAACGGAGAAGTTGGTCAAACCGTCCGTTCGGCGCGGCCGCAGCGAGACAGGAGACGAGGCGCAACACGTAGGGTTACGTTGAGGATCATGGCGATGCGGGAACAAAGCCGCGGGATTTTTCACCGTCCGCTTACGTGCGTTCCCGGTGGAGGTTATAGGTCAACCCGACGAGCGAGAGCGTATAGATCAACCATTTGGACGGGTCGAAGTTGTACCATTTCGATCCGTTTCGATAGTCGTGTGAATAGGTGTGATGGTAATTGTGGTAGCCCTCGCCGAAACTGATGAATGAAATCAGCCAGCTGTCCCGGCTGCTGTCCTGGGTGCCGTGCGGTTGGGTCCCGACCATGTGGCAAAGGGAGTTGATGGTAAAGGTGGAATTCAAGACCAAGACCGTACGCAACACGCCGGCGAGCAACAAACACCCGATGCCGCTCATGAACCCGCCGTTCAGATAGCCCGCCACGAACGGCAACAGCAGGCCTGAGGCCACGATTGCCCAATAATTCCGGTGTTGCCACATGATGATCGAGTCGGTGCGTAATTTCGCGGCGAAGCGGTCTTCACGATACGGAGTATTGATGAACAACCATCCCACGTGACTATGCCAAAACCCTTTGCTCGCGTTGTACGGATCGGCTTCCTCGTCCGTATGCGCGTGGTGGCGAACATGGTCAGCGCACCAGAGAAGGGCGGAGTTTTGCACCGCCCACCCTCCCATCACCAACAGGCAGATCTTGATCCAGAGATGGCTCTCAAAACTGCGATGGGTGATCATGCGGTGATAGCCCACCGTGATGCCCATCCCGGTGACGATGTAGAGAATGCCCAGCAGCGTCCAATCCAGGACGGTATAGTCATAGTAATAGGCGAAGAGCGGAACCCCGACGAAGGTCAGGATCGTGAGCGCGGTAAACAGGCCCACGGTGCCCCAGCAGACGGATTGTGTGGATGAGTCGGCCATCGTACTCCTTCGGAACCTGTGCGCAAACTCATCGCCACAGTGCACCGCCAGACTAAGGGTGTCGGTCAAGGCAAACGGCGCACTGTAACGGAGCGGCTGTCAGATTTTCAAGAGGAGAAGTGTGTTTGGTTGCTGCATAACTGACCGAGACGGAACGGTCATGTGACCTGTCCAGTTGTCATAGCCAGCGAGTTTCGTCGAGTGAGTTGTGCCCGATGGTCGTCTGAGTAACGCAGTCCGCGTTACCACCTCATGAAGGGTGCCGGATCGAAGGGATGCTTCAACAACCAGGACCCGCCTGTTTCGAGGAGAAATCTTTGAAAGCCGTGGTTGGGAAAGTGCTTCTTCACGCCTGTGATGTACGATCGTGCGATGCCACAACTGAACAGGCCCAGCGACACATCGATCAGGTCGCTTTTTCGGAACACTTCCACAAGAGGGTAGCGGCGGTCTGGATAGGCGCGCACCTTGTGGTGCATGTCGATCATGAGGGCTATTTCTTCGGACCACTCCTGTCGCCCTGAATCGGACAGGTATAGGGCAGCGTTGGAGAGAGAAGGCGGAATGTAGTCGAGCGTGTGGTTTGACCAAAGGCCGATATCATGAAAACAGACCGCGATGGCTAACTTTGTCTTCTCCTCCTCGGTGCATGGATGTAACGCCAGGCAGAAATTGAACATGCGGTACACATGTCCCTTGTATCCCAGGTAGTCCTCCCCGATCACCCCTGCCCATTTGGCAAGAATTGTTTCGATCAGCTCATGCGTTGTCTCGATAGGCATAGGGTTCATGACTTTGAACACGTGAGAGAGAATGCCATTTGCGTTCGGTGACCATGCCTCGAGACGGCCCAGAGACAAGAGGGCGATTCTAACAAGTCATAGGGAGTTTACAAGCGTCAGCATATGCTCAGCAGGTTGGCCGGAGGTGCCTTCTATCAAGCTGCGTGATAGCCATGAGACTTCTTATCGGCTGACTATCACGTGTGGGTGCGATACAGGCAATCGCGATCAAATGTTCACGCCCTGCAGGGCGGTGTATACTGCAAAGAAGCACGCTTCACGTCGTCCGGGAGAATCATATGACTCTGGACCCTGCCCTGCTCGAACCTCGTATTCGCGCCATCGGTGAAGACCTGGCCCGCCGTTCCAGCGGATTATCACCCGGTCTGTTCGATTCCCGCTGGTGGTCGCAGGCGGCGATCAACCTGGCCATGAAGGATCCTGCATTTAAGGCCCAGTTGTTTCGATTCATCGATGTGTTGCCGTCGCTCAAGGATGATGCGCAAGTGGTGCGTCTGGCCGAGGAATATTTCGGGGACATGAGCGGCCACCTCTTCGGCGCCCAGTGGGGACTCAAGGCACTCGCTTCTACGAAGCTGGGCGCATCGCTTAGCGGGAAGGCCATCCGGCATCAGGTCGAACAGATGGCGACCAGCTTCATTGCCGGCGCGTCCATCGAGCAGGCGGTGCCGACGCTCCGAAAGTTATGGGAGGATAACCGGGCCTTTTCTGTCGATTTGCTCGGCGAAGCGAGTGTGAACGAACGGGAGGCGGATGCCTACCGAGATCGCTGTGTGACCGCCCTGCGGATACTTGGCGATGTCTGCCCCACCTGGTCGCCTTCGCCTCTGCTGGAACGGGACCATCTCGGTCCGCTTCCTCGCGTGCAGTTGTCGGTCAAGATTTCAGCACTCTATTCGCAACTCGATGCCATTGACCCCGAATCCAGCTATCGCGCTGTGGCGGCTCGTCTGCGGCCGCTCTTGAATCTCGCGGGCACGCTCCCGGCGTCGATCATTTTCGATATGGAGCAGGCCGACACGAAGGAGTTGATTCTTTCCAGCTTCATGCGCTTGTTCGAAGAGGAGCCGTACCGCACCTATCCCCATGCGGGCATTGCGCTGCAGGCCTATCGCACTGACACCCAGGACGATGTGCGGCGATTACTGGCCTGGACGGCACATCGACAGGTGCCGATCACGATTCGTCTGGTGAAGGGCGCGTACTGGGATTCCGATGCGACCCGTTATCGCCAGCGCGGGTGGCCGATGCCGCTGTTTGAGCAGAAGTCACAGACCGATGTGAATTATGAATCGCTCGTTCGCGTCTTGCTGGAGCAGTCGCATCTGATCAGGCCGGCGTTCGGCACGCATAATCTGCGCAGCCTGGCCGTGGTCGAAGCGGTGGCGGAGGCCCTCAATTTGCCGCAGGCAGCCTGGGAATATCAAATGATCTATGGCATGGCGGAACCGTTTCAGCATGCCATGAACGACCGTGGCCGGCGCCTGCGTCTTTATACGCCGGTCGGTGAACTCTTGCCCGGCATGGCCTATCTCGTCCGGCGATTGTTGGAGAACACCTCCAATGAGTCTTTTTTGCGGAAAGAATATGTAGAGTCGCAACCGTTGTCGTTGCTGTTATCCCCGCCTGATGGGACCCTGTCTCAACTTGCCGGCTCCGCGCCGGGTGAGCAGCATCCCTCCGAGTCCACCGGACGCACCGATTTCGTCAATGAACCGGTCGCGGATTTTTCGCGCGCGCCTGTCCGTGCCGCCATGGTCGATGCGATCGATCGTCGACGGAGGCATTTAGGGCAACGTCTCGATCTGTCGAAGCTGGCCGTTCATCTTCCGACGGGGCCGGATCTCTCGACCTGTAACCCCAGTCGGCCGGATCAGCTCGTGGCGGTGGTGCAATGTTATCAGCCCGCGGATGTCGCGGCGCTCACCAAGGTTGCCGACGCTAATGCAGAGGCATGGAGACGACAGACGGTCGCGGAACGTGTCGCGGTGATGCGGAAGGCGGCCGCCCTGATGCGGGAGCAACGGTGGGACCTGGCGGCTTGGGAGGTGTTCGAGGAAGGCAAACCCTGGCGGGAGGCTGACGCCGATGTGGCGGAGTCGATCGATTTCCTGGAGTACTACGCCGGCGAAATGGCGCGGCTTGATCCTCCTCCCCGCTTGGGTCGTTATCCAGGTGAATCAAACGAGGTGTTCTGGAGTCCGCGAGGCGTGACGGTGGTGATTTCGCCCTGGAATTTCCCCCTGGCGATTCCGACCGGCATGGTGGCGGCGGCCTTGGTCGCAGGCAATCCCGTCCTGTTCAAGCCTTCGGAACGGTCTTCGGCGTTAGGATTTCAATTGGCGCGGATCATGTTGGACGCCGGTGTGCCGAAGGGGCTACTGCAATATGTTCCTGGCGGTCCTGAGCTTGGGCGCGAGTTGGTCGCCTCCGCTGCGGTGAACACGATTGCTTTTACCGGATCGAAGGACGTGGGTCTGGGCATCATGCAGGCGGCTGCGGTCCAGCAGGCGGGGCAACGTTTCGTGAAACGGGTCATCGCCGAGATGGGTGGTAAAAACGCCATCATCGTCGATGAGACGGCTGATCTCGATGAAGCCGTGACAGGCGTGGTGCAATCCTTCACCGGGTATGCGGGGCAGAAGTGTTCCGCCTGTTCGCGGGTGATTGTGATCGATTCAATTCATGACGCGTTTCTCGAACGCCTCACCGATGCGGTGCTCAGCCTCCGTATTGGCATGGCCGACGATCCCGCGACTCAAGTGGGTCCGGTGATCGATGGACGAGCGAAACAACGCATTCTGGAGTATCTCGAGATCGGGCGGCGTGAAGGGCGAGTGGTGATAGACCGGTCGGCGGAAGGCCCTGGATATTCAGTCGGCCCGGTGGTGATTGCGGACATTGAATCCGCGCACCGGTTGGCCCAGGAAGAAATTTTCGGTCCGATCCTGGCCGTGATGCGAGCTGCCTCGTTCAAGGAGGCGTTGGACTATGCCAACGGCACCGCCTACGCGTTGACCGGCGGGCTCTATTCGCGCAGTCCCCGGCATATTGATCGCGCCCGTGAGGCATTTGATGTCGGGAATCTGTACATCAATCGCCCGATTACCGGGGCCCTGGTCGGCCGCCAGCCGTTCGGCGGGCACCGGTTATCTGGCGTAGGCGCGAAGGCCGGGGGCGAAGAGTACCTGAAACAATTTCTGGTTGCTCGCGTCGTCAGCGAACAAACCCTCCGGCGCGGGTTCGTGCCGACCCTGTAGGCCTGGGGCCGACTTCACGCTGACCTCTTCGAGCTCTTCCGTGATGTCGGTGATGTTTCCGCGGTCGTCCTTGAGCGCAGCTAATTCCTGCCGTTCGATATACTTGACCAGTCCCACGCCTTTGGCGAACCAGGCCGTCATCACATCAGTCCCGACCGCCGTCCGATCGACGGAAGAGAGCCGGATCTTCAGCGTCATTTTCGCTTCGACGCGCACCGCATCGGGATAGGTTCCTGCCGGAACGGTGATCGATTCCTGGCCGAGCACCGTTGAAAGCCCCTCTACGTCGACCTTTTCGTTCGTCCCGTCCCCGTCGATATCACTGCCAAAGTCGATATCGGTGCGGTTGAACTGCTGAAACGATTGGGCGACCTTCATCGGGAAGCGAATGATCTGGTAGGGCGTCAATTGTTTCTCAAGCGGTGTTCCCGGTTCGGAACCGTAATACACCACCCCGGCTGCGTCGCGACGGTAGAAACTATCGGAGGGACCATGGTTGCCGGGATTGGTATCGTGAAAGACGGTGACGACCAGGCCGCCCTTCAGAGTACGGGTTCCGGTCACCGAGGACACGTTGCTAAAATATTTATTCTCGATCGTCTGCAGGGGCCCTTCCGAAATCTGCCCGCGATATTGCCAGCGCGTGCCGATGGTGTCCGGGAAGTAGTCTGCGGATTGGGCGATGGCTTGCCCGGATTCGGTGGCAGAGGCCCGGTCCTGTCCAATGGGGATGGCCGTGGCTCCGAAAATGCCCATGGCGATCAGAGTTGAGCGAATCAGGTTCTGAGCAATCACAGCGATCCTCCAGTCAAAAAATCACGGTACCATACCAGAACTTCCGCGGCAAGCCAGCTCCTGCCGCCTTGCCTTCTCTTCGTGCGGCTCGCATAATCGCTCGCCGTGAACCCCGAACTCCAGGTATCAGACCATTCTACTGGCGAACTCCGGACGGTATTGGTCACCGGCGGATCCGGCGGGATCGGCGGCGCTCTCTGCCTGGCCTTTGCCCGCGCCGGCTTTTGGGTCGGCGTACACTATTGTGGACACAAAGAGTCGGCCGAGAAGACGCTAGCCGAGCTCTCCGTAGAGGGGGGGAAGGGGGCAATCTACCAAGCGGACATCCGATCTCGCGTGGAGATTCAGTCGATGATCGATGCCGTACAGAAACGGCAGGGCCGCCTCGATGTACTCGTGTGCAATGCCGGTGTCGCGTCGAGCCATCTCGTGGTGCGATGTCCGGAAGACGAGTGGCAGCGCATGATCGACACCAACCTGACCGGAACTTATCGATGCCTGACGGCGGCGGCGGCGGTCATGATGACGCAGGGCGGCGGATCCATGATGGTCATCGGATCTTATGCCGGATTGCATGGAATGAACGGCCAAGCTGCCTATGCGGCCTCTAAGGCGGGCCAGGTGGGGCTCGTGCAGACAGCGGCCCGTGAATGGGGGCCACACAATATCCGCGTGAATCTGGTCTGCCCTGGGTGGCACCCGACGGCGCTGGCCGGTGATGCGTACCCTTCCTCCGACCAGCTGAGTGACCATGTGCTGGGGAATGTGTCGAATCTGGAGGACGTGAGCCGCACGATCTGTCACCTCGCCCAACTCCCGGGCTTGTCGGGACAATTGATGAATTTGGACAGCCGGATTTTCTGAGAGGCTCATGGGCTCTGGAGACGCAACAGGGATGACTCACACGCCAGGCGTATGTGTGACGGGTACAGATACGGGTGTCGGCAAGACGTTCGTGTCCGCCGCACTGGTCCGTAGGCTGGTGCAGTTGGGCTGTTCAGTCGGCGTGATGAAACCGGTTGAAACCGGTGTGGACTCGGACACGTCGAATCACAGCGACGCCGCTCGGTTGATGGCGGTGGCCGGGGTGAAGGATTCGCTCGATCTTGTGTCGCCCTACCGTTTTCCCGCGCCCTTGGCCCCGTTTTCTGCCGCTTCGGCGCAAGGGCAGGTGATCGAGCTCAGTGAGATTCTACATCGGTACGAGCAGTTGGCCGCGCGTTATCCTTGCGTCCTGGTCGAAGGCGCGGGCGGCCTCCTCGTGCCGATGGATAGCCAATGGGATATGAGTGATCTGGTCAGCCGTCTCGGGCTTCCCGTCGTGCTGGTGGGGCGAGTCGGCCTTGGTGGGATCAACCATGCGCTCCTGACATTGGAGGCGCTCGAGCGTCGAAAGATTTCAGTCGTTGCGCTGCTGTTGAACGAAACGGCGGCTCCCGTCGGCTCCATGCAACAGGAGCAACAGGCATCCACCGTGGCGTTGTTGCGCGAGCGGGTTTCGGTGCCCCTGCTCGGTCCGCTACCCTATCAGTCGCATGTGGATTGTGCTTGGACTGATGCCGTGGAAATGGCTGCCGGCAGTCTTCCGATCGGCCGTTTGGCCGACATGGTCATGGCCATGGTTGCTGGAAGGGCTTGATCGCTCGCTCCAGATCAGGGGCCTTGAGAACTGCCGAAATCACCGCTACTCCATTCGCCCCTGCCGCCATGAGTTCCGCGACATGCTGAGAGGCAATACCCCCGATGGCAAAGATCGGCAAGGTAGTGATTGCGCGGGCCGCGCGTAATCCTTCGACGCCCACAATCGGATCATGATCGGCCTTCGTGGCCGTACTGAAAATCGGCCCGAATCCGATGTAGTCCGGTTGCAGGGCGACCGCCTCACTCACCTGCTCAAGATTGTGGGTCGACAGTCCGATGATTTTTTCCGGACCTAAGAGTTGCCGGGCATCGGCCAGGGGCAGGTCCTCCTGTCCCAGATGCACCCCGTCGGCCTTCACGGCTAGTGCCAGGTCGCAACGATCGTTAATGAGCAGCATTGCCCCGACGTCGGTCGCCGCCTGACGCAGTGCGAGCGCTTGCGCATAGGCTTCTTTCATCGTCGCCTGTTTGTCGCGGTATTGAAACAGGCGTACTCCTGCTGCCGCGGCTACCCGCAGCACGTCAGTGAGCGGGCGCTCCGGCCTGACGGTCGGATCGAGGATGAGATACAGCCCTCTGAGACTGGGGTGTCGAGCGGACTGAGACGTGGCGCGCTCCCTGGTATCGTAGACTGGTTACGCAGACTGGCCGGCAAGAAAGCGGTCGAGGAACGTCGTGGAGACATGCCCTTTTTGGAAATCAGGGTCGTTGAAAATCTTCCGGTGGAGCGGGATCGTGGTTTTAATCCCTTCGATGACGAACTCGTCCAGCGCACGGCGCATACGGGCCATCGCTTCCTGACGGTCGCGCCCATGGGTAATCAATTTGGCGATCAGGGAGTCGTAATAGGGGACCACAATCGCGTTCGGTTCCATGGCTGAATCGACGCGGATGCCCATGCCACCAGGGGCTGAGTATTTGGTGATCTGTCCCGGGCACGGCGTGAATTTTTCGGGGTCTTCGGCGTTGATCCGGCATTCGAAACTGTGCCCGTTCAGTTTAATGTCAGGTTGCTTGAACGACAGAGGCAGTCCCGACGCGATGCGAATTTGTTCTTTCACGAGATCGATGCCGGTCACCATTTCCGTAATCGGGTGTTCGACCTGGATGCGCGTGTTCACTTCCATGAAGAAAAAATTCCGGTCTTTATCGAGCAGGAATTCAACCGTACCGACATTGCAGTATCGAATGGCTTTGACGGCTTCGACGGCTGTCCGGCCGATTTCGCGCCGCAGCCGTTCGTCGATAGCCGGGGACGGAGTTTCTTCCACGAGTTTCTGGTGGCGCCGTTGGATCGAGCAATCGCGTTCACCGAGATGAACGACATGACCGCGGTTGTCCGCCACGATCTGCACTTCGATATGCCGGGGTTCGAGAAAATACCGTTCGAGGTACACGCCGTCATGACCGAAGGTGGACTTGGCCTCCGCCTGCGCCGCTTGGAAGGCCCGGGCCAATTCTTCGGGCTTGTTTACGACGCGCATCCCGCGCCCGCCGCCCCCGGCCGACGCTTTGATGATTACCGGGAACCCGATGGTTTTGGCGGCCTCCTGCGCGTCCTGTTCGCTCCGCAGCTCGCCGGGACTGCCGGGCGTGACCGGGAGGCCTTTCTTCGCCACGACTTCACGCGCTTTGGATTTGTCGCCCATCAAGGCGATGTTTTCCGAAGTGGGCCCGATGAACTTGACGCCAATCGACTCGCAGACTTCAGCGAAGTGTGCATTTTCTGACAGAAAGCCATAGCCGGGATGAATGGCGTCGGCGCCGGTGACCTCGGCTGCGCTGAGGACATTCGGAATGTTGCGATAGCTGAGGGCGGCTTCAGGAGGGCCCACGCAGACATGTTCATCCGCGGCCCGCACATGCAGGCTTGCGGCATCAGCCTCGGAATGAATCGCCACCGTCTTAATGCCGAGCTCTTTACAGGCCCGGATAACCCGCAGGGCGATCTCTCCGCGATTGGCAACCAATACTTTTTTAAACACGAGATACTCCGATGCGAGCCTTGCTGTGCGTCTGCATTAGTCTGCCGTTGTCCATAGCGCTCGTCCAGCCCCTACAATGATCATTGCCGGTCGGCGTCCGCCGGTGGAATAGGCGTCATGAGGCTGGTGCGTCCAGGACGGGTCTCGTCACGAATCCCCATGACCTCTGCGGCTAGGGCGTGGCGCTGGGGTCTATCAAGAAGAGCGGTTGTCCATATTCGACGGGCTTGGTGCTTTCCGCCAGAATTTTGGTGATGCGTCCGTCGGCTTCCGACTCAATTTCGTTCATGAGCTTCATCGCTTCGACGATGCACAACACCTGGCCCTTCTTCACGTAGTCCCCTTCCTCCACATACGGGTCTGCGTCAGGCGAGGGCGAGCGGTAGAAGGTGCCGACGATCGGTGACGTAATCGTCACCTGGCCGTCCGTCTCTGCCGAGGGGCGGGTTTGTGCCGTTGGCGCCGCGCCGGGCGTCGATGATTGGGTGTGGACGGCTTCCACGGTGTGCGTCGTCGTAGCGCGCACGGGCGGCTCATGCCGGATCCGGATCCGCATGCCGCTGCGCTCGATTTCCAATTCGGTCAGATGATTTCGCTTCAGAAGATCGGCCAGTTGCTGAATCTGCGCGGCCTGGTCGGAATTCAAAATCATCTGGTCGGCCGCAGCCGTTCGAGGCGCATATGCGCTCGGTAACACAATGGGTTTCCCGGCAGCCCGGCTTTTTCCGGTCTTTTTACGTGATGAGCTCAACGCACGCGCTCCACAAATTCACGGGTTCTGGTATCGATGCGAATGACTTCCCCGATTTCCAGATAGAGAGGCACCTTGATCGTGGCGCCGGTTTCCACAATGACCGGTTTACTGCCGCCGGAGGCCGTATCGCCGCGCACGCCCGGTTCGCCGTCGACGACCTTCAGTTCGATGAAGTTGGGCAGGAGGACGGTGATGGGGCGGTGCTCATAGATGAGAATCTTGGCGATCATGTTTTCTTTGAGCAGATCGGCATTGCTGCCCAGCTGACTCTTTTCGTACGTCGACTGCTCATACGTTTCCGTATCCATGAAGGTATAAGAGTCGTTCGTGGCATAGAGGAACTGCATGTCGCATTCTTCGATCTGGGGTGTGTCGAATTTTTCCCCGGAGCGAAACGTCCGGTCGAGCACATTGCCGGAAAGATAGCTCTTCAGCTTCGTCCGCACGAATGCTCCGCCCTTGCCGGGTTTGACGTGTTGAAATTCCACGATATAAAAGGGTTGTCCCTCTACCATTAATGGGCTGCCGTTCCGGAACTCTGCGGTCGAAATCACAACAACTCTCCTTGGTGCAACAAGTTCAGCGGCGCAAGGCCGCGGGTTTTCTTCTGACGTTTCGCGGACGCGAGGGTGTGGTCTTGGACGCCAGATGCGTGGTCAAGGCCTCCAACGCCAGCAAGTATCCGGTCGGGCCGAAACCGGCAATCTGGCCCAATGCGACTCCCGCGATGAAGGAGTGATGGCGAAACTCCTCCCGCTGATGGATGTTCGACAGGTGGACTTCGACCGTCGGCAGGGCCACGGCGGCAATCGCATCACGTATTGCAATGCTCGTATGCGTGTATGCGGCCGGATTGATGATGATCCCGTCGAAATGTCCCCTGGCGTTTTGAATCCAGGTGACCAACTCCCCTTCTATATTGGACTGCTTGGTTTGTACCGCAATCCCCAGGTCGGCGCTCCGGCGGGTAATGGACTTGTCGATGTCGGGTAAGGACACCTGCCCATAGACGGAGGGTTCCCTCGTCCCCAGGAGATTGAGATTGGGACCATGAAGCACAAGTAGCCGCAGCATGTGTCTGTCGCGCGCCTCGGTTAGCACTAGGCTGCAATGGATAGGGATGCCAGCAGCGGCGGCATTCTAACAGGCTGTCAGGGGTGGGTCAAACGCTGAAACAGGTCAGCGGGAACACTAGACTCGATGGGAATCCACGTGGCGTTTTGCCTGAATGATACCGAGCCAGGTTTCAAGACGCGCAATCGTGGCGGCATGTTGAACGACGGGACGTGCAGGGACTTGGTCAGGTGTGGGATCAACTTTCGACACGGCGGGTAACGCGGCCTCGGAGAGAGCAGGCTCCGCAGCTGACCGTGTGGGAGGAACTGGTGGAACCTTGCCAGGGATTGCTTCCGTGTTGAGGCGTTTCTTGTCACGTTTCGAGGGCGGCGGGTCATCCGGCGCGCCGGTCACGCTCCGCTTGAGGGCCAACGCTTCTTCGTCGAAGGGATTTGCGTTGAGGATGGCCGTGCAGGATCGCAGCGCCAACTCAGCCTGGCCTTCGCCCTGGTAGAGCTTAGCGAGAATGCGGTGCGCGCGAAGATTGTCGGGGCGTTGTGTGACGACTTCTTCGAGAATGGTCTTGGCTTTTGCCGATTGGCCCAGTTGCTCGTACACCCTGCCCAGTGCAGCCATGGCCGTCACGAATCCCGGATAGACCTTGAGGCCATCCTCGAGGACGCCCGCAGCTTCCTGCCACATGCCGGCCTTGATATATTCTTCTGCCAGGGGAAGAAAGTCTTTCGATCGAGGATCCTTGGCGACGGCCGTTGCCAGACGATCGATTTCTGCGGCAATGGCGGGGGCGATACGCGGTGGTGACGACACCTTCTACTCCTAGCGACGTGGGCGAAGCTTTTTGACGGTTACCGGCCGGTCCGTACTGTCAGTATCCGGTCGAGTATGCGGTCCGCAACTTCGCGCTTGGGCAAGAGAGGGAGTTCCTCGGGAGCACCCTCGCGGGTGAGTAAGAAGACCCGGTTGGTATCCGATCCGAACCCCGACCCCGCCGCTGTCACATCGTTGGCGACCAGCAGGTCAACGCCCTTAGCATGCAGCTTTTCCCTGGCGTGGGCAAGGAGATCCTCAGTTTCCGCGGCGAATCCGACGAGCACCTGATTCGTCCGGCGTTCGCCCAATTCGCGGAGAATATCGTCGGTCGCTTCGAGTTCGAGCTGAGTGAGCGGGCCGCGCCGCTTCTTGATTTTGTGCGCGGAGGGCTTTGCGGGACGAAAGTCCGCGACAGCGGCGGCCATGATGACAGTATCGCTCCAGGCAAACCGCTGCGTGATTGCCTTCTGCATCTCTTCGGCTGTGGTCACCGGGCAGTATTCAATTCCAGCGGGTGATGGCAGCGATGTCGGGCCTGAGACCAGCACGACTTCAGCCCCGCGGGCCCGAGCGGCTTCGGCCAGAGCGTAGCCCATTTTCCCCGACGACCGGTTGGAAATGAACCGTACGGGGTCGATGGCTTCCTGGGTCGGGCCGGCTGAAATGAGCACTTTACGGCCGGACCAATCCCGGCGGGGATGAACGGCAGTGTGAACCGCTGCCAGGATCCGTTGCTCGTCGGCCAACCGCCCCTGCCCCAGGCGGCCTGACGCCAGAGGACCATCCTCCGGTTCCACGATGATCGCACCGCGTGCTCGCAAGGCGGCGACATGTTCCACGACGGTGGGATGCTGCCACATATCCCCGTCCATGGCGGGCGCGAAAATCACCGGACACTCGGTGGTGAGAAGCATGGTGGAAAGGAGATCGTCGGCGAGTCCGAGGGCAGCCTTGGCGAGGCAATTGGCCGTGGCCGGTGCAATGACGATTGCATCCGCCTGCTCCGGCAGAGACAGGTGAAGCATCTCCTGGTGGGCTTCGAAGAGGTCCGTCGCCACATGGGCGCCGGATAACACCTCAAATGTCAGCGGGGTGACGAAGCGACAGGCTCCGGCCGTCATCACGACGTTGACCGTCGCGGCTTCGCGCCGGAGCAGCCGCAAGAGACTCACCGCTTTATAGGCGGCAATACTCCCCGTGACGGCGAGCACGAGACGGACACCGGGAAGTGAGGGGCCGGTGGTCTGCACGGAGTGGAACTACTCCTCGGCCTCCGGGGCGGCGACGGGCTTGGTGGTATCGTCGACGTAGACGCTCAGTTCCTTCTTGATCTCCTTGGCGTCTTCTCCGGTCATCATGGCCAGGCGTTCGGTCTCGCCTTCCTTCACGCGCTTCGATTCCTTGATCGCATCGCGGGCTTCCTTGCCGACCAGAAACTTCACCTTGTGTCGCAACACTTCATCGAGCGCGATGCTCGTTTCTTTCGTGAATTTTGACGGACCGGTCATGCGCGCACCCTGAACCAATTGCTTGGCGCGCTGCGCCGCGACGATCACCAGCCGGTGGCGCGAATCGAATTCGCCGGTGGCGTATTCCGGTAACAACGACAACATTTCACCCATGATGCATGTGCTCCTTTGATGCGGGGGCGGAGGAGGCATTCCCCTGCCTGCCCTCTTTGTCGAGAATAAACTTTTCTTCCAACCAGGTCATGTTCAGGCGTTTGGTCTTGATGCGTTCCGCCAGAAAAATGCTTTCGAGTTCTTTCAGCGATTGTTTCAAATCATCATTGCGGACGATGTAGTAATACTCGCGATAACTCCACACCTCTTCCTTGGCCTTTTGCAGGCGCCGTTGAATTTCTTCCGGCGAGTCCCCGGCCCTGTTCTGAAGCCTTGTTCGCAAGGTGTCGAATGAGGGCGGAAGAATGAAAATATAGACGCCGTCCTCGAATTTCTTTTTTACCGACCGGGCACCCTGCACGTCGATTTCGAGCAGCACATCGATGCCCTGCTCCATTTTCTCCGTCAATTCCTTGCGGGGCGTTCCGTACAAGTTGCCGTAGACGTGAGCCCACTCCACGAACTCGTTCCGATCGATCATCTTCCGAAAAGAGGATTCATCCAGGAAATGGTAATCCTGTCCATCCACCTCCCCGGGCCGCGGCTTGCGGGTCGTATAGGAGATTGAATGCCACAATCCCGGCACATTGGCCGTGATCTGTTTGCACAGCGTCGTTTTTCCGCTCCCTGATGGGGCGGAAATGATGAACAGGATGCCCCGCCGTACTTGAGCCGGTTTCTCGTGAGATGGAACGGGCGCAGTGCTCATAGATGATTCAGTGCCGGCCCGGCGCCGACATTACTCCACATTCTGAACTTGTTCGCGCAATTTTTCCAGCTCGGCTTTCATGCGGACGACCAGCGCGGCAATCTCCGCATCATTAGCTTTCGAGCCGATGGTGTTTACTTCCCGCCCCATTTCCTGAAGCAGAAACTCCAGCGTCTTGCCCACAGACTCCTGACTCTGAAGCGTGTGGTCGAACTGTACCATATGTGACTCAAGTCTGACCAATTCTTCCGAGATGTCGGACCGATCGGCATACACAGCCAATTCCTGCTGGAGACGGGCCGGATCCGGCAGCTCGCCCTGTAGGAGGGCCTCGATCCGTGCTTTCATACGATCAAAGGAGATTTTTGCGAGTTCCGGAGCCTTCTTCGCTACGACTGATTTGGCCGACCGGATCGCCTCCAGATGAGCGGCCAAGTCTTTGGCCAGGGCGTCCCCTTCCCGTTTGCGCATCTTCTCCAGGTCGGTCAGGGCTCCGCCCAGGACTCGCAACACAGTCTTGCCCGCATGATCCGCATCGAGCGGTTCATCCGTAATGGAGATGATGTCGCGAAATCCGGTGAGCACCGACATATCCACTGCGCCACGCAATCCGAGTGTCTTCTGCAGCTTTTTGAGAGCGGTATGATATTGTTTGGCGAGCGCCTGATCGATCTGGACGGTTTTCAGGCTGCCGCCGGCGGCCTGGACCGACACCGACACATCGACTCTCCCCCGGAGGCAGCGTTGTTGGACGGCCTTGCGAATCTGGTCTTCCAATTGCGTCAAGGATCGAGGCACCCTGACCGCGACCTCCAGAAACCGGTGGTTGACCGAACGAATCTCTACGGTGACACCAGTCTGTTGCGAGGTGCCGTCCTTTTTTCCATATCCCGTCATACTTCGGATCATCGTGCGATTTTCCCTTCCCAATGGCAATCGGTGTACAGCGCGCAGAGGCCGCATTTCGGGGCGCGCGCAAGGCAGACATACCGCCCGTGCAGGAGGAGTCGCTGCGACCCTTCGGTCCATTCCTCGGCGGGCAGCAACTGCTGCAGGTCCATTTCGACTTTCTCCGGATCCGTATGGCGCGTGAGGTGTAGTCGCCCCGCTACTCGTTTCACATGGGTGTCGACCACCACAGCGGGTTTCTCGAACGCATTGCCGAGCAAGACGTTGGCGGTCTTACGCCCGACTCCGGGCAGCCCGGTGAGCGCCTCCATCGTATCCGGCACCTTGCCCTGAAATGTGTCGACCACGGCCTTCGCACAGTGAATGAGATTCTTGGCTTTGGTTTTAAAAAAACCAGTCGGACGAATCAACGCCTCCAACTCCACCGGGTCAGCCGCCGCATAGTCGTGCGGCCGCCGATATCGACGAAAGAGAGCCGGGGTGACCTGGTTCACGCGCTGATCGGTACATTGCGCCGACAGAATCGTGGCGACCAGCAGTTCCCATGGTGTGTGGTGGTCCAACTCGACTTTCATGGCCGGTGCGGTTGCCCGCAACGTCTGCAGCATTCGCGCGAGGCGGCGCTTGTTGGTCTGAGCGGACCCGTGATGTGTGGCGGCGGATTTCATGATGCGCTGCTGGTGGCGGCCAATTGTGCAGTGGTCAGGGGTGAGATGCAAGTGCCAGATCCGTGGGCGGCTGGTCGGCATCTGCTTCATGCGAAGGAGAACCTGGAACAACCGGCAACAGTGTTTCCAGGTGTGCGATCAAGGGCCGCAGAGTCTCCCGGTCCAAGGCGGAGACGGCAATGCCATGATACCGTGTGCAGAGCACTTCTGTCTGGTGCGCTGAGAGTCGATCGCATTTGTTCAGCACCATGATGCGGGGAATCGTGTCCATCTGAAGCGATTGCAGGACGGTGTCCACCGCCGCAATTTGCTGATCGATGTTCAGTGCGGAGGCATCGACGACGTGCAGCAGCATGTCGGCATCGCGCAATTCATCCAACGTGGTGCGGAAGGCGCCGACCAGATCCTGGGGAAGGTCCCGGATAAATCCCACCGTATCGGTCACAATGACTTCCCGATCATGCGGAAAGCGCAGGCGTCGGCTCGTGGTGTCCAGCGTTTCAAACAGGCGGTCCTGCGCAGAGATCTGGCTCTGGGTCAATGTGTTGAGCAGCGTCGATTTGCCCGCATTCGTGTAGCCCACGATGGAGAGAATGGGGAGCGCCTGGCGGAGGCGTCTGGCCCGACGCTGATCTTGATGGCGCGCGACGTCATCGATCTCGCGTTCCAGATGGGCGATACGGTCGCGGATACGGCGGCGATCGGTTTCCAATTTGGTTTCGCCCGGTCCGCGTGTGCCGATGCCTCCGCCGAGCCGTGACAACGAGGTGCCATGCCCGGAGAGCCGTGGCAAGAGATACCGAAGCTGAGCCAACTCGACTTGGACCTTGCCTTCCCGCGTGTGCGCGCGCCGGGCAAAAATATCGAGAATGAGCTGAGTGCGATCGATGACCTTCAGGTCGGTCACTTCGGAAATCGCCCGTGCCTGTGCCGGTGCCAGGTCCTGGTCGAAGATGATGAGGTCGGCACCTTTTTGCAGCGCGCGCATGACGACTTCTTTCAATTTGCCCTTGCCGATCAGATATCGCTCGTAGCCTTCATGGGTACGCTGCGCAATACGATCCAATACGCGCACGCCCGCTGATTCAGCGAGTTCGTTCAATTCCTCCAAGTGCTCATCCTGTTCGGCGTGGCTCTTAGGTGCCGCGCTGACAAGAATGGCCGATTCGATGCCGCCTGCGACGTCGTGCTGAGTATCCGATCGCTGCATGTCGCTTTCGAGCGCATGGAGAAACGTGTCCAGTTGCAGATCCAGATCATGGAACGGGACCGGTTTCAGGATGCGGCAGATCTCGCCCTGTTGATTGGGTGGAAGCAGGTGCGCAAGATGCAGGAGGCTGGGTTCCCCCGACTCAGTCACACCCAGGACTCCGATCATGTCCAATCGCAGCAGCCCTAAGTGAGTGAGGTCTTCCTGACTGAACGGCTCGTCATGGAGATGCGTTCGAATGAGCCGGAGGCCGCGCAATGAATGGGATCCGACTCTGAATTTGGCGAGTGATTCGAACGTGGGCGCGCACCCTGCCCCCACCAAGACTTGCTCAATGACTCCGCGGCGCGTGATCAGGAGTCCGATGGGACGGCGAATGTCACGTGAGAGCTGGGTGGTCGTTCGGGCCAACTCGGCAGTGAGTACGACCGAGGCAGGGATACGACGGCGATACAGTCGTTCCAGGGCCGCGAGATGGCTGGCTTTCAGGCCGCTGACATGTCCGTGAATAGTGGCGATGACTGTGCTCCTTGCGACGCGAACATTAGGATTTTCGACGGACGGCTCCGCTCCCTGACCAGGCCGGCAAGGCGCAATCCGGCATGGCTTCGCAGTCGAAGGACGCGACATTGCCCTGGGAAAGCGCCCGCTGCCCGGCCGCTGCAATCATGGCCGCGTTATCGGTGCAGTACGAGAGTGCCGGCAAGCCCAATTCAATCCCCTCCTTGGCGGCTCGCTCAGTCAATCGGCCTCGAAGTCGCGAATTGGCTGACACCCCGCCCACAACGGCGAGGGCTGACACTCCTGCCCGTTCCACAGCGGCAAAAGCCTGTCCGACAAGGACATCCACGATCGCTTCCTGATACGCCGCGGCCAGATCGGGCTGTTGTTGGGCAATCGCATCAAGGCTCATATCCTGGAGGTGATAGAGGAGCGCGGTTTTGAGCCCGCTGAAACTAAAATCAAACTGACCGGTTCTGACGCGTGAGCGCGGAAACCTCACGGCAGTGGGGCGACCTTTTCGAGCTGCGGCATCGATGAGCGGCCCGCCCGGGTAGCCGAGCCCGAGCATCTGCGCGCCTTTATCGAAGGCCTCGCCTGCGGCATCGTCGATCGTGCGGCCCATGAGGTGGAATCCGCCTTTCTCTTCCGCGTGAAAGAGATGCGTATGCCCCCCTGATGCGATCAGCACAACACAGTTTCTCGGGAATGCCGGGCGATTGATCCAGGCGGATGCGATGTGCCCTTCCAGGTGACTGACGCCGACCAGCGGAATGCCCAGAGCATACGCAGTCGATTTGGCATAACTGAGGCCGACCAGAAGGGCGCCTGCCAGACCGGGTCCTTGTGTGACGGCAATGGCGCGCAGATTTCGCCATCCGAGACCGGCTTCGTCGAGCGCCCTGCGAGTTACCTGGTCTATGTTCTGGATATGAGCTCGCGATGCGAGTTCCGGCACCACCCCGCCGAACCGTTCGTGGACGGCTTGTTGCGACGAAATGATGTTGGAGAGGACTTGTCCGTTCCCATCAAGGACGGCGGCGGCAGTTTCATCACAGGAGGTTTCGATGCCGAGGATGGGACCGAGGATTGTTGTCGAAGCAGTACTATTCATACGGCAGATAAGCGCCGCCTTTCCAGAATGACGTGCCGTTCGATCGTCCGTGACGAGGGCGATGAGCCACACTGACAGATGGGGCGTCCGTATCGGGCTGAGACAGTTCGGCACTGAATGAATTCAACAATTGCTCCCGCCGTGAAAAGCGACAACCCCCGGATCCGGTTGGGGACCGCGGGGGTTGCCGGGTGGTGTGCAGGATCTCAACGACCGGTCGATCCTATTTTGATCAGCGCTTGCGTGATTACACGCCCGCCATGGCTTCCTGTTCAATGAAGGCCGGCGCTCCGTCGCGCAAGACCACCTTGATCTTTCGGTTGTCTTTGAAACGGCCCTTAATGAGCTCTTCAGACAACGGATCGCCGATCGCCCGTTGAATGATGCGGCGCATGGGACGTGCACCGTACAACGGTTCATATCCTTCCTTGATCAGCCACTGTTTGACTTCGTCATCCACCTCGATACTGACGCTCTTGTCAATGAGGCGGAGATTCAGCTCGTGCAGCAGAATATCCAGGATGTGGATCAGGTGTTCTTTCTCCAGTGAGTGGAAGACCACGATCTCATCGATGCGGTTCAAGAATTCCGGGCTGAAGGATCGGCGAAGCTCGCCCATCACTTCATCCTTCTTGCGTAACGCTTGTCCGCCCTTTTCGTCGTTTTGGAATCCCAGGGAGACTCCCTTTTGAATCAGCTTGGTGCCGATGTTGGACGTCATGATGACGACCGTGTTCTTGAAATCGACTTTTCGACCCAAGCTGTCCGTCAGGACGCCGTCATCGAGTACTTGCAGCAGGACGTTAAACACATCTGGATGCGCCTTTTCGATTTCGTCGAACAGCACCACTGAATAGGGCCGACGGCGAACCTTTTCAGTCAGCTGTCCGCCCTCCTCGTAGCCGACATACCCGGGAGGAGCTCCGAAGAGCCGCGAACTGGTGAATTTTTCCTGGTACTCCGACATGTCGATGCGGATAAGCGCATCTTCGCTGTTGAAGAGGAACTCCGCCAGGGTTCGCGCCAACTCTGTTTTTCCGACACCGGTCGGGCCGAGGAAGATAAAGGAGCCGATGGGCTTCTTGGCTTCCTTGAGGCCGGCTCGGGATCGACGAATCGCGCGGGCGACCGCCGAGATGGCTTCGTTTTGTCCGATGACCCGCTTGTGGAGGAACTCCTCCATGCGGAGCAATTTGTTGGACTCTTCTTCTTCCAGCTTGAAGAGCGGAATGCCGGTCATTTTCGACACGACATACGCGACTTCTTCCTTGCCGATGGTCGGCTTGTGTTTTTCCTGATTCTTCTTCCATTCGCGCTTGGATTCGTCGAGCAGTTTTCGCAGACGCTCTTCTTCCTCGCGGTGACGAACGGCTTCCTCGAAATTTTGCATCGAGATGGCCAGTTCTTTTTCACGCGAGATCTTTTTGAGCTCCTGCTCCAACGCTTTGAGCTCAGAGGGAAGCGCATAGGTCTGCAACTTCGCGCGGGAGCCGGTTTCATCGATCAGATCGATGGCCTTGTCCGGCAGGAAGCGATCGGTGATGTAGCGGTCCGCCAACTTGACCGCTTCGACGATGGCGTCCTCCGTAATTTCGACGCCATGATGTTCTTCGTACCGATCACGCAAGCCCTGGATGATGCGAACGGTCTCATCCGTGCTCGGCGGTTGCACATGAATGGGTTGGAAGCGGCGCTTGAGGGCGCCGTCCTTCTCGATGTGCTTGCGATACTCGTCCAGCGTCGTGGCGCCGATGCATTGAATTTCACCGCGCGACAGCGCCGGCTTGAGCATGTTGGAGGCGTCGATCGAGCCTTCCGCCGCCCCTGCACCGACGAGCGTGTGCAATTCATCGATGAAGATGATGATATTGCCTGCCTGGACGATCTCCTTCATCACGACCTTGAGGCGTTCCTCAAATTGTCCCCGGTATTTCGTACCGGCAACGAGGGAGCCCAGATCGAGTGCGATCACCCGTCGAGACAACAAGTTGTCCGGGACCTCAGAGGCAATGATGCGTTGAGCGAGGCCTTCGACGATAGCGGTTTTCCCGACCCCGGACTCGCCGATGAGCACGGGATTGTTCTTGGAGCGGCGGCTGAGGATCTGCAGCACACGTTCGATTTCATCCGCGCGTCCGATGACGGGATCCAACTGCCCTTCTTGGGCCAGTTGGGTCAGATCGCGGCCGAATTCGTCGAGTGCCGGAGTGTTGCTCTTGCGGTCCCTTTCGCGAGGGGCAGACTTTCGCAAAAAGGTGACCGTGAGCTGCCTGGCGGTCAGGAGGTTGGCGCCAAGACTCCTCAGAATCTTTCCGCCAATGCCTTCTTCCTCACGCAGGAGCCCGAGCAACAAATGCTCGCTGCCGATATGGTTATGGCCGAGTAATCGGGCTTCTTCCACCCCGTACTCGATGACCTTCTTGACCCGGGGGCTGAAAGGAATTTCCCCGAAGGTCATTGTCGTGCCACCGCCCGGCAGGTTGCGCTCGATTTCGAGGCGAATCTGTTCGGTCGAGAGGCCCATTTTTTTCAGGATCATCAGCGCAATCCCATCCGTCTCGCGAAGGATAGCCAACACCAGGTGCTCGGTGCCCAGGTAATCGTTCTGATGGCGCTCGGCTTCTTCACGTGCCAGGATGATGATCTTGCGACCCTTGTCCGTGAACCGTTCGAACATCCCGCCTCCTTATGGTGATGGGGTCTGTAAGAGAAGCCTTAGCTGAGTGATTCAATGCAGGTCAAAGGCTCGAAAATATTGATGATGTGATTCTAACTAGCGCAATATGGGGTGTCAAGGTATTGAGCGAAACGCGGGCGCCGCGCTGCGACTGCTGAAACAGCGGCGCGCGCAACGGAGGAAATCTCCTTCTCGCTGCGCGCTCGTTTGACAGTAAAAGAATCATCCCGATACAATCCCGCACCTTTCAACCGGCTCCTCACCTCAGCGCAACGCAGTCTCAACTATGAAAAGTAAAAGCATCGGAATTCTGACGAAACCCAAATTTCCTGAAGTGAAGGCCACGGTGCAGGCCGTGGTGAGTTGGTTGCGTTCGCGAAACATCGACGTGCTCTTGGACACGACCTCGACGACGTTGCTCGAAGAGCAAGGCGGGTTTCAAAAAACTCAATTGGCCAGCAAAGCCGATGTCCTGCTGGTATTGGGCGGCGACGGGACGATGCTCAATGCGGCGCGGTTGGCCGGAGAGCGCGGCATTCCGATTCTCGGGGTGAATATGGGCGGCCTCGGATTTCTGACCGAAGTCGTCTTGGAGAATTTGTATCCGTCCCTGGAGCGCGTGTTTGCCAATGACTTTGTGCTCGATGAGCGGTTGATGCTGAAGACGCATGTCCATCGACATGGTGAAACGGTCGCACGAGGAGTCGTCCTGAACGACGTGGTTATCAGCAAGGGGACGCTTGCCCGGATGATCGAACTTAAAATCGCGATTCAAGGACAGTTCGTCACGAACCTCCGCGGCGACGGTCTGATCATCAGCACGCCGACGGGGTCGACCGCCTATTCCCTGTCAGCTGGGGGACCCATCATCAATCCGGCCGTCCCGTCATTGATCCTTACGCCGGTCTGTCCGCACACGCTGACACATCGCCCATTGATCGTACCGGCCAGCGCCGAGATTGAAGTCGTGTTGACCAGCAAGGATGACGGGGCCATGGCGACGCTCGATGGACAGGTCGGTGTGGCGCTGACTCAGGGCGACACGGTAGAAATTCAGGCCTCCGAGTACCTGACGAGGCTGATCAGATTTCCAGAGAGCAGTTATTATGAAGTGTTGCGGGAAAAACTGAAGTGGGGAGATGGGTGAAGAACGGCGGGCGCGTTATGCGCGCCCGCGTTCGATGTGCGCCAGCATATCGGCGTTCGATGCAAACTTAAATTCTCCGATGGCCTCGGGCGATGCGGCATGAGCTTTCTCCACCGTATCCAGTACCTTGAGCCCTTCGAGGTCGACTGGCTTACTTTTTCGTTCCCTCAGGATACCCTGTAATTTCGAAAGGATCTGGTCTGCCGTGGCGCCTGACTGGGAAGACTTGGTCGTCAGGTAGCGAGAGATCACTTCCGCACACCAATCCCCGTCCCGCTTGGCAATGCCCACCAGCCCTTCGCTGGCCTTACGCGCCCAACCAGCGAGAAACACACCCTCGACTACCTGCCCTGACTTTTCATCATAGGCCTGGAACAACGAATCGTCCGGATCATTGCCGGTCTTGGTCGGATTCGTGACGTACACGCCATTCTTATAAGGCAATCCCACCGTGTCATCCACCCGATCGCCGACGGCAAAGACGACGCTGTCCACCGGGAACTCGTAGAGCTGTTTGAGCCCCACCGCTGCGGTGTCCTCGCCTTTCGGTTCCAGCTTGTTTTCTTCCATCTCAAGGGCGCGCACGCGGTTGTTGGCATCGACGAGCACGCGCTTCGGTGAAGCAAGAAACCGGAACCCCATTTTTGAGGGGCTTCCGGTCGGTTCACATTTCGTGAATTCCGCGGTCAGGCTGGCCAGTACTTCATCGGCATTCTGTCCGACCGCTGCCAGCCGCTCCTTAATACGGGCAAATTCCTGCGCGATGCCCTCCTGATCCATGTTTGAGCAGACGGCGCGAATCTCCTTCGGATTGTATTTGCGCTCGACGGGACCGCGACGCGCAATAGCGGTCACGCGCTCGACCTTCTTGTAGCGGATTAGCCAATGCGCGATATCGACCATGACGTCGCCCACTCCGATAATGGCGACATGTTTCCCCATATCGAACGGGCGATCACCGAAGCCGGGCAGGCGATTGAAGTGATACACCACATCCTTGGCATGGAAGACGCCTTTGGCGGAATCACCTTCGACACCGATGGCTTTGGTGCCCTGCGCACCGATGGAGAAGGCCACGGCGCCGGCACCCAAGCCGCGCAGCTCCTCGACGGTCAGGTCCTTCCCCTGCCCCACCGAGACATTCCCGAAATAATGCACGTTGGGCTGCTCGAGCATCTCCCAATACTGTTTCTTTAAACCGCCGCGCAGTTTAAGTTTGCTGGGGAAAATCCCGTACTCGGCCAAGCCGCCGAATTTGATGTCGCGATTGAGAATGATGACCTCATGGCCTGCATCCGCCATCTTCTTGGCGAGGGCCATTCCGGCAGGGCCTGCGCCCACCACGATGACTACATGTCCGCTTGTCTCGGAACCGGTTGCACTCATTATCTACCCTTCAATGTATATCGAGAATGAAATGAATCGTTATGTATCCAGGGCCGTCCAAAGGCTTACGAGGATGAACGGACAAAGATTCAAAATTTTGCGCACGTTAGCATAGGGGTCGTCGGGCTGTCAAAAGCAGGAAAAGGCGGGAGTCCCTTCTCTTCAGGCGACTTGACGGTCCGGCGATAACTTTTATGAAGCCTTTACCCACCGGCGCTGCCAACCGGTCCACCTGCCTGGGTCATGCGCCACGGATCCAGAAGCTGACTGAGTTGCTTTTCCGGCAACACGTTTTGTTCACGAGCCACCTCCCGGACGGTCTTGCCGGACTTATAGGCGTCCTTGGCCAGTTTTGCGGCCGCCTCGTAGCCGATTACCGGCGCAAGCGCCGTGCACATCGCGAGGCTCTCTTCAATGAGGCTCTTGCAGCGCTCTTCATTCGCCTTGATGCCCGCAATGCACTTCACGGCGAAATTCGTCGATGCCGTCGCCAGCAATTCGATGGACTGCAGCAGATTGTAGGCCATCACCGGCAACATCACGATCAATTCAAAATTGGCGGCCTGTCCTCCCACCGTAATGGTGACATCATTGCCGATGACCTGGGCGCAGACCATGGTGACCGATTCCGCAATCACCGGATTGACCTTGCCCGGCATGATGGATGAGCCAGGTTGGGTTTCCGGTAGATTGATTTCGCCGAGTCCGCAACGCGGACCGGAGCCAAGCCAACGGATATCGTTGGCGATCTTCATCAGGCTGACGGCCAAGGTGCGCAATTCCCCGCTGGCTTCAACCAGCGAATCTTGAGCCGACTGCCCTTCGAAGTGGTTGACCGCTTCCTTGAAGGTACATCCGGTTTCTTTCGAAATCAGCGCCATCACCTTGCCGGCGAATTTGGGGTGACAATTGAGGCCCGTGCCGACCGCGGTGCCGCCGAGCGCGACTTCGCTGAGTGCGGCCTGAGCCCGTTTCATCCGCGCGATGCCCAGTTCAATCTGTCTGGCATAGCCGCCGAATTCCTGTCCCAGCCGCACCGGTGTCGCGTCCTGCAAATGCGTGCGGCCGATCTTGACGACCTTGTCGAATTCGCGAGCTTTTCCGCTGAGCGCCTTGTGGAGTTGGGTCAGCGCCGGGATGAGTTGCCGTTGGATTGTTTCCGAGGCCGCAATATGGATGGCGGTGGGTATGACATCATTGCTCGATTGTCCCAGGTTCACATGGTCGTTCGGGTGCACCAGTTTGCTGCCTCTGGCGCCGCCGAGCAATTCCGTCGCCCGGTTCGAAATGACTTCGTTCGTATTCATGTTCGTCGAGGTGCCTGAACCGGTCTGAAAAATATCGACCGGAAATTCAACGTCCAGACGACCGTCGATGACTTCGGTCGCGGCGCGAATGATGGCGTCCGCCGGTTTTTTGTCCAGGAGCTTTAGCGAGTGATTGACAGACGCGGCGGCGCGTTTAATGAGTCCCATGGCTCGGATCATAGCGCGAGGAATGCGCAACGAACTGATCGGGAAGTTTTCAATCGCACGGGCCGTCTGCACCCCGTAGTACGCGTTGGAAGGAACCGCCAGCTCTCCCATCGTGTCGCGCTCCATGCGCGTGGCTGTCGTCAGTGGTGCGGTGCTGTTGGGCGTGCGCGAAGCTTTCTTCATCGTCAAATCTCCTCGAATGACTGCGGTTGACCTGCTGGAATCGCGCATATTAAACGGTCGTCCTGAAGAAGCACAAGCATGACGTTGAGGAGACGAATGATGGGAGGCTTGCCGAGAAGGGGCCAAGTCGCGATGGGAGACCCGTGGACGAGATGATAAAAGAAAAGGCCCGCCGGGGGGCGGGCCTTGCTTCTCACAGGGACGCACTCTGCTCAGGCGATTTTCACATCGATTTGTTTCGGTTTCGCCTTTTCCGATTTGGGCAGGTGCAGGTGCAGAACGCCATCGGTATATTCCGCCTTCACCTTGCTCTCATCCACCGTATCGGGAAGCGTGAAGCTTCGAACAAATCGGCCGTACGACCGTTCAATTCGATGATACTTCTTTCCCTTCTCTTCCTTCTCCTGTTTCCGCTCGCCCTGGAGCGTGAGGACTCCGTCTTCGACCGTCACCTTCACGTCTTCCTTCTTGACCTCGGGAAGCTCGGCCTTGATGGCATATTCGGCGTCGGTCTCGCTGATGTCCACCGTCGGAGCCCAATCGGCAACCGTCATGACTTCCTTCCCTTGGGCGGCAGTTTGAGCGGCTCCCGGACGCGTAATCATCCGGTTCAACCGGTCGGACATTTCTTCCAACTCCCGAAATGGATCCCATCGTACGATCGCCATGGTAGAACCTCCTTGTGTGAATGTCTTGATGGTGTTCACTTGAGCCATCCTACTTACTACAAGGAAGGTAATCTCCACGCCGGTGAAGTCAAGAGCGTGGCCTGAAGAGTTATTGTCGTGGACGGGGCCTTGACATTGGGACCCTCGGCATTATGTAGTAGCCCCCTTCAAACAGGAGACGATCGCCATGTTGGAATACCTTTCCTATGCATTACTGGGCGGCATCATGATGGTCACGTCCGTGGTCTTGTGGTGGTTCATCGGTCGAACCGAATAATCCGCCGTCCGGCCTAACGCCTTTCGATCGGCACGTAATGCCGGTCATGTTCCCCGGAATAGATCTGGTCTGGCCGATACAATTTGTTCTCACGTAACTGCTCCAGCCAATGCGCCAGCCATCCGCTCACCCGCGCCATGGCGAAGAGCGGCGTGAACAGATCGACTTCGATGCCCATCTTGTCGTAGATGATGCCCGAATAAAAATCGACGTTCGGGTAAATGCCCTTCCCCTGCAATCGTTCGCTGGCGAGTTGTTCCACCGCCACTGCCACTTCATAGAGCGGAGACGTTCCGCAGACATTGAAGAGTCGCATGCAGAGATCTTGCAGCACCGTCGCGCGCGGATCCTTCACCTTATAGACGCGATGCCCGAATCCCATCAGTTTGTTTTTGCCGTCGAGACGCGCGTCCACCGCTGCGCGGGCCTGCGCCGGAGTGCCGATTTCCCTCAGCATCATTACGACCTCTTCATTCGCGCCGCCGTGCAGGGGGCCTTTGAGCGCGCCGATTGAGGAGGCCACGACGGTATACGGGTCGGCCAGCGTCGAAGCCGTCACCATGCCGGCAAAGGTGGAGGCATTCATCGTGTGTTCGGCGTGGAGGATCAGGCAGTCATCGAAGACTTCGCTCCACAGCGGATGCGGCACGGTTTCCGTCAGCATGTAGAGAAAGTTGTCGGAAAAGGGCAGGTCGTCGCGCGGAGGGATGTATTCGTCGCCGCGTCGCAGCCGCGCCCAGGCCGCCACAATGGTGGGCAGTTTGGCGACCAGGCGCACCGCCGACCAGTAGTTGTTCTCGACATCCTTGACGTTTCGGCCCGGGTAAAACATACCGAGCGCCGCAACCGCCGCTTGCAACGCGTCCATCGGATGCCCATGTTCAGGCATGACCTTGAGGAGATCCACAATGCGAAATTTGATCCGCCGGTGGTGCGTGACATCATCCACCCACTGTTTGAGTTCAGTCGCGGTAGGCAGGCGTGCGAACAGCAGCAGGTAACTGGTTTCGAGAAAGGACGAATGCTGACACAGCTCCTCCACCCGAATGCCGCGATATTCGAGTACTCCTCGTAGTCCATCCACGTCGCTGATCGCTGATTTTGCGGCAGGAACACCGGCAAGACCCGGCATGAAGTCGTGCGGCATAGATTCTGTCTCCTCTCTTCAACAATTCACATGGGGCATCACGCGTGATGCTATCGGCTCCACGAACGGTCCTCGCGCCTGATTTCCTGAGGGAGGTCCGCACGGAGTCAGCTTATCACGATCGACGGGATGCACTCAGCCGTCACCTTGAATTGAGCGGACCCGCTTGGCATACTACCTCGAAACACGTATGACGATCGACCGCGGAGAAGACTGTGACTCGATTCGTGCGAATTCTGCTCCTGCTCGGGCTGTTGGTGGCCGGCGTGGCGCTCTTGATGCTGCGGGTGGCGGAGCGGCCGAGTGCTCAAGACAACTCCGCCGCCCCGATGGGATCACAACGGACAGGACGCAGCACGCTGAGTCATGGAGGCCCGGTTGACGGGTCCCCTCCGGGCAACTCACAACGTCTTCCTGCGGGCGGGCGGGATGAGTCGTCCACACAGTCTTCATCCACAACTACGAGGTGAGGCATGAGCCGGTTCCGCTGGCTGGCGCTGGGAATGTTGGTGGTATTCGCGATGAGTGTCCCCGCCTGGGCTGATGATGAACAGGTGTTTTTTGCCGTCGTCAGTGATGTGCCCAAAGATAAGATGCGTATTCCCGCGAAAGTCCTCCAGGACGGCGCGTCCTCCGACACCAAACTCATTCCGAGCGAGACGGTCGTCACCAATCCGATCTGGCGGACGTTGGAAGTCTGTCATGCCCTCAAGATCGAGGGCGTCAAAATGGGCGATGGGTTGAAGGTCATGTCCGCGCGCGTGCTGGATGCCAGCATGTTACCGATGGGGCTACAAGGGTTTGCGGGAGATTGTCTGATCAAGAAAGCGGTGGAGATTGCGCCGTTGGCAGACTAAAACGACACAGGTGACCAACGTGAGTCCGACACTACGACGCCTCGAGGGCGGCTCAGGAATGGGGATTCGCCACAGACGTCAGGCGAGACAGTCCGGGCAGGTCGTCGGTTCTTCATCCCCGTCGCATTCATCAGCCGTGAGCGGGAAAAACTGCTCACAGAGCCGGCAGGTGCGGATCTCGAAATAGGCCACCCCCTGGTCATCGATCTCGGTGGGGAGCAGCAATTCAAGCGGATCGTAGCCCAGCCGGATGTCGTCTTCGAATCGGATGATGGCCAAGCGGTCATTGAAGACCTCAAACGTGGCTTCTGTCCCCTTCCGCTCCAGCCGATGTCCTACGACAAACACCGGTTGGCCCTTGCGTTTGGTGCGTAGGTCTTTCAGGGTGCGCTGAGTGGCTGTGGCGCACGAGAATTTTCCGGTCTGGTCGCTGGTGTCGGTTCCAAAAATGGGCATCGTGATGACTATCGCGTTGAAGTGAATATCGTGTGTCCATGTAACACAGGTGAAAAATTTGCGTCAAGGGAACCCTCTTTGAGGAAGGAAGCTAACGGCATGACGGAGATTACTATTTATCAGAAACCCACCTGTTCAACCTGCCGCGAGGCCGTGCGCCTGGTGCGGGAAAGCGGGAAGTCGTTCACGGCGGTCAATTATTACGAACAACCGTTTACGAAAAGCCGACTCAAGACGTTGCTCAAAAAAGCCGGCCTCTCGGCGCGCGACATATTGCGGACGAAAGAAGATCTCTACAAGTCGTTGAAGCTGGCTGATTCGACGCTGAGCGAAGACCATTTGCTCGATCAGATGATCGCGCATCCTGATTTGATTCAGCGGCCCATCGTTGAAAAAGGCGACCAGGTCATGCTGGCGCGCCCGGCCGACACCGTGACCGAGCTTCTCTAAGGTATCCGCTGGGACGATGTAGGTACTGAGCTAGACAGAGACGGGACGTGAGGAGACAGAGATGTTTGCATTCGCTTCGGTGGATCGGGTGTCGCTGCTCGGACGGTTTCTGCAGCGTCTACAGCTTCGATTCCCAACTCTGTTTGTGGTATTTGCCGTCCTCACCCTGGCGGATCTCATTGTCCCGGATGTGATTCCACTGGCCGACGAAATCGGTTTGGCGCTGTTGACCCTGTTGTTGGGGATGTGGACCGACCGCCGCTCTCTGCCCCGACAGGGGGCTGCTCGCGGGGCATCCCGCTGAGGAGGCGATGATCCCGTCGCCGAAGGATTCCGGAGTGGGCTCCAGTCCGCTAGTTCCGGGTATGCGCGATTACGGCTGATCCAGATGTCCGAATCGTAGCTTGCCGATCTGCGGGTCGATCCACACTTTGAGATTTCCGGATAGGACGCTGAGCAGCGTTTCCCCCACCAATTGACGGCGCCATCCGCGTAGAACTGGAATGTCGACTTCTTCCACGGGCGAAGTGCGTTCGACCAAGGCTTGCAAATCGCCGGTCGTGGCGATCAGAGTCGGTGCGATGTTTTCCATCGCGGCGCGGGATTTCAGCACTGCTTGCAGGAGTTCCAGGACTCCGGTGGATTCAGGATCCGGTTTGCGGTCGCGAGGCACCTCCGGCCACTCGGACTCCGGTCGCGCCAAAGCCTGTTGCATGGTGGCAAGCAGGGCTTGACCGTTACGTTCGACTTCCGAAGAATACATGCCGCGCATGCCGCGAAGCTGATCGAGCGTGCGCGGCGTTTGACGGGCCAGTTGTACCAGCACCTCGTCACGCATCACGCGTCCTCTGGGGACGTTGCGGCGCCGCGCTTCCCCTTCCCGCCAGGCGGCAAGATCACGCAGCACGCCGGCGGCACGCGGTTTGAGACTATCCCATCCACGAATGCGCTGATACCGTTCCTGCGGGTCCCGTGCCTGGGCTCCGAGTGAGACCTCCAGGCGGGAAAACTCTTCGTCGACCCACTCCAAACGACCCATCACCGTCAGTTTCTGGCGCAGGTGCCGATGGACAGGCAGAAGAAACGTCACGTCGTCGAGGGCATAGACCAGCTGCTCTTTGCTCAATGGCCGTTGGCTCCAGTTGGTGAAGGTATGGGCTTTGTCGAGTCTCACGCCCTGCACCCGCTGCACCAGATTGGCGTAGGCAGTCTGTGCACCGTATCCCACCATCGCGGCCGCAATCTGCGTGTCGAAAAACGGCTTCGGCAGACGCCCGGCATGGTGCGCAAACAGCTCGAGATCCTGTCGCCCCGCGTGAAGCACCTTCTCAATGCGAGCGTCGCAGACGAGATCCCAGAAGCGTGTCATGGGCGCGCTATCCTGCACGGCAGGAAAATCGATGACGGCCGCAACCCCTTCTGCCGCCACCTGGATCAGTTCCAAGCGCGGAATGAAATGGTCTTCCCCCATGAATTCGGTGTCGATGGCGATCACGGTGCTGTCCGCCAGCTGGTCGCACAGACGGTCGAGCAGATCATCGGATGCAATCACAGTCTGGTCTGGTTCTACGATGGCCATGGGTTACTCGGTGGGACGATATTCCGCCCCGCGTGAAATCGGCGGTTCGGTGTTGCTCAAGCTCAGATACTCTTTCAGGAATTGATAGGCTTCGAGAATGCGCCGGAGTTCGGGTTCAGAACTGCGATCACCATTACGGGCATCGGGATGCAGTTCTTTGGCGCGTTGACGGAAGGCCGTAGTGACATCTGCGAGCGGCGTGCCGAATTCCAGGCCCATCAATTGATAGGCGTCATAGGCGTTCGTAACTTCGCTGGACGTACCGGAGGGATTGCCCTCCCCTCCGGCCGCTTTGAGAAAATCGGCCAGGTTGATTTTTCGGCGTCGCCGGCGGGGACGTTCGCGTATCTCGCTGTCGAGTTCGTCCCAGCGATCTTCCACAAACTCCAAGCGTGATTCCAATCGAATGGCTCCGGACACATCCTTGACCAGGTCCAATTCGTCTTCAATCTGCCCCAGCGAACGTTCGACTTCATCCAACGCCGGTTCGATCCGGAAATAGCTGTCCACCCGTTCCTGCATCATGAAATCGACGGCAAATTCCATGCTGTCGATGTTCTTGGCGCGCAACATGCCGATGCGGCGGCGCATGCCCCGCTGATATTTGAACAGGCGATTGGTTGAAAATGCCACGAGTCCTCGTTAGGCGTGACCTTGCAGAAATATGGCCAAGTCGATCGCATCTTAGCACATCACTTTGGGCTGGGATAAGTCTCGATTAATCGATTCGTCGCTGTGGTCGTCGGCTACAGACACCAGAACATGAGCGCGGCGATGAGTGTGGGGGGCAGCGCGGCCAGGAAGAGTCCGAGCGGGTGCACCGCCTCGTCGTCGAAATAGGTCCGCAAGATGGCCAGTCCGGCCGGATTCGGCGCATTGGCAATAATGGTCAAGCCGCCGCCGGTCACGGCGCCGGCTACCAGGGCATACTTAAAACCGTCTGAGAGACCTTCCACGAGCGATCCGAGATAGGTCAGTGCCGCATTGTCGGTGAAGGCGGTGAGGATGGTGGCCCCCACGAAAACTGCATCGGGACCCATACCGAGCAAGATGGGCTGCAGCCACCATTGTTGGTGTCCGCCTAAGACCACCAGGCCTGCCAGGAAAAAGGCGACGAGCAATCCTTCGCGGAGAATCAATCGATCCTGATAGCGTTCATAGGCCTGCGCGATTCCGAGAAACAAGAGGAATATCCCCAGGAACATCGCGGGATGGTGGGCGAACACCACGACCATCGCGAGCAAGGCGAGGTGTGTGACGACCAACGCCAGCGGCACCCGGTTGTGCTCCCCGTGATCGATCGAGGTCGAGAGCCGGCAGAGTTCCCGCCGAAACATAACGGTTGTGGCGATGGCATTGATCAGCACGGCCAATCCTGCTTTCCAACCGAACATCCCCATCATGAATGCGATATCCCAATTCCAGGCATTGGCGACCATCAACACGGGCGGCGCGGCGAACGGGGTCAGGGTTCCACCGATAGACACATTCACGAAGAGCACGCCCAGAGTGGCGTATTTCAGGCGCGTGGACAGGCCATTGCGGAAAAATGAGTCGCGCAGCAGTAGCGCCGCCAACGTCATGGCGGCCGGTTCCGTGATAAATGACCCGAGGAGCGGAACCAGCGTCAGGACGGTGACGTAGACACGCATGCCTTGAGGCAACGGCAGGGCGCTGCTCAGTATTCGGACGCCGGTCATGGCAGTCTGCAAGATCGGCCTAGTCCCTGCGATGACCATGATCGCGAACACGAACATGGGTTCCGTGAAACTGCGGGAGTCGAGATACTGCGTGGCGCCGGCCGCACCGTCGGTGACGAACATGACGGAGATGAGCACGAGGGCCCAGAACCCGAAGGCGATCTCCACTTCACCGAGCAAGTGCCAGAGACCGGCGTGCGCTGGTCTCGAATGCGCCAGATGCTCGAAGAACGCCGTCGCAAACGTGTGCAGGATGGCCACGGCGAAGAGCAGCGTTCCGATAAGCTGAATGGTAGTCGGCGTCACACTGGATTCCGGGTGATCGTCACTGAGTAGATGTGTGGTGAAGGTTCAACCGCACCGGCATCGGGCGTCGAGCGTACTCTACATGGATTGTGCGTAGGGTGCCAATCTTGACGAGAAAGAGAGGAGGCCGTAGATGAGCGGGTCAGCGGGGGTCGTCCTCGATTTTGACACGTCGACGGGCGACCGCGGTTGCGCGAGCGGCGGCAGCCACAGCCTTGGCCACGCGGGGCACGACGTCGCGATCGAAGACGCTGGGGATAATATAATCTTCCGACAGCGCCTCGGTCGGCACACATTCGGCAATAGCCTGCGCTGCGGCCAGTTTCATCGCTTCGTTGATCTCGCTGGCCTGCACATCGAGGGCGCCGCGGAAAATCCCCGGAAAGGAGAGGGCATTGTTGATCTGGTTGGGAAAGTCGGATCGGCCAGTCGCAAAAATACGCGACGCCTCATCGCCGACTTTCGGGTCAACTTCAGGGTCGGGGTTGGCCATCGCGAAGACGATCCGGTCCTGATTCATCCGTTCGAGATCTTCCCGATTCAGGACGTTCCCGACCGAGAGCCCGATAAACACGTCGGCGCCCTTCAGCGCGTCATGCAATGTTCCCCGAGGCTCGTCACGTTTGATGCAGGCCTGAAGGTCGGTGCGGCAGGCGCGAAGTTCCTCCGCCTCCCCCATTAAGACGATGCCTTCCTTATCGCATCCGACGAGGTGGCTGGCTCCGGCCGCCAGCAGGATGCGACAACAGGCGGTTCCTGCCGCACCGAGTCCGTTCACCACGATGCGCACGTCGTCCATCCGTTTCCCGACGACCTTGAGCGCGTTGGTGAGTGCCGCCAATAGCACGACGGCGGTGCCATGCTGGTCATCGTGCATGACTGGAATGTCGAGCGACGTTTTGAGCGCCCGTTCAATCTCGAAACAGCGTGGGGCGCTGATATCTTCCAGATTGATTCCGCCGAACCCGGGAGCAATGCCTCGAACGATGCGAATGATCTCATCCGGATCCTGCGTACTGACACAAATCGGCCAGGCATCGATCCCGGCTAACTCCCGAAAGAGCATCACCTTTCCTTCCATCACGGGGAGCGCTGCCGCAGGGCCGAGGTTTCCGAGCCCCAGCACGGCGGACCCGTCTGTCACCACCGCTATGCTGTTGCTCTTGCTGGTGAAGGCATAGGCTTTCAGCGGATCCTTGGCAATGGCTTTACACACGCGCCCGACGCCGGGCGTGTAAATCATGGACAACACGTTGCGGGTCGTGACCGGGACTTTACTCTGAACCCTGATTTTGCCACCCAGGTGCAGGAGGAAGATTCGGTCGGATGCAGATAGAACATTCACTTCCGGCAGCGCTTCCAGGCGTTCGAGCACCCGATCTCCGTGCGCCTCATTCTGCACGTCGAAGGTAATGTCCCGGATCATGCGCTCCGCATTGGCGGAGACGATGTCGACCGCCCCCAGGTTCGCCCCCTCCTCTGCGAGGAGCGCGGCCACTTTTGCGAAGATGCCCGGTTTGTTGAGGAGCGCGAGGCGGACGGTCAGGCGGTAGTTCGAGTAAGGGCCGATGTCGTCTGTGGTCATAGCTGGATCCGACAAGATGAGGATCACTCATGAAGAGTGTATCACAGGGTGGGCTTTTCTGAGGCACTTCGGGTACCGCACGCTCCAGATCATGCGCACTGTTCGATCCGTTCCGCTCCGAAGCCAGGTGGAGGATGTTTTCGCTGCTGAAATATACGCAAAGAGTTTCATTGACTTTTTTTTTCAGGTTGGCTACCTTCCAGGCGCCCTTGTGGTGGGCACTTATATTCTCAACCTTTCAAGGAGGGGTTTCCATGAAGCGTGCTCTATTCGCATTCGTAGCGGCAGCCATTCTCGTTGCGTTCACCGCTCCGTCGTTCGCCGGAGATGACAAGAAGAAGGAAGAGAAGAAGGGCGGCCACTTCTCCCAGACTCTCTTCGGTGACGACAAGAAGAAGGAAGAGAAGAAGGGTGGACACCTGTCCCAGACCGTGTTCGGCGAAGAGAAGAAGAAGGACGAGAAGAAGGGCGGACACTAATCCCCGCTTTCGACGTTCTTTCGTAGTCTAAATTGGCTCGCGACTCCGGATGCCGGCGCGGGCCAATTTTTTTGTGTATCCCCTCCGTACCTCCTGCTCGCCTCCCCGTTTCGTTGACCCATTCAGTAAGCCCGTGTTACGGTTCGCGCATGACCGACCATCACACGCCTCGCGCAGCCAACCGTCTCGCTCACGAAACCAGTCCCTATCTGTTACAGCATGCCTACAATCCCGTGGATTGGTATCCCTGGGGACCGGAGGCGTTGGCGCAAGCCGCGAAACTGAAGCGGCCGATTCTCCTCTCGATCGGCTATTCCTCCTGCCATTGGTGTCACGTGATGGAGCGGGAGTCGTTCGAAAATGAGGCGACTGCGGCGCTGATGAACCAGCACTTCATCTGCGTGAAGGTTGACCGAGAAGAGCGACCGGATCTGGATGAAATCTACATGCAGGCGACTCTGGCGCTGAACCGCAATCAAGGCGGCTGGCCGATGACCGTGTTTCTCACCCCCGACCAGAGGCCGTTTTTTGCCGGCACCTATTTCCCTCCGACGGATCGTTACGGCCGCCCGGGCTTCCCTAGTCTCCTGAAGAAGATCGCTGAGTATTGGGAAAAAGACCATGATGGCGTCGTGACGCAAGCGGCTACCCTGACGGCGCGACTCCAGGACGGTAGCCACACCCCGTCTCCGACAACGGTCGGGGAAGCGGAACTCGATTTGGCCGTGACCCAGTTTGCCGAAGATTTTGACGCTAAACAGGGCGGGTTCGGCGGCGCGCCCAAATTCCCCCCGGCGACAGGGTTGTCGTTACTACTCCACTGTTATCAGCGTACGAAAGATCCCCATACACTGACGATGGTGCGAACCACGTTGGATGCCATGGCGGCCGGCGGAATTTATGACCACATCGGTGGCGGCTTCGCCCGGTATTCCACTGATGAGCGCTGGCTGGTGCCGCATTTCGAGAAGATGCTCTACGACAACTCGCTGTTAGCGCGTGTCTACGTTGAGGCCTATCAGGTGACAGGTGACGACAACTACCGACGCGTCGCCTGCGAGACCCTGGACTATATCCTCAAGGAAATGACCTCGCCTGAAGGAGGATTTTACTCCGCCACGGACGCCGATTCAGAAGGGGTCGAAGGGAAGTTCTTCGTGTGGACGCCGGAAGACGTACGAGTGGCGGTGGACAATGACGAAGACGCCCGCCGGTTCTGCGCCTATTACGATGTGACGGCGGGGGGTAACTGGGAACACACGAATGTGCTTCATACCGCGAAGAGCGTCGAGGCGGTCGCGAAGGAACTGGGCATCACCGCAGGCGAGTTACGGGACACCATCGCGCGCCTCAGACCGAAACTCTATGCCGCGCGCACCAAACGGATCGCGCCCGGCCTCGATGATAAGGTCATCACCGCGTGGAACGGGATGATGATCAGCGCCATGGCGGAAGCCGGGCGAGTGTTCGACATTCCGCGGTACCGGGCTGCTGCCGGGCGCGCCTGTGATTTTCTCCTGACCACGCTCTCTAAGCCGGATGGGCGACTCTTGCGGACCTATCGCGCGGGCAAGGCACATCTCGATGCCTATCTTGAAGACTACGCGTATTTTGCCGAAGGATTGATCGATACCTATGAGGCAGGCGGCAAGGAGACCTACCTGCTGGCAGCGGTTCGCCTCGCCGAGCGGATGTTGGCGGATTTTGCCGACAGCGAGCATGGAGGATTCTTCACGACCGGCACGGGTCATGAGGCGTTGATCATGCGCAGTCGGGAAGGCCCTGACGGGGCCACGCCGAGCGGAAATGCGGTGGCCGCTTCTGTGCTCGGGCGGCTTTCCTATCATTTCGGGCGGGAAGATTTCCGACAGGCTGCGGCCGCGGCTGTTCGAGCCTATGGCCGTCAGATCGCCCGCTACCCGCGGGCGTTTGCGAAGAGTCTCATCGTCGTTGATCTCCTCACGAATGGTCCCGTGGAGATAGCCTTGGTGGGTCGACCGGGGGAACCCGGCACGGAGTCATTGCGCGCTGCCGTGAATCGAACCTATCTTCCCAATCGCGTGCTCGCCCATCGCGACCCTGAACAGGCCGAGACCGACCATCCGCTGTTGCAGGGAAAAACCTTGATCGACGGCAAAGCGGCGTTATACGTGTGCCGGAATTTTGCTTGCGGCCGGCCGATCACTGACCCGGTGGATTTCCCTGCCCTGCTGGATCCTACGCAACAGGCGCCTGTGTCTACCACATCGGAGCAGAAGGTCCTGAGCGGGACATTATGCCCGGGCCATGCGACCGTGCAGGGAACGGCAGCCTATGCCGCACGAAAGATTCATGAAAACACCGGGGCGCTGGCCAATGGATTCGGCCTATTCGGCGCGACGGGACTGACGGTCAGCCGATTGGGGTTTGGAACGTATCGGGTCGGCCAGCGTGAGGCGGAACATCGAGAGGCCTTACGCACCGCGCTGCGCCGGGGCTGCAATTTGATCGATACCTCGACCAATTACATGGATGGTGAAAGTGAGCAGCTGGTCGGTTCGGTCTTGCGGGACATGACGCGCGCGGGCGACTTGGCCCGCGAAGACGTCATCGTGGTGTCGAAGATCGGGTATGTGCAGGGCCAGAATTTGACGCAGGCCCAGGCGCGGGAAAAGTCGGGCAAGCCCTACCCCGACATGGTGAAATATGGCGATGACATCTGGCATTGCATCCACCCCGATTTTCTGGCGGACCAACTGACGCTGTCGCTGGACCGGCTGGGGTTGGCCACGCTCGATGTGTGCCTGCTCCACAATCCGGAGTATTTTCTCTCGCATGCGAACCGTCTCGGCGGAAATGAGCGACGCGACCTATCTGAATTGCGTAAGGAATTCTATGCCCGATTGCAACGGGCCTTCGAATACCTCGAAACGCAGGTTTACGCGGGCCGGTTGCGCGGCTATGGAGTTTCATCAAATACGGCCACGTCGGCTTCCGACGATCCCGGTGCCACCTCTCTGTCTCAGATGATCGACGCGGCCAAATCTGCGGCTTCTTCAGTCGGGGCCTCGTCGCATCACTTTCACGTCCTGCAGTGTCCGATGAATGTGTACGAGTCCGGCGCCGCCTTGATCCATAACACAGGCACGCACAACGGAAGCACGCTCTTAGAGGAAGCGATGCGGGAACGGATCGCCGTGTTGGTCAATCGCCCGTTAAATGCCATGCCGACCCAGCGCAGTGGAGTCGTTCGGCTGGCGGATCTGCCGGTACCGGCTCCCGAGGCCGATTTTCAGTCGCAGCAGCAGAAGGTCGCGGTCTTAGAGGAAGAGTATCGCAGCAGCCTTGCGCCTGCCGTGGCCCACAGCGGTCAGGGTATGATCCCCGCCGACTTTTTTCGCTGGGCCGATGAACTGACCCGCATACGAGGTCAAGTGCAGGGTTTGGAACACTGGGAACAAATCGAACAACAGATGATTGCGCCGCACGTGAACCAGGTGCTTCGTGCGCTGGCGGAGGCATTTACCGGCACCGTGGCTGAACAGTGGGAATCCTGGCGGGATCGGTATGTTCCGGAACTGTTGGCGCTGTTGAGAACCCTGCATCGGGAGGCCTCAGAAAAAAGCCGCCTCAGATCCGACGAACTCCATCGAACCATCAATCCGCTTGTGCCGGAAGAACGACGCACGGCCACCTTGTCACAGAAGGCGCTGTGGGTGCTCGCCAGCACGCCGGGTGTCACCTCTGTGCTCAATGGCATGCGCACGCCGGCCTACGTAGAGGATGCGCTGCAGATTTTGCGGTGGCCGCCGCTGTCGGATTGGCGGCCTGTCTATGACCGTTGTGCCGTGAAGAAGTAACTTGCCTCGTTCGCACGTTTTGATTATTCTGTGCCTCGTCTAGTCCACGAACTCACCTAGCGCCGGAGGTTTTCATGATCTGTTTGCGCCCGTTTGCCCTGCTCGGACTGTTGGCCGTCGCCGCCCCCTTCTTGCTTGACGGCTGCGCGAGTAAGGCAGGAACCAGCGGAGGAGCGACCGTGACTCCTCCCAAACCCCGGGTGGAGGAGCGTGTCGCCGCTGCCCCGGTCCAGGAAATTGCTCCACCTCCGGAACCGGCGCCGGTTCCCTTGCGATCAGTGGAAATGGCCGCCCGGAACGCGACCGGGGAACAGAATATTCCCTTCCCCGACGTGTTATTCGATTTCGACCAATATGTGCTGCGGGACGATGCCCTCAACGCGGTCGAGGCTAATGCGAAACGTTTGAAAGACAATCGCATCACCAAGGTGCTGCTGGAGGGTCGTTGTGATGAAATTGGCACCGCCGAGTACAACCTGGTGTTGGGAGAACGCCGCGCGCTTTCCGTCAAGCGTTACCTGGAATCGTTGGGCTTGAATCAGCTGCAGGTGGACGTGACGAGTTACGGTAAAGATCGTCCTCTGTGCCTGCAACATAACCCGGTCTGTTGGCAGAAGAACCGCAGCGTGCACTTCATTGTGAAAGAATAATCTGCCTCCCATCGTTTCGATACCGGCGGCATGGGCGGTCCTCGTCCATGCCGCTCCTCATCTTCCTGCATTTCCATTCACAGCCATTCGTAACAGAGAATTTACGATCGCCTAACCTTCCTGGAACCTGCCTGGCCTATCCTTCTTCCTAGAAGATCGGTGCGAGGAGAGCCAGCGTGCCGATCACACACATGTAAACGGGAGGAGATACGATGGTCACCATCAGTGAGCTCATGACAAAGAAACTCGTAACGGTGCCGGCCGGCACGTCGGCGGCGGATGCAGCCCGAGTGATGAACGAACGGCAGGTCGGGAGCGTGTTTATCGAACAGAATGATTGCGTCGTCGGTATCGTGACCGAATCCGATATCGTCAGAAAAGTCGTGGGGGCAAACAAACCGGTGCATTTTGTCCCGGTCGAATCTATCATGAGCAGCCCTGTGATCAGTCTCGATGAACGACGGTCGATTACGGAAGCGGCCGACCTCATGCAGCATCACCACACGCGGCATCTTGGCGTTTTGAAAAGCGGCGCGATCGTCGGAGTGCTGTCGGTCCGGGATCTGTTGCAGCCGGTGTCAGTGGACGAGTTTTGATCCTTCCTTCAAGTTACGTCTGTGTTCGTTGTGTGCCTGAACGCTCCGATCGCCTTTGCGGTCGGAGTTCCGATTCGGGCAAGGATCGCCCCTGAAACCTCTCTCCCTTCCAGCGCCGCGTACATCAGCGGCATGCTTCGACCCACACATTTGCTGACGCCATCACGTCGGGCACTCCATTTTATTTCACGACCTTTGGAAGAAAAGCCAGGGTTAACCGTCCCGTAACGTTGGGGTGATCCGGTTGCAATGGTTTCGATATACGTTGGTTGAGGTGTGAAGATTCGTGCGATGCCGCGGCTCACCGTTCTGAGAACGACAATTCTACAACGAGGGAGGTTCGATGATGAGAAGTGTGTTCCGTGTATCCGTAGTAGCAGGCCTGATCGGGATATTGATTGGCCCCTCAGTTTCCGAGGCGCAGCTCAAGCCGGTCATTGATCCTCAGATCCAATCATATGCCAAGGCCGCAGGCGTTTCCGGCGGACTGACGGTTGCCGGGTCGGAGATGATGAAAGCGCTGTCGCACCGATGGGAGAGCAAACTGAGAGAGTTCTATCCTGGTCTCACCATTCAAATCCAAGGTATCGGATCGGAAACGGGTCCGCCGGCTCTCCTGGAAGGAAAAGCTCAAATTGCGGCCATGTCTCGCCAATTGACCAAAAAGGAAATTGAAGAATTCAGACAACGCTATGGCTATGAACCGACGGAAGTGCCTGTCGCTGCAGACGCCTTATCCGTATTCGTGCATCGGGACAACCCGATCTCAGGCATGACCCTCCCTGAGCTCGACGCGGTGTTTTGCAAGGAGCATCGTCGCGGTTTGAATGAAGATAGAATCAGTTGGTCGCAATTCGGACTGTCCGGCGAATGGAGCGAGGCATCGATTGCGCTGATCGGGCGAAACAAAGTGTCCGGGACAGCCACCTTCTTTCGCGAACAGGTCTGTGGGAACGGTGACTTCAAGGACACTCTGAAAACAGAGGCCGGCTCGGCCTCCGTCGTCATGGGGATCAAGAAGGATCGGTATGCCGTCGGTTTCAGCGGTATCGGGTATCGAACCTCATCCGTAAAACCTGTTCCCCTCGCGGTGGCGAAGGATAAGCCATTCATCGAACCCACTTTTGAAACGGTCACCGACGGTACCTACCCGTTGCGTCGGCACCTCTTCCTGTACGTCAACAAGTCTCCGAAGGCGGCCATGCCCGCTGCGGTGACGGAGTTTGTGAAGTTTGCGGTGAGTCTTGAGGGACAGCAGGCAGTGATCCAGGAGGGATTTTTCCCTTTACCGACCGCTCAGCTGAACAGTCTGTTTGCGGCCTGGTCCCAACCTCTTCAGGCGGCGACCGCTCCACATGCCATCCCTGCCCGCGACTGACCGCAATTCAATGATGCTCTCCTATCGCGCCGCCCTGTCGGGCGGCGCGATGTTCTTTCTTTCCACACCCCGTGCTACACTCCACTTTTTTTTGCGAGGAAGACATGAATCTGACTCGAATCGTCCCCTTATGCTGCATGACATTCCTTCTCGGACTCGCCGGATGCGAAAATCGGCAGTTCCCGACCATGATTCTCTATGAGAGCCCTACGAGCTTTGTGCGTCTCGAACATGATCCGATGGCACGCGGGAGCCAGCGCCACTCGCACCCAGTCGCAATCACGGCGGAAGAGATGGCGGCCGTGTGGTCGGGTCTCATGATCGTGGAACCTTCCCGCCTGTTTTCTTTTCTGGACAAAAACAAGGAGCCGCAGCGTCACCCGGCATTCAATGACGCAGAAGTTCGTTTCTTTTCACCATTGCTTGCCAAAGGACTAGGCCAAGCCACGTCTGAAGAGGTGGTGACGTTTTATCAGACCCATCAGGATACGGCGATTATCAGAAAGGTGACGTCGGGGGGAATGTTTGTGGATGGTGAAGACCTGCACATCGTATTGAGCAATTATCGTGCACCGACACATGCAGCTTCCGATCCCGGTGTCGACGATACGACGGATGATCGGTTGACGCCCATGCGAAGAATTGCTCCGCAGGAGGCTCGCCTTGAGTTTGAACCCTCAGGTGCGATCGCCCCCTCTCAGGAAACCGGTGTATCGAGTCTCTTCAGTGCTGAGCGCCGGGAAGTGGTGGTGCGTTATCGCCGCCTGGCACCGGCAAACGCCGGTGCCAGGTAGCAGCAGGAGAGATCGGGTTTCAGTCGACCCCTCTAGTAATTCCACTGCAACTGAAAGCGGATCAAATTCCCATAGTTTTCCTGGTAGGGATTCGATCCCGTCGCAGCCGATGAGGTTCGATTCGTAAAAGCGTACATCGCAGTCAGCTCGATGGCCTGGTTGAACTGATACTCGATACCGAGTTCCAGCTCGCGCACGACGTTCCTCGGTGCGTTGGCTTCATGCTTTTTTCCGCCGTAGTACTCCTGGTAGCGTACGAAAGGAAAGACGTTCAGGCAATAGGTTGAACATTTGTAATTGTACATGGCTTGAACATAGCCGCCGTAGAGATCGCTTTGATCGATCGATCTTCTGTCTGCGCTTAGTTGCGGCCCCTGTCCGACGGTATATTCGGCTTGCAAGCCGAAAGGTTGCGGATAGAGCACAAAATACGCTGCAGCTCGTTCGTCCCTGATATTGTTGTTTCCTCGTGGTGTCACGGCCGCACCCCCGGCTAGTGGCACGACAGCCGTTTTTGTCACGTTGAACATTCCTTGATACGCACTTACTCCGACCTCGAGGATTTGCCCGTTGGCAAATTCGTACGGATAGGCAGCACGGACGATCATGTGCTTGTCATCGTTCCGTTCAGGCTGGTTGGCGGTTTGACCGTTGTAGACACCGAAACCCAGCATGCCGTAATCGCCGGATCCCTTCAATCCGCTATCCACCAGCCGCCTGAAGCGTTCTCGAACATGAGTGGGCGCGTAATACAGGAATAACCCGAAATCACGTTCGTTCGACACCGCGCTGTTCAAGGCGTCGTTTCGGTCGAGCGCCAGACGGTTTTGGCTGGATTGAAGATTCTCGAATCCATAAGGAACTTTGGATTGTCCTGCCCGGAGGCGCCATTCCTTGTTCTCCGTGAGGAACAAATCCGCGTACCAGTCGCGTAACTGAACAGCATGACTCGTGCCTCCGACAGTCGAAGCAAAATCCGGCTGGATATACACGAACAACCGTGGATGCACTTCACCGCTCAAAATCATGCGGGCGCGACGTAAGAAAAAGCCGTTATTATCTCCGATGGATTTATCACCTTGATCGCTGAGCAGATTGCCGTTCGGGTTGCCCAACCGATTGAAGCGCATCTGGCTGTACCCGCGAATGCTGATCTTTTCGTACCACTTAGCCTTGACCGGTGTGTCGCCGACGCCCCGGCTCTCTTCAAACACTTTCGCTTCTCGTTTTTCTTCTTCAGCCTTCAACTCCACCCACTCGTCGATCGACATCTGTCCCTTACTGAGCATCAGGTCTTCTAATCCCCCCGCACGCGCTACTCCCGTGCCCAGGCCGCAAAGCGCCGTCAACGCACATGTACTCATTACGTACCATCCCCATCCTCGCGTCATGCTGCTCCTCCCAATTGGTGGTGTTGAACGTGTCGTATCGCAGGGAGAGTACTGACGACGCGTTACCGAGGCGTTACGTAGAGCTATGGCCGCAGTTAATTCTCAGAGAGCCGGGAGTGGGCTCGACCACCGGAAGAGTGATTCCACAGACTGCTGGTTGGTGAGGAGAAGTAATACGTAATTGCTCCCACTCACAATCCGATGTCGCAAGAGAGTCTGCCCTGGATGCGGAACGCGCAGACGGACAAGATGGAACTCCGTCGATGTCAATTGCCAATCTCCTGGCAACCGAGGTGAGTGTCGAAGTGTTGTTGGTGCAATATTTGTTGCTGCAGGTGTCGGCTGGAGAGTACGAGCTGGTTAGGATGAAATTCGCTTCGGACTGTCCACCCGACTGTCATCCGGAGCGAGAGCAGGATTTAACACAGCCGTAACATGCCAGTGATGTGCCAGCAATCATGGATGCATATGATGGGCCGAGCTACAGACGAGACTACTACCTAGCGGAGGACATGAACATGTTGGGTCAAGGACAAAGTCAGGGATGGGGAAGGCGAACAGTCCTTGCGAGCTTGGCGGGGATTATGGCTACCGCAGGCTCCTTGGCCGTGCTTCCGATGCAGGTCGCGCAGGCCGAGAATGCAGGGCCGACGGCGAGTCTGGCTATTGAGGAAGGGTTGGTACAATACAACCCGCAGGCTCAAGTGGCAGGGAGTCTTCGCGTTCAAGGCTCCGATACGATGTCTCTCCTCCTGAGTCGTCTGGCCGGCGAGTTTCAACGGCGTCAGCCGAATGTTTCGATGAATGTGAGCGGTGGCGGATCGACCAAAGCGGTGAACGAATTCATTCAACCAGCGGCCAAATTGAGCGGTAAAATAACCCTCAAAGAAGAACGGCCGACCTACGTGTCTCTGGTGGCCTCCTCACGTGAATTGCTTGATACGGAAGTCAAACAATTTGTCGCACAGCATGGATATGAACCGACCGCCATTCCCGTGGCGATCGATGCCGTGGCGCTCTATGTCCATCGTGATAATCCCATCCAAGGCCTGACGCTTGACCAAGTGGACGCCATGTTTTCAACCACCCACAACCGCGGATTGAAAACGAATCTGTCGCAGTGGGGTGCGCTGGGCCTCCAGGAAGGTTGGGAGAAAGCTCCTGTCAGACTGTATGGCCGGGACCGGCGATCAGGAACGCGGGCTTTTTTCCAGGAGCATTGTTTGGCCGGCGGTGAGTTCGCCCCGACGCTTCGTGAGGAGCCGGGCGCCGCTTCGGTGATCCTTGACCTGACGCGTGATCAATTGGGTATCGGCTATAGCGGTTTAGGACTGGAAACTTCGAATGTGCGGATTGTGCCGCTCGCGGAGAATCAAGGCATGCCGTTTGTCGCACCCACGGCGGCAACCGTCGCGGACCAAACCTATCCCCTTCGCCGGATGCTCTATCTCTACGTAGACAAGTCTCCGAAGGTCCCCCTTGCACCGGCTGTGCAAGAATTCCTGACGTTCGTGACGAGTCGTGAAGGGCAGGAAGCTGTGATGAAGGCCGGATTTTTCCCTCTCCCCATGAACCAGCTGAAGAAGAATTTTCTGGCACTCGGCCTCAGCAGCGGGGATGCGACGCTGACGAACTAAGCCTTTCTTCCAAGCCTCTGCAGCCGCAGGTCATCGAGGCTCTCTCCTCCGGGGCCTGCGGCCTGTCTGTCGCTTCCCTCCTCATTTTGACGAGCCACCTCCGCTAGTATCTCAGCCCAGGCATTACGGACATTTCTGAAGAACGCGACCGTATGACATTTCGCTCGTACTTGATCTGCCTCAGTTTTACCCTGACTACGGCAGCTCGCAATTTGTCCGACAGATTGGTCGAAGATATGTATCGCCGACCTACCTTTTGCGTGAAGCGACCGCCCATGTCGTGCGCCTAAATGCTTAGGAAACGGACGCTTGTCAGGGAACGGTCGCAATACGGGTCGAGAAGGGAGAGTTACGAAAGCTGAACAGACGCTGCTGACAATTCGCATAATCATCCCCGATTCAGCCGAAAGTGGGCGGACTTTGGGGGAGATCGCCTTCAAGCAGGCACGGCGCGGAGACGTAGAGGGAACTCTACGCTGGATTGAGCTGGCGGAACTCCCCGCTCATAAGGCCTTTGCCCTCTCGGAGGTAGCACGCGCCCTCATGGATCCCAATGAGAACTAACTTCTCATCACGATAGCGGGACGGTAGGTGCAGTTTCTGGAGAGTCTGCTATTGCGAGGTGGACTTGCGAGCTGGTTTGTTCTTTGAGCGAGCGGAGTCGAGATCCTGCTGGAGTTTCAACAGTTGATCCTGTAAGGCCTGCATCTGCTTATGTTGATCATTCAGGCGATCACGAAGGTCCAGATTTGAGCTAGTGAGCTCACGGACCTGAAGGCGGAGTTCATCGGCCTGATTCGTTGAATTACCTGCTCCCCCCTCACTACGCGTCCCGGCTGACGCCGAATTTGTCACGGGAGGCGGTATCGACGATAACCCTCCCTGCGGGGGCGTAGCGGGCCGGTTTCGCAGGGCGATGACCTCCTTCGCGTTGACCGAGAGGTGTACTTTTTCAAAATGAGCCCAGCGTGGTTCTTCTGCATCGGGCACCGTGGCCGCTGTCGCCGGCGCCGCGACCCACAATTTCATTCCCTTTGTATCCCGTAAATCCTTGAGATCCCCTCCGGCCGTATCAGTTCCGGTAAAGGCGGAGTGATCCGTAAGCACGATATGAAGGTATCGGCCACGCAGAAACAGTGCGCCGGTCGTGCGTTCCTCGCTGTATGTCGTCTGCGATTTGGGCAAGGAGAAAAACACGCGCTCGGTGGGGCCTGCCTGTTGGAAAGCCTGTGCAATCGGTGCTGCAATACGGGTTAACTCCATATCGGTGAAGACAGGTACCGGTCGGGGCTGTTCCAAAATTCCGACGAGGGTTCCGCTCCAGCCGCTGACCATCAACGAGCCGAGGAGTACCCGAATGTCCTCCGTCGTCAGCTGCGAGGGATGATTATTGTCTGTAGGCGCAGGGCCTCGATGGACGGTAGGATCCGACTGGATTCCAATCTGGCTGTCTTGTTGGTCATACAGCACTTTTCCGCTCGATAGGAGGGAGCAGGCGGAGGTCAGGCACATGATCGTGAGAAGGCACAGGGTGCGACGCAGTCCCGTCAGCGGGGGTGAGGTGTCTCTGGAAGTTAATTGCATGTGAACTGAATCCCCCACAGTCTGTCGCCTCCCATTTGCCCTCGCCAGGCTCGATCCGCGGCGGGGCTCACCTTCGGTATTTCGCCTTCTTTCTGAACGTGTGATCCGGCCGGGCATTTGCGGTTGATCAGCTCCATGGCGTCGCGCCGCTGGTTGGATGTGAGGATATCGACTTCATTCTGAAACGGATACGTGACGAGTCCTCCCGTCGGCGTGTCGCGGACGAGCTTCACATCTCCTCCGCAGGCGGTGCATGCCCACACCAGCAAGAGTGCGGAGGACGCGTGAAGCAGGGCATTCCGCCTTCCTGCTGGCCAGGTCGTTGTAAAAGCTGTCAGCGGGACTCGGCGCAATAGGTCTCCTCCTCAAGTGGCTGATATCCTGCCCCAAAGTTCGGAAAATCAGCAATCTCTTTTCCCCCGGTGTTCCAGATGTGAAGACACTGGGCTGTGAGAGCCGGGAGACTACGTTGACTATCTTCAATGGCGACCACCGCGGAATTTTGTGTGGTTCCGATGGCAATGACGCGATTTCCGGGTTGCAAATGATTCGTGGGTACTTTGCCGTTGAAATACACCAGGAATTCTCCCCTTCCCCGTTCCTTGTCGGTGGGACCATAAGCCGGGTGCTCGACGATCGGCAATTGGGTCAGGACCATGCTCACCAGGCCGTCTTTTTGGGGTGCTTGAAGGATACGGCCACCAAGCTGCACCTTCTTCCCCGCCTTGGCATTGGGGACCATACGCCAGGCCATAAAGTCAAAATTCTGATCCACCCCGTCCACTACCTGGGGTGAGAAGATCTGCTGGGGTCCGCATCCACTGAGCATGATGCTGATCAGTACGCCCGCGATCGCTCCTCTGTATCTCTTCATGGGATACCTTTCACTTCTCTCTAGCCCGGTTTGATTTAAGTCCATCGGCAATCGCGTTCGCATCACTACATGAATCGTATCTGCCACTGTACCAAGAAGGCATTCTGGGCGAAAGGGTCACCGACGCCGCGGGTGGGATCGACGACGTTGTTGGCTCCATTGCCGGAATGGTGACGGAATTCATAGTTGACCTGCAACTTCGATTGAACCTTCGGCGGAAAGTTTTCAAAGTAGTAACTCAGACCGACGATGGTTCTGGTGTAAAGGTCATTGCCGATTCTGGTGTTCGGGTCGAATTGTTCGTACATGACGACCGGCTCAAAGTTTTCGAGCGGACCGTCGGTAATCAAGTACTTGGCCAGCACATACCAGGTGCGTCGCTGCACGCCCGGGGCGCCGGAGCCGCCGCAGATGGTTTGCACATCGCAGGCCCCGTTGGCCGGCCGTCCGACCGTAGTTTGATTTGCGCCATCATGCCCCTGCCAGATTTCTCCCTGCACCATGAAGCCGGGCAGAATCTTCGATGTGTAGCGGAAGTCCAACCCGTAGCGATCGAAGGCGCCTTTGCCACGGCCGTTGATATTGGTGTTGGCGTTGTTCGACTCGCCTTGAATCGTGGTGAAACTGATAAACGACACGTCGCTCCCGAAGAGACGCACCCGTGAGTAGAAGCTCTTGGGCGCGTTCGATCCGGTCGCGTTGGCATGGTAATTGTTGTTGTTCATAATACCGGCCACATACTCCAGCCGGTTGAACAGTTTGCCACGCATGTCGAGGAAATAATCACGCTCTTGGAGAAACTCGACTGTACCGGCGGACCCGGTACGATTGCCCACTCCGGAACCGACCGACGTGAGGTATGGGGAACTGATGACATCGCGTAACCCACCGGACGTTTCCGTGAAGATACCGAACGGCATTCGAAAGATACCCATGCGAAAATAATTCACGTTCGGCGCCCATGATTGCACCGGCCGCACGTCCAGATAGGCTTCCCGAAAGAACGTCGATGAGGTCGGTACTCCGCCTGTGGCCGCACTGCCTCCGGTCGGCGTGTTATTCAACAGATTGATGCTTTGAAACTCCATCAACGTGTGCCATCGAGGCAGCGTGTCGCTAATGCGGCCCCAGAAGAGGATTTCCGACCGCCTGATGGACAGGTTGTCCTGGCTTCGCCCTTCCGCCACATGCGCATCCTGGTGGGTGTACAACCATTGCAGCGCATTCAGTCCGAAATTCACCTTGTCCCTGAGAATCGGCAACAACTCAGCTTTTGATTTCCATTCGTCCAGGGTGTCGACACGCTTGTCTCGTTCCCCGCCCTTGTATTCCTGTTCGGCACGAATCTGAATCCATTCCTCTTTGGTGATCGTCCCCTTCTGCATCAAGAGGTCTTCGATGGACGTGCCGCCGAGAGGAATGTCCGGTGCAGCCGGCGGAGTTGCTGGGGCGCTCGGAGATGGGCCCATGGACTGGGCTACTACGGTATGGGGCGGCGGGGTCGCGGGGCCCACCCGTGGTGACTCATCTGCCCAGGATGCAGTTAGGCACAGACTGAACATCGCGGTCCCTGCGAGACCGCTGATGGTTGCAACCAAAGGGCGTCTTTCCATTACGAACATCCTCCTTGTGTCTTTGATTTCGTGGATGCGGGCGGATGGTAGTCGAGATGCATCACACCCACGTTCAAACACTGTTACCGCTGTGTAAACCATGTCGTTGATTTGGCGACAGCGCAGATTATGTCTTTCTCCCAGGACGAGCTCTTGGGCCTGATCAATCTGCAGACAGTTTGTAGCCCACACCCCTGACCGTGAGAATCCATTGCGGGGCTGACGGCCTGTCCTCTACTTTCTGACGGAGTGCGTGGATATGAACATCCAACGCATGCTCTTCGAGTGCGTAGTCTTCTCCCCAGACAAGGTTGAGCAGTTCCTGGCGCGTCAGCACGCGTCCCGCATGTTGCAAGAGAACACGGAGAATCTGGAACTCCTTCGGCGTGAGCTGGATCGATCGCTCATCAACTCGCACCTCGTGACGATCGAGATTCATGGAAAGCGCATTGACTCGAAATTCCCTGGGAGGCGCGGATTGTAATTCCTGCCTGCGAAGCAGTGCCTTGATGATGGCCAGCCATTCACGATGCCGGTAGGTATCGATGACGCTATCGAAACCTGCGGCAAGGTCCTTTACGGTCTCCTCCTCCGTGCAAGCCACTCCCCGTGGTTGAAGTGCGATCATGGGAATGCGCTGAAACACGTGGTTTTGTCGCAAGACTGCAATGATCTTGTGTCGCCGGTCGATGAGCGCCAGTTTGAACGCGGCTCGCGGTGCGAGGGACAGGGCAACCTCAGCCGTCGGCGCGAGGGACACATGATACCCGTTCGGTCGCAAGAGATGGTGAACCACTGCTGCACATTCTTCGTCTTTGGTCACAAGGAGTACTGCGATTCCCTGATGCCGTAGTGGTTCCGTCGTCTGCTGCATAGCCCGATGCTACCGGCAGAGGGTTGCAGGCCTGTATCCCGATTGTTACGGCTGTGTAAATACCGCAGCGTGATGTACTTGTCGTTTGAAGTGACCCGATTTCGGGAAAACGTAACCCTGTTGTAATCCGGTTGTGAATGCCATGGAACAATGGGACGGTAGATTTACCCTGAAGGTCGTGGTCCACGGGATCTGGAAAGACCCACCGGGCAAGATGCTCAACCATGACCCGCTCAATCACACGGAGGCGTACGCAGGTTATGACGTTCACAAACTTTCCCGCTCGGGTGCCACGGGTCGCAGATTTCGCCAGTCGCGTCATTGAAACGGATCTCACTGACCTCTGGATGAAGGGGATTAAAGGGGTGTTGAGTCTCCTGATTTTGACGATCCTCATTGCACTCACGGGAGGGGTCATCAAAACGTTCCTGGATATCGGACTGTTACTGAATGCGGCGGTTGAAGTCGGGCTTCGACAGATCATTGTGGATACGCTGATCCTGCTCGCGGTGGTTGAGGTCTTCAAGACGACGCTGACCTATTTCTCGGAGGGGCGCGTCAAGGTGACGTTTATCGTCGATACGATTCTGGTCGTCATGCTGACGGAGATCATTTCCCTCTGGTTCAAAGAAGCCGACCAAGTCAAACTCCTCTCGTTGGGAGCCATCGTGCTGGCGTTGGGAGCGGTACGAGTCGTCGCCGTGCGCTGTTCGCCAGCGCAGGGCGAAGGCGGTGGCAAATGCGGGGGCTCCTGTCGGGAAGGCATCTAGGCCTCTGCCACATATAGTGACAAGTTAACCAAGTCTTGATGATTGGCTGATCAACGAGATATGCGAATGTTGCATGGTGGGGTGGGCGTCATAGGTTGCAGCAATCATCCGGCTCCAAGGCCAATCGGTTCTGAAACTTGAGGCAATTCTAACGAGGAGGTTCCGTCATGGTTCACCACATGGCAATGCTGAGCAGCGAATGCCGGCTTCTTGAGTTATTACAGGTCAGAAAATCCCTCACGCTGGAGCAGGTGGTCACCCTGCTTCCTGAACTGAGTTGGAATCAGGTTTTCAAGACGGTTGATGAGTTGAGCCGGCGCGGGAACATCATTCTGCTGCGACGAGGGTTTGACTACGAAATCGAACGGGTTTCTTCCAGGCAGCCTGCGTTATCCTGCAGTGGATGGTGAGATAATAAAAACAGGTTCGACCTGTTTCACGTATCGCCGGCCATCAGACCTGCGATCTCAACCGATACCGGAATCCCGGCAGCATCTCAATGGTCCCCGCCCCGGTGTTTTCGAGTTTTCGACGAAGACATCGGACGTCGCGATCCAATTCTTGAGCCATCACTCCGGGCTTCTCCCCTACCGGAAGGGCTATCAATTCTTCCGCATTCAGTAAGGTGTTCTCGCGACCGAGCAGGACGTCGAGCAGCATCGTCTCCCTTCGTGACAGGGTGAGTTCTCGTTTCCCCAACAGGACGACGAAGTAAGGTCCCTGCATCCTGAGGGACGCATTCGGAGCGGGACTGACCTCCGGGGCTGAGGATTCGCTTCGGCGTAAGACGGCTCGTACACGGGAGACGACCTCGCGTGGACTGAACGGCTTCACGACATAATCGTCTGCACCCATATCCAGGCCGGCGATCCGTTCGGGTTCACCGCCGACCGCGGTCAGCATGATGATCGGGATCTGCCGGGTTGCGAGGCCCTGGCGCACCATCCGGCAGAGTTCCTGACCGCTGAGTCCGGGCAACATGAGGTCGAGCAGAATAAGTGACGGCAGCCTGCCTTGAATAGCTTGCCACCCGCTGGGACCGTCCGGGGACAGCAAAGTATCAAAACCTGCGAGGCGCAGTGCACGATCGAGAAGCGCAGCGTGGAGCGGTTCGTCCTCAATAATATGTACAGTCGAAATGGTCATGGCATGAGAGCGTACGGTTCGACTGTTTCACGTACCTCAACGATTGTGGTCGCGGTTGTTAATTTGACGAGATCAGGGACCATGACCGCGGGAGCGTGGGAAGGGAAAGTTAACATGGTGTTTACATTGGGCTGATGGTGTGGAAATGCCATCACCCTATGATCGGCACTGCACTATGACATACAGGGCCCTTTTAACCGGAGGAATGTCTTCTATGGCCGTCTCACGTCAGATTTGCTTGAGTCTCACGCTGACCGTGTTGGGTCCGTTTATGACCACCTGTCTAGTCAATGCCGCACAGGCTGGTGCTCCCGCGTCTCAAACCCTCACCATCGATGCCGAGATCAAACCCTATGCGAAGGTCAGCGGCGTGTCGGGAACGATCAACAGCATCGGGTCCGATACCCTCAACAATCTCATCACCCTGTGGGCGGAGGGATTTCGCAAACAGTACCCCAACGTCAAAATTCAAGTAGAGGGGAAGGGGTCGAGCACGGCGCCTCCTGCGCTGATCGAAAATACGGCTCAGCTGGGTCCCATGTCACGAACGATGAAGTCGAGCGAGATCGATGCGTTCGAGGCGAAGTTCGGGTACCCGCCGACTCCCTACCCTGTGGCGGTCGATGCCTTGGCGCTCTTCGTGAACAAAGACAATCCGATCAAAGGGCTCACGGTTGCAGAGGTGGACGCGCTGTTTTCCAAATCGCGCCGCCAAGGTTCGCTCATCGACGTGACGCGCTGGGGGCAACTCGGTCATACCGGTGATTGGGCCCAGGCGCCGGTCAGTCTGTATGGTCGCAACTCGGCTTCCGGCACCTATGGGTTTTTCAAGGACCATGCGCTCAAGAATGGCGACTTCAAGGATCAGGTGAAGGAACAGCCAGGATCCGCCTCTGTGGTGCAAGGCGTCAGTGAGGATCGCTACGGCATCGGCTACAGCGGAATTGGGTACAGCACTTCAGGGGTCAAAATGGTCCCGCTCGCGGCGAAGGCCGGGCAGCCGTTTATCGAACCGTCACATGCCAATACGAAGAACGGGACCTATCCACTGTGGCGGTATCTCTACATCTATGTGAATCAAGCGCCGGGGAAACCACTCTCCCCTATCGTGAAGGAGTTTCTCAATTACGTGTATAGCAAGGAAGGCCAGTCCGACGTGCTGAGGGACGGGTACTTCCCTGTCGATGCGAAATTGGTTGAGCAACAACTCGGCAAGATTCGGTAATGAACACGAACCCGCTGCGAAAATTGTTCCCGCCCGTGCGCTTGCGAACATTGATCGACCGGTTCGCCCGCACTGTCATTACGGTGGGCGGGTTGGCGACCATCGTTAGTATTCTCGGCATTTTCTTTTTTCTCTTTCGGGAGGTCACCCCGCTCTTCACGGCGCCGAGCGCGAAGTTGAGCCAGCGCCTGAGTGTGCCTGCCCTGCTTGAAGATGAAGGCCCCGCGCAAGTGGCCGTAGATGAACATCGGGAGATCGCACAGGTATTCACTTCGGGTGCGATTCAGTTTTTTGACCTGGCCACCGGCCAGCCGATCGTGTTGGAGCTGCCGCCGCAGTTGACCTCAAGGCAGGTGACGGCCATGGCCTCAGGCGGCGGCCAGAACGCGCGTCTTGCCCTGGGCACGGCCGCCGGCGAAATCTTGTTGTTAAAGAGCGGTATCACGACGGAATTCTCCGAACAGGGCGAACGACGGAAACGGCCGCACGTTCGCGCCGGCGTACCTATCCAGATCACGAATAGCCCCATTGTTCGGTTGGCCTATCGATCCAGCGATCAGGGCAGTCTCCTTGCCCTTGCCACCAAGGAAGGGCGACTGTTTATTGCGAAGATCGCTCCGGATGAACCCGCTGGAAGCGATACGATCGTCACGGAACTGCCTCAGCCGCCGGGCGGTGTCACGTCGCTGGCTTTGGATGCGTCGCTTGAACATCTGTACGTCGGCACCTCCGACGGCCACGTGGTCCATATAGGGCTTTCAGAAACACAGCCGCCGGAGGTGAGGGCTTCCTATGCGGTTGCTGCACCCACTACGGCAGTGACCATGCTGGGGTTCCTCAGCGGTGATCGCAGTCTGGTGGTCATGGCGGCTGACGGAGCCATTTCGACGTGGGGCCTGGTTCGGCGCGCCGACGTGCCATCGGGATGGACGCTTGCTCACATGCATACGTTCCGCTCCCACCCCGCGCCCGTGACAGCGTTCGCTCCGTCGCAACGGGTCAAAGGTTTTGTCTCCGGAGATGCGAAAGGGAATGTGTTTCTTCACCATGCCACCTCTTCTCAAACCTTGTTGCGCGTGGCCAACGGGGAGTTTCCCATTCGTGCCGTCGCATTTGCGCCAAAAGGAGATGGAGTGATCGCTCTGGATGGAGCCGGTCAACTGTCGCTCTATCAGGTGCAGAACCCCTATCCCGAGGTCACGTGGGACACGCTCTTTGGGAAGGTGTGGTACGAGGGGTACGATCAGCCCGCGTATGTCTGGCAATCGTCTTCGGGATCGGATGAGGTAGAACCGAAACTGGGTCTGCTTCCCTTGGCATTCGGGACCCTCAAGGGAACCATCTACGCGCTGTTCCTTGCCGTCCCTATCGCGATTCTCGCCGCCATCTGCACCTCACAATTCATGCATCATGATCTTCGCGCAAAAGTTAAACCGATTATTGAAGTCATGGCAGCATTACCGACCGTGGTGCTTGGCTTTCTGGCCGGGCTCTGGCTGGCCCCGCTTCTCGAACGCATGCTTCCGGCCCTTGCCGGCATGGCGCTGATCTTGCCCATGATCGTCGTATTGGCCTCCTTCTCCTGGTACCTCTGTCCCTTGTCCGTCAAGCGGCATTTCTCCCCCGGGAATGAGGCGTTGATGTTGATGCCGATTCTGGCGCTCGGGATCGGCGGTTGCCTCTGGGCCCATTCTGTTTTTGAACTCTGGTGGTTCGACGGCAACATCAAGGCCTGGCTCTCGACCCGGCTCGGCATTCAATATGATCAACGTAACGCCTTGGTCGTGGGCATCGTGATGGGATTTGCCATCGTCCCGGTGATCTACAGTATTGCCGAAGAAGCCCTCTCCAACGTGCCGAAAACCCAAATCGCCAGCTCCCTTGCTCTGGGTGCTACTCGCTGGCAAACCGTGCTGCATCTGGTGTTGTTATCCGCCAGCCCCGGAATATTTTCTGCCGTGATGATCGGGTTCGGCCGCGCAATCGGAGAAACCATGATCGTGCTCATGGCTACGGGAAATACTCCGATCCTCGACTGGAACTGGGCCAACGGATTCCGGACCTTGTCGGCCAATATCGCCGTCGAAATTCCGGAGGCGCCGCACGGCGGAAGTCTGTACCGGGTATTGTTTCTAGCCGCGTTGCTCCTATTCATCGTCACGTTCGCCATCAATTCGCTCGCCGAACTTGTTCGCCAACGCCTCCGGGATAAGTACAGCCATGGGTAACCCAACCACGCGCATGAAAGACTTTTGGCGAGGCGGAGAACTCTTTGTCTGGATGACGGCATCCGGCGTGGCAATCAGTTTGCTGATGGTGGCCGGCATGCTGGCCCTCATTATGTTCAATGGCCTGGGGCAGTTCTGGCCGGGGACTTTGCAACAGGTGACGCTGAAGACGCAAGAAACAGTGATCGGACAAATCGTAGGCGAAGAGCTGATTCCCCATTCGGTGACGACCGATGCCCAATCGGGACAACGTCGCTTTCGCTATCGCGTCGGCAACCGGGATCAATTCGGTTCCGAGTATCGATGGATCAACGAAGCTGAGATCGCGTCCATTTCTTCTCCCGACGATGTGACATTCGTGGAGCGTCGCGAATGGGGCCCCGCCTATGGCCGCATCAGCCTGGCGGCAGAAGGCGGCAACGCAACGGACCGTAACCAAAACTCTTGGCCCACCATCGTGACGCTGGTGGATCGCGCCAATCAGTTGCGCAAACGGATCGAACATCTCGAACGCGTGGACATCGGATCGATCAACTATCGTATCGAAAAAGCCAGGCTTGCGCGCCAGGCGCTGGGGTTGAAAGCTGCAACTGCTCCGGCCACCGCTGAAGCCGACCGGCGTCTCGTCGATCAGATTGCCGCCCTCGAGCACGAATACCTCTCCAAGACTGAAGCGCTCGCGCAATTGCAGAAAGAAGCAGTCCAGGACGTGGTGCTGCTCACGCTCTCCACCGGCCGATCTGTGCGTCTATCGCTCGATCAAGTTTTGGCCGTCAGTCGGCCGAATGCGATGAATTGGCTTGAGAAAGCTCTGGCCTATGTCCGCAACCTGTGGCTGTTTGTCTCAGGCGAACCTCGCGAAGCCAATACGGAGGGCGGGATTTTTCCTGCCATCTTCGGCACGGTGTTGATGGTGTTTTTGATGACCTTGGCCGTGATGCCATTCGGGGTCATGGCGGCTGTCTATTTACGGGAGTACGCGAAACAGGGACCGCTCGTCAGGCTGGTCAGGATTGCCGTGAACAACCTCGCCGGGGTGCCCTCGATCGTGTTCGGTGTGTTCGGCCTGGCGTTTTTTGTCTATGCGCTGGGAGGCACGATCGATCAGATCCTGTTTCCTGAATCCTTGCCCAATCCCACCTTCGGTACCGGCGGCATTCTCTGGGCCTCGCTGACGCTCGCCCTGCTGACGGTTCCTGTCGTGATCGTCGCCACCGAGGAAGGCCTGTCTGCGGTGCCGCGCGATTTTCGGGAGGGTTCGGTCGGCCTGGGCGCCACCAAATTCGAGACGATCCGGCATGTCATTCTGCCTTGTGCACTGCCTGGAATTTTGACGGGTTTAATTCTCGCCATGGCCAGAGCCGCAGGCGAAGTGGCGCCACTGATGCTCACGGGCGTCGTGAAGTTGGCCCCGGCGCTTCCACTGGACGAGTATCTTCCCTTTCTGCATCTCGAGCGAAAGTTCATGCACTTGGGGTTTCATATCTATGACGTCGGATTTCAGTCGCCGAACGTCGAGGCGGCGAAGCCGATGGTCTACATGACCACCTTCATTCTGATTATCGTGGTGGTGTTGTTGAATCTGGCGGCGGTGATGTTGCGTAATCGCTTACGCAAGCGATTCGCGACGTCGGCGGTATGATCACTGAGAGGAGTTCGCATGGATGTTCAATCAGACAGGGTGATCGCGACGGCGCCGATGGTGTCGCTTCGCCCGACCCTATCCCCTTCCCGGCTGGCGCCTGCTCAGCGCGCGCTCGGCTGTCCCGTGCAGGCGAAAATTTCGGTGCGTGATCTCGACTTTCATTACGGACATCGCCAGGCGCTGTTTCATGTGGGGTTGACGGTGCGCAGCCATTCGGTCACGGCCTTCATTGGCCCTTCCGGTTGCGGAAAGTCCACACTGCTTCGATGCTTGAATCGCATGAATGACCTGGTGGAGGGTGCGCGCGCAACAGGCCGTGTGGAGCTCGACGGCCTCGATATCTATGATGCGGCCATCGATGTCACCGATCTCCGGAAGCGCGTCGGAATGGTGTTTCAGAAATCGAATCCGTTTCCCAAATCGATTTACGACAATGTGGCCTATGGGCCGCGATTGCATGGGACGAAAGACAAGCGGTCCCTGGACGAACTGGTCCAGCACAGTTTGCAAGGAGCCGGTCTCTGGGATGAAGTGAAAGACCGGCTGTTACAGAGTGCCGTGGGACTGTCGGGCGGCCAGCAGCAACGGCTGTGTATCGCCCGCGCCCTGGCTGTGCAGCCGGAGGTCATCCTTATGGATGAGCCCTGCTCCGCGCTGGACCCCATTGCGACAGGAAAAATCGAGGAACTCATCTATAACTTGAAGGATACCTACACGGTCGTCATTGTGACGCATAATATGCAGCAGGCCGCGAGGGTCTCCGATCAGTGCGGATTCTTCCTCATGGGCGAGTTAGTCGAGTTCGGCGACACCAAAACAATTTTCACCACGCCACGTGACAAGCGCACCGAAGATTACATCACCGGGCGATTCGGATAAATCGCGAGAGGAGCCGGAATCATGCAACGACACTTTGATCAAGACCTCGCGCATCTCAAGCAGCAGCTCCTTCGCATGGGCGGCCTCGTCGAGTCGCAAATCCAGCAGGCCTTGCAGGCCCTGGTGGATCGGGATTCCGATTTGGCCGTCGACGTCGTCAAGCAGGATCACGACGTCAACGGGTTGGATGTCGAGATCGACGAATTGTGCATCCAGCTATTGGCCCTTCAACAGCCTACGGCCCGCGACTTGCGATTCGTCACGACCGGCATGAAGATTTCTTCCGAACTGGAACGGATGGGTGATTTGGCCGACAACATCGCCCAGCGCGCATTGGAATTGAACGGTGAGCCGCAGCTCAAGCCCTATATCGACATTCCACGGATGGCCAATTGGACCATGCATATGGTTAAGGAGTGCCTGGACGCCTTCGTGAATTCCGATCCGGCATTGGCGCGGAAGGTCTGCGCAGATGACGATTTCGTCGACGAGTTGAACGAACAGTTGTTTCGAGAACTGCTCTCCTTTATGCTGGAGGACACGCGCACCATCACACGCGCAATCCGCCTGACGTTCGTCGCCAAGTCGCTCGAACGCATTGCCGACCACGCCACCAATATTGCGGAACTTGTCGTGTATATGGTTGAAGGCAAGAACATCCGGCACGTCGCTCCTACCGCGAGTTACTAAATGCCCAAGTTGGCCGTCCTCGATATCGGCACCAATTCCATTCATATGGTATTAGCCGAGGTCCAACCGGACTATTCCTATAAAATCCTCGATCGCTTCAAGGATATGACGCGCCTGGGCGACGGGGTGTTCACCGCCCGGCGCCTTTCCGATCAGGCCATGATGCGCGGGTTGGAAGTGATCAGAACCCTGGTGACCCTGGCACGTAACAAAGGCTACGAACAGATTGAGGGCGTGGCGACCAGCGCGGTGCGGGAGGCGCGAAACGGCGGTGAGTTTTTGGATCACGTTATGCAGCAAACGGGCCTGACCGTGCGCGTGATCACGGGCGCGGAAGAAGCTCGATTGATTTTTCTCGGCGTGCAGAACAGCGTGGCCCTGCCCGAGGCGCCTACGTTGGTCATCGATATCGGTGGCGGGTCGGTCGAGGTGATTGTCGGCAATCGTGAGGCCATTTTTCAAGCGCGGAGTCTCAAGCTGGGTGCGATCCGGTTGAAAGATCTGTACCTGTCGAAAACGCCTCCGTCCAAAATGATGCTCCGGGAATTGGAAGATGCTGTGACCGTTCAACTGAAGAATGGGTTGGGTTCGTATAAAACCAAACGGGTTGAACAGATTATCGCGACGTCCGGCATGGCGGGGAATCTGGCGGAAGTCATTCATCTGCAACGCACCGGCCGTCCGCTTCCGCAGCTGAATCTAGCGAAGGTCTCCGCAAAAGAGATTGCAGCCGTCGAGAAGCGCCTTGCCGACGCCTCCTTGAAGACGCGGCTGGCCATGCCGGGACTCGATCCCAAACGTGTGGACACCCTGCTCCCGGCCGCCATAGTGTTCAGAATCCTGCTCGAGTTGTTGCAGAAGTCTGAACTCACCATCTGCGATAAGGCTATCCGCGAAGGTATTATCTACGATTTCATTCAGCGGCACCATGAACGTATCCAGGCGGAGCGCGACATCCCCGATGTGCGCAAACGCAACATCCTGGCTCTCGCCCATCGCTGCCATGTCTCGGAAACCCATGCCCTGCACGTTGCGGGACTGGCTTTGCGCCTGTTCGATCAGACGAAGGCTTTGCATGGATTCGGACAACGGGAACGCGAATGGCTGGAATGTTCGGCCATCCTGCATGACATCGGGTACATGATCAACTCGCGACAGCATCATAAGCATGCCTATTACTTGATCAAGAACAGTGATCTCTCGGGGTTTACCGCGGAGGAAATCGATTTCATCGCGAATGTCGCCCGGTACCATCGGCGCTCGGTTCCTACGCGGAAACATGACGAATTTACGGCTTTGCCGGAGGGCTCTCAGCGCGTGATCAATGTGCTATCGGCGTTGCTCAGAATTGCCGACGGCTTGGACCGCAGCCAGTTTTCGGTGGTGCAGAATATCGATGTCAAGATCGGCAAGACGATCCTGATCACCGCGCAGGTATCAGGTGATGCGGAACTGGAGATTTGGGCAGCGCGAGGCCGCAGTGATCTGTTTGAGAAAGTCTTCAAGAGGCCGGTACAGTTCATCACGACCACTCGTGACGACGAGACCATCTGACTTGGAACCGTTGGCAAGGCCTTATCCCCTCCTTCCTCGACCAAGTCTGTGCTGGCGAGCCGCGTCTCTTCCGGGATAGGGTCGCGTGATCGTCGGGATCGTTGCTCGCCTGAGCCACGGCTTGCGCGTAGATGCGTACACTCACGCAAGTGCGCGTAACTGAGACGCCGTGAGCCACCACTCAAGGCGGCCTCTTGCCGGACGTACGGATCCTTCGAAGTGAAGCAGACAGGCGCCTGCCTTCTTGAGTGAAAGCCCGGTGCAGGGCTTTCCTGTGAGAAGAATTCCGGCCACCGCGCTCAAGTGTGGTTCGTGCCCCACGCATAAGACGATCGCATCGGACGGCAGCGTGTTGAGTAGAGAAATCAGCGCTCGCGGCGCGACCTCTGGGTTGAGTTCGTGGCAAATCCGTAGCGGTGGTGTTGAAGGAAGCACCGATTTCACAATTTTTGCCGTTTCCTGTGCGCGTGCTAGCGGACTCGAAAGGATATGCGTCGGAATGAGGCCGAGCGTAACCACTCCTTTGCTCGATTGCCGAGTACGGAGCCTGCCTTTGTCCGTAAGTGGCCGGTCGTGGTCATTCCCGCGCCAGTCTTCACGATCGTAGGCAATTCCATGTCGAAACAGCAGGCAATCCATCAGTAGTCCTCCTCCGGGACGAACGTGAGCAGTGAGGCTATGCGATCATTCATGCGATAAACGAGATTTGGTGGCCATCGCACAGACACAGAAGAAACGACATGGCAAGCAAGCGATCATCTATTCATACAGGACCGCAGTCCCCCACTCAAGGCTTGCTCGAAGCCGCCGCGTCCAATCAGGCCACGGTTCTGGGTTTACTACGGCAAGTGATGGCAAGAGGCGAGCACGCGGACACGATACACGCCATTCGCACCCATTGCCGACGACTTCAAGCATTACTGGAACTGTGTGGCGATGTCAGACGTGCCCGCGCAATGGCTGATTGTGTGGGACAGTTGAGCAAGCTACGAGCGCTGCAAGTGTTTCGCCTGTATCTGATCGCACGCGATGCTCCGCAAAAAGATCTGACCCGGATGGATGATTGGCTTGCCAAAAGGATCAGAAAGCTGACAAGCACAGATGCCTATCGCACGATCGAGCAAGTCGTATGGAAGCAGGCGCTTCCGGGGATCGCCTCCCCCGGTTTGTCCTTTAGCGACCGGCTTGAGCAACTCCGTCAACAACACGAATGCCGACTGAAACAGCTCATTGAGGCTGCATCGGACAAGCCCCGCCGGAAGCGCCTCCATGCCTTGCGCCTCGCCTTGAAGACAATCCGGTATCAGACGGAATGGTTGCCGGGTCGCGCCGCAGCGAAACACGACTTGCTCTCACGGCTCAAGCGCGTTCAGACCATATTGGGTAAGTATGAGGAGCTCGCTGATTTTCATCACTGGGGCAAGAAGCTGAGTCTGCCGATGCAGAGGGGGATTAGGCAGGACTGGAAGCGAGCGAGGAAGCGAGCCCGACGAATTCCCGGAGAGATGTCCTGGTTATTGGATGCGTTGGCAGCAGGCCATGTCTGGACTGCTGTGGATCATCACGCCGTGTTACTGAACCGCAGATCCACCGGGAGTGTCTGAGGCTGGTGTCATCAGGCGAAAACCGCCCGGCACGGTTTTAATGGCATCGACCGAGGAGGCTTCATCCGTCAGCTTCCGATTGAGCTGTTCCATGCACCGGTCAAGTTCCCCGTCGTGCATGAGGGTATCGTCTCCCCAGAGCAGAGACTTGAGTTCCTCGCGCGGAACGACACTCCCGACCGTACTCGCCAATCGACGCAACGCTTTCCACTCGTGCGAGGAGAGCGTCATTTTCTTTCCCCGGTACACTGCGACGTACAAATTTTCCGTCAGGGCAAGATCCTCGGCGAGTTCCTCGTCTTGCGCTTGGCTCTGCCGGCAGCGACGAAGCAGCGCGCGCACGCGTGCGAGTAGCTCCGCGCCAGAATAGGGTTTCACGATAAAATCGTCAGCCCCGGCGTCCAATGCTTCTGCTCGCCGCTCCTCGGAGGAAAACCCCGACATGACGATGATGGGGATGTGCTTGGTGGAGGGGTCCTGCCGTAAGCGTTTGCACATTTCCCGTCCGGTCAGCCCGGGAAGATTGTCGTCGGCCATGATCAAGGATGGTTTGATGCGCCAGACATCCTGCATGCCAGCCGGGCCATCGAACGCAACATTCGTGCGGAACGAAGCCTGTCGAAGGATCTGATCCAACAACTTGGCCTGACTCTGATCGTCCTCGACAATTTCAATGATTTCTAAAGCCATGAAGACACTCCCCTATCCCATCATCGGTCGGCACAGGGCGAAACTTGAGGGGGAACTGATCTGGAATGGGACAGGCAGGCCGCACTCGTCGTCTGTTTAGAGGCGGTAAGCAACACCAGAGCGTAGGCTTTGTACGGCCAGGAAGCAGGCCCGTGTCACTGCGTCGATCTGCTCAAACGGGATGACCGGGGCTTGTGCTCCCGCAACGGATTGTACAAACCGCGACATTTCTTCTGAAAACCCCTTGTCCCGTTTTGCGGTCTTGAATACGGTACTCTTGCCGTCTTTATACGTCTGCGTTTCTATGAAGTCGTTCATGACGAGCGACCTGCCGTCCGCATGGGCCTCAAAGCGTTCTTTCGGAAGTTCGCTGCTCCCCTCTGCCGTGTAGAGAATGGTGCCGATCGATCCGTCTGCAAAATTCAGCACAATGCTGCATTGGTCATCTGTAATGCCGGAGCTATGCCGCCCGATCCTGGAGGCATAGACCGAGACGGGCGTGGATGCAGAGAGCGCTTGCATGTAATCGACGAAATGACACATTTCGCCGATGAGGCGCCCGCCTCCTATGTCCGGATGTTGCACCCAATGCTCTGCTGGAATGCGTCCTGCGTTGATTCGATACAGCATGACGAGCGGATTCACGCGCGAAGCGAAAAACCTCCCGGCTTCCTGCGCGTGCGGAGAAAACCGCCGGTTGAAGCCCACCATCAGATGCAACCCGTCGGGTGCCTTCTTCTCATAGACGGAGCGGATATTCTCCAGTTCGTCTTCCGTCAGGCAGAGCGGTTTCTCTACGAAGACATGCTTGCCTGCGAGCAGTGCCTTGATCGTCAGGGCGGCGTGGCTGTCATGGCGGGTTCCGATCAGCACCGTATTGATGGTCGGGTCATCCAGAATGGACTGGCTGTCGCTTGTGCAATAGGCCCCAGTGATTTTCCCGGCCAGAGTTTTCGCGGTGATTCCCGAGGCAGTACAGATACCGCGAATGCCGACGTTTTCCATGTTTTGCAGCGGCGGGAGCAACATATCCTTTACGTGGTTTCCAGCTCCGATGATTCCCAGCATGACCGGGCGAGCGGCCTGGGCTGTCCTGGCGGCAATGGTTCGCGGTAAAGGACGAACCAGATCGGAGGGATATGTGATGACCATTGCGATATAAGGTGTCGAACCCTCCATCATCAGCGCATAGGCCGACTCCGCCTGCTCAATGGGAAAGCGATGAGTGATCAGCGGCTTGAGGCGCACCTTCCCTGCCGCAATGAGTTCGAGAAACGCCTGCATGTTACGCTGCTCTGTCCAGCGTACGTACCCGAACGGGTAATCGTGCCCATGTTCCTCGTAGGCGGCGTCGTAGCGTCCTGGGCCGTAGGACATGGAGAGGCGAAGGTCAAGCTCCTTTTGATAATACGGTTCTCGCGGTACATTCATCCCCACCGCGCCGACCACCACCACACGCCCCTTTTTTCTTGAGATTTCCCCGGCCACTTCGATCGGCCCGTTGTCCTTGGTGCTGGCCGTAATAATCACCGCATCGACCCCGTGGCCGTCTGAAAAGGCGGCGGCTGAATCCGCAATATCAGAGGACAGCGCTACGATGTCCGCTCCCAACTCACGCGCCAACTGCAACTTGGATTGATCGACATCGGATCCCAACACACGGCAACCGGATGCCTTCAACAACTGCACGGTCAGCTGGCCGAGCAGGCCAAGGCCGATCACGGCGATCCGGTCTCCCAGCCTGGGCTCCGCCTGACGAACGCCCTGCAGAGCGATGGCTCCGAGCGTCACAAAGGAAGCATCCTCGGAATCCACGCCGTCCGGAATTTTCACGCAGAGATGTTTGGGCACGTAGATCATTTCGGCATGAGACGCATAATTCTGCCCGGCACAGGCAACGCGGTCCCCGACCGTAAAGGACCCCGCATCGCGGGCGGCCTCAACAACGGTGCCGGCGCAGCTGTATCCAAGCGACGCCGGTGAGTCCAGCTTGTCGAACACACGCGAGAGTGTGAGCGCGAGTCCATCTGTCTGAATCGCGGAGAGGACCTTCTTGATCTTCTCCGGTCGCTCCATGGCCTTGCTGGCCAAAGACTTCTTCGTGTTCTGAATCGTCGACTTTTCGGTTCCCGGGCTAATGAGGGAGGCCTCGTTAAGTACGAGCAGGCCGCATCCGCGGAGGGAAGGCGGAGGAACCTCTACCACCTTCACCGCTCCGGACCGTTTATGTTGAAGAACTTGTTTCATGCGTGGGGGTTGTGTAGGGAATATTGTCCTTCAATCAACTGTTTCCCTTCAACAGTTGTCGAACACTTTTCCAGGCCTGACCGAATCCCCACGACTGGGTGCGTGGCGGTCTTGCGGCGCGCGTCTGATCCCCTTCCAGGTGTGAAAGCCGAACCGCTGTGTCTTTAAACGTCCGATCAGTGCGAAAGATCAAACGGTACTGCTCCAGGGCCTCGGGCTTGTCTCCCATTTGCTCGAGCGTGCGCCCCAAAAGGTAGCGGACGCTTAAACTTTGTGAGCGCGATGCGTTGTAATCCGAGCAGGCTTTTCGAAATGCGGCCACGGCCTGCGGTACGAATCCGAGTGCCCGGTAACACAGACCGATTTGCCCAAATGCCCGTAGGTGGTAGGTCGAATCCTGTGCCGCCTGTTCAAACTGCGCGATGGCGGCAATATAGTCATGATTTTTCCGCAGCGTCATCCCACGCTGATAGTGGGTTTCAGCCATGCCCGCAGCGGGGGCAGGGTCCGTTGACGGTATGGACTCTAGGGACGACGCAGGCTCTGGGATGACGTCCGGTAGACCGGACATTTCGGTATCATCTTCTACCGCGATCTGCGCCAGATCTTCAAGGTCTGCCAGCGGGAGGATCCGATTCTTCTGTCGATCGAGCGCAGCCTGGGCCAACAACTTCGCAGTAATCCGAGGGGCTTGCTGCGCATACCCATAGGTCAGAGCCATTTCGCAGACCTGGTTAATCAAGCGCGGATTTCCCCGACTCAAACGGTAGGTTAAGGCACAAGCGGCTGCGCTGAAGAGCGGGCGCGTCGATCCGGCGAGCTGGATACGATGGCGAATGTAGTGCGCAACTTCTTCCTCCGTGAAGGGTTGCAGATGGTAATCCACCACGACGCGTTGCGCGAATTGCGTCATATCCACCCGGCGTAGGAGTGTTTGTAGATCCGGCTGGCCGGAGAGGATGATTTGTAGTTGCAGCGTCTTTTCCTGATTCAAATTGGAGAGTAACCGCAACTCCTCGAGCAGTTTCACGCCCAGATTTTGCGCCTCATCCATGATCAACACCACCCGCCGGTGCCGTGCTGTTTCCTGGGCAAGAAAATTGGCGAACAAGTGCTGGGCTTCGACCGGATCGACTTGTTTGCTGTTCAACCCGAGAGCGAGGAGGATCCAGGGCAGCAGATGATCAACATCGTAGCGGGCGTTGGTGAGAAACCCGATCGAAAATGCGTCGCGGGTGTCCCCGATCAATTTCTGAAGCAGCGAGGTCTTGCCCATGCCTGGATCGCCAGTGAGCACCATGAATGGCGCCTCGGTCAACAGGCCATACTCGAGCAAGCTGTACGCGGTTCGATGAGTTGCGCCCAGATAGAGAAACTCGCTATCGGGCAACAGCGAAAAGGGTTTGCTGTGAAGTTGATAGAAACTTTTATACATCAATGCCTACATCATTCTCTTCATGCTCGAGGGCGTGGCCGTCGCAAAGCCGATCTTGTTGACCACGGTTCCCAGCACTGGTACGGTCTGTTTCAACAAGGCGAGAGATCGTTCCACATCCTCTGCTTTTGTGCGTCCTTCTTCAATTACGACCAGCATGGCATCGAGGTACGGCGAGAAGGCCAGCACATCCGAGGTCTGCAAAATCGGGGGCAGGTCGAACAAGATCATACGCGATTGATAGCGATGTTTAAACTCCTCGACCAGGGCCACCATTTTAGGCGAGGTCAGAGCTTCCGCCGAGTGTGACACGGCGCGCCCTCCGGGCAGAAGAACGAAGCGGCCGATACCGGGATGCACCAGCAATTGTTCGATCGGCACATCGTCCAGCAAATAATCGGCTAGCCCCAGGCAGTCTCCCAGATCAAACATCTCGTGCACGCTGGGATGCATGAGGTTCGCGTCTACGAGCAGTACGGATTGTGTCACATCCATCGCTAAGCTGGCGGCGAGGTTGACGGAGGTGAAGGTCTTGCCCTCTTGTTCGCCAGGACTGCTCACCCCGATCACGTTCCATCCCTTTTCTCGAACCCGGTGCAACACCTGAGTGCGAAGAATTTTGAACGAATCTACAAACTGTCCTCCTTGAAATCCGGCCAGAATACGCTGCTCCCGCAGCACCGGTTCAGGGATCTGTACCGAGCGTGTGCGGCTGTAGACGATCGTGGCCGGCACCGGCCGTATGGGTTGCGTTCGTCCAGGGCCCGGTCTGGTAGGGCTTTGGTGTTGCTGTTGCTTATAGCGATCGAGCGCTGCTTGAAACCATTCCATGGCGAGCCCTTTCCATGCTGGCAGGCAAGTGCCACCACCGCAGGTCGTGGATGATCAGTGTCATTCGATCCCGAATTTCCTCAAGGTGGCGAACCAGACCACGTCCAGCGGGGTCCAGAAGAGATGACAGAGGAGAAGAAGTGTTGCCACGGCTCCCAAACCGGCGAGCCTGATCCTGGCTCGCCGGCGGAGCGCGCGGCCGACGTCCGCCTGGTTCGGCATGTAGGGAATCACCGCCAGCGGAAAGGCTTGTGTGACGCGCAACAATTGTTCCGGCGTGCGAATGGAATGGTCGAGATGTTCGGCCAAGGCAGCCGCCCCGGCACCTCCCGCCATCGCCAGAATAAAGCCCAGCAAGACGATGGCCTTCCGGTTCGGCTTCTCGGGACTTTCCGGCAAACCAGGTGGATCGATGAGGGAGAATCGTTCCCCCTTACGCTGGACTTCCAGTCCTTCCGACACCTTCGCTTCCAGCAACCGGGACCGAATGTCCTGGTACTTTTGGGCGGAGGTATCGCGATCACGGACCAGTACCAGATAGTCCGGCTCTAATGCCGGGGTCCGTTCCACACGCGTGGCATAGTCTTGAAGCCGTCGTTTGACGATTGTGCGGCTATTCTTCAGGGCGTCGAGTGACGAGACGACGGAATTGAGCTGGGCCTGGATGTTGATGTAGGCCGGATTTTCAGGCCGCGGTTGATTCCTGTTCACCGAACCGGCGCCGACTCGAGCAAGATCTTGCTGCAACGCCGCAATCGTACGTTTCGTCTGTAGCACATCGGGGTGCTCCATGCCGAGCCGATCGGTCAACGTCGCGAGTCGTGCCTTAGCATCGATCAACTGCTTGGCGATCTCCTCACCTTCCGGTCTGGCCCCGGTTTCACGCTCCAGCGCAGCGATTTCCTGTTTCATCTTGATCACATCGGGATGGTCCGGAGCGAAACTCGCCGAGGCTCCGGCATATTGGGCACGCAAGGCCCGCAATCGTTCGACGCTATCCAGAATGCGCTCGCCGGTGACGGACAGAATGGGCGTGTTGGGTTTGATGGTGGCCAGTTCGCCTTCGAGGTAGTTCTTGCGCTCCTGGAGGCTCCGGATCTGTTGATCGAGATCCACCAGCTCGCGGTCGGCCTGATTCATCATCTGGAGGTTGAGCGGCATCAACTCCGGCAAGGCGCCGCTGGCTCGCTGCTTGAACTTCGAGAGTTTACCTTCGACCTCTTCGATGTGCTGAGACAGGCTGTCCGCTTCCTGCTTGAGAAAGGTTGTCGTCTCTTGCGCCTGCCGTTCCCGGCTTTTCAAATTTTCACCGAGGAAAAGGCTGGTCAGTTCGTTGGCCACGCGCTGGGCGATCTCCGGAGTGCCGCTATTGTAGGACACGGTAAAGGCAATCGTCGCCTTGGTGGCATTGTGCGTCCGTTTGTCGATCACGTCGGCGCTAATGACTTCCACCTCGATGTCTTTGATGAAGCGTTTGATGACTTCTTCCGTGGGGTTTTCCTTTCGCATTCCGGCATAAAGGTTGTATTGCTCGACGACTTTCCCAAGACTGGAGCGGCTCATGACTTGTTGCTTGATCATTTCGATCCGCTGGTCGGCATAGCTGGTGATCGTGCTGTGGACCAACTCCGCAGGGACTTCTTGCTCTTCGATCAAGATGGTTGCTGTGGATTTGAAGGTCGGAGGCCAGAGAAGTGCAGCAATCACACTCAGGCACAGGAGAAAGCCTCCCGCGAGCAGAATGCTGCGTTTCCTGCGACGAAAAATCGTTAGATAGTCCTGGAGATTCACAGTGGACTCTGATTCCATGTGCCGTCGTTGGTCAGCCATATACATTACCTTCGTCGTTTCTTCCTATTGAGAGATCGCGAGTTTAGGTGGGTGGTACGTCAGCATGAGGGTGAGCATATTCGATACTACCGGTTCGTTGAGCGCATCGGCATCACGCAGTCGATAGCCATATGACGCCTCAGCAGCCCACCATTCTGAAAAACGCCACGTCATCCGGGGCGTGAAGTAGAGTAGTCGTTGCTCGGACAGTGATCGCCCTCCGGATTGGGAGATGGCTCCGGTCACGAGATATGCCGCAGCATCTAGGGACATGGCTAAACGTTCCGTCACATTATAGGAGACCAATGCGCCGATACGATCAGTTTGGACTAATAGACCAAATCCGCTGGGAAAGATATCTCGGGTCATACTTAGTTGCACGTTAACTTGTTCAAACTGTTGTGACAGCGTGGCGCCATACAACCAAATCGTATCCTTCGTGGTTTGCCCAAATCCAGCGGATTGACTCGTGGAGCTGAGAAAGCGGGGGCCGCCGTATACCGTCAATTTCAACCCTTCCGTGAAAGCATGGCTATAGGTGAACAGTGCTCCAGGATAATAAGCCCGCAACCCGACTGGAGCGTTCGTAGTATGAAAGTTCGTGTAGGTGCCAGCCAGTTGTACGTCGTCGCGTTCTGTCAAATGATACAGAAAACCTGCCGAACCCCCGAATACCTGGTAGTCAACTAACCCTACGCGGAGAGCATCCTGGTAGGAGGCATCGCTGAATTGGAAACTACTTTGAAATGACAAACTTTCGGTGATCATCCTCGTCCAACTTGGGTTCAGATTCCATAGGTTCCGCTGGGTGAACCGGAGGACAACGCCAGTCGTCAATAGTTCGCCCAATAACGTATTGTCGCGAGTAAATCCCCCGCTGAAACCCCATTCATCTCGTTCCGTGCGATAACGCACCGTAAGCGGAAAGTACATGTTAGTGAATTGTGTGGTCTCCCCCCCGTAGTAATTGACAAAATCCAACGTCGCCTTCCCCGTCACATCTAACCGTTCCGTTTTGCCTGAAAAATCCGTGCTGGGTGAAATCGAATAACCATATGTCGGGTCATGGGGCAATGGAGTCAGCAGGAGATTGTCGTTGTAGTACGCTTTGGTGCTCAACGATGGGACTATCGACCACTCTGCGGCAAAGCAGGACATGCTCGCCAGAAAAAGCGATAGTGCGACTGCAAGGCCAAAGACAATCCTCGATGCGCAGCTGTTCGATACAGGCTTCACGAACTACGGAACCATCACAACATCACCGCGCTGGAGCAGGATGTTTTGATCAAGCCCCGCTCCCTTCCGCACCTCCCCATATCGAAAGGGAAACGTCTGTTGTTGCCCCAAAGTCCGCCGAACGATTTTAATGTCGTTCTCGGCGGCGAAGGGAGTCAGCCCGCCGGCGAGACTTAGGGCCTGCAGGACATCAGTATAGTGCCCTACGAGATACTCTCCCGGCTTATTAACCCGGCCCATCACATAAATCTTGTAACTCAGCATTTTGGTGAGCGCGACAGTGACGTTCACATTGGGGATATACTTGCCGAGACGTTTGGCGAGATCTGCGCGAAGGGTTTCAACGGTCCTTCCTTCGGCTGCCATATCACCCGCCAGCGGAAAGGAGATCATTCCGTCAGGACGGACGACAACTTCACGCGTGAGATGTTCGTCTTTCCACACGGAGATGAGCAGCACATCTTCCGGTCCAAGAAGATATCCCGGATCATCGACATTTTGCGCCGCGGGAGGAACCTCATGCACGTCATACCATTGGCAACCTACTTGGTTGGATACAGCAAGTCCAACACAGAGTCCGAAGAGAATTCTATACGCGATTCGAACCAAACTAGGCATACACGATGACTCCTATCCGCTCACTTGAGCGAGCAACTGTTCCGCCTCTCGGCGGCCTTGAAATATTTCAGCACTTTTCAATGCCTTACCCAAATAAAGTTTGGATTCGTGTTTCTTCCCCGTCCGATACAACGCAGTTCCGAAATGATAGTTAAGCACAGGACTGTCGGGTGCTTTGTTTATCGCTTCTTTGATAAGTCGCAAGGCGTCTTCCATATGTCCCATTTTCAGTCGGACCCATCCAACCGTGTCGAGGAACAACGGATGAGGCGCTTCCTTTTCAAAGTCTCGACTCAGCAGAAAGGCGCGCTCCAAATGGGGCGGATCTTGTTTGTAGTCAGCCAAGAGCGTGGCTAGATTGTTGGCCGACAGGAGATTGCGCGGATTGATTCGTAAGACAGTTTCATACGATGCAATAGCCTCGTCGATCAACCCACGGTCGGCGAGCAATGACGCCAGCAGCATGTGCAATTCTTCGCTCGAAGGATTGGCAACCAAACCTTCCTGCACGATCTTGATGGCCTGGTCAGGCTGTCGTTGCGCCTGCATCAAGCTTACCCAGTTGAGCCAAGGCGTCACCCAGGCTGGATTGATTTTCGTAGCCTGTCGATAGTGTGCTGCGGCTGCGTCTCGTCGGCCGAGAATGGATGAGACCTCTCCCAATAGACCATACGCATAGGGGTGGGAAGGGTTGGTGCTTACGATGCTTTCCAGTCGCCGGCGGGCATGCTCCGCTTGTTTTTGCATGAGGTCAAGCCGAACGAGGGCCACAAGCGGATCTGCAACATTCGGGGCCATGGTTGCAGCCCGCTCAAAGGCGACGGAAGCTCTCGCATAGTCATTCCGGCTCTCGTGCAGGCGCCCCTCTGCCATAAAAAATGATGGACTGTCTCCCGTCGCTTGACGTAAACGGTCAAGGACTGATTTGGCATGAACCCATTCACCGACCGCCAGATCTAAAAGGAATAAGCCTTCCAATGCCGGCAAGTAGGCAGGATTCATTTTGAGCAAGCCCAGGAGGCGCGCCCGTGCCTTGGGGCCATGCCCTGCTTGGGTCTCCAGTGTGGCCAATGCTAATCCCGGTTCTAAGGCACCTGGGTTGAGAGCCACCGCGCGCTCGAAACTTTCACGGGCAAGCTGGGCCTCTCTCGTCTGAATATAGGCCTGGCCCAGAAGGTGGTGGACGTGGGACAATTCTGGCTGGTCGCGCAATACAGTCCGAAAGGCCTGTACTGCCTCTCTTCCGTTTTGCCCTAAGAGCGCAATCTTGCCTTGCAAGATTAATCCTTCGGCGGACCGCGGATTTTCTCCTAATACCGCAGCCAGCCGCTGCAGGGCCTCATCCTGCTTTCCTGCGGCGAAATCGAGTTGAGCGATTTTGACACTGGCGTCTAGGCCGGCTGGCTTCTTTTCGTATTCCTTAGCCATCGATGCATATACATTCCGGGCCGCAATCATATCCTTCTGATGCTCGTACAAGGCGCCCAATGCAAGCGGAATTTTGGTCGAGTACGGCAGTCGTTCCATGGCCTGCCGAAATGCGGCTTCGGCGGATTCTTTTCCTCTTCGCAATCTTAAGAAATCAGCCAATGCCAGCCAGGTTTGCTCTTGGTCAGGAAGCGCCTGCAAGGCTTCGCGCAAGGTAGCTTCGGCACGGTCAAACTCATGGTGCTGGTCGTAAAACCGCGCGAGTTTCAACCGATGGTCGTAGATGGTCGGTTCTTCTTGGACCATCTGACGCAACACCTGCTCCGTGGCGGGGTTGTCATGCGCTTGGTCTAAAATGGCCTTGAGGTTATTCAATAGATCCAAATGATGAGGATGTGAGCGGAGGGCCTGTTGCAAGATGGTTTTTGCTTCCTGTAAGCGCTGCTGATGGCCATAGAGGGTTGCTAACAGGATAGCCGTGTCCGGTTCATCAGGATGGCGCCGGTAGAGATCTTCAGCTCGTCCCACGGCTTGGGAAATTTTGTCTTGTTGGGCGAGCACGGCAATTTTCAGCGCCTCAGCCTGAGGATCTTGTGGAGTTTTTCTTTGCACTCTTTCCGCTATGCGCAGTACCTCGTCGGCGAGTTTGGCTTCCAAGTAATATTTCGCCAGCATGATGAGAGCGTCCCGGTGATCGGGATTGATATCCACCACTTGTTGGTAGTTGGCGACAGCATTACGCCAGTTCTTCTCCTTCTCTTCCACCTGGGCCACGAGGTAATAAGCCTCGGCATCCTTGGGATCAATCTTCAATACATTGCGAAGTGCGACACGGGCCTTCGGGAAGTTCCCCGCCTGGATATACTCCTGGGCTTTTGCACGGTATTGCGCCTTCCGCTCTTGAGGCCCCCCGCATGCCGACAGGGTGAATATCAGCGGTAGCGTGAACATGACGGCGAAACGGCAGAAGGTTGTAGGCCGACGCTCGCTCATGAAGCCACCAAGCTCATCATTTTCCATGACCCTACATCCATGCCTTCACCCCCAATCCAAACAACACCCAGAGCGACACCGCCCCCAATTGCTTCACGCGATCGGTGAAGCTATGCAACAACAGCTCAAAGGCGAAATACAGAACGATCAATTTTGCGGCTAAGATACTCAGGGTAGGCATGTCCGCCCGCATTTCCGGCAGCAACGGAACGATCAAGGCGAAAAATACCATGAGGTAATCAAGCGGCGTAGTTTGGAAACGGTTACCGCGGCCGAACCGCATGCTTAACAAGACTAAAACGGCAATGAGGGCTAAAAGTGAATTTTGAGTGACATAGATGGGCCATATGTCCGGTAGTCCGGAATGCTCAACCATATACATCAGAAAGGCGCTGCCGACGTACAACCCTCCCCGTACAAAATGTGAGCGATACTGGGGCAGGAACCACGGCCCGGCCAACACCACCACGAAAAGACTAATGGCCGCAAATCCGACATCTCTCGGTACATGCCCAGGGAGGAAGATATGTGCGACTAAAAATAGTGGAACGACGACGGCCAGAAAACGGGGGGTCATGTCACTGACCCACAGCCCTGCCCTGGCGAGTTTGCCGTCAGAGAGTACCCGACCGTTTGATGTAATGGACGAGGCCTCACGGCGACGCTCAGTCGCAACAAACAAGGAGAACATGGCTAGGGCGAACGCACCATAGATGGCAAGGATCAGCACATCGGATTGCCAACGAAGAAGATAGGCCAGCCCCACCATCACCGCCTGAATCCCATAGATCACGATGACGGCTTCATAATGGGACAATCCCAGCGCCAGAAGCTTGTGATGTATATGGTTTCGATCACCGATGAAAGGCGAGCACCCCTTTGCAAGCCGTTGACCCATGACGGCAATCGTATCGAGAAAGGGCAGTCCGAGTACAAGCAAGCCAATTGTTAAGGGAAAAGGACCCCGGGCTGGATCGCTCATGAGCAGTACAAGGACCCCCATCGAGAACCCGAGCAATTGACTGCCCGCGTCGCCCATGAAAATCCTGGCCGGATAAGTGTTGTAGCGTAAGAATCCGAGTAACCCGCCTAAGAATCCCGCGGCCAGCACCAGCACGGCTGTGTCATGGGATAGATATGCGAGATAGGCAATGCCGGCGAAACTCAGGAACGCCAGACCTCCTGCCAATCCATCGAGGCCGTCGGAGAGGTTGACGGCGTTCGAGGCTCCGACTAGAAATATCACGGTCAAGGGTACTGTCAACCAGAGCGGCGCTTCTTCTTCGTAGAGAAATGGGATCTGTTCGAAGCGGATCTGGCCGATGACCACCACCACCAGCACAGCCAGTAATTGCCCAAGGAGTTTTGTGCGGTAGTTCAGATTGGCCCGATCATCCCAAATGCCGAATCCGAGGAGGATGGCCGCGCTCACCAATGCCGGCGCAATGACCGGATCTTGCGGCACCCAGAAGAAAATGGACAGGATGGCCGCAGAGCCGAACGCGATGCCGCCGATCCTCGGGATTGGATTGGCGTGGACCTTTCTCTCGCCAGGAAGATCCATGAAACTCCAGCGCCCGGCATTCATCTGCAACGGCGGGATGAGCGCCATGCAGATGAAGAGCGAGGTGATGAAGCAAAAAAAGACTGCGCTGGTCATGGTCAATCCGGAATGTATCGGGTGAGTTGAGGCTGAATCTGTCTGGCGAGTTGGAGGATGCGATGCTCCACCTCCTTCTCCGCCTCTCCCGGAAGGACTGATGCCGAAAGACGAATCAGCGCCCCGTCGCTTCGCTGCTTCGTCAAGGCATCCCATAAGAGATACCATTTCACCGAGTATTCGCTTGCAAGTTGTCGATCGCGCTGCTTGAACCAGTATAAGACCAACTGTTTCTCGCGATCTTTCTGAATCAAGACGCGATTGACGGGAATAGCTCTTCCATCGGCTGGGAGAATCACACGGTCATGCGAGGTAATCTCCCAACCACCTCCGGGAATGCAGCTCGACGGAGAGTGAGCGGATCGACCATTACGCTGTGAGCGGTAGTAGGCCATGTAGAGGGTAACTGGTGCCTTTTCGGACTCTGCATAGTCCGCAAGCAGGTAATCGTCGAATCGCAAGGTGGAAATGAGTTGGGGTTCCACCGGCAAAGTGTTGCCATGCCAGTTTCCGATGCGCATAGCAAAATCCATAAACGCGGCGCGTGCGGGGGGACGCTCCTGGCGATCACCCATCGACCATCCAAACAGAGCGGCGCAGGCGAGCAATGACATGCTTGCGACGTAAGCCGGAAAAATAAACCCAGCATTGGGAGCAGATGGACCAGGTCCGGAAGACGGCATGGCGGAGCTGCCAGCATTCGAGTTGTCATAGATCTGAAAGTGCGAGATTCCACGTGAGCCAGGTAAAGATTGCACCCTCGAGAGTGCCCACATTTCCGCGAACAGTATCCCCAGGGTGGTCAAGAATAGAACCCATCCTTCAAATAGATGCAGGAAGCCCTCCGCTGCTTGAGGGCCGTACCACTCCACGAGAACACCTACCATCCCAATGCGCACGCCATTGACCAGTACCGAGATTGGCAAAGCGGAGAGAACCAGTACGATTCGCTTCCACATGCGATCACGGAAAAAGTATGCACACAAGAGGGCAAGTGCCGTCAGCGGAAACAGGTACCGAATGCCGCTACAGGCTTCGGCCACCTGCAATTGGACCGGCCCGAGATCGATGACATTGCCTTCGCGAAAAGCAGTCACTCCGATAAATTGGAGGACCCCTACCCCAAGAGCCGATGACCACAGCTGCAATTGGGCGGAAAGGCTGTTATAGAGAAAAATAGGCAACGGGATGGCGGTCAGCAGATAGGCCAGAGGAAAAGTCAGTTCTTGTAGCGCTTTGATACCAAGGAATGAGAGCACCAGTCCGACAATCATGAGCCACAGCGACAGATGAGAGATTATGTAGAGAGTACTGACGTTCCCTGCTACGTAGAGCAGAAGGCCCGGAAGCAGAACCATTGTCCCCCACCAGGACGGCTCAAACGTCACTTTCGCCAACTGGTGGCGGTGGTGCCAGATTAGAACTGCGCTGATAATCGGGATGAAAGGACCGTGGCTATAGTCGTCACGTCCCCATTGGCCCATCATGAACAACAGACTATCGGCATACATGTAGCCCAGGAGGGCAACAGTAACCAATCCGATGAAAGCCACAACACACCTAGATGGGAAGCTAGACCTCTCCCCCAGTAGGGGGAGAGGAAGGAAACGGCAAGTTGGATGGATTCTGCTAGTGCTGTAGAAATTAATCTGCTTGCTCAGCGTCCAGGGAACGGAGGCGGTGAATCTAAGATTCCTTTCGGGAAACTAAGCCCCGTGAACCCAGACCGACCAGCGCGATCAATCCTGCGCCGAACAACCACACCGCCGCCGGCAATGGGACCAGAGACGTCAAGGCGCCCTGTACCCGTGTGCTCGCTGATCCAAACAGAAGGCGGAACTGGGACGTGGCGAACGATGAAAGGCTCGGCGGAACTGCTGGAAGCTTATCGTTGGAAAAGATAGTGCCGCTTGGATCGGTTAGCTCAAGCAGAAAGCTCGTCGGCGTGTATCCGTTCACAGGATTGCCGAACAACCCATTAACTCGCAGTTCATAAATATCGTTGCCGGCGCCAGGGGCGCTATTGGTCACTCTGATAAAGCTGTTTCCCGGTGCAAAGGTGGCGAAGTACGTCCCAACGGTCACAGAGAAATTTTGGATCGCGTTTGTATATTGCCCGATGTTCGAAGCTGCGTTCCTATCAGTTGTCAGCGTGTTGAAGCTGGCTCCTCCGGACACCGGGAGAGACGTGCTAAAGCCGTCTGCGCCGAAACCCCCTGGCGTGAACACACCGCCGGATACGCTTCCGACAGAACCACTGAAGTTAAAGGACATTGAAGCTGCCTGAGCCGCACCAGGTGTTGCGAGCACCGCACAAAGAAGGCCCGCTCCTATCCCGAGCATGGTCATCACTGGCTTTTGATTGCTGGTTGTCATCTCTTTCCTCCTCGACAGGTATAAAAGCGCACTTGCATAACCACGCATGGCCCACTTAGGCAGAGCACAATTTCGCTGTAGCTCTAATGGTCTTTGGACAGTACTCAAAACTGAAAAGCAGCGCAAGGTTTTTTTGGAAAAAAAGTAAAATAGTAATACGTATTCTACGTGTCTGTATGGATTGTCCTACACACATGTCGAAGAGAAACGGGAATCACTTCGAATAGTGTCTCATGTTGTGACATTTCTAATTATCGGCCGGAGCCAAGTGGACCTATGCACAAGCAAACTCAGTCACGTGTGAATATGCGCGACGTGTCACACGTCATTTTTAGTTCTTCCGTGTCGTTCACTTGGACGAACCCAGCCAAAACCCAGCAACACATTACTTAGGGTTGTGTGGCTGGCAATTTCTTGATGAACTCCTTCGTCACCGTCCACCAGGCAGCGTTGTTATCCCATTTAGCCGGACCGCCATTGTCCCACCCGCCCCAAATCACGACTCCATCCGCGTATGTCTTGGCCATCTGCAATTGCAATCTCCAGAAATCCGCAGGCAAGTAGGCCCCTTTAATCGAAGGGTTTGAGTTGTGATACTGGGGCATAATGAATACGTAGACTGGTTTTCCCTTTGCGAGACGTTTAGCTTCTGCAATCTGAGTGTACGCATAGCGCACCCAGCCACCGCGGTCCGTGTAGAAGGTGTAGGCTGAAGGAAAAAGAATGTCTACGGCATGAGCAAGAGGGGTCAGTGAATCATTCCCAGCCGTAAAGGACGCCCATTCCTTGCTTCCCGGGAACGAGAGCGACTTCCAATAGTCGCGTATGGGTGGGGCACCGTAATAGCCTACCTTTAGGGATGGGGCCGCTTCCTTAAACCACTGCAACACTGTCATGTATTTTGATAGACCGTTTCGAACCTCATTAGAGTCTCCCTGCAATGGCCAATGCTCAATATCAATGACCACAGGGTTGTTTGTGGCCTGTGCGCCCAACGCGAGACGCTCTACCACATCCTTTTCTGGCAAACGGTCGGCATTTTTGTACCAATCTTGCCCAAATTGGGTCGTATAAATTATTGAGAGTGGCTGGATGCCATATGCCGAAAGGTCTGGCTTGCCGGCGTACAAGGTGCCATCAAAGACTTTGAATGGCTTTGCAGTCGATAGTCCTTGTGCGTGTGCAGTGGGCCAGTCCACGTCACGCGCAAAAAACGAAATCGACCAAATCCCCAAGCTTGTTGCTGCGACAAATGCGGCAACAAAAAGTATTCTATGCATTGTTTTCATGATGCATCCTCCACGTAAAGTTCTTTTACTCGCCCATCTCGACCAGTCAAATTCATGTGCATGAGTTATCTTAAACAAGCGGCTTCACCCCGCTATCTTCATGCTCATCGGTCGCCGGCAAGTGCAACTTGACTCAGATGAACCAGCGCACAATGTGATTCCTAATCTCTTACATCATGCCGCCACATGCCGATCCCTCGGACCAGAGACGTATGGTGTTACCCCTCACGTAGAGCGACTTAGGGGTAGAAATGTGTCTGCTGAGACCTGGAATGGATTCGGAGTACGGGCCGAACAGTTGGGTCAGAGTTTGGTCACGCAGCCGCAAGGAACATGGAACGCGCGGGCGCTGTAGTTGTCTAGAGGTGAGAAAGACGATGTGTCATTTTGATACGTCGGCACATATTTCCTATGGTTCGTCGTACCCGTTGAGTGTCAGGGTTTTGGGTTCTGTATTGTCGTCATAAAATCCTTTGTCACCTTCCACCACCCAGCCTCTTCATCCCATTGTGCTGGGCGATTGTTCTTTCCCCACCCTCCCCATAGAACAATCCCATCGGCATATTGTCTCGCCGTTTCCAGCTCGAGACGCCAATAGTCAACGGGCAAATATGTTCCGGAGAGCGTCCGATTAGAATCATGGTATTGCGGCCATAGAAACACATACACAGGCTTTCCATTCGCACATCTTCGTGCCTGTGCAATTTGACCATAGGCATAACGCACCCACGCCCCTTGATCGGCATAGAAGGTGTACAAGGAGGGAAAGAGCACATCCACCGCTCCCGCCAGGGACCGTAGCCGGTCGTTATCGGTGGAAAGAGATTCCCACTCCTTGCTGAGGGGGGGGCGTATTGCTCTCCAATAGTCGCGCAATGGTGGGACGCCATAATAACCAGTGACTAATTCGGGAACCGCTTCTTTAATCCACTGCAGAACCGTAATGTATCTCGATAGACTGGATTCCACTTGGGCGGAGTCTCCAGTCAGGGGCCAATGTTCGATATCGATCACGACATAGCCGGCTTTTGCCTTGGATTCGAGAGCCACTCGCTGCACGACTTCCTTATCAGGTAAGCGAGTGGCCGTTTTGAACCAGTCCTTACCGAACTGGCCCGCATAGGTAATGCTGATAGGCTGAATCCCGACTAGAGCCAGATTCGGCTTATCGGCGTACAGCAGGCCGTCAAACACGACGAACGGTTTGGGTTGCGTAAGCGACTGCGCATCACCAATAGAGGGCGCAGCGCATAACGCCATGATACTCAGGACACGGAGGAGAAAGGCTGCAAAACCGCGAAGGTCAGACATCACGTTACACCTTCCTGGGCATCGGGAAAATTGGTTTCATCCGCATTGCATAGCACTTGTAATTTCCTGCTGCCAATGCCCGACGGCATACGATTTTTCAAATCGTTGCTCAAATAACGTTCGTGCTCTATTCCCCAATACACGGCACAGCGACGGGTCCTTCGTAAGGGGCGATATCAGATCAACGGCTCTCTGGACGTCGTAAGGCGCGACGGTAAAACCGCATTGGGCGTTTTGTATCAACAGCGGAACTTCACCCTCCCTATCACCAATATAGAGAATGGGTCTTCCGGCGGCAGCAATTCCGTAAAATTTGCTCGGTACAATGAAGCCTTCCAGCGCCGGCAGGAGCGAGATGACATGTATGTCAGGAACACTGAGACTGAGTGCCAGCAGATCACGCGGCTGGTAGGGCTTGAAGATGACGTTGGCCAGAGCCTTCTCTTCCACCGTCCGTTTCATGGAAGACAGTTGGGCGCCATCTCCGATAAACAGAAATACGATGTCCTTCTCATTTCGCAAAAGATCGGCCGCCATGAGAATCGTGCCGAATTCATGAGCTCTCCCGAAATTGCCTGAATAGCCTATTACAAATTTGCCTTCGAGTTTCCATTGCATGCGAAGCGTATTGGTCTCGGGCTCAATAGGATGGATCGCCGATCCATCAGCCCAATTATGGATCACGCGAATTTGCGCCGGCGGAATACCTTCCCCTGCGAGCTTTCGTGCCATGCCCTCCCCGATTACGACGTTCCGCTTCGCGGTTAGGAGAGATCGGTTTCTAACCGCACGGAGTGGTCGGTCAAACCATTGAGCCCCGTCGATGGCAAGCGCTGACGCCACCTCAGGAAAGAGGTCCTGAATCCAATTGACCAGGACGGCTCCGCGAATGCGCGAGACTATCGCACCAACCACAGAGATCAGAGGAGGATCGGTCTTGGCTATGATCAGAACACCTTTCTCTGTGCCAGCAAGTAAGTGCCATAATGCACTCAGGTAAAATGTCAGATAATCCAGCGTACGCCCCGCGAGCCGTTTCCGCCCAAACCGAGTGGACCACACTCGGATGATTTCAATGCCGTGCAACGTGTCTGTCCTGGGCTGCATCTTATGCGAGTTGTCCGAAATCAGCCGACTCGTCAGCACCTTAACGTCAAATCCGTTCTGCGCGAGGTGAAGAGTCAGGTCCGTCAACAATTGACTCGTCGCAGAATGATCAGGGAAGAAGAATCGATTGATGAAAACGATCTTCATCTTCTATTTGTGAATTGTTGAAGAATCATTGTCGACAACAAGAGAGCCTCTTTCGAGTCGCTGCAATTCGTAACAGCAGGCATCGACGTAAAATCTAAACCAGAACCCCTGCAGGACGTGATAGATCAATCCAGGAGTGCCGTCAAGGAATCCGCCCCTGAACAAGTATCGAGTGATGAAATAGAGAAAAGCTCGAAAGAACATGGGAGTCTTCGCATACAGGCTTGAACGCAACCACCGTCTTCTTTCAATTGGCGATCCGTGCAATTTCCCCTGAACAGCAACGGAAGCGTCTCTGCCATGACCTTTGAGCTCACGGGCTTCCATTTGTGCCCACTTGTTGTGCCGCGCAGTCCATGAAAAGAGCGATGTGGCGGTCAGTTCTAGTAAATCTGCCTCTATTAGGGAGGTGCGGCCATCGACGAGGAAATGCTGATCATACTCCCGGTCTTCGCAACGGCCGGATTGCCTCCGAAAGATTCTGCAATGGTACGTGGGATACAGCCCACCGTGGATCATGGGTTTTCCGAAGAAGATAATTTTTCGCCGGACCATGAATCCAGCATAATCCTGCGCCGCGTGCGACCTCTCGGAAAACAGCTCACGTAGTTTATCAACAAGTTCCGGCGATACTCGCTCGTCAGCGTCGATATGAAACACCCATTCATGCGACAGTGGCACATTATTCTGCGCCCAATTTCTCTGATGGGAATAATTCTGGAAAGGATGTGTCAGGACTTTCGCACCGTATGTACTGACAATGTCCAAGGTGCGATCCGTGCTTCCGGAGTCGACAACAAAGACTTCTTGCGCCCAGTGAACAATGGTTTCCAAGCATGGCCCGACATTCCCTTCTTCATTGAATGTCAGAACAATGATTGATAGCGGCAACTTTTGAAGTGACATTCGTTTTCTCAGTGAGTAGAAGCAGAGTGTGGCAATGGAGAGAGTTGTTCAATCGTTCTTACCCAAGAATTTACCAATCAGTTACCGCGGGTAGGTTGGTATTAGAGTTCCATTCAATTGGTGACTGATTACCTTTTCGCCTCAGGTCCGCCCATTGCCCCCCCACGCGGTATCATCACGCGAGGGGCGCCAGACGACCAGCAATTTCTTCGTAAGGAACGAAACGCCGTCTGTTTAACTCGACAAAGAGTCTAAACGTAGGGAGGGAGATCGGTGTTCGTTTACCCAGTCTGGCGAAACAGGACGCATACCCACGCACGATCCCTTCAAGGGCGATGGGCAGCTGGCGAATGTTACTCACGCCTCTTGCGAGGCAACGTGCGGTTTGGAGACCCAGCAATGGAATCAGCAGTGGGAGCGGTGCCGTATACCATGATGACAAAATCATGTTCCGATACAGCCACACATTTTTTCCTCTTTTGTGCCTTCCCTCTGTTGCCGGAAAATGGTGGATAGGATCGGTCATCGCCAACCGTACAACTCTGCCGGCATTAAGCATTCGTTGGGAAAATTCAGGCTCCTCGCCCCAGTGGAAAAGATGGCCTTGAAAGCCTCCCAAAGCTAAGAACAGATCGCGTCGTACCGCATAGGCGGCACCTGTAAAGGAATGCATAACCCAGAACGCGTGCTTTTCACTCGGCCTTCCCACATAAAATTCTCGCGCAACACCTCCAATGACGTTGATTAACGGCAGTGCTAGCGCCCCGACTCGTTCCTCGGAGAAATATGGTAATGCCTGAGAAATAACCTTCGGGGAAGAAAAGATCGCATCATCATCCAACGAGAATATAATGGGGCTCGTTGCAATTTCTGCGGCGCGGTTTCTTTGTACGATCAATCCACAGCGAGTCTCAGATGTCACAAGTCGCACCATCGGGAACTCCGCCCTTACCATTTCACCGGTTCCATCAGTGGAGGCATCGTCCATCACAATAATTTCTACTTGTTCCTGTTGCGCCAGAGTGGAGGTGATGGCGTCCCGGAGTAGTTCTTTTCTATTCCGAGTGGTGATCACGACTGTTGCTAGCTGGTTTTGGCTTTTGCTCATACTTCTCCCTGGCTGCCTTCGTCATTGAGGGTCCGGCTTCTTATGACACGCGCCGGATTGCCGCACACGACAACCCACGGCATGACGTCCCGCATCACCGTCGATCGCGCCCCCACTACTGATCCTTCACCAACGGTAACCCCTGGTCCTACAAAAACATCCGCCGCCACCCATGCACCGCGTTCAATCACTATTGGTGATGAGGTGAGAGGCATGTTCTGCAACGTATAGTCGTGACTGGCTGTGCACAAAAAACTGTATTGACTCACCGTGGCATGCGAACCTAATCGAATCTGGCCGACGGAATAACATTCCACTTTTTCTGATAGACAACTGTAGTCTCCCATCTCCAGATTCCAGGGAGCCCATATGTCAGCGGAAGGGTACGGATGAGCACCACGGCCGATTTTCGCACCAAAGAGTCTTAGGAGAGCGCGACGCCAGGCATGAAATGGCCGAGGGCTTGGACGATACAGCGTCCGCCATACGACCCGCCACAGCAATCTAGCCAGTTTGTTCCCGAATGAATGCGAACTCGGACAATGCGAGAGATTGACTACCCTATGCTCGCCGGTCTTGTGTGCCATGTGTTCAGAGTCGCGCACTCCCACTATTGTGCCCATGGAGGGCACAATTCCGGAGTCATCAACTCCCCCTCGAGCATTTTTTCATGAATTTGCCGGTCATTCGAATCGGGAAAACGCTCTCCAATTTTGCGATTCGGCACTCCGCCGTGTATTTCAAATGGGGGCACATCTTTGGTCACCACAGCACCTGCACCGATGATGGCACCGCGGCCGATCGTCACCCCTGAAAAAATAATCGCTCCAAAACCAACCCAGGCATCCTCACCAATATATGTGCGTTTCATGTGCGGTCGCCCTGAAAAAATTATCGGCTTACCTGGGATGTCATAGACGTGATCTCCGCCGACAATGGCTACATGAGGAGCCAACATGACATAGCGACCCAGCTCTACGTTCGGTCCCAGGATGCAGCCGATGTTGACGAAGCTGTATTCATGGGCCGTCAGATCACTCGACACCCGACAGCCGTGTGCCATGTAAAACGTGGGGTGCACGTTGCTCAATCCAAAGCGCCAACGGCGATATGTCATAAGACCTTTGCGAGCCAGCTTGTAGCTCCAATCCATGGACCGTATGAGATTAAGAAAATTCATTCAGTGGACGCATGTGTGTGTCGATAGCCGCAGTCAAGTTTGGCCTTCAGCAGGACAACCCGCTACAGCACGCGAAATTATATTTGCCTGGTACTGAGGGTTGTAGAAGCTTTCAATTATCGCGATGCACTCTTGGCGGGACGTAGCGTCCGGCCATGGACGATGGACCCATCGTTTCAACACCTTTGCCAGGTCCACAACATCACCATGGCGAAATAGGTCCCCTGTTTTTCCTGGAACAATAGATTCCGACTCAGGCATCTGGTTGTGAACATCATCATGTGTCACTACGGGAACTCCATAGGCTAGGCTGTGCATGGCAGTCAGACCGACCTGACCCGGAGACACCGTCAGATTCGAGGACATGATCAGTTCCGCCAGCCGTTCCTCCTCGTAACAGGCACCAAAAAAGTACACGCTTAGTCCCCGGTCGAAAGCCATCTCTTTTAATGCCGATCTTTCTGGCCCCTCTCCAACTAATAGAAGAGATGTGTTGAGCCCCTCATCGCGCAATAAGGACATGGCTTCAAGCAAGAGGTCTATTCGTTTCAGTTTGTTCAATCTGCCGGTGCATATCATGACGGGTGAGGCGGGATCGTTAAAAAACCGACTTCGGATGCTGGTAAGCCGGGAGCGACCAATGGTTTCCCTCAATTTGCGCTGTTGTGGATAGTTCAGACTGTTGTAAATAACGTATAAGTTTTCTTGAGGAAACCCGTTTCGTAATCCAATCGCTCTCGCTCTATTCCCGTACAGCAACAAACCGTGCGCCAGCCTGTAAAACGAATTTCTTACGAGCCGTTTGAGTCCACGCTCATCCCTCACCCATCCGTGTGTCCAAAACAAAACCCGCTTACCTAGCAACCTCGCCAGAGCTGCTGAACACCACGTGCTCAGGTAATTGGCGTTCCCGAGAAAAATGATTACGTCCGTTCTCGGTTGTGTCGCGAGGCGCAGCAACCCTTTTTGCCAAATGAGATTCGCGCCGAGTTTCAAGCAGGGAGACCAACGCCACCGGTCCTTGGGAGGTTGCCATGCCTCGATTTCGTTGTTGGGTTCATCTAGATCGCTTACCAACAAATAGTCGATTGTCTCTGAGGCAAGCAGTGTCTGCATGATCGCTGCACGGTAATGGGCAAAAAAGTGATAAACGACCGCAACGCGCCGCCTTTCACCACGAGCTTGAACCATCCCTGTGTTCCTATCTCTCTCTCATGATGTCGGTTGGTCGGCCAGGTATCGAAAGGATGAACGGGTCACCTCCAGGTCGGATTGAGCATCGAATCTTCTTCTTGCCATGACTTGTTCGAAACGACCCAAACAGATGCCTAGCATAAAGGGTTCGAGGTTGACCAGCAGACTTCCCTGCTTAAGCGACAGGATAACCGTGAACAGGTACATGCCGAAAAGTCCACCCAAGAGCATTCTCAAATCTGGATCACCTTGCGACAGCTGCAGGCCCATGTAGCACGAACGCAGCGTAAGGACCAGAATGATTCCGTATAACACGAAGCCAAACACTCCTTCTTCCGCAAGGACCTCTAGTGGTAGAAAATGCGGATAGATCCCAAGAATGCGCCGGTCATAGGCTGCGGAATTGCCAAGACCAAATAGGAAAGTAGTTGGTGACTCACTGGCAAGGTCGACCATAAGCATGGCGTTGGCAAGTCGTCCTGAAACATCCTGCTGGGCGGCATGTTCGTTCCATCTCCCTTTTCCACTGGCGACTTCTCCTCCCCAGAATTCTTGCATGGTCCAGCCTACCGCCGCGCTGATAAACAGGATGACTAAGGTGAGGATGGCAAATTGCTTCACGTTTCTGAGTCCACGACTTATGGGCCAGCATACGAGACAAACTAGCAATACCCCGAGCAATTGACCGCGTGAGCCTGACCTCACGATTAAAGCCAGTGCCATCGCGACAAACGTCCACTTCAAGGAAAACCACAGAACCGATCGAGGCCCAGGCTCGGTTAAAATCAGAATGACAACAACCAGTCCCGCCATGGCTGCAATGGCAAGCGGATTGCCCAGCACGTCATCAAGGACGATCCGTCGCGACTCCCATTTCACGAAGAAAAGCAGCAGCATGGCCAGAGTTCCTCCGACCAAGGCCAATGCGGCATTGGCTGCATGAAGATCGCGCTCTTCGGTAATCAACAAGGGGCACAACATGACGATGGTCACAATGTAGGGCCACCGACTTTCCCACAAATTCAAGCTCAGATCTGGGCGAGGAGCCCATTGAATGGTGGCGAAGGCATAGAGGAAAAATGCCAAGGTGAGCCAGCCGATTGTCGGGTAACCCTTGAATAGGACAAGTCCTGTACGAAAGAACTGCACGATGAGAGCGAAAACGAGTATTCCGCCTATCACAAGGTTCGTCGCACTCTGATGATGAGCAAAAAACTTCGTCGTCGCTTGTCCCCACTGTTCGAGTCCGAACATGCACAGCACGCCCGCAATGGCCGCTCCAGGGTGACGCCACGAGGCTGCGAGGAGACCAACGCATATTAGTGCGTAGGTAACCAAGCCCAGCGAACTAGATTGCATGCCGAAACCTCTCTAGAGCCTGGAAATGTACGTTACGGTGTTTTCTCAGCAAGGCGGGCATGAAATGATTTCCTCATTACAGATAAAACATCTCTCCATTCGGTATAATACAGCGAGACATTTCCGGCAACGACCAGTGTCAGGAAGACAGCAGTCGTGAGCAAAGTATTCATCGGGCCAGCGAAATCGTACCGTAAGAACTCAATCAGGAACATGCCCGCCATCGCGCAAGCGATGTTGAGGACGATCGGACCAAATACTGCTGACGACAGCGCGGTCAGCGGCAGGTCTAGCATCCTCGGCATGGTGAGAATGAGTCCAATAGAAAACAGTACATAATAGGCAGCCACCGTCAATGCAATGTCGGTCGCCCCGCCCATCCATGCGCCTAAGCCCGCTGCCGTAATACCACCTGCACCATATGCGGCGAGCAATAAAAATCTCTTTCGCCAGAGTCCCTGAGCCTCGAGCAAAGCGCGGACCAGCGACACTACAACCCAGGCCGGAATAGAGAACGCCAGCATTTGCGTTGCTTGAACTGCGCTGTCCCACTTCCCAGACCATAAGAAATGGATGAGCAGAGAAACACTGAAGGATAGCAGTACGGACACTGAAGTGGTCGTCAGCATAAGCGTATGTAGTGATTTGAAAAAGGCCTCCTTCTGTTTCGTAGGGTCGTGATTAAGGGAACGCAGGAGCGAAGGGAATACCGTCTCCACGCCATTGGTAAACAGCTGCGCGCAGGTAACGACCATTTGGAATGCGAAGAAATATGTGCCGACGACCTCCTTTTCCCGAAGTAGCCCGACCACAAAATAGTCTCCTGTGACGGCCAGTGACAGCACGGCCGCACTGCCCATGATCCAACTGGTTTCTTGCACAAGTCTCTTGACTGAAAAACCCTCGATTGTGTGCCAAACTCGAGGGGTTTCTTTGACCATCAGCCAACCGGCGACGCTTTCGTATACCGCTTGAATCAGCAAGGGCAAGACAAAGCTAAACGCTCCAAAACCCAGGAAGGCCAAACTCACGGCGCTGCTCTGCCATACCAATGCAGATGTAGTATTCAAGCCGGCAAGCGAACGGAAACGCCTATCTATACTGAGTTTGGCGCGGAATATTGCCCCCAATGTTCCAAGTGGAAAAGACAATCCAATGCATGCCAGCATCCAAGGCAATTCTGTTGAATCAATGAGGGAATCTGTCAAGGGAGCAACGGCACATAGAATCACCATTGCAAGCGTGTTGAATGCAAGAGCATAGAGTGTCATGACACCCGCCCGCTCAGTGTACCTATCGCCTTGCTGGATGAGCAGTTGGCTGACACCTCCGTTGCGAATCGCTCCGATGGCCGTAGATATTGACAGTGCAAACGCATAGATGCCGAATTCGCTCGGAAGCAGCAGCCATCCCAACACGAATTGTGTCGCAAGACTGAGTGCCCTCCCGACTAACGTGTTCGCAAAAAACCACGCCATTCCAAAAACGGCAGACGCTTTGCGACCGCCGACTTTTTGCATTTCTAAATTAGCCAATTCAGACCGGGGAATTGTAGGAGTGATAGCTTCCATCAATATTGCATGCAAAAAGTTAGTGCGACTTTACTGGATTGGATCCCGGATCGTGTACTCGGCAGCGTTCCTGCAGTTGTGCTCCAACAGGTGCAATGTGAAATTAGTGTGCTAAATGTTCAGAATATACTGCTTCAAGTTTCTCCGCGGAACGGTGCCATGTGAGGTTCTTGGCGATGTGGTCGCGAAGGGCATCGTGTCGAGGTTGATTCCAGACCTGTTGAAGCGCGTGAGATATGTCTTCAAGTTCAAAGGGGTTCACATACACGGCATGAGGACCGAAATAATCGGGGGGGCCGCCGTTTTTTGTAATGACAAGATGAGCACCGAGAAGCCCTGCCTCCAGCGCAGCTAAGCCAGTGCCCTCATGATGGCTCGGCAAGCAGAATACGTGACACAGCGCATACAATGCGTTTCGAGTTTGTTTGTCGATGAAGCCCAGCATCCGAATATTCTTTGAATGTTGTGCTTTCTGAGAGAGCTTCGTGTAGACAGCTCCGGGTTCGCTATGGCCGGCAATTACGAGTGGAATTCCCAACTTGTCCACGGCGTCGACGAGCCGGAGAGCATTTTTGCGTTCTTGCGTGTAAGAAGAGATATGAAGAACGAATTTGTCTGGCAGGTTGAGATTCAATTTGACATCCGCCATAAAAGATGAGGGGACCGCTTGCACATCTATGCCGTTCAGAACTACGGCTACCTTAGACGCTGGAATTCCGAGCCCCTCCATGATGCGTTGTCTTTCATGGCGCGAACGGCAAACAACCACGTCACTGGCTAGAGCCTGTTGTCTGAGCAATCCTTGAATCGTAAACACTCTTGGATGAACCTCTCCGCATCGTGCCGCGAATCGATACAGTGTATTTGAATAGTTCGAATCGATAATTGGCGAAAAGACCAAACATGGTCGGCTAGCCTCTTTCCGTCCGCGCTCTATGCCATACAGCTGGGCTCCGCCCAGAAAGAAATGCAGAACGTCGAGATTGGCTTTTGGATAATGCTCCCAGGGATTAAGCCGAACCACTTCATGCCCTCTTTGTTCCATTGCGAGGGCTATATTTCGGGCTTGCTCCAATATTCCATTGCCAGGGTTGCCGACCGCAAATTGCGAGGGTAACAAAAATCCGATTCGCATGATGTTTGGCCCTGCGTGGAGATCGTCGACGTTGGGGGCTACTTAACCATATACATAAGAATGTTTTGTGCAGGGAATAGTGAACGCAGAAATGTCATCTCATAGTATTTTTGAGTTCGCGCAGATAGGTTGATGAAAGCCTCAACCCAACTGTTGTAAAAGAGCGGGCCCCGCGCGAACCCAATGTGCTTGTGTTTCATCTGTCGAAAACTAAAGTCAAAATAATAGTCTCTCCCTGTTCCATTGTTGGCCACGAAAAAGTCTAGTGTGCGGATAGAGAATCTATTCTGATGGGTTGGGTCCACGTAGTTGTCTACTGATGTGAAATGTGGCACTTGTATGCAGAGTTGCCCACCGATGCGGAGGATGCGATGAATCTCGCGCAACAGTGGAATATAGTCCACATGTTCCAGGATGTCCTTAGCAAGAACGTAATCAAACTGTTCATCCTGAAACGGCAAAGGTAGTATTTTCAGGTCATGAACTACGTTAACTCCAGGTAATCGTGCAACGTCCAGATTAATCCAGCCTGACCGAATATCTTTCCCGCACCCCAGATTGAGCCGCTGAGCATCGTTCCCCACTGAGGCGTCAGCTGCCGCAATGTCGTAAGAGCTATTACTGCTACGGTTCATGATATCAATGCCTGCATCCGCTTGGTCCTTCTACGTTTGCCGCTTCGCCCGCAATCCCCGTCTACGACCAGCATGTCTCGAGCTCCACATGGTTCGTTCCCGCCATAGACTTCATCTCGAGCTGCCGCACGTCCTTGAAGTCAAAATGCGACCTCACGGAGCGATTCACGATTGGCCTGAAACCAGCGGATCGTAGTGCGTAATCCCGTCCTTAGCGTCATCGCTGCTTCGAATCCAAACAGTTGTTTCGCCCGGCTCGTATCCAGGCATCGCCGCGGCTGGCCGTTCGGTTTTCCGGTATCCCACACGAGTTCCCCCTTGTAGCCGACCTCATCGGCGATCAGATGCGCCAGGTTCTGAATAGTGATCTCCTCCCCCGTGCCGATGTTGACCGGTTCGTTGCCGTTGTACTGTTCGGCTGCCATCAGAATAGCGCGGGCAGCGTCGTCCACATACAGAAACTCGCGTGACGGCGAGCCGTCGCCCCACAGTACCACCTGTTTCTCGCGCTTGGCTTGCGCCTCCACGCATTTCCTGATAAGGGCCGGGATGACATGCGAGGTTTGCATGTCGAAGTTGTCGCCGGGACCATAGAGGTTCACTGGAAAAAGCACAATGGCGTTAAACCCATATTGCTGCCGGTAGGCTTGAGCCTGAACCAGCATCATCTTTTTTGCCAGACCGTAAGGGGCATTGGTTTCCTCCGGATATCCGGCCCATAGATCTTCTTCACGAAAAGGAACCGAGGTGTATTTGGGATACGCGCAGATGGTGGCCAGTGCGACAAATTTCTCCAGCCCCCGTTGACGCCCCACCTCCATCAACTGTGTACCCATCATGAGGTTATCGTAGAAGAAGCGGCCCGCATTGGCTTGATTGGCTCCTATGCCTCCGACCCGTGCCGCCAAGTGCAACACGATGTCCGGTGCTGCATCGTCGTACAGTCGCTGGACGGCCTCCATCTGGACGAGGTCGTAATCCACGCTTCTGGGAATCCAAATATTCCGGCAGCCCTGGTGTCGAAGTTGTGCAACGACGACAGAGCCCAGGAACCCGGCCCCTCCAGTCACGACTATCCGTTTTTCGCTCCAGAAGCTCATGCAAATGACGCTTTCTTCGTGCCTTCCAGTGTCCGCCGCTCGGCACGCAGATCCGCCTCGACCATCATTGTAACCAGATCGTCAAACGACACCTTCGGTTCCCACCCTAAGGTACGTTTAGCTTTGGATGCATCGCCTATGAGCAGATCGACTTCAGTAGGACGATAATAGCGCGGGTCGATTTTGACGTATTGCTTCCAGTCCAAATTGAGGTAGCCGAATGCCCGGTCAAGGAATTCCTTGACTGTATGCGTCTCACCCGTGGCGATTACATAGTCGTCCGGCTTATCAGCCTGCAGCATCATCCACATGGCTTGAACATAGTCACCAGCGAAGCCCCAGTCGCGTTTGGCGTCGAGGTTGCCAAGATACAATTCGTGTTGTACGCCCAATTTAATTCGGGCGGCGGCACGAGTGATCTTGCGGGTCACGAATGTCTCCCCACGTCGTGGAGATTCATGATTGAAGAGAATGCCACAGCAAGCAAAGAGATCGTAGGCCTCACGATAATTGACCGTGATCCAGTGAGCGTACACTTTCGCAGCGCCATACGGACTGCGCGGGTAAAATGGAGTGTTTTCCCGCTGTGGAATTTGTTGCACCTTGCCGAACATTTCGCTCGAAGAGGCTTGGTAAAACTTAGGCCTGATTCCCGACTCTCTGATGGCCTCCAGGAGACGAACGGTGCCGAGTGCGGTAACTTCCGCCGTGTATTCCGGCACGTCAAAGCTGACGCGCACATGGCTTTGTGCACCAAGATTGTAGATTTCATCCGGTTGAATCGTTCGCAAAATCCGATTGAGCGAACTGGCGTCGTTCAGATCTCCGTAGACGAGCCGCAACCGGGCTTCCGGAACGTGCGGGTCTTGATAAATATCATCGATACGCGCTGTGTTTAATGAGCTGGAGCGTCGGACAATCCCGTGTACCTCGTAGCCTTTGATGAGCAGAAGTTCTGCCAGATATGACCCATCCTGCCCGCTGATACCTGTGATCAGTGCTTTTTTCAATGCCTTGCACTCCTGTTGGCAAATACAATTTGCACACATGGGTCAGCCGATGCTGGCGTATGTGCATATGGAGAGGCTGATCCATAACACAAAGTTGTTACGTAGTGTTAGTGCCGTATGTCCTCGACTGATAATCCATACAGCATCTGTCGTATTCTGACGCATGACCTTATGTCCACGTGTAGGATTCTGTCGCAAACCTGGACGTGTGTGTACGTGGTTTTTCGGCATTGACCTCGGCCTTCTACGACTGTACTGTGCCTTCAACGAAGTTGCATCTGACCAAGGCTGAATGGACGGAGTCTTGGTCAGGATTTTGTTCGCCCATTTTGTTATGGCTGATCATTGCGCGTAACACTGTCATTCAACCCCAATGCCCTTCCTCAACGCCTCGTCTCATCGGTGAAGGCTCTCGCTGCGCCAAGACGCTTGGAATGGTGGAGCCAGGCGAGAGAACGGGCGGTCTTTTCGCTCCTACACTTGGGCCAGGGACTCGGTCGGCGATCGCTTCATCGATTGATCACCGCTGAGGATGTCGCGCACTACTCGTTCTGCACCAGTCCGTCACCGATACTGCCGCCGCTGCCCTGGCAACTTCCGGCGGACGGTGGGCAGTTGGACGATTTACTCAAAGGCGTTGTGCCGGTCTTTGGGTATTCGTGGACCTGGAACTCAGATGGTTCCTGCTGGCATAGCGCGCCGGATACGGGCTCACTGTGGCCGCGCCGTTTTTTCGCCGACATCCCGTTTCACGCTGGTAATCCCTGCGGGGATATCCGCATAGCCTGGGAACCTTCACGCCTTCAGCATCTGGTGCTCTTAACGATGCTGGCTCAACAGGCTGAACCGACCATTCGCAGCAGCGCTGTGGCGGCGGTAGAAGCCCAACTTGTCTCGTGGGTTGAGGCGAATCCCTTTCTGACCGGCATCCACTATATCTCTCCTAGAGAATGCGCGCTTCGCCTCTTGGCGGTGTGTCATGCGGTGGATGCACTCCGTCCCTTGGATTCAAACTCTGTGCGGCTGTGGCCTGCGGTCCTGACCCTGATTTCCGGACATGCGGAACTGATCAGAAAACGCCTCTCGCTTCGCCTGACCACTCCGCATGACACATTAGCGGCGACAGTGGCGCTGATTTATGCGGGCAGTCTTTTCCCTGAAATGGAGATGGCTGAGCGATGGCTGGCGTTTGGGCATTATCTGTTGGAAGCAGAGACTCCTCAACATATCAGTCACGACGGCGGCAGTCAGGAGCAGGGGCTGGGATACCTTCAGTTTTGCACAGATCTCTACGGGATGGTCTTGGCGCTCCTTGATCATCGCCAGATGCCCGTTCCGGAAAAAATCCGTCAGGTCTTCACGCGTAGCTGCGATTTTCTTCATGAGTTTCGCAATTCCACCGACGGGAGTTTGCCCTCCATTGGGGAGGGTGAGGATGAGCATGCGCTTTCTCCCGCCATGCATTTTGTTCACCCCATCAAGCCGCACTCTCCGGGCCTGACCACATTTCACCTCGCCGGGTATTCGATTATTCGAGGCCGAGCGCTAGAGAAGGCTATTTTCGATCATGGCGCATTGGGGATGGCTCCGCGGTACACGCATGGTCATGCGGATGCGTTGGCTTTATGCCTTCAGGTAGGGTCGCGTGATGTGTTGATTGACCCTGGTACGTATACTTTGAGCGGCCATGAAGAGTGGCGGAGGTACTTTCGCAGCACCCGCGCTCACAATACGGTGACCATCGATGGGCTGGACCAAGCCGTGCAGGATGGCCCCCTGGCATGGACGCTGCCCTTCGACACGCACCTGGTTTACAAAGATGAGACGCCAGAAGGAAAGATCACTGTGATCGCCCGGCATTATGGATATAAGGATCGTTTAGGTGTCACCCATTTGCGCGGAGTGTCGTATGAGCCGCCCGGTTCCTGGATGATTTGGGATTGGTTGACGGGAACCGGTACTCATCACCTGGAGCTCAATTGGCATTTGGGATGCAGGCCTGTTTCGGTGGAGGGGGGCTATCGACTAGAGGGCTTTGATCGCCCCCTTCTGATGACCATCGAAGGCGGGACGTCTTCACTCTGCGAAGGCAGTGTACAACCGGTCGGTGGATGGGCCTCGACACAGTATGGCTCGAAGCACTCGATAACAACTCTGCGCGTGGAACACACCGGACCGATTCCGCATGAGTTTATGACTCGGCTTCGATTTGTCTAGGTGGCTTTGTACTCCTGCTGTACCCTCGGCACCCGGCCGGTCCACCGGCAGTAGAGCTAACTCAGGAGTGTCTCGAGATGCTCTACGATTCGCACGGCGGTTTTTCCGTCCCAGAGAGGCGGAATGGCGCCTTTCTTCCACTGCCCTGCCATCAAGCGCTGCAGGGCCGGTGACAGCTTCGCCGGGTCGGTTCCTATTAGCTCGTTCGTCCCGATCGTCACTGTTTCCGGTCGTTCGGTGTTATCACGCAAGGTCAAGCAGGGCACGCCAAGCACCGTCGTTTCTTCCGTAATCCCGCCTGAATCCGTTATGACTCCGCGGGCATGCTTCACCAAATAGTTGAACTCCAGGTATCCCAAGGGATCCACATAGTGCATGGACGGAAGCGCTTGTCCGGCCTCACGCAGATTCTTGGCGGTTCGTGGATGCACCGGAAAGACCACCGGCAATCCTTCTGTGCCCTCAGCAATGGCCCGTAACAGTCCAAGCAATTGCTGCTCACCATCCACGTTTGCGGGACGATGTAAGGTGACGACGAAGTAATGGCCCGGTTTCAAGGCGAGGGAACTCCAGCAGGCCGGGGGCCGTAACCGTTCCATGTGTTTGAGCAGCGTGTCGATCATGGTATTGCCGACGAAAAAGATACGCTCGTCGGCAACGCCTGCGCGACGCAAATTCTCGTTGGCTGTTTCGCTGGTGGTAAAGAACCAATTGGTGATGGAATCGGTGACGACGCGATTGATCTCCTCCGGCATCGTCCAATCGTTTGAGCGGATGCCACCTTCCACGTGGGCCACGGGAATTCCCATCTTGCGGGCCACGATCGAACAGGCCATGGTTGAGGTCACGTCTCCGACGACCAAACAGAGGTGGCTTTTCTCTTTGGCCAGGACTTTCTCGTAGTTCACCATGATCGCGGCAGTTTGTTCGGCCTGCGTGCCGGACCCGACTTCCAGATTAATGTCAGGGTCAGGGATGCCCAACTCTTCAAAAAAGCTGCCCGACATGGCGCGGTCGTAATGCTGCCCCGTGTGGATGAGGCGAAAACGAAGGTGGCTGCCACGTGACCGTGCGACATTCAACGCGTCGATGATCGGCGCAATTTTCATGAAATTCGGGCGTGCTCCGGCGATGAGATCGATGCGCGTCATGGCTTGGTTTCCTGTCATGCGGCTGATAGTGGATGGTCGACCAGTTCATTACATAACGAACCTTGGCCCGTCCGTCAACAAAAACGACGTGATTACGAGTGAGGCGAGAACGTGGAGCGGCTTGCCACGCAGCGAGCGGTGGTTGTCCGGGGAATCCACTGGGGTCGGGCAATCACGCAGCCTGGAAACAGAAAGGCGCTACTCTTTTTCCACCAGCCGCCACCCCTGCTTCTGGACGCAGCGTTCGGTCGCCTGGATGATCAAGAGTTGGATGCCCTGCTGCAGTTTGGGGTCACGCATGGTGTCGGCTTGACACTTATTATAGTCCAGGGTGAACTGATCCTTCGGCCGATTGGGATGGACCCATTCGGCGCTGCTACAACCAACCGACAAGGAACAGAGCAGCAGGAGATAAAGCGATCGTGTGAGACGAGTCATGAGGAGCCTCATATGTGAGCAGTCAGAAGGCAGCGGAATCAGCGAGGGGAAGATAAACCGCGAGCAGGAGGCGCGTCAAGACACAGTAGAGAGGAAGCACACCTCATGGTAAGGGCACGGAAAACGTCACCTCCGTCCCTGGTTCGTTGTAGGTCAGATCTGGGAATAACGCCTTGGCAAGAAAAACCCCGCGGCCATTGGCATCACGGCTGTCACAGGGTTGTTCGGCTGTGGTCAAAAAGCGGTTCCAGGCAAAACCTTTCCCCTCATCCGTAATCGCATAGCGGAGGCGTCGGCGCGCTTTGTCGTACGAAGCCTGGACCACGACACGGCGCTTGGCAAACCGTGGATGGCGACGCCGCTCCGCGATCAACGCCTCAAACTGATCGGTGCTCAACGCTTCGTGTTTTTCCTGATACAAGATTTCCAGACTGCCATGTTCCACGGCGTTGACGATGAGTTCAATGAGCGTGGTACGCAGGTGCAGGCGTTGCGTGTCGGGAAGCGTTAAGGCAGTCTGTTCAATCAACCAGGTCACACAGTCTTCGACGTGATTGGGATTGGTCCCCAGAACCAGGCGATAGTCCAGCTGTTCGATTCCCGGAACGCTTTCTATGGTAGAGGGAATTTGACGGAGGGCCCGATCCAGCGCCAGGCCCAGTTCTTCCTCGGGCACCGGCTTTTGCAGATAGTCGCTTCCCCCCGCACGCACAACTTCCAGAATGGTACGAGCTTGCGCCGACTCCCCGGTCGCCATGACGACCGTTCGGGAGGAACGTTTGCGGATTTCGCGGATTAACTCGAGGCCGCCCAGATCCGGTAAGAACAGATCCGTCATGAGCACATCGGGCACAGCCATATCGATCATCGCTACTGCCACGTGAGGATCGGGCGCGGTGATGACTGAGAGCCCACGAAGCTTCGCCTGTTCCATGACGAGGGCCCAGGTCTCGGCACAGGGATCGACGACCAGCATCGTGGGCGATGCGGTGGGACCAGTCATGAGGGAAATCCTTTTTGCATGATCTCAACCAACGCGGCCGTCAGTCGTTCGACTTCCGCACGAGCCTGTTCGGCCGCTGCGGGGAGGTCCTGCACGACCGCTTTCCTGGCGGACTCCTCAAGATGTGCGGCGGCGGCGACAGCTGGACGGGCACAAAATTCCATCGCCGATCCCTTCAGTTTGTGCGCCTCTTTGACCAACACGGGAAGGTCCTGTGCGGACAGCGCTGTCTGAAGGGCACCGAGTGCCTGTGCTGAGCGTTCGACATACAGGCCGGCGAGGGTGAGAAACAGATCGTGGTCGCCGTCGAAGCGATCCAAGGCTGCGGCAAGATCCATGACCGGTTGCGACTCCATCACGCTCTCTCCTTGTGGCACGTCACGCTCTCCAGCATCTCCAGACCTAGCAGCGCCACATCGTCCGGGAACACGTCTCCGGCCAGCCATTGCCGTGCCGTGGCCATCGTGTCGGCGATGCTTTGTCCAAGACTATGGCTGCGGTGCGCTTCCAGCGTCGCTTGGAGGCGGGGGCGTCCCCAGAGTTCCCCTGTGGGCGACGGGGCTTCGTAAATGCCGTCGCTGAGCAAATACAGACGATCTAAGGAGAGCAGCGGGGTATGCATGCTTTCAAAGATGCTGTGAGGATCGAATCCCAAAGGGAGACTAGCCATGGAGAGCCATCGGGACCCGTTTCCGGCCGCCTGCAGAAATGCCCCGCTATGACCGGCGGTGGCGTAGGAAAGCATTCGTGAAGAGATGTCCAGACGCCCGACCCATAAGGTGAAATATTCGCCGTCCTGCGTCAGCGGAAACAGACGGTTCGCTTCAGTAATGATGGCGCCCGGGTCAAGACTGCCGACCGCTTTTGCCAGATTGTCTTCACGCAGAAAACTCATGAGTGCGACGGCCCGCAAGGCTGCGGCCACTCCGTGGCCTGACGCGTCCAGAATGTATAAACCAAGGGCATCGGCTCCCCAGGAGCAGACTTGAAACAGGTCTCCGCCCAGGGCCAGGGACGGCTGGTAGGCCCATTGCATGCTGACTCCTGCGGCCGGCATGCCGGGCAGGGGCAATTGGGCTCGTACGAAATCCGCAGCCGATTGGAGCTCGCTTTCCAGCTCTGCTTGTTTCGCGGACAGGAGGCGGTGGGATCGATCGAGATCGTCGCGCGTGTGTTCGATCTGACGAACCAGTGCGCTCGACCGAAGACTGGCTTGTACACGCGCAAGGACTTCCTGTTTGCTTGCCGCTTTGCTCAGAAAATCATCGGCGCCCCGCGAGAGTCCTTCGGCGATCTGTTCGGGTCGGTCGTGTGCCGTCATGAGCACGACCTGGCTGGACTTCAACTCAGGATCCGCGCGGATCGCTTCGCAAACACTCGGACCGTCCATGCCCGGCATCATCCAATCGAGAATGACCAGATCCGGCCGCTGCGCGCGGATGGCGGTCAAGCCGGCGTTCCCGTCGCCGGCCTCGATCACACGGTAGCCCAACCGTTTCAACCGTCCGGCCATACCCATCCGGGTGATCTCGTCGTCGTCGACCAGAAGAATGACCGGTGTCGCCTTTGCGGAGGTGTCACTGACGGATTGCGGCTCGAGACGTCGTGCTGGTTCAGCCACGTGTAGTGCTCCTGATACGTCCCCTATCCGGCTTTGCGCAAACTACAGGCAGCCAGCGCCTCCGGCTCCGAATGGTAGACCGGCAGCAGTTGGTGTAAGTTGGCCAGGGTAAGGATTTCTTTGACATAACTCTGGGGATTCAGGAGACCGATCGTCCCTTTGGTCACGTTCAGGCTCTGTGTGAGTAGCGCCAGTGTTCCGAGCGCCGAACTATCAAGGAACCGAACGCCTTGCATGTTCAAGATCAGATGACGAACGCCGCTGGCTTTGCTCCGTTCTACCGACGCCTTGAACGTGGCTCGATTGGCATATGTCAGTTCGCCCACCAGGTCGAGGATGACGGCCTCCCCGATTCGCCGCTCAGTAATCTGCATGCCTGATTCCTTTCACCCTCAAAAAAGGAACGGTCACGCGCTTTTCTTCGCCATGGCGGGGACTGTCGATTCGATCAACGGAATGGTTTTGTGCAGGTTGGCGAGTTCGATGATCTGTCGAACAGTCGGCTGAGGATAGGCCAGGGTCAACGTGCGTTTGTCGGCTTGCAACTGCCGATGGGAAATCATCAGCAGACCCAACGCGGCGCTGTCGAGGAAGGCCACCTGCGACAGATCGATGACGATGTGCTCCATCGGCTCCACGCTGACAGACTTCAACATTTCTTGAAACGGTTTCCGCTGGGTATAGGTAAAATTGCCTTCCAGTTTCAAGGTCACTTTATGGTTGTGGACTTCGCTGGTAATCTTCATCGCAGCTCCTCTTCATGCAGATGGTGAACGATCAGGCACGGGTGACATGAGTCAAAATGGCGGCGGCGATGTCGCCGAGCGGACGGACAGCGTCTGCTGCGCCAAGCTTGATGGCTTCTTTCGGCATACCGAACACCACGCATGACGCTTCGTCCTGGGCGATGGTATAGGCGCCGGCTTCTTTCATTCGCAGCAGGCCTTTGGCCCCGTCTCCACCCATGCCGGTAAGGATGACGCCGACCGCGTTTCCTCCCGCATATTGTGCGACGGAGTCGAACATCACATCGACCGATGGGCGATGACGATTGACCGGCTCATTCTGGTTGATGCGTACGGAGTAGCGCGCACCGCTTCGGACCAACGTCATGTGATAGTTGCCGGGCGCCACGAGCGCATGGCCAGGCAGGACACTATCTCCGTCTTCGGCTTCCTTGACGGAGATTCGGCAGAGCTGGTTCATGCGATCTGCCCAGGTCTTGGTGAAACGCTCAGGCATGTGCTGTGTGATGAGGATCGGAGGCGTATTGGGAGGAAGGACTTGAAGCACGTCCTTGACCGCTTCCGTGCCCCCTGTTGAGGAGCCGATCGCAATAATCATATCCGTGGTTTTGATCATGGCTGAGTTGAGCGCTACGGGCCGTGCCGTGCCGGATGAGGAGGCCATTGTGGGACGTACGGAGGCTGTTGCGGCGGCCTTAATTTTTCCGATGAGGTCCTGCGCGACCTGATCCATGCCTTCGCGTAAATCGATTTTCGGTTTGGTGATGAAGTCGACCGCGCCGAGTTCCAGCGCTCGGAGCGTTGTTTGGCAGCCGGCCTCCGTGAGCGAACTGACCATAATCACCGGTGTGGGGCGCCCACGCATCAACTTTTCCAAAAACGTGAGCCCGTCCATTTTGGGCATTTCCACGTCTAGGGTCAGCACATCCGGGTTCAAGGCTTTGATTTTCTCCCGGGCGACATAGGGATCCGGCGCGCTGCCGATCACCTCAATACCAGGATCTTTTGAAAGCAGCTCAGCCAGCACCTGTCTCATCAGCGCAGAATCATCGATGGTCAGGACTCGAATCTTAGCCATTGCCACTCATCTCCTGGTCTTCTGGGGTGCGCCTGTTCTGTGCCGCCACCCTTCGTCAATCTCAAAACAACGTAATATTGTCTTGTTGCACCGTCGGTTCGACTTCGATCCGATGCTGGTACTCCGTTTCCCGCTCGTAAATCGTGCGGTTCTTCACGCGCTCGATCTTCTTCATTAGGACACGGCCTGAATCTGTAAAGTAGTACACCTTCCTCGGAAAGACATCGCCCAGGTCGCTCTTGGCGAGGGCGTACCCCTCTGTCTTCAGATACTGGAGAACCCATTCCGTATTGCGAGCCCCGACGTCGATGTTACCGTCATAGATCTTTCCAGCCCCGAATAATTTCACTTCCAACCGGTGCCGTAGTCCGCCGCGTTTCAAAATTTCGTTGATCAACTGTTCCATCGCGAACGACCCATACCGAGTGGATTCCCCTCCCCATGCGTCGCCGGACTGATGCTCTTTCGGAGCGGGAAGCATGAAATGATTCATGCCGCCGACTCCCACGATCGGATCTCGGATGCAGGCCGAGATGCAGGACCCGAGGACCGTATAGACGACCATTGGTTCCCGGCTCACGAAAAACTCTCCCGGCAGAATGCATGCCACCTCATACGGGAAACGGCCGTCGCGCATGCGTCGGATATGCGAGAAGGCCTCGGTGTCGATCACGGCCATGTCTGTCAGGATTCCTTCCAATAGATCGTTGGAGCGAGGGTCTTGAAGGGGTGAGACACCCACTGCAAACTTTCCGAGTGTCCGATGAAGAGATATCCACCCGGTTTGAGATGGTGATAGAACTTATTGACGAGACGTTCTTGAGTCGGGCGATCGAAATAAATCATGACATTCCGGCAGAAAATCACATCTAACGGAGCCTTGATGGGAAATCGATCGTCCATCAAGTTGAGGCGACGGAATTTGATGATGGCAGAGAGGTGCGGCTTCACCTTCACGAGCCCGGCACTGTCTCCCCGTCCTTGGAGAAAATGATGTTTGACGATTTCGGCCGGCACCTCGCGCACACGGTCTTCTGCATACAACCCCTTGGCGGCGTGGGCTAAAACACGAGTCGAGATATCGGAGGCGAGAATTTGAAAGTTCCATTGTGCCGGGTGTTGCACACCTTCGTGCAGCGTCATGGCGATGGTGTACGGTTCCTCGCCGGTTGAACAGGCTGAGGACCAGATGCGGATGCGCTTTTCCTTCTCAAGTGAGGGAAGAATGCGTTCGCGCAAAAAGTCGAAGTGCTTCGGTTCGCGAAAGAAATCGGTCTTGTTCGTCGAGAGCAGATCGAGCATTCGCGTAAATTCTTCGCCACTGTTGTCCTCTGTCACATAGTCGTAGTACGACGCGAAATCGTCCAGCTGGAGATCCCGCAATCGCTTTGTCAGGCGGGACACCACGAGGGATTGTTTGCTGTCTCCCAGTGAGATGCCGCTTTCGTCATAGAGTAAGGTGCGAATCTGATCGTATTCCTTCTTCGAAATGGGATAGTCCATCGTCTCAGCTCCGATACCAGACAAACAGCATGAGATACACAAGGTAGGCCGTAATCATTGTGCCGCTAAACGTCCAGATGAGGGCGTTACCCATTCGACGGTGCGTAGTCATGCCGGCGACCATGGCGCCTACACTTCCGAACCGCAATCGATGCAGTCCCATGTAGAGGTTGTAGGCTCCCAGGCCGATGGTGGTGACCGCCAGTAGCATGTGCGTGACGAAGACCGGAACATAGACCGACCAATAGGCACTCTCCGGTCCCTGGAACGACTCTCGTCCGAAAAGAACTTGTTTGAGGACATAGGCTACGAGCCAGATTCCGACGATCGTGCATCCCACAATCATGCGATGGGAATGATGCGTGACATCGTGGGATTTGGCGGCTTTGACTCCTGCTAACACGACAAGATAGGCGACGGTCAGGCTGAACAGGACGAGGTACCAGAGGAGGGTTTTGACGTCCATGATTCGTTCCCGGGCTAAAGGTGGAATCGACCGGAATCTGTGTCGTTCCGATGTGAGTACACCCGCACGTTCTCTTATCGGTCGTTAAATCGTGTTTCTTGAGGGGAATCGAATCGATGGGATGAGGAGAGGAACTTCGGTGTAGGAGAAGCGGTGGGGCCGCAGGAGCGGGCATCATCTGCCCACCCCTGCGGCCAGGGCTCTAGAATTCTTCGAAGTCGTCATCCTTTTTGCGACGATCGTGACCGTTGCCGGCTGAAACCCCTACGGGTTGCTTTGCCTCTCCCGGTTTTCCCGACACACCTGGTTTCTTCAGACCCGGTTTGGGAGCTGCGGTGACCGCCTTGACCTGAGACTTAGCACCAGCCGGTACTCGCGTCGGCGCCTGGTTCTCGACTGAACCGACGATAAACGCCTCCATCTGGCTCGTCAGTTCCCTGGCCTGATCCTTCATCGACTGGCTGGCCGATGTCGTTTCTTCCACCAAGGCGGCATTCTGCTGGGTCGTTTCGTCCATCTGCATGATGGCCTTGTTGACCTGATCGATGCCCTGGGCTTGCTCCTGAGACGCGGCCGTGATTTCAGCGATGATGTCGGTCACGCGTTTCACCGAGCTGACGATTTCTTCCAGCGTCTTCCCGGATTGATTGACCAACTCGCTGCCGTCGCTGACGCGCTGGATCGATTCGTTGATCAATCCCTTGATCTCTTTTGCGGCAGTCGCGGACCGTTGCGCCAGGTTGCGCACTTCCGCGGCGACGACGGCGAACCCTCGACCGTGTTCCCCTGCTCTGGCCGCTTCTACCGCCGCATTCAAAGCCAGGAGATTGGTCTGGAAAGCGATCTCATCGATGACCGTGATGATATCTGCGATCTTCTTGCTGCTCTTGTTGATCTCGCCCATGGCTTCCACCGCACGGACGGTCACAGATCCACCCTTGTCGGCGATATCGCGCGCGGCAATGGCCAGCTGGTTGGCCTGCTTGGCATTGTCGGCGTTCTGCTTTACGGTTGAAGTCATCTCCTCCATGGAAGCGGAGGTTTCTTCCAGCGCACTCGCTTGTTCAGAGGTGCGCTGCGACAGATCCTCATTGCCCCGAGTAATCTGCTCTGCGCCGGCCGCGACGGCCTGAACTGCCTCCCGAACGGTCGTAATAGTCTGGTTCAGGTTTTGAACCACCGCGTTGATGCTGTTCTTCACATTATTCAGATCACCGCGGTAGGTCTCAGTCATTTCGAGCGTCAGATCGTTGCTCGCAAGTCGCCCTAAAACTGTTTGGGCCTCCTTCACCAACATCTCCATATCGGTCTGTGATTGCTTCTGCCCAGTGATGTCGGTCGCCAACTTGACGACCCTCTGAGGTTTACCGACAGCATTCATGATGGGGTTGTAGGAAGCCTGGATCCAGATTTCCTTGCCGCCCTTCCCGATGCGTTTGTACACGCCGGTGTCGAATTCCCCGCGATTCAACTTTGCCCAGAACGCCGAATACTCAGCGCTGTTGGCCCAGACAGGATCGCAGAACATACGGTGATGTTTGCCTTTGATTTCGTCGAGGGTATAGCCAAGGCAGGCGAGGAAATTGTCATTCGCGGTGACGATCGTGCCATCAAGGTTAAACTCGATGACGGCCTGGGACTTGCTCATTGCCGATGACTGTTGTTCCATTTTCCGCTTTTCGGTGACGTCGGCCCATTCCAAGGCATTGCCTAGATACTCGCCGGTTTGGCTCATCACGGCGGTGACCAACAGACTGAGGGTCAACGGGCCGATTTGAATATCCGCTTTATGCGGCATGTTGGCCGGGTTCGAAAGGATCCGGCGTTGTTTGCTCGGATCCACATGGAAGTCGTCGATGCAGACGCCTACCACGGCGGCCGCGTTGAACTGAGGCAACACCTTCTTGATTTCGGATTCCAGCGCAACCAGGGTCTTCTGGGCTGTCGAGTTGGCATAGGTGATGACCAGATTTCGGTCGCAGAGCAGAATGTTGTTCTGCGATTGATCGAGTGCCCCGAGATAAAACTCGGTCATGTCCGCGTGGGCTGCGGCGCCCTTCTTTCCCTTCGGCTTACTCATCGTCTTCTCTCCTTGTGTGTTGTGTACACGTTCTGCTCCAGCGAGCATGATGGTCTTGATCGCGCCGTAGGCTTCTGTCCATGCTTGTTTGACTTGAGGCGTCCATGCCGATCCGGCGAATTCGCCGAGCACGGCCAGGAGATTTTCCCCCACCGCATCGTAATGTGCCGGCTTCGCGCCGTATCCCACATGTCGAGCGCCCATATCCTGCAAGACAGGCGTGAGCTTTTCGGGACGGCGGAGATTTTGGATCACCAGCACCAGGGAGGCCAGGAGCTTCTTCTTCTGGTCCTTGATGGAAGTCTTCTTGAAGAGCGGCTTGACCGCCGGATATTTTTTGAACAGCCGTTCGTAGAACCGGGTCACCAAGGCTTCGCCTTGAGGTGCGACTAATTTAAAGCTGGACTCCAACAATTCGACCTGTAATGCCATGTCCTTGTCTCCCTGGGTTCGAGTGGTTAGGCCGCGATTTTTTCGGTTTCCTGCAGATCACCGTCGGTCAGGAGGCGATCCATATCCAACAGTGCCACGAGCTTGTCACCGGCCTTGCCGATTCCATTCAGAAAACTGACATCGACCTGGGCGCCGAACTGCGGGGCCGGCTGGATGTCTTTCTTATCGATGTCGAGGACGTCCGAAACCGCATCAACCACGAGGCCCATGATCTTTTCCTTCACCACTACGACGACGATGACCGTAAACATCGTGTATTCAATCGTTGGCATCCCGAACTTGGTCCGCAACTCGACGATCGGAACAATCGTGCCGCGCAGGTTCAACACGCCCTTGATATGGGACGGCGTATTCGGGATGCGTGTGACCGCGGTATATCCTTTGATTTCCTGAACCCGAAGGATATCGACCCCGTAGAGTTCTTCTCCCAACTGGAAGGTCAGGAATTGACTCCCGTCCGTCGTGGTCCCGATCTGCTGATTTGACTCTTTGCTTGTCGACTCCTGTGATGCCATCGTGTCCTCCTCGCCCTGTTCGTAAAATCTATGCGCCGATGTTGTTCATGACGTGGTTGTTATGCCGCCTTCGCCTTCCCTTGCCGAGCGATAGTGAGTAATCCGCGCACATCGAGAATGAATCCGACGGTGCCGTCTCCGAGAATGGTCGCCCCAGCCACACCTTCGATCTTCCTGAAATTCTGTTCCATACTTTTAATGACGACCTGCTGTTGCCCGAGAATTTCATCGACCATAACGGCGACGCGTTCACCTTCGGTTTCGAGGATCAACAAAATGGCTTTCGTGGGATCGGAAAGCTCCGGTTCCAATCGAAACACGTCATACAAGCGCATAAGCGGGAGGTAGGTGCCGCGAACATTGACCAACTCCCCTTTACCGACGAGAGTCTTGATCATCTCGCGCCGGGGCTGAATGGATTCCAGAATCGACAGGAGCGGAACGATATAGGTGTCCTTCCCGACCCGGACCGTCATGCCCTCGATGATGGCCAATGTGAGCGGAAGCTTGAGGGTAAAGGTGGTGCCTTTGCCTGCACTGGTTTTAATGCTGACGGTGCCGCCGAGGCCTTCGATGTTGCGCTTGACGACATCCATGCCGACGCCGCGACCCGAGACATCCGTGACCTTCTCGGCCGTGGAGAAGCCAGGTTTGAAGATGAGCATCCAGATCTGCTCGTCGGACAGTTTGTCGGTTTCTGCGATGAGGCCCTGCTTGATGCCCTTGGCGAGGATCTTGTCTCGATTCAATCCGCGTCCGTCGTCTTCTACCGTGATGCAGATGTTGCCACCCTCATGAAATGCATTGAGACGAATAGTGCCTTGTTCTGGTTTTCCCGCCGCCACGCGCTCGTCGGGTGGTTCCAGTCCATGGTCGGCCGAGTTGCGCACGAGGTGTGTCAGAGGGTCACCGATCGATTCGATCACGGTCTTGTCGAGTTCAGTTTCTTCTCCGGAAAGTATCAAATGAATCTTTTTCCCAGCCTTTCCGGATAAATCGCGCACCAGGCGAGGAAAGCGACTGAAGGCATTCCCGATGGGCACCATGCGAATGCCCATGACACGCTCTTGAATTTCCCGTGTATTGCGCTCGAGTTGCGCGACGCGTTCCAGCAACACCGGCAGCTGGCTCATTTCGAACCGTGACCCGAGATCGCTTAGCATCGACTGCGTGATCACCAGTTCGCCGACCAGATTGATCAGGCGATCGATTTTCACCGTGTCTACGCGAATCGACGGAGTCTCAGCTTTCTTTGATGGCGCGCTGCTTTCGGTCTGCTTTTTCAGGGCTTCAGAAATTTGTTCAGGCGTGGCGATTTTTTGCTCGACCAGAATTTCGCCGACCCGCTTCTGTTGAGATAAGGCTTGGTTGAGTTGTGATTGGGAGACGACGCCGGTTTCGACAAGGATCTCGCCCAACGGCTTCGTTCCATCCGATGTAGAATGGGATTCCTCGACCGGAGGAGGCGTGTCGACGATGGTCAGGGTGCTGTCCTCACGCACAAAGTCGAAAACGGCCTCGATGACTTTCAGGTCCTTGACCGTGTCCACCTCGATGGTCCAACCCAAATAACACTGCTCAGGGTCCAAATCCGTCAACGCGGGCAACCGGCTGGTATCTAGAATCACACTGGTCACGGAACCCAGATCGCCCAGCTCCTTGATGAATTGAACAGGGTCCAACCCACGCTGAAACAGGTATCGAGGGGGAACCCAGGTAATGGTGAAGTGATGGGCTCCCTGTAACTGGGCGTGACGAGGTGTGGCTGCCGGAGTACTCGGGGTTGCCGCAGGTGTCCCACCCTGGCAGGCTTCGAGTTGGGCACCCAATCTCGCGATCTGGGCCTCGTCCGGGGATTCGCCGGTCTTCGCGCAGTCGATCAATGTCTTCAGGCAATCCAGCGACTGGAGCAGCAGGTCCGTGATCTCTACAGTTACGACCATCTGACTGCTGCGCAACTGATCCAACACCGATTCCATTTTATGGGTGAACTGCGAGACGGCGGTGAAGCCGAACATGCCGCTGTTCCCCTTGATGGAATGGGCTCCTCGGAAAATGCGATTCAAGAGGTCGATGTCCCCCGGCCGCTGTTCAAGCTGGAGCAACCCTTCTTCAATCGTCGTCAGATGTTCTTGAGATTCTTCGAAGAAGGCATTCTTGAAATGCGAAAGGTCAGTGCTCATGGTCTCTCGGCGTCCTTCGTCGCACGTCAGAGGTACATTGGTGTCTTGCTAGAGACCTGCAAGAGACGAATGACCCGTGAGAATTACAATGGCTCAGCCAGGAAGCACTTTCTTGATCACGGCCATCATCTGTTCCGGATTGAAGGGCTTGACGATCCACCCGGTTGCTCCGGCCGCCTGCCCGGCTTTCTTTTTGTCGTCGGACGCTTCCGTGGTCAGCATCAAAATTGGAGTGAACTTAAGCGCCGGCATCTTCCGGATTTCCTTAATCAGCGTGATACCGTCCATCTCCGGCATATTCAGATCGGTGACCACGAGGTCAGGCTTGGCTCCTCCGTTCACCTTGCCGACCGCCTCTTTTCCATTGCCGGCTTCGACCACTTGATAGCCTGCGTTGGTCAGGGTAAACGCCACCATCTGCCGCATGGTGGGAGAATCGTCGACAACTAAGACTGTTTTCGCCATGGCGCGCTCCTTAATTCTTTCCAGAAACCGGTGTTACTCAGAACAACGTGACATTCGCATCCTCAGACGTGGCACTTCCCTGGGCTTCTTGTGAACCATGTCCATTTGTCGACTGATTGAATATGGCGCGCTCTTCTTGCATCGTGTAGCTGCGGTCCAGGTTCGTCAGAATGTTCATCTTGGCCTCGATCTGGTCATGAGGTTGCTTCTGGATCAAGGCGTCCATGATGCCGCGTACTTCGGTTAACGGCTCGATCACATGTTCGAGTTTTTGCCGCGTAATGTCCTGGAATTGAAGCGACATAATGATTTGGCCGACGTCTTTGGCGAGTTCATCTGAGTGCGATTTTGAATTCATGACGGCTGAATGCAACGTTTGATTGCGGTCGGCCAGACCACGGGTCATCTGGTCGAGTCGATGCTTGATGGAGAGAGTTTTACTCAAATCGACGGAGGCCAAACTTTCAACGGTTTGCATTGCCTGAGACGTGCTTTTCTGCACGTCTTTGACCATCGTATTGATGCTGCTGGCGGCCTGGCCGGAGCGATTAGCCAATTTGGTGACTTCGTCGGCCACGACGGCAAAGCCGCGGCCGTGTTCCCCCGCCCTGGCCGCTTCAATAGCCGCGTTGAGAGCGAGCAAACGGGTTTGATCGGCAATAAACTCGATTTCGCCGATCATGCCGGTAATGGCTTTAGTACTGCGTTCGACCTCATCCATAATGGTCGCGATCTGGAGCGCCATTTCCGATGACTTCATGACGTCACTGACGAAGCCTTCGAGCATGGTGTCGGTGGTTTTTAGAACGGTATCGAGATTCATCTCGCCGTCGCCAAAGAGATGCATGGATTCGTTGGCCTGTAACGTCGCTCGCGACGCGATCGTGCTGAACCGTCGGCCGAGGTCGGTTGCAGCCTGTTCGGTCTGGTTAATCACACTCTTCATTTGAGCGTTGAGCACCGCGACCAGCGGAATAATGGAATGCCCCAGCTGCTCCCAGAGTGCTTCGCGATCTGCGTGCTGCCGGAGAATAACTGCTTGTGCGGCGTCAAGCGCTCGTGTGGCGGAAGCGGTCCGGCGTTGATTCCAGACCCAGGAGAGGAAAGCACCGAACACGAAGGCACCGATTGCGAGGAACCAGTATGAAGTCATTGGTGGCTCTTCTTGTACAGCATCGCGAGGTGAAGCATGTGTTACGCGCCCAGATCGGTCATTCGCGCTCGTATGGGATCAGTCATTCCCGTCAGCGTACAATGCTCAGACCGGCGAACGACAATGAGCAACTGAATGGCGGCGGCATCCAGCTTGTCGATTTCGGAGAGATCCAATTCGACTTGCGGATGGGTCGTACGCGCCTGTTTGACATCCTCGCATAAGGCGCCCACCTCAAAGATCGTCAGATCACCAACCGGCTTGAGCGTCATACACCCGTTCCTTTCGAGAGGCGGTCGTTACCCCACGTGGTTCTGTATCGGTTCCTCTCACAAAAACCTTTACACGTAAGGAGTTGACTGTAGAACGTTCATTGGTACTAACTAGGTCGGTTGGCCTGGGTCTTTAGGCCATAGTCATAGAGCCGGAGGGCCCCCATTGGGAAGAAGCGAATCGAGTGTTTCTTCCGTGAGATTCTTTTCCAGAACGATGATTTCCACTCGTCTGTTCTTCGTCCGACCTTCGGGGGTGTCGTTCGTGGCGATGGGTTTGGAGTCTGCAAAACCTGTGGCGGAAAGATGCGTAATCGGGATTTCATTCAGCTCGGAGAAAATTCTGACCACCATGACCGCTCGCACGGCCGAGAGTTCCCAATTGGAAGGAAACTGAGCCGTCCGGATCGGCACGTTGTCCGTATGGCCCAATACACGGACATGACGATCCATTTCGATCAGGATCTGGGCCAGGGCTTTCAGGAAGGGAAGTGCTTCGGGGCGAACGCGCGCTTCCCCGCTGCCGAAAAGAATAGATTCCGGCAGGGATATCATGATGGTTCCGTTTCCGGTCTCTATGATTCTGATGTCAGGCATTTCCAGCGCAAGTGAGGGATGAATCTTCTTGATGACCTCCTTCATGCGCCGAATAACGGGATCGTTAGGGCTGGACATATCGGTATTGATCATCTTCGGTTTGGCATCGCCGACGGCGAAGGGCAAACGGCTTGAAGGCGTACTATTTACTGGATTCAATGCCGCTTTGATGGAATCGCTGACGGTTCGATATTTACCTTCGTTCACGGACGACACCGAATACATTACGACGAAAAAAGCGAACAGCAAGGTGATGAAGTCCGCGTAGGACACCAACCAGCGTTCGTGATTTTCATGTTCTTCGTGTTTTTTCTTTGCCATGGCTCAACCCTTGCGGGTTATGCGTCAACCGGGTGGGTACAGGGTACGAACTGTGTTCCGGCGACGAATGCCGAATGACGCATCACTTTTTGTCAGCCTTGGTACGTTCGTGCGGAGGGAGGAAGCTCTCGAGTTTCTCTTGCAGAAGTCGTGGATTTTCGCCTTGAGCCAGACCGACAAGTCCCATGATTACCATCGTGCGTAGTCCGGCTTCTTCCTTGAGTTTGAACTTCATCTTATTCGCGATGGGGAGAAAGAACAGATTGGCAAGTCCGACCCCATATACGGTCGCCACGAACGCCACCGCGATACCGCCGCCGAGTTTCGACGGATCGGCGAGATTTTCCATCACGTGAATCAAACCGAGCACGGCGCCGAGAATACCGACCGTCGGCGCATATCCCCCCGCGGCTTCCCAGACCTTCGCCGCATGAACGCCTTCTTCTTCATGATGCTCGACTTCGATTTCCAAGATTTCCTGGAGGAGTTTAGGATCGGTCCCGTCGACGATCAGCTGGATGCCTTTCTTGAAGAACGGGTCATGGAGATCTTTGAGTTTGCCTTCCAGTGCGAGCAACCCCTGTTTACGCGCGACGTTGGCCAGGTCGAGAATCTGCGTGATCGTGCCCTTCACATCGTGCGGAGGATTGGTAATCACCAGGGTGACGCCGGTCACCGCCTTGATGACGACGGACAGCGGATTTTGCACACAGCAGGCACCGAACGTTCCTCCGGCGACGATGATAAACGCCGTCAATTGAAGGATGGATCCAAGATGGCCTCCCTCGAGCGCTTGTCCCCCGATAATCGAGCCGAGGGCGACGACAATACCTAAGATTGTGGCGATATCCACAGCTCAGTTACCTCACTGCCGCGTCACACTGTGGCGTCCACCATCTACCCAGAATGGTGGGCTTGCGCCCACGGGAAGCGCTTTGATAGCGTGCAATCGAATCACACACGTCTTCCATGGAGGTGCTCTTGTGGGTCCTGCTGATGCCTTGATGCTCGATGCCAAACAGGCCATCCTCGATGAGCAACACCGAAAGTTTCAGGTCTTGCAGAAGGAAGGCCGTTGGACAGAAGCCATGCAACAGTTTCATGTCACCCTAAACTGCGCGTCGGATGTTCTGGCAGAGTCGATTCAGTTGCTCGAACGGGTCCTCGACGCACGGAATCGCCGAGGACCCTCCCTGCCCGATGCTTCCGATCCTCACCAGTCCTGATTGACCGTCTCGCTCACCTGGAAGAAGGCTGGCTGTGAGAGCCCATCCTTTTTGCTTAGGCCGCTTCCCGGGCCAACAGTAGCCGGCTCAGATCCACCAGGATAAGCAACCGGTCATCGATCCGGCCGACTCCCTGCGTAAATTCTGCTCCAGCCATGGTGCCGACCGAAGGTGGCGGCTCAATGGCGCTTTTCGGTACACGCAAGACTTCTTCCACGGAATCCACGATCAACCCGACTAATCGCGCCTGCACCGACACGACCACGATTCGGGTCTGTGTGGTTTGTGCCGCGCCGGTCAGGCCGAAGAGTTTGCGAAGATCCAAGACGGGAATGATGCGGCCCCGTAAATTAATGACTCCTTCCACATAGGGCGGGGTCTTGGGGACTCGCGTCACCTCCACGATCCGATTGATCTCCTGTACGCTCAAGACATCGACCGCGAACTCTTCACTGCCGATCAGACAAATGACGAACTGCAACAGATCGTCAGCGGACTTATCGACCAGACGCTCCGCAGCGTGTTCTGCGGGCGTCTGGATGTGAGATTGCACTTGTTGTTCAGTCGCACTCATGCTGGGCTCCTTCTCGTGGTTGGCTGCTTACAGCTTGAATCCACCCACGATCCCCTGCAATTCGACCGCCAACTGGCTCAGGTCCTGACTGGCCTTCGCCGACTCATGCGCGCCGGACGAGGACTCTTTTGTGACCTTCGCCACGTTTTCGATGTCGCTGGCAATCTGCTGTGTCGCAACTGATTGTTCTTCGGAGGCCACAGCAATCTGCCGGATCATGTCGGCACTTTCCGACACCATCCGCACGATCTGGGAGAGGGCTTCGCCGGTCTTGTTGACCAGGTCCACACCCGCCGTAACTTTCTGCGTGCCCTGTTGCATCGAATCGACGGCTCCGCGCGTGTCCTGCTGGATCTGGCGGATCATATCGCCGATTTCTTTCGTGGCTTTGGTCGTCCGTTCTGCCAGTTTCCGGACTTCATCGGCCACGACTGCGAATCCACGACCCTGTTCTCCCGCTCGCGCTGCTTCGATTGCGGCGTTCAAGGCCAGCAAGTTGGTCTGATCGGCGATATCTTCGATCGTTCGGACGATTTCTCCGATTTGATCGGAAGACTTACCAAGGTCAGAGATAATGGTGGCCGAGTTCGACACGGCCTCGGACAACTGTTGCATTCCGGAGATGGTGCTCGAGACCACCGTTCCACCCTCTTGCGCAGTCTTGACCGTGTCTTGCGCCAGGCTGGCTGCTTTTCCGGAATTCTGCGCGACTTGTCCGACGGTGGCGTTCATCTCTTCCACCGCGGCCGCAGTTTGTGATGCACGAGACGTCAAGGTATCGGTACCCTTCGAGATCTCTTCGGCCGTGGCCGACAGCTCAACCGAGGCGGAGGCGACCTTATCCGTCACGTGAGCCACTTTCTTGATCATGTGCTGCAACTTCTCGATGAATTCGTTGAAGTATTGGCCCATCTGCGCGATCTCATCATGGCCATCGGCCGGCACACGCTTGGTGAGGTCACCCTCGCCCTTGGCGATGTCGCGCGAGATCTCGCTCATCTTGGCCATCGGCTGCAGAACAATGTTCCGAAGCAGCAGGTACATCACGACAAGGATGATTACTACGATGGCGCCCATCAAGCCACCCGTCTGCCACATAGAGCGGTTCGAGAGTGCGATGGCCTCGGTCATCGGTACTGACATGCTCAGCATGCCCAGAACATCGCCAACCTGACTGTTCGTATGGCAGCTCAGACAAGTGGTCGACGAGGCTTTATCCACCGTAGCGCGGCGGAACGTCGGCACCCCGTTCACTTCGTCTCGACGCGAATAGGACTCGGCCCCGCTCATGATCGCCCGAATGGCTTCGTTTTCGAAATTGTCCTTCGGTGAATTGGAGGGATTCATGGGGTTTTGGCTGATAAGGCGGGCGTTATAGAGGCCCGTGCGATTGGCCTCCTCACCCATTTCACGAACGGCTGTTGCAGGAAAAGGAATCGCATCAGCCATACCGGCGTGGTCCTTAACCACCTGAATCTCACTGCCGGCTTTGGATTTTTTGATCTTGGCGACATAGTTTTGCGTGATATATGCGCGGCTGATCATGATCTGGGTAGCGACGACGTTGGCACGACCGCTCAACATCGTGTCCATCTTCGATTCTTCCTGCTGATACAGCACTCCTAGTCCTAACGAGATTACGATCATTGCTACCAATGAGATTGATAAAATGAACTTTGGACCGATAGTCATGTTCTTCATCATGCCCCCCATAACTCCTCCTAGCTCTCCATGCGTGAACGGTTGAATAAACGAGTCATCTCACACCATATTCATGATTTCCCCGATAACTTTTGACAATGACACCACTTTCTCTGCACAGCCTGCCTCAACGACGGCTTTCGGCATGCCATATACGACGCTCGATGCTTCGTCCTGCGCCACGGTTCGACCTCCTGCTGCCTTGATGGCCTTCATACCCTCCAGTCCGTCATGCCCCATTCCGGTCAGAATCACCCCAATGCTCCGTTCCCCGAACAAGGAGGCAACGGATTGCAGCATGATATCGACGGAGGGCGAATGGGGATGCTTTTCGTAATTGGGCGACAATTTGACCACTGATGTTGTGATGGTTTTCTTCACAATCCGGAACTGCATTCCACCAGGGGCCACTAACACCCGCCCCGCCCGCACTTCGTCACCGTCGACCGCTTCCCGGACCTCTAATGCGCAAAGATTGTTCAAGCGTTCGGCGAACGGTTTGGTGAACGAACTCGGCATGTGTTGCACGATGACGATTCCGGCCGGGCAGTCGGCGGGGAGAGTCGGGATAATTTCAAACAAGGCTTGCGGTCCACCCGTGGAACATCCGATCGCAATCAGTTTGGTGCCGCGCGTTACGGATACCGATCGACTACTCAATGCCTTGGCCACAGGGACCGTGGCCTTCGCCGCTCCGGTGACGCTCAGTTTCTTCAGTTTTCCCGCCGCATATCTGGCGGCAAGAACTTTGGGCACCAACTGCTTCTGAATGTCTGCGATGCGCGAGGCCACGCCGTCCAATTGTTTGGGGATGAAATCGACCGCCCCCCATTCCAAGGCCTGCAACGTTTCCTGTGCCCCTTCAACTGTCACGGAGCTCACCATGATGACCGGAACTGGATTCTTAGTCATGATCTGCTGAAGTGCTTGCAGCCCCGTCATACCCGGCATTTCCACGTCCATCGTGACCACATCGGGCTTTAACTGTTGCACCTGCTGGACGGCTTCCTCGCCGTTGCGCGCCACCCCAACCACCTGAATCTGCTTCCCCTCTTCCAACATCGTGGTCAGGCTTTTCCGCATGAAGGCGGAATCGTCGACGACCAAGACGCGAACCAGGTTCGCGGCGCTCTGCGGCTGTGTGAGTGGTAGTGCCATAGGGTCTTTCCCGATACATCGGCCGTCCGGGGCAAAAGCTTGAATCGGCCGTCACCATGACGACGGTGTCTGCGGCTTATACTCAGGCCGCTTTTTTCACCTGCAAGTTAGGATTTTGGATGTAGAGCGCCAGTTTCTCGCCCAGCATCTTCGCGTCAAACTTGGTGATGTAATCCGTTGCGCCGACTGTCCGTCCCTTTTCCATGTTGCAGGCTCCGGTCAGGGAGGAATGGAGCATGACCGGCAGGTGCGCCAGCCTCGGATCGGCCCGAATGTGCTTGGTCAGTGTGAAGCCGTCCATCTCCGGCATTTCGATGTCGCTGAGAATGCACTGGATCTGATCCACCCGTTCTTTCCCCTCAGCCGTCGCCTGATCGGCCAAGGCCTGGAGCTTTTGCCAGGCTTCCCCGCCGGTCGTGGCAATCACATACGACATGGAGAGGCGATCTAATGCTTTGCGGATCTGCATCCGCGCCACGGACGAATCGTCCGCGAACAAGACGCATTTCGATCTCAACTCGGGGGCGATGGTCATACCGGCAAAGACATCGTCGTCTGTGCGGGGGCAAATATCGTTCAGGACTTTTTCCACGTCGAGAATCAGAACCATTCGACCATCTTCAAGCATCGTGACCGCGGTCACGGCGCCTTTGTTGTTTTCCCGGACGATCGCAGGAGGCGTCTTAATGGCAGACCAGGAAAACCGAATGATGCGATCCACGCCTGCCACGAGGAAGCCTTGCAGGCTACCGTTGTATTCGGAGACGATCAGATACGGGTTTCCACCAGGCACCCCATTCACCTGTCCCTCATTTTCCATTCCCAGGCCCAAACTCCGTTTCAGGCCTACGACGGGGACCATAATGCCCCGGATATTCGCCATGCCGACAATGCGGCTGTCGGCTTCGGGGATCTGGGTCAGTTCCGGCAGCTTCATCACCTCACGCACTTTAAAAACATTGATGCCGAAAATTTCATTCGTGCCAAGTTTGAACAGCAGCAACTCCATCTGGTTTGCGCCGGCCAGCCTGGTCCTGGCATCGATTTCATTGATCAGTGTGGACATACTTCCTCCGATCTCGCGGGCCCCTGTTCATCGACTATTTGTGAATATCCGGCTCGTGATTCCATATCGTGGCGTGCGCGCCTTGTGTCAGGCAGCAATACCCGGGTTATGCCAAGCCTGGGCATTTTGGACCAACTCTGAGGTATCCAGAATGAGGACCACCTTGCCCTCGCCCGTGATCGTCGCGCCGGATACGCCTTTGACGGTTTCCAGATAATCCCAGATCGACTTAATCACCACTTCCTCCTGAGACCGAAGCTCATCGACGACTACTCCCACGCGACGATCTCCCAATGCCGCGACGACCACATAGAACCGTTCGCGATTGGCATCCGTCGGGATATCAAACTCCTGTGCCAGCCGAATGAGTGGCAGCACCCGATCACGCAGATGCAACACTTCGCGACCGTTGATCGTCTTGATCTCGGAACGCGAGATTCGAACGGCTTCGATCACAGTGCTCAATGGAATCGCAAAGATCGAACGCTCCACTTCCACCATCAAGGCCTGAATAATGGCGATGGTGAGCGGCAGCTTGATAATGATCTGACTGCCCTTACCTGGCTCGGACTCCAGATCGACGCTGCCGTTGATTTTTCGAATGTTCGTACGCACCACGTCCATGCCGACACCACGGCCGGAGACGTCCGTCACTTTTTCGGCCGTGCTGAATCCCGGCAGAAAAATCAGATTCAGAATTTCTCGGTGCTCCATCGTCGCGATTTCTGCTTCGCTGATCAGACCCTTGGCCAAGGCTTTTTCCTTGATCTTTTCCACTTGAATCCCGCGCCCGTCGTCGTTGATCCGAATGACGATGCTGTTGCCTTCTTGGCTTGCAGCAATGGTCAATTGACCTTCCCCCGCTTTCCCTTTGGCCTGGCGCTCCGCGGGAGTTTCAATGCCGTGATCGATGGCATTCCGTACCAAGTGAACCAACGGATCACCGATCTCGTCGGCGACGGACTTGTCGAGTTCCGTTTCCTCGCCGCGCATTTCCAGATGGACCTGCTTGTTGAGTTTTTGTGAAAGGTCCCGCACCATGCGAGGCAACTTGGCGAACACTTTTTTGATCGGCAGCATGCGGGTCTTCATGACGGCCAACTGCAGATCGGTCGTCACCAGATTGAGCTGCGCCAGTGTTTCGCTTAGCACACGGACCTGGGGATCCGATTCATGCTGCTGTTCCAATTGCGTGCCGATCTTAATAAGACGGTTTCGCCCGAGAACCAGCTCTCCGACCAGGTTCATCACGCTGTCGAGGCGTTTGGTCTCCACGCGGATGGTGGCATCTTCTTCCGCCGGTTTCGGTTGTTTCTCCTGTTTGTGCAGCGCCTGATCGAGGGCCCGCTCGGTAATGGCTTTGGCCTGAAGCAGAATTTCTCCCAGCGGCGTTTTGGGCTCCGGCTGATGCTGTTGCGCGGTCAACGCATCGAGGACCTGTTCTTTGGAGGCCAGGCCGTCGTTTACCAGAATTTCTCCCAGCGTCGGGGGCGAGGCGATAGGCGCACCTACCGTCGGTGTAGGTGACACGGCTTCGGCCTTCGCAGGGGCAGCCGCCTCTGCGAGCGTCGCAACCGGCGCCTCGGGGGCGGTGGTTCCGTTCAGGATATCGTCGAGCTTTGCGGCAATCATCACCGTGGGGACATGACTGTCCGTGCCTGTTCCTCGAATGTCGGCCATGATCGCCTTAATGACGTCAATGGTTTCGAGAATGATGCTGATGATGGCAGGGTTGACGGCCATTTCACCCTGTCGCAGCTTGTTGAGAATGTTTTCGCCGCGATGGGCCACGTCCACGAGATGGTTGAAGCCGAGGAAGCCGGCTGACCCCTTCATACTGTGCATCGCGCGGAAGATCTCATTGAGGAGATCAGTGTTGTTGGGATCAGACTCCAACGTCACGAATCGCTGATCGAGCACTTCCAACATCTCGTTGGATTCGGTCAGAAAGTCGTTGAGTATTTCCTGCATTTCATCGCTCATACCACACCTCAGTTAAAACCGAATTGCTTCAGGATTTCGTCCGCGAGATCCTGATCCATCGACGTATTTTTCGTGGCTTCCAGTTGCTTCAGCATTTGGCTGGCTTTCCCCTGATCGGTTTTGGCCGCCTGCTTTTGATAGGGACCGAAGACCACCACGAGTTGAAGCAGCTTATGCTCGACTTCATCCAGAATCGTGACGAGTTTATTGACGCTCTGCGCCACCAGATCTTGAAACGATAAGGCCGTCATGATATCGAGCAGCCGTTTGTCGTCCTGTCCGAGCCCCTGCCCCAGTACCTGCATCTGTTGCATGAGTGCGGGAGATGCCTTTGCTAGCTGCAGCGTCTGTGTCATTTCCTTCAGCAGCTTACTGAGATGGGCGTGGTTGTCCTGAATGGCCTCCACCTCTAGCATCACTCGATGCGTCCCCTGTTCGGTCTGTGTCTTCAAATTCAACAGATGGGTTTGCGCTTGCGGCAGTTGTTCCGTGGAAGTGCTGACTGGAGTGCTGAACTCCGAGAGGGTTTTCATCGTGGTATCGATGAACCGAGCCAGCTCTCCGAGTTCCTCGTAGAGTTTCGTGTCGGGCGTCTTGTCCGCCGGTTCTTCCTCATTGACCACTTCCTGCGATTTTGCCGCCGCGCGTGGTTGTGCCATCATGCCCTCACCGGTTAAAGACGATTACTTGAAAATCTTGTTGATCTTCTCTTGCATCGTCTCAGCGGTGAACGGCTTGACGACGTAATTGCTGACTCCTGCCTGGACGGCTTCCATGAGGTTTTCTTTCTGGGCTTCGGCCGTGACCATTAGAACCGGGATTTTCTTCAGGCTTTCATCTGCCCGAATCGCGCGCAGCATATCGATGCCCATCATGACCGGCATGTTCCAGTCCGACACCACGAAGCCATAGGTCTCTGCCTTGAGCTTGGTGAGTGCTTCCTGGCCGTTTTCAGCTTCTTCCAGATTGTTGAAACCGAGTTGCTTCAGGATATTTTTCACGATGCGCCGCATCGTAGACATGTCATCGACGACCAGAATCTTCATATTTGGATCAGCTGGCATGGGTCATCCTCCTTACTGTTTTTCATGAATAACTGAACGGCCCGCATGAATCGTTTTAAAATGCCCCGCCGTATCGTGCAGGGTCTCTGAAAACCCGATCATCAGGTATCCCTTCGGGCGCAGGGCATCGCGCAAATCCGAGACGATCTGCGCTTTCGCTTTCTCATCGAAATAGATCAGACAGTTGCGACAAAAAATGATGTCAATGCCGCGGATGAGTTTCAGTCTTGGACGGTCGTAGAGGTTCACGTTCATGAACCGCACCATGTCCTTCACCTGGGGTACCAGCGTTTGGGTTTCTTTTTTCCCGCTGAAGTAGCGCGCGAGCATGGCCGGAGGAACCTTACGCAACGAATGAGATGAATAGGTCGCTGTCCGCGCGATGTTCAGGACGTTTTCACTGATATCGGTCGCCAGGATATCGATGGTCCAGCCGGCAAGCGGTGGGTAGTCGCGGAGCAACAGTGCCAATGTATAGGGTTCGTCCCCGGTCGAGCAGGCGGCACTCCAGATCCGAAGTTGTTTCGTCTGGGCGTTCGTTTTCATTACTTCCGGAATCATGACCTTCATAAAACTGTCGAGCTGAGCCTCGTCACGAAAGAAGTAGGTCTCATTTGTGGTGATGACCGTATACAGTTCGGTGATTTCCCGGTCACGGTAGGCATCGAAGCGCAAAAAATTGAGATAGTTTTCGAACGTCTGACAACGGCAGGCCTTCAAACGAGGAAGTAACCGGCTTTCGAGCAGGTACGTCTTGTTGTCCTGAAAATGAATGCCGGTCTTCTCATAGATGAGATCCCGGAGCTGCTTGAATGTGTCGGGGGACAGCTTGGGGGCAGGCAGCTCCGCTTTTCTCACCGTGTTGGTATCGGCCATTGCATACCTCGTTCGAACGCTAAAGATGACCTGAGTCATCGGACATCCCATGGAGTCCGCGTCGCTCAGGTGTTGTCGGGCCCGGCATGTCCGTCTCTTCGACGAGATCAGTGATGCTGGGTCCGACTGTGCATCCATTCGTGAATGTCGCGTCGAAGAAAGCGCCAGTGCTTTCCGATTTTGGAAGCAGGCAATTCTCCCAGACGCGCGAGTTTATACACCGTGGATTTCGGCACACGCAGAAACCGCGCGACGTCCGACACGGTGAGAATCTCGCCTTCCGAAGGCGATACACTGTCGAGGCTGACGTTGGTTGTGGGCGCAATAGCGTTGTTCATGACGGATATGGTATCGGTGGGCGCCATCTCAAACTTTAGTTGCCCGTTCTTGAACGATGGGGTTTAATAAGACACAGATTGCGAACCGGCTTGAAATGTCTCCCGGAGACCCGTTCGGCTTAGGTTCTTCGGACGAAGGACCGAGAACAGATTTTCGGCAATCACACACAAGGTTGAGAGCTCTGAATGGCCACGATCGTTTCGATAGGATCAGGCAAAGGCGGTGTGGGAAAAAGCGTTATCGCCGCCAACTTGGCCATGTTGCTGGCCAAACGGGGCAAGCGCGTGGTTCTGGCTGATCTCGATGTGGGAGGCGCCGACGCGCACATTCTCTTCGGTTTGCTGAATCCTCTTCGCACCCTGACCGATTTCGTTGAACGGCGGGTTGAACGTTTGGAAGAGGTGCTTCAGCCGATCTCGGCCCACCCCTTCCTGCAACTACTGCCTGGCACCGGGGATACGCTGGCGACCGCCAATCTACCCTATGCCAAGAAAAAGCGGCTTATTCGCCACTTCTCCCAGTTACAAGCTGACGTCATCATCGCCGATATCGGCGCCGGCACCAGTTACCATGCGCTGGATTTCTTTCTCATGGCCGACCGTTATCTGACCGTGGCAACTCCGGATCCGACCTCGGTCCTCGACCTATACCGATTCATCAAACTCGCCGCCATTCGACGGGTGTTATCGGCGTTTTTGTCCCGGGACGCCGTGAGCGAGGCGCTCTCGGATCGCGATTTTTCCAGTATCGATGACGTCATTCAGGCGGTGGGTGAGACGGATCCGAATGCAAAGGAAACTGCCAGCCGGACGCTGCAAGGCTTTCAGCCCAACCTCATCGTGAACCGCGTATCAGGCAAATCCCGAGTGAATGTGCTGCAGTTGAAAAAGCTGCTGAAGGAGTATGTCGGGGGCGATTTGACGATGCTGGGGGAGATTCCAGACGATCCGGCGATGACCCGCGCCGTTCGCAGCTACCTGCCGGTGGTCGAATTTGAGCCCACCGCGCCTGCTTCCGTTGCCCTTAATACCGCGGCCGATGCGCTCTTGGCTGAACTCGCCAGACCTGCGATGATACCGGCCGAATCCGCTGCCTCACCGGAACGGGCGGCATAGACGATCGCCGCACCTTCTTCTCGCAACCCAGAATTACAGAAGGCTGTGCGCGGCTTTCCTCGTCCGTAGCCGTTCGGCTTGAACCTGCAGAATATGCCGAATAATCAGTTCCTGTTCGTCGCCGCCCAGGTCGACAAACTGGGTGGCGAGATGAAATCCTGCCGAGCCCTGTTCGAGCGGCGTCACCCGGATGATTTTTGCCGTGGTTTCGATCATGCTGAACGGTGGGAGGATTACTTTTAGCACCAGGAGGTCATCTGCCTGAAATTCGCGGGGTGTGTCAAATCCTAACCCGCCCGCACTGATATCCACATCGGTCAATCTCGCGATCGTCACACTGCCCGGGTGACTCTTCACCAGCGATTTGAGAATCGTCTCCAGCATCCAGTCGATTTTCGTGACCCATGGTAGGAGCGGAGAGCCCGCAAACGTCTCCCCTGCCCGCACCAATAAATCAACGGTCGGCTTCGAGACCGCAGTGGCAATGGTGTCTTCTGTCGCTGGAGGCAGGTACCGGTTCATGGCTTCCACCGGTTCATCGGCCCGCCGATACTCGAGCAGCAGTCGATCGTCGATGCGAAGCCATTCGCGCCGCTCCTCATTCTTGATGTCGTGGTGTGGGCGTTGAAACAGCCCGTCGGGTGAAGGCGTCATACCAGACCTCTACGGTGGAAGATCACGGGGAGCCAGGCTATCTGGCCGCACGAACCTCAGGCTTCACAATGTATCGTTACACTGTCAGAGGCGAGTTGTCCGCTACTTTCGCGTAATTGGCGCAGATGGCGTTTCACTTGGGCGGCCTCAGACAAGAGACCTGAGATTCCCGCTTGAGCGACCAGGATGGCCTTGCGGACTTCTTCGTCCATGCTGAGAAGCTGTTGCGCGAATACGCGGTCGGGCACCCAACCAGCCAGACTGACCCCACGCGCGCTATAGCAGGCGTCGACTTGATCCCAGTCGCCGGCACGAGCGGCGTCCAGCGCTTGGATAGTGAGCAGTTCGATGGAGCGACGATCGTGAAGTGAAGTGGTAGTGGAGGGATTAGCTACCGACATGCGCCACCGCTTCTTGCCGCGCCACCACCTGCCAACCTTCCCGGAGGGTCGTCAGACAGCGAATCGGTCCATCCAGGTGTTTGCCGTTATGCCGAAGATTGGCTTGGATACACTGCTGAACCATGTAGTCATACAACCGGTGCAGAGACACGGCGATCTCCCCGCCTCGTTCGAAATCGAGGACGCTGGACAGTTCACCGACAATCGCCATACTGCGATCGAGGAAACGAGCCTTATCTTTGTAGTTGTTCGTGAGAATGGCTTCCCGGGCAAGTTCCATCGATTGAATGGCCGAATCGTAGAGCAGCACGATCAGTTGCACACGACTGGCTGTCATTACTTGCGTCTGTTGATAGGCGTTAGCTGCCGTAGCAATCATGGTGACCTTATGGGGTTATTGTAACGCCTTGAGAGCGCTGGTTTGGCTTTGGAGCTTTTGTAGGAGTGAATCCAGGGATGCGAATTGCAGTCGCAACCGTTCTTCATATTGCGACGCGATATCTTCCTTGCGGCCGATTTCATCGGTGAGTTTGCTGATCTGACTGGTGATCGAGGTCTTTCTGATCGTAAACGAACCGGTATCGATCGCATCGAGAAAATCGACGGCCTTGACCACCCGATCCGCAATTCCGCTTGATGTGGTTTGTGTGACAAACAGAGCTTTCGTTGCACTGTAGTTGCTCGCCAATGCCGCGTCCAATTTGGCGTCGTCTATGGTGACGGTCCCATCGCGCTCCGTTTTGAATCCGACTGCCCCCAAGCTTTTGTACGTGGACAATCCCCCGACCTCTCCGGAGAGCGCTGTGCGTAATTGGCTCAAGACGCTTTTCGCCGTACTCTCATTGAAAAATATTCCGCCGGTCTTCGTCGAGATATCATAGGTGGTTCGTTCATTGACGAATTTCACAATATCGTTGTAGGCGGTCGCCAGAGTCTGGATATTGGTTTTAACGCTGTCGGGATCGGTCGTGATGTTGACCGTGACCGGCTCCGGTGTCGGTGTGGTGACGGTCTTGGATTTCAGGGTGAGTGTGACATCCGGAATGGCGTCGCTGATCACATTGCTTTCACGTTCGATTGAAATCGTCGTTTGGTCAGGTTCTCCGATCACCACGATGGCGTTCTGGCCTGCTTGGAGCGTACTGCTCCCTCCGGTCCCGCTCGTGTTGGTAAAGTCTAAACTCGTACTGTCCGCGACGACCGTCACCGCATTCGCGGCGCCTGATGCCGTAGCGGTGAGGGTCAAGCGATAGGCCGGAGTCGATACGGTTCCGGTATTGATGACGGAAGCGGTCACGCCGGCTCCCAGATCGTTGATGGCGGATCGAAGGTCGTCCAGAGTGGCGCCATCGTTGAGCGTCACGGTTTGATTCGCACCGCTTCCGACTTTGAAGGTAAAGGTGCCAGAGCCGCCGGAAACGATCGGAGTGGTCGTGGCTGCGACGGCTTTGCCCGCACTGTTGGTAATCTGATGCGCCTTGGCGAGTTGCGTAACCTGCACCGTATAACTGCCGGTGGCCGCGCCTGCGCCGGCCTGAGCGGTCATCTTGGTCTCATCGCTGACGGTGGTGGTCGTACGGTCGAAACTGTTTGGGAGGCGAAGCGCATTGGCTGCGCTCTGAAGTGCGAGCAGCTTGTTGCCCAGGGTCCCGTAGTCGGTCAGTTTAGTCTGCAGGTCTTTTTTCTTCGCGTTTAACGCGTCGATCGGCAGGCGTTGGACTTTGGCCAACTCTGAAACGACTTGGCCAAAGTCCACACCATTGCCTAACCCGCCGAAACTGATCGCCATGACATCCCTTTCATGTCGTTGCGCAGGTTACACCTTGTGATGCAGGAGCAGCCCCGTGGGCGTTTCCAGCCTCTTCGCAAGGTCGATGACTTCCTGCTGTGGTATCTGGCGGATTATGGTACCGGAATCCCCGTCCATCACCTTAACGACCACCCGGTCCAGATCCGGATCGACGGTAAACTCCAGCCTGGAGTCTGCCTTCTTGAACACCTCACGCACGCGCGTGAGAGCCTGTTCCAGATCTTTTCCTTTAGTCTCAGCCGTAGACGACTCAGATTCCGGAGCTTTGGCCTCGACTTTCTTTTCAGTCGGATGCTGCGGCCCGTTCTGACTCGCCTGAATAGCGGCTGCGGGGAGGTCTTTATAATTGGAAACATCGTGGACCATGTTACCCTCCTAGGATCAGGCCGTGGGTAGCTCTCCCCTCGGAGAGCTACCCGCCGGCTGAAACCTTAACCTCTCAGCAGCGCTAACGCTTGCTGTGGCAGCGAATTGGCCTGGGCCAAAATTGCGATGCCGGATTGGGTGAGGATCTGGTTCTTCGTGAACACAGATGTTTCCTGGGCAATGTCCGCATCGCGAATCCGCGATTCGGCCGCTGTGAAGTTCTCGGCCGTGACCGTCAGATTCTGGATCGCGACTTCGAACCGGCTCTGGATCGAACCGTAATTCGCACGGGCGGTTGCGACCGCGCTGATCGCGCTGTCGATCTTGGCAAGCATCGACTGCGCAGCCGTCGCCGTCGACACGCTTGCGCCGGTCAAGCCGACCGCCGCCACGTCGAGGTCATCCAAGGCCACATTCAACGAGTTGCCCGATCCACTCTTGAAGCCGATGAAGACTTCAAAGGTGTTGCTGCTTCCACTCAGAAGCGGCTGACCGTTATATTCCGTCGTCGTTGCAATTCGGTCGATTTCCGAACGCAACGCCACAAATTCCTGGTCCAGATAGGAACGCTCGGTCGTTCCCAGCGTACCGCTGGCAGACTGAGTCGCCAACTCACGCATACGAGACAGCAAGCTGCCGACCGTGGCCGCCGCACCGTCTGCGACCTGCGTCAAGCTGATGCCGTCTCCGGCGTTTCGATTGGCCTGATTGATACTACGAATCTGCGCCCGCAAAGTTTCGGACACGCCCAAACCGGCCGCGTCATCCGCCGCACGGGTGATCCGCAAACCTGACGACAATCGTTCAACCGAACGACCCAATTGAGCTTGGTTGACTGCCAGGTTTCGCTGAGCTGCCAGGGACGCAACGTTGGTATTGACTACTAATGCCATGACGTACTTCCTCCTGAAGATTCCGCACTACTCTCGGAGTCGCCAGCGTCCGTGCCGACGAGGTGGTAACCAGGTCTGATGGAGATGTGGCCACATCCCCGCTGTGCCTCGTTACCGTGTTGCTGTGCCCCTTATCGGTAGGCTTTCAGGAAGACTTAAGCGGTTCAAGATACGCAGGAAATGGCTGCAATGAGGAACAGTATCGGTCGGAGTGCCATATTGTATAACAACGAACACTAAGCAGCCAGACCGGCGTCAACGAGCCGTGGCAATAATTCATATTCCAGAAGATCTGCAACACGGATCGAGTCGGCCGTGGTTCGTGCTCCCAACAGTTCCTGGATCCAGGGTAATAATGCGGCCGAGGACAGTCCGTCGACGCCCTGGGCATGCCCGGCTTCCAACATTTCGGTGTAGTCCGCCAGCCGCCCTAGCCAGGCATCAATGGTGCCGACCTGGGCGGTTCCGGAACGCAACGGAGCAAGTAGCACCTGCCCGTCTGATCGCAGCTCTGCGGCAAACCGGTCGATGGCCTGCTTCGCCTCGACGATGATGGTATGTAAGGACTGGGAGACGGCCTGTACCGCCCCCACATTCAGGACCTGTTGATTGAGAAACGGCGGGGTGAGATCGCGATCGCTGATGGTTTTCCCTCCCACGGTCAGCGACGTCACGATGCGATGTTGAGCATGGGCCCTGTCGCTCAGCGCCGCAAGCGCGTTCATCATCGACGTGTCATCCGGCAACTGCAGTTGTTCGCCATCAAGGGTGATATGCATGATCAGGCTCCTTTAAAGAGTTCGCACAGGTCTTTCTCTCTCGCTAAGCGGAACGCGCCATGGGTAGAGCTCGGGATTTTCCCCGATGCACCAGTCCTTGCGTTGTGTTGAACGAACGAAAACTCGTCGCCACCGCTTGCAATCGCTTTTGCCAGCGTCGATAGGTCGCGAGCCGGGATTGCGCCAGGCCGGTCAGTTCGCTGCCATCATCATTATGCGTATCCCGCACCATCGCCACTGCCAGAGAAGCGGTCGCCGGTGAGCGCATGCTGAGCGCAAGGATCTGTTGCCGGTTTGCGTTCTCAACAAGTTGCATCTGTTTCAACGCGTTGACAGGCAACGGGCGTCTGGTGGTGAGACGGACGAGCTCTTCAGTCTTCGACACCAGCTGCTTTGCCAAAGGGGTCAGATGCTCCATCACGGTCAGAGCCTCCGCCGAATCGGGAGACGGTTCGGGATGACAGGGAACCTGGCTGACACGGCCGGTGAATTCCTCGAACCAGAACCGGCGCCAAAAACGACCATACCACTCGACCAGCGGATCTTCTCGTCCGGCATGAAGTTCTGTACTCCCCAGGCCGTCTTCATCGGCACGAGAGCGATAGATTCTCACTCCTGTCGTCGATCGGGGGAATGCGACTCCGGTGAGCACATGCAAGCACAGGGCAGCCATCTGATCCGGCACGATCCGGTCCTTGCAGGCGTGCTGCAAACAGACCTGATCGAATCCGCAGGGAGCGCAACCGAGATCCGGCTGCACCATCCAATGCCCCGGTCCATAGGGCCCGGTTTCTCGAAAATCGACGTGACCGACTGAGAGGTCGACCACGGGCGTGCCGACACCCACCGCCAGATGCATGGGGCCGGTGTCGTTGGTCAGCAGGAGTCGACATTCCGCCAGTACAGCGGCGAGTTGCGGCAGCGAGGTCTTTCCCACTGCATCGCAAAGCGGAGCGGTTCCTCCCGCCTTCCGGAATGTTGTTTGAGCGAGCTGAATGGCTTTTCGTTCTTCTTCGGTGCCGATAAACACGTAGCCGACTTGAGACTGCCGACTGAGCGCCGCTAATGTCTGCCCGAACAATTCAGGGCGCCAGGCCTTCATCGGATCGCTGGCACCCACCTGCACTGCCACCCAGGACATCTGCGGTCGCGCGTGAGGCGCGAGAAAGTCACGCGCCCATTGCGCGGTGTCAGGCGGAATATTCAATAAGAGCGGTGCAAAAGGCCCGATGCCGCTGCCGCCCAGGGCATAGATGTCGACGAGATTGAAATGGTTGAAGCGACGTTCATGATGCACGTCCGTCAGATAGGCCATCCAGGGGTTATGGATAGTCACATCTCCATCTTTCGGAGCCGCGATGCCGCGTATTTCCTTCCCGCCGACGTAGGACGCCAGCAATCCGCTCCGACGATTGAAGGTCAGGTTGACGACCCGGTCATACCGGGCCTCAACCAGAGGGGCGGCCCACCCTGTCATATCTTGATAGAGAGTGACGACATCTTTGGTTTGCGCGCGACTCTCATCCACCAAACGATGAAAGTCGTAGCTGACGATGTGGCGCAAATGGGGCAAGAGCTTCGCCACCGGGGCAAACCGTGTATCGACAACGAGATCGACTTCCGCTCCCGGCCATTCGTGCTGGAGGCGCTGGAGCAGCGTGCCCATTTGCACCAGATCGCCCATCCGGGTGATATTGATCAGAAGAACTCGCTTGCTCATAACAGGTCGCGGGTTTCGCTCCGGTATTCATCCAACATCAACACCATCAATTCCTCGCGTTTGAGTGCCGCCGTCGAGCCCTTGCTCCGGATGTGAGCGGCCACGTCCTTCAATTCGACACGCTGTCCGGCGGGAAGGGCCTTCAGTAACGACTCCAGGGACGCATCCTCGGCGCAACGCTTCAGTAACATTTCCTGCTGGCGGTCCCCGCGCAGCACGGCACCGACGCGGTCAGGCTGAGACAACCCGATTTGTCCCAACAATTCGCGCATCCGATGCACGTAGGTATGGGATTCCAACACACGCGCACGAGCGGCATTGGCCATGGCCTGGCGAGCGGCTGGATCGTTGAGCCATCGTTGAACCAGTCCAGGAACCTCATCAAAATCACGGAATGAGACCATCTCCTGTTCCGTGAAGAATTGGGGAAGCTGCGAGCGATGATCCAACAACTGAAAGGCGCCGCAGGCGGCCAATTCAAACGTGCGTGGATTGACGAAGTCGGCCTGAGGATCCAAGCCTGCGCTCGTGGTGGAATGCAGATTCAAATTGATCGCCGTGGCATTGAACACTTTCATGCAGGTGGCGGTGTCGATTCTGGCTCCATCCAGTTGCAGCACGGCACGGAGATCGTCGGCTCCGTCCCACTCATTGCCCCAGAGTTTAAACGACCAGGGCTGGTGGAGCAGCGCCGGGAATAGGCGCCGGCGATTGGCATACCCCGCGCCGACGAACGATACATCGGAGCCGAACTTGTGCCGTTCTTCTTCCGACAAGGTCAGGGGACAATGCAACTCCGGGTCGGCCGCCATCGGAAGGTAACTGACCTGCCGCGCACCGGCCTGGCGGAACGCGTCGAGGCAGGCACCCTGCTGAAACACAAACCAAAAATCGTATCCCGGCGCCATCTGCTGCCAATAAGTCAGATGGCGATAGTTCTCCACGAACCACATCGCGGTTAGAAATTTTTTCTTTCGAAGATGTTCGAGGACCTGCAACGTCAAGGGAGCCTGCGCCATAGACAGGACAAGATCGGGAGGCGACTCCGCGAGTGTGGCTAACGTCCATTGGCTCAAAACATCAGCCATTCGCCCTTGCATCAGTTGACGATTACGAACGTCTTTGAGCTTGCCCATCACGTCATAGCTTGCCGCATGCACACTGTGATCGATCCACTGCACCTTGTGGCCCAGTGTCTCCAACGCCCGTTTCACGTAGCCGGCGATCGGAAGGGATCCCCCGTAAATCGGCCCCACCAGAGCAATCGTCAATTGACCACCGGCCTTGTGGGAAAGGCCTCGGCGCAATGCATCCTCAATGGCGCGATGGAAATCGGTATCCCAGACGGTTGCCGGCGTATAGGAGAGACAACGTATCGGGTGGCCTGTTCTGGTCAGTGTGTCGGCAATCTCGGTCGGCGACCCAGACAGCCAGAGAATGTGTTCACTCCAGGCCTCGAGCGGGCGTGCCGCAAGGACATCGTGCAGTTCATCGAAGTTTGGAATCAGAACGGCTAGGGAGACATCAGGTGCCAGCTTTTTTCGGAGCGCTTCGACATGATAGAGCAGCCCAACTCCTGCCACGACGACCGTTTCTCCCGCTTGGCAGGACGGTGCGTGGGTGTCAGCCCAGGTCTGGGCTTCACGCAGAGGGTCGTAGGCGCTATGAACCCAACGACCGGATCGACGCGCTGAAGGGACACTGCCGCGAGACGGTTCGATCGTGAGTACTCCGCCGGCAACAGATTTGACCGCTGCGACTAAGTCCTGATCGCGTAAAGCCAGTCGCTTGAGGTTGTCGTGAAAGATATTCATGCCGCCATCGATTCGCAAAGGTCCGGTGCACAACCCCGCCAGACATCCGCACGTGAGCTCTCGGTGGCCTCTTTGTCGGAGCCATCATCAAAAAATGCTCCCCATCGATCTATACGACTCCTCCACAGAGCCCAATCGGCCGCAGGTCGACGCTGCTCGCCGCAGATCAGCGCGATACTCTCCATGATCGGCCACTGTTGAGGCGGTGCATTTGTGGCATGCTGATAGACCCAATGCCCCTCGCCATAGGGACCGGTTTCGTGCACCCGGGCACGTGAAAAATACAATCCCAGGGCTCGAGTGCCTACCAGCGTGCCAAGATGAAGCGGACCGGTATCGGCTCCGAGGACCCAGTGGCATTGCTGAAGAACCTGCATCAACTGCGATACGCTCGTGCGGCCGGTCGCATCCCACACACGCCCGTGTAGTAAAGCAGGCAGTGTGTCGAGGATCGCCTTCGCGGTTTCACGCTCCCCTCCGCTCCCGATCAGAACGACCTGTCCATCCTCTGTGTGTGCCAAGAACTCACGAATCCATTGGCTCCAGACGGCCGGCGCCACACACCGTTCGGCCTCCCCTGCTCCGGTGGCCAGGGCAACCCAGAGTCCCCGACGCTCTCCGATCTCGGCAAGATCTCCTGGAAGTGCTACGGTTGGTGGGACAGACAACGGCGCCTGTCCTCGCGGCCGGACTCCACACATGCCGCACCAGGCATCAGCAAGATGCACGCGATTGGCTCCCCGTTCTTTGGCGACCTGCCGGAGATGCTGCGCCCAAGGACGCATGCGCGCCTCAATGTGGGTCTGATCGGTTTCGCGAGAGGAAGGGCGTAAAAACAGCTGCGACAGCAGGTGGCTTCGCTCGTGCTGATTCAGCGGATACACCCGCTCATAGGTCGTGTCGCCGAGAGACGTGATATAGGTCTGCATGGCCTGCAGGGTGCTAGTCGGATTCTCCTGCCATCGGTCGGCCCAGGTACGCCACTGTGCCCCGTCCCATGGAATAACGCAGCCGAGGTGACCGGCGCCGCCAAGGACCGCCGTCAACGGTGCCGCACAGACGACGTCCAACGTCCGTTCCGGGTAGGCCGCCTGCAGTGCCTCGATCGCAGGAAGCGTTTGCACCAGATCGCCCAACCGGGCCAGCTGAATCAACAGGTCTCGGTGTTTCGGTGAGGACTCATGCGGCATGGTTCGGCACCAGGCGTTCGGATTCCGCCAGTTGTTTCGCCAATTCGTCCATGCCCTCGAACGTCGGAACCATGGCGCGCAACCAGTCGTATTCCCGCTGCGCATCTGCTCGTCGCCCTGCTCTCAACAGTACCCCAGCCAAGGCAAATCGCATAGCAATATTGCCCGGATTGCGGGCAACAAATGAGGCGAGCCGTGCTGCGAGGGCGTCCCAGCGTTGCAGCATCGTTCCGCATTTGAGGAGCCAGTGCATGCATTCTTCATCATCAGGTTCATCGGCGCAGAGCGCTATCACATGTGACCAGGCGGCCTCAGCTCGGTTTCCGCCCATCGCCGCCATGACCAGACCGAGCGAAGCTTTGCGCTTGTTCGCCCCTGACTGTTTCGCCCTTTCGAATGCCTGTTCCGCATCGTGATAGGCATTGAGTTGCATGGCGAGAATGCCTCGCAGGAGCCACCCCTCCCCATGTGATGGTTCAGCCTGCAGCAACGCGGTCAGATGACCATCCGCTTCTTTCATCGCGCCTGTCTCCAAGGCCTGTTTCGCCAAGGCCAACCGGGCTTCAGGATCGTTTTTCAACGGAAGCACACGTCTCCAGAACGGAAGGGACAATTCCGGATGGCCGATGCTCTCGCTGAGCTGGGCTCCCCAACGAAGTATCCAGGCATCGGCCGGCCACTGCTCGATTCGTTTGAGCAGTGAGACGATCTTCTCCCGATCCTTCGCGGCTGTCGCACGTTGCACGTCGGCGACCAGAGCCCGTTCTGCCTTCACGGCCGGATCGGTGATGATGTACAGCGTGTATCCGAGGATGCCGTCCTTGAGATGTGTGTGCACGGAATAGCCATCGTCAAAGTGCAGCCGATCCTCGTCCGTAATCCACCACGACTTGCCCCAGCGCTCCCGGAAACGTGTGGTGTTCGCCTCTTCGTGTGTTTTTCGCCCTGGCGTCCGGCTTTCCAGATGAATGACCGTGCTGTGGGGTTGGTAGACGATTTTCCAATTCTTTTCACCGACTTTAAGGCAAAGATCGACGTCTTCGAATCCGTTCTTGTAGCCTTCGTCGAATCCCCCCACTTGCGCGAATACCTGTCGTCGGATGAGCATGCAAGCCGCTGTCACGCATTGCAGCTCACGGCGACGGGAGACGAAGGGCGCGTCCGCCGGCACACCCGTATACATATGGTAGGGCATCAAGAACTCACGCGAGAACGCGACCCCCGCGTGCTGGACCGTCTTGTCTTCGTACAAGAGTTTGCTTCCCACCACCGCCACGTCGGAGTGAGTCTTCACCTCGTCGACGAGTGCGCTGAGCCACCCGGCTTGTGGAATCGTGTCGTTGTTCAGAAACACGAGGTATTCGCCCTTGGCTGCCTGAGCCCCCTGGTTGCAGGCCTTGGCAAACCCGAGGTTCTCGTCGTTCGTGATGATCTTCACGTCGCCGCTAAGCCCGGCGAGAAACGCCGGGGTTTCGTCCGTCGAGTGATTGTCCACCACGATGACTTCGTAGGAGACGCCTTGCGTGACTTCTGACAAAGCGGTCAAACACTGCATGGTGAGCGCCAGGTTGTTCCACACCGGGATGATAACGGAACAATCGAACGTCTTCGCCAGCGCGTCAGATCGCATTCCTTCTATTTTTTTCTGCTGGGCCGCCAGAACTCCGGCCACCCGCTCCGCATAGGGCCGGTATTTTCTGTAGATAATTTCCGTCGTGCGCCGATACGTGTCGCTGGTGCTGCTCGTCATCGACGAGCCATCGCGACGCCACGTGAAGGCCGCAGTAGTCTGCTTGATGTGGAGAAAGGGATACAGCGTCGCCATTCGAATCCAGAGATCCCAGTCTTCGTGCGCAAACAGCGATTCGTCGAAATTCCCCACTTGATCGAGGAGACTTCTTTCGTGCATCACGCAGAGCACAGGAAAATAGTTGCCGAGCAGCAGATCGATGCAATTGAAGTCGTGCGAATACGGGATATCCCGTCCTGTGACAACATATCCTTCGCCCTGCCGCACTTCATGGACGCGCCAGGCGTCCGTATAGGCGATCTTGTGCTCCCCACCCTGGAGGGCCTTGACCAAGGTCTCCAAATGATTCGGGAGGTAGGTGTCGTCGTCGTCGAGATAGGCGATATAGGTACCTTTGGCCGCCCGGAGTCCTGTATTGCGCGCCGCTGCCAGTCCACGATTGTGATCGTGACGGATCGTGGTGATACGCCCGGCCTTGTTCAGCGGCGCGACCACCTCGTTTACATCGGTCGCGCTATCATTGACGACGATGATCTCAAAATCCTGGTAGGTCTGGGTCAACACGCTGTTGAGAGCGACCTGTAGCCTGTCCGGCCGATTGTAGGTCGGCACAATGACGGAGACCATCGGCGGGCGCGTAAACGAGGGCACTGGAGCAGGACCTCGTCGCTGGCACGCCCAGATCTGATAGATGGGAACGAGCTTCAGTTTTGTGAAGTCAGCGGGGGTCGGTGCGGGGATATACCGCAGCGAGGGAAGTTCGCAGTGCACCCGCTCCAGGCCGAGTTCACAGAATCCTTGCGACGTGAAGATGCCGCGCAGTTGTGCTTCTGTGACCCAATCTTCAACCGGCTGGCAGGGAGGCGCGATCGTCTTCCACTGTTCCCACATCTCCCCGCGTGGCGTCGTCAGGATGACATAGCCATCCGGCTTCAACAGTGTGGCCAATTCCGCGACAAAGCCTTCCTTCCGGCCGTGCGGGATATGTTCGATGACTTCCGAACAGAGGATGACATCGTAGGGAGCAAAATCGGGTCGACTGAGCACGCTCTGGGCGGTGCCCGCTTCGAATCGCAGGTGCGGAAACAACCGTCGTGCGTGCTCGATGACGCCAGCCACCGGTTCGATGCCTTCGCATGTGCCATAGGTTGTCGCCAAATTCGTCAGCCAACCTCGTCCGCATCCAACATCCAGGATGCGCAGTTGCCGCTCCGGGTCCGCCTGACGTACACGGCGGAGCAGATATTCCAGAAACGAAGCGATCTTGCTCCAACGGGCGGCTTCATCCTGATTGGGGGCAGCTGACGACCAGCCTCGACTGTTGACGAACATGTCGACGTAAAACTGATCCTGCTGCTTCTGCTCTTGAGGCGTCGGCGCGGAATTCGGTAACGCCTGGCGGCCTGCCGAGCCCAACGGTGCTTGATTGAACCCGTCCATCACGACCCCTTTCGTTTCGACCTGTCGCCTTGAAGCGGGCGATGCTTCGGAAGTTCCTGCTTGCGCAAAGAGGCAGCGGAATTGTTCACGGAGTGCGTCCCGCCGCTGAGCGATAGAGACTGGTGTGGCAAAGGAATGAGAACTCGGCCGCCCTTCGATCAATGCGTCCCAGGCCGTCAATACGTTCGTCCAGTCATGTGACTGCGCCCAATGCTCTCGGCCGAGCCGGCCGAGCTCAGCGCAGAACTCCGGATGCGACCTCAGCGTCTGTACGGCCGAGGCGAATTGCGACAACGGCAGGACTAATCCACCCGCATGCTCAGCCGCCGTTCCACAATCCGGCGTGGCGAGCCAGGGCCGGCCGAGGCTCATCGCTTCCAACAAACACAGAGGAGAAACCTCCGCATGCGACGCAAGCACCACGAGATCTGCCGCTGCCAGCGCCGAAGCCACATCGGTGGGATCCAGGCCTGCAAGCAGCCGGACATCGGGTCTTCTCACCAGGTGGGCCTTCACGGCTTGGACATACTCGGTTTCATGCGTGTCATTGCCGATCAGAACCAACTGCATCCCTTCCGGCAGATGGTCGAGGGCATCGAGCAATCCCGGATGATTTTTCACCTTGTAGAGGTTGGCGAGATGGACCACCAGAAACGTGTCGCGGGCAATCCCGTAGCGCTGCCTGAAATCGTCCTTGGTTGCGAGTGCCGCCGTGCCGTTCGGAATGACGCAGGTTGGAATCCGGCGTTCCTGAAAGAACCGCTCGTCGTATCCATCGCCGCCGAAGGTGACGACCGCGTGTACCCGTTGCCCCAGTTGCGACAACATGGTTCGACCCTGCTCGCTCCCCTGCAACGCCTCATCGATTTCTTTGTTGATGGTGGGTTGCAGAATGAATCGAGTGGGACAGTCTTTGGGAATCGCAAGCGCCGCATAAAACATCAGGTGCAGCGGGGCGCCCAGGAGGATGCAGGCGCCGTACTGCCCCGATTCAAGCAACCGCTTCACTTCCAGCATGGAATAGGGGCTGGTAGTTTCAAAGTCGCTGGGAAAGGTGAGGTCGATGATGGGAATGCCACGATAAGATTTCGTCTTGCGCTCAGGGAGCGCATAGGTCGCCACCTCGACCGCATGTCCTCGCGACTGCAGGCCGAGGGCCAAGCTTTCTGCCACCTTCTCCACCCCGCCGACGGAAGGCCAAAAATACGGCGTGACGATGAGGATTCGGGAGGCAATATTTCTCCGGGGCGGCGGCGCCGGGGCTGCGCTCTGAACTGTCCGGGGCTCCGGCGTTTTCCCGACCGTTGTTTCCGCTGCCCAACAGACCTCCGAAGGAGTCAGGGGTGTATTCGCCACCGGAGTTGTGCGGCGGGTCGAATCATAGGGCTGGCTCACCGGTGGATTGTCACGGAACAGCCGGGAGAAGACGTCCAGCTCTTTCAGGACATAGGCTCGCGCATCCTTTTCGCGATCGACCGATCGAGGGCCTTCGATGATTCCATGTGCGGCGCCAAGCAACGCAAACAGCGAAAGAAGATCTCCGGTTGCTCGAAACTGCTCGGCCTTGCTGCGAATGTCGGAAGTCAGGGTGTTCCACTCCCGGATGTCTTTTTCATACATCGTCTTATACCGACGATAGATGGTCTCCGGGGTATACAGAGTCCCATGCCGGCCCAGGACATCCGGATGCAGCACCCAACGCACGCCACGTTCACCCATCTGTTCGAGCAAGTTCATCTCACTCGCCTTCACATTCTGAAAAGCGAAGGGCTTCATGGCCGCCGTACGATAAATCTTGATGCCTTGTATGGGACAGGCGCGATCCTCGTCGTAGAGATGAAAACAGATCATGCCCACCTCGGCGGGCGCCCGCCGCATCATGCCGGCCATTCTGGCCGCCGCGTCGGGATTGAGAATCATGTCTTCATCCACCTGGATAAAGAACTCGGTGCAACAGTCCGTGATCATGCGTTGCGCCGCCGCGCTGAATGGCGCGACATTGCGGATGATCTCGACATGGAATGGACCGCCTTGCTGAGCATCCACGGCCGCCTTACAGGCAGGATACGCCGGATCGTCGACCGTGAGGATATAGATGGTCGTGTCGATGTGGTCTGAGGGTTCTCTACGATGCTGGTCGATAGCTGGAACGATCTGGCCGGCCTGTTCCGCGCCTGGTTTCGAAGAAGAAAGCGCGTAGGCAGCACCGGTCTCCTGGACTCCGTATACAGGCTTGGTGCCCGACCTGATCCACGCGAGCGTGTCAGCCAAACGTCGTTCGCTGGTGTGATAGGCTCGCAATTTCTGCTGGGCCTTGTGGGCCAGTCGCATTGCCAATGAGTCATCAGTCAGCAGGCGATCCAAAACTTCTGCCAACGACTCCGGCCGACTTGGGGAAAAATAAAGGATCTCCTCCCCTTCGACAAACAGACCGTTATTCATCGGATGTTCCGGCACGGCATAGGACACCATCGGTCGGCCGGCGGCGATTCCTTCAAATACCCGACCACCAAAGAATCTCGCCAGGCTCGGCAGGTTGACGATCGCCGCCCATTGCGGCAATTGGTTCATCCACTCCCGAAACTCTCCTTCGCGCACCTCCTGCAACATCTTCGTATAGTGCGCCAGTTCTTCGGCAGGCATGCCCGCAGGTGTGGCCAACCGTTGGATGGCCGACGACTGTAGCCGATCGAACAGTTGCTGAAACATCGTCGGCGCCGACGGCCGGGCAAAGGTGAGACAAGACTTCAGCGCGGGATGATGGAGCCACTGCTCACGGGGACCATAGGGGACGCCGTGGAAGACGCCGACCCGATGGACGGCCGGATTGGACGTGGTGCTGATAAAACGTTCGGGCACCATCGGCGGCCACCACAGCGCCGGAACGCCTGTGTGCGCAGTGGTTGGCTCCACGTCGCATTCGTCCGGAACGAGCACGTGGGTCAATGCACGAACCTGTTGTTCAACCAACCCCTGCCGCGCTCGAAGATGATGGGCCCAGGCGTAATCCTCTTCGCTATACTGCAACGATTCCATGATGATACCGACCCGGATCGGCGCCAACTCACTCAGCCACTGTAAAATCGCGTCATCGAGAGGCGCGTGGACCAGCCACACCCACACCTGGTCGAACCGTTGGCCGGCGACCATCCGCTTCATGTGTGCCAGCCAGCTCTTGCTCGAATAGGGCGCATCGGCAATCAACGGAAGCGTGACACATTCCACACCACTCGCCCGCAACCCTTCAGCGACGCCGAAACAGGCCGGATAGGTCCAGGCGCGAGCTTGCTTCCACGTTGGAAACTCCAACTGCAAGAGAAGGATTCTCGTGGGTGGACGTGGTGTCATGATGCGTCGGGTGCCTTTCTGCTCCGGTAACTAGCCGTTGGGGTTGCTGGGATGGCCGAAATGTCCAGCCGGTGCCGCTGCCGTTCTCGTGGTGGAAGCGATGGTCAACAGCGGCGCCGCGCTGCTCGAGGCGGTCGGGCCGACTCCCACGGGCTGCGCGCTCATGGCCGGTTCCTGAATGCGACCGAAGGCCCCGTCTCCCAGACTGATAAGCTGCTCCTGCGATGCCCGCCCCGAAGCAGCGAAGAGCTTTTTAGAAAGGAGGCGCGCCACACGGACCAGCATGAGGGAGCCGCCGATGACGCCGTGTTTCTGCAGCATGGGAATCCAGCGCCAGGGGGCGGAGTAGATACTCACAAAGCCTTCGTTCTGGAGGTCGATCAGGTCATTAGGCGTCAACTCCCCCACTGTCGTGACGGCCGATCCATAGCGCCGGTATTCGGAGAAATCCTGCGTCATCAACCGGACGCCCTTCTCGCCGTTGACCGCCAGTTTGTGAAACTCGGTCCCGGGATAGGGCACCGCGATGGCAAAGTTCGCCTGTTTGACTTCCCTGGCCTGCCGCAGGAACTTCAACGTCGCCCGGACCGTTTCTCTGGTTTCCCCCGGCAATCCGATCATTACGGAATTCAAGGCTTCGACTGCGTACTTGTTGCAGATCCCGTTCGCCTTCACGTAGTGCTCCAGCGGAACCTGTTTTTTCATCGTTCTTCGAATTTCTGGATCGACCGTTTCGAGTCCGAAGGACAGGCGGATGAGGCCACTCTTGACCAAGCGGGCAATCACCTCTTCCTCAACGAGGTTCGCTCTGGTGCTACCTTCGAATGTAATCTGCAACCCTTCCTGATCGATGAGGTCGCAGATTTCTAGAATATGATCTTTCCAGAGCGTCATCACATCGTCGACGATATAAAAGTGGCGGGTGCCGAAGATCTCCACCACCTGCTTCATTTCATTCACGACCGATCGCGGAGAGCGCACGCGCATCTCGGTGGTCTTGAGGGCTTCCGAGGCGCAGAAGATACATTTCCAGGGACAGCCGCGCATGGTTTGAATCGACGTGAACGGCAGACGACCGCGTAATGTCCCGAGCTTGTACTGGGACATCGGCAGGCGGTGCCGCGCAGGAATCGGCAGGGCATCGAGATTCGTGATGTCGGCCGGCTGACCGGTTGAGACCACCTCGCCGTTCCGGCGATAGATGATCCCGGCGACCGCAGACAGATCTCTCTGCTGTTCATAGGCGTTCAGGAATTGCGGCCAGGACTCTTCCGCCTCACCGATGAAGGCATAGTCGAAGCAGCTCAGCAGCGCCTGCTCCTTCATGATGGTGATATGAGGACCGCCGACAACGATGGGGATATCCGGCGCCAGCCGTTTGATGCCTTCCGCGACGGTTTTACTGAGATGGAAAAAGGGGCTCGTCGCCGTAAAACCGATGAGGTCCGGTTTCATCGCGACTGCTCGCTGGACCATCTCGTCCAACGGAACCTGCTCGGATTCACCGTCGAGGATCGTCACGTTGTGTCCGTGGCGTTCGGCAATGGCGGCCAGCAGCGCGAGGTTCAACGGCGGCCAGGTCGAATTCCGGCGGGCGAAGTGGCCGAAAAGTCCATAGGCCCCGGTCCATGTGGGATACAGCAACAAGACGTTCATAGATCACCTCATGTGAGCGACTACAGACCCTTCCTCAACCAACCCGATGCGGTACATCGTGACGATCCACCCATTACGGCTGTGACTGATCCGTCCGGCGAACGACATCGGGGTATTCCGGGTTCATCCATCCTTCAGCCGGCTCGATCACCATGTTGGCGCGGAATTCTTCACGAGGCAGATAGGGATACATATCCTCGATGGGCGTCTTCCACCCGAAAATCCTCGGCTCGTACGTGTGGAATTCATGCATGTCCACATCGCAGACGACCGGCCCGTCAAACCGCAGTACGTCGTCGATCTTCGCATCCATTTCGGCATGATTCGCGATCGCCACGGTCTTGATGCCGTAGGCCTGGACGATCTTCAGAAAGTCCGGCGGGTTGTACCCTTTCGGCCCGCAAGCTTCTGCGCGGCCCTGAAAGTTCGTTTCCTGATAGGCTTTGGTGATGCCGTAAATGTGATTGTTGAGGATGAACGTTTTGACTTTGACGCCATAGTTCACGAAGGTCTGCAACTCCTGGGGGTTCATATTGAACCCCCCGTCGCCGATCGTGCAGACCACTCGACGCGAAGGATCGGCAAACCAGGCTCCCATCGCACCCGCAAACGAGAATCCCATGGGTGAGTTGCCGTTGTTCGTGAGGTTTCTCTGGCCGTATTTGGTTTCGAAGGCGTGGTTGCTGACAACGATATTGCCGCCGCAGTCCCCGACCAAAATGTCCGTGGCTCCCATTTTTTCTGAAAGACGGCGCATGAACGCATAAGGATGTACCCGCTCGCGTTGGGCGAAGAACTCCGGGCGAACCGGATCGTACCGGCGCTTCCACTCCATGACTCTTGCCGTCCAGGCAGAGAAATCCGGCAACGGCTTACTGCGGCGATCCAAGGCGATTAACAGTCGTTGGGTAAACACTTTCGCGTCGCAGAGAATGTTCACATCGAACGGCACCTGTTGAAACTTTCGCTGCACCATCGCCGGGTCGATTTCGATCAGATACTTCCTGGCGTGGCGGGCGAAACTCTGCACGTTACCACCGGTGATGCGTCCTGAAATGCGGCTCCCGATGGACAACAGGAGATCGCTGTTCTGAATGCCGAAGTTACGTCCGGCGCCGCCATAGGTCCCGACCCGGCCGCCATAGTTCTCGTAGTCCGAGCTGATGACATCCAGCGCATTCCAGGTCGGAAAGCAGGGGATATTCAACCGCCGTCCCAGTGCCCGCACGTCGTCCTGGGCATCGGCCAGGCGCACGCCTCCTCCGACAAGAATCACGGGACGTTCCGCCTGTTGGAGGTCACTGATGAAACGGGCGATCTGCCGATCAACGACCGTGAGGTCGAAGCTCATGGCGGCGGGTGACTCGAAGCCGGTCAGTTGCTTCGGATCGATCAGGGCTTTCTGCACATTGAGCGGAATATCCAGCAGCACCGGTCCAGGGCGTCCCTCTTGAGACATCCACAAGGCCTTTTCCAGTTCGAATCGGACGTCTTCGGGATTCACGATCATTTTGGCGTATTTGGTCACCGGCGCCGCCATCGCGACAATGTCCGTTTCCTGAAACCCGATTTGTCGAATCGAAGGGTCCGGTCGGAGGAACCGGGAGTTGATCTGGCCCGTGAGGAAGACGCAGGGAATCGAATCGTAGAAACAATTGCCCATGGCCGTCAGCAGGTTCATGCCGCCGGGGCCGCTGGTCGCGATGGCCACACCGGGAATCCCTTTCACTTTGGCATAGGCTTCCGCGGCAAACCCGCCGGCCTGTTCATGCATGACCGCGACATAGTCCGTGGCGGCGGTGCGCGTAAACGCATCGATCAAATCGCCATTGGCGGCCCCATACACCACGAACATCTTATCGATGCCGCATTCCGCCAATGTATTGATGATGTAGTCCGCAACCTTGATCATGGAGGCTCCTTTCCCTACGTTCATGCTATGCCGCCCGGGTTCCCGTCTGATCATGATGGCGCCGGGGCACCTGGTGCCCGCACATCTCCGTCACATGAGCGACGACGCGCGGCCCGAACGTTTTCTCCAACAGAGTCAGATAACTGGGATGGCCGAAGTACTCCAGGAATGCGCGATCGCGAAAATCCAGGACTTGGGTTGCGGTGAGGCTGTCGGTCGGCAACGGCATGCATTCGTAGGCATGTTGCGAGTATCCGATCCACCCTGGTCCGCCCTGGTCATCCGGCAGAGCCCATTGCTTCTGTTTCGCCAGCCCGTACAACGCGGAACCGGGATAGGCCATGGCGCAGTAAAAATTCGCCCACTCGGTATTGAGCGTCAGGGCCAAGTCTAAGGTGGCGCGCATGCTGTCGACTGTGTCGTCCGGAAGGCCGAAGATATAATTGGCCGCCACATGGATCCCGTAGGAGCGGATGCGGTCCACGGTGGCCACGATCTCACGTTCACCGAACCGCCCCTTTTCGACCCCGTCACGGACATGCTGGCTGCCGGATTCGATGCCGAGTCCCAGCCACGTAAATCCGGCGCGCGCCAATTTCTCCAACACCTCATCCTGCACCGTATCGACTCGCGCGTAAGCCCAGATGTTCAGGCGATAACCCCGTTCGATGATCCGGTCGCAAATGCCAATGACATGGCGGCGGTTCAAGACGAACATCTCATCCGGAATTTTGATATTCGTGACGCCGTACTCACGAACTAGACGGTCGATCTGCCCGATGACATTGTCGGGGCTCCAGACACGCAACATGGGCGTGCCGAACGGCGCGTTGATGCAGCAAAAAGAGCAGGTAAACGGACATCCCAGGCTCGTTTGAAGGGACGCGTAGGGCGATCGTGCCTCGGGATTTCCAAAACAATGCCAATTGTGGGCGCGATACCGGCTCATATCGAGCAGATCCCACGCTTGACCAGGCAGGTCACGATCCAGATTGGTCAACAGCGGCGCGGGCGCATTCCCGACCGGATTCCCCGCTTCCATGTGCCACAGTCCCGGAACGTCTCGCAGCGAATGTTGCGGTGTCCGCAAGGCGACGACCAGGCCGAAAATGGTGGCCGGTCCCTCTCCCTGACACACATAGGTGTAGGGCTCCTCCAGCAAGGTACGTTTCGGCAACGCTGAGGGGTGGGTGCCCATCACTAATGTGGGAATGTCGGCCAACGTGTTGAGGATTTCGCAGACCTTCCGGCCGGCTGGCATACATTGCGTGGACGCCGATGGCTGTTGCCCATAAATGACGAAGACCGCCAGCCTGGGCCCAATTGCCGCGATCTGTTCTGCCGTCTGCTGATGATTGAGGCCCTGGGCCTCTGCGTCCAAAATGGCGACAGAGCAACTGTGGTTGCGGACATAGGTAGCGATTAAACCCGACCAGACTGGAGGTTCAATGGCCGCCAGGTCCCGGCTCAGGCCTTGATACACCTGTACCCGACTGGGCGGGGTGACCAGCAACACGTCAAGCGGCTTGGACACGGCAACCTCCCAGTTTCTGCGTAAAGGCAATGGTGCGCGACACCCCTTCCCGAACGTCCTCATCGTCTCCGCACGTGGCCAGGCGGATAAATGAGGCGTAGTCTTGGCCGAAGCAGCGACCCGGAGTGACTGCGGTGTGGTGCTCTTCCAGGAGTCTGCGGCAAAAGCTCATATCGTCGAGACCGGTCCCGGCGATATCGACAAATAGATAAAACCCTGATTGCGGATGGGTACAGTACAGCAGCCCGGACTTATTGATGCGGTGATGACAGGAGTCGATCAAACGGCTCCCATGCGCCCGTACTGTTTCGGCATACCGGTCAAGGACAGACAACCCTGCGAGACAGCCCCTCTGGGTAAAAGCGGGAAGACATGAATAGAGCGTGGAATTGGAAAGCGCGATCTTCGTGATGACTGACTCATGGGCGACAGCGTAGCCGGTTCGAAATCCGGGAACCGACAACACCTTGGAAAACGAAGACATGACCACGACATGTCCGGTCTGGGGGGAGGCCAGAGTAGAAAACGCATGGTCAAAGCACAGATCGGCGTAGGTCTCATCACTCAAGAGCCAGATCCCCGCCTTCTCGCAACGCGCGACCAGTTCGCGAAGGATCGCCGCGTTATATACCGCCCCGGTCGGATTGTTCGCATTGTTGACGATAATCGCACGCGGCCTGGCCGCTAGAGCCAAATCGATCGCAGCGCGCGACAGGTGGAAGCCGTCGTGCTCCGGCAACGGGACGGGTACGACTTCAAGCCCGAGATGCGCTGCGGCAGCCCAGTAGGAAGGAAACGCAGGCGTGAAGAGCGCGACCCGTTCCCCCGGGTTGCAGGTGATGTCGAGAAATTGATGAATGAGCAGATTGGCCGGACTGATCACGACCTGAGCCGAGGTGACTCCCTGTCCCGTTAACGAGGTGTACCGATCGGCCAGCGCCGCACGCAACTCCATGACACCTGCCATCGGCGCATACCCGAGTTGCCCGCTCTGGAGCGCCTGCGTCGTGGCGTTGAGAATTTCCTTGGGCGGGGCCATGCGCGGATTGCCGAGTTCGAGGTGATAAATGCGATGTCCCTGCCGCTCCAGGAGCTGCGCCAGATCCATCACGCGGAACATTTCCTGACCGATCAGACGTTCCCCACGTGATGAAAAGGCTGGTCGCTGTGGAGGCTGAGAAGTTGGTGCAGCCTTGGACGTCATCGCGACATGGATCCTTGTTTATGATGGATGAGCGAGGTCTGGAAATACGCCGGTGCGTCCGCCCACGTAGCACGGAAATGTGCGAGGCGCTCAGGAGTGCCGATGTCGTAAAGCGGGCTGGCTGTGACAAATCCGTAAGAAGGATGGGTCACGAGTTGCGGGAGCAATTCGCGTTCAATGGACCAGACGCTCTGCTTAGGGAACAGTGCGACGACGCTTCGATCGAACAGGTAGATGCCGGCATTGTGGTATCGCGTGGTTCGCGTGCGTGGTTTTTCAACCATCGAAAGCAGGCGATCATCTTCTCCCAGCGCCACCGCTCCGGTGTCATCGCGGGAATCGGCCTGGGTAACGGTGATCGTCGCCCGCGCCCGTTTGCGATTGTGAAAACGCAGCAGTCGTTCCGGATCGATCTCGCAAAAGGAATCGCCATTGAGCACAAGAAAAGGGTTACTGCGCACCAGCGGCATGGCATGCGCCAGCGCCCCACCGGTGCCGAGTGGAACCGGATCGCGAACGAACACCGTTTCGTAGGCACCGCGGTGGCGCAGAAACCAGTCCTCGATCATCTCTCCGAAATGTCCCGTACTGAAAATGAAACGGCGTGCGCCATGGCGCAGGAAATGTTCGACCAGCAACGAGACGAACGGACGGCCTTGAATCTCCGCCATCGGCTTCGGACGATCCGATACAACAGATTGCAAGCGAGTGCCGAACCCCCCACAGAGAATGACCACATCGCAATCGGCGAACTGTCTCATTAGGCGGCCCTTCCGATGAGCGTGGCCTTCAGTCTCGCCGCGGTCTGAGCGGAGCTCTGGGCCCAGACGTCATCCAGCATCAGTTGATCCTCCTGGTAAAACACGATTTGCGTCCCCAGTCCTTCAAACTTAAACGGCACCTGGAGTAATCCCGGAAGGGCGAGACGAATCCGTTCATGATCTTCCGGTTTCGCGAAGAGCAACATGAATCCGCCGCCGCCGGCACCCAGCAGTTTTCCACCGAGCGCACCCGCCTCCCTGGCTGCGGAGTAAATCGCATCGATGGCCGGCGTGGTGATGCGCGACGTCAATCGTCGCTTGAGCATCCAGGCCTCATGCAGCATGGTGCCGAAGTCTGCCAGGTCGCGCTCTCCGGTGAGTATCGACACGCCTTCATCCACCATCTGCAACATCGTGGACAGTTCTGCCCGGCGTTGTTTGGTACGGTCGATCTGCTCGCGGGCGACTTCCGATGCGATGCGGGAGAATCCGGTGAAGTAGAGTTGGAGATGGCTTTGAAACGCCGTGAGACGGTCCGGCCGCATGATGATCGGCGCATGGCCGATATCACCGTTCTGGAAAAATGTCGCCTTGCACAGACCGCCATGCGCGGCCAGTACTTGGTCCTGGCATCCCACGGCCTCGCCGAGCACATCCTGCTCGACATGAATAGCGGCCTGAGCCAACTGCGCTTTGCTGGGCATGATGTGCTGCAAGGCATAGAGGGTATGGAGCAAGCCAACGGTGAAGGAAGAACTGGATCCCAACCCCGTGCGTGCAGGCAGGTCCCCGTCGTGATGAATCTCCAGCCCGTCGTCGATATTGAGGTATTTCAAGACGCCGCGAACCGCGGGATGCTCGATCTCTTGATTGCTGTTTACGAGCTCGATACGCGAATAGGCAATCCTGGTGCGGTGCTCGAAAAACGGAGGCAGCTGCCGGCAGCTGATGTAGCAATATTTATCGATAGTCGTGGCAAGCACCGCCCCGCCATGTTCGCGGAACCAGACGGGATAATCGGTGCCGCCACCGAAGAAGGAAATACGGAACGGCGTTCGGCTGATGATCATCGTCGCCCTCCATGCCGGCTCGCGGTGGAATCAGACATTGGCATATTGACCGGCTTTGACGACCGTGTAGCACTTGATCAGTTCGCGGATGCCTCGCTCCAGCGACCATTCCGGCTTAAACCCGCTGTCCAGCAGTCGTTGGTTCGAGACGATATAATCGCGCTTGTCGGGGTCCTCGCCGATCGGCGCCTCGAACGAGACGAAATGCGGGAGCACCCGCTGGATTTCACGGCAGAGTTCGAGCTTCGAAAGATTGGCGTCGTCCAGACCGACGTTGTACGGCCGATTCTTCATGTCATCGAAGTGGTCGATCGCATGGAGAAATGTGCGCACGACATCGCGGATATGGATATAGTTCCGCTTGCAGTGGCCTTCAAACACCACCACCGCTCGATCCTGCACCGCCCGCCAGACGAAATCGTTCACCAGCAAGTCCATGCGCATCCTCGGCGACACCCCAAACACGGTCGCCAGGCGCAGCGTGATCGCATTGCCCCGGTCCAAGACGACGCGCTCCGCCTTGACCTTGGTTTCGCCATACAGGCTGATGGGGCGAAGCGGCGAATCTTCAGTGCACGCCACACCAGGTTGGCCGATCCCATACCCGCTGTTGGTGACGGGGAAAATAATCTGCTGGCGAGGCGACGACAGTTTGCAGAGGAGTTGGACGGCTTCGAAATTCACCGTGTAGGCCCCTACCCGGTCTCTGTCGCAAAGAGGCGCTCCGACCAAGGCGGCGAGTGGAATGATGATGTCGGCCTTGCGCAGCAAGTCTGTCAGCAGCCGTTCATCGCGACAATCGCCCCGCACCACCTGAAACTTCTCTTCCGCGCAACAATCCATCAGGCTGTTTTGCCGGTATAGAAAATTGTCGAGTACGGTCACCGCATACCCGCGGTCGAGCAGTCGTCTGGTCAGTACGGACCCAAGGTATCCAGCGCCACCGGTGATGAGGACATGAGTTGACCCTGTCGTCATGATCGAACGAGCTCCTTTTGGCTGTGCCAATAACGATGGACCATGCCCCTGCTCACGCGGCCTCCAGGACGATGCGGGAAATATGGAGGACATCCTGGTCGGTCATAGAGGCATGGTTCGGCAGAAAAAATCCGCAGTGATGGACCCGATCCGCCACGGGAAAACTGGCCTTCCCGTATCGATTCATCCAGAACGGATGCAGGCCCAGATTGCCGGCTGAGAAGATTCGCGTTTCGACTCCCTCGGCTACCAACGCCCGGACAATACGTTTCCGTTGTTCAGGACCATCGGCCAACAGCCCGAAGGAAATGCTCGCGACCTTGCTGCCTTGGGGCGGCCGCTGCGTGTAAAACCTTCCCCCCAGTTGTGCGAGGTAGCGATCGTGATTCGCCTGCCGTCGACCGGTCATCCAATCGAGCTTGCGCAATTGATCGATGCCGATGAAGGCATTGAGATCGGTTGAACGCAGGTTGAACCCGGGTTCATAAAAGACGAACGGTGAATGAAAGTCGTCCACCTGATACTCCTCGACCAGCTCTTGGTGCCGCGCCTGATCCAAATCTTTGCTCCATCCGTGGCTGCGCAGCATGAGCAGAAGATCAGTGAGCTGCTTGTCGCTGGAGGAGACCATACCGCCTTCGATCGTGGACATCTGATGCCCGAAGTAAAACGAGAAGCTGGCCATGTCGCCGAAGGTGCCGACTTTCCGGCCTTCGTACTCGGCCCCGATGGCGGCGCAGGCATCTTCAAGGAGATAAAACCCATACCGATCTTTCAACGTCTGCAACTCGCGCATACGATGCGGCACGCCAAGTACTTGGACCAACAGGACCGTGTGCGCCTCATGACGCTTCAGGAGGTCCTCCAGATGATTCAGGTCGAGTCCGAATGTGTCCGGATCCGCCTCACACATGATGGGGGTAAAGCCAAACTGAATGGCGGGAGCGATGGACGTGACCCATCCGACACTCGGGACGATGACGTTGGTGTTGCGCAACTTGCCCGATCGCAGCAAGGCGTAATACATGAGGAGATTGGCTGACGACCCCGAATTGCAATGCACCGAGTAGGGCCTCCCCAGCCACTCGGACCATTGCCGCTCGAAGTCGAGCGTCACCGCGCCCTTAGTGAGCCGCGGATAGGTTCGCAGCCATTCGATCAGATGATCAATGTCCTGCCGGTCGATCGTATCCTGAGCCAGACACCAACGTGGGTTGAGCTTGGCATTGTGTGCGTGAAGCGTCATGGTTGTCGTCCCTCTCGCGCCAAAAAAGAGGCCTGCGTCTGTCAACAGACCAGGCGTGGCACCAGGATACTAATCAAGATGTATGCCAATGAGGATTTTACGAAGGAGAGACGAAACAGTAGGATTTCTTAGCCGTATGACTGATACGTGGCTGCTGACCGGGCAAAAAATTCCCAGTCATCGGCAGCCGCTGTAGTCTAGGCGGACTCGAAGGAATGTTTCTGAAGGACGAACGATTCCAGGGCTTTTTTGACCGATCCTCCCCATCCCCGGTACTCGATGGTCTCTTTTCCGTCGAACCGGAACTCCAAGCCGAGATGCGTCCCGTCTGCCTGCATTGACACGTTTCGGACGACCCCTGTCAGATTGTTGACGTGCCCCGTCCCCACGATTTCGAACTCCGCACGCAGGACCATGCCGGGGAAAAAGTCCTGCATCGGGCGCTGCAAGAGCACGGCGCATCCGGATGCGCTCAGGTCCGTTAACAGGCCGCCGATGCGTGGAGCATTACCAGATGGTTGGGTGCGCCCATGCTGCTCCACCTGCAATAGGACGATGGGTTCTTGCGACGTGACGCGTCCATGTTTGCGGAGCGGCACCTCCTCCACCGTTGCGGGAAACGCCAGTAGCAGAAATGGAAACGGCTGCAATTGAGCATGGAGCACGTCGGTGCGGTATCCGATCATTTTCCCGTTGTAGATGTATCGCAGCAGACAAGGAGTACCCGCAGCGCAGGTAACCGGTTGCCCGAAGTGAAAGGGCCATTCACACACAATCCAACTGCGCTGTTTCCATCCCAGGACGGAGGCGCCGTACTGCGCTCCCGTACCCTCGTTGGGGAGACTCAGTTGCAGCGAGAGGCCTACCTCGAGGAATGAAGCAGGATGGCGATGCACGATGAGATCACTCATGATGTCTTCTCCCGCCGGCAATGCAAAGCATAGACGCACCCCCGTCAGCGGTATCGGCAGATCGCTTCAGAATCTGAAGGCTCCGCCGATCTCCATTACTTATCCGACGGTAAAGCCCGGCCTCACATCGACCGATAGGTATGGGACAGGAACCACACCCTGTCGGCCTGTCCGCCACCAGCATAGGCCATCTTGAGGATTAGGCATAACTTCTACATGGCTTCGACAAAACACATTCCCATCGATCAGCTCACCGTCGGCATGTTTATCGCGGGACTAGACCAGCCCTGGTACAGGACGCCGTTTCTACTCCATAAGTGGCTGGTATCCAATCCCGATGACATCGTTCAACTCAAACGGCACGGCATTCAGATCGTGACGATTGATACCGATCGCGGATTAGATGTTGGGGCGGCGCCCGTCGCGGCCCCGGAAGCGCCTTCTCCGTTGCCGGAACCTCCGCCCGCGTCCAGCGAAATCCTAGAGGCAGCCACGAACGGCCATGCTTCGCATGCCGCAGCAGCGGCGGCGACCTATCGAGAGGCCATGGAGGCGGTAGAACGTGTGTTCACCGACCTTGAAGCGGGCCAGCCTCCGAAGATCACCGCACTCAAACCGGTGGTAAGCAGACTATTGAAGCAGATCGTCGAGCATCCCGAAGCGATGATGATCCAGTTCTGTCTGGATAAAATGCGCCGCTTCGATGGCACGCTTGCCAATCATGGCATGGACGTGTGCGTGCTGACGCTCATCCTGGCTGTGGAGAATAGCTGCACGGAAGACGAAATGGAGGCGCTCGGGCTGGGGGCGCTGCTCCACGATATCGGGTTTGTTCGGCTCCCCCGGAACTTGTACCGGAAAACCTCGCCGTTGACCGAGCAGGAGCAGGTTCTCATGCGACAACACCCGCAGCTGGCAGCCACGGTGTTGTCAAAAATCGATCTGCTCCCGGAAGCGGTCTCCCACATCATTGCGCAGCACCATGAATTCCAGGACGGAAGCGGATATCCCAAGCTGGTTAAACCGGGCGGACTCTCGCCCCTGGCTCAGCTGATGGCCCTGGCGGATACCTATGACGATCTGGTCACATCTCGATACGGTCGGGCGCCGCTCTTGCCCCACGATGCCATCAGGCAACTGTTTGTACTAGGCGCCAAGGGCCGGTACGACAAAAACCTGGTCGAAGTCGCCATCAAGATGTTGGGCGTCTACCCCCTCGGCAGTCTTATTAAACTGAATACCAATGAATGTGCAGTCGTGATCGGCCTCAATCATGAAGACCGGTTGCGTCCGCGTATCCGGATCATCAGAGGACCTGATGGGGAAATCCAGAATCCTCCCGTCGAAAGCGACCTCCAAAATCAGGCAACCGACCAACCGGCGCGCACGATTCTACGCGCCTTGGATCCGCGACAGGAACAGATTGATCTCCCGCAATATCTCGATGTCGCCGTAGGTGGTGCATAAGCATGAACAGTCCGTCACAGTCGCGCGCTCATCAGTCCCAACCACCTACCGGGCTCACGCCCACTCCTGACGCGATGGGCCTCTTATGGGATGCCGTACCGCTGGGGATTTGTCTGCTCGCCTCGGATCAAACCGTCGTGTTCGTCAACCGGATGGCGGCCCGCCTACTCCGGCGGTCAGCAGCCGACTGTGCCGGAAAAATGTTTTCGAATCTCATTGGTCAGTCTTTCGAAATGAATAACGCCTTGCACTCGACGGGGGTGCTGAAATTCCAAGCCGAGGCCGACTCCGCAGCCAATGAGGCCACAGACCACGATGCGGGAGAGGCGCCGGCTCTCACGGTGATCGAGTGGGAGCAACTGCTCCTTTCAGGAATTCCATCCGTCTCCACGCTCCTGACGCTCCGGGATATCACCAGGGAATGCGAACTGGAACAGGATCGTGACCGGCTGGCCACCGTGGCCGAAGAAAGCCCCTACCCGATTGTGGAAATCGATCGGAATGGCAACATCCTCTACGTGAACCCCGCGATGGTGGAGGTCCTGTGCCGTTTTGGGTACGACCCGAACGGCAAACCGGATATTCTTCCCGACAATCTTCCTGCGCTTGTGGCCACCTGTCTCCTGGAAGGGCGGACGGTGAGTTCACAGGAGGTTGTGAGAGGCGAGGCCTGTTACAGCTGGACGCTGTGCCCGGTTCCCAGCAATCAACTTGTACGCGCCTATGGTATCGACCTGGGGGAGGTACATGCGACACATCGCGCGCTGAACGCCACCGCCGATCATCTTCGCGAAAGCAACCGCCAACTGGATCAGGCGCTGCAGCAGGCGCAGGCGGCCGCACGAGCAAAGTCGTCGTTCCTCGCCATGATCACGCATGAGTTGCGCACGCCCATGAACGGGGTGATCGGCATGGCCAGCCTGTTGCTGGATACATCGCTGACTGAAGAGCAACGCTCCTTTACGCAAACCATTCAGCAATGCGGCGAAGCCCAGCTCTCCCTGATCAACGACGTGCTGGAATGCAGCAAAATCGAAGCCGGCAAACTGGAACTCGAGACGCTTGATTTTCAGCTCCGCACGACGGTGGAAGATGTGCTCTCTCAGTTTGCGGAGCGGGCGCAACGCAAAGGGCTGGAAATTACCGGCCTGGTTCACGCCGCCGTGCCCAATGCGTTACGCGGTGACCCCGGCCGGCTGCGCCAGGTATTAACAAACTTTGTGGGAAATGCGGTCAAATTTACCGAACAGGGAGAGGTCACGCTGCAGGCGTTCTTGGAGAGTGACACCCCGGCAGGAGTGATGATCAGGTTTGAAGTGACGGACTCCGGCATCGGCATCAGCGAAGAAATCCAGGGACGGCTGTTCCAGGCCTTTACCCAGGCTGACAGTTCCACGACACGCAAGTACGGCGGAACAGGACTCGGGCTGGCCATCTCGAAACAACTCGTGGAGTTGATGGGCGGCACCGTCGGTCTCCGGAGCCGGCCCGGGGAAGGTACCACCTTCTGGTGTACGGCCCTGTTCCAGAAACAAGCCGTCTGTGCACCCGCGATCGTTCCCTCGGCAGAGCTGAGCGGTCGCCGCATCCTCATCGTGGACGACAATGAGTCGAATCGCACGATTCTCCATCATTTGGTCTCGGGATGGGGTATGTACGACGGCCAGGCACGTAATGCCGCAGAGGCGATGGACATGCTGGAGCAGGCGGCGGCAAAGGGGGAACCCTACGATGCGGCCGTGCTGGATATGCTGATGCCCGGTAAGGATGGACTCCAATTGGCGCAGGACATCCGGGCTCACCAACAAGGGGCCGGCATTCGATTGGTGGTCCTGACATCGCTGATTCAGCCGGGTCATGCTGAACGAGCCCGCCGAGCGGGATTCACAGCCTACCTGACCAAACCGGTGCGCCATGATCAACTGCAAGGGTGTCTCCGCGTGGTGTTCGGGCTGCAGCAGAAGTCGCCGACCGCAACGATCGGGACGGGTAAGGGACAACCGATTGCACCGACCCTCATCACGCGGCACACGTTAGCCGAACAATCCCCACGACCGCGCATCCTGGTGGCCGAGGACAATGTGGTCAATCAGAAGCTGGCCGTTCGTATGTTGGACCGTCTCGGCTATCAACCTGACGTGGTATCCAATGGGCAGGAAGCCGTGACGGCCTTTGAACGGGAATCCTATGCGGCGATCGTCATGGATTGCCAGATGCCCACGATGGACGGCTACGAAGCGACGAGGCTCATTCGTGCACACGAAGAGCGACCGGACGCGTCCCGGACTCGCGCGCACATTCCGATCATCGCCCTGACTGCGAATGCGTTGCCCGGCGATCGTGAACGATGCAAGGCCGCCGGGATGGACGACTATCTGACCAAGCCGGTGAAGACTGATGACCTCGGGCTCATCTTGCAACGATGGGCTCCCGTGAAAGCTGTGGTCGACGTGTCGCCCCCTCCCCCTCCTCGCGACATGAGCAAGACGGACTCGCATGTCTTCGACGCCAATGCCATGCTGGCGAATATCGGCGGAGATGCGGAACTATTCGATCAACTGATCCGACTGTTCCTGGATCGACACGGCATCATGATGAAGGAGATTGAGTCGGCCATCGGGCAGGCTGATGCCGCAGCGCTCGAGCGCGCCGCTCATAGTCTAAAAGGCACGGCTGGGAATCTCTGTGCACCCGATGTCGTATTGTTGGCCAGTCAGCTTGAAGCATCCGGACGGCTCGGAACGCTTACGGAAGCCCCCAGCCTGCTCGTCCGGTTGGATCGGACGGTACAGGAATTGGTGGCCGTCTTAACTCGTCAGATCAACCCAGCCGATTCGCAGTAACTCTTTTCGCGTAACCCACAGAGACAGACGAACGTAGATTCCGCCCTCGCGCATTCCGTACGTGGCACAATGCATCCTGGGCCGATGCGAAGGCTGAGGAAGACTTGGACTTGCGTGTTAGCGGGCCGAGGCGTGCAGGGACTGAGAAGGCGACTGACTGGGCATTGCAGGAGCAGCAGCAAACAGCGGATAGCGGGTCGGCAGATCCTCCGCCAACACCAATTGCTTGCACAGTCTGGTGCGGTGATTCATCACCAGCGGGCCACGCAGATTGGCCGTCACTCCGGTCGGATCATCGGACGGGATCGTCAGTATCGTGACGACGGATAATTCGTCGTTGTCCTGTTTCTGAATCTCAATCAATGCGTCCGTGGTGATTGTGATCTGGTAATCGGGTTTGAAAATTGCCGGATCGAGAATGACGAACGCGAGTTGCGGTTCCTCGACGCATTGTAACCACTTAAACGGCGCATCCGTGTCATGGTCGAGCATGACGTATTTGGTCCAGTCGGGAAATCCCAGGATACCGGATGGAAACACCAACAGCGTGTCGTCATTCACCTCGAAGGTCCCGAATCTGGTCGACTGACACTTCATGAATGGTTCTCAGCCCCCTCGGCGCCCGGTTTTATTGGATAGTTGCCGAAACGCTTCCAGAGGAATGACTCCGGGCCCCGCGGCAATGCGATTCTCGTCTTGAATCCGCGCATGCACTTCATCGCGATGTACTTGCACGTTGGGAGGCGCTTCGATCCCCAGTCTGACCTGCCCGCCTTTGATGCCGAGCACCACGATGCGGACATCGGGACCGATGGTGACGCCCTCTCCCCGGCGTCGTGTTAAGACCAGCATACAAGCCTTCCTTGGCGTGTGAATACGGGTACATTGGGTATATCGGTTGCGGTGAGAGTGAACTTGAGTGTTGGTTACGGGAGATAGTTGAGTAACGAGGAATCAAAAATCTTGCTGAACGTCTGGCTGGCAGCCTGCACCGCGACTTGCTGAAGGCTCAGCTGGCTGATGGCCGTTGCGAGGTCGGCATCCTGATTGTCGGAGATGGCCTTCGAGATGGTCAGCGTCGCCGTATCCAGCGCATCGTGGGTGACTTGCAGGCGGTTTGCCAACGCCCCGACCGTTCCCTGCGCATCGCTGATCTGTGCCGTGGCCAGATCGAGGTTGCCGATTCCGGCTTGAATGCCCGAGCGATTGTTGCTTTCGAGCGCCGTGAGCAGGTCCCTGAGCGAATCGAACATGTTCGTGGTCGCGCCGGTGAAAATGCTACTTCCGGGAACGAGGATTTGTACGGTCTGATTTTCGCCGACGGCGATGGATTGGGTTTCGGTATTACCCTGATAGGTCACCGTATCGCCTGTGGTAATGACGTAGGGCGTGACATTGGTTTTCGTCCCGCCGAAGACCGCCTGCCCCGCCACTTCCGTATTGCCAAGCTGGACCAACTGCCGTTGGAGTTGGCGGACCTCCTTGGCGATAGATTGGCGTCCTTCTGCGGAGGTCGTATCGCTGCTGGCTTGAATGGTCAGCTCGCGTACCCGTGTAATAAGATTCTGGACCTGCCCCAGCGCCTGGTCGGCAGCGTTGACCCGGGAGGTCCCGAAATCGATATTACGAATCCATTGCTTGGTCTGGGAAAGCGCGGATTTGTCGAGCACGATCTGGCCATACGAACTCGGATCGTCTTCGGGAGTGGAGACCCGCCTCTGGCTGGAGACCTGCTCCTGCGAGGTCAGCATTTGCAGGCGGGAGCGTTGGAGATTGCCAAGCAGGGTGTTATACATCTGTTGGTCGGCGACTCTCATAGTCCCTGCTCCCGGTGAAATGACAAGACGGTTACCGCTTCAACGACAAGATCGTCTGCAGCATCTCGTCGCTGGTGGTGATCAGCTTCGAAGCGGCCTGGAACGCACGCTGATACTTCAACAAATTGATGAGCTCTTCGTCCATCGAGACGCCGGAGACTTCCGCCCGGTGAGCCAGCAATTGATCGTGGAGAATCTCCTGCCCTTGCAGGTCACGGGTGGCCCCTTGAAGGGTGGCGCCGAAGCTGCCGGACATGGCGCTGTAGTAGCCTTGAAAGGTCGTATTCCCCAAGCCCGCGACTGAGGCCGTTTGTAGGTTGGCCAGGGCGAGAGCATTGACGTTGTTACCGGGCACGCCGGCGGCTGTTGAGGAGGCGGCGATTTTTTGCCGATCCGTCAACGCCATGCTGATCGTGCCGGCCGTGGTCCCTGTGGCCGTGAAGAAATCCTGTGTGGTGGATCCATCCAATCCATAACCGGCTCGGTGCTGAGTATTCACTTGCGAGACGAGTTGCGACGCAATGGTATCCAGAGAGGTTTGCAGGCCCGCTGCAGTGGTATCCCGCGCATCGAGCAGACCCTTGAGACGGCCGCCGCTGATCGACGAGGTGAGATCCGTGTTGGGGCCGGTCCCGCCGTCGTACATCACGTCGAGCAATCCGCCATTGGTCGTATCGGGAACGCCGGTCAGTTTGTAGGCCCTCTGCTCTGTCACGAGAGTTTGTCCGACCCCGACAAACACGGTGACCTGCCCAGTTGCATCTTCTATCGAAGAAATATCCACCAGTCCGGCGAGGTCATTCAGGAAGCGGCCGCGTTGGTCCCGCAGATCATTGGCCTGCTGTCCACTCACTTCGGTCAGTTTGATCTGGGCATTCAGGTCAGCGATTTTGCTCGCCAGCGCATTGATGTCATTGATCCCGCTCCCGATTTGTCCATCCAGGGAGATCCGTTGCGCCGAGAGTTGTGATGAGGCCTGGTTTAACTGTTTTGTCAGCCCGTCGGCCTTCGTTAGGAGCACCGTGCGCGCAGTCAGATCGGCCGGATTGGTCGCCACGTCCTGCCAGGCCTTGAAGAATTCGTTGAGCCCCGCCGCAATACCTTGGTCATTCGCATCGTTAAAGAGGATTTGAATTTGCGACAGGGCCTTCTGTGACGCGCCGAACTGCCCGACCCGCTCATTTGAATTCATGAGTTGTTGTTCAACAAAACTGTCGACGGAGCGCCGGATTTCCGATACCTGGACGCCGGTTCCGATCTGACCAGGGCGTCCGTTTTCCGGGAGGGATTCGGTCAGGATCGCCTCCTGGCGTGAATAGCCAGGGGTACTGACATTGGCGATGTTCTGCCCGGTGACGGACATCGCGCGCTGAAAACTGGCCAGCGCGTTGGAGCCCATACCGAATAATCCGTTCAGTCCCGACATATCACCACACGTTATCCTTTGGCTCTCACCAGGCCGGCTCCGGACGCCACCGCTGTGCCGGACGACGAATAGAGTGCAGCAGACTCCGGGGACCGTTGCCAGCGTTTGAGGGCACCGTGCAAGAATTCAAGCGACTGTCCGATGAGTGCTGCATTGAATCGATTCAATCGATCAGTCTCGCCAATAGCCACAATCAACTTGGCCTCCAGCGTCGTACGGCCGGCGGTAGAACGCTCCGACTGTTCTGCCGCGGATCGATCACGCCGTTGTTGTTCCAGATCTCGAATCTCATCGAGAAGTTGAGCTTTCCGCATGGTGACGGAAGTGAACTGACCGAAGGACAGGGAACGAATGGCGTCCTGTTCCTCCAGCAGCAAGGATTGGAACGCGAGCATCTTGTCGAGCATGCCCTGGATAAGCAGGTCTGACTCAGTCTGAGTGGATTGCGAGAGGGTCGACACCGTGCTTCCTCCTCGACAGTGAAATGGCAGCCTACGAGGACAGCGAGCGAAGGGTCGAGCCGGTGAAGCGACTCGTTACAGGACCGCGTCCGTCAAGACGTTACGAATGATGGCATCCGCAACCTTTTTGCCGTCGACGTTATACGTGCCCCCTTCGACTGACTGCTGGATCTGTCCAACTCTGGCATCACGCTCGTGATCCGGCTGTTCTGCCGCGGCTCTAAGGCGCTGGAGTTCCTTCGCCCGCTCTGAAATCTGCACGCGATCTTGCGACTGCGTGGCCTGAGAAGCGTTTTTCTTGTTGTGTGTCCGATCAGTCTCTTGAACGCCTAAGAGAATCTTCGCGAGATCTGCGGCCCGGCCATTATTTGAGATCTCCATGACTGCTTCTCCTCCCCTTTGCAGGGTGTTCCGTAGGCTTTTCCCTAGTCGAGTACTCTATCGGCGAGGTCAGCCGGGAACTTTAGGAGAAACGGTCGTTTTATTTGTTTTTTTCCACGTACGCATCCACAAAGGCCGTGAGGCCGATTCCTCCCGCCTGGGTCGCCAGTTTGGCAATCTCCTGGTCGTAAAAGGAGTACCAGACCTGCTCCGACTTCCTGTCCAAAAGGCCTTTCGGAACAGTTTCTCTCATTTTTCCAATGAGATGCGAAATAAAGTAGGCTTCGAACTCTTGTCCGGCTTTATGCATGGCGTCAGCGGACTTTTGCCCCTGCCCTTGCACACGGTCGAGGCCTGCAGGCTGGGTGGCATTCATTTGGGCTAGATCAAGCTGGCCGCTCAGCAGATTCTTAATATCCATAATGGGTCAGGCCTCTCTTACACAATCTCAAGATTCGCTTGAAGTGCTCCGGCTGAACGCAGTGCCGAGAGAATGGCGACCAAGTCGCGCGGTGTCACGCCGACCGCGTTGAGTGCGCGGACAACCTCTCCGAGCGTCACCGTTTGATCGACCACGATCAAGCGCGATTGCTCCTCGGCCACATCGGTTTGCACATCGGGAGTCACCGTTGTTTGGCCTTGGGTGGAACCGATCAAGGGCGCGGGTGGCTGTGACACGTTCAATGTATTCTTCACGGAGATGGTGAGGTTGCCATGCGAGATGGCGCAGGTGGAGAGGCGCACATGTTCTCCCAGCACCACCGTGCCGGTGCGTTCATTCACCACCACCTTGGCCGCAACATCCACACTCACATCCAACCCTTCCATTGTGGCAATGTACTCCACGACCCGCCCCTGGAAGGTCGAAGGCAACGTGGTCTTGACGAGGCCGGCATTGACCGGAACGGCCGTGCCCTTTCCAAAGGTCCCGTCGATGGCCTCGGCGGTGCGAATGGCGGTGGTGAAATCAGGATGCCGCAAGAGGACCGACACGGTATCCCACGTATCGATATCGACCACCAATTCTTTTTCGACGATGGCGCCCGCCGGTACGACCCCGGCGGCCTGGTGATTCTTCGTGACTGTGGCGCCGCCAGCGCCGCCGGTTCCGCCTAAAAACCCGCCGATGGAGACCGGCCCTTGAGCCACGGCAAAGACTTGCTGGTTCGGCGCCTTCAGCGGCGTCAGGAGCAAGGTACCGCCTTGGAGACTCTTCGCATTCGCCATGGAAGACACTACCGCGTCCAACGTCATGCCCGGTTTGACAAACGGCGGAAGTTTGGCGGTGACCATTACCGACGCGATATTTCTCGTGAGCAACTGAATCGGATCGATCACCAGATTGATGCCCATCTTGTTCAACATGGACATCATGGCCTGAATGGTGAACTGACCGCCGATGACCTGGTCACCCGTGCGATCCAGACCAACCACCAGTCCGTATCCGATCAACTGGTTTTCCCGCACGCCTTCGATGGTCGCGACATCCTTGACGCGTACGGCATGGGCCAACGAGGCACTGAACAACGAGATCGTCAGAAATGCCAGCATGCCCACAGCGGTGCGGCGAAACCAGGGGCTCATCTGCTGGCGGGGCTCCGCTGCCGACGCTGGTTTCGGAGGAGGCGGCGTCCATGGACGGACCATGAGTTCCGGATCCATCGACGGCGTCCGAAGGACCCCGCTCGACAGCATGAGACGAAAACACTGAATGATCATCGCTCGTTGTTGCTTCCGCGGCCTCGTCATGGTGACTCCTGTCTCGCTCTTGTTCGCCGTGACTATTTGCGTCATTAAAAGGGATAGACCCAGTCCAGAATCCTGACGAACCAGCCCGGACGCTGCACGTCGTCCACCACTCCCAGGCCGGAGTATTCGATTTTGGCATCGGCAATGGCGCTCGATTGCACGGTGTTCTTGGTGTTGACGTCGACCCGTCGGACGATGCCGGCGATCGTCATGATCTGCCGCTCCGAATTGACGGTGACTTCGCGCCGTCCTTCGATCCGCAAATCGCCGTTGGGTAGCACCTCGGTCACAATGGCTGAGATGGTGCCGGTCAAGGTGTCTTCGCGATTGGTGGCGCCTTTTCCACCGAACTTGTTTTTGGCGCTGGCGTCGATACCGAATCCTCGCTTGGCTTCTCCCCCGAGCCGGATACCCGGAAGCCCGAGGTAGCCCATGCCTGTGCCGCCGATCCCATTCGACACCGTGGAATCTTTTTCCGCGCTGGTGTCCGCGCTCTTCGAACCCTTGTGTTTTTCGGAGATCAGAATCGTGATGATGTCGCCGGCGCGCATGGCGCGCAGGTCTTCATAGAGATAGGCCCGCCCGTTTTCCTCCTGCCACAGCGAACCGGTCGTCTTGGGAGGCGGCATTTTGGCCAGCTCCGCCTTCGCAGGCTTCGCAGCAGACGAACTCGAACAGCCGGACAGCAGGCAGAGAGCGAGCCCACAGAGGAGGAATCCGAACTTCTGGTACTGAGCGAATGACTGGTTAGAAGCTAACACGGACCACTCCCGGACCCACGACGGTTGCCCGCAGATCCTTGCCGGAATCGACATTAGATACGGTAATGGTTTGACCCATCTCACCATGCGATTTGGTCACACCCACGGTTTGAATCGAGAGTCCCCCCTGTCGGGCCTCGATCGTCACTCGATCGCCTTTGTGCACCGCAAACGGTCGCCGCACGGAGGTCAGCCGGATTGCGTTTTGAGGAGGCAGCGGACGGCTCGCGGCTTTCCCTACGACATCTGCGGGATTCGTCGCAAAGGGTTGTTTGAGATCGTACAGCACGAGGCGTTCAGTCGTGACGTCGTCGGCAGCGATCTCCTCATCGACTTTAATCGAACGGACCGGCACTACCACCTCGACAACCGCAGCGACATCCGCCGTAGCCTCGATGGTCTTGATAAACCGGCCGTTGACAGCCAGATGAATCTGAAACACCCGGCGACCGAGCGGTTCGTCGGAATGAGGGGCGCTGACTTGCAGATCCATCGTTCCGGAAGGCACGACGATCGGCTGTTGGGGGTCGCCGAGCGCCACCTGGCAATCGACGGCTCGTCCGGCGAGTTCACGCTTGACGAAGTCGCGGATGACCCCGCGGATCTGTTCCGGATAAATGGTGCGTTTCCCGCGGGCCAGCGGAAGGCTGTGGGCATTCTGCACCAGGGCTTCGTGCACTCTGAATAGAGGTCGAATGGGAGCCCGCTCCCCTGCCGTTGCCGGAAGGACCGCGTTTGCGAACAGGCTGATGGTCGCCACACAGAGAAGACCGGCTCGTTTCACAGGTGTCACCCCTGGTTCAAGTACGGCGCCGATTACCGGCGCAGGTTGTTGGCGATCTGCATCATTTCGTCGGACGCCTGGATCGTCTTCGAATTAATTTCGTAACTCCGTTGGGCGATGATCATGTTGACCATCTCTTCCGCCAGATTGACGTTGGAACTTTCCAGAAATCCCTGCTGCAATGTGCCGAAACCGGTGGAAAATCCGCCGGTCCCCTGTTGCGCCGGTCCCGAGGCGAAACTGTCAAGGAACAGATTGCCGCCCATCGCAACCAGACCGGAAGGATTGTCGAAGCGCACCAACTGAATCTGCCCCACCTGCGACGCCTGGGTCACACCGGGGAGCAGCACCGAGACGGTGCCGTCCTGGCCGATGTCGATTTTGAGCGCACCGGAGGGAATGGTGATGACCGGGGTCAACTGATCGCCGTCTCCGGTGACCAGATTGCCGACGTTATCGCGCTTGAAGGAGCCGTTGCGGGTATACATGATCGTGCCGTCCGGCCGGGCGACCTGAAAGAATCCCGCGCCGTCGATCGCCAGATCGAGATCGTTGCTCGTCTGTCGCATGTTGCCCTGCATCCACTCCTTGGCCACCGTAATGGGACGGACGCCGCCGCCGACCTGTACGCCCACGGGAAAGACGCCGACGTTCGATGCGTTTGTGCCGGGCAGGCGTTGAATCTGGTAGAGCAGGTCGCCGAATTCCGCCCGGCTGCGCTTGAACGCATTCGTGTTCACGTTCGCCAGATTGTTGGCGATCGTGTCCACGTTGAGTTGCTGGGCTGTCATACCGGTCGCGGCCGTCCACATTGCGCGAATCATAGAACTCCTCCTATTGCACTCGGCCCAGATCTTGGATGGCCGTGTCCGTCATGTGGTCCAACGTCTGGATGAGCTTCTGGGCCGATTCGTAGCTCCGCATGCCCTGAATCATTTTCACCATCTCGCTCAACGAATTGACGTTCGATTCTTCGATGTGACCCGATTGGAGCTGCGGTTTCGTCGAAACGGTCGGCTTCGCGCCGTTAAACAAGCCTTCGGCGAATTTCTGCGGCATCTCGTTGGGAGGGAATTCGACCACCTTGATCGTACCGATTGAATTCCCGTCGACTTGGATTCCGCCCTCAGCATTGATCTGAATGTTTCCAGCCGGCACTTTGATCTCACCCTTCGTGCCCATGACCGGATGGCCCAAATTGGTGACTAACCGCCGTTGGCTATCGAGAGAGAAAATGCCGTTACGGGTGTACCGCACCCCATCGGGAGTCTTCACTTCAAAGAATCCGTCGGTTTGGATGGCCACGTCGAGCGGATTGCCCGTGATGCGGATCCGCCCCGGCTCGAAGGTCGTTCGCACTGCGTGCGCTTCAGCAAAGACACGTTCGCTCGGACCGGCCGGTCTGGTTGAGATGGTGGACGTGATGCCGCTGGTGGAGGCGCTCATCCCTACCGAGCTGGCACGGGCGAAGAGCCCGCGAAACCCCTGCTGATCCTGTTTGAACCCGGCCGTATTGACGTTCGCCAAATTGTTGGCGAAGACTTGCAGTTGTTTTTCCTGAGCGACGGCGCCTGAAAGTATGGGGTAGATGGCTCGATTCATGTGGTGTAGGTTCCAGCCGTTCTGTCTGTGTCACAGGGAGAGTTAGCAATCGACATGCCATTGCGAAGCGACCGGTGGCGTATTGCGGTCTGCAACCTCCGGTGGAAGAAATCGCTTATGATTGCCGATAGATGGCCGTGAAACCGAATTTCAATGCGCGCGCGCGCAGGCCGGTGCAGCCGAGAAGCACTGTCAAAGATGCTGACGGGTGGAAGTCTTTACCTGAGAACTGGGAAAGTCCTGCCTACCTGGACAGGTGCAAAGGATGGAAAACGGACGATCAGGCTGCGATCGTGGAGGTGGCATCTACGGATACGTTCGCCCGAACGGTCTCCGGGCCGGAAATCCCAGAGGCGTCGGTCCAGGCCGCATCCAGGGCACGCGTGGCTGCTTCGAGCAGGAGGACCGGGTCAAGGTCGTTTTGGTTGGAGAGGCCGACACCGATCCGGCTGGTCAGAAAGACTTCGTGCTGATCAAGGGTGATCGGCAGGGCAATGGCTGCCTGCATTTTCCTGGCGAGAACAGACACCTCATTCGAATCCGTGACATGGTCCAACAACACCGCAAATGTCCGTTCGGCGAGCCTCGCGACCGTGTCGGTCGTACGCAACGCGCTCTTCACGCGGGCCGCTTCGATTCGATACATGAGATGGCTGTTGAGTTCGCCAGGGGTTTCAGCGGCAGGCGTGAAGTAATCCAGCTCTACCATGAGTACCGCCACCTGACGGCCATGTTTCTGCGCGCGGATCAGGGCTTGATTGAGCAGTGAGAGGAACAGGCGATTCAACGGCAAACCGGTGACCGGATCGTACGTGCTCGTTCCGACCTGTTCTGACTCACTCCAGAGCCTGTGCACGGTGGAAGCACGACTGCGCGGGGTCCAGAAGGTTGCTCCGAATATCATCAGCGTGAATGCCACCCCGATCGAGACCATCACGGGATAGGCCGTTAAGGCGGAGATCGTCAAAAGGCCGATGGCCGCCGTCCAGTACAAGCCGCCGGCCATAAACAGGAGACAGGCCAGCACGCCGAATCGGGCGGCCTCATATGACCGGGTGAGCGTCTCCCCGTCCGGCAACGCATGCTGATGCACGGGCTCTGATCGGCTGGGCGTCTTCGAATCGGTCGATGCTGGTTGAGGAAGGCTCATGTGTCCGAAGAGACAGATGGTTGCCCAATGGATATTGGGGTCTAGAAGGTATCGGACGGAGCGAGGAGAAACTGAAGGCGGCTGGCGGGCCTCAACGGCGGCCGGTCATAGAACCGACAGCAAGGAGGATGAGCTGGTTCTAACCTGGGGTTTAGACATCGACCGGTTCGAGTCGAGCTTTGAGGTGAAGGATGGCTTTCGAATGGATCTGGCACACCCGCGACTCCGTCACTTTCAACGCCTGACCGATCTCTTTCATCGTCAGCTCCTCGAAATAGTACAGTGACAGCACCAGGCGCTCTTTTTCAGGCAGGTCCTGGATTGCCGATTCCAGCACGTGACGGGCTCGCTCGTTGACAAGGACCGAGAGCGGATCCGGCTGATTGGAATCGGTCAACATGCTGATGATCTTGTGTCCGTCCGCGTCCTGCACGCCGAGGTCATCCAGGCTGATGACAACAGCGCCGCGCGAGCGAGTCAGGAAGTCGTCCAACTCATCCGCAGACATTTTCAATTCTTTACCGACCTCCTGGTCCGTGGGCGGACGACCGAGTCGATGCAGCAGTTCGGAATAGGTCTTTTGGAGGAGTGAAATGCGCTCGTGGACGGAACGCGGAATCCAATCCATCGATCGGATTTCATCAAGCATGGCACCGCGAATGCGGAATTCCGCATAGGTTTTAAACTTGGCCTCGCGGGTCGGGTCGTATTTGTCCATCGCATCCATGAGCCCCATGATGCCTACGGACATCAGGTCTTCCGCGTCCATGTAGGCCGGCAGCCGTAAGGCCAGCCGATGGGCCATGGCTTTCACCACATGGGTGAATTCCTGAATGACCCGTTCACGATCCGATTCCGCAATCACCCGGCGTGAGGCATTCCCGGTCGCAGACATTTTGCGTGCTTCCATCATTCGCGTAGAGTCCTTTCAGTCAGTGCGTCCGCAAGAGTTGTTGCCAGAGGAACTGCACTGTGCCCTTCGGAAGCGCCGGAGGCGTCAACTGGGCCACCGCTTCAGTCAGCTCTCGAAATGCGCGGCTGGCCGGCGCGTGCGGAAACAGATCGATGACGGCCCGCTGCTGGGAGACCGCCATCGGCACATAGTCGTCCTGGGGGATGGCGCCAAGGTAATCGAGCGAAATATGGAGAAACCGGCTGACGGCGACTTCCAGCTTCCGGTAGATGCGGGCCGCATCGCGCGGTGACTTCACCATATTGACGAGGACATAAAAACGCCGTTCCCGGTATTGGCGCAGCAGCACCTTCATTAAGGCATAGGCGTCGGTGAGCGAGGTGGGCTCCGGAGACACGACGACGATGATGGATTGGGCGGCCGCTGCGAAATACGTCACGGTTGAAGAAATCCCCGCGCCGGTATCGATCAACAGCACGTCCATGGTGGAGGCCAGGCGCTCCAACTCTTCCTGGAGGATGAGCTGTTGGGCTTCGGTCAACACGGTCAGCTGCGAAATTCCCGTGCTGGCAGGCAGCACCACGATTCCCTCGGGACCCGTCAAGGCAATGTCCTCGAGCCGGCAGGTTTTGGCAAGGACGTGTTCCAGCGTGTATTTGGGCGTGAGGCCCAGCAGAATATCCACATTTCCCAAGCCCAGATCCGCATCCAATACCAGGACGCGCTTGCCCGTCTTGGCCAGGGCGATTGCCGTGTTCGCCACCACATTGGTCTTCCCCACCCCGCCTTTTCCGCTGGTGACGGTGATGACCTGGGTGCGGGAGGGACCGACGCTGCCGTCAAACGTATTCAGTTGCGGATCCAAAATTTCCGGTTCGATCGCCATCGTCTCTCCCCTTTTGTTCACTTCCGTCTATCGCGAGTACGTCTTGACTGCGGGCACCACTGCCGGTGAGGCCTGCCGGATCCATGAGTCACCATGGCTTTCCCCCGGCGTGCGAACCTGGCCTCCTAGAAGGAGATCGCCCAAGCGATTGACCTGCGCCTGGACCAAATCATCGGGCACACGCTGACCGGTACCCCAGTAAGACAGCGGGATCCCGGTACGATGCGTGGCTTCAAAAATCCCACCATAGCCGGTCGTTTCGTCCAGCTTGGTAAACAGGAGCCGTAACGACGGCACGTCCACACATTGGCTGGTGCTGACGACGATATCCGGCACTCGCGTGCCGGCGGCCAGCACGAGATGGACTTCCATGGGAAGGGTTCCGTTGACCAATCCTCTCCAACGCTGCGCCGCGATTGGTTCATAGGGGTTGAATCCCGCCGTATCGATCAGGATCAATTCAGCCTCGCGAGCCTGTTCGATCGCCGCGCGAGCCTCCTCGCATGAACGCGCCACCGCCAGTTCAATTCCCAACACATCCGCGTACAGTCGAAGGTGTTCTACGGCTGCCGGACGATAGGTGTCCATGGTAATCAGCGCGACACTTCGTTGTTCGACAATCCCGTAGTGAGTCGCCAGTTTCGCAATGGTGGATGTTTTGCCGACACCGCTCGGTCCGACAAACAGAGCAATCTTCTGTTCGCCGGCGGTGTTCAGCAGCGGACCGGCGGTGGTCACGCGGTCCAACAACACCGTCCGCAATAACTGCAGGGATGAGTTACGCTGGGATGCGCCTTGCTCAACCAAGGTCTCGCGCAATTCCCGCAAACAGGCTTCGGCGGTGGTATGCTCCACGCCTTGTGCCAGCAGATCCTCATACACCCGTTGGAATGACTGGAACGTTGTGGTCTGGCTGTCCCTGCCGCCATCGGAAGTCTTTACCGGTCGGGGAAGCTCTTGGGGTGCAATGGAAGTCTGACGGCCGGATGGGCGCGGCAGTTCCTCTCTCTTCTCCATCGCGCCCTGCAGCGTCCTCTGAAACCGTGACTCCTCTGCCGACAAGGCGGGAGCCTGCGTGGCTGAAGGGGCAGTACGATCATCTTCGCCCAGTATGGGGGCGGATTCCGGCACTGCGGCATCGTCTTCAATCGCCGCCATCACTTCGAGCATGGATCCCCCCAGGAGGCCAAACCCGTTATCCCAGGATCGCACGCGCTTCGTTGACAGAATCACGGCATCCGGACCCAGCGTTTCCTTGATCGATCGAATGGCCTCATGCATCGAGGCCACGTGAAAGGTCCGTACCTTCATGCCAAGCTCCTGGTGTCACCGCCATCGAGATCGAGACGAACCGTTTCCATGGCCTGTAGTCGCGTCACGCTGTCCACTTCGTTCAATCCCAGAATCGGTACCGAGTGCAAAATGCGCTCCGTCAATTTGCGGAGATGCCGCCGTAATGAGGGGGAACACAGAATCACCGGTTGATGTCCCCGCCCGACCATTCGCTCCGCGGCCTGCTTCAATGCAGTGAGCAGTTTCTGTGCCACTAACGGATCGGGAACCCATTGGTTACCCTGCCCCGCCGCGTTGGCCTGATCGGCAAGCGTACGATCCAGTCGCGGGTCCAGTCCGATGATCGGTAATGAACCATCCGGTGCGAGATATTGTTTCGTAATCGTCCGTCCCAAGGCCTGGCGTGCGACTTCCGTGAGAATATCGGCATCTTTCGTACTCGCCGCGTGGTCGGCAATGGTTTCCAAGATGGTTCGCAGGTCGCGAATCGGTACCCCCTCGCGCAAGAGATGCGACAAGACTCGCACCAGTGTGCCGAGTGGAATGAGGTTGGGAATGACTTCCTCGACCAGCTTGGGGTGATTCTTGCCTAGCTGATCCAATAATCCCTGCACTTCCTGCCTCCCCAGGAGTTCATGGGCATGCCGCTTGATCAACTCCGACAGATGTGTCGCGATGGCCGATCCCGGATCCACCACGGTGTATCCGGCCATCTGTGCCTGTTCACGCTGTTGCTCAGGAACCCACATGGCCGGCAGTCCGAAGGCAGGCTCCTTGGTCGGCAAGCCATGAATGATTCCCCGTTGCGCCGTGCCCGGATCGATGGCCAAGACGTGGGCCGGCATCACTTCTGACTTCGCCAACTCGACACCTTTGAGGAGCGCCGCGTACTCGTTGGGCCGGAGCTGCAGATTGTCTCGAATATGGATGGGCGGCAGCACGAATCCCATTTGTTCGGCAAATTGGCGTCGTAGGCCTTTGATCCGATCGAGCAAGGCGCCGCCCTGCCCTCCATCAACCAGACCGATGAGTCCGTATCCAACCTGCACTTCCATGAGGTCCAACGGCACGACCTGGGTGGCGGCTTCCTCGGCTTTGACCTGCGGTGATTCCTGCTCGGGAACGGCAGCTGCCACTTTTTGGTTTTCGTTGAGTTGAAAGGCCATCCAGCCGGTGAGACTACCGAGCGCCAGAAATGCCAGATGAGGCAATCCGGGAACGAGCCCCATGGCGAGCAGAATACCGGAGGCGGTGCCGATGGCTTTGGGAGAAATGAGCACCTGGCGAGTGATTTCAAGGCCCAGGTTCACCTCGGAGGCCGCGCGGGTAATCACGATACCGGCCGCAGTGGAGACGATGAGCGCCGGGACCTGCGCCACCAGGCCTTCACCCACCGTCAGTAAGGTGTAGGTTTGCGCGGCGGCGGCTAACGTCATCCCCTGCTGGAGGACACCGATGGTCAATCCACCCAAGATATTAACTAGGGTGATAACCACGGCCGCGATGGCATCGCCGCGGACGAATTTGCTCGAACCATCCATGGCTCCATAAAAGTCCGCCTCCTGGGCAATCTCTTTTCGCCGGTGGCGGGCTTCTTTGTCATTGATCAGACCGGCATTCAAATCAGCATCAATAGCCATCTGTTTGCCGGGCATCGCGTCCAAGGTAAAGCGGGCGGCGACTTCGGCCACACGCCCGGCACCTTTCGTGATGACGACAAAATTGATGATCACCAGAATCGTGAAGACGACCAGACCGACGGTATAGTTTCCGCCGACGACGAAATTGCCGAATGCGCGGATGACTTCGCCGGCTGCCGCTGCGCCTTCGTTTCCGTGCAACAGAATCAATCGGGTGGACGCGATGTTGAGGGCCAGACGCAGCAGGGTCACCATCAGAAGAATCGAGGGGAAGACGGAGAACTCCAGCGGACGCCGGACCTGCATGCCGACAAGCAGAATAATGATCGACAGGGTAATGTTGAAACTCAGCAACAGGTCCAGGAAGAAACGCGGAAGCGGGACCAGCATCACCATCAGAATGCCGACCACGCCCACGGACATCAGAATGTCCGGATGTTTCACCAGGGATGTGCTGGGTACCGAGATATTGTCCTTCGCCATCTCCGCTCCCTACCGACCGGGCTTAAGCCGGCGGCAATTTGCCACGCACGCGATACACAAAAGCCAGAATCTCTGCGACGGCGCGATAGAGGTCTTCCGGAACCTCCCGCCCTACTTCGACCAACTTGTATAACGTCCGGGCCACCAATTTGTTTTCCACGATCATGACGCCGTGCTGACGCCCGATTTCCCGGATCTTTTCGGCGACGAAGCCCGCGCCTTTTGCCACTACGATCGGCGCCCCCATGGCTTTCGAATCGTATTTCAATGCCACCGCCAGGTGAGTCGGGTTCGTGATGATGACATCCGCCTTAGGCACGGCGGCCATCATGCGCTTGCGCGACATCTCACGCTGGGTACTACGGACCTTCGCTTTCAGTCCGGGGTCTCCTTCTGCTGCGCGACTCTCTTCCTTAATTTCGTCGCGCGACATCCGCAGACCTCGTTCCCATTCAAAACGCTGATAGCCGTAGTCAAGGGCGCCGATGACCAGCGCCGCCCCGCTCATCATGAGTGCGGCCTTGAAGGTGGCCCAGCCCACCGTCGGCAAGAGCGTTTCCATTCCGAATTGAGTCAGCGGTGAGAATTGGAGCATGTCCTGCTTGATGGTGAGGTACCCGACCCCTCCGATCGCCAGGATCTTGAGCCAGGATTTCACCAACTCGCTGAAGGCCCGAACAGAAAAGAGCCGGGAGAATCCGCCCATCGGGCTGATGCGCGACCAATCAATACTGAGGCCTTCCTTTCGCCAGAGGAAGCCGGTTTGCATCAGGTTGGCTCCCACACCCACGACGGCGATGCCTGCCACGACCGGCCCGAGCATCACAAACACGTCGATCCCGATCTGGCGCAAAATCAGATGTAAGTGATCGAGACTGAGCGCCCTGAGCGATGAATCCTCCATGGATTGGCTGAGCCAACGCTGCAAGGTCGTTCGCAGTCGTTCCATAATGCCGGGAGTCATCCAGTAGAGCGCAGCAAAACTTCCCAGCAAGGCGACGGCCATCGCGGCATCGCGGCTGAGCGCGATCTGGCCTTTGGCTCTCGCATCTGCTTTGCGTTTCGGTGTTGCCTGTTCTGTGCGATTTTGCGCGCTGTCAGCCATGGCCCAACCCCTTCAGGAGGCTCAACATCGTCTCCACGAGGTTCTCGAATTCTTTCTCGAACAGCGACAGCGTAAACGGCATCGCCAGGCTCATGGCGAACAGGCCTGCACCGATCGTGATCGGGAAGCTCAAGACAAACACGTTCATCTGAGGGACGGCTCGTCCAAGGATGGCGAGCACGGTATTGACGATCAGCAGGGTCGCAAAAACCGGAGCCGCCAGCTTGAGCGCGACGCCCAGCATGTTCTGCGCCAGATGGATAATATCGGTGGCGATGCCGTCGGACAGCTTGGCGCCGAAGGGCGGCACAAATTCGTAACTCATCCCGATGGCATGTACCACGAGCAGGTGCGCGTTGAGGGAGAGAAACACCAACGACCCGAGCGTAAGCTGGAATTGCGCGATGATCGGGGCGTTTTGATGGCTCATCGGATCGAACATCTGAATGGCGCTGAACCCCATCTGCGTCCCGACCAATTCCCCGGCCATTTGAAAACCGGCAAACAAGAGACGGACCGCCAGGCCGATGGTCAAGCCGATCAGGAACTCGCTGCCGATGCCCGCAATCACCAGAACCGGATCAGCGGGAAAACTCGGCAAGTGAATGATGGGCGCCAGAACCAGCCCCAGCATCGTCACAAGTCCGGCCTTGACCGGCATCGGAATGGTCAGCGTGTTCAAGATCGGGAAGACGCTGATAATGCCCGCAATCCTGACCAGTAGAACTGAAAAGGATTGAAACTGAGGTAAGGCGAGGTGCAGGGTTTGTGTGGCGTTCATGCTGTCGGCACCTATCAGTGGATCAACGTCGGAATACTGGTGATGATATGAGTCATGAACGCAATGAGGACCCCCATCATCCAAGGGAGAAACAACAGTGTCGCGGCAAATACTGCTAGGACTTTCGGCACGAACGTCAGCGTCGCCTCGTTGATCTGCGTCATGGCCTGAAAGGTGCTGACCATCAGGCCGACAATCAGGCTCAACCCTAAGATCGGCGCCGAAACCAACATGGCGGTTTCAATCGCCTGGCGTCCTATTTCCGTGACCGTTTCAATCGTCATCATGGGTAGGCCTATTGAAAGCTCTTCACCATGGAACCGACCACGAGATACCAGCCGTCCGCCAAAACAAAGAGGATCAGCTTAAACGGCAATGAGATCATGACGGGCGGCAGCAGCATCATGCCCATGGACATCAAGACGCTGGCCACGACCATGTCCACGATGAGAAACGGAATGTAGAGGAGAAATCCGATCTGAAACGAAATGCGTAATTCGCTGAGGACGAATGCGGGAATGATCACGTGCGTCGGCACCTGGTCCATTTTCGTCGGTTTGGGCGATTGAGACAATTCCAGAAACAGTTCGAGATCCTTATCCCGCATTTGCTTCAACATAAAGCCACGAATCGGTTGAATTCCCCGGTTCCAGGCATCTTCGTAACCGATTTGTTCGGCGAGCAACGGCTGGAGCGCATCTTTGTAAACGGCCTGCCCTACCGGCGCCATCACGAACATGGTGAGAAAGAGAGCCAAACTGATCAGTACCTGGTTGGGTGGCACCTGCTGCGTTCCGAGGGCCTGGCGAAGAAATGACAGGACGATCACCATGCGCGTAAACGACGTCACCATGATGAACAACGCCGGCGCCAGGGACAGGACGGTCAACAATGCGAGAATCTGCAGAACAACGGCGGTCTGCTTGGTACCGGTTTGGCCCAGATCGAGCGTCAGCGAGGGGCCTTCCGCGTGCACGACCGAGGCGCTGCCAAGAATCACGAGGAGGGCGAGCATCAACAATCCTATGGTTCGACAGCCGGAACCGACGCACGTCCTCGCTTTATGGTGAAGAAGCGTGAGATTACCTTCCGGCATCTAAGGTCTCCTCGCGATTCTCAGACCGGACCGGATTGGGAGGCGGAGTGGAGGAAGTCGATGACACATCGACCAGGAGCCGTTTCACTTGTTCTGGATCGGTCACTTTCCCGAGTGGAACCACATCGGTCGCCGTGGTCCCGAGAATCAGGACCTCGCCGGCGACGGCGACCACCATGACATGCTTGCGAGATCCCAGCGAACCGCTGCCGAGGATTTTGACCAGCGGGGCGCCGGCGACCGGGAGAAAACGCTGGCCCACCCTGGATTTCACGACGGCCAGCAGGCCTAGAATCAACGCCAGCACGACCCCCAGCGCCGAGACCATGCGGACCACGCTTTCCCAAATCTCCATGGAACGGTCGACCTTCTCCGTACGCGCACCGGCGACCACGCCGGATCACGTTGTGGTTATCCGAGTTGCTGAATGCGCTGATTGGGACTCACGACATCGGTCAAACGAATGCCGAATTTCTCGTTCACCACCACGACCTCGCCGCGCGCCACTAACTTGTTGTTGACCAGCACTTCCATCGGCTCTCCAGCCAGTTTATTCAGCTCGATGACAGAACCCTGTCCAAGCTGCAATAACTCGCGGATCAACATGCGCGTCGAGCCGATCTGAACGGTCACCTGCAGCGGAATGTCGAGCACGAAATCAATATTCTTGTTGGCCGGCACTGCTCCCTGATTATCGACCGGCGGAAATGACGTCGCCTGCGGGCTCATCTCCGCGGCATTGGACGCATCCGCCTGCGTGGTTGTATCGCCGTTGCCCATGCGCAAATCTCCTTTGATTCCGGCTCGACCTAACTCAAGACCCTGGTCACGCGGCAGGCATGATTGCCTTTAAATACGCCGGGCTGCCCGTGGAATTTCGGATCGCCCTCTACCAGACACAGCATCGGATCACCGGGATGTTGGTCCAGCATCAACACATCGCCGGGACTAAAGTTCATCAAGTCCTGCACGTTGATTTTTGCCGTCCCGAGTTGAACCGCCACGGCGACGTCGCATTCTTGCAACGAATCCTTAAACCGGCTGCCCCAGCTGCTGTCCTGCTCCACGTTGTCGGCAAACAGGCCGGAATACAGTTTTTCTTTGATCGGCTCGAGCATGGAATAGGGATACGCGATGAACATTTCACGCGTGATGTCTCCGAGATGCACCTGTAACGTGACGACCACGACGATTTCCGACGTGGTGACCACCATGGCAAACTGCGGGTTACTCTCCGAGCGCAGATAGTTAAGCTTGACCGGCATGACCGCGTGCCAGGCTTTTTCCAGATCGACCAGTGCTTGCTGAACGAGTTTTTTGATCAGCCGAAGTTGGATGGTCGTGAACTCTCTGCCTTCCGGCTTCACATGGGTCTGCACTTTTCCGCCGAAAAAGAAATCCACGATCAGGTACACCAACATGGCGTCCATGACGAAGAGTCCGTTTCCGCGCAACGGTTCCATGGCGAACAAGTTGAATGAAGACGGCACGGGGACCTTCTGAATGAAGTCCCCGAACTTGATGATCTGGGTGCCGAGGACACTGAACTCAATCTTCTCGCGCAAAAGGCTCGTCCAAGAGACGGATTGTTGGCGGGTGAAGCGGTCATTGATCATTTCCATCGTGGGCATGCGCCCGCGAATGATCCGCTCCTGGCTGGTCAGACTGTAGGCTTTGACACCGCCGGGTGCTTCTTCCTCCTTCGGCTCCGTTTCGACGTCGCCGGACATGACACCGCCCATCAAGGCATCGATTTCTTCCTGGGAGAGTATCTTGTCCATGATGTCTTTGGAGCCGGCTCCGATTACTGAATCACAAATTCCGTGAAGTACGTCGATTTGACCGATTTCTTGGGCAACAGGCCGTTGATGCGTTCAGTGATGTCGTCGCGCAACTTGTGCTTACCCTGCGGCGAGCGGGCAGTGGCGGAGTCCAAGCTGGTCAACAACACGAGAACGGCATCGCGAATTTGCGGCGTACGTGCCTTGATCTGCTCGACCGTTCCGGCATTGTCCGCTTCCACTTTCATGGTCACTTTGAGGTACCGAATTTCCGGGGAATCCGCGAGGTTGACGATGAAGGGATCCAGATCGGCGATAGCGCTCGCATCGGCGACGACGCCATGTTCCCCTCCGCCTTTTTCTTCGGCTGCTCCATGCCCGGAAGTTTTTTCTCCCCCGGCTTCGGCCTGCGCCTTCTCGGCGGAGGATCCGCCCATCATTTTCATCATCGCAAAGGCGCCCCCCAGCGCAAGGACCAATACCCCTCCGACGATGATGATGACCATCTTCATGGGAATCCCAGCCGGTGCTGCGGGTGCCTTTTCCTCAACTGCTTCTGACATACAAACCTCCTGCGAACAGTGTTTGCCGGTGCCGGTCAGTTGTGCAATGCATATGCCATAGAGCTCGCCTGCCGCATATTGCGCACAACGTGTCAGATCGTGTGATAAGACAATGATTTGGAGCCGCTGTTTCTCTAGCGCGAAGGTTCGTCGCCGACGCAACGAATGTGTTGTCACGGTGGTGACGCGGAAGTAACAACCGTTGACAGAATGTTGACGAGGAGGGTAAACCGTCGTAGAGCGATGACGAGAAGATGACTAGGTAGAAATTGCCGACTTGGGCCCCGGCGCGGGTAAATACACCGCGCCGGGGTCTTCATAGTTATCGCTTGAGATTCACGAGCTCCTGCAGCATTTCGTCGCTGGTCGTGATGGCCCGCGAATTGGCTTGAAACGCCCGCTGCGTAATGATCATGTCCACAAACTCTTTACCCAGATCCACGTTCGACTGTTCCACCGTTCCGGACAATACTCTGCCCAATCCATTGATCGTCGGCGCTCCAGCCAGGGCCGCGCCGGATTCGACGGTCTCCAGGAAGTGATTGTCGCCGACGTTGGCCAATCCATCCGGATTGGTAAAGCGACTCAAGACCACCTGCGCCAAGGCCCGGGTTTGGCCGTTTGTAAACTGCGCCATCACCTTGCCTTCCTTATCGACGCTGATACGTTCGAGCGTACCGGAGGAATAGCCGTTTTGGGTCTGGCTTTGCACGCCGGAGGCTGACCCGAATTGGGTGAGTGAGGCCACGTTCACCGTAATGGTTTGTGGCGTCGTGGCGCCATTCGTTAGCGCGGCGCTAATAGTCTGCGTGCCGCCTGCCGTGACGGCGCCGCTCGCGTTAAAGGTCATATTGGTTTGCGCGGTTGCGGCACCACCATCGATCTGGGAATAGACTCCCCAGGCATTCGCGGCGGTCTTCCGGAAATACAGCTGCATCTGGTGTGAATTGCCCAGCGAATCATAAAACGTCATACCCGTGGAGAAGTTGTACGACGTGGTGTCGGTCACGCTGAATGCAGCCGTCGGTGCCGTTGCGTTCGCATTGAGGTTCCCGAGAATACTCGCAGTGGTCGTGGACTGCGGTGCGACGGCACTCGACGTCAGGGTGACACCCCCGATCGTGCTCGTAATATTGCCTGTGGTATCGGCCTGGTAGGCTTGCAGAAGGGCGCCGCTCGCATCGACGACCTGCCCTGCGCTGTCCACCTTGAATTGCCCGGCCCTGGTATAGAACACGGCTCCGGAGGGATTCCGCACCTGGTAAAATCCGTTCCCGTCGATCGCCAGATCGAAGGTATTCCCAGTGGTGGTCATTGAGCCCTGCGAAAAATTCGTTTGCACATCATTGAGGTACACGCCGAGTCCGATCTGATCGCTGCCGGCGCCACCTGCCATGCTCGACGAAATCAGATCTGAAAATGTGGCTCGGCTCGATTTGAAACCCGCCGTGCCAACGTTGGCGATATTATTGCCGATCACGCCCATGGCGTTGCCGTAGGAACTCAATCCGGTGACCGCCGTGAACATCGACGTTAAAATGCCCATGATCTCTCCTCCTTATTGCCGTGATCCATTACGTGGCTTTCGATGCTCCATACAACCAGTCGCCCACTAAGCGACCGGCGGGGTATCGGACTGCGCTGTTTTACCCTGGGCTGTCTCCTGGAGCGCCACGCTCTTTTCCATTAGTGCGACCATCTTCGTCATCTGGTCCAACTGCGAAAACTGAGCAGTCTGAGCGATGAACGCCTCGTTTTCCATCGGCTTCAGGGGGTCCTGATGTTGAAGCTGCGTCACCAGCAACTTGAGAAAGTCATCCTTGCCCAGCGGTTTGGGTCCATCAGTCGTCGGTGTCGATGTATCCGTCGAGGTCTTTTGTGTAATCATCTGGCTGATATCCATACATCCTCCAATCAGGCAAAAAAACTCACGCGTTCGTTCGAGACGACACCACGCTCCCCGCTTGCTACACGTGTATCCTCTGGCACCGCCGCCTGAGACATGTTCGGTGTCGGTGGACGGCCCTGTTGCTGCTGCTGTTGAAACATCCAGGCGTTATCTCCCCGGCCCTGTTGCTGATCGACCGTGACCCGCAACATGCCCATTTCCAGGCCGGTCGTGCGCAGCGAGGATTCCAACGATTGTCCCTGTTGCAACAACCCCTGACCCAACTCACCATGTTCCGTGCGGATATGCGCGTGAACGGTCTGGTCGCTCATCATGACCCGCACGCGCAACGGTCCCATATCGAGCGGATCGAGATCCAACGTCACGCTCTGTGAAACTGGGGCAGCTCCTCGAAGGTCGTTCATCCGTTCGGATTCAGAGGCACGCAGCACCGAGGCTGTCTGGCCGGACTCACTTCGACCCGGTGAACCTTCGTTCACCGAAGGGGCCGGCTGATTCAGTCCATTCATCCGGTCGAGAAATCCTGATCGAGTATTCGGTTCGAGCGATGAGGTCTGATTCGGGAGAGAACGATCCGTTCCACTTGAAGAATCGGAAAAACTCTGGCCGTCCTGACCCGTAAACCGGCCTGCACCGGACCCTGCTTGGCCCTCGCTCACTGACGTGGCCTGCGCAATTGCATCGAGAACCGTCGAACGATCCGCCTGATCGATCGGGGCTTGCTCCACAATTTTTGCATCCTGTTTTGTGGCGGTCATAACGGAAAGCGCTGGATTCTGGCGATGCGGATCAATACGAGCCCCGGCGCCGGTTTCGGCACGGGCTGCCGATTGTCCTTCTGAGCCGGGGATTTGGCCAGCGCTCGAACGCATGTTTGTCCCTTCCGTCTGCACCGGCTTCCCTGCCGTGTCCTTTGCTTGCGTCGCTTCTTTGCCTGGTTCTACCGCGGCAGCCGCTTGACGCGTAGGAAGTCCTTGCGCAGCCACATCACCTACGGCTCCGGAAGCGGCCATGGCGGTGGGCGGGCCCGATCCTTCTGCTCCACCGTCCGTGGGAATGGCCGCAAGCGCCGTCACGGCCTCCTCAGAATGAGTCGCTCCTGTCTCCGCTTGTGCGGGCTGCGCTTCGACCTGGTTCGTCTGTGCGCTCGGCACGATCATCGCGGCCAGCAGGATGTCCTGCGGCACGGCCTCCTGGTCTTTGCTCTTCTTCGATTCCTGAGCGGCATCCTTATCTGTTGATTCACCCGTAGACTGTTGCGTTTTTTCTCCGGTGCATTCCCTGCGGTCCATGTTTTTGTCATGGGTTTCAGCGACGGGGGATCGTTCTGATGGATGGCGAGAGGATTCCTGCGCGGGGTGAGCCGCCGGCCGTACATGGTTCCCAATCTTGTCACCGTTTCGCACCGTGGATGACTCATGTTTAGGCGGCATCTGGCGAGCCTCCGCACGCCCGAGCATCGACTCGAAGTTCCGGGATGGCTCGACAGCCTGGAACGCCGGCTGACGATCCCGGGCATCCTGGATCCCGGGCGCTTGCTGACTGGGAAACCCGATGGAGAGACGCTGCATATCAGTGGCCATATAGTTCCTGTCTGTTGCGGGTGCGTGAATAGACATGGAACACTATTACAAAGCCCGTGCCATGCGGCCTCCGCAGTAAAACGCCGTCTGACGCGAGATTTTGAGATGATCTGGTGAGCAGAGAGTCGTGGGACGGAAATTTCTGCAGTTGGGGACGGCAAAAGCTGCCCTAAGACAGACGCGTAAAATGAGCGGCTAGGGTATGGTGAGCAACTGCTCGGTCAGCCGAGCTGCGCGCTCCGGCTTGACCTCCGCGAGAATGGCTCCCGCGGATTTACCTTTGAGCAGGCGGAGCACTTCGAGTGCCTTCCGTTCAGGCATGCGTTCCAAGCGGGCTGCGGCTTCTTCAGCCGGCATGGCTTCGTAAATCTTCGCAAGTTGGGCTTGATTGACGTTAACGGTGGGACCGGTCTTGGAGGACGCTTTTAACTTGTCAGCTTCACCCGCCCCCTTGGCCTGAGCGGCCTGGCGACGTTTCTTTTCGGCCTCCACCGCTTGTTCGTGGCGTGTGACGATCTGCTCCAGCTCTGCCTTCAGCTCCAAGAGATGCGTCTCCGATCCGCGCACGGCCGTCTCACGTTTGTCCAAAAGACGTTTGCGTTGCTCCAACATCTCGTAGATTTCCCGTGGGGCGCTCGTGGCCGGTCCTTGCACCTCTTTTTTCGCGTTCTCTGGTTTCGGCTCATCCTTCTGTGCAACAGGAGCCGGCTTCGCTTCTTCAGCCGCATACGCCGTTGCGACGACCGCAATCAAGAGCGCACCCACAAGCAATCGCGCCGCCGCACCGGCACCCACTCTGTGATGAGTACGGCTTCCGGTCTGTGTCATGCCCGTTCTCCCTTTTGCAGTGGGCTTCGTCTCCAGGCGCGTTCATCCAGCAATTGTTGATCCTGGCGTTCACGACGGCGGCGTAGGTCCAGCGCGGCGCGGGCCTCGAGGAGATCCAGTTTCTTTCGATACTGCATCGCTTCGAGGAGTTCTGCACGCTTCTGTTCCATCTTGGTCTGTTCGGCCGCCAACACCTGCTCGAGGCCCTTCCGTGTGGCGATCGCCTGGTCCATGGCATCAAGGTGGCCATAGACTTGCTCAACGGTGCTTCCTGCCCGGACCTGAAGAAGATACCGGTCGGCATCTTCTTTGGCTCGTGCTTCCAACATGGCCATCCGATTCGCGGTCTGCTGCAGGGCATGGCTGAGTTCCGCCAGTTCCAGTTTGGCGACTTCTTCCAGTTGCACCGCATAAGTCCTGAGGACGGTCACGTTCATTGGATCGCTCCTGCGAGAGACAGGAGGGCGTCGATCGATTGCGGCAAGCCGACCGCCTGTTTGGTTTCTTGTCGCAGAAATGCCGTGATGCCGTCATGGGCGGACACGGCTTTGTCGAGGTCTTTACTCGTACCCGGCTTGTAGGCACCCAGGGTAATGAGATCTTCCGAACGCCGATAGAGCGCCGTGCGTTCAAGGACCAACCGTGCAGCCGCATAGTGTGCCGGCGTCACGATGTCCCGCATTACCCGGCTCGTGCTTTGAAGAATATCGATGGCGGGAAAATGATTGCGAGCGGCGAGTTCCCGCGACAGGACAATATGGCCGTCAAGAATAGAGCGCACCGCGTCCGCGACTGGATCATTGAGATCGTCGCCGTCGACCAGTACGGTGTACAGTCCGGTTATGCTGCCACCGCTCTGCGCCGGGCCCACCCGCTCCAGAAGCTTGGGCAAGACGGCAAACACAGACGGCGTGTAGCCTTTTGTCGTCGGCGGCTCCCCGATGGCCAACCCAACCTCACGCTGGCTGTAGGCCAATCGTGAAAGCGAATCCATCATGAGCAGGACATGTTTGCCGCAATCACGGAAATATTCCGCAATGGCGGTGGCGACCAGCGCGCCCCGAATTCGAACCAGCGGTGGTTGATCGGATGTCGCCACGATGACAATGGAACGGGCCCTCGCTTCAGGAGTGAGATCGCGCTCCAGGAATTCTTTCACCTCGCGGCCCCGCTCGCCGACCAGGGCGATGACCCGCACATCGGCTTGGGTATAGCGGCTGATCATGCCTAAGAGCACACTTTTCCCCACGCCAGACCCGGCAAACACACCGATCTTCTGGCCCTGACCGCACGTCAATAACGCGTTGATGGCACGAATACCCAGATCGACAGGCTGTGTGATTCTGGCACGATGCAGGGGATTCAACGGTGCTGCGTACAAAGGAACACGCACGTCGCTACGGATAGGCGGCTGCCCGTCCAATGGATGTCCGAGGCCATCAAAGATGCGACCCAACATCTGAGGACCGACGGGTACAGAGGCGACATGCCCCTTCATCACGACGCGACTGCCTGGTCCGATACCCTGCATCTCGCCTAATGGCATCAGCAACACACGATCTTCGCGAAATCCCACGACCTCCGCCATGACGGCTCCATGGCCTCCCTCGCGGGTGATCTCACACACTTCCCCGACAGAGGTGAACGGGCCTGAGGCTTCAATGACGATACCGACGGCCTGGGCCACCCTGCCCGTGACCGACAGCGGCTCGACATGTTCCAAGCGTTCGCTAAGCTTCACCGGTATCCCGCTTTCGCAAGGCTTCGCCCAGTCGTAACAATTGCGTGTCCAGCGTCGCGTCAATCAATAGGCTCTGCGCCTGGACGAGGCATCCGCCGGGACTGATGGCAGGGTCGGTCTCCAATTTTAAGGTCAACAGTCCGTGGGGTGTTTGGCTTAGTGCGGTACGCGCCGATTCGACCACCGCAAGATCCGACGGATGCACGCGGACACGGACGAGACCGCTCTCATGCAGATGGGCGAGCGCGCTACGGACTTGCGTCACGATCATGTCGCGTTTTTCTGTGACGGCGTCCCGCACCACCTTATGGGCAATCATGAAAGAGAGGGCGGCGATTTCCTCTTCGACCGTCTCATGCAGGCTCTGCCAGGTATCCTCCAAGCGCGTCATCAGCGACGCCAGGAGGTTCTGTTCCCGTTGTCGAGCGGCTGCCACCCTTTCAGTCGAGCGTTTTTCGCCTTCCGCCACTCCCCGCTCAAACTCGGTGAGATCCTCGGTTCCAAAGGGACGATTGCCCCGGCTGAAATCGGCCAGCGGCACGGGACGTAATTGAATATTGCCTGAGCGAATCAACGTGCGGGTGAGCACGGTATTTTCCTGTCGCAGGCGATAGAGCTCCAGCAGTCTGGAGACCGCCAGCCTGACTAGCTCGACTTGAAATGGTTTGGTAAGAAAATCCGCCGCCCCGGACTTCATGGCCCGCACGGCCAGCTCAATATTGCCGTGGCCCGTCATCACGATCCCAAGAAGGCGATTGTCGATGTCGAGGGCCTGTTGCAGAAAGGCAATGCCATCGACACCGCCGAGCTGCACATCCACGATCACCACGGCAACGGAACGTGTTCGGAGATGACTCAGCGCTTCCTGGACGGAACCGGCGGTGAGCACCGGATGTCCTGTGGGCTCCAGCATCTCGGCCAGCAACAGACAAATGGACGGCTCGTCATCGACGATCAACACGGCCCGAGGCGCCAACTCCTTCTCGGACTCTGCCGACGTCGCTATCGAAACTCTCGTGCCCACGGCAGCGCTCCCCATTTACAATAGCTCCTCGCCGCCGCCGCCTCCGATGACGATGCGCCCTTCCTCCTCGAGTTTGCGGCAGACTTTGAGAATATTCTGTTGGGACTTTTCGACATCCGATACCTTGACCGGGCCGCGAGTCTCCATGTCTTCCTTCAGCATTTCTGCCGCACGGCTGGACATGTTCTTGAGGAACTTCTCTTTGATTTCCGGCGTCGCGCCCCGCAAGGCGATGGGAAGGTCCTCTTTGCTGATTTCCTTCATGAGCTCTTGCATGCCGCGAGAATCCAGATCTACAAGGTCATCGAAGACAAACATCAAGGCACGGATACTTTCCGCCAGGGCCTGATCGCGCTCGGTGATCTTGGCCATGATGGCGCCTTCAGTATTCTTATCGACACGGGTCAGGATCTCGGCCATCAGCTCGGCTCCGCCGACGGACATGCTCGACATCCCCATCGAAGCCGACAGAATTTCCTGCAGACTGTCGCTCAGCTCAGCCAACACTTCTGGCTGCACCTCTTGCATGGTCGCCAGACGTAGGGAGACATCAGCGTGTAAATGCACCGGCAAGAGGGCCAGGACGGCGCTGGCCTGTTCGGCTTCCATTTGTCCCAAACAGACGGCAATGGTCTGCGGATGTTCGATCTTGAGGATCTGGGCCACCGTGCGCGCATCGACCCATTTCAATGCGTCGATGCCTGGATAGGTTTTTGTGTTCAGGGATTCCATCATGCGCGCCGCTTTTTCAGGGCCCAGCGCTTTCTTGAGGATGGCTTCCATGAATTCCCGCCCTTCGAATTGGACCTCGCCGGAGGAACTGGCCTGTTCAAATTCCGCGATGACGCTGTCTTCTTCCTGCTTGGTGATATTCGCGGTCTCCTTCATGAAGGCGCCGAGCTTGCGAATATCCTTCGGGTCGAGGGTTTTCATGACCGCGGCTGCGGCCTCTTCGCCGATCGCTCTGAGCAGAATGGCGGCTTTTTGTGCGCCGGTGAGCTCTTTGTTCATGGCCATGACCGTTAGGCGTTACTTTTCAGCCACTGCTTGACCACGACGGCGGTGTTCGCAGGATTGTTTTTCGCCATGTCGAGAATCTGGCCTGGCTGTTTCCCGGAGATGGCCGCCTCAACCTGTCCAACCGATGCCGGCAGGGTCGGCGTCTCCCCGACCGCTGCGGCCGGCGCCGACTGTACGAGCATGACCATCAGCGGACGAACCACCATGAACAAAATCAGGAAAAACAAGAGTCCTCCCACGGCATACCGAATGTAAGGCATCCAGGCCTTGCTGCTATCCGCCGCGGCTTCCACGCCCGTGCCGACCGGTTCTTCCGCGCCGAGCCCGAATTGGATACTCACCACTTCCACCTGATCCTGACGTTCAGTGGAATAGCCCATGGCTTTCTTGACGATCTCTTCGATGCGCTTCATTTCTTCCTCTGAACGAGGGACATATTTCTTCGGCTGGTCGGCGGCCGCCTCCCCTGCCTTGCCCCCTTCATACGTGCCGTCGACCAGCACCGCGACAGAGAGCTTCTTGATGGTCCCGGTCGGCTCGACGATACGAGAGACGGTCCGGCTGATCTCGTAGTTCACCGTCTCATTTTTGGTCTGATTGTTGTTCGAGCTGGTCTGACCACCTTCGGCTTCGGTGCCGCCGGGCACATTCGATTCCACGCCGGGCACGCCGCCTGAGGTCCCGTTCACGCCGCTGGACTTTTCCTGTCCACGCTGCTCGCTTCGCACGACCTGGCCGTTCGGGTCGTAGCGTTCTTCGGTGGTCTCGATTTTTCGGAAATCGAGCACACTCGACACTCGAACGACGGCCTTATTCACGCCGACGATGCGTTCCAACATGCTTTGAATGCGCGTCTCGATGTCCTTCTCCAGAGTGCGCTGGTACTCCATTTGAGTCCCGGACAGGCCGGCCGCTTCGTCGCTGGAAGTGTTCGACAGGAGGTTCCCGTGACCATCGACAACGGTGACGTCGCGAGCCTGGAGACCTTCCACACTGCTGGACACGAGATGCACGATGCCTTGAATTTGGGCTTTCGAGAGGTTTTGGTTGGACCGGAGCGATACGACCACGGAGGCGCGGGCACGATCCTGCTCAGTGGCGAAGAGCCGCCGTTCCGGAATGGCCAAATGAACACGCGCCCGCTCGACTTCCGGCATCTGCGTGATCGTTCGAGCCAATTCTCCTTGGAGGGCCCGCCGGTAATTCAGCTTCTGCACAAAATCAGACATGCCCATCGTGGTGCGATCGAAAATTTCGTACCCGACCCCGCCGCCGTGGGGGAGACCCTGGCCGGCCATTTCCAGCCGCAAGTCATGCACCTGCGCATTGGGGACCAGGATCGTCGTTCCGCCGTTGGTCGTCTCATAAGGCACTTTGGCGTCTTTCAGCTTGTCGATAATGCCTGAGGCATCATCGACAGCCAAATTGGCAAACAGTACCTGCATGTCCGGCTGTTGTGTCCAGAGCGTGACGGCCACCAGACCGGCAATGGATCCGGCCAGCGCGAGCAGAATGATGAAGCGTTGATTGATCGTGAACTGGCTGAATTTTGAGAACATGGGCGGTGAAATCCTTTATGCGTGAGATCCGCGCGCAGACCGATCGCTAAATCTGCATCCGCTGGATTTCCTCGTAGGCCGTCACGAGCTTGTTTCGTACTTGCATCATCAGCTGAAAGGATGCATCAGCCTGTTGCATCGCCACCATGGTTTGATGAATGTTGGTACTCTGACCTGTCACCAACGACTCGACGGCCTGGCTGGCCCCTGCTTGCGCATCGTTGATATGCCCGATGGCTTCTTTCAACGACCCTAAAAAGTTTGCGCCGCCCGCCTCGCCGGTCTGCCCGGCTTGCTGGAGATCGGGCGCCTCGATCGGCCGGATCAGATTGGCTCCTGCAATGCGCAGATCGGACATGGCTACCTCCCGATTTCCAGGGCGCGATTCCACATGGTGCGGGTCGCGTTGACGGCCTGCACATTGGCCTCATAGGCTCTGGACGCGCCGATCATATTGACCATTTCTTCCATGACGTTCACATTGGGCATCGTGACGAATCCCTTCTTGTCGGCATCGGGATGGCGAGGATCGTACACCGTCTGCCCCGGTTTCTGGTCTTCGATGACCCGGGCGACTTTCACGCCATCCAATGCATGCCGGCCGGCCCCTTTGGACACTTGTGTGAATGCCTTCTGAAACGCTGAGGACACGGGCGCTGCTTGAAACACCACGTCGCGGCGCCGATAGGGTCCCCCGGTGCTGGTTTTGGTGGATTGCGCGTTCGCCAGGTTGCTGGCGATCACATTCAGGCGGTGCCGTTGCGCATCCAGCGCAGATACCGAGACTGCGAGACTATCTGTTAAATCCATCACACACCTCTTGCTGGTTTGCCCGTGACCCGAGGATTTGCATCAGTCTGCTGGTGGAACGCCTACCGTCCCTCGCGAATGGCGTTGAGGAGCCCTTTGAATTTCATGCTGATCATAGTGGCCGCCGTGTTGTACTGCTGCGCGTTATCCGACATTTTGGCCATTTCCAGTTCGATGTTGACCGAATTGGCATCCAACGGCAGATCGCCGGCAGGAACTTCTTCGATGCGCCCCTGCACTCGTTGAAGACCGCTGCCCTTCGGGCCAATGTGGTTGTGATGGGTCGAAACCAAAGTGATGGGCAGTTTGCCCTGCTGCGCATTTGCCAGCGCCTGGCCGAAGTTCAGGTCCGTGGCGCGATACTTGGGCGTTTCCTCGTTGGCGATATTGGCAGCGATCACCTGCTGGCGAGCCCCGCGCAAGTCCAATGAACGTTCGAGCAGCTGCATGGTCCTGTCAAAAATGGTCATGGTCCACACTCCGTAGAGAGTTCTGCCGTAAACGGTGCAATCTGTGTACCCCGTTCGCTTCGGACTTCCCCCTGGGCTCTCCCGATGTAGTTTGGCGGCGCAGCTTCGACGACACCCGGCAAAAGCGACCTTCGGGGAAAAAATTGCCTAGCACCGATCAAATAGGCTCAGGGTTTTTCCGCTTCGACCTGATATCCTAAGTCGCGATATTCCCGTAATTTATTTCGCAACGTACGAATACTGATGCCTAACTCCTTGGCGGCATGGGTACGATTATCTTTTACTCGAGCCAGGGTCTTGAAGATCAGGTCGCGTTCCATTTCCCACAACGACCCGTGAGCGGACGGCGCAACGAGCGCCTCCACGGTTTCGATCGGCTGCATGGGAACCGTTCCATCCCCCGGCAGTAAGTGATCGACGTCAACCGCGTTTCCGGTTGTCACTAAAATGGCGCGTTCCATGACATTTTCTAATTCGCGCACATTGCCCTTCCATGCACGCTGTTGAAGATCGGCGATGGCCCGTTCGGACAACGTCGGCACGGTCAGGCCGTTGCGTTGCGCCGACGAACGGAGAAAATGTCTGGCGAGGAGCGGAATATCGCCCGGTCGTTCGCGAAGCGGAGGCACGGTGACGGGAAACACATTCAAGCGATAGAACAGATCCTCGCGAAAGCGCCCTTGTGTCACCTCGTGGTAGAGCGAGCGATTCGTCGTGGCGATTACGCGGATGTTGACCGGAACCGGCTCACGCCCTCCGATGCGATCGACTTCCCTCTCCTGCAAAACCCGCAACAGCTTCGACTGTAGGCCCAGATTCATTTCGCTGATTTCATCGAGAAACAGCGTTCCGGTATGGGCCATTTCAAACTTGCCCAGTTTTTTCTGAATCGCACCGGTAAAGGCTCCGCGCTCATGACCGAACAACTCGCTCTCCAGCAGGTTGTCCGGAAGTGCGGCGCAATTCAGGGCGACAAACGGACGATGGGCGCGGGGGCTTCTCGCGTGGATGTAGCGCGCCAGCAACTCTTTTCCCGTCCCGCTTTCACCGCTGATCAACACGGTGGCTTGGCTGGCCGCAACGCCTTCGAGGGTCGTGAGCAGACGAATCATGCCGGGATCCTGCGTCAAGATCGCGCGCGCTTCGAGCGTCGCAGGGGCATCGTGCTCATCCGGTTCTGTACTGGCTTGCAGATTGAGGATGACCCGTTCGAGCAGGTCGGTGGAGAACGGTTTTAGAATATAATCGTTCGCGCCAAATTTCATGGCTTCCACCGCCGTCTCGACGGTTCCATACGCAGTCATGAGAATGATGAACGTATTGGGAGCTTTTTGTTTCAACGCTTTGACGAGTTCGAGCCCATTCAAACGAGGCATTTTCAAGTCGGTGACCACCAGCCAGGGCTTCAACCGTTCCACCTGCTCGATGGCATCCGCCCCGTCGATGGCACCACGCACTTGATACCCCATTCGACGCACGGTCTCCGACAAGGCCGTTCGCATCGACGGTTCATCATCGACGATCAATACGATTCGGGCCTCTTCGGCAGCAGCTGAAGGTCCCTGCAAAGCTGGTTGCGCGCTCATTCGTACCTCTTTTCTTCTGTTATGCTCACAATCTGACGGGAAGCCTCTGAAGAACCGGACAAGCTCACGCGTGGAGCAGGCGTCGAGGGAGTCTGCCCGGGCCCTCGCGGCAGAGTGATTAGAAACGAAGTGCCATGTCCCGGACTACTCTCCACATCGATACGTCCATGATGGGCTTCGACCAATGCGTGCACGATGGCGAGTCCCAAACCGGTTCCGTGATCTTTCGTGGTAAAAAACGGATCAAAGACCCGCGATTGCAGTTCGGCCGGAATACCCGTGCCGGTGTCGCTCACCGTGAGTTGGATGGCCGGCGATTCCTGAGGTTGAGGAGGGGCCGGACAGGCAGCCAGGGTGAGCGTTCCACCCTCCGGCATGGCCTGAACGGCATTCAACACCAGATTCAAGAGCACCTGCTTCATTTTCGCGCCATCGCACCAGAGCTGAGGGACGAGCGGGTGCACCTGACACCGTACCTCGACAGTGCCAGGCGGGATGGCGTGAGTCGCCAGTGTCAGAACTTCTCGGATAAGGATTTCGGTCTCATGCCATCCAAGCCGAGAACAGTCAGGCCTCGTATAGACGAGCAAGTTGGACAGGAGCCGATCCATGGATTGAACGGCCATGGAAATATGCTCGGCATAACTTCGGAGTTGAGGCTGCTCACGGAGATCTTTTCGCAACATCGACGCGAACAGTTCCACACTGCCCAAGGGATTCCGAATCTCGTGCGCGATGCTGCCCACCATCTGCCCCATGGCTTCCAGGCGGTTGCGCCGCTGCAAACGATCTTCAAGCTGGCGTACCCGAGTGACGTCATGAATCAGCACGAGCTTTCCGGTCAGATTCCCTGTCTCGTCGGTCAGATCGGTTTCTGACAGGGCGATGGTGACGCCGCTGGGAAGGACGAGCGGGTATTCACCATGGTCCTTGCGGATCTCTTCCAACACGGCGCTGGCTCGACGTCCTCGCAGTCCAGCCTGGGGCACGCCCAATAGCTGCTCCGTAGAGTGATTGCACCGCACCACTACATCTTGCGAATCCGCCACGATGACGCCGGTATCCAATGATTCTAATACCGCGGTCACATGGGCACGCATGTCTTCGGTTTCACGAAGATGTTCGCGCAGACTGGCATTGGTTTGTGCAAGTTCCAGATCCATCTGCTGCAGGCGCGTCGTTAACGCGTCATACGACTGCTGCAACACGGTTGCGGCTTGATCGAAATCTCGAAACGCGCGCGTCAGCAACTCATTATTAGTCGTCTCTCCCGCCTGACTGGTCACGGTTTTTTCCCTCGTTTGTCGGCCGGAGGTTCCGGCAATTCAGTTTCCAGCATCGCCGCCATGCGGCGAACGAGACTGTCGGGGTTGACACTGAGGGCGCGTAGCCCGCTCCGGGCAAAATCTTCACGTTTTGATCCGCGTGCCAGCTGAACCATCTGCAGCTGCGCCCAGGCTTCCTGTTCCGGCTCGAGCCCTGCGACAACCGCTTCTTTATACATGGCCAGCGCCGGCGCCTGGCGATTCAAGCGAGCCAGCACATCGGCATGCCGCAGCAGGTCTGCGGCGGGGAGTTCATGACCTGCTTTGATCAGGCTGTCGTAGATGGCTGCCGCCTCGGCGTCTTGTTTGGCCTGAGCCAACACGCCAGCGAGTTTCAGCTGCACCATCGTGCGGTCATGGTGCCGCGGATTGTGGGCCAGCCATTGCTTACCGAGCTTCAACAGGGCGGTGAGATTGCCTTCGCCCTCAAACGAGGTCAGGATTCCACGCAAGGCGTCTCCGGAAAACCGGCCGGTCGGAAATTCCAGGCGGTATCGCTCAAACACCGCCCTGGCTGCCCGCATATCCTTTTGTTCCATGTAGCTGTAAGCCAGTCCCATCAACGCCGTTTCATGGAACTGCTCTGCTTTCTGGTCGCGAACCAGGGATTGAAACAACCGGGCAGACTCCACGGGAAACCCCAGGCGACGATGCGCTTCTGCGATCTTCAGCAGCAGATCTGTGCCGGCATACCACCGGTCGGCAAACGGTCCATGCCGATGGAATATGTTGATCAGCTCAAAATCATCCTCTGCCTTCAGGGCTGCTTCAAGTTTTGGACGAAGGAAGCGGACCAACTGCGCGCCGCTTTTTTCCGGCCACGGATCGTTTTCAAACTTCCCTGTGCGCAGCACCGCCTGTTCGTAGGCCCGTAAGGCATCCTCTGGTTTGCCCGCCCTATCCAGGGTTTCTCCGAGATGAAACAGGGCCTCGCTGCCGACCATGGAACCTTCATAATCCTTGGCGCTCTGTTCAAACACCCGGCGAGGACTGAGCATTTCCCCCGGCTTTAGCGGAACATTCGCCAGATGTGCTGCGATGGTGTGTCGGAGATTGATCTCTTCTCCTTCGGGATCCAGATGTTCCTGTACATCGGCATACCGAAGACGGGCTTTGGCAGCATCCGGCGCATCAGGATATTGGGTGAGGAGCGCTGCGTAGAAGATGCTCGACTCAGCCCAACGCCCCGCCTCCTTGTAACTATCGGCGAGGTAGGTCAGCACGAACGGCGTTTCAGGCCGGGTTGGATACAGATTGTAAAAATGTAGCAACTGCTCTCGCATGACCGGCCCTCGCTTGGCTTCCCCGGCAGTATCGGCATAGCGCAGCAGCGCCACGGCATCGCTCCGAAGCGCGGCAGGCCAGCGGCTGGAGATACTTTCGTAGAGCGCATCGGCATCCTTCAGCCGACCCAGCCGATAGAGGCTGTGGGCTTCGCCCAGCGAGGCAGAGACCAGCAGCGTGGGATCCACGGTGCGTTTCAACACATGATCGAAGGTCTGCGTGCTCTCTTTCCAACTCTTAAATCCGCGCTGGACATAGCCCAAACCGAGCATGGCCCGGTTGGCATCAAAAGAGTCGCGTTCCGAGAGGGAAAGCGCATGCTGATAGGCAATCTGCGCTTCCTGGAACCACCCTTCGACGCGATACACATCGCCGATACGCCAGGCTGCCCGCTTGGCATTCGTCGACTGGGGGTGCTCGCGCATCACCGTTTTGTATTGATCGATGATGTTCAGCGGCCGGACTTCAGGGTCGTGACTCTGGAGGGTGCTTTCCGCCAGAAACGCCTGGATCGATGATTTGAGCGGCGATTCGGGATGATCCCGAAGCATATTGCTGAAATGCAGGCGTGCCTCAAGGAATTGCCCGTGGTTGTACAGGCGCAATCCTTGTTCAAACGGCTTCCACTCCGCGCTCTCCGTCAGGCGCTCGAACCGAGGGCCAGGATCGGGCAAAGCTCCACGCACGAGTTCCGACGGTTCCTGCATCATGGCCGGTAGCTCTTGCCGCATCGCAGACAAGCCGTCCGCAGCCACGGCAGGGCCGATGCCCAAGAACAGGAGGCAACTCAAACAGTAGCTTGCGCAGATGAGGGTGTAGCGTGATGTGATGGGTAAAATTCGCACAGAAGGCGAATCAGCAAGTCCTGTGCCCCTATGGGAAATCAGTAACTCAGTGCATCGCTTGATGATTTAGGCAAACTGACGGGGAAAACTGAGCCGGGTGTCAGAAATACCAACGTCCACGAACAGGAAGAGGTCAAGAAATTGACATGATGCGGGACGAGTGGAGATCAGTTAATTTTGAATGGAGTATCCATGACTTTTCGGATCAAAACCTTTTCGTTTTAATTTTTCTACAAGTGTCGTGCGATTGACCTGAAGCAACTGCGCTGCCCGGCTTGTTATGCCGTTGGCTTTACGCAAGGCTTCTCCGATAAGACGGTTTTCGTAATGTTCGAGTTCCTTCGTCAAATTGATGCCATCCTCAGAGAAGCGAATAAACTGCTCGGGCGCCTCGGCCGTCTTCCCTGCGGCCATTTTCAAAGAACGTTCGGGGAGGTCGGCCACAGTGATCATGCCCCTCTTCTTCAACACGCACAGACGCTCGAGCATGTTCTCAAGTTCCCGGATATTTCCCGGCCATTCCTCTTCGGTCATGCGAACCAATGCGTCGGGCTCCATGCCGAGAATCTCCGTTCGGCGCAATTGATTGAATTGAGCGATAAAATGGTTAACCAGGAGCGGAATATCGCTACGGCGTTCCCGTAATGGAGGAATGTGAATGGGAATGACGTGCAATCGATAATACAGATCCTGCCGGAATCGGCGCTCCTGAACAGCCTGCGCCAAATCCTGATTGGTGGCGGCAATAATACGCACATCCACGTTAATCGTCCTGGTTCCGCCGACTCGTTCGAAGCATCGCTCCTGTAACACGCGCAACAGCTTCACCTGCAATGGCAAGCTCATTTCGCCGACTTCGTCTAAAAAGATGGTTCCACCATGAGCCAGTTCAAATCGGCCAAGCCTTGTGTGCGCGGCTCCTGTAAACGCCCCTTTTTCATGCCCGAACAGCTCCGACTCTAAGAGCGTTTCCGGAATCGCCCCGCAATTGACAGGTACCAGTGGACGGTCGCGGCGCATACTATTGAAATGCAACATGCGCGCGATCAGTTCCTTGCCCGTTCCGCTCTCCCCTTCAATCAAGACCGTACTGTCGCTATCAGCGACCTTCTCGACGAAATCGAGCACCATCCGCATCGGGGCACTGGTGCCCACCAAATGCTCAAGACGGTATTGGTCCCGCACCGCTTTTCGTAGCAGGTGGTTTTCCTGTTTAAGTTTGTAGACGTCCAACGCTTTTCGCACCACCACCGCAACGGTGTCGGGCTCAAAGGGTTTGGTGATGAAGTCGAAGGCCCCGGCCTTCATCGCTCGCACGGCATAATCAACGGTCCCATATCCGGTCATGACAATCGCAATAACTTTGGAGTCGATCTTGGAGATTCTGTCGATCGTCTCCAGTCCATCGATCCCCGGCATTTGAAGATCAGTCAATACGACGTGTACCGGTTGGTCCTTCACCGCTTCCACTCCGTCGAGTCCGCTCGACATGACCGTCACCTGATGACCTTCACTCGTGAGCGTTTCCGCCAGAAGCTGGCGGACAGCCGGATCATCGTCGATCACGAGAATGTGTGACTGGCTCATATGGGAGCACTCCTCTCTGGAAGACTGCGACCTGGGGGATAGTGTGCTAGAAGACGTCTATGAATTGAAACGAAATATGTGGCTCTTGGAATAGACATATGCTGAATCAGCTTATTGGGAATTGAGACTTTATTCAAGTAAAAGTAAGGACTTTCGGGAAAATTGCTCAGGACATCTCAAGAGTTATGGTGCAGAAAATGAGCAACGGACTCACCCCGTCCATTCGCAGCTTGACAGGCATGAAGAAGAATTGTAGGGTTCCCGCTCTGCTCGAGATCCACGACTCTATCGATAACGAATCTTGCGAGCTGGCGTAGCTCAATTGGCAGAGCAGCGGTTTTGTAAACCGCCGGTTGGGGGTTCGATTCCTCTCGCCAGCTCCATAAATTCCTCTGACGAATCAACCGGTTGGCGCCGCACGAAGCCGGTTCTTCCACTCACAACTGGTGAGCGTACCCTTCAACGTTTGAAGTACGTTGCGTATGACTGTCGTCTGGTCGGGTCTCATCCATCCAGAATAAAATAGACCGCTTTTATACAAATCGCATGACCTACGACGAGAGGCGTTCAGTCAGGGCTCTTTCAGACAACCGAAGCATTTCGTGTTGGAACCTTCTACGGTTGGCTTCCGAAGTGTCCTGGAATCGCTTGTTCATCTGGCCCCTTCTCCCCTCTATGGGGTTACCAATTCTGAGGACTAGGCGACGGAGTGTTCTTGGAATACAGTTGAATTCGTAAGCGAGAGTATTCGGGTTCAAGGAACTACGAGGAGGCACCATGCAGAATCGATACAGTCAACGAGTACCTATGGACTGTTCGGTGATGTTTGCGGGAGACGATTTCGTGGGGGAAGGGAGAGTTCTAGATCTTTCTCTACCAGGATGTCTCCTCGAAAGCCCAAAAAAGATGACTGCAGGCGAGTATCTGCAACTCAGAGTGTTTTTACCTGATCACCAAGCTCCGCTGCATGTTTCCCTGGCGGCAGTCCGATGGGCAGAAGGTACTAAACTTGGCATCGAGTTTATCCGAACGTCAGAAGACGAACAGCGGCGCCTTGAACAATTCGTGCGGCGGAAGCCCTCTTACAGCGGCCCATCGACGTGGAGCGAAGGCATAGTGCTTATCGGAGCGACAGGAAAATGAATGCATCTGCAAGCTAATTGAACTTTCATAGGAGCCCTGTCATGCCAAAGCGATTTAGGCTGCGCACTTACCGGAGGGTCATGCGTTGGAATACTGGCTACTACCTGGCCGAAGACTTTCTCGGTAAAGGGATCATCCGGGATATTTCGAGCGGAGGATGGCGCATGCAGGGGGACCATCAAGTTACGATAGGTATGAAGTTGACATTGCGAATGGAACTGCCTGACGAAAAAACACCGTTAGAAATTGAAGAGGCTTCGGTTCAGTGGGTCAGCGGGAACGACTTCGGCATTCGGATTACAAATATTCGTCATGTGACGGCGAAACGGCTTGAACGCATGATAGGACATCAGCTCTGCGCGCTTCCTTAAACTGAGCACTAGGCGTCTTTGACCTCCTCCGTTGCGTCCTCAATCTCAGTGAGATCCAGATCATGACGCTCCTTCAACATAGAAGGATGCAACCCATACTTCTTTAACATTTTATAGAAATCGGCCCGATATCGGCCGGCAAACTGAGCTGCTCGCGAAATATTTCCACCCGTCATCTGCAGCACATTGCGCAAATACGACCGTTCGAATTCCTCTTTTGCTTCCGTCAAAGGTTTTAAACCAATATCGGTCGATGCCCCAGCCGATGGAAGGAGTTCCGGCAACACCATGTCTTGCCTGGACATGACCACGGCCTTTTCCACTGCGTTCTCAAGTTCCCTCACATTGCCGGGCCATGGATAACCCATAAGCCGATGCATAGCTGCCGGTGTAAATCCACGAACATCCTTATTCGAACGTCTCGCACTCTGCTTCAAAAAATGCTGGGCCAAGAGCGGAATGTCGTCCCTCCGTTCGCGCAGGGCTGGAATGCTAAGCGGCACAACGGAAATTCTATAGTAAAGATCGTGCCGAAATGCCCCGAGCTTTACACATTCCGCCAAATCCTTATTTGTAGCCGTAATGATGCGCACATCGACTTTTGTTGTGTAATCAGCCCCTACTTCACGCACTTCCCGCTCTTGTACAGCGCGTAGCAATTTCACCTGCATCGGCAGGGACATTTCGGCAATCTCGTCGAGGAAAAGAGTCCCCCCGTTCGCGCTTTGAAAAAGCCCTCGCTTTGCCGTCATCGCATTGGTAAATGCACCACGGATATGTCCAAATAATTCACTTTCAAAAAGACTTTCACTAATTGCGGCACAATTCAATGCCACAAAGGGCCCCTTCGATCGACGGCTATTGGCATGGAGAACCCTGGCCAGCACTTCTTTCCCTGTTCCGGTTTCTCCGGTCAACAGTATGGTGGCGTCTGAATCAGCGATCTGAGCAACTTGCTGAAACAATCGTTGCATAGCTGGACTTCTAGCAATGACATTTTCCAAGCCATACAGTTCCTTGACCAATGATTTCAGCCGTTGGATCTCCCTGGTCATCCGCAACTGAATCAAGGCTTTATCGATAGTCGCTTTCAATTCTTTGTCATCAAATGGCTTGGTCAAATAACCGAAGGCGCCGCGTTGCATTGCTTCTACCGCATTGGGAATACTCCCGTGGGCGGTCAGGATGATGACCGGTAGCCCCGGCTGAATCTGTAAAAGCTCTTCGGTCAGCACCAATCCATCTTCCGCTCGCAACCGCAAATCGGTAATCGCGATATCAAAAGTTTCCTGTCGAGCTGCAACCAGGGCATCGCGTCCTGTCGTACAGGGTGTCACCGAAAATCCGAGGGCAGACAGCCGCATCCGCAATAAATGCAACAGACCTTCGTCATCATCCACAACGAGAATTCGTTCTTGTTCCATGACGGTCCTTAGGGTTTGGGCGGCTCCGACTGTTGCGACGGAACAAAACTTGAGGGAGGCTTGATCGGACGGGTCTTCCCTCTCATTTCCTGATCGATGCGTTTGAGCGCTTCAAGCTGACTCGTGAGTTCCTCGATTTTCTTGTCCCGATCGCTGACTTGCCGTTGCAGGCTTTGCAGCGTGGCCGGCTCAACCGACATGCGATGCGACTCACGCCTAGAGTTAAACAGCTCAGTCTTTCGCTCCTGATCTTGAAGCTCGCGCTGCATCGCCTCAAGCGATTGGGCCTCGCTGTCCTGTAAGGAACGTAATTGTTGGATGGTAAGTTCGCGGTCGAGGAGATCGCGCACGGTGCGCTCAATTGTGTGGAAAAGCACCTCTTGGTTCTGGACGATTGCAGGCCCGCTCCAGACGGAGCGTATCCATGACGGATCAGACACTTCGCCGGCCTGAAGCAATTGCAGCCAGAGTCGGCTCGATACAGCCAACTGGCTTTTGGGGGCGACGGAAATGACTTTCTCAAAGTTATGGATGGCCGACTCTCGACTTTCATACAGAGAGGTCAACGCGCGGGTGAAGAATACATGATCGCAGGTATTTTTACTAGCACATTTGGCCGTTAATGAGGCATCTTTACGTAAAATGGCTTGCAACATTTTGCCCTCCCCCCCATCATTTGAAAAATAGGGGGCCTGAGCCGGGGGCGGAGGGAGGGTGCCACAGGCAGACAAGAGTCCAAAAAATACCAACATACCTATGGAATGCCACCGGTGCACTAGGCCAACATCCCTGGTTTCGTTAGATACAATATGAATCGCACAGTCGTCCCTTTTCCCACTTCACTTTCCACCCAAATCCTCCCGCCATGTGCTTCTACGACTTTTTTTGCAAGGGCTAACCCGAGACCGCTTCCCACTGAAACCTGCCGGCTCTTGGCTCGTCCCTGGTAAAACCGCTCGAAAATATGTGGCAGTTCCTCCGTTGGTATGCCTGGGCCTGAGTCTGCGACGTCGACAAACAGCAACCCCTCGTCCCGCCTAGGTGTCATTTGCAACCTGACAATTGCACCCTCGGGGCTGTACTTCAACGCATTCGAGAGGAGATTGTCCAGTACTTGTTCGATGCGCGTACTATCTGCCCTGACCCAGTGCCGCTCCACTGGGGCCTCGATCAGAAGCTGCACGTGTTTGGCATCCGCTAACAGACGGATTTTATTGACCGAAATATCGGCGACTCGACGAAGATCCGTCGGGACAAACCGATATTCCATCATGCCCGACTCCATCTTCGACAGATCCAGGATTGTCGAAATGAGATACATTAGCCGCCGGCTACTATCCGACATGATGCGAAGCGTAGTGCGTTGGTCCTGTGTTAATGGACCGGGAATTTCATCTAATAAGAGATGGGTGCCTTCCTGGATCGAAGCCATCGGCGTGCGCAACTCATGGGATACATGGGCGAGGAACTCGCTTTTGATGTCATCCAACTGCTGCAACTTAGTTCCCATCCATTTGACAGTTTCGCCCAATTCCCGCAATTCCCGGGGGGCCTGACCATCCAACGAAGCCTTGAAGTTGCCCTGCCCCATCTCCTGAATGGTGGCCTGGAGTCGACGCAAGGGGCGAAGAATATTGTAACTAGCCACCGCGGCCATGCCGAGACCAAAGAGGAGCGCGACCAAAACGAGATTGCGTGTGACGGCTTCCGCCTGCACAGAGCTGGCATGAGATTCATTCACTCCTACAGCAATCCGCCGCTCGTGTAGACCGATATACTGCTGAAGCGTAGCGGCTATTTTCGCCACCACGGCCTCGCGCCGCGCATCATAGGCCGAGGTCGCCTCCGGGTGGCCGCTTGACTCAGCCAGCTGGGATTGAAACAGCGCCAGATGCGCTTGCTGAAGGCCCTCGACCTCCTTGAGCAACTTCGTCTCCGACTCCGATCCCTCACGGGCGAGCAACAACTGCAAGACCTGCTGAAACTCTTTACTCTCGGTATCGAAATGCTCCAGAAAAGTGGCGGCAGGCACGGCCACATACTTCTTCTCACCCTGAACCTGCTCATATATCGACGTTAGTAGGCGCTTGGCCGAATCAATCTCCGGATGGTGGTGAGAGCCGACCTCGGTATTGAGGCCGGCTAATGTCCGAATCTGCAACAACGCATAGATATTCACGGCGGTCATTACTGCAATAATGACCAGATACGTCAGAACCAATCGCCAGAAAATCGAGAGGCGCACGACCAGGCACTCTCCCTGGTGATGAATGCACAGCCCTGCATCAGCGGCAGTGTAGGTTCAGCCATACACCACTTCTCTTATCCCCTCAACAAGTTATCTATATTGTGCAGAAACAGCGGCCGTGTCGTTGAATGTGTCGAATGGCGCCTCCTAGCGGGCGGAGTCGTGAAACTGCGACTGATAGGCGCGTTGGCGTCGGGACGTAGAAGAGAGGGCCGAGAAAAGATGGCCTCGAAAGAGGAGCATGCCGACCATGAGCGGTGGAGTCAGAAGCAGCGCCATCAATCCGGTGAGACTGGCGGAAATTCCGAAGTCGGTCAACCAGGCGCTTAATACCGTAAAGGGCACTAGGACCAACTGGATGAAATCGAGCCCCGCCCCCCTCCCCAACTGACTTGAAAGTTTGAAGAAGAGGGACAACCCAAGGGGCGCCAAGACCAGGGCCATCGGCAGGAACCATTCAATCCAATTGTCCAGGACGAAGTCGTAACTCCGCTTCAAGACATCCAGTGGCGAATCATGCCTGGTGAGGTAGATCACTTCAGGAGCGGGATTCAGCAGGATAAACACCAGTAATAAACAGGCCATCACCAGAAATTGACTGTCAGGATTGGCGCGCAGACTCGTGTCCAGGAGCATGGTCGGAATCCAGAGCACAAACCCGACACTAATGACGTCCCAAAAATAATGCCCCATACTTTGCAGCACATCGTGCATGGTTATCGTGCGAATGCCCTTGATGGACTGTTCGATCAGGCTAAGCGTCGCGCCGATCAGGAGCGCGTTGACGGCACCGAGCAGGAACCCCCCGAGCATGCCCAGGGGACGTGCGACCTGATGGGCCAACATCATCAGCAGGGTAAAGACGATGACGGCGAGGATCACGAACCACCCACGAACCAGGGAACGTCCGGTCGCGTGAAGCGCATCTCGGTAGAGATGAAGCGTCGAGTTGAATAGGGTCAACATGGATCAGTCAATGCGGGCAGATCGAGCATAGCGGGGCTGTTCCTTTCCCGAGAGTCGGTTCGATATGTCGGGCGGACAATAAGACGGATTCCCCCGACAGGTCAAGTCACGCCGCGAAAGAATCACACTCCCCCAACCAGCAAGGCATTCCCGGTATCGCCTGCTATTGACTTGCCCCTCGATATGATTATGTTCTTTCAGTAGATAGACACACCCACCCAGGAGTCAGCCACATGGATATGAACCGGATGACCGTCAAGCTCCAAGAGGCCCTGCAAAGTGCATCAGCGCTTGCCATGCGCCGTGGACATCAGGGCATTGATGTCGAGCATCTCCTCCTGGCACTTCTGGAGCAAGAACGAGGTATTGCCGGCTCGCTGTTCGAACAGGCTGGGGTCTCTCCAGCTGCCATTCGCCAAGCTGCGGACCAAGCCCTTGCAAAGGTGGCTCAAGTTCAGGGGCCCGGTGCGGCTCCCGGACAAATTCATCTGACCCCGCGCCTGGGCGCAGTGCTGACCAAGGCCGAAGATCAGATGAAGGAGTTGCGTGACGAGTTCATCAGCGTTGAACATGTTGTCCTGGCGATGGTCGAAGAAGGCGGGGTGTTTCGACGACTCAATCTGACACGAGAACGCCTCCTCACGGCATTGCAGCAGGTTCGCGGCAACCAACGCGTGACCAGCCAAGATCCAGAAGGCACCTACCAGGCCTTGGAAAAATACGGCCGTGATCTCACCAAACTCGCGGGCCAGGGCAAACTGGATCCGGTGATCGGCCGTGATGACGAAATCCGGCGAACGATCCAAATTCTGTCCCGGCGAACCAAGAACAACCCCGTCCTGATCGGTGAACCAGGCGTGGGCAAGACGGCCATCGTCGAAGGGTTGGCGCAACGTATCGTGAAGGGCGATGTGCCTGAAGGCCTCAAACAGAAGCGAGTTGTCGTGCTCGATATGGGCGCACTCGTCGCCGGGGCTAAATTTCGTGGAGAATTCGAAGAACGTTTGAAGGCTGTTCTCAAGGAAGTTCAATCGGCCCAGGGGCAAGTCCTGCTCTTCATCGACGAACTGCACACCGTGGTGGGAGCGGGCGCCGCGGAAGGCGCAATGGATGCAGCTAACCTCCTCAAACCCATGTTGGCCAGAGGCGAAATGCATCTCATCGGCGCCACCACCTTGGACGAATATCGCAAACACATCGAGAAAGATGCCGCGCTTGAACGACGCTTCCAAACTGTCCTCGTGGACCAGCCGACGGTCGAGGACACCATTTCCATTTTACGCGGACTCAAGGAACGTTACGAAGTGCATCATGGCGTGCGCATCAAAGACGCCGCCCTCGTCGCGGCGGCTAAGCTCTCGAACCGGTATATCGGCGACCGGTTTTTACCCGACAAGGCGATTGATCTTGTCGACGAATCCGCCGCGCGTCTCCGCACCGAAATCGATAGTCTGCCGGCTGAACTCGATGAAGTCTCGCGAAAGGTTCTTCAACTGGAGATTGAGCGAGAAGCCCTCAAAAAGGAAACCGATCCGGGCAGTAAGGCACGGTTGCAGTCGATCGAAAAGGAACTCACGGAGAAGAATCGCGATCTGCAGGCCCTCAAGACACGGTGGGAATCAGAGAAGAATTCTGTCAGCAAGCTCAGGAAGATCCGTCAGCATATCGAAGAGGTGAAGCAAAACATCGAGCGATCCGAACGGGCGTATGATTTGAACAAGGTCGCCGAGCTGCGTTACGGCGAGTTGCCCCGGCTGGAACGGGAATTGGAATTAGAGCAGCAATCCCTCGGCAAAAAGCAAAATGAAACCCGCCTGCTGAAAGAAGAAGTCGACGAGGAAGATATCGCCGCGGTGGTCAGCCGTTGGACCGGAATCCCCGTGACGCGTCTTGTTGAAGGGGAATTGGAAAAACTCCTCAAACTGGACGAACTGCTCCACCAGCGCGTCGTAGGACAAGAACAGGCCGTCACGGCAGTAGCCGATGCCGTGTTGCGAGCCCGTTCCGGCATCAAAGATCCCAACCGGCCGATCGGCTCATTTCTGTTTCTCGGTCCGACCGGCGTGGGCAAGACGGAATTAGCGCGCGCCCTTTCGGTCACCCTGTTCGATGATGAATCGAACCTCATCCGGATCGACATGTCCGAATATATGGAGAAGCATACGGTTGCCAGGTTGATCGGCGCCCCTCCAGGTTATGTGGGATACGAGGAAGGTGGCCAACTGACCGAAGCGGTGCGCCGGCATCCGTTCTCCGTCATCCTCTTTGACGAGATCGAAAAGGCGCACCACGACGTCTTCAATATTCTGCTGCAGGTGCTCGACGACGGCCGGTTGACTGATTCACAGGGTCGAACCGTGGATTTCAAGAATACCGTGTTGATCATGACCTCGAATATCGGCAGCCAGCATATCCTGGAAGCACAGCAAGCCGGCGCCTCTTATGACACGATGAAAAACCAGGTGACCGGCGAATTGCGGGCACACTTCAGGCCGGAATTCCTAAACCGGGTTGACGAGATCGTGGTATTCCACGCTCTTGGCAACGAACACTTGGCAAAGATTGTGGAGATTCAGTTAGAGCGGTTGCGAGCCCGTTTGACGGAACGGCGGATCACGCTGACGGTGACGCCGGACGCGCTGCAGAATCTCGGCCGGCGCGGGTACGATCCGGTGTATGGCGCGCGACCGCTGAAGCGCCTCATTCAACAGGAGATTGAGACACCGATGGCACGGCAGTTGATCAAAGGAGAGCTGCGGGATGGAGATACGGCCGTGGTGGACCTAAAGGATGGGCAGATCGTGATCGTTCCCACCGTCGCTCCGTAGGCCGCTTCGATCAGGGCAACGCCAAGGTATGTCCGGGGGCGGTTACCCTAAAAAGACCGCCCCTCCCTTCGTATCCGTCTCTTTGCCGCTGAAGTGTTTCTTATCGATCCGCCATTCCGTCTGCGACACGTCGAGACGATGTCCCTTGATCGTATGAAACGACCCCTTGCTAAACACCACGCGATTCCCCTCGCGCAGTTCCAACGTAAAGACCACCGTTCCCGATTCCTCATGTTTGAGTGAGACGCTTGTCGGACTCTTGGCAAGTTGATACGCGCGGCGCTCGTTGAATGTCAGATTGCTGTCGACGACTTTTGCCATCATCCGTCCCACCTCATCGAACAATGCGAAATTCACGAGCAGTGCCCGCGCCGGTTCCTTGATCGCGACCTCGAACTGCGGCACGCCTTCGATATCGATGATACCGTTGGAGTTTCGATACAGATTGGACCCGACTTCAATATCCATGGCCACCACTCCTTATCCTGCCCGGCATCCGGAGATGCCTCGTCACGATTTCTTAATACGGTCCAAAATCAACGCGATACACCCGCCCAATAATCCGCCGCCCAAAATGGTCGTGAGCAATTCCACCAGTTTGAGCTCCCAGACCGATCCTTGGGCTTGCATCGCCTCCCTGATGCCCCCTTGGAGCAGAATGACCGCCAACGCCATCGTCGCCCCGACGATGAACCACCAGGCGAAGACACGCGCGGTATGAATGACGGGAGATTCTTTCACAACTCCACTCGACGATCGAAACTTCGGTACTGAATAGCCTCGGCCAGATGAGCCGGCCCGATACTAGCAGAGTTAGCCAAGTCGGCAATAGTCCGGGCAACGCGGAGAATGCGTCCGTGTGCGCGGGCTGAAAACCCCAATCGGGCCATGGCCTGTTCAAGCAGGTCTCGACCGAGGCTGTCCAGAGCACAATACTGCTTCAGGTGGCGAGGTTTCAATTGAGCATTGGTGTAAATCCCGTCGCGATGATACCGCTCGGCCTGACGCGCCCGGGCCGCCATCACTCGCGCCCGGATCGTCGCCGAGGAATCGGTGGCAGGCACGTCGTCCCCCAGGGCGCGAATCGGCACAGCCGGCACCTCAATCTGAAGGTCCAGACGATCCAGCAGCGGTCCGGACAATCGTCCCCGATAACGCCGAACCTGAGCGACGCTGCACACACAGTCCCTGGTGCGGTCTCCATAATACCCGCAAGGACAGGGATTCATTGCGGCGACCAGCATGAAGCGAGCCGGGAATTTCAAAGAGCCGCTGGCGCGCGTAACCGTCACATGCCCATCTTCCAGCGGCTGTCGCAACCCGTCGAGCGTGGCACGACCGAACTCACCGGCTTCATCCAGAAACAAGACACCATTGTGGGCGAGCGACACTTCGCCGGGACGCGGGATGGTCCCGCCGCCGATGAGGCCGGCTTCGGAAATGCTGTGATGCGGGGCGCGAAACGGACGGCGGCGCATCAGTGGCTGCTCTCGAGAGAGTTGTCCGACCACGCTGTGGATGCGGCTGGTCTCCAGCGCTTCCTCCTGCTCCAACAACGGGAGAATACCGGGCAGCCGGCGCGCCAACATGGTCTTACCGGAACCGGGCGGGCCCATCATCAGAAGATTGTGGCCGCCGGCGGCAGCCACTTCCAGCGCCCGTTTCGCGTGCGCTTGCCCTTTCACGTCGGCAAAGTCTTCGTCCTCCGGCAGAATACCACCGGCGGATCCATCGCCGGAGAGCGACAAGGCGGAAATCGCCTGGGCGCCGCGCAAAAATTCCACCGCTTGCGGAAGTGTGTGGATGGGAAACACCTCCGCCCCGTCGGCCAACGCTGCCTCATCCGCATTTTCGGCCGGGGCCAGAATCCGATGCCGACGGCGGCAGACCACGCCGATCGAGAGCGCCCCGGGGATCGGTTTCAAGCGACCATCCAGCGACAGTTCTCCCACGAACACAGAGTTCTTGACGGCCTCTGCAGGAATGACGTCTTCTGCGGCAAGAATGCCCAGGGCGATGGCCAGATCAAGCCCGGCGCCTTCTTTCTTGATATTGGCTGGAGCCAGGTTGACCGTGATTTTTTTGATGGGAAACTGAAACCCGCTATTTTTGAGGGCCGCGCGAACCCGGTCACGACTCTCGCGTACCGTCGCATCGGGAAGCCCCACGATGGAAAACTGAGGGAGGCCGGCGGAAATATCGACTTCCACATCCACCAAATGCGCGTCGATCCCCACAATCGCTGCACTCAAGACAGTAGCCAGCACTGGATCTCCAGAAAGCCGTGATTGGGTCAAGCGTCAGAGGAAGGTCATATGGTCGCAAGCTGGCGTCCGTGGCCGAATTATAGGCAGTTGCCCCAGCCGAATTCAATCACGGCACTGATCAACGACGCTCTTGCCCAATGCTGTAGCGTGCATAGCAGCGCTTCTGTATAATGCCGCCATGTCGCCCCTCTTAGATGGCCGTCGCCTTACAAAAACTGGCTCTGGCATGGCTGCGGCTCCAGGAGCCAAGCCCGGAGAGGCGCCAGCTTCCTTCGTCAGGCCCTATCTCGTCGCGCTGCTCTTCTTGTCGCCGATGGTTCCCGGTATCAGTTGGAGTCAGCCGCCGGTCGCAGAACCGACACCGGTAATGCGAACCATAGCCCAACCGGCACGGACTGGATCCGTCTACATCGGCTCGGTCATGGCTATGCTGGCCACGTTTGAAGATGCCGGGATTCTGCCACCCGAGGGCACGCCGCAGGCCAATAGGATCATCAAGGCCGTGATCCAATTCCAGTCCGCATTTCTCAAGAGCGATCATCCCGCCGTCCGGCATTTTTTTACGGAAGCCCATCGCATCAGGCTGGGCCCTCGAGCCGAAGAGGTGGAAACATCGTTCCGCCAAAGCGGTTGGTCGGCCGATACTTTTGACGCGGTGATCACGGCCGGACAAATCGAGACGGCCTGGAACGCCGACGGTCTCACTGACGGCTTCCGGGAATTCAATATCGGGAAACAGGACTTTGACATCCTCGCGGAGCTGTACCAACAAAGCAGCCGCGCGTTCTCCGCACAAGGCAAAAGCTTCCAGGAAGTCTATGCCCAGCGCCGCCGGGAGATGCCCGGGGCCAAATCAGAGTGACCGTCATCTATCAGCGAGCGCAGCCAACACCATCACATTGTTTCACGACTGCAGTTTGAGGAGGCATCATGGCAACGAAAGCGTACATTCTCATCAAGGTCAAGGCCGGCAAAGGTAAGTCCGTGCTCACCGCACTCAAGAGTATTGCCGGCGTCGAACAGATTCACGCCTGTTTCGGCCAACCGGACATTTTCGTGTTTATCAATGTGGCAGATGAGCGGGCGTTGTCCGATGTCGTGATTACACGCATTCACGCCATCGAAGGCGTAGAAGAAACCGATACCCACATCGTCGCAGAAACCTAAGTCACCGGTACTCGACTGTGATGGCCCGGCCACCCTGGCCGGCGGAGGCGTAACAGGCCTCGGCAATTTCAACGGCACGCTTGCCGTCTTCGATGGTGATCGGAGGCGGCAAGTTCTCGCGCACGGATCGCACAAAGGCGCGTAGCGTACTAAGTACGGTCGGTGCTGCCACAGTCTGCCAATCTCCGGCGCCATGCCGAGCCGAGACCCGCGTGACTCGCTGCCCGCACCAATCAGCCGATAACTGCCCTTCGTGGCCGATCAATTCGACCCGCCCGATCCGACCCGACGTCACCCGGGACACATCCACCAGGCAGATCAGTCCGCGCCTCGTCGTCAGGCGGCCCAGCATCCGCCGCTCTGCGCCGGCAGGCGGTACGCTGTCCATCTCGCAGGACACCGTGTCAACCTCGTCTTCCGTCAATAGACGAACCAGATCCAGGAGATGAATTCCTGTTTCCAATACACAGCCGCGCCCGCCGAATCCCCATTCCTGCTCACTGATCGCGTGCGGCTCCATCCGACTGGCCAGGCTGAGATACTGAAGCGCGCCGACCTGCGCCTGACGCTCGCGCAGCGCAATCACCGCCGCATCGAACCGCAAGGTTTGCGCCGTCATCATCACCTGGCTGCTCCCCTGCGCCGCCCGCAGGATGGCGCGCGCCTCCTCAGCCGTAGTCGCCAACGGCTTCTCCACCAAGAGGGCTTTCTTCGCCAGCGCAACAGAGATACAGATGTCCCGGTTGAGCGTGGGTGGGGTCACCACGACCACAGCCTCCACTCCGGGATCGGCAATCAACTCATGATAATCGGAATAGCAGGGCACGGTTGCCCCATCAGACAACCCGTTTCCCTGCTCGGCTCGACGCCGGCATACGGCTGCCAGACGGGCCTCGGGAAGGTCGTGCAGGAGATGTTTGGCGTAGCGGCTGCCGTGATGGCCGAGCCCGATCAACCCGACTCCGAGCGGCATGCGAGATTCATGAGACATCGTTGGCGCGCACTCTACCGGCTGGCCCATGACGGGTCAAGACGACTCAGTCGGCTACCGGCGCGTCGATTGACAATGCCTAAATCCGCTCCCTATAGTACCGGGCGGCCACCCGCTGGACGCAGACGCCAATCGAGAAAGGACCGATCGCCCATGACTACGCAGACTGCCCCGTTTTCCCTGGATCAGATTGGAACCGGCACGGCTCGCTTTCCAAGTGGAATGGCGATTCCCACCGCGACTGATGCGATGGTGGATCCCTATATCCGCACGCGCATCAGCAAAGATGTCCATGTGGAATGTATTCAATTCTGGCCGCAGGACAAGGTCACCTATCCCGGGATTGTGCTGTTGCATGACTGGTGGGGCATGAATTCTCAGATCACGGCTTTGGGCGCACGTTTAGCTTGCGAAGGGTATGGTGTGATCATTCCCAAGCTCTACGGCCGGCTCGGCGGTATGGTCACAGCCAATGCCGAAGTGGCGGAAGCGCTGGCAGCCAAGTGCAACGAGCAACTCCTGCTCCAGGACATCAATACCTGCTGCGAATATCTCAATACCACCGAACGCACGAAACGGAATATTCACGGCGTGGTCGGATTCGGCCTGGGCGCCACGTTGGCGATTCGGTTTGCCTGTCAGCGTAAACGTTTACGGGCAGCCGTCGCCTATTATGGGAAGGTCAGCGCGCCCGACCAACTCAGTAACATGATGAGCCCCTTGCTCTACCACCAGGCCGAGCAGGATACGTGGGCTACGCAATCAGATGTCGATCTGCTTCGCGCCGCGGCGACCCAGGGCAAACGTATTGAGATCAAGACCTATCCTGGTACCGTGCACGCATTCTGTGACGAAACCAGGCAAGCCGGGCACAATGCCGAAGCGACTGCGCAGGCCTGGGACACCACCGTGGCATTTCTCAAAACCTGTTTCCAGGGAACATAACCAGTATCGCGGGTGAATCAGACGATAACGGCGATCGGCCGATTGTCTCCGGTCGCCTCATCGCATCGCACTGCCTCACGCACATAAGGAAAGCAGTCCCAGTCATGCCGAAGCCTCCCGTTCGTATCTTCCTCATCGTCTGCGTCCTTACCACCTTGTTCACGACGCCGATTGCAGTGCGCGCCGAGGAGGCAACTCCTCCACCCCAACCGACTCTGACTAATCGCCTGCCGGCCTTTCAGGAAGTGGCGCGGGCCAACGCCACGCAGCTGTCGGCTCTTCCGGCGCAAGGTGATGCGCTGACGCTCTTCAAAACAGTGATCGGCCCGCAGTTGGGATTAAGCGATGCAGCGATGACGGTCGGAGCCAAAGGGCTGACTCCGGCGATGAGTCAGGAACTGCTCATCAGTGATCTTACGCGGGCAGCCAGTGAGCTCGTGCGCGGACTGGCAGCATGGCACTTGGCACAAACCGCTCGAGCGCTGGATGTGTCAGGGACCGTAGAACGGCGCGAGAACATTCAAAAACAGATCGATGCCCAGACGGCCTGGTTGAGTGAAGGGACCACGCTGGGTCCCGCCCTGGGGCGTCTTCGAACGTTGAGTGCGTCCGAGCCGACGGAAGACACGGCGCCCCTCATGGGGGGCGCGGCTGCCCAGATCGAAGCCTGGGCCATCGACACCGTGACCCGCGAATGGTTCAGAATTTACAATTGGAAAGACCAGGTGAGACAACAGCGCGGCCTCGTTCGTTTATGCGGGACCTGGCAATGGTCGATTCACAACCATCAAAACCATCGCGAAGAAAAGACGGCGGTCATCTTCGCGCCACCGGGATCCGTGTCGGCTACCAGTCCGGCGGAAATCATTGTCCTGGGCGATAGCGTGTATCTGCGATGGGAAACCAGAGCCGGTGTGCAGGAAGATAGTTTGCTGTTTTCGGGAGAGGGGCAGCGCTTGGAAGGCACCTTTGTGAATACCGCAGGCGGATGGGGTTCGATTACCGGCAAACGCACCGCCACCTGCTTCAACGAGGGCAGCGGTAAAGGCACTTCACCGCGTCGTCATCATTGAGGGCGATCGCCGCGCCAAGCGGTCCAGGCGATACAAGCCCACCCGCTGATAAAAGATGCCCCTCCCAAGGGAGTCAGGGCGCCCATCCATTTGACCCCGGCCAGCGCCACAATATACAAACTCCCGCTGAACAGCAGGATCCCGGCGCACAACAACCAGCCGGCCTTGATCGCCAGGGGATTGTGGGTCTCACGACTTAACCAGGCTACGACAAAGAGGCCGAGAGCGTGGTACATTTGGTAGCGCGCCGCCGTTTCATACACGATGAGCATCGCCGGATCCAGAATCGCTTTGAGAGCGTGGGCACCGAAAGCGCCGGCTGCCACGGAGGTTGCGGCAAAGAGCGCGCCGAGAAATGCGAATTGGAACGACCCAGTCGATTGATGCATAGCGACCTCTTGGAAATCCACGTCATCCGACGAAGGAAGGGCGCGCGATTCTAACACGAATGTCGATGCCACATGAGCAAACCTATCCCGCTTGAATGTCCCCGCTGCCTCATGGCAAACCCCGATGCCGCGCAGTATTGCGAATGCGGATACGACTTTACTCCGCACTTCGAAGGGTTTCCGATTAAATCCTCCTCAGGAGCCGCGCCGCGAAAACGTCTATTCTCGGAAGAAATGGGCCGCGGGAGTTTCGTGCTAGGAATTCTACTGATCTGGCTGGCGCTGTCGGTGGGCGAACTCTACCGTATCCGCATCGAATTGCCGCGCCGCCCGAAAATGGAGCTTGGGTTCAGCAGTTTGATGGTCGGCATGACCGATCTTGCCGCCGCCCTCGTCGTCGGAGCAATCGGTTGGGCCTGTGTGTGGATTATCTTAGCTGCACAAAGCAAACGCGACGGCAGTCTCTGTCCCAAACGGACCACCTTCGTTGTCACCCTCATTGCTGCGGGCTTGCTGTTTGTCACCCGAACCATCGACCCGAGCGTGTTGGTGCAACACGTCATGCAGGTCCTCTTCGTCCTTGCCATTGCGATTGCGTCGTATTACGCGGGCTGCCGGAATTGGCTGGGGAAATGGTAATCGATCGGGCCGACGTTCTGAAACGAGATCAGGCTCTTTGAGAAACCTGCGGAGGATATCTTCTGTAGGTAGTGGAACGGGCGAACGCGTTATTTTCTGCAGAAATAGAGGTAAAAATCGGCGAATTCCTCGGCCGGAATTCCCAAATGCACCGGCTTCTTCGTATTCCCGCACAAGAGAGTCCATTCCGCCGCGAGTTTGGCCAATTGTTCCTCGGTCACTCCATGCGTGCCCCACAAATTGACCGATGCGGAACTCAACACCACGGTGACCGTGCGCGTGGAGGGGCCGTAACTGAATTTAAATTCATGCCCCCCTCGAAATAACGGAATCACACCTTCTCGCGACCGTAGTCCACGATGCTTGCATTTCGTGCACACCAGCGATTCCAACCCGCTACGAATATCGTAGTCGGCGGCGCACACCTTCATATGGCCATCGCATTTATGAACCGGGCAACGGAACCCGTCCGGATCTTTTGAGGCCTGTTCGGGGGAGGGGACTGGGTTGGATGGGGTAGCCGGATTGCCTGCCGCTCCTGAGAATTCGTCTTTCTGCACAGTAACCTCTGCGGTGCGTTGTACCACCTATGGAACTCCCGTCAGAGCGCGTAAACAGCAGGGTGCCATGATTAACTATGGCAAGTATATCAGAAGCCAACACAGGTCCTGGATGGGCTGGCTCCGTCGCTCTGCAGTCGGGAGAAGATCTCAGCTGTCTGGCATGTTCCAGGACAACCCTCTGGTTTTCAGTCTGTTTTTCTCCTAATATCAGCACTCGACCCGACGGCACTGTGCCACAAGAGGCCTGAAACCACAACCGTTGTTCCCCTACCGCCGGCGAACAGACGTGGGCGGAATTCGAAAGGACCATCGACCGTGACAGACGAATACGCGCGCAGGAAGGTACAAGTCATCAAGGAGTTTCTCGAGGCGCAATTTCCGGCCCCCTATGTCGTGGAAACCGTCCTGCCGAGGAGAGACCCCCTCGCGGACACGAGGTATAAAGTGATCCTCAACAACGTGGTCGAGCGCACCCTCCTGGTCTGCCCTGCCGTGGTGATGGACAGTTTTCCCACGCCGGACCTCCTGAAGGAAGTACTCGTGTCACGAAAGATCATCGACAAGGTCAACGCGTCGACCGATTCCCGCATCTGCCATGATGACCTGGGCACCGACGATCAGAACTATCAGAAGCCCATCCGATCCGTACGCGGGCTCTAGGACGAGGGGGAAGATCGGTCATAGCCTGGCATGGAGCCATGGCATAAGTCAGTTACATTTGTCCGTCAAACGTAGTAAGCTGGAATTGATTAGGGGTTCGCCCTACTCACGGAAGGAGCTCAGCCGATGGGCATGTATAGCGCCATGATGAAACAAGTACATGAACACGCTAAGAAGCTGGAAAAATCTGGTCAGTTGGATCGGATGTTCCAGACGCAGGAGCCGACGCCATCTCAGCAGGCTGTTGCCTTTCCTCCTCGGAAGCAGGAACAGGATCTCGCGCGTCGCGGTAGGTGATGTTCAGGTTCTTGATCTCGCTGTATCTCATAAGGAAATAGTCACCGGGTTCAATCCGCTGCCAGGTGAAATGGACCTCCCCTTCGACCTTCCTGAACTTACTCCTTCGTGCCGCCGTGATGATCAAGTCCCTTAACGCACCCCGCTCGTCAGTCGTGAAGGCCGCAACCAGTCCCCGATAAAGTCGCGTTCTCCCTTCCACCTCAGTGGGCTCATCGGTCAAGGCGTCCACCCATACAATAATATCCTTCGACGGAACGCCCTCCAGTTGACCACGGCCTAATATGGAATATATCCATTCGTTCCTGAAGGCAAACACCTTCGGCCAACTCACGTCCAGTTCAAATTCCCACACCAGCCACCGGGAGAGATGCCCCAGGCCGAACGCGGCCAGCAGGATGAGGACATAGTACGTCAGGAGATGGGCCTTGCTCTGATAGAGATGATCAAGGACCACTGAAAACTTGTCGTTGTAGTCCGTTCCGGTATTTTAAAATTCTCCCGCCAACATCCGAAACACGCTCTCCACATTCAGCGTGTGGTGAATGAGATGCGCATGCTGAAGGTAGCTGACCGTGAAGACTCCAAGAATGTGAAACGGCAATGAAAAAATGATGGCCTTGGCGAGATCGTCTGTCCAGCTTCGTTGAAGCACCTGACGAGTAAATTCTGTTGAGAAGTAACTCGCCAGGAAAATATATCCGGGCAGGGCAAGTAAAAGGAAAAGCAGCGACGTAAAGGCGATGTTCGTCATATCTCTCCCTTACCGAGGCCTGCTGTCCACATTGCTGAGGGGCGAGGCAATCAACCTCAAAGTCTCCGTGACGACGTCCCAAGTCTATACATGTGGCTTCAAGCAAGGCAAACCGGTTTGTTCCCTGGTCCCTTCCAACGCGAACTACCTGCATGTTCTGAATCAGGGAGAGGAATATGGGCTAAGAAATTTGAATACGAGGTATGACCAACCGTGAGACTGACTGAGGAGGAGATGAAAGCGACGATAGCAAGTTTGGTGCGGGAGGCGGGACTTGAACCCGCACGCCATTGGTATGACACAGGATTTTAAGTCCTGGGTGTCTGCCGATTCCACCACTCCCGCGGCGCAAAACCGTCGCGGCGAAATCTAACACCCGGGTACCGGAGGGTCAAGCTGCAGGATGAAGATCTTCACAACTCTACAACGGCCTGTCCCGTATGGGACAGGCCGTTGCAAGACATTCTGACTGGCCGACTACCTTTCTCAACCGCAGGCTAGGCGGCTTCTTTGTGATCGTCTTTCTTCACCAGAGCCTTGCTGCGTTCCACCATAGTGGACACACCGGTCTTCACGGAACGGCTGAACCGGGTCGCCTGAAGCTGGGCTTTCTTGGCATAACGGGCGACATCGCGCCGCGTCTCCGCCCCAGACTTCGGCGCCAACAGTAACCCCAACGCCGCGCCCACAACCGCCCCGCCACCGATGATCGCCGCAATCTTGGCTGCTTCACGCCCCTTGGTAGACATCGTGACTTCCTCCCTCTCGTACAACAAGGTTGATGGTTCACTGACTCGGCGAGTAGCTATCTCTACATACAGCATCAATTGTGCCAGAGCATGGTCACGTGGTTTCGAGCCGGATTTGCAGGGTTCGATGACGACAGGTTAAAGGCGCCTCATAAAGGGTGCTGTTTTGTGAACAATGACAGGAGACAACCGTTTCAGAAAAGCGACAGGTGTGCGGAGGAAACACTCATCAACCAGGCTCAGGCCTTGCCTGGAGCGGGCTCGCGGCTTGCCTTGCAATGTGGATCAGGCTCACATAAGATCGCGAAACTATGTGGAGTCCTTCTATGCTGCCCTGGTTACACGCGATACCCTATCCCGACATCGACCCGGTTTTTCTCCGATTGGGTCCCTTGCAGTTCCGATGGTACGGACTGATGTATCTCATCGGACTCACCCTTGCCTACTTCATCATCGAGGCTCGGGCCAGGGCCCAGAAACTCCCGCTGAACAAGGATCAGGTCTACGACATGATCGTTTATGCGGCGGTGGGCGTGTTTGCCGGCGGGCGGTTGGGGTATGTGCTCTTCTACAACCTGTCCTATTACTTGGAAAATCCACTGAAGATCTTCGCGGTATGGGAAGGCGGCATGTCATTCCATGGCGGGTTGATTGGAACCATCGTGGCGTTGATCCTCTTTGCAAAGCGGCAAGGCATGACGGTTCTCACCATCGCCGACCTCGCCGCCGGTGTGACCCCCGTAGGCCTCGGACTGGGGCGGATTGGCAACTTTATCAACGGTGAACTGTACGGACGCCCGACCGATGTGGACTGGTGCATGGTGTTCCCGGCCGGCGGGATGGCTTGTCGCCACCCGTCGCAGCTCTACGAAGCATTTCTGGAGGGACTGCTGCTTTTCACGGTGCTCTGGCTGATCACGCGCCGTCTGCCCCCGTCAGGAACCGTCTTCGGATCCTTCCTGGTCGGCTACGGACTCTGCCGGATTATCGTGGAATTTTTTCGCGAGCCGGATGCGCAGATCGGCTTTATTGTCGGGACGATTTCGATGGGTCAGATGCTCAGCATCCCTATGATCGTCGGAGGAGCGGTCATCCTCGCCATCGCCTCCCAGCGAAAGCGTCCGCTCCGCTCAGATTCCGGGTCGGCCGCCTCGCTCTAGGTCCAGCCGTGGGGGAGGTCTTTATTTAGGGTTGGCGTCCATCCAGGACTTCTTCCCCAGGGTGAGCTCACTGTCGTACTTTCTCAGCGGTGGAGCATCCCAGATGATCTTGTTGCCGGGGGCCAAATTGGCCGCGGCAACATAATGTTTCCTGGCTTCGGCCTTCTCACCCAGCTTCTCCAACGCCAGCGCCAGATTATAGTGCGCTTCCGCCAGTGTCTGCTCAGCCTGGATCGTCGCCAGATAGGCGTCTCGCGCTCCAGCCCAATCCTCTTTCAGGAGCAACTGATTCCCCTGCTCCAACTGTTGGCTCACCGCCGCGGTAGTGCCGGTCGGTGCGTGGAGCGGCCGGACCTCGGCTTTTCGAGGCCCCGCACACCCGACGACCATCGCCATTACCACGACCATCCATGCAAGACGTGTCATGCCTACTCCTTTCTTTTCAGACCGGAACAGATACACCCAGCCGGAGAAACACAAATTCAAATCCTGCGATCGGTTCTCCCAGCGACTGAGTGACTGCCGCCCGGTACAACCGGGCTTGCTCCCGGTAGACATCCGCCCTGGCCGCTACCTGATCGAGCGGGATCATATCCGTCTTATAGTCCGCAATCCAGAGCTGGCCGTCGATACGATATAAGAGGTCAATCGCGCCTTCTAGAATCTGGCGCTTTTCATTCCAGGATATGAGAAACGGCATTTCCCGCCCGATCACCGTCGCCCGCCGCAGGCGGTCATACGCAGGTGACTGCACAAAGGTTTGCAGCACCGCATGAACCTCATCCGCGATGGCCTGCCGAGCCGCTTCATCCGGCTCATCGAGTGTCAGGGATGCACCGGTAATTGCCGCCATTTGCGGCTCCACCTCAGCGCCGAAGTCCCAATATTGCAGAACGCGGTGCACGATCGTCCCGATCGCTTTCCCCGATGGGACACCTCGCCCCTGTCGCGAGCGTTGAACGGTCGAAGACGCCACCGCAACGGGCTTTCGGATGAAATCCGAAGGTGAGATGAGGAGACTGTCCGCACGATGTGCTTCCCATACCCGATCACGCTGCACCCAGCGATCCAACCAAGCCTGATCGAGAGGGCAATCTTCCAACACGATCGGCTGCTGCCGTACCCGTGAAGGGGGACGGTCTTCTCCCGTGAGAATAGTTTGTCGCAAGCCGACACCTCCCACGGATAGCTCGTCCTGCGCCTTCCCGTCCAATTTGGTCCCCGCCGCCTGTTCCAAGAGATCCAGCAGGGCCCCGCGCACCCGGCGCTTCGGCAAGGCTCCCGACAACACCAGGGACTCGCGTGCGCGAGTCATCCCGACATAAAACAGTCTGCGACGTTCCGCCTGTTCCCGTATGCGCGCCTTTTCTGCAACTAGCACCGCGCCTGCCGTGCACAGGCCGCCGAAATCGAGTCCCTGCATGCCAGTGGACCAATCATGCCAGATCTGCGGTCGCGCTGGCCCCCGACCGGCTCCGTCTCCATGGTGTAATCCGGCCAGGATCACCAAAGGGAACTCCAACCCCTTGGCCTTATGGATGGTCAGCACCCGCACGGCATCGAGGGTATCTTCCGACAGCGCGCTTTCCGCTTCGTCCGGTTGCTCGGTGAGTCGCGCCAGCATCAATTCGACGAACCCGTTCAGCGTGAGAGTCGGCCGGTCGGCCAGATCCGACGCCATCTGCCGCACCTTCAGCAGATTGGCCACGGCTTGTTCCCCATGAAGCGAGGCGGCTGCCAGTTCAAGCAAGGGAAGTTGCTGGAATACCAGATCCAGCACTTCAGGTAATGGACAACGCAGAGCCAGCTCATGCAACCTCGCGAGCGCCGCATACAACCGTCGGAGCGGCTGAGCGTGAGGACTGTTCCAGCCGGCCAGCCGATCGCCTTCGCGATAATCCAACGCCTGTGCTTCGGTGAGGCTCACCAATGCGGAATCCGGCAGGCCTCCGATCGGCGACCGCAAGAGCCCTACCAACGCAATATGGTCGTAGGGATTTTCGATGCACCGAAGAATGTTCACCAGGTCGATGACTTCCTGCCGGCGATAAAAATGCTTCTCCCCGTCGATGATGTACTGAATGTCGTGCCGTCGAAGCGCCTCCAGATATTCTTCGGCCTGAGTCAATTTACGAAAGAGCAGCGCGATATGGCCGGGGCGCAATCTGGCGTCAGGCCCGGACGTCGCGCCCTCCGGCGCAGTCGAACTCAGCAATCCGGCGAGCATGGCCGCAATATGCTCGGCTTCCACCCTGGTGGCCGCGGCAGAATCCAAATCGTCCTCCTCTTCCGACCTCACCAGCCGGAGTTCGACGCCGGAGGCGCGGAATTGACTCGATCGATTGGGTTGCACCGTCAATGGCACGTTCGGCGGCTGTACCGACGGTTGCGCGACCAGGAGCCGGTTAAAGACGCCGTTGACCACCTCGAGTACCTGAGCATGGCTGCGAAAATTCGTCGCGAGTTCGCACCGCAAGGCGCCGCCGCGTTCCAACCGTTGGACGACATGATCGAAGGCTTCGATATCAGCCCGCCGAAACGCATAAATCGACTGCTTCGGATCACCGACGATGAACAACTTTCCCGACTCAAGCTCGGTCTCACGCCAAGAAGAAGACTGCTCACCCAGCCGTTCAGCCAGATACAACACGATTTCGTATTGGACCGGATCGGTATCCTGGAATTCATCGACCAACAATGCGCGATAATCTCGCTTCAGCTGCTCACGAATCATCGGATAATCGCGGAGCAAACTACGGGCCTTGCCCACCAACCCGTCAAATGTCAGCCAGCCTGTATCTAGAAACGATGTCCGTACGGCCAGGACAAAGGGCGCCAGTACATCGAGCAGTTGCCCTAGCACCCCATGATTGACCTTGAGTAACCGGGTAGCGATCCGCTGGAGCGATTCGACTTCTTCGAAATCGTCGTCCATCCAGCCGGCCGGCGCCTTGCCGAGATCTTTGGCCAACAACTCTCGAGACTGAGCCGGGAACGCATCGATTCCGTTCAGACCATCCGTCAACAGGAGGGCAAACAGGTCGGCGATCGCGGCCAGCATATGCTCAATCTTGCGCCGTTTGGGACAGTCATAGCGGCCCAGCAGACCTTCTGCTTGTGCCTTCCGGTCGACGAACCAGTCGCGCAGCACTTGGTGAAGTCGACTCTCCGTCACCTGCGCCCTCAGTCCATCGAGATCGATCAAATCGCTGTGCAGGCTGTAGGCCAATTGCCGCAGGTCTTCCAGGCCGAATGCCGCCAGAAGCACCCGCCAACGCCCATGGTCAGGTCCCGCCGGTCCCAACTGACGATCCAGCCAGAGTTCCCATTCGGCGGTGAAATGTTCCTCAAAGCGCGACCCATCCTCATCCGTCTGAAAGGTGGGGCTGACCCCGGCCTCGATTGGATAGAGTCGCAGCAGGTGAGCGGCGAAACTATGTAACGTCCCGATCTGAGCCTTTTCGACATCACGTAGCGCAGCCTCGGCGCGGGCTACAATCTCGTCGGTCGTCCAGCCGAATCGCATGCGCAAATCGGCAATTGACACCGTGCCGCTCCCGGTGGCCGGATTGTCTCGCCCTTCGAGATTGATCAACGATCGCAGCCGCTCGCGCAAACGAACTTTCATTTCCGTGGCCGCTTTGTTGGTGAAGGTCAAGGCCACGATGCGCGAGAGGTCCAGCGAGTCGGACCGGCGCATGAGGAGGTACAAGAGCCGGTTGACCAGCAAGGTGGTTTTCCCGGTTCCCGCTCCGGCGATCACCACGACGTTGCGGTCGAAGGTGGTAGCGGCCGCTTCCCGCGCCGCTTGATCGGGAATCTGCCCCGCCTCAGTCACGTGCCACCTTCTGCGCTCGCACGGTTCGTAGCGCATGGGCCTGTGAGGAACGGTACGCGCGCCACCAGCTGGGCTGATGAGCCTTCCGACAGGCCGTCGAAAATTCGCAATGGGCGCAATGGGCGGTATCGGGCACGATGAAATGGCGTCCGCTCCGGATGCCATCGACCAGCACCTGCAACGTGTGACTCAACATCGGACCGGAAGGACCTTGCCAAGAAGAAGACGCGAACGACGCGCGCTCGATCGTAGGTTTGCCCTCCGGCAGAAGATACAAAAACTCCACCTGTTGGGGCTGAGAACTGGGCGCTTGCTCGTCAGTTCCCGCGACGGCCATCAAGGCATACAGCGCGGGCTGCAACCGTTGCGCTCGCACCGCCGCTTGCAGGAGTTGCCGGTCCTTCGGTTCTATCCGGTCGTTCGCGCGATACTTGTAATCGATTACCTGGACCGCGCCAGAAACCGCATGTCGGTCAAGACGGTCCCATCGTCCACGCAGGGGAAGACCGCCTCCTGCCGTCTCTTCGGGCAGAATCCCCTTTGCATCGATTTCGCATTCCACCGGAATGAACCCTGTGGCCGCTGCCGCCTCGCGATCGAATAGGACCGTCGCTTCGACTAGGCGTTGAACCGTCTCCTGAGCCAGCTGCCAGGTGAGAGCATAGCCGGTGCCGTGCGTCATCGCATAGGCGGCGAAGGCCTGCGTGACGGCCCGGGTGACTTCCGCCTTGACAGCGACCGTGGATGAAGTGGCTGCTACCCATCCCTGCCTGATCAGTGACTGATAACAGAGCTTCAATGCGTCATGGCACAATTGCCCCATGGCCAACGGGGAGAGCTCCATCGAAACCGTCTGACGTACCGCGTCCAGGTCGAGCACCTGCGCAGAAAAATATTGGAAGGGGCAACGGGCGTAGGCCTCCAGGGCAGTGGGCGAGACCCCGCGCTCGCAGAGACGGGCCCAATGAGCGGACGTATCCTCGAGCATGCCGTCGTAGGCGCTCAGAGCCGGTACGCCGCTTTCGATCAGGCCTTGCGCCGCGAGACCATGAGCAAACAAGTCCCCGTCGCGCCCTTCTGCCTTCAATAAGGCCGACACGTCCCGGCCATGCAGGACGTGGCTCACGGTCAATTCTTCTCTGGTCAATAGCGGCGGAATGAACAGGGGCACCGCGACGCGATCCTTCCACCGGCGGGGCATGGCGAAGAGCGACTGCGTGTCTGCCGCATGCGGCACAGCTCCTATGGCATCCAGATACCCCGAGGGGGCCAACGGCCTCCCGGCTGCGTCCGCCCGTTGATACGACAGATACAGCCGCTCACTCGCGGAGGTCCGCAGCAGCTCGAACAGCAACGCTTCTTCCCCATAACCTTGCAACTTTTGATCGATCTTGTAGCCTAGCGTTTCACTCAACACGAGGCGGTGGCTGTCGCGAAGAAATCCGTCTTCATGAATGAAACGCGGAAACAGTTTTTCATTCATGCCGACGATAAAGACCGCGCGGAATCCCAGCCCCCTCGCCGCCATTGCATCCAGCACCTGAACCCCTTGATGAGACGTAGGAGCCAGGACGCAGGTTGTTCGCTCCAGGATCTCTTCGAACGTGTCGGTCCACTCCTGCCAGGTAATCCGGATATCGAGCCGATCCAACTCGCGCAGTTGTGCAAGGACCCCGGTCAGTGCCTCCGTGACATCTGCGGCCTCCTCCCACTGCCTTGACGCCTCGAGAGAATCGGACGCACCCAGGGGAATGGAAAGCTGTTCTTCCGCCAGCGCGCAGAAGGCATCCGTCAACGAGCCGTAACCGCCAGACTCCGGCAGACGCGTGACCCCGGCGATCAACGGCGAGAGACAATCCCAGAGCAGCCGGAGTTGTGGTCCGTCAAGCGAGAGGGTGTCGAGTGTTGCGCCAAGGAACTCTTCATCTGTCCCTGAGCAGGACTCAAGGCGGCCCAGTCGCGCCAACCGCCGCCATTCCTCCTCACCCCTGGTGATCCCCAATGCATGCACGGCCAATCGCCAGAGGTCGGGACGTGGTGGCACACCGCCCTGCGGCGCCGTCAATCGCCGATTCCAAGGCGAGGTGATCACTTCAAGCATCGCCGGACGATGCAAACCGCTCCCCTTGAGCCGGGCCAGATGAAGGAGTGTCTTGGCCGCCGGCTCTTGTAACAATGGAAGCGCCGCGGTCGACACAAACGGAATGCGATGCTGATCGAAGATGCGTGTGAGTGCGGATTGATAGGGCACGAGAGTGCGTCCCACGACCCCGATGTCCTCAAAGTGATATCCGTGGGTTTCGACCAACGTGAGGATCTGTTTGCAGACCAGCGTCAGCTCATCGTCGATGCCTGCCGCATTTCGTACTTCGACCGATACGCTGACTCTTTCAAGATCGGATCGGACCTCATCTGTTGAGGACGAACTGCGGGCGTCGGCGGTTCCGGAAAGTGGATACAAATACCGTTCGAGAAACTGTTGCGCAAAGCCATAGGCCGGCTGAGCATCCACAGGAAAATACACCGTGACCGGAAGAGTTGCGGCCAGAGATTCCAGCAACGTCAACTGGGTCTGCGTGAGATCGTACGAACCGTAGTACCAGAGTGCGTTGAGGCCGTGAAGGAAAGACGAGGCAGGCACGACCTCGGTGACGATGGAGGCCAGGTCGTCCGGCGAGCCCACGCCTAAGGCCGCGCTAGCCTCTCGGACAGCCGCGTACAAGGTAAATAATCCCTTGAGCTTTTCACCGTCCTCCGGCGCGAACTGCCCCTCCTCCACCGCGCGTACCGCCACGGCTGAATCCACGGTTGCATCCTTCAGGTCACGCACACTCGCCCAAAGAGCCGGCCAGGCCCCGTGGGGGAGCTGCGCCAAACGAAGAGGCTCGGTCTGGGGCACCTGACGTTGCGCGATATGCCGCAGCAGATGCTCGAAGAACACATCGGACACGAGATCGATCTGCCGCGTCTGATCCAATCCTCCAGCGGTGCGGCGCTCATGATTCAGATGCAAGGCCAGTTGATGAAAGGAGAGGATGTGAACATTGAGTAGCGCGAGCCCCTGCTGCAGGATCAGCAGGCGCTTGAGCGACCGGCGCAGGTGATCGGAGGGCACAATGATCGCAATCGAAGCCAGCGGCTCACGCGTTTTGAGAGCACGGAGATCCTGAACGAAGCGAGATTCGAGTGTGGGATGAAATGGGCCGGTTACGAGGCGGAGCATCGAGCGGAATCAGCAATGGTCAATTGTACATGTCCTACGGACTGCATAGGCTGCCTCGTCATGAACCACTCAACCCTAACCGGCGCCCTCTTCGCGATTAGCCGGTTTCCGGGCCGAGCAGCTCACCGTTGCAATCGACACAGGCCCAATCGCCGTCGATGAACTTCATCGGATCTCCGCACGTCCCGCATTCAGGCGGCGGCCCCTTATCGATCAGAGGAAGAATCGGCAGTTCGAAATCATCGTCATCGGGAACGGTCATATCTCTCCGATCTCACGCGCCCTGCGGTTTCATCTTCAGCTGCAGCGCCTTTTCAGCGCTTTGGCGAGGCGGTACCCCGACAAACGTCAGCCGGCCATCGATAATGGTCGCGGGCACAGCCCGGACCGAATGCCGATTCGCCAATTCCTGACCGTCCGGGGTCGTAATATCGACCTCGCGATAGCTAAAGCTATACTTTACCCTGAGTTCCTTCCAGAGGCGTTTCGCCGAAGGACAGGCTCCGCAGGTCGGTGAATGCAACAAGGTGATATTCGGCATGGTCAATCCTTCTCCTTAACGTGAGCGGATCTTAACACCCGCGCCGAGGAACGCGCAACCAACCGCGCCTGACATTCGAGACCGAGGCGTATATACTGAGCGCGACCTGACCTTGCACTCAGCGTCCACCCATCATCAATCGTATTGAGGCGTCCATGGCTCACCATCCTCGCGCCGGTCAACCGGCGCAACCGGAACAACTCGTTGATCTCTCCCGGCTCGAGCAGGCCTATTACCAGGAGACGCCGGACCCGGCGGATCTTCAGCAGCGCGTGAGCTTCGGTACCAGCGGTCACCGCGGCTCTTCCCTGAAACGAACGTTCAATGAGGCCCATATTCTTGCGATCACTCAATCGATCTGTGAGTACCGGATCAAAGTCGGCACGACCGGCCCCCTCTTCATCGGCAAAGATACCCATGCGCTCTCCGCTCCTGCCCAGCGCAGCGCGCTGGAGGTACTGGCTGCGAACGGTATCCAAGTCCGCATGGATAAGGACGACGGCTACACGCCGACTCCGGTCATGTCCCATGCGATCATTCAGACCAATCGCGACCGAACCTCCGGCTTTGCCGACGGCATCATCGTCACGCCTTCTCATAATCCACCGGAAGACGGCGGGTTCAAATACAATCCGCCCCACGGCGGTCCGGCCGACACCGACGTGACGAAAGCGATTGAGAACCGCGCCAATGAACTCCTGGCGGCCCAACTTCATGGCGTCAAACGCATACCCTACGAACAGGCGCTTCGAGCAGCGTCCACGACGCGATACGATTTTGTGGGAACCTATATCGCAGACCTGGCTACGGTCGTCGATCTTGATCGCATCAAGGCCGCCAAGCTACGCCTTGGCGTGGATCCCCTGGGCGGTGCCGCCGTGGCCTATTGGCGTCCGCTGGCCGAGCGGTACGGATTGAATCTCGAGATCGTCAACGAATCGGTCGATCCGACCTTTCGCTTCATGACGCTGGATTGGGACGGGAAGATCCGTATGGACTGCTCCTCTCCCTATGCGATGGCGTCGCTCATCACACTCAAAAACCGATTCGATCTGGCCTTCGGAAACGATACCGATACGGATCGCCACGGCATCGTGACACCCGGCGCCGGGTTGATGAACCCCAACCACTACCTCGCCGCGGCGATCTCCTACCTGTTCACGCATCGCCCCGGGTGGCAAAGCAGCGCAGGAGTCGGCAAGACCGTCGTCAGCAGCAGCATCATCGACCGCCTCGTCCGGTCGTTAAAACGCCGGTTGGTTGAAGTGCCGGTAGGATTCAAATGGTTCGTCCAGGGCCTCAGCGACGGCTCATTGGGATTCGGCGGAGAAGAAAGTGCGGGCGCGGCGTTTCTACGCCGTGACGGCACCACCTGGGTGACCGATAAAGACGGCATCATTATGAATCTGCTCGCGGCGGAGATGCTGGCGGTCACGGGGAAGGACCCGGCGCAGTTGTACGGTGAACTCACTGCGCAACTCGGCGAGCCGGTCTACGAGCGAATTGATGCGCCGGCCACCAGAGCGCAAAAAGCCGCATTGCAGAAGTTTTCACCGCAGCAGGTGCAAAGCCGGGAACTTGCCGGTGAAGCCATTACCGCCATGCTGACAGAAGCACCGGGCAACAAGGCCTCGATCGGTGGGCTCAAGGTCACCACCGCCAACGGCTGGTTTGCCGCCCGCCCGAGCGGAACGGAGGATGTGTACAAACTCTACGCGGAAAGTTTCAAGGGACAGGCTCATCTCCTGCAAATCCAGGAGGATGCGCAGGCCTTGATCAAGCAAGTCTTCTCCAGCGCCGGTACCTGACAAGATGCTGTAAAAGGACCGCCGCAGAGTGCTCACTTCGCTCAGGCCCTCAACATACCGCTTCGACTCACTCACAGAGGCCTTGCTGGATAGTCTTATTGAACATCCTCTGGTTGCCTGGCATCACTTCGCAGTAGATGATCTGAAGACCAGCTATACTTACACAGTATGCCGATGCTCTCACGCATATGCTCCGGCTTGGTCCTTGCCTCCGCACTGAGCGCCTGCGCCGCCCCGTCGTCACCGGGACTGCGGCAGGCCGTCACTCCCATTTCAGATTGTTGCCGTGCCAGTGAAACCGACAGCCGCCAGCAGGCGATCGTCCGCACGGCGGAGAACCTGGTGGGCGCCACTACGATAGAAAGCCAAGGCCGTCGCATCAGTTACGATTGCGCTGGAGTAACACGTGCCATCTATCTCGCCCATGGCGTCGACCTCTATTCAGGAGCCACTGCCGACGGCAGAACCAATGGCGTGGGCCTCATTTACAACCACGTCCGGAAAAACGGCCGACTCCATCGCGGGCCGGTCGTACAGGCCGGCGACTTGGTGTTCTTCGACAATACCTGGGACTTCAATGGGGATGGCCTGGTCAACGATCCCCTGACCCATGTAGGTATCGTGGAACAGGTGGAGCATGACGGCACCATTGTGTTCATTAGCCGGGTAGCCGGCGCAATCGAACGATACCGGATGAATGTGGCGCATCCACATGTTCATCGAACCGCCGACGGTCGTCTGCTCAATGACTATATGCGACGGAAACACTGGCGGGACGGAGAGCACACCGCCTATTTGACCGGCGAGTTGTTTGCTGCGTTCGGCACGAGAATGATAGACTCTGCTAGCGTCTCACCAGCTACAAGGTAAGAACCTTGTCCGCAAACCAACCGTCACATCGCCGCTGCCCCGAATGTCATCAGACCACGACTTGGCAGGACAATCCCTGGCGTCCGTTCTGTTCCGAGCGCTGCCAACTGATCGATTTGGGAGCCTGGGCAGGAGAACAGTACCGCGTGTCAGGGCCGATTCTGACGGTGGGTGGATCGAATTCCTCTTCGCCGGACAGTGAGTGACCGCGCGTCTACTCTATTCGCAACGACAATTCGCTTTGTAATCCATGCACATGGGACCGAAGCTCCGTTCGCAATCGCAGCTGCACTTCGGCGTTTTATCGGCGGGGCAGGTGATCTGACAGGTTTGCTTGATCCCCATACCGCAGGACACGATCTCACAGGAATTGGATCCCTCGGCTACGAGCAGCGGCAACGACGGTTCAACCGGAGCGAGCGTCTGCTGCACTGCACCGGCACGGCTTGCCGGAGACTGAGTCACGACAGAAAGGTTCGACGCGCCGCCCTCTTCTGCCTGAAGCGGCGTGTACACCGCCAACAATGTGACTGCCAACAACACAGCGGCAACCCCGGTTCGCAAGATGTCCCTCAACATGACGTCACCTTCCTTTCAGTGGGGGCAGGATAGGAAGAATTCCGCATGAAATCAAGCCCTGCCTTATCAGCGCGGTGAGCGAATGGAAACGTGATTCTCGGATGGTCTGAACCTTCGCTTTCGTGCGCCTCGTCTGTCTGTCGCTGGTTGCGACAAGATTCATCCGGCCTTCAGATTGACTGGTACCATCGGCCCTCTCATGCCTGGTAACAATCCTAGTAGAGAACTCCCGCTCCATTTTTGTAGGATCGCGCATGCGTTACGCGCTCACATTGTTGTTGGTTTTGCTTACGGTCTGGGTCAGTACCGGCTGCAATACGCCCACCACCAGCCGGATCACGGGGGCCATCCGCTATTTCAATATCCGCGCCGAAATCGCCCCGCGTCACTTGATCGCACAGATCGGCGATGAAATCCGGTGGCAAAACCTGAATTCGCACCCCGTCACATTACGGATGCTTGAAGACAGCGACCCGGCGTTGCTCGCCTGCGACAAAGGATTCAAGCAATTCGGAGTCCTGCAGGACACGGTGACGATCGCGCCGTTACAATCCGTCAGCCTCTGCTTTTTGAAACCCGGTACCATCCGATTTAATGTCTGGCTCGACGCCGACAATCCTCAGGGCGCCATGACACCGACCGGCACCATCCGCGTCGAACCTTCGTCACCCCGACGCAATTCCTGAGCTCGGTTCTGAGACCTCGGGATCTCCACCAGCAAACTCAGCTCTATAGGAATCGGCTGGCTCCAATTGGAGAGAAAGGCGGGTCCACATCAAACTGCTCGACCACTGTGTTCCTAGTCAGCAGGGAATATTGATGGCGGGATCGCAGAAGAGCGGCGGGATCACTGTCGGGCGCATGTAGCGTGCGGACGGATCTTGCGAGCCAGTGGAGCCAGTCAGCGCCGTTCCGCCGGTCATGCCGGGCAGGCCTTGACCGATTGTGCCGAACGACTTCCCCTGGCTGGAGGGAATGGTGTTGCTTTGCGGGGCGCTGGCGCCCGACGCTGTCGATGAAATAGCCGACTGCTGCGCGAGAGGATTGGGAATCGGGATAGTTCCCGGAGCCTGCGGATTTTGTCCCGGCTGATTCTGTGAGTTTGACTGATTCGACGGGGGCGATATCATCTGCGCAGTCGCGAAGGCTGGCGTAAGAAACAGCCACGCGCAAAGGCCGGTGTTCATCACATACGTCTGAATCGACCACAATCCCCGCTCGTTCTGCCTCACATCGCTCTCCTCGGCCCCGCTAGTCGAGCCAATCCTTTTCCTTCAGCTTGCGCGGAAGATACTTCTTGGTTAGGTATTGGAAATCCTTATTGGCCAGCGCGTCCAATTCGTACTTGAGGCCGCTCGCGAGCATGCGTTTGATTTCCTGCTGCCAGGCCGGTTTTTGGAACCACTGATAGTTCAGCAGTTCCTTCGCTCGGGTAATGTCTTTTTCGTTCAGCTTGATGCCCACGTTGCGCGGCAACTCGTACCGCTCAGGATCCGCGCTGGACAACCCGATGAACTTCGCTTTGGGGATGGCCATGCGCTGGCTCTCGAACGCGAGATTGATCGAACCCTGCTTCACAACGGAGTAAATATAATATCCCCAAGGATCGTTATCGACCAAGACATAGACCGGCAACTTATGTTCTTCATGCAGGCGACGCGCCAAGCGCCGCACCCCGCGCGGCGGCTGACCGTTTCCCGTCAACAACACACAATTATATCGCCGCCAGAACTTATCCTCCGACAAGCGGTTCCACTGCGTACCCTTTTCGACCAACAGCAGAAAGTCGGCCGTACAGCGTCGGATCTCCAGATATTCCGGCTCGACGATCGAGGGCACCGAATACCCGCCCTTGCCTAACTTGGCGCAATCCACCCGGTCGCCGTCATCGCCGAAGACCACCGGCCCGACGATGCTGCCGCTGTTTTCAGCCCGCACATGGAGTTCTTCACGCAAGGCCGTGAGCGACACTTCCAGATCCTCGATGATCGGATCGGATTCATCCTGCGTGTCGAACGTGTTCTCGTGCGAATCTTGAATCGTATGTTTGGTGCGATAGTAGATTTCCCTCAACGAGGTCGTCAAATCAGCCTGCTGCAGTTCAGCCAGTGCGTCGGCCACCAGCATCGTCTGCATAAATTTCTTCGCCATGCCGACGTTAAAGAACGTCCGAGCTTGTTTCTTCTCACCCATCTCGATCAATCCCTTACGGGGATTGAACGACACGTTCGACAACGCTCGAATCGGAATTTCAAACGTCGGATCTTTGGATCGTTGCGCCGCAGAGATGACGACATCGGCCATGCCCACGAGCTTTTTCGCCACTACACCGTTCTTTTTCGGTTTCGCCTGTGCCATACGCTGTCCTATTTCCTTTTCCGAGTGGCGGGCGTCGTCTTGGATGGTTTCTTGCGAAGCGGCGCCTTCTTCCCGGCAGCCGGCTCGGCGAACAACTCCTGCTGCCCGGCTTTGCGCTTCTGACCCGGAGCAGGGCCAGTCTTTTTGGCTGCAGACACGGTCGCGGCCGCCCGCTTACCTTTCGTCGGAGCCTTCGCCTGGGGACCTGCCGCAGAAGGAGCTATTTCCCCCAGACTGGCCTCTGACACCGGAACCTGCTCAGCGACCTCAGTCTCTCCTTCAATGCCTTCCGCTGTGACGATGATGGAATGGGGCAGACCTTCAGGACCGGCGCCGGTTTTCCCGAGCGCTTCATCCGTCTTGAGACCGCCCGTCCGTGAACTGGCGATCTTATGCAACTGTTCTTTCAATTTTTCGATGGGAAGATTCCCGCCCTTCAAACGATTGCACGCGGCCACCACCTCTTCGATATATAGTTCGAAGATGTTACGCCGCCGGAATTCACTCGCGGCCCGTTCCCGCCTGCGCAGAAAAATTCCCAACCGCCGTCCGGCTTCACGCAGCGCCAGCGTAATTTCCTTCTGAATTTCATCGTAGTCTGCAATGGCTTCCTTCGACTCGCTGGTGAACGGGACCCAGACTGACGCCATGTGCACAAAGATCACCATCGGTCCGGCAGGCAACGCGCCTCGCGACTGGCTGACACCATAATTGCGCCAGGTGGTACTCAGTACGGCTTTGAAGGTCGCGCAGGCTGATTGTTGATAGAGCAAGGGCACGCGATTGGCGTACCGGATCACCCGGGCCTGTTCGGTATCGTTGCCGTGGTCTTCGCCTTCCGCCAGGGGCACCGCTGCTTGCTGCGGCTTCGAGGCTTCTTCCGGCCCCTTCCCGAATGCCAGTCCCGCTTCGATGACGAAGGGGTACCCACGGTAGACGGCCGGTGGCCGACTGACTGCCGTATAGAACTCGCCCTTGATCTGTTTGTACAGCCCCGAAAGAATCGCTTTTTCGCCGATCGGGGAAATGCAATTGGTCGGCGGCGCCATGATCTTGGTCGTCTGGATGGTTTTATAGAGCGTTTCCGCCGCGTGAGGCTTCACCTCGCGAGGTTTGGTATTGGGAGAGAGTTTCGCCGCTTTACAGATCTCATCGGCCAACGCGGGAGAGACACGGCAAAAATCGCTGGCGAGAAACGATGCGATCGTGTGACTTTTCGTATCCTGGAGCATCTTGAGCAGGGCCCCGAATTCAATGCCGTACGGATGCGGCTTGATTTCCTTCGGCGAGGGCGGCAACTCGTGATAGGTGCGAGGGTACTGTTTCTGCTCGCCTTCCGGCGTGTGATACGTCAACTGCACGTGCGGATTGGCAATCGACGTCTGCTCCAGCCATTCATCCACCGACGCGCGCCCCTTCTGATAGCGCCCTTCGACTTCCAGCACCACCTCGGTCCCTTGGGGTTGCGCCCACTCGATCTGTTTATTCTCATGCACCAACGGTTCGTTTTTCTTCGTGTCGATTTGCACTTCGAAGTAGTGCGCCGCCGCCCGTGGTCCGGTGCGAGAAATCACTTTCACCGGCTTGCCGGTCGTGAGCTGGCCATACATCCCGGCCGCGGAAATGCCGATGCCCTGCTGTCCCCTGCTCATCCGCATGCGATGAAATTTGGAGCCGTACAACAATTTCGCAAACACCCGGGGGATCTGCTGGCGTACAATGCCCGGGCCATTGTCGGTGACCGTGATGCGAAAACGGGTCGCCTGACTCGGCGCAACCGGCGACGGGCCATTCGCCACCACTTCGAGCCTCACCGTTACGTCGGGCAGGATCCCCGCTTCCTCGCAGGCATCCAACGAATTATCGACCGCTTCCTTCACGCAGGTCAGCAACGCCTTCCTCGGATTGTCGAATCCCAGAAGATGCCGATTCTTCGTGAAGAACTCGGACACGGAAATCTCGCGCTGCCGCGCGCCCATTTCCACCGCCGTGACCGCGGGTGCGGATTTCTGTGCGGCGGCAGTCTTGTTTCGCGAGGCGGCCGATTCAGATTCGGTGGAGTCGGATGGAGGCGCGGGTATGGGAGACTCGGCACGTGGCGATGATGTCTTCGTGGCCATTCAACCTCTCAAGCAAGGATTCACAGAACAGTGCGGCACGATCACCGGACGCGATACGTATCCTCCTCGTCGTTTACAGGGAACGCTGCGGAGAGTCAAGCCTTGGGGATATTCCGGTCGACCGCACTTGATGCCCTGACATGTCGCGGAACTGACACGTTGAATCGATCGAGGAAGATGGGAAGAGCTGTGCAGAGGAATGTTTGGGTGGGAGGAGGACGCACCTACCGAGGAGAGGTAGATACGGCGGAGATCTCGGGAGGACTTCAGGCTTCCCGGTACAAGCCGGGCATGCACACCATCCTCAACACTCAATCCCCTTTTTGTACATATTCCCCCGGGGCGTTAACTCCCCCCACTCGGGTACGATAGGCCTCTCCACACCGATCAGTCAAGAGCGTGCGCTGGCACTCTAGGACCCGCTCACTTGTGTCTGTCGGCGGGTGACGGTGAGGCGGTGGAGCCAGTCCAGATCGATGCGCACCTCTGTGCCGATGGGGCAAAAGACCGGCGCGGACGTATTGTTACTTTCGACACGCGCCTTCACGGCGCCATGTTCGATCTCAATCTCCAAGACACCCAGATGTTCATGCAGATCGATCACGCACGTGGCGCTGCCTGCACTGCGATCGCCTGGAATGGTCCGCGCTACGACCGGCTCTTGCAGGGTGATCAGATCATGCGGCCGGAACATCGGCCGATCGTTCATCTCGACAATCGTCATGAACACCGCTCCAGCGACGACGGCTGCGGCGCCGGCGAGGATGGCGTTGGCACGTTCGGGATGATGAATCCTGATCCAGCGAATCGCCGTGAGGACGCCGATGGCAAGCAGCAATGCGATGAAAGCCAGCACCAGAACGATGAACGCAAAGCGAAGGTTCATCCGCGGCCGCCCAGGGGATCAATGGTCACGACCACATGCGCTCCATTCGCCGTCATCAGCATCGTCGAGTTGATTGTAACCGGAAACTCTGCGCCGTCTTTATGCAAGCCGATCCATTCAGACCTCATTGAGGAGGACTCTCCGTCTGTCGGCGCAGACCGGCCGAATTCCGGTTCGAATTTCCCCAGATTGAAGAGTGTAGGAATCAGCCGTTCGAGTGATTGTCCCGGCAGGTCGCCTGACGCGTAACCGAATAACGCCGCCACTTGTCCATTCGCGGCCAGGATGTTTCCGTCGCCATCCACGATGACCATGCCGTTGCCGGCCGCCTCCATGACGATGCGCACCAAGTCCTGATTTTCGCGAAGCGCGGCTTCATGCCGCTTTTGCTCCGTGATGTCCTGCGCAAAGACCAACACACCAAGCACGTTCCCTCGCGGGTCGAGGTAGGGCACTTTGTCTGTTTGCACCCAGTGTTTCTTGCCGGCCGCACGATGGGGTTCGATGATGCCGAGTTTCGGTCGACCTGATACGATGACCTCCAGATCGTCCTGATGATACCGTTCGGCGTCCTCCGGATAGAACTCATCGGTCGATCTCCCCTCGATCTCCGCCACGGTTTTTCCGATGGACTCGGCCGCTCGCCGGTTGGCCCGAAGAATGCGATTGTGCGAATCCTTGTACCACACCATAGCCGGGATCAAATCCAGCAGCGCCTGTTGCTCGATCTGCTGTTGGAGCAGGCGCGCTTCCGCCTCTTTCCGCTCCGTGATGTCTCGCACGATGCCGCAGTGCACACGGGTGCCGCTGGAAATCCAACTACTGAGCGACATCTCGATGGGAAATTCCCGTCCATCCTTATGCAGGCCGTGCATCGTCACAACGGTACCTTTCAGGCGCACATCACCGGTGGTGCGCACCCGCTCCAATGCCCGCTGGTGATTGTCGCGGTACCGTTCAGGCATGATCCTGGTCAGGGATTGTTCCAGGACCTCCTCTGCCCGATAACCGAACAGGCGCTCCGCCGCACTATTCCATGACAAAATACGCCCGTCTCCGTCTGCCAGCACAATAGCGTCAGGAGCAGTCTGTACGACTTCTCGAAAACGGTCTTCGCTGGCCGTGAGAGCCTGTTTCGCCGAAGCCGCTTCGAGGGACAAATGCTTGACGCCGACGGCCCGTTTGATGAGCGCCTTTAATTCTTCGCCGTCATAAGGTTTAGTGAGATAACCGAACGCGCCTTCCGTGAGCGAGGCGTGTTTCTTGGCAACCTCCACAAACGCAGTCAGCATGATTACCGGGAGCGCTGGGTCGAGCCCTTTCAACAGTGTGAGGACGGAGAGGCCGTCCATATCGGGGAGCATCAAGTCCAGGAGCACCGCCGAAAGGGATTCCGCCTTGGCCCTGGTCAGCGCTTCCGCGCCCGTGGTGGCAACCTGTACCTGGTACCCGGAATGCTCTAGGAGATCTTTCAAGACAAGCGCAATGTCGGGGTCATCGTCTACGATGAGAATCGTGGGAGGGGGTGAATTCATAGCCCTGGGCTGGGTGATCAACATGGCGGTCCACAGAACCTGGACGTCCTCGTATGACCGTTCCACGGCGCCGGTAATCATTGTCCTCCTTTTGACGACAAGAATCCAGCGCCCTGTTTGCCGGTTTCCATCCCTCAGCCCTTCTTCTCTCGCACGTTCGCTTGCCGCACCTCCCGGATGATCGTCGGGACGGGCGAGTCCAACGGGCGTCGCCCCTATTTTTTCCGGTACACATTCAAGCCGATTTTTTCCTCGCGCCCGGGGATCGTGACATTACCCTCTGTCGAGGCGATGATGGTCGTTTTTCCCGACGCCGACGGCCCGAACTCCTTCGACAAATCCACCTTGATGGTCAACCACGTTCCCTCGACGGTCATCTCGACATTTTTCATGATGCTCCTTATTCGTTGAGCACGAACGTCACTTTTAGCGCCACCCGATACTGCGTGATCTTTCCATCCTCGATATCCATCTTCTGATCCTCGATCCACGCGCTCTTGACATGCTGCAGCGTCTTATTGGCGCGAGCAATCCCCTGATGGATGGCATCGTCAAAACTCTTGGGAGATGCGGCAATGATTTCCGTCACACGGGCGACAGACATGATGGCCTCCCTGGTTAAAAGTTAGATCGTTGCGGCCACCTCAGGCTAGGCCGACAGGCAAGCGCTGTCAAGCAGGCTACCCCTGCCCGACCCAGACTGCGCCAGGGAGCTTGTCTAGATTTTCTCTTAGAAATCCTGCCCCGGTCCCACCCTGGGTAAACCTCTAGGTTGACTTGCGTTGTACCGGGGGGCTAGGGTGCAGCCATCCACGGTCGTAGATCTGTATGGGACACCATCCATGCCGACCGAGATCGAGATCCAAATCACGCCCCTTTTCTCCACGCCTCTGCTGGTCTTCACTCCCGCTGACCATAAACAGATCAACGCCAGGCTCGCTGCCATGATTCTCGAACGGGAAGCGTCCGTTCCAACCCATCGAGATACCGAAGTGGTCGGCTGGTCTTCCCCTCATGATCTCTCGATGCTCGAATGGGCCGGCGAACCGTTACGTGACTTGTTCGCTCCGGTGCTGGAAGCGGCAAAACAAGTCACCACCCTGACCCAGCGTTGCGCTCAGGGCACTGCTCGACCTGATTGGGATGTGGTGGAAGTGTGGGCTAATGTACAGCGGAACGGCGGCGCTAATGCAGCACATTCCCATCCCGGCAGTTTTTGGGCCGGGGTATATTATGTGGATGCTGGCGAGGTCTCGTCCACGAAAGAAAAGGGCGGCGAGTTACAGATTTACGACCCGCGCGGCTGTTTACCTCGCATGCTGGCGCCGTATCTTCAGTACAGCATGAGCGAGTTACACGATGCGGGAACCAGCATTTCCTATGCGCCGGTGTCGGGACAATGTCTGCTCTTTCCGGGATGGCTGTTCCATGCCGTGAATACCTATCACGGGACGTCGCCTCGTATCAGCGTGGCATTCAATCTCGATCCGATTCTCACGTCTGGCATGATGAACGGCGCCCATCGACATCCTGTAAGCGAATCCCGTCGCTGACCGCCTATGAACGGTTCTCTCCGCATCTTACTAGGGCAACGCGCTCGCCTGAATGAACAGCGCCTGTTCTAACGTCCGAAAAAATTGCTGATAGGGCTCAGGAGATTCGATCGCCTTCAGGTAATACTGCGCGCTGGCCCGCACGACCAATTGCTTGTCCCCGCGCGGTCGAACGGTAACCGTGATCCGAACCAGATTGCTGCGGTGGTAAAATGGTCCCCAGCTCCGGAAATGTGGGGTGAGAATCAACAGCCCATCGTCCCGATAGAGATGGTAAGAGGGGTCTCCCAATCGAGACGGTTCGTAATCATCAAACTTCTTTGCCGAGACGATTCCCAGAGTTTCATCCAGCACTTCGACGGCAAACCCGAGATCCTGACAGGTTGAGACGACCGCCTGAATGGTCTTGAGCCGGTCAGCCTGATCAAATACCCGACTTTGTGCCGCCCGTACTTTGACCTGACTTGCTTCGGATAGCCAGATCTGGTCGCGCGATTCCCATTGGTTTTCATGTCGCCACTCATAAGGCGAGCAGCCTGCCGCCAGGGCCGTCAGTAGAACGAAACTTCCCACAATCGTTCGGCTGCTCGACCGGGCCACCGGCTACTCCTTCCCCAGAAACAACGACCGCTCCACTGCCGCAAAAAAGTTCTGATACACTTTCGGATCTTCGATGGGTTTGCTGTTATAGATCGCGTTGGCCCGGATCATCGTTTTGCCCGCTTCTTGCGGTCGAACCGTGACTGTCACACCAAGCACATCATAATAATTCGGTTCTGCAAAACGTGCCGCGGTGACCAGCCCGAGCGGCGCATTGGCACGTTCGATAATGAACCCCAAATCCTGCAAGGCCGCAATCACCCCGCGCATCGCCACGGCGGAATCACTGACTTCGAACGTTCGACTCTGCGCACTCCGGATCTTCATCTGCGCGTCGGTCGGCGCGAAGAGTTCCTGCCGCGGCTCCGGAGCGACACAGCCGTGCAGTGCAATAGCTCCCGTCACGATCGCCGCCGCTCCGATGACTTGTATCCGATTCATGTCTCCTTGCTCCTAAATCGAGTGCGGCTCCAAGAATACTGCCTTGGAGAGCTTCGCAAAAAATTGCTGATAGATCTCGGGGTCCCGAATCATTTCCATTTTCTGCTCGCCTGGTGGAATGTAATTGCGATCGGCCTGCCCTTCCCCCTTCCATACCACGCGATAGAACATGATCCGAACTTCCTGCCTCGCATGGTCCTGGTTCGCCGGACGCGTCACAATCGTCGCCGCAATTTTCTGATGCAAATCGATGGGCATGATCAGATGACCGAGCGACAGGAGCCAGACAAAAAATTGATTCCGATACTGGCCGTATTCACGGGCGCTGCGCTCCTTTGCCGCCCGCAAAAGCCCTACCTCGCGCACACTCTCTTCAATTTGAAACCCGAGATCCTGAAGCGCAGCGGCCGAGGCCGACAACAATTCAGTATCGGCACCGGTCTCGAAAAGACGGGTTTGCATAGCCCGGTTGGCGCTGCTCTCCGGCGAGAGTTCAAAAAATTGCGTCGGCTGTGTGCGTTCCGCACAGCCGCCCAGGAGCATTGGCCAGGTCAGTACCAGGATGAGGACGGCCCACCTATGTCCTGTCGCAAGGCCGAATCTCTCAAAATTGGGTGGAGTTATAGGCAAAGTCTCTGACCTTTTTTTCTTCGTCATACTTGATGATAATCGTTAACGTCCGCTGGCGCTGTGAGCTGGATCGATCGCTGGAGTTCGTGCCCAGAATGATCAACCCGGCATAGGATGAGCTGGATGTGTCGACCCGATCCGTCGACACCTTGTCATAGATCCACACTTCCCGTCGCTTGTCGTCGGTGGTGACGATGTTCGGCGAGCCCAGCAGTTCCGCCACCTGCGCAGCCGACATGCCGACTTTCACTTCGCCCTGCACCCGTCCGACAGTCAACCGGTCCTCCTTGATTTCGGCCTGCTTTCCGCCGCAGCCACTCATGCCGATCACGGCACAGATTCCCACCAGCGCCAACCCCCATCGCATGTGTCTCATAGTCCGCGTCTCCCTTTGTATTGTCACCGTATGGGCAATTGCCTGGATCCCATCTTATCCTGCGCTTATCCCCGGCGCAAAGCGTGATCTGCGGCGATCGACTCGAAGCGGCCCGTGTGCATTCTCAGATGTCTGGACAATTGATCGTTGCCCGCTACAATGAGCGTAACGGAGGGGACGCTATGCCGATGCCGGATGCCATGCCGATCGAAGAGGTACAGAGCACCTACGAAAAACTCGTGGCGCAGGTGCGAACAGCCGTGTTGTTGACCCTCAAACAGGGCCACCCTTTCGGCTCCCATGTCCCCTATCTGATCGAAGACGATTGGTCCCGCGTCTATCTCCACCTGAGCCGTCTGGCCTTGCACACGCAGCAGATGCTCGTAGATCCTCGCGTCAGTCTGTTTATCGCCGAACCCGATGCAGCGGGAAAGAACCCCTCTGCTCTGCAACGTCTGAACCTGCAAGGTACAGGAGCCATTCTCTCCCCGTCCCATGAGTCGTACGACAGGGTCAAACAGCGCTATTTGAGACAATTCCCGCAATCACAGATGTTGTTCGGATTCGGTGACTTTGCCATCTGGGAACTCCGCATGAGTGACGCCCACCTGGTGCTCGGATTCGGCCAAGCCTATCTCGCCCAGTCGGCCAAGCCTCGCGAGTGGCAACACCAGAAGCCTGAAACTAAACCCTGAGACGTTCCATCCTGAGCGCCTATTTCCTGCTCTCCCCTCGTTGCTAAGCTACCCCTGCGGCTTGTACTCGCCCCTCCAAAGCACTATCCACTCGGCCGAAGGACCGATGGTGCGCTCCATATCCTGCACAGTACTCTGCGCAGGGTCACGCGAGCTCACCGGAGAGTGTCCCTCACATGGTTTTCGCAGCCTCGATCATCGTGAGCTACATGCTGTTGTTGGTTGCTCTTGCGGTCGCCGCACCGGGCATTGGCTTGGGCGGATCCCTCATCGCACTCGTGCCGGGAAATTGGCGCGATGCAGCTCATGTACCGGCCTATGGATTGCTAGCCTGGTTGGTGATGTGGGGACTTCGTCGTCGGGGGTGGCCTGTCCTCCAGGCGACCGGCATCGGAGTCCTGGCGGCCGGCGTATTCGGTCTCTGGACAGAAGTGGCGCAGGGCACGGCTCCCGGAAGGGAAGCATCCCTTCACGATGTGTGGAATGATCTGCTAGGGGGCATGATAGCCGGCGCCCTGGCGCTGTGGTGGGAAAGGGCGCGTACTAACTCAAGAAGCCTGAAGGTGGCGCAGGCGAGGAACCGCCACCACGTGATGAAAGGAACAGGGTCGAGATGAACGCTTCGTATCGCGAACGTGGAATCAGACGCATCCCCGTGCAATACCCGATTTACTATTCGAATGGCGCCTTTCAAACGATCGGCGTGACGGAGAACTTCAACGTCGAAGGTGGACGCGTTCGGGGGAGAGAAGCCGTGACGGTCGGCATGGAGCTGGTGGTGATCGTGATTCAGGCGATTCCGGAAACTCCCATGCTGATACGACGCGCGACCGTGCGCTGGTCAAAAGGCCATGACTTCGGCATCGCCCTCTCCGGCGTTCCCCCGCAATCGGAAGCCGAACTCAAAGCCATGGCGAAGGTAATGTTACCTGGCCTTTGGTCCTGCTTGAACTGAACCCTATTTTCTCTGTGACTGATCCAATGGATGCCGCGGACCGGCGAAAAACATCTCCATCACCCCGAAGAACATCATGAGGAGCGCGCCGAGTCCGATGGCCACAGCCCAGTTCTCCCACGACATAATCGTTCTCCTCTGACACCCTGGGAATCGCCCGTCGATCCCCAGGGTGATCCGGTTATCTCCCCGATCGATGCAATTGCAGCAGTGTGTCCAGCTTCCAGAGGGGGATACTCTCCACCTCGCCTTTTCTGCTGCTGAACGCCAAGCCACCCATGAATAAGGCGATGAGCCCCACACAAGCCAGGATAAGGAACCCGCGGGAAACGTCCGCGCTGGCCGTCCGATGATGGGCGATAATCGTCCGTTCAGCCGACATGTCTTCCAATAGCGCCAGCCGGTCCATCAACGCGTCGGTGCGCACTGCCGCAACCGTCGCGCTCGCCAGTTGAATCTGCCGTTCGGCTTTCGCCTCCGCATAGTTTTCCTGAGCCTGGGTGACCTGTACGACCGCCCGTCCGACTCGTTCCTGAGCCGTGGCGTTCATCTGATCTTCCTCTTGAATGGCCTCGACGATCGATCGGCCTATCGCGGCCTGTCTCGTCGCCTCGAATTGGTCATGCATCCGCTGCCCCGTCAACTCGGCCGTTCTGATCAGAGTAGTATTGAATTCGCTGACATACTGATCGGCGGAGAGAATACCGGTCGCGATCCCCCGACGCGTCTGGTTGACGACCGCCTTCCCCATGACATACTGCATTCGCGCTTGGTGATCGGCTTCCTGTCCGAAGGCACGCAACTCTGCCAGCACGAGCGGACTTAACAGCGTGGTGGACATCCGCTCCGATTCACCAACGGCTCGATTCAGTTCCATGGCAGAAGCCGACAAGGCTGCGCCGGCATCCCGCTCTAACAACAGATCTTGTACGATCGCTTGACCTAACACGGGCTGAAGATACTGCATGCCCGTGAAAGGTTCAGTACCGGCGATGGCGCGACTCATGGTGGAAGAGCCAGGCGCCTGCCAGAATCCATCGGCTGCCGTGACCAGCAGGTATCCTCCGAATAGGGTGGCCACCAATCCGATAGCCACCACGACATCGATCAAGTCATATTTCCGTCCCATGGCATTCTCCTTCCTGCCTCAGGTAATCCGGCGCGCGCCAAACAGACAGGATGCCGACACGCCGGCAATTGAACGGCACGGAGTCTCAGTCGTCTCTGCATAAGCAGACCTCCTTTGGGGAAGGTGAAATCTGCGCGTGATGGACGAATGCCATCGGCTCGGCACAAGGGAAAGCCGCCCCGAATGTACCGGCCTGAAGTATCGACGTGGGAGAAAATGGGGGGAGGAGACGGGACAAGACTGGCTTGCTGAAAGCCGCGGTCATGTCCGACGCGGAGAACCATGTGACCACCTGCTGAAAGGGTGGTACTGACTCCGATGATTCAGTCTACGCTTCAAAAAAAAAACGGTCAAGACAGGAAAAGTCGAGCGCCGGCGCGGCCTGCCCGTCATCGTGATACGGAACGCCCACCTTGGCGATTCCCATCCTCCATTCTCCGTCTGGTAGGATGACTGCATCATCAGGTCCTCTGTCGTTTTTTGGGAGTGCTGCATGCACAGCGTTGCCGTGATGATGCTCCTCGCGATGTGGTCCTGTATTTTTCCGCTCTCTCATGCCGGGGCACAGCCCTCTCCTCTCAGTCAATCAGCTGGGAGCACCGGCACGACGACTCCGCCGGGCGATGACAAGGCGATGTATTCTGATGTGCAGGGAAATAAAGATCCCACGCACTTCGGCGCACGCCTCCCTTCTCAGGCCTTCAGTGGATCCCATAGAGCCACCCCGGGGACGGTAACGCCATTTGGAACTCCGACCCCGCCGAATCTTCTCACGCCAGCCCCCTTGCTGCCGCTTCAGCCCAAAGGCATGGCCACGCCGCATCCACAAGCACCTGCCGCTCCTCGCACTCCGGGCCCTTTCGGGCCATCGAATGGACGCCCGGGACGGTAGTAGCCGCGACGGGGATACGCAGACCGGGCCGCTTCGGAATCGACAGCTGAAACAGGACTGTTGAATCTACTCAAGGCTTTCGTTAAGTTACCGCTGATGACCATCTCCCGCGCTCGCCTCATCCTGCTTGCCTGCGCGAGCGGTTTTCTCTATCCCCTGTCATTCCCGGCATTCGACCTCGGCTTCGTGGCCTGGTTCGCCCTGGTCCCCCTGCATATCGCCGTCGAATATGTCTCGCCGCGGCGCGCCTTCCGGGTGGGATGGCTCGCCGGGACCCTAGCCTTTACCGGCGCCATGTTCTGGGTGATCACCGCCATGAACGTCTACGGCAAGGTGCCGTTCCCCATTGCCACCCTCGTGATGTTATTGCTCACGGTCTACCTCGGCCTCTACCTGGCGGTCTATGCCGGCGCGCTTTCTTGGATCAGGACCGCCTTTCCCACGCTGGGATTTCTGCCGGCGCCGTTTCTCTGGGTTACGCTAGAGCTGATCCGCACATATTTTCTCTCCGGATTACCCTGGGCGCTGTTCGGCTACTCCCAGTACCAATGGCTTCCCATCATTCAGTTCGCCGACCATTTCGGGGTCTATGGAGTGTCGTTCCTGCTGGTGCTGGTCAACGCCGCGCTGGCGGAAACCCTCCTATGGAGCTTCAAAGCCTATCGCGGATTTCAAATCCGTTCCTTTCCCTGGCCCTCCTCGGTCGCGGCTGCGGCAGGATTCGGAGTGGCACTGTTTTATGGCACAAGCGTCCTGTCCGCGGCCCAGCATGCAACGCCCCGCATGTTATCCGTTGGTCTGGTTCAACCGAACGTCGAGCAGGCTCAAAAATGGGATGTGGCATTCCGTCAGGAAACCATGTCGCGCTACGATCGATTGACCGCCGGGTTGGGTGAGAACCTGGATCTCATCGTCTGGCCGGAAGCCGCCACCCCCTTCGTGTTCGAGATGGAGCCGCAATACCGGGCGATCGTCAACGACATGTCGCGACGCGCCGGCGCCCCGCTGTTATTCGGCAGTCCGGCGCTGCGGCGCTATCCGGACGGAAAGCCGTTCTTGCTGAACAGCGCCTACCTGCTGGCAACCGACGGCCAGATCCTCGGTCGCTACGACAAACAACATCTGGTGCCATTCGGCGAGTACATTCCGTTCCACAACTCGCTGCTGTTCTTTCTGGACAAGCTGGTGGAAGGAATCGGTGACTTCGAGGCCGGTCCCGGCTCGACGCTCTTGATGTTCAAGCCCCTCGAAAAGACGCCGCCGATGGCCGCTGCAGCCACCAATGCGGATTTCCATCTGAAGTTCGGCGTGGTCATTTGTTATGAAGTGATTTTCCCCAATCTGGTGCGACAATTTGCGGCGAACGGGGCGGATTTCATGGTCACCGTCACCAATGATGCCTGGTTCGGCCCTTCGTCGGCGCCCTATCAACATTTCGGTATGGTGGTCTTTCGCGCTGTGGAAAATCATGTCGCCTTTGCGCGGGCGGCCAACACCGGAATTTCCGGGTTCATCGACCCGTACGGCCGTGTCCTGCAACAGTCCCAGATTTTCACGCAAGAAGCTTTACGAGGAACCATTCCTGTGAGTCACCAACAGACCTTTTACTCCCAATACGGTGATCTCTTTGCCTATGCCTGTGCTATACTCATCGCGCTTTTGTGCCTGACCGGCTACTTCTCGCCTGATTCGGAACCAGCCGGTGGCGAACCGGCTGGGCGACCAGCCTGAGAGAGAAAGGACCGTGCCATGTTGGATGATGTCCGGACCCGTGTGCGAACCCTCGGTGAACAGTTAGCGCAGCTACGGGGGCATCTTTGACCTGGCTCGGATGACCGCTGAACTCAACGACATCGACGTCAAAACCTCACAGCCGGATTTCTGGAAAGATACGCAGGGTGCCGCCAAGGTGAACCGGCGCAAGGCCGCCTTGGATCGCGAACTCTCGCGCTGGCGTGAAACTGAACGTCGTCAGAACGATATCGAGGCGCTCCTGGAGTTAGCCCTGGAGTCGGGGGATGCCGGACTGGAGCAGGAACTCACGGCCGAACTCGAGCCATTCGAAAAATTCGTTGCCCAATTCCGCATCGAATTGCTGCTCTCAGGAGAGTTGGACGCCAATAACGCCATCTTCGCCATCCATCCCGGCGCCGGAGGCACAGAGTCGCAAGACTGGGCCCAAATGCTCCTTCGGATGTACGTGCGGTGGGCCGAGCAAAAGGGATTCAAGGTCGAGACATTGGATTTGCAGGGCGGCGATGAGGCCGGCATCAAGAGCGCGACATTGTCCGTCAACGGTCCCTACGCCTATGGCTACCTAAAGGCCGAGGCTGGCGTGCATCGGCTCGTGAGAATCTCTCCATTTGATGCGAACAAGCGTCGGCACACCTCCTTCGCGTCGGTGTTCGTGTATCCCGAGCTCGACGATGACGTGCAGGTGGTGATCGATGACAAGGACCTTCGAGTGGACACATTCCGGGCCGGCGGCGCGGGCGGTCAAAATGTGAACAAGGTAGAGACGGCCATCCGCATCACTCACATTCCCACTGGTATCGTGGTGCAATGTCAAAACGAGCGGTCTCAGCTTCAAAATCGTAACGGGGCCATGAAAATTCTGAGAGCCCGTCTCTTTGAAGTGGAACAGCGCAAGAAGGAAGCCGAGTTCAATGCGATCGTCGGCGAGAAAAAGGAGATCGCCTGGGGTAGCCAGATCCGTTCTTACGTCTTCCAGCCGTACCAGATGGTCAAGGACCATCGGACCGGACACGAAGTCGGCCAGGTGTCCGCTGTGATGGACGGCGATTTAGACGGCTTCATCGAGGCTTACCTTCAGAGAAAAATGACCGGCGGCAAGACTCCCCAGCCGGTGGCCATGACAGACGACGACTTATAAATGTGACACGTATCGCGCGACGCATGGTTCACAGGTCACGAGATATGAGCGACGAACGACGAGAGACCCATCCATGGACGAATTAAACGATCAGCGGCAACAACGCATCAAGAAACTCGACCACCTCCGTCAGCTCGGGGTGGCGCCTTATGGGACGCGCTTCGAAATCAAGGACCGCGCCGGGCAGCTCTCACGCCTGCACGGGGAGAAAAGCAAAGAGGTGCTGGAGCAGGAGCACATCGGTTGCACCATCGCCGGCCGTATCGTCGGGTTGAGGCGCTTTGGTAAAGCGGCGTTCGCCGTGTTGCAGGATGGGTCTGACCGTCTGCAGGTCTATCTGAAGAAGGACACGCTCGGCGATCAGGCCCACCAGATTTCCGAGGGGCTGGATCTCGGCGACTGGATCGGCGTGACCGGCATCCTTTTTCGCACCAAGACCAATGAGTTCACGGTCGAGGCGAAGACACTCACCTTTTTGAGCAAAGCCCTCCGTCCCCTGCCGGAAAAATGGCACGGGCTCACCGACGTGGAAACCAGATATCGACAACGGTATGTCGACTTGATCGCCAACCCGCAAGTGCACCAGATTTTCTCACTCCGCAGTCGCATCATTTCGGGGATTCGCGCATTTCTCATCGAGCGCGGCTTCCTCGAAGTCGAGACGCCGATGATGCATCCCATACCGGGCGGCGCGGCTGCGAAACCTTTTGTCACGCATCATAACGCTCTGGACGCCGAACTGTATCTCCGCATCGCGCCGGAACTCTATCTCAAGCGCCTGATCGTCGGCGGATTTCCCCGCGTGTTCGAAATCAACCGGAACTTCCGGAATGAAGGCATTTCGACGATCCACAACCCCGAATTCACGATGCTGGAGTTTTACGTTGCCTATGCCGACTATCAGGACCTGATCGTGCTGACCGAGGAACTCTTCAGCCGGTTGGCCCAGGATATTCTCGGCACCACGACGATCGAATATCAGGGCGCACCGATTCATCTGGGGTCCCCCTGGCGCCGTTGGTCCTACCATCAGTCTATTTTGGAAGTGAACAACTTGCCCCCGTCGGTCCTCACGAATCGTGACGAAGCCCTCGCCGCAGCACAACGGCTCGGAGTCGAGGTTTCTCCCAAGGAGTCGCTCGTCAACATCCTGAATGAGATCTTCGAAGAAACCGTCGAGCCCAAACTCCAACAACCAACGTTTATCACCGACTACCCGATTGACATCTCTCCCCTGGCGCGCCGCAAGGATTCCGATCCTACCTTGACCGACCGGTTCGAGCTCTATATCGCGGGGCGCGAGATCGCCAATGCCTTTTCCGAGTTGAACGATCCGCTCGATCAGCGGGAGCGCTTCGAGGCCCAGGCTGCCCAGCATGCGGCCGGTGACGAAGAGGCGCATCGGGTTGACGAAGACTTCCTGCGCGCCCTTGAATACGGTATGCCGCCGACCGCCGGTGAAGGCATCGGCATCGATCGTCTCGTCATGCTCTTCACCAACCAGGCCTCCATTCGGGATGTCGTCCTCTTCCCGCAACTCAGGCCTGAAAAGTAGACATGGCGCTTCCCTACGAAATCTTCATCGGCCTGCGCTACCTTCGCGCGAAGCGGCGCAACCGGACCATCTCCTTCAATACGATCGTCTCCATCGTCGGCATTACGCTCGGCGTGGCAGCCTTGATCGGCACCGTCGGCATCATGACGGGTTTCAAGGAAGATGTGCAGGCTAAGATTCTGGGCACCACCGCACACATCTTGGTGAACGACCGCATGAAAGAGTCCATGGTCGATTACGAGGAACAGGTGAAGAAAGTGGCAGGCGTTCCCGACGTCGTCGCCGCGACGCCGTTCATCTTTCGGCAAGTGCTCCTCACTTCTCCCTCGGGGGTGCAAGGCATTATCCTTCGCGGAATCGACCCGGCACGAGAAGGAACCGTCACCGAGCTGGCCCACAATCTCGTCAATGGGAACCTCGATGACCTCTCACATTCGACCAAGGTCGTGCTGCCTGAAAAAGAACGCGAGCCGAACGGACCGGACACCGCTATGCGGCCGGGCATCATCCTCGGCAAGGAACTCTCGATGCGACTCGGCGCCTTCCCTGGCGACACCTTGAATGTCGTCTCTCCGGTCGGGCCCGTGACCGGCGCCAGCATGACACCGAAAATCCGGCAGTTCGTTGTCGTGGGCATCTTCCAATCAGGCATGTACGAATATGATTCTTCGCTCGCTTATATCGAACTGGCGGAGGCACAGAAGTTTTTCAACATGGGCGCGAGCGTGACCGGCATCGAGGTCAAAGTCGCCGATGTCTTCCGGGCCGCCGACGTCGCCCGCTCGATCGAACAGCACCTTGGCTTTGCCTTCTGGGCCAGGGACTGGATGCAAATGAACCGCAACCTGTTCTCGGCCCTGAAGTTGGAAAAGACGATGATGTTTCTCCTGCTGGTTCTGATCACGATTGTGGCGTCGTTCAACATCGTCAGCACGCTCACCATGATCGTAACAGAGAAACAGCGCGAGATTGCGATCCTCAAAGCGATGGGCGCCACCCGCAAGGGCATCATGCGTATTTTTATGCTCAACGGCCTGATCATCGGCTGTTCAGGTGCGGCTATCGGTGTGCCGCTCGGCTATGCCTTTCTCTGGTTGATTCAAACGTTCTGGACCTTCGATCCGACGGTCTATTACATCTCGCGCATTCCGGTCCATGTTCTGGGGTCGGATGTGTTGCTGGTCGCAGGGTCGGCCATTCTGATCAGTTTCGTCGCCACGCTGTATCCGTCGCTCCAAGCGGCCAAACTCGATCCGGCCGCCGCCCTCCGGTATGAGTGACACCCACAAAACGCCCCAATACGCATGAGCATTGAACATTGAGCATCGAACAGTCCATAGTGCAGTGGCCGCATGATTGACGTTGTCGACCTCTACAAAACTTTTCCGATGGGCGGGCGTGAGTTGGTGGTGTTGAATAACATCAACCTGCGCATCCAACGCGGTGAACTCATTGCCATCATGGGCGCGTCAGGAGCGGGTAAAAGCACCCTCCTTCAAATCCTCGGCACGTTGGACCGGCCCACCAAAGGCACGGTGTCGTTCGAAGGGCAAAATCTTTTCCAGCTCACGGAACAACAGCAGGCGGAGTTCCGCAATAAGCGCGTCGGCTTCGTCTTTCAGTTTCACCATCTGCTGCCGGAGTTCACCGCGCTTGAGAATGCCTGTTTACCGGCCATGATTCAGAAGCGGGAGATGGCCGATGTCGTCGGCGAGGCCACGAAGCTTCTCGGCGAGGTGGGTCTGGGCGATCGTTTGCACCATAAACCGGGCGAACTGTCCGGCGGCGAGCAGCAACGGGTGTCCGTGGCGCGCGCCTTGATGCAGCAACCGGATCTGGTGTTGGCCGATGAACCGACCGGCAACCTCGATACGCATACCGGAGATGCCCTCTTCGCGTTGTTGCGACAATTGAATCGCTCGCGAGGCACCACGTTTGTGATCGTCACCCACAACGACAAACTATCCGCCCAGGCCGACCGCATCGTCTCCATGCAGGACGGCACGATCATCTCGTCTTAGAGCATGCCTCGCCGGTGACGTCCGCGCGGACAGTGACTTCTTGACGGCTTCAGGATGTTTCCGTAGACTGCGCCATCATCGTTCCGAGCCGGAGTTCGACTCACTTTATGAAGACACCTGCCAGATCATACCTGCGATACACGACGATACTCCTTGCCGTCCTTCTGCCACTCCAAGCGGCAGCAGTCGAATTTGTCTTTGTGGGTTCACGTCAGATGGGTATGGGCGGCGCAGGAGTCGCCACGACGACGGACTCCCTCGCCACCTATTGGAATCCAGCCGGGATGGCGATGAGCAAGAAATTCGACATGCGGATTCAAGGCGGCGGCCAGGTGGTCGATCGCGGCGACGTCTTCGATACGATCAAAGACATCAACAATGTGAACTTGAACGACACGTCGGCGGCCAATCTCGCCCGGCTACAACAGCAGATCGATCGCATGAACAAACCTGGTACCAACCTGACGGCGGCCGCCTCCGGCGGGTTTTACCTCAAGGGCAACTTCGGCGAACATGCGTTGGGATTCAACGTCTCGGATGTCGCCACGTCCGGCGGCTTTTTACGCGGCCCGGTGGGCTTCACGAACAACGGCACGAATCTGACGGTCAACGGGCAATTCGCCATGAACGGACTGGAAGTCCGGCAAGCCGCGCTGTCGTATGCCTATGCGTTCATGGACCGGATGTTTTCCATCGGTGTGACCGGCAAGGTTATCCAAGGCGCGGCCTATACCGGCGCTACCAATATTCGCGGCGCAAGCGACGATGTAAAAGTCTTCGAGGACATCGGGCGCGCCAAGATCTCGACCGCGCTCGGTATCGACGTGGGTGCCATGTTCCGCCCCTCGTCCTGGTTGCGGATGGGTATCGTCGCAAAGGACATTAACGCGCCGACCTTCGATGCGCCAAACGGCGACAAATTCAAATTGTTGCCGCAGGTCCGAACAGGCGTCGCCGTGAATCCATACAATTCGCTGACGTTAACCGCGGATGTGGATATTACGAAGAACAACACGCTCACTCCCGGCGTCTACAGCCAGGTCCTGAGCCTCGGCGCAGAACAGACGATCTTGTCTGAACTTTTGTCGTTCCGCCTTGGCGCCTTCAAGAATATGCAGGATGCCAAAACACCGTTCATCCCGACGGCAGGCTTTGGGCTTCGCGTCCTAGCCTTGCGCATCGATATCGCCGGCGGGTATGATTTCAGAGACCAGGCGGCCCTGGCCTCCGGATCCATCGCCGTGACCTTCTAAGGTCGCGTTCGGCGTGAAGCAATCTGCTACACTTGTTGTACGAACCATGACACGACACACATTTTCCACCGTCAGCGTTGTTCTTTGTCTCATGATGACTGCACTGCTCGCAGGTTGCGGGGGCTTGCAGGAAATGTGGGAAGGACCGGCCGCGCGGGGCTTTTACCCGAAGACGATGGCCATTCTTCCGATCTCCGGCACCTATGACAGCGCTCGGGAAGACGTCGAGGAAGTCGTCGCCAAGGTTTTGATCAAGAGCCGGCGCGTCGAGAAGGTGGTACCGCCCGATCAGGTCACCGACACGTTCCAGACCACAAAAGATGCGTTTGATGCGCTGGTCACGTATTTTTCACGTATGGAAACAACCGGCCAATCGGACAAGAATTCTGCGATCAAGATCGGGCATGCCTTGGGCGCGGATTCCCTACTGGTGGTCAAGGTGAATGCCTGGGAATACACCAGGGAGGAAGGCGACAACATCGCCCGCGTAGGCTTGAGCATGCGGCTCGTGGATGCCATCAACGGCGCCATCGTCTGGAAGGCGCGTCATCAGGTGCAAGAAAGTTATTTGTTCATACGACCTGATATGAAAGACCTTGCCACCAAATTGGCGGCCGACATGATTAAGTATATGCCGCCTGAAAAACGCTGACCGTTTGCGATTCGCTCACCCCCTGTTTCCGCCCGCTCCTCTTCTGAGATTGTCGATCGCCAGCCCGAACTGATTCGAGAGACTCGCTAATTCCAGCACATCCCAATTGCTGAATGGCTTGCCGCTGCGACGATTGACGACTTCCAGGACCCCTACTGCCTTGGCGCCCATGCGGACCGGCACCGAGACGAGCGATGCGACCGAAAGGGCGGCTTGCCATCCCTGGCCGGCGACCAAGCGAGGGTCTTGCCGGCCTTGAGTGATCAACACTGCCTGACCCGTGCGATACACTCCTGCGGCAATGGTCGATTGCAACGACGTAAGGCCAGAAGATCGTTCTCCACCGATGGCGGACAGGTTCAGCGTGCCGTCGGTTGCCACTAAAAACAGCGCGCCGGCCTCCGCTTCGACCAGCCGCACAGCCGCATCCAACGCTCGCCGCAATTTTTCGTCCTCGGCAAGTGAGGAATTCAAAATATCGCTCACCTGCTCCATATGCTGGATCCGAAGAATCTTCGCCGCGTATTTGACCGTCAAGCGGGCATGGTCCAGCAAGACCGCCAGCCAAGGCTCCACCGACGTCAACAGCGACAGGAGTTTGCGCGAGGGCAATCGCTGAGACTTGCCGGCCCGGAACATGACGACTCCATCCAACCGGCCGATTCGATGTAATCGGACTCCGTGCAACTCACCACTGACGATCTGGGCATTCTGCTCCGACTTCTTCAGTCCCTCCTGCCAGAGCTCCGTCACGGATGGATCGCTGCTGCCAGCTTCTGCCAGACAGGTCATCTCACGGGTTTGCTCGTCACGGACATACAACGCCACGGCCTGGACCTTGGTCAATTGCAGGAACAATTGGACGAAGACCGCAGCCACACCGATAGGCGAACGCCCCTCGCCTTCAGCACTCGACACAGTATTGAATAGCCCCAGTTGGAGAGCGCGAAGCAACCGATCTTCCCCGATGGGTGACGGCTTGCGGACGGCAACTTTTCTGCGCGGGGCAGCCAGCGTATTCTTGGATGTCGTTTTACGAGTGGTTCGACCGACCTTACGGCGAGCTACGGCCATGGCTTCTCCTCATGTGAACCGTCAATCGTTGCAGGACAGAGCGCGATTGCTCTGCGTGATTTTTTTGTGGGCTGATTGGAGGTCGAAGGACCGGGATGTACGGTCCTCAGATCAGATACGGGAGAACAACGCAGGAAGGGTTGGTCAGAACTGGCTTGGGACCAACGGGGGTAAAAACAAGACCGTACTGCAGCGAACCGATTATGCCGGTTGCATCGCTGCCTTAAGGGATCGAACGAAGGAACCCACTTCTTGAACGAGTCGGCCATCCTGCCCATGTTCTCCGACACGGCGAACAATCGCGCTGCCCACGATGACACCATCGGCGGCTTCCGCGACCCGTGCGGCATCTTCCGGGGTTGCCACACCGAATCCCACCGCAACGGGCGTCTTGGTGTGCTTCCTGATCTTGGCGACGTTCTCACGCACGCCCGCTATGTCGTTCAGTTTAGCCCCAGTAATGCCTGTGATGGAAACATAATAGACAAATCCGCCGGACTCCTTCGCCACATAGGCGCGGCGTGAGGCAGTGCTGGTCGGCGCCAACAGAAAAATCAAATGCAGGCCCGCCGCAGCCGCCGGCTTGCGGAGAGGCTCGGCTTCATCTGGCGGCATGTCCGGTACGATCAGTCCGTCCACGCCGGCTTCAGCCGCCTTGCCGCAAAAGTCGGCCTCCCCGAAGGCATGAATGTTGTTGTAGTAAGCCATCAAGACGATGGGGATTTGGGTCGAGGCGCGCAGGCGTGTGACGGCCTCTAGAATCCTGCGGAGCGAGGTGCCGCTTTGCAACCCACGCTCAGCCGCCTGCTGGATTACCGGTCCGTCGGCAATGGGGTCGGAAAAGGGAACGCCTAATTCAATGATGTCGGCCCCGGCCCGCTCGAGTTCAAGCACCAACTGCTCTGTCTCGTGCAAGGAGGGATCACCCGCCATGATATAAGTGATGAGCGCTTTCTCCCCCTTCGCCTTCAAGCTGCTGAATGTCTGATCTAAACGATTCATGTCGATATACCCTTCTCTCTCATCCATCCAGCAAGATCGTTCTCTACAGGATGTTCAACCAGGCCGTTCAGCAAGGCCGCAGGAAGGAAAGAGGTGAGGCGTACTGAGGAGCGTACGTTCAACCTCTGAGCACCGCAAGCACGCAGCTGGCTGCCGGGTTCAACCTCCTCCTACAGGGTCACGCCTTTAATCCTGGCCACCTGTTGCACATCCTTATCACCGCGTCCCGACAGATTCACCACGAGGATCTGATTCTTTTTCATTCGTGGCGCACACTTGATCACCTCGGCGATGGCGTGGGCACTTTCCAGCGCCGGCATGATCCCCTCCTCCCGCGCAAGCAGATCGAATGCGGCCAAGGCTTCATCGTCGGTCGCCCACGTGTACTCAGCGCGATCCGTTTCTTTGTAATAACTGTGCTCCGGTCCCACTGCCGCATAGTCCAACCCGGCCGACACGGAATGCGTGAGATTGACCTGTCCGTTTTCGTCCTGAAGCAGATAGGTCATAGTTCCCTGGAGCACGCCGGGACGACCGCCTGCGAACCGGGCCGCATGTTTCCCGCTTTCCACGCCAAGCCCTGCGGCTTCCACCCCGACCATCCGCACCTTCTTGTCCGGAACAAAGGCGTGAAACAACCCCATGGCATTGCTCCCGCCGCCGACGCAGGCGATCAGGCAATCCGGGAGCCGTCCTTCCGCAGCGAGAATTTGCTTGCGGGCTTCCCGCCCGATCACGGCCTGGAAGTCCCGGATCATCATCGGATAGGGATGTGCGCCGAGGACCGACCCGAGCACATAGTGGGTAGTCCGCACATTGGTCGTCCAATCCCGCATGGCTTCGCTGATGGCATCTTTCAACGTCCGGCTACCGGCATCCACCCCCGTTACCTTGGAACCGAGCAGCCTCATGCGAAAGACATTCAATGCCTGCCGCTGCATGTCTTCCGTGCCCATGTAGATTTCGCATTCGAGACCGAACATTGCCGCCACCGTCGCCGTCGCCACTCCATGCTGGCCCGCTCCGGTCTCGGCGATGAGTCGCGGTTTTTTCATTCGCCGCGCGAGCAACGCCTGCCCGATGGCGTTGTTGATCTTATGGGCGCCGGTATGGCACAGATCTTCGCGTTTCAGATAGATTTTCGCGCCGCCCAGCCGCTTCGTCAGTCGCTGAGCAAAATACAACGGCGTCGGCCGTCCGACATACTCTTTCAAATAATGTTTCAGCTCGGCTTGAAAGCCCTTGTCCTTGCGCGTGCGTTGGTAGGCTTCTTCCAACTCCAGCAACGCCGGCATCAGAGTTTCGGGCACATACCGCCCGCCGTAGGGTCCGAACCGCCCATGTCGATCTGGTATCGCCATGTCTCTTCCTTCAGCTAATCGTAAAAATGAAAGTATAACAGGATGCGGAAAATTTCCGCCAGTATCGTGCTCGCAGCCAGGCGGGCTACTTAACGCGCAATACCTTGACGGCTTCTACGAAAGCCCGAACCTTTTCGTGGTCTTTTTTGCCTGGTCCGGCTTCGACGCCGCTGCTGACGTCTACACCGTACGGACGGACCTGCTCAATGGCTTGAGTAACGTTGTACGGGGTCAGACCGCCGGCGAGGAGAATACGGGAGACCGATGCGGCTTCTGCCGCCAACGACCAATCAGCCACCTGCCCTGTGCCACCATAGGCGTCGGGCGAAAAGGCATCGACCAAAAATCCTCGCACACCGGCGCGACCTTGAAACTCGGCCAGGGCGAGAAAAGACCGCCGGTCCTTGAGGCGAATGGCTTTGAGGATTGGACGTCCCAACGACTCGCAGTAGGCCGCTGTTTCATCTCCGTGGAGCTGTGCCAGCGCGAGACCACAGCTGTCCATGACATCCCGCACGACCTTGGCCTCTTCATTCACGAACACGCCGACCGGCAACACGAAGGGAGGCAACGCTTTGACGATTGCCTTCACCACCGCCGTTTCTGCACAGCGAGGACTCTTCTTGTGAAACACGAAGCCGATTGCATCCGCGCCGGCCTCCACCGCCACCGCGGCATCCTCCACATTCGTCAATCCGCAGATTTTTACCTTCACGGTCATGCGTCAACAGCTCTGCTTACTTTTTTGCATGCCATAAAATCCGCTGTAGGACCACTGACAGGCCTGCCCCTTGGGGTTGAAGGTCAACCCGATCAAATCCTGTCGCCCGTCCTGCTGCGGGATCATCCACTCGCATACCTCGCCTCCGTCTTTGAAGGAGTGGCAGCGCGTGGGAATGCCCATGTCCTTGATGCGATCATCTTTGCTGCTACCCATCCAGGAGTCCCATTTGGGGGAGTACTCATGAATTTCCTGATTCAGGCAACCGGCCAGCGTCAGTACCCCCGCCATCAGTCCAAAAGAAAGCAGCGTCCTCATGATTGTTCCTTTGTCGGCTCATCACCCAGCAGTTCTCGAATCTTCGCTCCGGTATCCTGTGCTCTGATCAGAGATTCGCCGATCAACATGGCATGGACACCGGCTTCTACCAATCGGAGGACATCCTTCCGTGTATGAATGCCGCTTTCGCTGATGATCAGCTTGCCCGCGGGGATCCGTTTCGCCAGGCGAAGCGTCACGCCAAGATCCGTCGAGAAGGTCTTGAGGTCGCGGTTGTTGATCCCGATGAGCCGGACGTCCGGCAGCCATTCGAGCACCAGGTCGAGTTCCCGTTCGTGATGCGTCTCCACGAGCACATCCAGCGACAGTTCCTTCGCGAGCGCCGAAAAGTCGATCAATTGGCGTTTTTCCAGACCGGCCACGATCAACAGCACCGCGTCGGCGCCATAGGCCCGGGCCTCATAAAATTGAATATCTGCGACCATGAATTCTTTGTTCAGCGCGGGCAGGCCGACTTTGCTCTTCACATCGGCCAGGTACGTCAGATCGCCCTGGAAAAAATCCTTGTCCGTCAGCACGGACACCGCCGAGGCGCCGTGCTCCCGATAGGCTTCGGCAATCCTGACCGGCTCGAACCGCTGCTCGAATTCAGGCCGCAACAGCCCCAGGCTTGGAGAGGCCTTCTTTACCTCCGCGATGAGCGCCGGCCTGGCGGGTGTGCGGCGCGCGTCGAGAGTGACTGCAAATCCCAGCGTCGGACCGGCGTCACGAATTCTGGTTTTCAGATCGGCCAGGTATCCGCGGCTGTGCTTATGACGAAGTTCCGCCTTCTTATGTTCGAGAATTCGGTCGAGAATCACGATGTCACGAGGCCTTCTTGGTAAATGCGATGAGTTGCTCCAACTTTTCCATGGCCGCACCGGAATCGATCGTCCGCTGAGCCAGCTCGAATCCTTCTTGCAGCGTCTTGGCTTTGCGTCCTGCCACGAGTGCGGGCGCCGCGTTGAGACAGACGATGTCGCGCTTCGGTCCTTTTCGGCCCCGGAAAATGTCGCGCGTGATGGCGGCGTTGTCCTCGGCGCTCCCGCCGACCAATTCCTTCGGCCTGACGCGCATGAGCCCGAATTCAGAGGGATCGATGCTGTAGCTCGACACCACACCCGCCTTGCCCTCGGAAATTCTGGTGCGGTCCGTAACAGTGATCTCGTCCAACCCGTCCATCCCGTGTACCACAAAACAATGTTGCGCGCCGAGATGAACCAGCACTTTGGCCAACAGCTCCGTCAAGCCGGCATCGAACACCCCGACGACCTGCAGACGAGCCCCCGCCGGGTTCGTCAGGGGACCGAGAATGTTCAGCAACGTGCGAATCCCCAGTTCCTGCCGAGGCTGGGCGCAATGTTTCATGGCGCTGTGGTAGAGCGGCGCAAACAGAAATCCGATGCCTACCTCGTTCACGCAATCGGCAACCTGTTCAGGCGGAAGATCAATGGCGACACCCAGCGCTGCCAGCACATCGGCGCTTCCGGATTTGGACGACACCGAGCGATTACCATGTTTCGCGACCGTGAGCCCGGCTCCCGCGACGATAAAAGCCGCCGTCGTCGAAATATTGAAGGTATGGGCTCTATCGCCACCGGTGCCGCAGGTATCCACGACCAGGGAATCCTTCACCCGGATTTGCGTGGCCCTGGCCCGCATGGCCAAGACCGATCCCGCGATCTCTTCTACCGTCTCGCCCTTCATGCGCAAGCCCATGAGATAGGCGGCAATCTGGGCGCAGGTCGCGGTCCCGTCCATGATCTCGCCCATCACCGTCTCGGCTTCCTGCTCGGTGAGATCGGCCCGGTCGGCTAATTTGTTGATGGCATCTTTAATCATGGGTACAAACCGATGGGAGGCGGCGCACCGGCCCTCACAACTACAACTTGAGGAAGTTGCGCAGCAGCTCCTTGCCGGCAGTGGTGAGAATCGATTCGGGATGGAATTGCACCCCTTCGATGCCCAGCGTCTTATGCCGCATGCCCATGATTTCGCCCTCGGCAGTTTCCGCACTGATTTCAAAACAATCGGGCAGATTCTTGCGGTTCACGATGAGGGAGTGATAGCGGGTCGCTTCGAATGGATTCGGCAAATTGCGAAACAGTGTCCGGCCGTCATGGCGGACCATCGAGGTCTTGCCATGCATGAGTCGCTCGGCGCGAATCACCTCTCCACCGAAGGCGACCGCAAGAGATTGATGACCGAGGCAGACCCCCAGCAGCGGCAACTTACCGCCGAAATACTTGATCGCCTCCACCGAGACGCCGGCTTCATTCGGCGTGCAGGGCCCCGGTGAAATAACGAGCCGGCCCGGCTTCAAGGCTGCCATCTCCTCGATGGAGATCTTATCGTTACGATAGACGACCACGTCTTCACCCAACTCGCCGAAATACTGGACGAGGTTATAGGTAAAGGAGTCGTAATTATCGATCATCAACAACATGGTGCCTGCTCGCCGTCAGTGATGTATGACTTGCAACCCGTCCGATCGCTTCTGCATGTCGCGTATCGCGCCCTTACTCCAGCCCCTGCTCGGCGAGTTCGATCGCCTTCATCATCGCCCGGGCCTTATTGCAGGTCTCTTCGTATTCATGTTCGGGAACCGAATCGGCGACAATCCCCGCGCCGGCTTGAATGTAGGCTTGCCGGCCTTTGATGACGACGGTTCTGATGTTGATGCACATGTCCATGTTGCCGGAGAATCCGAAATAGCCGACTGCGCCGGCGTAAGGTCCTCGCCTTGTCGGCTCCAATTCTTCGATGATCTGCATGGCGCGAATCTTGGGCGCACCCGAAACCGTTCCGGCCGGGAAGCAGGCGCGTGTCACGTCATAGACCGATTTGCCCTTTTCCAATTGGCCGGTCACCTGCGACACGATGTGCATGACGTGAGAATACCGTTCGACCTGCATCAACGAATCCACCTTCACCGACCCGCGAGCCGCGACACGCCCCACGTCGTTCCGGCCCAGATCGACCAGCATCACATGCTCGGCCCGTTCCTTTTCATCAGCCAGAAGCGCCCGCGCAAGGTCCTGATCTTCATCCGGCGTCTTTCCGCGACGTCTCGTGCCCGCAATGGGGCGCAACGAAATTGCCCCGTCTTCGCACCGGACCAGCGTCTCGGGCGACGAGCCCACCAATTCGACCCCGGCGACACGCAGATAATACATATACGGAGAAGGGTTGACGACGCGCAGTGCGCGATACAGCTGAAACGGTGTCGTATGAATTTGCGTTTCCCACCGTTGCGACAAGACGGCCTGGACGATATCGCCCGCCCGGATATATTCCTTGGTTCGCACGACCATCTTTTCAAAATCGGCGCGGTTCATATTGGGGGTGAACGTGATGGGCTTCCGGCGGCGCTTCAGACGCGGTTGCCGTATGGGCCGTTTCAAGCGAGCAATCATCTTTTCGATCCGTGCCGTGGCATGACGATACGCCTCACGAATGGCGCGATCGGTCGTCGATTCGAGATAGGCGTTGGCCACCACTTTGATCTTCTGCGACACGTTGTCGAAGATCAGCAGGGTGTCGGTCAGCAGAAACGCGACTTCCGGCATCCCCAGGCTGTCTTTGCGGAGGGACGGCAGCTCCTCGAAGGTCCGCACCACGTCGTAGCTCAAATACCCGACTGCACCGCCGACAAACCGGGGCAGTCCTGGCACCGTGACCGGACGATATTCCGCCATCAACTCACGCACACGTTCCAGCGGGTTGCCCCGGCTCTGAATCTTCAGCCGCTTCTTCCCGCGAGTCAGCACCAAATCACCCTTTTCCTCATGGATCACGGCGGACGAGCCGCTGCCCAGGAAGGAATACCGCGCCCAATTTTCGCCGCCGGCAATACTCTCCAGCAGATAGGCGGTGGACCCGTGGTCGATCTTGGCGAACGCCGACACAGGCGTTTCGTAGTCCGCCAGAATCTCCCGGTACAACGGAATCAGATTCCCTTCCGTCGCCAGGCCCCGGAACTCGTCCAGGGTGAGTGAATAGTGCTGCTTGGTCATACCCATAGAATGGTCAGGATAATCGCATTACGGCTGACTGACGATGAGCTTTTGCCCGACCCCGACGGTGTTATCTTTCAAATTATTCCACTTGCGCAATTGATCCGGCGCGACATGGTATTTCTGTCCGATGCGATACAAGGTTTCTCCGGGTCGTACCGTGTGCGTCGTGCCGGCCGCCGATGCGGCAGTTGCACCAGCGCTTTCCATCACGTCACTGTGACCGAACGCGTCCTTGGCCGCGCCGGTTGCCGGTTCCAGGCTCATATCCGACGGCACATCCGTCTTCAACGCTTCATCTACGGCCGCGGCGAAGTCTTTCTTCGGTGCCGCTTTTTTGGCCTTCGAAGGAATGGTCGTCAGGCGCTTCATATCTTCGTGCGCCCGCTTCTCCAACAGGCTGGCTTCCTTCATCGCCTGCGCCTCTTCCTGGATCTGAGACGCCTGCTGGCGAACCGCCTCCACCTGCGCGCCCAGTTCGCGGTTGCGTGCTTCATACTCACTGAGTTCGCGCTTGCCGCGCTTCACTTCAGCATCCAATTCCGCGCTGCGTTTTTCTTCCTGCGCCAGAAGACGCTGGAAATTCAGACTGCGCGCCTTCTCCGCCTCGTATTTCTCCGACATGACACATCCGCTCAAGCCCAGGCTGCCCAGTATCAGCAGACCGATGGGAACTACGACCGCACGTCTCATCCGTCCCTGTTGTTCACGCATCATGTGGCTCCTTCGTTCAGCACTCTTGGATGGGAGGCAATACCTACACCCCCCAGGAGATTTCGTGGCGCATCCGCTGCCGATTCGCAGTGTGCGAAAGGGGCTAGAATACGGTCCAAGGCAGCGAAAGTCAAAGTGAAATGGGCAGGCACGGCGTTTGACCACCTCCCCACCCCTGTGCTACCGTCCGAAGAGATTCCATTCCGCCCATTCTAGCCAATCACCGGCACGAAAGACCATGGCACCAGGCGCACAACCGGCCTCTTCTCGAGTGATCACCATCGACGGAATCACGCTACATCTCGCACAGCCTATGAGCATGGGCCAGGAATGGATCGGAAACCGGGAGATTCTCAAACAGCTGCTGGCCTGCTGGCTCGTCATCGACGAACGCGACCTGCCTCTCTCGCCCCGCATCACCGGCCAGCCCGGAATCGGGAAGACCACCCTGGCGATGGCCGGAGCCCGTGAGCGCAAACAGGAACTCTATGTGTTTCAGTGCACCGCGGATACACGCCCTGAAGATCTCCTGATTACCCCCGTACTGGCGGAATCAGGCACCATCAGCTACCACGCTTCGCCGCTCATCACGGCGGTGCTCACCGGCAGTATCTGCGTGCTGGACGAGGGCAACCGGATGAACGAAAAGAGCTGGGCCTCCCTGGCTCCCCTCTTGGATCACCGGCGCTGTGTGGAATCGATCATCGCCGGTATTCTGATCAAAGCCCATGAGGACTTCCGCTGCTGCGTCACCATGAACGAAGATGCCTCGACCTATGAGGTGCCGGACTACATCCTATCCCGCCTGCAACCGACGCTGGGTATGGGATTTCCCGCTCGGGAGGATGAACTGGCAATTTTACAGTACCACCTCCCCTTCGCACCGGCGGAGATGCTGGCCCTGACTGTTGAATTTCTCCAGGAAGCGCATCAGCTCAGTCTCGAATATTCCGTGCGCGACGGCATCCACCTTCTGCAGTATGCCCTGAAACGACGCGCGCAGGATCCGACGCATCCGCTCTCGGTCGATGCCGCCTGGCGGGAATCCCTCATCAAGGTTCTCGGCGAGGAAGCGCTGGACCTACCGATGCAGTCACGCCGTCGAAAGCGTGCGTTGGGCGATCAGGCCCTGCCGCAAGGACTTGGAGATTTCTTCTTCGGAAGTGATGACCCTCTACATCCCGGCCGATAATGGCAGTACCATCTCCCACCTCCGACGCCGTCTTTCCCCTCTCGCCCCGCATCGAACTGTTCCCGGTCCTTCACGGCAGCGGTGATGTCGCCCAGGAAGTGCGCGATCGGCTGACCGATCGCCGGTACGATTGCCTGGCCGTTCCGCTCCCGCCCTCATTCGAACACCCGCTCGAGGAAGCCGTCGTCGATCTGCCGGCCATCAGTGTGGTCGTCCAGCAGGAGCCCGATTCGGAGACCGGCGCAACGGTCAACTATGTGCCCGTCGATCCCTGCCAAGCCGTGGTGATGGGAATTCGCGTCGCTATCGGAGAAGGCATCTACCGCGCCTATATCGATCGTGAAACAGCGGTGGTCGAACCGGTCCCGTTCGTGTCGCCGGACGCCTACGCACTCAAGCGTCTGCCCTATGCCGCCTTCGCCGCGGCCATGGTGCCCGCGCTCTCTCCGCCTGCCGAGGGATCACAACAGCAGGCCCGCATCGCCTGGATGGCCTTTCAACTCCATCAGTTAGAGCTGGAATACGAGCGCATCCTCTGCTTGTGCCACTTCGCAGACTGGCCCTGGATTCGCCTGGCGTATCAGCAGCGGGCCGACTATCACGAACCGGATGCCGACATGCGCCGCCCCCAGCAGTACCTCGTTGATCCGGCGTCGCTGTATTTCGTCCTGGGCGAACTGCCGTATCTGACGGAGCTGTACGAACGCCGCCGCGCTTCCGTTCACTCGGACCGTCACCTTTCCATAGACGGCATCAAGGAACTCCTGCTGGAAACCCGCGTGCGCTGGCAAACGGCGCATGATGAGGAGGGGCAGAGCGTGCCTACGTGGGTCACGCCGCAGCTGCTGCAGCTCTACCTGCAATACGTGCGGAACCATGCGCTGCTCGATCGCCGCCTCACCCCAGACCTGTACACGCTGATTCTCGCTGCCAAACAAATGGCCGGCGACGACTTTGCGATCCGCCTGCTCGAAACGGCCAAGAGTTACGCCTATCAGGAGATTGAGGGGACACATCTTCCGCAGCTCACCGCGGGCCTCGGTCAATTCGCCTTGCCGGACGAGCAGATCGTCCGAGCCACCAACAGACTTCAAGGCGCACCCGTCACCTGGCGGTCGCTCTCGCTTCGTCCCCGTCCGCCGCGCCGCACGAGCCAGCGGTGGTCGTATCTCTGGAATCCGCATCGGCAATGTTCCTGGCCGCCGGAAGATTCCAAGATCGAAAGTTTTCACACCCACGTCCGCGAGCAAGCGAAAGCCATCATCGGCGCGGATCTGGCCAAGAGTGAAAAGTTTACGACCTCGATGAAAGACGGCATCGACATCCGGGAGAGCCTGCGGCACTGGCATCAACGCTCGAAGCCCGGGCGTCCGAAACGGCTGGAACTCTACGTCAAAGAAATTCCACCGGCCCGTGGCAATGTCGACACGGTGATTTTTCTCTTCGATACGCCGGCAGATGCCGAGCAATACAGCTGGCAAGCCACCTGGTACGCCGAACATGCACAGGAATCCACGCTCTGCTTCTATGCCACCCCGTTCCTGAACAACATGGTCGCCCCGGGAATCGGACAATCTCTGTATGGCGGCGCCTTGTTTATCTTTCCACCGCGTGCGATTCCCGACATTTGGACCGATGAGGCGTTGGCATTCGCCAAGACCCTCGAAGAGCGCTTGATTGCCGCCGGGGCTGCCCATTCCCGTGAAACGCACGTGGCCCTGGTGACACCCGTCCCTCCCAAGGCGCGGTGGCGGCAGATCGCCAGACAATTCGATCGGCGCTTGGTGCCGATTCCGTTGAGTCGCTTTTCGGGACAGTTGATCGATCGTTTACGGCGATTCCATGTGCTGAATGGACAAGACATCCGCAGCTTCGCCGCGCAATTCATTCGTGAGTAACCCTTCCATGCCCGACAACAGCATTGAAAACCGTATCGCCGCGCTCCGACGGGAAATCCGGCATCACGACCATCTCTATTACACGAAAGATCGTCCGGCGATTTCCGACGCCGAATATGACCGGCTCTTTCGAGAACTGGTCGATCTGGAAACCGCGCACCCCGATCTGATCACCGGCGACTCGCCCACACAACGCGTGGGGGCGCCGCCGCTGGACGAGCTCACCAAGGTGTCCCACGAGAAACCGATGCTGAGCCTCGATTCGATTGTCGATCAGGAGGATGTCCGCGCCTTCGATCAGCGCATGAAACGGGAACTGGAAACGGAACAGCCTGTGTACACAGCGGAACCTAAGTTCGACGGCCTGTCGGTTGAACTGGTCTATGATCAGGGCCGATTCGTGCGCGGCTCGACGCGTGGAGACGGCATGATCGGCGAGGATGTGACGGTCAATCTCCGCACGATCCGGGCGCTGCCGTTGCAACTCAATGCCGAGGCGGCTCCGCCGTCACACCTGGTCCTGCGCGGCGAAGTCTACATGCGGCTGGATGAGTTTCAAGCTCTGAATCGGCGGATGACGGAACGGGGTGAAGAAGGCTTTGCCAATCCGCGCAATGCGGCGGCCGGATCATTGCGGCAGCTGGACAGCCGTATTACCGCCTCCCGGCCTTTGACCCTGACCTGTTACGATATCATGGGGCTCGCAGGCCAATTCCCCGCCACACATTGGGACGAATTGAATGCGCTTGCCGCCTGGGGGCTGCCCGTTCCGGAGCATCGGCAGCGTTGCCGGTCGATCGATGAAGTGCTCACGTTTCACCAGACGACCGATGCGATGCGGGATGACCTTCCATTTGAGATCGACGGCGTCGTGGTCAAGCTCGATCGACGGGATTGGCAGGATCAACTCGGCAGCAAGTCGCGCAGTCCCCGCTGGGCCATCGCATACAAGTTTGCCCCCCGGAAGGAAATTACTGTCATCCAGGATATCGCCGTCTCAGTGGGCCGAACCGGCACCCTGACACCCTTGGCGCTGCTCAAACCGGTGGAGGTGGGCGGGGTCACGATCAGTCGTGCGACTCTGCACAATGCCGACGAAGTCGCCAGAAAAGACGTACGGGTCGGCGATACGGTGAAGGTCGAACGAGCCGGCGATGTGATTCCGGCGATCGCCGAACGCGTGCCAGTTCCCGGAGAAGAACGGCAGGCGCCATTCGTCATGCCGGACCATTGCCCGGTATGCGGATCGGCTGTCGCGCGTGAAGGGGCCTACTTCTACTGCACCGGACAGACCGTGTGTGTGGCCCAGTTGAAAGGCGCCATCGAACACTTTGCCTCGAAGAGCGCGATGAATATCGATGGATTGGGAAAAAAAACGGTGGCCCAGTTGGTCGATGCGGGAATGGTCAAAAACCTGGCCGACCTCTACAGTCTCACCAAGGAGCAGCTGCTGAGTCTGGACGGATTCGCCGACCGATCGGCCACCCTGCTGATGGACTCGATCGAACGGAGCAAGGCCGTCTCGCTGGATCGACTCCTGATGGGATTAGGTATTCGTCAGGTGGGGCAGCATATTGCGCGTGTGCTGGCGAAACACTTCGGAACCCTGTCCCGTTTGATGGAAGCCACGGAGGACGAGTTGCTGCAAGTAAGAGAAATCGGCCCGGAGATTTCTTCCAGCCTGGCCTCGTTCTTCAGTGAAGCGAGGAATCGCGGAGTAATCGAACGCCTCGTCGATCGAGGCCTGTCGGTCGCTCCACCGGCGGCATCGGCCGGACCCGGCGTCCGCACCCTGGACGGAAAAACATTCGTCTTCACCGGCGGGCTGGCCGGCTACAGCCGCGATCGTGCCAAAGAGCTGGTCGAACGACTGGGAGGACAGGTGTCGTCGAGTGTGAGCAAGAAGACGGCTTACGTCGTGGCGGGAACCGATCCGGGATCCAAACTCGAGCAGGCGCGGAAACTCGGGGTACAGATTCTGACGGAGGCAGAGTTTACCGTTCTGGTGACGCCTGAGTGACAGGCACATGCTCCTCGACTTGCTGGTCGTGTAGCGTGGGGTGTTTGTCTTCTTTGTAGATTTGCACGCTTTTGATGACCCGCGGGTCCGCCTCGTGAATCACCAGACGACAATTGGCGATATGCACTTCTTCCCCGACCTTGGGAATCCGGCCCAGTTCGTGTTGCACCAGACCGCTGATCGTCACGGCATCATCGCCTAAATCTACCTTCAGGAAATCGTTCACCTTCCGGACCTCGGTGCGTCCATGTACCAGGATCTGATTCTTGCCGATACGTTTGATCAATTCTTCGGTGATATCCGTCTCATCGACGATTTCGCCGACCACCTCTTCCAGCAAATCTTCCAGAGTGACTAATCCCATCACCCCGCCGAACTCATTGACCACGATCGCCATGTGGCGTTTGTCCAACTGGAACTGTTTCATCAAATCATCGGCGGATTTGGTGTGCGGGATAAAGAGCGCCGGCTGCGCAATGTCCCGCAGCTTCATTTCCGTATGGCCCTGGGCCAGCGCGGTCAGCGCCTTGGTCTTGTAAAGAATGCCGATGATGTTATCCAGCGTGCCTTCGTATAGCGGGATGCGGGAGTATTTCGACTTGAACAGGAGCTCTTTTGCCTCGCGCAGATACTGATTGCAGTCGAGCGAGAACATATAGATACGCGGGGTCATGCAGTCTTCCGCCGTAATATCCTTCAGCTGGAAGACGTTCTTGATCATCTTCACTTCCTGCGCCTCGATCGCGCCGCTCTTACTGCTCTGATCCAACATGATCTTGAGCTCTTCTTCCGTGACAAAGGGCACGTTGAGTCCCTTTCCACCGGTGAGTTTATAGATCAGCGGCACGACGAAGAACATGATGGGGGTGAGGACCTGCTGGGCCGCATAGGCCGGATAGGCCATGTTCAATACAACGGGAACCGAATACTTTGCCGCCAGGGTCTTGGGCACGAGATCGGCGAATACCAACAGGACAAACGTGAGAATACCGACCAGCACTGCGAAGGCTTCGCCGAGCACGCCCTCCAGCCCCTGCCCTCCGAATCGATTCAAGGCGATGATCGTCGCGAGTGACGCGGTCGCCGTGTCGACCAGGCGATCTCCCACCAGGATGGTCAACAGGAGGCGTTGCGGATCGGTCCGCAGATAGAGCGCCATCTCCGCCCGTTTGCTGCCCGTATCGGCCAACGCCCGGAGTTTGGTGTCGTTGACGGAATAAAATCCCACCTCGACGACGGAGATCACTGCCGACAACAAAATGAGCACGATCAATACGATAATGTCCATACGACCTATCGAGGCTAAAGGTACGGCACTGATGTGTGAGAGTGAAAAATGGATCCTTGGATCAGATCAAAGCCTAGGGTTCGATCTGCAAGACTTGCCCGATGTCTTGAGAAGACGACGAAAATGGGTCCTCTCGGGTCACTATCATCCATTGCTTATTACACTTAGCATAGGCGGAGAGACGCATCAAGCCTTGAGACGATTTCTTGCTCCGCGGCAAAGTATCACAATATCAGCCGCTTACCTTCGTGAACCGGTTCGCGCGCTCATGGATTCCCCGTAGACGAGGCCGGGCTGTCATCCCGCACGATAAATGGCTCCGTATCGAGCGCTCGTTTCAGGTGCGCGGCGGCCTGCTCGGCTTCGACTTCCGTTTGAAACTGACCGGCATACACCCGATACCGACGGCCGTCCGGAAGATCGACCGCGATCGCTCGAGAACCGGGATAGGCGCTCCTGAGCCGTTGCAGCAGCGCTTGTGCATTGGCGGGGTCGGCAAACGATCCGACCTGTACACGCAACACCCCCATCTCACCGGCTCTCCCCTGGTAGCTGATAACCCGCAGTTCGATATCATCCGTACCCCGCCCGACCATGCCAACCGCCTGGGCGCCTGCAAGCGAGAGATCCAAAATTCGTCCCCGCGCAAATGGCCCCCGATCGTTAATCCGCACCGTCACCTGTCGTCCTGTCGTCAACGACCGCACGACCGCCACAGACCCCAGCGGTAACGTGCGATGCGCCGCCGTCAGTTTATGCATGTCGTAGATTTCGCCGCTCGCCGTGCGGTTGCCGTGAAAACCGGGCCCATACCACGACGCGCTCCCCCGCTCCACAAATCCCAAGGGGTATCCGGGCGGATAAGAAGGACGGGCCGGACTCCAGCCGGCGCAACCATTGAGCCACGTGGTCAGGAGAAGAACGCACAGAGGGAAAAGAAGACGGCTTGCACTGGTCCTCTCTTCCCCCGGCATGAGGCGGATCAAAATTCGTCGAGTGAATGGGTGCGCAGCACCCCGAGGGCTTTCGTGGTATTCGAGACGGTCAGCACGACAATGGCACGTTTGCCTTCCCGCGACGGGGTGCAATACCCGCACTTCACATTGATGCGGGCCCTGGTAAGCGAATCGGCCACTTGTTTCAAAGCGCCGGGCTTGTTCTCCAGGCTTAAAATCAGGGCGGTCTCTTCGCGGAATTTAATTTTGGATTTTCTCAGCGCGATCCGCGCGGCATCGACATCGGCCACGATCAGCCGCAGTTTTCCAGGCCCTGTCACTTCCGGCGCGGAAAAGGCCTTGATGTTGACCCCTGCGGCCCCCAGCACCGCCGCCACTGAGGCCAGCACACCGGGCTTGCTCTGTCCACTCACCACAAATTGCGTCGTTGTCGGCATCGGCTCCTCTCCCTCTGCTGAGTCAGTCAATCAGCCTGTGTGAATCTGCTTATACCCGTAGAGCCATTGAGCAGTCGTCCCACCGATATTTCTGACCGTGTGGGACATGCCCGCTGGAATGAGGACTTCCTCGCCCGGAGCGGGCGTGAAACGCTGTCCTCCAAACTCCAGTTCCAACCGGCCCGCGACCGGCATGATCAATTCATCCGTCGCGTGGCGGTAATCCTCCCATACTTGTCCTGGCGGATCAACCCAAAGATCACAACTGAAGCCCCGCGCGAGCCATTCCGTCATTACCCACTGCCGGTCGACTGTCGCCCTCATCTCGCCTCCGGTCACGGCCGCTCGGGGTATGGCGAACATATCATGCGAAGCACATACGGGGGTATATCACTGTCGATCAGGAACTGATGGAGCGGACATGAGGATCGAGGCGGAATGTGTGGCGATAGTAGCGCGTGAGCGGTCGCGAGCCCCAGCTCCGCGAACATGTCTCGAACTCATTACGCCGATGAGCGCAATTCCATGGTCCGGCCAGGCCTGCGTCCCAAGCGGCGTTCGAGGCATGCTAATACGGCAGCCTCATCCGGCGGCAAACAGCCGGCCGAGCGAACGAGTGATCTGGAGATCTGCGAGGTCAATGAACTGGCCAAAGACCCCTCCAAGTAGGCTTGTACGATTTCCGGATGCACATAACATTTCCGGCACACGGTCTTGGTATTGCCGAGTCGCTTCGCCACTGTCTCAATCGCTGTCACGACATTCCGTTTGGCCTGCGCCGCCGAACCACTCGCGTGACACTCTTGCAAAGCCTTCGCAGCCAGCACCGTGCCGGCCCAGGTTCGAAAATCTTTGGCCGTGAACTCCTCTCCCGCCATACGCCGAAGATAGTCATTGACGTCTGCGGCATCTATGCCATGCCTGGCTCCCTGCGCATCGACATATTGAAAGAGCTCGAATCCCGGGAGGTCCCGGCTTTGTCGAACGATACGCGCCAACCGGCGGTCCTTGAGGTCCACCAGATGCACGATCCCGCTTTTGCCGCGAAATTCGAACCGGACCGTCGCCCCGTCGACCTTGGCGTGACGGTCGCGCATCGTGGTCAGACCGAAAGACTTGTTGGTCTTGGCATATTCCTCATTGCCGATTCGGATCAGCGTCGTCTCGAGCAACCGCACAACCGTGGCCAAAATCTTTTCTCGCGGAAGGCCAGGCAAAGCCAAGTCTCGCTCGACCCGCTTCCGGATACGCGGCAAGAGCCTGGCGAACGCGAGCATCCGTCCATATTTATTCTCATCCCGAACTTCCTGCCAGCGCGGGTGATAGCGATATTGCTTTCGCCCTCTGGCATCACGCCCGGTCGCCTGTAAATGGCCATTGGGATCTGCACAGATCCACACGTCTTTCCAGGCGGGAGGAATGACAAGGGAGCGGATACGGCGAAGGTGTCGCTCATCGCGAAGCGGGATTCCGGAGGCGCTGAGATACGCATGGGTTCCGCGCTTCGTGACGCGCCTGAATCCTGCCACGCCTTCTCTCACATACCGCAGCCCGGCAGAGCGTGCCGACCCCAAGACATCTTTCGGCGAGATGATTCGCATCATGATTGGGTGTGCGCCATGAATTGAAGAGGGGTCATGCTTTCCCCTGCTCCTTTACCAACCCTGGTAAAATTGCTTTGAAGAAGGCGTTTTGAATCAGCGTTCCCATCACCTGCCACGTATCAGCAGAGGGATTCGTCACCGGGCCTGTTATGCCTGCGTCCGCCGCAACCTGATCCTGGCCCGGATTGTTGAGCAGTTCTACGATGCCACTGATGACCGACTCGAACACTTTTTTTGTCCATGCCTTCTCCTCATCTTGCTCCGGGTCATAGACTTCAACATCTTTGAATATCGGCTTGAGATAACCGGACACTTGTTTGTGGCGGATGGAGAGCTCGCTGAAGAGTGAGAGGTTGCCTCGATGGACATCGAAGTCGGCATAAGACCGCAGCACATCGTTGAACGATTTCAGATCGGTTTTGACAATTTGCACTCCGACATCGAAATCGGGAGATGGCTTCTCAGGCCGGAACGTGCCGACAATGACGCTGCGCCCCGTGCCCATAAGCCGGCCCGTCACTTTGATGACCGCATCGCCTCCTTGCAACTCGCGCAACCTGGTGGTGAAGTTGTCGAGATCTGCATTCACCTCTGAGACAAACACCCGGTAAGGGTGGCTGGTTGTCTTATTCACGAATCCAAACTCGCTGTCCAACACCTTTCCTTGGTTCACATTGATGACCAGAAGAGGACTGTCCTTCGCTTTCTTGGCCACAGCCACGGCTTCTGCCCGGCGGGCCTCGTCTGTGGGGCGTCGGCGATACAAATAGTCTGCCTTCACCCCTTCCAAACGGATTTCCCGCACATCCGCCACCTGCTTCCACGGCGCATATTCGGCATGGCCGTTCGCGGTGATCTTGCCCCGATCGAGCTGCAGGCTGTAGCCCCCGGCGAGACCGGCAAAATCGTGTAGCGCGAGATCGTCCAGGTTGAAATCGACAGTGAAGGCCGGAAGCGGTTTGGTCAGCACATTAGCATGGCCTTCAGCCGCGACACGGCCCCCTTCCGGAAGCCGTGCTTCCAGTTTGATCGCGGACGGATACTCCTGACCTTCTCCGCCACGGTTGCTGATCTCCCTGGCCTCGAACTGTATGTCAGTGAGTTTCACCGGCGGCGCCTTCGAATGGTCGAAGTATGTGATCTGGGCCTGCGTTACCTTCAACTCGCTGATCCGAAGCGGCAGGAGGTTTCGAACGATGTCCTGCCAGCCGCTCGGGCGTGCCTCATTGAGCTCCGTCTTGGCTTGGGGGCGCGTCAAGTCGGCGGACGGTCCGTCGAGCCGATGGTCGCTCACAAGGTTGCCCGTCAGTAATCCAGTTAAATGAATGCCCGCATGCCATTTTGGAATGTGAACCATCGGAGGATGAGGATGGCGTTTCTGGATGAGAGTCACGTTTTCAAGATCGAGCGACAGGGTCAGAGGATGAAGGTCGAGTTTGCCGATGCGAAGGGTATGCACGTTGAGCGAGGCGTTAGCTTTGTCTTCAATATACTTCCTCACTGGCTCATCGGCGATTGCCGAGGCGAGCAACATCAGGGTTACGAGGGCGACCCCAATACCCCCGACCCACTGTATCCAACGTGCAATGATCGGGTGAGTAGGCACAACATTGACCTCTTCCTATTGTTTTGAGGACATCCCAGGGTACCAAACCAGCACAATCCTCCAACTCGGATGAACCCTAGTGGTGAAAAAACCGACAACAGGACAAATGCAAAGCGATATGGCATAGACCTCTGCAGCCCTGCGGTTCAGACAAGGGTATACTGTCACATGCGTAGGCCCAGTGCGGCCAGACAGATTTTCTAGAGGGGGGAATCTCGGCCATGACGGACTATCTCGACGTGTCGTATCGATTCACGCTGCTCGTAGCCACTCTCTTGATCATCGGATGTACAGGTCCACAGCATACCTATCCGGCAGGAGATTTCCCGGGTTCTGGACTTCCCTCTCCGAGAGAAATCATCTCTATGGATACGTCGTGGGAAAGGGAGTTTGGACAGGTCCAAGGAGTTAAAGCCAGCGGACTCGTGTTTGTCTCGGGTCAGGTGAGCGTCGATGAGAAAGGCCTCCTCGTCGGCAAGGGCAGCCTGGAAACACAGATGCGACAGGCCTATGCCAACGTGGCGAAGGTGCTGCAGCAGTTGAATCTCACCATGAATGATGTGCTGGAGGAAACGCTCTACGTCACGGACATGCCACCAGCGCTCACCCTCGGTCCAAAAATCCGGCGCGAGGTCTATGGCGGTCCGCCTGCCGTGGCGAGTACATTGCTCCAAGTGCAACGTCTTGCCTTTGCCGATGCCATGATCGAGATCCGGGTCATTGCGAAGGCGGGAATGACAGCCTCGCCACGTTCGGGAGGATCATCGGATGAGTCGCCGCGGCGTGGAAGCCGCGGCGGCGGGCGAGGGCGAAGCGGGGGATACGGAGGGTATTAGTGACCGGTTGAAGCTTTCAGGTACGTTGGCTCGTCGGAGAATGGGGGCGGTGACCAGGCAACAATGGTCTGTTGCCCGGTCATGTGGCACGCGCTCTCTTCCCTTCAAGGAGGTTCAGCAGTGAACGGCACTTAGACAGACAACGGGCTCACTCCAATTAGCTTGCGGTTTGCGTTGTTCGACATGTCCGGCTAGCCAGCGCAATCGAATCTGATCCGCGTCAGACATCCGGATAAACTCGAGTCCCACCTGCCCGTCGCTCACCCAACGCACAGCCGCCAACTTGATCTGCATGGGTGAGGGGCTGGTAGGGAACGTCAGCCGCAGGTCCACATACTGGCCCACCTTGAGTTTCATGCGCGTCGTCAGGAGGCAGCCCGGCACGGAGAGATTGACCATTTCCGCCTGTCCGACCAGGCCGTTACACGACAACACACAGGTGCTCTGTACTGACGCTCGTGAACTGTATCGCTTTTTCATCCGTCCTCCTCGTGGTGTGGGCCGCCGAATCAGCTGATACTCAAGCCTAGCCGAGGGGTCGCACCGGCACATTACCTGGTGTTGGTAACTCGGAAGGGGGGGAATGTAGAGGATGGATGGCAAAAAAAGGCCGCGACTACCCTCTTTTTCTAAGGTAGCCGCGGCTTTGCCGTCATGCTGAACACTGGTTCGTCGAGGCTATGAGCACCCGCTCGTTTCTCCGCAACTCATGCACTTCAGACAGGTTCCGTTGCGCACCAGGGTGAACTGTTTGCAATTCTGGCAAGGGTCACCTTCGTACCCCTTCTCCTTGGCTTCCTGGCGCACCGAAGTCACGGTGACGGTCTCGCGCTTCAGTTCCACCTTATGCGCGACGCTGCCATTGCCCGGCCGATGACTATGGCCGTTGCCGCCGTTCATCCCGTTCCGCCGCACAGGCAGATGTTCGGTGAGGATCGACGACTTGGCCAACGCGGTCATGTCCGCCTCTTCATCCACGCATTCCGGATCTTGTTCATCCTTCTTCATCGAATCCATGCGCAGATCTTCTTCACGCACCTGCGACAGATCGGTCCGCTCCAGATACGTGATCGCGAGTTCGCGGAAGATGTAGTCGATGATCGACGTCGCCATCTTGATACGATCGTTCAGTTTCACCGGCCCGTTCGGCTCGAAGCGGGTAAACACGAAGGCTTCGACGAACTCCTCCAGCGGCACGCCGTGCTGCAGGCCGAGAGAAATCGCGATGGCGAAATTGTTCATCAAGCTGCGGAAGGCGGCGCCTTCCTTGTGCATATCGAGGAAAATTTCGCCGAGCGTGCCGTCCTCGTATTCGCCGGTGCGAAGATAGAGTTTGTGGCCACCGATGATGGCCTTCTGCGTGTACCCGCTGCGTCGAGCCGGGAGCGACCGCCGCTTGTGGAGGTACCGCACCAGCACGCGCTCGGCCACTTTTTCAGCCACGGTCAAGACGCTGGGCGTCGCTTCCGCGCCCTTGCCGCTGTCGGATGAGGCGTTGAGCGGTTGGCTCAGCTTCGATCCGTCACGATAGAGAGCCACGGCCTTGACCATGCTCTTCCAGGCGAACAGGTATGCCGCTTTCACATCTTCCAGCGTGGCGTCGGCAGGCATGTTGATAGTCTTGCTGATGGCGCCGCTGATGAATGGCTGGGCCGCCGCCATCATGCGGATATGAGCATCGACGGCAATATAGCGCTGACCGATCCTGCCACAACGATTGGCGCAATCGAAGATGGGCAGATGTTCGAGCTTGAGGTGTGGCGCGCCTTCCACGGTCATCGTGCCGCAGCAATAGTCGTTCGCCGCCGCCACATCTTCCTGAGTGAAGCCCAGGGTCTTGAGCATGTTGAACGTCGGGTCCGCCAACTGCGCGTCGTTGATGCCGAGTTTCTGCCTGCAGAAATCTTCACCCAAGGTGTACTTGTTGAAGACGAACTGGATTTCGAACGCCTGCGCCAACGATCCTTCCAGCCGCTCCAGCGCCGCATCGTCGAAACCCTTTTGACGCAGTACTTCGTGATTGATGAACGGCGCACCCTTCAAGGTTTGATGGCCCGCACAATAGGCTCCGATGTCCCGGATTTGCGCATCGGTGTACCCGAGTGCCTGCAAAGCCGGGGGTAGACTCTGGTTGATGATCTTGAAGTAGCCCCCGCCCGCCAGTTTTTTGAACTTGACCAGGGCGAAATCCGGTTCGATGCCGGTTGTGTCGCAATCCATGACCAGTCCGATCGTGCCGGTCGGCGCAATGACAGTCACTTGCGCGTTGCGGAACCCGTAAGCCGTGCCCAATTCCAAGGCACGATCCCAGGCGCGCCGCGCCGCCAAGAGCATGGCCGGTGGACAATGTTCCGGTTGAATCGAGGCCGGCAGAATCGTGAGGTCCTCATACTCCTCATGAGGCGCGCTATACGCCGCCCGCCGGTGATTCCGGATGACGCGCAACATCGATTCCCGATTCCGGTTGTAGCCGGGGAAGGGACCGATCTCCGCCGCCATTTCCGCCGACGTCGCATAGGATTCGCCGGTCATGATCGCCGTGATCGCGCCGCAAATCGCCGTCGCCTTCTGCGAATCATAGGGAATGCTTTGTTTCATGAGGATGGTACCGAGGTTGGCGTAGCCCAGCCCCAGCGTCCGATACTCGAAACTCTTCTGCGCAATCGCGCGGCTGGGGAACGAGGCCATCAACACGCTGATTTCCAGGGCCACGGTCCAGAGACGGACGGCATGGCGGAAGGAATCCAGATCGAACTCCCCTTCCGCGTTGAAAAACTTGGCGAGGTTCAAGGAGGCCAGGTTGCAGGCCGTGTCGTCCAGGAACATGTATTCGGAACAGGGATTCGACGCGTTGATCCGCCCGTCTTCCGGACAGGTATGCCATTCGTTGATCGTCGTATCGTACTGTGTGCCGGGATCGGCGCAAATCCAGGCCGCCCAGGCGATTTTGTCCCAGAGGTCCCGGGCTTTGATCGTCCTGCTGACCTTGCCGTCGATCCGGCGGCGCAATTCCCAATCGCCATCCCGCTCCAAGGCATCGAAGAAGCCGTTCGGGATACGCACGCTGTTGTTGGAATTCTGCCCCGACACGGTCTGGTAGGCCTTGCCGTCCCAATTGGTGTCATATTCGTGAAACACAAAGTGGGTGTAGCCCTGCTTCGCATAGTCGAACATGCGATGGATATAGGCTTCCGGCACCATGTCGCGACGGGCGGCGGTCACGGCTTCCCGCAACACCTGGTTGTGCTTCATATCCAACTCGAGGTGCCCCAATCCCTGCGCATCGACTAATTGGCAGGCCTTGAGCACGGCATTGAGCCGTTGTGCACAAATCTTGGAGCCGGTGACCATGGCGGCCACCTTCTGCTCTTCGACAACTTTCCAGTCGATGAATTCTTCGATATCGGGGTGATCGAGATCCAGGCAGACCATCTTGGCCGCGCGCCTGGTCGTTCCGCCCGACTTGATCGCCCCGGCGGCGCGATCGCCGATCTTCAGGAACGACATGAGCCCTGACGAACGCCCGCCACCCGACAAGGACTCGCCGTCGCCGCGCAACCGCGAGAAATTCGTGCCGGTGCCGGATCCGTACTTGAAGAGCCGTGCTTCGCGAACCCATAGGTCCATGATGCCGTTCTCATTGACCAGATCATCTTCAATCGACTGGATGAAACAGGCATGGGGTTGAGGATGCTCAAAGGCGTTTGTCGCCCGCACCACCTCGCCCAATTTGGGATCGACGTAGAAGTGGCCCTGCGCCGGCCCCGACAGCCCGTAGGCATAGTGCAGCCCGGTGTTAAACCATTGCGGGCTGTTGGGAGCGGCCATTTGATAGGCCAGCATGTAACACATTTCATCGTGGAAGGCGGTCGCATCCTCCGGCGTTTTGAAATAGCCGTGATTCTTGCCCCAGAAGGTCCAGCACCCGGCCAACCGGTTGAACACCTGACGGGAGTCGCGCTCGCCTCCCAGCACGGGCTTGCCTGCGGCATCCACCACCGGCGTGCCATCCTCATGAACTTGCGGGACACCGGCTTTCCGGAAGTATTTTTGCGCCAGAATATCGATCGCCAACTGCGTCCAATGTTCCGGGATATCGATATGCTCCAACTTGAAGACGGTCGATCCGTCGGGATTCCGGATCTCCGAGGAACGTTTTACGAACGCAAGACCCTCATAGGGGCTCTGCCCACGCTTGGTGAATCTACGTTCAATCCTCACTGGTTCCTCCTTAACAGATGCCTAACGTTCGGTGCAGATGCCGGACGGCGAGTGTGTATTGGTTGGGACGGGAAAAGAGGCCTGGCCATCCAGAGGTACATTCTCTTTGAAAAACGCTCTCGACTGCATTGCATACTAGATATAGTGATCCCATTTTTTTGTCAAACAAAATGTTGTGGCACACCTGTGAGTAATGGGGATAAGCTGGTGATAGCGGCTCCGCTAGATTTGGGGCTGCTTTTCTCCATTTTTCGCTGAGTTATCCACAGCCTTCCAGAGGCTGTGGAAGAAGTTTTTCACAGGGAGGCGAGAAAATTCCTGGCACAGACTAAAAAGCGAGCCGACCGACCTTCACTGTCGCCTCCTCGACCCCTCGTAACGGGACAAATTGACCGCCGATACCCAGCACCAGCACCGGTTGATCCAACACGTTCGTTTCAAACAGGCTGAGCAGGCCCCAATTGTTGCGCCGGGTATTCGGCCGGACGACTCCTTCGACGAGTTTAGGACCCTGCGATCGAAAAATCGATCGGATCAGTTCGCGGTCGCGGCGCGGTCCGGATTGATCCATTTTATCGATCTCGGCCGACAAGCGCGCTTCGACGAACTGCAGATAGGTCTCCATCGTCGGATTGGTCGCCGCCAACCAGACCGCAATCATCAAACTTCCGACCAATCCGGCCAAAGTCACCGTACTCATCACGTACTTTCTGCGAGCATGCGCCGCACGATCAATAGCGGACGACAGGCGTTCGGCGGTTTGACAAATGCGCCACGTCTGTTTAGCTTACGCCCGATTTCCAAGGAATGGAATACGAAGGCGTGTGTTCACGCCTGTTCGACAGTCACGGAGGAGCCACTATGTTCGTCTGGAGTAAACGCCTCGTTGCCGGCCTGCTGGCAGGTTTTGTCCTGCTCATCGGAATATTCCTTGTTCAGGGGGAGCCGGAATCGATCAGCGGCCTGAAGATCCACACCACCCGCTGGATGGCGGTGAACTATATCGGTCTGCTGATATGGGTGTTTATCTGGATGTTCGATCAAGCCCGTGTGCGTGGAAAGAATGTGTTGCTGTGGCTGGTGCCCTTTGCCTTGGCACCGCTGCCGACCTTGATGCTGTTTATTTTGTTTCTGCAACGGAAGGTGAAGTAGCGCCGACGGACGCTGACGAAAAGAGGCTTTCGCACCCCCTGCTAGCAGGATGCCTCGACCTCGCCCCTCCCCGCGTTCAATTCTGCATGGTGGGCGACGGGCTTGCGAAGCAGCCACAGTAGCCACAGGCCCGGCAACGCAGCGAGGAAGGTCACAAAGAAAAACGGACCCCATCCCGCCGCTCCCACCAGTTTCGCCGCAGGCCAGCCGAGAAAGACCCGACCGAGCGCTTCGACGGAGGAGAGCAGCGCAAACTGAGTCGCCGTGTAGCGGTGGTTGCAGAGCGACATGACGAGCGCCACGAAGGCTGCGGTCCCCATTCCTCCGGTAAGGTTTTCCACTCCAACTGCGAAGGCCATCACCGCATAACTCTTCCCAGTCCAAGCCAACCACATGAATGAGAGGTTCGAGAGGGCCTGCAGGATGCCGAATACAAACAGCGAACGGAACAGACCCAAGCGCGGCATCAGTCCACCGCCGATGAACGCGCCCAGAATGGTCGCGCCCATCCCGAATGCACGGACCACTCCGATCTCCTCAGACGAAAACTGCATCCCCCGCAACAGAAAGGACGTCGTCAGCGCCCCGGCGAAGGCGTCGCCGAGTTTGTAGAGCACGATCAATCCTAACAGCGCCACCGCCATGGGACGTGAAAGGAATTCCGTCAGCGGCCCCCAGACTGCTTCCGCCATCGATTGCGGAGCCGCCTGCGCGTTTTCTGGTTCAGGACTCAGTAGAATGGTCACCACCCCCAGCCCCATCAAGCCAGCCATGCAAAGGTAGGCTGCCGACCAGTTCAGGCGGGAGGCCAGGATCAGGGCCAGCGATCCGGACGCAATCATGGCAATCCGATACCCCATCACCCATGTCGCGGCACCTAAGCCCCGTTCCTCCGGTTTCAGGACATCGGTCCGATAGGCGTCAAAGACAATGTCTTGTGAAGCGGAAAGAAAGGCGACTGCCAATGCCAAGGCCGCGAACACCTGCGCGCCTTCTGTCGGACCGATCAGTGCCATAACGGCCAGCGCGAGAGCGAGACCGGTCTGGGTCACGATCATCCAGCCCCGACGCCTCCCGAGCCAGGGAGGAACGATGCGGTCCATCACCGGGGCCCAGAGGAATTTCATCGTATAGGGAAGTCCGACGTACGCGAACAACCCTATGGTCGTCAGATCCAACCCCGCTTCAGTCAGCCAGGCCTGTAACGTCCCACCTGTGAGGGCCAGCGGCAACCCCGAGGCAAAACCCAGTGGCAGCATGATGCCGAGGCGTGGCGTCAGATATGCGCGAATGGATGAATGGTTCATACGATCAAGGAACCGGGTCGCTTACGAGGTGCAGCATACCACTGCCCTGTACGTTGAAGGCATCAGAATCGCGAATCTCTCTGGGCCCATCCCGAGTAGTGCTGGCCGGTGACCGCTCCATCGTCTCTCCCGGCGAACTGGCTCTGATGTGAATCAGGGGGAGGCTTTTGTATAGCTGAACTGGTATAAGTAGCGAAAGGGAGAGGGATGAGATGAACGTGACAAACTTAGGCCTCTCGTGGAATTCCCGTTACCTCGAACTGTCGCCGACGGAAATGGCGGTCGCCATCGTAGCAGCACTTCTGGTGGGCGGAGCGGTCCTCTATTTTCTCCTCAAGGTGTTACGAAGCAGACCCGTGAAACTGCTCGGCATGGGTCTCCTGTTGGCGGGGATTGCACTGGTCGGCTGGCTGGCGCTCGATCAGCATCAGCAGGATGAGCGCACGCGCGTCTCCGAGATCTGGAGTCGCACCTTCGAAAACAGCGCGATCAAAGACTTCGAATCCTGCGTCGCCAATAGGACGCCCCGCAGCCCCGGCGCGCAATACCGTGTCGAAGTGGTGACCGAATGTGGAGACGTGGCGAAGGCCATTAAAGAAGGGCTGGAAGTCCGTTGAGCTTTGAGCTCTCGCACCCTCACGGGAACTGCGTCTATCGCTGTTTTCTCGTCATGGTGATTGGGAGCGGGTCCTGAGGTAGATGAACCAGTAGACAAGCGCCACCAGGACCGTTCCGCCAACGATATTTCCAAGTGTGACCAGCGCCAGGTTGCTGAGCGCGCTCGTCAACGACAGCGGTACCGCGCTTCCAGCCGTCAACGCCATTCCGAGCGGCAGGAAGAACATATTCGCCACGGAATGTTCGAAGCCGCAGGCCACGAAGGCGCTGATGGGAAACAGGATCGCAAGGATCTTGTCCGCCACGCTCCTCGCACCCATACACAACCAGACCGCCAGACACACCAGGACATTGCACAAGATGCCACGGGCGAACGCGGACAGCGGATCGAGGGCAATTTTGCTGCGCGCGATGCGCACCATCGTCTCGCCGACTGCCCCATCTCCCAACAGGTGTATCCCGGCAAGGACCACCAATATCGCCGTGCCACCAGCCCCCAGCAGGTTCCCGAGGTACACCCAGATCCAATTCCTGACCACCTGCCGCGTCTGCACACAGCCGGCAGCCCAGGCCATCGCAATCAGATTGTTCCCGGTGAAGAGTTCCGCACCGCCGACGACCACCAGTATCAGCCCCAAACTAAACGTCGTTCCCCCGGCCAGGCGCAACAACCCGAACGGCAAGGTTGGCTCACCTTTTCCCCCCGTGATCGTTACCGTGTAAAAGAGCGCCCCCAAGGAAATAAACGCGCCGGCCAGGACGGCCAGGGCCACCATCGTCGGCACCGCCGTGTTTACCTTGGCCAGGCCGAGTTTACACACGCGTGCCGCGATCTCCGGCGGCGGATAAGCATCCGCGATGGAACCGTTTGGAGAGCTGGAGGGTTCGGCAGTCATGTGATCAACATCACGTGAGGAGATGGGTGCGGCGTCACGCTCGGCGGTAGTTTTTCAATCCGCACTGTCGAGACTTTATACTCAGGACACTTGGAACTGTCATCCGCACTGGATGACAGCAACACGTTCAGATCCGTATCGGGGAAGTGAAAACTCGTGAACAACTCTCCCGGCTGCACCCGTTCGCTGATCATCACGGGAAGCGTGGCCTCACCACGCGCGCTGACCAGCCGGACCAGATCGCCATCACGAAGCTCCAATGTGGCCGCATCACTCGCGTGCATTTCCAACACATCGGTATCGACCACCTGCATGATTTCGGTTCGCCTGGTCTGTGCCCCGCAGTTGTAATGTTGCAAGATGCGGCCCGTGATCAGTACCAGCGGATACGCCTCGCTCGGCGCTTCGCCCGGCGGCAAATAGTCCACCCCGACGAATCGCGCCTTCCCTTTTGGAAACGACTCCTCGTGCATCAACGAGGTGCCTGGATGTTCTTTCGAGGGCACCGGCCACTGCAATCCCTCCGGCGCATCCAGTCGATCAAACGACACACCGGCAAACAGCGGCGCCAGTTGCGCAATCTCATCCATGATCGCCGAAGGATGGGAATACTGCATGGGATAGCCCATCCGCGCGGACACTTCGCACACCACCTGCCAGTCCGGCAGCACCCCCTCGGGAGGCTCCACCACCTTTCTGATGCGCTGGATGCGCCGCTCAAGGTTCGTGAACGTCCCGTCCTTTTCAAGAAATGAAGCCCCGGGAATAACGAGATGTGCCAGTTTGGCCGTTTCGCTGAGAAAAAGATCCTGAACGACGAGGAAATCCAGTTGCTTGAGCGCCGCATGAACTTTTTTCAGATTGGGATCGGTCTGGGCCACGTCATACCCGATGATCCACAGACTCTTGAGCGTGCCGGCCAGCGCCGCATCCCACATGTCCGGGGTCTTCATGCCCCGCGCCGTCGGCAAGGAGCGCCCTGTGATCGCCAGGTGCGCCGCGGCAAGTCCTGGATCGGTGAGCGACTGATACCCGGCAAAAAATGTGGGCAGGCATCCGACATCCGAGGCACCCTGCACATTGTTCTGGCCGCGAAGGGGATTGATACCGGTGCCCGGTTTGCCGATATGGCCCGTGGCCAGCGCGAGATTCACCAGCGCCATCACCCCGTGACTGCCCCAGCGATGTTCGGTCATGCCCAGGCCATGCACCGCCATGGAGCCGCCGCTGGTGGCATAACGACGCGCGGCTTCGGCGATGAGATGAGCCGGCACGCCGGTCAGCTTGGATGCCAGCGCGGGAGTATAATCCTCGACTGCGGCCAGCCATTCCTCGAAGCCTTCGGTCCGGTCACGCACGAACGCCGCATCGGTCAACTGTTCTTTGGCGATGACATGCCCCATGCCATTCAGAAGGGCCACGTTGGTCCCGGGATGCAGCTGTAGATGAAGGTCAGCCAGTCGGGCCAGTTCCGTACGCCGGGGATCGATTACGATCAGCGCGGCACCCCGTCGTACGGCCTGTTTGATACGCGCGCCGACCACCGGATGAGATTCGGTGGGATTGGCTCCGACCACAAGGATCAGCTTCGCCAGATCCACATCATGAATGGAGTTGGTCGCTGCCGATGCGCCGAGTGTCTCCATCATGCCGGTCACGGTGGCGCTGTGGCAGACCCGCGCGCAGTTGTCGATATGATTGCTGCCGATCACGCAGCGCATGAATTTGCCGAAGAGGTAATTTTCTTCGTTCGTGCCGCGGCTGGAAGAGATCGTCGCGAGCGCGTCCGGACCATGGGCTGCTTTGATTCGGGTCCATTCCTCGGCAATCCGATCAAGTGCGGCCGGCCAGGAGAGTTCCATCCACTGGTCACCCTGCCGGAGCAGCGGCGTGCGGAGCCGGTCAGGCGCGTAGTTATAGGTCCACCCGAATCGTCCCTTCATGCAAGCGTGGCCCTGGTTTGAAGAGCCATCGTCAGCCGGCACCATCCGTACCACGCGGTCGTTCAGCACACCAGCGTCCAAGGTGCAGCCGACGCCGCAATAGGCACACGTCGTGCGAACCGACCGATCGGGCGGACCTTCTTCGAGGATCGTCTTTTCGATCAATGCGCCGGTGGGACATTCTTTGACGCAGGCTCCGCAAGACACGCAATTGGAGGACGCCAATGCTCCAGTCTTCCCGGCCAACAGGGCCGCCCCCGCCGTCGGCCTGGTTGCGAAGCCTCGATACACCATCGTCAGGGCATGCGTACCCTGAATCTCATCACAGGCCCGCACACAACGGGCGCATGAGATACAGACGGTATTGTCGAAGACAAAAAACGGATTGGAGCGATCGACAATATTGGCCCTACCGGCAGGCTGCGGATACCGGACCTGATTTAATCCCACCGACCTGGCCAACCGCTGCAACGGTTCCGGTACTCGATCCCCCGGCGGTTGCTCGGAGAGATACAGCTCAACGAGGTGTTTTCTGAGACGCGTGAGCCGATCGCTTTCGGTGTAAACGACCATCCCTTCGCGCACCGGTGTGGTGCAGGAGGCCGGGGTACCACTCACCCCATCGATTTCACAAAGACAAAGGCGACAGGACCCGAACGGGGTCAAATGGTCCGATGTACACAGCCCGGGAACGGCAATTCCCGCCCGTTTCGCCGCGCGATAAATCGAGTCGCCGGGCGAGGCCACCACCGATCGTCCATTAATCTGCAGATTCACCCGGCGTTTCCTCGTTTGCCCTGTTCGTCTCGTGTGTATCCCGAGCGACGTTTCACGTCTTCAGTTTACTGCGGAACTCGACCGGAAAATGTTCGATGGCCGTGAGCACGGGGTAGGGCGCCCGCCCGCCGAGGGCGCAGAGACTCGCCAGCTTCATGGTTTCGCCCAGATCGCCCAACAGCGCTAAATCATCGATGGTGCCGCCGCCGGCCTGAATGCGTTCCAGAATTTCGCGTCCCCGCACGGAACCGATACGGCAGGGCGTGCACTTCCCGCAGGATTCGTCGGCGGTGAAGGCCATGAAGTGCCGCGCCAGGTCCACCATGTCGGTTTCATGGTCGTAGACCACGATCCCGCCATGCCCGAGAACCGCGCCGGCCTTGGCAAACGCGTCATAACAAATCGGCAGATCCAATCCGGTCGACGGAAAGAGGCTACCGAGGGGCCCGCCGACCTGCACCGCCTTGAACCGTGAGCCTGGCGCCATTCCCCCGCCGAACTCCTCCAATATCTGCCGCAGGCTCAACCCGAACGGCACCTCCACCAATCCGGGATGTTTCACCCGTCCACCCAACTGCAACGCAATGGTGCCTCGGGACTGTTCGGTGCCGAGCGAGGCGTGCCAGGCGCCTCCTCGTGACAGAATCTGAGGGATCGTGGCGAAGGTCAGGACATTGCTTACGATGGTTGGCCGGCCGTACAAGCCTACCTGGGCGGGATACGGAGGCCTAGCACGCACGACGCCCCGCTTTCCCTCGAGCGATTCGAGGAGCGCCGTCTCTTCTCCGCAGACATAGGACCCGGCCCCCTCCACCACCTCGATCGGGAACGACTCGCCGTTTAACTCCAGCAACTCCGCGTCATCGGCCTTCTGAATGGCTGCGCGCAACGTGGCTGCCGCCGCCGGATATTCCTGCCGGCAATACACAAAGGCCCGATTCGCGCCGATAGCCCTGGCACAAATCAACATGCCTTCCAGCAGGCGAAAAGGATCCCCTTCCAGAATCAGCCGATCGCAGTAGGTGCCAGCATCCCCTTCATCGGCATTGGCGACCACAAATTTTTCTCGGGCCTTGGTCTGTTGCGCCACCTTCCATTTATTCCAGACCGGAAAGGCCGCCCCGCCACGTCCTCGCAGCTGCGAGATGCGGAGTTCTTCGATAATCGCATCAGGAGTGAGTCTGAACGCCTCCTCCAGCCCGACCAGCCCGCCGCGCGCCTGGTATTCATCCAGGGCCAAGGGCTCGGTCTCGCCGAAGTTGGCAAAGGTATAGCGGGTCTGGTTCGCCAGAAAGGGAATGGCCTGGACAGGGGTACCGCCCGTTCCGGAGAGAATGGACGGCAGGTCTTCCGGCGCGACATTGAACCAGGCTACCCGCCCGTCTAGACCGTCCCGTTCCACCATCGGCTCAAGAAAGAACGCCCCTCGCGAGGAGAGGCGAATGAGTTGAACCTCGGGACGGTCAGCCCAGGCGTCCGCCAGCAGGCCGGCTCCGGCCGCTCTGGCGGAGGTATCGTTGAAAAGATACAGTCGCGTCGCGCTGTTCATGTTAGCGGTATCGTTCCAGCATCGTCTCCACCTGAGACGGCAGCACACGACCATAGAGGTCCCGGTCGATCAGCACCGTCGGAGAGACGGCGCAGTTCCCGGCGCATGACATCGTGTCGAGCGTAAATTTCCCTCCCGACGTCGTTTCACCGACGTCGGCGCGAAGATAATTCTGTAGCTCCCGCAAGACACGGCCGCACCCGTTCGCGTAACAGGATTCTCCCATGCAGACACGAATGACATGGCGGCCCGGAACGGTCACCCGCAGGTCTGGATAGTAGGAAAGCACTCCTGCGATCTGTGCGGTAGTTGCGCCCACCCTGTGCGCGATCTCCGGAATCGCATCCACGGGCACATGCCCGAATGATTCTTGAATGGCCAGCAACGTCTTGAGAATATTGGGCGGGTCAATCCGTACCTGCAGGAGAATCTTTTCGACCTGCTCATGCATATCAGGACCCTGTTCCATCTCTCATCGCTCTTCTATTCTAGGTCGCTAACGCATGTGAGCATTCACGTCTCACATCAGCAGAGGCCCACATGCTCGCGTAGGAGGTTGTAATCGAATGCGGCAATGCCGCCGCGCAGGAGACCGAAATCACGCCCTTCCATCTCATCGATGAGACCGGCCACCCGGTCGCGCCCCTCGGGCGTCCTGGCGACATGCCGCGGGGTGTCGCCGCCCAGCGCCGGAGACTCCCGGTCGGCCCATTCCAGATAAACGGTCTCAAAGAACGCCTTCAGCAACGCTCGATCCTCTTCGGCGGTCACCACCACCTTCAGCGGTTCGGTGCCGGATAGCTCATCCTTCGTGACCTGCCTGGTCGGCGGCTGCACGCTTTCACCGCGAAAATGCAGCGAATATCCGAAGGTCGCCGCCAGACTATGTTTGGTTGCGTCCAATCGCTCCTGGGAATCACATTCGAGAAACAGCTTCGTCGCCGTCACCGTGACCCGCGCCCGCACTTCATCCGCCCTTGTATCCGTCTTCGCGCGTTGAACGAAGCGACGAAGTTTCCCCGATCCGGTATTTGCCGCCCCTCGCGGCGGCGCTTCCTCCGTCCAGCCCTCCAACTCGCTCATTCCTCCGGCGATGAAGGTGAATTCGTGATGTTCGTACAGCGCCATGACATAGAAATAAGGCCCACCCGCTTCGGTCCGAAAGCGTATCTCGCTTACCGCTTCCAGCAAGGCCGCCAAACGCATGCGCGCAAAATTTTTCAGCAGGAGATGACCAAACCGCTTGGCGAATTCCGGCCAATCGCCGAGTTCAAACGACCCACCGACCACTTCCATCTCACGCCGTTCTTCACCGGTGGTCTCATACAGCGCCCGTGCATCCCCCTCCGACAGCACCAACAATGGGCCAGCCAGGACCGCCAAGGTACTTTCCGGATCGCCCGGTTCACGCACCAGACGCGTAAACAAGACCTGCCCGGATTCGCCGTCCAGGTCCAGACTCTCAGCCGGTATCTCATACAGCCGGCCGTTGCCCATGGACCGCAGGGTTCGGCGCACCGAGCCGGGCTGACGCGGAAGGATCTCAACCAAGTCGAGGTAGGAATGTTTCAAGGGGTCGAGCCATACCCTCTCCTCCTCCGGGATGTGTTCGGTGATGACATCGCGCAGCTGTTCGACAAGGGTCAGCTGTCCGTCTTCCGGATAGAAGTCGGCATAGAGCAGGAGATCCGCCAATTCGACCTCCTCCCGCAGGGGCGATAACGGCGACTGGTTTCCCAGTTCAACATACACCTGCAACGCCCGCTCGAAGGCGATCCGGCGCTGCTGTGCAAATCCGGGTGAGACCGACAGCTGGTCGAGCCTGGACAGGAGACGCGCAAGGTCTTTGGGCACCGGCGCCGAACGCCCGGCAACCCGTTCATTCGCGAGCTTCATGAATCTCCTCCATGACGACCACTTCCGGAAGGGTCGCAGTGGCAGCCGACGGCTGCTTCCATTTAGGCTTCAGGTGAGGAACTCCTCCGGGAAGGTAGGGCCTCATTGATTTCCCAGGGGAACGACCCGCTCATAGTCCTCGCCGAAATTGAACTGACGGACCGTCAGAACCGGACAGGGCGCATGACGCAGCATCGCACCGGCTATACTGCCCAGTAGCACATGGGAGATCCCGCGCCGGCCATGCGTGCCCATGATCATCAAGTCGAACCCCTGCTGCGTAACATAGGCGGCAATCGAATCAGCCGGCAACCCCGGTTTGAGCACATGATCGGTCTGGATACCGTGGGCTGTCACGCAGGCGGATAACACGCTCAACCGCTTCTCCAGGTAATCCCGCTGTTCCTTCCACTCTTTTGCGTGGCTCAGGCTGAAATCCAACCCGTAGGCCACCGGTTCCATCGCGTGGAGGATGGTGATGGCGGCCCCAAGCGGTTTCGCAAACTGCACGGCATACTCCAGCGCGTCCAGCGAACAGGTGGAGAGGTCGGTCGGAACCACAATGCGCTTGATGGTTGTCGTTGTCGCCCCTCCAGCCCCGCTCTTGTCCGCTTTGACTGCTAGGACTGGACAGGGAGACACGCGCACGATCCGCTCGGCGGTACTGCCGATCAATACATGATCCAATCCCGTGCGGCCATGGGTGCCGACCACCACCAGGTCCGCGCCGATGGTCTGGGCGACGGTTTGAAGCACCTGACTGGGAATGCCGACTTCGATGCGCGTCGTGATCGGTTGACCGGCCGCCTTTGCGCGCACCTGAAGGGCGACCAGCTGACGATTCGACTCGCCGCGCAAGTGGTCCAGGTACATTTTATTGACCGTGTAGTCCGGATCCATCCCCGGATAGAGTTCCAGCGCGGTCACCACGCAAAGGTCGGCCTTCCACGTCCTGGCAAGAGTCAGGGCATAACCCATGGCCCGATCGGCGCAAGCTGAGAAATCGGTCGCGAACAGGATCTGCTTGATCAGGGAAGCCATGGCCTAGGCCGCCTCCACATTCAAGAGGAGCAATTCTCCCTTCATGTTCTGATGGATCGAGCAACGGAACTCGTGCCGTCCCGGCCGTTCCATCACAAATCGAATGACCGCTGATTTTTTTCCGTCCAAGAACAGCCCGCCGATGCCCCGGCCATACGTCACGATGCCACCTGATTCGACTCGCGTCGGAATGCCATCAAACATGGTCGACCCGAAGTCGTGGCGTTCCTGATCTTCATTGGTGATGGTAATGACCGTGGCTACCCCCAGCCGGAGAGGCGCCTGTTTCGTGACGAAGGCATAATCCTTGATCGCCACCTCAATCCGTTGTTCAGCTTGGGCTCCTCCTTGTGAGCACAGCGCCAGGACAAAACAGACTGCCAACCAGACCCGCCCTCCGCTCAGAATTACCGACCTCTGCTTCAACCCCATAACCATGACTCCTCCTTATGACGGACTCTTACCTGTTCGCGCCTTCACCCGCTTCGTAGGCAACGGAACCGTCAAGACCGGACAACCGGCAGTTCGTACAACTTTCTCTGCCGTCGTGCCGAAAAAAATCTTTTCGACACCGCCTACCGCTCCTCCATAACTGCCCATCACCACCAGGTCAACCCCTTCCACCCGCGCGGTCCTCGCAATTTCCTCGAAAGGGGAGCCGTCGGCCAGGATCCGTTTGATCGTCACCCCTTTTGCCTCTTCCCATGCCAGTAATTGACGGGCATTCAAGCGAGCATAGTGATTCAGCCGCTTCTTCTGCTTCGCGGCTTCAGCCGTCGGCGCCAACCCGAGGCGGTTCAGCGCATCCAGACTCTTGGTGTCGACGACGTGGAGCAACAGCACCTCCGCCTGATTCGACTTCGCGAAAGACAGGGCGATCCGGAAGGCTTCTTCGGAGCAGGGCGAGAAATCCACCGGCACAAGAATTTTTGTGAATAAACAGTCGGCCACCAGACCTCCACTATTCCGTACAGCTACGACATCAGCAAACCCGATGCCATCGTCAAGAACGTGTAACTTCTACGAAATCACCAAGATCCCCTGTGAATCATGCACCGTCTGGCGGACTCGGTCGGTGCCTTCACCTGGCCGGTGGTGTCCTGCTACAGGCTTTATCTCGCCCCTGTAGCGGAACGCCACAGATTACAGAAAGCCGTTCGATTCTGGAAGAGTGGTCGGAGATGAACGCATTGTCGCTTCTAGCATAAAGGTGCGAGGCAGGTCTGTCGATTCGAGACCAAGGTGCTTGCGCACTGTGATGGCATTGCTCTTGCTCGACGAGTCTTCGAAAGGCAGGCGTCATGTCGCGCACATCGTGGCTATTGGTTGGAGCGTTGATTTTCGGCACGGCCGTCGTAGTGTACCTGATTTTCTTCTGTCCGACGGAATGCCATTGAGCTTGGCTCTTGGAAAGATCCAGGGCCTTCATTGGATACCTATGAAGACGGAAAGCATTTTTCAGATCACCATCGCCGGGGATGGAATCGTACTCGACGGGATTCTCGGAATCCCTGAACAGCCGAAGGGTGTCATTGCCTTCGCGCATGGCAGCGGTAGCGGACGCTTCAGCCCGCGCAACCAATTCGTCGCCCGGGTCTTGGAAGCAGGCGGATTTGCGACCTTGCTCTTAGACTTGTTGACGCCTGACGAGGCAGACGATCGGAACAAAGTCTTTGACATCGATCTCCTGGCGGATCGCTTGCTTCTCGCGCAAAATTGGCTACACACGCATGCCCGCACGAGGGGACTCCGCACGGGATATTTTGGCGCCAGCACGGGAGCCGGGGCTGCTTTGCAGGCGGCGGCTCGTCAACCAAAGGCGGTGGGTGCCGTCGTATCGCGCGGCGGTCGGCCCGATCTCGCAGGCCCCTACCTTGGCGGGGTCACGGCGCCAACCCTGCTGCTCGTCGGCGGCGACGATGGCCCGGTCGTCGGCATGAACGAAGAGGCGCTCGCGCAGCTCACTTGTCCGAAACAGCTGATTATCATCCAAGGTGCCACTCATCTTTTTGAGGAACCAGGCACGCTTGAGCAAGTCGCCCAAGAATCGCTCCACTGGTTCCGTCGTTATCTCGATTGGGAACCGCACCGAGCAAAGGAGTCCCACCAATGAACACGCTCCTCGCAGTCGATGGATCCGATCATTCCTACGAAGCCGTGCGGGCGCTCAAGCATCTGCGCCGTGCGGATCAGCTCACGCTTCTTCACGTCGTCGATGCACCGCGCCCGGCCTACCCCATGATGGTGCCTGAAGTCGCTCAGGAACTGTACGCGCAATTGGAGCGCAGCATGAAAGAGGACGGCCAGCAGCTATTGACGCGGATCCAATCACTCCTTCCCCTTCACAGCGGGCCGGTCACCAAACTGCTGCACGTGGGATCACCGGCGGAACATATCGTGGCTGCGGCTCAATCCTGCCATGCGGATCTGATCGTCATGGGGGCCAGAGGTCTGGGACCGGTGAAGGAACGGCTGCTCGGCAGCGTCTCCCATCGCGTGTTGAGCATGGCCCCCTGCGCCAAATTGATTCTCCACGGGTCACTCCGAGAGTTGAGGCAGGTCCTCCTCCCTCTGCAGGGGCCGTCAGACGCCGAGGCGGCGCTACGCTTTCTCGCCAAACAGCCCTTTCACGAACCGGTCAGCGTGAATCTCCTGGCTGTACTCCCGCCCACACGTCCACCCTGGCCAGTAGACGACTCCGCCGCCGAGAAACTGGAGGCGCAAGCGCTGCGTCATGCCCGGGAATTCATCGAGGACGTGGCGGCGACCCTTCGCACGCAGGGCTATTCAACTCGCAGCGCAAGTGTGCTGGGCACTCCACTCACCATGATTCTGCATGAGGCGGAGAAGTTAGGGGTGGATCTGATCATGGTCGGTTCGCACGCGAGGCAGGGCGTGACGCGATTCGTCCTGGGAAGCGTCTCCCATGCCGTGCTCCATCGCGCCCCATGTCAGGTGCTGGTGTTTGAATGATCGGACGAGGCTTGAGCCGAGTAGAGTGCTTACGAGGTGAGTCACAATCAGAAGACGAAGGTCAGTAGCCTGCCAGGCGGTTCAGGAGGCCGTCCAGGAAGGCCGCCGGCGTCTTTGCTGAACCGCCTGAGCTAGCAGGGCTGGCCGTTGAACACACAAGGCTTATATCGCGCGATATCGAACTCGATGTCTTCCTGATAGACCCGTTCGTTTCCGTTCACGCCGTCCTGATCCGGGTCGTTGAACATCGTGTGATTCCACCAATAGAAGAGTGGAAATTGCTCGGTGTAATACACAGGATTACCGTAATTGCTTCTCGTATACTCCTGCACCAAACGTCCAGTGACATAGTCGACCTTCCCGTCTCCGTGCAATGAATAGAGCATGATGAACATTCTCGACTCATGATCGTAAAGTTCATCGAGACGGCTGTTCAGGTCCGGCTCGATCGGGAGGGGTTCCGTGGGCCAACCGGGGGCTGGCGCAAGCAGAACGCATAGCATCAGGACCGCCATTGTGGCAATACGAAGGTTCGTCATAGCTGGGAAATCCGCCCGACATCTCAGCAGGATCAACGTGAAAATCATGCTATCACTAGCCTCCAGACCGTTCAAGCGCTCACCTGACTTTTTCGCGACACTGTCACCTTGCTGATCCCATGCGGCTCCTCTTATAATCGCGCACGATGTCCTCCACCATGCCACGCGCATCACTCCATACATTAGGCTGCCGCCTGAGTCAGTCCGAGACGGCCATGCTGGGCGATAGCCTGACGCGCCAAGGCTACCAATTGGTGAACTATGGGGAAGAGACAGATCTGCTCGTCCTCAATACCTGCTCGGTGACGGAGAATGCGGAGAAAGACTGCCGCTACGCCGTCCGCAAGACCCTCCGCCACTCTCCCAACGCATTCGTGGCGGTCACCGGTTGTTATGCCCAGACGGGCGCCGCGAAACTGCAGACGGTTCCGGGCATTGATCTGATCGTCGGCACACAGTTCAAAATGAATCTGCCGGAGTACCTCCCGGCTCCAACCCAGCTGCGAAAACAGCCGGAAGCGGAACTCCGCCATAGTAGAACCATCGATCGAGAAGACTTCGTTCTGCCAGGCACCGCCTATTCCGACTCCACCCGGGCGCTGCTCAAGGTCCAGGACGGATGCGACTTCATGTGTAGCTTCTGTCTGATTCCTTTCGCCCGCGGGCGCGAACGCAGCCGGGTCGCCGGAGATGTCTTACGGGAAGCTCGCGAACTTGCCGCCCACGGCTACCGGGAACTCGTACTCACCGGCGTAAACATCGGCCAATATTCTTATCAGGGCATGGACCTCGTTGACCTGCTCCAGGAGCTCGAAAACATTCCCGACGTGGTCCGGCTCAGGATTTCCTCCATCGAACCGACTACGCTGCCTACCCGGCTTCTGCAACACATGGCCGCCTCGACGAAGCTCTGCCATTATCTGCATCTTCCGTTACAGAGCGGCGACGACGGCATTTTACAGGCCATGAACCGGCGCTATGGTCTGCGTGAATATGAAGAACTGGTCGAGCAGGCCATGGCTCTCATGCCGGATCTCGGCCTGGGAACCGATCTCATGGTCGGCTTCCCCGGTGAGGATGAACAGGCGTTTGCGAACACCATGCGCATCGCCGGGCACCTCCCCTTCTCTTATTTCCATGTGTTCAGTTATTCGTCCAGGCCCGGCACGCCGGCGGCTCGCCTCGAACCCCAAAATCCTCCCGCCGTCATCCGGGAACGGAGCAAGGCCCTGGCGGAGCTGTCTCGAGCCAAAGCCCTGGCATTTTATCAGCAACAGATCGGACACACCGTGTCGGTGCTGTTCGAACAGGGTGAACGCGACGGATTTCGCACCGGCACAACCGCCAATTTCACCCGCGTGGCCGTTCCGGCCGAGACGGTTACCGCCGGCTCGATCCACCCTGTCACCATAACCGGCATCATGGACGGCTTGGCCTATGGTCAACTCACGTCGCGTTCCGCCGCGCCAGCCCACAGAACACTGCTATGACACAACCGAACAAGCCCCATACCGTGCATATCGAAACCTTCGGCTGCCAGATGAACGAGTACGACTCTGAACTCGTCCGGACCTTGCTCCGTAACGCGGGATTTGAATTTACCGAGGATCGCGAACGCGCCGACGTGATGCTCATGAACACCTGCGCCATCCGTGAAAACGCTCACAATAAGGTCTACGGGCATCTCGCGGAGCTCAAGGCGGTGAAGGAGCAACGCCCCCTGGTCGTCGGCGTGCTGGGCTGCATGGCGCAAAACCTCAAAGAAGAACTGACGGAGAAACAACCGCTCGTGGATGTACTAGTGGGACCAGACGGATACCGGCAATTGCCGGGCCTCCTAACCAACGCGTTGAACGCCGAAGAGCAGAGATTGACGCGCCGGGGGCTAGCCGTCGATCTGTCTGAATACGAAACCTACGACGACATTCTTCCCGAGCGCGACGACAGCTCCAATGCCTGGATCGCCATCATGCGGGGCTGCGACAATTTCTGCAGTTTCTGCGTGGTGCCCTACACGCGCGGCCGCGAGCGATCACGGGATCCCGAGGGTATCCTGCGCGAAGTGGCGGTGTCGGTGGAAGCCGGCCACCGGCAGATTACGCTGCTCGGGCAAAACGTCAATTCCTACCGATATGACGACTGGGACTTCGCCCGCCTGATTCTTGCGGTGGCCGATGTGCCGGGCGTGCAGCGGGTCCGATTTACGTCCCCGCATCCCAAAGATTTTCCCCCAGCCCTCTTGGATGCCGTGGCCGGCCATCCGAACATCTGCAAGCACATCCACCTGCCGTTGCAGTCCGGCAATGACCGTATTCTGGAACTGATGAATCGGACCTACAGCCGGAAGGAATATCTGGACCTGGCCGCCACTATCCGCCGCCGGCATCCCGGTATTGCCCTCACGACCGATATTATCTGCGGATTCTGCTCGGAAACCGAAGAGGAGTTTCTGGACACGTATCTGGTCGTCGAGGAAGTGCAGTACCACTCTGCCTATGTGTTCAAATATTCGGAGCGGAAAAATACCATTGCGGCCAGAAAGTTCCCCGATGATGTGCCGGAAGCCGTGAAAGGTGAACGAGTCAGCCGGCTCGTGGACCTGCAACGCCCGGTGACCGCGCGCCTCAACCGGGAATTGATCGGCCAAACCCTCCCCGTCATGGTCGAAGGTGATTCAAAACGTTCTGCGGATCAATGGATGGGCCGCACCGATACCGGCATTTACGTCATTTGGAACAAGAGCGACGCTCCAGCCCAGCTTGGGAGCATCCAACCGGTCACGATCCTCGACGGAAGTGCCGCCGTGCTCATGGGCCGGCGCGAGCCCGATACTATTCTTCCGTGAATCGTCCTCACGTCGTTCACAATCAGCTAGTGCATCTCGTTCTACCGCGTTGCGCGATGGGCAGTTCCCCTCGCAATGCAGAACGACCGTCTTTTGCAGGGCGGAGCGGACATTGTTGCCCAGTCCTGAACATTCCTTGCCAAAATTTAGACGCTCGCCCTCGTCAGACTGACAAAACCGAGGGACGCTCACCTCTCTTCGGTTGGCTGTATTTTCAGTCCCTCTCCCAGGCGTACTATTCCTTCCATCTCAACGGAGCGTTTTCACTGCCTTGAAACATCAATAGGTTAGGCTGTCGCGTTCAGCGCGTGCCATCACGCCCGCCGCTCAACATCTACACACACATGACTCTGGCGGGAGCGAGAAATCCTGCTCTCCAAGTCTACGGAAACAGGGCATAGCCTTTGCTTGGACCCTTCTGGCAACCACAAACACCCAGGTTCATCAATCACCGACCGAGCCAGAGGACGTCGCACCATGAAGAAAGAGATCACCCACGTAGAAGAAGCCCCTAAGGGGATCAGCCTGGAAACCATCATCGCAGTCGGAGTCTTCGGATGGATGGCTCTCGGCGTGGTGATGATGGGCCTGGGCATCTGGTAGTCCCGATCCGTCGTTTTGCGCTTTCTCCCTGAAGCCGCGCCGCCCCTGTCCTTGACCGCCTCGACCAGCCGAGAAGGAAGACCGCCATGCTGATTCACGGCTCCCGCTCCTTTTTGACACAAACCCTGAATTCCGGATTCCTCGGATTGCTCCTGATGGGAGCCACGGCCGCCGGTTGCTCATCGACCGCCGCCTCCGTTCAACAGAAGGCCGCCACGCAGCCGCAAGGCTCCGTCCGGCTCGAAGAAGTCGCCGATTGGGAATTTGAAGCCTCCCATCCCAGCTCCATTGATACCGCTACCCTCGACAGCCTGTTGCGAGCGGTCGTGATTGCGGAGGCGCAGACGGATTTATCGAATCTGCCCGTGGATGGCAGCAAGCCGATGGCAGTGTTCAGCGATGAGGACGTGCGTTATCTTGCTCCCCTGCTAGCCCAAGCGTTGTCCCAAGCGCAACCCGAATACGTGGTCGCTTTCCGGCTATCCTCATCGGCAGGGTCAGGCTCTGAACCCACCGCGGGCACCCTTTACGTCAAGAACGACCGGTTATATCTTACGCTCACCGAGCACAACGGCTCTCTTGCGAAAGTCGAGTCGACCTTGTTCGGGAGCGGAAGACCGGCGCGTCTCGTGACCATCAATCCCGCCTCCGCCGGACAAGTCGAGCAGGCGTTGCCGGCTGCGACTCAAGGCCGGCAGCAGATGAAGTCTCTCGCGATCGACTATGCCCAGTTTGCCCAAAAGCCGGAGCGGGCCCCGATGACGGCAGCAACCGTTGCCCCGGCTTCTCAACCGGTGCAAACCATGGCCGCGCGACCTGTGGCCGCCGTCACACCGGAACCATCCGTCAAGATCCAAGCAGCCGCGCATACACCGGCCATCGAGAAGGTGGCGGCAAACCTGTCTCCTGCGGAAGACGAACGATTGAACGAGACACTTCAGGAATTACAGGACGCGCGGGACGCCATGGCCCGCAAGGATGCCAAGATCACGGCGCTGCGGAGAGATTTAGAGTCGATGCGGATGCAATTGGAAACGAAGGACAAGGAACTCCGGGCGGTGAAAAGCACTCAGCAGACGCAACCCAAACGCGAGACCCGCAATAAGGCTGAACTCACGGTCCGCTGATCGCTCGCGGACCCACCTCAGCCCACATCGATCAGCTCCGGCTTCAACAGCACAATCTCTCTCGAGATCGGCGGCCGGAAATTCATCCGGCAGTAACACCCGTAAGTCACATAGGTATCCTGCAAGCAATAGAGGGCGATCTCCCTGCCCTGCCCGTCCGCCCACATTTGCGCCACCTGCGACCCGCTCCCCGACTTACTCTCCACGTTCAAGGCCCGCGCGAGCACATCCAGCTTGACCCATCCACGATTGTCCCAGTTGCTCCAGATGGCCATCGTGTCGTAAACGGGCTCCGCGCGAAACTTAGCCAGATTGATCTCCATAGTGGGCTTCACTTGGTGGATGATTGAACGTTTCTTGATGAAGGGCAGGTCGAAATTGAGCCCGTTATGGGTAATGAACAGCGACGGACGCGACTGGGCGAGATGGCTCCAAAACGCCCGCAGGAGCGCCTGTTCGTTCGCCCCGTACCAGGAGGTGGCGCCCCTAGGTTCCAAGGTATCCGTGAACTCCAACAAACCGATGCAGACGATTTTGCTGAACGTGCCGTCGAAGGAAGACTTTTCGTAGAGTTCTTCATCCAGTCGGTGCTGCACCTGCGCTTCTCCAACGGCAAATAGATCGCCGCCGCTCTCGTCGAAGGTGGCATCTCCCGACGTGAGCTGCCGTCCGGCAAGGCGCGCCCATTCTTCCCTGGGAGCCTGCACCGTTTCGATATCCAGCACCACTTTCATACGCCCTTACACCTTCCCCTGCTGAAGCGCCGCGATAACGGGCCGGTCGGCCGGAGGAAACTCGAAGGAGGCCATTTCATGAGGGTAGACCCATCGTAGCTCCGCACAGTCCATCGCGATCGCAACACCCGCCTCGATCCGGCAGCAAAAGAAATGCAGTTCCACAACCTTCTCGGGATATTCATGTCGTACGATCTGAAACGGAGTCGGCGCGCCGATTCGAACTTGCAACTCTTCCCACAACTCCCGATGCAGACATTCCTCCAACGTTTCGCCCGTTTCTCGTTTTCCGCCGGGAAACTCCCACAATCCCCCCATGTGCGCACCGGCTTTCCGGCGCGCGATCAGATACCGTCCTTCGTGGGTGATGATTCCTGCCGCAACCTCGATCACCTGCATCGCAACCTTCCCGGCCTCGACTCATCGCACCATGTGCCCTTCGCGCTGTGTGATTCCTGGGTACAACGACCCGTTCGGCGATGATTATTTCTCCCCGAACGGATAGGTTTTGCACAGCGGCTTCATCGGACAGAGGAGACAGTAGGGATTTCTCGCCGTGCAGATCGTGGCGCCGAAATCCATGATCGCCTGATTGAAATCATACCCCTTGCCGCGCGGGATCAAGGTTTCAGAGAGTTCCCACAACGCATTTTTTTGCGTTTTCGGATCACCCTCGGCGATGAACACCCGGTGTAACACACGGATCACGTTCGTATCCAGAATCGGCGCATCTTCGTTGAACGCGAATGAGCGAATCGCTCCGGCAGTGTACCGCCCGATGCCTTTGAAGGATAACAATTCTTCTGCGTCACTCGGCAATTGACCGCCATACCGGGCCACGGTCTCGCGAGCGATGCTGTGTAGTCGCTCGGGACGAATGTTGTACCCCAAGGGATACCAGGTCTGTTTGACCTCCGCCACCGGTGCATCGGCCAATTCGGCGAACGACGGATAGCGTTCCAAAAACTCATGGTATTTCGGAATTACCCGATCCACCTGCGTCTGCTGAAGCATGACCTCAGAGACCAGGATGTGGTAGGGATCCGACGTTTTTCGCCATGGCAGGTCGCGGCCATGCTCCTTGTACCACTTCAACAACCGGTTCTGGAATCGCTGTTTCTGCCCGCGCGCGAGCGGGATAGCGGGGGCGGAGGACTGCTTCTTCCTTCGGGGAGATTTCTGACCGCGAGACTTTATTGGCATAAGGGTCCGTGAGGCGTGGCGGCATTCTAAAAGGCGGTGGGTCGAAAATCAAACCAGCCGGAAAGAACTGAAGAGGATCGCAGGACGGGGTCTCCCGGCGAAGCCCTCCCCGCCCTGCGATGTTTCGTGCCGCGTGATACGGCCGATTATGTTACTGCGGCGAGGCCTGTACCTTCGTCCCCTCCTTTACAGGCGGATCGATCACAATGTTCGGTCCCTGCACCTTCGGCAAAATCCCCGCTCCTGGTTTTTCCAATAGGCGTAGGTTTTGATCATTGATCGAGAGTTTCTGCGATACGTGCCGATCGTCAAAGGCCGCGGAGCCGCTGAGCGCAGATTCCCCGCCGCCGTTGGCACGGCCCGGATCGTTGGCCAGCACCTGACCGTTGACCGGATCAGTCGCCTTGCCCATCGGATATCCGGGATGCTGGGGCAACAGCGCGGGATTGGCAAATGCGACGGCGGCGCCCAACATTCCGATCACTGAGAACAACGTTATGGATAATGAGGTTTTCATACGACACCTCCATTGGGGCGGATAAAATGACAGCGCCCTCGGGCAATCCAGCCGCAAGGGCGCACAATGGACATCTGGAGATGAAGGAACGGACGCTCGCAGGAAAAGAGTCACCCCGGCATGATGATTACCTCCAGATGTCTTCTTCAGCTTCTTCCTCCGGGACGGCCTAGTCAAGCTGGTCGAACAGGGCCGGCCATGCGGCTTTGCGGGCATGACGACGGCTGTCGGAGTACGTCTCGATCTTAATCAGAGAGCCTGCTTTCATGCCGCGGCTGCAGCCCCGATGCCGAAGGCCAGGGCCGATTCCATACCCTAGTGATTTTCCCACCGCCAAATGACCCGAGACATTATCCTGATCGCACCCGCAACGGGCGGCATGGTATGTCAATCTTTCAACACACTCGTCACTCACAGGCGTTCGCCATCTCGTCTCAGATGGCGAGAAGAGAGGGCCTTAAGCGGCGAGAGGTTCTGTGCGGCACGCTTGAGGCTTCACCTGGAGTTCGACGGTGCACCAGGGTAACGCCATTACTCACGACACCCGAGGATGCACAGCATCATATGTCCATGACAGTTCATTACCGCGTGTCTCTCTCTGCGGATTCCACTACGACCGGCGAAGGGCGACTGTTGGATCTTTCCCTGGAAGGCTGTCGGATCGAATCCCCCAGACATTTACCCGTCAACACCTATCTCTCGCTTCGCCTCCAGATCTCGCCGGATGACATGCCGATTCTGGTCGACCTTGCCGCAGTGCGGTGGACTCGCGGCACGAATTGCGGCGTACATTTTTTGTCCATTCAACCGCTGCAGGCCGCCAGACTGCAGACGTTTCTCGCCTCCGCGTCGCCCCAAAAACAGCCCCCGGCACCTGGATTGGACTAAACCAAATCCGCTGAGCAGGGAGCCGAAATTTACCCTTGCCTTTTGTTTATTGCTTCAGCATCCTAGGGGCAGACCTAGAGATATCCCTAGGTTCTTTGTAGGCGCAATCATTACACTCAGGAGTGAGGTCATGAACGAGGATAATCAGAGCCGACGAATCGACGTGCTGGCAATCGGCCTATTCGGTCTAGCAGTGGGAGCACTGACCCTGGGAGTCGCCCAGCTCGGGTGGATTCAGCACAAGAACATGGTGGGAGCCCTGGTGATTGCGCTCATCTTCGGCGGAGTGGTGCAGCTCCTCGCAGGCATCACCGACATACGCTATAACGAGCAATTGGGCGGTACCGCGCTCACGATGTACGGCTTCCTCTGGATTACCCTCTGCACCGTCAAACTGGTAAGCGCCAGTTCTACCGTGCAATTTGATGCGGTGCTCTACGCGCCGATCAACCTCGTCTACGCCGTCTTTTCCGGCGTGATGATCTTTCTGACGGCCTATCGCAACCTGACGCTCAGCGCTCTGCACGTGGTGATTACCCTGACATTTCTGGCCACCACCTTCGCGCGGCTTGATTTCATCAGCGAGTTGTTGCCGGGATGGGGCCATATCATCGTTGGCCTGATGGCCTTTTATCATGCGGTCGGCAGCCTGACGCAGGCCTTCACGGGCAAATCCATTCTTCCGCTGGGCCCGCCGCTCCTCTTTCACGCACATAAGCCCATGCACTCGATCGCCAAGGCGGTGTAGCGCAGGATGAAGACAGCCAGCCGGCTGCGATGACGTACTTCGTTGCGCGTTACTCGTAGGCTGTTCAAAAAGGCTGTCCAGCAAGGCCGCAGCGAGTGAAGAGGGAATCGTACTCTGCTCGTACGGTGAGCCTCTGATCAAAGCGAGAACGCCGCTGGCAGACTTTTTCAACAGCCTACTACCAGTCGGCGCCAAGGCGATCTACCACGAGTTGATGCACCACAGCCTGAGGACCGAGGCAGGCTAGATACAGAGCGGCCTCCGCGATGTCGAAGGGGTCGATCTTTTCGCTGGCTGTTCTCGCCTCGGGCGTCGCATCGACCAATTCGTCTGCGACCCCGCCGGGACAAAGCGCGCTGACTTTGATCCGGTAAGATCGGCCTTCGTCAGCCAGTGACTTCGTCAGCGCCATGATGGCGTGTTTGGAGGCGCTATACGTACCCGTTCCGCTCCAGGCCTGCACACCAGCCACGCTCGACATGTTGATTATGGTTCCCCCGCCCTGTTTTTTCATCTGAGAGAACCCGGCGCGGCAACACAAGAATGTCCCCCGGACATTGGTTCGCATCACGTCGTCGAACGCATCGGTGCTTGTCTCCGCAAGCCGCCGGCCGCCGAAGATGCCGGCATTGTTGACCAGGATATCCAGGCGGTCGTACCGACGGATGGTCTCCGCCATGAGCTGCTCGACCTGAGATTCGTCGGTAATATCCGTCTGCAGCGCGAATGCCTTGCCTCCTGCTGATTCGATCTGCGCGACCGTCTCCTCACATTTATAAAATCGTCTGGCCGCGACCACCACCGTCGCCCCTTCCTGAGCAAACCGCAGGGCAATCGCCTTGCCGATTCCGCTGCTGCTCCCGGTCACCACCGCAATTTTTCCCTTCAACCGGCTCATACTCCCTCCCTGCAATATTTCCGTTATCCTGAGATCACCGTCCGCACCACTGCGGAGGCCTCTGATCGCATACGAGGTGAATCCCGCCCCAATGGCTTCGCATCCCGAGTCGGAAACAGGCAGGCTGCAGGGCTGTATCAGAGGTGATGCGCGACGAAGGCCTGGTCGCCGATGGCCGCCCGTGCCACATCCAGCAAGTGACGATGGTGGGTGAAGATCAGAACCTGGCCCTCCTCGGCAAATCGAGCCAAGGCCCGGAGGATCTGAGCCACGCGCCGGTCGTCGGAAGTGATGAGCGCATCGTCCAGGACGAGCGGCATCTGCGGGTGTGCCGCCCGACGGACCTCCAGCGCCGCCAATCGCAAGGCGAGATACAATTGATCCGCTGTGCCTTCGCTCATTTCCTCAACGGTCACACGAGCGCCGCCCGGTCGCAGGGCGCACAATCGCGGCTGACCCGCGGAATCGTCGCTGATCAACCGTTCATAGCCCCCGTCCGTCATCAGTGCGAAATAGACCGAGGCCTTGGTAATCATAGGAGCCTGTGCCCGTTCCCGAAAACGGTTTAAGGCTTCCTGCAGCAGCGCGCGAGCCAGCTTCAGCCTGGCCCAGGGCCTGATGGCAGCGCGATACCGCGCAGCCGCGGACTCCATAGCCTCGCGTGCCAGAGCGGCGCGATCCGATGAGTCGATGGCATTCAAGGCCAAACGCGCCTGTTCTTCGGCTCGACGCGCAGACGTCTGCTCCTCCTCACGGATGATGATCTCCGACCGGCACTGCTCTCGCTCGCTCTCGATCGTCACCGCATCCCGACCGGACAGGCGCCGACGAAGTTCCGCTTCGGAATGGGAGGATGCCGCTGCCATCTGCTGCCGCACTTGATTGAGTGCTGCGGCTGCCTCACGCTTGCGCTGGGCCGATTCCTCACGATGCGGTAATTCCTCGAGACTCGCCGCCCCTGCAGCCGCGCAGAGCCGCGCCAATATCGCCTGCTGCGTTGTTTGGTCCGATGCCGCGCGTCGTCGCTTGTCCTCGGCCTTGCGTTGATCGCGCAAAAGCGTGGCCTGTTCTTGTTCGGCAATCCTGGCCGCCGCGACTCGCCCGCGTAAACGATCCGCAAAGTCCTCCACGACCTGGGGTGCCGGCGCCCCAAGCAATCCAGCCACATCCTTGGATTGCGCGCTAAGATCATCGAGAATAGCCTGCACCTGGGCCTTGCGCTGCTGCGCTTCACTCAACGCCGCCGCCCGCCGTGCCACACCATCCAATTCATCGAGGCGAACGTTGATCGCATCCGGGATCGTATCGGACGCGAGAAACAACCGCGCATGCCACTCTTGCAAAGCCTGCCGGTGGCGCTGCAAATCGCACTCCGCCTCGGCAATCGAACGGTCGAGGTCCCGGCGTTCCATCCGTTGCACGTTCGCCGCCTTCTCCTTCGCATTGTGGGCCGCCTCAGCCTCCATGGCTTTCGTGTCGCAATGAACCGCCTGTTCGAGTAATGACGGCAATCCGGCGACATCGGCTGAGATCAGCTCACTGACGGGTTGACCAAGCTTCAGAAGAGCTGCTCTGATTCCCGTCACCGCATCCTTCGTCTCCTCTTGCAACCGGTCACCCGCAGCACGCAACGCCCCCACCCGCTCCGCCACTTGCAGCGCATCGGTTCGCCGCCCTTGCCATTCTCGTAACGGTTCCGGATCGAGATCGGGCAGACCGGCTTCTTTCAGCCGCTGCGCCCATGCAGCAAGGATTTCTCCGCGGCCTGCCGTCAGCGTCGAAATCTGCCGTTCGATCTCCGATCGCCGCGTCTCCATTTGCTCGATTCGCCCTGTGCATTCCTCAAGGCCTGCCGCGCGTTTGGCATCGGCGCGCAAGAGGTCCGCCTGCCGGTCGGCCTCACTCAAGGACGCTTCGAACATCTCCGGGAGCGCCCGGCCCGGTTCAAAGCCCAGCGCCAGTTGATCGAGATGTTGGGTTCGGTCGATGTAGGCGCGGCGAATCGCCGTCCAGCTTTCATCGCGCCTGGTCCGCGCCTGACGCAGCGTCTCCGCCGTCACCACCTCACCCTCGGCCGCCAACTGCCTGAGTCGCAGCCGTTGCCCGTCCATGTCGCGGGCCAACAACTCCTGTTCATCGCGCACCTTGCGGATCTGCTCGTCGAGATCGGTTAATTCCCGCTTCGTGAGCGCAATCTGCGCATCCAGCAAGGGTTGGGTTCGGCGCAGGGCCTGATCGGAGGTAAGTCCGACATCGGACAGCGCCTGTTCGAGGACAAGCTCCATCTCTCGCCGCTGCCGATCCAGTTCGCTTTGTCGTCTGATCACGTCACCCAGAGATTGGGCTTCCCGAATAGCGGTGGTGAGTTGCTGCCTGGCAGCGGGATCGGTCGGGCGCCACGCTTCCGCCTGATCGAATGCCAGGGCCTGATCCAGTACCCGGGCACGTTGACGATACTGGTCGAGCCGGTCACCTAATCGACTAACTTGCGTCAGGTGATCGTCCAGGACTAAACGGTCGGCGGAGGAAGGCACGGCTTGCAGAACCTCACGCAACTCACGTCCCGGCGCCAGTCGCGCGACGGCCACGACAAGGTCGGCCTCGAGAGAAGCGATCACCGCCTCCTGTTGTTGCACCTCGATCCGGTGACGGGCCGCTGCCCCCACGCCCAAGACCAACCGTTCGATCGCAGCGGCATGCTCCAGCACCAAAGGTTCGAGCATCAAGCCATCGAGCGCGTGCGCGCATCGCTCTGCCTCCACCTGCGCTTCTCGCAGGTTGCGCTCAGCATGGTCGAGTTCCTGCAAGGCCGCCAGCCGCTCTTCCCGCGCCCGCTCGGCGAGGTCAGGAATTCCCGTGAACGATGTAAGCAGGGCCGCCGCAGCGTCCTGCGCACGCAGCAAGGGTTCAACCGTACGCAGTTCGGTCAATTCGTTTTCACGCCGCCGCAAACGCTCCAAAGTGACGTTCACCTCTGCCAGCGTCGCCGCTGCGGTTTCATGCGCGCGGTTCAAGCTTTGCCACTCCGCCGGTTTGGTTTGCGCCTCCCGCCAGGCCTGCCGCTGTTCGTCGAGCCGGCGGCGCGCCTCGTTGATGACCGCATTCTGCGCGCGTCCGTGCGGGCCGTAGAGTTTTTTCGCATCGATTTCCAATGCCGCCAGCAATGCCGCAATTCCCCTGGTTCCCGCGCTCGCTTCGAACAGGGCGGATCCCAAGTCCCCCTCGCCGCGTAGGAGAATCTTGCCGCCTTCGCGCAAACGGGCATGGGTGAGTCCGAACATGGCCTCGAACTCGGCCCGCTCGAGCCCCGCGGTCAATCCGCGCTCGTGACTCGTATCCACGGCCAGAGCCGGTTCGGGCAGCTCCGTCCGGCCATTGAGCCTAGCAAGCGTCGCTCCTTTGCCCTTACGGCGGACGAAGCCAATGCGCTCCCCGTCGGTCGCGGCGAAGATGCCGCCGATCCGGAGATCCGCAGCGGCGTGGACAAAATCATCCGGGCTCCGCACCGGAATGCCGAATCGTAAATCCATCATGGCCCGCAGGGCAGACGACTTGCCCGCTTCGTTGGGACCATAAATCAGGTGGAGATTGGAAGCGCCCGTCGAAAAATCCAGCGTCTTGCCCGTGAAAGGACCGTAGGCCTGGAGCAACAGCTTGAGCAGCTTCACGCCTCTGCTCCTGGATCAGTCAGACGCGCCAACACCGTGGCTTCTGCATCCATCATGAGACTTTTCAATTCGACCTGGTCGTCGAGCTTCGGAACGTCTCCGGCTGCTACTTCTTGCGGCAGGGAGCCAAGCAGATCTCCGAGTTCGGTCTGCGCCCATCGAAGCAATTCCGACTCGTCGCCGATAATTGAATCGACGAGGCGGACCAGTTCTCCCACCGCATCCTGGCGTTGCACGGTCTGAGCGCGATCCAGGGGGGCGGACAGGTCGAGTCGCACCTGCTCGATCCAGACTTCCGCCTCGCCGATATCCTGCGCCGCCCCATACATCGCCGCCGCCAACGTACCGGGCTGGCTCGCTTCCAGCCGATGGAGTTCCGTCGATCCCGCCAAGGTCACCCGCACCGCATGCAGGCGATCCCTCGCACCGGTGAGCACCGGTTCCACCGCATGGCGGAACGCCTCCCCCAACGCCTCCAGGCGATGTATGCCGTCCAGCGAAACCGTCACCTGATTCCAGCGCACGACATCGAGCGCCACGAACTCACTCTCGATTCGCCCCGCCTCGATCGTCACCAACTCGCATCCCTTCGGCCCCGTTTCTTTCGCATGACGGCCCTGCAGATTGCCGGGAAACAGAATGCGCGGCTTATCGTGAAGCACCTCACGCGCATGCACATGCCCCAGTGCCCAGTAATCGTAGCCCTTCGCGATCAATGTCGGGAGGTCCGTCGGCGCATAGGTGTCATGCCCGGCGCGGCCGGTCAGGCTCGTGTGCAAGAGACCGATATTGAAGAAGCCGGACACGGGAGGCGGATAGGCTGGAACCAGATCCTCATCAACCGCACGTTCAGGGAAGCTGCGGCCATGGATCGCAACCGACAGTTCCTCGATCCGGACCGTCTGGGCAGTGCGGCTGGAAAATACAGTGACATTCGACGGCAGGATGAGCTGTTTGGAGATGACACCCTGTGCATCATGATTTCCTTGAACGATGAAGGCCTGGATTCCCTCTCGCTCCAGCCTGACCATCTGCCCGCGAAAGAACAGCCCGGTGTGAAAATCCTGCCAGTCGCCGTCATAGAGATCCCCGGCCAGCAGGAGAAAGTCCACACGCTCGCTGATGGCCCTGTCGATCAGCCGTTCGAACGCGCTCCGTGTCGCTGTCCGCAACCGCTCCACCGGCGCGCCGTCGTACCGGTCGAGCCCGCGTAAGGGGCTGTCAATATGGAGATCAGCGGCGTGAATGAAGCGCATGACCGAGGTATCCTCTGACAAGTACCGGAGCGAACGGAGCGTCGCGTGATTCCGCATCTCGCCTAACACCGATATGATGCGCGGAATCAGGAAGTATGTACCTCATGAACGTCACGGCTACAAGCCTACCCCCAAAGCACTCGTCTGGCCTTCACCCGGAGCTGCTCTCTCCGAAGGAATGATACGGGAGCAGTAAGCCCCTCACAATGCCCGCCAAGCCCGCCCACCGGCGTCCGATGGGCGGGACAGAGCCGGACTACCGCCCTGAAGATTGTTTGCGGCATCCACACTGACAATTGATCTGCGCGCAGCGACAGGCATTGGCCTGGCAACCGCATGAACAGGTCGAACAGTCGCACGTTCCGCAGCAAGCGCTTTTTGCGATCTTCGGCGAGGTGGATGTCTTCTTGTCGGCCATGTCGGGTCTCCTTTGATGAGCCAACGCGTGATTGCGTTGTCACAGAGGCTGACGGAGCCCCCCTGAAAACCTTACAGTCCGCCGCAAAGTTTGGTAAGCTGCCCTCATGAATATTGAATCAACACCATCGACCGCACTCTCGCCGGAAGCCATTGCGCAGCTGGTGCAGGGACATAGACAATTCCTGGCTTTTCTTGAGCGGCGGGTGGAATCGAGAGCCGTAGCTGAGGACATTCTCCAAACGGCCTTTGCGCGCGGCTTGGAGCGAGGAGCCGGCGTGAAGGACGAAAAGGTCGTCGCTTGGTTCTATCGAGTGCTCCGCAACGCAGTGATCGACCACTACCGGCAGCGATCCACCGTCGAACGAGCGATGGAAGCCTGGACCAGAGAATTTCCGGATGTCCAGGAACCGGAGGCTGAACTGCGGCAGGAAATCTGCCAATGCGTGTCGAGCCTGCTCGAGACCCTCAAACCCGAATATCGCAAAGCCCTACAGATCGTGGATCTCGAAGAAGGCAAACTGAAAGACCTGGCGGAACAGACAGGCATCACGGCCGACAATGCGGCCGTCCGCGTGCATCGAGCCAGGGCCGCGCTGCGTCGCCGGATCGAACAGGCCTGCGGCACCTGTGCTGTTCATGGTTGCGTGGATTGTTCGTGCGAAGGTTCCAGCGGATCGAAATGCGGGACGTGAGGTAGACAACTTAACACATTGGAACGCGATTCTTGCATTTGGCGCGACCGCCCCCGTATGCTCAAATTATTATGACCGAACCGACCATTACCATCTCCAATTTAAGCCTGGCGGAACTCAAGAATCTGGTCGAAGGCATCGTCGACGACCGGTTGCGCACGCTGCTGGGTGATCCGGATCTCGGCGCGCCGTTGGGCGAGTCTGTGCGTGAACGTCTGAAGCAGTCCCTCGCCTCGACGGAACGCATCACCGGTGACGAGGTGGCCGACAAGCTCGGCCTCCGGTGGTAACATGCCCTGGTTTCGCTTGGCTTTTCGCCCCGATGTGATCACTGACCTGCGCGCTGCCGATCCTGCCATGGCTCAGCGATTGTTCGACAAAACGAAGTGGCTGGCCTCCAACGTCGATAACCTGCGTCATGAGTCGGTCGCTACCGACCTGCCCGGGATTCATAAATACGCCGTGGGCGACTGGCGGATTTTTTATTCAATCGACCGCACCGAACAACTCGTGGACATTCACCACATTCACCACGCAGCGCCGATCCAACAGGCCAGACCAGCCTGACCATGATGAATCTCACCTGGACCGCCATCGAACGGTTGCGCAAGCTCATCGAGGAACATCCTGAAGATCCGGTCGTGAGGATTACGCTGCGCGACGTGGACGCTCAACGCCTATCCCTGTCGATCACCCTGGAACCTGCGGCACAGGAAGAGGATGAAGTGCAACATATTGAAGGTTTAACCGTGGCGCTGGATAGGGCGAGCGTGCACCGCACAACCGGAATGACCGTGGACTTTCAGGCGGACAAGGGATTCGCCTTCGTGCATCCCCCGGCGGATGAGCTGGGGCTCATCATGCCTAGCAGTAATTAGCCGGGATGCTGAAAAACACCGCCGCCTTGCTGAAGACACTGGGCGCTCACCGGCTCGCGCCCCTGCGCAAACCTGACGCTCCTTATTCTTCGCGTCGCGCACCTCGCAGGCTGAACGTATCGCAAGGACACGCCTCGCCCACTCGCATTGCTGCGGCCTTGCCGGACAGCCTTTTTTGACATTTTGTGGGATTTGACAATGCCTAGGATTTCATCCGGGGAAAGACGCTGCCGAAATGCATGGTGAACGTGCCCCGGGCCACATCCGCCACATACCGTTCCAGAGCTTCCTGAATGACGGGAAAGGCCAGGTCGTCCCATGGAATGGCGTCCAGCGCGAACAACTGCACATCCAGGCTTTCCGTACCGGGTTTGAATTCCGGCGTGCGCATGGTCCCGCGAAATATCATGTGCACCTGGCTGATGCGGGGCAGGCTCAGGACGGCATACAAAGAGGTGATCTCCACCTCTGCATGCGCTTCTTCGAAGGTTTCGCGAACAGCGGCTTGCTCGGTACTTTCCCCGATTTCCATGAAGCCGGCGGGAAACGTCCAGTGTCCGATACGCGGCTCGATCGCCCGGCGGCAGAGCAAAATCTTGTCTTCCCACTCGGGAATACAACCGGCGACGATTTTCGGATTGATGTAATGGACGACCTGACAGGTTTCGCAGACGAACCGCGGCAGGTTATCGCCGGGAGGAATTTTTTTCGACAGCCCGGCCCCACATTCGCTGCAGAATTTCATTGCGGCTCCCGATCACGACGAGAGAAAGACAGAAATGGATAGCACAATTCAGGCATTCTTTGCACCCTGCCCACGCGGCCTCGAAACCGTCCTCGCCGAAGAACTTACCGACCTGGGCGCGGCCGGCGTCAAGGCCACAGCCGGAGGTGTGGCCTTTCGCGGCACCCTCGCCATCTGTTATCGGGTGAATCTCCAAAGCCGCATCGCCAGCCGCATTCTCCTGCGGATTGCGGAAGGCGCCTATCGCGATGAACACGATGTGTATGACGCGGCACACGCCATCCGCTGGCAGGATTGGTTTACCCCGCAGCAACGCATCAAAGTAAAGGTGAGCGCGCACCGTTGTCCGCTGAAGAGCCTGGACTTTGTGACGCTGCGGGTCAAGGATGCGGTCTGCGACCGATTCCAGTATGCCAGAGGCAAACGCCCCTCTGTCGACACCCACGCACCGGACATCCTGATCGCCGTCTATTTAGACGGGACACATTGCACATTTTACCTGGATACGTCCGGTGATCCGCTGTTCAAGCGAGGGTGGCGAAAGTCCTCCGGCGAAGCACCCATCAGAGAAAATCTCGCGGCCGGCATCTTGCGCCTTGCCAAGTGGACTCCGGACATCCTGCTGTACGACCCCATGTGCGGCAGCGGAACGTTTGTCGTCGAGGCGGCCCTGATGGCCCGTCACATCGCGCCCGGCATCGGCCGCCACTTTGCGTTCGAAAAACTGCTCTCACTCGATCCTCCGACGTTCAACAACCTCCGCGCTGAACTCCAGGCCGCGGAGATCGTCTCCAAGCCTTGCCTGATTCACGCCGCCGACGAGAGCGCACAGGCGATCACGTCGATGAAAGCCAATCTCACTCTTGCCGGACTCACGGACGCGGTAACATTACAACAGGGAGATGTACTGCACCTGCCTGCGCCGGCGGAAGCCGGGCTCCTCGTCACCAATCCTCCCTACGGTCACCGTATGGGAGAGGTCGAGACATTGCAGTCATTTTATCCTCAGTTCGGCGACCATCTAAAAAAGCACTTCTGTGGTTGGACCGTCCAGATTTTTACCGCCGACATGAAGCTGCCAAGCCTGTTGCGCCTGGCGCCCTCCCGCCGGGTGCCGTTGTTCAACGGGGCCATCGAGTGCCGCCTGTTCGAATTCCGCATGGTGGCCGGGAGTCTCAGGAAACCAAGACCAGCAGGACAACTCTCTCAGGGCCACAGTCACAAGTGACCCACCTGCACGACGGCCGAAGAGACGCTTGACAGAGGCGGCCAAGCCTCTTATTTTCAATTCATGTCATTCGAAGCGCCGCCATGCCGGTCTCACGTGAGATGCGGAACCCTATGAACGCATCCCACGCGCCCCTTGACGCCCCGCAGCAAGAGCACAATCTGTCGCTCTCACGCCTGATCATCGTATCCAACCGCGAGCCCTACGAACACCGGCTAGTGAAGAATCACCTGATCTGGGAACGTGCATCGGGTGGACTCATTTCTGCGCTTGACCCCATGATGCGGCGGCTGGGTGGGACCTGGATCGCCTGGGGTAGCGGCAAGGCGGATCGCGATGTGGTGAACCAGGATATGGTCGTCGAAGTGCCCCCCGACGCCCCGACCTACCGCTTACGCCGTGTATGGCTGGAGAACGGCGAAGTGAAGGGCGGCTATCAGGGGTACGCCAACCAAGTCCTCTGGCCCCTCTGCCACCTCACCCTGGACCGCGTGGCTTACCGGAAAGCATTTTGGCATGCCTACCAGGCCATGAACGCGCGCTTCGCAGACGAGGTTCTCCGGGAGCTGGCTGACAAACCGGGGTTCGTCTGGATTCACGATTTTCATCTGGCGTTGCTCCCCGGCCTCATCAAAGCCTCCCTGCCCGCCCAGCCGGTGGCGATTTTCTGGCATACGCCCTGGCCCGGGCCCGATGCCTTTCGGATTCTGCCTGAACGTCGAGAACTCCTCGAATCCTTATTGGCCGCCGATCTGATAATGTTCCAGACCCAAAACTTTCTGCACTGCTTTATTGAATGCGCGAAAGAGTTCCTGGGTGCGGATGTCGTGCATGACGACCATCACATCGACTATAAAGGTCGCCGCACCAGGCTGGTCGCTCGCCCCATCAGCATCAGTTATCAAGCGTGGGCCGAACGGGCGCAATCGCCGCAAGTCACGCGTGCCATGGACGTCCTGCGCAATCTGCACATCTTTCAGCCGACAGTACGCATCGGGCTCGGCGTCGATCGGCTCGACTATACGAAAGGGCTCCTCAAACGGTTGTGGGCCATCGATGCGTTCTTCCAGCAGTATCCGCAGTATCGAGGCCATTTCACCTTTATCCAGATCGCGGTGCCGACGAGAGGTGATGTCGAAACCTATCGCAGCTATCGAGAGCTGATCCGCGAAACGGTCAACGAGATCAATATGCGATATGGCACGATCTCTCATCCTGGCAGCCCGCAAGCCTCGCGCTGGCGGCCGATCGAGTTTCGAGAGGGGCGCATCGGGATGGATACCCTGGCGGCCTATTACCGCATGGCCGACCTGGCGTTGGTAAGCTCAGTCTATGATGGCATGAACTTGGTAGCGAAGGAGTATGTCGCCAGCCAGGTCGAAGAGAAAGGCGTGCTGCTGGTGAGCCATATGGCCGGCGCGGCAGAAGAATTGACCGAGGCGCTGCTCATCAATCCCTACGACCCGGAAGGGGTGGCCGACTCCATTCGCCAGGCGTTGGAGATGCCGTTCGCCGAACGCCGCGACCGGATGCGACGCATGCGCACCTATCTCGGGGCGCATGACATTCGTGCCTGGGCCGATGACTGCCTGCGCGACGCAGGAATTCTCCCACCTCATGACAGTCCCGCCCTTGAATAATCGAGGCCGAGCCGCAACCATCGAACCGCAGTACGCTACAGGCCGACGACTCTTCCTATCGGTGCTGCTGAGTCTCTGGACCGTCCTGAGCGGCTGCACCCCGCTCTCCAAACTGTTCGCCGTTACGCCACCACCGGAGCAGCAAGTGGATCGGCAACAACAAACGATGGTGGCCAGGCTGGCTCCGCGGATCGAGGCCGAACTGCAAGACAATCTCAACGTGATGCTCCCGGCAGTGCGTAAAACCCTGGCGGACCAGACGAACAAGCCGGCGAAGTTCAAGCGCGATATGGTGCTGGACACACTGGCTGATCCTTGGAAGGGCCTCACTACGATCGAACAGACCGGTCTGTTGGCGGCTACAGCTGCCGAATCGGGAATCGAGGAACTGCCCGCCGTCATCGAAATTCTCGAGGAAGGGATGGATCGAACCGGTGCCCCTTTCGCGCCGCTCACGTTTCCGGTGACGTTGGCGCCTGAGGACCTTCTGACTTTTCTGACCGACGTGCTTGAACATGCCTATCAGGACCGGGAGCAGGCTCTGCGCCACCTGTCGCCACAGGATCGGGATTTTCTTTTCACCCAGGCCCGCCCGTTGGCGGAACAATTCACCCCGCAAATCACCCCACCGGCCAGGCTGGCGGAGGCCGACGCCGCCGTCCGCTATGCGACGCTCCTCATGCAGCAGGTGGATTATGCGTCGCTGATTGCCGCCGCGCAGCGATTGGCACGCCTCGGCAACCGGAAGTTTTTGCAACAATTGGACATTGCGCTCCACCATCGAAAGCCGGTCACCCAGACGATTCCCGGTATCACCGGAGATCTGCTCCTGGTCCAGCAGACCTCCTATGGCCTCCTGGTGATAGGTGGCCACGGCCCCAATACGTATGACCTCGACAAGGGCGCCGCGCTCATCATCGATCTTGGCGGCAATGACACCTATCGTGGGCTCATCGGCGCCAGCCCGAACAGCGACCTGGGCAACAGTGTGGTGATCGACCTGAGCGGGAACGATTTGTATCAGCCCTTCGCGCTCGGGTTGGCCACGGGGCGCGCCGGCATCGGCATCGTCATCGATCATAGCGGAGACGATACCTATCGGTTGGCACCGGGATCCGGAGGGGTCGGCTTTGCAGGGCTGGGTATCCTGTATGATGGAGCAGGACAGGATGTCTATGAAGGAAGCCGCTTTACCCAAGGCGCAGCCTTCGGTGGGTTCGGCCTCCTGGTGGATCGCGCCGGCGACGATCGCTATACGAGTTTCGGCTATGCGCTGGGCTTCGGCGGACCATTGGGGGTAGGCGCCCTCATTGATGTTTCCGGTAACGATTCGTACGAATGCGGTGGAAAATATCCGAGTGCCTACAATGAAACGGACGCGCCGAATGCCCGCCCAAACGACCCCGTCTTTCAATACGATTGCTTCGGGCTTGGCACCGGCGCGGGGCTCCGCATCTTCAGCAAGCTACAGGCGCAGCGCGCGCAAAGTCTGGCCGGCGGATGGGGCTTGCTGATCGATTTGGCCGGCCGGGACCGTTACCGCAGCGCAAACTTTTCGCAAGGACACGGGTATTTTTTCGGCCTGGGGGTGAAACTCGATCTGGCCGGCGATGACGACCATCAGGCGGCGAGGTACGGTCTGGGAACCGCGGCACATTTCGGCGTGGGCCTCAGCCTCGATTATCAGGGCAAGGATCGGTACGGTTCCAAGGGGCCATTCTATAACGGCGGCACCGCCTGGGACGGGAGCGTCGCGCTGGCCATAGACGGCGGCCCGGACAGCGACTTGTATGACCTGCCCGCCTCGACCGGATTGGGCATGGCTGATCTGGGCGGCTGGGGGCTCTTCATCGAAGAAGGCGGGGCCGATCAGTACTTTGTCGGTCGCGGCCTCGGACAAGGAGCGGATACGAGCATCGGCGCATTTTTCGACATGGAAGGACGAGACGACTATTCTTCTGTTTCGGTTCCGAATGGTAATGCGCGACCGGAACGGCTCAATCGAAAGACTTACATTGAGAACGGAGGCAGCCTCTTCATCGACCGATAGCAGGATGGTGCAAATGCCCGCCAGCCTTGTTCTCGCATCGTCAAGAGTCTCAACGTACCCCGAGGGTACGCCTCACCTCTTCACTCGCTGCGGCCTCGCTGGACGGCCATTTTGACTATCCTGTAAGCCTGCGCATCGTTGACTTGCACGCTCACTTCTCGAATGAGGACACACCCCCAAAGACTCCGGCGGTCAAGCATTCGAACTCCCATCACAACCGCCGCTTGACTCCCCTGCCTCCATGGCTATCTCAAAGAACGGTGATCAACGGGAACGAACATCATTCCTCGTGACCGATTCATCTTCCTTGTGATGACCACCTCAGATCTGGAGGACGATATGACCGATTCGAACGGCCCCATACTCACGAACCTTCCGATACTCCCGCTGAAACGAACGGTGCTGTTCCCCGGCACGATGATGCCGCTGACGGTCGGGCGCGACCGTTCCATCGCCGCCGTCGAAGCCGCGCTCAAAACGGAAGACAAGACATTGCTCGTCGTGGCGCAGCGGGATGCGCAGACCGATCAACCGATGCTCGAAGACCTGTACACGATCGGGACCAAAGCCGTCATCAAGCAAACGGCCCGAACCTCGGAAGGTCATTATAATATTTTGATCCAGGGATTGGAGCGGTTCGTGCTGTTGAAGCTCGACCAGGTGGATCCCTATCTGCAAGCGCGGGTGAAGCAGTTGCCGGCTCCCAGCGAGCGGAATACGGAGGTCGAAGCGCTGCATCGGGCAATCCTCGACATCATCACGGAACTGCCCAAACTGATTCAGACTCCGGGCGTGCATGAAGCCGTGGCGGCGCTGGGAACCGAAGAAGACCCCGTGCTGTTGGCCTACCGCATTGCCTCGTTGTTGAACCTCACATTGGACGGCGAACAGCAGTTGCTGGAAGCATCGACCCGCGCGGATCTGTTGCGTGGGCTCTACGCGGCGTTGTCGCGAGAGGTTCAGATTCTTCAGTTGCGGGACAAGATCACCAGCGAAGCCAGGGAGAAACTCGGCAAAACCCAGCGGGAATATCTCCTGCGCGAGCAGCTGAAGACCATTCAGCAGGAGTTGGGCGAAAGCAACGGTGAGGAAGACGAGGTTGCCGCGCTGAGAAAGAAGGTCCAGGAGGCCGATCTTCCTGAACATGTGAGAAAAGAAACCGATCGCGAGTTGACCCGACTGGCGAAAACGCCCAGCGCGTCGCCGGAGCATCAGGTCATCCGCAGCTACCTGGAACTGGTCCTCGAACTGCCGTGGAATAAATCTTCCGAAGAAGGGTTGGACCTCGCACACGTTCGAAAGGTGTTGAACGAGGATCACTACGGCATCAAGGAAGTGAAAGAACGGATCGTGGAGCACCTGGCAGTTTTGAAATTGAACCCCTCTGCCAAGGCACCGATCCTTTGCCTGGTCGGCCCTCCCGGTGTGGGGAAGACCAGTTTGGGTCAATCCATTGCCAAGTCCATGGGGAGGACCTTCGAGCGCTTCAGCCTCGGCGGGTTGCATGACGAGGGCGAACTGCGCGGCCACCGCCGCACGTACGTCGGCGCCTTGCCCGGACGGATTGTCCAAGCAGTGCGGCGGGCCGGCGTGAACAATCCCGTCATCATGCTGGACGAGGTCGATAAGCTCGGGCGCGACTTCCGCGGCGACCCCGCGGCGGCACTGTTGGAGATTCTGGATCCCGCGCAGAACCATACGTTCCGCGACCATTATCTCGATCTGCCGTTCGACCTGTCGAAGGTGTTTTTCATCACGACGGCAAATACGCTGGAGACCCTCTCGCAGCCCTTGTTGGATCGCATGGAAATCATCCGCGTGAATGGCTACAGCGAACGGGAGAAACGGGAAATCGCCTTGCGGTACCTCTGGCCGAGACGCCTGAAGGAAGCCGGTCTCAAGGCAGCAGAGGTGAATCTGCCCGATCTCGTGCTCGACCATATCATCGGCCGGTACACGAGGGAATCCGGCGTGCGGCAACTGGAGCAGATGTTGGGCCGCATTACGCGAAAAGTAGCGGTGACCTTTGCCGATCGGCCTGCCGATTCCCCGGCCGCACCGGTCGAGATCACGCAACCGCTTCTGGACGAATGGCTCGGGCAGGAACGATTCCAACCGGAAGAGGCGCGAAAGAGTCTACCGGCTGGTGTCGCCACCGGTATGGCCTGGACGCCGACAGGCGGTGATGTGCTCTATATCGAAACGACCCTGCTGCCCGGCAGTCACGAGTTGACGCTCACCGGACAACTCGGAGACGTCATGCAGGAATCGGCTCGCGCGGCGCGCAGCTACCTCTGGTCGCATGCCGAAAGCATGGGGCTGGACATCTCGCGCTTCAAACGGAACGGTGTGCATATCCACGTCCCTTCAGGAGCTATTCCGAAAGACGGCCCTTCGGCCGGTATTACGATGGCGACCGCGCTGGCCTCGGCCTATGTCGGCAAACCGGTGCGGAGCGACACGGCCATGACCGGCGAGATCAGCCTCACGGGCCTCGTTCTGCCCGTCGGCGGGATCAAAGAGAAGGTGCTGGCCGCTCATCGCGCCGGCATCAGGCGGATCATTCTCCCGAAGGCCAATGAGAAAGACCTGAAGGAAGTGCCGCAGGAAGTTCGCGATGAACTCACGATCATTCCTGTTGAGCGCATCGAAGAGGTGCTTCCGGCGGCATTCAACCAGGATGCGGCCTCGTCGACGGACAAACACGAGCCCGTGGCGACGTCCACCGCATCGTAAGCTGTGGGCCCCGGCTGAGAAGCCGGGGCCCCGTTCACCGAGCGCTCTTTCGCCGCACAGTCTTAGCCGGCGTGTGTCCATGACTCACCCATCCAACCGCCTTGCCCTTCCGTAAAGACATATGTCAGGATGAAAAAGCTGTCTGATTGATGCGCGTCTCGCGCGAACCGGCAAAGGAGATGATTCCATGCCATCCAACATAGAGATCGGACCGATCGTGAAGATGACCAAGCCCGACGAGGAGTGGAAAAAACTGCTGTCTTCCTCCGCCTATCGGGTGTTGCGGCATGAGGATACCGAACGGGCCTTTACCAGTCCGCTACATGAAAATCACCAGACCGGCGTGTATCACTGTGCAGGCTGTGACCTCCCCGCCTATTCCTCCGAGCATAAGTTCGATAGCGGCACCGGCTGGCCCAGTTTCTGGCAACCCGTCGATCCCAAAGTCGTCGAGACACGCACCGATACCAAATTCTTCATGACGCGGGTCGAAGTGCACTGCGCGCGCTGCGGCGGCCATCAAGGACATATTTTCGAAGACGGTCCCAAACCCACGGGGTTGCGCTACTGCATCAACGGCGTCTCGTTGAAGTTCGTTCCCTCCTGAGGGCCACCGGATCGGCGGATCGGATTCTGCGACTCATCTCTGTTGTCACGGTGATTACAATCGTCCCATCGAGCGTTGGTCGTACCTTGCAATTTGTCGTTGAACACTCCTAGACTGGGACATTCCATGGCTTTTCTCCCCTCACTGCGTCCTCCGTTTGCCGCCCTCGTGATGGGCATCACGTTGATCGGCTGTTCCCAATCCAATGATGTCATTTCAACCAATCTGAACGCCTGCCTCATCGTGACCGAAGCCGAGGTGGAATTCGCCATCGGCACGCCGGTGACCCCGGGGCTGCGACAGAATGACCGCCAGTGTCTCTATCAGGCGAAGCGCAATCCGCAAGAGACGGTCATGGTCGAACTGAATGCCGGAGCGGATGGGGATCGAAAAAGTCTCTTCCAGGATCAACGCTCAAAAGCCGGTCATCAGCCGGTTCCCGGGGTCGGGGATGGAGCCTTCACGCTGCGTTCTCCCATTGGAGGTATCCAGCTGACGTTTTTGAAGTCGGATGCGCTGGTGACCCTTTCACTCACGTCATCAAAACAGGCTAATCCGCAGGCAGCGGTGACGAACCTGGCCAAGGTCGCCGCCACCAGAATCGGCACCCCGATTCGCGCGACTGGGGCTACCGCGGCGGAACCGGGAATCACCGGAACGCCCTCACAGTGGGCCGGCGAGTGGTACGGCTGCATGCCTGTCGGCATGATGTACGGCAAGGGCCATCTGACGCTGAACGAACGCGGTACGTGGACGATGACGACCGCCGTGGTCATGCCGGGCACGATCATCGCGGACCGTGGGCGCTGGGAGGCGGAATCGTATCAGGAGATTCTGCATGGCACATATAAAGTCGCCGGCAGCGACCGGTTTTCCACCACCGGCATTTTGAGTGTGACCTGGGACAAGCTCGCAAAGAATCAAGGGCCCACTAAATTCGATCCGCTCCTCTGGCAATCGTTCACCGCGATTCCACGCAAGGTCGCCGTCAAACGGCTTCCGACAGTTGAACCGTCCCTGGTAGGCACATGGGAGGGTTCCTCCAAGTTTGTCGATCGGCAGGAGGAATTTGTCTGGACGATTACCGCGGCCAACGTCTCCGAATTCTTCCGAGCGACGTCGCAGACCGGCCGCATCGAGCAGGAACAAGACCGCTTTCAACTGGTCGTCCCGCAAAGCAAAACGCCGCCTCTCTCCCTCCGAGTCTTGGCCCAGGATAAAATGGAACTCACCGATACCAGCGGCACGGTGTCGCAATGGAATCGGAATGAAAAACTGCTGGCGCGCTGTTAGCTTCGCACTGATCGGAACCCCCTCCTCATTTCGAAGCCGACCTGCCTCCTGCGCATCTTGAACTGTTTTCCCGCCTCCGATAGACTGACAGCATGCGGGTACTCATCACCACAGTTTTCCTTGCATTATCGATACTGCTAACGACCCAGTTCCAGGTCGCAGCAGCCGCAGATCGCTCTGCCCCAGAAGTGAACCAGTTATTCGACCACGTGATCCCGAAAGGGCTCCTTCGCGACCTGTACAACCAAGCCCTTTCGACGTTTCACGAATACATCGAGTTGGAGGGCAGCCTGCCCGGCGAGGGCTCGCCACAGCAACAGCCAGGTGAATTTCGACTCAAACTCTTTCCTCAGGGCAAGTCCCGCTCAGAAGAGCATCTGAGTGCCGAAGGGTCGTATCGTCTCGCACCGGACAGCGACCAACGGGAATTCACGCTGCGATTCAAATCCACCAAGAAATCCCCACGTCTCGTCACCCCGAATGACGAGGTGATCTGACGATCAGTGAGTCATGCGCTGAGACTCACCCTTCTTGCCCTTGACCCCAACCTCAGCGAAGCATAAAATACACTTCTGGTTTACGGTCCGCCTCAATCTGGAGGTCGGAGCTATGTTCTTCCTTGGGACACCAATCCAACAGGATGAACGTGGCAGGTGTACCCTTCTCTCCCCTCAAACTTTTCCAATTCAGACGGCCGAATTGCAAGCATTCGATCAACGCATCCTTGTGCGCACGCTTGCGTATTCTCTACGCCAGGTTTTGATGACCGGTACGGCGGCGCATGAAAAAGGACTCGCGCGATATCCGCGCGGGAGCGTGGCCTATGTCAGGAGTCTATTGGGGAATCGTGACAGGTCTCCTCGCCATGGTAGTGACCCTCTTCGTCTGCATAGATATTCTGTACGGTGGAGAGGGAAGATCCTCGAAGAGGCTCGGAGATGGAATCGGTGAGTCGAACGAGACGGTCGGATCCGCGACGACCGGCTCACGTCAGGCCGCGTAGGGCCCTGCAAGCCCGGCTGGCTGATGAAGGAGAGACGCCATAGAGGCCGCCGCGAAGCGGCGGCTTTTATCGACGCCTAGGCAAACAATCTGTTGAGTCATCAACGGAGGTGCCACATGGAAGTCGAGATCATCGGTGTCGGAACAATGATCGCGTTGGTATGGCTGATTGCCTGGTCCATGGCAGGCGAGAGCGAGTCCGAGAGACGACGAATGGCCTCGTCGCCTGACAGCGGTCACTCATTCGGAACCGCTCCCGGCGAAGCACGGGTCAGACACGCGGCCTGAACCTGGGCTCTGTTTCACGCAGAACGCACTCTGCACGCCTTCCTGATCGGTGGGAGCGGCGCGGACTGTAAGGTTTGCCGGCAGCCGGCGGGGAAATCAAAAGTCTATTGTGTTGCTGTGTCAGGCGAGAATCTTCGGCTGCCCGATTCCGGCGATCACCTCCTCGGTAATCACGACAGACTTCACGCCGCTCAATGCCGGTACGTCATACATAAGATCCAGCATAACCTCTTCGAGAATCGTACGCAGCGCGCGCGCGCCGGTTTTCATCACCGCTGCTCGACGGGCAACGGCTTTGACGGCGGCTTCAGTAAATTGAAGGTCGATGCCTTCGATTTCGAAGAGGACCTGATATTGTTTCACGAGCGCGTTCCTTGGCTCGGTGAGCACCCGAATGAGGGCAGGCACATCGAGGTCCGCCAGGGTTGTCAGGACCGGGAAGCGACCCACGAATTCCGGGATAAGCCCGAATTTGAGAAGGTCTTCGGATTGCACGCATCGCAGCACTTCACTGTGTCCATCGATCTCGCCCGCAGGAGTGATCGCTCCGAACCCCAACCGTTTGGGCATCGTCCGTTGAGCGATCATGGCATCCAAACCGACGAACGCACCGCCCGCGATGAACAGAATATTCGTCGTATCCACGCGAATGTAGTCTTGCTCCGGATGCTTGCGTCCGCCCTTGGGCGGCACATTGCACACCGTTCCTTCGACCAGCTTCAGAAGCGCCTGCTGCACGCCTTCGCCGGATACATCCCTCGTCAGTGATGGATTTTCAGACTTGCGGCTGATCTTGTCGATCTCATCGATATAGATGATACCGGTTTCGGCGCGGGCAACGTCGTAATCGCAACTCTGCAGCAGCTTCAGCACGACGTTCTCCACATCTTCGCCGACATATCCGGCCTCGGTCAGCGCCGTCGCATCCGCAATGGTAAACGGCACATGGAGGATACGGGCCAGCGTCTGGGACAGCAGCGTTTTCCCCGTCCCCGTCGATCCGATCATGAGGATGTTGCCTTTTTCGAGGTCGACGTGTTTGAGCCGTTCCCGATTCACAATACGTTTGTAATGATTGTGAACGGCGACGGAGAGGACTTTCTTGGCGCGATCCTGCCCGATCACATATTCGTCGAGCTTGGCTTTGATGTCCGTGGGCTTGGGAATGACCAGTGGGAGGGGCGACGCGGAAGCCTGGGTACCGTTAGGCTTGTTCTTGGAGAGGGACAGGGAGCAGCGCTGAATACATTCTTCGCAGATGGACACCGCGGCCGGGTTGCGACAAGAAGTGCAGGCGAACGGCTCTGAGTTGGTCACGAGCGTCCGGCCCGCCTCCTGAGGCTTGCCACAAAACGAACAGCGCCGGTCTGGTTTCTGCGTAGAATGCCGCGTGTCCCAGAACACCGCGTTTCCTCCATGCTACGAGATACGCGTGGATGCGATGGCTCATTTTATGCCTCTGCGATAGCGACCTGCAAGCATGGGCAAGCCTCACTCTCAGTTCCTGACCACCCCGAACAACCGTCTGGCGGAAGGCGTACCATCTTGCTAAAAGGTCACGCCAAGCCCCCCGGCGATGATATGGGTGCGATAGTTCAAGGTGAACGATGGCCCGCGAGCCCCATTCGTGAATTCACTCTCCCATTGATAATTCGCCACGAAATATTTGTACTCCGTGAAGAGAAACAGGCGGTCCGTGACATTGGCCCGGACGCCGCCGAGAAACTGGTATGCAAATGCACCGTCGGCTGCATTTTCATGCACCACACCGATAGTGCTATGCTGGAGATTCAGATCCCGCGCAAATCCTCCCGACAATCCCGCTCCGATTCCGATATACGGCTGAATCGTTTCTCCCGGATAGCGCAGCAACAGATTCGCCATGGCGTTGATCGATTGCAGACGGAAATTCGCCGATCTCGTCACGCCCCCACTCGTGGCCGTGGGGGCAGTTACTTTTCCGTCGAGCCCAGAGAATTCGGCCTCCAAGCCTACATACCGGCCGGCAAATGCGGGGAAAAATCCGATCTTTAATCCACCGCCGAGTCCGCCCTGAACGTCCGTATTCGTAAACGGGTCTTCCTGCAACCGGACGGGGCGATTCAAAGGACGACTCCCCTGCATGTAGATGCTGATGTACATTTCCGTTTTCGTGTCTGCCGATTTCGCCTCAGCCGATGTGGCCGGAGACTCCGCAGCGCTCGTTGCAGGATCGGCTGCCAGCGACGGAGGGGGATAGGCCGACACCAATACACCGGTGAACAACACGGCAACCAGAGAGCAGCATACTGATTTCATGGGTGACTCCTGTGAATACGTGGCAAAACAGGACCAGAACGGCATGCAATAGGCCACTCATATCATGAGGGAAGTGCGCCACAAACTGATTCGGCAGTTTCCGCAGTACGCCATGCCGTCAGCAGGCGGGAACGAGTGAGGCGTCGATAATGGTAGGTTTTCGTACGTACAGAGGTCGGCAGTTACGCTTCGATGAGGAACTGTCTGATGGTTTCCGGTGGAACCAGACCAACCAGCAGTTGGTTATCCGACCGTTGAAGCAGCGGCACGCCCTGGTGTTCCGTCTCTGCCCAAAGATCTGCCCATCCATTGAGTACCCGATCAACGGACGGCGCGGCCGATCCGGCAACCTCCGTTCCTGCAAACCCATGACGTTCCGCTTCCACCTGCAACAATCGTTCATCGGAGAGATCCAAATCATTCACCCAGAACACCCGATACAACGAACGGATGAACTCACCGGCTCTCCCAGGATGAATGCGCAGTGCGCGAGCCGCCGCAGCGATGGCGAACCTGGTCCGTGGCTTTCCCGTCGGCACTGTGATGGACAGTTCCGGCGCGAGCCGACGGACCATCTCCACCTCTTGGTTCAATTCGGCGCGTAAATGTCCGGCCCAGGTTGCCCTGGGCGTAGGCAAATGCGGGGCATGCTGCACCCCATGCCAGGAAATCTGCTCCATGACACCAAGCCCATGAAGACGTTCATGCATCGCATAACAGAACGGGCAGTTGAAATCGCTGTACAATCGAAATTGAGTGATAGTGTCCGTCATTGAGCAGCCGGGGACGGAAGGAGAGCAATGATGCGCACGGGCGCGCCCGTACCTCCGGCAATTTTCATCGGCAGCGCCACCAGGGTGGCGCCCGATAGGGAACTTCTTCAAGACCTGCCACGTTCTCAAGCCCATACAGTCCGGCAGCATTGACGATCCGATGCACAACAAAATCCTGAGACGGCCCGTAATCGATGCTGGGCGTATCGATGCCGATTCCGGAAATGTGTCGCTGGCTCACGAGAAGCTCTGCGACTTCTCTGGAGAAGCCGGGGAAATGGAGCGTTGTCGGAACATCCGGCGTCGCGCTGCCGAAATATCGCTCGCGGTCTTTCCAGTATGTGCCCCAGCCGGTCAGCATCATGACGATGGCGCCCGGGGGGATGGCCCCATGGCTGGCCTCCCACCGATGGACGTCACTGATGGATAGGCGATAATCACGATCAACGGCCGCCGCCGCACGCACATCGATGACGACCGCAGGCCCCATTAAATGCTCGACTGGAATTCCGTCGATCCCCGCTTGGCCCTGCGCAAAATGAATGGGCGCATCCATGTGTGTGCCTGCATGCTCCGACAGTGCCACCTGCCCAGTGGCATACCAGTCTTCTGTTGCCGTGCCACCCCGTTGCATAGAGTCGCGATGAAACGGAGGATTGCTGGGCCACACTTGAGTCGTTTCATCAAAGGGGTACGTCAGGTCAAGCACTCTCGGCCCCGCCCCGGAGGCCCAAGACCAGCCCAGAACCGCCCATTCAATCACCACACAGGCGATCAGAGCCGATCGCGTAAGCTGACGAAGAGACCTTGCCTTTGGAACCATGATTACCCCCAACGTAAGTGACGGCGGCCCGGCGCGGCCATGTCGGGCGCACATACGGTACCCTCTCACATCCCGGTAGCGCAACGGACAAGGTTCGATCACCATGTTTGCTTTTCCGGACATCGATGCTCATAAGTGGGACTGAATTAATTCAACTTCCAAAGCGCACATGGACCTCGAATTAATACCTCCACTCGAACTTAACATATGCATCACAGATCATTGTTTTTAAAGATATCTTATATCATCTACAAACACGCATTCATTCTCAACGTTTAGATAATTAACCGCCCATTCTTTGGGTGGATTCCCCCATGCATTGAGCGAAGAAGCTCCGACGATTCGTCAAGTTTCCTCTGCCGCCCGCCGATACAGGCCATAACCTGAAGTACGTACGCGCGTACCGAACTATGTCTGCGCCAGACCGATCATGGCACTAGTCAAAACATCCGACGATAACAGGAAACTCGACAAGTCCGACACACTCGTACTCAGCCCGGAGAATCTTCGGGTGGGGATGTATGTCGATCTGAATTGCGGCTGGTTCAAACATCCCTTCCCGCGACGCTCGTTCAAACTGAGTTCCCCGAGCCAAATCGCCACGATTAAGGGGCTTGGTCTCAGCACCGTCCTGGTCTACCCCCGAGAATCAGACCCGGACCCGGATGCAGAGGGAACGCCGGCCGAAACCGCGCCGACCTCGACCGCCGTGGCGGAACCGGAAATAGCATCTCCTCCGGAAGAGACCGCTACCGATACGGATCCTCCTCCCACGGAACAAGAGCTTCCGACGCATGGCGACTATCATCAAGCAGTAGAATTGGCCTCTGAGACCTACCGCCAGATGCTCGGCACCAGTACTCAAATGATGGACGATCTCACGAACGGCTCAGAAGAAGGCATGCGCTCCGCCGAAACCATGATCGGCGGCATCAGCGCACTGTTGACCAATACGGAGTCCGCCGGCACCGTGGCCAGCGCCTTCGACCCCGAAGATGTCGGCGATGCAAGCGTCCTCCATTCACTGAACGTGGCGACACTCTCCATGATGGTGGCCCAGCAATTTGACATCGACCAGGACGCGCTGCAGATGATCGGCCTGGCGGGCCTTTTGCTCGACATCGGGGAGCGGCGTATTCCGCGTCATATTCTAGAGACCCGTGCGCGGCGGTCAGAAACGGAACATGTTAAGTACCAACTGCATCCCTATCTCGGGGTGGAAATGCTGCGAGGATTTCCCGGCATTCCCGAAGAGGTCTTGGACGTGATCCGAAGCCACCATGAACGACTGGATGGTTCCGGATACCCTGAGAAGTTGAAAGGGGATCAGATTTCATTTCCTGCGAGAATCGTCAGCGCCGTCGATCACTACGACACTCTGGTCAACAGTCTCTACGCCGAGGAAGCGCTTTCACCGGCGGAGGCGCTGGCGACCATGTACAAGCATCAAAAACAGCTGTTTTCAACCGAGGTCGTGGTGGCCCTGATTCACACGTTGGGCGTCTATCCTCCGGGAACCGTCGTGTCCTTGTCCGATGGTTCGTTCGGCCTCGTCCTGAACATCAACTTCAAAAATCGCATGAAGCCTCTGGTGTTGATTTACCATCCCACTCCGGGCCACGAACCCCACACCGTCGATCTCCTGCAAGACCCGGCTCTCACCATTCTCCGTGCCGTGCCTCGCGAGGAGCTGCCCCGCCCGATCGTCGACTTCTTCCGGCTCAAACGGTGGACGGGTTATTTCATCCAATCCACCATGCGTACGGCATAAGGCGGCGCGCTACAGATCTGCTCAGATCACTGGCAGCGGCGCGGTGCAGTATGGTATCTCCCAAGCATGGCTCTCCCCCGTGTGCTCCTCATCATTCCCCCGCTGACGCAATTAAACACGCCCTATCCCGCGACCGCCTATCTCGCAGGCTTCTTGCGGTCCCGGGGGTATGAGGCGGAGCAGGCCGATCTTGGCCTCGACATGATTCTGCGTCTCTTCTCACGGGCCGGACTACAGGAAGCGTTTCGTCGCATCAAGGCACATAGGAGGCCTTGGCGCGGAGAGGTGCAGCAATTCCTGGCGCTCGAAGACAGTTACCTCGCAACCATCGAACCGGTCATCGCCTTCCTGCAAGGGAAGGACCCTATGCTGGCCCCGCATCTCGCCCGCCCGGGATTTCTTCCCGAGGGCCCACGCTTTGCCGCCGACGGGCGACCGGGACCAGGACCGTTCGTCACTTCCCCGACCGACAATGCCCGACACCGCGCCACGCTATATATCGAGGATCTGACGGATCTGCTCCACGAAACGATTGCGCCGCACCTGTCCCTGAACCGGTATGCCGAACAGATCATGCAGGCGACCTCCTCCTTCGACCGGATTGAAAAGGCTTTGGCTGCCCCCCTCAGCTTCACCGACGAACTTCTCCTCCAGGCCCTCGAGCCTCACCTCCTCCGCAGCTCGCCCGATGTCGTGGGTCTCACTGTGCCTTTTCCAGGCAATCTATTCGGCGCCTTGCGCATAGCTCAAGCGATCAAAGCGCGGCGCCCAGCTACGGCCGTTGTCCTTGGCGGTGGGTATGTGAACACCGAACTTCGGCGCTTGAAGGATACGCGGCTCTTCCAATACGCGGACTACGTCACGCTCGATGACGGTGAACGCCCTTTTCTTTGCCTGCTCGACTTCCTGGCGGGGGGACGGTCTCAAACCATGCTCTGCCGGACCTTTGTGCTGGCCGACCGGCAGGTTCTCTTCCGAGACGGGAGTACCGAGCCGGACATACCTATGCACGAACTCGGCACCCCGACCTACAATGGACTTCCGCTGGGCCGTTACCTCTCGATCCTGGACAGCCTTAACCCGATGCACCGGCTTTGGTCGGAAGGCCATTGGAACAAACTGACCGTCGCCCACGGCTGCTATTGGAAACAATGCACGTTCTGCGATGTCGGGCTGAGTTACATTGCGCGCTATGAAATGACGCCGACCGATGTCTTGATGAGGCAGATTGACGCCCTCATCCGTGAGACCGGCCAGCGCGGGTTTCACTTCGTCGATGAGGCCGCCCCGCCTGCCGCGTTAAAAGCGCTTGCGCTTCGCTTGCTGGAGACAGACCAGACCATTTCCTGGTGGGGAAATATTCGCTTCGAAGAAGCCTTTTCACCGGATCTGGCAAGACTCCTGGCAGCCTCCGGCTGCATAGCCCTCACGGCAGGACTCGAAGCGGCATCGGACCGTTTGCTCAGGCAGATGAAAAAGGGGATCACCGTAGACCAAACCGCCCGAGTGGCCGCGGCGTTCCGCCATGCCGGCATCCTGGTTCATGCCTACCTCATGTACGGACTCCCTGGTGAGACCATCGCCGACACGGTGGATTCTCTGGAACGCGTGCGGCAATTGTTTGCGAACAATCTGTTGCAGTCGGCCTTCTGGCACCGCTTCACCGTCACCGCTCACAGTCCGGTGGGACTCAATCCCGCCACGGAAGGCATCACCATCCTCGGTCCTGCCTTCGAAGGGTTTGCTGAAAACGATCTGCATCATGCCGACCCCGATGCTTCCTGCCCGCCCTGGCTCGGCGAAGGCCTCCGCACGGCCATCCTCAACTACATTGAGCAGGCAGGACTGACCGTGCCGGTTCAACGCTGGTTTCCGCAAACCGTGCCCCCCTCTCGCGTGGCAAAAGGCTGGCTGACACGGGCGCTGGCCGACACCGTCCCTGAACCGCTGACAGCCGAGCGGCGATGCGTCTGGATCGGTGGGCGGCCGGTAGTGGCGGCCGAAGGTACCCTGCGCACCAAGATCATTCTGCCGACCCGCATGGAAGATTTTTCGATCAGCGTCACCTCGAATCAAGTCGAATGGCTGATCGACCTGCTGCAGAACGCTACGCCCTCATCGCACCGGGCCGACCGGGACTATCCACGGTTGGCCGAGGCGCGCGAACGCTTCCCCCGCACCGGCGCGCAGGGATTCGACCGATTTGCTAAAACCGCGGCCTGGCACAACGCTCGCCAAGCGGGACTGCTTCTAGTCTGACTCTAACCGGCTCCATTCGCGACGCCCTTTCTGTCCAATTTATCAAGATGAACGGTGTTAATGCCGACCAGCTCATCACTACGCCATCATGGGATCGGGTGGCTGACGGCGACCGGGATCATTTTCTTCGCGAGAACACAACGGGACACAAGCCACCAAACCGACTCCCCTTTGTGCTGATCTCCCGATGTGCACTACTAGGGACCAATACGACAAGAGGAGTCGGCCAACCGGCCGACTCCTCTTGGTGAGCCTGCACTCTCTCGGTGTCTGCTGCCGCTACTTATTGGGCTGCGGCGTCAGACGCAGATAGGGCTTCACTGCCTTGAACCCCTTCGGGAACAAGGTTTTGGCTTCGGCATCATTCACCGCCGGGGTAATGATGCAATCCTGACCATCCTTCCAGTTCACCGGCGTCGCCACTTTATATTTGGCGGTCAATTGCAGAGAATCCACCACCCGCAGCAACTCGTCGAAATTTCTTCCGCACGACGCCGGATAGGTGAGCATCAGCTTGATCTTCTTATCAGGTCCGATCACAAACACCGAGCGCACTGTCATGCTGTCCAGCGAGTTCGGGTGGATCATGTCGTACAAGTTGGCGACCTTCTTCTCGGGATCTGCAATGATGGGATAGGTCACCGTGCAGTTCTGGGTCTCATTGATGTCTTTCATCCAGCCGCGATGCGAATCCAGCGGATCGACACTGATGGCGAGGATTTTCACGCCCCGCTTGTCGAATTCACCCTTGATTCTGGCCATGTAGCCTAATTCCGTCGTGCACACCGGGGTATAGTCTTTCGGATGTGAGAACAAGATCCCCCACCCGTTTCCGAGCCACTCATGGAAATTAACCGTCCCGTCGGTCGTTTCCGCTGTAAAATTAGGGGCCTCGTCGCCCAATCGTAATCCCATGATTTCCCTCCTTGAATATCCGGTCGAACGTGGTGAAATACCTGCACATGAGAACCGACAATCGGGTAAGAGTACCGTTTCTGAACGGCGTGGCGCAAGCAGGAAGGGCACCGGTACGGATCGCTGTCATGGAAAAATCGCCCGTCCCTCAAGTTTCCGCTGCTGCATCCGATAAGAGACACAGGTGCCAAAGGAGTTCGCATGGACAACATGAAACCACCTGCGACCGGACTCAGGATCGCCAACGATCCCATGTACCGCTTACTCCGCGAGGGGTGCATCAAGGAATTCAATGTCAAGCGAGCGGCAGGCGAACCGGTAGACCTCACGCGCTGCGACCTGCGCGGGCTGGATTTGCGCGGACTGGAAGTCGATGGCCTGGATTTCAGCGAATGTTATTTCCGGCAAGCGGATCTTCGAGGCATCGATTTCCGCAAGGCCAAGCTGGAAGGCGCCAGTATCAATGCCGCCAAAATCTCCGGGGTCTATTTCCCAATCGAATTAACCGCCAGTGAGATCGAACTGTCGCTCCTGCACGGCACGCGGATGCGGTACCAGCCCAAGGCCTAGCCTTCGATAGACCGGTCAGTTCCCCGTCAAATTCAAGTGAACCCGAATCTGCTGCTGCTCGGATGCCGCCAGTTCGGACTCGACCAGAAATACCCGCTCATCAGGTAAGTGACCCTGCTCGATCAGATGTTCACGGATGGCTTTCGCGCGCTCTTGCGCCAGTGCCCGCAGTTCAGAATCCTCCACCGTCATCGCCGGGAATAGCTGCTGCCGGAGTTCCTCGGCTGTCAATACGCGCTCAACGGCTTTCCCGCCCGGAAGGTCTTCCCGCTTCATCGGCTGCTTGCCCAACTTCTCCGCATACAGGTCACCGAGCAGTTCGAATTCACGCGAGGGAGAGGGCACCGCCTGCAGGTTCTTCGTCCCCCCCTGGGTAAATCGCCGTTGAACCTGGGCCGCAATTTTTTGCAACGCGAGAGCCTGGCGATCCCGTGCCGGGTCGGCAACTCCGGCCACGTCCACTCGTAGCGCCGGTCGTTCCTGCAATGCCTTGGCAATAGACTCCAGCTTCCGTTGCTCTGCAGTCTCAAGGACCTCGCTTCCCGCCTGAAATTCCACAAATTGCAATTCTTCCCCGCCGCCGCCAACGAGTCCACCCAGAGCCGAAAATGGAGAGGTGGCCACCTTGGTCAACAGATTCACGAGGGCATTCAGGACCACCCGGCCGTATCGAAAATCCGGTTCGTTGAGATCCCCTCGCACCGGCATATCGATGTCGATCCGGCCCCGTCGGTCCTTCAACAAACCCACGGCCAGACGAACCGGCAGAGTGGTTGCATCCGGGCTGTCGGTCTTGTCTCCAAACGTCAACTGATCGACCAGCAGCTTATTCTCCCCGATCAATTGCTTCTTGGAGATCTGATAGGTGAGATCCAGCGATAGTTTTCCCTTGGTGATCGGAAAGCCGACGAACTTGCCCGCATAGGGCGATACCGGCGTCAAATCCACCCCTTGGAACAAAAACGTCAGATGTGTAAAGGCGTCCTCGCTCAGCGGATTGATCTGGCCCTTGATCTTGAGCGGCGCCACCTCGTCCACCTTACCCGTCAAGGCCACCTCGGCCTTGGCCATCTGCCGGGAGGACAGGCCCTTGATCGTGCCGGTAAGATCGGTGATTCCGGTCGTAACGGTCGGGACGATCGATTCATCGACGAACGTGGCGGACATGTTCGTTAACCGGACGACGGCGATCTCAACGGGCGTAGGGGCCGTGGGCTTCTTGGGCGCATCCGATTCCACCGGTTTCGATGCGGGTGCCTGCGTGGCATCAGGAGAACGGAGCACGCGCGAAAGATTGGTGGTCCCGTCTTTGTCGGTGACCAAACGCACTGCCGGATCCCGTAACGCAATCTCTCCAATCTTGACCGTGGTCGGCGCCACGTCCAGCGCCATCTTACTCAGGCTGAGGGCTGCCCATCCAAGAAACTCCTTCGCCGAGACCCGGTCGGCCAGGTGAAGATTGGTGAGTCCTGCCTGACCTCGGTACTGTACCATTGGCTCCGCTTCGGGGCGACTTCGATAGACGAGTTCTCCATCCAAAGCCAATTCGCCATCCCTGATTTCAAGCTGTACCATCCGATCCAGATAGGGTTGAAACGGCCGGAGTCCGACATGATCCAGTTTGAGCGAGAGCGCAGCTTGAAGGGAATCGAGACGCAGCGTGCCCCGGCTCTCAACTGTGCCTTGTTGATTGAGCCGAAAACCAGCCGTCACCGGAAGTGTCCCCTTAAACGGCACCTGCAAGTCGTTCAAGGTCACGTGGAGGTCATCGATGACCAGTTCGACCGGCGTCGCAAGACTTCTGTCCTCAAACTCCACCTGAGTGTTTGCGACCGCAACCGTCTGGACGTCCACCTTCCAGGGTGGTCCTGGGTCCGGAGCAGGGGGCTCCGGCTGCATCGAGACCTCCGAAGGTGCGGCAACCGGTGCAAAGAGCGGCGTAAAATTGACCACGCCATCCCGTCCAAGCCAGGCGCGAATCTCCGCTCCGGTCAAGGCCGCGGTGCCGATTCCCAGCTGCCGTTTCGACAGGTCCATGGTGATGCCATCAATCCCGAAAGACGGCACCGTCAGCACCGGGTCAGGACTCCCCGCTTCCGACAGCCGGAAATCCGCTAATTGAATCTTGCCCTCTGTAATCCGCAGATTGACCGGGGTGAGATGCGTGTCGAAGTGATACTGGGCATCGGCCGACAGTATCCCGCGCTGGATGTCGAACCGGAAGCGGTCACGAAGGCTCGGCCAGAACGTATTCAGGTCGACATGCGACAAGGAGACATGCCCGTCCGATTCGAGGGGATCGAGGTGCAATGTGCCCTCCCAGGCCAACACTTCCCCCTCCCCGAACTCCGCCGTGAACGCGTAGGCATTTTCACCGCCTCGCCGGCTGCTGAAGTTTCGGACGGAAATTTCAATCGGCACCACATCGATAGTGACTGGCCTTTTTTTTGAATCGTCCCGATATTCGATCACGCCACGCTGGATGCTCAACAATCGAATGTCCACGGACGGCATCGAGGCCTTGTCGGATTTTTCCGCCGGCGGGAGCTCGGGCCGCTCCGCTCCTTCAGGAGCGCGAGGTACCAGGCCAAGAAGATTGAGCTTCCCGTCCGCCTGCAAATGCACGAGTCCAAACGGGAGCGTCAGACGGATCTCGTCGAACAGATATGATGAACGGACCAGCGAGGTCGCTTCAAAATTCAGAAACAGTTCCTGAAACCCGAGCATGGGCGTGTGGTCCGGCTCCTGTATCTCAAACCCGATGAGCTCCACGGAGAAGGTAAACGGATTGAGCCGGATAGCTTCAAGCAGGACGGGATGTCTCAAACGTTCAGACAAGGCCGGAATGCCGTAGGTTTTCACCGCATAAGGAACGACGAGAAAACCTAATAGCGCATAGAACGCCAACAGGCCACCGACTATGGGGAGGAGAATGCGATACCTGGAAAGGAAAGTCATGTCACGAACACATTGGAAGGTGGTGCGTCCGGCTGGAATCAAACCAGCGGGTGACTCAGAAACGATTGAGAGCGAAGGATAACTACTAAATTCGCCTAGAACAAGGAGAAAATGTCTCGTTGGCTACCCCTTCGTGGGATTAACGGAGACCGACAACAGGAAATCAGCGCTTAGGGATATCGGCAGTTGATGAAGATCGGTGTATCCGTGATGGTCAGATATGCGCGGAGCCGATAGCACGGTGATAGGCGACTGTAGAAGAAAGCCCCTGCTCCATGAGGAGAAACACACAATTTTTCAACATAGTTTCCGCAATGTCGATTTCAGAACCGGGCGACGACTAATAGGTGAAGGCCGGAAACTAAAACGGAAGGGGAAATCGTATGCGATTCTTAGTTCTCATGATCCCAGGGATATATCAGCCCAAAAGCGGCAAGAAGACCGATGCGCATTTCACGCCGGATGCGGAGATGATGGCGAAGATGGGCCGGTTCAACGAGGAACTCAAACGGGCCGGTGCGCTGCTCTCGCTGGACGGACTGCAGCCACTGACGGTGGGCGCGCGCGTGGCTTTTTCCGAAGGCACACCCACCGTTACCGACGGCCCGTCTGTCGAAGCCAAGGAAGTGGTCGGTGGCTATTGGATGCTGCAAGCCAACTCCAAGCAGCAGGTGGTCGATTGGATGAAGCGCTGCCCAGCGCAGGATGGCGACGTGATCGAGATTCGGCAGGTCTTTGAGATGTCGGACTTTCCTGAAGACGTCCAGGCGGCGGCCCAAAGAAATACTTGAGTGAGAGAGACTGGCATAAGATTAGACAGGAGCGGCTATTCTCGGATGCCTTTGATTCACGTTGATCAAGAACCACAAAGGAGAGTGATATGACCAAGCCCGCAAAGAACACGATCTGCATTTGGTATGACCGGGATGCTGAGGAGGCGGCGCGGTTTTACGCCAAAACCTTTCCCGATTCATCCGTGAGCGCAGTCCACACGGCGCCGGGGGACTATCCTTCCGGCAAAAAAGGAGACGTGCTGACGGTGGAGTTTACCGTGATGGGAATACCCTGCCTCGGACTCAATGGCGGACCCGCCTTCAAGCATAACGAAGCATTTTCGTTTCAGGTCGCAACCACCGATCAAGCCGAAACGGACCGTTACTGGAACGCGATCGTCGGCAACGGCGGCGAAGAAAGTGAATGCGGCTGGTGTAAAGACAAGTGGGGCGTGTCATGGCAGATCACGCCGATGGTTTTGACGAACGCGGTCACCAATTCCGATCCCGCCGTGGCGAAGCGCGCCTTCGATGCGATGATGCAAATGGGAAAGATCGACGTCGCGGCAATCGAGGCAGCAGTTCGCGGTTCAAAAGTTTAGCGAGTGTAGTGACGAGGGTGGCTGGCGATGAGAAGCGCTTGTCGCATGGGACGGATGGGAAGGCAAGCCGGGTCACTTGCCTTCCCGGATGCGGTCACGACGATGGCGATACAGCGGGACAATTCTGCATCGGCAGGTCATGAGTGCATAACGCCACCATAAATGAGAGCCGTCGTCATCGATACAAGGGAAATCCCTAATCACCGTGACTCGTTACCCTAGAGTTTCAAAAGCGGGAGAGGGGTATGCACGGAAGGGAGCGAGTGAGGAGTTGGTGTCCCGCTGGAGAAAGAAATCCAGAGGAAAGGACTTTATATCTGGATACCTTGTACGCTGCTACTCTTCAAATTTTTGATCTGATTTGAGCGTTTACCTGCTGATTTTATGGTGCGCCCGGCTGGACCTTCCTTACAGGTGGGACTAAGTAGGATCAGGTTAGACTGGCCATCGGGAGTGAAACTGGGAGTAGCACTGGGAGTGGAATCCGAAGGATTTTCGTGCTGCGAATGCCCAGTCTCGGCAGGACGCGGGCCTTGAATGGTAACGAAAAAGTATGCCCCACAGGCATGAATCTCGGGCGTCCCATGCTCTGCAATGACGTACTGTATCACCTACACTAGCTAAATTTGAGAACGCAAGGATTTCAGTGGGCGGTTTGAGATTGGGCCTATCGTGCATCTCCACGATTGCTTCTGGAATTAATCTTTGTTGGTCATGGTGCCGCATCCGCGAGAAACGTCAGCAGGACCGCCCCGCGGCCTTCGAAGACGATTCTCTTTCAGTGGTCGACGTGGGGGCGACCCGGCATCAACGACCCCGATTTAAGGAGTTGGGTCCTCCGGTGGCGGAGGGCCTCACCGAGCTCCGCAGATCGTCCAGGTGCGCTTGCATTTCTGACAACACATGGTCGATTCGTTTGGCTGAACAGTGACGGAGCTGATGGAGGCCCCTCCCCGTCCAGATCCGAAGGGCGCTACGGGAAGGCGAATGTACGGTCAGCACATATGTCTGTGGTGTCGTCTTCATATCATCCTCCATGAAAATGGTCGCCCGGATCGGTCTTCAGGGCATACTATGACCGAGACCGATCCGGGATGGGTTCGCCTCAAACGGCGCGAAACATGGCAAGCAAATCACGCATGACCAACGTTGCGATCGAGCCGGTCACAGGAACGACCGTCTTGATAACGTCACATCGTCAGCTCCAGGTGCGGTGTTGCTCACTCACCTGTTCTCTCCCGTCTTTTTTCACCACGACCCATTCCACGTCATCGGGAATGGTGACGATCTTGAGTTCCGCGCAGTGCCCATTCGCCTCTCCGCGCAACTCTTCCACAACTTGGACAAGCCGGCGGTCATCGCGAGGAATCAGTATCCCGCATCGATTGAGGCTTGGCTCTTGAGGACTGGCTGCCTGAGGCCAATAGGCCCCGTGATCCGTTTCATGAAGAGCATCCGGTTGCCCTAACTCTCTCAGCCTGAGAAACGCCTTATGGCTCACGCAGAACCGGTCGTAACTTGCATTGATCACGATTTTGACCATGGACGGACTCTCTTTCTGTACCTCGCGTGTGGCTTGCGGGGGACCACGAGGACGCTCAACCCGGCCGATAGTGGAGGGGATTAGGTGGAGGCCGGCTCAGGATCACTATATCCGAGATAGTTCCCCGTCCAATGCGAATACCGGCGATCGACCCAGATACTCACTTCGCTCTTGTTCGTATCCCCATACCGCTTCAGAACAATGTCTTTAAACGTCGCCAGACTGCCCTGGATTTCTTTAAGATCGCTATCAGTGATTCTTTCCCACTTGGCTTTTAAAGGCATCTTGAGCTGTAACCAGAATTGCTCAAATTGTTCTTGATTCATTGCACACTCCTCTGCAGATTGGTTGTCTCGCAAGACAACGTGTATTAAAACTGCGGGCCGCCGTGAGTCGTTTTCCTGATGGCCTCCTCTCCTTGGCAGGTCCGTTCCGCCAGCATGCGCTGTCCGACAGTCGCCTTATCTGGAATTCTCGCGAGACAGGCCTTCAGGGAGTCCTCTACAGCACCCTGTGCCACGTCGCCTTGGGCACTTGTGGGAGCGGTAATCATGGCGCCTTTCACCTGCGTCTCCTCTGCATGGGTGAGGAGCGGCGACAGCGAGAACGTGAGCGTTAGCACTGATGCGCACAAAAACCACCGCTTCGCGAAGAGTTGCTTGTTCATGACGCGCACCTCCAATGGGGCCCATATGGTTCACATTTCGTAGCGGGCCTTCCCAAAAACCAATCTAACGACATCGCCAGTCGCACGTTTCCATGCTACGCCCTGAGCCGAAGTATAGCTGGTCAAAATTGCTCAGTTCTTAAATGGCCTCCGGCGCATACTCCAAAACTGGCTCCAGCCCGAGCGAGACATCACCTTGCGATAGCAGTAGACGGGCCGACCAATCCCGCGACACCGGGAACGCACTGAGGGCCAGATTCTATTGACCACTACGATTGACCAGAACTGGAGAGTTTCATGACAACATTCCCATCGAAGTCCGTAGCCATCTTTGCCTTGGCCTGTATGCTCCCCGTTGCCGGGGCCAGCGCTGCACCTGAAGAGAAACACATAGACCATGAGCATCTGCAGGGGAACCGAACGTTCCTGGGAACGGTCGACGAAGTCAGAAGCGACCAGGCGAGGGTGAACACCGGCGAAGGACAGCCGCGCTTCGTCCCCATGAATGTGCGTAAAAGCAAGGGGCTACCAGACCTCCTCATCGGGGATCTGGTAGAGATTACGGTCAATGATCAGAATCTCTTGGTGGATGTGCATAAAGCCGGCGAGATCAGTCATCATCGAATTGTTCGAGGTCAGCTCGCCGTGAGCCTGGGAACGGGTCACGAGACGGCAGTCATTCGAACCGCGGAGGGCAAAGAAGAGTCCCATGGTATTCGGCCTGTGGCCAGAAGCAAAGTGTCCTCACTACCTGTCGGAGCGGAGGTGACCTTTCTCCTCGATGAGTTGGACACAATCGTAGACGTCACGCTCGGCACATCCCACCGAGCTGGTCTGTCGACGGCGCAGGGGCATAAGCAGTCACCAATCAAAGGGAACCTCCGCCAGGTGCGCGGAGTAATCTTGAAGGCCCTGCAAGACAAGACCATCGCGATCCGTACCGAGGACGGAAAAGAGCAATCCTTCGAGGTCCGGCCGCTTATTCTGGAACGACTCAGCAAGGTCTCTCGCGGCCAATCAGCCGTCTTACTCATCGACGACGAACAGCAAGTGGCGGATGTCTCCTTCAACCACTCCGAAAAAGGGAATCCCTCGACTCATTAACGGGTTGATCAACGCAGGTACTATGCCGCCCAGGACCGTGTGGTAGTGACGTCTTCCCTGATAACGACGGCACTCGAAAACGAGAGTAGAATGACGGCTTCGGCGGGCCTCGACGAAAGGAGTGGATCGATGAAGCGGTCGAAATTCTCCGAAGAGCAGATCGTCTATGCGCTCCGCCAAGCCGACAGCGGGACCTCCATCGGGGACCTTTGCCCGCAACTCGGCATCGCCGATGCAAACCTAGCGAAAATCATCTTTCTGGGGGGATTAAGTGCGATTAGGTTGGCCTGGTAATTGGGAGTAAAACCGGGAGTAAGTCATCCCAGCTTCCGCCACTCATTTCACAACGTTTTTCACGCCAGAATGGCGACTCAAGATAGACGGCTGTATGAATGTTGCTTGGGGATTCGTTCTGCTTATATTGGCTGGCGTGCTGGGGGTAGGCGGTCCTTACATCAACGTTAAACTCAACTAGAGCCGCTGACTCCTAAACTGGCGGGACATTTCTTGGGTCAGAATCCATATCTACTTCGCAATCTGATCTGCATGCGTAGAGAGGTTACTGCCGGAACTATGTGTCTGGGTTTCAGTCTCGCAGCGATGTCTACGGGAACCATTATCACTTCAATAGATTCACCACATATCTCGTTACAAGCAGCCCTTGTTCACACACCGGTGATCAAAGGATTAGGTTGCGTAGGTGGTTTGAGCACATTGCATCTAACGTCCAGCCGATGACCTCACCCATGACTAGGACCAGATAGGGTCGCTGATTGATGTCCCGCGGATTTCAAAGGAAGATAATGCTGCGTTCCTGGAACAACTGAAGCCAGACTTTATCAAAGCCCAATAGCGTCCACACGAATAGTGAGCCCCGCCTAGGCAGTGACGCCGGGACGGGGCTCCATGATCTGAGGAATGCTCAGTGCTTATCTTTGTGTTTCCCTTCATGCAAATCGATGACAGTTCCCGCCTCATTCAGTTCCACCGTTACTTCTGTCCCCTCAGTCAACGCCTTGGTTTTCGTCTCCTGAAGCAATAGTGGGAACGTCTTTTCTCCATCAGCGGTCTGCAGCTTGATCTCTTTTTTCATTAACCCTACATGCACAAGCTTTCCGGTGACATGTTTGTGTTTACCCTTTTCTCCCGCAAGATGAACGTCTATTAGCGTATTGTTCTCATTGACCGTGAAATCCACCTTATCACCAACCTTGAACTCGCGACCTTGTCGGCCCGCTTCCTTTTCGCTTAAGGAGTAGGTAGACCCGGTCTCATCCTTAATGGCCAAGCTGCCGGCCTTCTCGACCACTTCCCCTTTGTAGTGTCGGTGCGCTCCCTTGCCCTTCTCGTCAGCGAACGACAGCCCGTTCGCTCCCAACACCACGGCACCACATACCAACGTAGCAACCAAGATTCGAGACATTTCGTTCCCTCTTCCCATGGTAGCCTCCTGGTTTGAATGAATAAGACGTTTCATCACCATACTAGTGGTATTACCGAATGGAATCATCCAGTATTTCAGCAAGCCAGATCGAGGGGTACAAGGCGTCTAAAAGTTGAACGGGTTTTCAAACCATAGTGATACGTACGAGTTGCTCCGCTTGCTCCTAGACGGCCCTACCGTTATGAGACATCGCTTGGACAAACGAAAGACCTCATTCGCCGGGATGATACTGGTTTCGTGGAAAAGCAGACCCCAGTTCGTGCCGAACACTGTGAGGGCCAATGGCTACGCCCAATGGAAATACCGAAACGAAACGAAGCCAGGCCTCTCCTCGATTCCCATCATTAATCAGCTAACCACTCCTCAGTGCCCATTGCATCCGGATCGCTCCCCCTAGATGGCAGGGGGAGCGACCCAACACCCACTACTCTTCCCAACAGGGATTCTAGGATATGTCCTAGCTGGCATGGCCCCCTAGAAATACTATTTTAACGGTAACGGAGATATACCGCCCAACTTACCCTGGTCTCTAGTTTTCTACGGTACTGATTCCCTGGGAGGCTCACATGGTCAGCAAATGTGCACACGCTTCTTGTTCGTGCCAGGTCGAAGGCAAAAAGTTCTGCAGTGACGAATGTCAGACGTCCTTGATGAAACCTGAAGCCGCTGCAGTATGTTCCTGTGACCATCTCTGCTGTAAGGAAGCAGCATTGATTGCCGTGTAATGATTTGGGAAGAAATATCGAATGGATAGCTCTAATCTTATTTTGGGATTCGGGGTCGGAGTGGGAGTGGGCGCGTTAATTGGAGCTATAAGCGGATGGATCCTGGCACGTTGGTGTAGAACAGGATGCGAGTCGATGAGGGGTTTGGAATGGAACAAAAACAGTTAGACGGGCAATCTCCTAATCCTGAATGTCCACAGTGTGGGAGAGTGGATGTGATTGCTTTGAAGAGTGAAGTCAGTCGCGCCACCAAGGAGGGGGCAATGATTCCAGAGGCTCCTCAGCTTAGATGGCGCTGCATATTCTGTAAACACGAATGGCCTCGTTCCCTCGCCTAAGACGCGGGAACTCGTACTCGCTCGCATTATTCCAAGGGATCACGCACATCACCGAAGAGTTCTATAAAACGTGCCGATAATTGATCCTGAATAAGAAGGATGTCATATGAAATTGTGGCACTACCGAGACGAATACATTAATGCCGACCGAATCGTGCGAGTGAAACGAGAACAAGATGTATACATGGTGTATTGGTTGGATGAGGGTAACGGTGTGAAGGAAATTGTCCTTCGCAAAGACCAATGGCTGATTGCGCTCCAAGAGATGCAGGATGGGGTCAAGGCTCGTTAAATCCCAACGCGAAAGGGTCACATGTCCTTTGCTTTAGTCGTCGTAGAGAATGGATCAGTTCTTAAAACCACGACGGCTGGATACGTGATAGAGAATGCTTAATCGAATTCGTCAACTACTGGCGGCCGCTGGACAATTGAATACCGTCTCCCTCCCGATCGTGGATGGAGCCAATGGGGGTGAGGGATGAAAGACAATGGCCAGGAAGAGAAGGCTAAAACAAAACTACCACCAGATACCGTTATATGCGAGAATCCTCGGTGCGGGGAACGCATAGAATTAGATGAGTCTTTGTTGTCCCCTGATGCGGATACACCGCAAGCCCACATCCATACACGTTTCGATCCAAAGGTGCCCCCCTTTTCGGTCCTCTGCAGACATTGCCATCATTTCACTGTGGGTCTTTCTGCGCCGGGACAAAATCCCATCTCCTCAATGAATGCGCCACCCAGCATGTAGTCACAGGGTCGGTCGCCCACGACAACCAATTCAACCCGAAGCATTCGTAGATTCGAGATTGGGAAATGGTCGCCTTTAGGATCCAAGCCCGATTGCGGCGGTCTGAACAGTTTCGGCTGCAATGTGAACTAGTGGATCTGGAAACAAGGTGCTCGACTTACCCATGCCTAGGGGCGGAAAGAGTCGTTTGCGGCATGCCGTGGCCTCTCACCGTGCCCTCGTCGGAATAGGTCTCTACAGCACCAAGGAGATCTTAGCCCACATAGACATGCGACAATGCAACGCTACGCTCATCTCACGCCGAGCTTCCTACAAGACTCCGCAAAAAAGGGGACTTAATTGCCTTAGGGAAGGGGGAAAAGGGAACTGGGAAAAGGAAACTGGGAGTAACACCGTGAGTACCCAATCGACCGAAGTAAGGAGCTTTGCACAATCCTTGAATTTTCTGGTGCGCCCGGTTGGAATCGAACCAACGACCCTCAGCTTAGAAGGCCAACCAGAAGCCATTGATATTACTGAAGATTAAGTGTGACTGTATCGCCTAAACGAATGCTAAACCAAGCGAAAATCTTCCTTGCAGGTGGGACTAAGCAGGATTAGGTTGGACTGGCAGTTGGGAGCAAAACTGGGAGCGAACCGGGAGTGAAACCGGGAGTGAAATTGGTCCGGTTTCTTCTCCTGCTTCACAATCAATCTGCGGCATTCTGACATGTGCTTATGAGAAGGATTGGTGACGAGCTACGACTCTCTTGTACCTTTTCTTATAAAGCCGAGCCGCATCTGGCCACGCATCAGAAAGGATTTTCCAAATATAGGCCAGCTTACTACCTCGATCGAATTTGCATAGATCGTTGATCTCTGTAGCTATAGCGACAGAAATGACCAGTGCCAACATATAATTGTTCGACTTAATTTGATGTAAGATCATCTCCTTGTCTTGGTCTGTTTTTTGTAACAGCAGCTTCGAAAACATTCGCGCTATACCCGCCCCGCTCATATGAACATCTTGTGAGAGCTCGCTGTAAAACAGGGTGTAAAAATAGTCGAGAAAGCCATGGGGCCGCAGTTTTCGCTTTCCTCGCCTTTTCTGATTCAAGAACTGACCTAACGTAGGCCACCACTTAATCTGTTGGTAATTCTCGGCAAGCCTTTTACTGATTCCATATGCAATTCTCATTTGCTCCAGGGCCTTTGTCTGTGCTTGGACCTGGGAAGAAAACGTCTTCTTTGAGCCTTTTTCATTGGCTAAGACTTCTAAGGATTCCCGTAGCTCCCTCCAACCGGAGTGGTGATACAACTTGCAGTATAGTCTGGGATTTTGTCGGATAATTATGAGAGTCGACAGCATATCTGCCAAAAATCTCACATTGGGAGATACACAGATACAAAACTCAGGTTTTCGAAAAGGGTCGGGGGGAGTGTCCGCAAGAAGGTATCTTATCGCGTCTAAATTACTCTTTACTGCATATGCCACCACCAACAGAAGAGGGCCAAAGCCTTTTACTTGCCTAATATTCTCCGGACATCGCCGCTCGATCAAATTTTTAAGTGCGATTAGTACATTGTCGACTTCTGAGATTAACTCGCGATTTATTAGTTTATTGCGAGGTAACGAGCAAAACTCTAGCTCTCCTACTGAGTGGCCCTTTACTTTGGTCTTATCAACCATTCGTCAGTTGTGCGCTTATGTCGAATTTGTTTTCTTTGCAAGGAATTCCTCTGCTTCAGAGGTGAGACCCCGCAAAGACCTAGCCCTTGTGCGCGAAGGCCATAGCATCGCAGGCAGGATTCCTACCCCCCACTCCATCCCTCACGCTTCAGTGGGGGCACAATCAATCACGACTACTAAAATCAAGTCTCGCTCGAAATGCGTGAGTGTTTGGAGGAGGGCCACTTCGAGATCGCGAGGGGTTTGAGGCGCTGGCGTGCCACTTGGAGACGTAGGGCATGAGGCAACTTTATTCCCAAACCAAAGAACTACATATATGCCACGACCTGCGGTTCCTGGATCACGCGAGTAGAGGCGCTTGAGTTGATCACGCGGGGCCGTCCAGAGATCGGGGTGATAATGTCGTTTTACCTCCACCGGGAGATTTAGAGGCCCAGCAATAGCCTTTATATCGGCCCGCTTATCTTCTGCATAGTGACCTTCCGGTTCCGCCGCTACGCCGACTTGGAGCAATTGTAGGCGAAGATGATCCAGGAGGCGATCGCGGCAATCGTTCTCAGGGCGTGGCCCTGTTGGCCTCCCGTAGCCATCCACATTCCACATAGCTTTCCAACCATCAGTGGGCCCATTTCGCAATTCCTCACGAAGGACCTCTAACTGTGAGACGACCAAGGCCTGAAGGTCGGCAGCATTTGCTGGCCGCCCCTTGTTTAATGTCTCAATGACCTGGGTGACCGAAGGATATTTGAAAGCAAGTTCACGACGCTGGCGTCCTTGAGTCGCGAGGACATGCGCGATTTCTATGCGCCAAGGCGCTAGAGTCGGGCTATCGTGTAACCGGTGGAGTGCCTCGGAAGCTTGAGAAGAAAGATCATTACCTAGTCGATAGATCAAAGAGCGGACTGAACTAGCGGCTTCTCCCCGACTGTGGAGTCCCAACCAACCACTCTGGGCAAGGTCTGGAGGTTGGAAGATAGGGCCTGTCATCTGTATCACGGAAGCAAGTGCAACTGACGAAAGACAGTATTGGACTTCAGTGGCAATTCCAAGAGATGGAGAAATGAAGCCTAATAACCTAGCTGCTTGCTCTTCCCTCCCACTAATCTGGGCTGCAAGCCGAGCCTTAACTCTTTCGGGGTCAAGAATAAATGTGGCGGCGCACCATAACGTCTTGTTTTCGTCGCTGAGGAGAGTCGGGCCATTCAGGATTTCGTCAGAGAGCGTCACGAACTCGGTAGGGTCAGAATTGCGAGTTGCAGCGCGAAGCAATAGCTTCAAGTTGTCTTCCAGGCAATTAGGAAACTCTTTCAGGAGAGTAAGCGAAACGAGTCGTGCGACTCCCTTCATTCTTTCCTCATGAGCAAGATCGTACAACCCAGGAATATGCTGCAAATTTCGAGCGAGATGTGGACGCCAGTAAGAAACTAAGGCACTGGCCGATATCTCAGGCATTGATTCGATAAGCAGGTTCACCCATTCGCGCGATCGTTCGGTTAAGTTGGCATAGTGAAATACCAGTCCGGACTGCAACGTGGTCTTCGCAAGTGCAAGTATATCGAAGAGAGACTTACCAGCGAGCACGTCCAAACCGGCTAGAACTGGGAAGCCTATAGAGTATTCTCTCCCATTAGATTCAAGTTCACCGATCATTTGAGGTGATGGGAGATCAGGGAGCTGCAAAGTAGCCAGAAAACCTTCCAGAGTAGCAGCAGCAATTTCCGGATTTGTGAATGTTGTCAAGCGATTGCTTGGGGGCGATTCACGCGCTACGTCGTAAAAAAGTCCAAAGTAGACCTTTGCCAAATGCACTAATGGACCTACCGACGCCGCTGACCGAATACCCTCAATTTGCTCTGTTAGTTGTTTTATGCGGATAGCTCTCTGGGTTTCGTCTTTTTGTTCTCTCATCAGTCGCCGCTCGGCATCTTCTCTCCGCCAAGGTGGAATATCCCAGCAAAGCTCCGACCGTAACTGCTCACCGAAGGCGGGATTGCGGATGACAAATTCGAAAAACTCGTCAAGAGTTGGAGCATCTTCCCTTTGAAGATACGTACGGCCATGTACCGATGTGCGAAAAATCAGTTCCGCTCGTCCAGGCTCAAGCTCAGTTTCTAGCTGTTGCAGCAACCACTTATGGAAGCCCACTGGGGGAGCAATGTTAAAAAGATGCTGCCAGAAGCCGTGTAACTCATGTCTCGGATTTTTAAGTTCAGAGATAGATAGCCAATACAGGAAGAGTTGCTGAACTACGGCGGGATGAGACCTCAACCAGTCTTGTATACTCTCCAATTCGTCCTTATCAGCCACGGGATGCCCATACTCGTCCAGAACTCTGCCGAACCAAGCATAAAGCTCAGAGGCTGGTGTGGTTTCTCCCTGATAACGGAGTATCTGTAGGATCAGATTTCCGAAAAAACGCCGCCAGTTCAAGCGAGAAGTTCGGTCTACCAACTTCGATGCATCTACTGCCGACAGAAGCAGCGGAAGATCCTCGGACTTCGTTAGGCGCACTAGATCATACGCAATGAACATTGTATACGAGTTGATATGATGTTCGACCTGCTCCACGAGATACTGCCCTATCTCACGAGGACCAATAACTCCTGGATATAAGGCGCATAAAACTTGCCCTCGCAACCGATGATTCTGATCAAGCACTTGCCCCTTGTGAATTTCATCGAGGAGCTTTCGAAGAACTAAATGGTCGTTCGGACTAATGCGCTGCAGGGCTGACAACGCAGCGGCGCGTATTCCTTCCCCGCTTGTGTTGTCACGCACAATTTTGAGCAGAGCAGAACCAAGTTCAGGCAATGGAGGCCCATACTCTATAGCATCCAGAATACAGGTAAGCAGCTGAGGAGGCTCAGTTTTCTCAGCCAGGATACTTTCAAAAATTGGCACCATATCCTTTGAGGCCAGCCCCCCGAATGGTTCATCTGACCAATTCTCTGTGCGGAAACCAGGGTTTGATATTGCGAGAGCGCGAAGACTATCGATGAGCATCTGCTTACTGGATGTAGAAAGCACGGAGACATCACCGTACAGAATGACACCGAGCGGGTCTCTGTGAATCAAGGTTGACGCATGGTCTTCATACAAACACGCGAGCCAGGCATAAATTCCACGTAACTCAGCTAGAGTTCCTCCATCATATCCTGTCAGAAGCGACAAGATGCGTTTCAACGGAAGACCGGCACGAAGACGAGCGACTATGAACTGAGCAGCTAGGTACTCAGCGATCGTTCGGTGGACCGGTGTGAAGCGGCCATGTCCGTCGGTTCGAAAGGCCCGCCGTCGTATAGCTGAGACTAACGCGTCTCGATCCTCGCCCAGATTCAAAATGTGCGGGTAGTCCCCATCAGCATCCTCGGTTAAAATCGCAAACCCCTTTGTTCCCCCGCACAAGTGAACTGCACACAAATATCCTGCAGCATTGAGAAGCTTCACAATTGGCAGAGACTCAACATTTCCGTATACATGTTCGTCGTTTCTCTCCTGGAGTAAACGCGCGCACGCCTGTTGAAATAATTCGGCACGTGTGGCCGGCCATACTCCGCTTCTAACCTCCGCAATAATAAGCTGCAGAGTTTGTGGGTTTCGAAGAAGCGTATCGATTCCACGTCGCTGAGCCTGGACTAGGAATTCGGCCGGATCTCTTAACTCACCCCCAGCGATGCTGATGATATCCTCATCAGAGAGAGGTTCTAAGCTTAACACCACAACTTTACCGTCCGAAGAAACCGCCCGCAGCCGCTCTGCCTCAATCTTTCCGTACCAATCTGCTGCTCGGCATGACAATCGGTATTGAGGGCGATTAAGATCATCTAACTTTCTACGGACCCGGTCCAATACTCCTCTCCCATCCTCAGTCTTCGTCCGTTGTTCATCCAAACCATCTAAATAAAGTATTTTTCCTCTCCATTGATCTTCACGCAACGCTAAAAAGTCGCGAATGGGAACAAACACAGCATTAGGTTCTGTTGCCGCACTCTGGCGAAATATCGTTGTCTTACCCGATCCTGGATCGCCGAGAACTACGATGGCGGAGTGTGAGTAGTATTGTTGAAGCGGCTTGGGAAGACTTCTGGAATCATCTCCTTCCGCCTGCACTTGTGTAAAGAACCGTTCAACGATGGGCATAACCGGTCCCCAAAGGAGACAAGAATCTCCTCCCACAACAACAAACCGGTTGTAGCCCCCCCGGTAGCACTCTCAATAGAAACGGTAAGTGCACGGAGGAGACGTGATGAAAAGCAGCAGCTTGAATCCCAAATAGGAGTTGACTGTCCATACGGGTAAATCGCTCCCGTGTGAAATATAACGCCGTTAAGATCAAATTTCGAGGGTTCCTACTGGGGAGGATTACAGGTCTCCCCCAAAACCCCTTTCGTCGCAAACAAATTTCCGACCGCAAAATGATTCTGAACGAGAACCAAAGCAACGTTCTACTCTGACCATATGAATCAAGTGAAGCGGGGGCTGCGCCCCCGATCCCCCCGGCCGTCCGGTCCAGTGGTCCGGAACGGCCGGGCGGCCTCGTTGGGCGGAGTATTCGCGTGACCAAGCTCCCATGGTTTCAGTATTCCTGTTCTCTTCCCTGCGTCTGTAATCAACGATCAAACAGAGAGGCGGCCAAGCTAACGCATCGCCGCCTTGTAATGAAGGAGCATTGTTCCCTCTCACCCGTAGCGGATAGTGGACGGGTGACAGGGAGAAATTGATTAGAGCGTGTCACCGTCGCCCCGTCAGTCCCCCACACTCCACACAGAGCCAGACTTCGCACATCACATCCTTGTCCGGATAACAAAACCGCACCCACGCTCGCTCGAATTGGCAGAACTCACACAATCGTTCCTTGGTATGTTCGGGACAAAGCCAAGCCTTTCGTGCCCGGTCGTACGTGGTCGCTTCCCGTCCGCAACAGGCTGGACCAAAGAGACTCGGCAACTTCAAATCGCATCGATGCCAGATCATCCTCACACCTCCTGATAGACCAGCCCTTTCCCAAGTACCAGTTGCAAAATCGTGCCGCTGAACCAAATAGGATGCCCTGATAGCAGATCCTCCCAGGTCTTGATGAACACAATCCGAGGGATTTCGATCTCGCCCCTGATCCGCCGATAGGCATTCCTGGTGGACCATTGATGCCGCATTTCTTCCCACAGCCTGCTGATGGGGAAGCCAAGAGACCGCTTCCAGGACCAACACATATTCACGTAGCCGCATTGATCCTGGACATATTGGCTGATGACATAGCGGCTGAGACGGTTCCGGGAACGATTGCTGGGCTGATAGGCCTTGATCCAGACAACTGGAGCCCCATGGAGGGTGTGCCATTGTGAGGAGAGCCATTCCTGGGAGATCCAGAACCGTCGGGCGCGTTCCCCATCCGGCACCCGCCAGGCCCAGAAGATGTGGAGCACCCCGTGCCCTTCTTCCGTCCGAACCTGGTAATACTCCAGCCCCTGAAAGCCTAGCTGCCGTTCGATCCGTTGACGCAGTTGCTTGTGATGGTAGGTCAGCTTCTCGGCATCCCCGCCTTCTGCCGTAGACAGGGTGACCCAGAGCACTTGGAACTGATGACATTCCCAGAACCACAGGAGTGATCGAACGCGGTGATAGCCCCGTTTCTGCTTTCTGGTCCATTCGCCGGCGACGGGCTCACGCCGGAACTCCTTCCAGCGGCTCATCGCGCACCTTCCGGCTGGGGAATCACCGGCCTCAGGCCCGCAGCCAGAATCCGCTCCAATTCCTCAATGGGAATCCGCACGGCGCGTACCGACGGCTTCACATAGGCGATCTGCCGTCTCAGGATGTACTTCCTGATCGTGCTTTCCTTGAGCCCTAATCGGTTGGCCGCCTCTCGAATGGTGATCAATTTTGTACTGGGGACCATCGCACACCTCCTTGAAAGAATGGTTCAAAAATGATCACGGCTGCTATTGGTGAGCCGTGATTCTTCTTGACACCCATTAGCAAGGCGGAGGTACACTTGCCAAACACATTCCGGTGGAGACGGCCCTTTCGCATGACACATTTTTCGGTGGTGTTGGGATTAAGAACTGAGGGAGGGGTCCACGTGAAAAAGGAGCCGAAGGCATGAGCGCACAGGAGCAAGCCGAGCATGAGTTCCAAGTGGAGTATGAGAAGGCGATGGAGCGTATCCAGACGATGCCAGATGGCGCCGTGGGGTGGATGCTCCGGTTTTTACAGACCGACCTGGAGGCCTTGACGCCCACGGAATGGACGCTGGTGGCGTTTGAGGTCGCGGCCTTTGTCGATGAGACGGGGGAGCGCTATGGCGGGATGGTGGCCCCGGAGAGTGGCTGGAGCGTGGAAGGCGTCCCCAACGCGAAGAACTATCAGACGATACCCAGTCGCAAAGAAGCCCTGGACATTCAGGCTACCGTCCTGGAGCAGTTAGAGCTCTATTGGCATGAAGGCTACACCACCTTCACGTTTCCGCAGATGACGCTGGTCGCGGTGTCGCCGGGTGAGGGCTCTGACGAGGCTGGCACGGTCATCGTGAGCGCGAAACGCAAGGCGAAGGAGTTTGAATACCGCTTTGTCCACCTGCTGGCCCAAACGGGGGACTACATTCGGCGCTGTCCGGAATGCGCCACGATCTTTTTCGCGATCCGACGCGACCAGCTGTACTGCCAGCCCCGCTGTCAAAACCGCGTCGCGGCGAGAAAATGGCGCGACAGCCAGAAGACTGACCACAAGACCGCGAGACGAAAGGAGGACGGCCATGGCAAGAAAAGCGGGAAAGGATAGAGGCATCGTCGAAAAGCCGGCTGGCTCGGGGAAGTGGTGGGTACGGCTCACCATGAACGGCCGGGAAAAATGGTTCCGTGCCACTAACAAGAGCCAAGCGAAAGCGCTGTATGGCCGACTCAAAGCCGAGGCGCGTGAAGAAACCTACTTCCCAGAGAAGTATAAGAAGACGAAACAGGTCACGTTACGAGCGTGGATTGCTCGCCATCTTGAGGGTTGTTCGAATCGAAGCGTCGCCAATTCGCGACGGCATGGCAGGTTTTGGTCACTGTTGTTGGGGAATCGAGCCCTGCGGGACATCTCTACAGAAGACTTACGCCGGATTCAGACACAACTGAAGACACGTTACGAATTAAAGAAGGCCAACGGAACCAGGCGCAAGGCTCCACCGACTATTAATAGATATTTCTCTTATCTCAGGCATGTCCTCACGCTGGCGGTGAATGACGGCAAGATTGACCGCAACCCTATGAGCGGCGTGAAATTCTTTCCAGAGGCCATCAAAACTCGATTTCTCACTGACGACGAAATTGCTCGCCTCCGCCACTTGATGGAGCCGCGAGTTTGGAAAATGGTCGCATTTGCGATTGAAACGGGGTTACGGCGATCGGAACAGTTTAATCTACGATGGTCGCAGATCGACATGGATAATCGGGTACTGAACTTACCGATGCCCAAAGGTTCGAAAAGCCGTTATGTGCCATTGACCGACGGGGTAGTTGCGCTACTCTCCGGGTGGGATTCATTCACGAAGTCCCCTTTCGTGTTTCCCGCGAAAGACCCTCTCAAACCCCTGGACGCTCGATCATTTGTCAGATGGCACTTTGACCCAGCGCTACGGCGAGCCGGAATCGTTGGCGCAAGCTGGCATTCCCTGAGGCATACGGCAGCTACCCGCCGGGTACTATCCGGCGCGAGTCTCTACGGCGTGCAGCAGCTTTTAGGACACCGCGATATCAAAACGACGGCGAGGTACAGCCATCTGACGCCCGGCTTCATGCAGGAGACCGTAGCCAAGGGCAGCTTGTTTGCTTCGCCTCTAGAAAGTCAGGCCGAAGTGCGAACCGGGAGTAAAACCGGGAGTGGTCTCAGTAACCTTGGAGGGGCTGCTTCACAACCTGTTGATTATATGGTGCGCCCGGTTGGAATCGAACCAACGACCCTCAGCTTAGAAGGCTGATGCTCTATCCGACTGAGCTACGGGCGCCCCCTCTATTTTCAATTACTTGCGAGATGAGTACCTAACAATACCTTCGCCAAGTGTTCTTGGCGTGTTCCCTTATAGGTATCTGTGAACTTTTGAGCAGCTTGAGTCAAGTCTCGCTCCTCAATCGCGTTGTATCGTTTCCACATTTACTCGGACTTATGGCCCACAATTTTCATAGCCATCGCCATGTCCACCCCTGCCCTTCGGAGATTGGTAAAGGCACCGTGGCGCCGGTCGTGGAACCGAAAGTCCGTAATGCCTGCCCCAACGGGGGCGGTCGTGAAAGACCGGCTCATCCGTTGAAGCGGTCGGCCCTTATACGTGAAAACGTGCCTTATCGCAAGACTGCGTATCCGAGCAAGTCCCTGTAGAGTCCTTTTGACATCAGGAGTCATGGGAGCCGATGCACCTTCTGGGATCACGGCCAGGGGTCTTCAAGCAACTGTCCAGAGACAAATCGTTCCGCGCTATGCGTAGAATCGTTCCCTACAAGCTTCTGCGGTTGTAATTGCGCCTTGACCGTGTGTTGATCTATCCACTTATCCAAGTGGTCCTGCCAGAACTTAACCAACCGACCGACTTTCACAAACCTCAGCTTCCTAGCATATGCTCAACCGTACAGGGTCAGTTTGGATATGCCTAGATACTCCGACGCCTCATCCATTGTCAAAAGCTTGCTCCTGTTTTCTCCAAACTGAATTTCAGAACACCTCTGAACAAAGTGAGTACCGACCTTTCCGTTGACATGACTCAAAGAGCCCGGTCACAGAGGGTACGAGCCGGGGTCGCGGAGCACCGGATAGGCCTTCCCGGTTCCCTCCGAGCCGGTCGCCCCCCTCCATGCCTGCCCGCTGCAAGATTCCGGTGCCGCCCCCTTTGTTACGCCCCACCCTTGGTTTTGTGAAGGGTGAGGCTAGACATACTTTCAGAAGGAGGCGGACATGTCCGTTGACAGTTCTCTCGGTTCCTTGAACGGTGGACGGCTACTGAGCCCGATTCGTAAATACGGCACCCCTCGGTACCGTGTCACGCTAGTCCGCGAGGGCCGTGCCATTCCGGCGGCGGAATCGATGCATACGTCGGAAGGCGCTGCGGTCATTCTCCGGCCGTTGTTTGTCGGCCTGGACCGCGAACAGTTCCTCATCTGTGGCCTGGATGCGAAACATCAGCTGACCGGCATCGATATCGTCTCCACCGGTTCGCACAATGGGACCATTGTGCATCCGCGCGAAGTATTCCAGCCGCTCATCCTCATGAACGCCGGCGATTGGCTCTGCGCCCACAATCATCCGTCCGGAGACATTACGCCCAGTCCCGAGGATCGCCTGTTGACCAAACGGCTGCGTGAAGCTGGCGAACTATTCGGCATCACCCTCCTGGATCACCTCATCCTGGCCGACGAACGCTACTACAGCTTTGCCGACGTAAGGGTGGCCCAGCGCCTAGCGGAGCAGCCGCAACACCCAGGCGGCCCCGGCGGCGAGGGCTTGTAGTGGGAGCGCAATGCTCAACGTAGCTTGCATTCCAGGCCAATGCGAAGCGCATCATTAGCGATCTAGAGAAGGTTTGCGATGCGCGATTGCCACCAGCACAACAGGGGTGTCACCACCAACTCCATAACAATCGCATAGATCATCGACCGGGATGGCATCACAATAAAGACTGCACCAGCCAGACGCGCTATTCCACCCACCCCGACTAGGAAAGTTAGGAGCCGCATGAGTGCTGTGTGGGTTTCAATCCGGGGAACGATGGCCCAAAAGCTCAGCCCAATCCCGAATAACAGCCCTGACAAATACCGAACATGACTATCGAGAGCGATCTCGCCAGGGTGTTCCGATAGTATGGCCGTCCCAGTGATCATTCCCGCGCCTCCAGCGAGCACTGGCACGCAGGCGGCGACCACCAGCGCTACTTGAAGCCCTCGCCTTTCTCGGTGAGAGCACGTTTTAGTCATTAGCACCAGCCTCAAAGAACAGGGTCATATCATCGACCACTGACGAACTCGGCCCGAAGCCAGAGAAGGTGCCGATGATGCCGAGATGACCTAGATCAGGATATGTTGCCACTTCTACACGTCCGCCTTTCGCCCGAATACGCTGTGCCAGTCGTTCATGGTTATAGGCCAACACGGTTGTATCGTCCTGCCCGTAGAGCAGAAACATCGGAGGCTCCTTGCCCTCCACGAAGGTCGTCGCCTGCATAAGGAGATAGCGGTCGGGAGGGCCGAAGATCTCCACAAGGTCCTTATCTTCGGGGGTAAAAGCATAGGGACCGGCCAATCCTGCAAAATCCTTGATGATCACTCGAGCGTCTTTCCCCTGAGCAGCGAGATAGTGTGTATCGACCGTAAGGAGCGCAGCCATATGCGCGCCTGACGAATGGCCGGCAAGGTGGATGCGGTCACGTCTTCCGCCGTGATCCTCGATATGCTCATCGACCCATGCCAGCGCGCGAGCAGCATCCTCCACAAAGACCGGAAATCGGACCTCAGGATATTTTCGAAATTCAGGGATGACCGTCACGAAGCCCCGTCGAGCCAATGCCGCGCCCACGAAGCGAAAATCTTCTTTGCTTCCGTAGCGCCAACGACCGCCGTAGTAAAAAACGATGACCTCCTGTTTCTGTCCCCCACTTGCGCGTGGGACATAAATATCCAGTTTACCTGATGAGCCCGAGCCATAGGAGGCCTCGTGTACTGAGTATCCCCCCTGAAATACCGCTGGAAGATTGAGAACGGAACACCCTGCCAATATACAAACTGTGATAAGAGCTGGAACAGTCGCAAAAGTAGTAGGAGACACAGACGCCATGGAGGTATCCTTTGATTTCGTTCGAGAAGTTCTATTTTGGCGTAACGCGCCATAGCAAAGACGGAGAGATCTACACTGCTGGCGAAACCCACCCTCCTCTCGCTAAGTGGAACGACGCTCCCGGCTATCCCGCAGCATCTGTGGGCTTGAGTATCTATTGTGTCGTTATTTGGAACTCATACCAGGGCAAACCTTTATCGCTACTTATTTGCATCAGGGTGATTTTATAGCTTTGGTTGGGTCGCTCTACTGCATGCGCCGGCAAGGAAAGAAGGTCGAAATATAACTCTTTGGATTCAGCAGCAGGCTCCCTTGCGCTACCTTCACTCCTGGACTCATGAGAACTATTTGCACAACTTGCAGCAACCTCTTCAGCACCCCAGTCGAGCCGAACAGTTACGGAGGTAGAACCCCTGGGACTTTTAACTTGCAGTACGAGCATACCCCCGAATGCGGCCACAGGCGGCGGACCTGACGGCGCGTCAACGATACGAAGAAGTTCGATGGACATAGCTTCCCCTTCTAGTGTCTTCTTCCCTACAGCTGTTCTAGGCATACTCCTATAGCCTGAATTCCAATGGTACTGGGGTTTATCCTTGCCCTACACCCTGCTGGATGAAGGAGTGCGGGAGGGGTTGGCGATTGAGATTGAGACGTGGCTCCCAGCGGAGCGCGTGAGCCGCGTGTTGGAGCTAGTAGTAAGCTGGCGGGGGCAGCCTCAGGCGATTCGGCTCGACAATGGCCCGGAATTCATCGCCGAGTCGTTCATCAGCTGATGGGCGGAACGGGCGATTCAGTTGTGGCCCATCCAACCGGGCAAGCCGGATCAGAATGCGTTCATCGAGCGCTATAACGGGACGTATCGAACCGAAGTGCTCAATGTATGTGTTTGAGTCGTTGGCGCAGGTGCGCGAGATCAGTGTGGAATGGTTGCAGAGTTACAACGAAGAGCGGCCCCATGACGCGCTGGCAGGCTTGCCGCCCACCACGTATCGGGCTCGCCTTGAGGCCAGAAGTTCGCCCGTGAGTGTGTCTTGTTGACAGGGGAGCTTACGTACTTGCCGTGTACTGGAGATCTCGTGCAGGCGGGATTTGGTGATCCTTCACTGACAGTAAACCCTTCTGCAAGGCGTCGCGAATGGGCTTTTGTTGTACAGCAAGACACGTTGAGTGTCTAGTCTCCGCCCCTGCGACAACTCCGTGAACACCTTGGACACGCGTGGAGTCATAGGGACGTGCGGCTCTTCTCATTCTTTGCCAGTGAGCAGCCCGAGGTTGTAAAACGTCTTCCCACCTACCGCGGCTGATGTGCACTTCGCCAATAGACGAGGACAGGACACAGCCGAAGGGTCCTCTGGGCAGCCGACTCGCGCGCTACAGGATGAGCCTTCTCTCTGCACGAACTTCCATAGTAGGCGCACAGGTTTCAAGTTGGTGCATTCGATGGTAACCATAGTGCTCTGCACGAAAGGAACGTTATACCGTCGCATCAGCCTTGGGGGACTTGCACGCGCGATGATCACACGGACACGTCGCCGCTTCCGTAGTGGCGACTTTCGCTGTTGAAGCACACTCAGGACTGCAATACGGGTAGGTTGCTGTCACCTCACAGGCGCACCCTGGATGGGCGCAGGCCTTGGTGGTAGCTGCAATTGTTGAACTTGGCATATTACTCCTCCTTTTTTTCCATAGCCTAGTCCAGAGCCCATTCAAGCCAGGTATCTTCCGAGAAGCGACTGTTTATAGAAACGCTTGCCCGACGTTGCGGCGAATATCTGAGGGCCCGGTGGCCGAAGGAAGCTTATTTCGGCTCCCTTCGACACCTCGCAAAAGGCTAAGCCTTCTTTCTCTCCTCTTCTCTATACACCCGCGTGCGCCGGTCTGATGACCGGTCGTCCATCGATCTCAAGCCTCAGATTTTCCGCGACACCCAAGGCTCCGCCACCCACCGTGGCAACGAGCGAAAGCATGGCCAACACGAACATCCACCAGGCTGCCGTACCGAGGTTCTTAATCGTCGTATTTGCCATGGCAACTGACTGCGTCTTCACTTCCTGAGCCTTTTCCTTCAACGGCTCGATCATCCCGATGGAGGCCTGGATGACCTCCTGCGCTTGAGTCTTCGACATGCCGAACTTATCGACCATGACGTTGATCGCGGCTTCCTTATCCAGCGCTAGCAGCTTTTCTTTGAGTTCAGAAATACCTGCATCAGTGACCTGATTTAACGATTGGCCCCCTGCTGCCTTATCCGCGACTTTTCCGGCATCTTTCTTCATTTCCCCAGGCTGCAACTCCGGTTTCTGTGTCGCCTGCAAAATGGATTCGACCTGTTTCTTGAGCCCCTCGGAGGTGAGGCTGCTGTTGGATGCTGCTTTGTCCACAACTTTGGACACAGTGGTGCTGATCCCTTGTCCGGCCGCTTGACCTATTGATTGGAGGCCGGTCCCGAATGCGCTGAACATCCCCCCGATCATGGTGGCCATGGCAGTCGTGGTCAGCCACGTGAAGACCAGCCATGTCAAACCCCATACCACCGCCGCATGGTACATCCCGTCGGAACGCAACGGCGCGCCCGAAAGGCGCGATGTCACGAAGCCGCCGGCAAACGCGGAAATCAGCATGGACAGACCTGTCCATAATCCCGTGGAAAGAGACATCCCTTCCGTCGGCTGGGAATCGTGCAAATTAATGGATGAAGCACCGATCGCCAATCCCAACAGGGTCAGGACCATTTGCACCGACACGCCGACAATGAACCCTGCAAAGACGGCACTCCACCGAATGCGCGCCTCGCCGATGTTCCACTCCCGTACTGTTTTTGTGATTTCCATATTACTCCTTATGTGAGAATTCCGATGGCGGCTGAGTGATGGCTTGCACTTGAGGACAGGCGTTGAGGGTCGTTTCCGTGGTCCCTCCATTGCTGCGATATAGTAAGCCACTGCTCTAGGGCATCTAACTGGGCAGAGCCCTGGTTAGTCCCGCTGGATGCCGAAGCATTTGCCTTCTTGCCTCTCCATGCCGCAAGGGCTTCGCCGAGTATTCCCCGCTGTTAAAGAGACTAGGATCGTAGATCAGCGTGTGAGCTATTCCGCCGCTTCCTACTACCGTCCTTCACAAACGCAAAGATGAAATAGCGGTGTGGTACTTCGATGCGGGGAACATTCATAACCAGGCCAGAGAGCCGAGCAAACCATTTCCGAACTATAAATCCGTGCAGCGAAGGAGGCGAAGCTCATCTGTTTCTCAATCTATCGGGCGATCCATACGTCACAAAGGAGACAAGCAATGAAAGCACTCTGCTGGCACGGCAAAGAGGATGTTCGCATGGAAACGGTTCCTGACCCCACGCTCCTCGATCCACGAGATGCAATTGTAAAGGTGACGGCAACGGCTATTTGCGGGTCCGATCTACACCTCTATGATGGTTACATGCCGACCATGGAGTCAGGGGACATCCTCGGCCATGAATTCATGGGTGAAATTGTGGAGGTTGGCTCAGGCAACAGCAGGCTCAAGCGCGGAGACCGTGTCGTAGTTCCATTTACGATGGCTTGCGGCAGCTGCTTTTTTTGTCAGAAAGAGCTGTTCTCGCTCTGCGATACCTCGAATCCCAACGCGGACATTGCTCGTAAAGCCATGGGGCATTCACCGGCGGGGCTCTTTGGCTATTCCCACATGCTAGGGGGATTTTCGGGCGGGCAAGCCGAGTATGTCCGGGTCCCGTTTTCCGATGTCGGCCCGCTTAAGATTCAATCCGGATTGGCAGACGAGCAGGTGCTGTTTCTGTCTGACATTTTCCCGACCGGTTACATGGCGGCTGAAAACTGTCAGATGGAGCCGGGTGACACCATTGCCATCTGGGGATGCGGACCAGTCGGACAGTTCGCAATCCAGAGCGCCTGGCTGTTGGGGGCCGGACGGGTCATCGCGATTGACACAGTCCCGGAACGGCTGGACATGGCAGAGTTGTACGGTAAAGCGGAAACCATCAATTTCGAGCAGGATGATGTCTATGACCGCTTGATGGAGATGACGAACGGCCGAGGACCTGACCGGTGCATCGATGCGGTGGGGGCAGAGGCACATGCAGGCGGCAGCGTGGATGCGATCCTCGACCAGGCAAAAGCGGCATTGTACCTGGGGACCGACCGCCCGCACGTGTTGCGGGAGGCGATCATGTGCTGCCGAAAAGGAGGCACGATCTCCATCCCCGGTGTCTATATCGGCTTCTTGGACAAAATTCCGTTTGGCGCCGCCATGAACAAAGGCCTTACGTTCAAAATGGGGCAAACGCATATGCACCGATACATGCGGCCTTTGCTTGAGCGCATTGAGAAGGGAGACATCGATCCATCACGTATCATTACGCACCGACTCAAACTCAGCGACGGCCCGGATGCCTACAAGACCTTCCGCGATAAGAAGGACGGCTGCATTAAAGTGGTCATGAAGCCCTAATGCGTGGCGATTCGACGCGCTGCGCACGAAAGGAGGTCCTGACGTCCCTATATATATGGTTGCTCGCGGTTATGAACGTGGGGCGGTCAGCCTGCTAGTCGTCCCAGGTATAAGGAGGAAATCTTTCATGCCCTATGCCGATCGAGAATTTCTCAGAAAGTCCTGTCTGACCGGAACGGCAAGTGGACTACTTATGTCGACCGTGGTCGGTATGGTGAGTCAGTTGACGGTCGGCCGAAGTGCCCCAGGCTTAAATGCGATCAGTCACATCGTTTGGGGCGAGAAAGCGGCCCGCCAACCAACGTGGACGTTTCGCTACACAGGAACGGGATTGCTCTTAAATCACATTGCCTGTCTCTTCTGGGCCGGTTGCTATGAGGCCTTATGGCGAAAGCACCGATCACAGCGCGTCATGAGTTCAGCCGCTGATGCGATGACTATTGCCCTGCTGGCCTACGTAGTTGATTACCACATTATTCCCAAGCAGTTCACGCCAGGCTTTGAATTGGTGTTTCCCAAAAAGCTCTTTCCGGTATTGTATCTGGGGCTCGCCGGCGCTCTCTTGGCGGGTTCCTCATCCCGAGTAAAAACCGCCAAGGGTCAGCCAGATACCCATGCTGCACAGGCATTGAACTAGCAGGCTGTCGGTTTCAGGCTATATGCATACACAGTTGTGACGACGTTAAAAGATGGGCCGGGGAAGGCAAGATAGTCATGTCCCTTCTCGTACCTGACCAAAACAAGGCAGCGCGTGCCGGCGCAGACTCTCATCGAACAAATCGCGATTGATGCTTTGAGCCGCAGTGGCTCCTTGCCCGGCAGCGATGATCATTTGGCAATTCGCAGGCGTGACGCAACCCGCCGCATAAAGACCCGGCACCGTGGTCCTCAAACATGCATCGACCACAACCTGGCCTTCTGAGTCTAATTCTGCCCCGAGCCCTGTAAGCAGCTCGGTGTGCGTCACATCCCCGCGCGTCGCGAAGGCCGCGTCAGCTTCTAGCCGTACCCCTGCCCCGAACGTTAACGCACGAAGGTGCCCGTCAGCATGTTCAACTTCGGCGATCCGTTCTCTGCGAATTGCAATCCTGTATTCCTCCAACCAGGCACCGTGATCGGAATCCCAGGTGAGGGTATGGTCATTGGTCGCAATCACCACGCTGGCAGAAAATAAAAGCATGGCCAATGCGTAATCTGCGGCCTCGTTATTATGGCCCAGAATGACAATGCGCTTGCCCTGCACTCGGAACGCATCACAGTCTTTACAGAAGAAAAGGCTGAGGCCGAGACATTCCCGTACCCCAGCTATTTCAGGTGGTAAATGAGTGAGCCCCGTGGCGACGAGAAGGCGTAATGCGCGATAGGACTGCGTCTTCCCTCGAAGATGAAAGATCTCATCGACTTTGGTAACGAACCGGATTTCGTCCTCTTTGATTTGAACTCCGAACCGTTCCACTTGCCGGCGACCCCGTTCTAAAATGGCATCACCGGAAATGCCATCAGGAAATCCTAGATAATTTTGGACGTCATCCTCCCACTTCGCCATAGATCGATCCGAATGAATCAACAGCGTATCGCGTCGACTTCGGCCGAGATAAATAGCAGCAGAGAGGCCCGCCAGGCCGCCGCCAATAATGATCACATCCCGATGCTGTTGTTCCATCTTCGTTTCGATACTCAGATCTAGATCGCTCTGCTATTTGGGTCGGTTCCAGTGACGTCGCTGTCCGATGGCTTCGACGAAAAGATTCAAGAAATCACTCCCGCTCTTGCCGAGCACGACACCGGGCGCGGAGCTGATACCCACAGACTTCAGAAGGTCCACCCCATCTTGGCCTACAGCAATGGCCTTCCCGTGGTTATAGGCTTCGCGAACAAACTGACGGGCTTCATCATCTCCCTGTAATTGCTCAAGGCTCTCTTTGCCATTGGGCACGTACAGCGCGTCGTACATCACTGACGCAGCTGTGGCCAGTGATTTATCGATCCGGAGGGCGTCTGAGGACGTGCCACGGAGGACGCCTAAGTGGGGGGCTACCAACTCTGCTGTTGCACCCTTCTCTTTGAGCGCGGCTTCCATACGGGTAATGTCGGCGCTGTTCACGCCGTCGGCCGCCAAGATGGCAATCTTCAGACTCTTGATGGACCCTTTCGGCCCTTCTTCCTGGCTTAATCCCTTTGCCTTGCCGACTTTGGTGCTGTCTTGACCAGCGGGGGCTTTAATTCCCAGATAGGTTCCGACGAGCGTCGCGAGCTGCTGATCGACCTTTGACAGATGCTCAATCATGCGTTGCTGAACATCCTTTTTGGTGACCTTGCCGAGCTCAAACTGCAGGGCCTGACGAATATGCTCCCGCTCAGTCACACTCAAGCTATTGAAGAAGAGTGCCGCTTGCGAGTAATGATCGCCGAAGCTCTTGCTTCGCTCACGAGCCTTGTTCCCATCGACTTTAGCGGGGTAATGGACATATCCGCCCTTGTCCACAGGTGTTTCCTTCGGGGCACCACTGATGGAGTTCGGCTCATAGTTAGCCTTGCCTGCTCGATTCCCAAATCGCATCATGCCGTCCTGCTGAAAATTATTGACCGGCGATTTGGACTGATTGATCGGCAATTGCACGAAATTCGGCGTGCCAAATCGATTCAACTGCGTATCGAGGTAGGAGAACAAACGACCCTGCAGGAGGGGGTCATCACTCACGTCGATCCCAGACACGACATGGCCGGGGTGGAAGGCCACTTCTTCCGTCTCGGCGAAGAAGTTGTCGGGGTTGCGGTTTAATGTCAATTTTCCCACGCGATGAAGTGGAAACTGGTCCTCCGGCCACAACTTTGTGGGGTCGAGAATATCAAACGGGGCTTTATCCTTATCCTCTTCAGGCAACAATTGTAACGCCAGTTCATATTCCGGAAATGCCCCGTTCTCTATTGCTTCCCATAGGTCACGGCGATGGAAATCCGGATCTTTTCCCGCCAGTTTCTGTGCTTCATCCCAGACCAGGGAATGCACACCCAATATAGGTTTCCAATGAAATTTGACGAAGGTCGATTTTCCCTGGTCGCTGATCAGCCGGAATGTATGCACTCCAAAACCATCCATCATGCGATAGCTGCGAGGGATCGCACGATCGCTCATGACCCACATCACCATGTGCATCGACTCAGGCGTGAGGGAGATGAAATCCCAGAAGGAGTTGTGCGCCGTGGAGCCTGACGGCATATCGTTGTCTGGCTCGGGGTGAAACGCATGTACAAGATCGGGAAACTTGATCGCATCCTGGATGAAAAAGACGGGAATATTGTTACCGACGAGATCCCACACGCCGTCTTTGGTGTAGAACTTGGTCGCGAAGCCCCGCGCATCCCGGATGGTATCTGCGGTACCAAGCGACCCGTTCACGTTCGAAAAACGCACGAAGACCGGCGTCTTAACAGATGGGTCGGCAAAAACCGCCGCCTTGGAGTACTGATTGAGCGGTTTATACATCTGGAAATAGCCGTGGGCGCCCGATCCTCGCGGATGGACAATTCGCTCTGGCATTTTCTCATGGTCGAAATGGGTCATCTTCTCACGGAAGTGAAAATCCTCCATGAGTGTGGGACCGGTTGGGCCAGCCTTGAGTGAATTGTCATCGTCCGATAACCGAACTCCCTGGTTGGTCGTGAGACTGTTGCCGTCAGCGACACGTGGTTCAGCCGCATCTCGCGGGGCGATTCGGGGTGCTTTTTCAGGCACCGGCTCAGCGAAAAGGAGCGTCGGTAGCCATGCCCCGCCCATCAGCAGCAGGCAGGCGCCCAACCAGGTGCGGGCGGCCACCTGCCAGGACGAGGAAACAGGGACGTGGGCTCTACCGGAATTGGAAGGGCGATCATGTGACATCATGGGGTTCCTTTTCATGGACTGAACGTGTGGTGATTTACTTATGGAGTCTGATCTTCCCTGGAGGGCGTCGATACTGGGCAGAGCCCTTGCCACTGCATCTCTAGCTTAAAACCCGCCCGTATGCTCCTTCACATCCTGCTCTGATTCACCCTTTCGCCACCGAAGTGCGGTCCCCCTTGTTCAACGTGTGGGCCGGGGCTATGCCCAGTTCACAAACAGCCCAGGCAGGCCCATAAAAAAAGAGTAGGTGATCTAACGTTAGGACCGAAAAGCGCGACGTCCGCTGACCACATTGAAAAAATTCTCAGAAAGGCCACGTGATGAAACTTTATCTCGATACGGCAAACCTCAAGGAGATCCAAGAGGGAGCGAACCTTGGTCTGATCGATGGGGTGACGACCAACCCTTCCCTCGTTGCACGGGAGGGGCGCAGTTTTAAGGAGATGCTGCTGGAGATCTGCAATCTGATCGATGGGCCTATCAGCGCGGAGGTCGTAGAAACGGAGCTAGACGCGATGATCAAAGAAGGTCGTGAACTGGCAAAAGTTCACGACAACATCGTGGTAAAGATTCCGCTCATCATGGAAGGCCTTCGTGCGACAAGAGTATTAGCAGCGGAAGGGATCCGAGTGAACGTCACCTTGTGCTTTTCACCTGCGCAAGCGTTGCTCGCAGCGAAGGCCGGGGCATGGTGCGTCTCCCCGTTCATCGGTCGCCTGGACGATGTGAGTTCAGATGGGATGGAATTAATCCGACAGATTTTGACCATCTATCGGAATTATGACTTCCCCACGCAGGTGCTGGTGGCAAGTGTGCGAACGCCGCAACAGGTCGCGGAAGCCGCATTGGCGGGGGGCCATATTTGTACGATGCCTTATTCTATTTTTCAGCAACTAGTGAAACACCCCCTCACAGACATTGGGTTAAAAAAGTTTCTCACTGACTGGGAAAAAATGGGGCAGCTATGATTTATCAGACAACCGCTGACGCCGGCGAGCACGATCGGAGAGACTCTTATTATGAAAGGACGTGCGCGGGATAGACATGTCGTTAGTGCGGCGTTTTGCAGCCGGCATGCTTGCAGGGACAGATTGCCGAACCTGTCCGCCCACTCGCCACCGACTCACATTCAGCGCTGCAATAGGTCTCGTCGGTCACCCGGCACGCACACCCATAATGCGCACAGGTCTGGCCACCGGGTTTGGCTGCTGTTGTTGTGGTCATAGAAGGTCTTCCTCAAAATAGGCCTGCCACTCTTACTTCTACAGCGTTTCTTCTCTTGATCCAGCTGGCAAATATCCTAGGTCGTGCAGATACAGGGACAACAGAAGATGTTCTTCACTTGCCTACCGTTATCGGCTATGGTGAAACATGGCTGTGCGGAATGTGTCGCTCTTCATTCTCTATTCCTCCACGGGGCAAATCCTCCTTCAGCATCGAACCCACGACGCCTGGCGATTACCCAATCACTGGGCATTTTTTGGAGGCGGGATAGAACCGGGAGAAACTCCCACGGAAGCGCTGATGCGCGAGGTGATAGAAGAATTGTCCTATCACGTACAAGACCCGCACTTTCTCATGTCGCAAGTCGTGATAGACGGCGAGAACGAGAACACGAAGTATGTGTACGTTGAACGATATGAAGGCCAACCGCTTCAGTTAGGCGAAGGCCAGGCGATGGGTTGGTTCTTTCCGGACGAAACGCATGAGCTGAAAATGATCGACCACGACCGTGCCATCGTCGAACGAGTGCGGCAGTATTTGATTGAACGATACGTGCGGCCGCGAGACGACTAGCTCAAGGCTGATCCGCAGAGAGCTGCGCCCCGCCTCCGTGAACAAGAATCCTTCTGCATTTCACGTGTCTATGGACCAGTGAACCTCCTACCCGTTTCAGGCCTCAAGCTTTTCGATCTCCAGACTACGGACTCGATCAAACCCGCACCAAACACCCCGAGTGCCGTATAATGCACCCTCTCGACAGACGATCGTCTGACTCTTACCCAGTGAGGACGATCAGACCCAGCCCGACCTTCATCCAGGAGACCACCATGTCGCCACGCAGACGCGCCGCTTCCCCATCCAGACGAACCCGAGCAACGGACACTACCCTCGAGTATCCCGGATACGCCCTCAAGGCCGGGGTGAAAGCCCCTGTAACGATTCGGGCCGTCCAACAGCGGCTGAACCAGGTCGGTTGTGGACCGATCGCCGTCAGCGGCATCTACGATCGTGCGACGCAGGGAGCCGTGCGACTTCTGCAGGCACGCTCGGTCGATGGGCAAGGTCAGTCTCTCAAAATCGACGGTGTGGTTGGGCCACTCACCTGGGCTGCGCTCTTCGGGTCGCATAGGGTGCCTTCGATCGCTGACACTCCCATCTCTGCCTTGGTGAAAGCCACCCTCAGTGTCGCATCGTCACAAGTCGGTGTGATGGAAGATCCGCCCGGTTCCAACCGCGGGCTCAAAGTGGATGAGTATCTGAAAGCGGTAGGAATCAACCCTTCGGCCGGGAGCTACGCCTGGTGCGCCGCATTCGTCTATTGGTCGTTCGGCCAAGCAGCGACTCGCCTGGGAACCGATAATCCCACTATTCGCACGGCGGGCGTGCTGGATCACTGGAGGAAAGCCGGACAAGCCGGCATCACCCGTTTGCATGCAGGGGAGATCCTGGACGACCTCTCGCTCCTGAAGCCAGGACTGGTCTTTGTCATCAACACGGGCGGGGGCCACGGTCACATGGGTCTCGTGGAAGACTTTCGCGACGATCGCCTGATCACCATCGAAGGAAACACGAATCTCCCCGGCGATCGCGAAGGCGTCGGAGTGTTCCGTCGAACCGGCCGCAGCATAACCGAAATCAACCAGGGCTTCCTGAGCTACGACTCGTAGGCTCCGGCAGGATAAGGATCATGAAGCGGCCGTGAGCGGGGGCAAAGTCCGGTTATCCAGGTCCCATCGGCCCTACCATTCTCCATACGAAATTTGTACTATGCCCAGGTTGGGCAAGATGTTCGTGCGTTGCTGCAGTGAACCCGAACCCATCTCGAAAGATCGGTAGGCGCAGAATTTCGTATGACAGGCCTTCCACGACCAGCGCTTTCTCTCACTCATGCAGGAAGTCGAATCGAACTCCTCGTTCACGTTGATTGATGTGCCAGGCGGCCTGCCCTGGCTTGGCCATCTACGCGCGTTCAAGCATCGCCCGCTCGGCACAATGGCGGAATGGTGGCGCCAGCATGGCGATGCGCTGCGCTTTCGACTAGGCCCGAAGACGATCCATCTCTTCAGTCATCCCGCTTTGGCCGAAGAAGTGCTGCTGTTGCAATCCGAGCGTTTTGGAAAAGTGTATGAGCAGCGGCGTCCCACCGGCCTCGCGCTGGTTCTGGGCAACGGGTTGGTGACCAGTTCCGGCGAGGTGTGGAAGCGGCATCGTCGCATCATCCAGCCCGTGTTCCATCGTTCGCGCATGGCGGCAATGGCCGATCGAATGGCCCAGGTGGGGGAGCAACGGCTCGCTGGTTGGGCGACACACGGCGGACGACCGGTAGACATCGCCGCTGAGATGATGCAACTGACGCTGGAAGTGATCTCGCAAACAATGTTTCACACCAGCGTCGCGGAGCATATCGATCAGATCAGTCAGTCGCTCCGCGTGAGCCTGAAATATGCGTTCGACTCATTCCATAATCCGGTGCATCTACCGGCCTGGGTGCCGACCGCTCGTAACCGAGAGTTCGGCCGGGCTCTGAAATTCATGGATAGGCTGATCTACGGATTAGTCGCGGCCCGACGGCAAAGCGGGGCGCAGCATGACGACCTCCTCAACCTGCTGCTCCAAGCTCGGGATGAGGAGACCGGCATGGGCCTGAGCGATCAGGAACTCCGGGATGAAGCCCTAACGATCTTTGCGGCCGGACATGAAACCACCGCCAATGCACTCGCGTGGACATGGTATTTGCTCGCCACCCACCCCGAGGTGAAGGCACGTTTTCACGCGGAAGTGGACCGGACCCTCCAGGGTCGAATCCCCACTGCCGACGATCTGCAGCACCTCCCCTACACTCGTGCCATCTTTGATGAGTCGCTCCGCCTGTATCCGCCGGTACCAGCCATCCAGCGGAAAACACTGGCGCAGACGACTCTGGGCGGAATGACCCTGCCGGCCAATGCGATCGTCCTCGTTGGCCTGTACAACCTGCACCGGCACCCGGCATTTTGGCCGGACCCTGAACTCTTCCTGCCGGAGCGTTGGCTGGATGGTGAACGTCCACCTTCCCGCTGCGCCTACCTTCCGTTCGGCGCAGGACCGCGCGCCTGCGTCGGGACGCACTTCGCGACGGTGGAAGGGCCGCTGCTTCTGGCGCTGATCGGCCGACGCTACGATCCGCAACTGGCGCAGGACAGCGTCGAGCCTGAAATCATGGTGACCTTGCGGCCGAAGAACGGCATCCGAATGACGCTTCAACCACGGCACCACGACGTCGAGTCCACTAGGGGAACGGTTTCCTAGTAAATTCTTCCCGTCGCTTCAAAGCCGCACAGGTTCAGGGTCGAAGACACGTTGGTTGTATTTGCTGAGAGGGTAGGATATTTCGGCACACAATGGATGTGCCGGTTCGTACGAAATGCGATGTTGGTCGGGGCGAGAGGATTTGAACCTCCGACATCCTGGTCCCAAACCAGGCGCGCTACCGAGCTGCGCTACGCCCCGACATGAGAATTACGATCGCGTTCAGAACTGAGCCGGAAACCCCGCAAGGACCTTTCAGCTACCCGGGCCGAACTCCAGATGGCCGAAAACCTCGTCCCTTGACGTTCCGAAGCCTGCGGCCTGAATGGATACAACTCTAGGCTACAAGCAGATTTTTCGGGACTTCTTTATACAGGAACAGGCGGTAGAGTGTCCAGGTGACCTCCTCCTTGCCCCTCGTCCCGCGCAGTTCTCTCCGCCCGAACAGGTGTCAGGATATTCCCACACGCCCCTGGCTACCATCGTCGGGCCGGAGGTGAACCCGATCGCGCCTATCCCTCCGGACAGAGCACTTTTGACCACTCCGCACAGGCCTTCCAGGTATGCTGGGGCACAATGGCGATAGTCTCTTCATGGCAGATGACGCATGAAAAGAAAGCCGTACCATGATCCTCAGTCGCGCGATCGCCTCAGAGACAACTCCATAGGGATCTGGCCTTCTGCTGTCAGTCTGCCCTGTCGAAGCTGAGGTCTGGCAACCCGTTGGAAGTCCTAGAGCCTTAGGCATCTCGGCTCCCATTTCCCTGAAATCACTCGAATGTGAGCAATATTGATCAGCCGGCAACCTCAATGAATGCCAGTATGAAAGAGTTCCGCTGCCGCTCGCATAGCTCAGATCGGCATCATGTTCCAGACCCGGCAACCTCATACGCAACGCACCCGCTCAGAAGGAGTTTCTTCCATGAATCATCTCGTACACACAATCCTATTCGCAGTGACCTTAAGTCTCGGAATGGCGCCACTCACCTCTATCGCAGCCGAATCTGCAGCGCCGGGGCCACAGAGTGTCACCGGTGACCTGCTGAAGATCGAGGGAGAGTTCTATACCGTGCATGACACAGCCGGCCATGAAACACGATTGCACGTCGACAAGACGACGAAGTTGGACGGCACATTCAAGACGGGTGACAGGGTCGAAGCCCAGGTGACAGATAAAGGACATGCATTTTCCCTGAAACACATGAATGTGGCGAGCGCCGGTGCGGCATCAGGTCCTCAAATGATCACCGGCGACCTGCTGAAGATCGAGGGAGAGTTCTATACCGTACATGACACAGCCGGCCATGAAACACGGTTGCACGTCGACAAGACAACGAAGTTGGACGGCACGTTCAAGACCGGTGACAGGGTCGAAGCTCAGGTGACGGACAAAAATCATACACTTTCGATTCGACACGCAAACCCGGCGAAGTAGAGACTCCTGCACACAGATGGGGCGAACCGATAAGGCCGACCCCATCTGTGCTTCGCAGGAGAATCGTTGCCCCGATGACGTTCAGCTGTCTCTCCCAGTCAACGCCGGTAAAGCACCACCCCTGCTTCTGCCCGACAGCCGGTTGCCCCGATTACTTCACCGTTCTAGGAACTCTTCACTCAACTCTATTTTATGGTCGCCAAACGAACAGCCGGATTCAATCCCACGACGTTCCTTGCCAAGGTCGGCAACGGCAAAACCATCCTGAAATCGAAAAAGAAAGACGTGCTTTTTTCGCAAGGGGATGCCGCGGACGCCGTCTTTTATATTCAGGAAGGCAAGGTCAAGCTCACGGTGGTCTCCACCAAAGGCAAAGAAGCCGTCGTCGCCATTCTTGAACGAACCGCGTTTTTCGGTGAAGGCTGCCTCGCCGGCCAACCTGTCCGCATGGCAGCCGCCACGGCACTGGATCCCTCCACGATCGTGCGCATCGACAAAAGTGCGATGCTCCGGTTGCTTCAAGACGAGCCGACCTTCTCAAAGCTGTTCATGGCTTATCTCCTCTTTCGCAACATTCGCATCGAGGCGGATCTCGTAGATCAGCTCTTCAATTCCAGCGAGAAACGCCTGGCTCGGGTGCTCCTGTTGTTAGCTCACTTCGGAAAAGAAAGCCAACCGGAAACAGTCATCGCAAAGATCAGCCAGGAAACGCTGGCGGAAATGGTCGGCACCACACGATCTCGTATCAGTTTCTTTATGAATAGATTCAGGAAACTGGGCTTCATCGAATACAATGGCGGGTTGCACGTGCACAGCTCACTCCTCAACATCATCCTTCACGATTAGGCTGCCGAGGCGAACGGTCGTCTGTAGGAATGAGGCCGACCGACAGAGACATCTCATCAGCCAAACGGAGCGCTTTTGACCAGACGCTCCCCTGCCATGCAGGCATGATGTGGCGTACGAGTTCTAAGTGTGCGACCGAGGGCCTGCTCGGATCGCCACGGCAACCGTCCGTCCGCCTTACCGATCGGCGCGTGCAGAGTATCACCACGAAGAGAACAAGGAAGGTGTGACCGTACGCTGCGACGCTGTGGAGGACTCGTTATTCTGGAATGGTTGGGTAGTTTTAGAACGGAGGTCAGTAGCATGTGCCCGGCAGCCCCATGTACCAACTCCGGCTGACTGGAAGACGCCGTGGTACGTTTAAATCGTCGCCATCCTCCTGTGGAGAAACGGCAGATACCTCGGGGAGTGGCCCGTTAACTGGAAGTCCTGGGATCATGGGGCTTTGGGCTCACGTGTTCCACGACTTGAGCCACCCCTTGCCGACTGGGATCCACAACCAGCGCGCGACCGGGCTGCGCTAGGCACGAACCGAATTCCAATCCCCCATCATCTGCTGGAGCAGCGTCTTCGCCTGCGCGAAAGCGCGGGCACGATGGCTGATTCGATTCTTCACATCCGGCGGCAATTGTCCTAAGGTCTGATTATATTCCGGCAGAACAAAGACCGGATCATACCCAAACCCATTGGACCCAACAACCGATTCGGCAATGACTCCGTCTAACACACCTTTGGCCGACATGGTCTTGCCGCCGGGAAACGCGATGGCTGCAACGGTCACGAAACGGGCTCCCCGTTGGGCAGGAGGAACCCCCCGAAGCTCGTGCAATAATTTCCGGCAGTTGTCCTCATAACTGGCATTCTCCCCGGCATACCGCGCCGCAAAGGCTCCCGGTCGTCCTCCCAGGGCATCCACTTCCAACCCGGTGTCGTCAGCCACTGCCGGTAACCCCGTGTATCCGGCGATTTCCACAGCTTTCTTCAGGGCATTGGCTTCGCAGGTATCGCCGTCTTCCACCACCTCCGGTGCCTCAGGAAAATCATCGAGGGTCCGAATGGTGATGCCCGACCCGCTCAGCAAAGCGACAAGTTCCTGCTTCTTATGCTGATTCCTGGTCGCCAGCACGATGTGCATCGTTAACCCAACGAGCCGATGAGCGATTTTTGCAAATCGACCAATTCGCGAATGGCGTTCCACCCGAGATCGAGAAACTCATCCATATCTTTTTTGTTGAAGGGAGTCCGTTCGGCCGTTCCCTGCACTTCGACATATTGCCCGGTCCCGGTCATCACCAGATTCAAATCGACTTCGGCATGGGAATCTTCTTCGTAGGCCAAATCCACCATCACCTGACCTCCGACTTTCCCGATGCTGATGGCCGCGAGGTAGTCGGTTAATGGATTGACCTTGAGCAGGTCTTTCTTTTTCAAAACGGTAATGGCATCGGCCAGGGCAATGAATGCTCCCGTGATGGAAGCAGTGCGGGTTCCGCCGTCGGCTTGGATCACGTCGCAATCGATCCAGATGGTCCGTTCACCTAAACGTCCGGTGTCGATGACGGCGCGGAGAGCCCGCCCAACCAGACGTTGAATCTCCAGCGTACGGCCACCCTGTTTGCCCTTGACCGACTCACGCGGGGAACGATCGTGCGTCGCGCGGGGCAACATGGCATATTCGGCTGTGACCCACCCGGTTCCCTTGCCTTTGAGGAAGGGCGGCACTTTTTCTTCGACCGACGCGGTACAGATCACCTTCGTGTCGCCCATTTCGATCAGGACGGAGCCTTCGGCATGTTTCGTAAAATTGCGCGTCACCTTGACGGGGCGGATTTGATCCCGTCGCCGCCCATCAATTCGTCCCAATGCTGCCCCGCTCGTCATTCAGTCGTACTCCTTCCTGCACAGCCAATCCAAAGGAGCGGATTATAGGGAACGGCCCATCAAAGAGCAAATCCGTGCGATCGAACCAGGCCGGAGTTCTCAAACTGCGTTTCAACTGGCGTTCAGGGAGTGCCCCTGTATAATTCACCACATTGGCCGGCTCACTGCCGCACTCGACATATTCCCGACATCAGCCACCAGCCCTGCGTCAGACTTGACGGCCAAGCCCTTTCCGCCGACCCCAGTGCCAGTAGAATTCTGTCCGGATCTGGATCAGTCCTGCGCAATGTCTGGCAAATGATCGGACTCAGGGCGGAGGAATAATGGAGGTCGAATTGGCACAAAAGGTGCAGCCTTGGAAATGCTGCCGCGCCCTTCAGACTTAGATCCTAAAAACCGATACTGATTCTATACCTGATTCAGCATCACCTTGAACTTAACCCGCGAGCGAGCCGTATGAGCATCCCAAGCGTCAGTGAAGTGACCACCCAACAATCGATTCTCGAAAACCGCAATATCCTGATTGTGGACGACGAGGAACCCATTCGCCGCCTATTGGGCTATTTGCTCGAGCCCCACGGCTACCAGGTCACTCTGGCTGGTGAGGCTCGCGAAGCCCGTCAACGGATGGAGAGTGGGTCCTACGCCATGGTGTTGTGCGATGTGAATATGCCCGGTGAATCGGGCATGGATCTGATTCGCCACATATTGACGCAATATCCCAATACCGCGGTGATCATGATCACAGGACTCGATAGCCCTGTCCTGGCCAATGCGGCCCTGGATATGGGAGCCTTCGGGTACATCATCAAGCCCTTCGAGGCCAACGAGGTTCTGATCAACGTGGCGAATGCGTTACGGCGGCGCAAGCTGGAAGTCGAAAATGCCATGCATCGGGAGAATCTGGAAGAAGTCGTCCGGACCAGAACGATTGCCTTGCAGCAGGCGCTGGAATGGCTGGAACGGAGCGAAAAAGAACTGCGCCTCTCTCGCGAGGAAACTATTCAACGGCTCGCAATTGCCGCCGAGTATCGCGACAGTTCGACCGCGCAGCATATTCAACGGATGAGTCACTACTGCGAGCTGCTGGCGCGCCGTTACGGGTTATCCTCCGATCGATGCGATCTCATTCGCACCGCCAGCCCCATGCATGATATCGGCAAGATCGGCACCCCGGATCATGTGCTGCTCAAGCCCGGGAAGTTCACGCCTGAAGAATTTAAAGTCATTACGCAACATACCGAAATCGGTTACAGAATTTTAGCCGGTTCCGACTCGGATCTTTTGAAGGTGGCCGCGCTCATCGCCTGGACCCATCATGAACGGTACGACGGCACCGGGTATCCACGCGGAATCAAAGGTGAGGATATTCCCCTGGAAGGCAGGATCGTGGCGATCGCCGATAACTTCGACGCCCTCACGACTCAACGGGTGTACAAGCCGGCGTATGATTTCGACCATGCGAAGGATCTCATGCTGAAGGAACGGGGCAAACATTTCGATCCCGACCTGCTGGATATCTTTTTTGATTCCATGGCCGACATTAAACGCATTTTCGATCAATTTGCAGACCCGACCTGGCTCGCCTCCTCGCGGCATCGTGTGATCACGCAGGACCAGGGGGAGGGCCTATGACCCGCACGTCACGAAATTGGATCGCCTATCTGTGTGAGAACCTGGCCTCGTCCGGGATGATGCCGACATGGGAAGCCGCCACGTACCTGACCGACAATCTGTTCGGAGACAAACCCAACCCGCGACTTCTGCGCACGACCTGCCCGTATGAGGATACGACGCACTTGCTCCACCGGTTGTACGAGCCGCTCGTCGCAGCGGCCACTCGTGATATCCCGCTGCCGGCGGCAGCCATGATCCATGTGTTCACGGATATCAGCCTCACCGGAAAATCAGCGGTGCTGGTGGTCTATTTCCCCGGACACAATCAGCCGCACCAACTCCTGCTGTTGGATGCCGCTAAAGCTTGGGATCTGGTGTTTGAAAATTCAGACGAGTTCAACGCCTGGGCGGAAGAACGCTATCGTTGGATCAAGGCCGCGCTTGCCAACGTATCGGCGTGCGTACCAATCTCCCCGACCCTGCCCTCACCCCTCGAAGCCGTCAAGAACTGACCGCTGCTAGGCGTCGTAGTTCAGATTCGGAGCCAACCACCGCTCCACTTCGCCTACGGAAAGGTTCTTGCGAACCGCATAGTCTTCCACTTGGTCGCGGTTGATTTTCCCCACGGCAAAATACTTGGCCTCTGGATGCGCAAAGTAGAACCCACTGACGGCTGCCGCCGGCAACATGGCAAAAGACTCGGTCAACGTCACCCCCGATTGCGATTCTGCCTGCAGCAGATCGAACAGGATGCGCTTCTCCGTGTGATCCGGACAAGCGGGATACCCCGGCGCCGGACGAATGCCGCGATACCGCTCGCGAATCATATCCTCGTTCGTAAGTGTCTCCGTTTTCCCGTATCCCCATTCGACTCGAGCCTGCTTGTGCAGCCATTCGGCAAACGCTTCCGCTAGTCGATCCGCAAGCGCCTTGACCATGATGGAGTTGTAGTCGTCATGATCCTTCTCGTACTTCGCACAGAGCGGCTCTACGCCGATGCCTGCCGTCACCACAAAGGCCCCCACATAATCGCCGCGTCCTGATCCCTTAGGCGCAACGTAGTCGGCCAAGGCCAGGTTGAACTGATCGGCCGGCTTCTCGGTTTGTTGCCGCAGCGTGTGGAATGTGGTCAACACTTCCCGACGATCGCTATTCCGATACAATTCAATATCGTCGCCGATGCTATTGGCCGGGAAAAATCCATAGACGCCGCGCGCCGTCAGCAACTCGCCCTGAATGATCTCCTCCAGCAATGCCTGGGCATCAGCCAAAAGTTCCTTCGCCTTCGGGCCGACTGTGGCATCGTCCAGAATACCGGGATACCGGCCACGCAGTTCCCAGGTATGAAAAAACGGTGTCCAGTCGATATATGGCACCAACTCACGCAACGGCACGCGATCGATCTGGCGCAGTCCGGTAAACGAAGGAGTGGGAATATCGGCTGAGGCCCAATCGGTGGGCATCTGATGACTTCGCGCGGACTCCAGACTACGGAGCGTTTTCGAACCGCGATCCTGGTGTGCCTGCCGAATGCGGTCGTAATCGGCGCGAACGGAGGCCGAAAATTCCTGCTTTTGCTGCTCGTTGATCAAACTCCCCACCACACCGACCGCACGTGAAGCATCAAGCACATGCACCGTGGCCTGATTATAGGATGGGGCAATCTTCACCGCCGTATGAGCCTTGCTGGTGGTGGCGCCACCGATGAGCAGCGGCACCGTGAACCCCTGCCGCGTCATCTCCTTGGCCACATGCACCATTTCGTCTAGAGACGGCGTGATCAATCCGCTCAGGCCGACCATATCCACCTGTTGCTCACGGGCCGTCGCCAGAATCTTTTCGCAGGAGACCATCACCCCCAGATCGATCACTTCGTAGTTGTTGCAGCCCAACACCACACCCACGATGTTCTTGCCGATATCGTGCACATCGCCCTTCACGGTCGCGAGCAACACCTTGCCATTCGCGCGGGAAGTACCCAACCGTTGTTTTTCCGCCTCCATAAACGGCATCAGGTAGGCCACGGCCTTCTTCATCACGCGCGCGCTTTTCACCACCTGCGGCAGGAACATTTTTCCCGAGCCAAAGAGATCGCCGACGATGTTCATGCCCGCCATCAACGGGCCTTCGATCACGTCGAGCGGCCGGGTGGATTTCTGTCGTGCCTCCTCCACATCCTGATCGATATAATCCGTCAGTCCCTTCACCAGGGCGTGGGCCAACCGTTCCTCAACAGGCCGCGTACGCCATTCATCGTCCTTGACCGCCGCTTTCCCCTTCTGTTTGACCGTGTCGGCAAACGTCACCAACCGTTCGGTCGCATCAGGTCGGCGGTTCAACAGCACATCCTCCACCAGCGCAAGCAGATCCTTGGGAATTTCTTCATAGACGGCCAACTGCCCGGCGTTGACGATACCCATATCGAGGCCAGCCTGGATCGCATGGTAGAGAAACGCGGCATGCATCGCCTCGCGCACGACATTGTTCCCGCGGAACGAAAACGAGATATTACTGACGCCGCCGCTGACTTTGGCCAATGGCAGGTTCTGCTTGATCCAGCGCGTCGCTTCGATAAAGTCGACGGCGTAATTGTTGTGTTCTTCCAGTCCGGTCGCGACGGTGAGGATGTTCGGATCGAAAATAATGTCTTGCGGCGGAACACCGACCTGATCCGTGAGCAGACGATATGACCGTTCGCAGATCTCGACGCGCCGTGCGACCGAGTCGGCCTGACCACGCTCGTCGAATGCCATGACGACAATCGCCGCCCCGTAGCGCCGGATAAGCCGCGCCTGTTCCAAAAACTTGGCCTCGCCCTCCTTCAAGCTGATGGAATTGACGATGCCCTTGCCTTGCAAGTTACGGAGGCCCTCTTCGATGACCTCCCATTTCGAACTGTCCACCATGATCGGCACGCGCGCGATGTCCGACTCGGCCGCCAGAAGACGCAGGAATTTCTGCATCGCCGCTTTAGAGTCCAGCATGCCTTCATCCATATTGATGTCGATGACCTGCGCCCCGCCTTCCACCTGCTGACGGGCCACCGTCAACGCCTTGTCGTAATCGCCCGCCAGGATCAATTTGGAGAAGGCCGGTGAACCGGTGATGTTCGTGCGCTCGCCGACATTCACGAAGTTCGATTCGGGCCGGACGGTCAGGGCTTCCAGGCCGCTGAGGCGTAAAAACGGTTCGACCTGCGACGGCCGACGAGGAGACACCCCGCGCACCGCTTCCGCAATGGTATGAATATGGTCGGGCGTGGTTCCGCAACAGCCGCCCACAATGTTAAGCCACCCGTTTTGTGCCCACTCGCGCAGCTGAGGCGCAAGCGATTCCGGGGTTTCGGGAAAACCAGTGGGCAGTAACGGATTGGGCAGCCCGGCATTCGGATGGCTGCTGACATAAATCGGCGCCAGCTGCGACAATTCTTCGATCAGCGGCCGCATTTCTTTCGGCCCCAGGGCGCAGTTCATGCCCACACTGAGCAAGGGCACATGGGAAATGGAATTCCAAAACCCTTCGACCGTCTGCCCCGAAAACCCGCGGTTGCTCCCGGCCTGAATGAACGTGACCGACGCCATGATCGGCACCTGGCGGGCACCTTCTGCAAACAGTTGCTGAATTGCAAAAAAAGCGGCCTTGGCATTCAGCGTGTCGAAGATCGTTTCGACCAACAGCAAGTCGACGCCGCCGTCCAATAGACCACGCACCTGCTCGCCATAGGCCTGCACCAATTCCGGATAAGTGGTCCCGCGCGCCGCCGCATCATTGGAATCTGTCGAAACCGACGAGGTCTTGGTGGTCGGGCCGATCGCGCCTGCCACGAAGCAGCGTCGCGCCGGGTGCGCCGCGACCACCTGTGCCACCGCCCGCTTGGCGCATTCGGCGCCGGCTTTGGATAGCTCATAGCCCAGATCATCCATGCCGTAGTCGGCCAGTGACACGGATTGAGAATTAAACGTGTTGGTTTCAACGATGTCCGCTCCGGCTTCGAGATACTGCCGGTGGATCGCCTCGATGACGCCCGGTTGCGTGACGTTCAAGAGGTCGTTGTGGCCTTTGAGGTCCTTCTTCCAGTCCTTGAAACGATCCCCGCGAAACGCGGCTTCGTCCAGCTTGTGACGCTGGATCATGGTCCCCATGGCACCGTCCAGGATCAGGATACGTTCTCGCAGAAGGTCTCGAATCTCGTGTACCGGCATGACTACCTATGTCTTTCTGTCATCGAACTCAGGCCTGTGGCGGCTGGTCGATGACTCGCAATGGATCGGCATCATATCGGGAACGGACTTTTTTCGGCAAGCCTGGCCGGCTCTGCCTTGACAATGCCTACCCTGGCCGATACGATGCCAGACAGTGTCTGGGTCGAGCCTGAGTCGATTGTATGGCGCATCAGACAGTCACCCGCCTCATTATTTGTTGCCTTCTCTGCATCAGCCTCCTCGGACCGGAATGCCCTTCCCTTTGGGCCGGGCCCTATTTTGAGGATGGCTATCTCGGGCTGACTCAAAACGAGTTGCACGACAAACTCGGCCTGCCTCAGGCGGTGCGTGACCGCAAATCCGCATTGCGCGTGTTCACCTATTACCCCATCAACGATTGGGATCAATACTTCAAGAAAGTCGCGTCTCCTGAAAACGGAGAAGATGTCTACACGTTCAAGCGTGACGGGGTCGATATCCGGTATTCCTTCAGTTTTATGTTCGATCCCAACGATCATAACGAGCAGCGCCCGTTGTTTGTCCGCCTGGTCGACATCGAGTTCTCTCCCCCTGTGGCCCTGAGCAAGATTCCCCAACTCGTCCCGGAATTCAAACCTCCGGACGAGGCCTCTGCGCCGGTTTTCCGCTCCAACATTATGTTGTTGTTTTTTTCGGGGAGCCCGTCGGCCGATGCGCGGTTCATTGTACGGGAGAAAGGAAAGGATGCCCTCGACTGGTCGCTCGCCTTCCAGATGTTTGCCTTGCAGGGTCTACCCGATCCGCTGACGCCGAAAGCCCCGATCGACCGCCTGGAAATCGGAACCCAAAGTCTCCCGCTGGTCAAATTGCGCCAGCGCACGACCCATGAACCGGTCCTCAACCCCTACTCGAAAGCCTTCGCCCAGCAGCCGACGCCTGCGCCGCCCGTAAAAAAAATTCCGGTGCCGACCTACGCCGATTAGACACAGTTAGGGAGCTGGTTGTTCGGCTGGCTCCAACTGGCGAGCCGTGCGTTCGTCCTGGGCGCGATAACTTTGCTCGGTCTGGCTCCGCATCCGCCCTAGCATATTGTCCACGGGCTGACCCGTTCCTTGTTGGGAGGGTCCTGCGAGCGCCTCCAGAGACGGAGTTTGGATAGCGATCAGCTGGTATGCGGCGGAGACACCCACTAATACCAGCAGCAACTTACACAGAATCCTGATGGCGGGATTGCCGCTTAGAAACATCAAGGTCAGGAGGAGCAGGGCAGAACAACCTGCCAGGATCACGACGGCGGTCTGATAGGCCGTCAGCCCCTTGATCGTTCGCGAACCGACCCGGGCCGCAACGGCACCGAGGAGATCGCCGATCACGCCCGTCGAAGCAGGATGGTTGCTGTCGGTAACGGCCGGAGCAGGAGCAGAGGCCGCGGATTCCGTACTGGTCATGGTTCGCACCCGCCCCCGATAAGCGGCCGGTACCTGGTCGAGATTGTCGGTTAGGACAGCTTGGCCCTGGGCATCCGTGTACACATAGAGGGACCCCGCTTCGGCCTCAACCGCGGCGTACCCTACGAGACAAAACCCCAGCGCACTCGCCCATACCATTGCCCTGTGTGGTCTCCGGCCCCTCTGCCCCATACGCAGCCCTCCAGCGGTACTCCATTAAGCATAGCAGGTCGAAACGTCCCTCCCTTGACGGACCGAAAACCTATTGTTTAGCATGCAGCAGGCACCGCGCCCTCGCACACTCGTTGACGGAAGGATATTTGTGACCGATCAGACAACTTCGGCAAGCCCCGTTTCCTCCATGCCTCCGGCGGCGGAACCCACCCCGTTCATCCGCCAACGGCCGGTCAGGATCATTATCAATTCCTTCCTCGCGCTGTTCGTGGTCGCCCTGATCGCGTTTCGATTCGTGCCGGGCTGGCTGGACCCGGATTTCTCCAAACATATCGAAAGCCACCGCGTGATGGTGGGCATGGACCGCAAGCAGGTGCTGGAATCGTGGGGCTCGCCGAATACGATGAATGTGTCCCATACTAGCGATGGGCTACGACGTGAAGAATGGATCTTTGAAGATTGGGAAAGTCCGGCGGTCGTCAAACACCGGTATCTCTACTTTGAAGAAGGCAAGTTGATCGGCGGCCATTTTTCAGGGTCCGACGTGCGCCTACCGCTGCCTACCAACCCGGAACCGGTCAAACCGAAGGGCCATCCCTAGACAACGGATATTTGCCATCCGGCCTGATTACCTTGCTTCCCTCGACTCACTCAGCCTCGCCCGTTGCTTCACGGACTTGCAGCGCCAGACGGCTCAACAGGATTTCCGCCCGCTGCCTGTCACTTTCCTCAACCATGACCCGGCTGCCCAACAGCGCCACTCCGGGATAAAGCGCGCTGATGTGTTCATGCTCAACGGCGTAGGGAATGCCGTTGCCGTCGAGCAAGCTTCGGATCAGCGCAAGCTCGCCGACATCCGCCGGTTCACGGAGAGTCACCAGATGCTGAGAACTCTCAGGATGATGCCGTAACGTCACAATTGCCCTCCCGCCGGGCCGCTTCGCGCACTCATCGAGTGGAGTTTGCCGGGAACCGGCATCCCACGCTGCGAACAGCGCGTGATTCGTTGCAATTCACCCGGATGGTCAATACACTCACGTATACACACACAGGGCACGGAAGCAGAAGGTAGCCTCGGATCTCGGCTCTGGAGCAAAGGACTGCACGGGATATCGGTGTTGGTGCCGTTGCCTTAGGGGTATAACGGACGGCTTACGGGGTTTCGGTGATCTGAACGCGCCGCTCTTTCCCGGGCCCGCCGGACACGGTCAGTACGCGTTTCCATTCCCGAACTTGATAGATGGCCCAGGCCTGCGGCTGATTCTTGTAAAACGCGTCCGGGTCTTCGCCTGATGCATTGAGGTAAATCGGCTCCGTAAACCCTTCATCCAGCACATAGTCCAATAAACAGTCCGTGGTAAACCCTTTTCCATGCAGGGCCACCTCGGCAAGGAAGTTAAGAATCTCGTCGGAATCCTGAATGGTGATAGGCTTCATCTGTCCGGTGGCTGATTGTAGCCAGTAGGAACGAAGGAAGGCAAGGCATGGCACAGAAGAGATTGACCCGCACGCAATTTCTCGAACGGCTGTTGTCCATCATGGATCGTAAACACCATTGGGGCTGGCCGATCATCATGGGACCCGGGATCACCAAGGCCCAGTTGAAGCTCCACTACCAACAGGAGTATCTGGTCTATGTGCGGGACTTTCCCGTCCTCCTCGCCCGGGTACATGGGCAAAACCCGCCTCCGGATGTGCGGCGCATGTTGGCTGAAAATATTTATGAAGAAGATACCGGGGGACTGTCTTTTGGACGGTCTCACCCCGAGCTCTTCAATGAAATGATGCGCGGGCTCGGATTCGACAGCCGGGTGTTTCTCAGAGCCACACTTCTCCCTGCCAGTACCCGCTATCGACGATGGCTGGAGAAGGTGACAGCCAGCCGCGACTGGGTCGTCGGTGCCGCCGCCTTGGCGGTGTTTGTCGAAGGCAGCATCAAGGACCGTCAGGAAATTCAAGAACCCTCCAAGCCAAAAACCGAGACCGAGATTGAAGCCTATATTGACGCCCATCCCCTCATTCGTCATCACGGGATTGACCGGCAGCAGATGGACCTCATACGCGCGCACCAGAAGGTGGAGGCCGGGCATCGACAGGACGCCTACACGATGGTCGTCACCTATGCGGACAGCAGAAGCCGGCAAAATGCCGTTCTGGCCTGCGTTCGGCAAGGGCTGACGCTGTGGATGGCCTACCGCGACGGTATCGCCAAAGCCTGCAAATTGGCCAAGCCATGAGGATTCTCCACGCCCGCTGGCGGTTGTTGCTGCTCTGCCTACTCTTTATCTTCAATCTGAATCAGGCGGCTGGAGCATCCGTGTCACCTGACGACATGGTGCTGGTGCCAGCCGGTGAATTCACCATGGGGGCCTCGGCTGACAACGGCGGCCTGCCGGATGAGCAACCGATGCGCCTGGTCTATCTGGGCGCGTTCTGGATCGATCGGTACGAAGTCACAAACGCCGCCTATCTTCAATTCGTCCAGGCCACCAACTATCAAGCTCCCGCCAATGCCGCCGTGAAATTGAACCTCTGGGATCAGAACCGACCGCTCCCGGGCATCGAGCAACATCCGGTCGTGAATGTGAGTTGGCTTGATGCAGTCGCATTCTGTCGTTGGGCGAATAAACGCTTGCCGACGGAAGCGGAATGGGAAAAGGCCGCGCGAGGAACCGACGGACGGATTTACCCCTGGGGCAACGAATGGCAGTTCGACAACGGGAACAGCGCGAGCTACTGGGCCGGGAAAACCGTGCAATTTGCGGACAGCACGGAATGGGACGCGTTCTGGATCAAGGGCCCCGGCGCGCGCATTTCGAAAGCGAAGGGTCTCAATGGTGAAATCCTCACCATGCCGGTCGGCAGTTTCCCCGCCGGCGCGAGTCCCTACGGAGCGCTGGACATGGCTGGAAATGCCGCGGAATGGGTGCAGGACTGGTACAACCCCAACCATTACCGCTCAGCGCCGCTCACGGACCCCCAGGGCCCCGAACGCGGTGCGATTAAAGCCATGCGCGGCGGATCCTGGCTTAAACCGGCGATCAGCCTGCGCGCCTCCGATCGCGATTGGGGGACAATGGACAGCCGCCCTTCAGGAACCGGATTCCGTTGCGCCAGGGACCGCTATTAGTCCAACCCCTCCCGCGAGTTGCACCCCGTGTGTTGAACTACTCCCCCCGACTCCTCTACCTGCCGGATTTTCAGGAGATCCTAGGTAGCCCAGGCTTCAACCGCTATACTGCTCGTAAACGCAGGATCCTCCAGATTGCGTAACCTTGATCGGTTGAACAGCCGCCATGGCATCCCAGATCTATCACACCGATGACGCCGGCTCGAAACCGACATTTCGGGTCTTGCTGGCCGACGATTCGCTTGAGTCACAAGCTTTGATCCGCTGCTATCTTCAAGACCCTCCCTACAAGGTTGACGTCGCAGGAAACGGAGCAGCAGCGGTCGCCCTCTTCCAATCCAAGCCGTTTGACCTGGTCCTCATCGATCAGCACATGCCGGTCATGGACGGCTTCGCCGCCACGCGTCTGATTCGGGCATGGGAGTCCTCCCATCAATGTGGCCCGACGCCCATTGTGGCCTTGACCGCGGACGCATCGATCGACGCGAAGGAGGAGGGCCAGGCGGCAGGATGCACCGGGTGTTTGGCCAAACCGATTTCCAAAGCACTCCTTGTCGATGCGGTGCAGACCCATTGCGCCCCTTCCTCAATGAGGCGAGCGACCGCACAAGACCCTTCATCCGCCGGGATCGCAGCTCTCATCGACGAAGAAATCGCGAGACGCCGCCCTCTCTTTCTCGACAATCGTCGTCAAGACGTGGAGCGGATGCAGGAGGCCATTGAGCGAGGAGACTACGAGATCATCCGGACCATGGGCCACCGCATCAAAGGCTTGGCCGGATCGTACGGATTCCCCGACATCGGGCTGGCAGGAGCGCAGTTGGAGCAGGCGGCGAAGAACCAGGACCTTATGTCGATGCGACGGACAATCGATCAGCTGACCACAATCCTTGCTCAGGCTCGTCAGTCCCTATGAACGGATCACTGTCGGTGAGCTAGAAGAAGACTTCGACCATGAGTATTCTCATCATTGACGACTTTCAGGAGGAACGCGACCTGCTCCACGCCATCCTTCACCGGGCCGGATTCGGCCCCCTCCTTCCTGTCGCCACCGCGCAGGAGGGACTGAACCTCCTGGGGATCGGCAAACGGGGAAAACTTGGGAACGGCATCGATCTCGTCCTTATGGATCTCGAAATGCCCGGGATCGATGGACTAGAGGCCTGCCAGAGAATCCGGATGGAAGAACAGCTCCAGGGCCTGCCCATCATCATCATTACCGCGCATACGGCGGAGCAGGATATTCAGGCGGCCTATACAGCCGGCGCCACGGATTATATTCGCAAACCCGTGGTTCCGGTCGAGCTGCTGGCGCGAGCAGCCACGGCCCTGAGTTTGAAACAGGAAATCGACGCGAGAAAGTTACGGGAGCAGGAACTGCTTGAGCGGACCAAAGAGCTCGACCACGCGTTCGAGCAAATCACCACGCTGCACGGTACCGTAAAGATTTGCGCCAAGTGCAAACGAGTGAAGACGGATGGATCCTACTGGCAGCGGATTGAAGACTACCTGCGCCGGATGGCGCGATCGAAGGTGACGGAAGCCGTCTGTGATTCCTGCATGCATCAGGCCTATCCCCATCTGAAGCGGATGCCCTAGCGACCCAAACCGCATCTATCTTGAATGACGGCACGGGCCTCACCTCGCGCCGGCCGCCAAGACAAAGGCCACGGCTTCGATGCGCACGACCGGCATGATCAGGCCGAGTCCCTCGACGTCGTGCGAGAAATCGTAGACGAGAGATTCCTCTGGAACCAGCGTTCCGCACATCACCACGTCAATTTCGATCTGTTCCCCTCGCTGCATCCTGGCCTTGAGGTCGGCGGTGGCCTCCCCTGCCGAGGCTATCAATGTCGCCGGCAGATCTTCATGTTTGAAACGTACCTCGCCCCATGACGTCCGGTTGAATTTCGGCCCCAATGCGACACGAAATCCTCCTTCCTCCTCGTCATACCTCGACAGCTCGCCTGACCAGACCACGGTCACCAACCATTGCAGTGGTTCCTTGCCTTCGCGCCGGGCATCACGTTCACGGTTCAAGGCAAACAATCGTTCGTCGTGGCCAGGATCATGATGCCCATGACCATAGAGCTGAGCCCAGTCCGGAGGTGTCCCGTCCAGCGCTGCAAGAAACTGTTCGATAGGTTCACGATCGAGAAGGAGGTGATTCTGAGGAGGAAGGGTCGCCAGCGCGGCAGACATGGTGAGGTGCAGGGGGCGCAAGGCAGGAGACTGTTCGGCTGACACCATTGCGGGCGCCAACCAGGCCGGCAGCAGCAGGGCCATGGCAAGGAATGTCCGCACGTGGAAGGGACTCCTCGTCTCAGGCGGCAGAAACCGGCAGACTGCGAAATAACTCCCCGAGCTCGCGCGTCGCGGGATGAGCCCACGACAAGACGCCTGCATCGACCAGCACCTGGAGCCGGGGTCCAGGATCGAGTCGAGGCAGCATCTCGGCATTCAGGGATTGGGACTTCAACACTTGCGCGTAGACCCCGATCCAGGACTCAACGACCGCGCGCAATCCGGCATCAGTCGCCTTCATCCGACCCAGCCGGACTTCCTGTAACAATTTGATCAACGGGTCTGACTGGAGGATGGTGCCGATCGCACGACGCAGTTGTTCTTCTTGAGCGTCCATCTTTCCCCCGGGTCCTGATTAATTCGTGGAGCAGGAACCGGGACCCCGCGGATCTCCACAGGAGCCGCATCCGCCGCCGGAATTCGAAACCACCGGCCATCCGCCGGTTGCACCGACCCCGAATGCGGAAAATTGTTTATCCAACGTTGTCCCCTTGCAAGAGGGACAGGCCGGGACCGTTTGTCCCTGCACGAGGAGCTCGAACCGATGGTTGCATTCCTGGCAAACGTATTCGAAGATGGGCATGGGGCTATACTCCTTAGAATTTGAAATATTATAAGTAAGGCCGTTTCACTTCGCAATCATCAGCCGACAGGAGTCCACACATGTGGTCAGAAGATAAATCATTCGTGTTTCGCATCAGCCTGGAAGCGCAATTCCCCGACGATTACGACGGTCCTCTCGATGAGCAGGCCTGGCTGCGCGAGTGGGAGCTGCAGATCAAGCCCGTCCTGATCAAGAACCTGTTTGAAACGCTGCGGGAATACCCGGCATGGAAATCCCACGTCAGAAACCGCGGGAAATCGCCAACGGAAGAAATTGAAGTCGCCATGGTCCGCGACTTTTCACCAACCCCCTAGGCGCAAGCAAACCATGCTTCAAGCAACCGGTCAGGGTCTCTACATTCATATTCCCTTCTGTCATCAGCGCTGTCATTTCTGCGCCTTCTACCTGGAGATCCATCACGCTCGCGCCGCAGACGAGTTTGTGGCTTCGCTGTTGACGGAACTACGTTTGTACGGCGAACGCGGCGTATTGGGACCGACCCCGCTGGATTCGATCTACCTCGGCGGTGGGACGCCGACGACGCTCTCCTCCCGACAACTCGCGACGATCCTGGCTACGAGCAAGCAGATGTTCGGCCTGGCACCCAATGCCGAAGTCACCGTCGAAGCCCATCCGGGATCGGTCACGCGGGACAGTCTGGCGCATCTCCACGAAGCCGGCTTTACGCGCGTCAGCTTCGGCGCCGAATCGATGGACCAGACCGAGTTGGATCGCGTCGGACGACCGGGGTCTCCCGCGAGCACGATCCACATCATGGCCGTTGCCCGCGAAGCCGGTTTCACTAACATCAATCTCGATCTCATGTACGGGCTCCCGGACCAGACGATGGGAAGTTGGGCGACCTCGTTGCAGCGGACGATTGACCTGGCTCCGGAACACTTGTCTTGTTATGCCTTGACGGTTGAAGAGGGCACTCATCTGAAGACAGCCATTCAGCGCGGCCTCGTCCCCGCCCCTGATGAAGAGCTCCAAAACCGGATGGAGGACCTGGCCGAAGAGATTCTTAGCCGGGCTGGCTACGACCGCTACGAAATTTCCAATTATTGCCGACCCGGATTTGCCAGCCGGCATAACCGCCTTCATTGGACCGGCGGGCATTACCTTGGCGTCGGCCCGAGTGCGCAATCCTATCTCGATGGCCTGCGATTCGGAAATGTGAGCGATCTGACTGCCTATACGACAGCCCTGAAGAGCGGCCGACTCCCGGTTTCGGAATCCGATCATCTCTCGGAGGAAGTGGATAGTTGCGAACGACTGGTCTTTGGGCTGCGCCTCATCGATGGCATTTCCCTGGAGCAAACAGGCGCCCTGTCATTCCCTGAACTGACGCAGGAAGTGAACAAGTTGCTGGTGGACGACCTCCTCGAACGGAACGGCGACGTGGTTCGACTCACCACCAGGGGAAGACGCTATGCGGATACGGTGGCGGTCGCCCTCATGGCCAGTCTGAACGAATAGCTGCGCTCGTCCCATTGACTTCCGTCCCCGGCAGAGGGGAGACTGAAGACTCGAAAGGAGGCCTCTGTCCATGCCTGTCAATATGGATCCCAGCAAACGTCGCCGTCGCCAGCCGCTCGAACCCGCAGCATCCGCCACCGATCAAGACACAGCTCAGCCCAAACGATTCGGAGAAGATACGGAAGCCGACCGGGAAAAGGCGATCGCGGAAGCCGAATTGAAGAATTTGTGGGACGCGACTGAAGTCATCGACATGGATAGCTGGTAACGCTATCTCGGCGCGAGTCAGCGGCGCGATCCCTGTTTCACCGGAACCCTCTCCCATTCGATAATCCCACTCAAACCTACTCATCGATGACCTCTTCGCCCATTCGCAATGCCCTGTTTTACCCGTTCCATCTGTGTGCCCCAGACACGTTGGACTATCTACTCGCACACTATGGAGCCATCCATTTCCGTGACTACATGGCGCTTCGCCTCACGCCGTTCATGGGGACCACGGCCTACCAGGACCGCATGGGGGACGGACACCCCGACCTCGTCATCAGCGGCCGCATCGTGCAAGGGCATCCGGTCAGCGGCCCTCTGGATGACGCTGCAATAGCCGAGATCAATCGCGATTGTGCCGATCCCCAGTGGAGAACTCTGTTCCATGCGGGCTTGCAGGAGGATCGCCGGTTTCAGCGCGGCCTTTTTGATCTGACCCATTCCATGCGGATCGGATCGGCGCTCGTGCCAGGCCCGGCAGCCTTGCTTCGACTGCTTGAACCGCAACGCGCGTCCGAACGGTGGACCGTCGCACTGGTGCAACAATTGGCCCGTTCGTCTGCCACCCTGGAGGAAGCCTACCGATTCGAATATGGTCTCGCCCTGCTGAAAACCGCCGCCGCTCAGGTCTATACCCGCCGCCTGGCTTACGCGCATGGGTTAGTCCCGGTCACCGACTCCAAGACTCACCATGCCTTACTCAGCCGAAGTATGGCCCGAGAAGGTGTCGAACTACCCAACGACTATATCGGGACACCACAACGGGGCTCGTCCTCATGACCTCCTCATGCCGCCGAATTGACGGGCTTGTCACACTCCCACAGCCGATGCTGAGGCGAGTGAGAAAAGAAGATGATGCCGGGTTGCACTCAACCCCGTGTCATTTGATACACTCGGCACCGAGCAAGACGACCGCATGAGTACCCTCACCCCAGTCATGACCCCGGACGCCCTCGATACCACCGACGTGGGGACCGGCGACGATCTTGAAGCCCGTGTGATCGTGTTTAATTGCGAATGCCACACCTACCAGCAGGTGATCGCACTCTTCTGTAAATGTATTCCGGGGATGAACTCATCCCGGGCCTTCGAGCTCGCGTGGCGCATTGACCATGAAGGCCAGGCGACGGTCTATTCAGGAGCCAGAAAGCTGGCTGAAGAAATCGGCAAGAAACTCGCGACCGGGGGTTTACGGGTGGGAGTTCAGTAAGAGGGAGATGGAAGAGAACCGGCGGTCTGCGCCGACCCTCTCGACGCAGACGCAGGTTACTTGGCTCGTTTTTTCGGTGCGGCGGCCTTCGTGGCTTTCATTTTGGCTGCCGGGGCCGCCGGTGCGGCAGGTTTCTTGGAGCTCCCCTTGGCGCTGCCATGGGTCGCTTGCGAACTTTTTGAGGACTTGGCCGGAGCGTGTGCGGCCTTTTGCTCCTGTGCAGCCGCCGCCTTGTAATAGGATTTGTTGAGCTTACTCAACATATCGCCGTTCAGCACGCGCACTTGGTACAGTTCGAACAACTTGCTGATGGCCTTCGGGTCGCCCTTGCGCGCAAGACCCAGCAGCCGCCGCCGTTGGTTCATTTCTTCTTCTTCAGTATGAGACGCTGCTCGCCGCTCCATAGCGCTCCTTTCAAGGAATGCCTGAGACCCACTGCATCATTCGTCAAATTGCCGGATGAAATGCCCCGCAGTATAACAGATTCGGCCTAGCCAGTACTACACAAACCTTGGTCAAAAGAGAGAAATGTTACCAGCGTCGCTGCATGGAGACTCATCGCAGACCGTTCACGTCCCGGTTGTAGAAGAACGATCAAGGTCTCTATAATCATCGTTTCCACCTACTACGACATAAAGGAGTCTCCGATGGAACATGCCGCCGCTACTGATACACAACCGACCGTCGCCGACGATCCCGAGGCTCGCGCTCTTCTCCAGCGAGCATTTGATAGCACGGCCCGTTGGCAACCAGATTTTCGGGGTTTTTCCGCCGACCTCAGCGTCAATACCAATGGGCAAGTGGTGAGCGGAACGGTCGTGGTCAAGGGACCGCGGGAAGTGACTGTCCAACTCGGCGATGAGGCGATTCAGAAATGGGCGCAGGAGCAGATCGGCATGATCGCCGTGCACCGCGCGCCCCGCAAATTCGAGGAATCGGATGGGAAAAACCGCCTCACGATGGAAGCCGGCAACGAGCACCCGCTTGGCCGTCGGCTCGACATCCATGGTGACGGTATGCAGTCCTTCTATCGCATCAAGGACAATCGCATCACCCAGATCAATCGCAAGATGCCGCATGTGGCATTTACGATCAATGTGGAAGAAAGCAGCACAACTCAGGATCAGAAGCAGCTGACCACGAAGTACACCGTCTATTATTTCTCGCCGAAGGACGGCGCACTCCGCAATGTCGAGAGCTTCACGGACACTCATATCCGGGTGGGCAACTCTGATCTTCCCGCCGCACGCCGAATCATTTCCTATGAGAACGGCTCCGTGCTGGTACGGACGATGACCTTCAGCAACCACAAATTGTTGGCGTGATGGATTTACGCACGACGTTCCCGCGTAGCATGAAGACGAGGCTGGCTGGGTATGTCCATCTGGCACGCATGATCGACAAGTGCCGCGCCGTGCTCGCGGGAACCGAAGGCGAGTATATCTATCCCTGCCCCATGGATGACCGGCTCTTGGAATTCACCGGCATCACGGCCGATCAATTCACGGACGCAGTGAAGGCCCATCCGACCGATGATGGGGTGGCGGAGTGGTTACGACGCACCGCCACCCTACATGACACGGCAGAACTCGAGACATGGAACAGTAGGCTGCTCGACCGGGGCCCGAGTTCGCCGGAAAGTGCTGCGAAATTTAAGAAGTACCGCGACGCGGTGGATCCGTCCCGCACAGACATCAAGACCTGGTCGGATCTGCAAGATCTGGAAGAGGGCAGGCCCGTTCCACGACGAGGATAGTATTTCTCATTCTGATGAATCAGCAGGCGCTTCTCAACAAGCCTCCTCCTGGGTGCCGATCTCGTATATACCCCTTCGTACCGTATCCAAAGAGAGTCCCGCTGTATCACTCCCGATACGTTCCATCATCATGGCCGGTGCTTCCCGATACGAGGCACTGACAGCTCACCGTAGATGCACACACGCACAATCCGTATTGATTGACAGTTCCAGTGATCTCACTCAAGGTGAACATCACACGAATTCGTCCTGGCATGTGAATGGCATACCGGCATGATCAATCGCAGGACTGCAATCACCCATTTTCAACCAGCGGCAGGAGGTACGTACATGGCCCTCGTTCAACAGAATCTGGTCCCCGGAACCGGCGACCATTTGATTACGCTCGACACCGACACAAACTTGGAATGGCTCAGTCTGAACGCGACAGCCAATCTATCCTACCTGGACGTCCTGGGGGGAGCCGGAGGGTACACGACCACCTATGGGTTCCGGTACGCCACCGGACAGGAGATCAGTCTGCTTCACCAACATGCCGGCATCACGAAGTTCGGCATCTCTCAAGTCGTGCCCTTTCCTCAGAGCAATCATCTCGCCATGGAAACACTCATCGAGCTCATGGGAGGTGTCGCACTGAATTCATCGACCAGCAGCGGCTCAGTTCTGGTCCAAACTCAAGGCATGATGAAGTTTCGAGGCACCGGAGTTCCCACCCCGGCTACACCTATGAGCGTCGTGCAGCTCTGGCTATTCAAGAACAATCCCGGCAGTTCCTACGCCGACAGCAACCCGGCAGGGCCGGCCGGTACGAGATTTCCGGAAATCGCCTCTTATTTAGTGCGCAATCGAGTCCTGCCAACCCGCTCCATCTCTCGCGGAAAGTCGACCAAGGCCGCCAAAACTCGTAGATCGAGCAAGAAGTCCTGATTCCATCTCCCATTCGCATCCCATGAGGCGGGTCATCGGCTTCATGGGATGCCTGCGACCACTCACAACAGGAAATGTGTCCTCCTCTCCTAGCTCCACACCAAGATTGATTTGTTTTCAGGAGAAGCATAGGCTAAGACCTACCTCGTGCCGCATCAGACGCGGCCGAGGCTCCGCGGGCACTCCGGACCCTCTCAACTGGGGGCAACATGCACTTCCTCCCTTCACAGAACCACATCTCACTCGAGACGTTCGCCATCACAGGACCTGGACGGCAAACCCAGATAGCGTGACATCATGACCACCATTGCGTCGCGTGACCAATCTCTTTTCGCACCGGACCCCATTTCGAATCGCTCAGTCTCCCCGAAGAACCTGCTCATCGCCGTCGACGATTCGAACGCCACCACCCGTGCACTTCATTATGTCGGAACACTTCTTCGCGAGACGCCCGCTGTGACCATCACCCTGTTTCATGTGTTGAACCCCATGCCGCGCGAATTGATGGAACATGGCGGCTCGGAAAATCCCGATATGGAACATCAGCTCGGCGAACAACTTCGCAAGGATCAACAAGAATGGATGCGGGGAGAAGAAACGCTTGAATATCCTATCCTCGAGAGGGCTCGTGAGCGGCTCAGTGAAACAGGGTTCCCGACCGATCGGGTGGTCCTCAAATTGGGATACGCGGGCGATCTCGTCGACACCATTCTGGACGAAGTACGAGCCGGCGGCTACGGAACCCTCGTGATCACAAAGCACGGCCACCCTAATGCCGCGCACCTCTTCAGCAGTAACATTGCAGAACGTCTGTCACGAGAGCTCTCCGGTATCGCACTCTGGATCATGGAGTAGGCCCGGAGCGTCACCCGCACAACAAGCCCTCCTCCCGCCGTAGGATACAGGCGGCCTATCGCCGGTCTGTCGTTCCAACGCCTCCCACCAACCGCACTTTCCACAATCAATCCAACAATCAATTTACTTCGTAGTATGAACAGCGGTTGGCGACCCGACCGATGTGACCGGCCCCATGAGGCAAAAGAGGAACAGGATGACGGACGAAATGATTCCTGCAGCGGTGCGGCAATACTTTACGGCCATCGGAAAGATGGATACAGATTCCTGGGCCAGCTGTTTTGCCGAGGAAGGCATAAGTTACGAACCAGGGGCACCGGCTCCGCTCAAGGGACGTGCGGCGTTGCGACAATTTCTCGTGGGGGTGCTCGGAGCCTTTGAAACGATCACCATGACGGAAGACCATGTCTTCCAATCCGGGAACCGCGTCGCAGTGAAGTTCACAGGTCGTGGGACCGGCAAAAATGGCCGGCCAGTTCTCTTCGAAGGCATCGATGTGTTCGAGATCAACCAGGCAGGAAAAATCCAAACCATGTGGGGCTACTGGAATCCAGCCGCAATGTTGGCGCAACTGCAGGGGTGAGAGGAGCTTTCGAGTTGGGTGCCCATTTGATGCCTCAACAGCACCCCAACTCCTCAAACCAACGTTCGAAATATTGCTTCACTGAATCTGGGTCTCTCGCCAGATTCCCAAGCCAGCGTCATACGGCTCACCCTCGCCGGCGACGATCTTGCGCATCTCATCCTCCAACCGCGTGAGGACTGAAGTCAATTCATCTCTGGTGCTCATAACTGCAGAGTAACTATTCTCCTAGGTGTCTTCCAATTCATTGACGGATCACCGGCACGCTCGAAGCAAAAGGAGGTGTCCACAAGCCCGAAACATTGAACCGTACACGTCGGACGAGGACCTCGTCCACAATACTCCCTCAAAGCTTGCTCGCTTCGCTTCACCAGACGGAGGCCCGCTTGGTCTCCCACTGCGCGCGTCCAACGAGGGGAGTCTTCGACCGCGCGTTGCGCGAGCACAGGAGACCAACGGGCCGCTCGCCGCTCTGAGTGCACTTCGACAATACTTCTTCCATGCTCGTTCGCTTCGCCTAACAAAAGAGGGTGGGCTGGTGGATCCTCAACTGCGCGCGTCGGACGAGCACCTTCTGAGCGTGCGCGTTCCGCGAGCAAGAGGACCCATCAGCCCACCCTCTCCCCTACTTCCACCCATCCCCGCTCATCCCTCCCCCGTGGCCGCCGAAATTTCCGCCGAACCCGCCTTGCCCGCTGCCCCAATATTGCCCTCGTCGCAGTCGCGAAAAGGGATGTCGAAGATCCGGACGGCTCAGCCACCAGAGAAACCACAGGGCTCCGCTGGCCGTGGTGACGGTGATCCAAAACCCCAGTCCGCGAAAATGTGCCTTCTTCGTGGAACTGACACGAATCTCCTGCGAGACGGACGCCAAGGCCACGACCGTGCGATAGAGTCCTTCGTCGAAATGGCCGTTCTTGATCGCCGGATCGAGATACTCATGGCCGACCCTCCCGACCACCTCGCCGCCCATCACCGGAATCATGCGCCGCCCCATGGTCACAGCGGCCTGGCGTTCCTGCACGGCCAACAGGATCAAGACCCCATGTTCATCCTGGGCGGAACCGATGCCCCATTTCTGGTAGAGGCCCATCGCATAGTCGTTGGCTGACGGATAGGGCTTCAGCGCCGGGACGGTCACGACAACCATCTCCACTCCGGTCTTCCGTTCGAGATCCTGGCAGACCGACCGGATTCTGGCACGCCACTCAGCATCGATCACTCCCGCGTGGTCGCTGACATAGCCCTGCGGGTCATAGTTCGGAACCGGCTCGCGCGCATGACCGGCCGGCGTCACCGTAAACACAATTGCGAGCCACAGTCCGGCAATGATCCCGCAGGTATGGATGGATCTCGGTTTCATCGCGGCGCCACCGTCCCGTCCGGTCGGATCATGGCGATCAGCGCATCGAGATTCCCGGCATACCGTTCGTATAACCGTGGCACCTCAACCGGACCGGGGGAAATGATCCCGCGCTTCAGTTCGAGCACATCACCAAGCCCTGTGAGGTCCAGCCCGGTCATGCCGCGCATGGCAGTGAGCAACGCATCCGATTGAAACAACGCCGGCTGTCCGGCAAGACGCTGCAGCCCTCGCAAGCAGGGGAGGAGAGCGGTTAGGGAGAGCGGCAGCAACATGGTCATGGCTTCCTCCGTGCCCCCGCCTTCAACAAACCGCTGCCGCAGTCGCACCAGGTTGCCTTGGATGCCCTGCTGAACCTGATAGGGCAAATGTGTTCGGTCGATATGGAGGCCGATAAACGGATCCCTCCCCCAGAGCACGCGATGTTGTTCTTGAATTTCGAGGTATTCGAGCGGGAAGACCGTGCCAGGCTTGGTCAGTTCAGCCTCCGTAACGAGGAGTGGCACGACAAATTGCTCACGGCTCCAGCGCTTGTGGGCTTTGGCATATCGTTGCATCCCTTCCCTGTCATAGCCGGAGAGCATCAGCAGGAGATTGAGATTGGAACGGCCCGGCAAAAACTCGCCGCCCACAGCGCTCCCGTACAGGAGGATGCCTTCCAATTGCGGGCCGAGCAAGGTTGTCGTTTCCTTGACGTATCGCTGCAGCAGTTGCTGGACGTCGGAGGGAATATCAAGAGCAGTCGGTTGGGTCACAAACACCTCTGTCGTCGTTATGTAAAATTCATCATGTTCACTGTCGCTTGGCGAATCTTCGGCTACGGGAGACACACGTTTCGGCCTCTATGTAGAGCCAATGGCCTAGACGTTGAGCACGATAGCACCCATCCAACAGGAGGCTCAACACGTTCGCCCAGCAAGGCCGCAGCCAAGTGAAGACCCGAGGCGTACCCTTGCGCTACGTGGAAGGTTTGAACGAGGCGAGAACGCCGCTGGTGGACGTTTTCAGCCTCCTGTCACATGCGCGCGCGGGTCGGGTAAGAATCCGGCGGCCATCACGCGATCCAACAATGAAAACGGCGGTCGGCTTCGCAAGCCCGCCGTCGTCGAGAGCACACGATAGCGGAGCCTGGCATTCCGGTCGAGTGTCCGGAATACTCGATCCCGCAGATAGGCCACCAACGGATTACCGGTATTCCAGAATCGACATTGCTCATCGGCCAACCGCTGCAACATGTTCACCTGGGGCCGTCGTGCAACTTCAAAGGCACCCAATGCCTCAGCCGACAAGGTATTGTGTTTGAGCCAGCCAGGAATGAGATCAGCCACCGTCACCGCATCCACCATCGCTTGCATGCGCCCTTGAGACGCATGGGGATTCATGCCATGGGCGGCATCGCCGATCAGCAGCGCGCCATCCGTCACCCATCGATCCGTTTTCACACGTCCGGTCGGCATGTACCCCGTCTGACTCCAATCCACGAGTCCCGGGACGACAGATTCCATCGCAGGATCGATCCGCACCCAGGCCCGTCGTAACGCGTCCAGCCCCTGGGCCTTCACGGCCTCGTAGGAACCGGCCTTGATCATATAGAACGCGTAGACCTGTTGCCCGGCAGCAGGAAACAGACCCAGAATCTCACGCTTCCCCACCAGATAGCGCGCTTCATCGAACCCCGGCGGGGCCTTGAGAATGGCAATGAGATAACTTTCGGGATACCGATGGATGTCCGCGGAAATGCCGAGACACTCACGCACCTTTGAAAACGCGCCGTCCGCTCCGACAACCAGGCGCGCGGACACCTCTACTGGCTCACCGTGACGGGTCGCCTTTAAGCCGACCACGCGACTGCCGTCGAAGCGAAGGCCGGTGAAGGTGGAGTCGTACCAGAGCCCACCGGGATTTTGCTTCTCCAACGCATCGAGAATGGCATGGTGCGCCACATTGGGCAGGGTGACCACGGCACGGTTGTATGGAGCGGGAAGATCACTGTAGTCCACCGTGCAGAGCCGTTCACCACCGGCGCGGCAAAAATTGAACCGATGCACCGAGCGGACAGCCTGAGCCGGTAGCTTGTCGAGCAACCCCAAGCGATCGAGCACCCGTTGCCCGTTCGGTTGCAAGATTTCCCCGCGCAGACCCTGTGGCGGTCCGGCAGCCCGCTCAAGCACGACGGAACGCACACCTTGCTGCGCGAGCAACAACGCCAACACGGCACCGCCGCCGCCCGCACCGACAATCGCCACATCCGTCTCTATCAAGGCAGGCCCCATGCGTGGTCTCTCACTCTGTCCAGACGACGAAGCGTTCGTGGTCGTTCCACATGGCCAGAAATTTCTCGCGGGCCTTGGCCGTCAAGCGCGCATCGGTAATGATGTCGAGCCGCTCATCATTGTACCGATTGCCGCTCGTCGTGTGGTTCGCCGAACCAGAGGTATTGATCACATCGTCGATGACGACCTGCTTGAGATGCATCAAGGCATCATGCCGGTTGATCCTGATCGGCACACCGGCGAGCCGCAGGGTATTCACAGCGCTCTGTTGTTTCGGATCATTGAGTCGTTCACGGTCGGTTATCACCCTGACATCGACGCCGCGACGCTTCGCCTCCACCAGCGCCTTCACCACCGAGGGCGCCGTCAATGCGTAGACCGACACGTAGATGTATCTGGTCGCCCGATCATACAAATGAACCACTCGTTCGATAGGATGATCCTCGGGCGCATAGTAGACCTCGATTGCGGCCGAGGCACAGACAGGTACCTGCGTCAGAGACACACACCCGGCAACAATCAAGGCGATCAGGGGAAAAGAGGTCGGACGACTCATGCGTGGTCCAGCTGGCAGAAGAGATTCGATGAACGCAAGTGCAAGTGAACGTTGGTGAGATCCGAGAGCGTCGCTGGCGGAGGTATTCAGCATCCTGCCAGAACCGATCACTCTAGGTCGAAGAGCGTTCGAAAATGGTCGTCGGATTCTTCCCAGGCTTGAGGTGAGGTCGTGGACAACCAATCGCGCAAAAACCCCTTCTGCTCTGGCGTCAACATCTGCTTGATCTGATGCGTCCGTCCCTGCAAAGGTTGGAGAAAACCCGCGCGAGTTTTGAAATCCAGCGTGGCGGTACGCACATACATGTTCGTATACATGGTGGGGCTTTCGTCTTCGCCTTCTCCCTGTACCCACACCGACAAAAACTTTTCCATCTGCAACCCGGCGCTGTCCAATGCCGGTTCCGAGTCATGAAACAGCTCGTTTTCCGATTCCTTCAGCGGAGCCGCCTCATGCGCGCGAAATAAGAAATTTTTCTTCCACATACCCTACCCTCCAGACCGGCGCATACTGTAAGCTAGGCATGGTGAAAGTCAAGAAAGCGGTCGTCTCCAGCTCACGGCTCTCCAGCAGCCTGCAGCTCTCGATCTGTTGGGGGTCCGTTGCCTTGACAACACAAGAACGCGTTTGCTAACTTCTTGAAATTATTTAGCAGTTTACTGCCAATCCCGGCGAGCTTATCGAAACTGAGCACCTACACCTAAGGGACAACAAGAATCCCTTTTGACAGGATGCTCAAAATGGCCGTCCAGCAGGGCCGCAGCGAACGAAGGGACGAAGCGTACCCTTGCGGTACGTTGAGAACCTGAGAGATACGAGAACGCGGCTGGCGGACATGTTCAGCATCCTGTCAGACTCTTACCATCTCCAGGAGCAGATATGCAGGTGATGATCAATGGCAAGGCGGAAGAGATCGCAGGCGGCACGGTCCTCGACCTGCTGAAAGCGAAGAGCATCGAGCCGCAAATGGTCGCGGTTGAGGTGAATGACACCATGCTTGAACGGACGCACCTCGAGACCACTCAGCTGAAAGACGGCGATCATGTGGAATTCCTCTTCTACATGGGCGGTGGCCGGTGACCGTCAAGGCCCACGCAGACATTACCGAGTTGATCGGCGGAACCCCGCTGGTGCGCCTCAATCGCCTGAGCAAACCGGGCGGCGCCACGATTTATGCGAAGGTCGAATCGTTCAACCCAGGCGGCAGCATCAAGGACCGCATCTGCCTGAACATGATCAACGAGGCCGAGCGCCTCGGCAAACTGAAGCCGGGTGGCACCATCGTTGAACCGACCAGCGGCAACACAGGCATCGGCCTGGCATTGGTAGCGGCGGTACGAGGCTATAAACTGATTTTAGTCATGCCGGAAAGCATGAGCATGGAACGCGCGAGCCTGTTGTCATCCTACGGCGCGCAACTTGTCCTCACGGCAGCCTGGGAAGGAATGAAAGGCTCGATCAAGGAAGCGGAGAGCATCGTCGCGCAAAATCCGTCGTACTACATGCCCGACCAGTTTTCCAATCCGGCCAACCCGGATATGCACCGGAAAACGACCGGCCCGGAAATTGTGAATGCATTGGATGGACGTGTCGACGCCTTCGTGGCGGCGGTCGGGACCGGCGGGACCATCACCGGCTGCGGTGAAGTAATCAGGGAGCGTAATCCGGCCGCCAAAATCGTCGCGGTGGAACCAGCCGGCTCACCTGTGTTGTCCGGCGGAGATCCGGGGCCGCACAAGATCCAGGGTATCGGCGCTGGATTCGTCCCCAAGGTCTTGAACCGGACGTTGCTTGATCGCGTGATAACCGTGACGGACGATGAAGCCTATCAAACGGCCAAATTGCTCGCGAAAAAAGAAGGGCTGCTGGTCGGCATTTCCGCCGGAGCCAACGTCTTTGCCGCTCAGAAGATCGCCGAAGAACTCGGCCCGGGCAAAAACGTCGTCACCATTCTCTGCGATACCGGCGAGCGGTATATCAGCATCGAAAAGTATTTCAACATTTGACCCTTTGGAACAAACGATTGAGGGGGATGCTCAAAATGGTCTCTCAGCAAGGCCGCAGGTGAGAGGAAACCGGAGGCGTACCCTCTGGGTACGTTGAGGATTTCGTCGAGCCGAGAACGAAGCTGAAGGGCATTTTCAGCATCCCATACAAGATGGAATTTACAGAAACACAAATCAACCGCTACAGCCGCCACATCCTCCTGCCGGAAGTTGGTGGCAAGGGGCAGAAGAAGATCATCCAGGCGAAGGTCCTGATCGTCGGTGCCGGAGGGCTCGGCTCGCCTGCTGCGCTCTATCTCGCCGCCGCGGGCATCGGCACGATTGGTCTCATCGACAGCGATGTGGTGGATCTCAGCAACCTGCAGCGGCAGGTCATTCACCAGACCCCTGACGTTGGCCGTCCCAAGGTCGTTTCCGGCAAGGAGAAAATTCAGGCGCTGAATCCCGACGTGAACGTGGTGATGTACGAAGAGCGACTCACCGCCGGCAATGCCCTGAAGATCATGGGCGGCTACGATGTGGTCATCGACGGCGTGGATAATTTCCCGACGAAGTTTCTGATCAACGATGCCTGTTATTTTGCCGGCAAACCGTTGGTGCATGGGGGAATTCTCCGGTTTGACGGGCGCGTGACGACCATCATCCCGAAGCAGTCGGCTTGTTATCGCTGCGTGTTCAAAAAGCCGCCACCCGAGGGACTCGTCGCCTCCTGCCAGGAAGCCGGCGTGATCGGTGTGTTGGCCGGCATCATCGGGACGATTCAGGCCACCGAGGCGCTCAAGCTGATCCTCGGCATCGGTCGCCCGTTGACCGATCGGCTGTTGGATTTTGATGCGCGCCGTACCCAGTTCAGAGAAATCCGCATTAAGCGGAATCCCGATTGTCCGCTCTGCGGCGAACGGCCCACGATCACGGAGCTGATGGAAGACGGCGACGTCGCCGGGCCGACCTGTGCGCTCCCGGGTCAACGTAACTTGTAGCGAAGGTGTCTCCATGTCGAAAATGAAAGCGCTCGTGTGCCGGGAATGTGGGAAGGAATATCCACCCAAAGCCATCCACGTCTGTGAGATGTGCTTCGGCCCGCTGGAAGTGAAATATAATTACGACGAGATCAAGAGCACGATCTCGCGGAAGAAAATCGAGCAGGGTCCGAACAGCATGTGGCGCTATATCGACCTGCTGCCGGTCGAAAGCACCGCGATCATCGGCCCCCATGCCGGGCTGACGCCGTTGGTGCGGGCGAAAAATCTTGGCGCGCACCTCGGCATCGACGAGCTCTATATCAAGAACGATACGGTGAACCATCCGACCCTGTCGTTCAAAGATCGGGTCGTCTCGGTCGCCCTCACACGCGCGCGGGAACTCGGCTTTGAAACGGTGGCCTGCGCCTCAACCGGCAACCTGGCCAACTCCGTCGCGGCTCACGCGGCAGCGGCGGGCATGAAGTGTTACGTGTTCATCCCGGCCGATCTTGAAGCAGCGAAGGTGCTCGGCAACCTGATTTACAAGCCGAACGTGGTCGAGGTCGAGGGCAACTACGACGATGTGAATCGGCTGTGCAGCGAAATCGCGGGTGAACATGGCTGGGCCTTCGTGAATATCAACATTCGCCCCTACTATGCCGAGGGATCCAAGACACTCGCGTTCGAGACCGTCGAACAACTCGGCTGGCGCACGCCGGACCAGGCCGTCATTCCCATGGCCTCTGGTTCCTTATTGACGAAGATCTGGAAGGGCCTGCACGAAATGCATGCGCTGGGTCTGGTGGATTCCGTCCGCACCAAGATCAACGGTGCGCAGGCTGAAGGCTGCTCCCCGATCGCCACCGCCTTTAAGGCGGGCCGGGACTTTTTCAAGCCGGTCAAGCCAAAGACCATCGCCAAGTCCCTCGCCATCGGCAACCCGGCCGACGGCTACTACGCCTTGAAAGCCACCGCGGAGAGCAAGGGCGCGATGGACGCGGTGACGGACGAGGAGGTCGTCGAAGGCATCAAGCTGCTCGCCCAAACCGAAGGCATTTTCGCGGAGACCGCCGGTGGAGTGACCATCGGGGTGTTGTGCAAGCTCGTGAAGCAGGGGCTGATCAAGAAGAGCGATGTCACGGTGGCCTATATCACCGGCAACGGGCTCAAGACCCAGGAAGCGGTTGTGGATGCCGTCGGCCGTCCGTTCCGCATCCAGCCCAGCCTGGTGAACTTCCAAAAAACATTCAAAATGGGAAAGAACAGTGGTGGTGACTCATGATTAAGGTTCGTATTCCGACGCCCCTGCGTCCCCTCACGAAGGGCCAGGGCGAGGTTGAATCCGCGGCAGCCAACATTGTGGACATGATCGGATCGCTCGACGCGACCTATCCCGGCCTGAAGAACCGTCTCTGCGATGAGAAGGGTGACTTGCGGCGCTTCGTCAACATCTACGTCAACGAGGAAGACATCCGCTTCCTCAACGGGAAAGAGACCTCGCTGAAAGACGGCGACGAAGTGTCGATTGTTCCCGCGATCGCCGGAGGGTAACCATGACGAGCCTACGATTCCACATTCGCTTTCCCGAAAATAAGATTAAAGAGCCGATCATTTATCAAATCGGCCATGAATATAAGGTGGTGACCAACGTGCGGCGCGCGGATGTGCGCGAGACCACGGGATGGATGGATCTCGAACTCACCGGCGAGACGGAAGAGATCGAGCGAGCCATCGACGGCATCCGAACCAAAGGATGTGTCGTTGATCCGATCGAATTGAACGTGGTGGAATAACAACGCGTGAAGCGTCCTCCGTGACGCGCATCTCGCAGTAACACTCAATCGCTTCACGTTCACGAACGACGAGAGACCAGTCGAATGGAATTCACCGACCAACAAATTCAGCGGTACAGCCGACACATCATCCTCAACGAGGTGGGCGGCAAGGGGCAGGTCAAACTGTCAAAAGCCAAGGTTCTGTTGATCGGCGCCGGCGGGCTCGGCTCACCCGCCGCCCTCTATCTGGCCGCAGCCGGCATCGGTACGATCGGCCTGGTCGACGGCGATGTGGTGGATCTTTCCAACCTGCAACGGCAGATTCTCCATACCACCGCCACGGTCGGTATGCCCAAGGTGGAATCGGGGCGAAGGATGCTGTCGGCCATCAACCCCGACATCACGATCAAGACCTATCAACTGAACGTCGATACGGAGAACATTCTTGGCCTGGTGTCCGACTACGACATCGTGCTGGACGGATCGGATAATTTCACCACACGATTCCTGGTCAACGATGCCTGCTTCTTTGCAAAGAAAACGCTGATCTCGGCCAGCATGTTCAGGTTTGAAGGCCAGCTCACGAGCATCAAGCCGCATGCCGGATTCCCCTGCTACCGTTGCCTCTATCCCGAACCGCCGCCGGCAGGGCTGGTGCCCAACTGCCAAGAAGCCGGCGTGTTGGGTGTGCTCGCGGGAACCATGGGCATCCTGCAGGCGTCTGAAGCCATCAAGGAAATTCTCGGGATCGGTGAGACGATCGCCGATAAGCTGGTGATCTACGATGCCTTGGAAATGAAATTCCGCAAGGTGTCTCGTCCCAAAGACCCGCGTTGCCCCCTGTGCAGCGCCACGCCCACGATCAAAGATCTGGGCGGAGATTACAGCGTCGCCTGCACTATTTGATATGGCCGATCTCTCGATTCCGCAGCACATCCTGGATCAAATCGTCGCCCATGCGCGCGAGTTGGCGCCGTTCGAATGCTGCGGCCTGCTGGCGGGCACAAACAAAACCGTCACGCATCTCTACCGCATCACCAATATTGTGGCGGTCGAAGGGGCTGAAAAACTCTCCACCTTCGATGACGACAAGGTCGCCCATCTCGAACGGCTGTCCCCTGAAGAGCGGGCCGAGATCGCCTTCGTGATGGATATGGGGGATTTTTCGGCGGCCAAGAAAGATATTCGCAAGAACGGCTTAGACCTCCAGGTGGTCTATCATTCCCATCCGAAAGATCCGGCGCGGCCATCTCACACCGACATCAAGATCGCCACCGACTACGAAGAAATCTGGCAGCGTATTAATCTGCCGGTTCCGGCTTACCTGCTCGTGTCGCTCATGCACTCCCCCGCAGCAGACATTCGCACCTACTGGATCACCGGCGGCCAAGTACGCCCTGCCGACATCCATATCATGTAACGGCTTCTCCCCGCCTCCAATTCCACCAGGTTCCCTCTACCAATCGCTCGGCAACGATGCCATAATCCGGCTTTGATCTTGTCATCGAAGGGAGTATTCGATGCGATTTTTGCTCGTGATGATCGCCCTCATTCTTTGCCTTATCGGCCTCACAAACCCAGCTACGGCCTCCGCGGCTGAAAAGAGCTACTACAGCCCCATCATCAACGTGGATGCTGAAAACAGCCGCATTCTGATTTCAACCCTGGGATCGGTCTTTTGGGTGGACGTGCCGGAAGAAGCCCGGCCGCATATCGAGAAACTGCCGCAGTCTGGGTTGGTGGATATCGTCGTGGAAACGCGCGAGGGCCAGCCTCCGCTCCTCAAAACATGGAAAGTAAAATCAGGCGAGTCGACCTGCCTGCATTTCGACGGAAAAACCTGTAAGTAGCCTTCACGGACAGGGTGAGAAGGCCAGCCCGCAGGTTGTCCAGCTAGATGAGTCGCGGTTTTCGGGATGCGATGGCACGACGCGTGACGAAGGGCGCGACGACGTTACTCTGAACTGCCCAGCATGTCATCGATGAGCGGGCGATTAATGTCCGTGCAACCCATACAAATGGTGTCGAACAATGCCTCATGATCCGCGATAAAGTTCCGCGTATCAGGCAGCTTCTCGGCATAGACCTGATCGTAGCAGGTCTCGCACAACATCATTAGCCCACGTGACACGGATACTGTCTTCCGGCCTACACTTCCAGCCATAACGCACTCCTCTATATATCGTCACCCGGTGTGCGCAGCCGCGCTACACCGATCCCTTTTGCCTCGCGATCCAGAAATCTTCAGGCTCCAGATCAACCCCGCACACCGCACACTCATAAATCGACTCACCCTCCGGCAACCGGATTTCCGTCCGGTCGATCCGGCCACGACAGACATGGTAGAAATGCCCTCGCGCATCCTCATTGTCGAGCGGATCACTCTCGTAAATCAGCACCATAATATTCTCGTTGCTCCTTCGTCTATAGCCGTGAAATATCGTTCGTCTCTGGCTCCAACGCTATGCTTTACGGAAAAACGCAACCAGCAGACCGCTCACATTGGTCGCCGGCAAGGCCGCAGCGAACCAGAAGGCGAATCCGTACGGTGAGCCGTTACGGTTCGCGAGGCGCCGGCGGTCAGCAGGATGGTCAAAAAATCCGTCCAGCGCGGCCGCAGCAAGCATGGAGGCGAGGCGTACCCTCGTGGTACGTTGAGCCCACTGTGCGATGCGAGAACAAAGCTGGCGGTTTTTTTCACCATCCTGCTAAATTTTGAACTGCGCCTCATACAGCCCCGCATACACCCCGCCGCGTTTCATGAGCGCCTCATGGTCGCCTTCTTCCACAATCGTCCCTCGTTCGACGACAATGATGCGGTCCACGTCGTGTAGCGTCGCGAGGCGGTGCGCAATGATAAAGGTGGTGCGGCCCTTCGTCAGATCGTTCAGGGCTTCGCGGATTTTCACCTCGGTCTCGGTATCGATATTGGACGTCGCCTCATCGAAGATGACGATCGGCGGATCCTTCAGCAACACACGCGCAATGGAGACACGTTGCTTCTGCCCGACCGATAATTTGACGCCCCGCTCCCCGATCCAGCTATCGTACCCGTCCGGCAACCGGGTGATGAAGTCATGCGCGCGCGCCGCCCGCGCCGCCGCTTCCACCCGCTCATGGCCAGCCGACAGGTCACTGTAAACGATATTCTGCCGCACGGTCCCGTTGAAGAGAAAGGGCTCCTGCTGCACCAGGCCGATTTGCCCCCTCAAAAACGCCACGGGCAGGTCCCGGACATCATAGCCATCTATCAACACCGCACCACTGCGCACATCATAAAATCGCATCAGGAGCTTCAGCAAGGACGTTTTCCCTGCGCCGCTGGGCCCCACCAGGGCGACCCGCTCACCTGGTCTGACGGTGAGATTCACATCGGATAAGACCGTGCCGTCCTGCCGATATCCAAATACCACCTGTCGATATTCCACCGCGCCTTTCAGCCGTTCGATGGGCCGTATCGCGCCGGGCCGGTCTTCGACCTCCGCTTTGGTGTCGAGAATTTCAAACACACGCTCGCTGGCGGCGAGAGCATGCTGCAGCATATGGTTCAGCGAATGTATTTCGTTGATCGGCGTATAAAACAACCCAAGATATGAGAGGAACATGACCAGCTGACCCACGGTCAAATTCCCGGCCATCACTTCCTCGGCTCCATACCAAAGAATGAGGACGGTACCTGTACTTCCCACAAACACCATGCCCGGCCAGTACCACGACCACAAAAACATGGCCCGCAAACTGTTCTGGCTGTAGGTCTGGCTTAAGGTCTCAAAGCGCTCCCGCTCGTAATCGTGCTGATTGAAGCCGATGGTTTCTTTGATGCCGGACAGAGCGTCCTGCAGGTACGCATTGAGGTCGGCCACGCTCTTGCGGATCTCGGCATAGTACTTGTGCACCCGCTTGGTAAACCAGGCGGCACAGACGATCAGGATCGGAATGGGCACCAGAGACAGCAGCGCCAACTTCCAATCCAGGAAAAACATCATGATCGTAATACCGATCAGCGTAAGAGAGGCAGTTAGCAATCCTTCCAGTCCGTCGACAAAGATCCGCTCGACATGTTCGGTATCACTCGTCACGCGGGTCATGATCTCGCCGGTCGAACGATTTTCGAAGTAGCTCAGCGACAGACGTTGCAAGGCGCCGAATACCTGCATGCGCAGCGTGTGCACAGCCTTCTGTTCGAGCAAGTTGTTGAACCGCACCCGCATGGAACTCATCAGGTTTCGCAAGACATAGGAGCCCAACAGGGCGCCCAACACCCAGATAAGCATCTCGGGACGTTTGGCCTGGATCACATCGTCGATGACAATTTTGACGAGATATGGCGGCACCAATTCCAGCGCCGTGGCCAGCCCCGCGCAAACGAAGGTCACGACCGCCAGCATCCGGAACGGCTTGAGGTAAGACAGAACGCGTAGGAGCGAGTTCACAACGACTCGGCGGCGCGGACGGAATCAGATGACACTGGCCGGTTCCTTTTGCCAATACTTCTGAAACTCATCCATCTGCGTGAGCGTGGAGAAGTCGGTCATGCGGTCGATAAATAACTTGCCGATGAGATGATCCAGCTCATGCTGGATACACACCGCGTACAACCCGCTGGCTTCAAAGTCGAACGGTTTGCCGTGGCGGTCCAGTCCCGTGACGCGAACGGTCGACGGTCGTGTCACCTTGCCGCGCAACCCGTCCACACTCAGACATCCTTCCCAGCCCTCAAGCTGCTCGGGTCCGTAAAAGCGAATCGTCGGGTTGATCAGTACGGTCTTGGGAAAACCGCCTTCGCCAGGACAATCCATAACGACGAGTTGCTGCGACCGTCCCACCTGCGGGGCCGCCAACCCGATGCCCGGCTCGTCATACATGGTTTCAAACATGTCGTCGATGAGCTGTTGAAAGGCTGCCTTTTTTATCTCGCTCGGGGATACCGACAGCGCCTGTTGTCGGAGAATCGGATTCCCCAGTTTACTGATTGCCAATATGGCCATGATCCACCCTTGTATCGGTGCCTACACGCGACCGCTTCGGGCCGCGCACTCATTCCCTGCTTTATGTACCTACCACGGCTTTTTGATGCCGCGCAACCGCCTCTTCCTGTCAACGTCAACCGGCTTGTTTGCGGCTCTTGGGATCAGGAATTTCAAACGTCTCCTTGGACTGATTCCACCATTCGATCCATTCCTGGGCCCAGTTCTGGCGATCCTGCTTATTGGAGGCATCCCAATCGTGGAACTCAGTCTCGTGCCGGGTCAGCATCCACAACGATTGGACCGCGGACATGGCCACAAACTTTTCTTCGTCACCCAACAGATCGATAAGCGATTGGATCACCTCCTTGCGGCGCACATACCGCGCCTCGAACGCCGCCGCCTTTCGGATCACCGAGTTCGGATCCTTAGCCATGGCCTCAATGGTAGGGGGCGCCTGCTGAGGATCGAGACGCACGGCGACTCGCAGTGCATGCTCACGGATACGCGGAATTTCGGTGGCCAATTTCGCCGCTTCCAATAAAGCGGGCGTCGCACCGGGTGATTTGATCATCGACATCGTCTCAATGGCATTGTACCGGATGCGGGGACCGGGCATCGCGAGCGCCTTGGTCAACACCGGCAACGCCGACTCTCCGAGGTGAACAAATTCTCCCATGGCCCAAAATTCCTGTTTTCCCTCTAACAGCGGCAAGAGTGATTCTGCCCGCTGGAGCTCTTCGGGGGTGAGGGCCTTGGTATTGGGCGCCACCGACACATCGGGAACCGGTTCCGGCTTGGGCGGCGCCTCATAGGGCATCTGCACCGGCCACACCAGGGCGGCAGACCAGCCCGCCTGCGGCACCATCCCTATCAAGCCCAAAACAATCAGACCTTGCATCAGCATTTGACGCATCCTTTGCTGCCCCGCTCCGATCATGATCACATCCCTCTCACACACCTTGTCGTTAATAAGGGGCCGGCGGTTCCTGTTCGGCTTCCGACGGTCCTTCCGGCGTCGTGCGCCGGTGGACAACCTCATACAATACAGGCAACACCACGAGAATCAGCGCCGCCGCGGTCAACATTCCTCCCACCACCACCCGCGCCAGCGGCTGCTGGGCCTGCGATCCGATTCCCGTCGCCAACGCAGCCGGAAGCAATCCGATGGCCGCCGCCAGCGTGGCCATCAGAATGGGACGCATCTGAACATCCGCGCCCTTGAGAATCGCTTCGCGCAACTCCAGGCCGCTGCGCCGAAAATCTTCAATACGAGAGATTAACAGGACTCCCCCGAGAATCGCTACTCCCAGCGTCGAAATCACTCCCACGGCCGCGGAAATGCTGAAGTGCGTCCCTGTGAACACGAGCGAAAAAATCCCCCCGATCAGCGCAAAGGGCACGGTCACCAAGACGAGCAAGGCGTTCGTGAGCGAGTTGAACGTCGTATAGAGAAGAAACAGGATGATCACCAGGCTCACCGGCACAATCATCGTCAGGCGCTTTTGCTCCGCCGTGAGTTGATCGTACTGGCCCGCCCATTCGATCCGGTAACGCTCCGGGAGCGAGACGGCCTGGGCCATCTTCGTCTGCGCCTCTTTCACCGTGCTCTCCAGGTCGCGCTCGCGAACGCTGAACTTGATCGGAATATACCGCTCATTATTTTCCCGATAGATGATGAAGGCCCCGGTTTGAGTCTTGATCGTCGCCACCTGTTTCAGAGGAATTCGTGCACCATTCGGCGTATTGACCAGAATATTGCCGATGGCCTCGGCATCCCGCCGGAACTCCGGTAGAAACCGGACCACCAGATCAAACAACCGCTCGCCTTCGAACACCTGCGTCACCGCCTGTCCGCCCACAGCCGCCTGCACGACTGCGTTGACATCGGAGACGCGCAGACCGTAACGCGCGCTGGCTTCGCGATCGACTTGGATCAACAGGTTGGGCTGACCCACCAAGCGGAAGATCCCCAAGTCTTTCACTCCGTGCACACCCTTCATGACCGACTCGATTTCTCCCGCCTTCGCTTCCATCGTCTTCAGGTCGGTGCCGAACAGCTTGATCGAATTCTCCCCTTTCACGCCCGACATCGCCTCTTCCACATTGTCTTGAATCACCTGGGAAAAATTGAAAATGATGCCGGGAATGACCTTGAGGCGCTCTTCAATTTCCTCCACTAGTTGATCTTTGGTAAGCCCGGGCCTCCAGTCCTTATGCGGCTTGAGGTTGGCGAGGAACTCCGCGTTGAAAAAACTGGTGGGGTCGGTTCCATCGTCGGGCCTGCCGAGTTGAGACACGATCGTGACGACTTCCGGCGATTTTCTGAACATCTGCCGGATCTCCCCGGTTAATCGGGCCGCCTCGTCAAAAGAAATATCTACCGGCATCGTGGCGCGTACCCAGAGGTTGCCTTCCTCCAACGCCGGCATGAACTCCCCGCCAATGAACTGCAGCGCCCCGAACGCCGCCACCAACAAGAGCAAGGAGGCTCCGATGACTTTCATATTGTGGACCAGGGCCCATCGCAAGACGGCAAGGTAGGTCCGCCGAATCGCGCTGACGAACCGCGTGTCTTGTTCCGTGACCACGCCGGTCAGGAGCAGCGAGCACAGGACGGGGGCCAGCGTAAATGCCATGAGCAGCGCCCCGAAGAGGGCGAATCCGTATGTGATCGACATCGGCGCAAAGATTTTTCCCGGCACACCCGTCATCGTGAACAGCGGAATGAACGCCACCACAATGATGGCGGTGGAAAAGAAAATCGGCTGCCCCACCTGGCGGGCGGCGCGCACGATCTGCTGCGGCACGGTGAGGCCGAGCCGGCGATCATGTCCCAGATGGAAGAAGATGCTTTCCACCATGACCAGGGTGGCATCCACGATGATGCCGAAATCGATGGCGCCCAGAGAAATCAGGTTGGCGGACTGCCCGATCATCACCATCATCGTAAAGGTGAACAGGAGGGACATCGGAATGGTCAGCGCCACAATGAGGGAGGCGCGCAAATGACCGAGAAACACAAACAAGATGACGAACACCAGCACCATGCCGCTGATCAAAATATCGGTGACGGTTTCGACCGTCGTATGAATCAAGGCCGTGCGATCGTAGAACGTCTTGATCTTGACGCCTTCCGGCAACTTCCACTTATTCAATTCCTCGACTTTTTCCCGCACACGCTCCAGTACGGAGAGCGCCTTGTACCCGCGTTGGAGCAAAATGACCCCTTCGACCACGTCGTCGTTGTCGTCGATACCGACCTTGCCCAGGCGCACCCGGTGGCCGACAGATACGGTCCCCAGCGTCTTGACGAAAATGGGCGTACCTTCTTTTTCGGCGACCATCACATTCTCGATATCGGGCAAGCCATTGATCAGCCCGAGGCCGCGAATGTTGTAATTCTGCGCGCCGACGGTCAGGTAGTTGCCGCCGACGTTGGCATTGCTGTTGGTCAAGGCTTCCATGACCTGTGCGAGACTGACCTGGTAGCTGATGAGTTTTCCGGGGTCGATGTCGACGTGATATTCCTGCGTCGTGCCGCCAAAAGCCGTCACATCGATGATACCGGGTACCCGCCGGAATTCCCGCCGCAATTGCCAGTCCTGAATGGTTTTGAGATCGGTCAGGCTCGCCTTCCCGTCTCCCTGCAATTGATAGCGGTAAATTTCGGCAATGGCCCACCAGGGCGACAAGGCCGGTTGAACATTTTGCGGCAGGCTGAGAGTCGAGAGGCGGTTGACGACTTCCTGGCGGTCGAAGAAGTACTGGGTATTGAAGTCGAAATAGATTTTGATATCGCTCAATCCGAAAATCGAGAGCGAGCGGATATCGGTGAGACCCGGCATCCCGTTGAGCGCCACTTCGATGGGGATCGTGATTTGCCGCTCGATTTCTTCCGCCGACCAGCCCGGAAATTGGGTGATCACCTCCACCATGGGAGGTGAGGGATCGGGATAGGCCACGATGTCGAGCTGTTGAAAGGCGTACAACCCGCCGAAAAGGAGAGTGAATCCGAGCGCACAGACTAGAAACCGCTGCACCAGGGACAGTTCGACGATTCGAACCATCATGCTGCTTCGAGACGCCCTTGCCGATAGCGGCCCATGATCACCGGCCTGATCATCCCTTCACCTCCTGTCCCTTCACCAGGACCGCGCCTTTGGTGACGATGCGCTGGCCCGACGTCAGGCCTTCCAGAATGCGGACTTGCCCGCTGGACACATTCGACACGGTCACTTCGTGCTTCAGGTAGCGATTGGTCCCTTCCACGACATACACGAAATGTTTCCCGTCGATCTCGACCACCGCTTCCTTAGGAATAGTCAGAAACGCCGTGGCGTCTCCGATATCCAATCGGAGCCGCGCGAACATCTCCGGCTTCAGTCGCTGATCCCGGTTATCGACCCAGGCGCGCACCTTGATCGTGCGGGTATTCGGATCGACCACGTCGCCGATGGACGCGACCACGGACGCAAAATCGGTCCCCGGGTAGGCCTCCACATTGATCCGCCCCACCTGGCTGACCTTCACCAACGCCAGGTCCCGTTCGTAGACATCCGCCACGACCTGCAAGCGGTCCAAATCAGCGACCGTAAACAACACCTGGCCGACGTCACCTCCGACGGATTGGCCCGGAGTCACGGCCCGTTCGACCACGGTTCCCGTCAGGGGACTCTTCATCTCGAAGCGTGAGGTGATCCGTTGCTGCGCGAGCGGTTTTTCCAGCTCGGCTGCGGGAATGCGCAAGGACAACAATCGTTCTTTGGCCCGCCTGAATTCGGCCCGCGCCTTGATTAGATCGTTTTCGGCCTGCTTCAGGTCTTTCAGGGCCAAGGCCTTCGTGGCATACAGTTCCTTCGCCAGTTCCTGGGCTCGCGTCGAGTACTCCAGCTCCGACGCCTCTTTCACGAACTCCGAATAGGCAGCGGTAATGTCCGAGCTGTCGATGACCAACAGCGTCGCCCCTGCCTCGACCCGGTCGCCCAATTTGGCGCGCACTTCCACCACCCGCCCCTGCAAGGGGGAAGAAATTTTCGAGTAGCGATCTTCGCCATAGGCCACCTTCCCCACAAGCACCAGTTCCGGTTGGACCGGCTTGAAATCCACGACGGCCGTTTCGATTTGTCCGGCGGACGGCGCGGTGATTGGAGCAGCAGCTGGTTCGGATGAGGCGGAAGGCGGGGAAGGAGCGGGGTCTTGTTTCTGACTGCACGCGCAGAAGAACAGCACAACGGTCAAGCCGATGACCGGGATTGCGCCGGACGTCATGACGTAATCTCCTGCCCTACAGAACTTTCCAATTGGAACAGATTCCGTTGATAGGAAAAGAGGGCTTCAATAAAATTCTGTTGGATCGTGCGGGACGTGCGCGCAGCATCGAGGAGATCCAGAATCGTGGCGCCTCCCCGTTCATAGGCGCGCTCCACGATCGTAAACGTCGAACGGGCATCCTCCAGCACACCCGCCAGATAGGCTTCCACCAACCGTCGGCTCTGCAGGAGGTTGTGATAGGCGACATCCACCTGGTTTTCTACCTGGTTGACCGTGCGGTCGAGTTCGGCCTGGGCCGACTGCACCCCGACTTCCGCCTGAACAATACCGCCTTGATTGCGATTGAAGAGCGGCAAGGGCACGCCGAGATTCAAAATGCCCATCTGCTGATTGTCCGGTCCGCGCGAGCCTTGCACCGAATACCCCGCGCCGATGGTTACGTCCGGGACCCGGAAAGCCTTGGCCAGTTTCAAATCCGCCTCACGCTGCGCCACGAGTGCTCGTCTGCTCTTAATATCGGGGCGCACATCGAGAGCCACTAAGCGGAGTTTACCCATGTCCGGATCGACTCGACGGTAGTCCATCTCCGTGGTCAACTCCAGCTTCGAAGCCGGTGAAAGACGGAGCAACTGGCGCAGATCCGCCCGTGCCGACTCGCCTTCCTGAATCGACTCGATCACCTGAGATTGGAAGTCCACCACCTGCAGCCGGATGCGGATCAGATCGACCTCGGCAATGTAGCCCTTCTTAAAGCGGATCGTATTGACGTCCAGGATACGGGCGAAGCGATCACGGTTTTCCTCCGCCAAGGCCAGCCGGCGCTGGGCCACGAGCACCCGATAGTAGGCGTCCTTGATGGTGAACCCCAGCTGCCTGACGGCATCTTCAAAGTCCGCTTCCGCCGATTGCACCCCGAACCCGGCGCTTTCGATGCGATAGCCGCGTTTGCCGGCCAGTTCGAACAATTGCTGCACCTGCACCGTGAGGGCGCCGGTTTTTGCCAGCGTATTGCCTTGAGTAAAGGATGCCACGTTCCCGATCTGCCCTACCGGATTGGGAAAGAGCCGCGCCGTAATCTGTTGCCCCTTGCTGGAGTCGATGCCGTACTTGGCAATGAGCAGGTCCAAATTCTGTTTGAGAAAAAGGGCCATCGCCTCCGACAGATTCAGGCGCACCACCGGAGGCACCAATGAACCCGCCGCGATCGAAGCGGGCGCCGGGGGCGGTTCCGCTGCCTGCGCCCATCCGGTTCCGAACAGAAGCAGGCCCAGCATTGCCACCACACACCGGGTCAAACCCTGAGCCTGTGCGCGAACACAACCCGTGAAAGCGTCTCTGTGATGGAACATGTCGTCACACATGGTGCGGGAATATCGATGAACCGAGGACAGGGCACGCATTATACTGATTCTTTGCGGCATTTCAAACATTGACGATCGACCCATTCATTGCATCTTCAGCTCCGTCCACGCCCGATCGTAGAGTCGGATTCCCTTGCCCACGTCACGCATCCACTCCAACCGTCCCAGTTGATCGAGAGGCGGATACACCGCTGGATTCTCTCTCGTCGAAGCCTCCACCAATTCCCTGGCCAGCCGGGAGGTGGACGCAAAGCGTAATCGTTCCGACGTGCGTGCCGCCACCGTCGGCTCCATCAAATAGTTGATGAACCGCATGGCCAGGTGCTTCTGCGGGGCGGTCCGGAGCACCACAAGGCAATCGGCCCAGATGGTGGCTCCTTCCTTCGGCACGACATACCGAATGGTTGGCCGGTCGGCCATGGCACGGGCCACCGGGCCTCCCCAACCATGCGCGAGAACCACTTCTCCGGAGGCGAGCAGCTGATCGTAGTGGTCGCTCGTATACGTCTTCACCAGCGGCTTTTGCCCTAACAACCGCTCCTTCGCCGTTTCAATCACCTGCGGATCGGTACTGTTCATCGACTGTCCCATCGACCGCAATACCGCCCCGAACACTTCCCGCTGGTCGTTCAACATGCTGATGCGGCCTTTGTACCGCGTATCCCAGAGGATCGACCAACTATCCGGGGGCGTCGCAATGACGGCGGAGTCATAGCCGATTCCCACCGTTCCCCAGAGATACGGAACGGAATAGCGGCGCTCGGGGTCAAACGGCAAGTTTTGCAAATGCGGCTCCAACTGCGAGGCGTTGGACAATTCTGCCTGATCCAGTTCGCTGAGCAGACCCTGCTGGATCATAATCGCTACCATGAAATCCGAGGGAACCGCCACATCGTATCCGGTGGCTCCGCTTTGCAATTTCGCCAGCAATTCCTCATTGCTGCTGAAGGTATCGATCACCACCTTCACCTGCTCGCGCCGTTCGAATTCCTGGATGATCTCCGGGCCCACATAGTCGGACCAGGTGAAGTAGTGCAACACGGGCCGCGTTTCGGTCCGGCCTTCGCCGGAGCCTTGCCCGCACGCCATGAGCCAGCACGGGAGCCAGAGCAGGCCGAGACACCAGAGGGCCATTTTTCGGGCAGCAGGCGTCACTCAGACCTCGCGACGTTGCAGGTACAGTGAACCGGCGACACACATCATGGAGACCACCAGCAGCAAGGCGGACAGCGCATTGATTTCAGGAGTCACGCCGGATTTGATCATCGAATAGACTTTCAGCGGTAAGGTCGTGGCACCGGGACCTGCGGTGAAGAAGGTCACGAGAAAATCATCGAGCGAGACCGTGAAGGCGACCAGGACCGCTCCCCAGATGGCCGGCCGCAATAACGGCAGGGACACATACCGGAACACCTGCCAGGAATCCGCGCCGAGATCGGCCGCCGCTTCGCGCAACAACGGGTCGAGTTTGCGCAGGCGCGTGCGGATCATGATCGTCACCAACGGGATATTGAAGACAATGTGCCCGAGGATGACCGTGGTGAGGCCGAGCGGCATTTTGAACATCACAAACAACAACATCAGCGCCACACCCATCATCACTTCGGGAATGACGAGCGGCAGCACGAGACTGCCTTCGAGGAGCTGTTGCCGCCGGTGCGACATCTGCTCCATGCCGAGAGCAATCAGACCGCCGAGGCCGGTGGCGCCTATCGTCGAGACGAGGGCGATGAACAGACTATTCGCGGTCGCGGCGAGCAAGGCCTCGTCATGGACGAGCGCCGCATACCATTTCAGAGTCGCCCCTCGCCAGGCCATTGAGAGATGAGCGGCGTTAAAGGAATACAGCACCAGCACGACAATCGGCCCGTACAGAAACAACATCGACAGGAGACTGACGGCCTTGAGGCCGACCGATCGCTGCTTCACCGCCCCTCCAATGGACCGTCAGCGGAACTTGCCTGACGGTAATAGACAAACACCGCCGCCATCACGATCGCCATCAACACAAAGGAGACGGCTGAGCCCAACGGCCAATCGCGAACCACCAGATATTCGTGTTGGATCAAATTGCCGATCATCATGCTGCGCGCACCGCCCAAGAGATCGGGCGTAATGAAGGAGCCGATGGACGGAATGAACACCAGGATGCAGCCGCCCACGATGCCCGGCATGGTGAGAGGGACCACCACGCGCGTGAACACCGCCCAGCGGGACGCGTAGAGATCCCAGGCCGCTTCGACCAGGACCGGGTCCAGCCGTTCCACCGCCACATACAGCGGCAGCACCATGAACGGAAGGTACCCATACACCAAGCCGATCACCACCGCCGTCGGGGTGTAGAGCAATTCCAGCGGCTCCGCGATCAACCCGAGGGCGAGCAGCAGATTGTTGGCCAGACCGTCATGCCGCAGCATGATCATCCAGGCGTAAGTCCGCACGAGAAAATTGGTCCAGAACGGCAGCATGACCAGGAGGAGCAACACCGGTTGCCAGCGCGCCGGACTGCGCGCAATCACATAGGCGAGCGGGAAACCCAGCACAAAACAGATGGCGGTAGTGAGGGTCGCGTACCACAACGACTGGCCGAGGATTTTGCCGTAGAGCGGGTGCAGCAGATCGAGATAGTTCGCCCAGGTGAATTCCCACACGATGCCGCCATAGGTTCCGCGTGAGGCAAAGCTGATGGCAAACACCAGGAGGAGCGGAACGAGAAAGAACAGGGCCATCCAGAGCAAGCCGGGGGCGGCCAACCAGCAGGAACGGCAGGAGGCTCTCACAGAGGGAGATGAGCGGGAGACATCGTCAGACGGCATGGTCACTCGAAAAACACCCGTCCGTCAGCTAAGGCCCACTGAAGAAACACCGGATCACCCGATGCAAAGGAGGGTTGCATGGCGCCGGTGGCCCTGGCTTCCCAGAGATGTTCCCGGCCCACTCGAATGAGATACTTCGTCTCGCTGCCGGCAAAGAGCACCTTCTCGATCACACCGGGCAGCACCGGATCCTGGACGGAGGGTCGTTCGCTTGACATCCGGAGTTGTTCCGGCCGGAGCGACCACGTAGCGGGACGGCCGGGTACCTCTCCGGGACCGGTTCGCACCGGAAAGCCAGGCAACCGATCATCGGCCGGATGAAACAGCTGAGCTTCCCTTACCACCTCACCCAATCGCCCCGGCAATTCATTCGACACGCCGAGGAATCGCGACACAAACAGGGTACGCGGGTTCTCATACACCTCGCGAGGAGTGCCCACCTGCCACATCCGACCCTGGTGCATCACGGCGATACGGTCGGACATCATCATCGCCTCCTCCTGATGATGCGTGACACAGACACAGGTCAGCCCTGCCTGTTCCTGAATCGATTTCAACTCGACCTGCATCGCTTGCCGCAGTTGTTGGTCGAGGGCTGCCAGCGGCTCATCGAGCAGGACCACGGCGGGTTTGTTGACCAATGCCCGGGCCAGGGCCACACGCTGCTGCTCGCCGCCGGACAATTGCGCAGGTTTCCGCGCTTCCTTGCCGATCAGCTTGACCATCGACAAGGCTTGTTGAACCTGTTGATCGATGAGCGCGCCAGGAACCCGCCGCATGCGCAGGCCGAAGGCTACATTTTCAGACACTGTCAGATGGGGAAAGAGCGCGTAGGATTGAAACACCAGGTTGACGGGACGGCGATTGGGCGGCACGCCGAGCATCGACCGGCCGTCGATCAGCACATCCCCTTCATCCGGATCTTCGAAGCCGGCCACCATCCGCAAGACCGACGTTTTTCCGGCGCCGCTCGGCCCGAGAATGGAGAAAAACTCGCCCCGTTGCACCTGAAAACTGACATGATCGACGGCCGCGACCGACCCATGGCGCCGCACGATGGCGCGAATGTCGATCGTCGGGGAGGTCGACGGAAGGGATTGACCGGAGGCGATGACAGGAGAGGTGGAAAAGGTGGCCATCGAGGGGCTGGGGTCAGACCGCCGCATCGACGGTCACGGCTCAATGCTCTAAATCGACTTTGGAACTGACGTCGCGGAGATGCTTCCGCACGCGCACGCGATGTTCATGTTTCCGCAACAGTTCACGGCGGATCACATCGCGATCTTCCGCCACGATTCGCACCAGCCGGTCGTTATCCTCGGCGTGATTCCGCACCAGCTCGGACAAGCGCTGCACTTGTCGCTCCAATCGTTCCAGCCGCCAGACCATTTCCATCATCGGATTGGCAGGCTCGATGGCTGGCTTCACGACTGCCGGACGGCCATTCTGCTTCTTCATGTCCGCTCCTTCTCTTCGGCCCGACGCGGCGTCGGGAACGCACGTTGAATCGTAGTATCATCCGAGTCGGAAGTTAAGTCAATCATTCTGCATCCTTTCTATTCATCCCTCGTCCTGCTACAATCGGCCCGTCTATGGCTAAGATCTTCACGATGGTGCTGGCCGGCGGAAAAGGCGAACGCCTGCATCCCCTCACCGACCAGCGCGCAAAACCCGCGGTCCCCTTCGGCGGAAAATACCGCATCATCGATTTCACGCTCAGCAACTGCCTGAACTCCGGTCTCCGGCAGATGGCCGTGCTGATCCAGTACAAATCCCATTCTCTCGACCGTCATATCCGGACGGGATGGAACATTCTCAACCCCGAGCTCGGCGAATACATCGTGTCGGTCCCGCCCCAGCAGCGCATCAGCGAAGAATGGTATCGCGGCACCGCCGATGCGGTCTTTCAGAACCTCTTCCTGCTGGATAACGATCAGCCCGAGTTCCTGCTCGTGCTGGCCGGCGATCACATCTACAAGATGAACTACGCCGACATGTACAACCTGATGATCGAGAAACAGGCGGATGCGATCGTCGGCGCGATTGAAACTCCGCTGGCGGAGGCCAACCGCTTCGGCGTGATCGCGGTGGATGAAGACCGGCGCATTTTGAGCTTCGACGAAAAACCTGAAAAGCCGATGCATATTCCGGGCGATCCGACCCAGGCCTTCGTCTCCATGGGCATCTATCTGTTCCGCACGGATGTCGTCCGCGAGCAGCTGATTCGCGATGCCAAGGAAGGCACCAAACACGATTTCGGCAAGAACATCATCCCGCGCATGATCAAGGAATGCCGGGTGTACGCCTTCAAGTTTCAGGACGAGAACAAGAAAGCCGTGAACTATTGGCGGGACATCGGCACGCTCGACGCCTATTGGGAAGCCAATATGGATCTGGTGTCGGTCGATCCGCAGTTCAACCTCTACGACCAACATTGGCCCATCCGCACCTACCAGGGGCAATTTCCGCCGGCCAAGTTTGTCTTCGCGCAGGATTTCCAGGGTGGACGTATGGGGGTTGCCTTGGATTCGATCGTTTGCGGCGGCTGCATCATTTCCGGCGGGCGCGTGCAGAACTCGGTGCTGTCTCCGCACGTGCGCGTCCATGATCATGCCGACGTGCGTGAATCGGTCGTCATGGAAAACGTGGTCATCGGCGAACATGCCCGCATCCGGCGCGCGATCATCGACAAAGATGTCGTCATCCCGCCGAAAACCGTGATCGGCTTCGACCCGGTTGCGGATCGTCAACGATTCAAAGTCACCGATTCCGGATTGGTGGTCATCTCAAAGGGAATGAAATTGCATGCCGCCGTCGATCCATCCGGTTGATCTCGTCGCGACCCTCCGCCAACGAAACCTCACCCCTGCGATCATTTTTCTCACCTCGAGACGGGCCTGCGACGAAGCGATGCAATCCTTCGAACGCAGTCAGGTCACGCTGCCGAAAGCGCAGCAAGAACAGATCGCCCGTGTGCTCTCGCAGGTCACGGAACAATTTCCCAGCATCGCAGAACACCCGCTGATTGAGACGGTCCAACGCATCGGCGTGGCGGCGCATCATGCCGGACATCTGCCGTCGTGGAAAATCGCCGTGGAAGAATTGATGCGCACGGGGTCGCTGGACGCCGTCTTCGCGACGACGACGCTGGCAGCCGGGGTAGACTTTCCCGCCCGCACGGTGGTGGTCACACAATCCAGCATCCGCAAGGCGCGCGATTTTACCGATCTCACCGCGAGCGAAATTCAACAATTGGCCGGCCGCGCCGGCCGCCGCGGGAAGGATCTCGTCGGGTTCGCCGTCATCACCCCGTCGCCGTATATTGATCTCACGGTCTTGACCAAGGGGCTCACGGGGCAGCCGGAGGCCATCCACAGCCAATTCGTGATCAGTTATCCGATGGTGTTAAACCTACTCAAGGCGCACCCGCGCGAGCAGATTCAATCCATCCTGGCCAAAAGCTTCGCCCAGTTTCAGTTGAACCAGCGCACGGCAGTGCTCGAAACCAAACTCGACGGCTTGCGCGCCGAGATGGAGCCCTTCGGCCCCCGCGTCTGCTCCGATTGGATTACCCAGTGGCAAGTGTTCGAACAGGCGCGCAAACGAAAAAAACCCCGCAGCCCCTTTGCCCGGCAGGAATCCCCGGATGTCGCAGCTCGCCTGCACTTCCTCACGCCGGGACGCGTCGTCGGTCTGACCCGCGGACGCGGGATCATCCTGCGCCAATATCGCAGCAAAGGCCAACATGCCCCTATGGTCACCCTGCTGCGGGAAGGCGGCTCGCTGAACGAGTGCCCGGCGTCCATCGTGACGCAGGTCTTCGACCGCACGTTCGATTGCGAGGAAACTTCGGCCTATCCCTGGTGCACGCCGCAGACGCTGGACCAACTGACGCATCAGCTGACAGACCTCCCGCCGAGGCTTCCGGTCCTTCCGATTCTGACGCATCAGCACGAAGAAGTCCCGATCGACAGTTCCATCATTCAAACGCTGGGTGACTTCGCCTGCCCGACCTGCCCTTCGCGTCAGGCTTGTCAGCGCGATTTTCCGCGCGCCTCGCGGGTGCGCCAGGAAATCCAGCGCCATATCAAATCGATTCAAGCGCTCCAAACGAGCTTGTGGCACCGATTCCAGGAACGGATCGACGTCCTGGAACGATTCGGCTATCTCAACGCCAACGCGCAACTCACCGCAGACGGCGAATGGGCGCGGCTGATTCGCATCGATCATTCCCTCCTCATCACCGAATTGATCAGGGCTGAAGCCTTCGGCGCCATCGATCCTCCGCTCCTCGCGGCCATCATGGCGAGCATCGCCCATGACGACGATCGCCCCGGCTCCTTTCCGCGTGGAAGCACCGGCCTCGTCACACTGCTGTTTCAGGTACGCAAACTGGCGGAGAGCCTGGCGCCCCACGAAGCGCCGCCGATGTTGCGGGCCGACGTGGCCGCGCTCACCGAACGCTGGGTTGCGGACCAGACGCTCACCTGGATCGGACTGGCCCGGCTGACCACGATGGCGGAAGGCGACATGTTCCGTCTGTTTGCGCGCACCATCGAGTTTTTGTCTCAATTGAAGACCCTGAAATCCACCCACCCTTCGCTGGCGGAATCAGCCGATCACGCCATCGCGGCGATGCGCCGGGGGGTATTGGAGGAATTGCCGTGACCACTCACGAACTCGAAGAGCTGTTGATGCGCCAACCGGTTTCCCTGCTCCACCGGTTGGCGCGTGGACGCATCAGCCGGCATTTTCGCTCCGGGAAACGCAAGCTGGTCGATCTCCTCCTGCAGGCTTCCGCCGAAAATCGTCCGGGATTGGAATCGGACCTGCAGACTTTGATTGATCAACACATTCAACCGCCGAAACCGGCGCCGGTGGAAAAGACACGGCCCGTCCCGTCGCCCCCTCGAGAAGCCGTGCGCGCCACGTCGCGCCCGCACCGGACTGAAGAGCACGGACATCACGAGCCGCCGGTCTCGCTCCATGAATGGCTATCAGGGATCGGCGTGCCGCCGCCGCAACCGTTCGTTCCGGATGCCTGGCAGGTGGATGCGCTGGCGAAACTCGCGGAGACCGATGTAGTCGTCAGCGTGCCGACGGGGAGTGGCAAGACCTATGTCGCGATCGAGGCGACCGCTCGCGCGATGCGCGAAAATCGGACCGTCATCTACACCTCACCGCTGAAGGCGCTCTCCAACACGAAATTTACCGAGTTCTCGCGCGTGTTCGGCCCCGGCCAGGTAGGGATCCTCACCGGCGACCGCCGCGAACATGCCCAGGCGCCACTCTTGATCATGACCACGGAGATCTTGCGGAATCTGCTCTATGACGCGGCCGGAGGTGAGATCGATGTGCGGTTAGACACGCTGGGGTTGGTGATTATGGATGAATCCCAGTACCTGGCCGACCCGGAGCGTGGAGTCGTATGGGAGGAGACCTTGATTTTCTGTCCGTCGCAGGCCCGTCTTTTACTCCTGTCCGCCTCCATCGGTAATCCTCAGGATATTGCGGACTGGCTGACCGCCATTCGTCCGACCCCTTGTTCCCTCATCCGCCATACCAAGCGGTCGGTTCCATTGCGAGCCGGCTACCTGCACCCGAATGAAAAGCTGACGCCGTTATTCCGGACTGCCGGTATCCCCTACGGTCAGCCCCATCTTCTCCACCCGGAAGCTAAGCGACTCTTCATGGAATACGAAGAAGAGACCGGTCCCTCCCGATCACGCTGACAGGCCAAGCCGTGAACCCCTGGTCCCTGCTTGAGCGTGCAATCAGCTGATCGACGCGTACTGATGAATGGTGGATCTTGTAGTGAGGCCTGAGCGGTGGACGCTCTCGAGATGCACGCCTCCAAGAAGCCCGCAGCGTTTACTAGAACGTATACGTCAGGCCAACCGTGGGACCATGTCTCAGCGTTTGGAACTGCGTCAACGGCGCGGTGGCGGTCGACCCGTCTGAGCCGTACAGTTTCCACTGATCATTGACGAGCACGCGATTCCACCAGATGCGATACCCGCCCGTGAGGTAGAGCCGCTCCCAGATTTTCACCCGCAGGTTAAAATCCGAGTTGGTGCCGATCCCGAGACCGGTCATTCTAAAACTTGGATCTTGCGCAAGGTCGGTACGGAGGTGATGCACGTCCTCATTGTTTAAATAGGACAGCAGCATCGCCACCTTTGCTTCGACGCTGACGCGGGGATCGATTTTATATTCCAGCTCTCCGCCGACGCGTCCCGAAAACCAGGTGGTGGTATTCGTAATGACTGCCTGATTGCGAAATCCGACTGTGCCGGCAGGAGAACAGCGGAATTCCGAACTGGGCGATGAGGCGGTCGTACATTCCGCTTGGGTCACCCCTGTGGCCACATGGCGCTCCCGCCAGTACTGTAAACCGGCAAACACCCCCAGACTCCCCTTATTATCCTGGAAGGTGTGCGCCGTCACGCCCACATCACCATTGAGGTACCAGAGATTGTCCCCGCCGATGTCGCTGTAGGTTCGCGAAAAGCGGTGTTCTCCGCTCACGGTGGCTCCTTGAGACGCAGCTCCCTGCGCGCTGAGAAAATCGTCATCTGTGAGACGGCCTCCGCCGATGGCCCCGTACCCGAAGGCGCCTCGGAAAAATATCTTGTTCTTCAACTGCACCTTGCCCGTTATCTCGGTCACGTTCGTCCCGGTGTCTTTGTATTTCAGCTTGGAACTGGGATTCCCCAAGTTGGCGTCCAGGCCGGACGCATTGTGGCTCCAGATTGTTTCACCTTGGCTGAACCATTCGGAAATTTTGAGATCGACCTGCGCAATCGAGGAAGACGGCGCTCCGGGAACTTCGGCCCCGGCCGAATCCGGGCTGTACCACGCCAGGCATGCGCATATCGCGCAGAGCAGACATCGCAACGGCATCATAGGTGAGCCACTCCCTTACCATCCGGGCCAAAGACGTGTCCGCATGACCGCGAGACTACGTATCCCGGCCGGAACAGCGCGCCCACTGATACCCTACCTGTCGGGCATGGTCAACAACTTTCTCGGCCCCGGCCGGATCTATCACCTGCCGTTGCGAGGAGTTCGTTCGAGGACAACCGAAAGGATTCGTCTTACGCAGACAGGCCTTCCGATTTTGTACGCAGAAGTGCCTCGACCCTACAGGCGGAAAAAATTTCCTAGAGCATTTCTACGAGAGACAGTTCCACGCAAGGTACGTGCAGAGAGTGAAATTTTTGCTTGCCTATTCGCGTTTGATCCGTTAGGTTCGGCTCTGAAAGATATCCTGACGGGATTCTCACCGAACTCCGCTGAGCGATTCCCGACAATCAATTAAGAAGAACGCCGAAGCAATCTGTTGTGGCACGCCTGTTGCTCACCGACAATTGTTTCCATTTTTCAATTCAGGAAGATCACCTAAGGGAGTACAGACTATGACAGCACAGCATTTCAGACCGATTCAGCATCCACCACGCATCATGCGGCGACATGCGGCGGGACATCTTGTGGTCTTGATGCTGATGTTGTGGCTGTGTGACCTTGTTGCCGGAGGAACCGGCGCTCTGGCCCAGAATATCGTCAGCACGCCTAGCGCCCTTTCATTCACGGTGGCGCAGGGAGGCACAGTCTCAGGAACCGTCAGCCTGAAGAAGTCGAGCACCGACCAACATAGTTACCTCCTCAGCACGAACCAGGGCTGGATTTGGCTGAACCCGGCTTACGGCAGCACACAGACCATTACCACGGAAACAGACTCCCTAACTGTCACGGTGAATACCTCGGCGATGGGGCTCGGAGTGGGGACCTATTCCGGAGTCGTGTACATCGGAGAATCGGGCCCTGGCGTGTCAACCCTCTTACGCATTCCCGTGACCACCACGGTGACCGCAGCGGGCAGCACGCCACCACCCCCACCACCTCCATCAACTACTCCCCCACCGCCCTCGACGACACCGCCCCCGCCGTCCACGACTCCTCCACCTCCGCCGCCCGCCGCAGCGACGCCGCCTCCCCCGCCGCCGACCGGTTCACTGACGCCCATGCTGCAGGCCTTCCCGTCCGCACTTGCGCTGACCGCCGCGAAGGGCAATACGGCCACCGGTGTGTTCAATTTGCAAAAGTCCAGCACGCAACAAAGCACTTACAGCATTAGCGCCAACCAGGCGTGGACGGCGTTAAACCCGCCCTACGGCAGCACGCAGACCATTACCACGGAAATCGATCCCATCACGGTCACCGTCAACACGTCCGCCATGAACGTGGGAAGCTACACGGGGGTCGTCTATATCGTAGAAAGCGGGCCTAATGGATCGCAGACCTTGCGCATCCCCGTCTCGCTGTCCGTCCTCGCCAGTGGCAGCGCGACGCCGCCACCGCCGCCATCAACCACGCCGCCGCCACCCTCGACGACGCCGTCCACGACTCCTCCACCTCCGCCGCCCGCCGCAGCGACGCCGCCTCCCCCGCCGCCGACCGGTTCACTGACGCCCATGCTGCAGGCCTTCCCGTCCGCACTTGCGCTGACCGCCGCGAAGGGCAATACGGCCACCGGTGTGTTCAATTTGCAAAAGTCCAGCACGCAACAAAGCACTTACAGCATTAGCGCCAACCAGGCGTGGACGGCGTTAAACCCGCCCTACGGCAGCACGCAGACCATTACCACGGAAATCGATCCCATCACGGTCACCGTCAACACGTCCGCCATGAACGTGGGAAGCTACACGGGGGTCGTCTATATCGTAGAAAGCGGGCCTAATGGATCGCAGACCTTGCGCATCCCCGTCTCGCTGTCCGTCCTCGCCAGTGGCAGCGCGACGCCGCCACCGCCGCCATCACCGACTGGAGGCGCCACCTCGCCGCCACCACCTCCTTCGGGAACCACAACCGGCACGGTCACAGTGATGTGGAATGCGAACACCGAAGCGGACCTGCAGGGCTATCGAGTGTACGTCGGCACCAGGTCCGGCGCGCGCACGCAGGCCTTCGATGTCGGCAATGTCACCTCAACCCGTTTGACGCTGCCGATAGGCTCCACCTATTTCTTTGTGGTAACGGCCTACGATAAAAGCGGCAATGAAAGTTCTCCATCGGGAGAGTTAAGTCGAAGCCTGTTCTAGAAATATGTCTATTGAACAGACTTGACCGCTCTTCCCTCAAGCCTGTATAACGGGCGCTGTACCTTTGAGCCCGCTCCGAAGGAACGTGTCTTCGAGCGGGCTCAAAAGTGTGAGAAGCGCCCGTAGCTCAATGGATAGAGCATCTGACTACGGATCAGAAGGTTACAGGTTCAAGTCCTGTCGGGCGCACCACGAAATCCCGCTTTTTCGCTACCCCTGCATCCAGCATTCGCCTAATCCTCACCACCTTCCCACTGATCCCCGTTCACAGCATACTGCGGACCTGGACAGACATTCGGAAAAATCTTTGTGCGATACATACGAGAGCCTGAAGCCCATCTTTTGACTCTCGCCGGATCGCTTTCCATTTGGTCCCAATGGCATGTGTTCGGCTGGCGATCACCAGTAGTGCCGCCGGAAATACCTTGAAATTCGGGGATAGGGAGCGACCTCATACAGGCGGCTCTGCATCTCCGCCGGCTGGGGAAGTACTGTCACCAGCTGATCCGGGACCAATGCCGGATATTTGTCACGAATCTCATTTTCCACCTCTTGACGCCCCTGATTGTCAAGCACCATAGAGACAAAGACCATCCGACCGTACCGAGGCGATTCCACGCCGAATCTCCAGGTTCCAACAAATATCGCCGGCCCCTCTTCTATCGAAAATGAACATCCAAGATCTGCAATCGATAAAAACGGGCCTTCGTGAATTTTCACCCGAGTCATTTCATAACGTCCCGGCGGGATAAACACGGCGAACGGCGTATTGCTCCCATCCACGGCGATGCGATACCGAGCGCCTCCAGTCTGCTCAATCAATTCAACCTCTTTCACAGCTGGTGCAAACTTTCGTGCTCGATCTCCGGTCAGCACCGTGACGACTTGTCCGATAAGGAGCACCTTCCGGCTTTCATCAGACGGTGACAGGAGAGAAGAAGCCTCGGTCACACAGCCGTTCATGCTCAAGAGGAAGCACATCGATGCGAGGCACACAGCCCAAGAGAACTTTGCGGAGCATGGCTTCATGCGAGAATTATACAGAACCTTATACGCGGCATGCCGAACCTGACAGTTTCACTGGCATCCTTCTACGGTTAGAGGCAGAACGTCGTCAGTCATCACAGTATTGAATCTTCCAGCCTCCTCAAAGGGCGGGTTATGGCCAGACTGTTCAAACCAGATCAGCGGTGTGCACACAGCCCGCAGCTCGCAAAGGCCATGGAAAGGCCCAGGAGCGCCAAACGAAGTCGCCTTGGATGTGTGATGGCAACACGTACATGCAGCGACAAGTGCCCCCGATTGTATTCTCACCGGAGGGCGGTCGCAGGGCACAACCGTAAAGTGTGATCAGCTAGACGACAATATTGGCTGGGCAAACGGGATCAGCCTCCGTTCACAACGGATGCAATCTGTATTCTTGAACTTCGGGTCACGCATGGAAACTTCTTCGCTATGGACAGATTATCGACTGGCTTGCCTTCAGCGGACCTTACATAACTCCTTTCAAACCAACAGTCCGTAGGCGCGAAGCTGCCTCGTATTTTCTGCCTCAGTCATTGTCACATGCCTGAACTAGGGCCATGCCTAGTTTGAGGATCACCACATCCTGCTAGTCTCAACTCACGCGCCGGACACGTGATTGACGTCACGGGAACTACGCAGAATATTCACCATCACAATCAACGGACACCGTCGAAGGAGGTCGAACATGTATACGGACGATTCTTCCAATTCCAACTGGTCGGCATTCATGGCAGGCGCATTGATCGGCGCTGGAGTCGCGCTCCTCTTAGCGCCACAGTCAGGCAACGAACTTCGCTCGACCTTGCGTGACTATGCATCCAAAGCGAAGGACGAACTGGACGAGGCGACAGAACAGGGCCGCGCGGCCTGGGATTCCGCCGTGGAGCGAGGCCAGGAATATGTCGAGGGTGGCAAACAAACCTTACGCAAGGCCGGCCGTGCCGCTCGTGATTTTGTGGATGAGACCATGCAGACCGCCGAACAGACGGCAGAAGAAGTCACGTCACGGCGCGGGTAACTATGACCATATGCGATAGGTAGAGAGTCCATGTCATCCAACAATGTCAAAAAGGAACCGTCATCATGATGAGACAGCTCACACATTTTATCTTCGCGGTCGCCATGATTACCCTGGTGGGCTGCCAGTCCACCACCGGGAAGACAGCCGGACAAAGCATCGACGACGCGTCGATCACCACAGCCGTGCAGGCCAAGCTGTCCTCGGACCGCCTCTCGAACTTCTCACGCATCGATGTCGATACGGAGCGAGGAATTGTGACTCTTAATGGAGTCGTCAAATCTGCAGAACAAAAAATGCGGGTTGTCGAACTGGCTCGCGGGGTAGCCGGTGTCCGCACAGTGAACAACAATTTGCAGATTCAAGCCCAATAAGTATTCAGGGTGATCACAATCGGGAGGAGGCGGTGGCGACAAAGTCCATAGCCGCCTTAGGGGTAGGAGGTTTATTATGACGCGCCATTCATCACATCTGCTGCCTGTCTTGTTCTCAGCCCTGCTGGTGGGAGGGTGCAGTCATTCAATACCAACATCAACATCCAAGCCCGTGCCGCCTCCTCTCACGAGCGCCGTGCCCACTTTTCCCGCTCAGACCAAAGAGGACTCCCGGGCGCCTATGTCCCAGGTGCCCGTTCAAATCAAAACAGACCTCACCCCTATTCAGACCGCCATCCGAAACGCCATTCCCGAGAGAATCACCGAGGCGGGACATCCTCTGGGACAGGAGTTTCGATGGACGTTTGTGAGAAACGGGCAGCCGAGCGTTTTTATCCAGGACGGTCTGGTCGCCATCCATGCCGAATACAAGGGTGATATCGAATCGCGAGGCAGTTCACGCGCCTGCCGCCTGGACCCGGTGTATGCGTCTATCGATGCCACGGGGAAATTGACGATGGTTCAGAACGGCGATGCCCTCTCGTTCGGATTCGAACCGACACAGACGGCAGTGGGGACGAAGCCTGAGAGTGATGCGCGCTGTAATATGTTCAATGTCCCGGTGACGGAACAAATTCCCGAACTGTTCGCACTGCCGGAGATCAAGACGGCGCTGGCTGAATCCGTACATCCTCAAGAATTTGGCATTCCACTTCAGCGGATCTGGGACGACCTGGGAGGACCGCTGTCCATGCCGATCGCCTCACTGAATACTCGCGCCTGTATGTATGGGAATCCGCGAGAAATGGTCCTCGGCGGACAAAAGGGCACCACCCAGGAGACGGTGATCTCGGGAACGGCGATAGAGATGCCGTTCGTCACATATGAAACGACCTGTACGGAGGCTGCCCCCACGGTCGCCCTGGTCAACTCAGGTTCGCTTCCCACCGATAATAAGCCCTATACCCTGGTGGCACGGATTCCGCTGTCATACCAGCAGGTCTCCCATCAATTGCAGAGCAAACTGTTCCACCAATCACTGTTCCTGGGTACCGCCTCGGACACGGCGGTCATCGAACGGGTCTCGGCCTCGGACGCCAATGGACGAGCCCTGGTGGCAATCGAGACGACCGGCGATCTCAAGGGCACGATCTATTATTGGGGAACGCCTCGTCTGGAAGAGGGTGGACGCAGCATTTCTATTCCAGATCTGCAAATGGCCAATGAGTCTAAAGCGGCTATTGACTCCATACGCATCGGGTACTGGCAGCTTGTGGATCGGGAGTTGAATAACAAACTGAGACAGGCCATGACTGTAGACATCTCTCCACAAGTCGATCGATTGAAACAGACCATTACCGGAACCCATCGAACGGGCGGCACCACGATGGATATTTTGATAACCCGCCAGCAGCCGGATCATGTCCGTTCCACGCCGCAGGGGCTGACCGCAACCATTATGCTGGAGGGGACCGCCAACGCAACGGGTCAGGTCACCCTTGAACAACAGAGTCCGCGCGCCTTGCTCCGTCAGGAAGTCCGATAACAGCCGGCGCTCACGCTATGCCACGCGGAGGCGGATCTATGGAACGAAGACCCACGCTGCAGGAGACCGCCGACATCATCAAGATCATGAAGAATGAGCATCGTCAGATCTTGGCGCTGTTTCAGGTCTATCTGGGAACGGAATCGGACTCCAGACATTCGCTCGTCGATCAAATTCTCCAGCGGCTCGACGACCACTTCGAATGGGAGGAAGCACTCTTCACGGAGGATATTCGCATCCAGGAGCAGGGCACCTCAGTCCTCCGGCGCATCCTGCTCGACCACGAAGAAGTGAAGGCGATGATGAACGAATTACGGCAGGCCGAAACAGACGACGACGAGTCGATGGACCAGTTCTTTGAAGATACGATGCAGACCGTCCGGGTCCATTTTCATGCAGAAGAGCGTGACTTGATTCCTCTATTTGAAGCGATAACCACGTCGCCCGGAAGTTGACCGGCGACGCGCGCATACGCCGACGTGTTCGACAAGGACCGTCACCTGCGCCATCCTTTCATGCCTCATTCAGAACGGAGTGTGATTACGTGAGCCGGTCTCCATTGCGTTTTGCTGTCGTCGGCTTGGGCCATATTTCGCAGATGGCTGTCCTGCCTGCTTTTTCTCATGCGACTTCCGCGGCCAGGCTCACGGCACTCGTTTCTGACGATCCATTAAAACGCCGCCTTCTCGCCACGCGCTACGGCATCACACATACCTATGCCTATAAAGACTTCGACGCCTGTCTGCGAAGCGGCCAAATCGATGCCGTTTATATCGCACTCCCCAATAGCCTCCATCGCGAATACGCCATTCGCGCCGCCAAAGCAGGGATTCATATCCTCTGCGAAAAACCCATGGCTGTGACCAGTTCCGACTGCCGCCGGATGCTACGCGCCGCCGAACAGCATCGAGTAAAACTGATGATCGCGTATCGTTTGCATTTTGAACCGTGCAATCTCTTCACCATCAACCTCATTCAATCGGGACGACTGGGAGAACCGCGGCTGTTCAATTCGGTCTTTACCCAACAGGTCCGTGCCGGGGACATCCGTTTGCGGGAACCGCTCGGCGGGGGGCCGCTGTACGACATCGGCGTCTATTGCATCAATGCGGCTCGCTACCTATTTCGAGATGAGCCGACAGAAGTCACCGCACTGACTGGTCATGGTCCAGATCGCCGATTTCAATCCGTAGAGGAATCTGCCGGAGCCGTCATGCGATTTTCCCGCGATCGTCTGGCAACCTTTACCTGCAGTTTCGGCGCGGCCGATGCGGCCACTTACGAAATCGTGGGCACCAAAGGAAAAGTGCGGGTGGAACCGGCCTATGAATATGTGGGAGGTCTGAAAGCTTCCGTCACGATCGGGGGGAAGACCAGCGTGCGGGAGTTTAAACCGGGCGATCAGTTCGCACCACAACTCATCTATTTCGCCCGTTGTGTGAAGGAAGATCGCCAGCCGGAACCAAACGGAACGGAGGGCCTGCTCGATGTGCAGATCATCGAAGCGCTGCGGCGTTCCGCTCAGCGCAAACGGTCGATCGCCATTCATCTCCAGGCGAAACGCGTCCGCCCGGATCTTACGCTCCGGATGCACCGCCCCCCGGTCTCCAAGCCTCACGGCGTGCATACGGAATCGCCCACACTTTAACGATCCGGCAGGGCCAGGGTTGTGCGTCTTGTCGGACTAGGGCTCTGCCCAGTTCAAAGGCGATTGTCGCGCCGATACGCTGGGGCAGGTGGCGTCGTTGAAGCGGGACATAATTTAAGCATCTAAGCATCATGGAGGAGAGCCGATGGAACAGGACTTGAAGAGTATGGAAGACCGAGCGAAACAAGCTGCGTCCTCAATAAAAGACACGGTCAATACAACAGCATCCTCCGCAGAACATCTCGCCAAGCGTGCTGGTGAGGCAGTGGAATCGGCCGCCGACCAGGTCCACTCCCATTTACCCAAAGACAGCACCGCCGGCGAGGCGGCGGAGACTGTCGCACGCAAAGTCAAAGAGACCTCAGCGTATCTACAAGAACAGGGCTTTGGAGGGGTCGTCGAGGATCTCGAGTTGCTCATTCGACGGTATCCGCTTCAGGCGCTCTTATTCGGGTTGGGATGCGGATACCTGTTATCCCGCGCAAGGACCGATTAACCGAAAGAGGACGAATGTATGGAAAATCCCCATCCGATTTCGATCGCCTCGTTGGTGACCGGTCTGGTTGAGGATCTCCGGCGGCTCTTTGCGCAGGAGATTCAGCTCGCCCGGCATGAAATGCAGCATGAGCTGGGGAAAGTCGTTAAAGGGGCCATGCACGCGGGCATTGCCATTATGTTGGCGATGCTGGCTACTCTGTTCCTCTTGATGACACTCGTCCATGTGCTTCACTCCTACAGCGGTCTCCCCCTGTGGGGCTGTTATGGAATCGTGGGATTACTCTCCGCTGCAGGAGGTGCCGCCTTTTTTGTTCGCCTGCTCACCATCGGAGCCACGCTTCGGCTCTGGCCGTTTCGCACCTTTTACTCATTGAAGGAAGATGCCAAATGGATCAAAGAACAGCTGCTATCGATCAAGACATAAAAGATATCGTGCAGACGAGATTGGATATCGCCGAGAAACTCGAATTGTTGGAACAACGCATTATGGACACGGCGGAAGGAGCCACGATGAAATTTTCGCGTTTGCTCGATGAAGGATCTCAAAGCGTCACCCAGATGGTGGACAAAACGAAAGCAGCCTTGGATCCCGTGCACAAGGTCGATGACTATCCTTGGCTCATGGTAGGAGGCGCCATTTGCGCCGGATATGTCATCGGTCTATTGGAAGCCCGTACACGGGCACAACGCAGCGGAGTCTATGCCTACTATCCCCCCGGCGCTCACGCATCCAGAGTCATGCCGGAGTCTGACAATCAGGCAAAAAAAACTTCGCGCCGTACCGAAGGCGTCTACGACTACTACCCCGATCCATCGGAGACGGTACGCAGGACTGAAACACGCCCCCGCACAAGTATCTGGGAAACAATTGGCCGCGAATTGGGACCGGATACGGAGCAAGCCAAAGCAGCCTTGATGCAAGCGGGTCGCGCCCTCATGGGCGAATTCGCGAGCAAGTTGATCCCTGAGATCGCACGGTCTTTCGGGGTCACCCTTCCCTCGCAGGGAAAACGCCCTCAGGATTTATATGAGAAAGCCTCGCACCCGGGAACCACAGCAGGCAGCGGCGCCCGGGCTTCAGCCGAAGCGAGCGCCCGCTTCTGATGAGCCAACCAGAGGAGCCAGAGTGTCGGCGTCGCTGACCAGCGCATCCCCGCGATGGAATCCCTGGAAGCTCGGCGGATTGGGATGGAAAGAACTTGGGCAACGTCTGTGGACGGACAGCCAGAAGGATGAAATATTCGGCCGTGCAGCTCAACTGGCGTACTACTTCCTTCTGGCCCTCTTTCCTGCTCTGCTCTTCATGACCGCATTGCTGGGCCTCTTTCCGCTTGAACAGGTGCTGCCGGAATTAATGACCTACCTCCGGACGGTGCTGCCGGCGGATGCTTTGTCGTTGCTCCAAAAGTATTTGGACAGTGTGGTGACCGGAACCGGGAGCGACATCCTCTCGCTCGGCCTCCTCGGAGCGCTCTGGGCGTCCTCGAGCGGAGTGACGGCCATCATGGAATCGCTCAACGTCGTGTATGGCGCGGAGGAGACCCGCCCGTTTTGGAAGGTTCGTCTTGTCGCCGCGCTGCTGACCATTGGTCTCGCGGCGTTCATCATCGTCTCCATTACGCTGATCCTCTATGGCGAGCGGATCGGCGAATGGATTGCCGACATCGTAGGACTGGGATGGCTGTTCCTGCTGACGTGGAATGTCCTGCAGTGGCCGGTCGCGATCGTCTTGATGTTGTCGGCACTCGCGATCATTTACGCCGCCTGTCCCGATGTCGAACATGATTGGCGATGGGTCACACCGGGATCCGTCGTCGCAGTTCTACTCTGGATGGGGGTGTCGTTAGGCTTTAAAGCCTACGTCGATCATTTCGGCAACTACAATGCGGCCTATGGATCGATTGCCGGGGTGATCGTCCTCATGCTGTGGCTTTATTTGACGGGAGTGGTGATCTTGCTGGGCGGCGAAATCAATGCGCAGATCGAGCGTGCGGCCGCAGCGCTCCGCTCCTCTCCTCGATCCACGCAGGGGCCCGCCCTGGTCGCTTCTCGTGCGGAATGAGAGAGACCTAAGAGCGAAGGAGAAGACAGTTTCATGAAACCTGGATATGTCGATACGTTGGGCGAGGACACAGCGCGATTACCCGGCCCAGACGATCCCGCCGTTTCGGCAGCGAATCGGCATTTGTGGGAAATCACACCGATACGGGATCTGCTCTGGTTGGGCGGAATTCTGTTTCTGCTCTGGTTCGGCTATTACCTGCGCGGAGTGTTTACGCCCGTCCTTGTCGCGCTGCTTCTGGCCTACCTGGTGAACCCGGTGGTCAGGCGAGCGGAGTCGGCCTGGCATGCCCCCCGAACGGTGACGATTTCCATCATCTTGTTCCTCTCTGCCCTTCTGCTGGGAGGACTCGTGACCTGGCTAGGCCCGCTACTCGCGGAACAGGTGCAATCTTTCGCTGAACGGGTGCCTGGATATCTTCAAAGCATCGCCAAACAGTACCATGTCACGCTGGGTGATTTTTCGGAACCGCTTTCAACGATCGCCACCAATCTCCGGGATGATCCCCTCTCGATTCTGAAACCGATTTTTTCCGGTACCGGCCAGGCATTCGGAGTGCTTGGGGCCGTGATCGGGACCACCGCGGACGTCACCCTGGCTCTGGTATTGATTCCGATCTATTTCTTCTTTTTCGCCTGGCACTTCGATAGTGCCCTCACGCATCTCAGACGGTATATCCCGGCCAATTATCGCCCTCGAGCGCGCCATATCGTGCGCAGAATGGATGAGGCGGTCAGCGGGTTCTTCCGAGGGCGTCTGACGATCGCTCTTGCCTCTGCCGTTCTGTATTCAGCCGGGTGGGCTCTGACCGGTGTACGCTATTGGTTCATCCTCGGGCTTATCACCGGCATTCTCACGATCATTCCTTATGCCTCCTTGATCGGGTGGCCATTGGCCATTGTATTGAAATACCTAGACGGATTTTCCTCCGGTGACGGCGCGTTCGACCTCATGACCGTCGTCGTCTGGCCTTCCGTCGCGTACCTCATCGTGCAGTTCATCGAGAGTTGGCTGCTGACGCCCTGGGTGCAAAGCCAATCCATGGAAATGAACGCCGTCACCGTCCTGATCGTGGTGTTCATTGGCGGGGCGCTGGGAGGTTTTTACGGCCTCTTACTGGCCATTCCCGTTGCCGCTTGTATCAAGATTCTGTTGCAGGAGCTGGTACTCCCGCGCTTAGAACGAAAAGCCGCGGCGCTGTCTCCCTCCTTTAATCAGTGAAAGGACAGACGATGACGAGCACTGTAGCGGACATTTTGGTTGAGCGGCTGATCCAGTGGGGAGTAGATACCATCTTCAGTCTGCCGGGCGACGGCATCAACGGCATTTATGAGGCCTTGCGAATACACCAGGACAAAATCAAGTTGGTCCTGGTCAGGCACGAAGAATCGGCCGCCTTAGCTGCCTGCGGGTATGCAAAATTCACGAGGCGGCTGGGCGTGTGCCTCGCGACCTCTGGACCGGGGGGGATCCATCTCCTCAACGGGTTGTACGACGCGAAATGTGACGGACAGCCGGTGCTCGCCATCACGGGGCATACGTACCACGACTTGATCGGAACCCACTATCAGCAGGATGTGGACCTAGACCGGCTCTGCGCGGATGTCGCCGCTTACAGCCAGAGAGTCATGAGCCCGAGCCACGTCGGCAACGTCCTCGATGAAGCGATCAAAACGGCTATCTCACGACGGACAGTGGCCCATATCACCATTCCAAAAGATATTCAGGATTGGACCGTCGAAGATCACGGATCCAAGGCAAACATTCCCGGCCATAGCGGCGATCTGTACAGTGACCCCTTACCTCTCCCCTCCCGATCGCTGATCGAGAAAGCCGCCGCCGTCATCAACGCGGGATCCAAAATTGCCATCCTGGCAGGGCGCGGCTGTCTAGGTGCCCGAGCAGAAGTGCTTCAACTGGCCGAGTTGCTCGGCGCACCGATCGTCAAACCGCTCCTCGGCAAGGCGGTGGTGCCTGATGACCATCCTCTGACCACCGGCGGGATCGGGCTGCTCGGGACGGCCCCTTCGCAGGAGGTGCTCGAAGCCTGCGATACCCTCATCATTGCGGGCACAAGCTTTCCTTATCTGGAATTTTATCCGAAACCAGGCCAGGCGCGGGCTGTCCAGATCGATCTAGATGCCGCTCGCATCGGCTTGCGATATCCAGTGGAGGTCGGACTCGTCGGACATTGCTGGGACGTCCTTCGCGCATTATTGCCTCTCCTGGAGAAGAAATCGGATCGCGGGTTCCTCACCGTCGCGCAAGCCAGCATGCAGCAATGGAATGCACTCATGGAAGAGCGTGGCACGAGAATGGATGCACCGCTCAAACCTCAGGTGGTCGTACGCGCCGTCAATGAATTCCTGGCCGACGACGCCATCATCTGCTGCGATACCGGAACCGTCACCACGTGGGCGGCCCGGCACATCACCATCAAAGGGAGCATGGAATTTTCGGCCTCCGGTACCCTCGCTTCGATGGGAAACGGTCTCCCCTATAGTCTGGGAGCCGGTATCGCCTATCCGGGGCGACAGATCGTCTGTATCGCGGGAGACGGAGGATTCACGATGTTGATGGGTGAATTGGCCACGCTCGTGAGGTATGCCCTGCCGGTGAAAATCATCGTCCTCAAAAACAATTTGCTCGGGATGATCAAATGGGAACAGTTGGCATTTGAAGGTAATCCACAATATGGCGTGGACCTTCAGCCCATCGATTTTGCGATGTTCGCGAAAGCCTGCGGGGCGGCGGCATTTACGGTGGAAGATCCGCGCCACGTTCGGGACGTGCTGCGTGAAGCCTTTGCTGTCCCAGGCCCGGCCGTGGTGCAGGCAGTAATCGATCCGTTAGAACCGCCGCTGCCCGGGAAAATTACCACGGCGCAAGCGTGGCAGTTCGCAAAGGCCTTAGCCAGGGGACAAGGTGACCGTTGGAGCATTCTCAAAACATTGGTTGAAAGCAAAATTCGAGAAGTGGTCTAAGGAAAGAACGTGTAGACGGTCTACTAAACGAGGATAACCTATGGAGCCGATCGGCCGCCGAAGATGGGTGATTGCGGAGGGGTATATACCGTCCCAAAGCCATGGGCCGGAGCCCCAGATGACGAGTCATGAAACAATGTGCATCCTCAATTCATCGGATCAGGATGCGACGGTGCAGGTCACAATCTTCTATGCCGACCGCGAACCGGTCGGACCCTACATCATCCATGTTCCAGCCCGCCGAACAAAGCATGTCCGCTTCAATGATCTGAAAGATCCCGCCCCCATTCCACGGGATACAGACTATGCCAGCCTCATCGACTCAAACGTGCGAATTGTCGTCCAACATACGAGGCTGGATTCACGACAGTCTGAAAATGCCCTCTTCAGCACGATGGCATTTCCCGTCTGAATTCGGTCCGCATCTAGAGCGGACCCGTCTGCCCCGATCATTCCTGAAGATCTCTGTAGACAAAGAGATCTCCGCACCAAACGTTAGATCACGCCGCCCGCACGGTTTCGGCCTGAGTCGTCGTCGCCACCTGCGCATAACGATTCCGTAGAATGACTTCATCGGTGATGTCGCCGCACTGTACGCAACGCATGGCCATGAACCAATATCCGCCGAGGCTTTCCCCGATATCCATGCAACGTTCATCGACCAGAAAACCGCCGCAGCGCAAACAACGGCAGGTGTCCGCTTGAACAGGAGCAGGGGTCTGTCTGGTTCTCCCGGCCAGGGGGATTGTTCTCATCGTGGCGTCCATACGGGTCTCCTTTCGTCGTGATCCTGATTGGCTTCGGCGGATGCTTCCACCGATTGTCATGATCACTGATAACAGTCCCGTACGTTTGACTCTACTAGCACTCCCCCCAGGTCCCCTAGTAAAGCACCCTGGCGAAATATCGCAGGCTATGGACTCAGCCGGCGCACCATATTCTTCGTGATGCGTTGTTTCGTGGTGAAATAGGCTTTCCATGGATCCTGTCGCAACCGGCCTAGTCGCTCGGTAATATTTTCGAGCGTGAAATGATCTGAACGCATGTCGATCGATAATTCCTTCCACGCGAGAGGGACCGATATCGGCGCGTTGGGCCTGGCGCGCGTGGAATAGGCCGCCACGGCCGTGGCGCCTCGGGAGTTACGCAGGTAGTCGATAAAAATCTTGCCCTTGCGCTTGTGTTTGGACATGTTCGCGAGAAATCGTTCCGGAATTGCCCGCGCGAGATGATCCGCAATGGCCCTGGAGAACCCCTTGACCTCATCCCACGTATGCGCACGTTGCAACGGGACCACGACATGAAGCCCCTTGCCTCCGGTCGTCTTCACGAACGAGACCAAATCCAATTCTTCGAGCAACGTGCGCAGCAATTGAGCCCCTTCGATCACCAATGGCCAGCCGACCGCCGGATCCGGGTCGAGATCCAGGATCATTCGGTCCGGCCTTTCAAGTTGGTCTCGCTTGGCGCCCCAGGTATGCAGCTCCAAGACGCCCATTTGTACCAATCCGACAAGCGCCGGAAGGGACTCGGCCATCATGTACCAGGATGAGCCTGTATCGTCTGGAATCTCTACCCGGCCAACTGTGTCGGGCATATGATCCCCGGCATGCTTCTGATAAAAGCATTCTTTCTGATAGCCTTCCGGACAACGGACCAGCGTCAAGGGCCGATCTTCCAGGTGAGGCAGAATCCACTCGCTGATGGACTCGTAGTACTGCGCCAGCGTCAATTTGGTCACACCCTGCTCAGGAAACAACAGCCGGTCGGAATGACTCAACGTAACGCCACTGACCACCGACGGGCCATCAGACGATCGAGCGTGCACCGTTGAGGAATCCTGAGTTTGAGGTTTTCGGCGCGCGCGAGCTTTTCGGCCCTTCGTGGAGGTTTTTGGGGCAGAGGGGCTCGAAACAGGCCGTTCATGAGTGATCGACCGCGCGTCCTTGTCTTCCCGCAAGCCGTGAAACGACGCTTGCCGCAGCTGCCCCTCATTTGTCCATTCGGCAAAGGCCACTTCGGCAACTAGAGTCGGTTTGACCCAGTGCACCCCGCGAGCTTCGCTGCCGACCGGCGGATTCACGAATGAGGGCTGCTTCTTCTCAAGCTTCTTCAACCGTGCGTGCAGTTCCTTCAGAGAGCGGTCCGAAAATCCCGTTCCCGTGCGGCCGGAAAATTGAAGCCTGCCCTGGGCGTCGTAAACACCGAGGAGTAAGGCCCCGAAGGCGCTCCGCGAGCCGGAAGGGTCGGTAAATCCTCCAATCACGAATTCCTGCCGGTGTCCGCACTTGACCTTGACCCAGTTGCGGTTTCGGCCGGAGAGATATGGGGCATCGGCTCGTTTGGCGATCAAGCCCTCCATTCCGCTCCGGCAGGCCTCGGCAAAGGCAGCGTCCCCCTTGCCGGAGATATGATCGCTGTACTGAATCAAGGAGGAAGACGGTCGATCGTTGAGAAGAGCGGAAAGAAGACGCTTGCGTTCCACGAGGGGGACATCCCGCAGATCGTATCCGTTCAAATACAGAAGATCGAAAACGTAATAGAGCAGATTGTTGTCCGAGCGCGCATCAAACGCATTCTGTAATCCCTGGAAGCTGATGCGGCCGTCCGGCAGCAACGCCACCACCTCACCGTCGAGCCAGGCAGAGCGGCCGGAGAGTTCCTCTATCGCCGCAGCGATATGGGGCAACTTCGCAGTCCAGTCATGGCCGTTTCTGGTGAGCAACGTGGCCTCGCCGTCTTTCAGGCGGCACAAGATTCGGTACCCGTCATATTTCAGTTCGTGCACCCAGTCCTCCCCTTCCGGAGAAGCCGTGACCAACGTCGCCAGTTGCGGAACGATCCGCTCTTCCTGGGGCGCTTTGCGCGCGCCGGCGACCGGAGCTTTTGTCGCAATCCGTGGCGAGGCACGCTTTTTTGTGGATCGCGCTGAAGATCTGTTCGAGTGCCAGACCGCATGGGCTCCCGATGCGATCTCCTCAATAGCTTTGCCGCTTGCGACGCTGTCTGTCAGGCGGTCGGTCACTTGGCTTTGCCTTCCTCTTCGGGCTTCCGCATCCTGTTCTTTGATCAGCAGCCAATTTTCTTTGCCCGCCTCTTGACGGCCTCCCATCCGCACCAGATTCCAGATCCCCTGCAATTTTTTTCCGTGCAGAGTGAATTTGAGCCGCCCACGGCGGTAACTCGCTTTCGCATCGCCGATCGGTTCCCAATAGCCTTGATCCCAAACCAATACCGTGCCGCCTCCATACTCCCCGGCCGGAATAATGCCTTCGAACGAAGCATATTCGAGTGGATGGTCTTCGACATGGACAGCGAGTCGCTTCTGGGCCGGATCCAGACTGGGGCCTTTGGGGACCGCCCAACTTTTCAACGTGCCGTCCAATTCCAGCCGAAAATCGTAATGGAGCCGGCTCGCGGCATGTTTTTGAATGACAAAGCGAAGGCGGTCGCCCGCGGGAATTTCTTCCCCCTTCGGTTCGGGCGTATTGCGGAAGTTTCGTTTTTTCCAATATTGGCGAAGGCTCATCTTGCTCCTCTCAGCTATGCAGAGGGCGGACATCCCGAGCATGAAGAGTCATGGAGGTCTCGATTACAGGTCAGCCATCATCCCCCGCAGCATCCTCGCATTTTTAACCGCGTAACCGGCCTCATCGTTATCGAAATACACGTAGACATCTTTGTCGCAGCCGGTCCATCGGCGGATACGCCGGCACCAATTCTTCAGCGTCGCCAATGAATAGTCGCCCTGGTACTTGTTACCGGGACCGTGGAGGCGCACGTAGACAAAATCGGCTGTCACTTCCATGGGCGTCACGCTTCCGCCCAACTCGAAGAGGCAGAAGGCCACGTTATGTGTCTGCAGAAGGCGGTAGACCTCAGGATTGTGCCAGGTCACATTCCGGCATTCGATGCTGTATCGGTGCGAAGCCGGCAGTGCCCTCAGAAAACGGCTCAAACGTTCGGGATTGCAGCGCCAATGGGGCGGCAGTTGAAATACAATCGGCCCGAGCTTCGGGCCGAGATGACCTGCGGCGCTCATCAACCTTTTCAGCGGAGGGGCAGGATCGAGCAGTTTCTTCTGATGGGTGAGGTAGCGGCTGCCCTTGACCGCGAAGCAAAAGTCCTGGGGCGTAGCATCCTTCCACCTCTCGAACGTACTCGGTGAAGGCAGGCGATAAAAGCTGTTGTTGATTTCGACGCTGTTCAGATCACGCGAATAATAATCCAGCATCGCTCGCGGTGGAATGCTGGCCGGATAATAGCGTCCTCGCCAGTGTGCATAATGCCATCCAGACGTCCCGATGCGCGCCACACCCACAATCGATCACGTCCTTTCCTTGCCGGTTCGCGTATTCCGATAGGCCCGTAACACTTCGGCCACGCTCCAGGCTTGGGCAATGCAGCCGCGGGGATGATAGGGAGATTCCGCGTCAAAAATTTCGCTCACCGTGCCGATGCCGTCATCCAATAGATGAGAGCGGAACCCTTCCAACATACTCCGCGCCTTGGACCTGTCATTGTGGACCTTGAGCCAGGCGTCGATGAACGGGCCGATCAACCAGGCCCACACGGTGCCTTGATGGTAAGCCGCATCCCTCGCACGGAGGTCTCCGAAATACATGGGCTTGTAATCGGGATGGTCGCGGGACAGGCTTCGCAATCCTACCGGGGTCAGCAGTCGTTCTGCCGTCAGTTCGACCACTCTGCTCCACCGGTCCTCCCGAAGCGCCGGGTGAGGTAAAGAGATGGAAAATATCTGGTTGGGTCGAAAAGCCGGATCATCGCCCCGTTCCCCGTCGATGACGTCGTAGAGATATCCCTCTGCCTCGATCCAAAAACGCTCATTGAACGACCGCTGCACCTGCTCCGCCAAATCTCCCCACTGAGACTGCGCCCGACCGGCAAGCATTTCCCACTCCTCCATACAACGGAGTGCGTTGTACCAAAGAGCCTGAATCTCAACTGGTTTGCCTCGTCGGGGCGTCACCACCCAGCCATCCACCAGGGCGTCCATCCAGGTCAATTGGTAGCCTTCCGCCGCCGCTCGCAACAGTCCATCGTCCCGATCGACGCCGATACCGAAGTGTGTGCCTTGGACATGGTGCTCGAGGATGGACTTGAGGACCGGAAGTAAGGTCAACAGCGTTTCGCGGTCATTCGTCACTTGGTAATAGCGATTGATCGCGTGAAAATACCAGAGCGTCGCGTCCGCCGTATGGTAGAGTCCCATCCGCTCTCCTTCCGGAAAGAGGTTCGGGATCAATCCATCCTTTACGTACTTGGCAAAGGTCAGAAGAATGGACCGAGCTTCCTGGTAGCGTCCGGTGCACAGTGTGAGACCGTCCAAGCTGATCATCGTGTCACGTCCCCAGTCCGTGAACCAGTGGTACCCCGCGATGATAGTACGTGCCTCATTTCCGGAGGCTCGTGCCAACGCCTGTTCTTCCAATCGAGATCCCGGGGCGATGACAAACTGATCGGCCGCTAACGTCAGGCACCGTTCAACGTCCTCGTTTCGTTCGCCTGCCACTAGAGAGAGCAACGTATCGAGCCGCTTCGCCTCGGCCTCAAAGATGGCTTCCGGCTCGAATTCGAGCAATTCCCAGGATTCGGTACTGGCCACGAAGGCCACGGGCTGCGCCTGCGTCAGTTCCACGGAAAAATATCCGGGGCTCGCGAGGCTCTCGATATGCTCCGAGCCGCGATCCCGATCCACACGATAGGACATGCCGGTGCTCAGGGCGTAATCCGCGACGAACAACCCGCCGTGCGGCCGCAGGCACAGTTTTAAGGACGGAGCGCCTTCACAAAGATGCATATCGTACCGGCCGTTGACGACCGTGAGAGGAAAAGGAGGGCGCCTGGCATCGTGCAATCTCGCATCCAACATCCGGAAGGTGACGAATGGACGAAGACGAAGGCTGACTGGTTCCCCCTCCACGAGCCGATATTCCACATACACCGAGTTGTGGCCGTAGGGCATGATCACGCGCTTTTCCATTCGGCGGCCCTTTAGTCTGAAGCGCCAGACCGGGGTTTGCCGCTCCCGGCTGAATCCCTCGAATACCGAGAGAAGATCGGTCTCAAGCCGCCCATCGGAAAATTCAACGCCGTTCAACAACCGCGCTTCTCCATCGACCAGCACTTCATCGTCGAAACGAGGGATCATGACCGTGCGTCCCCAGGGAGCAGGTAAATCCGGGACGAACAATCCGTGATATCTCCTGGTCGGTGCGCACAGCAGGCTCTGCGAGGCATAGCCGCCGAGACCGTTCGTCACCAGCCATTCCCTGGCGAGAAACGCGTTATGATCTCGCAGCCTCTCAGGAGGAACCGTGAGCACCATGGCATCAGCCTGCATCGTACTCATGGCCGTTCCTTTTCCTGCAGACTCGGCATCGCCGTTCTAGACGCGTAGAGAACGGCGGCACCGCCCGGTATCCTCCAACCGGTTTCGGTCAACGGCTCGATGACTCCCGGACCTCCATAGATCGGCGCATCGCTCGACCAGCGAAACGACCAGGCATGCTCGATCGGCGGGGCGAGCAAGGGCTCAGGTGCCGGCCGAAAATCCAGATCCGGGCCGAGATTCACGAGCAACAATCGATCATTTCCAATTTCACCGGCATAACGGAGGACAAATGCCGAGGGCCCGATGACGGCGCCATCCACTCGATCGCGCCTCTGTTGCGCGATCACCTCATCCTCGCGTCGCAGGCGCAGCAAATCTCGATGCAAGGCCAGGGTGCCGGCCTGGCGATCCCGTTCCGCCCAATCGAGTTTAGATCGTTCGAAGGTGGAAGCCGCGCAGGGATCGCCCATCGCATCCTGAGCATCACTCGAGGCATAACTCGGGAATTGAGCCAGAAATTCTTTTCGACCTCGCTGAATGTCCTCGGCCAATCGGCCCGGCGGAAAATCGGTAAAAAATAAAAACGGCGAGGAGGCCGCGAACTCCTGCCCCATGAACAACAGAGGAGTTTCGGGAGCCAACAGAAGCAGGGCCGTCAGGGCACGATAGACAGAGGGACCGACCTTGTGATGCAAGCGATCGCCCCACAATTGATTCGCAATTTGATCATGGTTCTGAAGGAAAAACACGAACCCTTCGGCCGGCTCGTCCGACACCACCGTACCTCGTGGTTTCTCCTGCCACTGGTATCGCTGGCCTTGATAGAGAAACGCCCGTTTGACGCACGAAATGAACTCCTGCGGCGTGCCTCGGTAATCCGTGTAGTAACCTTCACTGCGTCCGGTCGCGGCCACCCGGGCCGTATGGTGAAAATCTTCGCTCCACACTCCGTCAAGACCCCATCCCCCCATGGCCACCGGCTGAATGGTGTGAACCCACTGCGCTTCACATTCGGCAACCAAGATAATGGGTCGAGTTCCGGCCGTTCGCCTGGCCGCTTGAGACAACTCCGCGACGATGTGAATAGGACTCGCATCATGAAAGGCATGGACTGCATCCAATCGAAGTCCATCGACGTGATATTCATCGATCCAGTAACAGGCGTTCTGAATGAAGAACTCCCGTACCGGCCGGGATCCCGGTCCGTCGAAATTGATCGCCTTCCCCCACTCGTTGGGATACCGGTCGGTGAAATACTCATCACTGAATAACGGCAGAAAGTTCCCGTCGGGCCCCAGATGGTTGTAGACCACATCCAAAATCACGCCGAGACCCCGACGGTGCGCTTCATCCACGAAACGTTTGAAGCTGTCCACGTCTCCGTACACATGAGCCGCCGCATAGAGCCCGACGCCGTCATAGCCCCAGTTCCAGCGGCCAGGAAATTCAGCCACCGGCATGACTTCGATGACGGTGATGCCGAGCTCTTTCAGATCATCGAATCTGGCGATAGCCGCCTCGAAGGTGCCTTCCTGGGTGAATGTGCCGATATGAAGCTCATAGATCACCTGCCCGTGCATGACGACGCCTGGCCAATGCTCGTCATGCCATTGGTAGGAGGCCGGATCGACGACGAGTGACGGCCCGTTAGGTCCCTCCGGCTGGAAACGCGAACAGGGGTCCGGATAGACCTCTCCGCCGTCGAGCCGATAGCGGTACCGCATGCCCGCCGACGCCTCCGGGATGAGCCCGGTCCAATACCCATCCGCCTGTCTGGATAACGCATGAATGGCGCCGTGAGGTTCGACGGCGACCTCGAGACGCGCCGCCCGCGGCGCCCAGCAACGAAATCGCACCCCCTCGTTCGTCACTTGCGCCCCGAGTGTCAACCTCTGCCCCACGCTGGTTTGACTCTCAGCACCTTCCGACTCCACTTTGCTGCTCCCAACCATCTTCGCCCTCCACTTACTCTGCACTGTGGATGTCATCATGCACTCTTACGGCGAGGCGATCGTTCCTTTTCACGAGCAGAAGGCTTGGAGTGACCTGACTGCTGGACGCTGCGCTTGAGGAGGGCCATCAAATCCACCACCTTGGCCCGGCCTGGTTTCTCCTCCGGCTCCTCTTTGCCCGGGGCTGTGATCACCTCCGTCTGACCGGCCTTGATCCGTTTCTGGATCAGCCGCATCAAATCATCATGGTAAGTATCCTTGTAGCGTTCGGGTTTCCACGGCTCGGACATTTCCTCGACCAGCTTCATCGCCATGTCCACCTCGCGAGGCGTCACCTGCGCGGACTTCGCATGTTTGGCAGGCAGGTCGAGTTCTTTGCTGGAACGAAGCTCATTCGCATAACGAAGCGTATTCAGCACGATCATCTCACCCCATGGAATCAGCGCGGCAATGTACTGCCTGGTACGAATCACGACAGTGGCAATCGCCGCTTTGCCGGTCTTCTTCAGGGTCTCACGCAAGAGCGCATATCCCTTTTCCCCGTGCTTATCCGGAGCCAGATAGTAGGGCGTCTCAAAGGAAGTCGGGGCGATATCCTCCGCTTCAACGAAATTGACGATGTCGATGGTTTGGGTCGCTTCCACATTGGCGCGCTTGAAATCCTCGTCCGTCAGGACGACGTATCGGCTTTTGTCGTATTCATATCCTTTGACGATATGGTCCCAGGTGACTTCCTTGCCGCTCTCCTTGTTGTAGCGTTTGAAGCCGACCGGCTTCATGTCTCGACGGTCTAACAACGTCAGGTCGAAACTGTTCCGGTTTTCAGCCGAGTAGAGCACCACCGGAATATTCACCAAGCCGAAACTGATCGATCCTTTCCAAAGAGAGCGCGGCATGTGGTCACCTTCGTGATTTGGGGAGAGGATTGTGGTCAGTCGCCCGGACGCATGCGGGGCATAGACGTACACAATTGAGACATAAGACCGCCTCTCCGCATTGGTCGCACACCAGCAAGATCGTCGCGTCTATCTGCTTACACCCATCCGTCCGACAGGCTGGATCGGCACAAGGGCTACAGTCGTAAGGGCATATCATGGAGGATTTCAGTTCTCAGGTGCGCGGCACCGGACACGTCCAAGGTGGAATCATCTCCTCCCTCTTATCAGCCGACAACTAGGCCCCTCCCTAGCTGTCATGATCAGGGCCTCCCGATAGGCTTGGCGTCATACCTCTGTGAAATGAACCTTCGCTACCTCAGCACGCCATCGTAAGGAGTTCATGATGAATGACGAACCAGGACGAACAGTTTCCACATGGATGTCGGAAGACGTCCCGCAACTGCCGGCCATGTCCACGGGCGCTCATGCCGATGTGTGCGTAATCGGCGCCGGGATTGCCGGTATCACGACGGCCTATTGCTTGATGAAGGAGGGCCGGTCCGTGATCCTCTTGGATGACAGTCAGCCTGGTGGAGGCATGACGGAACGAACCACGGCCCACCTCTCGAATGCGATCGACGCCGGATATGTGGAGATCGAACGATTACACGGTCGATCCGGCGCGCGCCTGGCTGCGCAAAGCCATACGGCGGCCATCGACTGGATCGAAAAGACCGCAAAAGAAGCCGAGATCGCCTGTGATTTCCTCCGCCTGGACGGATATCTCTGTGCCGCTACGCCGGACGATTCGCAGCGGATCAAAGACGAATGGATGGCCGTCCTGCGCGCAGGCCTTACCGATGTCGAGCATGTCGCTCAACTTCCCGGCCCATTCTCCCAGAATGGAGTCTGCCTGCGGTTTCCCCGTCAGGCGCAATTTCACCCATTGAAATACCTGGGCGGCCTTGTAGAAGCCCTGCGAAAGGGAGGATGCCGCGCGTTCAGCGACGCACATGTGACAACAGTGGAAAGCGGCAAGCAAGTCCGTGTGGAAACGAGTCAAGGATGCGTCGTCACAGCGGATGCCGTCGTTGTTGCGACGAATACGCCCATCAATAACATGGTCACCATTCATACCAAACAGGCCGCCTATATCACCTACGTGATCGGAGTGAGGATACCGGCCGAGGCTGTTGAACCGGCTTTGTGGTGGGACACCCTTGACCCGTACCACTATGTGCGCACCCAGCGGCGGTCTGTACCGGGAGGAGGCGAAGAGGTGCTCCTCATCGTCGGCGGCGAGGACCATAAGGCCGGGCAGGCCGATGATGCCGAAATCCGCTACGGCCGTTTGGAAGCCTGGGCCCGGAAGCATTTCCCTGCAATGGGTACGGTGGCTTATCGATGGTCGGGGCAAGTCATGGAATCGGTCGATGGCCTGGCGTTCATCGGGAGAAATCCTGGGGATGCCGAAAACATCTACATTGCGACAGGCGACTGCGGCATGGGTATGACGCATGGCACCATTGCGGGCCTACTCCTCACCGACCTCATCATGGGTCGGGACTGCGCCTGGGCGTCTCTGTATAATCCGTCCCGCCAACCGGTGAGGGCCATGGGGCAATTTGTGCGCGAGTCATTGAATGTGGTGGCTCAATACGCCGATTGGGTGACCAAGGGGGATGTTGAAAGCGAGGAAGAGATCGCGAACGAGCAGGGCGCGGTCTTGAGAGACGGCCTCACAAAGATCGCGGCGTATCGCGATGCCGACGGAGCCCTGCACACCTGTTCGGCGGTCTGTCCTCATCTCAACTGCATTGTGTCCTGGAACCATTCGGAACACACGTGGGATTGCCCTTGTCATGGTTCCCGTTTTGATTGCTTCGGCAAGGTGTTGAACGGGCCTGCCATCAGCGATCTCGCCCCCGTCAAGCGAAAGGAAGGCACGACACCATGACCGGGCTTACCCCCTGTTGAGTTCCGGCGTATCCGTATCTTCCCATCCACCCTTCTTTTCCTGGCGAGCCTGGTCGGCCAACTTCTGATACAGGGCTCGAAGGGCTTCGAGGTCCTTCGTGCTGAGTTTCTCCAAATCTAGCAAGGCATTGTGGGCGCCGCGGGTTGAGCGAATCAGTTCATCCAGTTTCAACTGCGTGGCGGCGCTATCGCGATTCTGCGTATTCTGAATGAGGAACACCATCAGGAAGGTGACGATAGTCGTCCCCGTATTGATGACCAGCTGCCAGGTATCACTATAATTGAACAGCGGTCCGGACAGGCTCCACACCACCACCACCCCGATCGCCGCGCCGAAAGCGGCGCCGCTTCCCACCGCCCGCGAGGCCTCATTCGCGAAACGGGCGAAAAGGCCTGAATCCCGAGTCTTTGTGTGCTTGGACATCATGGGCGCGCTCCTCCGCTCTCGTCAGGATACGTCGGCTGTCTGTTCGGCAATTTCACGCATCAGCACTTCCAACTGTTCATAGAGCACCCGGACCGAGGCTTCCAATGTTTCCAGCATCGAGGCGCGCGCATGTAATTCCGCTGCGCCATACCGGCCGCCCGTCCCGAAAAACAACCGGCGCCGGTCCTGCTCGTCGGATGACCCGTTCTCTCCCAATCTGCCCGCCTGGTGCCATGACTCGAGTACCTGCTCGCGAGGAACCTTTCCCCCTTCATCTCGCACTCGATGCAAATACCGCCAGATGGTGGGAGAGAAGAGATGCGGTTCCGCCGGATCATCCCAGATTTCCTGAAGGACATTGCGCTCATGACGAAATTCCACCTCCGAATGGGTGAACAAGGCCGAAACCCCGAACCAGGAAGCCAGGACGCCCCCGGCTACATCAGCGGCCTCTCCGCCGATGCTTGCGCCGGCAGCCAGACCGATCCCCCCGGAAACGATGCCGGCAATGCCTCCAAACAAAATCGACGCGATCGTCAAACGCTTCACGCGCGCGCCATCGATTTCATCGATGCGGTCCGCAACTTGATCGGCACGATCTCGCTCGCAAGTGAGCTCAGCCGTCGCAGACGTGATTTCGAATAAAGTCAGCAGGAGAAGTTCCGTCAGTCGCTGGCGCGAGAGCAGCAATGTGAGAGGATCCTGTCCAGACGATTCGCCGTGGCTCGCCATCTGGTTCAGCAGGGGGACGACTCCCGCTACCTCGGCCACTTGCAAGGCATCAGGACTGAATCTCGACCGGGCCTCGGTCGTGGGTTTGCGGGGGATCTGATCCGCTGCAGCAGGCGCTGTTCGTGCGCGCTTGGTCATCGCCGGCACGCAGCGCTGGCTCGACTCGTTCGCTGATCCCTGATGGGCGGGGGCAATAACCGTAGAGCAGCCACCGACCGATGCGAAGATCAACACGAGCGAACACCACCCGGCGATGAGGCCTGTCCTCCCGTTGTGACTCATGGGATCATGACTCTTCTTTTTGTGTCATGAAACCGCCTGTCCGCCGACTCGGTATCTCCCTAGGCTCCTTCCTAGCTCCCGCTGGGCAGAGAAGCTTGTATAAATCCGGGTGTGGAACGGGCACTTCAGAAAAGGACACCTGATGCGCTACTTAGCCTTGGCAGCAGATTATGACGGGACCCTGGCGTCAGACGGGGCCGTCTATCCAGAAACGGTCGCCGCGATCGAGCGGCTGGTAGCGTCCGGCCGAAAACTTCTTTTGGTCACGGGCCGGATTCTGCCGGAGTTGCTGGAGATTTTCCCGCAGATCTCCCTGTGCGAATTAGTCGTAGCAGAAAACGGGGGGGTGCTCTACCGGCCGGCAACGAAGGAAATCACGCTCCTGGCCGCCGCTCCCCGGCCGGCTTTTTTGGAAGAGATCCAACGCCGGGGCGTGCAGCATCTCAGCCTGGGGCACATCATTGTCGCCACCCGCGTTCCCTATGAAACAGTTATTCTCGACATTATCCGCGATCTTGGACTTGAACTACGCATCATTTTCAACAAGGGTGCGGTCATGGTGCTTCCGCATGGCGTCAACAAAGCCACCGGACTGACGGCCGCCCTTGCCCGTTTGGAACTTTCGCCTCACAACACCGTGGCCATTGGCGATGGGGAGAACGACCATGCCATGCTGGCCCTGTCGGAATATGGCGTGGCCGTTGCCAATGCCGTCCCCATGCTGAAGGAAACCGCGGACCGTACGACCGCCGGCGACCACGGTCGCGGAGTCATCGAAATCATCGACGACTTACTGTCGGACGATCTGGCGACATCGGAACTGACGGTGTCCAGGCACGGACTGCTGTTGGGACGGCGAATTAATGGAGAGGAAGTCACCCTCCCCTTCGGCCGACGGAACCTTCTCGTGGCCGGGACCTCCGGAAGCGGGAAGTCTACACTCGCCACCGGACTCCTGGAGCGGCTCGGCGAACAGGGGTACCAACTGTGCATCATCGATCCTGAAGGGGATTATGACAATGTACCGCAGGCGGTCATCCTCGGTACCGCGCAGAATGGTCCGAGCCTCACCGAAATTCTTACGGCTTTAGCCAACCCGCAGACCCACGTCGTGGTGAATCTGGTCGGCCTGCCGCTGCATGATCGCCCGGCATTTTTTCTGGGTCTGCTTCATAAGATTTTGGAACTTCGAGCCACAAGCGGTCGTCCTCATTGGATCCTGATCGACGAAACGCACCATCTGCTGCCGCGTGACGGCAATCCCACGGCACCGGGCCTCGCGCAGGATTCGTCGTGCCTGATGTATGTGACCGTGCATCCCGATCAAATCGACCCGTCAATCCTGAAGACCGTGGATCTCGTGTTTGCACTGGGTCAATCGCCCAAACACACCATCGAAACCTTTTGCCGAGCATTGGGCCTAGACACCCCTCCCATGCCTGCAACTGAACTTGAACGTGGTCAGACCCTCATGTGGGATCTCCCTTCAACGGTGGCTCCGGAGGTATTGGAGATTGCACCGAGCACCAGTGAACGGCGGCGACACAAGCGAAAGTATGCGGAAGGCGAACTGCCTCCGGATCGCAGCTTTTATTTCAAAGGCCCCGCGGGACAGTTGAACCTGCGGGCTCAAAATCTACTGCTCTTTATGCAACTAGGCGAGGGAGTCGACGAGAACACCTGGCAGTATCACCTCGAAGCCAATGACTACTCGACCTGGATCAACGAAATGATCAAAGACGAGTCGCTCGCGAAGGTGGTGCGGGAGATTGAATTGCGCCCGGGTCTGTCGGCCGCTGAAAGCCGCAAGCTGATTCGCGCGGCCATTGAAGAACAATACACCGTTCCCGCTGCGGGGATTGAGCCTTCGTAAGTACTTCACACCGACACCAGAAGATTTTCTCCTGCTACATCTCCGCACAGACATTTCGCTCAAGGGCTTCTCCTAGTGGCGCGTACCCGCATTCCACTGCATCGTGAGGCTAGAAGCGCACATTTCCTTCCGTCCGGGAATGTCCGCTCTATCGGAAGGCGAGAGGTATCGAACACACATTCGGTATCTCTCCCTTCCGATCAATTCAGTGCGGTCTGTACACGTTTTTACACGAAGGAGAGAGACTATGCCGATTCTATTATGGCTGCTTGGCGTGCCGATGAGTCTGGTTCTGATCCTGTGGCTTTTCGGTGTGGTCCATTTCTGATCAAGAGTTCCGCGTGAGTGCATGCAGCTCGTCGATCACTTTCTGAATCGAGAGTAATGCATGGCGCCGCTGAATCGGTGTCAGCATACGATCGACTTCCAGAGCCAGGTGGGTGAGGGCCGCGCGCATCTCCGACATCATCTTGAGATACGCGGCTGGGGCGGTCTGGTCAGAGTGCACAAACATCTTTCGTAATGTGCCCATGATCTGATCAGGCGACGTCGAGGTGCGGAGCAGTGCCACGAGTTCTTCATGGCGCTGCCGTCGATACTGCCACCAGACCGGCTGACTGTCCGGCAAGGCTCGGATGAGCTCGCGAAGCCGACCGGACTGTTCTCGGCTGAGCGGCCCCAGCCACTCTTCAGCCATCGCCACTCCCCTTGTGGTCCGTTCGTCGAGTCGAACGGCGGCTGGTCTCTGTGTCAGGTCTTCCGCTTGGGCCTCCTCCTTGCGAAACACTCGCTCGAGATATTGGATTTGCTTGTCCTTCAGCAGCGTGACCAACTGCCCCCCTTCAGGAATCGCCCGCTCGAATAGATCCTCCCGAAATCGGTCGTATGACGCAAAAGTCCAATCCATATCGGCAGCGGTCAGCCCGCGGCTGACACGCGCCTGCACATCTTGCAGAAACTGTTCGTATCGAGGTAACGCCTCTGCCCGATGCCGCAGCAAGAGGGGCTGCAAGCGGGCTTTGAGGACCCCCCGTTGATTGGACGTCAGGTCCAGGTAGTGGTCCAGCTGCCTGCTGATAAGCCAATCGGCATGCCGATATCCGAAAGAGAGCGCACAACCGCTCACCAACAGAAGAAGTGTCAACAGCGTCAGTCCCCTGAACAGGCGGGAAGCCGGTATGAAGAACGTTCTCATCGTATGAGTACCTCAACACGTGGTCACTGCAGTCCCTGATGGCTCTGTATCGATCAATAACCAGACGATCCCTCTACGCATACTGGGGGTTTCCCGAGTACGTAGACGCCACGGCCCTCAGTACTGTTGGCATGACAGGCAGGATCTTCCACGCAGGAAGATCCGCGTCACCGATCAGCTCGACGACACGATGGCATTCACTCTCACATTTCATCATACCAAGGAGGACACCCCATGAAGACATTCATCCACTCACTACTGGCCCTTGCGCTGGTTTCACTGGCCGCCTGCTCCAATTCGCCGACCGCGACGAAGACGCGATCAGAAATGGATGTGGGAACGAAGACGGGCATGGTCAAGAATATCGTCATCAAGGACACGATTACCCCCGATGCGTTGACGGTCCATGCGGGCGACGAGGTGCGCTGGATCAATCAGCGGCAGGATTCCGTCACCGTCACGATTGACGGACCGCTGGAACACAACGTGTCCTGTCGAAATGGATTCTCTAAAGCGATGGGAATGGGCGTGGACAATTCCACCAATCTGGCCAGCAATGAAACCGCAGGCCTGTGCTTTAGCCGTGTCGGCACCGTGAAGTATTCTGTCAGACCATCCAGCGATACGAGGACCACGATGGCAGACACGCATGGCTCCATCACGGTTCAGTAACCTCTGAGTACACTCGGAATCTGACTCTTCGAGTGGTGTGCGATCGTCCAACGAGTTTAGGTCGGAGATCGCACGCCACAGAGAGCATGCCGACCTTGCGCCTGACAGCCATCAGGATCTTCAAACACAGAGTTTTCCTTCAGATCGAATAGAGCCTCGGCCCGCACTGAGGGAAGGGCTAGGCGCGCTCCCGTCATGCTTGATGACGGGAGCGCTGATGAAGCCCATTACGCCAAGGTGCGCACCGAGGGTTCGCGGGCAAAAAACCGTTTGGCTGCCGCATCCAGAAACGCCGCAGTCAAACCGGTCACGCCTTCGTCCGGCACCACTCCTGCCTTGTCCAGCAACGGCCGCGCCGCTTCGGAGTGGCCGATCGCCTTCAGATGGCCGAAGGCATCCATGACGAACTGCACCGCCGCCCCTTCTTTCAGCAACAATTGCGTGCCCTTGGCTGACAGGATAATCGCCACCGCATCGAATAACTGGGACGGGGAAGCAGCGAGCTGGCCGTCGGCCTTCAATTCTTTGCCGTTATCCAGCTTCGTACCGTGGAGCTTGGGCGCCACCAGGAATACGGTGCCGCCGGCTTTCTCGACCTGCTTGGCCATCCGATCGATCTCACCACCGTTCGATCCTTCGGCAAAGAGCAAACCGACCTTCCGTCCTTTCAACGTGGCCAGCATGTTTTTCTGAATCGACAGGGCGGGACTCGGCTTCATCTCGATCGGTTCCTTCGCCGCGCGAAGCTTAGCCGGAAGCGCGATGCCGAGGCCGTCGGCGACCCGTTTTGCCAAACCTTCGTCGACATTCCGTAATCTGCCGACCATGCGAGCCTGAACATTGTCCAGATTTACCTTGGCCAATTCGAACACAAACGCCGAGGCGAGATGAGCCCGCTCATTGTCCGTGAGGGATTTCCAGAACATACGAGCCTGACTGAAGTGGTCGGCGAAGAGTTCGGGGCGAACACGAAGCTTGTCCCCCTGTTCGTCACGATCGCTTCTCCCGGGTGCGGTTGCAAATCCAACCGGACTTTCCCGAGGGCCCCCCTCCTCGCCTTGGGACGCGAGGCTGTTCGGCTCATAATTGGCGCGGCCGGTCGGCACCCGCATTTGCATCTGTCCGTCGCGTTGGAAGTTGGCCATGGGACACTTCGGTGCATTGATCGGCAGTTGATGGAAATTGGCTGTACCCAGGCGGGATTTCTGCGTATCGAGGTACGAGAACAGCCTGCCTTGCAGTAACGGGTCGTTCGAGAAATCGATGCCCGGCACGATATTGGCCGGACAAAAGGCGACCTGTTCATTTTCTGCAAAGTGATTGTCCGGGTTCCGGTCGAGCACCAGGCGCCCGATGCGGCGTACGGGAATCTGTTCTTCAGGAATCAACTTGGTCGCATCGAGGACGTCATACGGCTGCTTATCCGCAAACGCCTGATCGAATGTCTGAATGCCCAGTTCCCATTCCGGAAAATTCTTGGCGTCGATGGCTTCCCGCAGATCGCGCCGGTGGTAATCGTTATCCGCCGCCTGTAATTTCAGCGTTTCTTCCCAGACGGTCGATTGCAGACCCAGTTTCGGCTTCCAGTGAAACTTGACGAAGGTCTCCTTGCCCTTCTCGTTGACAAGCTTGAAGGTATGGACGCCGAAGCCTTCCATCATGCGGAACGAACGCGGAAGGGTCCGATCGGACATGGCCCACATCAGCATGTGGGTGCTTTCCGGCATGAGCGACGCCCAGTCCCAGAAGGTATCGTGCGCGCTGGCCGCCTGTGGGAAGCCGCTGTCTGCCTCCATCTTTACGGCGTGAACAAGGTCCGGAAATTTCATGGCATCCTGAATAAAGAAGACGGGAATGTTATTGCCCACAAGATCCCAGTTACCGGTCTTGGTATAGAACTTGACGGCAAAGCCGCGCACATCGCGAGGCGTGTCGACCGAACCAGCGCCGCCGGCTACGGTAGAAAACCGCACGAACACAGGAGTCCGTTCACCTTTGCGTTGAAACAGATCGGCCTTCGTCAAGGAAGCGAGAGGCTCATAGACTTCGAAAAACCCATGCGCGGCCGAACCCCGCGCGTGCACGATGCGTTCCGGTATGCGCTCATGATCAAAGTGAAAGATCTTCTCCCGCAGCACGAAATCTTCAAGCAGCGTCGGGCCTCGCGCACCGCTCTTGAGGCTGTTTTGGTTGTCGGAGACAGGGATGCCCTGGTCGGTCGTCAAGACCGGCTCTTTAGTTCCTCCGCCTGCTTGCTGATGTAGTTCTCCGCCCGCCCCTTGAGTCGTCTTCGTCTCCTGCTTTCCAGCCATGTGTCTTCTCCCTCTCCTTATGTAGGCTTGTTGGATGCCGCTGTAGATCTTTCATAGATCTTTGGTTTCTTGTCACTCCGAGCGTCGGGGGAAACGAGTCACCGCCACCCACAACAAAAGGACTGTCCCCCACCATGGCAGTTCATCCCCCGGCTGGTACTGAACTGGTTGCCGCAATGCGGAGCTCCCTGCTGCTGACTGCGGCCTGGGATGCCCCGGCGTTGGTCGAAGGCTTCCGGCCTTCGCTGGATCGGACACGACGGCCTTGTCCGTCGGAACGATCCGAGCCCCGATTTCATTGGCATAGACCTGCGTGAACTCTGCTCCGAACAGAACGATCTGCGCAGAGTAATAGATCCACACCAGCATGATGACGAGTGAGCCTGCCGACCCGTAGGCCGAACCCACATCAGTTTTTCCAAGGTACAGTCCGATGGCGAACTTCCCGATCGTAAAAAGCACCGCGGTCAACAAGGCCCCCACCCACACATCGCCCCAGGCGATCCGGGCATCGGGCAGAATTTTGAACATCAAGGTGAAGAGACCCGAGATCACCAGCAGAGAAATCACAACATCCAACACCTGCAAAACGAACTCAGGCGCTGGAAGCCATCCGCCATACCACTTCCCGAATGCCGCGAGCCCTGCACTCAGGAGCAGGGAGACGAGGAGCAAAAATCCTGTACCCAGCACCGCGCTGACCGACATAAATCGATCTCGAATGATGCCCCACAAACCGCGCCCCTCTTTCGGTTCCACTCCCCAGATCGTGTTCAGGGAGTCCTGCAATTGAGCGAAGACTCCTGAGGCGCCAACCAGCAAGGTTGCCACGCCCAACACCATCGCAATAGTCCCAGTGGATGGCTCACTCGCATGTTCAATCATTTGCCGGATCGCGTCCGCGCTTTGAGGTCCCATCAAGTTCGTCGTCTGGTCCAGAATGTGTTTCTGTGCCGCTTCACGCCCGAATATCAGACCAATGAGTGAAATCATCACGATCAGGAGGGGCACTAGCGACAGGACGGTATAGTAGGCCAACGCCGCTCCGTGGCGTGGAATCTTGTCGTTGTTCCACGCATCGAAGGCTGCTTGGAAGAGCTTCCAGAAAGATTGCGGTTGAAGCAGCGTTTTCCAGGTGCGGGACATATCATTCTCTCTATCGCAAACCGGATGACCGAGGTTCGTCTGTCGGTGCCCAAGAAAATCTGGTGCTCAACCGACGTGTCAGGATCGCCCTCGACGCAAGCAGACACACAGATCCATCCCTGCTTGCGTCCGCAGTAACAGTGCCACCGTAAGTCTGGCGCGCATAACTCGGAAATACCCTAGCGTGGCCGAAGCACCGTGGTTCGGCGATAAGCCTATGGAGACCAGGGGCATACCCAGTGTCCCAAATGGCCAATGGGCATTACCATGCGTACCAATGGGATTGCGAGCGCTTCGAAGTCCTTAGGCGTTGCATTTTGATCTGGCGGGCGAGGCACAGGAACATGAGCGTTCGAACCGACGATCCGCAGACGGCCTATTCACCGAATTCTTTTCCTGCCGCTTCACGCTCAAAGGTGCAGACCCGCAGAATGTGGCGATGGGCGGTCGTGGCTTGTGCGGCCCTCATTTTAGTGGCGGGGCTCGCCTTGCGATTCATCGATGAACCGTTGCGCGTCTATGCTGAACGCCAGTTGAACAGCCACCTGGCCGGCTATACCTTTCATATCGGTGCGCTCGATTTCCATCCGATTGGTCTTTCCGTGGACTTGGAGAATGTGATCGTCCTACAGGATACGCATCCCGATCCACCGTTGGCCCACATCGCGGAATGGCATGCCAGCATTCATTGGAAAGCGCTGCTCTCCGGTCGCCTGGTCAGCGATCACATCATTGACCGACCTGTTCTTCATTTCACCCGCCCCCAGGCCGTTCAGGAGCTGAAGGAGGCACCGGCTCACAAGGAGAGTTGGCAGGAAGCCTTGTTTGCCGTCTACCCGCTGCAGATCAACGAACTCACCATCAACGACGGCGACGTGACCTATCGGGAAAACCCCGCATCCAAGCCCCTACGACTCACAAGCATTCAGGTCCGCGCGGAAAATATTCGTAATGTGCGGTCAAAGCCATTGCAATACCCGTCACCCGTTCAGATCGAAGCCATCGTCTTCGACGGAGGCCGCTTCAACCTTAATGGACGAGCGGATTTTTTGGCCGAACCCTCGATGGGCATCGATGCGGACATCGTCCTCCGGAACATCAATCTGGCCGACCTCTTACCACTCACCGCCCAACGTCAAATCCAGCTCACGCAAGGTTCGTTGACGGCGACGGGGCATGTTGAATTGGCTCCTGCGGCGCAGGAAATTCGACTAACTTCGCTCAACCTCCATGATGTGAAAGCCGACTTTGTGCATGCGGTCCGAACGAAACCCCAGGAGCAGCGCACCGCGCAACAAGTGAGCCAGACGGCAGCCAAGGCTGCGAACCATCCCACGCTGCTGCTACGCATTGATCAGGGGAAAATCGAACGGAGTGAATTCGGATTCGTGAATGAGGCCACGAGCCCTTCCTATCGCATGTTTATCAGTGGAACAGCGATGGAGCTTGAGAATTGGAGCAACCAGCTCTCGGAAGGTACGGCGCGGGTGTCACTAAACGGCATGTTGATGGGAAGCGGCGCCATGAAGATCGCCGGAGCATTTCGGCCGGAACTCGACTCTCCGGACTTTGACCTATCGGTAAAAGTTATCAAAACCCAAGTCAAAACGCTGAATCGATTGTTGCGCGCCTATGGGGGGATCGATGCGGCAGGCGGCCTGTTTTCCCTCTTCAGCGAGATGAGCGTCAAAAATGGGACGGTGAAGGGATACTTAAAGCCTCTGTTTAAGGATGTGACGTTCTATGATCCTCAACAGGACCGTGACAAAGGGATGCTCAATCGGATTTATGAGAAGACGATCAATGCGTTAGCGGAAATCCTCAAGAATACCCCTCGTGACGAGGTTGCGGCCAAAACCGATTTGTCCGGCACGGTTGATAACCCTCAAGCGAGCACCTGGGAGCTGGTGCTGACCCTTTTCCAAAACGCATTCTTCGACGCGGTCCTACCCGGCCTCGAAGGTAAAGTGAGGCATGAAGATTGAACGGAGCCATGATCCCTGCCCGACTCCTGGCCCACGTCCATGGGCCGAAAGAACTAGGGGAGAACCTAGTGGCCGGGCGGCATATTTTTTTTTACAGTCCGAAAATAGTCGACCGTCGGCAGTTCATTCCGGAAGAGAAGAGAGGTGGGTTATGAAGACAGAGACGAGAAAGTTTATTCCCATCTGCTGCGTCTGTGAAAACGTTCGAGGTGAAACCCTGTCGCCTGGTGCGGAGCCCGAATGGGGTCCTCTAAAGACTTATCTCGACAGGCATCATTTAACAATTGGAGCCTACCGTCTCACTCATACCTACTGCCCCGCGTGTGCCGTACAATTCACCAAATTAGGAAGAACCCCTCGTCCGGTTGTGATCGAGGAACCTCCTGCGAGCGACAACAGTGTCACGCCGACCATCCTAGATGCCTTCGATCACATGCAACAGTGCGACCTGGACATGCTGGTAGAAGCCTGCCCGACCCTCACCTGGAATCAGGTGTTTTCTGAGGTAGACCGCCTCAGCCGTATGGGACAACTGCGATTGAGCTACCTCGGACAAGGCCGCTACAACATCGAACGGCCGCAACTTGTCGAGGTGGGTGCCGGTTCATAACCCTTCCCTATTGCGAAGCCTGTACGGTGTACCGGTTCATACCAGACTTCTGCCTTCACCGGGAGGTGATCAGACGCAGTGAGGCTCTCTCCCGAATGATGGGCGTGAATGCCCCGTAAGGCCTGAGGGGGACATACCCAAATACGATCCAATGCCAACATGGGCCAGACGGTGGGAAAGGTAGGCGGAGAGGCCGTTGAGCCGAACACTTCCCCTATGACCCGAAGTGACTTCCCCCACACGTGCCATTCATTCAAGTCGCCCATGAGGATCGTCAAGTCCTCCCGTTTCACATTCAAGCATTCCAACAATCGCGTCGCTTGCAGCGGCCGCTCCTGCGGCCACAGTCCCAAATGCGTCGTCACCACATGGATGATGGCACCCTGACAGAGCAGATCTGCGGCCAGCGCACCCCGCGGCTCATGGGTCCCGACGGAGAGGTCCCATCGCCGGACTCTTCTCACAGGATAGCGCGTCAACAAAGCATTCCCGTACTTCCCTGCCTCTGAGGTTCGCACCGGTCCCCCGATCGCTGTCATGCCTAATTTGACCGCCAGCCAGGTCAAAATCTGATCGGGATCCTGGCCGGAAAAATCTACCTCCTGCAGTGCCACAATATCCGCATCCATTTCCTGGAGCACCCGCAGGATACGATCCTGGTCATAACGCCCGTCCCTCCCGAAACCGCGATGAATGTTGTACGAGGCCACCTGTAGGCGCATCGACTGCATCCTTTCCGAGGTGTCATGGCGCGGAGACCGAGGAATCAGCGGCGGCCCGAGCCGCAGCCGGATAGACGGACTGCAGCCGTCCGGACACATACCAGACGCCCGTCCAGGCCGCAGCCACGACCATCCCCACGAGGGTGAAGGCCTGCCAACTCGGTTCTCGAATAGCGTCTTCGAGACGCCCCACGAACGTTGCCATGATCGCGACACCGGGCAACATCCCGAGGAAGGTCCCCAGCACAAAGTTGCGCAGTGACACAGGCGAGGCGCCGGCCACCAGATTGATCACGGAGAAGGGCGCAATCGGGAGGACCCGCACAAGGAGCACCGCCCAGAAACCTCGTTCGGCGAGGCGCCGGCTGAGATGTTCGACGCGCGAACCGGCCACTCGCCTGATTCGATAGGATCCCATGGCCCGGCCAAGGCCAAATAGTGTGATCGCACTCAAGAGTGATCCTGCCAGCGCGGATAAGGCGCCGAGCCAGGGGCCAAAGGCCACGATCGTCACAGCAAGAAGCCCGGTGATAGGCACCACGAGAATGCCGCCTACGACGTACGCGCCCATCACGGTCAACAGGCCCAGCGGGCTCCGTCCCACCGCTTGCGCGTGATCAACCAACGCCTCAAGGTCCAGCAGTTGTCCCATGGCCGTCCATCGCCACGCCGCCGCGAGCAGACCCATTCCTGCGAGAAGCGACAGACCGATCAATGCACGTCGCACGATTCGCGTCCGTTCGCGTTTGAATCCCACACCGGCCAGGAGGTGATCCGCAGCCATGGGGCGTTCCGGGTCAATCAACGCATGCTCAGGCATCATCGCATCGGACGGGGCTGCCGCCTCAAAACAGCCATCGACCAACGTCCGCTCCGCCCCGCGTAACGACTCAATGGCCCTTACGAGGGATCCGCACTGCTGAAACTGCTCTGCAACTCTGTCCGCCGCGACGCCGAGATGTTCAGCCAGCAAGCCGTTGCGGAAGGCCGCAATGACGTTTTGCAATCGCTCTTGGCCGCAGGCTTCGATGGCCAGGTTGCATTCCGTGTCGAATCCCATGGAACGGTTCGAGACATTCGCCGAACCGATACAGACGAGTTCGTAATCGACAATCAGCAGTTTGCTGTGCACGGCGACCGGTACTGCGCCCTGCTCTCCCGGAACGACAGGCGCATACACACGCAACCGTCCATAGTGATCCGCCAGTTCCAATTCGTGTAGGAGCCGAGCACGCAAACTATCCATCGTCTGGCGCTCCAGCCAACCGTCGCAATGCTGACGAAGGACCAACACGACGTCGGGACCATCTTGCTCGGAGAGCCGTTGCGCAAGCGCCCGACTCACGGCTTGGGCAGTGAAATATTGCGATTCGATGTAAATAGACCGGCGCGCGCGTTTGATCGCAGTCAGATAGGCCTGTTCAATCTCGCGTATCTCGTCAAGCTCCTCATACCGGGGCTGAGTACGTAAGATCGCGACCGGGCACGTTGTCACGTCCTGGTTCAAGGTCGGCGGCCACAGATCTTCGACGGAACGTCTGGGCGGTGGGGTAAGTCGCCGGCCTGTAGCGCGCAACCACCGGCTGCGCGCGAGATCTCCCAAGGCGGAGGCAGCCTCGGCTGACACCATCATTTGAACGTCATGAAACGGCGTATACAAGTCGCCGGCCGCATCGGTGCGACGCGGATCGTGTGCGAGGTGAGCCCTGGTGTCCCAGCGGGATTTACTCAAATCCAATCCGCCAACGAACGCCACCGCATCATCGATCACCACCAGTTTTTGATGATGCGACGCACCGACAGGATGGTGGTCATCCATCTGATAGGAGAGGCGGCGATGCCGGCGCCAGCCCGGCTCTGAAGTCGGCATCCATTGCCGATCCAACGCATAGATCATGGCATAGTCCCAATTGAGGACATACACCCGCAGCTTGCGCCTACGGCGCAGCAGCGCCACAAGGAATTCCCCGAGTCTCGTCGGCATGTCCGACGAGGAATGCGCATCGCGCACCAAGTCGACCTGGGTATCGATATCCCACCCGACGATCATGATGGAATGCGTTGCGCGCGAGGCCGCATCACGAAACGCCTTGAAGTACGCCTCGCCGTCCACCAGAAACGCCGCCCGTTGCGATGGTTCTATCCGCCAGCAGGTTTGCCCGGGCACGAGTATGGGCAAAGGGTGTTCGGGTTGCTCCGGTTTGGAGTCTCCTCCCCCCACCGCTTCCCTGTCTATGGTGGCATGCTTCATCGCCATCTCCAGACTTACCCGTTTCATCTACTGGTCGTGTTGCACACCCTACCCCAAGTGAAACGAGCATACCCAGCTAGTCAGACCCCTAGTCCGTCCCACGTTTACACGCCTCGAGAGGTTTCCCTAGTACTGGAAAAATCCTGGGTCCGATAGTCTTGCTACAGATACTTGGAGGGACGACCATGAAGATGGCCACATCGATTCAATCAGTGGATCAGCATCGCCTCGAATGCATTCAGGCCTGCCTGGACTGTGCACGCATATGTAATGCCTGTGGGGACGATATGATCGGCATGGAGATGCCGGAAAAGGAAGAGGAACGCGACCTGATGATTCGCTGCATCAGACTGTGTCGCGATTGCGCGGATATTTGTATCCTTGCGGCGCAGTGGATGGGAAGGACCTCCGCTTTTGCTGTCCGCCTCTGCGCGTTCTGCGTCGAAATGTGCGAGCTCTGTGCCGGAGTCTGCGAACAACATGCGCCCCATCATGCCATGTGTGGGGATTGCGCCAAAGAATGCCGTCGCTGCGCCGAACTCTGCCACAAAATGGTCTTGGAATCCGTGCCGAGTTCGACCGGGGGCACCGCCTAGCTGGCCTCGGGAAACACAAAGGAGACATGATGTTCAACACCTTGATCGGTAGCGGCGTACTGACAGTCGTGTTGTTGACGGGATGGACTCCGTTTCACGAGGAGGTACCTGCCCCAGTCCCGAATCCCGGACCGGGACCGACGGTGCCTCCGAAACCCAGCGATCCTATTCCGACGCCGCCGACGATGCCCAAACTGGTTCCGTCCGCTTGGGACGGGAATGAGAGGGCATCCCCATTTTTAACGGCGGATTCGGCTTCGCATCAGCCGGAGGCCGTATCAGGAAAACTTCTCCAACTCGACTTCGATAAGAAGGAGGGCAGACTAAGCACCGATCTCGGCAGGGAGGTTCTTTTTCATATCCCAAAACCTGAACTTTTTGGTCACCTCTCAGTCGGTCAACGGGTCACCATCAAGTTGGATGCCCGTCAGCAGGCTGTCGCCGTGATGGAGACCACAACGCCTGAGCTTCCAAGCCCTTCCCCCGGCCACTAATTCGAGTCACCATGCAAGACCGCCATACCCTGACTAGGGGTTTCACTAGTGGGGCGTAACGTCCCATTCATGCTACATAATTTGCGCAATCTGGAGTGGTATAGCTACGTCTTGTGCCTCGCACCGCTCCGGCCATTTTCGCTGTCTCGTCGGCAGGAGATTTCCTGGGGACCAGTCAGTCTCCGCGCTGTATGATCGGCCAGCCCTCATCAACCAACAGACAACCTTGGACGGGGCAATGAAGGCGACCGACATGTTTAGCTGGCTGACCGGCAGCGAGATGGGTGGCCGCATCCGGGCTTTCGACTGGAGCCGCACACCGCTAGGTCCCATTGAAAACTGGCCCCCCTCCCTGGTGTCTATTCTTGGCGTCTGCCTCACCGCCCAATCCCCCATGGCGATCTATTGGGGCGCGGAAGGCTGGCTCCTGTATAACGATGCCTGGCGCCCGGTCGTCGGCGGGAAACATCCGTGGGCTCTGGGCCGCCCAGCCAGTGAAGTGTGGCCGGAATTGTGGCCAGCCATTCGACAGTACTTTGAAAGCGTCCATGCCACAGGGGAAGCCAACTGGCGGAGTGATGAACTGCTGCCGATGCAGCGATTCGGGTATACGGAAGAATGCTACTTCGACTACAGCCTCAACCCGATTCGGGGGCAAAGCGGAGCGGTCGAAGGCATTCTCAACATCGTCCAGGAAACCACCTACCGTGTCTTGAACGACCGACGAACAAGTCTGCTCCGTGAATTGGCATCACTATCGGGATCGGCACAAAACGAAGCCGACGCCTGTGCCCGAATCCTGCAAACACTTGCAACCGATCCGGCCGATGTGCCCTTCGCCCTCCTGTACAATTTTGACCGAGACCGCCGTCTGGCCACGCTGGCCGGCGCTGTCGGACTGGACATTGGGAGTCCGGCTAGGCAAACGACCGTGGACCTCGCCGAGGAATCGGGTCGCGGCAGCTGGCCCCTCGCGGCCGTCATCCGCCAGGGTGACCCACTCCTGCTGGACGACCTGGCAGATCGGTTCGGTCTCTTACCCGGGGGCGCCTGGCCAGAGCAAACCAGACAGGGGCTGTTATTGCCCATTGGCACGTCCACGCAGGAAGATGGCGGCATTCTTCTGGTCGCGGGTATCAGCCCTCGCCGACCGCTGGACGACAACTATCATCATTTTTTCCGCATGCTGGGCTCCCATATCTCCATCGCCATCAATAATGCCAGGGCCTATCGATCCGAACAGCGCCGGGCCGAGGCGTTGGCCGAACTGGACCGGGCGAAGACCGCGTTCTTCAGCAACGTCAGCCATGAACTGCGCACGCCCTTGACGCTCATCCTCGGGCCGCTCGAAGAAGAACTGCGCAACCGGCCGGACAGTCCCTCCCTCGAAGTGGCCCATCGCAACAGCCTGCGCCTCCTCAAACTGGTCAACACCCTCCTGGATTTCTCACGTATCGAGGCCGGGCGCACAGAGGCCTGTTATCAATCGACCGACCTGGCGGCGTATAGCGCAGACCTGGCGAGCTGTTTCCGTTCCACCGTAGAACAAGCAGGAGTGACCTTCGTGGTCGATTGCCCGACCCTCCCGGAAGCGGTCTATGTTGATCGCAGCATGTGGGAAAAGATCGTGCTCAATCTCCTCAGCAATGCCTTCAAACATACCTTCCAGGGAGAGATCCGGGTTTCGATGCGACACGACGCCGCGGGGGCGGAACTCGTCGTCAGCGATACGGGGGTCGGCATCCCGGGTGAGGCACTCCCCCGCCTCTTCGAGCGATTCTATCGCGTCCAAAACAGGCGGAGCCGGACCCATGAAGGCAGTGGCATCGGCCTGGCACTGGTACAAGAAGTCGTCCGCTTGCATGGTGGCACGGTACAGGTCGAGAGTCGGCTCGATGTGGGAAGCACGTTTACCGTGAAGCTCCCCTGGGGAAAAGGCCATCTGCCTGCAGACCAGATCGGCGCAGGCGACAAGGCAACGTCCCGCTCTGTGAGCGGCGCGGCCTATATTCAGGAAGCCCTGCACTGGTTGCCCGATACGCAACAGCTCCACTCCCCGACGTCCGACCGATCGGCGGCGGCGAGCTCCCCGGTCACTCGTCCGCGCGTGCTGGTCGCCGATGACAATGCCGACATGCGTCAGTACATCGTGCGCTTGTTGAGCAGCCGGTATGAGATCGTGACGGTGGGTGATGGACTGGCGGCACTGGCGGAGATTCGCCGGCAGCCACCCGATTTGGTCCTGAGCGACATCATGATGCCGCAGCTTGACGGGATCGGCCTGCTCAAGGCATTGCGGGCCGATCCGGTCGTTCGAACCCTTCCCGTGATCCTGCTCTCCGCCCGGGCTGGCGAGGAGTCACGCGTCGAAGGGCTGGAAGAAGGCGCCGACGATTATCTCGTCAAACCGTTCAGCGCGCAGGAATTGATCGCGCGCGTCGCAACCCATCTGGATCTTTCGCGGATTCGCCGCCAGGCGGAGGCGGACATCACCCGCAGCAAACGGTTCCTGGAACGGATCGCCGCCTCCACGCCCGATCTGCTGTTTGTGTTCGACCTGCTGCAGTCACGTACCCTGTACATCAATCACAGTTTGAAATCCGTTCTCGGGTACGACGTCGAACAACTGACGGCGATGGAGGACAACCTGATCGTCCGGCTCGTGCACCCCGACGATCTGCCGCGCGTCGAGCAATGGCTCGCCCGGTTTCAATCGGCGGCGGACGGCGAGGTGCTGGAACACCACCACCGGCTCCGGCATGCCGACGGCACCTACCGATGGATCGTGATGCGCGCCTCCGTGTTCGACCGGACAATCGAAGGCCAGGCCAATCAGATCATCGGAATCGCAAAAGACATGACGGCGCAGAAACGAGCGGAAGAACAAATGGCCGCCAGCGAGGCGCAGTACCGCGCGATCGTCAGTCAAGCCACCGCCTCGGTCGCCCAAACTGATCTCACCGGCCGGTTTCTCTTCGTCAACCGGCGATTCTGCGACATCCTTGGATATCAGGAAGCCGAACTGCTCGGCTTGCAGATCCAGCAGATCACCGATCCCCAAGATTCACCCCATAGTCTGGAACTCTTTCATCAGCTTGTGAACGGCGGCCCTGATTTCGTCATCGAACAACGGTACCGCCGCAAAGACGGCACCGCGATCTGGATGAGCTTGAGCGTCGGCGGCGTGAGAGAGGGACATGACCTGCAACACATTGTGGCAGTGGGACTCGATATTTCGGACCGCAAGCGGCAGGAGGCGCGACTGCTTGCGCTCACTCATCGCCAGCAGATGCTGTACGAGCTGGCGGATGCGGTCAATCGAGCCGAGCCGGTAGCCAGCCTGTACGAAACCGCCTTGACGGCCATGATCCAAGCGGTCTCTGCGGACCGCGCCTCCGTGCTGCTGTTCGACCAGGACGGCACGATGCGGTTTAAAGCCTGGCGAGGCTTGTCGGACGAGTACCGGAAGGCCGTCGAGGGCCATTCACCCTGGTCGGCGGACCAGCGGGATCCCTCGCCGATTTTCATCCCCGACCTTGCCACCTCAAATCTCGACCCCGGTCTGCATGCCAGCATTGAGCAAGAGGGCGTGCAGGCATTGGCCTTCGTTCCCCTCACCTACGGCGGGCAATTGCTCGGCAAATTCATGTTGTATTTCGACCATCCCCATCGGATGAGCGACGAGGATGTCGGCTGGACTCAAACCCTGGCCAGAACACTGGCTCTCGGCATCGAGCGAGCCAAGGCCGACGAATTGCTTCGTTCAAGCGAAGAGCGCCTTCGACTCGCCATGGCCGCAGGGCGGATGGGTGCCTGGGACTTCAATGTTCAAACAGGCGAGACCACCTGGGACGCTCGACAATACGATCTGTTCGGCCGCTCTGCCGATCATCCTATACGCCATGCCACTGAATTTTTCAGCGCGCTCCATCCGGACGATCTGGCACGCGTACAGCAAGCGGCCGGCCGCGCTCACGAGACCGGTGTCTTCACCTCTGAATTCCGTGTTTTCGCTCCCGACGGCAGCATACGTTGGCTGGCCGGCCATGGCGCAATTGTCGCCGATGAGCAGGGGCAGCCGGTCCGCATGGTCGGCATCAACTACGACATCACCGAACGGAAACGCATAGAAGAAAACCTCCAACGGTCGGCCGCTGAACTGGAGCAGCGGGTGGCCGAACGTACCATGGAACTGACCCAGTCGCGCGAACACCTGCGAGCCCTGGCTACCGAATTGAATCTCGCCGGACAACGTGAGCGGCAACATCTGGCGACGGAACTGCACGATTATCTGGCCCAACTTCTGGCCCTCAGCCGCATACGTCTGGCGCAGGCCATGCAACATCCTCTGTCGCCCGCGCTCGCGAAAACCCTCAATGAATTGCAAGACGTGACGAACCAGGCGTTGACCTACACCCGAACCTTGGTCGCGCAACTGAGTCCGCCGATCCTGAAAGAGTTTGGACTGACGATGGCCCTAGGATGGTTGGCCGAGCAAATGCTACAACGGGATCTCAAGGTCACGCTGCACCTGGGACCGGAACGACTTCCCCTGCCGGAAGACCAGGCGATGCTCCTCTTTCAATCAGTCCGCGAATTGCTCATGAATGTGCTCAAACACGCGTCTGTCAAAGAGGCTGTCATTACCGTCCGGGTGGAGGAAGGATGCCTGCATATCACCGTGGCGGATCAGGGGGTCGGGTTCGCGGAATCAGACCACATTGCTCTTCGCGATGGCGGACGTGTCCCCGGATTTGGATTGTTCAGCATTCGTGAGCGTATGCTCGCCCTCGGCGGACGACTGGAATTGCACTCCCGGCCCGGGCAAGGAACGGAAGCGGTCTTGATCGCGCCGCTCGCCCCGCCGTCGGAGCAGGATAGAATCCCGTCACCCTCACGCAATGCCACGATCCCGCATGCCGCTCCGGAATTGGAACGGACGTCACACGGCCAGGAACCGGCAAATGGCCGCTCCCCCGACGCGAGGCAACAGATACGGGTGCTGATTGCCGATGACCATGCCATGGTGCGCCAGGGCCTCTGCGGACTGCTCGCGGGCTATGGAGACATCCAGGTCGTGGCAGAAGCCGCCAACGGGAGCGAGGCGCTCGCGCTGGCTCGACAATGGCAGCCCGACGTCGTGCTCATGGACGTGAACATGCCGGTCATGGATGGAATCGAGGCGACCAGGCGGATCAAAGATGCGCTCCCCGACACCATCGTGATCGGCTTGTCCGTCCAGAACATCGCCCACGTAGGCCATGAAATGCGAGAAGCCGGCGCAGCAGCTTTTCTCAATAAGGAAGCGGCGGTTGAAGATCTCTACCAGACAATCCAGACCGCCAGGAGGGAGTTGCTGAGCCGTTCATGACACGATTCCAACAGAAACCCAATCCTCTACTCTCCGGTGGTATCGGCCTCTCAATGGCGGCGGTACTCTTAGCCGATTACTTCACTCCCCTCGGCCTAGCTGTCTGGGTGTTGTATCTCGTGCCGCTGGTGCTCTCGTATCTCACCTGGTCTCCTATGGTGCCGGTGGGCGTCGGCGTAGCGGCCTCGATCTTCATGGTCGTCGGTCTCTTCATCAGCCCTCCCGGAGTCGATCCCTCTGTATCCCTGGTCAATAGGGCCATGGGCATCGCCACAGCCTGCGCATTGGCAACTTTCGGGTACCAATTCATCTCCAGCAGGCTGGCGCTGCGCAAAGAAGAATGGATACGCGTGGGCCAGACGAAACTCAGCGAGCGCATGATCGGCGAACAGAGTCTTCTCACCCTCGCCGAAAACATCCTGCTCGGACTCGCGGAATACCTGGAAGCCCAGGGCGGCGCCATCTTTGTGGCCGAGAGCTCCAGATTTCATCGTCTGGCCGCGTATGGTGTACCGGAAGGCACGTCTCTTCCTGAACAATTCCAGGCCGGTGACGGGTTGTTGGGCCAAGCGCTTCACACCAAACGCCCCATCGTCGTGCAAGACCTACCCGAAGGATATTTCACCGTCGGATCCGCCCTGGGACGCAGCGCACCACGGCATTTGTTGATTGCCCCTATCGGCGTCGATGGCCTGGTCAATACGGTCGTTGAACTGGCTTTTTTCCATGCGGTACACGAATCGGACCGGGAGTTGATCGCTCGCATGACGGAATCGATCGCCATCGCCGTTCGGTCGGCTCAGTACCGAACCCGCTTGCAGGAATTGCTCGAGGAAACGCAACGGCAGGCCGAAGAACTCCAGGTTCAAAGCGAAGAACTACGGGTCACCAATGAGGAGTTAGAGGAACAGAGCCGGGCGCTCAAGGAGTCCCACGGCAGGCTCGAACAGCAGCAAGCGGAGTTGGAGCAGACGAACTCGCAATTGGAGGAACAGGCTCAAATTCTGGAATCGCAGAAAGAGGAACTCGGCGAAGCGGCCATCATCTCTGAGGCGCAAAAACGGCAATTGGAACGGGTGAGCCGATACAAGTCGGAATTCCTTGCCAACATGTCCCATGAAATGCGCACGCCGCTCAACTCCACGCTGATCCTGGCCAAACTACTGGCCGATAACCCTCAGGGAAATCTCACGGCCGACCAGGTGAAGTCGGCCACCACCATCGAATCAGCCGGCCACGACCTCCTGACCTTGATTGACGATGTCCTCGACCTGGCCAAGGTCGAGGCAGGCCGCATCGATATCATGCCCGGAGATGTCTCACTCCAACGCCTGCTCGATAGTCTGCAGGCGTTGTTCCAGCCGCTTGCGACACAAAAGCATCTGCAGCTTCACACCCGTCGCGCCCCCGGCACGCCGCCCTCCATTCAGTCCGACTGGCAGCGGCTTGAACAGGTGCTGAAGAATTTATTGTCCAACGCCATCAAGTTTACGGAAACCGGCGAAGTGTCACTCGAGATCTCGATGGTTCCCGACGGTCGACTGGCTTTTGCGGTGCGGGACACAGGCGTCGGCATTCCTCCGGCCCAGCAGGACTTGATCTTTGAACCGTTTTGCCAGGGCGACGGCACCACCAGCCGGAAATACGGGGGCACCGGTCTGGGGTTGTCGATCTCCCGCGAATTCGTCCGGTTGCTGGGCGGAGAGATCCACCTCACCAGCACGCCGGGGCAAGGCAGCACCTTCACCCTCATCCTGCCACACACACTGAAGCCGGCCACGCCGCCGTCCATCCCAGGCGCCCAGGCTCTCTCGCAGACGGTCCCGATCCCGGCTCCGCTGACCTCGCCCTATGTTCATCAATCCGCTCCCGCGCCCATGCAGACCGATGACGACCGGGAGCATTTGATCCCGCATCGACGGACCATTCTGATCGTCGAAGACGACGAGTCCTTCTCGGGCGTTCTCGCCGACCTGGCCCGCGAGCTCAATTTCCAGGTGCTGCGCAGCAACACCGCCGCCGATGCCTTCACCCTCGCCTCGCGGTACCTGCCGAGCGCGGTGATTCTCGATATCGGGCTGCCGGATCACTCCGGCCTCTCGGTCATCGACCGCTTGAAGACCGATGTCCGGACCCGGCACATTCCGGTGCACGTGGTGTCAGGGCACGACTATGAACAAGCCGCCCTCTCGTTGGGAGCCGTCGGATATCTGCTCAAACCGGTGCAACGGGAGCAACTCGTCGAGGCGTTCCGGCAATTCGAAGCCCGCCTGACGGACAAGCCGCGGCGCGTCTTGATCGTGGAAGACGATCCGACACAGCGCGAGAGCCTTCGACTGTTGCTCGGATCGGATGAAGTGGAAACCGTCGGCGCGGAAAGCGTCGCCGAATGCCTGACCTGTCTCAGCGAACGCACCTTCGACTGCATGGTGCTCGACATCACGCTCCCCGACGCATCGGGTTTCTCTCTCCTGGAAACCCTGAGCCGTGAAGAGAACTTCCCCTTTCCGCCCGTGATCGTCTACACCGGGCGGGATCTCTCCACCGAAGAAGAGCACCGGCTCCGCAAGTATTCGCACTCCATCATCATCAAAGGTGCAAAGTCGCCGGAGCGGCTGGTCGATGAAGTCACGCTGTTCCTCCATCAGGTCGTGACCGCGCTGCCTCCGGAGCAGCAACGCATGCTGGAAAAAGCGCGCAAGCGGAACGCCGTGCTGGAAAACCGGCGCGTGCTCATCGTGGAAGACGATGTCCGGAACATTTTTGCCTTGAGCGCCGTGCTGGAACCTCATGGGGCGAAGATCGAAATCGCTCGAAACGGACGCGAATGTTTAAGCGTGCTCGAGCAATCGAGGGAGAAAGACAAGCGGCGTATCGATCTGGTGTTGATGGATATCATGATGCCGGAGATGGACGGACTCAGCGCCATGCGCGCCATCCGTGAACAGCCGGAATGGCGCAAACTGCCCATCATCGCCCTCACTGCAAAGGCAATGAAAAACGACCAAGAGCAGGCGCTGGCGGCCGGCGCAAACGATTATATGGCCAAACCACTCGATGTGGACCAATTGTTGTCCCTGGTGCGAGTATGGATGCCGCGATGACCCCTGACACGACCGCCAAAACCGAAGATATCGAACTCAGGCTATTTTTGGAGGCGATGTACTCGCAGTACCACTACGACTTCCGCGGCTATTCCAAAGCCTCGCTCAAACGCCGTCTGCTGCTTGCCTGCGAGCGCATGGGCTATCCAACGCTTTCCGCCCTTCAAGGACAACTGCTGCACGATGACTCCATGCTCCCTCAGCTCTTGAGTTATCTGACCGTGCAGGTGAGCGATATGTTCCGCGATCCAGGGTATTTTCGGGCAATCCGGGAGCAGGTCATCCCCCACCTCAAGACCTATCCCTCATTAAAAGTGTGGGTGGCGGGATGCAGTTCGGGGGAAGAACTCTACTCCCTCGCAATTCTTTTTCGGGAAGAAGGCCTGGAGGAGAAAACGATGTTTTACGCCACCGACATCAACGCCGCGGCGCTCGCCAAGGCAGAAGCAGGAGTGTACGATCTGCAGCGCATCGCCCTGTTCACCAAAAATCATCGGCAGTCAGGCGGATCCGGCTCCTTGTCCGAATACTACAATGCGGCGTACGGCGCCGCCCGCTTTGATAAAACGCTCCGGCGGCGCACGGTATTTTCCGACCACAGTCTGGCGTCGGATTCCGTCTTCGCCGAAGTCCACCTGGTGTCCTGCCGCAACGTGCTGATCTATTTCGATCGCCCGCTGCAGGACCGGGCCGTGGGGCTCTTCAAGGATGCGCTCGTGCGAAAGGGGTTTCTTGGGATCGGCGCCAGGGAAAGTCTGCGCTTCAATGCGCACGTCAACTCATTCGGCGATTTCCTTCCCACCGAACGCATTTATCAGAAACGGAGCGACGCATGAGCGTCATGCGGCACGACACCCCAGTCATCGATTATGAAGCGATCGTCATCGGCGCATCGGCCGGGGCGATTGCCTCTCTCACACAACTGCTTCCGCCGCTGGCACCGGATTATCCGTTGCCGATTCTGGTGACGGTGCACGTGCCACCCGATTATCCCAATAGTATCCCCGCCTTGTTGCAGAGCAAATGCCGGGTGACGGTCAAAGAGGCGGAGGATAAGGAGCCCATTCACCCCGGCACCGTCTATTTCGCCCCGCCCGATTACCATTTATTAGTGGAGAAGGACCGGTCCTTGTCCTTGTCGAACGAGGAGCCGGTGAGCTTCGCGCGCCCCTCGATCGATGTCCTCTTCGAATCGGCGGCCGATGTCTACGGAAAGACCCTGCTGGCGCTCGTGCTCAGCGGCGCCAATCATGACGGCGCGCAAGGGTCCTGCTCGGTGATCGATGCCGGCGGCACCGTGCTCGTGCAGGAGCCCGATTCAGCGGCGGCGCGCTTGATGCCGGAATCGACCCTCGCCGCCTGCCCGGAGGCGATCGCCATGAGCCTGCCCGCCATCAATAAGGTGCTGGCCGGGCGCGGACCGGGAGAGTCATGATGGCAGCCACTCACTCAAAACTGCTTCTCGTCGACGATCACGAAGCCAATCTGGTGGCGCTCAGCACGCTGCTGTCCGAAGACGGAGTGGAAGTCCTACAGGCAGGCTCGGGACGGGAAGCGTTAGAATTGCTCCTGGATCACGATGTCGCCCTCGCGATCATCGATGTGCACATGCCGATCATGGATGGATTCGAGCTGGCCGAATTGATGCGCGGCTCACGACGCACCCAACACGTGCCGATCATTTTCCTCACCGGTGAATCGCAAGATAACCTGCACCGGTTTCGCGGGTACCAGGCGGGCGCAGTCGATTTCTTGTACAAACCGGTCGAACCTCATGTATTGCGCAGTAAGGCCGCCATCTTTTTAGACCTCTACCGGCAGCGGGAAGAGCTGGCTCGTCAGCGGGACCGGTTCCTGACCCTCGCCGAGGAAAAAGCCCGTCTCTTGCGCGAACGGGACGAAGCGGACCAGCGGCTGCGTGACAGTGAATCCCGGTTTCGCCTGCTGGCGGACAGCGCCCCCGTCATCATCTGGATGAACGGCCCCGAGGGATTGGAATTTCTCAATCAGGTCTGCCTGGAATTCCTCGGCGTGACGGAGAAGGAAGAGCTGAACAGGTTCGCGTGGACGGACTATGTCCATCCCGAGGATCAGGCCCATGCGTCTCTTACCTATCGGCGTGCCGTCTCCGAGCGCGTGCGATTCGAAGCCTCGTTTCGTTGCCGTCGCAAGGATGGAGTCTACCGCTGGATGCGCACCATCGGCATGCCCACCCTCTCCCCGGCGGACACGCTGCTGGGCTACATCGGCGCAAGTTTCGACCTGACGGAAAGCAAAGAAGCCGAGGATCGTCTTCAACGCTGGAGCGTGGACTTGGAGCGAGCCGTCAATCAAAAGACCGAGGAGTTGCGCCGATCGCAGAAACAACTCCGCGCGTTGGCGACCGAACTCAACTTGACCGAGCAGAAGGAACGAAAACGGTTGGCGACGGAACTGCATGACTACCTGGCGCAACTGCTGGTGGTCGTACGCATGAAATTGCGCCAGGCGATTCCCCTCGTTTCCGGAGAACGCACCGCGGAACTCCTGGAGGATGCGGATCAGGCGCTGACTCAGTCTCTCGACTACACTCGATGTCTGGTAGCCGAATTGACACCCCCAATTCTCAAGGAGTTCGGCCTCCTGGAATCGCTGACCTGGTTGGCTGCGCAAATGGAGCGGCACGGGCTTCCCGTTGCGATGCAGCACCACATTTCCGTCCTGACGCTTCCTGAAGATCAAGCCGTACTGTTGTTTCAATCCGTGCGCGAACTGCTCTTCAATGTCCTGAAACACGCCAAAGCGAATCACGCGACCGTTGAGGTCATGCTTACGGAGCATGACTGGTTGGAAGTCGTCGTGTCGGACGACGGCTGCGGCTTCGTCTCGACTCCATCGGACAATCAAGGAGTGGGCGCCTCGCGCTTCGGCCTCTTCAGCATCAGTGAACGTATGGCGGCAATGGGTGGACACCTCGTGATCGAATCTGCGCCGGGTCAGGGAACCAAGGCCACCATCAAGGCGCCCTATCGGCGCGAGCGAGCCGACTCGCTGGAACAACCTGCCGCGCCAACCACCGCACTGCCCGCGTCTCACTCCAAAAAGCGAGACATGCCCGCGCAGACGACGCAGCCTGCCGAGTCGGCCGATCTCATCGGCATCCTGCTGGTCGACGATCATGCGATGGTGAGACAAGGGCTCAGGAGTGTGTTGGACGAGTATGCCGATGTCGCTGTGATCGGGGAAGCGTCGAACGGCAGGGAGGCGGTGGAATCTGTGACACGATTACGGCCTTCCGTTGTGGTCATGGACATCAACATGCCTCACCTCAACGGGATCGATGCGACCATCGAAATCAAGGCTCATCATCCGGAAGTCGCCGTCATCGGACTTTCAGTACAGAACACCAGTGAAACCCGCGAGGCCATGCTTCGCGCCGGCGCCACCACGCTGATCTCCAAAGAGGCGGCAGTCGACGAATTGTATCTGGCGATCCGCCAAGCGCTGGCCGGCGAGAATGCCGGTTCCGTATTGCCCGCCGACCGGTGACCACGGTGCCGGGCGGTCTCTCGCCTCATCTAGGTATCCACTCGATAGAGCACGTATGCGTAGGGATCCCCAGCAAGCTCCGGCTTGCGAATCAGGGCAGGACACTTTCAAAATGCTCGGTGTTTCAAATAGTTTTCCCGTTTCAGCTGTAGAAACAAGCACATGGGGTACTTTCTAGGAAATTGTTAGATTCGAGGAGAATGGTTGAATTCTGACAAGTTTTAGTACCAAAGTAGCACAAGAATGTGGGGGTGAACCCTTCCCTGAGACAGTTTGGCATTAATACACTTTCGGTTGATCGCCGTCTTTCCTCTGCGCGACCTCTCCCGGTTTTGATTCCTGTATGGATTAAAAAAACTGCAGTCTAGATGTTCCTTGCTCACAAGCTGTTCTCATTGGTCAGATCTTAGCATCTATTTTTACTGGGATTCGTTGAAGGATGATCCATCCACTCGATCCCGCGCCCCCCGAGGCGAGTAGGATGCCTGCTTTCGCGGAGAGCGACAGTGCTTCATCTGAGAACGCAAGCCCAGTGATAAAGAGCGACATGGTGAATCCAATACCGGCGAGAAATCCTACCCCGATCATATGAGACCATGTCACACCCTCTGGCATCCTCGCGATGCCTAAGGTGATAGCAATCCAGGAACCGAGAAGAACACCGGCCGGTTTACCGAGGAGTAAACCGGCCATGACGCCGAGGGCTATTGGATCCGCGATGCTTGAAAAGGAATCCGCCCCGAACGGGATTCCGGCATTCGCAAGGGCGAACATTGGCATGATCACGACCGTAACCCAGGGATGCAATGCGTGCTCCAGACGTTGCAAAGGAGTGTCCACGCCCTTTACAGCTGCGTCCAATCGTCGCGTCACATCTTCTCGCTCCTGATTCGCCAGTTCTGGCTTATCCTCCGAAGTCACTGCTTCGAAGCGTCGAAGCAGGCGCTGGCCTCGGGTGATGAATTCTCGACGGCCGAGACCCGTCCGAGCTGGAATCGTCATCGCCGCCAAGACTCCCGCTATCGTCGCATGTACGCCTGATACGAGAAATGCTAGCCACAGGCCTCCGATCCCAAACACACAGTACACAAGCAGGTGGCGGACACCGAAGACATTTGTGAGGATTAACAATAATAAAAAAGCGGCTCCGATTCCCAGGTTCAGCCAGGAAATTGTCGAGGTATAGAATAAGGCGATAACCAGCACCGCCAAAAGGTCGTCGCCTATGGCCAAGGCAGCAAGAAATATTTTCAGCGAATAGGGAATACGTTTACCGAGCAACGACAAGATTCCCAAGGCGAAGGCGATATCGGTTGCCATCGGGATTGCCCACCCTCGCTGGCCTTGTCCGTTAATATTGAACGCCGTAAATAGCAGGGCGGGTACGATGGTGCCGCCTATGGCTGCCGCCAGAGGGAAGGCCGCTTGGCGAAGAGATCGCAATTCACCCACCAGAATTTCGCGTTTCATTTCTAGACCAATCACGAAAAAGAACATGGCCATCAATCCATCGTTGATCCAGTCCAGAAACGATTCCGTCAATGTATGAGAGCCCACTGCGACACTGATTGGCGTCCTCCACAGGGCGGTATAGGACTCGGCCCAAGGAGAGTTTGCCCAGAACAGAGCGATGAAAGTGGCGGCTAATAGCAGGATGCCTCCGGCGGACTCTCGGTGGGTAAATTCCTGGAACGGCTCGATGATTGGTTTGAAAGGTGAACGATGTTCGCGAATGCGAGATTCCATAAAGGTTACTTCCGTGTAAGCCGGACATGGCCGCTGTTGTTATACTCCTGCAGGGCGTTTCATGAATAGAAGAGTTGGGCTAGGAAATTGCAGAACGTTGAGTAATCTTTGTTCAGCGGGATGGTGATTCACAGGCCACTGTGGTGCGCCGGATCGGCTTAGGAATCCCTGCTCTTACTGCGATTTATGGGCTCGCCATGCGGGGCGCGACTAGGCATGGACAAATACGACATCAAAACCAAGAGCTTTACGAAGGGAAGAAATGCTACCAGTAGAAGGGTGTCGTGCAAAAAATTTTCCGTCCCTCAAGTTGCACGCTTCAATTACTGCGCTGGAATAATTTTCTTTGACAAGCCTACCGGTTCAACGTACCTTAGCTCCACCGTCTGTCCTGGGCGGTACTCGTTCATGAGGTGAGGTACATTCTGCCTCTCCATTGAATGGGCCCGTTTTCTCCATATCCAGTTCTCTGGTTACTGTGCTCAGTCCGGCAACTGAGGAGCAGACCCTGCGGAATCATTGTGTGTGGAGAGCCTAAATAGGGCGGGCCTGAGTGAGGAGAACCTACTCATTTGGGAGACCCGCCCCGGGCATCCATGCAGAGGCAATTCCTACCCACGCTTCTACACTACTTAAACTCGAAGTGGCTCCGCATACTCAGCCGTGACGCTCCCCGTGGGCATGCTAACGACGGTCTCCTTCTCGTCTTCATCTTCGGCCCCTGCTGGCCTACATTGAGTTCGTCTGGATGTCGTTGGCCGAGTACAATCGGAAGGAGCAAGCGGCCACGTTAAACATCTCTTCAATCAATATTTCTCACGCAAGGGGATTCTGATCGAATTGTCTGTTCTTCCAATAGCCCGTTCGCTGCACCAAGCAAGGCGGAGGCTCGCTCCAAGGGTGACTCTAGCCCATCGATCCATACGCGGGTTTCATCTTTTCTTCCGACTCGAGTCTGCGCTGCCGCAATTTCTCTGTAGACTTTTGCTCTGGACAATCGACTTTCAATCAGACGCGCCGTCGTAAGAGCCCCCAAGATATCTCCCCCCTTCATTTGAATTAACGTTATTCCTTGAAGGGCTAGATCTCTCCGAAAATGAGATCGAATTTGTTGGGCCATCTTAATAGAAGAAATCACGTTTCCAGATTGTGCTTTCGAAATGGCTATATGCATGAGAGCCCCGCTTCGGCTTTCTTCGACTGAGATGAGGTTGGCTGTTTGAAGGGCGCCCGTGTTATCTCCCAGAGCGAGTTGAGCCACCGCAATTGATTCCATTGCGGCTGCTCGAGCTGTTTCATCGACAATCTTGCCCGCTGTCCGAAAGGCGGTGCTAATCCGGTTTGATTTGACCTGGGCTTCTACAATTTCCATCAAGGTCAGATCCCTATCATCTTGTTCGATAATTTCCGAAGCAATCCTGAGTGCGCTCTGTGAGTTATTGGCATTTTCCTCGGCGACCGCAATAGCCTGGAGCGTAGTTTTTCGCAAATAGTCATTTCCTATCACATTCGCTTCTTGCTGAGCTTGTGCGAGAAGACGCTCAGCAGCATCTTGGTCCGTCGAGAACACTGTGTTCGGATTTGCAGCAAGGAGAGTGATCTGAAGAAGTAGCAGGGCATTAGTTTTGGCGAATTGCATTGGCATCCTCGCTTTCACTGAACGTTCTGCTCGCCTAGGGGGTTGGCGCACAATTGATCAGTTTTGCATTCAGACATCCTATCATGGATGTATGAGCTGACTTGCTGCAGTCATTTCAGAGCATCGATTCAACCAGTGCCTACAAGTTATCTGCCTGGCACCCGTACATATGTAAAGGCGACAGCAAGATTCTTGCCGAGCGGGGACCTGCAATTTAAGATCACATCCCTACAAGAATAAACAGACTTAGATGAGCGTGTTCGATCTAGTTTTGACTCTTCGGTCATCCACGGGTGTGGATGCTTTTTCTGGAATGTGCCAGTGATGCACGGTAGCTACCTACCCGAGCTCATGACTTGCAGGCGGGCTCGCGAAGATAGAAAATGGGCACCACAGGTGAATTAGTTAGTGGCCGGCCTTGCACCCAGGATGTTCGCAAGGGCAGGATCCTGATCCTGCTTTAGCCGTAGCGGCCGTAGCGCATTTGTCGCTACAGTAACTCTTTCCCTGTACCTGGCATGAGCATGCAGGATGAGCACATTTCTTCGTATCCATGACGGACCTCCTCACCTGACGCAGCGAGTTCGCACATTGGGTGCTTGTACAGGAGGCTTTCGCCTAAGGGTACTGGGGAAATCCCCAGCGAACTATTGTGGCCAAGAATGCGGGTGGCCATATTCGATTCCTAGCCGGTTTGAGTTTAAATCAAGATTGCAGGTATTGGGAGATTATGGATAGATTCAGCCGACGAGAAATGCCTTCCTCTCAGCAGTATCCTGAAGCAGCCACCCTTTGGCTATGTTGCGCGCCGGGGAAGTGGGTGTTGCTCCTGGGTATCTTGTCCTGGCTTCTCATCGTGGAAGGGCATGGGGAGGCTGGCATGACATCTTTTACGTCTGAAGAGTATGCATTCGCCGGTACGGGGCAGATGGAGGCCGGCTGGCAGACCGTGCGACTGATCAATCGCGGTCGTGATGTACATCAGATGCAGTTTCTGGGATTGCCTCCTGGCAAAACGGTCGAGGATGTGAACCAGGCATTGGCAAGAAGACCCGGATACTTACCACAGTGGCTAAAGCGCTTTGGAGGTGTGAATAGTGTCGCTTCAGGAAATGAGGCATCAGTCGTAATCTATCTTGATCCTGGAGAGTACGTGTTGCTTTGTGGAATTCCTGACGCCACTGGGCGCCCCCATGCCGCCCACGGAATGGTGCGCCCCCTCCACGTAAGTGAGCTAGGGTCACGCGTCAGCGCAGCGCCAGAATCAGACCGGACCGTGCGTTTGAGAGACTTCTCTTTCTCATGGGAAGAGCCAGTCCAGGTAGGCGACCTCATAGTCCAGGTGTCGAATGAGGGAACCCAGGCTCATGAGTTGATCGTCATTCGTCTCGCTGAAGGCGCATCCACGCAAGATTTCCTCACTAGTTATCGACCGGGAAGTGCACAGAATCCTGCTGGTGCTGAGATTGGCGGCATGACCGGTATCGATCCTGGCCGTAAGACCTATGTCCATATCGACATGCAACCGGGACGATATGGATTGATCTGCTTTCTTGCGGACCCCGTTACTCGTACCCCTCATTTTGCCTATGGCATGTGGATGGATCTGAAGGTGCAGCTGCGTCCAGGATTGCCGGATGGTCCGTGATCTACGCGGAACCGATGGGGCCTGGCAAACGGGCATCCGAGAACCAAGGGCTCTCCAATCGCCATTCAGTAAGGTACTTTCCTAACGGTAATCGGGGGAAGCGGCAGAATGGCCGACGCATTGGGGAAATTCTGCGGGGACCACTCGTGCAATCAGCAGGATGCGGACGAGGCGGTGTGGGCGGCGAGCCGGCCGTGGTACCTCTGGAGGTGTCTCCGGACTGGAATGAGTAAACGTGGAGGGATCTGAGGACAGACCTCGCGATCGAACGACACTTGACGTTGGTATCGTTTTACCCCGAGAGCGGCATCAGCCATTGCCCAATAGAGATTCTCCACCCATCGAGACCTCACCACTTGTCTGAGATGATCGTATAAAACTTTGGGCACTCGGATGGCCCCACGAAATGATTCCTTGATGTCGTTCAAGAGTCGCTCCTCTGCCGCTGAGCGTTGATAAATCCCTTCGACCATGTGGTTGAGCGAAATAAAGTCTTGGAGATCGAATCGGGCATCCACGTCTTTGGTCTGTTCCCGGTACACATCCCAGTCGGAGGTGAATTGTAGTCGTTCGAGTAGGATCAAAAAATCTTGCAAGGTAATTTCTTCCACCGTCTCATAGGCGCGAGAAACCCGCACTTTGATAAAGGTTCGACGCTCGTAGGTGTGCATGGGCAGGTAGTGCGTGCCGGAGATTTCGAGTAACCACCCTGACTGATCTCGCTTAGGAAATTGAAATGTCCAGAGGGGAGGAAATGTCACGCCTGCTGCCTGTAATGCGGCATGGTATCGAGGAAGGAGGTCTTCGAATAGAGGCCCCCCGTCTTCGTGAATGGGGGTGATGGGAAGGCCCCCTACCGCCAAGGTAAGTCGCGCAAAGGGCATTCGTGTGTAGCCATCCCCTTCCAGCACGAAGTTGAATCCACCCCACGGCCCCACGTCAAGCAACGTGTCATACCCCTGACTCGCAAGCCGGTCTTCGGTTTCGAGTGCGAGACGATGCCAGAGTTGAATTAGCGTGGCAATATGGACGTGACGATCGCGGAAAAGCGGCACAGGATTTGAGGATAACCTAGTTTCTTTGGGGCAGAGGCGGGACTGGAGTTTAAGGGTCTCCCATTCGACGGCCTGAGCCAACGTGCCTCTAGCTAGGTCGATCTTAGAAAACTCTCGTTCACAGTCCGCTCGAACGTGTGTCCAGAGGTCTGTCCCCGGTCTCCCTATGGCCGCCACATGTGCGACGTGATCGACGAGAGAGGAAAATCCTCGCGGGGCCTGAGCCGGAGCTAGCTGGCGCAGGCTGGTCCGAAAGGTATGGATGGCGCGTACAGATCGGCGCTCTGAGATGAGATCAAGCTCAGGCTTGGCTGGCGTATCAATGTCGACAGGACAGACAAACAGGATTTAACTCCTTGGTTGGATTTGACAAGGCTTACAAACGGTATCAAACCACCACATGTCTTGAGGGCTGCCTTGGCACCTGCTCATGGCAGTCTGTTCCTCCTCCCAAGTTTCCTTGGCCTCATCCTCCATCTCAGCAACCTGAACTCGATTGCACCGCTTGCAGTGAAACCACACCGGACGACCAAACAAGGCGACTAAAGAATCGTTCTGTTTCATCAGTCCCACCTCATCGACCTACGGCATTTATTGCCTTTATGCGAGGGCCCTCCACTAGGAGAACCTTGTAAGGCACCTCGCCAGATTAGGGAACTCGTAAAAGCCGATAGTTTTGGACGAAAGATTACGAGGTATAAAGATCAGCAGAAATGGTGGACGACTTATGGGAGATCATGAAAGGGGGGTTAAGAAGAGGCCAAAATCCCATGCGTTAGCGCATACTTGATCAGTTCCGCTGTGGTACGAAGCTCGAGTTGTTCCATGATCTGCGCCTTGTGGAATTCCACTGTCCTCGACGAAATCTTTAGCCGCAGAGCGATGTCTTTCATGGTCTGGCCTTCTGCCAACAGTTGCAAGACTTCACGTTGACGAAAGGTAAGCGCTTTCTTTTGTTGCGGTTGTCTCGGCCTGTTGGAGAGCAACACGTCGAGCAGATCTTTCGCAATCAAGGGGGTGATATAGGTATGACCGGCCCAAACAGTCCGAATTGCTTGCTCCAGCTCATCCACTGCAGACCGCTTCAACAGATACCCCGACGCTCCTGCTTCGAACGCGGATCGCACATAGTCCGCATCGGAATGCATGGTCACAAAGATGACCTTGACTGAGGGCTGTGTCTTTTTCAACTGTGTGGCGGCATCGATACCATTCAACAGCGGCATAGATATATCGAGAATGACCATATCGGGCAGTACCCTTCGCGCCGCCTCAAGAAGTGCCCGTCCGTCCTCTACCATGCCAATGAGTTCACATTGGTCTTCCAGAATACGGCGAAATCCTTCTAGCACTAGCGAATGGTCGTCGGCCAACAATACGCGCGGTTTAGCCATGACTACTCCCTTACAGCGAGCGGGACGTGCACCTCGACATGGGTTCCGGAGCCCTGCGCTGCAATCACATCCAAAGTTCCCCCCACCAGGCGAACCCGTTCCTTCATACTCAGAAGGCCGAGACGCCCCCGTTCCTGTGACGCTCGTGCGAGATCGAACCCGACCCCGTTGTCACGGATCGAGAGGGTGATCATCCCTTCGTCGCAAATCAGTTCTACTTCCACCTCAGAGGCGTGCGCGTGACGAGCCACATTGGTCAAAGTTTCTTGCGCAATGCGATACACGCACGTCGCGAGGTTGGTCGGCACGGGGGCCACCGGATCACGGTGCACATACATCGCTACTAATCCCGTGCTGTCGGAAAAGTCATCGACCAGCCTCCGAACGGCTTTCACAAGCCCTAAATCATCCAATATAGAGGGATGGAAGCGGTAGGCCAGTTGTCTCACATCGTCAGAGACTCTGGTCAATCTCTCTGTAATCGATGAAATCATATGCATGGTGGCGGTCTCATCGCCTATCTGCTTCCTCTCAATTCGTCGCAAGTCCATTGCCAACATGGCCAGCCGTTGGTTCACGTCGTCATGGAGATCTCGTGCAATGCGGCGGCGTTCCTCTTCTTGAGCCGTCAAAAGTTGTCCCGCTAAAGCTCTGAGTTCTTCGCGACTCTGCTGCAACTCTTGCTGACTCGCCTTCAACGACCTCTCGCTTTCACGAAGTGATCGTTCCGTTTCCATTCGTTCACCGATTTCCTCGACGAGCGTCTCGTTGACTGACGCCAGCTCGCGAGTGCGAGCTTCGACACGCACCTCGAGCTCATCATGAGCTTGCCGTAGCGCTTCCTCGCTCTTTCGCCGCTGGAGGAAATAGACGACCGGAACCCATATGGCAGTAAGACTAAACAGTCGGTTACTGATCCCCATCCAGAGTGGCACATTCGGCAGAGTGACTCCAAGAAAGACATCCGACAGGGCGAGTACTGAACAGCCACCGGCAACAATGAGGGGAACCTTTCGGTCAGGAGAAACCAAGGAAAGCACGACGACGCCGCCGTACAGTACGCCGTTCCCAATCCCCAGGGGGAGATAGAGATCCAGGGAAAACAGTCCGATTCCCAAGACGACAATCGTGAGTAGTAGCAATTTATGAGAAGGCTGTGTCACCGAACGATATTATCTCCCTAACAGTAACAGCTTCAAGGTGAGATGCAGCGCGTCCTACGAAGCGATCAGCTTACTTCGAAAGCCATGCGTGCACGGTTCTATTGGATTAAGCGCCAATGAAGCCCGCCAATGTCAAAGACAAGAAACTCCAGTTTAAGGTGACCGAATAGGAACGCGATCTCATTGAGAGGTGCGCTGAGGCAGAAAGGACAACAGTCTCGAAGTATGTGCGCGAGGGGGTCCTGATGAGAATGGTCATGCGGCAAAGCGGGCGCAATCATGATCGTCGCGAGAGAGGAGCAGAGCCGTGGGATACGAGACATCGAACACCCGTTGTGCTGCCAGTGAAGCCGCCACGGAATTGGACGGCAGCAACCTTCGACGAACATTTCCCGTAGCCCTGAAGACAGGGCAGGTTCGGGATCTTCGTTTCCAGGCTCTGCGCCATATCTTTGCCACCCAGTTGGTCAAGCCCTTACGGCCTTCTGCAACGTCCAATGGTTGCTCGGGCACAAATCTCCAAGCATCACCAACGGTATGCTCGTCACTATCTGAAAAGCTTGTGGGATGGGGTGGAGATTCTGGAGCGAGGAAGACCGTTAGCACAACGACCATGCACGCCAGTGACAATGTAAGTACTTGATTAATAAATTCGACGAGTGGAATCGAAACACCGACCTGCGCCTCACTAAGGAGCCTCGCCGGCCGGCAAGACAGTCCCGCTTTTTCCCGCGCGACAGTCGGAAGAATTCTGCGGGACTGACGTCAAGATCGCGCCATAGAGATGGCTACCGGCGGCCTCTTTGGACACGTAACAGCTGGCTCCAGCCTCCAGGAGCAAGGATTCAACTTGAGTGGCGGTGGAAACTGACAGTCCCACAACCGTGATCCCGGGCCATCTGGCTTTAATTCGCCGAGTGGCTTCGATGCCATCCAATTTCGGCATATTCACATCCATGACGACCACATCCGGAGCCAGCTGACCGGCCAGTTCCACGGCCTCTTCTCCATCAGCCGCCTCACCCACGATGGAGAGATCAGGATAACTATCCAAAATACTGCGCAGCCCTTGCCGTACCATGGCATGGTCATCGGCGAGCACAATGCGCAACACCCCATTCTGCGCTGAATCATCGGGTACCTGGACGGATCGCTCGTCATCGTCACAAAGCGCGGATGAAAGAATCGGGGTCGTCCCCTTAGCTCTCGAGGGTGAGACGGCTAAGTCAGGCGTTGTCACCTGGTCGGGCTCAACGGGCCAATAGGGAACGATCAATGTCGCGCAAGTTCCCTGGTTGGACCGGGACGTCAATTCCAGCCTACCTCCCATCGCTTTCGTTCGCTCCCGCACACTGAACAATCCGAATCGTTTACGCTCATCGTTCTCGGCCAGCAGCGCATCTGTATCAAACCCTCGCCCCTCATCCTTCACCGTCACGACGAGATGGCCGTCGTTGTTTCGATCGATCGTAAGAGCTGCCTGGTTGGTCCCGGCATGTTTCAAGACGTTGAACAGCAATTCACGCGTAGACTGAAACACCAGCACCGCCTGATCAGCATCCAGCGCCACATGTTGGATGTGTTTGTGAACGGCCACCGTCAAGCCGTGGTTCTTCATTTGCTCGGCCAGCCATTCAAAGCCCTCGAGCAACCCGAATTCCTGGAGCGCCGGAGGAGCCAGTTCGGCAACCAAGGACCGCGTGTAGTCCAGTGCGTCGAGGGTCGTCCGGTCGGCCTCCATCAACAAAGCTGCTGCCGCCTGTTCTTTGACCTGGGCGGAGGTTTGATGAATTTTGATTCTAATCAGCACAAGCAGCTGTGCCAGATAGTCGTGGAGGTCTCCGGCCAGTCGGCGGCGCTCACGTTGCTCTGTGAGAGTCAGTTCAGTCGCCAGCTCCCGGAGCCGCGATTGAGATTCACGGAGTTCCAGCGTTCGCTCGCTCACTCGCTGTTCCAGCTCCACCGCGATCTTTCGCAACTGTTCTTCAGCGGCTTTCCGATCCGTCAGGTCCCGCGCGACGCGGGCGAACCCGGTGAGCTTTCCGGCCTCATCCTTCATGGCCGTTATGACGACGTGGGCCCAGAATTTCGAGCCGTCCTTGCGCACTCTCCATCCTTCGTCCTCATGTTGACCGGCGACCGCAGCCGTTTCCAACGCCAGCTCCGGATAGCTTCGCGCGAGATCTTCGGCGGTAAAAAACACGGAATGGTTTCGTCCGATCACGTCGGCTGCTTCATACCCTTCGACCAGGTGGGTGCCAGGATTCCAACTCGTGATGAATCCTTCCGGGCTCAACAGGAGAATCGAACAATCTCTGATGCTATCCACCAGCAGGCGGAACCGCTCCTCTCCCTGCCGGACGGCTCGCAGCTTTACGCGCTCGCGCATGCGATAGAGCTCGACGAACACGGATACTTTACTCTGCAGCACCGCAGGGACCACGGGTTTGAAGAGGTAATCAACGGCCCCGCTGGCCAATCCCCGGAACACGTCTTCCTCCAGCTTGTCGACGGCTGAGAGAAAGATAATGGGAGTATGGCGCGACTGCTCTCGTTCCCGAATCAACTCGGCGGCTTCGAATCCATCGACTCTCGGCATGCGAACGTCGAGCAGGATCACGGAAAAGTCGTGCCGCAACACCTGCCGAAGAGCGTCGTGGCCGGAGTCTGCCGTGATAACGACCCGTCCGGGCCCCGTCAGCAAGGTCTCCATCGCCATGAGACTTCTGGCGTCGTCATCGACTAAGAGAATCTTTGCCTGAACGTCGGTCATATGCGACTCCTCAGCAAAGCGGCTAAACGATACCGTCGTATGGCAGCCATAGGCCGCCAACTCCCGGTCGAGGATTGGTCATGGTTTGCCCATGGCTTTCTTGCGCCCGAAGAGCCAGATTCTCAGGAGGGCCAACAATTCATCGGTATTGACCGGTTTCGCGATGTAATCCGAGGCACCGGCCTGAAGGCAGCGTTCACGATCCCCCTTCATGGCCTTCGCGGTCAACGCGAGGATCGGCAGCAAACGATGCTGGGGATTCTGCCTGATCTGGCGCATGGTCTCATACCCGTCCATTTCAGGCATCATGATGTCCATTAAGACCATGTCCAGATCAGGATCCTCTTCCACCTGCTCAATGGCTTCACGGCCGGTCTCACATCCGGTCACCACCATGCCATGTCGCTCGAGCAGGCTGGTCAGGGCGAAAATATTCCGCATATCGTCGTCCACGACCAACACCTTCTTCCCGACCAGCGCATCATCACTTTGCCGGACCCGTTCCAACATTCGTTGTTTTTCAGGCGGCAGGTCCGACACGACCAGATGCAGAAAGAGGGTCGCTTCGTCCAGCAACCGCTCCGGGGACTGGACGCCTTTGAGGACGATCCCTTGAGAGAGTTCGCGCAAATGAATCTCTTCCTCTTCGCTCAAGTCTTTGCCGGTGGACACAATGACGGGAAGATTTCTCAAAACATCATGCTCACGGATGCGTTCCAGGATTTGGAAGCCGGACATGTCGGGCAACCGGAGGTCCAAGACCACGCAGTCGAACTGCCGATTGGACAGCTGATTCCAGGCATCGCTTCCGTTGTCCACCGGGACGATGTCGACCTCCTCGTGTCTCAGAAGTTCGCACAGGCTCCGGCTTTCGATCTCATTGTCCTCGACGAGCAACAATTGCTTGCGCCTCGGCTTGGTGAAGTCGACCAGACGACCGAACGTCTCCCCAAGATCTTCCGTCGTGGCCGGTTTGATCATATAGGCGAAGGCGCCGTGTCCCAGTCCATGCATGCGCTCCTCCTCCACCGTGAGGATTTGCACAGGAATATGTCTGGTTTCAGGATCCTGTTTGAGGTGGCTCAAAACAGTCCAGCCGAGCATGTCCGGCAGAAAGATGTCCAGCGTGATGGCCACCGGCTTGTACTCCCTGGTCAAGGCCAAGGCCAGACGGCCATGGGCGGTGACGATTCCCTTCAGCCCCTTTTCCCGGACGGCCCCCAGGAGCACGCGGGCATAATGAGGATCGTCTTCCACAATCAGCACGGCTGGATCGCCGGGCAAAATTGTTTCCCGGTCGTCAGGGATGTCCTCCAGGCGATGGGCCTGCTGCACCAACAACGGCGTCTGTTCCTGTAGCTGGAATTTCGGGGAGATCATCTCCGGCGTCGCGCCCATATACGCTTCAGGCAGATATAGGGTAAAGGTACTGCCTTCGCCGGGGGCGCTCACCAACCGGATTTCCCCGCCCAACAACATGGCCAATTCCCGGCTGATCGCCAGGCCGAGGCCTGTTCCTCCAAACCGTCGACTGGTTCCCGCATCCGCCTGTTGAAAGGCCTCGAATACGATCTTCTGCTTCTCGACCGGGATGCCGATACCCGTATCGCTCACTTCAAATGCCACCACGGTCGGGACCGTGCTTAAGACCGCATGGTCCAGACTCCAGCCGGTCACGGCGCGCCGGACCCTGAAGGTGACTTGCCCATGAGAGGTAAACTTGAACGCGTTAGAGAGAAGATTCTTCAGCACCTGCTGCAATCGTTTGAAATCCGTCACCATGCTGCGGGACAACTGCGGGTCAATCTCGATGTGAAACGCGAGCTGTCTCGCTTCGGCGACATGCCGGAAACTGCGCTCCGTGGCCTCCCGCACTTTCATGAAGAGCACTTCTTCCGGTTCGACCGTCACCGTGCCGGATTCGATTTTTGAGAGGTCCAGAATATCGCTGATGAGATTGAGCAGATCCGCGCCGGCCGCGTGAATGTTCTTTGAAAACTCCACCTGTTTGGAGCTGAGATTTTGATCCGGATTTTCTCCGAGTTGCTGGGCCAGAATTAGAATGCTGTTCAGAGGCGTTCGTAACTCATGAGACATATTGGCCAGGAATTCCGATTTATATTTGGAGGCCAAGGCCAACTCTCGGGCCTTATCCTCCAGTGCATGCCTGGCCTGCTCGATTTCCCGGTTTTTCCGTTCGACCTCCGCATTTTGCTCGGCCAGTTGTTGCGCCTTTTTGGCCAGCTCTTCGTTGGTTTGTTGCAGTTCTTTCTGCTGAGCCTGCAACTCGGTGGCCAGGTTCTGTGACTGCTGCAAAAGACCCTCTGTTTGCATCGTGGCCTCGATCGTATTGACCACGACGCCGATCGTCTCAGTCAATTGTCCGAGAAACGCCACGTGCGTCGGGGTGAATTCCGAAAGCGTAGCCAGTTCGATCACCGCCTTCGTTTGACCTTCAAATAACACCGGCAATACGATCACATTACGGGCACGCGCCTGCCCCAAGCCGGAGCGGATCCGTATGTAGTCTGGGGGAACATCCGTCAGCATGATGCGGCGCTTCTCACGCGCGCATTGCGCCACCAGCCCGACCCCGACCCGCATGTCGTCCGGCACCTCCGCTTCACCTTCACCGGCATACCCGGCCAACAATCGCAACAGAGGCTTTTCAGCAGTATCGCGCTGGTAGATCGCGCCATATTGGGCATTAACCAACGGGGCAAGCTCGCTCAGGAGCAAATCGCCGACGGTGGTCAGATCCCGTTGTCCCTGCATCATGCGGGTGAATTTGGCAAGGTTGGTCTTGAGCCAGTCCTGCTCGGTATTCTGGTCGGTCGTCGCTCTCAACGTCCGGATCATGACGTTGATGTTATCTTTGAGCTCCGCGACTTCGCCGCGCGCCTGGACTTGAATGGACCTGGTGAGGTCTCCTTGGGTCACGGCTGTCGCCACCTCTGCGATCGCGCGCACCTGGGTCGTGAGATTGGCCGCCAACAGGTTCACACTTTCCGTCAGATCCTTCCAGGTGCCGGGAACGCCCGGCACGATCGCCTGGCCCCCGAGTTTGCCCTCGGTACCGACTTCCCTCGCAACCCGCGTGACTTCGCTCGCAAAGGCGCTCAGCTGGGCGACCATGCGGTTGATCACGTCCTTGATCTGCAGAATCTCGCCGCGCACGTCCACGGTGATCTGCCGGGTCAGGTCCCCGTTGGCAATGGATGTCGCCACGTTCGACATATCCCGCAATTGAACCGTTAAATTGCTGGCCATGGCATTCACGCTGTCGGTGAGATCCTTCCAGGTGCCCGCCACGCCTGGCACGACCGCCTGCCCGCCCAGCTTGCCTTCCGTGCCCACTTCGCGCGCCACCCGCGTGACCTCGGCCGCAAAGGCATTCAACTGGTCCACCATCGTGTTCGTCGTATCCTTGAGCTGCAGGATCTCGCCCCGCACGTCCACAGTGATCTTTTTGGACAGGTCGCCGCTCGCCACGGCAATCGTCACTTCCGCGATGTTGCGCACCTGAGCCGTGAGGTTACTGGCCATGGCATTCACGCTGTCGGTGAGATCTTTCCAGGTGCCCGCCACGCCTGGCACGACCGCCTGCCCGCCCAGCTTGCCTTCCGTGCCCACTTCGCGCGCCACCCGCGTGACCTCGGCCGCAAAGGCATTCAACTGGTCCACCATCGTGTTCGTCGTATCCTTGAGCTGCAGGATCTCGCCCCGCACGTCCACAGTGATCTTTTTGGACAGGTCGCCGCTCGCCACGGCAATCGTCACTTCCGCGATGTTGCGCACCTGGGCCGTCAAGTTGCGCGCCATGCTATTCACGCTGTCCGTGAGATCCTTCCAGGTCCCGGCCACGCCCGGCACGATGGCCTGGCCGCCCAGTTTGCCGTCCGTGCCCACTTCGCGCGCCACCCGTGTGACTTCTGCGGCAAAACTTCTCAACTGGTCCACCATCGTATTGATGGCTTCTTTCAGTTGCAGAATTTCGCCATGCACATCGACGGTGATCTTCTTGGACAAGTCGCCGTTTGCCACGGCAATGGTGACGTTGGCAATGTTGCGCACCTGATCGGTGAGATTGCCGGCCATGAGGTTCACGCTGTCCGTCAGATCTTTCCAGACGCCACTCACATCCCGCACCTGGGCCTGCCCGCCCAATTTACCTTCCGTGCCCACTTCGCGTGCCACCCGGGTCACTTCGGCCGCAAAACTTCTCAACTGGTCCACCATCGTATTGATGGCTTCCTTCAGTTGCAGGATTTCTCCGCGGACGTCGGCCGTGATCTTTTTCGACAGATCGCCGTTGGCCACCGCAATCGTCACATAGGCGATGTTCCGCACCTGATCGGTCAAATTGCTCGCCATTGAATTCACGCTGTCTGTCAGGTCCTTCCACGTTCCGGCTACTCCGGACACGGCGGCCTGCCCACCTAATTTGCCGTCCGTACCGACTTCACGCGCCACCCGGGTGACCTCGGCCGCAAAGCTTCGCAACTGGTCCACCATCGTGTTGATGGCTTCTTTCAATTGGAGAATTTCTCCGCGCACGTCCACGGTGATCTTCTTGGATAAGTCGCCATTGGCCACCGCAATCGTCACCTCGGCAATATTGCGCACCTGGTCGGTGAGATTCCCGGCCATGAGATTCACGCTTTCCGTCAGATCCTTCCACACCCCGCTCACGTCCCGCACCTGGGCTTGGCCGCCGAGTTTGCCTTCCGTACCCACCTCAAGCGCGACCCGGGTGACCTCGGCCGCGAAGCTGCGCAATTGATCCACCATCGTGTTGATGGCTTCTTTCAATTGGAGGATTTCCCCGCGCACGTCGGCCGTGATCTTTTTGGACAAATCGCCGTTCGCGACGGCCGTCGTCACCTCCGCAATGTTGCGCACTTGAGCCGTCAGGTTACTGGCCATCGAATTGACGCTGTCCGTGAGATCCTTCCAGACGCCACTCACATCCCGCACCTGGGCCTGGCCGCCCAACTTCCCGTCGGTCCCCACCTCGCGCGCCACACGGGTCACCTCGGCGGCGAAACTGCGTAACTGATCCACCATCGTATTGATCGTGTCTTTGAGCTGGAGAATTTCGCCGCGCACGTCAGCGGTAATCTTCTTCGACAGGTCGCCATTGGCCACGGCGGTCGTCACCTCGGCAATGTTGCGGACCTGGTTCGTCAGATTGCTCGCCATCGAGTTCACGCTATCCGTGAGGTCTTTCCACGTTCCGGCGACACCCGGCACCACCGCCTGCCCGCCCAGTTTTCCCTCTGTTCCGACCTCACGTGCGACCCGCGTCACCTCAGCGGCGAACCCGCGCAATTGGTCCACCATCGTGTTGATGGCCTCTTTGAGTTGGAGAATTTCGCCCCGCACGTCGGCGGTGATCTTTTTCGACAGGTCGCCATTGGCCACGGCGGTCGTCACATCGGCAATGTTCCGCACCTGGGCCGTCAAATTGCCGGCCATGAGGTTCACGCTCTCCGTCAGATCCTTCCACACCCCGCTCACATCCCGCACTTGCGCTTGGCCACCTAACTTCCCGTCAGTGCCGACCTCGCGCGCCACCCGGGTGACCTCGGCCGCGAAGCTGCGCAACTGGTCCACCATCGTATTGATCGTGTCTTTGAGTTGGAGAATCTCGCCGCGCACGTCCACCGTGATCTTTTTCGATAAGTCCCCATTCGCGACGGCGACCGTCACGTCGGCAATATTCCGCACCTGATTGGTCAAATTGCTCGCCATCGAGTTCACGCTATCCGTCAGGTCTTTCCACGTTCCAGCCACGCCCGGCACGACTGCCTGGCCCCCCAGCTTCCCGTCGGTCCCCACCTCACGCGCCACACGAGTCACCTCGGCCGCGAAACTGCGCAGTTGATCGACCATCGTATTGATCGTGTCTTTGAGTTGGAGGATCTCGCCGCGCACGTCAGCAGTTATCTTTTTCGACAGGTCGCCGTTGGCCACGGCAATGGTGACTTCCGCGATGTTGCGTACTTGGTTGGTGAGATTGCTGGCCATGGAATTGACGTTGTCGGTGAGATCTTTCCAGGTTCCGGCCACGCCGGGCACCACCGCCTGCCCGCCCAGCTTGCCCTCGGTACCGACTTCTCGCGCGACGCGCGTGACCTCGGCCGCAAACGCATCGAGCTGGCCGACCATGCTGTTCACCGTTTTGGCCGTGCTCAAGAATTCGCCTCGAAGCGGGTGCCCTTCCGCTTCTAGGGCCACGGACTGGGTCAAGTCTCCCTTGGCGACCGCGCCGATGACACGCGCCATTTCTGTCGTGGGGCGGACCAGGTCATCAATGAGGCCGTTGACCGCTTCGATGTTGGTTTTCCATTCTCCTCTCGCTTCAGGAACCGACGCGCGCTCTGATAATTTTCCCTTCTTGCCCACCGCATGGCTGACGCGCTTCAACTCCTCAGAAAATATGGCGCTTAGTTCGATCAAGCCGTTGATCTCATCAGCAATCTTTCCGGCCATCCCATCCCACTCGGCGGGCAGACGCAGGGAAAAGTCACCCTTTTTGACTGCCTGAAGAATATGGAGTACGGCTTTGTCCTGATCGTCGTGGTACAGAACCCCGGACGGTTGTCGCTTAGCGGATCGCGAACGCGGCTTAGTCTTCATCTATTTCCTCCGTCCATGGACTGATTGCAAACCGCCGGCCCGCTAGACTTGCGACTTCCGGGCGCAGATCGTGTAGTGCGGAACACTATAAGCCGGCGGGTGTCGTGGACGGACTAGGGGATACCCTAGTTACCGGGGAATCGGGGAATGCAGAGGGTCGTAGAGCTAATAGGAAATGTGGCGCAATCGACTGGCGGTGACGCGGAGTCGACACCGCTGAATGCACTCGGACAGGGTGGACTTTTCTTAACACCACAGCGCTGAGCCCGCCGCTCATGGACCAAGCGAGCGGGCTCAGAGAGTTCGTAGCCTCACCACATGACGATGGACCGCCAGCGATGTCCTGAATCGGCCGTAGGTATGGAAATTCTGGCGATCCCGCCATCGATTGTGACTCGCGCATGCATGATAAGCGCATCGGTTGGGATCGGCAGATATCGCTGCACCGCCCCACCAGCGAGAATCATGCCCTGCTGCGCAAATTTTACGACTACCGGCGCCTCAGAGTTGTCTAGAACCGTTCGAAAATCTGCATACACGTTGAAGGTGTCATCGCATTCGGACACCTCGATAATAGGCTGTCGAGGATCAAAGCTTTCGGCCGCGCCGCTCGCGCCGCTATGGGAATTGGAGCGCGGAAGCGGGGTTTTCCATCCGGCATGAATTGAATTCGAATTCTGAGTCGCAGGGTCGATCTCATGAATCATGTTGAGCTCCGTATGTAGGACATTTTCCGATCACCTCTGGCCCATACGATACATGATTATTGAAAATAGGTTACTAGGAACCTCCCTTGGAATTTGGCGGATGTGCGCTAGCGCTTTGCCTAGTTGTGACACGCTGCCGAAGTCCTTATAGTGCCTTTGACAACGACCTTGCTCTCCACCGTAAGCGACATCAGGGACTGTCCATGCCCAGCCCAGAAGACGCATTTCCCTCCTGTTCAGAGGCCGGATTTCCGGTGGATTTCATGTTGGCGCACTTGGCAGCCATCGTCGAGTGTTCCGACGACGCCATTATCTCCAAGGATCTCAACGGAATCATCACGAGTTGGAACAGGGGTGCCCAACATCTCTTCGGCTATACGGCCTTTGAGATGGTCGGGCAGCCGGTGCAACGCTTGATCCCCGCCGATCGGTCGAACGAAGAGCCGCGCATTTTGGAACGGCTCAGCCGGGGGGAACGAATCGACCACTATGAAACGGTGCGGAAGCGTAAAGATGGGACATTGATTGAAATTTCGCTGTCCGTTTCGCCAATCAAGGATCGGGGAGGACGGATTGTCGGAGCGTCAAAAATCGCACGGGCGATTTCGGAGTTGAAACAGGGCGAAAGAAACCTGGCCAATCTCGTCGAGGCCCTCCCCGCCGCCGTCTATACCACCGATGCCGAAGGCCGGATTACGCGATGTAACCAGGCTGCCGTAGACCTCTGGGGCTGCCCTCCGACGCTCGGTGTCACCCGCTGGACCGGTTCTTGGCGTCAGTACTGGACGGATGGCCGACTCATGCCGTCGGAAGAAAGTCCCTTGGCGCGATCGTTGACTCTCAATCGCCCGGTGCGTGGACTGGAACTCATCATCGAACGATCGGACGGTACCCGCCACCCCGTCGCCTCTCATCCCACGCCGCTTCGCGACGCGTATGGCGCTGTAGTGGGCGGGGTGGACATCCTCGTCGATTTAACCGAACAAAAACGGGCTGAACGGGACATGCAGAATTCCGCCGTTGAACTCGAGCGCCGCATCGCCGAGCGCACGGCGGAGTTGCTCCTCTCGAAGGAACGCCTGCGAGCCTTGGCCTCCGACCTCACTCTGACGGAGCAACGCGAACGCCGGCACCTCGCGACTGAATTACATGATTACCTCGCCCAGCTTGTGGTGGCCAGCCGGATCAGGCTTGCGCAAGTCATCCCCACCATTCAAGACGCGTCCGCATCGGCTGCCCTCTCGAAGATCGATGGGATGCTGGATCAGGCGTTGACCTATACCCGCTCGTTGGTCGCCGAATTAAGTCCTCATATCCTGTACCAATTCGGCCTGTCGCAATCGTTGGTCTGGTTAGGAGAACAGATGAAACAGCACGGCCTCGAAGTGGCTGTCAAAACGATGGCGCCGTCATTTACCCTGCCGGACGATCAAGCCGTGTTGTTATTCCAATCGGTTCGCGAACTGCTGTTTAATGTCATTAAACATGCCAAGGTCGACCGCGCCGCCATTACCGTTAATGTAGATGAGGATCGTCGAGAACTGTGGATCTGTGTGGAGGATGAGGGTGCCGGCTTCGATGTGACAGAACTGGGCCTCACGAAAAACACCCGCTGCAAATTCGGTCTGCTGAGCATCAGGGAACGAATGGAGTTGCTGGGAGGCGAGTGTGAGGTGTCGTCCCTTCAGGGAAGCGGCACGGTGGCGATACTCCGCCTGCCGATAGCGACCGGCTCCGTCCAGCCTCCGTTCGCACGCACCCCGGAAGTCACGCACACGCTGCCCCCTCCCATGGAAGCCTCATCGCGCAATATTACAATTCTTCTCGTAGACGATCATGCCATGGTCCGGCAGGGACTCCGCAGTATCTTGGACGCCTACGACAATTTGACGGTGGTGGGAGAAGGCGCCGACGGTCAGGACGCCGTCATCATGGCCCGTTCGCTGCATCCGGATGTCGTCATCATGGACGTGAATCTGCCCCTCATCGACGGCATCGAGGCGACTCGTATCCTGACGCAGGAACATCAATCCATCACGGTTATCGGCATATCCGTCCGCAATGACCCTCAGGTTCATGACGCGATGACCGCCGCCGGGGCGGTGGCCTTCTTACCCAAAGAGTCCGCAGCCGACCAACTCTACGAAACGATCCTTCGCCATTTTTCCGTTCAAGCCTAACGGGAGGAAGACTCTCCCAGACTAGGGAGTCCCCTAGTAGCGACCGGCATCCGACTGGCCTATGATTCGGCCGGCTCGAGTCCATGGGGAAAGACCGTCCATGGATGCTCTCTGCCCGCTCGCCCTTGTTCTACCCTGAGTCGCTCTCGCAGAAAGGGTCACGCTCCTCAAGGCGGTAAGACCCGGAGGCTTGTCATTCACGCATGACTTCGGTGCTGCTGACGCTGCAACGCCTGGTCCCCTCGGCCGCCGGATTAGCGATTGCTTTTCCGATCATCGCCTTCCTGTGCTGGTCCTACAGCCCGACATTGCTCTACAATTTGTGGCCTTCCGCAGGGACGGTCACACCAACGACGATGGCGGCGATCTTTTTTTTCGGGCTCTCTCTCTGGCTCCAAGCCGACGAGCAGACCGTCACATGGACGAAGCGGCGTATCGCGCAAGGCTTCGCAGGTCTCGCCTGCCTTCTGGCAGGGCTTACAATGCTGGAATACTTGCTGTCCATCGACTTGGGTATCGATCTCTGGCTCGCCTCTTTTCCAGATAGAACATTGGATTCCCATCCCGGCCGGATGGCTCCCGCCACCGCCTTCGCCATTCTCATGTTGGGGTTGGCCTTGCTCCGGCTCGACTCCGAAAACAGCGGCCACGCCGATGCCAGTCATTATCTTGCATTGCTCGGGGGAACCGTCGGCGCCATTGCCCTCGTCGGTTACCTCTATGGCGTGCAAACACTGTACAAAGTCGGAACCGCCAACACTATATCCATCTACACCGCCGGGCTTCTATTGGCACTTGGCCTCGGCATTCTCAGCGCCCGCCCCACCCGTGGATTCATGTCCACGTTGACGAGCGATGATCTTGGTGCCGTGATGTTGCGCCGCGTCCTGCCCTTCGCCATCACCTTACCGATTCTCGCCGGATGGATTCGTATCGCCGCTCAGCGGTCCGGCCGCTACGATTTCAATTTCGGGGTCGCGCTGGCCGTGGCCGCGGTGATGCTGATCATCCTTGCGTTTCTCTGGGTCCTCGCCGGCAACCTCAATCGCACCGACGCACAAAAGAAACATATCCTGCAAATACTCCAGCAACGCGAAGCCCGGCATCGTCTGGCGCTGAAAGCCGGCCGCATGGGCACGTTCCACCAAGATCTGGATCGTCATACATTGGTCTTTTCCCCAGAACTGGAGAGTATTTTCGGTTTGCCTGCGATGACCTTCGGCAGCACGTTCGCCGCGTTCCAGGATCTGATTCATCCCGAGGACCGGGTGCGTGTGCTGCTGACCATCAACGACGCTATCCAAAACCGGAGCGCCTACGACGTGGAGTGCCGCATTCTCCGCCAGGTTCCTCCCGGTGAAGCCTGGATCGCGGTTACCGGACAGGTTCTTCCGGATTCAACCGGTCATCCCCGGCAAATTACCGGCGTCATGTTTGATATCACGGATCGCAAACAGTCCGAAACCGCCCTCCGACAGAGTGAACAGCAGCTGCGCGTCATCACCGATGCCCTTCCCGGCCTCATTGCATCCGTCGATCGCGACGAGCGCTATCGGTTCGTCAATGCAAGGTACGAGCAACAATTCGGATTACCTCGTGAACAGATCGTCGGCCTCTCGGTGAAAGATCTTCTCAAAGAAGACTATCGAATCGTTCAGCCGTTCATCCGACGGGTGCTGAGCGGGGAACGCATTGCCTTTGAAACCACTCTTCTCGGAGAAGGAGGCGAACGCACCCTGTTCTCCACCTACGTACCCGATCGGACTCCCGAGGGAATGGTGGCGGGATTTTATGTACTCATCACCGATATCACGGAACGCAAGCGCACCGAAGGCGCCCTGAAGGAAAGCGAGGAGCGGTTTCGTCATCTTTTTGAGCAGGCGTCGGACGGGATCGTCACGGCGGACATGAGCGGACAGTACCTCGATGTGAACAGCCGCGCCTGCCAGATGTTGGGGTATTCCCGCGAAGAGTTGTTCGGCCTGCGGGTTCCCGACCTCTTGGACCCGCATGACTATCCACGCTTGAGGGCGATCAAGTCTGAATTGATCCAGGGCCATCGCCACTCGGGAGAATGGAAACTACGGAGAAAGGACGGAGAAACGATTTCCGTCGAGATCAGCGCCAAATTGCAGCCGGATCGGCGCTGGCATGCCATTGTCAGAGACATTACCGAACGCAAGCGGGCCGACGCGGGTCTGCGCGAAAGCGAAGCCTATTTTCGTATGTTGGCGGATGCCACACCGGTGCTGGTGTGGAAGGCCGGGACGGATCGGCTCTGTTCCTGGCTCAATCGATCCTGGCTGGAGTATACGGGACGACGTCTCGATGATGAGCTGGGGACCGGACGGACCGACAGCATTCATCCCGAAGACCGGGCCAATTTCATCAGGGTCTACAACCAGCACTTTTCCAGACAGGAACCCTTCGAACTGGAATACCGGCTGCGTCGTCAGGACGGGACCTACGGATGGATCTTGGACCGAGGGGTTCCCCTTCTAGGTGCGACCGGAGTGTTCAGCGGATACCTCGGGGCGGCGCTCGACATCACGGACCGGAAACTCGCCGAAGAACAGCTGCAGCAGTGGACCGTGGAACTGGAGAAACGCGTGGATGAACGCACGCAAGCGCTCGTGCATTCGCAAGCCCGCCTCCGGGCCCTGGCTTCCGATCTCAGCGCCACGGAACAGCAGGAGCGCCGACGGCTCGCCACAGAACTGCACGACTATCTCGCACAGTTGCTGGTCGTCGGCCGCATGAAACTTAGTCAGGCCAGGCCGCAAGTCCGTAATCCGAAAACGGAACAACTGTTGAGCGAGGCTGACGACATGCTCACCCAATCGCTCAACTACACGCGATTTCTCGTGGCCGAATTAAGTCCACAGATTTTGTATCAATTCGGTTTGCCTGCCGCCCTCAAATGGCTGGCCGGCCAAATGAAAACGCATGGACTGTCTGTCGCCATGCGCTCTGACATTGACCAGCTTCAGATCGCCGAACAGAACGCCGTCATTTTGTACCAGAGTGTGCGGGAACTCTTGTTCAATGTGGCAAAACACGCGGGTACCAGCGAGGCAACCATCACGCTTACACAGAGCCCTGCCAATCAGGTGCTCATTTCCGTGTCCGATCAAGGGACCGGGTTCAATCCGGACATTCTTCTCGACACCGATCGGCATCATCCCGGACGATTCGGCCTCTTTAACGTTCAAGAACGCGTCGAAGCTGTCGGCGGGGCGTTCAGCCTGAAGTCGTCAGTGGGTTCCGGAACCACCATTACGCTCAGCGCACCTCTCAACCCGACTCCGGACGCGACCCCGGAGACGAGCATGGGGATATCAGATCAGGTTCCCGGAGTGCCCCAAACTCCTTCGCATCGCTTACGAATTCTCCTGGTCGACGACCACGCCATGGTACGTCAAGGATTGCGGAGCGTCCTGGAAAGTTACAGCGATCTGGAGGTGGTGGGAGAGGCTGGCGACGGAGGTGCAGCCATCGGTATTGCCGCGGCCCTCAAGCCGGATGTAGTGGTGATGGACATCAACATGCCTAATATCGACGGCATCGAAGCCACTCGCCATATTGTCAAAGAGCACCCTGATGTCGTAGTGATCGGGCTTTCAGTCCAGAATGAACGGCATATTGAGGAGGCTATGCTGAAGGCCGGGGCGGCGGTCTTTGTGACCAAAGAACGCGCCGCCGGCCAGCTCTACGAAGCCATTGTCAGCACAGTGCGAACCAGAAGGTAGCAGGTCCGTAGGCGTCAGATTGCAGGCGGGCGTTTACCCATCACCATCCCGACCACCGCCAGAATGAGAAAGACCACGAACAGCACATACGCAATATGGGTGGCAGTTCCTGCCACTCCTGTGACACCGAGTACGCCCGCGATCAGCCCGATGACCAAAAATGTCACAGCCCAGCTCAACATGATGACACCTCATCTATAGGTGAACACAACGCTTATTTATCAGGAGCCCCCGTCGAATGGTACGCGTGTTGCGTCCCACATCCTTTGTGCCCGCACGAACAACTCCCGGTCGGTGCAGTCGCATTCCGACAGGCATCGGAACAGAATTCACGGCCCTTTTCGGCCTCACACGCGCATGAAGGATGTGCGCATGATTTTTTTCGTATCGTTGCCTCCGCCATTGCTCACCCTTTCCGGCGGCAGATTCCGCCTTATCCTGATTGTCCCTCCATTCGGCAAGGGCTCAAAACCAGAGATGGATACCCATACCGATCCACTCCACACGCTGCGTAAACAGTTGGCCGTCCGGACTGGGACCGGAGTAATATTCTCCCAACACCTGCAACTTTCTGTCGCCGATCCTGGCATTCTCAAACTGCAGTCCGGCCATAATCGACTGCCCGACCGACCAATTGGTTCTCGCATGGGTTTGGAAGTCTGCATAGGCCACGGGCCTGACTTTTCCGCCCCAGAACAGCCAGGGACTCTTTAGCTCGACCCCTCCTTGGGTCGTCTCACGGCCTAGGGTGCTGGGTTCTTTTCTCACGATCGTCCCGACGCCACCGTAGACCCGCAACCAGGTCGTCAGGTCATACGAGAGCTTGAGGTCGATCTCCTCATAACTCAGATTGATGCGGACGACCTGAGGATTATTCAGCAAAAATTCGTCGCCCAAGTGTGAACTCTGGTGACGAATACGCAGGAACCCGGATAATTTGTCAGCCCTGTAACTCGCCACGATGCCAAAGGTGTAGTCGGCGTTGATGAGATCGATGGAGCGTTTTTCCGTATCGAACACGCCGAAGACACCGGCCTGGATCCCTAATTCCCATTCGCCTTGAAAGGGTGCGGCATCCCGATACACTGCGAACGACTCGCCGAATGCACTGGCAAACTCGCGGCCGCCGGATGAAAGGGAATGATAGGATGCCCCGAAATGGGGCCAACGCAAATCCGCATGCATCGGATCCACTAACAATCCGCGCGGAAGAAATTTTGAGTCGGACTCAGGGGTTACGGCCTGGACCACTCCCGGACCAGGTGCGCCACTAGTCCCGGTTCCGGTGTGCACTTCCGCCTGAACAACTCCTGGAATGGCCTTCAGGGCGGTGACGATCTTCGCCGGGTCTTCGGCAGCGAGTCGCTTCGCATAGACGGCCACGCGCCCTTGCTCGACCTGAACGACCGCTCCTGAGAGGTGGAACTCGTGTTCCAGCAGCCCGGCGGCATACCCGGCGATATATTCATCCGAAGCGGCAGCCGCCGTCACCGTCAGCCCCCCGGTCAGCCCTACCAACAACAGGAGCAACCGAATGAGCCATCCGCTCCCTCTCCTGAATTCTAACGAACTCCTGTGCCACAATCCGTTCCACCTCACAGCCTCGTTCATCCCAGCCTAGAAATGGAAATTGACACCGACGGTCACCATGTGACCGTTGTCCTGGAACTTCTTGTCGACGATGTTCTGGTCTCGCGACTCGATTTTCTCCAGCCAGATGTATCGGTAGGTGCTATCGATCGAAACATGCTTGTTGAAGAAAAATTGGAGTCCCCCGCCCGCATGAGCGCCAAATCGGTTTTGCGTGTCGTCGAAACCGCCCGGCCCCTTAACGGTCGTGTAATACCAGCCGCCGCCGCCCAATAAAAACGGTGCCAACCTGGTGGTGCCCAGTGGATAAATCAAGGCGGAGACTTGGACAGGATACGAATGGACGCGCGTATCACCGATGTCGTTACGGCGATAGTCTGCGGATCCTTCGAATGCCAGATAGCGCCAGGGATGCAGGCGCACCTGCCCGCCCCCGAACCATCGGCTGGAACCATCCTTAGGGTCGATATAGGTGGCACGACCACCGATCGACAACAGCCCGATATCCATCTGCTCAAAAAGCCCTTTATCGTCCGCCGCCAAAGCGGGGGACGGCATACCCACGCCGCCGATCATGAGAGCGGATGCACACAAGAACAATACTCCCCCAAGGACCCCTCGTGTCATTGTTCATCTCCTCTGTGAAGGTGGCCTGCCGCTAGGATTGATTTCCCTTGTCACCATGGCTTTCCCCATGGCTTTCAAACCAGTCATCAACCCAGCGTTTTACCTCTTCCCGGCGATCGCCATACCGTTCCTGAATTTTTCCTTCCAAAGTATCGATCCGCCCTTCGATCAGCATCAAATCGTCATCCGTGAATTCAGCCCACTTTTGTTTCAACTCGCCTTTGAATTGCTTCCACTTGCCCTCGACCTGATCCTGGTTGACCACCAGTAGGGGCTTTCCTTGTGTGCCGCGTGGGGACAACGTTTCGCCCGCGTGTCCCACTCCCGTGATGGTCAGCATCACCGAACCGGTGAGGACCAGCAGATTCCAACGTCCGAGTGTCATCGTCGCTCTCCTCCGAGGCCATGACAGGGCGTGCCGGCCAATCCGTTGCCGGCACGCCCGCATCGATTAGTGATCGATTTTCGCCTGACCGCTCTGCGCATCGACATAGACCTTCTGGGTCTTGTTGTTCGAATCGACGATTTCGATCTCATAGACGGTGCGCCCGTCTTCCTTCCCGATCTCAGCCTCCACAGCCTTTCCCGGAACAGCCTTCAACGCATGCTTGACGGCATCTTCCAGGGTGACGGTCGCTGTTGCGGCCAGCTGTTTGTTGGACTCGAATAATGCCCAGGCCGGGCTTGCGAGAAGTCCGGACATCAATGCGATCGCAATCATTTTTTTCATATCAAGCACTCCTTGGGTAAAGTTGGATTCAATCAACACATTCGCGTTCAACGAGGAGGCTGCGCCTCTCGATGTGGGGTGCCCGGCTGCGGTTGCCCCTGCCGGGAGTGCCAATCATCTGCCCAGCGCATCACTTCTTCCTTCTTATCGCCATACCGTTCCTGAATGCGTCCGACAAACTTGTCGTAGTCGCCTTCGATCTGCGTCAGATCGTCGTCCGTAAATTTTCCCCACTGTTTCTTCACTTCGCCCTTGAACTGCACCCATTTTCCTTTAAATTGATCGCTATTCATTAGAATCCTCCCTGTTGATGTGTCACCGCCGCGGAAGCCTGCGCTCCTACAAACGCGCCTTCCTCCCGGCTCCGATGCCGGACAGCGTCTTTTAATAACCGATGGGACGGAGATCGAAACGCAAGACCGTTTCTCCCACCTCGGTACAGCACGACCGTATTTTCCTCATCGCTCTCTCTCAGTGTCACGACGACTTTGGCTTTCACCCCTGATTCTCTCTGGTGCCTCATGTACGCCTCCCGACGATTGTCTGTATTTGTTATATATCCGAAGAGGAATATGGATGACTGGACATACCCCTAGTTTTAAAAGGCACGGCCCCCGGAGTTATTCCTTCTACGTAATAGTTCTCTTTGGTAAGTGAAGTGAGGCGAGGGCGGAATAGCGCGCAATGAGGGGCACAAAACGCAGGACGAGTACTGAGCTACGTGGCGAAGAAAACGTCTTGTAGGGAGAGGACTGCTAAGGATGGCTACGGATGAAGCCTGGGATCGTGCAAGAGCATCTTCCCAGGCTTCTCCGGTCTGTTTACGCGGCGTCCATCATGGAGGCCGGGGCGCCCCTCCGGCAGATACAACACCGACGTGGAATATTCAACACACAGGGCAACATGCAGCCCTTCCCCATCCACGTAGCTCCCGGCGGTATAGGGTCGGCCCGGCCATGCCTTCATCTCCTACACACTAAACGGGAGTGAGGATCGAACTCTCATCGTCGCGACATATCACTTCAACAGACTGACCAGATCCTCAGCATGTTCTTCTTCCTTCATCAGAATTTTCTCGAGCATTCGCCGGGTCGTGGGATCGTCACTGCCGACGAAGGCGATCATGTCGCGGTAACTTTCGATCGCGATCCGCTCCGCAATGAGATCCTCTTTGATCATGTCTTTAAGGTTCTCGCCCTCCACATATTCCGAATGGCTGCGGGTCGACAACCCCTCTGGGGAGAGGTTTGGTTCTCCGCCCAGCTGCACGATTCGCTCCGCGAGTGCATCCGCATGCGCCTGTTCCTCCCCTGCATGGGTAAGGAATTCAGCCTTCACGCTGTCAGCATTCATTCCTTCTGCCATAAAATAGTGCCGTCTGTATCGAAGGACACAGACAATCTCCGTCGCCAACGCTTCATTCAATAACTTGACGACGGTATCGCGGTCCGCTTTGTAGTCCGCCGTTAAGGCACCCTCTTCGATATGTTGTCGAGCACGTTCCCTGATGGTCTTCACATCCTTGATGATAGACGGCTTGTCTGCTTTCATATCTGCTCCTTTCAACGCACGTAAAGTCACAAATCTGGCGGTCGTTCAACGCGAGAAGTCTACGCGCACATGGGGCCATGCCGATTCCAACCCCAGTTCCGTCGTCAACCCTTGATCATCCCCCCTCTGCGCGACCGTGCGTGCCTGGGTCCCGATCACAACCGCGCAGGCGGCGATCGAGAGAAGTAGTCCGAGGTGCTTGCCGAGGTGTTGGCGAATCACGAAAAGCGGCATCATGTGTCTCCTCCTCCTCTCACATCAATCTGTGCTCACACTAGTAGAGAGGCCCGGTGGGACGTACTAGGCAGACCCCTGGCGGTCGTGCGGGAATCCCCCGGCGGGACTTGAGCACTCTCTAGGTTGAGCACTCTCTAGGAAGGAGGGATGTAGATGGACAACACCCCAGCGAGGCGTCCAGTACGGTCGAGCACCGGCATCCAATCCACTTCGGACACGCGCATGAGCGCCTGCGCATCGGTGAGCAGGTCGTCTTCATGGCAATAGGGAATGTGGTCACGCATGACGTCCCCGACAGTCGAGATCTGGAGATTCTCTCGCGACCGCCGGGTTAAGGCGACATCCCGATCGGTGATCATCCCCACCAACCGTGTTCCTTCATACGCCACAATGACCGGCACATTCATAGCCGTCATGAGCGAGACCGCATCCTCAAGGCTCGTGTCCGGAGACACGACGGTCAGGGCAGAAGACATGACATTTTTGACTTTGCGAACCTCTCCCGGCAACACACCCAAATCCTCATCAATTCTCGACTCGAGATATAGATGCGTCCGGGGCCGCATCAACCCGGCCTCCGCGATCGTACGAGGAACCTTCGATTTCCTGGACGCGATATTCATAGCGTCGACCTCATCTCGCGTTAGACAGCCTGCGGACGCGCTTCATGCACGGTGATTCGAAGGCGTCCGTAGTGAATGGGTTTGTCGGGGTCTCTCGTGTAATGACTTTTATCTTCTCCGACCGAAATCATGCTGAGCGGAAGTGTGAGATGTTGTTTGTAATGAGGAAATGCCGTTTCAAGCAGGAGGGTCACAGTTTGACCATCACACTCGATCACCTCGGCATTCAGATCATGCTCGTCCTCAAAATCTACGGTCACGCGCTCTTCAGGATTGATCCACTGGCGAATGCTCGCCGCTTTCTCTGGAGAGTCCATGCGTTGCCTCCCTGTCGCAGCCTGCCGACAACCATCCCTGCGATCGTCTTTCGCTGCCGACACCTCGTTTCTCTCATGGATTCGAGCGCTCGCCCACTGGCAAAGTCTCTAGTCTCGCCAACGTTCGAAAGCCGGTCAGATCAAACATTAATCCGGGTTTCCCGTCGCAGTCAGTTGCGGAATAGGCGGCTTGACTGGTTGCGGGGGAATGGGCGGAGGAAATGGGTCCGGTGGAAAGGGACTTGGACCCGGATCCGGATTGGGGTTCGGCTCTGGAAATGGCGTCGGCTCGGGCTGGCTTGGATCTATAGGATTCTGAAGACACACATTCATAGAAGGCCTCTCTTTCACCGTGGAACCGCTACGGAAGACAGTCCCGCTTGAAGACGCTCTTCGACCACGCTCCACCCGATATTGCTGAAAAACGATTCGACGTACTGCTTGCGTTCACTCGGTTGGTAATCCAACAGGTACGCATGTTCCCACACGTCCATCACAAGGATGGGCAAGAATCCGGCTACGTTCCCATGTTCATGCAACGACACCCAATGGTTGGAGACCAGGCCCCTCGAAGGATCCACGTTACAAATCGCCCAGCCTACTCCGCGCATCGTACCCACACTGCAGAAGTCCGCCTTCCAACGCTCATAACTGCCGAATGTTTGTTCCACGGCCCGATGAAAAGCCGAGCCATTAGGAGGCTGGTCTCCCCCTCCCCGGCGGAGATTTCCGAAATAATATTCGTGGAGCACCATGCCGTTGAATTCAAATCCCAGCCTCCGCGTCAGTTCGGAATAGGCCGGCATTTGCTCGTGATCGACTTTTCCCTGTTTCATAAAATCGGAAAGTTGATCGCGCAACTCATTGGCCGCTTTCACATAGCCTTCATAGAGCCCGAAATGGACCCGGAGGGTTTCATCGGAGATACCCGACAGACCAAACAGATCGTAGGCCTTCGCCTGATAGGGCTGAGTCATGGGCGGTCCCTTTCATCCGTCAATTGGACGCTGAGTTGTAAGAGGTGCCTCGTTCATCACCTTACTTCCACTCTGATCCCATTCCCAACTAGGCGATGCCCTGGCAACCTTTGGACAATGCAGGGGGCTTTCCTAGGCGCCTTCGTGTATAGAATCGGGCAAGATCTACCTAATGCCAGAAGAGCTCTTGAAGGAGAGAGGCTCGCGGTAAACACTAGACAAGACTGCTACGGTGAGATTATTTTGAAGGTATCGACAAACACGAAACCTGTAGACTCGAGACGACCGTAGAGGGAAGGAGTGACGTGGCCAAAGCGCGCATTGTCATCGCCGATGACCATAGTTTAGTGCTGGAAGCATATCGACAATTGCTGGAGCCGGATTATGAGGTGGCGGGCACGGCTTCCGACGGACAAGAACTGCTGAACATCGCGCCGGCGCTGAACCCCGATATTATCCTGCTTGATATTTCCATGCCGAATATGAACGGATTGGAAGTCACTAAGCAGCTGCGTGCCGCGGTGCCTCATGCCAAGATTATTTTTGTCACGATGATGAGCGAACCCTTCTATATCTCGCAGGCCTTTCAGATGGGCGCATCAGCCTATGTATTGAAACAGTCTGCTTCTACGGAATTATTGTCCGCGTTAAACGCCGCGCTCAAGAATCAACGATACATCTCCCCGCAGCTCTCCCTTGAGGTGCAGGATGCCATCGAAACTCCCTGGGTCAAACCGGAGGGGTTTTCCTCCAAATTGACTCCTCGTCAACAGGAGGTTCTGCAGCTGTTGACGAAGGGCATGTCCACGAAGGAAATCGCGACGACCATGCAGGTTTCCACCAAGGCCGTGGAATTTCACAAAGGCAATATCACGCGCCGCCTCGGTATCCGCACCACTGCGGAACTGACGCGCTTCGCCCTGTCGCAAGGCCTCACAAAACTGAGCGATCAACACCCGTAACGGATTAGGGCTGAGAGCCGGGAACCGTGGGCTGCTGCGGCATGGCAATGAGCCCGATTGAAATGGCGTGTTTGGTGAGTTCAGCGGTGCTGTGGACACCGAGTTGTTTCATGATGCGGGTTTTATGGAATTCAACGGTCTTGATAGACACATTGAGGGTCGAGGCGATTTCTTTCGTCGATTGGCCTTCGGCGATCAGCTGAAGCACTTCCCGCTGCCGGCCGCTGAGCAGGTCGTTAGTTGGCCCCGCACCGGCCGGAGCCGGCGCAACCGGATGAAGCGCTTGCGCCACCAGATTTTCCGCCACGCTGGGCGACACGTACAGGCGCCCTTTCAACACTTCCTTAATCGCGAAGACGAGCTCTTCTGCTACTGATTGCTTCAAGACGTAGCCTGATACGCCGGCGCGAAACGCTTCCGTCACGAAATATTGCTCGCTGTGCATGGTCAGCACGAGCAGCTTCACCTCGGGAACCGATTTTTTGATTTGTCGGCACGCATCAAGCCCGTTCAACAGCGGGAGTGCGATGTCCACCAGCGCAATATCCGGCTTCTCCTTTTCAACCGCCCGAACGAGCGCGCGCCCGTCTGCGGCTCTGCCGCATAATTGGAAATCATGTTCCAGCAGCTTTTCGACACCCTCCGCAACGAGGGTATGGTCGTCGGCTATAATGACTCGTGGTTTCATGGACATGCTCCAGGCTAAAGGAAAAAGCCGAGTAGGAAGTGATGTGGAATCCTACCATTCTCTCCACATGATTACGAGTGGCCTTCGGTCACAATTCTTTTGACCAGAAAAAAATGATCCCATGCCCGCCCTTGGTGGGCGGCGCGCCGCCCGGGTCCCGATAGATACCGAAATTATAGGTGTAATTCAGCTCGATCTGCGATTTCCAGGGGGCCCCGGTCACCAGTCCGCCACCTAAAGCCGGCATGGAGTCGGTGATATTCTTGACCGCAGTGCCCGACGTAAAGACCGGACGCTCGACCAACCCCCATGTCGCTTCCAGATAGGGATACATAAAAAATAAGGCTTCATAGCGGTATTGCAAATTGGCGACGGCATAACGGGTCGGAAATAATTCGTTGAAGGCCACGCCGTGGATCATCGGAAGCGAGATGGCCTCCCATTCATACCCGGTCGGTCGGCCAGGAAGCCGGAAGGCCGAAAATCGATCCAGGTCCTTTCCAATTCCTCCATGAACACTGCTTAAGAGCCGGTGTTTGTCACTCTCGATAAACGGCAATCCCGTTGCCAACAACGCATAGGCACTGGCTTGAAGGTAGGTCCGTTCCTTATTGAAATCCGGCGTGTTGAACGGGGCGCCTCCCCATTGGTCCCACTTCGCTCGGTGGCCGTGCAACAGATCGCCGCCCATGGTGAATCCTTCGTGGGGAAGTTCCATCAGATTTCGCTTGAGAGCATCGGCGCGTATGCGGAAATGAATGCGGCCTTCATAGGTGTCCTTCGGCACGCCATAGTCTGCGGAGGTGTGGCCGGTGCCTTTGAACCAGCGATACCCTGCTTCGTACGTGAGCGAAATGTTGACCGCACTGTCCTGGCGAAAGGGATGGACCGGAAGCCGGTAACCCAGTCCGGCGCCGGCAAAAGCGTAGCTCCACTCCAACTCCGTGCCACGCTGACGTTGCCCCTGAACATATTCTGAACGGCCGAATGGAAGGATAAAGTTGTCCCACGTGAATAAGAGCGACCAGTTCGGGTACTCGCGCAGCCCGATCGTGTAGTCCACGTCGTTGACGACGCCCGAAAAGGTGCCGCGCAGTCGACGGTTGTCGTCATCCCAATTCCGCCAGATGTATAAGGCGCCGAATGGGAGCACTTCCTGCTGGGTCGGCCCGTTGGGAATGGCCTGAATTCCGAAACTGATGGCGGTGACACTCCGCCGGTCCCTGGGCGGCACATAGATTTCTTCCCCGAACAGTGTGGTTCGAAAGGGTTCCCCGGCAATCGGCGTGGGTTCTTCAGCCAGGACAATGTCTTGTCCCTCGCCGAACATGCCCCCACCGATTGCCCAGCCGCATAACAGGCTGCAACTCAAACAGAATAACCATCGATACGGACTCCTGCCCATCGGTTCTATCGCTCCTACGTATGAACGTTCAATTCGTTGACGGCTGGTGTCTTCTTATATGTCAGCCATGACACACCTGACCCCTAGTGAAACCCCTAGGAGGCAGGCGTGGACAACCGAGTATTTCTTCGCGCTCCGGCGAAGACATCCGACGCATGGGTCGCGGCCCATCCAGATCTCCCGTATACGCCGCGAACCAGGCACATTCCCAGTATTCGTCCCACGGTCGACGAGGTAAGGTGAGTCCAATGAAAATCTATTGCCGATCGCTACTGCGTCCCTTCCGAATGGCTTGCCAACGGCGAATCTATTGGCAATCGAGTCTCGCCATAGCGGCTTTCTACCTCCTGACATCGACGCCGCTGCTTGCCAAGCCTGTTGAGGTGGTCTATCCAGAGGGGGTCAGCGAGGGGTTTGTCACCCTCAAAACCTTGGATGGCAAAAAGCTCGCCGATGGTGAGCTCAGCCAGGTGACCACAGGCGCCGATCGGTTGGCCAGCCGGCTGACCTTTCGCTTCGCTGACGGATCGCTGTACGACGAAACCGTGACGTATTCTCAGAAGAAACACCTCACCATGCTGAGTTATCAGCTGACTCAGCGGGGGCCGACTTTTCCAGAGCCACTCGTCATTTCGCTGAATGGAGAAACGGGACAGTATCAAGTCAAACAGCATGAAAAAACGGCGGAGGAAAAGCTGATCACCGGTCGCATCGATCTTCCATCGGACGTGTATAACGGAATGACCATCACCGTCCTAAAAAATCTTCGTGGGCAAGCCGGCGCAATCGTGCACATGCTGGTGTTTAATCCGGAGCCCAAGCTCTACGAAGTCGAGTTGACTCGCGTCGATGAGGAAGACACCCGCAACACTACTAGAAAAGATACCAAAGCCACCGCGGTCCACTACAGTTTGAAACCTCGCCTGGGATGGTTCACGTCGGCACTAGCTCGACTCATTGGACGAACTCCGCCTGATTACCACTTCTGGTTGATCAAGAAGGATGCCCCCGCCTTCGTGCGGTTCGAAGGAAGTCTGTATGCAGGCGGACCGAGCTGGAGAATCGAACAGGTCTCACCGCGAGTCAAACAGGCTCGAGCCACTGAGCCCTAACGGCCTGTCAGGGTACATTCTGCAAAGAAGCGTCCAGCGGCACCAGCGACCCAGAATTCCTGCCGATGGCCAAGGCTTCGACCGCCCGGCCGTACCGATTGGTCGTGCCGTTCCCCCTGACCGTCAGCTTATCTCCGATGTGGAAAGAGCGCCGCAGCTTCTGACTGGCGTCAGGAGGAAAACGAACCTGCGTCTCATCTGACAGCAACATTCCATGGATGATTTTCTTCAGGGGATGATAGAGGAATGCGCGCACAGTTCCCGCCGCACTCATTTCCGTCATCGACAATCGATGTTGCTCCTGCATGGGAAGATCCAGGCGCATGGGGACGGTGAACGTCGTTCCCGTGCTCATGTTGGCCACCACATCCGCTTGAACCAATCGTTCCTCGGCCGAGAGCCGGCCGTATACCCGCACGAGATCTCCCGGTTTGAAGGCGCTGACCAGTTGGTCCTCGGCGCGAGACGTGACATACAGATGCGTTCCATCAGTGAGGAGTAATCCCTCCACTTCTCCCCGTGGATCCAAAATAAACCGGTCCACAGTGCCCTGTGCGGCAAGAGTCCCCTGCCTCTGTTCATGGGGCGTCGCCTCAGCTGAAAGGGTCAGCTCGGTCGCCCTGGCGAGCAAAGGACCAGCCGGGCTGGATAGGAACCAGCCGATCACCGCCCCGACGATGACCATGCCTCTACCGTTCAACATCCGCATCGTGACCATCTCCCCGAATCCTCGATGGTTCAACTCCGCTGCCTGCGCTCAGCGGGACTTTCCATCCGAGAGAATCCAAAGGCCGAGTCGATCAGAGACACATGAGAAAATGCTTGCGGGAAATTCCCGACCAGTCGTTTGCGTTTCAGATCGTATTCCTCTGAAAGCAACCCGACGTCGTTGCCCAAGCCGATCAAACGATCGTACAACCGGCGAGCTTCCTCCACGCGCCCGGAAAGAAGCAGATTGTCCACCAACCAGAATGAACAGGGCAGAAACATGCCCTCGTCACCGGGAAGCCCATCCAACTGCCCCGAAGGCTGATACCGCATGACTAATCCATCCACCGTCAGTTCCCGTTCAATCGCGTGTAGCGTCCCCTGCACACGCGGATCGAACGCGGGCAGAAATCCGACGAGCGGAATCATCAACAAACTGCCGTCGAGCGAGGTTCCGCCATAATATTGGACGAACGTTCCCCGATTCGCATCGTACCCCTCGCGGCAGACCTGTTCGTGGATGGTCGCGCGGAGAGCCTGCCACCGCTCCAGCGGTCCCTCCACATGACAACGCTCGATGGCCTTCACCGCTCGATCGACCGCCACCCAGGCCATGACTTTTGAATGGGTGAAATGCCGGCGGGGACCCCGGACTTCCCAAATACCTTCGTCGGGACGATCCCAGGCCGATTCGAGAAATTCCATGATGGCATGTTGCACTCGCCAGGAATCTTCACTGGCTGCCAGGCCCAATTCCCTGGCCTGGTGCAAGGTGTCCATCATCTCTCCATACACGTCCAATTGAAACTGTTGGGAGGCCGCATTGCCGATCCGCACGGGGGTAGAGCCTTCGTAGCCAGGCAGCCAGTTCAGCTCAAGCTCCGTCAGTCGCCGTTCTCCGCCGATGCCATACATGATTTGCAAGTCGGAAGGTTTTCCCGCCACTGCGCGCAGCAGCCATTCACGCCAGGCCTTGGCTTCACTGTGGTATCCGGCGGCCAGCAATGAATACAGGGTGAACGTCGCATCTCGAATCCAGCAGTACCGATAATCCCAATTCCGCACGCCTCCGAGCAATTCCGGAAGTGAGGTGGTCGGCGCGGCGACAATGCCGCCGGTGGGAGCATAGGTCAGCGCTTTCAGAGTAATCAGCGAGCGGATGACGGCATCCCGCCAAGGGCCCTGATAGGTGCATCGCTGCGACCATTTCATCCACCAGAGCTCGGTCTCAGATAGCGCTCGTTCCGTAATCAGCGGCCTCGGAGGCAGGTCATGAGACGCTCGCCATGTGAGGGTACAGGGTATTTCCTGCCCTTCCGAAACGGTGAAGTCGGCGACGGTCGAAAATCCCTCACCCCGCAATTCGAGCTCAGTCTCTAAGTAGACCGCATCGGGACCGGCCACCGCCTTGAGAAAACGGCGATGATGGCTGACCCAGGGTATGATCGATCCGTAATCGAATCGCAGAGTCAGCTCCATCTTCATCCGCACCGTGCCCTTGACTCCCACAATGAGACGCACCACATTGATGTCGCGATCACGCGGCGGCATAAAATCGACGACCATCGCCGTCCCGGTTGGGGTATCAAAACACGTCTCCAGCACCAGGGTGTCTCCCCGATACCGTCGACGAATAGTTGTGCTATTCTCCCGTGGCGTAATGAGCCATCGGCCATGCTCAGGCGTGCCCAGCAGCGCGGCAAAACAGGCCGGTGAATCGAAGCGCGGAAGGCAAAGCCAGTCGAGGGACCCCTGGCGCGAAATCAGGGCCGCTGTATGGGTATCTCCGATCAGCGCGTAGTCTTCGATTTTTGTTCCAGCATGCATCGGCACATCGCATTGAGAGCAGTGAAGTGACGCTCGCGATCACTTTGTTCTAGACTACAGACCGGCACTGGGCTAAACAACCCCTATCACCCCAAGGAGGAACCATGCGAAAAGTTCTGGCAAAAAAAACGCAGCCCCGCAAAGAGGCGCCCATTCCGAAGAAGCGCGGAAAAAAGCGAGAGATCGAGCCTTCCGCGCATGTCATAGAAAGAAAAACCAAGAAGCGGCCGTCGAAACCCACCACAACAAAAAAAACCGCCCCCAAAACTGTTCGCGTAAAAAAGAAGACGTCGAAGCCGAGTGCAAAGCGGCCTTCCAGTTCAAGCCGTAAGGCGAAAAGCGTCGGCCGGGCCGTGGGCAAGGTCCTGGGCCGCGCCATTGGAACAGTCGAGCGGGCCCTCACCAAAGTCATCCCGAACACGGAAATACTGAACAAGAAGTAGACGCGATGCTGCCAGCGATGGAGCTTGCTAGGGGGACGCCTAGTACGTATTCTGAAGGGAGACCTTTAGGATGACGGAGTCATGCGGATGACGACAATCCCGCAGGGCTTGGAGGTGTTCCTATGAGCGTTCAGCCTAGTCTTAAATCGATTGTTCTTGCGCTGCTGTTAGCCACGGCGATCCCTGTCGGTGTACTGGCTGCTGATCCCGGCCGCCAATCGGCGGAATCGGGACAGCCTCAGGTTCCCCAGACCCCACAACCACCGACTGCCGCGCCTCCTTCGAAAATCGATCCGGGGATTCAAAAGGCCCCGGATACCGTTCCCAATCCCAAATCCATCGTGCCGCCACCGGTGGTGGATCCGAAAATGGCGATCGATCCGGAACGACCAGGGGGACCGGCTCATCCCAAGCCACCCGCGACGCCGGACAAGTCACCCGCCCCTCCACGATGAAATCGGTTCGTTGCCCACGCGCTGGTGGTCCCCGGCGCGTGGGCCAACATCTTACGGTTCTTTCGTGCGGCGTTCTTTCCAGTAAATCAGCCGGGCGCCGGGTTTAAAGGTCACGTAGTACCAGATCCATTCGAACATGACCCTGACCCGGTTTCGAAAACCGATCAGAAAAAAGATATGAACGAAACACCAGGCCAGCCATGCCACCATTCCGGACAATGACACCGTCCCGAATTGCGCCACCGCCTTAGCACGCCCTATCGTCGCCAATATTCCACGATCCCGATACACAAACGGAATGCGCCGTTCCGCAGGAATACCGCGGGCAATGATTTCGGCCACGTATCGGCCTTCCTGCATGGCGACCGCCGCCAATCCAGGCAATGGTTTGTCTTCTGACGACAGACAGTGCGCCGCATCACCGATCACGAAGACCCATGGATCACCACGGAGACTCAGATCCGGCCCGACCATCACCCGTCCCGAGGAGTCCAAGGGAACTCCGAGTGAGGTGAGGATGGGTGATGCCACATTACCCGCGGCCCAAATCACATGAGCGCTGCGGATGAACTCTGAGCCGGCGAGCACTCCTTTCGAGTTGACCTCCTGAACCCGACGATTCAGAAGCACGGTCACCCCGAGGCTTTCCAGCGACGCTTGCGCCCGACGCGACAGCGCGGGAGGGAACGATTCAAGAATACGCGATCCTCCTTCGATGAGCAGGATGCGACAAGCTGCGTCCTGCAACACCGGAAAGTCCGGCGTCATGGCCTTTCTCCCGATCTCCGCCAACGCTCCCGCCAATTCCACACCCGTAGGGCCGCCTCCCACGATGACGAAGGTGAGTTCATCACGCGCATCCGGCGTGCCGTTCAATCGTTGGGCCTTCTCGAAGGCCATGAGCATGCGGTCGCGAATCTCCAACGCATCCGGCAGGGTTTTTAACCCGGGTGCGTCCTCTTCCCATTTATCATGGCCGAAATAGGAATGGCGGGCGCCTGGGGCGAGAATCAAACAGCCGTAAGGAACCGGATCGCCATTCCGTAAGTCGATGCGGCGGCCCGCGCGATCGATCCCACGCACTTCATCCAGCATAATCCGGACATTCCTTTGGGATCGAAATAGGGTTCGAAGCGGCCAGGCGATATCGGCCGGGGAAAGCGCTGCCGTCGCGACCTGATACAGCAACGGTTGGAACAGGTGATGGTTCACTCGGTCGATGAGTACAATGTCACCCTGCATCCGGTGCAGCGCCCGGGCTGCCGCCAATCCGCCGAACCCTCCACCGACAATGACTACAGGGTCTCGACAATGCTGTTGCACGATTGCGCTCCATGAATCGCTGCCCGCGAACGAATACTACATTTCGACACTGACGCATCGTTCCTGAGCGGCAACGTGAGTGCTACTAGGGAGCCGCCTAGTTCTGGAGACTTAACGAGCATCGTTATGATCCATCTCGCAGGAGCGGCTCCCCGTATTCAGTCCTCAGTATAGGAACATACACGCCCGCTACCTGTCCTTCACACACTCACATGTCCGAGGGTCACACACACATCCAACATGCCGGCAAAGGAGCTTAGGTATGAAGATCGCTCAGGTCGCGCCCTTGTGGGAAAGTGTTCCGCCCGTCTTGTATGGTGGGACGGAACGTGTTGTCTCATTCATAACGGAAGAGCTGGTTCGCCAAGGCCATGAGGTCACCCTCTTCGCAAGCGGAGATTCTACGACCCAAGCCCGGCTTGTGCCAATGTGCGCCGAAGCACTCCGCACGTCCAAAGTCGTCATGAACTACGAGGCCCCCTTGACTGCCATGATCGAGAAAGTCTTCGGATCGGCGACGGAGTTTGATCTCATTCATTCGCATCTCGAATTCATTCCCTTTCCGTTGGCAAGGCACTGTCGAACGCCGATGCTCACCACGCTCCATGCCCGCCTGGATCAGCCTGAGCTCGTCCCGGTGTTCAGGAAGTTTGCGAACCTCCCGCTGGTCTCCGTTTCGGACGCGCAGCGCGAGCCGCTTCCTTGGGCCAACTGGCAAGCGACGATTCATCCCGGTTTGCCGAAGACCCTCTATACTCCCCAATACAATCAAGGCCGGTATCTCGTGTTTCTCGGACGTGTCGCGCCCGAGAAAGGGCTGGATCGTGCCATTGAAATTGCAAAACGGGTGGAGATGCCGCTGCGCATCGCTGCTAAAATCGACTCGCAACAGGTCGAATACTACAGGGCAGTGATTGAACCGCTCCTGGATCACCCATTGATTGAATTTGTCGGGGAAGTGACGGACATGGAAAAGGACGATTTGCTGGGGAACGCCTACGCCCTGCTCGCTCCCTATGCCTGGCCGGAACCGTTTGGCTTGGCTCTGATTGAGGCGCTGGCCTGCGGAACACCGATCATCGGATCACGATGCGGCGCTATCCCTGAAATCGTCGATCATGGGGTAACCGGGTTCTTATGCGATTCTCTCGACGAGATGACCCACTCAATCAGACATGTGTCCCTGTTAGAACGAAGTCGATGCAGACAGAATTTTGAAAGGCGTTTTTCCTCGGAGCGTATGGCTCGGGAATATGTGACGGTGTATGGGCACCTGTTAGACATTCACGACAAGACCCCTATGCCATCGTCAGATCTGGCCTCCGGTCTCACGGCTTTGGGCCAAGCCTGAACGTGCCCACAAACACGAAGGGCAGGCGCTTTGACTAGCGCCTGCCCTCCTGATGCTGCCGCGCTTCTACTTAGCGCTTGCTGCTAGGGTGTCCACCCTCGAATCCAGGAGCCTTACCGGATGGCAATCCACTGGTGCCGCTCGGTCCGCCCCCGCCTACCGATTCTTCGCCCATCGATCCTGTCGCGTCAGGACCTTTTTGGCCCGGTACGCCTGCGCTCCCGGGAACGGTCGGGGCTTCCCGAACCTGTCCCATCTTGTCTTTATATTCCTGCAGATCCGGAGATTTGTCCTTGCTGGTGCTCATGGGTAGAGCGTTCTGAATGTCCTCTTTCTTCAGGGACAATTGGAGCTTGTCGCCCTTGGTTTTGAACTGGCTCCATCGAATAGGCTGTGGTCGTTTGGATTCATTGGAGACAAAGACCACATATTCGATATCCCCGGTCTTTTCGTCTTTCATGACCTGCTGAATTTTTCCGATTTCCTCTCCGCTCGTACTGAACACGGAGGCGTTGACATACTTACTATCCTTCATTTCGACAAGTTTACCCTGGCGCACAGGGGTATCGGCGTATTCCTCCGGGACACCTTGCTTCCCACCCGTGAGATCCGTCTTCTTATCGAATGACGGAGACTCTTTAGGGGTGCTGGTCCCCGCCCCTTTTCCCATCGTGGAATCCGGCGGCGGCGCGCCAGATCCGGTGGACACCTGACTGAAGGCCGGCGTACCGGCCATCAACGCGAAGGCGATCGTTCCCGCATACATTGCCATTCGATGATTCATATGGATTCTCCTTTGTGTGAAATGCTGAACTGGACGCGCATGCTCGCTTCAAACGTGACCTACCAGTAGGGTTTGTACCCATAATAGGTATGCAGTCGCTCGGCCCAAGCGGAGTCAGCCATATCAGGCCACCGATCTTTGTCGAAGCCCTCCGCCTGCTCCAGACGTTCCCGTGGCACGTTCAGAATGAAAAAATCTCCTCCCGCGGAGATGGTGAGCGCACCCCACGGCAGGGCGAACAGCTTATCGCCCAGTCCCAAAAACCCTCCGAAGGAAAGCACGGCATAAGCGATCCGTCCTTTTTCTAGGTCGATCATGAGCGAATGAATCTCGCCCAGATCCTCACCAGCCGCGTTCTGAACCGCGGTTCCTTCGATCGTTGATGCTGTCAATAACCGCCGACCAATATGTGTGGCCATCTTTTCCTCCTCTAGTGTTGAAAAACACTGCACATGAATTTTCATGTTATTTTCATGTGAATCTGTCTGTGCTCAGTCTGTCGAGATCATTCCTCTTTCTTATAGTGATAACGCCCGAACGGTTCAGGGGCAGCTAGGAAGTACCCTAGAAATTGGGAGATGGGGAAACGTCGGATAAGGCTGATGAGTCGAAATGCGTGGCGTCGGCTTCTGATCAGGAGCAACGTTCCAGCAGCGCCACGGGGCAATCACGTAGTACCTGATTGATTGGAAGCACCTGCCGCCCCTGTTCCGTGACAGTGTGGAGACGTGCCCCGGTCAAGAGATTAATATAGTCCGATCCCTCCTTCCAGGACGGGACCGTCAAACGGGTGTCCTGCCACGGATCGTCCATCTCTGCCGAACTCCCGGAGCGTTGGATAAGATCGGCACTGAGACGGGGGATGACGGTGACAATGGCCTGTTCTTGATGTAAGCGGGCAAAGGCGCAGATGTTCGACTTACGGACACCCTCGCAATCGAGCGGCACATAATCCCCCTCGAGGTACAGCGCCGGATGCTCACGACGATGGCACAGACTTGTGTGAAGCAGATACAACTTGATGCGGCCATCTTTCCAGGATTCCATCAGCTGGCGAACCAGCGCCATTCGATTGACATCATCACGACCGGCGGGTTGCTGCCATCCTTGTAACACTCTGGCACGAAGTTCGAAATCAACGGCCCTTCGATTGTCGGGATCGACGAGACTGAATTCCCAGAATTCCGTGCCTTGGTAAGAATCGGGAATTCCCGGCGCAGTCAGCTTTACCAGCAACTGCGCCAATGCGTTATGCATGCCGCATTGCGCCACGAACGATTGAAAGGGGAGAAATTCTTCCAGGAATGGGTTGGGGATGGAGCGCTCCAGGATCGCGCGAACGAATTTCCGCACGCCCTCTTCGTAGTCCTCCCGAGGATTGATCCACCCGGTGTGCACCTTCGCTTCACGGAGCGCTTTGACCATGTACTGCTCGATGCGCTCCTTGAACGTCTCGTATTGAGGCTGGTCCATCGTCATCGACGGCCACACGCCCAATAACGTTTGATACAAGAGGTATTCCTCATTGCGATCGGGGGCCACGATCTCGTCAATCTTGATCCGAAAACGCTTATTGAGCTTCGCCCAGCTGGTCAGGGCGGCCCGCCAGCGCTCGGGGATTTCCGACAAGACGTTGATCCTCGCGCGCACATCCTCGCCGCGTTTGGTGTCATGCGTCGACGTGGCTAGCAGTGAATGGGGCCAGTGCGCGCGCCGCTCCCGGGCAGCCTTATGGAATGCCTCGACGGAAAGACCGTACTGCGCCGGTTCGCCGCCGACCTCATTGAGTGAGACCAAGCGGTTATAGATATAGAACGCCGTGTCCTCAATTCCTTTCGCCGTCACGGGACTGGTGGTCTGTTGAAACTTCGTCACGAACCGCACCTGATCCGCTGGCGTCAGTTTGATGCGATCGTCCAGACGTTTCAGGAGCAGGTCTCTGACGAAATCGAACACCTGGCTGCTCATGGTGGGATTGCGGCGTTTGGCCCTGGTCACCGCCATCATGATGTAGGTTCGATCCCGGTCCAGCACGTCTTTTTGGTCTGCCGTGATGTAGGAGCGATACACGGGAAAGCAGGCGATCAGTTCGGTGATGGCATGGGTTAAACTATTCAGCGTGAAATCCCGGTACTGCCGGTCTTTCTCCGAGAGGAGGTTCAGCTGGTGTCCGAGCACATTGAGCTCGCTGGACATCGACGCCCGCATGATCAACTTTTTCGTGAGATATACCAAATCGTCATACACAATCCGCTGCCCGACGAAACGTTGATACAGGGCATCCATCGACCGTTCCTTCGCCGACTGGACAAAGAGGCCATTAACAAGATTCAAAAAATCGTAGCCGGTCGTGCCGGCGACGGGCCAGGTCGCCGGAAGCGCTTCGCCTTTGCCGAGAATCTTTTCGACCACCACGAACAAGGAGGCCGCCTCTCCGGATGGCGTCGGCGGCAGTTCCCGCCCTGCCCACTCCTGCAGCTGAACCAGGTAATGTTCCGGGTCATATAACCCGTCCACATGGTCGATTCGCAGGCCCGTCGCCACACCGCTCTTCAATAAGCGAAACACCAATTGATGTGATTCATGAAAGACGCGGGTTTCCTCCGTGCGGATCGCGGCCAATTCGTTGATGTCGAAGAAACGCCGGTAATTGATTTCCTCAGAAGCCACCCGCCAGGAGGCCAGACGATAACTCTGCTCGTTGAGCAGGGCGTCCAGCCGGTCGAAACTGGCCGAATCCCCTTTGATACCGTTGTACGTATCGACACTGACAGACAGATGCGATCGAATCGTTTCACTGTCATGGAGTAAGCCCGACAGGCGGCGCCTGATGATGCGCTCTTCGCGGTACCGTTCAGCGATGCGCGCGGGATCCCGCTCATTCCTCGGCGGCAGATTCCTCAACGCCGTCAGGATGCTGAGCAATTCTTGAAGCTGTTCATCCTGCTCTCCGACGCGTGCCGTCAACTCATGCAGCCGGAACGACAGGATCCCCTCCCAGGATTGAGGCGCGACCGGAAATCGGTGGTCGAAATAGGTCACGACAAATCCGCCGTCCGCATAGACCAGCCGAATATCCTGGTTCTCCAACACCGCCCCGTACTGTTCACCCAGGATCGGCAACAGCACCTTATCTTCGAGCTCGCGCTTCAACGGGGACCAGTCGATGTCGAAAGCCGTCGCATACCGAGAACCCGGACCATGCTCAAGAACATCCCACCACCAGCGGTTCTCCTTGGATCGGATCCCCATGTGGTTCGGAACCACATCCAGTAAGAGTCCCATGTCGTAACGTTTGAGCGCCGTCGTGAACGCGTCAAAATCCTCTTCGGTCCCCAATTCGGGATTGAGGCATTCGGGGTCTACGAGGTCGTATCCATGCATGCTGCCTGGGACGGCTTTTAAGATCGAGGACACGTAACAGTCGGTAATGCCGAGCGCATGGAGATACGGAACGATACGAGTGGCATCACGAAACGTAAACGTGTGGTTTAACTGAAGACGGTAGGTCGAGACGGGAATACGAGGCATAGGTGTCATCAGCGATGGACGCCGTTAATAGGAAGGCAGTCGTCGCTTCTGCTCCTCTTTCACCGCCGGCGGTTTGGGGATGACCAGCACGCCGGAATCCGCCCAATCCGATGGCGCATTGAACTCTTCGCCGCGAGGTCCGAGGTCGACATGCGCCGGAATGGTATTGTGCCGATCGACGACCACACGCTGCAGCTTGGCGCCCGCTCCGATGTGGGTATGGTCGAATATGATCGAATCTTCGATATACGCGCCGGTTTCAATTCTCACATGCCGGCCGATAACCGAGCGTCTGATGTCGGCTTCGATCGCGCGGCTCCCTTCGCCGATCAATGCGTGATCGACATAACAATTCACCAAGCTCGCGGGGGGACCGTAGGATGGCTCGGTCCTGATCGGCCATTCCTGGTTCCGCAGATCACAGGATGGCGTATCCCCAAGCAGATCCATATTGGCCTCCCAATAGGCCTGAATCGTACCGACGTCACGCCAATATCCGGGCTCCTCATAATAGGCGACTCCGGGAACGTCATTGTCGAGAAAGTTGTAGGCCATGACGCGGTCGGTCTTGAGCCGGCGCGGTAGAATGTCCCGCCCGAAGTCATGGGATCCCCCGTTCTTTGCGTCCTCCTCCAAGGCCTGGACCAGCAGATCGGCATTGAACAGGTAATTACCCATCGAGGAAAGGGCATGCGCCGGGTCCCCCGGCATGGCTTTAGGCACCGGTGGTTTTTCGTCGAATCCCACGACCCGGCTGTTGCGGTCGATTTCCACAATCCCGAACCCCTGCGCGGCAGACAACGGAACCGGCAGTGTGGCCACCGATACGTCGGCCTCTCGTTCGAGGTGAAACTGGATCATCTGCCGGATATCCATCCGGTAAATGTGGTCCGCACCGAACACCGCGACAATATCTGGCGCAAAATCACGGATGAGGTTGATGTTCTGAAACACCGCATCCGCAGTGCCTTCGTACCATCCCGCACCGGAGTTCATTTGAGGAGGAACAACCGTCACGAATTGCCGATCCCCATCGCCGATACGCCAGGCCTTCCGGAGGTGCTCGATCAGCGACTGCGATCGATACTGCACCATCACGTGCATGCCCAGAATGCCGGAGTTGTAAAAATTGCTCAGCACGAAATCGATGATGCGGTAGGCTCCGCCGAAGGGGACTGCCGGTTTACTACGCGACTCCGTCAAAGGCATGAGGCGCGTCCCTTTTCCGCCTGCCAGAATCATGGCAAGCACGCGGGGCTGGTTGATCCGTCCATGTTTCACCATATAACTCCCTCGGTAGGCAGGATGATCACTCTCCGGCTACGGGCCAGCACCAACGTACAAAAAAAGTTACCCCTGCTGTACTGGACAAACCCCTAGAAGACCTCTTCCGAAGGCGTCCCTAACGGGCTTACTCAGAGCGGTGCGTTCGTGGTGAGGACTTATGGCGGCAGGTGTCGATCACACGTAATGAGGCAACCGTCCTATTTCGTCTGCACGGCTTCCCACGTGCGCTACAGCTTTCCCACGAGATCAAGGCCCGGAGTCAGCGTGGGTTGTCCCGGCTGCCAACCGGCGGGACAGGCTTCCCCCTCGCCGTCACGCACTCGTATGGCGGCCTGAAGTTTGCGGAGAGTTTCTCCAATGTGCCGGCCGATACTATTGTCATGAATCTCACATGCACGGAGCACACCGTCTGGATCGACGAGAAATGTTCCTCGAAGGGCCACACCCTCATCCTCTAGGTACACGCCGAACTCCCTGCTCAACGCCCCTGTGGAATCCGCAATCAGCGGAAATTCGACGGATCGTACCATCGGAGAACTGTCATGCCAGGCCTTGTGCACATAGACGGAATCCGTGCTGACTCCGCAGACTTCCGCCCCAAGTTTGACAAATTCAGGATACAACCGGGCCATTTCGGCAAGCTCTGTCGGACACACGAACGTGAAGTCTCCAGGATAAAACAGCAGGATCAGCCACCGGCCTCGAAATTCCTCGAGCACCAGCCGTCGTATGGTCCCCTGGTGGTAAGCTTGGACCGTCGCCGGCGCTATCCCTCGTCCCATAGCAATCATCATGTCCTCTTTCGGTTAGTTTCCCGCTGATCCTCTGCCCGCCTCGCGCCGATCAGAGAGTCGAAAAAAATTCCACCAGTGCGGCCTGTTCATCGCTAGATACGTCACTTGCTGCGTAGATTGTTATGTAAACTTCAACGAGTCGTTTACAGGAAAGTGTACGCACGCAGACGTCGGTCGCTCTACTAGGCAGACCCCTGGACGAAGTCCTCTGGGCTATTCCCGACCGAAACCAGGGTCTCTCCTAGTGCTTTCCTAGACCGTGGCTTTCTAGGATGAAACTGACAACAAAACAATGACAGACCTTCATCAGCATCGGAAGGAGGCCATTCTATGAATTGTGATCGATGCGGTAATTTGATGTTTCCAGTGGCGCTTCAGGATTGGGGCGGAGGGCTAACGCATCAAGACGTCGAAGCCTGGCGCTGTTTCGCCTGCGGGGAGATCGTGGATCAGATGATCGCCCAGAATCGGACTCGCGGGGGAGAGGATGCGGAAGAGTGGCGGCGAGGAGGCGCTCGACGACGGGTCAACGCCATCGGACTGTTACGGTAAATTACGATCCTTGCTCTCATCTCGGGCGCCGGTGACCAGTTATCGGCGCCCGCATAGCCCTCCTCCGTAAGTCTCCTACCCCGGTACGCACATCATGGGCTGTTCGGCGTCGGATCATATCCTTCGAACGGCTGCCGCCCCATCGCCAGCACCACGGCAACTAACGCCAGCACAAGCAAAAGATAAAACCCGAAGCGAAATGCCTCCGTGTACGGTGTGCTGAATGTTCCGAATGCGTAGAGTCCTGTGAGGATCATGCCTACCAATACCACGGCAACCAGCAGGGTCGTCATTGCATCACCTCCAGCTTGATTGGTGAGTTCCCCCCATCCGGGTCTTGCACAGGCGGGTCATTGTCAGGTGGATCTTTGTGTGGCGGTGGATCGTCCGGTGGCTCTTTTCGGGGAGGCCTTGGCGGACCTGGTTCCCGGACCGGCGATTCACACCTCACCTTCTTCACATGAAGATTTTCAACAACAACCATCAGCAAGAAGTGCCTCCTGTTCCTTGGTCGTAGAGCGCGAGAGAGAATTCTTATTGGGATGCGCCTACGTATCGCCTGTCCTGAGGAAGGCCTGTCCTTACGGGGACAGATTGTCCTCTCCAGCCATGTGGTTTCGATCTTTCGCCATCGTGAAATAGGATCGAAACCACGTCTATCACTGGCTTTCATGATGGACCGCCCTAAGCCATCTGAAGGTCCGCCTCTTGCTAGTTGCTAGTAAAGACACCATCAGCCGATCCGTAATGAACGCCATACGAAGGAGTCAACATGACCGCAACCATTACTCAGCTACGACCGAACGCAGGGCACCGCTTGGCAACTCTTATAGGCATCACCGCAATGTTCCTGGGGCTCCCAGCTACAATCACGTCCGCCTACGGTGCCGAAGCCTCCAAGGAGGGCGGTTCCCAGCTCCGTGAGGATGCAGAAACGTTGCTGAATGGCAACCGGACTGTTCTGGCTACGATACTCGCCGTGACCTCGGATCAGATCAAAGTCGACATCGGCGAAGTACAGCCGCGTTTCCTGCCTCTCAAGCAGGCTCAACAAAAGGGATTCCCCAAACTGTCTGAAGGTGATGACCTCCTCGTCGTGGTCAACGAGCAAAATCTTCTGGTCGACTATCATCCTTTGGACGGCGAATCGAGCGCCCATACGATTATCCGCGGAGCGCTGACACAAAACCTACCCGTAGGACAGGAAACGGCCGTGGTTCTGAATGGAGACAAAGAACAGTCTTTCACCATTCGTTCCCAAGCGAGAAGCAAAGTTGCGGCAATCCCGCTCGGAGTGACGGCTGTCTTTCTCATCGATGAAACCAACCAGATTGCGGACGTCAGCGTCTCCCGACACCAGGCCGCCGGAAGTCATGGGATGCATTCTCATCAGTCCTCTCCCATTAAGGCTGCTCACAAACAGGTTGAAGGAATCATCACGACGCCGCTCCGGTCGAATAAGATTGCAATTCGCACCACTGACGGGGCCGACAAACCTTACGAAGTCAGGGAGATCCTCCAATCGAAACTTGCTGGTCTTCGATCTGGAGATGCGGTCGTCCTGCTGATTGATAACGACAATAAGGTCATCGACGTCGCAATTCCTCCTAAAGGAAAGTGAGGCCCGTGGGCAACGAATGCGGGACATTGGGGTCAGGTCACCCCATATCCGGCGGCCACTCCATAGTGACGAAGTTTTCGCAACAGCGTCTTGCGGTGAATGCCGAGGATCGTGGCGGACCGTCCCAGATCTCGCGCATGGGAATCAAGCACCCGGAGGATATGGTCTCGCTCAAGGTCTTCCAGTGTGACCCATCCCTGGACTCGTGCCAAACTCTCTGGCGCGGCGTCCTTGATGGCTGGCGGAAGGTCTTCCGGGCAAATGATGGAATAGGGGCTCAGCGTGACGGCCCGCTCAATGGCATGCTCCAGTTCGCGAACATTACCAGGCCACCAGTAACGGCGAAGCAACGCCAGGGCTTCGGTCGACAGTTCCGTCACGGGTGGCGACTTCATCGCCCCATAGAGGTGCACAAATCGCTTCGCCAAGAGAGGAAGATCCTCAAGGCGCTCACGCAGCGGCGGAATGTTGATGGTGAGGACATTCATTCGATAATACAGATCCTCTCGAAATGTGCCGCTTCTCACGAGGGGCTCAAGCGGGAGTTTGGAGGCCGCAATGATTCGGACATCCAACGCTGTGGCGGCGGTGCTCCCAACACGACGGATTTCCTTCTCCTGGAGGACTCGCAACAACTTACCTTGCAGAGCCGGAGACAGATCTGCGACTTCATCCAGGAAACAGGTGCCCGAATGGGCTTGTTCCAACAATCCCTTACGGGACGAGACCGCGCCGGTAAACGATCCACGCTCGTGTCCGAACAACTCAGACTCCAACAGGGTATCGGCCAATGCTCCGCCATCGACGGTGACGAACGGTCCGGAGCATCGAGGTCCGTTGGCGTGGATCGCACGGGCAATCAGTTCCTTCCCTGTTCCGCTCTCACCTTGCAGAAGGACGGAACTGTCGGTTTGAGCGACACGGGCGATCGCTTTGTACACGTGGACCATGCCGGGACTGCTGCCCACGAGGTTTCCAAACGGCGAGGTATCATCCGGAGGTGTCTCGTATGGTGGCGACTGTTCAGAGAGCATATGAGTCTGTTCCACCGCACGTCTGGCAATGGAACGTACCTCATCGGCCGTGAAGGGTTTGCACACGTAGTCGAATGCGCCGGCTTTCAAACCTTCCACCGCAGTTTTCAGAGAACCGTGAGCCGTCATCAGCACGATGGGAGTGGTGGGACACAGCCCGCGTAAGTGCCGCAGACACGTCATCTCATCATGTTCGGTAGAGAGGTCGGTCAGAATGAGGTCTACAGGCAGTCGTTCGAGATAACCACCGGCATCGTGCGAATCTTGAACTGAAGAGACTTCATAGCCGTCGACGGCCAAGATATCCCTTAAATCACGCACTGCACCGACATTGTTATCTACGATGAGGATACGGGCATGTGTCATGCTGTTGTGATCCATAGTGGGAATAGCTCAGACGAAAGTGAGAGCTGTAGCCTACCCCTCAAAGAATCACCCGGCACCTGGATGAAACCCTGGTCCGTGGTTGTGGGCATTATTCAAAATCACATCGGCGTCTCTATCGATCGCGCCTCTGATCCATTCTCCCGATCCACTTCGCCTAGAACTGCGATGCCTATCGAGCTTGCTCACGTCACGACGAACCGGCAGAATCGTTGCTCTCATTGGATCACCGGCGGCTTGTCGATGATGTGCGCTGTCATGATGACTTTCAGTGCCTTCGCTGAGCCGTTCCAAAAACCCGAGCCAATTCCACCTGCACCCATCCCCGGCCCTTCTCCTAAACCACTGCCACCGTCACCGATTCCCGCTCCAGCGCCGAAACCCATTCCCCCGGCCCCGCCGAGGTGAAGGTTTCCCTCCTCTGCGGATTTCTTCTTCAAGCGTATTGTCCGACAGAAACAGGGGGTTCTCCTCGGGTCGATCCGGCATGGGGCGTGATACGCATGGGATGGACATGGCAACTCCCATTGTTACGAAGGGAGCAGTTATGAAGAGATGGCTGGCATTTCCCGCACTGGTGGTCCTGGCATCGTCCGGATTCCCCGCGACATCCGGCGCCTTAGAATTCACCGCCGACCGGGTGACTCACACAGATCGCGGCTTTCATCATACGCGGATTTTTTACCATGACGGAATGTGGCGACTGGAACATAACGAAAGGGGGCCCGTCAGTATCACGATCGTCAGGGCTGATCGGAATCAGGTTTGGCACCTGTTGCCCGCCACGCACCATTACAAAACCGTGTCGTACCATCGGGACTATGCCCTTCACCTCGAGACGACGCTCGATAATGAAACCTCACGGGAAACGATCGGAGTGCAGGACCTCGACGGGCACCCGACCGTCCTCTATGAGGTCGTGACGACTTCACCCGGGGGAAGCAGGGAGAGCTACTACCAATGGATCGCCACCGACATAAATTTCCCGTTGAAACTCGCCAAGAAGGACGGCGACTGGATGGTCGAATATCGTCACGTCAAGTTGGGGCCCGTATCGGATGTATTTTTTCAATTGCCGCATCGCTATGTGCCGATGGATGGAGATCAATGAGTGCAGGCTCCATCCACTCCCCTGCTCTAGAACCAGAGCAGGGGACGGCGGGCGATTCCGTCAAAGAGGTGGCAGTGTGACTACTTCGGGAATTGGAGACCACATCGTGATCGGACTGCTGCCCAGCATGGATGCTGTGCGACAGGCCCTGGAGGCCTTACGCGCCAGGGGGATCTCCGATGACCAGATCGGACTGGCCATGCGTCAGGCCGAAACGCAGGCATCCGGCGACGAAGCCCCTTCACCCACGGCGCAGGACACCACAACCGGCATAGTAAGCGGAGGCATCATCGGCAGCCTAGCCGGTCTCTTGACCACGACAGCTGCTGTCGCTATTCCCGGGTTGGCGCCATTGCTAGCGGGGGGCTCGCTGATCGGTCTGCTCGGCGCAACCGGCGCGTCCATCGTAGCAGCGAGTGGGCTTGGTGCAGTGGCCGGAGGGCTGGTCGGCGCGCCATCAGCATTAACGTGCCTGAAACTGCCGCCAAACAGTATGCGGATGCTGTGAATCAAGGACACATCCTGATCACTGTCAAGACGGACGGCGATCCGTCGAGGATTGAAAGTCTGTTGGCCTCCCTCGGAGCCGTGACGAGCCGGCAATCGCCGTAACCGGGAGAGCAGTGCCTCTCAGGACTCTTCATACCTCACCGGTCAGGTCCTTCATCCGATCGGCGGCACGGTGCTCAATGAAAAGTCCGGGCGTGCTCACCAACATTTCTAGGGGAACCACCAGCATCGACGTCATAGTAATTCGGTCATGATCCTCAGACAGCAGGATTAATCTAAGCGCCTCCACCTACTCACGGAGAATTGCCCTTCGGGCACTATGGCACAGCAACGCTCAGCGCGCACTCGAACCCACGCGGATCCCGCGCACCAAGCCGCGCCTAAGACCGGCACGGCAGCCGTGCCGGAACCGCATCACGAGCCTATTAGAACACTGGTAGTTGATATCGGCGGCACAGGAATTAAGGCCATGGTGGTGAATGAAATCGGAGAGCCGATCGGAGAACGCGTGAGGCTGCCCACGCCGAAGCGAAAGACTCCCCCGAGCGTCCTCAAAACGATCCGGCGTCTGGCCAAACTATCCGGTCGATTCCATCGGGTCAGTGTGGGCTTCCCCGGCACGATTCGAAACGGCGTGATTCTTGACGCAGTCAATCTTGCCCCTGCCTGGAAGCATTTCAATCTCATCGCTGCCCTCGGCAAGGTCCTCCGAAAAAAGCCCGTGCGAGCGGCTAATGATGCGGATGTCCAAGGCTATGGCGCGATCTCGGGGAAAGGAGTCGAACTGGTTCTCACATTGGGGACCGGCGTTGGGTCGTCCTTGTTCGTTGATGGGCATCTCGTGCCGAATTTAGAGGCTGGAAAAAATCGGCTCCGTGGTTCAGAGCTCAAACGCCTCGGAAAAAAATTGTGGAACAATCGTCTGGTCAAGGTCGTGGCCAAACTCGAAAAAATGTTCCACTACGACCGGCTGTACATCGGAGGGGGCAATGCCGCGCAAGTAAATATCGGACGCCTTCCGGGAAACGTGACCGTCGTGTCGAACCTGAACGGTCTGCTTGGCGGTATTGCCCTGTGGCACGAAGCGGCACATTTTGCGGCGAGCAGGCAGGACCTCGCGACCAACAGCGCGAAGATCCCTTCCGCCCACAAATCAGTGAGCGACCCTGGAGCGCGTAATGGGAAATGAACACGCTTACATCCGATCCAGGAAGCCAGACAAGTTGTCCTGGGTCAGACAATCGGTCCGGACCCTGTTCTGACAGGCGTATCGCATCATGTTCTCGAGTCGATTCAACGCCGCCTCTAGAAAGGACAACGCGTGAGTTGGACGAAATGAACCGGGTGAGCAATTTTAGGTCTCGCATTTGCACAAGCCTTTGTTGAAGCAAGTGCGACATTATTTTTTTAAGTCTGACAAGAATCATCTGGAGGGTCACATGGCACACATGCGCGGAGGAGTCAGAACCACGACGTCCGAGCGGCAAGGCAAGTCAGAACGGCAGATGCGCAGTCCTTCCCCAGCTGACGAACAACAGCATGCGCAGGACACGTTTAAGAACGTGGGAAGGAAGGAGCGCCTCGTATCGGGTCTCATCGGAGGTGGATTGCTCCTGCACAGCCTCCGGCCCCCAATTTCAGGCCTCAGCGCCCTCAAGGCAGTGCTTGGGATTGCCCTCATGCAGCGATCCGTCACGGGGCACTGTGCTGCCTATGACCTGCTTGGCATGAACAGGCACGATCAGTCGGACACGTCTTCAATTGGACGCGCAAAGGTACACAGTAACCAGGCGCTGAAGATTGAACGATCCATTACGATTCGACGTTCAGCGAAGGACCTCTACGCGTTCTGGAGACAACTCGATAATCTTCCCACCATCATGAGCCAGGTTCGCAGCGTGACGCCACTTGATGATCGCCGATCGCATTGGGTCATCAATACGCTTGCCGGCGCCCCTACCCTGGAATGGGACGCGGAAATTATCCATGAGATCGAGAATGAGCGCATCGGGTGGAAAACGCTTGATGGAGCCACGGTGGAACACGCCGGATCGGTACGGTTCAAGCCGTTGGATGGGGAAAGCCAGACTCAGGTGACGGTCACACTACAATACGATCCTCCGGCCGGGGCCATTGGCGCGGCGATCGCGGATTTGTTGGGACAGGAACCGGGTCAGAAAATCGCCCGCGATCTGGAGCGCTTCAAGGACGCGATGGAGTCACAAGCCACTGCATCACGATAAGCGTGAATGCCGGAGCGCCTAAATGCGAACTTCGGCAGGCGTTCTTTTAGGAATGCCGGAATAGAAAGGAGGCACCATGAACATGTTGCGAGGCCTCATGATCGCCATGATGGCGATGGGAGCCGTGTTGGCTTCGGAATTTCCCAGCGTGGCCGCCCAGCGGACAACCACCGAGACGAAGACCTCGCAGGTGGGAGAGGAACCCTCCGCCCAATCCGCTGGAGCCGCGTCGAAGAAGGGGCAGTTCACAAAGAAGCGACGGTCGTCGGGAAAAAGCATCGTGGAGGAGACAACCGAGAGCAAGTCTCAACGAAAGTCTCAGGATTCGCATGAGAGCGCTCCAGGCACGACCCTCAAGTTCGGGTCTGGTGGAGCCGGGGTCCCCGGCGCAACGGGGAAATAGACCGGATGAGAGAAGAACACTCGCATCCATTTTTTGAAGGAGACATACCATGCAGAAACAGAACAGACATATTCGCCTAGTGGGAACCGTGCTAGGAATCGGACTCCTCACCGCCACCTCTGCCTATGCAGAACAGCCGCGTGAGCCGAGGGAAGTGCCATCTCAAGGACAGGCTGACGGTCGAGTGCACAATACGGACATCACCGGCGGCTTTTATGAAGACCGCTACAAGCTCGACGATTGGTACTACGATTTTTATGATAGCCCGGGCTTCTCCCGCGCTGATGCGGGCACCGCGACTTATGTGGCAAATGACAGCACCGCCAGCATGGCGGATGCCGCACACCCCTCCTTCCGCCACCAGAGGGCCTATCGAGCTGACCAGAACGCAGCTGCGACGCAGTATGCCGGCGACCCCTGGTTTTATGCCCAGCGGGACCCACTATATGGAATTCCGGAAGCAGGACCGGGTCAATCCAATGGAAATGTCATCAAAGGTACGGTCAAGGCCGCCAAACAAGTCCGCAACCGCACGACCGGGGATCAAAACACGGTAGTACTTCTTACCACCCCGGATCGCCGGCAAATCACTGCTGACCTTGGTTCATCTCGACGCACGATGGATTTGGCCCTGACCCAAGGCGATCCGATTGTCGTGGCCGGCTCGTGGGAGGACGTGGGCCCCTATTCGGTCCTCATGGCGCAACAGGTCAGAACAGAGGCCAAGCGCGTCTCGCTCAACCGACACATCGGAACCACCGCGGGTGATAGAACCGTCGAGGGACGCATTCAGCAGTTTCGCGACATTCGCATGAACCGCGGCGGGGAGGTTCACCGTGCGGCCGCAGTACAGACCCAGGATGGGCGGATGGCCCTGGTGGACCTGGGCCCGGACAACCAAGACCGGACGCCGTTACGAGCAGCCGCCGGGGACCGCATGGTCGCGCAGGGGCCGGTGGTTGAGGTAGGCAATTATCCTGTCCTATGGGCCAACCGCGTCGCTATTAATGACAGCATGCCGGTCGACGTCACCAGGACGACGGGTCCGACAGAATTCCTTCCGGGGACCGGCAATCGGTCGGAAAACTGTCTCGGTGCCGGCTGCGACAATCAGCCCTTAAACCAGGGACAATCGGGCCGCTCAAACAGCAACGCGATGGACGGCACCACGCGCTGACAGGACCCGTAAAGGCAGGGGCCCTTGTATGGGGCAAGTCGGAGGACCGGCGAACAGTCCGGTCCTCCCTCCTGATCCGGTCTCGAGCGAGAGAAGGGAGTGCACGGATGAAAGCGCTTGTCTACCAAGGCCCCCGCGATGTCCGAATCATGCAGGTTCCGGATGCACACATTCAGGAAGTCACTGATGTGCTGGTGCAAATCACCACGACGAACATCTGCGGCTCGGACCTGCATATGTATGAGGGTCGCACGAACGTCGAGCAGGGAAAAGTTCTGGGACATGAAAACCTGGGGCGAGTGATTGAAGTGGGACCCGCCGTGAGGCGAGTGAAAGTCGGCGACATGGTGTGCTTGCCGTTCAACATCAGCTGCGGCTTCTGCACCAATTGCGAACGAGGATACACCGGGTTTTGCCTCACGATGAATCCCGGAGTGGCCGGGGCAGCATACGGTTATGCGGGGATGGGTCCTTTCCAGGGTGGACAAGCAGAATATCTGCGCGTGCCCTACGGAGATTTCAATTGCTTGGTCTTGCCGGAAGATGCATCTGAACGCGAGGCAGATTATGTGATGCTCGCCGACATTTTTCCGACAGGGTATGAATCCACCGAACTGGCCGGTGTGCTGCCGGGTGAAACGGTGGTGGTTTACGGAGCGGGACCCGTCGGACTGATGGCCGCCTATTCTGCCTACATCAAAGGGGCCGCCAAGGTGTTGGTGGTCGACCGGCTCCCAGACCGGCTTGGGTTAGCGGAAGCCATCGGCGCGATTCCCATCGATGACTCCAAAGCATCAGCGGTGGATCAAATTCTTGAATTGACCGAAGGCCAGGGCGCACACAGAGGCTGTGAATGCGTCGGTTATCAGGCGCACGACCCGGAAGGCCACGAACAACCCAACCTCACGATGAACAATCTGGTGAGATCTGTTCGCCCGACTGGAGGAATCGGTGTGATCGGCGTCTTTGTTCCGGAGGATCCTCAAGCAGTGGATCGGCTGGAACGAAAGGGGCAGATTGCCTTCGATCTCGGCTTGTTCTTCTCGAAGGGATTACGGATGGGCTCGGGCCAAGCCAACGTGAAAAAATACAACCGCTATTTGTGCAATTTGATTCACGAGGGGAAGGCCAAGCCGTCCTTTCTCGTGTCTCATCAGTTGGCGTTAGATGAAGCGCCGGAGGCCTACCAACAATTCGATTCGCGCAAACGTGGTTGGACGAAGGTGATTTTGAGACCGGCGGCATGACCAGTACCGCGAGCGGGCGGAGCGGTCTTACAATCGAATCGTAATGCTGCTTCGCCCGGAAACCGGGTCCAGACTGGTGACCATCGTCCGGACCCGTCGCTCAACCACACTTTCGATTCGCTGCATGAGCACATCTTGGCACGAGGTAAACATCGCTTCGTGTACCTGCCTCAGCAGAGCCCGCCCCTCCTCGGACTGAGCCAATCGAGCCTCGGCAGGAACGGCACCGTTTCTCGTGATCGTGGCATTGATCACATCGTCGGCTAATTGTACCTGCACGTGCGAGTAATTCGACTTCATGAACTCCGTATGGAAATTCAAGATCGCCAGCATGACGGCGTACTCGAGATCGGCTGTGCTCCTGGCCTGCCCCATACGACTATCCTCCCGTTACCTGCACCTGAGATGAGGAGCCCGCGCGAAGCACCGCCGGCCGTTCCACTCTCCTAGCAGTCGCGCAGCCCACGCGGCTCATCTCGGGGTGGAAGCCTGGAGGCATCATGACAGGGAGGTCACCACCGCAAGCCGGGCCCGGTCCCCACGAGGCTCGGCTCGTTCGCGCCGGTTTTTCAGAATGACCGGATCGACAATGTCGCCGCACATCATGCAGTGCAAAGCTTGGAACCCCTGGCCCTGGGTCTCCAATAGATGATCATAAGCTTCCCGATACATCGGACTATTGCATCGCAGGCAATTCATCACGCCTCCGTTCGGTCGTTCTGTCGTGCAGGAATGCTCGGACTCTGCTGCTGTAGAAATAATGTGCAAAGCCTGGTCCAGGAGTCTTCCGCGAGGGGCAGAACAACGGGGACTGCCGGATTCACATGAAAACCGGTAGTTATCAAAGAGGCACCGGCGCGCGCCCTCACTTAAGCAGGGGGAATCGGGACTCCGGATGAAGAGGGAGTGTACGCGCGCACCAACGCAGCAGGGACTGTGCGCCGGCACTCGGATAACAACGCTTGTTAGGTGCGAGGTTTCCGGCGGCGGTCTAACATCCAGCGGGTGACACCCAAGTGCTTTGCGGCCAAGGTTTTGTTCCCACCGGAACGGGCCAATACTTCCTCGATGATGCGGTCTTCCAGATCGGCGAGAGTCTGCGCGCCGACCTGAAAACTGATCTGCACCTGCTCCTGATCGACTGGTGCCGCACCGGGAGACGGAGTCGCGGAGAATGCCCGGACCGACGTGGAAACCGCCTGTTGCACGTCTCCGGGAAAGTTGATGGCCTCGAGGGTCGTCCCTCCGCAGAACAAGACGGCGCGCTCGATCAAATTGCTCAGTTCCCGCACGTTACCGGGAAGCTGATACTCCCGGAGCAGGGCCTGCGCGCTGGCCCCCAACGTGCGAACCGGTTTGGTAAGGGCCAGGGCGGACCGGGTCAGGAATTGTTCGGCCAGCGGAATGATGTCGTCCCGCCTCTCTCGGAGCGGCGGGACGACCAGGGTTACGACGTTCAGCCGGAAGTACAGATCCTCTCGGAACTCTCCCTTGGCCACAGCCTCCTTCAGATTACGATTGGTCGCGGCCATCACCCGCACATCGATGGGGATGTTTGCGGCGCCGCCGACCCGGCGAATCGTGCGTTCTTCCAAGACCCGGAGCAGCTTGGCCTGTAGCGGAAGCGGCAGGTCGCCGATTTCGTCAAAAAAAATGGTTCCTCCCTCGGCCAATTCGAGGAGACCGCATTTTTTTCCGGTCGCTCCGGTAAAGGCTCCCTTCTCATGTCCGAAGAGCTCACTCTCGAAAAGGTCCCGGGGGATCGAGGGACAGTCCACCTCCACACAAGGTTTTCCGGCGCGGGCGCTGTTGTAATGGATGACCCGGCCCATGTACTGCTTGCCGGTCCCCGTTTCGCCCTGGAGCAATACCGTCACCCGATCGTTTTTGATCAGCTCCTGCAGGTGGGCGAGAAAATCTCTCGTGACAGGACTTCGGGCAATCACACGGTCGAGGGCATACCGGGCGGCATCCTGCCCGCTGTGCAATTGCACCTGCCGCTGTAGCGTCAGATACTCCGTGGCCCGTCGCAGCGTGTGAAGGAGATCGTCCATGTCGATGCTCTTGGCGACGAAATCAAACGCGCCCAGCCGCATCGCCTCCACCGCATCTTTCACCGTCCCCCTCGCCGTCAACACAATGACCGGAAGCCCCGGTAACAACTGTTTCACCCGGGCCAGCACATCCAGCCCGGAGAGATTCGGCATGACAAGATCCGCGACGAGCACATCCGGCTCAAAGGACCGGAGGAGTCCCAGCGCCTCCTCGCCCGAGCCCGCCGTTTGCACGACATAGCCCTGATCGCGCAGGCGTAAGGCAAAGGCCTCACGAACCGACGCCTCATCTTCTAGCAACAACAGCTGCCACGCCATGTCAGCACATCCCGATGTTGAGGTCAGCGCCACTCATCAATTGTTTTGTCTCCATCCCATTCTGATTTCCGGATAGCAGGCTGTAGCACACGATCTCGACAGTTCAAAACTTCTCGTAATTGAGATCGCGGCTGTTCAAAAAGTCCATCCAGCAAGGCCGCTGCGCGACACATAATGAGCGCCACGTTTGTGGACGCCGGCGAGAGGATGAGGCGGCTGTGTCTTGCGAGAACGCTGCTGGCGGACTTCTTCAACATCCCGCTAGCCCTCGTGCCGGACCGGCAGCCACACATCGACCACCGCCCCCTGACCCGGCGGGCTTTGAATGACGAGCTGCCCATGATGGCGTTCGACAATGTCCCTGGTGATGGTCAATCCGAGCCCCACCCCTTTTGCTTTCCCATTCGTAAAAAACGGTTCGTAAATCCGCTTCAAATCTTCCGCCGTGATGCCCTTCCCTCCGTCGGCGAACCGCATCAACACACCGGGTACGCGCCGGAACTCCGGCGTCAGGGTGGCATAGATAGGGCCGCCCCCTGGCATCGCATCGATGGCGTTCATCACGATATTGAGGCAGACTTGAAGAATGTGAGCTCTGGAGGCATCGACGGCCGCGAGGTCCGGAGCGAGAGAGGTTCTGATCAGAATCTGATGTTTCACGAGGTTCGGCCGAAGCAGTGTGAATGTATCGTCCAGTACCGAAGCCAGGTCGCAGGCGGCGATGTCGAAGGGCCTGGGTCGTAACTGCCCCAGGTGGGATTCCAGAAGCTCATCGATCCTCGCCGCCTCCCGGGCAATCAACCGGCATCGGTCACGGGCCTCCTGAGGCAAGGAGGTTTGCTCAGCCAAATGCGTGGCCAAGCTCCCCAGGCCGATGAGCGGATTCCGGACCTCATGTAAAATGCCTCCCGCGAGTTGGCCGACCAACTTGACCTGTTCGGTATGGCGAAGGGCTTCCAACATCTGCTCACGCTCGCTGAGATCCGTCAGGATTGCCATGAAGTACTGCGTCGTCCCGTCGGAGGCTTTCACCGGACTGACACTTTCCCAGACCAGGAACTCCGATCCGTCCTTCCGCCGATTGACGAACCGCTCCACAAACGGCTGCCCGGCGCGAATCGACTGCCAGAGCCGTTCATAAAACTCAGGCGAGTGTTTGCCTGATTTCAAAATCACCGGACGCTGGCCCAACGCCTCTTCTCGCGTCCATCCCGTCATGCGCTCCAGAGCCGGATTCCAATCCACGATCCTGCCGGTCGTGTCCGTCATCATCACGCCGTCTTGCGCCGAGAGGAACAGGCGGTGATAAAAATCCATCTGCGTTTCTTCGTGCCGACGGCGCTCCAGCACCGTCCCGATGGTATTCGCCATCGTGCAGAGAAATTCCTGTTCCTTCTGCGTAAACCGGCGGACGCGCTTCGAATGGGCGGTCATGACTCCATAGACGCGATCCTCGACCAGCATCGGCACACACATGCCGGCCACCGCGCCATGTTCCGTCAGCAATTTCGAGGCGGAGAACCTCGTTTCCCGCCGGAGATCGTCGACCACCACCGGAATCCGTTCCCGAATCGCATACCCCGCCTGCGAATGGGTGCCGCCTTCGATCGTCAACTTCCCGATGAGGTCATCCCGCAGCCCGCTTCCCGCCATGATGTAGAGGTGGCCGTCGGGCTCGCGAGGCACGAGGATTTTGCACAACTCCACGTCTAAGGCCGCCGCCGTTTCCTTCACCGCCTCGTTCATCAATTCCTGGGCCGATACTCCGCTGACGCCCAGCGTGCCGATACGCGCGAGTACCGATTGGAACCGCGCCACCTGCGATGCATCCTGCGCGAGGAGCACCCCTTCCGTCACGTCTTCCAACACCATCAAGACGCCACGCTCTCTCCGATAGGGCACCACGTTGAACCGGCAGGCATAATAGAGGGGGCGCCCGTCATGGGCCAGCAGTTGATACTCCACGCTCTTCCGCGAACCCAGATCGCGCTGGTTCCAGGCGATGGCATCATCCAGCAGTCGTTTTCGCAACGCAGGCTCCCCGCCCTCCGCCTGAGGCGGCGCATTCTCGACCAATTCCGCGAATTGAGAGTTTTCGAAGATGAGAAGGCCCTTGCACACGAAGCACAGACCGCCGTCGATGCAGTCGCTCAACCAGGACAGGACCTCCGCGGCGGCAGGTTCGGACCGGACCGGCCGGGAGGCTTTGGAACGGGTGCGATGGGAAGAGGGCATCAAGGTCCTGCGCGTCCGGAGTCTCACATGATCGATGCGGCACGTTCATGCGTGCGCTGCCAGTATACCGAGCAGGCCCGACCCCGTCGAGGGGAAGACCGGGGATCGCCGAGTCTATGGCACCACGAAATGATCCCGCCGGGTGACCGCGACGTCGCTGACGAACATGGCGCCCGAGTGTTTATGAAACACGGGCCCGAGACCTGCCAGAATCGGCTCGATCCGCTCCTCCGGCACCACGGTGAACACGATCACCTGGCTGCTGGTGTCGTCAAACAACAGATGTCCTTCGTGGAATCCATGGTGGCCCTTGCCCGACACGTTGTTGATGATCGTGTAGCCGGTCGCGCCCACCCGGTCCAACAGACTGGTGACGATTTTTAGATGTTCCCCTTCGACCACAATGCGAATCTCTTTCATCGGATGCAACGTCAGCATACTCCGCCCCCTTCCTCCTATTGATTCTTCCTCTCCTGTTCGAATGATGTCGACTGTGCCCATGTCTCTTGCGCCGTACCGACCACTTCCCCATCTTTCTGGAGTCGGGAGGAATTCTGGCCTCCCACGAGATCGGCGGATAGAGCAAGAGGCTGCTCCGGCATGTCGGACACCGGCTGCCAGCCCTGCATGATGTCATAGTGATAAAACTTCGCTTCGCCCGGTTCACAGACCACCAACGACACCCATTCATTCTCGAACAGCCGCTCAAGGCCAGGATGTCTCGCGATCACCGCCTCCACTCGCGCCCTGGGAGACTCGATCACGGCCAACAATCGCATGGGCTCGTGGTAGGGCACCGGTCCGTCCAGAACGGTCTGTGCCGGCAGCCCCAATCGAAGGTCGCCGGTGGCCCCGCTCATGACCCCGACACGCCCGACGATGTTGTGGTAGACCTTACTCCCGCTGCCGTAGACCTCATTGTCCACGGTGGAGAAATAGTGCTCCATGTTGATCCACTGGGCTACGATGAGCGGCGCGGTCATGATCGCTTCCAGCAACTTCCCGGACTCGTCCTGCCGGTAATCATAGGAGTGCAGAAAGGACCGGCCTTGCAGATTTAACGGCCGCGTCAGCTCTCTCCGGCCGATGATGAGCAGATTGTTTTTCGACAAGCCCCACTCCGGACGCACTTGTGCCCAATCCACACTTCGGCGACTGGCTCTGGTGAGCGGATCCTTCCGTTTCGATGCGCCCGCCGACCCCTCTAGCGCCACACCACGTTCCTGCGCCGACTGCGCCCCCGCTTCCTGGAGGTCATCCAACAATCGAAGCAGATCTTTGCGGTGCGTCGCGGGGACATCTTCCAAGTCCACGATCCTGACATCGTTCCTGGTCGTGTCATGCGCCGCGGCCACGAAATGGGAATCGCCCGGGATCTTGATGCCACGCCCCTCCAACACCTTGCGCACCGCCTGGTTGTTCGCCATGGCGGCGAAGGCCCGCGCGTTCGGCAGGCCGCTGTTTCCTCCGCAAGCGCCGCAATCGAGGGCGGATTCATAGGGGTTGTTGTCGGACGTGCTCCCGTGTGAACACATCACGACGAGACGCGCAAACCCCGAGGTGAATCCCATGAGACGGAGTGCCGCCTCCACGGCATAGGCTTGCTCGGAGACCGAAAAGCCATGCAAGGTGATACGCTGGAGGCGCGACGACATCCCGCGTGGCGTGAGATTCAGATTGCGCCGGAATCGTTCGTACAAGGCTTCCGCTTCGGAAGGGCTCAGGCCAAGGCTTTTCGCCACCTCGCGACTCTTCTGCTCGTCCTGGCTTTCCATCGCGCCAAGGCGGATGGTCTCGATCAAAGTCGGCGTGATGTCTGAACCGAGCGCGGGGAATTCACGCCTCAGCGCGGCACGGATGGCTGCGCGCTGTTCCACAGCGACCATTTCTTCTGCCTCGTCCCTGGTCAGCTTGTCGATAGTGAGGGTCGTCGCCAATGGCGGAAGCCAGAGCCCCTTGAACCAGGAACTCATGCGCTGGTACCACAGGGGAAACAGCGTCTTGCCGAAAAACGGGACGCTGAAAAACCAGCCCAGGGCTTCGACCATGACGTAGGGCGTGATGACGTTTTCTTTCAGGTCGTGCAGGAGCGTATGACCGGCGTGGCTGAGCCGCGCAAAGAGACGGTGCCGACTCGCCGCCGCCCCATGGTAGCTGCGCGGAATTTCACGGATATGGTTCTTGGGTTTCAGCAACACCGGAGCATGGGTGACCGGGTGCTCTTCACCGAACGCCTGGTACTTGACCGGAATGCCGAAGAATCCTGCCACGCCCAGGGTCTCGTAGCCCCCAAGCTGTTCGAGGTGCCGTCGAAAAATCTCTGATCGAACATCGATGCAAAAGACCATCTGGGCCAAAGGCCGCGAGGCTCCCGCGGGAGTCACCTGATCATCCGTATCCCGCAGCTGTTTCGCTACGCCGGTCAATTGTGCGACTACGTCACGACGATGGCGGGCTTCGAGCGCTTCCAACCAGCGATGGCTGTGCTGCGCGGGAGGAAATCCATCCAGCCACGTCAACACCGTGAGCACGTCTGAAGGCGGCGTCTGACTGATGAGTTCGGGATCGACCGCCATCGCAGTCGAAAGCGTAAGCAACCGTCCCGCATCACGCCGCATGATTTCTGCGGCACGCCATGCGGCAGTCTGCTCGTACACCTGCTTTCCGATCTCATTCCATTCCGCCGGCCCGGCCGTCCGGTGAAGGCGGCTCCATGTCCGCATCTCTCCATCGACGGACGCAGGCAAGCGGCCTGCCACCAATTGACGCCTCAACCAATGGGCATGGGGAGCCTGGTCGATATAGCTGCGGATCGCGTCGTACTGGCCAGAGATCTCCAACAGCTCGCGGCACCGTAACGTCACCAATTCCCGTTCGTAGAACAATCGCACGGCGAGATATTTCACCAGATCGATCGGATAGCGCGCCTGCCAGGGATAATGCTGTTCCTCTGCTCGCCACTTGATATACCCGGTCCAGCCGGGAAGCTTGGATAGGTGCAGGGCGAAGTAGGACTCCCAGGAGGACTTAGGAATTCCCAGATCGGCCAGGCACTGCAAGACGGCTTCTTCCGGCCGCTCGCCTAAGGCATCGATCTTGGTTGCGGCATCATGAATTCCAAGGAGTCGCAAGCCCGCATCATATCGGGCCAATCGTTTCCAGGCGCGATAGAACGTCTGCTCCCGTTCCGGCATGACCCAGGAGGCTTCTCCCTCGTCCAGGAACACGCCGCACCACTTGATCATCTGCTGGTCGATGTCCTCCGCCACGAACGTCCCCAATGTGCGGTCGCACCAGGTCGAGAGGGTTTCGTGGGACAATACATCCACGGCTTCCCACGGAAGGAGCGGTTCCGCCACTCGAGTACGATCCTGCGATAGCGACGTGGTGAGCCAGGCAGTGAGCCGGTCCAACGCGTCATCTCCCGCTGCATGGTGGCCGGCATGTTCCGTCGCAGGATCATCCAGCCCATGCACCATCGAATACCGGAGCAACTCCAGGTGGGACAACTCCCGTCCCGCAAACATGACTCGCCGGTCGCTGGCGAGCGGCGCCAACACCTGAGCGACATCTTCCTGACCGATTCGACCCTGCGCAAAGTAGCGGCGATACAGCGCGCCGACGAGATACCCTTTTCCTCCCAGCAGTTGTTCCCCCCGCTTGACCGCTTGCTCAAAGGGAAGATGTTCCAGGCCATGCAACGGATTGTGATGAATGAACGTGCGCATGGGCCAGTAGGCGGCAATTGCCTCTCCTGCCAGTTCCACATGGGACCGCAGCTCCATCCGCTGGGCATCTGTGAAGGCGCGTTGTTCGAGTCCCATCCAATAACTCCGTTTACGGCTACCCGCCTGGCTCCACTAGCGTCGAAATGCCGTTCGACCGATCATGCGCATGAGGTCCTCGACATAGAGACCGTTGAGAAAGGTCACATAGGCTCGGGCACGCAGTGTTTCGATCCAGGCCGGCATGAGCAGCTTGACCCCTTTGGCCTTGCCGTAGATCATTCCCCAGGCGGCGATGATCAAGATCACCACGCCTCCCACTACGAGATCGAAGAACGAACGATTCCATTCCGCAGCGCGCATGAAGGCCGCCGCCGTCTCATGTCCGGGATAGAGAAAATGCGTGAAGGCCTCGCCCGCCCACAGATACGTGAGTCCGATCACGGCGAGCGCGCCGAGCATCGTTAGTGACACCGTCCATGAGGCGCCGGTGTGTAATCGATACAACGTAAACATCGCCTGCGAGGTCGTGACCCACCCGAAGAAGAGAAAGATCACCGCGCCCTGGGCATCTTGCAATGGAATACTGACGACACCATGCCCGACGAGCAGGATCACCAAAGGCAACACCAATGTCGCCACCAATCCGGTTGTCCATGTCATGGGGGAGAAGGCGCCGGCCTCATCCACCTTCGCTGCCGGCGGCAACTTGAATTCCATTCGCGCCTTATGGATGACGGACCCGGAATTGAGAAACAACGTCGCCTTGAAGAGGCCGTGCGCACATAGATGGAACACTGCCAGGGCAAAGGCGCCTAATCCGCACTCCATGACCATATAGCCCATCTGTCCCATCGTGGAATAGACGAGGCGGCGCTTCACGCTGGTCTGCGTCAGCATCGCGGTGGCGCCGATCAAGGCCGTCACACCGCCGATGACAAACAGCAGATGCAGCGTCGTCGGGGCAAAACTGAACAGCGGCGCCAGTCGGTTCACGAGAAAGCCGCCGGCATTGACGATCCCCGCGTGCATCAAGGCTGAAACCGGCGTCGGCGCTTCGATCGTGCCGATCAGCCAGACATGAAACGGGAATTGAGCCGACTTGGTCATGACCGACAGGATCAACAGCAGCGTCGCGATTAGAGGCACATCCAGTCCCGCCTGCAGCCCTTGTCCCTCGGCCGAAGGCGCCGACGCGTTCTGCAATCGCGCGAATAGATCCGTCAAATCCAATGTGCCGTAGGCTCCATAGAGCAGCACCAGGGCGACAGCAAACGCCGCGTCTCCCAACCCCTGCGTCCAGAAGGTCTTCCGGCCCGCCTCCCTGGCTGGACGACTCGCCGGATTACACACCAGGAGCGACGACAGCAGCCAAGTCACCAAATGCCAGCACAAGAATATCCAGAGGAGATTGCCGCTGCTGACCAAGCTCAACAACACTGTGGTGAGAGCGCCAAGGAACGCAAAATACCTGACATATCCCGCATCGCCGACCATGTAGCGCTCGGAGTACACATGGATGATCAGACTCACCGAACTGATGAGGACCATCATCACGGCCGCTAATCGATCGACCAGGATCGTATACGCCAATGGTCCCGAAGACCCGCCCAGGATCGTCAGGCGGATGGGCTCGCCGTAGAACACGATCACAAAGGTGGCTACTGAGGTCAGCGCGGCACACCATAGCGCCCCGATCCCGATGCGTGAAATGCGCTCACCCAGTTCTCGCCAGAATAGCCCGATGAAGAGCGTGCCCAACAGGGGCGCAAAGATCGTCAACAGGGGAACAATCGCTTCCATCACACGAAAATCTCCAACACACACGTGTTTTGCGCGGGGTCACCAGCAAGAACAAGGCCCAGGGAGGAAATACCTCTGAAAAGCAGTGAAATGCAAGAATCCACTGGATGAGCCTCTTCCCGTTTGCTGCAAAAAGGATGTGTCACATTGAAAACGTTGTGCATCGATGCACAACTGTGCATATGCGCACCGCCCTGTCATCGATCGGCCATATGGTAACAAAGGCGTCGGTCGCGTGCAGAAGAAATTTTGGGAATGAGGTGGAGCTCATGGTCGGCGCACGATCCCAACGCGTCATCACGCGTTCACTCACCGATGAAAATCGCAGGACTGTCATCCTGAGCGGCATCGATTCCGCGCTGCTTCTTGATGTGTGTGCCGGCCTATGATAGCGTTCGCGTAGAGGCACTTGCGCGATGCCAAGCAGTCACCATCGACCAGCCCGACTCGACCACATCCTGCGTGGATGGGTGGTGTTTTGGTTGCTCGCCCTGCCCCTGTTCCATATCCACCCCGAAACGGATCCGCACCATGGAGAAGCCGGTCATGTGCATGCCGCGGCGGTGCACACGGTCTTCTCCGGCGACCTCGAAGGCGAGTTCGGTAAACAGCGAAAACCTGCCGTTGCAACGCCTCACACTGATGCAGAGCCCGCGGTTTCGGCGGAAGGCCCCCATGCCTGGAGTACCGACCCTGAACTCGGCCTCTCCCTGCTCAACGACGCCACCGACCGCAAGTTCGTCAAGCCGCTGCTGACGCATATCCTGTTTGTGGCCCATCCCCTTCTGTCCGTTCCCGACTCCCATGACCGTCCGCAAGAGGAGCAATCGTCATCCCCAGCCACCAGGCTCTTCACGCGGGATGTGCCTGCACGTGCTCCGCCCTCCCCCTTGCTCAGCTAATCATCGTTCCTTTGACAACAGACATTCTGATCCGACGTATGTCTCAGCGAGGCCAGTCTTGGCTCTCGCCTGATGACATGTGCGGAACGGAGGAGGCTCCCGATGATCGCTCGTATGCTCCTTTCCTTGCTGATGGCCTGCCTCTTCACCCTGTCAGGCGCCCTGTCCTGGGCTGGAGAGGAACGCCCTCGCGCCTATTCGCTTGCCGACATCCTGACGTTTGCTGCGCAACACAATCCTGTCCTGGCCGGAGCCGAAGGATTCGTGAAACAAAGTCAGGGGCAACAGATCGCCGCCGGCGCCTATCCGAATCCGTCCATCACGGGCATTGCCGGGCGCGGTGCGATTCGCGACCCGAGTACCGGGACGCACGTCACCGAACGGACGTTTACCGTGGAACAACCCCTAGAATGGACGGGCAAGCGCCAGGCCCGCCAGGAGGCAGCGGATGCCGGTCTGGCCGGAGCGAACGCCGCCCTGGAGGACGCGCGCCTCTCGTTGCTCGCCGATGTCAAAATCGCGTTCTATCACCTCCTCTTCGGCCAACGGGATGTCGAGCTGTCTGCCCAGAATGTCACGAATGTGGAAGAGGTCTTGCGCACGGTGCACGCGCGCGTGACGGCTGGCGAAGCCACTTCGTTCGACAGCTTGAAAGCCGGGGTGGAAGTACAGAAGGCCAAGAAGGAAGTGGCCCGGGCGAACAATGCGTTGCTGGTCGCCAAGGCCCGGCTGAATACCCTCACGGCCGGTTCGCTTGGCAAAGACTTCTCCGTTCAAGGCGATTTTGACAGGCCGAAGCAAGGCCTCAATGCCGACGGATTGGCAACGCAGGCACTTGAACAACACCCCGCCGTTCGACGCCTCAGCAAACTCGCGGAGCAGGCCGACCATACCCTGCGCTTTGAACGAGAGGCCCGCGTGCCCAATGTCAGCGTGATCGGCAGTTACCACCGCGAGGCGGGCGATGAGTCCCTCACTGCCGGACTTGCCGTGCCCCTGCCTCTGTGGTACCGGCGACAGGGTGAAATTCAATCGGCGTTGGGAGCCAAACATCGCGCTGACGCAGAGCGAGTACGGGCGCAACAAGAGTTGGAGCAGGCGATCATCCAACATGCCCAGGAAGTGCGGACCGCGCAGGAGCAGCTGCAGGTGTTTGAAACCGGTTTGCTGAAACAGGCCGAGCAGACGTTGACGATGGCACGGACGAGTTTCCGGCATGGCGCAGCCAGTCTCCTGGACGTCCTCGACGCGCAACGGGTGTCTCGACAGACTCAGCTCGAATATGCCCAGGTGCGAGCCGACCTCTCCATCGCGCTGGCCCGTCTCGAGCGCGCGCTCGGAACTTCCTTATGAACGCCGACCGTATTGAACGAACCATTGGAGTGCAGCGATGACGCGACGACTGACGACGATCGGCATGGTTCCCGCGCTGGTCTGGCTCCTCTCGGGTTGCAGCGATCAGGCAGCGCAGCCTCCAAAACCTGCCCCGACCAGCGATGCACCAGCGGCGACCGGCCACACCAGATCCATTCACCCGCCGCCGGCAGTCCAGGCTCGCCTTCGCAGCCAGCCTGCCGCTCTCCACGCCGTGCCCGAACTGATCACGGCTCCTGGAGAGGTGGCCCTCGACCTGAAACAAGTGGCCAAGATCACCTCCCGCATCGGCGGACAGGTTGAACGCATCCATGTGCAGCTGGGAGATCGAGTCAAGAAGGGACAGGCGCTGCTGGCCATCGGCAGTCTGCAGCTCGATCAGTTGATCGAAGAATATCTCGTCGGAAAGGCGCAAGCGGATGTGGCGGAGAACAGCTTTCGCCGGAGTGAAAAGCTGCGCGCGGACGACATCGTCACGGAACGGAAGCTGATCGAGGATAAGGGCCTGTATCTCGAAACGCAGGCCCGTTACCAGCACATCCGCGAACGACTCTCCAACATGGGGATTTCGACGGACGACCTGAAACAAGGCCCCCATGAGAAGAGCCATCTTTACACCCTGACCGCGCCGATCGCGGGCACCGTCGTCATCCAGAATGCCGTGCGCGGACAAGGAGTCGGTCCCGGTGACGAATTGTTTGAGATCGTCGATACCAGCCGCGTCTGGGTGTTCGCCAATCTTCCCATCGAACAGGCCCGACTGTTCAAAGAAGGCGACTCCGGCACCATCACACCGAAAGGCGGCGACGCGACCGTGGCGCCGCTCACCTACCTGTCGCCGGTTGCGGATGAGACCACGCGCACCATTCGCGTGCGTTTTGAAGTGGCGAATCTCAACGGACAATTGAAACCACGAGAATATGTCGAAGTGGCCCTCGGCTGGTCCGGGCCGCCGGTGGTCACCGTTCCCATCACCGCCATCACCACGATCGAAAAAACACGCGGAATCTTCCTGGAAACCTCAGACGGTTATACGTTCGTGCCGATCGACGCTGGCCGCGAAGGAGGTGGGTGGGTGGAAATCCGGCGTGGCGTGAAGGAAGGCGACCGTGTGGTTACCGACGGGGTGTTCGATCTGAAAAATGTGCTGCTGAAAGAACACATCGGATCGGGCGAATGAGGCGCGCATGAACCATCTGCTGACGTTTTCTCTCCGCTATCGGTTCTTTACACTCGTGGCTATCGCGGTGGTCATTGCCTCCGGCTTTTGGTCGTTTGCGCACCTCACCATCGATGCCGTCCCCGACTTGACCCCGGTGCAAGTGCAAATTCTCACGCGGGCTCCGGCATTGGGTCCGGTCGAGGTGGAGCAATTCGTGACGTTTCCCATCGAAGCGTCTTTGAACGGCCTGCCGGCCCTGCGCGAGCTGCGGTCCATCTCACGGTATGGGCTTTCCGCCGTCACGGCCATGTTCGACGATCGCACCGACATCTATCGAGCAAGGCAGTTCGTGGCGGAACGCTTGGCTCAGGCCATGGAACGTATTCCCGCCGAGTACGGCCGCCCAGTGATGGGGCCTCTCACGACCGGGCTTGGCGAAGTCTACCAGTTCACGGTCAAAGGACCCGGCTACAGTCCCATGGCCCTCAGAACGCTGTTGCAGTGGGACATCGGGATGAAATTGCGCGCCGTGCCCGGCGTGGTCGAGGTCAATATCTGGGGAGGCGAGCCGCAGCAATTCCACGTCATCGTCGATCCCTCCAAGTTGTTGTCGTTCAAATTGTCGATGAAACAGGTGTTCGACGCCTTACAGCGAAACAACGCCATCGCCGGCGGCGGGTATATCGAACACCAACGCGAACAATTGTTGATCCGCGGCGAGGCGCTCGTCACCCAGGTCAGCGATCTGGCTCAAATCGTGGTGGCTCACGGGCCGGGCGGCGTCCCGATCTACATTGCCGACCTGGCTGAGGTGAAAGAGGGATCGGCGCTCAGAATCGGGGCAGCGACGGCCATGGGCGAGGGCGAGACCGTGATCGGCATGGTGCAGATGCTTGCCGGAGAAAACGCGCAGGAGGTCGTGACCCGCGTGAAGGCGCGGGTGCAGGACATTCAGGCCACCCTCCCCGGCGGCGTCACCATCGAACCCTATTACGATCGCACGATCTTCGTCTCGAAGGTCATGCGGACCGTACGCAACAACTTGCTTGAAGGCGGCTTGCTCGTCATCGCCGTGCTGTTTCTTTTTCTCGGCGACCTGCGGGCCAGCTTGATCGTCGCCTCAGCCATTCCTCTCGCCATGTTGATCGCCTTCATCGGCATGATGCGGGCAGGGCTCTCAGGCAACTTGATGAGCCTGGGCGCCATTGACTTCGGCCTCTTGGTCGACGGCTCCGTCGTGATGATCGACAACATTCTGCGCCGATTGGCGGACAAGCCGGCCCGCACTCAGGATGAGCGACTCGCGACGGTGCTGGCGGCCGGGCGGGAAGTCCTGCGCCCCATGACACTGGCCGTGACGATCATCATTCTGGTGTACATCCCCATCCTGGCCCTGACCGGCATCGAGGGGAAAATGTTCCGCCCCATGGCGGTGACGGTCATCATGGCTTTGACCGGTTCCATCCTTCTCGCTTTGACGGTCACCCCCTTGTTGTCCTTTTGGTTTTTGCGGGCACAACCAAGCGGGGAATCGACGGCCGTCATTCGTGGCGTGACACGAGTCTATGGGCCATGGCTTCGGCGGGCGGTGAACCGTCCTGTCTGGCCCGTGGCTGTGGCGGTGGGTCTGTTTGCCGTCAGCCTCCTGGCGGGAAGCAGATTAGGGATCGAATTCGTCCCGCGCCTGGAGGAGGGGGATCTTGCGGTGCAGGTGTGGCGATTACCCAGCATCTCGCTAAGCGAATCCGTCGCCACCGCGTTAGATATCGAACGGGTCCTGCGCCGTTTTCCCGAAGTCACCCAGGTCGTCACCCGCACCGGCAGCCCCGAAGTGGCCACGGATGTCATGGGCGTCGAGATGTCCGATGTCTTCGTCATTCTCAAACCCCAACGGGACTGGGTCACAGCCGACAACCGCAACGAACTGATCGAGGCCATGAAGCGGCGCATCGAGGAACAGGTGCCCGGTGTCGGCCTCGGATTCACCCAGCCGATCGAAATGCGGTTCAACGAGTTGATCGCCGGCGTGCGCTCAGACCTGGCGGTCAAAATCTTCGGCCCGGATCTCGACATCCTGAAGCAGCAGGCCGAACGAGCGGCGCGAGCCCTGCAGACCGTCCCGGGCGCGGCAGACGTCAAGGTGGAGCAGGTCGCCGGCTTGCCCTTACTACGCGTCATTGTCGACCGCGCGGAAATCGCTCGTTATGGGCTTACGGCTGACGAGGTGCTCACTCTTATCCAATCGGCCAGGGTCGGGACGGTCGTCGGCACTGTTGTGCAAGGTTCCCGACGATTCGAATTGGTCGTGCGGCTCGCGGACCGGGTCTCCCGCGACCCGGGTTCTTTAGGAAGTCTGTTGATCCCGACCATGCACGGAGAACTCGTCCCGCTCTCACGTGTGACCAGCATCCTCGCCGATTCGGGTCCCGCACAAGTGAGTCGCGAGCACGTACAGCGGCGGATCGTAGTCGAGACCAATATTCGCGGTCGTGATCTCGGTGGATTCGTGGCCGAGGCTCAACGCGCCGTGGCCCAGTCGGTCACACTGCCTCCAGGCTATGAGCTGATCTGGGGCGGGCAATACGAGCACCTGCAGGAGGCCGGCAGACGACTGGCCATGGTCGTACCGGTCACGCTCATGCTGATCCTGGGCATGTTATCCGTGATCTTCGGCACGCTCCGGCCTGCTCTGCTGATCTTTCTGAATGTGCCGCTCGCGCTCTCTGGCGGCATTCTGGCACTGTGGCTGCGAGGATTGCCGCTCAGCATTTCAGCGATCATCGGGTTTATCGCCCTCTTCGGCATTGCCGTTCTTAACGCGGTCGTCCTGGTGAGCCATATTCGTCAGCTGGAAGCGGAAGGGTTTTCCACCGAGGAAGCGGTCCTCCAAGGAGCCATGGATCGCTTAAGGCCCGTGTTGATGACGGCCCTGGTCGCGAGCCTGGGCTTTCTTCCCATGGCCTTGGCTACCAGCATGGGGGCGGAAGTCCAACGGCCGCTGGCCACGGTGGTCATCGGGGGACTGCTGACGTCGACGGCCTTGACCCTCCTGGTTATTCCGGCGCTGTATTCGCGACTGGTTCCTCAGGCTGACAGCAGATCGCTTCCGGCGGCGGTCCCGGCAGAGGATAGTCAGGCCAGGTTATAAACTCCTGCGGCATCAGGACAAATGCGTCATCCGCCGCACGCGTTGCGACGCTGTTTCCGACTCTTTTCTGGACAGACTTCCATCCCGGCGGTAAGCTTCCTCTACGAGGCGAAGTGTCTGCACGCAAGTCAGGTACTGCGCAGCCGCTCAACCGACAACTCTAACCGGCTTATCTTCCTGAGGAGTAGTTATGGCGACCATCATGGTGATCGACGACGAACCTTCCATCCGCGGCCTCTTGCGCGAGGTCCTCGAACGATCAGGACATAAGGTTGTCGAGGCAAAGGATGGACGCGAAGCGTTGGACCTCTATCAGAAACATAAAGCCGATTTGCTGATCATGGACCTGCTGATGCCGGAAGTCGATGGACTGGAAGCCACGCTGCAGCTCACCCGCGAGTACATGGACACCAAGATCATCGCGATGACCGGCGCTCAGGGGGACCGGAATTTTCTGGATATCGCGAAACTCTTCGGCGCCCACCGGACCTTCGAAAAGCCCTTCGATTTGAAAGAAATGCTGAACGCCGTCGAGGCGGAACTGGCGCTGAAATAACCGTTTCTCCCCGCCGCTCCCTCCTCAGGCTATCGCTGAGCGGGGAAAACTACTGGAAACCCTGTCGTTGATTCTGTCAGAATCGGCCGTGCAGCAGACCCCCACAGTCAGGCTCTCGTGCTTGTAACCCCGTCCCGCGTCAAACGTCTCTGGTATGCCTGGAGCATCTTCATCCTGCTCGTGGGCATCCTTCCCCTGCATAACTTCGTCGGCCATGCGCATTGGCAATATATTCGGTGGGTGCCGACGCCGGACCAATTGAGCTCCCCTGCGATCCTGCTAGATCTGGGAGTCGATGCGATCGCCAACATCCTGCTCTTCGTGCCGTTCGGCCTGCTCTATGCGCTTCGCGGACTGGGAGGCAAACCCCTCTCTCCCGGCCACCTGGTGCTGATGGCCTTCGCCCTGTCCTTCAGCATCGAGTACTACCAGGTCTATTGTCACAACCGCAGCACGTCGCTACTCGACCTGCTGGACAATGTCCTGGGTGCGTATGTCGGGATGAAAGCAGGAGAAGCGTATGTCAGGAGGCATATGGCACGAGTGGCGGAACCGGCCGCATAAGATTATTGCCAGCCGGTCGGATCATATCCCCGATCACGCAGACAACGATCCACATAGTTGGTAAACGCCCCGCTCGGCGGGGTTCGCCTGAACAGGCCGCGCAGAAAACCGGCCGTCGCCCCGCTGGCTGCGCCGATCATGGCGCCTCTTCCCGGATGTCCCAGAATCGCGCCGCCCACCGCACCGGCAGCCGATCCGATCGCCCCGCCTCCCACCGTGCCGGTTGCGACTTGCGCAGTTTTCCCTTCGCTGGGAGAGGCCCCGGTTTGTTCGGCCAGAGTCATGCAGTCTTTGATATCCGATTCGGCCGCATCGGCCCCGACCTGACGATAGTGGTCGTTGGGGTAGAGAATCGGCTTGGGCCCCGCACAACCGGCGAGCAACAGACTCGCGACACAGATGAGGATGGTTCGCTTCATGGCTCGCAGGCCCTCTGTTCCACAGGCACCGGAGCGGGCAAGGTTAACCGGCCGCGTCAGCGGAATCATGACGCGAGCTGAGGCTTAGATCCGTCCCCCCAGATCCTTCCGCTGCAGGGTTCGCATCATCACCGAATCGTTGTAGGCCACTTCGCTCAAGGCATCCAGGATATGCAGTCCTTTGTCCGCCGCCAACTCTTTGGCCTTCGTGTAGTTCTTTGCACTGAAGCGAGCGACCGCCGGTTGACCGTTCACGATCTGACAGGCCAGGACTTCACCGCCGACGACCTCCATCGTCCCCCCCTCCTCCACGAGCTTCTTCGCCTGCGGCACCGTAATCTGGTGCAGCTGCGCAAACTCTTCCAACCCGCCTGTCTCCACCAGCCGTCCGTCCGGCATGATGCAGAGCCGCTTGAAATGGGGCGACCAGTCTTTGCGGAAGTCGATGAACTTGATATCGCCGCCCTTCGCGACCGCGCGGTCGAGGGTTCGGTAGTCGAGGCCGAGATTCTTTTTCGCCAGCTTGTCTTTTAATTCCTGAGGAAGCGTTCGATAGAACACCTCTGTCGCCGCCTCGATCAACGGCACCGCGCGCGACCGGGCCCATTGCTCCGCCTCGGCGAACTGCATCAGGTCGAGCACCCAGGTCTGTTTCGGCGTGGCACCGCTAGCATCGATCCGGCAGGCAAACAGGCCACGCGTCAGCAATCCACCCACTTGGGGATACACATAGACTCCGCCCTCCGCCAGCACTTGCGTCATCTGGTCCAACGGCACGTCGTAACTTTCGGCCAGAATTTTCGCATGCGCTGCCAGGTCTTCCGGCAAGGTCATCGCGCAGGCCGTCACGTTACCCGGCGCGTCGAACTCCGAGTAATCTTCGATCACGTTATACAAAACCGGCGGTTTCGGTTTCTCAATCTTCTTTTTGATCTTAAACATCTGTCGGTACTGCCTCCCGTCCTGAATCGATCTCGTATGACTTTGGTCTCATATCCATGAGTGATGCCTACCCCTTCACGAACGACGGGCCAAATGGTGGTACGGCGGCAGCGTCATCAAGCGCTCATCGTCTACCGGACCGCCGATCGTGAAATGATACAGCGATTGAATGGATAGATCCTTGATTCCGACGATCTCATGTACCGGATCATCGAAAAAACAGCCGATGCCCGTCCCTCGCACCCCGGCGGCTTCAGCCTCCAGATACAGCACCTGCCCGACCAATCCCGCTTCCCAGAACAGGCGTGAATACCACCAAGGCCCGCCCTGCCGCAAGCGCCCCTCGAACTCGGCCAACATACCCAGCGAAAACGCGCTGTCACCGGCAATGCCTTGATGGCAACTGACTTGGGCGGCCAAACGTTGCGCATTACCTTGCAGCAGCCAATACAAGGGAATATCGGTAGGACAGCCAGGCACGTGAGACCACTCTAATTCGGGATTCATCGCCTGCTGCAGAAACGGCACTTTCTTCGCATCGCGCGCCAGCACGTAAAGGCCTGGGGTCAGGTCTTCCACCCGGTGTATGAACAGCAGCAGATGAATCGCCGGGTCCCAGGGCAAGACATCCCATGGCATGGGCCGCTGCAGCAGCGGCTCGTGGGCCTGAGGAATTAGTCGGTGCAGGATGCGGAAGAACGTGGCGGCTGAAATAGAGGTGCGGCCATCGAACGACACGGCGCTGCGGCGTTGCCTGATAATGGTCGCGGCGTCGCTCATGGCTTGTGCAACGTGATGCGCTTCGGAACGGATCTGAGGATCCCTGGCAAGAGGAATGGCCCGGATCTCCTCACGGGTCTTCCAGGACGCGTCCGCCGCCTCGTCGATCGCCTCCCAATGCACGCCATGCTCGCGGCTCAATTGATTGGCCCGGCCATGCCATGGTCCCGCCGCCAGCTCCTTCACCGCCCCCTGATCCAACCACAATGGGAGGTCCGGCGCATCGGGCCTTACATCAGTATGGGGCCAGATCACCGCCAGACAATCGGGATGTTCCGGTTCGACGTCGCCAAAATCCTCCTGGCGATGAGTTCCTAGCAGTCGGGCGACTTGATTTTGATCCACCCCATCCAGCAAGACCATCGTCCAACCAAGTGTTGCGGCAGCGAGTCGTGCGGACCCAAGGGCGTGGCCGACGTCGTGGTTGCAATAACGAAATGCCCGTTCTCCATACTTCCAGGCCTCCCGCCAATGCACGGAGCTGAGGCCGAAGAGAAACGCCCCAGCTGGAAAGGGCGCGAGGAGCGGTGTGATCTGGGTTGGTGGAAAGTCTGCACGTAACTCCAGACTATGTTCTTTGGCTGCGTAGTGATAGAGACCCGGTGATAGGTCCAGTCCCTCGCCCGGAGGGACCAGCACATACCCTTCCGTCGGATGCAAATTGCCGGACGACGGATTATTGCGCAGCGCCCACTCCGATTCCCCCGCTTTCTTCCAGGCCGAGAGCCCGAGGGCCAGTTCGAAAAACCGTGACATGGTCTGGACGGTCAATGGTTGCGAGGCCACTGCGCCCGCTTGATAGATGGCATCATAGGTCGGCGACCGTGGCTCGTCCTCCGGATTCAGCAACGGCAACCGAATCAGCGGCGCCCCCTCGAACCGCCGAAACGGATTCGGTTGGTTCGCCCAATCCAGAAACCCCAGCGATCGCGCATAGCGATTAAAATGATGTTTCGTTCGAAGGTGATAGGCGATCACTCGGTCGATCGGATCAGTCGAAGGAGGCTCGGCAGGCAGGCCGGAAGACGGTTCATCAAATGTCATGCGGGCAGTCTAACGAGGCGGAGGAATGAAAGTAAACGCGCCTCTGGCTCAGCCCAGCAGCCGGGCGATCCCGAAGGCCGCCGCTGCAGCAAGCCCGCCGACCAACACCGTTTGGATACCGCCACGCCAGGTGGCACGCCGGTAAATCCGCTTTTGACGTAACCAAAGACGAACAACGCGACGGGCGTCACTGCCACGGACCACCAGAGCGCCGTCACGATATCGTGGAACACCATGTAGGGCAGCAACGGAATCAGTCCCCCGATCACATAGGACAGCGCGATCGTCCAGGCGCTCAACCGCGCGCGAGACGGATCGGGCTCTTCCAATCCCAATTCGAAGTGCATCATGAAATCGACCCACCGGCTGGGATTCGCCTGGAGAGAGTCGATCAGCGGGGAGATGTGCTCATCGCGCAAACCGTAACCGCGAAAAATCTCGGCCACCTCCTCGGCCTCCGTTTCAGGTATATGTTCGGTTTCCCGTAATTCGCGCTTACGCTTCGCAGCGTAATGCTCCAGGTCGGTCTTGGCCGCGAGATAGCCGCCCAGCCCCATCGCGATCGAGCCGGCCGCAATTTCCGCCAAACCTGCCGTAACCACCAGCGAGGAAGAGGCCACCGCGACGGACAATCCGGCCGCCAGGGCAAAAGAAACGGTCAGGCCATCGGCCATGCCGATCACGATATCGCGCACCGTTGCGGTGGCAGTGAAATGTTTTTCAATGTGAGGCGTCGCGGGCATCGGTCCACTCATGAACGGAACGCACCACCGTTTACGCTTCTTGAATGCGCACAAACTCCCGCGCGCTGCGCAAATCTTCCGGCGTGCAGAGTTTCAGTTCAAGCAGGAGGTGCTCCAATGCCGCCACCCTTGCGGCGACTTCAGGCAACACCACGTCGATCCGTTCCACGAGATCCTGTAACCGGCGAGTCATTCCGGCCTCGCCGCTTTTCGTGGCTGCACCCTTCCGTTTCTGCCCGACCGGACGATTGCGGCCCGACTGCCGTGGCACTTTCCTTTTGGGTGGCATAGGCTCCTCCTGGTGAGAGTGCTTGTGTACGCGCCTTCGGAGCGGCGGTCAAGCGAAGCAGTTCGAGAAGGGCATGTCGTGCGGAAGGAAATACCTCAAGCGATAGTTAAACCTGTTGAGTGGAGTCATCCGGTACTCGCCCGGTTCAGACATGGCCGATTCATCGTCAGGAGCCGCGACGGTTTCCCCGCAGTATCGAGTCTACAATAGCTGAATACCTACGGAGCGCTGCTATTCGCACGATGCTTAAATCAACACTTGAAGTTACTGAGGTGTGCTCTTCGCGGGGATGAGAGGCTCCACGGCTGGGGAGTTACCGGACGGACTTCGGCTTGATGTGAAGCCATCCCCCTGCCCTGTTAGGTCCTTGACGATGGCAGGATGGGCTTGAAGGAACTACAGCATGATTGGCGTGCTGGTGGTCGAGGTGGAGGGGCGAGTCACAAACAGGGTTCGTCTCCGCCGGCAAGCTATCTCGAACGTCGAGCGCATCGCCGGCGGAGAGATCACAACGCTGATTGAACTCAGGCGGCCATTGCGACGGGAGTGAACAGTTTCACCGTCTCCTGCAATTGCTCCTGCGCCTCGCTCAATAATGCAGGCCGCTCGCTGACGTTGAACCGGGTCGACTGCAAGGCGGCTGCATGAAACGACAACTCTTGCGGAGCCACGGCTGGATGCAATTCGTTATGGTCTGCAACCACCCCGGCGAGGTGTACGATCGACGCGTGGAGGGCGTAATCGCCTGCCTCATCCGGACAAAGCTGGTGCCGGATGGCCTGCTCGATTTGAGCCGGCATTCCCCAGGAATGAATCAGTTCCGCGCCGACTTCCGTAAAATCGCACCCGAAGTTGGACTGCTCGACTTCGGCCAGCGGGCTGCCCAGGTTTCCAGCTTCGATGAGCGCCGATTGAGCACGCTCAGGAATGGTTTGATACAACACCAGGTGTCCGATGTCGCGGAGGAGGCCTTCGATGAAAAACCGCTCGCTGTCTTCGATGCCGCAGGCTCGGGCAATCTTACCCGCCATCAACGCGCAGAGCACGCTTTTCCGCCAATAGGCGGAGAGATCCATGATCTGGACGGTCATGCCGCTGAAGCTGCGGCCGACGGTCGTAGCCGTTACCAGATCGCGAACTGCCTGCATCCCGAGCAGATTCACGGCGCGGGTCACCGTATCGACCTGCTTGGGAACTCCATACAGCGGACTGTTTACGATTCTCAGGACGCGGGCGGAAATCGCCGGGTCCATCTTCAGGACCTTCGCCAGATCATCCATGGTCGAATCCGGATTGTCCACGACATCGCGAACTCGATAGTAGATCTCCGGCAGGGTAAAGACGTTTGAGCAGGACTGAACGAGTTCTTGCGCCGATGCCATGATAGACGATCCTCCTTGCGACGCGACTGCGTGCGACCGTTGCAACGCCTCGGTTACCTGTATCGGTTCCAGCCTATTGTTTCTAAAGCCTGGATAGCCCGGTTTGAGAACTCTGACTGACGGGAGGCCCCCCGGCCATGCAGTGGGGACACAGGGCAGACACGCAAGGAGATACGATCGCGGACGGCCGCCCCGAGACAGGATTCATTCAAATTTTTAATGGCTTACACTGCGCAGACGAGGGAAAGACCGAACCGTCTGACCGTCATGCCGGCGCGTTGCCGGGTTTCCATTTGATACTGCACCCGATGCTGGGCTTTTGATCACCTTGCACGGTTGTTCCGCCTAGCACGGCATCAATGGCACCGCGTAGATCTCGACCGGTCACCGGCCTGTTGTTGCCGGGCCGGCTGTCATCCAATCGACCTCGATAGACCAGTCGGCGCTGCCCGTCAAACAGATAGAAGTCCGGGGTGCAGGCCGCTCGATAGGCCTTGGCAACCTCCTGCGTGGCATCGAAGCACAAGGGAAAGCGGAAGCCCACGTGCTGCGCCATGTCTTTCAATCGATCCGGGGCGTCATCAGGGTAAACGGCGGGATCATTACTGCTGATCCCGAGGATCCCCACGCCGCGGCCTTCGTAGTCCCGCCCCAATTGGGCCAGGTGCTGTTCGATATGTTGCACATAGGGACAATGTCGGCAGATGAACATCACCAGCAATGCGGCCTTCCCGGTGAATGACTCCAGGCGATAACTCTGTCCACTGACCACATCGGGAAGTTCGAAGGGAGGAGCCGTGCTCCCCAGCGGAAGCATGAGCGATTGAACAGCCATCACGACCTCATACACGATGAAAAAGACATCACCCGACCCTACTCTACAGTTGCCATCCCCATGACTCAAGGCTCGAGCGGCATTGACCTCACTTCCGCGCACCCAGTATTCTGCAACTAAACATACGCCACATACGCCTGGCATTGATCAACGGTGAGGACTGCATGCAATTCGACGCCGCCTTGGCCGCACAAGATACGTTACAGGAAGCGCAATCCGAGCTTGGCACCGACTGGGACCAGGCGGTTGAACTGGAGGAAACCTTTTCCTCGAACGCCGGCACCACAGCCCGGGACGCCTACGAACAGCTCCTCGCGCTGGCTACCCGCCATCCACAGGCGCACCGGTATCAGGCCTTTTGCATTTACATTACCTGGCAACAGGTCACGGAGGAAACGATCGCCCGTCATTTTGAAACAGGGATGACACTCTCCGAGGCCTATCTTGCCTCACCTGAGGGAAAGGATCCTCGGCACCTGGGTCATGTCACGGAACTCCTCGAATCGTTTCGTGCCGGTTTAGGCTTGGACGAGGAAGACGACATCGTCGTGGAATTCCGGAAGGATACCCCCAAAGGCGGCGACTGATCGAAGCCGTGAAATGTCTCAAATACGAGAGACGAGCGACGGTTCTAAGACATGGCTGAAAACGATAAACATCGTGCCCGCATTTTTCTTCATCGAGGGGATCTCGTCCAGGCACGGGCGGCCTGGGAAGCGGCGGTCAAGGATGACCGCAGGACGGGCACGCCGCGCGAACTCTCCAACAGTCTCGGCAATCTCGGCAACACTCTGGCTCTGGCCGGCGCTTTCGATGAAGCCGACGCGTGTTACAAAGAAGTGCTCGCCATTCAGCGCGACGAGCGGGACCCCCATGCCATCGCCCATACGCTCGTGAACCTGGGCAACCTCTACATCGGCGCCGACAAGCCGGAAAAAGCGCGTCCATATTATCTCGAAGCGCTGGACATCCTGAAACCGCTCAATGACCATCGCGCGCTCGGCATCCTCTACCACAACCTTGCATTGGAAGAAGCCAGACAGCAGCAATGGGAGGCATCGGTGCGGCTGTTCACTCAAGCGCTGGACTCGCATCGCGTGGTGGGCAATGAAGAGGGCCTGGCCGGAACCTATAGTCAGATGGGGAAAATGTTTCTGGACAGCGGAAAGACGGTGGAGGCGGAACGTTGTTTTAATAATGCCACCGAACATTTTATCAAGCTCGGGAACCCGTCCGGTGAGGCAGCGGTGCTCCGGGAACTCGCCGACCTCTATGAGGGACGGCAAGACACCATTGCCGCCATCCGTTGCGTGGAACGGCTCCATCACCTGGCACTCGGGACCGGCCGTCCGCCCTCGACTGCGGACCGTGATCGTCTCGCACGGCTACGCGCCGCCCATAGCTGAACGGACAGGGGTGATGGTAACATTCGTCCGTATCGATTGATGAACCACGCTGTACAAGGAGTCACATGGATATCAGCGCATTCCGCCAAATGGTGGAGAAAAACCCCAAGGGCTTTCTGGGCCGCTACGGTCTGGGCAATAAAATCTTACAGGAAGGCGGCAGCATCGAGGAGGCCGCGGAGCACCTCACGGTTGCCACACAATTGGATCCCACCCATGTCGCGTCTCACCTCGCCCTCGGGCGCGCGCTGGTGTCGCTGGGAAAAAAGGACGAAGCCAAACCTGTCTTGAAAGCCGGTATCGACGCCGCTGTGTCGGGTCGATCCAACGGGGGGGTGGATCTGGTGCCGGAACTGCAGCAATTGCTACGGACGCTCGGCTGACGCCGGCTGGAGGACCTATGAATCTCGACACAGCCAGACAGCGGATTGAATCCGCCATCACCCAATATGGTCAGCATGCGGCCATGGCCATTGAACTGGTCATCAACGAAGTCCGCTCCGACATGGGCCGCGAGGCCGTGAACGAACTGATCGATGAGTTCGACCTGGAACTCATGTACAACATCGCGCCGATGGAATCGGATTACTCGAATAGCTGATGTACGATGGCGTTGATCTGTACGGCCCCTGCAGTGGGCTTAACAAGGCTATCCAACGAGGCCGCAGACCAGGAAGACCCGGAGACGTGCGTTCAGCGGTACGTTGAGGAGGATTCCGAGTCGAGAACGACGTCGGAAATCCTTTTCAGCAGCCTGCCATGCCGTTGATCTGGTGTTCCATCTCCGGCCACGGCTACGGCCATGCGGCGCAAGTCGTGCCGGTACTCAATGCGCTGGGGCGGCTGGTGCCCAACCTCAAGGCGCTCCTCCGGACAACGGTTCCCGCCGGGTTTTTCGAGCCTCGCCTTGCCATTCCCTGGGAATTGAGTCCTGCCCAACAAGATATCGGATGCATCCAGAAGGGGCCGCTGACCATTGATGTTGCCGGCACCTGGGCGGCCCACCGGACCCTGCATGCCGAGTGGGATAAGAACATCGAAGCGGAGGCGGACCTCATCCGCCAAGCACACCCCACCCTCGTGCTTTCTGATGTGTCACACCTGGGCACCGCCGCCGGCGCCGCTGCAGGAGTCCCGACCATCGGGCTGTGTTCACTTTCCTGGGATCTGGTCTTGGAACCCTTCGTCGATCCTGCCGAGCCGGACCATGTCACCATCATGCGCCAGATTCGGGAGGCCTATGCAGATGCCGACTGTTTCCTGCGCGTGGCTCCGGGCCTGGCGGTCACCGCCTTTCGAACCATGCGCGACGTGGGTCCCATTGCGGAACCAACCGAGCCGCAAACCGCGACACTCCGTCAAGCCGTCGGGGCGAAGGCATCCGAGAAGGTCGTCCTGGTGGGATTCGGTGGGATCGCGTTGCAAAGCCCTCCGTTCGAACAGATGCAGTCGATGAACGGCTTTCGGTTTCTGTTTGATGGCCCTGTCCCAAACGGATTGAATCGGATCTCGTCGCTCTCGACTATAGGACTCCCCTTCAAACACATCCTGGCATCCGTGGATCTGGTGCTGACCAAACCGGGGTACGGCACCACAGTTGAATCCGTCGCGCTCGGCATTCCGGTCGTCTACGTGCGCCGCTACAATTTCGCGGACGAACAATCGCTCGTGGACTACCTGCAACGACATGGTCGAGGGGCAGAACTCTCTCTCGATGATTTTTATCAGGGACAATGGGAGCCGGCCATCCGCCGCGCCCTGGCACAATCACCCGCAACGCCCCCACCGCCGCTTTCCGGCGCTCACGATGCCGCGGCGATTCTGCATACGTATTTCTGAACAAAGCCGACCGTCCTCCTACGCGCGCCGCACAAACTTACATCCGATTAGTCGTTTTGCCCGTACAGTGTTATAGTGGGCCCAATTCTGATCCAGAGGAATACCGCCCGCGCCCAGGCCGACTGCATGGAATCCGCTTCCCGACAAGCCGCATCCGCCATTGAACCCAAACTCCTTGCCCGCGTGGCAAAGGGTGACCAACAGGCATTCGGTCAACTCTACGATCAATCCTCCACTCTGCTCTTTACCTTGGCCTACCGTATCCTCAACGATCGCGATGAGGCGGCGGAACTACTCCAGGATGTCTACCTGGAAGTCTGGCGGAAAATTGCCAAATACGATGTCGGACGCGGAAGCCCCATTGCCTGGCTGGTCACTCTGACCCGGAGTCGCGCGATCGACCGGCTGCGCTCACGTGCATCGCGAGGCCAGCATGTCGTCGCCGACTCGTTCGAACATCCGCTGGTCTCGGTCACGCCCGATGTCAGTCCGAATCCCTATGAAGCCAGGGAAGATACTGAAATGCGGCAATTGATGGCGAAGGCCATCCTCGATCTGCCCCTACCTCAGCAGCAAGCGATCGAAATGGCCTTTTACCAGGGACTGACGCATACAGAGATCGCGGCGAAATTGAATCAGCCGTTGGGCACCGTGAAGACCAGAATCAAACTGGCCATGTCGAAACTTCGCGCCTCTTTGCAGGAAACGCTGCCTCAAGGTCACCAGCTATGACACACGAGGAACTCGAAGAAGCCGTTCCCCTCTACGCGATCGGCGCCCTCGAACGCTCCGAGCGGCAGGCCATCGAAGCACATCTCCTGTCTGGCTGCGCCGCCTGCCATGCGGCCTTGAAGGACTATCAAACGGTGGCCTCGCTGCTCCCCTTCGGCCTCACCCCCGCTACACCTCCCAATACGTTAAAAGCCAAGATCCTGATGGCGCCCGCTTCGACGACGAGCCAAGCCGAACCGGAGCCGCCGGGCCCGCGATCGAGCCTGGAACCGGGCGAATGGATGAACCATCTGTTTCCTCCTATCACGCCGGCTCGCTCGTTGCCGTTCCGTTTCGCCATGGGATTCGCCGCCGTCGTGCTGGTCTTCGGAGGCGGATATCTTGCCTGGATGAACTACACGCAGACGACCCAACGCTCAGGCGAAATCCAGCAACTGCAAGGCGCGGTACAACAGGAGACATCCCGCGTCGCAAACCTGCAATCAGAGTTGCGCCAACGCGAACAGACCTTGGATTCGCTGAAATCCGATTTGGACCAGCGCACGACCGAGGTGGCCGAACTACGCGACCAATTGCTTCAACGGGAAGCCGAGCTGGATGATGCGCATCAACAACTCACTCTGCATGACAGTTCATTGCAGCGGCTTGCCCAGCAAAGCGAAACATTTGTCGCGCTGTTTAAAAATCCAACATCGAAAGTCGTCTTATTATCCGGCTCCGACATGGCGAAATCAGCCGGCGCATTTCTCCTGGTCGATCCCGCGAGCAAGAAAGCCTGGCTCTATGCGTTCAATCTACCCGCCCTGCCGCACGGCAAGGTGTATCAACTCTGGGCCATCGACGAGAAACCGGTCAGCGCAGGTGTCTTTGGATTGGATGCGGGTCAGAAAGCCCGCATGTTGATCAAGAATATGGGTGAGTTTCCGCGCATGAAGAAGTTCGCCGTGACCGTCGAGCCGGACGGCGGACGCCCGGAACCGACGGGCGCCATTTATCTGATCGGCCAGATCTAGCCTCCTCCCCCTCGACAAACATCCCCTGCGATTCCCAGCCCGAACATGCTAGCATGCCCGTCATCACAGGACGATGTGCCCATCTCTGCCTGGAATCGCTCACGACACATGACCGTCCACCACGAGTTCGATGTGCAGTTCATGCAACAGGCGCTGGCTCTCGCCAGAGAGGCGCCGCTGATGGGCGAAGTACCGATCGCCGCCCTGCTCGTCCGCGACGGGATCGTCATTGCCCGAGCCCACAATCTGCGGGAAACCGATCAGGACCCCACCGCGCATGCAGAACTGCTCGCGATCCGGGAAGCAGCCAGGCAGACGAAAAGCTGGCGACTCACCGAGACCACGCTCTATGTCACGCTGGAACCCTGCACCATGTGCATCGGCGCCATTGTGCTGGCTCGTATTCCACGTCTGGTCTTCGGAGCGCTCGACCCGAAAGCCGGCGCCTGTGGTTCCATCATGGATATTCCTCCGCAACCCAGACTGAACCATCGCGTCGACGTCATCGGAGGCGTGTGTGCGGAAGAGAGCCAGGCCCTGCTGCAGGATTTTTTTCGGGGGTTGAGAAAAGAGGCGACGCAGAGGAAGTCGGGTTAGTCGCGTATGAAGGCCGTCGTTTCGTAGCGATGCAGTTCGCATCCACCGCCTTCAACGGCAACTGCTCCTGCCAGGTGATCCGGCAGCGACAGCGACTGAATCTGCCAGGTCTGGTCAAAGGTCCTCGAATCTGTCAGGCGCACTCGCGCACCCGACGATGGCTCATCGAACACGATTGCAAATCGATCCAACCCGAGAGATAGCCCCACGCCGCGGCCCTTGAGATAGGCCTCCTTGGCCGTCCACAACCGATAAAACAGACGTTGCTGCTCCTCCCCGTGAACTTTGGCAATGGCTTGCGATTCCGCCGGAGCAAAGAACCGTTCCGCCAGTTTGAGACACTCGAGATCCGCCTTGGGCACTTCGATATCGACACCGACGTCCCGACCATGGGCCACCGCCACCAGCGCGTACGCTCCGGAATGAGAGAGGCTGAACTGAATGCCCGCAGCAGCGCCAGACGGACCACTGACAGCCGGTTTGCCGTGCTCCCCTGTGACGAATTGAATCTCCCCCGCGTCCATCTGCGTATAGCGGGATAACAACAGTCGCAGCACTCCATGCGAGAGAATGAACCGTTGACGATCCCGTTCGAACGCAAACCGAGCCGCGCGGACCCGCTCGTCGTCAGAAAGCTGCGCGGCAAGGGAATCTTGGCGACCGGTATAGTGGACCAACTCGCAGAACCAGACATGCACAGCCTGCGGATTCAGAAGTGGAAACGAAGGGGATATACGCATGGGATGGGACACCCGCGACATCATTCGCCTGACATGACGGGCATCGCCTGCATTAGGCCGATGACCGGGCAACCGGTTTCAAGAGCGGCGCTGGGCGATGCGTGGCACTGAAGGCGGCACCGGTCGAGGATTCGACGATTGTTCCGTCATCCAGTTTTAACACGCGGTCGCCCACATGGAAATACCGGTCATCGTGCGTCACCACAATGACCCCCTTCCCTCGCGCCCGCAGATCCGGCAGCAACTCGCCGTAAAAGACTTCCTTGTATTGAGGATCCTGGTCGGCAGCCCATTCATCAAAGACATAAAACGGCCGATCTTCCAGCATCGCCGTTACGAGGGCCAGACGCTTCCGTTGCCCCTGCGACAGGTTCACCGTGGAATATTCCCCCTGTTCGATGCTGACCTTGTGATTGATACGGAGGGTCTTCAACCACCCGTCCGCCTGGCTGGCGACCAGCGAGGGATCGAGCCCCAGCAGCTTCTTGAATAGATAAAAATCGGAAAAGACCGCCGCGAAATGCTGCCGGTACCAGTCCTGCGTCGCGGGAGCGATCGCCTCTCCGTTCAGAGTCACCTGTCCCTGTTGCGGCAAATAGAGCCCCGTGAGTACTTTCACAAACGTCGACTTGCCGCTGCCGTTCCCTCCGATGATGAAGACGAGTTCACCCGAGCGAATCGACAGATCCAACGGCCCCAAGCTAAACGAACGCTCATCCTCACTTTTCGACTCGTACGCGAACACCGCCCGGGAAAATTCCACACACTGGCTCCCCTGCGCAACGGGTCGCTCCGCGCCGCCTTCCCGACCTCCCTCGTCGAGGGCGAGCCCCAACGTCTCGATCTTCTCCAACGCGACCTGGCCGCGGCTGAGTGTCGGAACCATACCTAGCAAGCCCCACATCGGACCGATCATGTAGAGCATGGCAAAGGCATACCCGGTCAACGATTCACCCGACAGGGAGAGCAACCGTGGAAAGAGGAGGAGGATGATGCCTATCAACCCATAGAACAATACCTGGGTCCAGGAATCCGTTACGAGATACTGTTTTGTAGTGACGAGGTTATGATGCCGCAACGCTTCGGCCGCCTGTCGAATGTCCTCTTCGACGAACGTCTCACGGCGGCCGCGATGCAGCATCAATTCCTTCATTCCCTCCGTCAAACTGCGGAAATGCTCGAAGAGGACGCTTTTCGAATCGCGCACGGCCAGCGACGACTGCAACACCCGGTTGTAGAGCTGTCGATAGCCCAACAGGCCCAATACGGCGAGGACGACGACTCCCAGAAACGCCTGCCAGGACAACCAGGCGAGGTAGAGCGAACAGCCGGCCAGAATCGCGACATTGATGGCCAATCCCGGAAGACCGTTCACCGCCCAGGCCAGGGCATTCGTATCCTCCGTGAGGGTCGCAAGAATCTCATGCGCCCCTCGGCGTTCCAACGTGCGATAGGGCGCGCGCACCACCTTCCAGCAGAGATCCATGCCCAATTGTAAGATCGTCTTCTGCGCGAACGTCACCAGCAAGAGTTGAGAGAGATAGTTCGATCCGACCTTCAGGACGGCGAGACCGATAAAGGCGACGGCAAACACCTCGGAGGTAGCTCCGGCTCCGTTGATGAGTTTATTGATCACCGCTAGCAGGCCGACACTCGAGAGACCGGCCAACAGCCCGGTCAGCACCATGAGAACCATCATGGTCCTGGCGTCACGGAGCAGGAACAGGAGAAACCGATACATTTTTATCATCGTGCAGTCGTGTACGTTTTGCGGGGACTGATAGGTTGTTGAAACAGGTTTCCGAGTGTGCGTCTAAGCGGCCTTGGAGGTCGGTCCGTCATCCTGCCCATCGGGCCGTTTCCGGAACATGGTTTCCGCCTCCTGCCAAAACGCCTTGAGGTGATGTGCCAGTTCCTGCACATGCGGCGCGACGAACAAGCGTCCGGAATCCTCCGCCGGAAGATACACCGTCCGGCTCATTCCCATCGCCCACTCGCCGAAGACGAGCCGCGTATCGTCGCCGGAATTCGTCAGCGGGTGCTTGGAGGCGATCACATTCAACACCTGCCCACGGAATGGTTTCAAATCGTACCGCGCCACGGCATGGAACGTGGCATAGGTGACTTGATCTTTATACAAGAACTCGTCCTGATGTTCGGCGGCTTCGGTATGGTGCATGAGATTCCACATACGTTTCAACTTGCCTTTCCAGAACGTCGCCCATTCACGGGCGGGCAACCGGCGCATGAGTCGAAGGTAGGTGGTGACTTTCATCCACACGAACAACAAAGGCCAGAGCAGATAGGGCGGACGGCTCCAGTGATTGAGATAGGAGCGTGGATGCCATGATTCCATGACGGCGAGGATGACCTCTTCCCCTTTCGCCGTGAGCTGTTGCGCGATTTCATACGCAGCCAGGCCACCGGTGCAGGTACCGCCGATGAAATAGGGTCCTTGCGGCTGCACCGAGCGGATCTCCTCGATGTAATGCGCCGCCATCTCTTCCACCCGCATGAACGGCTTTTCTTTTCCATCCAGTCCGCGAGCCTGCAATCCATAGAAGGGTTGATCGTCACCGAGCAATTTGGCGAGGCGCGCGAACACCAGCACATTCCCACCGACCCCGGGCACGGCAAATAACGGAGGTCTCTTTCCCTCCGGTTGAATCGCCACCAGGGAACGCCACCGGACCGTGCAGCCTTCATCGGCCAGGACATCCGCCACTTGTTCGACCGTCGGCGCCTGGAATAAGACCGCCATCGGCAGGCGTGTGCCGAATGTCTGCTCGATCGCACTGAACATCCGTAACGCGAGCAGGGAATATCCGCCCAGCGCAAAAAAGTTATCACGTACACCGATCGGCGTGATGCCTAGTACCTGCTCCCAAATCGCCACCAGCTGCAGCTCGACCCGATTTCTGGGTTCGATCGCCTGGACGCCGTCATGCGCCAGCTCGTCGGAGGGTGCCGGCAGAGACGCGCGATCCACCTTCCCGTTCGGTGTTAACGGAAACTCGCTGAGCGGAACGATGGCCGCGGGCACCATATAATCCGGAAGCAGTTCACGCAGGGCCCGACGCAGGCCGGAGGGATCACACACGCTCCCGTCGCGCGGCGCCACATAGGCCACCAGACGCTTATCTCCGGGAGCATCTTCCCGCACGATGACCACCGCCTGCTTCACAGTCGGATCATTCCCTAACACCGACTCGATTTCACCCAGCTCGATCCGGAACCCGCGCAATTTGACCTGATAGTCGATTCGGCCCACATAGTCGAGTCGCCCATCGGGCAACCATTTCACCTGATCGCCGGTGCGATAGAGTCGTTCGCCAGGCCGAAACGGGTTGGAGACGAAACGGTCCGCCGTCAGTTGAGGTTGCCCCCTGTAGCCTCTCGCAAGTCCCAGCCCTCCGATATACAACTCACCCGGGATTCCGACCGGCACCGGCTCGAGATTGGCATCCAGCACGTAAACCTGCGTGTTGGCAATCGGGCGCCCGAGAGAAATCGTGCGGTCGACGCTGCGTACCCGTTCCAGCGTCGACCAAATCGTCGTTTCGGTCGGCCCATACACGTTCCATACGGATCCCGCCCGAGAGAGCAGCTCTTGCGCCAATTCGCGCGGCAGTGCTTCCCCTCCACACAAGACTTTGACCCCGCGCCCACCCTGCCACCCGAACTGCAATATCATCCGCCAGGTCGCAGGAGTCGCCTGCAGCATCGTCACGGCGCCGTGATCGAGTTCCCGTTGCAACCAGGCTCCGTCCATCGCCTGCTGCCGGTTCGCCAGCACAATTCTCGCGCCCACCAGGAGAGGCAGGTACAGCTCCAGCCCCGCAATATCGAAGGACAGCGGCGTGAGTGCCACCAGGACATCGCGATGGGTCATGCCCGGCTCCTGCTGCATGGAGCGCAGGAAATTGACCAGCCCCCGATGTTCGATCTCCACCCCCTTCGGTTGGCCGGTCGAACCGGAGGTGAACAACACATAGACGAGATGCTCCGGCCCGGACAACGGCGAGGGATTCACTTCCGATTGACGCGCCAGGGGCTCCGCCTCTTGATCCAGACAGACGACTCGGAGTTGATGCTGCGGCAGCCCGCCGAGAAGGGAGGAATCGGTGATCAGCACCGCCGCATGACTGGCCTCGATCATCGCCGCCAGCCTTCGTACAGGCAACCCTGGAACCAGGGGCAGATAGGCGCCGCCGGCTTTCATGACCGCCAGCAGGCTGATGAGCAGATCCGGCGAGCGCTCCAAAAAGACCGGTACCACGATATCCGGTCCCACCCCACACTCGCGCAGATGATGCGCCAACCGATTGGCCCGACGATTCAGTTCCGCATAGGACCATTCGCGCCCTTCGAACAGCAAGGCGACGGCATCCGGCGTTCGGCTGACCTGCGCTTCGAACAATTGATAAAAACACCTCTCGCGATCTACCGGCCGGTCGGTGGCATTCCACTCGCGCAATATCCGATGTTGCTCCTGCCCGGTAAGAATCGACACACGCCCGAGTTGTGCTTCGGGATGTTCCGCAACCGCTTCCATCAGCTGCCGGTACTGTGAAATCCAGCGCTCGGCGGAGGTGCGATCGAACAGGTCCGTATTGAATTCCAAATAGGCTTTTCGCGAGGCGTGTGGATCGATAGACAGCCCCAGGTCGAGTTGGGCCGCGCCACGACTCACTTCATAAGGAGTCCAGGAGAGCTGGTGAAATTCCGTGCGGGCAAAGGGTGTATTGGCAAAGTTGAACAACACCTGCACGAGCGGCAAGCCGCCCTGACTGCGGTCCGGCCGCAGTTCTTCCACGAGCTTTTCGAAAGGAATGTCCTGATGAGCATAGGCATCGAGCGACAGGTCGCGGACCTTCCGCAGCAACTCGCGGAATGTCAGCTCGCCCGTCACGTCCGTTCGCAAGACCAGCGTATTCACAAAAGTGCCGATCAGCTCCTCGATCTCCAGCCGGTTACGGTTGGCGATCGGTGTCCCGATAACCAGGTCCCGCTGTTGCGTCAGACGATGGAGCAGTCCGAAGAATCCGGCCAGGAACACCATGTAGAGCGTCACCCCCTCGCGCACACTCAGCTGCCTGAGTCGATTGACCAGCGACCAGGACAGGTCGAGCGAGACGTGATCGCCCTTGAAGGAATGCACGGGCAGACGCGGCCGATCGGTCGGCAAGGTCACGACGGGAAGATCGGTGAGTTTGGATTTCCAATGCTCAAGTTGTTCTTCCAACACAGCGCCGCTCAGCCAGCCCCTCTGCCACTGCGCGAAGTCGGCATATTGAATGGCCAGATCAGGTTGGACGGCGAACGGCCTGCCCGCACAGAACGCGTTGTACGACGCGACCAGTTCTCGCGCGATGATACCGTAGGACCATTGATCGGAAATGATGTGATGGGTGTTCAGGATCACGACCTGGTCTTCATCGCCGAGCTGGATCAAGAACACGCGCAGGAGCGGCCCCTTCTCAAGATCGAACGGTCGGCGCGCTTCGGCCGTCGCGAGTTCCAAGGCTCGCGGCTCGCGCAGTTCGGCGGGCACTCCTCGCAGGTCTTCTTCTGTCCAGGTCGGCTCCAGTACATCATGAATGATCTGACGCGGCTGAGCCTCCACTTGGGCAAAGGTCGTCCGGAGCGCTTCATGGCGGCGAACCAATTCACCAACCGCCCATCGCAGCGCCGGCTTGTTGAGTGGGCCATGCAAGCGGACGCTGGCCGGAATGTTATAGGCGACGGCCTCCGGTGAGAGTCGATAGAGGAACCACATCCGTTCCTGCGCAAACGAGAGCGGGAGCGGCACGCCTCTTCGGGCTCGCGTGATTGCATACCCGCTGCGGTCCTGATGCAGCTTGTCGCCGGCCTGTGCCTGGGTGATCACCTCGGCCAACGTGGCAATGGTCGGACGTTCGAAGACCTGCCGCAGGGGCAACGTGATCTGGAATAGAGATTGGACCCTGGAGACAAGTTGTGTGGCGAGGAGCGAATGCCCGCCCAATTCAAAGAAATGGTCATGCACGCCGACGTCCTTGAGCTGGAGGATCTCTCCCCAGATATCGGCCAGGACTTGCTCCGTGGGAGTCCGCGGAGCGAGGAACTCGGAAGTCAATTCGACCTTACTCGCGCGACTATCCGCGGCGACTTGCAGCGCCTTGCGGTCCACCTTGCCGTTGGCGGTGAGGGGCAGTGTTTCCAGTTCGATAAAGGTCGAGGGAATCATGTGCGCGGGTAAGTGGCTGCGCAACTGCTCGCGCAATTGCACCAGTCCAAGCCGGTTATTCGGCCGCGGAACCATGAACGCCACGATTCGCTTGTCGCCCGGCTGATCCTCGCGCACTTCGACCACGGCCCGTTCAAGATCCGGGTGCCGGTTCAGGACGGCTTCGATTTCTTCCAACTCAATACGATACCCGCGAATCTTGACCTGACGATCGGCACGGCCCCGATAGTCCAACTGTCCGTCCGGTCGCCATCGCACGAGATCTCCGGTGCGATAGAGTCGCGCTCCCGGGAGGGTTGAGAATGGATCGGGGATGAATTTGGCTTCGGTCAGATCGGGCCTGCCCCGATATCCCCGCGCCACTCCCACCCCGCCGATATAGAGCTCTCCAGCCACACCCACCGGAACCGGCTGTTGCTGCCGATCCAACACATACACGCTAGTCTGCGGAATGGGGCGCCCGATCGGCAGATCGCCGGCCACTTCATCGTGCGCACCGAGACCGGTCAGATCCGACCAGGTGACGGCGACGGTCGTTTCTGTCGGCCCGTAGGTATTGATCAATCGAACAGTCGTTCCGATCAGCTCCGCCCATCGCTGCACGACCTGCGGAAGCACCCGCTCGCCCCCGATGATCACGGTCCTGACCGATGAAGGAAACGCGATTTGCTCCAGCGCCATCCGGGTGACCAGCTCATGCCAGTAGGCCGTGGGTAGATCGAGGATCGTCAGGTTCAACTCACGGCACCGATCTAGAAAACCGGAGACCGAATCCACCATGGTCGCGCTGCGTAGCACCAACGTGGCGCCCGCGGCCAGGCAGGGAAAAATTTCTTCGGCAGCGGTATCGAAACTCATCGAGGCGAACTGCAGCACCCGATCGCGGCCGGACAGGTCGACGATCTTCATCATGGCGCGCACATAGTTGGCGATCGATCGATGCTCGATCATCACCCCCTTCGGGTGACCCGTGGAGCCTGACGTGTAGATGACGTAGGCCAGATTGTCCACGGCATCGGTTCCCTCGATGGAACTGTCGGGGAACTTCGCAATCTGCTCCCATTCGGAATCGAGACAAATGGTATGGGGATTCGTGGCAGGCAGGCGGACCAGCTGATTCTGCTGGGTGACTAAGACGCGCACCTCACTGTCTCGCAACATGTATTCCAACCGTTCGGTCGGATAATCGGCATCCAACGGGAGGTAGGCCCCGCCCGATTTCAGAATACCCAGCATGCCCAATACCAACTGCGGCGATCGCTCCACACACAGTCCGACCACCACACCTGGTCCGACGCCGCGACGGCGGAGGTAATGGGCGAGTTGATTCACGCGCGCATCCAATTCTCGATACGTCAGCGACTGCCCGTCCTGTTCGACCGCAATGACCCCGGGAGTCCGTTGGGCCTGCGCCTCAATCATACGATGGAGACACCCGGCGGTTTCTGCCCTATCGGAGGATTGTGCCCATGCCAGCACGGTCTGCCGCGTTTCCGCTTCAGACATGAGCGGCAGGTTGCCGATTTTGTCGGTTGGTTTGTGGACCAACCCTTCCAGCAACCGCACAAAATGCTCTTGCAGGCGCGCGATCCGATCGGCGCCAAACAAGGCATCCTTATACTCGATATACCCACTTAACCCCTGTTCCGATTCCGCCAGTTCGAGACAGAGATCGAATTGGCCGCTCTGTTGTGGAATCACATAGGCGTCCCACTCAGGCAATCGAACTTCCGATGCAGATCCCGGTGATGCACTCATCTGCCTGTCGAGTGCTGCCAACAACTTGAACGGTTGCAACACGAACAGAACCTGCGCCAAGGGAGCGCGCGGGCCCTGACGAGCCGATCGTACGTCTGCCACCAGTCGCGCGTAGGGATAATCCTGATGGGTGAGCGCATCCAACAGCGTGTGCTTCGTCTGCGCCAAGAGCTCGCGGCCGGTCGACTCAGGCTGCAGGTTCTCCCGCAGCACCAGCATGTTCACAAAGTCACCGACCGTCTGTGCGAAACGGGCCCGGCTGCGACCGAACACCGGCGTGACTACCGTGGTGTCTTCCAGCGCAGTATAGCGATTGAGAAGGATCTGGAGCGCGGTCAGACAGACGGCATACAACGTTGTGCCCTCTATCCGGGCAAATTCCTTGAGGCGGCCAGTCAGGTCCCCTTCGATATGGAATGCGTGCCAGGCATAGTGACTTGGCTCAACTGTTGTCTCGGGCCGGTCGTACAACATGTCATAATTCGGCAATTCCCCGTCCAGCTTCGTCTTCCAGTATTGCGCCAATCGACGCCCCTCTTCGCCTTCCAGCAGAGTCCGGTGCCACTCGACAAATTCACCGTATGGTGGACGTTCAGGAGATCCGCTCGAACGCTCCGACGCACTCGTCCCGGCTGAGAGATAGCGCCGTTTGAGGTCCTCGACCAGTTCAATCATCGACCAGCCATCCACGACGATGTGGTGGGCGATCAACAACAACCAGGTCTGCTTCCCTCCCTGATACAGAGAGGCTCGCCACAGAGGGCCTTTCGCGAGATTGAACGGAACCGCCGCAGCCTCTACGGCTTCCTGCCGTAATCGCGGCCAGTCCCAGGTGGAGCTGTCGATCCTGGTCCAACTCAACGGCAAGCGCTCGTGAATCCGTTGAACCGGCACATTTTGCTGCGTCTCAAAAGTGGTGCGAAGCATGGCATGCTGCGTGCCGAGGCCATCAAGCGCCAGTCGCAGCCGTTCTTCATGTACTTCTGACGGGAGAGGGAGGAGCACGGACACGTTTGCCGCGGCACTGTCAGGGTCCAACTGACTCAGGAACCATAGAGCCGCCTGGTTTTCGGAAAGTGGAAACACCTTTCCGGCAACGGCATCCGTACGAACAGCTTCGGGCGCGCGTAGCTGTTCGCCGGCCAGACCACGTTCGATCGTAGCCGTCACATCGCCTGGGGTTGCACCGCCCAGAAGCGCGTGGAGCGAAAGCGACAGGTGAAACGACTCTTCCAGGCGATGCAGCACTTCCGCCGCCATCAGTGAATCGAGTCCCAGGAGATGGATCGGCTGATCAACAGCAATCGTCTCCGGAAGTCGACCGAGCCGATCAGCCAACAGCTGCTGCACCATTTGCTGAATGGCCAGTCGGCGCGGCTCACCTGCAAGCCCGCGCAATGGCTCGGTGTGAATACCCGTGGAAGATGGTTGTGCGATGGGAAGCGGCGCGACGCTTGTTCCGACGATCGACAATCGACCTGCAAGATACAGATCGCGACAGGTACGCCGCTGTACCTTCCCGCTGGACGTCTTGGGAAGGCTCCCGGCCTTGATGAACAGAATGGACGACACATGCAGGTCATGCTGCTCGGACAGGGCTGCACGCATAGCCGCGGCCAGTTCTTCGGTGGCAAGGGGTGTCGCCTGACGCTCCACTTCCTGGACCAGCACGACCGTTTCCTCGCCCGCTTCCTCAACAGTGAACGCCGCCGCGCCGCCGGTCCGGAGCGTCGCATGGCATGCCTCGACCGTTCGCTCGATATCTTGGGGATAATGATTGCGGCCCCGGACAATGAGCAGGTCTTTGAACCGCCCCGTCACGAAGACTTCGCCATCTTTCACAAACCCGAGGTCGCCGGTTCGTAGGAAGGGCCCCTCGCCGGTATCCTGTAGCCTGGCGGCAAACGTTCGCGCAGTTTCGTCGGGATTATTCCAATAACCCTGTGTCGTGCTCGCGCCGGACAGCCAGATTTCCCCGACCTGTTGCATGGCGCAACGGGAACGCGTCTCAGGATGGGCGATTACTACACGGGTATCGCCGACAGGGATGCCGCAGCCGACCACCCGTCGAACCGGCCCTCCATCCGCGCTGCCCTCAATGACCGCCCCCTGCTCCAATGCAGCGGCATCGAGCGTCGTCACCGTTGGCGCGACCCCTTCCCGCTTGAGCGAAATAAGTAGCGTATATTCCGCCATGCCATAGGCGGGAAAGAAGGCCTCGCGTCGGAATCCGGACGGCGCGAACGACTCGGCAAACCGCTCGATAGTGTCCGGCGCGATGGGCTCTGCCCCGCAACTCGCTACCTGCCACCCGGAAAGATCGAGGCCTGCCCGCTCCTCCGGCGTGGTCGATTCCACGCAACGCCGATACGCAAAATTGGGCGCTCCGCTATGCGTGACCTCATACCGTTGAATCGCTTCAAGCCACCGCAACGGACGTTTCAGAAACGTGAGCGGCGACATGAGGTACGACGGACGGCCGATCCACGCAGGCTGAATGATGCCCTTCACCAATCCATAGTCATGAAAATGCGGCATCCAGGACAGAGTGACTGATCGTGTATCGTAACAACCGGCATCGGTAATACACCGGCTCTGGGCCGTTATATTCCCATGGCTGACCATCACCCCTTTCGGAGTCGAGGTCGAGCCGGACGTATATTGCAAATACGCGACGTGTGAGAGCAGCGGATGCGACTCAGTCCAGCAGGAAGCATCGGTCGACAGCGCCTGGTCGATCGGAATCCAACGGTCTAACGGCATCTCGCACGCTTGCGACCGGAGCGTCTCCAAAATCTGTGATGTGGTGAAGGCGCCGGCAGCACCGGCATCTTCCGCGAAGCGTTGGACGCGCGCCACGCCGGCCTTCAGGCGGTGTGCGTCCGGAGGGGGAACCGGCACGGCGACGAGGCCGGCATAGAGGGCTCCCCAGAAGGCTTGCACGAATTCAAGCCCCGGCGGATAGGCCAGAAGGAGTCGCTCCCCCGGCGCAAACCGGGTTTGAAGGTAGCCGGCGATTGAACGAGCCCGGGCGAATAAGTCTCGATACGTCAGGACTGTGTCGGCGTGCAGTCCATCACGCAGATAGACGTACGCGATTTGATCAGGCTGGTGCTCAGCCCGCCAACGCAGCACATCAAGAATGGTGTCGCCGGCTGGAATAGTGACCGGTGGATGTCTGACCACAGAATGCTCAACCCCAGTGGGATCAGGAGGCGTGCGCGGGGCCCCTGCCGTAGACTTATTCGGATGCCCCCTCGAAAATCATAAGTCTGACGACGGTTTCCGTCCGGCTGTCCTGTACCAGGTGAGTCTACGGCCTCCTGGTTTCACCACAAAATGGAAACACGTTTCCCTTCAATCCACGGTTTCCCGTAAGGGTGAAAGAAATTCCACTCAACCTCATGATTTTTCGTTGAATCCTGCCATTCGGCACGGTAAGCTGCATGACCTTGTCGGCCAAGGAACGGAGAGGTGCGAGAGCGGCCGAATCGGACGGTCTCGAAAACCGTTGTCCTGAAAGGGACCGTGGGTTCGAATCCCACCCTCTCCGCCATACCGGCGGCACAACCTCAATACGGTCCCGGTTTGATTCGAACGGGGGCTCTGCGGGTGCGCTCCGTCCGGCCTGCCCTTGTTTGTACTGAATATTCAGGCGTTTCCCTCCGGCTTCCGCGACGAATCGCCGCCGCACCTACCGAAGATCGTGCCGTCCCCTTCCTCTAGTGGTCTATTCGCCTCCGACAGGCCAGGGTAGTCTCTGGTCCACACAGGAGGACAACATGTTCGAACAAACCGACGCTGCACTGGTGATGACGCTGTTGGCCTTGGGTGGGATCGCACTGATGGCGGATGAAAAACTCGGTTCAAGTTGTCTGCAGATGGTGAAATGGATTCGCACGCGGGGTAGGCACTAACCGGCTCGTCGCTTCAATTCCCTCCGTAACTCGACCATCGCCAGGGTATCGCGTTCGCAGTATCGCAACAGCGCGTCCTGAATCTGGGCCTTCTCTATCCAGTCGCTCACGGCAAAAATCATCCGGCTGTATTCACAAGCCGCGACGCCCCCATCCCGAATCACCAGGTCGTCATAACTCAGGGACGGCACGACGGCCGGCAAGACGGTTTTGATCGAGTAGCTACCCTCGAAGGCCGGATGATAATAGTGATCCCGGATGATCACATGAAGATCCCACAACCTGGCCACCACTCGCTTCAAGTCCTTGCGTAGCGACGGGAAATCCTCCGCCAGCCGCTCGATGACGGAGCGCTCATAACTCGAATAGACGCAGATACTGCCCTCCCGCCCCAGCGACTCCAGCAATGTCATCGCCAGTTCTTCGCGCGGATCCCGCTCGTCCCGGCACAGGAACTCGGCATGCACCAGCGTGCCATCACGTTGTTCAATGTGATTGGACCATTGAGTCGGAATGACCTGGTAGGGTCTGGTATCGACGAATTTCGGCACCGCCGGCATGAAGGTCTCAAAGTCCAGATGGTGGACGGGATAGACGATCGTCTCCAATGCCGACCGCAACCCCTCCCCGACCCATTCCCGATTCTCTTTCACCCGCCGTTGCACCGGCGTGAGCGCGACATGATCAGGAATTTCGTCGATCGTGTCGATCCCTAACTCACGAAGGTGGACGACCGTCTTGCTGCTCCCCGGCAGATGGTAAATCCAGCGGGCCGGTTTATTCTCGATGCAATGGTTCCAGAAGGGACATTCGTACGGGCTTTGGCAATGTTCATCGGGAGTAATGCCCGGAGCCGACATCGCTTCCAGCATGGTCTGCATGGCAGCGAGTCGCGCAGGTATTTCCGGCAATCGCGGTCGCACAGTTTCGATCAATGAGCGGATGCCGAACAGCTGGTTGAGATCGAGATGGCGCCCGTCGAACACGTACTGCGTATTCACATGCATCAGACAGATATCCACCAGCATATGTCCGAGTCCTTCCAGGACATAGCTTTGGATCGTCAGATCATCGACATGGGTCGCCTTCACCTTGGTGGAAGACTTCACCTCCACGAGGCGCCAGGTGGGTTGCCCCAGATCATTCACTCCGACACGTTCCAAGACGTCGACACGAACCAGCACCTGGTTGAATTGAAAGGCGCCTTCGAATATCGCCGGGACCGTCGAATCCTGGAGCAGCTCGGCCGTTTGTGCCAGCGCTTCTTGAGATTGACGATAGCCGGCCGTGACGAGACGTCCGCCGGGAAAACGTTGCCGGGCCAGTTCGCCGAGATCCGTGCCCATATCCAGAATGGCCTGTGTTGCGGCATCCGGCTTGGTCGCCAACCCCGGCGCATGGATCTCCAAGTAGAGACGCTTGTGACATTGCAGGCCCGACAGATATCGTGATTTGGACAGACGATAGGACGCGCGCGCGGCAGGCTCGGGTGAGATCAACATAAGCTTCTGCAGGCTACCGAAGCACGATGTGCGTTGTCCAGTCCAGTCCCGTTTAGTGAGCGAGAGGCTCCACGAAGCGGACGCGGTTCTGTTAGGATGACGCCCGCATGGCAAACGGCATTGCACAGATCAGACGCTCGGTCCTCACGCTGGCGCTTCCCGTCACCGTCAGCAGCCTGCTGCAGCGCGCCGAAGGCATCGTCGCCGTCTTCCTCGTGGGTGGGCTGGGAGCCGTCCCGATTGCCGCCGTCGGCCTCGGTCAGTTGCTGGCCTTTATCGCAACGACCCTGGTCTCCGGCCTTTCGGTCGGATCCAACGTCGTCATGGCCCAATTGTGGGGCGCCCGCCGGTATGACGATGCAGGCCAGGCCGCGAGGCATTTCCTCGGATTGTCTATCCTGATTTCGCTCGGACTCTTGAGCTTCGGCCTCCTGCTGAACCGACTGGCGATGGAAATGCTCGGGGCACAAGCAGACGTGATCCGCCTCTCACTCCCCTACTCGAACCTGATCTTCCTCCTCATTCCGTTTACGATCCTGCTGCAGGTACTCTCGTCGATCCTGCAAGGCACGGGCGACACCAAAACGCCGATGTATGCGATGATCGTGGTGAATCTGCTCCATATCGTCATCGCCATTCCCCTCATCTATGGTCGCTGGGGATTCCCGGAACTGGGCGTCAACGGCGCGGCCATCGCGGTCGGCATCGCTGAAGCGACCGGATGTGTCTACCTGCTCTCCCGTTGTCGGGCGATGCTCCACCCCTTCCACCGGCTTCGATTCGATTTGATTCGCACCATCTGGCGCGTAGGAGCGCCCGTTTCGGGTGAGCGCATCGTCCAGCAAGCCGGCATTCTGCTCTACACAAAGATCGTGTTGATGTATGGCACCATCGCCTATGCGGCCCACCAGGTCGGGTTGTCGATCGAGTCCCTCTCGTTCCTCCCCGGATATGGCTTTGCGATCGCCGCCGCCACCATGGTGGGGCAAAGCATCGGCGCCGGCAAATATACCCGGGCGAAACTGGAGAACTGGGAGGCGAACCGGTTGGCAGCCTACATGATGTCGGCCATGGGGGTGATTTTCTTCTTTTTTCCCTATGCCCTGCTTCGCGCCTTCACCAGCGATGAGGCCGTCATTGAGCTGGGCACCCTGTTTCTGAAAATCGTAGCTCTGCTGCAGATTCCGCTCGCGTTCACCATGGTGGTGGCGGGCTCCCTGCGCGGAGCGGGCGACACCCGTTTCATCATGATCGCGACAATGATCGGGATGTGGGGCGTCCGTATCCCCATCGCCCTGGTGGTTGGCTACTGGCTGAACTTGGGAGTATTCTACGTGTGGCTGGCGATGATCGCTGACTGGACGCTACGTATGGCGTTGATGCTCTGGCGGTATCGTTCGGAGCGGTGGAGAAGCATCCAAGTACTCCGTTCATCCCCCACCTGAAGCACTCACCCCTGCCCGTCGACGGCGCATTCCGGCGGCCGGACGGATGGCCGCGTATCCTTTCCTGATCCGGCGCGCACTTCGATACGTCCCACTGCCTTCACATTCGCACAGAGGTCGCCCAACCCCGGCGTCACCAAACGATAGGGCCCGCCCTTGCCGTCCGGGAGAGGCTGTCCATCAAGCTCGTACAGCAACAGCCCGAAGTCCCTCGCCTGTTGCAGCGTGAGGGTAGCCGCATACTTTCCATCGACGGAGTGAAACGTCACATGGTCGGCATCGACCGCGAGCGCCGGAATGTCCAAGAGGCCTTTCACCCGGATCGCGCGGCCCCGCATGGACGGCATCAATTCGCTGATATCGTCCACCCGTTGCTCCTGCGGCAGTTGCCCGAGTGCGGTTCTGGTCAATGAGACCGGCTGGACCACGGCGCCGTCGATACGTACAACGCCAGGCCCCGACAACTCTTTCTCGGTAATCGTCTTCACCATCGCGGTCAGCGCTTCATTGACCGGCGTGGGGATGCCCAATTCGCGCCCCACCCGTACGATGTAGCCGTTCAGGTAGTCGATCTCCGTCGGGCGTCTGGCTTTCCAATCGTCGTACATCGACGTGTGGATGTCGCGAAGCTCTTGCGTCCATTTGACGACCTTTTCCGCCATGTCCGGCGCCAGAGGCACCTTCACCGCGGCCGACACCGCGGCAACTTCGCCCACGATTTGCCGGATCACGCCGGCCATTTCCGGGTGATCGAGCGCCTTCGCCACCTTGTCGTCGATGACCACCGTGAGGGGATTAAAGACACAATTCCAGCACATCTTCTCCCATTTGCTCTTGCGGATATCTTCACTGAGTTGGCAGGAAATTCCCGCCTGCTTGAAGACATCCGCAATCTGCAGCACCCGTTCGCTCTTGTGCCCCATCAACTCCCCGATCGCCACGCCGCCGCGCTTGTAATGCTCGATCACGCCCGGCTCGACAATTTTTGAATAGATGAACGCCACCCCTCCAACCACACAATCGCGTTGAACGCGGGCAATGATTCGATCTTCCGTGTCGATGCCGTTCTGAAGGGTGAGAATGACGGTGCGTTCGGTAAGTACCGGCTCCAACTGGGTCATGACCTCGTCGAGGTCGTAGGCCTTCACCGCGAGGATGATGAGATCCGGCGTGGCCAGTTGCCGGGGATCGGATGCCGCCGGCGGATGCACGGTGAAATTTCCTTTGGCGCTCTTGATCGTCAGCCCGTTCCGCTTCACAGCCTCGAGAGTTCGTGGTCGAAGGAGAAACGAGACATCGGGATTACTCTTGGCGAGATGCGCCCCGAAGAACCCGCCGACGGAACCAGCACCGACCACCATGATCTGCTTCATGAGATGCCTCACTCATTGCGTTCAAAAGACGCGTACTATAGCATGCAGCCACGCGCCTGAAACAGTGATCAACACAGACCGACCGTCATGGGAACCGGATCCACTCTTGGCCTTGTTCGAGACAAGCTCTCTGCGGCACAGTCTGTCACCGTCCTGACCGGAGCGGGCATTTCCGCCGACAGCGGAGTGCCGACGTTTCGCGGCGCCGACGGGCTGTGGCGCAATTTTCGTGCGGAGGATCTGGCGACGCCGGAAGCCTTCGCGCGTGACCCGCGTCTCGTCTGGGAATGGTACAACTGGCGCAGGGAACTTATCGCCACCAAGCGACCGAATCCGGCACACGAGGCGGTGGCCGCGATGGAGCAACGGTTCAAGCGATTCTGGCTCATCACGCAGAATGTGGACGGGCTGCACCGCGACGCCGGATCCCGACAACTCTCCGAGATCCACGGCAACATCTGGATGGTCCGCTGCACTCAATGCCGGAAGATGCTGGAAAATCGAGCGGTACCGATCACCATTCTGCCCCTTTGCCCATCCTGCGGCGGGCTGCTTCGCCCGCACATCGTCTGGTTCGGGGAGTCACTGGAGGAAGAGGATCTTGAGAGGAGCGCGGCCGCGCTGCAACGAAGCGACGTCTGCCTGATCGTCGGCACGTCCGGCCTGGTCTATCCGGCAGCGGGATTCGGCGCCATCGCCAAGCAGGCCGGCGCCTATATCGTGGAGATCAATCTCGACTCGACGCCGCAGTCAAGTCTGGCCGACGCCACCCTGCAGGGACGGGCGCGAGACCTGGTGCCATTGCTACTGGAGCCGTGACAGCAGCGGCAGGAGTTCGTTGAGGGTGGCGATCGTCGTTCCGCCCGATGCTCCGGCCGGCATGGCTCTGTCCAGCAAAATACCCGTCAGCCCGACGGCCACCGCGCCCTTCACATCATCACGCTCGCTATCGCCCACATGCAGCGCGTCCTCCGGGTCCACCGCATGTTTGTCCAACGCCTGTTCGAAAATGTGCGCGGACGGTTTGGCGGCATGGGCCAGGCTGGAAATCGTAATCGTGTCGAAGTAGTCCGCGATCTCCAGTCCCCGCAGGACGGAAAACAACCGCGAGTCGAAATTGGAGATAATGCCCAACTCGTACCCCTGATCCTTTAGCGTCTTGAGCACATCCAGTGTCTCGGGAAACAATTTCCAGGACTCCGCCTGCGCGAACCGCGCGAACACGTCCTCGAAAAACTCATCGAACCTCTCGAACATGCCGACACGATAGAACACATTGTGGACGATATCGAACCACCACAATCGCTCCGATTGCTTGATGGCAGCAGGCTCGGTGGCCGCGAACACCGGCGGTGGCGCATCGCGAAACGAGCGGGCAAATGCGGCTTTGATCGCGGCTAACGAATCAGGCGTGGTACGGAAACCATGGCGTTGCGCATGCTGAAGATAAATCTCGGCCACGGACCCCTGGATGTGGAAGAGGGTATCGGCAGCATCGAAAAAGACGACTTGAATGCGGCTCTGGCTCATCGTGCGGACTCACTCCTCATATTCGGTGCTTCAGCGGCCACCCAGCGAGTGGCACGTGGCCGGATTGTAGCAGGATGCACAAAAACTCCGCCAGCCGTGCCCCTGCCGAACGAACAGGCGATATCGTCACAGCCAGTGGGATTCGGCGTTTTCTTTGACAGTTTCCGGACCCTTTGTTAGCTTCGCCTCAATGGCTACACAGGGTAATTAAGATGGGTTCTACTGTCTTCGTCATCGACAGCAGCCCCGCCGTGCATCGCATGGTGGAGCAACTTTCGGCACCGGATGGCCATACGGTCATTGGATTTCACGATGGTCCTTCGGCGCTCGACGCCGCCCGCAAGCTCTGCCCCGCCCTGGTCATCGCCGACTATCATCTTGAGAACATCACCTTTTCGGGCTTCTGCAAGGAAATCGGACGACAGGACAATCTGGCCGAGACGGTGATCGTCTCCATGGTGGATGCCGCCGACCGCCTGGATGAAAGCAAATTACGCTCGCTCGGGGTCCGCGCATTTCTCAAGAAACCGTTTCAACGCGAACAGCTCCTCGACACGATTAAAGACACTCTGGCCGGCGCCGCGGGACGTCGCAATGCAAAGCCAGCCAAGTCACGCACATGGCCCCCCGTCTCTACGGGGACCGACGACGAGGAAGAGCAGGAGTCGCCGTTAGAAGCAGCCGCCGATGAAGCCCCTCGCCATGAGAGGGAGAAGGAACAGGCCACCATGTCCCCATCATCGACCCAACCGGTCTCCACTTCTATCCCAGCCCAGCACTCGACCAGGTCGCAGGGGGAAGACCTGATGAAGGGCCTGGTTGATCATTTGTTGCACTCCACGACGGTTCAAGCCGACCGGACCATCGCCACTCTGCTCCCTGCCGCCATTGCCAAGGAAGTCGCCGGCCAATTGGGGAGCGCCCTGGGAAAGGCCGTACAGACGGAAGTGAGCAAACATCTTGCGGAGGCGCTCGCACCGGATCGGTTGCGGAGCAGTCTGCGTGAAATGATTCAAGAGGAGATGAACCGGCAGATCCAGGCACAACTTGCGGGTGTGGACACGACCGTCCGCCAGACCGTGACAGACCTGGCGCCTGCACTCGTGGAGCACGCTGCAGACAAACGACTGGGCGATCTCGCAGACATGGGCGTGAAGAAACACCTGCCGGAAGCCTTGAAATCACACCTTGGAATGATCGACCAGCTGGTGAAAAAGGAAGTCGAGCATGCGGCCGCGACCTGTGCGAAACAGGCAGCCGATGAGATTGTGCGCGAAATGGCGAAAGATCCGATCCAGCAGGCGGTGCAGCGGATCGTTCCAGACGTGGCAGAAACTCAGATCCGGGCCGAGATCACACGATTGAGCTCACCCGACTAACGCTTCGCTGCGCTATCCTCGCTTCACCTTCTTGGCCGCCGCACGGCGGGCCTTGACCAGCCCCTTCATACGATCCACGTTCTTCCGATGTTTCTTACGAGTCTTGCGATCCTTCTCTCGTCCCCTCGGCATAGTCTCTCCTTACAACGGTAAATCGGCATGCTGGCCGGCGAGCTCAATCGACATCGACTGAACCGCCGGATGTATATCACAGGGCTTCACTCCGCTACAACCTTTTGCACCGTCACTGACGCGCCATCGTTATCTTGAGAGCCCCGGCAGCACATGTTAAGATGCGCCCGCGCCGCAGCGTGCGCGCTTTATGTCCACCCCACAACTCGACAAAACCTACAGTCCCCACGACGTCGAAAACCGCTGGTACCAGCGCTGGATCGACGCCGGCCTGTTTCACGCCGATCCCGCCCATGCGGGGCAGTCCTATTCCATGGTGATCCCTCCGCCGAATGTCACGGGGTCGCTTCATGTCGGACACGCGTTAAACAATACCCTGCAAGACATCCTGGTCCGCTGGCGCCGCATGCAAGGGCGCAACGTGCTTTGGATGCCTGGCACAGACCACGCCGGCATTGCGACGCAGAATGTCGTAGAGCGGCAATTGCAAGCCGAAGGCTCGTCGCGAGAAGCACTTGGTCGAGAAGCATTCCTCACGCGCGTCTGGGAGTGGAAAGAGAAGTCCGGCGGAACCATTATCGGCCAGCTCAAGAAGCTTGGCGCCTCCTGCGATTGGCAGCGGGAGCGGTTTACGATGGACCCCGGTCTCTCGGAAGCGGTCCGCGAAGTGTTCGTTCGCCTGCACCAGGATGGGCTGCTGTATCGCGGAGAGCGGTTGATCAACTGGTGTCCCCGGTGTCTGACCGCGCTGTCCGACATCGAAGTCGAACATGAAGAGATCACCGGCAAACTCTATACGATTCGGTATGCCCTGGTTGACGATCCCACACAGGTGCTGCTGGTTGCGACGACACGACCTGAGACGATGTTCGGAGACACGGCGGTGGCCGTGCACCCGGAAGACGAACGTTATCGTCACCTGATCGGCAAGCAGGTCCGTCTTCCCCTGACGACTCGCGCTATTCCAATCGTGGGGGATTCAATCCTGGTCGATCGAGAATTCGGCACCGGCGCCGTCAAGATTACGCCTGCACACGACTTTAACGACTTCGAAGCGGGAGAGCGGCACGGACTGAAGCGGATCAAGATCCTTGACCTCCATGCGCATCTTCGGTTGGCCGACTCTTTGGCAGATCCCACCGTGGCGGAAGCGGTCGAGAATCTTCCCGTGGCGAAGGCTCGTCCCAAGATCGAACAACTCCTCACGGATCAAGGGTTCCTGGAAAAATCCGAGCCCCACAAGATGGCGCTCGGCAAATGTTATCGCTGCAAGACGGTGGTCGAACCGTTCTTGTCCGATCAGTGGTTCGTAAAGATCAAGCCGTTGGCGGAACCCGCGATACAGGTCGTCGAGGACGGGCGCGTGCGAATCATCCCCGAGGCGTGGAAGAACAACTATCTCGGCTGGATGCGCGACATTAAAGACTGGTGCGTCTCGCGGCAGATTTGGTGGGGCCATCAGATCCCCGCCTGGTACTGTGAAACCTGCTACGGCACGCCATTTCTGCGGCGCAGTTCGGATGGAGCGCCGCTCATTCCGTCAGATGCCGTCGCGATCGTGGCGAAGACGCAGCCGGACACCTGCCCGCATGGCCACAATGCGCTCGTCCAAGACCCCGATGTGCTGGATACCTGGTTCTCCTCCGCCCTCTGGCCGTTCTCGACACTGGGATGGCCCAAGCAGACGCCGGAGTTGAAGGCCTTCTATCCGACCTCCACGCTCGTGACCGGCCTCGACATTCTGTTCTTCTGGGTCGCGCGCATGATCATGATGGGCCTCAAGTTCATGGGCGAGGTGCCGTTCCGCGATGTCTATATCCACGCGCTCGTCCGGGATGCTGAAGGCCAGAAGATGAGCAAGTCCAAGGGCAATGTGATCGACCCCTTGCACGTGATGGAGCAATACGGCACCGACGCACTGCGCTTCACCCTGGCGGCCATGGCTTCCCCGGGGCGCGACGTGAAGCTGGCGGAAGAACGGATCGAAGGCTACCGGAACTTCACGAACAAAATCTGGAACGCCGCACGGTTCCTGCTCATGCACCTGGATGGCGAACGCGTCGATGTCTCACCCGCGCAACGATCTTTTCCTGACCGCTGGATTCTCAGTCGTTTGAATGTCGCCATTCGTACCGTCACGCAAGAGTTGGAAGAGTATCGGTTCGACCGCGCCTCCAGTGCGATCTATCAATTCATCTGGCACGAGTACTGCGACAAGTACATCGAGATGGTGAAGCCCGCACTCAAGGATCCGGATTCCGAACAGGCGAAGAGCACGCGGCAAACCCTGGCAGAGACTTACGAAACTATGATGCGGCTGCTGCATCCCTTCATGCCGTTTATTTCGGAAGAAATCTGGCAAACGCTCCCGCACGAGGGAACCAGCATCGTGCGTAAACCTTTCCCGACGACCAGAGCGGATTGGGAATCACAAGAGGTTGAGCAGGAATTCGCCCTGCTGGAGGAATGCCGGGCCCTGATGAATCAAGCGCGTTCGATCCTCGGGTATCCCGCAGGGAAACATCTGCACTTCATGGTGCACGGGAAAACTGACAAAATCTATTCAGCTATTCAGAAGCATAAAGACTTGATTGAATTCATGGAGAACGTGGATAGCCTCAGGGTGGCAGAAACATTTAATGCCAGCAACCCAGGCTATCTGATCCTCACAGGCGGCTCCCTTCAAGTGCGAACCTCAATGGAAGACGCGGATCTTCAGAAGGCGGAGAGCAACGTAGTGAAGCAGAGAGAACTGCTTCGGAAAGAAGTGGAACGAACCCAGAAGAAACTCGACAATCCCGACTTCATTGCTAAGGCACCGCCCGATGTACTGAACGAACACCAGGAACGTCTCAAACGCGAATCTCAGATGATACAACTTCTCAAAGATGCGCTTGGTCAAATAGAGATTTTTGTTTCAGAACGAAAACACCGTGAGCGCCCCTAGCCCCCAGACGATCCTCAACGCCGTGCAACAGGCGCTCGCCGAAGATCTCGCCTCAGGCGACGTGACCACCAGCGCGCTGTTTCCCACCGCGCTTCAGGCCACCGCGACCATCGTCGCCCATCAGCCGATGACGGTTGCAGGCGTCGCCGTCGCTCGAGAAGTCTTCGTAGCGGTCGATCCATCTGTGCGCATTACCGCCGCCGTCAAGGACGGAAGCGCCGTGAAGCCCGAAACACCGGTGCTGACTGTTCGGGGCGATGTACGTTCCTTGCTGATGGCCGAACGCGTCGCTGTGAATTTCCTCCAGCAACTCTCAGGCATCGCGACGCTCACCGCGCAGTTTTGCGCCGCTGTTCGTGGCTACCCAACCCGGATACTCGATACACGCAAGACCACGCCGGGTTTACGGAGTCTCGAAAAATGGGCGGTGCAGCTGGGAGGCGGCAAGAATCATCGGTTCTCGCTGGGCGACGGCGTGCTCATCAAGGACAACCACCTCGCGGTCTTGCGCGCGACGGGCATAGATGTGGCGGGAGCCTGCCGCCTGGCACGGGCCAACGCTCCTCATGGCCTGCGCATCGAAGCGGAAGCGAAAACGTTGCAGGAAGTGAAAGAAGCATTAGCCGGCAAGGCCGACATCATTCTGCTCGACAATATGTTGCCCGCCCTGGTGCGGCAAGCCGTGGCACTTATCAAACAACGCGCCCTGGTGGAAGTCTCCGGCGGAATGACCCTGCAGACGGTCGCTGCCATGGCCCAGGCCGGCGCGGACTACATTTCGGTCGGCGCTCTCACCCATTCGGCCCCCGCGGCTAACTTGAGCATGGATCTCTGCGCACAGCGAGGACGCCGTGGGCGGTCCCGCTAACGATCCGCCATCCGCCGACGACCGACTGGACATTGACCGCCTCCAGGCCTCCTTGAAAACCCGTGCCTTTGGCAGAGTTCTGCGATACACACCATCCACCGCCTCAACCAACGCAGACGCCCTCGCCTATCTGCAACAACCGGCAGCGCCACCAGATCCTCATGGGATGGTCATCCTCACCGACCGTCAGACGGCCGGCCGAGGACGGCGGGGACGAACGTGGCACTCTCCCCCCCAGGGCAACATCTACACCTCCGTTGTCTTGGTGCCTCGACCGGGAACCGCACGCATCGGCCCCTGGTTATCCTGGATTCCATTATGTGCCGCCTTGGCGGCGGCTGATTGTCTCACTTCCCGCGCAGGCCGGACGGTCTCCGTCAAATGGCCGAATGATTTGCTGATCGACGACAAAAAGATCGGAGGCATTCTCTGCGAGCAAACCACCACGTCGAATAGGACGATGGCCATCGTCATCGGCATCGGCTTGAACATCAATGCCGCGCTCGACAGCTTTCCAGACGAGCTCCGACCCAGCGCCACCACCCTGGCTGCAGAATTCGGCCGGCGGTTCGACCGCGTGTCCATTCTGGCCGACTTATTGCTCCAACTCGAGCAACGAATGGATCGCCTCTTCCTCGACGGCCCAGGCAGCATAGCCGATGAATTCACGCAACGCTGCTCGACGGTCGGCAGAACCGTTCGCGTTACCCTGGAAGAAAAAGGTGTGGTGCAGGGAATCGCCGAGTCTATTGGTCCTGATGGGTGCCTTCGCCTGCGTGTGACATCGAGCGAGTCCTCCACTCCGCTCCCCACACTTGTTGAAGTCAGAAGCGCCGAGGTTGTCCATCTGCGGGGGTGAAATCAGGGTCCCGCTTGAGTTAGAGTGACAACACGATGCTCTTCGCAATCGACATCGGGAACACAAACGTGGTCTGCGGCCTCTTCAAAGGATCAACCTTGGAGGCGCAGTGGCGCCTGGCCACTGAATCCCGCCGAACCGACAATGAATACGGCATCCTGCTGCTGAATCTGCTCCAGAATGCAGGCTTCACTCCCGATCAGATCACCGGCTGCATCCTGTCCAGTGTCGTACCCGCGCTGACCGCGACCTTCGACTCACTGCTCCAGACCTATTTCCACCATATCCCGGTGATCGTCGGTCCGGAGACCGACTCCGGATTGACCCTGCGCTACGCCAACCCCAAGGAAATCGGCAGCGACCGCATCGTGAACGCCGCCGCCGCCCATGCGCGCTACCGCTCTGACTTGATTATCGTGGATTTCGGCACCGCCACCACCTTCTGCGCCGTCACACAATCGGCCGAATACCTCGGCGGCGTCATTGCACCGGGTCTGGGAATCTCCGCCGATGCTTTGTTTTCCCGTACAGCGAAGTTGCCCAAAGTCGAAATCATCCGGCCCAAAACCATCATCGGCACCGATACCATCGGGGGCATTCAAAGCGGGCTCCTCTTCGGGTATGTCGGGCTGGTGGATGGGATTATCCGGCGCATGCAGCGGGAACTCGGCCGCACCTCCATCGTCGTCGCGACCGGCGGGCTGGCGAACGTCATTGCACAGGAGACCGAAACGATCCAGGAAGTGCTTCCCTTCCTGACCCTTGAAGGATTGGAACTGCTGTACCGCCGAAACCGACTCACGTGACTCAGGCCTTGCACAGGCTGAGCGCAGACGTCCCTCCAACTCTTACTGAGCTGAAAAAACGACAATTTCTTTTCATGCGCGGTTGACTTCTGTTCTCCGGTGGCTATCTCACTGACCAGCAAAGGTGTAATCAATGTCTGAAGACGAGAAGAACATTCACAGTATCGACAACTTAGATGGTTCCGATGAGCCCTCTTCGGCCACCATTGACGGTGCAGGCGATTTGCAGCAAGCGCTGGATGCGAAGACCGACGAATGTAAGGCCGCCAACGAAAAGTATCTACGATTGGCAGCCGAATTCGACAATTATAAGCGGCTGGCCCAGCGCGATCAGCGGGAACAAATCAAGTTCGGCAACGAACAGATTCTCAAAGAGCTACTCCCCGTCGTAGACAACCTCGAACGGGCAATCAAGTCCGCGAAAGGGGCTGGCTCCGTCGATGCGCTCACGGAGGGTGTCGAGCTGACGCTCAAGCAACTCGTGGGTGCCCTGACAAAATTCGGCGTCAAAGCCGTGGAAAGCGTCGGGCAGACGTTCGACCCGGCCACCCAGCAGGCGGTTGCACAGGTCCCGTCGGAAACTGTCCCTGAAAACCATGTCGTGGAAGAGTATCAAAAGGGGTATCTCCTCCAAGACCGCATTCTCCGGGCCGCCATGGTCACGGTATCGACCGGGGCGCCAAATTAAGACCGTACGTATGCACCACGCGTTTCGCGAGAACAGCTGACACGATCGTTCACGTATTGATATTTTTTGCGAAGGAGCCAACCCATGGGCAAAGTTATTGGAATCGACCTCGGCACGACGAACTCCTGCGTCGCCATCATGAGCGGTGGAGACCCGGTTGTCATCGCCAATGCGGAAGGAAGTCGCACCACTCCGTCGGTGGTGGGTATCACGGATAAGAATGAGCGCCTGGTGGGACAAATCGCCAAGCGGCAAGCCATCACCAATCCCGAAAATACCATCTTCTCCGTAAAGCGGTTGATGGGCCGCAAATTCAAGAGCAAAGAAGTCCAGGAAGCCATGAAGCGCCTCCCTTACAAGGTGGTCGAGGCGGACAATGGCGATGCGCACGTTGAACTCCGCGGCAAACGCTACAGCCCGCCGGAAGTCTCCGCCATGATCCTGCAGAAAATGCGGCAGACGGCAGAAGACTACCTGGGCGAAAAGGTCACGGAAGCCGTGGTCACGGTTCCGGCCTATTTCGATGACAGCCAGCGGCAGGCGACCAAGGACGCAGGGCAGATCGCCGGCTTGAATGTCCTCCGCATCATCAACGAACCGACTGCGGCCTCCCTCGCTTACGGCCTCGACAAGAAAAAAGATGAACGCATCGCCGTATACGACCTGGGCGGCGGCACCTTCGACGTGTCCGTCCTTGAAATCGGCGACGGTGTATTTGAAGTGAAATCCACGAACGGCGACACCTATCTCGGTGGCGACGACTTCGACGAACGCGTAATGGACTGGCTCGTCGAGGAATTTAAGAAGGATCAGGGCATCGACCTGCGCAAGGACCGCATGGCGCTCCAACGGTTGAAGGAAGCGGCCGAGCGGGCGAAGATCGAACTGTCCTCCTCTCAGGAGAGTGAAATCAACCTGCCGTTCATCACGGCAGACGCCAGCGGCCCGAAGCATATGGTCACCAAGCTGACCCGTGCGAAATTGGAACAGCTGGTTGACGATCTCGTCCAGAAGACGATCGAACCCTGCCGCAAGGCACTGGCCGATGCAGGAGTGAGCGCCAAGGATATCCAGGAAGTCGTCCTGGTCGGCGGCATGACCCGTATGCCGAAAGTCATTCAGGTCGTGAAAGACTTCTTCGGCAAAGAGCCGCATCGCGGGGTGAACCCCGACGAAGTCGTGGCCATCGGTGCCGGTGTCCAGGGCGGTGTGCTGAAGGGTGAAGTCAAGGATGTGCTGCTGCTGGACGTGACCCCGCTGTCGCTGGGCATTGAAACCCTCGGCGGCGTCTTTACCAAACTGATCGAGCGCAACACCACGATTCCGACGAAGAAGAGCCAGGTGTTCTCGACGGCGGCCGACAATCAAACGGCTGTGACCATCCGGGTGTTCCAGGGCGAACGTGAAATGGCGAACGACAACAAGCTGCTGGGGCAGTTTGATCTCGTCGGCATTCCTCCCGCCCCGCGCGGCATGCCGCAGGTGGAAGTGTCCTTCGACATCGATGCCAATGGCATCGTCCACGTGGCGGCCAAAGACCTGGCCACGCAGAAGGAACAGTCGATCAAGATTACGGCGTCCAGCGGACTCAGCAAAGAGGAAGTGGACAAGCTGGTCAAGGACGCTCAGTCTCACACTGAGGACGACAAGAAGCGTCGCCGCGTTGCTGAAGCCCGCAACCAGGCGGACTCCTTGCTCTATAGCACCGAGAAGAACCTGACCGAACATGGCGATAAGATCGGCGAAGACGACAAGACCAAGATCACTGAAGCTATTGCCGGACTGCGTAAGGCCATGGAAGGTGATGATCCCGCCGCCATCGAAACGGCAACACAGACCTTGACCACGGCCTCCCATAAACTGGCTGAGGAAATGTACAAAAAGGCTTCAGCTGCCGCTGGTCCTGCCGACGCGGGTGCTTCGGCCGGAGACGCAGGCGCGCAGGCCAAGACCGATGAAAAGGTCGTGGACGCGGAATTCGAAGAAGTCGACAAGGATAAGAAGTAAGCTCCTCACTGTCTGCAGGACCGAGCTTCACCGAAAGTGAAGCTCGGTCCTGTTGCACCTTAAAACGGGTAACCCTCTTCCGTGGCTAAACGCGATTATTACGAAACTCTCGGCATCGAGCGGAATGCGACCGACGACGAAGTCAAAAAGGCTTTCAGAAAACTCGCTCGGCAACATCATCCCGACCTGCACACGTCTCCCGAACACAAAAAGTCCGCTGAAGAAAAGTTCAAAGAGCTGAACGAAGCCTACGAAGTCATCAGCGACCAGGAAAAACGGCGTCGGTACGATACGTTCGGCCATGCCGGCGGACCACAGGGTGCCGAGGGATTCGATTTCGGAGGACAGGGCGGCTTTGGCGATATCTTCAACGACATTTTCGAAGACTTTTTCGGCCAGCCTCGTGGCCGTGCGCGTGCTGAACGCGGCAATGACCTGCAATACAATCTCGAAGTAACCTTTGAAGAGTCCGTTTTCGGGAAAGAAGCCAAACTCAAAATTCCTCGATGGGAAACCTGTGCGGACTGCAAGGGAACGGGCGCAAAATCCGCGGCCGCCATCAAAATGTGCCCTGCCTGCAAAGGACAAGGACAACTGCGTTTCCAGCAAGGTTTTTTCAGCGTCAGCCGCCCATGCGGTCAGTGTGAAGGCGTCGGACAAATCATCACCGAACCCTGTCAGGCCTGCGGCGGACGGCAGCGCATCCGCAAGGAACGCATGCTCTCAGTCAACATACCTGGCGGCATCGAAACCGGCATGCGCTTGCGTCTCGCCAATGAGGGGGAGCACGGCGTTCAAGGCGGTCCGCAGGGCGACCTGTATGTCGCCGTCACGGTCAAACCTCATCCCCACTTCCGCCGCGAGGGGCAGGATATTACCTGTGACCTTCCGATTAATCTCGTGACGGCGATCCTGGGCGGCCGGGTGGAGGTTCCCACGCTCAAGGGTAACACCTTCATGAAGGTTCCCGCGGGTACGCAGCCGGATAAAGTGTTGCGGCTCAAGGGACTCGGGTTTCCGAATCTCAAGGGCGGTCATACCGGCGACCAATTGTTCAATGTGAAAGTGGAAATCCCCACCAAGCTCAGTTCGAAACAGAAAGAACTGCTGGAAGAATTCGCCAAGGAAAGCGGCTACACGAAAGACAGCGAGGGCGAAGGCTTTTTAGACAAAATGAAGACGTTCTTCGAATAGCTCAAGCAGCTGCACCGTCCTGATTCGCCGACCGTCATGCCGGCCTTTTTTATCTCCTCAGCCGATATCCTCGGAACCACACTCACCGTCACCGGCGACCTCAGCCATCACCTTCGAGCCAGCTTACGGGTCAAGCCCGGCGAGGTCTTGCGCGTCACCGATGAGCACCGTCAGCGGTACCAGGTGCGCGTGAGCGCGGTCTCTCCGCAGACCTTGACGGCCGACATTCTCGAACGCCGGCCAGGACCGCTTGACGCGGCCCCAACCGTCCTTCTCGCCCAGGCCTTGCTCAAAGGCGATCATATGGATTGGGTCGTACAGAAGGCGAGTGAATTGGGTGTGCGCACGATTCTGCCGCTCATCTCACGTCATGGCATCGTGCGGCCGCAACCGGACAGAGTCGCCGCCCAAGTGGCCCGTTGGCAACGCATCGCCACCGAAGCGGCGCAGCAGTCGGAACAATGGCAACCTCCCCTGGTATTGGAACCACTGGATTCGCGCAGTTTTTTTTCCGGCACCGCGGCCACCTCTGCACTGCTGTTGGCGGAGCGTCGGGACACCATGGGATTGGCACAGGTGCCCCTGCCGACCCTTCCAACAGACACTCTGGCGCTGATCGTGGGACCCGAAGGGGGATGGTCGGAGGAGGAACTCTCCATGGCCATGGAGGGACAGTGCCAGGCCGTGAGTTTAGGCGAGCACATTCTTCGAGCAGACACCGCCGCGGTGACGGCGCTTAGTATCGTGCAGAGTCGATTGGGACGATTGGGCTAGAGAGGCAGCGAAGCGGCCGGGGGTTACTTTTTCCCCGCACTGATTGAGATGATGGTCCCGCCCTCACCGGCCGCCCAGCCGGCCGTCGCACGAGGGAAGCTGAGCGCCATCAGAGAACGTTTCACCGGACTGGTTTCTTCCACCCAGTTGTATCCCGCATCGCTGGTTCGTAGAATCTGACCATGTTCCCCGACAATCCAACCCTGCTGCGGATCCGTGAATCGCACACGAATCAGGTCCGTGAGTTTGTTACAGGTCCGTCCACAAGGCAAGGTGCGATCGATCCAATGGCTTCCCCCGTCGGTCGTTTGAAATAATGCCCCGGCATTACCGACGGCCCAACCATTGACGTCATCCGCGAACGCCACGTCAAAAAACGTGGCCGAGCTCTGGCTGACTTGCGTGGTCCAGCTTTTCCCTCCATCTGCCGTGGTCAGAATCGTACCCAATGCTCCTACGACGGTTCCCTGCTGTTCACTGGTCAGCGCAATGGCATACAACGCTGCGCTCGTCCCGCTGGCTTGATCGATCCAATTCTCTCCGCCGTCCGTGGTCTGCAGAATGGTGCCGTTGCCACCCACCATCCACCCCTTCGTCGGGGAGGCAAAGGCAATCCCATAGAGAGGCGCCTGAGTGGAAACCACAACGACGTTCCAGGTCTCGCCTCCGTCTTTGCTCGTTCGGACCGTGCCGTTTGCCCCCACGACCCACCCCCGCTGCGCATCACGAAAGTAAACGGCTGTCAGGAGAGCACTCGTGCCGCTGGAGACTTTCTTCCACTTGTGGCCCCCGTCGCTGGTTTTCAGGATCGTTCCTCCTGAGCCGACGGCCCAACCAAGTTGATGGTCGCGAAAAAACACGCCTAGGAGCGTCGCCTCAGACCCGCTCTTCTGCATGACCACGGTCAGCGGGACGTCAGGAGAAGCAGCCCCCGCCATGCCGACGCACAACAGGGTCATGAACGAACACAGGACTGCAGCCAAAGTACGCAAAGTTGGAAGCCTCAATGAAAGTGAGAATTGTCGGGATTGGGATTGCGCCAATAACTGGCATCAGGAAGCCCCGACGGTTGAATCGTAAAGGTGCCGGCCTCCAACGTGACCCACTTTTTTGGCGTGCAACAGGATCCGTCCGGCAGTAAATCCCACGACCCACGCCGCACCACCAACGGCCCGGAGGTTAGGTCGGGATTAAATTCGCCGAGTTTGCCCACGCCATAGGAATGGCGATGAGGAATCTTGACTTTGATTTCCGTGTCCGTCCAGGACTGCACGATCGCCCCGACCCCGTTGAACAAGACTTCGGTTCGCGAGACATTCTCGCCCAACTCCGGAGCCACTCGGGCATACACACTGTCCGTGATGACCTTGCTCGGCTCGGCCGTCTTCAAAAACTTGCCGAAACCGCTCCCCTTGATGGTCACCAGTTCATCAAGCCCCCCGGTGTTCGGACTGTACGAATCGATCTTCGGCGTGACGAGCGTAAAGTTGCCGACCTGCGTCTCCAGCACCTTCTTATCGGCGCAGCAGGTGCCATCAGGCTTCGGCGTATTGGCGGCGCGTTTCACCACAACCGGACCAGTTTTCGCACTGAAAGGCACCCAGACGTCGATGCGGTCATGACCCCACCGATACACAATAGCCTGGACTCCACCGATCTCAACAGTGTTTTCGCTCAACGAAAAATCGATATAGTTGAAGGGCGTAGACCCGGCCTCCGAATAAAATCCGAAATTCTCTCCCGTGATCTTCAACAACGTGCCGATAGGCGCCTCGGTCGGAATGAGCGCCGTGGCCTGGGGTGTCTGTACGGTGTATGTTCCGATGGCGCGTTCCTGCCCACCGCGCTTCATCACGACTGGACCGGTTTGGGCATCGAGCGGCACATGGACCACGATGGTCGTATCCGTCCACTGCGAAACCGTGGCGAGGTGCCCGCCAAAGAGCACGCCATCCTCTGGGTTCCTAGATGTCCCGAATCCTTTGCCGAACAGTACCACCTTCGTTCCGACCGGGCCACTCGTGGGATCGACCCGCACCGACGCCAGCACCTTCATCGGCATCGAATTGCTCACCACCTGCTTGACCGGCGCACAGCAGGACCCGTCCGGCAACGGATCGGATGAAGCCATGCGAATCACCACATCTCCCGACTGCACATTGCCCGGCAATTCCACTTCAATCTTATCGTCGCGCCACTTGCGGACGCGCACTGTCACATCGCCCACTGCTACGCTATTGACGCCGAAAATCGTGTTCGGATCACGCGGGCCTGGAGTGTTGCCGAAATGTTCGCCGGCGATCTCTAAAATCGAGCCCGGCTCCGCTTCTGCCGGCGACACCGACTGAATCACAGGTTGTAGCCTGGTGAACGACCCGGCCTTCACGTGCTTCTTCCCGATAATGACGTCGACCGGTCCATTAGCAGCCTGTGACGGCACCCGCACTTCGATGAGATCTGGGTCCCACCGCTGAATCAGCGCCGGCACACCCTGGAACATCACCTGATTGAACCGAGTCGACTTGAATGGACCGAACCCTTTGCCGGTGATCGACAGCGTGGCTCCCGGCACGGCGGCACTGGGATGCAAAGCCGGTGGTTCAGCCTTGGCTGCCATGGAATCGACGGAATTCGCCAGTAAGGCCAACCCGATGATGGCACAAGTTATATATTTCATGGGATTCACTCCCTACGGATACCCTCTGAGTGAGCCTGCCGGGCAGGCCGGGTGAGGATGAAATGATGATACGCCAGATTAAACGCCCCGTACGTGGCACAAAAACCCCACGCAACTGAGGCAACGAAGCCGGATGGGGGTGTGGCATCAAACCAGGGGACTTCCGGACTATAACAAGCGGTTTTTTTTGATGTCAAGGCAAGCGGCGAGGGCAGAATGAAACCAAAGCACCGTTACATCAGGCTTTTACTTGCACGAGTAATTCAAGTTCGATGGCCGCATGCAGCGGCAGTTCCGCCGCGCCCAACGCGACTCGTGCATGCCGTCCCGCCTCGCCGAAAATCTGCACCAGCAAATCGGAGGCGCCGTTGATCACCGCAGGCTGCTGCACGAATCCGGTAGCCGACGCTACATGCCCGACGACTCGCACGATACGGTGTACACGATCCAGCGAACCGAGCTCGTGTTTCACGACCGCCAAGGCATTGAGCAGGGCCAATTTCGCCGCTTCAGCTCCCCGCTCTACCGTCACCTCCTGCCCCAGCTTGCCGGTGACCGCGACCTGCCCGTCGCGAAACGGCAAAATGCCGCTTAGATACAGCAGATCACCGGCCAGCACCGCCGGCACGTAACTCGCGACCGGTTTCGGAGGCGCCGGAAGCGTGATACCGAGACTGCCGAGCTTCTCGTCAATCGACATCCAGAGATCCTTTCATGTGCAAGCGCTCGGTTGACGCTAAGAGGCGCGCGGCTCAACTGTCGAATTCTGCCGAACGCCTGGAATATCTCGAGAACCGAATCCTACGTATACGTCATCCGCATGCCATTGGGCAAGGTCAGACGCATCCAGGGAGGTAAGGAATCGAAACGACCTGTAACGAGAATTGAAGCTTGAAAGCTACTCGCTGCCATTGCCATCGTCGTGACAAGCCGGTATGAGCGGCGGCAAGAACAGACCGATAAAAGGTGTTGTAGTCATATGGGTGAGGATCACTGATTCGGAAGTTTCCCATGCCTTCGTAGACAAAGCCACAAAGAGCCGTTGTCTCACGAACGAACATCAGTCAGGAAAATATTCGATTATTCGGCGGACGACCCAACGCCTCTCGCCCTCTGCCCCGATTTCTTGGATAGTTTTTTGGGTCCAATTTTGCCAGCGATCGTACTCATATGAAATCACCGTTCGATAATCAGGCCCTCTTCCAGAACTTATCTGTTCAATCCAATTGCCTTGACTATCATAGGTCCTGCGGTATGTTGAAAGAATTTGGTCATCGGCATCAAGACTGAGGCTTTCAATGGAATGTCCCAAGCCATCAAGGAGGTGACGAGATTTGGACCAAACAACCCCTTCCCCTGAGCGAGCATACACGGTCACAGTATTTTTTCCCTCGTTACGATCCAATGTGATAGAGACTCGGAGCGCGCCGTGGGCATCGTACTCATGCTCGGCGACCCTCTGACCTGCCCCGTCATACTCGTACACCTTTCGACTGGTAAGAGAGGGCCTTTCGTCGAGATGGATCGTGTGCTGCTCCGCGAGATGTCCCTTGCTGTTGTACAGGAACACGTGCCTGAACTCGTCGATAGGCGATTTCTCAGCGTTACATGCGAACGACTGCACGATTTTACCGCTCGGATCACGGGCAAGGCAGGTGAAGGTTTTAGGTGGAAGCGGAGGTTTCACAATCGGATGAAGCCACTCTTTTTCTATAACCACTTTTGCTCTATCATATCTGACTATCCACGCATCGTTAGGCTCGTCTTCTATCCACTCGTTCCCAGCCAAACGAAGGTTCGTTGACGTCCCTTGTACAACGTGAGCTGGCCCATTCAGATCGTCACTCGTCCATTTTGATCCATCCTCTGACACTGGGGAAGTGGAAGCAAAACTAGAATCGGGAAAGATTGACAGCATACACGTTAGCCAGATGAACAAAGATGCGCCGAATCCACCCAGTTTGGTTTTGGCTTTTGTTAGCATGTTCATCCTGTGAATTGTCTTGGGTTAAGATCGGAGTGCATGAGGCCTTGCTCCCTCTCTAAATCCCTGGCAAGACACGTTTCGCCCCTGACGTTTACCGACGCCGATTATCCTGATATTTGGCAGGTGAAATTCACGCCGCGTTGAGCTGTTTCCCACATCCACAACAGCACCGCCCGTCGATCAGTTTCCCAACCACGCCAACGGCAAAGGCTTGTGAATCGCACAGTACTAGATAGTTGACGCTGATGAAGTGGCCAAGCTGATCGAAGCCAATGGCGGGCCGATGACCTGGGCAGATTGCCCGCTAGCGGGACTGCAGGGCATCCAGGAAGCTGTCTCCCCAGGGCAACCTCGTGGCGCCTAATGCTTCGCCGATGGTCTGCCCGAGATCGGCAGCCGTGGTCCTCGTTCCGAGATTGACGCCGCGCGCGAGACGCGGACCGGTCACGAGACAAGGCACATATTCGCGTGAATGCCCGGGATTCGGCCGGGCACAGTCGAAGCCGTGATCACCCGTAATGATGAGCACATCGCCGACCTTGAGAGACTCCTGCAAGTCGCGCAGCCGTCGATCGACATGTTGCAGTGTCGAAACCGTGTCCTGCAGATCGGGGCTCATGATGGGAAGACTGGCATAGATCAACCCGCGCGGCACCTTGCTGAACATCCCGATAACCTCGTCCATGACCGCGGGGGTCTGAAACAGAGGCACCGACCTGGTGACCCCGCGCCCGCTGAAGAGATCGGCGACCTTTCCAATCCCGAACACCAGTTGGCTGGCTTGACTCAAATGATCCAGCAGCGTGAGACCCGGTGGTTCCACGGCAAAATCTCGACGACGTTCCGTGACGGAAAACTGCCCCGGCTGTCCAGTAAATGGATGAGCCACTACGCGGACGACCGGCATCGTCGTCTTGAGCCGTCGTCTGGCTTCACGCGCAAGGCGGTACAACTCCTCCGGCGGGATGACTTGCTCGTGGGCGGCCAGCATCACGGTCCCTGCCGTATCGATCCACGCGATGGGCATGCCGGATTTTTGATGCTCCGCGCCGAACTCCGCAATCGGCTCCAAGCGAACGGTTCGGCAGTTCCCCAGCGTCTTTTGTCCCAATGCGGCTTCCACTCCTGACGCCAGTTCACTGGTAAACGCCTCGTATGGAGGCGGGCCGTCTTCAATCACATAGCCGGCCAATTCCCAATGCCCCGCCATCGAGTGTTTGCCCTTGGTCGAAAACCCGAGCATGCCGTAGCAGCCCTCGGGCTGGGCCATGGGGCGGATACCTTGAAATTGTCCTAGGAGACCGAGGCCGAGTTGTTCGAGATTCGGGAGGGTGAGCCCTTTGGAGATCGCGGCCAGCCGCTGTAGCGTATTGCAACCGGCATCGCCGTACGACTCGGCATCAGGCAGGGAGCCGATGCCGAACCCATCCAACACCAACAGTACGATTCGAGTCATCATCGAGGCACTATATCAAATCCGTCGAAACGAGCAAGCCAATCTCACCGTCCCGGCGCGCTGACGCACTTTCCCCGAACAAGCCGCGGTGCACTCAGCGACCGGCGACCTGTTCCGCCCGCCATTCACTCAGAATTTTCAGGCTCGCGCTCGTGCCGATGCGATCTGCCCCCGCCTCCAACAACGTCCGCGTCGCCTTCCAGTCCCGGATGCCGCCCGAGGCCTTCACCTTCGCCCGTCCGGCCACGGCTTCCTTCATCAGCCGCACGTCCTCTACCGTGGCGCCGGCCTGGTTGAACCCTGTCGAGGTCTTCACATAGTCCATCCCCGCCTCGACGGCCAGGTGGCACGCCGTAATTTTTTCTTCGCGAGTGAGCAAACAGGTTTCGAGAATGACCTTATGGTTGACTCCCGGCGTGGCCCGTACCACGGCTGCCATATCCTGCCGAACGAAATCGTAGTCGCCGGATTTCAGGCGGCTGATGTTGATGACCATATCCAACACGCGCGCGCCGTGCGCCACCGCCTCCATCGCCTCCGTCACCTTCGCATGGGTCGAGTGCCCGCCGAGGGGGAACCCGATCGGAATGCCGACCTGCACCGGCGTCCCGGCTACAGCCGCGACCGCCTCATCGACATAACAGGGCGGGACAAAAATCACGATAAACCCCTGCTCCTTCGCTTCCGCACAGAGCCGCAACACATCGGCCTTGGTCGCCTCCGGCCGCAACACCGTGTGATCCAACAAACCGGGCAGATTCTCGTTCCACGACACAAGTCCCATGTCCCTCTTCCTTTCAGATCATGACTCTCGATGGTGTGATCGAACGCAGTGAGGCGATGCGCCGTGCAGAGGCAGACAACGACAAGGTCAGGCGCCGTGAGTGACGAGGCTCCCCCTCGCGCGTTTACGGAACGGCTGCTTCTGATACTTTTCCACGGCTTGATTGTGTTCGGCTAGTGTGGAGGAGAACTGATGAGTTCCGTCATTGCGCGACACAAAATAGAGATACGACGCCTGCGCAGGGAACAATGCCGCGCGGAGCGAGTGAGCTCCCGGGCTGGCAATCGGTCCCGGCGGAAGTCCTTGCACGCGATACGTATTATAGGGGCTCATGACAGACAAATCACGTTTATGGATGTTGCCGTCAAAGGCCGGTAACCCGTAGATGACCGTCGGATCGCTCTGTAACGGGATTTTCTTTCGCAGCCGGTTATGAAACACCGCCGCAATCAGTTCGCGCTCTTCCTTGGAGCCGGTTTCCTTCTCAATCACGGACGCCAGCGTCAACACCTGATGCAAGGACAACTTCATGCGCGTCGCTTGTTCCTGCAAATCGGTGCTCCACACCCGATGCAGCCCGTCTACCATGGCCTTGATGACGTCTCGCGCCTTCGCCTGCCGGGGAAAGGAGTAGGTTTCTGGAAATAAGTACCCTTCCAGTGAATCGGCATCGATTCCCAGCGTGGCGATAAAGGTGCGATCACGAACCAGCTTCGAAAATTCTTTGGTATCGGTCACCTGCTGTCCCGCCAGCACCTCGGCGATTTGTGCCAGGTTGTAGCCTTCCGGGATCGTGACCGGATGCAACACGACTCGACCGGCCAACAGTTTGGCCAGGATTGCCTGCGAGGACATGCTCCCGTCCAACTCGTATTCACCGGGACGAATTTTTCGATCGATGTCCCGGGTCTTGCCGAGTAGGAGAAATGCCCAGCGGCTGCGGATCAGCTGCTCGCCTCGTAGAATACCCGCAACCTGCTGAAATGTACTGCCGTCGGGAATGACGACGATGTGGGAGGGAGGCTTAGGAAGCCCGCTGGCGATGGGACTTTGTGCCCAGCGCAGCACCAGATACCCCGAGATGGCCAGGAGTATCACCGCCGTCAGCACCAGACCCGCAATCAATCTCTTCTGCATGATCGACTCGTGGTTCGTCAAAAGCCCAGGGATCGTCGTCCTGAGGATCGCTCAGGGCCTGCTCTTGTGTGGCCGTCGGCTGCTCCAGACTCGCGAGGTAACTCTGGAGCAAAATCGCGGCGGCGATCCGATCGACGATGCCTTTCCGTTTCCGGCGCCCGACATCGGCGGCAATCAATAAATCCTCCGCCGCGCAGGTCGTCATCCGTTCGTCCCAGGTCACCACCGGGACCGACAAGGCCGGTTCGAGCAACTGGATGAATGCTTCGACCACCTTGGCTGCGGGGCCGCTTTCCCCGTCCAATCGAAACGGCATACCGACGAGCACCTTACCGACCTCGTGCTCGCGCACCAACTCCTGGATATGCCGAATGTCCGCTTCGGGATTGCGCCGGTAAAAGGTCTCCAAGGGTTGGGCGATCCACCCGAGCTCATCGCTCAAGGCAAAGCCGATCCGTTTGGAGCCGTGATCGATCGCGAGAATCCGCTGGCCTTTCATCAGTCTACCCTTCCAAGGCCTTTTGGACCAACCCAAAAACTTTTTCGAGCGCCGTACCGAGCCCTTCGGGATTCTTTCCGCCGGCCTGCGCCATCTCTGGACGACCGCCTCCGGTCCCGCCGACTTCGCTCGCCATCTCCTTGATCAATTCTCCCGCCTTGAGGCGGCCCACCAGATCTTTGGTCACCACCACGAGCAATGAGACCTTGCCGTCGTTGGCCGCACCGAGCGCGACGACCCCGCTCCGGAGTTTGTCGCGTAGTTGGTCGGCGAGCGCCCGCATACCGTTTACGTCGAGGCCGTCCGTGCGTTGAGCGTGGACTTGCACCCCGTTGATCTCACGTGCCTGTGCTTGGGTTGAGGACGTGCTCGCCATCTTGAGCTTCACGTCCGCCAGTTCCCGTTCCTTGTCCTTCAACTGCTCGCTCAACTTTCGAGTACGCGCGACGACTTCAGTCGGTGCGACTTTGAGCAGATCGGACAGCTCACGCACGTCCGCCTCCAGCCGCTTTAGGGAATCCAGCGCGCCGCTCCCTGTCAAACATTCGATGCGGCGTACCCCGGCCGCCACCCCGGATTCAGACACGATCCGGAACAGTCCGATCTCGCCCGTGCGCCCGCAATGGGTACCCCCGCACAATTCCTTGCTGAAGGTATCGATCTGCACCACCCGTACCCGGTCGCCATATTTGTCGCCGAAAAACGCCAACGCCCCGCCCGCCACCGCATCCTGCACGCCCATCACAGCCGTTTGTACCGGCTGGTCCTGACGGACCTGCTCATTCACGATCGATTCGATCTCATCGATATCGCGTGAAGCAAGGGGACGAAAGTGAGCAAAGTCGAACCGCAGACGATTGGGCGCCACCAGCGAACCATACTGTTTGACATGCGGGCCGAGCAGATCGCGCAACGCGGCATGCACCAAATGCGTAGCCGTGTGGTTACGAGCTGCAGCCTGCCTGGTCCGCGCATTCACCGAGAGCTGCAGCCGTTCGCCTTCACGAATGGATCCTGCCGTCACAAGGCCTTTATGGACGATCAACGTGGGCACTGGCCTGGTGGTCTCACGAATCTCCACTCGACCATCGGTGCCGGTCAAAACACCCTGATCCCCGGCCTGTCCACCGCCTTCTGCATAAAACGGCGTGACGTCCAGCACGATTTCGATCTCGTCGCCCTCCCGGGCTTCCTTGATCAGGCGATCACCCTGCAGAAGCGCCTGCACCACGCCTTCAGAATCCAACCGGTCATACCCGATAAAGGAGGTGGTTCCGACACGAGCGGCTACGTCGCTGAGGGCCGGTCTCGCCGTTTCATGCTCGAAGCCCCCCGTCTTTCTGGCGCGCGTCCGCTGCTCTTCGATGGCGGCCTCGAACCCGGTTTCGTCGAGGGTGATGCCCTGCTCACGGCAGGCTTCCGTAATGAGATCCATCGGAAACCCGTACGTGTCGTACAATTTGAAAATCTCCGTCCCCTGCAGGACCTGCTGCCCTGCGGCCTTCACCTTCGACACCATATCGTTCAGGATCGGCAACCCCTGATCGAGTGTGGCGATAAAGCGCTCTTCCTCGCCGCGCGTCGCTTCGGCCACCGTACCGGCCGCTGGCCGCAACTCGTGATAGGCCTCGCCCATGTTCTCCACAACCGTCGCCGTCAACTCATGCAGAAACGGCTCGGTGATACCAAGCAACCGGCCGTGACGGGCCGCGCGCCGGAGAATTCGCCGGAGCACGTAACCACGCCCTTCATTCGACGGCAACACACCGTCGGCCATCAGGAATGTAATCGCGCGGAGGTGATCGGCAATGACCCGCATGGAACGATCCGCTTGTTCCATCGCTCCGTACTCAGCACCGGCGCGATGCCCGATCGCCGCCAGCAACGGGGCGAACAAATCGCTGTCATAATTGCTGAGCCGACCCTGCGCCACCGCGGTGAGCCGTTCCAGTCCCATGCCGGTATCGATGCTCGGCTTCGGAAGCGGATTGAGCGTCCCCGCGCTATCGCGATTGAACTGCATGAAGACCAGGTTCCAGATTTCAATGACCCGGTCCCCTTCACCGTTGGGGGTATCATCGCCCGGCACCGACGGCCCCTGGTCGAAGTGCAATTCCGAGCAAGGCCCGCAGGGGCCCGTGTCGGCCATCTGCCAGAAGTTATCCTTCTCGCCGCAACGCACGATACGACTCGGGGAGACGCCGATTTTCCTCCACAACCGATCGGCCTCATCGTCTTCGCGAAAGATCGTGATCCACATTCGATCTTTCGAGAGTCCAACCACCGACGTCAGAAACTCCCAGCCAAAGCGGATCGCGTCTTCCTTGAAGTAATCGCCGAAGGAAAAATTACCGAGCATTTCAAAGAAGGTGTGATGCCGTCTGGTGTAGCCGACATTTTCAAGGTCATTGTGCTTGCCGCCGGCACGCAGGCACTTCTGCACGGTCACGGCCCGCTGATACGCGCGCGTTTCTTCACCCAGGAACACCCGTTTGAATTGATTCATTCCGGCATTCGTAAACAGCAGCGTGGGGTCGGCCTGTGGAATCAATGGCGCGCTCGGTACCGCCCGATGGCCCTGCTGTTCGAAATACCGGATGAAGGCTCGCCGCAGATCGTTTACACTTTGGCTCATAACTCGTCTAACCCCGTCTCCAAGTCGACTTGCGTGACTTGCTGAATGGTGTCGTCATCAAACCCGCGTTGTCGCAAAAATCTCACCCACTGTAGTGGGCGCGTTCTCGTCGTGCGCCCTTCCAACGCCTGGCACGCCAATTCCTGCTCGGAAATCGACCGGTAGGCGCTCTTCAACGCCCGCTCGGCCACCGGTTCCTCAAAGCCTCGACTGAGGAGTTCCAGCTTCAACCGCTCACGCCCCATCGGGCGTCGCGAAAGCCTCGCTTCCGCCCAACGCGTGGCATAGGCCTGATCGTCAAGATATCCCTGGCGCTGCAACTCGCGGATTACCCCGTGTCCCTGCGCCCGGCTCGCCCCTTTCCCCTGGACGTACTGTTCCACCTGAGCCGCGGTCCGCTCGGCGCGGGCAAGGTACCGGATCGCCATGGTCAGAAAATCCGGCGGTACCACCGCCCGTCCTCGTCCATCGCGTCCAGCCGGCATGCTGCTCCCTAAGTCGTCACTCTCGCGCTATGCCCGCGCTTCTCGTCCTGACGACTTTCAACCTTGCGCTCCGGTTTCTCGTCTTTGGCTTCTTTGGCATCGACCTTCTTGTCGGCACCCCGCAATGGCAGCCCGGCGAGTTCGCGCACCTTACCTTCAATCTCTTTGGCAATCGCTGCATTGGTCTTAAGAAAATCGCGGACGGCTTCCCGTCCCTGACCCAATCGTTCGCCTTTATACGAGTACCAGGCGCCGGCCTTCTCGACCACGCGCTTCTCCACACCCATGTCGACGATCTCACCCGATTTGGAAATCCCCTCCGCAAACATGATGTCGAATTCCGCCTGTCTGAACGGCGGGGCCATCTTGTTCTTGACCACCTTGACGCGGACACGGCTCCCGGTAACCTCCTGTCCATCCTTGATCGACTCGATCCGACGAATATCGAGGCGCACGGACGAATAGAACTTCAACGCGTTGCCGCCCGTCGTGGTTTCCGGATTCCCGAACATGACCCCGATCTTCATGCGGATTTGGTTGATGAAGATTAATGTCGTCTGGGATTTGGCAATCGCCGCCGTCAATTTACGCAGCGCCTGCGACATCAATCGCGCCTGCAGACCCATGTGGGCATCACCCATTTCGCCTTCGATTTCCGCCCTGGGCACCAACGCCGCTACGGAGTCGACGACGATGACATCGATCGCGCCGCTGCGCACGAGGGTTTCCGCAATTTCGAGCGCCTGCTCGCCGGTGTCCGGCTGGGAGACGAGCAAGTCGTCGGTGTGCACGCCTAACTTCTTAGCATAGGTCAAATCCAGCGCATGTTCGGCATCGATGAAGGCGGCGACCCCACCAGCCTTCTGCGCCTCAGCGATCGCATGCAACGTGAGCGTGGTTTTACCGGAGGACTCCGGACCAAAAATCTCGATGACCCGCCCGCGTGGGAACCCGCCCACACCGAGCGCAATATCCAATCCCAAGGAACCGCTGGAAATCGCCGGGACGTCAGCCGGTCGATCGTCGGCCCCCAACTTCATCACCGCGCCCTTGCCGTATTGTTTTTCAATCTGAGCCAAGGCCAGGTCTAACGCGCGCTTCTTCTCATCTTTTTCAGTCATTCCAAACTCCTTCTCGCGACATGACTCGTGAAGTGTGCGTGTCTCGCATGCCGTGGGAGACAACGCACCAGCCGGCCATGAGTTGACCACGCGCCAACCGGACCAGACTCGGACCAGGAACAGATAGAACAGCGGATTATACCGGACTTAGAATGAAGAAGCCTAGCCCGGACAGGTCCGTCACCCGATCTCGTCCAGCAACAGATCTGGGTCATGTCCTCCTGTGATCGAGCGAGGCTGCGCAGGGTAATTCCGTCGCTCAATAGGCATGGATGCGACATCGACGTCAAAAAACCCGCGCCGATCCGTCATAGCCGCCACGTCATCGACATGAGGGTCCATCAGCCGCCCCATGTCCATCCTCGTGCGCTCCTACACACGACCTCACGCGTAAGTATATGAAAACACTTTAGAGACTGAAGAGATTCGGTGAAAGGCTGGCCGGCTAAAGTCACAACGCGGACACGCCGACATTCTTGGTGAGGGACAATGCGCTTGGCACCAAGATTGCTCCTTCTACGCAGTGTTCGCTCATCACATACTTGATGCAGGAGGACTCCATGCGACAACAGCACGTTGATGATCGATCCGGACAATCAGCCTCTCACCCGCAGGAGCCCGCCGCGCGCGCTCCACGCGATCTGACGTATGACGAAAAGAAAGCCGCCGAGGCGGCTTTCCGTGGCGAGCCCTTCAATCCCGCCTGGTCCGTCGCTGCAGCAGCCGTGTATGAAGGGATCGTATCAGCCATGTGCCGCCTGCAGGTGGCCTCATTGACTGAGATGGAAGCCGTTCCCGCCGCTGAGGAATGCCTCACGCGGTAGTCGGCTCGCACACCGTGAGGATGCGGCCATAGTGGTACGCTTACGCGAACGAACGCGCAAGCGAACAGTCCCACAGCTTCGTATACACCGAGCCGGTCGGCCGCAATTCGCTTCGCATCATGACCAGCGATTGCATCGGCAAGAGACCGATCGTCACGGGTTGATCCAACACCCTGCTTTGAGCGAGTTCGTGCCCGATCTGCCGCTCCCCTTCTTTGATTCGTGCCAGGGTCAGATGCGGACTGAATGGCCGAGCTTCCGCCGCCAACCCCACCGCCCGGCACACCTCATCCACCGCCCGATATAAGGCCTGCAGCCGGTCCCCCTCGTTCCCCTGCTCCCAACTTTCAGGCGGGCCTACCCAGAGCACCCTCGGTTGCTGAAGGCGAGGAAACGTCCCCAGTCGTGAGAAGGGAATCTGAATCATGGGATGCTCGGCTGCCGTCTTCGAAATCCTCGCATGGAGCAACTCCAGCAGGTCCTCCGGCGTATCGCCGAGAAACTTCACTGTCAGATGCATCGAGGCCGGTTGTACCCAACTCATCCGGGATTGCCGGACGGCAGCTCGTTCCAGCCGTCGTTTGAGGTCCTGCTGGACCGCCGATAAGGCCGCGCGAAGATCCGGCGGCAATTCGACGGCGAGGAACGCCCTAGTCATCCGCCACCTTTCTTGATCAACCAACGACGCAGGAGATCCAACGCAGCCTGCGAGGAGCGCTGCTTGATGACGCTGCGGTCTCCGCCGTGAAAACGGAATTCTTTTGTCAGGGCTTCGTTCGGCCCGCCGTCGAGGCCCACGTAAACGAGTCCCACAGGCTTGGTTTTGGTACCTCCGCCAGGTCCGGCAATGCCGGTCACACTCAATCCGACAGATACGCCGCTGCGCTCACGGATACCTCGCGCCATGGCCGCCGCCACTTCAGCACTGACGGCGCCATGCCGATCCAGAAGATCCGGAGACACGCCCAACAACTCCACTTTCGCGCGGTTGCTGTAACTGACGACGCCCCGATCTATGTAGGATGAGGATCCGGGTACCTGCGTGAGTCGATGGCCGATCAAACCTCCGGTGCAAGATTCAGCCAAGGCCAGGGTCATGTGCTGCTCGGTTAGTAGCCGGCCGACCACCGATTCCATCGTGTCGTCTGCTTCCCCATAAACGATCTCTCCGAGCCTGGTTCTCGCCTCGTCAAACAACCGGTCGATCGTGACAGGCCCCGACTCCTTGTCCGGCCCTGTCAGCGACACCATGACTTCCATCGGAGAGGCATAAATACCGAGCTGGACCATCGTCCCTGCTGGAAGCAATCCCTCCAGTCTCTGATCCACAATCGACTCCGGCACGCCTGAGGTGTGGAGTACCCGCCGAATCACAGGAATAGCCTGTATCTGCTTGTGCCTGCCCATCCAGGCCTGCAGGTGAGGCAGGACCCCGTCATGGAGCATCGGCTCCATCTCACGCGGCACTCCCGGCAAGGCAGCAATGAAGGTTTCTTTCCAGATCAGCACAAACCCCGGCGCCGTTCCGACCGGATTCGACACAATATCCGCGCCCGTGGGAATCATCGCCTGTCGGAATTGGGCCTTCGTGGGAGTCCTGCCCCACTCAGCCAAGCGGGCAATCATGCCATCCAGTGCCGTCTTTCGCCGGCTCAGCCGCTGTCCGGTCGCCTGCGCGACCGCCTCACGCGTGAGGTCGTCGATGGTCGGCCCCAACCCGCCCGTGATGATCACCACGCGGACGCGCCTGGCCGCCGTCTTGAGCACCGCCACCATATCGGACAACTCATCGCCGACGATCGTCTTGTATCGAAGCTCCACCCCGCATGTCGCCAGACGATCAGCGACGAACAGGGAATTAGTGTCCATCCTGCCACCGAGCAACAGCTCGGACCCGATGGCGATGGTTTCAGCCGTCCAGGCTTTCGACTTGTTCATGCAGAATCAACCTCTGTGCTCGGAAAAGGCGTTGAGGGGATGTTCACATTATTCGATATGGGCGAAATCAAGTTCGAAGCTGACTTTCCCGCCGCTGGAGGGAAAGACCGTGAGGGTCGTCTTCGCGCGCGGATCCAGATCTGCGTAGGGGAATTGGGCAATGACCTTCGAGCGATAGGCTGGCTGTTGAGGCCAGACGTTCGTGCGATCGCCCCGCGCATCGAACCGAACCGAGGATGGTTTGACCGTCCGCCCGGCCTGCTCCAAGACCACATAACTATCGGCGGCAAAGTTCACACGCTCGCCGAACAGCACGACGTTCACCAGGAGGTTGTCGTTGGCCATGACCTGGGCGATGTCCTGATCGGTAGGAGCCAGGGCCCGCAACGACAAGTGATTCGCCATCACGAGCAAACTCCCCAACTTGGTCATGATGAACCCGCGCGGAGCCAGGTCTTCCTTGGCGCCGAACCAGGTATGAAGTTGATCCGGGGACACACCCTGGGCGGCGGCAGTCTTTCCCCGTTCCAGCGTGGCCTGAATATGTTCGAGAGTCGGCTGCACTTCGATGGCGAGCGACACCACCGGGACGCTCATCGCTGCGACGACGAACAGGGAGTGCAGAAGTCCGAAGCCGACACACCATCGTCGAATGCTACGCATTATACGGAGCCAGTACCAGATCGATATGGACGTGTCAATTCACGGCCCGCGCGCCTCGCACTTGGTTGACAGCTTAGGAGCTGAAATGCTAAAGAGCTACCTCTTATTCTTTTACATTATCAAGAAGTTGCCTGGAGGGTTCCTCATGTCCAGCCCCGAACAAGCGCCCCGCCGTCAATACGTGAATTTCACCTTCTATAAATTCGATCCGGCCTGGCGTCGGCTGCCTGAAGATGAGCGCACGCGCGGCAAGCAGGAGTTTCTCCGTGCCGTCGAGGAATACCAGGGCAAAGTGCTCGTCATCGCGTACACGACCGTCGGTATTCGCGGCGACTGCGACCTGATGCTCTGGCGCATCAGCTACGAACTCGAATTGTTCCAGGAAATGAGCACGAAGATCCTGTCGTCCGGATTGGGCAAGTATCTGCTCAACCCCTATTCGTACCTCGCGATCACCAAACGCTCCATTTACGTCGACAATCATACCCACGAGAACCAGGAAAGCAAACGCCTGACCGTGGTTCCCGGCAAGGCGAAGTACATTTTCGTGTATCCGTTTGTGAAGACACGCGAATGGTTCTTGCTCACCAAGGCCGCTCGTCAGGGAATGATGGACGAGCACATTGAAGTCGGCCATCGCTTCCCCTCGGTCAAACTCAATACCACCTACTCGTTCGGTCTCGACGACCAAGAATGGGTCGTGGCATTTGAGAGCGACAAGCCGGAAGACTTCCTGGATCTCGTCATGGCGCTTCGGGAAACCGAGGGCAGCCGGTACACGTTACGAGATACCCCGATCTTTACCTGTATCCGCAAGAGTCTGAAAGAAGCCTTGGATACGCTGGGTGGCTAAGATCGACGAACAGCCTGGACAGTTTGCACGGCCTTCGATCCGGTGATCGAGGGCCGTGTGCATTCTGCCCCAGACGGGCCCCCGCCACGCAGCACTCACATCCATGTCAGCTGACACTCCGACCCATTCGACCTCCGATTACGCCGCGTCCTTCTACTCAGCGATTCTCCCGGGACTCGGCCACCTGCTTCGCGGGCGGATGAAAGCCGCCTTTTTCTATGGCCTCATCACGATTCTGCTCATCATCCTGAGTGGGGCCCTGGGCCGTATCTCCGGCCGAGCCGCGGAAGTCTTCTTCTTCATGCTGCTGGCACTTCCATGGTGGGCGCTTCAGAGTTACGACGCCGCACTCGGACCGGCAGCTTCGGGCTCCGATCTCGTGAGAACCGGACGCCGGGCCTGGGCGGAAGGGCATGATATCCGGTTCCTTGGCCTGCTCTTTCTCATCAGCGCCGCAAACGATGCCATCATCATCGCCAGGAACCCCGAATACCTGTTGCCATTTTTCTGCACGAAATTGGACGGGGTCGCCGGCTTCGTCACCAAAGCCCTTTCACCGCTTCTTCACACCTGGGTCGGATACGGCTTCTTGCGCCTCAAGAAATGGTCACTCCTGGTGTATTTGGTGTATGCGGCATATGGCACCACCAATGCACTCGTTAACTTGACCTGTTTCGGACCAGGTCGCATTCGGAACACCCTGCTGATCGCCCTCATGGCCTTCACCAGCTACATCCTCTGGCGGCGACGGATGTTTCAGCGCTGACAAGAGCCCCGTGGAAGCCGGAAGGTCGCATTTTGACACTCGACTCGAGCCTGTGTTACCTGTAATAGCGATATCGTTCCACATCTTCAGACGGAGCAGCTCCTATGGCTGAAAACAACGCGGTCTATGCGATTCGCCATCCTGACGGTTCTGTGACCCTGTATATCGACGAAGATTATGCCATCGATCGTGGCGTCGACCCGGCCAAGCTGGTGCGGGTGGAAATTCCGCGCGAATTGTTCGTCAGCGGTAGCATCCAACACATTCGAGAATACGTCGCGGTCTACCTTGAGAACAGCCATCAGGGCACGGCCTGAGCGAACCTTTTACCTCGCACGAGAGGCCACACCATGTCCGCGTTACTCACCCCGGAACTCATCGCCTCCACCATCGAACAAGCACCGATCCAGGGCAGAATCATGCTCAAGCTGCTGCTCTTGCAGCATTTTGACATCACCGCCGAGGAGATCAGCCATATCGCGGCCGATCGGCCGGACCCCCGCTGCGTGGCCGGCTCCAAACCGATCCACCAGATGGTCAAACAGGACGCGTTGCGGGATGTGACCAATCGGAGAGATGAGTATCGCCGCCGAGTCCGCCTGCGGCGCGAGCGTCTGTGGCTGCAAATGGAAGCCATGAAGGGAATGATTTCCCTGGCTGAAGGCATGGTGCGGGCAGCAACGGATCTCCTCAGGACTCGCTACAAGGTCGAGCCTGAAGCGGTGAATGCGATCAAGCAAGGCGCACGCGCGGCCGTTCCCAAGCCGGCGATCCGATCGCTGAACCGCAGGTGGGACGAGGACGATATTTCCGCTGAGGCCTATCAGGAAGCCAGGCTCGGTCTGGAAATCCAGGCACAGCTACGCTTGATCGATAAGTACAAGAAGCGCCTCGAACTCTCGGAGCGGGAATGGAAATCGATCAATGCCGCTCCTATGCAGGATCACGAGATCGGCCATATCTGGGGTATCCCGGCCGGGAGTCTGGCCGGCCGAAAGGTCAAACACCTCCATCAGTACCTTCATGCCATTCAAACGAACCTCCAAAAGGTCTCAGCCCAGGCGGTCCCGACAACGGTAGCCCTCGATCTCTGGAAAGAGACACTTGCGGTGTTGAGCGAACGACCGGTGGAGCGATCCATCGCGCATTACGACGGGCTGGAACGCACGGAAGAAGCGTTGGTGGAAAAACTCAGGACCTTCGTGTGGGGCACTCTCGGGGAAGACATTGAAGCGAAGTTCTGGCTGTCACTTGTTCACGGCGCCAGTTCCAATGCCGTTCACTCTGAAAACACCCGCACCGTCTTCGGCTTGCAGCGGCTCCTGGCAGTCCTCTCAGAGATTGATTCCAGCCCTGATGCACTCGAAGAAGAACTCCTGGCCCGAACTGCGCCAACCCCCAAGGATGTTCCGGCGCTGACCGACGAGGCAGCTCAACCGAGGGCAGAAGAAATGGGGCAGATGCAACAGCATGTCCTGACCAGTTTCATCGGGGAGTTACACAACGATCTTCAGCGGTGACGCGCTTCCAGAAGTGGTGTGATCGATTCTGGAGCACCGACCGGCTCCAGACTTTGCGAAGTTTTCTTTTGTAACCGGCTTCTCAGCGCGGAGTGAATTTTGTATAATCCAACTATCATGCGGCACGATCATGACAGGATCCGTCCCCGATCGATGGCGAGAGGCCCGGTAGTGATGTTGTGCATGTTGGTCTTGCTCCTGTCAACCATGCCGGTCGCTTCGCTCTCCGCTGCGGCGCTCGTGGAAGTCACAGAGCTCCTGGCTCATCCCGATCACTATAACCATCAGGTCGTCACCGTCAGCGGACGGGTGAGCAGTTTTCAACTCGCCACCAATCGCGACGGGCAACCGGCGTTCGGCTTCCTTCTGCAAGACACCGCGGGAACGGTAAAAGTGGTGGGTCTTGGGAAGGCGGATGTTCGAGAAGGTGACTACGTCGTGGTTGAAGGAATCTTCAGCCGGCTGCGCCAGGCCGGTCGCGCAATTGTCTACAACGAAATCAAGGCCACCTCGGTTCAATCCATGGCCAAGATGAATCCAGACCTGGTCGGTTAACCTTCCGCCCTTATTGCTGACGCGATCTCCTCTCCAAGCCGTTCTTCCCGTCTCTGGATGTCGACCACTCTGACATCGAACAGCAAAGTCTTACCGGCAAGCGGATGGTTTAAGTCCAACACAATAACCTCCGGCTTGATCTCGGCCACATAGGGAAACACCACACGCCCGTCCGGAGCCGTCGTCTCCAGTTTCGCCCCGACCCGTTGAGCTTCCGCCGGCACGCGATCCCTTCGGACTTCGAACAATCCTTCCGGATGTGTCTCGCCATACCCATCAACCGGCGCCACCCTCACGCGTCTGGTAGCGCCAAGCGTCATGCCATCGAGTCCAGCCTCCAGTCCGCGCAAAATTTCGTTCTGCCCATGGGTATACACCAACGGAGCCTCACCAACGGTACTCTCGATGACCTGCTCATCGTCGAGACGTATGATGTATTCGACGGACACGACGTCTCCCTGGGATACCTGCATACGCCAGACTCCTTTTTAGATGCGACGACTTCTACGAATCATCGGTAAACACCCCCTCGCCCACCAGCTTCTGGCCGTCGCTCCGGAGGTCCCCGTCCATTACCACCCTATCACGGCAATAAAACGTGGTCATGTGAATAGCAGGAAGATCCAACAGAGTAGCCGAAGGAGGGCTCGAACCGGATCAGCGGAAGGTATTCAGTGAAGAAGGGAGGAATTGACCGAAGAAAAATGAACGCAGACTACCAGTGTCGGAAAGGACCTGAATCAAGATGCACAAACTTTCCGCGGGGATAATATCCGACGCCCCCACAGCCAAGTCGCAAGGCGACTTCCCGAATAGTCCGTAAGGACACCCCTGGAATCTGCACATCGACCGCCTGCCCCGAGACATGGTAACTATGGCGCGCTGCGCGAGTGCCCATTTTGATCAGCTGTTCGTTATATTCCTGAGAACGATATCCGGACACGATATGAATATCCCGGCGCCCGCCGATCCGCTGCTGAACGAGATTCACGAACTCGATGAGCTGCACATCCATCGTCGTGGTTTCATTCGTATGGTGGCATCGAAGAAAGTAATTGAGCGCGTCAAGCGCCGCCTCATCGTATGTGCCGTTGTCAGTCCGGTACGTCACCGACAAGCGTTCATCGGTCTGCAAATTGTATAAACTGATACGTCCCGCTGGAAGCCGCGACGCGCGCGCCTCTGCGGGAAGAGCCAGCCGGGCGACCAACAGCGCCGTGCCCACTGTAACCGTACGCAAAAAATCCCGTCGATTTGATTGGGATAGGACCTCGGAGGACATCAGTTCTACTCCTGGCGGAACATACGAATCATCTCTCGCGGCCGTCCCGGACAAGGCCTTCGTGCTTCACGACTGGGACAACGCGCGTCCCGGGTGACCCAGGCAGACTACCTGATGAAACAGACCCTGTGAAAATGGGCTGACGTTATCTCGGAAGGAACAGACCGGCAGATACCGGAAGACTCTTCTTTCTTAACAAATACCCGAGAAGCGGTCAACCAATTTACAGGCCTGAGCAATCTGCACCCACCGTGCGGTCGCTTCCATTGCTCTTCTCACGCGTGACTCGCAATATGATCCCCAAGGGAAGATCAATGCTCCGTCATCGAAGCACGAGGCGAGAGACCCGGAAACCGGCGTGCTTCAAGAGATCGCTCCATTCCATATTGGCGCAGCCGTCGGTAGAGCGTGGAGCGGCTAATGCCCAACTCTTGCGCAGCCCGACTTAAATTCCCCTGCGAAAGCGTGAACGCTTTCATGATCAGATCCGTTTCAATCCGCTGCTGGTTGACCTTCAGCGAAATGGAGCCATCCTCCTGGGGCCCGACCTGGCGCGGCATATCTAAATCTGCTGCGGTGATGTGTGTTCCTTCCGCCATGACCACGGCTCGACCGATCCGGTTGGACACCTCACGGACATTACCCGGCCAGGAATAGGCCTGCATCGCCTCCAGCGCCTCACGAGTGAACCCGTATAGCGGTTTATTGTAATGAGCGGCCGCTTGCCGCAAAAATGCCATGGCGATCAGCGATACATCTTCGCCGCGCTCCCGCAGCGGAGGCAGATTGATATGTACGACGCCCAGCCGATAATACAGGTCCTCCCGAAACGTCCCGTTCTCGATCGCTTCTTTGAGATTCACGTTTGTGGCGGCAATGATCCGCACGTTCATCTCGATGGCCTGATGCCCGCCGACGCGCTCAAACGTGTGATCCTGGAGAAACCGCAACAGCTTGACCTGTAGTGCGTTGGGGAGTTCGCCGACCTCATCGAGGAACAACGTCCCGCCCTGGGCATACTCGACCTTGCCTTTTTTCTGTCCGACCGCCCCGGTAAAGGCTCCCCGCTCGTACCCGAAGAGCTCCGATTCCAAAAGACTTTCGGGAATGGCGCCGCAGTTGATCGGAATGAACGGTCCCTGTCTCCGCAACCCTCGCGCATGAATCGCACGCGCGGTCAGTTCCTTGCCCGTGCCACTTTCGCCGGTGATCAGAATGGGCGCATCGCTTGTGGACACCTTACGAATTGCCTCAAAAATCCGGTTGATACTGGAGCTGATGCCGAGCATGCCGTTGAATTCTTCCGGCCCGCCGACCACCGTCGCACCCCGAGCCTCCTGTTCAAGATCGGCGATTCGCGCCACCCGTTCTATACTGTGTTGCAACTGGACAGCATCCAGCGATTTGGCCAAAACATCACAGGCACCGCATTGAACGGCCCGCACTGCCACGCTCCGTTCCGGTCGTCCCGTGTAAACAATCACCTTCCCGACATATCCGGTTTGACGCAATTTTTGCAGGACATTCAAGCCATCTTCAGCAGACGGGCGGGACGGTGAATCGATATCCAAGAACATGACCGGTGGGGATTCTTCATGAATGGGCAACAGCGTCTCCGCGGTCCACGTGGCCGAGGACAACTCGAATTGCTCTCCAAGCAATGCCTGGGCTGCGGAAACGGTCGACTCATCAGGTCCGACAATCAATACGGTATGCTTCGCCACAATTCGGCTCCTTTCAGCTGGGAACACTACAGGCGCCGGTCGGCAGACCATCGTCTCACGCGCTGCGAGAAAAAGGTGCGGCTCACGTCCGGCTACACGGCTCGTTACGAGAGCGGCGACGGCGGATCGAGCGAGTCGCACATGAACACATCAGCGCCGAATGCCTTGGCCAGCGCAGGAAACGCGCCATTCTTTTCTTGAGTGGTTCGATCCAGCATGGCAATGATCGGCACTTGCGGGCAGGTTTGTTTCAGACGGGGAAGTGCCGTCTGCAGGGGCGTGGGGGACGATGACAGCCCGACCACAATCACATCCGGGCGCAGTTCCTTGAGACGATGTTCCAATTGCGGGACAGCGGAAGTCATGGTGGCTTGATAGCCATGCAGAGCGAACCAGTCCGCGTATCGGTACCCGCTGGTGACGTCTTCGTAAATCACCGCGACCGTCGGCCGCTTTGCGGCGCGTGCCGCCTTCTTGCCTGTTGATTGCACCATAATTCCCCCCACAGATCATCAAATCAGGTCGTGGTCTGAACATGTGCGAGTTGAACCAAGCGCTGCTTCATTTGCGGTCCCCACCAGGTGAGGTCCTGCAACATGGCGGCTTCCCTCGGGCTGAGTCTGGTCAAGAGATCTGACCACCCTTGACGGAACGATCCCGTTCGTCGATCCACGGACGAACGCTCGGCCACGGCATGGCCTTGCGCCGCCTCAAAAAGGGCCATTAATGTCGTGGTATTGGAAATCCAGGGCCGCTTCATCCTGGATGAGCATAGGCCCGGAAGGTGGACGAGGCTATCGATACAGGCGCGATTCCTGTGTCACAAATAGACAGTGCGAAAACGTCGTGGTTCGTTCGACAAATTCGTGGGTGTGGTGGCCATCACACCACGAGACCATGTTGCAAGGCATACCGGGTCAGCTCGGCATTATTTTTCAAATTCATCTTGTCCAGAATTCTTGCACGATACGTACTGATGGTTGTGACGCTGAGATGAATGCTCTCAGCGATGTCACTGACAGTTTGTCCCGAGGCAATGAGGCACAGCACTTCATATTCCCGATCCGACAATCGCTCATGCGGCAGCTTGTCGACCCCGGTTCGGACCGTTAACGCCAGCGCTTCCCCCACCGAGGCGCTGACATATTGTCCGCCTGCCATGACTTTTTTCGCCGCATGGACCAACTCCTCCGGCGCGCTGGCCTTCGTCAGATACCCTGCCGCGCCGGCCTTGAACATTCGAATGGCGTACTGATCCTCGGGATGCATGCTCAGGATCAAGACCGGCAAGGTGGGAGCCAGTTGCTTGAGCTCCTTGAGCACCTCGGGGCCGCTTCGTCCAGGCATACTAATGTCCATGACCACCAGGTCATACGTCTGCTCGCGAATCTCGTCGAGCATCTCCTGGGCATTTCCACACTCCGCCATGCTGGCGCCTTCGAACCCTTCCTCAAGAATGTCCTTCACCCCGCGTCGGAAGGAGGGATGATCATCGACAACTAAAATTCGCACAGTCGCTGTATTTCGCATCGTTCCCTCCATCATGCGTCCCCTTCCTTATCGAGGCAATTGCAACGTAATGGTCGTCCCGTTGCCTTCAAGAGTATCAATTTGTACATCCCCACCGAGAAGCCCGGCGCGCTCCCGCATTCCCAGCAGGCCGAATGATCGAGCATCGGCCAGTCGATCCTGAGGAATTCCTCGCCCATTGTCGTAAACCTGCAGCAACAGCCCCACGCCCTGGTCTTCCAACCGCACATGAACCTCCGTCGCTTGAGCGTGGCGGGTCACATTCGTCAACGCCTCCTGACAAATGCGAAACACGGCGGTGGCCTGTTCCGGATCCACCCGCAAATCCTCATGACTGACCGCACAGTGGCAAGTAATCCCGGTGCGGCGCTGAAAATCCCGGCATTGCCATTCGATCGCCGCGACCAGTCCTAAATCGTCCAGTACTCCCGGGCGTAACTCGGCGACGATCCGCTGCACGGAGGTAATGGTACTGTCGACCTGCTCCTTCATGCCGCGAATTTTCTCATCGACCTTGGCACGGTCGCCGGGAACCAGCCGTTCCCCCAACAAACCGCCCAATCGAGAGATATCAATTTTTAGGCAGGTCAAGCCAACTCCCAGTTCATCGTGCAACTCTCGCGCAATGCGCCCGCGCTCCTCCTCACGAATCCCCTCCATCCGTCCGGAGAGTTTTCGCAGCCGGCGCAAGGAGTCCTGCAACTGCGCTTCGGCGCGCTTTCGATCCGTCGTATCCTTGAACACGACGACTGCCCCCACAATGTCTCCACGCTCAGAAATGGGCGTGCTCACATATTCCACGGGAAAACTCGTCCCATCCCGACGCCAGAATGCGCTGTCCACTTGCTCCCTGATCTCGCCGTCCCGAATCGTTTCCACAATCGGGCAACTCAGTTCCCCGAACGGTCGTTCGCAAAGATCAGGTGGGAACACTAGAGCGTAAAACGATCGGCCGATCATCGCCTCCGCTTCCCACCCGAACAGTTTCGCCGCAGCCGGATTCACGAACGTCAACCGCCCCTCCCGATCCACGCCGTAGATGCCTTCTCCCGCAGAATTCAGGACCACTTGATTGTGGTAGTGCAGACGGTCCAGTTGTTCTTCCGCCGACCGCCGCTCACTGATGTCGCGCATGATGATGGTGAAGAAGAGGTCCGATTTTCCTTTCCAGGACGTCACGCTCAACTCCAAGGGAAACTCATCCCCTTGCTTACGCCGGCCCACAAGTTCCAGGGTTTTGCTCGTTGACTGCACGCGTTCCAGCACACGCACCCGCTGAACGTTGCGTTCTAATTCCTCGTGATACTGTTCCGGAATGATCATCGTGACAGGCTGTCCGATAATGTCTTCGGCCGAATACCCGAAGGTCGCCTCTGCGCCCTTGTTCCAAAAGGCCACCTTCATGAGAGCATTGACGAGCACAATGGCGTCCTTGGTCGATTGCACGATCGACCGCAGCCGCTCCTCGCTGACCCGAAGCGCGTCTTCAATCCGGCGGCGCTCGGTCACGTCTCGGATGATTCCCAACACGCCGACGACACGCCCTTGGCGCATTTGCGGGGTGCCGACGAATTCACCGGTTACATAGCCGCCCTGTTTCGTGCTGATTTGCATTGAACAGGTCAGCGGAGTCCCGCGCTCAAGAATCGCCTGCAATACATCCTGACAAAAGCCGGCATCCTCGGGATGCAACAGAGTAGCGAGCGGTTCGCCGATCCATTGTGAACGGGACCAGTTGGTGACGGTCTCAAAGGCCTGATTGAGGGAGGTCAGAGTCATGTCGGCCGAGAGCGTGAAAATAATATCCCGCGCCCCTTCCACCAGGCTCCGGAATCGATATTCCGATTCAAACAAGGCATCCTGCGCCCGCTTGAGCCAGGTAATGTCATGAAACACCACGACGGTCCCGCACAGCAGTCCCGCCTCATCCCTGATCGGTCTGGCATTGATACTGACCCATCGCCCCGGGACCCCCTGCGAAGCCCGCATGTAGACTTCGAGCCAATCGACCTTTTCCCCTTTCAATGCGCGCGCCAGCGGCCACTCTTCGCGCTGGAACGGCGTCGCCGTATCGCCATGAAAAAACTCATACCGGTCGACCCACTCGATCGGCGGAATATGTCCGGGAGAAAATCCTAGAATACTTTCGACGGCGGGGTTGGCCACCACCAGTCGTCCCATGGCATCGGTCACAACGACTCCGTCTCCCATGCTTCGCAACACTGAGTTCACAATTCTGGTCTGCTCATTCAGGGCCTGCTCGGCCCGTTCAAGCGCCTCCGCCCGATCGTGAAGGGCCCGTTCCGCTTGCACGATTCCAGCCGATTGTGTCCTGACGGCATCCTCATAGACCCGCAACAACTGTTCCGCCACGGCCAAACGGGATTGATGCCGGAAACTTGCCGAGGGCTCAGAGATTGGTCCGGATTCTTGGTTCGCACCAAAGTCCGGGGAAGAGGCCTCATCAAACGCCAACAATGAAGTTTTCAAGCTGAGGGCGAGTGATTTGCAAAGCGCAGCAGTCTCGCGCGGCACCGGCGTCTTGGTGAACAAAATCACTGCAAACAAATCGCGCGACGGCAACATCCCGCCGAAACACAACACCGACTTGACCCCGTACTTTCCGACAAACCCGTCCTGCACGGGCACATAGGGGCTTCCCGCCGCGTCGGGCACGTAAAACACGTTGTAGGTCTTCTCCTCCAGATCGACGAGCCATTCACCATCCGGTCTCACGTCGAACTCCGTGGACACGCCGAACTGATGCAGGAGTTGTGAAAACATCGGGAACTGTTTCACGAAATCGGCGCTGACCATCGGAATGACACGGTAGCGGTGAGAGCGATCAACACGATTCCAATCCGGCTCCGCCCCGGTAGAGGCGACGAGTGTGAAGCACCTCAAATCGGGAAACGGGGCGATCCCTCCGAGCTTCTCCCGAACTAACTGCTGATGTTCGGCATCCAACCGGCTGTAGGAAATCGTCTTGAAGCAACGGACCAGGACACAATCGCGTTGTCCGGTTTCCGGATCGCCGAGCGCGTCGAATAGATAGTGCACGGCCTTCGACGCCGCCTCCTGCAATGAACTCGATTGCTCGCCCAACTGACGCAGGACGGCCGAGCATTCGGTCATTTCCAACAGGGAAAAGCGAGCCAGACTATACACAGGCGGGCCCTCAGGTGAACGATGGGGGATGACTGATCAACGCGCCACTGATTGACGTGTGTCGGGAGATGCCGAACCGTGAGGAAGGCGCGTACCGGAAAAATCTGGCCTGCCGTCGCGAGGCGCAGAACTACTGAAGGCGAGTCTAGTTAAGGGCACCAGGCTTGTCAAGGCAGTCAGACCCGAGACAGAGATGCAGGTCGTCGACGAAACGGATGGGTTGTCATGTAATCATGAACGGGTCTATACCATCGCTATCGAGCCCGATCATCCAGGCCGAGCGCTTGCGACAATAACGCCGCGTCGGATGCATAGGTCAGTCGCCGCAATGCTTTCATACGCTCGACCCACTGCACCTCTTCCACTTCTCCGTCAGGCACACCGGTCAGCTCGAGCGGCGTCATCTTGAACCACACCACGGTCTTGCGGAATCGACGCCCCTCCCGTTGGAACCAATATTCGGTCGTTGAGAGATCCGCTTCAATGCGGCAATTCCACCCCGTCTCTTCGAGGACTTCCCGCAATGCGGCCTGCGCCGGAGTTTCGCCGGCATCGAGCCGCCCCTTGGGAAATGACCAGACCGGACGCCCTTTGATATCGGACACCCGGATCAGCAGGACTTCCTGTGGCCGCAAAACCACGCCTCCCGCCGAACGGACCAATCCTCCGTCAGCCATGCCGCGTCCCTCTCTTCCGACGCCCTTTCGATCCGGCAGGGTGCGCCATCTTACGCATGGCGCGACAGTCCCAAAAACCATGCGAGAAGGCGATCCTGAGCACCGTCGGGCAACAGCCACTTCAAAGCCGCTCTAAACCGCGCATCTTTGCCGACCAGGTAACGGGCACGCGGGCATGAGACGGTCAGCGCGTGAGCCACCACCCGAGCCACGGCATCCGCAGGAATTGCGCGGGCGGCCGCCCCGGCCATCACCTCCTGCATACGCGATAAGGGGTGCGCATACAGCGCCAGTGATTCTGGCGCGACTCCGCCAAGCGTGCGCGTGGCCGACATCGTCGCCCGCTGCCAAATCTGCGATTGAATGGCGCCGGGCTCGACCAGCGACACCGCGATTCCCCAGGGCGCCAACTCAAGCCGCAAGGCATCACTCATCGCCTCAAGCGCAAACTTTGATCCGCAATACGCGCCGAGAAAGGGTGTGGCCGCCAACCCGGCAATCGAACTGATGTTGACGATACGACCCCGTGCCCGACGCAGTAACGGCAGGAATGCCTGGGTCACGGCCAGCGCCCCGATGACATTCACCTCAAACTGCGTACGGACTTCCGCAAGGGGCAACAGCTCCAGCGGGCCGGCGATGGAAATACCGGCATTATTCACGAGGCCGGCCAACCCGGCTTCCGGCAGGGCTTCGGCCACTGTTCGACTCGCCGCCGCGATCGACGCGGGATCGGTGACATCGAGCATCAGCACACGGAGACGAGCGGAGGTCGAGCGAGCCAAAGCTTCGCCATCCTCCCTGCGTCGGACGCCGGCCCACACCGTACATCCCAACCCATCGAGATACCGCGCGCAGGCGGCTCCGATGCCTGAAGATGCCCCGGTGATGACGATCGCTCCTTGCACTGACATGCACCTCGTATCGACAGATCGTTCGCGGCACGGCCCGCTTGCCGGCTGTTGACGCTATGCCCGAGATTATCATGCGCATGGGGTCAGAGGCATCAGAGAGTCCGACAGAAGAACCTCTCAGGATTTTCAGTAGGGAATGCTCGACGGCGAAGAAAGACTTCAATATTTTCGGTTGCTTGCTCGACATACGGCGATGACATCCCGCGATCACCGAGCGACCGGGCACTCTGCCGGCCATGCGAATTTGACAATCAGGCATCCTCATCTAGACTTGATTCATGCGCGTACACACTTTCTTTTCCAGAAGCGGCACAGTGTCGAGCATCATCACGCTCCTCACCATCTCGCTGGTAGGCTCTTTTACTCTGCTCCCCTCCACCGCACAAGCAAGTCGAACTCTCGTCGTTCCGATCTCTGTCGCAACCTATTCCGAAGACCAAGTAGGCTTCCCGACGTTCGTGATGAAATGGGACGAAGGTGAGCAGCCGGACCCGTTGGCTTTGCAATGGGGGCGCAGTCAGGTTCCTGTCCGAGGAACCGGCATGACATCGATTCAGCACGCATTTCAGTTCGCCGTCAAACGGCTGGGGTCCTCCATTCGTCAGACCGGCACCCTGTCCCTCTACGCGACATTCACGGGTCCGCTCAGCGAGGAAGGATCAACGGCTGAAGCCGCCTTGGCGATCGGATTCATCGCCCTGTTGAAGGGGGACCAGCTGAAACGAGACATTACGATCACGGGAACGCTGGAAGGCGACGGTCAAATTGGACAGGTTGCTCAGGTGGCGGAAAAAACGACGGCTGCGGCGAGAGCGGGCTACCACGTGCTGCTGGTGCCGCGCGGGCAATTTTACGCCCCGCGAGTGAATCGCGTCCGTTTGACTCCGGAATCGAACGTTCTGGTTCGCGAAGTGGACACGATCGAGGAAGCCTACGAAATCATGACGGGAAAGAAACTCTAGCCTCCCCGGCCCTCCATCAGTGCACACGGTTCAAGCAGTGTCTCGCACCACCTACTGCTCAGACGCGGCAGCCCTTCGGATCAGCGATTACATCCAATTGTTGATCAACAGAAACGCCGCCCAATAACTCGGGTGCGTGTGACCCCGCTGCGACAGAATCTTTTGTTGGGCCCGCTGCAAGGCCACGGCCTTTGAAATTGCAGGATCCTGCAATTGACGATAGAACTCCGACACGAGTTCCGTCGTCGTTTCGTCATCCGACGTCCACAAACTCGCCAACGCCGTCCGCGCCCCGGTCTTGACGGCTACACCCGTCAATCCGAGCGCCGCACGATCATCCTCGGCGGCAATTTCGCACGAGCTGAGCGTCAACAAATCCAGCGGCTGTTGCCGGTACTGCTGGAGGCCCACCAACTGCGACAACCGGTCCATCGTGATCTTCCCGTCGTGAGCCAGCACAAACGAATCTCTCGCCTCGGTCCCGACGACCGTGTGGGACGCCACATGGACGATCCCCAGTCCCTGGTCCTTGATCTCTTCCTCCAACGTAGGCGAAGAGAACTGTTTGTTCATCAGCAGCTTGCCGCCGTACATCGTTCTGATCGCCTGTACTTCGGTCTCCGCATAACGCGGCGCAGACTGGCCTTCGACCGACTCAGTCAGGCCCACCGACAGCAGGCTGCCTTTGCGGCGCTGCGCAGGTCCCAGGTCAGTCAATGCCAGACTCGGCGTGACAGCCACGGCGAGTGAATCCACGAGAAAATGCCGACCATCATGCAGGGCCCCCATGGGGATGGTCCTGAGTGATCCCTCCGCTACCATCACGAGCGTATGAATACCCGCCCCTTGCAAGTCCTGTTGAACGGGCCCAACCAGCCACCCGTGCAGGGTCTGCGCAGAAGACAGATAATTCTGTGACTGCGAATCCTGGATCAGCCGCCGGAAGGAACGAATTTCTTTCGTCAGCTTCTCTCCCGTCACAGGAACCCTGATTTGTTTGAGTCCGTTGGAAGTTTCCAGGAGGAGTTCGAGACGGTCAGGGAACGCAATCGGATAGATCACCGCCGTGCCTGGCGCCAACGCACCGGCGCCTCGATGACTCGCAACCGTCGCGACACAATCGTCCTGGAAGTAATCCTGCAGCTCGGCCGCCCGCGACACTTCGATCGTGTCCTTCACCTGCACGAGCAACTGCTCATTCTGATCGGGCGTCTTCGCCGCTGCCGCTCTGCGCAACAACACATCCTCGTACTCCACAAACAACGGCGCAACGGACTCGTAATACGAATGATGCCGTCCCTGGTACCCAACGGAATATTCGTAATGAATCGGCTTCAGCAGCGTGACAGCGCGCTGATAGGCGGCCAGTGATTCTTCTTCCTTCCCGTCCGCGCGTAACAATCTTGCTGTTTGCCATTGCCAGCGGTACAGCGCTTCCGGCGCATTCACTTTTTGAGCGGCGAAGGTGGCCTTTCGGGAATACTCCAACGCTTCGGGATTGCGATGTTCCTGCTCTCGTAACCCACCCAGATACCCCCAGGCGTATGATTGTCCGCGTGCATCGCCGACGCGCCCTGCGACCTCGCCGGCCGCAGTAAAAGCATCCGACGATTGCCGCAACAGGCCGGCTCCAGCCCCGGCAGAAGCCACGGCCTCCGTCGCGCGGCCCTTCGCCCCGTCCGACTTCTTGGCCATCCCGCCTTTGCCCGTCGAGACGGCGAACAATTCCTGATACCCCAGGCCGATATTTAACAGACCGGCGGTTTTGCCCTGACCGTCTTCCAACGACCGCACCTGCGACCAGGCTTGATCCAAATGACGATGCGCCTCACCCAGTTGCTGATTCTGGAGCAGCGCCATCGCGCCATTGATCTGCGCCGTCGCAGCGAGCGCCTGTTGCTTGGTCTCCGCGGCCAGCGTCCGGCTCTCCGCATAGACGTCGATCGCTTCGGCAAATTGCCGGCGGGCCGTCAAGGCATTACCCAGATCGTTCAAAATCCCGGCCACCAGGACGGGTTTTTTCTCCTCCCGCGCCAACGTCAAGGCTTTAGTCAAATGTTCGGTCGCGGGTTCGTCTTTGCCGAGCACATGAAATGTATTGCCGAGCTGAGCGAGAATCGTCGCCGTAAGGCCCCGCTCGCCGGTTTGTTCCGAAAGTTTGAGGGCGGCTTGCAAGGTGCCTTGCGCGCGACGGATCTGCCCTTCCTGTTGAAGCGCATGCGCGACATTGATCAAGGCCTGACATTGCTCTTTAGCCTTCCCGTTCTCTTCGTACCCACGCGCGGCATTCATCCAGTGCGCGGCCGCCTGGGCAAAGGCACCCTGCTGAAACTGCGTCGTCCCCTGTCGCATTTCCTGTGCAGGTGTGATCGACGACGCGCCCAAGCCACCCAATAATTCCAGCGCCGTCCCACTGACCGGCCAAGCCAATCCGCTTACCGCCAGCACCCCGAGACTCAGTATCGTCAAGGGCGACAATAGCGTGCGAGGACCAGCTGGATCAGCAGACCCAGGGCTCCGCTTCATGCCGCGGCGAGTAGCAATGTTACGCATCGTAGGCATGACGTCCTCCTTGGGGAGCTAGCACCCCTGCCATGATTCCATAAGTTGTGCGGTGGTCTGACCCTGAATGTGCGCGGCTGGTGCGGCCGGAGCGCCGGGCTCGACAGTGCCGCCTACCTCCTCCAGCACAACAGGCGCCGCCAGGGACCGGCCCGGTTGCGACGGCGTGACGTCGCGCGAGGCTTGCACAAGACTGCTGAATGCCCCGTCTTTTCGTGCGGCGCAACGACTGGTCAATAAGGGGGCGGGCTGGGCCGGAGCCTCCTGCGGAAGCACCATGGCTGCGCGATTCAAGAATGCGACCGGTTCGACAGGGTTCGCGGGATTCACGTTGGCTGCATTCGCGGTGGCAAGAGGTGGAAGCCCGCCTAGATTCACTCCCACGACCTGGATTTGCGTCACACGTTGCGTAGACGAATTGGTCGTCGTGTTAATCCGGGAGCCCGTCGGTACGGTGACACTCGGGGTTACATCAATGGAAGCCGGAATGACTCCACCCCCACCCGCGACGATCAAAGTCCCGGGTAACGCTTGAACCTGCCCGTTTCCTGACACGCCGGAAAAAGGATTTCCGACAGTCGGCTGCACACTCATCTCTCCGCCCGAACTCGTGCTGCCGAGAATGACTCGCTGTGCGCTGATCTTCGAACCGTTGATCTGAATGCCTCCTCCCATCAACCCCAGCACAGCCCCGGTCTGGAGTACCGTCGAAGAAGATGAAAGGATGATTGAACCGTAGGGTCCCTGGCCCAAAAATCCAAAGGCGGCCGGTGAACTGGCGGATAAGGTTGAGTCCAACCCCAGTAGGGTGGTGCTTGCGGTGAAAATGCCACCATCGCTCAAACGCAGTTGCTGCGCGGTGCTGAAATAGGCAGATCCGGATACATTCAAATGGGCTGAAGGGCCGAACACGATTCCGGAGGGATTAATGAAGAACAGGTTCGCATTGAGCGCTTGAACGGTGCCGTTAATGTTGGATGGTGATCCGCCGATCACTCGGCTGATGACGTTCGACACACCACCAGGGTTCACGAATGCCGCCACATCTCCCGCGCCGACGGAGAATTGGTTGAAGCTATGAAAAAGATTTGGGCCGCTTCCCGGTCTCGTTCCGCCGGTAATGTTTGTCGTGTTGCCCGACGTGCCCAGGGTGGTTCCAAGGCCGCCTGGTCCGGATGGGGTTGCAACGATGTTCGTGGACTGTGCGTAGGCGATCGACCCGGCAGAGCCCATGAGCATCAGGAAGGCAAGAAATCCACGAGCCAACAGCGGCGATCCTGCGGGGCGACATAGCATGGTCAATCTCCTCCTGTGATAAGAGAGGCCCCCTCTCTTACCTTAAACGCTGCACAACTTCAACCCGCACAACCCCATACTCTTGGTGATCACGCGTGCTGGAATACCATCCATCGGCCCGGGCCATTCGGCCCTAAAATGCCTCTACGACAAGCTGCAGATGGATGCCGTGATCCTGCAGGTTGTTGCGGTCGGTATCGTAGCGTTTCAGCTGTTTTCCGTAATAGAGTTCAAAATGACTCCCGCGCCAAAAATTCCAGATGACACCCGCACCAAGACTCGCCAATGTTTTGGGGGGAGTACCGGGCGTTTGAGCCGTCGTCTGCCAACCATGCCCCAAATCAAAAAATGGCGCGAGAAAGACGGAATCCACACCGGCTTTTGTCGTATAGACCGGAACCCGCGCTTCGATCGACAACATGGCGGCATTGTCACGAATCAGCGTGAACTCCCGATAACCACGCACACTGTACCGACCACCGACTGCAATCTGTTCGAGCGGGAACAGGTGATCGTTGGACAATTGCACCACACCCCGGCTGACTAATTGTGTCCGCCACAAGGGAAGCTGGCGAATCCACTGGGCTTCGCCCAACCAAGAAAAGAACCGGGCATCCGGCAGGTTCGGATCACCATTGGCTGTCGCTCCCATCGCGCCGACACCCACGGAGAAGCGCGATAACAGGGAGATCACCTGTTCGGCAGAACGCTGAGCATATTCCTGACCGAAACGCAGTGAGGTAACGCGGAACTTTCCATTCGGCGCCCCGGTGATGAGCTCAAACGGGTTCCCGCCTAACGTGCTTTCGTTCCTGGCATGTTCGCCCGTGAGAGAAAACGCCAATTCCTGGTCGGCCTTCCGGATGACTGGATGCCTGACCGAGAGGCCGAATATCTGAGCCTTGTTCTTGATATCCAATGTGTCGAACGGCGACTCCTCGACCCCGAAATCGAACCGGCGATACTGCAGCGCGACGGTGGTATCGCGGGGTCCCACCGGAATTTCGTACTTAAAATTCAGCATCGGGTTGACACCGGCCGAGCGTCCGTATTGCAAACTCAGCGTATCGCCGAAGCCCAGCAGGTTCCGGTGAGCCAGCGTCACAAACCCTTGTTCCGCACCGACCACGGGAGATTGATAGTTATTGAACTCCAACCAAGCCTTGAGCGGGTTGGCTTCTTTCACTTTCACATTCAGCGTATTTTCTCCAATAGCGGCGCCCGGCAACAATTCGGCATTGATCCGTTCGATCCGGGGATTGGCCTGCATCACGCGCAATCGTTCCTGGAGCGCTTCGACATGCAGCGGAGGGCCTGCCGCCAAATTGACGCGGCTCTGAAAATAGGAGGGTCGGAACCACCTGGTATCCTCGACGTTGACCTGCGTAATCTTTCCCTCGATGATCTGCATCGTCAAGACGCCATCTGCGACATCCTGCTCCGGCACCACAGCACCGGACGTCAAATACCCGTGGTTGACGTAATAGTACGTGAGCGCGAGACGCAACGATTCCAAATCTTCTGCCCCTAATTCTCGATTCGTATAGGGAGCGGTGATTTCCGAGAGCTGCTGCGAGGTGAATGCGGTATTTCCGACCAGCCGGATATCCTTGACCATCAGTTTGGGCCCCTTCGCCGCTCTATCGAGCGCACCGGGGGGAGTGGGTGACGGAAGCTCAATTGCAGGAGGCTGTGCGGGGGGAGGCACGACCGGCAATTGAGGCGGTTTCGGGGGCAGCGGACCGAGCTGCGAACCGGTTTGCGAATAAGCCGGCACGACCCACACACCAAGCAATAGAATAGCCGCGACACCGGCAAAGGTCCAAGCCCAGTTACCGGGAGAACTGCCGCGTTTCCCACGATGGGATGAACTGCCATACCCCGCATGATTCGTGTCAGCCGCCATGTGAATCCCTGCTTCCTGCCCCACCGACTTCTTCACACAAGCCATCAAGGCCTCCCCTCTTGCTTGAGGACGGGGCACGGAAATTCGTGAACCAGTGCCCGTATAATCATTTGCTTGGCGATAATCTTTCCTGAATGAGCCTTCTGCTATGCTGCGCATGCCGCACTCTCAAGCAACAATACAACGTGGCGCGGCAACCGTCTGGCGGCTGAGGCGATGCGTAGCTGTTTGGAAATTCGTCCTGCGAAGGATCTGCTTATAACATGTCTCGAAACAAAATACTCCAGGGCCCGCGAAGTTTTTTGGTGGGCAGGATTATTGGTGGATCAGGTTGGCACAGAGAAGCACTCTGGAGGCAAGGACGGACTGACTAATTGTATAAGTACCTCCCAAGAAATTCTTGGCGCGTCATGACAAGGGCGCAGCGGCCAGCCTCGCGCCGGGTCCTAGAATTCCGGCAGAAACCTCTGCTTCAAATTTAGCGGTGAAATGCCGCAAGCGGGGAGCTTCGTACGTCATGACCAACCCTCCGATGGAGTCCCGGCGGTGATGGAGATCAATGATGGCTTCTGCCACAGAGGCCAGATGCTGATTCGTATAGACTCGCCGAGGGATCGCCAAGCGCACGAGTTCTAATTCAGGGTAGATAGGCTCATCAGTCACCGGATCTCGTTTTCCAAACATCACGGTCCCGATCTCGACCGTGCGAATGCCATACTCCCGATAGAGCGCCACGGCGAGCGCCTGCGCCGGGAATTGCGATTGATGAAGGTGCGGTAGGAACTCTTTCGCGTTCACATAGACGGCATGGCCTCCGATCGGCTTCACGATCGGCACGCCTCCCTCTTCCAACAGTCCCCCCAAAAACCGCACCTGACCGATGCGATAGCGGAGATACTCCTCATCGAGCACTTCCTCCAGTCCCCTCGCCATCGCTTCCAGATCACGACCCGCCAGTCCGCCGTAGGTGGGAAATCCTTCGACGAGGATCAGCATGTTGGTGATCGCCTGCGTCCATCGTTCGTGATTGAGGCTGAGAAATCCGCCGATGTTGACCAGGCCATCCTTTTTGGCCGACATCAGACAACCGTCGCCGAGACTGAAGAGTTCCCTGGCAATGTCCCTCACCGGAATGTCCGCATACCCCGGCTCGCGCTCCCGGATAAAAAAACAATTCTCCGCAAACCGGCAGGCATCGAACAAGAGCGGGATGCCATAGCGATTCAAGACCTGTCGCGTGGCGCGGATATTCGCCATGGAGACCGGCTGGCCGCCTGCGCTGTTATTGGTGACGGTGATCATGGCAAATGGAATCCGTGAAGGCCCGACCTGCTCGATGCTCTCTTCGAGTCGGGCGACGTCCATGTTGCCCTTGAACGGCAGCTCACAATGCGGATCGTACGCCTCGCTGATCACCAGATCTTTGGCCTCTGCGCCCTGATACTCGACATTAGCCCTGGTCGTATCGAAATGAATGTTGTTCGGCACGCACATACCGGGTTTGACGACCGTGGAAAACAGCAGATGTTCCGCTGCCCGGCCCTGATGCGTGGGAATTACGTAGCGGTAACCGAAGAGGGAACGCACCACCGTTTCGAAGTGATAAAAATTCTTGCTGCCCGCATAGGACTCGTCGCCGAGCATCATCCCGGCCCATTGGGAATCACTCATGGCCGATGTGCCGCTATCCGTCAGCAGATCGATGGAGACGCTCTCGGCGGGAACATGGAAGAGGTTGTATCCTGCCTCGCGGAGCAATCGATCCCGCTCTTCGCGGGAGGTGCGCTTGATGGGCTCGACGACTTTGATTCTAAACGGCTCGAATGGGTAGTTCACGGATCGACCTCCTGAAGTAGGCCAACTGCTCGTGAAATGGACCGGATCCCTGGTAGTCGAATACGTATCGCGTCATGTCGAAGAGCGGCGCCGGGTCCAGTTCCCGAATCATCTCCGGCTTCCAGGAAATCTGCAGACGATTGATCATCGTAATGGGCGTTGGCGTACCGACCATCCCGAGCGGCACGCTCCCGTAGGTCTGTGAAAAAATCAGAATTTCCCGGTCGAACATCGCGGTATTCATGTCTTCGGCTGCGCCGTATTTTCTGAAATCCTCTTCCAGCCGCTGGAAGGCGGGTGAATGAACCAAGGACTCCCGAAAGGCATAAAACACCTTCACGCCCGCGCGTCGCTGGTCCTCCATCACTTGAATGGCATCGGCCACGGTAGCGTCGTGCTGCATCTGTTCCTGTGTCAGAATAAGCAGACGCCGAATCCGTACGTGCCGCCGCGCCGCCGCCTGATTCGCCAGCAGATAGTTGGGATACAGCGCTTCGCCCTTCTTCCAGATATTCCAGCGTTCCATCATGGCATCAACGGACTGTTCCGCCGTCTCCATGAGCCGCACCGCCTCTGCGTTGGCCGCCGCCCCTTCGTACGTCAGAGTTTGCGCCTCCAACTGTTTCAATTCTCGCCCGATGGCTTCCACCTTCTTCGGCAGATACCGCGGGCGCTTCGGCACATGCAGCATGACATCCACCGCAGTGAGCGCCAGGGTCCAGTACTCCTTGGCCTGTTTGGGCGCCTTGTCCTTTTGCGCGATCAGCAGCAATTCCACCGGATTTTTATCCAGCAGCTTGGCCATCTTGATGCACAGTTCCGGTTTGGGAATCTTCAGGCCGCGCCGCATCAGGTTGGCTTCCGGCTGCGCGATGCCCAGTTTTTCGGCCAGCGCGTAGTCACTGGTCAAATGATACCGGTCCTTGACCGCATCAAAGTACCTGGCAATTTCCATCATCCGCTCCCCGCAACGATTGATCTTCACCGAACCCGGCGATTCACAGAACTGCGCTTCGTTCACCGTACCCGGTCGGTACAGTTTCATCCCCCCGCGGAGGCGCCCACCATCCGTTCCTCGTTCGTCGCCGGGCCATTTTCAATCGCTCGACAGGGAATGATGCCCGCTTCCAGCCAGTCGACTTGTCCGGACAGTATGGCTTTGGCCAATGGATACAGGCTGGAATCATCGTCCCACGAGGAAGTGCGCAGCGAGAGTAATGGCTCGGGATTGAATGCGGCGCTGGTTCTCGAACAGAAATAGGTGACGAGGCTTTGCATATGCGCCTTGCCCCGCTGTTCCTCTCGTGACTTGTACCATAGCAGTGTTTCGACGGCAAAGAGATGCATGGCGGCGCTCACCAGACGCGTCATCAACCGTTGCTTGCGTGCCAGCCCTTGCCGATCTCGCGCCGCGACCCACAACGTCGTATGCGCCAGTTCGCGACTCTTCTTCTCGACGAAACGTTCCCACACGGCGTCGAATGAGCCCGCTTCAGAGCTCTCCTTTTCATAAACCGAAACGCCCGCGAGAGATCTGGCCGCCGTTTTGACGAAGAACGGCGTAGCGCGCACCATGTCGGCCAAATGAAAATCGAGGAACGCTTGGCCATGTGTGAAGTATTCCGAGAGACCCTCTCTGCCGATCCACAGCGTCAGGATTCCGTTGCTGCCCTCCCAAATCACGTTGATGAGCGCGTCGCGTATCAGCCGTTCGATCGGAGCCGGCAGGTCTCCATGGAGCCGCAAAGAATCCGGCGTCTCGAACGCGCGCCCGCCATAGATGCGAAACAGATCGAGCAACGATTCCAGGAGCCATTCCGTCGCCAGGATTTTTGCTACCGCCGACTCCAACCGGACATCCTGCTTCGTATCGGCCCAGATGCCGGTGATCCTCACGATGGCTTCCAACGCCAGCACCCGCGAGGCCATCAACACGATCTTCGCCCCGATATCCGTATGCTCGCCGATGGGCCGATCGTACTGCACGCGCTGCTGCGCACGCAGACGAGCCAACCACAGACACTGTTTGAGATTTCCCAGGCAGGCGGCAGGAAGCGTGAGTCTCCCCACCGTCAGGCTTTCCAGGGCGCGCCGCAATCCGTCGCCCTCCGCTCCCAGCCGGTCCGCGACCGGCACCCACACCTCGTGCAGGTGTACCTGGCCGTTATAGATGCCGCGCACGCCCATAAAGCTGAGTCGAGTGCAGGTGCAACCCTGTGCCTGGGTATCCACGACAAAGGCACCGAATCGCCGTTCGGCCTTGGGGCGGTGGATGTCATGGGGCGCATCGACTATTTGCGCAATCACGACGAGTACCGATGCCAGGAAGGTCCCGTTCCCGCGCGGAGCGTTGGTCGTATACAACTTTTCGCCGGTCAGACGATACCCAACCAGGACGCCAGCTTCATGAACCGGAACCGCATACGTTTTCAGATCCCAGATATCGCAGCCGGCCTCCTTTTCTGTCAGCGCAAATCCGGAAATCTCTCCCTTCGCCAGACGAGGCAGCAAGCGTTCTTGTTGTTCGGGGTTCCCGACCAGCTTCACCGGCTCGGCCGCCCCGATCGAATTGTGGGCCGACAGCAGCACGGTGGTTGCCGCATCATGACTGCCCATCAACGTCGCCGCCTCATGATATTCCGATTGAGACAATCCAAGCCCGCCGAAAGTGCGCGGAATTTTGATACCGAATGCCCCGATCTCTTTCAGCGCGGCGAACACGTCATCGCCGATCACGCCCTCCCGGTCGATCGTTTCGGGGTCCACTTTCTCGATCAGGAGATGACGGAGGGTGTCGAGAAAATCGCTTGCCGCGTCGCTCTTGGCAGGAAGCGACGCCCGGGTAAACAGATGCCGCCGAACTTTCCCCTCGAACAGACCTGAGAGAAACCCCGAATAGGTCCGCTTGTCACGAGCGGCTTCGGCCGCCGCAAGCGATCCTTTGAACATGCTGTTGTTCTTCGCCATACGAGCTTTCTGCCGCCCTGAAATCAGTTGGCCTTGCGCCAAGCGGCGCCGACGCCGCCAATACGCGCAGGCGCGGCTAGGTTCGGCGCGACGCGCGGAGCCGTCATCGATGCGATGTCATTGAGTCGGGCAAGGCGCTGCCCGGCGCGGTCCTCGAACCGGGTACGCGAAATGGCCATGCCGTGTGAAGCGAACTGCGCGGCGACGCCGTCGAACTGATCCCTCACCAATGTCATGACCGAAACATATCCGGCGCGCAGGAGGTGGATGCGGTCCCGATAACTGAGAAAACTCCTTTCGAACAACAACGCATCTTCCTCCACGGGTGAAATGACCAATACTTCCTTGGCGGGATAATCGTACTGAAACCGTTCCAAGGCTTGAGAGAAGCGTGCATCGAAGTTGATTCGCGATGCCTGCTCTCCGATGGACAGAAACCCCCGATCCCGTAACCGGCCGACGCGACTGCCGTCGGCGGGCAGATCCGCCGGCAGGCGGCGCCGGGCAGGGCGCGCCATGGGATTGATCATGATCATGAAATCCACGTTTTTTTGAACGGCGACTTCGAAGAAAGCCATGCGGCCAATTCCCGCATCGATATAATCGCGCCCTTGAATACGCACCGGACAGAAGTAGATGGGGACCGCCGAAGAAGCCGTCACGGCGCGTGAAATCGGAACCTCCCGCCACCCTTCCTCGCCGAACATGACACTCTCGCCTGTTTCCAAATCAATGGCCGGGATATACAGCTCCTTCGACAGTCCCGCAAAGGAATTGCTAAGACCTTTGGCCTTGTAGAGGCCGGCGAGGTAGAGGGCGAACGGCTCCAGCGTATAGATGCCGCTCGGCAGCGCATCCTGGGCCTTGTCGAGCAGGTCGATGAGCGTCATCTCACCGTAATGCCGCACATAATATTCCAGGAGCGGAACCATTTGACGGGTGATGCGCCAGAACGTCTTGAGCCCCTCTCCAATGGCTGGAGAAAACACGTTACGATGATCGAAATAATAGGGCCTCGTCCCGGAGAGATTCGTTTCAAGAATATCCCACGGCCTCACACCATTGGCGATTAAGGACACGCCAGCCGCCCCCGCACTGACTCCGACATACAGTTCGAGATCGTTCATCGTCACGCCGTCCTCGAACAAGTCATCCAATGCCGTCAAGGCGCCGATCTCAAAGAGGTAACCCGTGAAGCCTCCCCCGCCTAAGGCCAAGGCCCGTTTGCCGAATGCCGGTGCCATGACGCCCTTTCATCGGCAGAGTCACCTGCGCAGAGCTCAACGATCCGTGAATTGCGGCTGACGTTTCTCCAAAAACGCGGCCAGGCCTTCCCGCTTATCCTCCGACTCGCAGAGGCCACCGAACAGACGCGCCTCCATGGCCAGACCTTCCGGCAGAGTCATGTCCGCGCCGCGGCTGATGGCCCGCAACGAGGCGCGCAGGGCCGGCAGGCTTTGGGACGCCATCTTTCGAGCCAGCCCTTGAGCCTGACGCAAGAGATCTTCCGGCGGGATGACCTGCGACACGAGTCCAAGCGATTTGGCCTCCTGCGCGGAAATGGAATCACCGGTCAGGATCAGCTCCAACGCCTTGGATTGACCGACGATTCGGGGAAGCCGCTGCGTCCCGCCGAACCCTGGCATGATGCCCAGATTGATTTCCGGCTGCCCCAACCGGCTACCCTCAGCAACGAGCCTGATGTGACAACACAGGGCCAGTTCCAATCCTCCTCCGAGGCAGACGCCATTGATCGCCGCGATGACAGGTTTTTCCAATGACTCGATCCGGTTCAGGATGGCCTGCCCGTGTAACGCAATGGACTCGCCTTCCTGGGACGAGGAAATCGAGACCAGCAGGCGGATGTCGGCTCCCGCCACGAAAAATCGGCCCGTGCCGGTGAGAACCACCGCTTTGATGGCGTCATCCTTGGCGACGGCCTCAACGACCTGGCTGAGCTCGGAGAGCAGTTCCGGCGTCAGGGTATTGGCCGGAGGATGATGAATCGTCACGGTAGCCACTGCACCGTCCAGGTGACAGGCGATCATCGAACCGGCAGTGGTGGTCATAGGCACCTCACCTCATTCGATCAAGAGTTGGTTCATAGGAAAAAAATCCCCTGCCTGCCGCTTGCCCTGTAAACCCGGCATCCAGTAGCCGACGCAACATTGGCGCAGGCCAGAACCGGGTCCCCACGTGCTCCTTGAGCTCTTCCAACTCCTGAAGCACGTGGTCGATGCCGAGCTGATCGGCCAGATGCAGCGGACCGCTCTTCTCGGTCGGAAATCCCGTTCCCGCCGCCATGGCCAGGTCGATATCTCGCGCAGAAGCGATGCCTTCCTGCAGCGCGATAACCGCCTCATTCACCATGGCCAGGAGAGGACGCATCTTGGACCATGTCATTTGATGCCGCCCGGTACGCTGCCACACCTGCTCTCTCAATTCGTCCAGACTTTGATCGACTCCGCCCTTCTCCACATTCCCGTATTCATAAAACCCCTGCCCCGACTTGATTCCGATCCGTCCGGCCTTGACGAACGCCTCAAGCAACGGCGCTGGTGCCATCCTGGGCCCGTACGAATGGTGCAGAATCCGCGCGACATCGAGCGCAATATCCAACCCGACCGTATCCAACAGGGTAAAAGGGCCGACAGGCATACCGAAGGACACCATGTCCTGATCGATCTCCTTGATGGACACATCGCCGTCCTGGAGGCACCACACGGCTTCATTCAAATAGGGAGAGAGGAGTCGATTGACGAGAAACCCCGCGCACTCCTTGACGATCACGGGCTGTTTTCTGAGGCTTTCCGCAAACCCGACGACGTCATCCACCGTCTGGGGATCGGTGCCCAAGCCGGGAATGACTTCCACCAGGGGCATCGCATAGGCTGGATTGAAAAAATGCAGTCCGATCACCTTGCCTGGCCGCTTGGTGGCCGATGCGAGGGCCGAAATGGACAACGCGGAGGTGTTACTGGCAAGAATGGCGCTGCGCGGACAGATCCGATCCAGCTCCTGGAACACCCGCTGTTTGAGCCGCAACTCTTCTGAAACCGCTTCGATGACGAGATCGGCATCGTGGAGCCCATCGAGATTGGGCGATGCCGTCACCAGCAGCATCTTCTCTTCCAATTGTTCAGGCGTCATCTTGCCCTTCGCCACACGGGCCTGATAGATCGCCCGTACCGATTCGACACCTCGCCTGGCGAGCGATTCCTGGACATCCGCCAACACCACGGGCAACCCGGCAAAACTCACCACCTCCGCAATCTGCGCGCCCATGGTGCCGGCACCCGCCACCCCGACCTTGTAGATATACATCGCGTCACCATTTAGCGGTCAGCGATCCGCTTTCAGCACTCAGCACTAAAAACTCACCACTTCCCCTCAGACCTGCTCCAGAACCATGGCGGCTCCTTGCCCGCCGCCGACACACATGGCTACCGCACCCAGCGCGGCCCCACGCCGCTGCATTTCGTAGAGAAGCGTCATCACCAGCCGCGTCCCGGTCATGCCGACCGGATGACCCAGCGCGATGGCGCCGCCGTTCACGTTGACGATGTCCCGTTTGAGTCCCAGGACACGCTCCACCGCGAGATACTGCGCGGCAAAGGCTTCGTTTACCTCGATCAGGTTCAGATCCCCCAGGTTGATGCCGGCACGCTTGAGGGCTAGCGGTAGCGCCTCCGCCGGCCCGATGCCCATGCGGGTCGGATCCACACCGATGAAGGCGTAACTCCTGATGCGGCCGAGCGGGCGCTGTTTCACATCGCGGGCACGCGCGGCAGACATGACGATCGCGGCGGCAGCGCCGTCGTTGAGGGGACAACTGTTCCCCGCCGTCACGGTCCCGCCTTCCTTGAACAAAGGCGGATAGAGCGCGAGCTGCTGTTCGGTCAAGCCGACATTCGGACCTTCATCCTGCGCGACCGCGACCGAGGGGACCTCGCGTCCGGCCACCGATTTTGGAACCATCACCGGGAAAATCTCATCCTTGAGCCTGCCTTCGCGGATGGCTTTGAATGCTCGGTGGTGACTTTCCACGGCAAAGTGATCCTGGTCTTCATGACTGATGCCGAATTCCTCCGCCAGATTTTCCGCCGTCAGGCCCATCAACTGACCGCAAAAGGCGTCCGTCAGCCCTTCCCAGATGCTATCGATGAACTCCGCATGGCGAAGCCGTTTCCCCCACCGCATGTCTCGTGAGACGAACGGCGCGCGGCTCATGCTTTCGACGCCCCCGACGACTTGCACATCGGCATCCTCGCTTTGAATGTTTTGATAGGCGTTCACGAAGGGCTGGAGGCCGGAGGCACAATTCCGCTGCACCGAGTATGCAGGTGTACGTATCGGCAGACCGGCCATGAGAGCGATCACGCGCGCGACGTTATAGGCGTCACTGGTAGGTCCGACTGAGCCGAAGATCACTTCGTCGATGAGCCGGGGATCCACATCAGCACGCGCGATCACCTCACGCACCGCCAGCTCGCCCATCCTCTGGGGCGTGAGATCCTTCAGTGCGCCGCCGAAGTTGCCGATGGGAGTTCTGGCGCAGGCGGCAATGACGACCTCTTTCACGGAAGCCTCCTTCCCGTTTCACATCGCCTTACGCGCGGCCTCTGCGCTCGCGACAGGACCCTCTGCCTCATCGCGCAATGCCCTTCGCAGCACCTTCCCAATGATGGTCCGCGGCAACTCCGAGCGGAATTCGATGGCGACCGGCACCTTGAAGCGCGCCAGAGATGTGCGGCAGTGGTCGATCAACTCCTGTTCGCTCACAGCCGCCCCTTCGATGGGCACGACGAACGCCTTCACAGCTTCTCCGTAATGACGATCGGGAATGCCCACCACCACCGCCTCGCGCACGGCCGGGTGCTGGAACAGGATTTCTTCCACCTCCCGGGGATAGACGGTCTCGCCCCACGGCTTGATCACGTCCTTCTTGCGATCGAGAAAAAAGAAGAACCCCTGCTCGTCCTGTCTGACGATGTCTCCGGTATGCAGCCAGCCGCCTCGCAAGACCGCTTGGGTGTCCGCCGATTTCTTCCAGTAGCCCTGCATCACTTGTGGGCCCCGGACAATGAGTTCGCCGGCCTCTCCAAGCGGAAGGTCTCTCAGTCCTGTCTCCACATCCACGATCCTCGCGTCCGTATCCGGAAACGGTAATCCCATCGAACCTGGGGGATGTGCATTGTCGATCGGGTTGCAATGGGTCGTGGGGCCTGCTTCGGTCAGCCCGTATCCTTCTGAAATTTTCACACCGCTCAGGCGTTCAAATGCATCTTGAACCTCAGCCGGAAGCGGACTTGCGCCGCAGAGACAGACCCGGATCGAATGCAAGTCATACCGGCCGACCTGTGGAAAATCGGTCATCATCGAGAACATCATCGGGACACCGGACATGATGGTCACGCGATGCTGCTGGATCGCCTTCACCGCTTCGTCGGCATGAAAACGCGGGAGCAGGACAATCATCGACCCGGTCGCCACCGCCAAGTTCTGACAGGTGTTCAGCCCGTAGCAATGGAACAATGGCACCGCGCCGAGAAACACTTCTTTCCCCTCGCGAAAAGAGGAGCACCAGAAGCGACCTTGCATGGTATTGACCACCACATTGCGGTGCGTGAGCATCACGCCTTTGGGCATGCCCGTCGTGCCGCCGGTGTACTGAATCTGCGCCAGCGCGCCCGGTTCCAGGGTTGGAAGGGGCTCGACATCCGCCTCCCTTTCTCCCGCCTCCCGTTCGATCAATTCACATAAGTCATATACCGGCGGGGTCTTTTCGATCGCAATCCAGCGTTTCGTCCATCGCGCCTTGATCGGATAGAGCCATCGTTTCACCGGCGGGAGAAAATCCTTCAGGCTGGTAATGACGATCCGGCGGGGCAAGTGACCGTGCTCACGAATGGCCTGGATGCGGGGGTAAAACAGATCCAATGCCACGATCGTGTCGCTACCAGAATCACTCAATTGACTCTGAATTTCCCGTTCGACATACAAGGGATTCGTGGGGGTGACGACGGCTCCTGCCTTCAGGACGCCATAGTATGCAATCACCGCCTGGGGGATATTCGGCAACATGAGAGCGACCCGATCGCCGGTCTGGACGCCCAGCCGCCGGAGACCCCGCGCAAAACGGGTGCTCAAATCGTTCAGCTCCTGGAAAGAAATCCGCGTGCCGTAGAAGAAGAGCGCGGGCGATTCGGGAAACCGGGAAGCAGAGCGCCGAAGCAGATCCGGAATCGTCCATTCCGGATAGTCGAAGGTCGCAGAAACACCGAGATCATACCGGCTGATCCAAGGCCGCGGCATTTGATCCTCCCATCCTCGAACGATCAGAACGGTTACCCGCGAAGCTCATTCCCCCACCCTTGCACCGGCTGCGGCCGTGGCTGTGCGGCAGCGGCCGGCCTCCGTTCCAGGCCCATCCAAAACCCTTCGAGATAGTCGAGTACCGCATGCACACCGCGACGGAAATCGTCCTTCTCCGTGTCCGACATGGGCGCGTGGGACGCACCACTCTCGCCATCGATCGCACCGATCGCTTTCTCCATGGCCCGTTCGTGGTCAGATTCAAGCTGACGATGAAATACGAAATACGTCATGTCCATAGCGGGATAACGCGTTGCCCGCAACGTGGTCAATCCGGGAATCAGATGATCCCACATGGTGATGGCCATGTGCTCCAAGCCGAAGGATGCGCCCAATGCCATCGCATGATTTCCGCTGCTGTAGAGCGTCTCCATCCCTTCGATATAGGCCCGGGTCGACGGCCGCATCGGCGTGGTCATCGCGGCATGAATGTCGATCCCCAGTGATCGGAGAAAATTCCGATACAACAATTCATGGCGATTCTTGACGGAGCCGTCCCCGAGTTCCGAATAGAGGACTTTCGTCAACTCATCCGCAACGGCTTCATCTTCGGTGTTGACTAATTGGGCGGCGAGGATACGCGGAAAGAATCGGGAGAAATTATAAAATTCGACGGCGAACTCACGAAACTCTCTGTCGCTGACATCGCCGGCGCAGAAACGGTCGAGGTAAGAATTATTGATCGCCCCGTGTCGAAGCACGTCCGAGCGCACCTGTTCGTAAAACGACATCGTGCACCTCCGCCGTCGTTTCGAAACGCCCTTTCGTGTCCTGGTCCTGTGTTCCCATCGGGAAGCAACGCATCATCATGCACAAATAATACAAAATCTATATTGAATGATGCAACTATTATGTTGTAGAGTGTGCTCATGCGTGCAGGAACGAGAGATTGTGGCACACGACGTCGGCTGAGGTTCCCATGAAATCTCCTGGGAGGAACCGCCATGAAAGAAGCCATCGGGGTTGATCACATCACGTTGTGCGTAAAGAATCTGGCGGCGACCAAATATCTTTTCACTCATATTCTCGGTTTCGAGGTGATCTGGTCCGCCCAGGACGTGGGAAGCGACAAGTCGAGCATGGATACGGTCGTCGTCCAACGGGGCGAGGCAAAAATCGCCTTGATGCAGGGCAGAAACAAGGAACGCAAATCTCAGATTTGCGAATTCGTCGAGACCTACGGAGAGGGTGTGCAGCATATCGCCCTTGAGGTCGACGATATCGAGGCCGTGTGCCGCGAATGGGAAACCCACGGCGTCCGGTTCAGCGGAGACATCAAGGACGGACGGGACGGTTTCGGACCCCTTCGGCAACGGTTTACCTACCCACTATTCCCCGGTTGCGGACTGTTTCTCGAATTAACACAACGGCAGCATGGCCATGAAGAATCGAAGACGTTCGTCCGCGCGACCGTAGAATCTCTGTATCGCGATATCGAACGGGATCAGATCAAAGGCGTGGCGCGGACTATCATCGATTATGAGACGCTCCCGCTTCCCTTCGAAGATGAAGTAGAAGCCGCGTCACACGCATCGTAAGACATCGAGCCGCACCTGACCTGTCAGGAGGTTCCCGATGTATCTGGTAAAAAAAGGCACCGCTCCCAATCAGGCCCATGTGGGAATTCCCGACGGCCTGCACGAAGAGGAACACGGCCGCCGCGGTTTCAGCGGCCCCTCCTCGCACCTCTATCATAGCCACCCCCCGACCGGTTGGAGCCGGATCGAAGGCCCCCTGCGACCCCGGGCGTTTACCTGCACCGATCTTCCGACTCCCGATCAACGAGCCGCCGACCGGCGACCGGTCACGATTTTGCAGAGCCGTGATGCCCGTGTGTCTGTTTCACGGCGCGCGGCCACGATGACGCATTTCGTGCGCAACGCCGACGGTGACGAAATCGTATTTGTCCACAGCGGGCGCGGAACATGGGAGACCGACTACGGCCTGCTACGGTATGAGCCTGGCGACTACCTGGTCATTCCAAAAGGCACCACCTATCGCATCCATGTGGACCATCAAGAAGAGCCAGGCTTGTTTCTGATTATTGAAACGCCGCTGCCCGTGGAAATACCCGATCGAGGGCCTCTCGGCCGGCATGCGTTGTTCGACCTGGGCGTCATCGTCGCGCCGGAGCCGGCCCCGCTGCCGGAGGATGCGAACAGTCGGCGGGAATGGGAAGTCCGTATCACACGGGATCATGAGGACACACGCGTCTACTATCCGTTCTACCCCATGGATGTCGCCGGCTGGAAAGGCGATCTGTGGGCGGCCAAGTTGAACGTGCGGGATTTTCGCCCCGTCACCAGCCCCCGCTACCATCTGCCGCCTAGCGTACATGCCACGTTTCAAGCCGGAGGACTCTTGATTTCGACCTTTGCGCCGAGACCACTTGAAACCGACCCCGACGCGTTGCGCGTCCCCTTCTACCACCGCAATATGGATTATGACGAAGTGCTGTTCTACCACCGGGGAGAGTTCTTCAGCCGGGCCAGCATTCAGGCCGGGATGTTGACGCTGCACCCTCAGGGCATTCACCACGGGCCGCAGCCACAGGCGATCGCCGCCAGCAAAGGCAAAGACCAGACCAATGAAGTTGCCGTGATGATTGAATCGCGCCATGCATTTCAGGTCCTGCCGGAATTGGAGGCGGTTGAAGTGAAAGACTATGCCATGAGTTGGAGCCGGCCATGAAACTTGTGAGCTTTCAGATCCGCACACCCGTCGGAACCTTCACCAGAATCGGCGCACTCCGAGCGGGATCGATCGTCGATCTCAACATGGCCTACGCCTGCCTGCTCGCCGACCAGCGGGAGCCACGACCGCGCCGCCTCGCCGATGCCCAAGTCCCGTCCACGATGTTGGAGTTTTTGGAAGGCGGCTCCTCCGCAATGTCAGCGGCGCGGCGCGCACTCGACTTCGTGACGCAGGAGGAGGCGTCTCCTATTGGTCCGGCAGGCGAAACCATCGTCTACGACGCAACCGAGGTTTACGTAACGGCGCCTTTGCCCAATCCTGCGTCGCTCCGCGATTTTATTGCCTTTGAGGACCACATCGCCGCCACTTCAAAGCGGCGGGGTCAACCAATTCCTCCTGAATGGTACAAGGCGCCGGTGTACTACAAGGGAAACCATCGCACCATCATCGGGCCGGATCATTCGCTCCCCTGGCCATTAAACACCCAGAAGCTGGATTACGAACTGGAGCTGGCCTGCGTCATCGGGCGCGACGGAATCGATGTGGCGGAACGCGATGCAACAGCCTACATCGCCGGTTATACGATCATGAATGACTTCAGCGCGAGAGACATCCAGTTTCAAGAAATGGCCTGCCGGCTCGGGCCGGCGAAGGGAAAAGATTTCGCCACCGCCATCGGGCCTTGCATCGTCACACCCGATGAGATCCCGGACCTTGCCTCGCTGCAGATGATTGCACGCATCAATGGAGAGGTCTGGTCGCAGGGACGCTTCGGTTCGATCCATTGGTCGTTTCCCCAAATGATCGAGCATGTGTCGCGAGGGGAAGCCATTTATCCCGGCGACCTGCTGGGCTCGGGAACGGTCGGCGGTGGCTGCGGCCTGGAACTCGACCGCTATCTGCAGCCGGGAGACTGCGTCGAATTGGAAATCCAGCCGATTGGCATTCTCAGGACGACCATAGCCGGCCACAACCGAACCGTGCGTGAGGGAGCATGATGACATCGCTAGCAAAATCCTCTGAAGCTGCCACCATGGAACTGGTGGAACGGCAGCGTGCGCTCTATGACGGATCGGAAATCGAGATGAGGCTGGAGAACCTCATTCGAGACATTCCGCACCCCACCCTCTCGTCCTGGGATATTCAACGCCTCCTGCGTACGTCGCGCGCGGTGTACTTCGACAGTCATGTGGAGGTCGTGTCGGGCCACCATACGGAGGTCTACCTACGATTCGAGTCCATCGCGCGGTTTCCGGACCTCTTGACGCTCATCGCGTCCAATATGGCGGAGTGGATCCTTCAGACGTTTAACCAGCACCCACCGGCCGGCATCCTCACCACCTCGTCGGATGCGCGCCTGTTGGCGGAACGAACGTGCGAGATCCTGGCGACGCATTTTCCGTTGCGCACCGTGCTGACGCCCTTTCATCACGAGACCGGCAAGATCGGCACCGAAATCGTCAGCGGGACGGTTGAACCGGGCGAGCGGTTTCTGTCCCTGAACGACGTCACCACACGCGGCATGTGTGTAAACAAACTGGGAAAGGTCGTGACCGATCGCGGCGGGCAGCTTGCGGGCATGATGGTGTTTGCCAGACGAGACAGCGGGCAGTTTCCATTCGTGGACGAACTGGCAGCGACCTATCCGTTTTATTTCAGTGTCGATCTGGACATGCCGCAATGGGAACCGTCCGATTGCCACGCCTGCCGAGACGGAAAGCCGCTCGTGACCTGGAGGGACCTGCCCCCATTCTGACGTGGTGGGGGGCACCGATCGATACAGGAGGCAGCTATGGACCAGGCCGTCGTCGCACAGGACATCAAACGCAGCGACCTCCTTAAGATGTACTCCTACCTGCGACTGACCAGAAGCGTGGAGGACCGGATCACGGCCCTTTACCGGCAAGGCCGAATCGTCGGCGGCGTGTATACCAGCCACGGCATGGAAGCGATCGCCGTGGGATATGCTTCAGCATTGAATCCCGACGATGTCATCGCCCCGTTTCATCGCGATATGGGAGCCTTCCTGATACGCGGGTTTTCTCCCGGCGAGGTTATCGCCCAATATCTCGGTAAACAGACCGGGCCCACTCGAGGCAAAGACGGCAATGTCCACATGGGGGATCTTAAACGAGGAGTGATCGGCTTCGTCAGCCATTTGGCCGACAACATGCCGGTCGCGGCAGGCGCGGCGCTGGCCTTCAAAATCAGAGGAGAAGCCCGAGTGGCCTTCGCCGGAACCGGCGACGGTGGAACGAGTCGCGGTGACTTTCACGAGGCGATGAACTTCGCGGCGGTGCGTAAACTGCCGGTCGTCTTCTTCTGCACCAATAACCAATATGCCTACTCCACGCCGGTTCGTTATCAAATGGCGATCACCGATGTGGTCGAGCGGGCTAAAGCTTACGGCATGCCGGGTGAGATCGTAGACGGCAACGACGTAGCCGCCGTGTACCTGGCATCCAGGCGGGCTATCTCCAAAGCCCGGGCCGGCGAAGGACCGACATTTCTCGAATTCAAAACCATGCGCATGCATGGCCATTCCGAACATGACGCGGCCACGTATGTCCCCCGCGAATTGTTGGAAGAATGGAAGATCAAAGATCCGATTCTGCGGGCCGAACGGCTGCTCATGCACCTGGGCTACGGAGATGAGTCCTATTTTCACGAGGTGGGTGAACGCGCCAAAAAAGAAGTCGAGGCTGGAACCGAATTCGCCGAGCAGAGTCCCCTGCCGGAAGGTCGGGAGACCCTCGTCGGCGTGTTCGCCACTGAAGACGAGGTACAACCATGACCACTGCCACCGCCGTGCAAGAGACCGAAACCACCTATGTAGATGCCATATCACAGGCCCTCGACGAAGAAATGAGCCGGGACGAACGAGTGTTTCTCATGGGCGAAGATATCGGCGCGTACGGCGGCGCGTTCAAGGTCACGCAAGGCTTCCTGAAGAAATACGGCGAATGGCGAGTCTTGGATACGCCGATCTCGGAGTCCGGCTTCGTGGGCGCCGCCATCGGGGCAGCCATGATGGGATTGCGGCCCGTGGTCGAAATGCAGTTCGCGGACTTCATTTCGTGCGCCTTCGACCAAATCACCGAAGTCGCCGCCAAGAATCACTACCGATGGGGAGCAGCCGTTCCCCTCGTCATCCGGGCGCCGTTCGGCGGCGGCGTCCACGGGGGTCCGTTTCATTCGGAATGTCCGGAGGGATGGTTCTTCCATTCACCCGGCCTCAAGATCGTCGCGCCTTCGACACCCTATGACGCGAAGGGATTGCTGAAAGCCGCCATTCGCGACCCCAATCCGGTCCTCTACTTCGAACATAAATTTTTGTATCGGCGGATCAAAGCGGTCCTGCCGCAGGAGGAGTACATCGTTCCTATCGGGAAAGCCGAGGTGAAACGGCCCGGCAAAGACATATCCCTCATTACCTATGGAGCGATGGTCCATCTGGCGTTGGAGGCTGCGGAGGTGCTGCATCAGGAAGGGATCGATTTGGAGGTGGTGGATCTTCGCACACTCATCCCCCTCGACAAAGACACGATCTACGCCTCGGTGCGCAAGACCAGCAAGGCGATCGTCCTCCACGAAGACAACAAAACCGGCGGCATTGGAGCCGAAATTTCAGCGCTGCTGACGGAAGACTGTTTCGATTGTCTGGATGGGCCGATTCTTCGTATCGCCCCGCCCGACACGCCGGTACCGTTCAGCACGCCGCTGGAGGAATTCTTTTTGCCCAAAGTCAGCGACATCATCGCGGGAGCGAGGAAGCTGGCAGCCTATTGAAATGACTACCCTTCAGCCATCAGGTGTCAGCTTTCACCGAGAGAAAGAGATGCTAAGGCTGACTGCTGAACGCTGATTGCTGATCGCAGAGAACCTGAGGTGACAGTGGCCACCGATATCGTCATGCCGCAGCTGGGTGAAAGCATCGCTGAAGGGACCCTGGTGAAGTGGCTGATCCAGCCCGGCGGCGCAGTCGAAAAAGACCAGCCTCTCCTGGAGGTGGAAACCGAAAAGGTGGCACTCGATGTTCCCTCTCCGGCCGCGGGATTCCTTGCGGAGGTGATGGTCCAGGAGGGCGCCACCGTACCGGTGGGCACATTGCTGGCCAGACTCGACACGAAACCGGCTCAACCGACTGACGGTATTGTCAGTCGTGTCGGAGGCGTGGGTATACGGGCGAAACAGGCTTCGCCGCAAGGTGAACCGCACTATTCGCCGGCCGTCAGGCAACTTGCACGAGAGCATGGGGTAGACCTGGCCGTCATCACCGGCACAGGCGAAGGCGGTCGTGTGACGAAGAAAGACCTGCTGGATCATGTGTCCGCGCGGCAAGCGCCGCCTCCAGAACCGCCGCGAACCGGTGAAGCCCCGACGACCAGCCCTGAGCCTCACGAGACTCAGGATGAGATTGTGCCGTTCACCTCGATGCGGAAAACCATCGCCGACCGTATGATCGTGAGCCGCCGCACCTCCGCCCATGTGACGACCTTTTTCGAGGCGGACTTCGGCGGTATCGACACATTTCGCAGCGGTCGCACGTTGACCTACCTGCCCTTCGTGATCAGCGCCGTCACCCGCGCCATGCAGGACCTGCCGTTGCTGAATTCCTCCTGGCAAGATCGCGGCCTCGCGATCAAGAAATACATCCACATCGGCATTGCGGTCGCACTCGAAGAGGGTCTCCTGGTCCCGGTGATTCGCCATGCCGGTCAGAAGGGGCTCACGCAATTGGCCCATGAGGTCGCGGACCTGGCGGAACGGGCGAGGAGCAAACGACTGACCCCCAATGAAGTGCTGGACGGCACGTTTACCATCACGAACCACGGCGGATTCGGCAGCCTCTTCAGTACCCCGATCATCCATCAACCACAGGCGGCGATTCTTGGTGTAGGGTCGGTTCAAAAACGCGCGGTGGTTATCGCCGATGCGATCGCCATCCGCCCCATGTGTTACCTGAGTCTGTCGTTCGACCATCGGATCATCGACGGCGCGACGGCCGATCGATTCATGGCCAAGGTGAAACAGCATCTTCAACAGAGCGACTGGGAGAAACTCCTGTGACCAACAGACAGCAAGCCGTCATCGTCAGCGCGGTTCGAACGCCGATGGGGAGTTTCAGCGGCCTCTTCAGTTCGATCCCCTCACCCCGGTTGGGGAGCGTCGCAATCGCCGATGCGCTGAAACGCATTCAGGTGACGGGAGAACAGATCGATGAGGTGTTGATGGGATGCGTGCTCAGCGCCGGGCTCGGCCAGGCTCCCGCCCGGCAGGCATCGATTGGCGCCGGGCTGCCTCACCAGGTCGGAGCCGTGACCGTGAATAAAGTCTGCGGTTCCAGCCTGCAGACCGTCATCATGGCGGCGAGGGCCATCGCCTTGGGAGAAGCGCAGGTGATCGTTGCAGGCGGGATGGAAAACATGACGCGAGCGCCTTTTCTGCTGGAGAAAGCCAGACAGGGCTATCGGCTCGGGCATGGAGAACTGACGGACAGCCTGATCAAAGATGGACTCTGGGATGTATACAATCAGTTTCACATGGGGAATGCCGGAGAACTCTGCGCCGCCAGATACCGCTTTTCCCGGCAGGAGGTCGATGACTTTGCTTTGGAGAGTTATAGCCGCGCGCGTGAGGCCATCACCACCGGCTCATTCACCAGAGAGATTGTCCCGGTTGAGGTGCCGCAAAAAAAAGGCGCACCGCGCATCGTCACGGACGATGAGGAACCGAACCGGGTCGATCTCTCAAGGCTACGGCAGCTGAAGCCCGTCTTCCAGGACGACGGGGTCCTGACGGTCGGTAACTCCCCCTCCTGCAATGACGGCGCGGCGGCATTGGTCGTCATGGCGGAAGAGGAGGCCCACCGGCTCGGATTGCTCCCCATGGCTCGCATTGTGGGATACGCGGGCGCCGCGCTCGCGCCGGAATGGTTCACCATTGCGCCCATCGAAGCCATCCGACGGCTGTTGAAACAGACCGGGCTTGTGGTCAGCGATATCGACCTCTTTGAGATCAACGAAGCCTTTTCAGTCGTATCGTTGGCCATCAATCGTGAACTCGGATTGGACGCCAAGAAAGTGAACGTCAACGGCGGCGCCGTCGCCCTGGGGCATCCCATCGGAGCCACCGGAGCGAGGATTCTCACCACGCTGTTGCACGCGATGGAGGCCCGGGATGCCCGTCGCGGACTGGCGAGCCTTTGTATCGGCGGCGGAGAAGCGCTGGCGCTCATCGTGGAACGGACGTGACAACCATATGGTCTGAGTGATGCGGAGTGAAGGGCAGGAGCAGGCGTGGAATCGAGAATGACGATTGACGACATCAAAACCATCGGGGTCATCGGCGCGGGACAGATGGGACGTGGGATCACCCAAGTGCTGGCGACCGCAGGGTGGAATGTGCTTCTGGTCGATGTGACGGAAGAGGCGCTGGAAGAGGCCACGAGGAAAATCTGGCAGGGCGTCACGAAGGCCGTGGAAAAGGGAGCATTGCGCGGCGATCAGGCCGGATCGGCCATGGCCATCATTCATCCGATACGGCACATGCAACGGCTGCGGGAAGCGCAGGTGGTGATTGAAGCGATACCGGAAGATCCGCTCATGAAACGGGCGCTCTTCGCGCAACTGGGTCAAATCTGCGAACCCTCTACCCTGTTGGCCAGCAATACCTCCTCGATATCCATTACGGGCCTGGGCATGGTTTCCGGCCGGCCCGATCGTGTCGTCGGCATCCATTTTATGAACCCTGTACCGGTGATGCGACTAGCCGAAGTCGTTCGCGGCATCGGCACCTCTGAGCAAACCATGCAATTGGCGCTGGAGCTCGTTCGACGCGCCGGGAAAACCCCCGTCGTCTGCAAAGACTTTCCCGGCTTCATCGTCAACCGAGTCCTTATTCCCATGATCAACGAAGCCATTTTCGCCCTGGAGGACGGGGTGGCAACGGCGGAAGCCATCGACCTCGCGATGGTGGAAGGCACCAACCAACCTGTCGGTCCCCTGGCGCTGGCAGACCGCATCGGGCTCGATACCGTGCTTGCCATCTGCGAGGTGCTGCATCAAGACCTGGGTGATCCGAAGTTCCGCCCTTGTCCCCTCTTGCGGAAATACGTGGAAGCCGGTTGGCTGGGCAGGAAAAGCGGGCATGGATTCTACCAGTACGGAGATCAGCCGGTGATGCATATGACCTGACGTTGCCGTTCCGTGATTGGAGGAACGCGTCATGAACGAGCGGAAATCCCGATTCACCTCCCTCTCAGGTTTGGATATCGAGAGCTGTTACGGTCCCGATCATCTCAAGGGATGGAACGCCGAACAGGACCTCGGCCAACCGGGCACATTTCCCTACACGCGCGGCTGCTACCCCGGCATGTACCGCAGCCGACTCTGGACCATGCGGCAATTCGCCGGATTCGGTTCCGCGGACGACACGAATCGACGCTTCAAGTATCTCTTGGATCACGGCCAAACCGGACTCAGTGTCGCCTTCGACCTACCGACCCTCATGGGTCTCGACTCCGATGATCCAATGGCGCGCGGCGAAGTGGGATATTGCGGAGTGGCCATTTCATCCCTCACCGACATGGAACGGCTGTTCGACGGGATTCCACTCGATCACGTCACCACTTCCATGACGATCAACGGACCAGCCGCCGTGCTGTTCGCCATGTATCTGGCCGTGGCGGAAAAACGCGGGATCCCCTTCGACCGGTTGGGCGGCACCATTCAGAACGACATTCTGAAGGAGTATATCGCCCAGAAGGAATGGCTCTTTCCTCCGGAACCGCACCTGGCATTGATTGTCGACACGATCGCCTATTGCGCGGCGCATGTCCCGAAGTGGCATCCGATCAGCATCAGCGGGTATCACATCCGGGAGGCAGGCTCGACGGCCATCCAGGAACTGGCCTTCACCCTCTACGACGGCCTGACCTACGTAGAAGCGGCCGTGAAATCCGGACTGGATGTGGATACGTTTGCGCCGCAGCTGTCATTTTTCTTCAACGTCCACAATGATTTTTTTGAAGAGATTGCCAAATTCCGCGCAGCCCGACGACTCTGGGCCCGCGAAATGGAGCGGCGGTACCATCCCAAGAACCCCCGATCGCTCCAGCTCCGCTGTCATGCCCAAACCGCCGGCTGCTCTCTCACCGCTCAACAGCCGTTGAACAATGTGGTGAGAACCACGCTGCAGGCCCTCGCCGCCGTGCTCGGCGGCACACAATCACTCCACACCAACTCGATGGACGAAACGCTGGCCCTACCGACGGAAGAAGCCGTGAAGCTGGCGCTGCGGACACAGCAGATCATTGCCGGAGAAAGTGAAACGATTAATTCGGTCGATCCACTGGGCGGCTCCTATTTCGTCGAGTCGTTGACGAATCGTTTGGAAGAAGGCGCGCTGGAGCTGTTTCGAAAGCTGGACGGGTTCGGCGGCATGGTCCGCGCGATCGAGCATGGATTTCCCCAACGGGAGATCCTGGATGCATCGCAACGGTATCAGCGTGAAATCGAGCGGCAGGAACGGAGCATCGTCGGTGTCACGGAGCATCGGGAGGAAGAACATCGATCCATTCCCATCTTGAAAATCGGGCCGGAGGTGGAACAGGAACAGGTCGCGCGCCTCTCCGATCTGAGAAAGTCACGCGATCCGTTCAAGATGGCCGGCTCGTTGGAAGAGCTGCAGGAAATGGCGTCCTGTCATCAGAATCTCATGCCGTCATTGATCGAAGCCGTGAAGGCCAAGGCGACGTTGGGTGAGATTTGCGCCGCGCTCAAGGAAGTCTATGGGACCTATCGGGAACCGGTGGTGTTGTGAAGCGGCGGCAATCAGGCGCCTCCCGTGCCCGCGCAACGCGCGGCTCAGAAGCCCTCGGTGGACGCGCGCAGGTGGAGGCACCCTGATCGTCGCCGCTGAATCACATGTGAACGTGCGAAACGGAATTCTAAGAAGACCCGGTGAATATGAAACTCGGAGCCTTTGAGATCTATCCGGTGACAGACGGCCGGTTCCGGCTGGACGGCGGCGCCATGTTCGGCATCGTGCCGAAGACGCTCTGGCAGAAATGTTGCCCGGCGGATGAACTGAACCGCATTCCCCTGAGTCTGACCTGCCTGCTGATCAAGGCCCAGGGTAAGCATGTCCTGGTGGATACGGGGCTCGGCGATAAGGAGGATGAGAAATTTTACTCCATGTTTGCGGTCGAACGAGCGCCGACCCTGCAACAGTCCCTCAAGCATCTAGGCCTGAGCCGTGACGATATCCATTTGGTAGTTAACACGCACCTGCACTTCGACCATGCCGGAGGCAACACTGCGACCGACGGAAGCAGCGCCGTGACGCCGGCTTTTCCCAAGGCCACCTACTATGTGCAGCAGGGAGAATACGAGGATGCGATTCAGGCCAACGAACGGACCAGGGCCAGTTACCGCCGTGACAATTTCCTGCCGGTGGCCGACGCGAATCAGTGGGCGTTTCTCCAAGGTGATACGGAGCTGCTGCCGGGAGTGACGGCCGTCGTCACGACCGGGCACACGCGATGCCATCAAAGCGTCAAAGTGGAATCGGAAGGCCGAGTTGCGTTTTTCCTGGGCGATCTCATTCCCACGATGTCCCATCTTCCCTTGCCTTACATCATGGGGTACGACCTCAATCCCGTTCAGACTCTCGACAGCAAACGGCGGGTGTTAGACCGGGCCTGCGAAGAACAGTGGCTTTTGATATTCGAGCACGATCCCCTGGTACAAGCCGGCTATGTCAGCAAAAACGTGGACGGAAAATATGTCCTTCAGGAGGTGGCTTTATGACCGTCGCGGCGACACCCCTGCGCATTTTGATCGGCAAGGTGGGGTTGGACGGACATGACCGGGGTGTGAAACTGGTCGCCCGCGCCCTCCGTGATGCGGGAGTCGAAATCATCTATACGGGACTTCACCAGAGTCCCGAACAGATCGTGACGACCGCCATCCAGGAGGACGTTCAGGCCATCGGCCTCAGCATCCACTCCGGCGCGCATAATTCATTATTCCCTCGCGTATTGGGACTGCTGCGGGAACAGGGCGCGGGAGACATTGTCCTGTTCGGTGGCGGCATTATTCCCGACGAGGACGTGCCTCGCTTGAAAGCGGCAGGCGTGCAGATGTTGTTCCGGCCTGCCACACCGATGCATGACATCGTCGAATTTGTGAACGGGCTTCGAACCGAACGGTGAGAGGATTCAGGCCATGCGTGTCCTGAACAGCGCGATACGGAGAGAATCGGAAGACTTTCGGCGGGACCAGGCCCATTACGAAGGCCTGATGGCCGATCTGAACAAACACCTGGCGCTGGTGCGGACAGGCGGATCGGCAGACGCCGTCGCACTCCACAAGCAACGTGGAAAACTGACCGCCCGCGAACGGATTTCAGCGCTGCTCGACCCCGGCTCACCCTGGCTTGAATTGAGTCCGCTCGCCGCGTTCGGTCTGTATGACAATCAGGTCCCGTCAGCCGGACTCATTACCGGCATCGGCTCGGTGTCCGGGCGCTTCTGTGTCATCGCAGCCAACGATGCCACGGTGAAAGGCGGCACCTACTTCCCCATGACCATCACCAAACATCTTCGCGCTCAAGCCATCGCCCTGGAAAACCGGCTACCGGCCATCTACCTCGTCGATTCAGGCGGCGTGTTTCTCCCGATGCAGGCTGAGGTCTTTGCGGACAAAGACCATTTCGGGCGAATCTTTTTCAATCAGGCGCGCATGTCCGCGGCCGGCATTCCTCAAATCGCCGTCGTCATGGGCATGTGCACCGCCGGCGGCGCCTATGTGCCGGCGATGTGTGATGAGAATGTCATCGTGAAGGGGACTGGCACGATCTATTTGGCCGGACCACCTCTGGTCAAGGCCGCCACCGGCGAAGAAGTCACCACCGATGAACTGGGCGGCGCCGATCTGCACACGCGGCTTTCCGGCGTCAGCGACCATCTGGCGGATGACGACCATGATGCCTTGGACATCTGCCGTTCGATCGTCTCCACGCTGGGCCGGCGCCCTCCGAAACTTCGTCGAGATACCATCGAAGCACCGCTCTATCCAGCGGAAGAACTCTATGGACTCATTCCCGCCAACCCGCGGCAAAAATGGGAAGTCCGGGAGGTCATCGCCAGACTTGTGGACGGCAGCCGTTTCCACGAGTTCAAAGCACGATACGGCGCCACGCTGGTCTGCGGCTTCGCTCACTGGATGGGCCACCTGGTGGGAATTGTCGCCAACAATGGCGTGCTGCTCTCGGAATCGGCGCTGAAAGGCGCGCACTTCGTCCAGCTCTGTGCTCAGCGTCGCGTGCCTCTCGTCTTCTTACAGAACATCACCGGCTTCATGGTCGGAAAGGACTATGAGAGCCGAGGCATCATCAAGGACGGCGCCAAGATGGTCCAGGCGGTCTCGACCGCGGAGGTCCCCAAATTCACGATCCTGATCGGCGCCTCCCATGGAGCCGGCAACTATGCCATGTGCGGGCGGGCCTACGGCCCCAGATTCCTCTTCACCTGGCCCAACGCCCGAATCTCAGTGATGGGCGCGCAACAGGCGGCACAGGTGCTGGTTACAGTGAAGGAACAGCAACGAACGAGAGAGAAGGCTACCTTGGGGGATGACGAACGCCGGCGGATCACTGAAGCCACCCTGCGGCAATACGAGCAGGAAGGCAGTCCGTATTTCAGCAGCGCCCGTCTATGGGATGACGCCATTCTGGATCCCATCGACACCCGCCCTGTCCTGGGTTTCTGCCTGGATCTCGCGGCAGCGGCGCCCGTGAAGGAAAGCCGTGCGCCGGTGTTTCGCATGTGAGCAGCCATAGGAGGTGAGGATGCACCGATTTACCACCCTCGCGCTGGAGTCGAATGGCGACATTGCGCGTGTGACGTTGAACCGACCCGACCGTCGCAACGCCTTCGACGGCCAGATGGTGACGGAGCTCAGAGAAGCGTTCGAAGACCTGGCGCATGATCCCTCGGTCAGAGGCATCGTACTGGCTGCTGCCGGTCCGGTCTTTTGCGCCGGAGCCGACCTTCAATGGATGCAGGCTGGCGGGCCCGTGCTGGAAACGCCGGCGATGCGTGACGCCCATCAACTGCTGCGCATGTTTCGCGCCATCGATGAATCACCTTGTCCGGTGATCGCCCGGGTGCAGGGATCGGCGTTCGGAGGCGGACTCGGTCTCATGGCAGTGTGCGACATCGTGGTGGCGTCGGAAGATGCGACCTTTGCCTTGAGCGAAACCAGACTCGGATTGATTCCGGCCGTCATCACGCCCTTTCTTTTACACAAAGCGGGCGAGTCGTTCTTGAGACGATACGGCCTGAGCGGCGAGACCTTCTGCGCATCGACCGCTCAGCGATACAACCTGGCGCATGATGTGGTCCCTCAAAGCAATTTGGATGATCGCATCCTCGAACTGAGCGACGCCATCATGCAGCTGGCGCCCTGTGCCACCAAAGAAAGTAAATTGTTGTTTCACCGAATGCGGGCCTTGTCCGACAAGGACCGTTTAGCATTGGGTCCGGAATACAATGCCCGCGCCCGTTGCGCGCCGGAGGCCGCCGAAGGACTTCGCGCCTTCATCGAGAAACGGCTGCCTTCGTGGGCCAAGCCACGCGGACGGAAGCCACAGCAGGAGGCGACCACGTCAGACGATGTTGTCCTTCGCCACACATGACACTCGCCGGTTGCCTGTCCGGATCATTGAGGTGTCCCCTCGTGACGGACTGCAACATGAAGCGGTGTTTGTCCCGACGGCGCGCAAGATTGACCTGATCAATGCCCTGTCGCACACCGGTGTGGCGGAAATCGAGGCCGGCTCCTTCGTCTCGCCCACCGCCATTCCGCAATTGGCGGACTCCGATGAAGTGTTCCTCGCCATCGAACGCATCCCCGGCGTGACCTATTCCGCCTTGGTGCCGAACGAACGGGGCCTGGAACGGGCGCGCGCTGCGGCGGTGAGAAAGATCGCGATGTTTACGGCAGCATCGAACAGTTTTACGCGGCACAACATCAAGGCGACCGTGCACGAATCCTTGGTCCGCTTCAAAGCCGTGATCCAGGGAGCCAAACGAGACGGCATGCTGGTGCGAGGGTATCTCTCCACCGCTGTGTGGTGCCCGTATGAGGGTCGCATGGCGCCGCTGCTCGTTCTGGACGTCATGCTGCGGCTGCTTGACCTCGGTGTGGATGAAGTCTCCCTGGGAGAAACGGTCGGCAGGGCTTCGCCAGCCGACATACGCGCCCTGCTCGATACCGTCATGACGCGGATCGACCCGCTCCGGCTGTCGCTCCACGTGCATGACACCTACGGGATGGCCATCGCCAATGTGCTCACAGCTTGGGGGGACTACGGGATCACCGCATTCGATTGTTCGGCAGGCGGCCTGGGCGGCTGTCCCTATGCGCCCGGCGCATCCGGCAATGTCGCGACGGAAGACGTGGTGTTCGCCCTGAAGGCATCCGGCGCGTCGGTCCCGGTGGATGAAGCGCTGATCGTCGACTGCGCGCATCAATTCAGTACATTGGTCGGACATGCTCCACACTCGCGGCTGTCACAAATACCGCCGGCTCGTATCAGGCAACCGGCCCTGAAGGTGTGACGTGACCCAAGGCACTACGGACCGATCATTCTTCACGCACAATGCCGCCGAGCTGGCGAAACAGGTGCAAGACGGTGAGGTCAGAGCCGTGGCGCGTGTTATCAGCTTGCTCGAAAACCGGGACCCTATCGGCGCGGCGGTGTTGACTCATTTGTCTCCCTCAATGAATCGCGCCTTCGTGATCGGCATCACCGGGTATCCCGGCACGGGAAAAAGCACCTTGATCGATCAGCTCATCATCGCCTACCGCCGCCTGGGACAGAAGGTCGGCGTGCTGGCGGTGGATACCAGCAGCCCTGTGACGGGGGGTGCGGTGCTCGGCGATCGTATCAGGATGCAGCGGCACACGGATGATCCACAGGTCTACATCCGCAGTATGGCGACGCGCGGCCACCAGGGCGGACTCGCCGCGGCGACGCGGCAGGCGATACGGGTCTTGGAGGGCGCAGCCTATGGCGTGATTCTGATCGAGACCGTCGGCGTCGGACAGAACGAACTCGACGTCATGCATGTCGTGCATACCGTGGTGGCGGTTGTCGCGCCGGGACTGGGCGACGATATCCAGGCCATGAAGGCGGGACTGTTGGAGATCGCCGATATCGTCGTCGTGAACAAGGGCGACCGCGAAGGCGCGGATGCGACTCTGCGAGATTTGCGCGAATGGTGCAAGACGGTGATTCGCACCGTTGCGGTGAAGGGAGAAGGCATCGCGGGACTGATTGCGGTCATCGCCGAACACGAACGGTGGCGGGATCTGGATAGCCCGGAACTCCACAAGCGGAGAGGACTCTCCATCGATCTCGGCACGCGAGCAGGGTAACTCTGTTGCTGTGTGAGCCGTGAGGTGGCGCATGCTGGCCGATCGTCTGGCGCACTATACGCAGTCGCTCCGGTTTGACGACATGCCTGGCGACGTGGTCCATGAGGTCAAGCGACGCCTCCTGGACAGTCTCGGATGCGCATTCGGCGCCTGGACCGCCACCCCTTGCAGGATCGCCCGCGACATGGCTCTCGCCGCGAAGGTCCCCGGCGGGGCGACCGTCTGGGGTACCAACCATAAGACCCTGCCCGACCTCGCGACCTTCGCCAACGGGGCCATGGTCCGATACCTCGACTTCAACGATACGTATCTGTCGAAAGAGCCGGCCCATCCGTCTGACAATATCGCCGCCGTCCTCGCTGCGGGGGAAACAGTGCATGCCTCCGGCAAGCTCGTCATTCAAGCCCTCACCTTGGCCTATGAAATCCAATGTCGTCTCTGTGATGCAGCAGCCTTGCGGCCGCGGGGCTGGGACCATGTCACCTATGGACCGGTCTCGTCCGCACTCGGCATCGCCAAGGTTCTTGGACTCCCGGAAACGCAGACCAGGCAGGCCGTCAATCTGGCCGGCGTGGCGAATATCGCCCTGCGCCAAACCAGAGTCGGCGACTTATCGATGTGGAAGGCCTGCGGGTTTTCTAACGCGGCACGCAACGGCATGTTCGCCGCCCTGCTCGCCCGGCGTGGCATGACCGGGCCCGCTCCAATTTTCGAAGGCGAGAAGGGATTTATGAAGCTGGTCTCCGGTCTATTCGAGCTGCCGATGTTGGGAGGGCAAGCGATGCCCGGCGGAGAGCCGGTTCCCTTCAAAATTCTCAAAACCTGCATCAAACACTTTCCCGTGGAATACCATGCGCAAAGCGCCGTCGAGGCCGCCCTGGCCCTGCGTGCGGAACTGGTCGCGACAGAAGGGACGGGCTGGCTCGATCACGTCGCCGATGTGGAAATCGGCAGTTACGAGGTCGCCATTGAAATCATCGGGCGTGATCCTGAGAAGTGGCAGCCTGCCACGCGGGAAACGGCCGACCACAGCTTCCCCTATTGCGTGGCGGTCGCCCTCATCGATGGTCGCGTGAGCATGAATTCCTTCACTCCGAAACGGCTTCGCGATCCACGTCTCCACGAGCTGATGAAAAAGATCCATGTCGTGAACCTGCCGGAACTCGAACATCGCTACCCGACCACGATGCCGACCCGCCTCACGATCAGGAGTGCGAAAGGTGCGACGTATAGCCGGCAAGTCGATCAGCCCCTCGGCCATCCCGGCCACCCGCTGTCGGATCGGGAAGTGGAGGACAAACTCCGGCGTCTGGCGTCCAGACGCATCGAGCGCGCGCAACTCCGCCGCCTGCTCGACTTCGTCTGGAACCTCGAAGCACAACAGGACATCGCCGCCTTGATGCCGCTCTTGAGGGTGCGATTATGACACTCGCTCAATCGACCGGCGACAAAGGACAACGATTGCGTGAGTTATTGACCATGCGTACGGTGGCCGTCCTGGGGGCCTCCAATGCATTGACCGCCCTTCAAATCGAACGAGCCGGGTATGAAGCGGTCTACGTGTCCGGAGCCGCGGTATCTGCCGCACGCGGCCTGCCGGACATCGGCCTCATCTCGTTGACGGACATGGCCGACGAAGCAGGGACCATCGCCAGGGCGGTGACCATTCCCACCATTGTCGATGCGGATACGGGCTATGGGCCTCCTTCGAGCGTGATGGAGGCAGTGCGGGAATTCGAACGTGCCGGAGTGGCGGGCATGCAGATCGAGGATCAGGAGGAAGCCAAGAAATGCGGACACCTGCAAGGCAAGCGCATCATCCCCACCGGCGACATGGTCGCCAAAATCGACGCCGCGGTGAACGCCAGGCGGAATCGGAATTTTCTGATCGTGGCGCGCACCGATGCGCGAGCCGTCGATGGACTTGAGGCCGCAATCCAAAGGGCCCTGGCCTACGCTGAGGCCGGCGCAGATATGTTGTTTCCGGAAGCGCTGCTCTCACCAGAAGAGTTCGGGACCTTTTCTTTGGCAATGAAGAAGGCGGGCGTTCAGGTGCCGCTCATCGCCAACATGACGGAGTTCGGGCAAACGCCGTATCTCAGCGTGGACGAGTTTCACGCGCTGGGGTATCAAGCGGTGTTATTTCCTGTCAGCACGTTACGCGTCGCGGCGCGGGCGGTCGAAAACCTGTTGTCGGAACTGAAGTTCTTCGGCACCCAGCGGAACTGGCTCGATCACATGATGACCAGGCAGGAGTTGTACGACCTGATTCGCTACGAGGATGGCACAGCATCGATACGGAGGTCCTATGCACCAGACCATGCAAGAGCAGCTCGCGGCCAAGGCACCGGCTCATCCTGACTACAGTCCGGGGCTGGAGGGTGTGATTGCCGGGGAATCGGCGATCTGTCAGGTGGATGAAGGAGAGGCGGGACTGCGCTATCGAGGGTATGCGATCGGCGACCTCGCCGGCCACAGCAGCTTTGAAGAGGTCGCCTACTTGCTGCTCTTCGGCCATCTGCCGACGGGAACGGAGCTGGAGGAATTCTCCGATCTGCTGCGGCGCAATCGACCGCTTCCTGAACAGGTGCCGAACTTTGTGACGAGCCTGCGGCCCGGCATGCATCCGATGGACGTGCTGCGTAGCGGGATTTCACTGCTCGGGCTAAACGATCCTGATGCACAAGACGGGTCCCGCGCGGCGACCCTTCGCAAATCGGTGCGATTGCTGGCTCAAATCCCTCAACTGATCGCCGACAGCTACCAGGTCATGGCGGGTCGGCACCCCGCGAAGCCGGACACAGAGGGAAGTTTCGCAGAGAACCTCCTCGGCCTCGTCGCAGGCCGCCGGGAGGGCGACGTCGGCGCGGCCATGGCGCAGGCGTTGAACGTCTCACTGATTCTGTATGCGGAACATGAGTTCAATGCCTCCACCTTTGCCGCCCGAGTCACCGCGTCCACCCTGACCGACCTTCATGGCGCGATCACGGCGGCAGTGGCCACGTTGAAAGGCCCACTCCATGGAGGCGCCAATGAAGCGGTGGCCGCCATGTTGCTCGAAATCGGCCGCCCCGAACATGTGGAGTTCTGGCTGCGGGAGACGCTGACGCAGAAACGGCGTGTGATGGGATTCGGGCATCGCGTGCTCCGGCAAGGCGATGCCCGGTCGGCAATCATCCAGCGCCACGCCGAGCGTTTGAGCGATCTCTGCGGTAATCACACCTGGTATCAGATTGCCGCCACACTCGATCGACTTATGCTGGAGGAGAAGGGACTTCGTCCGAATCTCGATTTTTATACGGCCGTGGCCTACCTCCTCATGGGGATCCCGCGTGAACTCTCGACACCGTTGTTTGTCTGTTCACGCATCACCGGCTGGTGCGCGCATGTCATCGAGCAGCAGGAACACAACCGGTTGATCAGACCGCGGGCGCTCTATACGGGCCCCGCGACGAAAGCCTATGAACCTCTTGAGCGACGTGCATGACCATATCGAGCAGGCTCGCGAGGCGTCGGGACACGCGATGGATCTGCCCTGGGCTTCATTCGCGGAGTTCTTTCGATCCCGCGTCTACGACCCGCACCTCGTCACGAAGAATTTCCTGACCTTCTGCGACGACGAACGCAATCTGCGCCGGACCTACACCTATGCCGAACTGGGGGCTGTCGTCGAACGCCTGGCCGGGGTCTTCCATTCCAAATTCGGCCTGACCCGGGGCGACCGGATTGCCACGCTGCTCTTCAACCATGACGTGACAATGCTGGCATACTTCGCGGCCTGGACGCTGGGAGTCGCGGTCGTGCCGATCAACTGCGAGGAACCGCGCGAGAAGAAACGCTACATCCTCGAACATTCGGAAGTGTCAGCGGTCTTCTGCTGGCAAGACGCCTATGAGGAACTCTGCGCGCTTCAATCGGAGATCCCCACGTTGCGCAACGTCATCGCCCTCGGAGATGCCGGTGTGCTCGACAGCAAGAGAATCGGAAAAAAACCAGCGCCGAACGGCGCGAGCCGCCCGCCCCGCCTCTCTCCCGCAACTTCACGGCTCGACGATCATGCGCTGATCGTCTACACCTCCGGCACGACCGGTCCGCCTAAAGGGGTCATCCTGACGGCGGCCAATCTCTTGATCGATGCGGAGGCCATCGCCGCCTGGCACGGCTTCGGCATCCACGATCGTGTGATGTGCGTCCTGCCCATCCACCATGTGAACGGCATCGTCGTCACGCTGCTCACCCCTCTGTACTGCAAGGGCAGTCTGGTGCTGAACCGGAGATTCAAAACCGGAACTTTCTGGCGACGGGTTCATGAGGAGCGTGTCACCTCGGTCAGCGTCGTTCCCACGCTGCTCGAATTCCTGCTGGATGCCGATGAGGATATCTCCCTCTACGATCTGAGCCGGTTCGGCGGCGTGATCTGCGGTGCCGGGCCCTTGTTGAAGGATACTGCCGCGCGCTTCGAAGATCGGTTTGGCGTACAAATCCGGCATGGATATGGCCTGTCAGAAACCACCTGTTACTCCTGTTTCCTGCCGAACGATCTGACCCCGGAGCAGCACCGTCACTGGCTCACCGGGCACGAATTCCCCTCCATCGGAGTGCCGCTTCGCCACAACAGGATGACGATCCTCGGCGACCATGGACAGCCCGTACCCGAGGGCGTCCGTGGAGAGATTTGCATCCGCGGGCGCACCGTCTGTGCCGGCTATTTCAAACGAGATGATGCCAATGAGGCCGCCTTCCAATGGGGATGGTTCCGGTCGGGAGACGAAGGGTTCTATCTCACCGACGAACTGGAACGGCCCTTCTTTTTCATTTCCGGGCGCTTGAAGGAACTCATCATCCGCGGCGGGGTCAACATCTCTCCTCTGGAAATCGACGACGTCTTGAAAACACATCCGGCCGTGAGATTTGCCATGGCTCTGCCGTTCGAGAACCGTTATTACGGCGAAGAAATTGCGGCCTATGTGGTTCCCACAGACCCCGCCTCTCCCCCGAGCGAAGCGGATCTCCTGGCGCATTGCCGCACGCGGCTGCCGTTCGCGAAGCAACCCAAGGTCGTGCTGCTGGGTGATGAGGTGCCCTATACCTCGACAGGCAAACCTAAGCGGCTGGAATTGAAGGCCAGATTGGCGGGAGCCCTGGTGCAGTATCGCGACAGACAATTCAGAGACCAGTGATCGTACAGATCTAGTGAGGGCATCCATGAGCAGTCTCATCAAAGGATTCGAACGGATCGAAGAAGCGCGCGAACGACTGTCTGGGGCGAGTTTCCTCGCCGGACTTTTCGACGGCCGACCGGACTTCGAGTTGCTGCTGACGCCTCCCGAGCCCCCGGAGGAACATGCTGCCGGCGTCGCCTTCTGCGCACAGGTCGAGACGTTTCTGCGGCGGGAGGTGGATCCCGATGAGATCGAGCGCGAGGCGAAAATTCCCGCAGCGGTGATTCAAGGCCTCTTCAAACTCGGCGCCTTCGGCATGAAGATTCCGAAAGCCTATGGCGGGCTGGGCTTCTCCTACACTAACTATGGCCGCGTCCTCACGGTAATCGCGAGCTGGAGCAACATTCTCGCGTTAACCGTGGCCGTGCCGCAATCCATCGGCATCGCCATGCCGATCCTCCTGTTCGGCAGCGAAGAGCAGAAGCAGAAGTACCTTCCGCTGGTGGCGACAGAAGCGCTCTCCGCATTCGCCCTCACGGAACCGCTGACCGGTTCCGACGCCGCGAATGTGCGGACGGAAGCAGTCCTCGACGCCGCCGGCAGTTACTTTCTCGTGACCGGGGAAAAAATCTGGTGCACGAACGGGCCGATCGCCCGCTATGTCACGCTCATCGCCCGCGTTCCGGCACGACGGGTGGCCCGCGACGGACAGACGACATGGATGCCGGTACCCGAAGGACATGGTGCCGACGACTTGGTGCATACCGCGTTCATTCTGGATATGTCCGCACCGGGCGTGGAGGTGCGTCAACGCTGCCAGTTTGAAGGGTGCCGCGGGATCGAAAACGCCCACATGACGATGCAGCAGGTCCGGGTTCCGGTCGAGAACGTGATCGGCGAGGTGGGCAAAGGATTAAAATATGCCCTGACGATCCTGAACGTGGGGCGCGGGATCAGCATTCCCGCCATTTGTCTCGGCATGGCGAAGCAGGCCTGGCAACCGACCTTGGATCGGACCAACGCCCGGGTCACGTTTCACAAACCGCTGGCGGAGCGTCAAACCCAACAGATCCGTATTGGAGACATGGCCGGTCATCTGTTTGCCATGGAAGCCCTCTCCATGCTGGTTTGGCGGCTGGCCGATCAACATCGGTATGACATTCGCATCGAAGCCGCGGTCGCCAAGATCTTCTGCTCCGAGCACACGATTCAGTTTTTACGCGACGCGCAAATTTTATTCGGCGGCATGGGGTATGAAACGGCTGCCTCAAAAATGGCGCGCGGCGAAGCGGCCTTTGGCATCGAGCAACTCGTGCGGGACGCGGAGATGTATCGCATCGGCGAGGGGGCTACGGACATCCTGCGCCCGTTTATCGTGCGCGAAGGGCTGAGCCATCATCTGGATCGCGCCAAACCGCTCTATTCCGGCGAATTGTCGATCCTCGACCAGCTCAAGCAGATCTTGAAGCTGGGGGCATTTTATGGGCCCTGGTACCTGCGGCAATGGATCAGACGCCTGCTTCCGGCTGGTCCGGCCTTCGCCCATCCCCAGGTCGGGCTTGTGCTCAAGTATGTCGAACGAACCAGCCGACGCCTGGCGCGGGAGATTTTTTATGCGATGGTGCGCTTCCAAGGTTCGTTTCAAGACGAGCAACGGGTGCAGAACCGGATCGAATCCGTCGGCGAAGATCTATTGGCGCTGGTCGCCACGGTACTGTATGCCGAGCAGCAGACCAGATTGGAGGGGCGAACGACGGTGTGGGAATTGATAGATGCCTTTGATGTCGCTGCCCGGCAGCGGGTGAGGCAACGGCTCAACGAAATCCGGCGTCACCGGAACGGGGACCGACTCACAGCGGCGACCGGCGTCCAGGCGCTGAAGGGCTACTACCCATGCCTCTCGGAAGGCATCGTTCAGCGACGATTGGATGAGTATCGTCGCAAGCAGGATGCTTCGGAAGCCAGGCCCACGGCCCTCGACCATCTACCGGCGCAGATGGTGGGCGCGCCTGTGCTGAAAACCATCGCGAGTGACTCAGACGGCTGATGGACTGTCTCGCTCAAACTCTTAGCTTTTGCCTAGCCCCAGACCGGCGATCACCTCGACCTTCAATGGAGGATTGGCCTCGCCCATCAACAAGGTACGCATCGGAAAGGGAATCTCGATATGCTGGGCATCAAAGGCTTTCTTGAGACGGCGACGGTATTCACGCCCAATTTTCCATTGCTCAGCCGGTTTCGTTTTGATTCGCGCGCGAATTGTCACCGCACTGTCGGCAAAATTTTCGACTCCTACGATCTCAATCGGTTCGACGATCAGTGCCCCCAACTGCTGATCCTGCCGCAACTCTTCGCCCACCGCCCGCATCACCTCCACCACCCGATCCGTATCCTCCCGATAGGCCACGCCCATATCCAGGACAAAAGCCGACCAGTCTTTAGTCATATTGGACAATGTCGTGATGCCGCCGTTGGGAAAGATGTGCACGACGCCAGAAAAATCGCGTAACGAAATAGTTCTGAAGGTAATGGTCTCCACCGCCCCGCCGGTCCCGTTGATCACGGCCACATCTCCCAACCGGACCTGATCCTCCAGAATGATGAAGAATCCGCTGATCAGATCGCGCACCAGATTTTGCGCGCCGAACCCTACGGCCAGGCCCAGAATCCCGGCGCCGGCCAAAATCGGGGCAATATCCAATCCGACCAGCTGCAGCGATTCAATGATGATGATCGCCCAGATCGCCGATAGCGCGATGGTCCGGAGAATCCCCGTCAACGTCGCCGCCCGCTTGGAGGCCGTTCCCGATTCCTGGTCCTTCTTGTCGCTGGCCACGATCATCACGCGCTCCAGCTGGCGCAAGCCGAGGCGCACGAACCGGATCGCCACATACCCGATGGCCAACACCAATATGATCCGCAAACTGGCGATCCCCACCGTTGCCGACATAGTGAGGAGCCAGGCAACGATCGTGTCGAAAGAAATTCCCGTCATCATGCAAGCCCCCTAGTGATGAGCGCAGCCACTGCGCCCATGCCGTCACAGATGAAATGAGACGATGCGACCCTGACCGGATGCCGCCATGAGCCCTGCCGCTTGTGAAGCGGGAGACCCGAAACATCCGGCGTAGCGTCATACCATTCCCATGCGGTTCTGTCCAAGCCACGATCGAATGGACGGCCACTTTTCGTGCGGCAATCGGTAGACACTTCAGGGGCATTTCAGTTATTATTCGCGTTCCCTTCTTCACGTAACCCATCGTGCTGTGGCGGTGTAGCTCAGTTGGTAGAGCAGCGGACTCATAAGCCGCGGGTCACCCGTTCAATCCGGGTCACCGCCACCAAACTTTCCAGCGGTTTAGGACTCTACTGCTCTGTGATGTGATTCGCAGAGAGCGCAGTGCGTCCCGCGCCAGCGCGAAACCGTCATTTGCGATGCAATTCAGCGCAATGCTCGCTTTCTCTCAATGAGAATGACCTGTTTCCAATTTAAGAGAGATTGCATTGCCCATTGGCATGCCGCCGTAATATGTCAGTCAGGCGGCCACCTGACAGTAGCCCGGTAAACCGCCCCACACGCGGGCGTGTCGGACCGATGAATCGCTCCAAGATCCGATCCGAGACCGACGTCTCGCGTATTTGACTACCTTAGGTCCATCTCGCATACTTGCCCTCGCGACAAAATGATCTTTCATGCTTATACGTCGCGCTGGCAGCTAACCGGGATCGTTGTATCTTCCCGCTCTAAAAAGGGGGCTTTAAAAGATGCTGATGCGCCCACGTCAAGACAACGCCCGGACAGGTAAGGTGCTGCTCCCAGGGATAATGATGCTTGCAACCGTGCTTGGCGGGCAAGCTCACGCCGAACAGTCCGGTTTCCCGCCGTTTCCCGGAGATCAGAATGCCTGCTATCAGTACCTCAGCACGAATATCAGCACGTCGCCGGGCACCTATGGCACAGACCTCCGCAGCCACTACGACGAACTGACTGATTCCAGCATTATTGCGACCCTGCAAGGGAACTTGCGCGCGTTGTCGCCTCCACCGTCATGCACCGCTGCCAACTGGACCCCGGTCGTGGGACAAATCAAGACCGAGCTGAGCTACGTCCAAACCGCCAATGATTGGTTACTGGGTCCCACAGGCAGCCAGACGCTGCTGACGCAAATCTTTGCAGAGACGGATTTCGATGTCGATTCGGTCTCCGCAAAATTGCAGAACGTGGACCCTGCCGACCAAATAGCCGCAAATCTGACGCAGTTGTTCCTGGGGGTCGGATTCGCCATCGGTGGGTCGGTGGTTGGTCTCCCGCCAGTGTTTTCAAATGTCTTCAATCAAGTCTCTAACTATATTGGTAAGCACGGTGGCTTTCCTTCGGACCCGAACCTGGCGGTCGGAGAAGTGAAAGGCAAGCTCGCGATCATGTACAACACGGCGCTGAACGGCAACAATGATACTCACGACCAGCTCGTCACCGATTGGTCACAATTGAAAGCGTTTGCCGCGCCCATCGTAGGCACTGCGCCAACTGATGAGCAGCAAAAGGCGATGCGCAAGGCCGGGGAAATGAGCTATGCAGTGTGGTTGTGGCAGACCCTATCTCCAACGCGATGGCATATCGTCGTTCCATTGATAAGGAACGATCTTAGGGGCTGCTACTTTCAAATGGTTGGGGGTTATCCGAACCCTGACATCAACTATCCCGTGAGTAATAATTTCGACTGTGGCCCCGCCTGGATTGGGGATAAATGCTATGACACCCAATGCAACAGTCCATCGACGGAGGCGTTTGACTTCCTATTCAAAGATTGCCCGACGGGGCAAGCCGAGTGCCCCGACCCTGCGAATGGACCCCTCAAGATAAATCCCGCAGACGTATTCCTGAGTAGGAACGGCTGGAGCCTTCCGTGCGTCGGTACGTGCCCATTGCAGTGAAGGCTGCACCCTCAAGCTTGCGATAAGACCGGATGACACGGTACCGGCACCCGAATCGGCGACCGTCTCAGCCATCGTCCCAGGGATAGCCCGGGGGCTGCCGAGCCACATTGCTGGTTATGAAGCGGGTATGAAGGGCGCGGATAGGACGGCATTCATGCCGAAACCGCTGCTGTAGCGCATCTACTTAATGAACCCATAAGCCGAGGTCAACGGTTCAATCCGAATCATCGCCACCAAATTTTTCTGCGGTTACGCCTAGCTTCTCTGAACGGATCTTTCCACTTGATTTCCGACACTCTTGTGCTGGGTGAATTCACAATCCTGTTTCGTATCTCACAACATACTGATCCAAGGTTTCTGTTTAGGTCGACGCCATCTGGGGAAGTGAGTCCCACCACCGGGCACGCCATCGCTTTCATCAGAAGAGCAAGGTGGAGGCGCTAAGAAAAGACGACGTCCGTCATATTTTAATCCCTCAAGTCACAGGGTCTTGCCTAGTAGGTTCGATGCCGCAAATCACCGAAACTGTGGACGGTGGCCCTGTGGTACTCGCTTCCCAAACACTCCCCGCAGCAAGCAACGGAAGATTTATGCGCGCCGCAATGATAATCAGATGTGTACTGATGTTGTCAGGATGCTCGACCTAGTCCAACAAACCAACCGTCCCTGAAACGAGTCGAACTGCCGTGGTACACGACGTACGTGTGTCGCTAACGGAAATCGAACCAGTGGAACTCCGGGCCAACGTCGAAAATGAGGTGCGATTCATCAATGATAAAACGCAGCCCATTCGCGTGATTCTCATTGAGGCAGGAAAAAGAATCGCCTGCAACAAGGGGTTCAATGGAAGGATTGACCAAGAGGCGGACATTAAACCTGGTCAATACGCAGGGTTTTGCTTCAGTCAGCCCGGCACTGTCAGGTATATGGCCCGTGATCTGTCCGCTATGACTGGTGGAGAAGTGGTTTTCCCCGCTCAGATCTTCGTGGGGACGAGCACGGCGCGTCCTAGCGTTACCCAAAGCTATCCATCTATTGGGCGATTCGAAGATGAAGATTCGAAGGTATCGCCTAAACGATAACTTTCTGTGAATCTCTGAAAGTGAGACGGTCAGTTAGAGCTGTCTCACTTTCTGTCTCGCACTTCATCACGGACAAGTCATAAAACGTCTGTCGTCCAATCCTCCGGAAAACTGGCAATCTGCACGCGTCATATTGAAGGAATTTTTCTGGGATGAATACTATACCGAACGTTTCTCCAGATTCGCACTGCACATGGACCACTGACACACCCACACTGCCCGGCTGGTATTGGTCACAGATGCGAGGAGGACGGCCCCACGTGATCGAATTGAATGCCGAACTTGACTCTTCTCGCCTCACGGTTACCCAGACCGGCGCCTATGTCGTCGATTTGGAACCGGAAAATCATCGATGGGCTGGACCATTGTTGCAACCCCGAGAAGGAATGACGTGGGCTAGTGAGTCTTGATGAACTCACAAGCAGATGGCTCACTCGTTACCGACAAGTGGCACAGTCTGCCCAGGTGGCTGCTTCGTGCCGTCCAGCGCCTCCCAGTTGTAAAGTTGTCCCACCTGTCCCGATAGAAGTTCCCCTGCGCACACGCGATGGCAGATCATTGGCTTACACATCTGCGATAAGAGGCTGCATCCGTTTCGCGCCGGGAATAGTAGTGCCTAGGGTACGCCGCCTTGTTTTTTCCATGCCTGCATAGCTCCTAATGCCTCCGCGGACAAACGTTGATGTCGCGCGATCTGCCGTCCGTGACTAGTCGCACAGACTTCCGCATAAGCCGCTTCATCACCAAACCCTACCCGTTTTGCATCCTTGGAGGTGCACCCAAAGTAGAACTCACGGATGCCGGACCAAAAAATGGCACTCAAGCACATCGGACAGGGTTCGCATGACGCATACATGATGCAGCCCCCTAAGTCAGGAGAAGCGACCTTCTTACTGGCCCTCCGTAGAGCCACAATTTCTGCGTGGGCCGTAGGATCCTTATCCAGCATGACGCGGTTAAAAGCAGCGCCGATCACCGTGCCATCTGCCACGATGACAGCCCCGAATGGTCGTCCGTTTCGCTTACCCGCTTGACTTCGTGCCAGTTGAATAGCGAGGCGCAAAAATGCGTTGTGTGACCGTGCCATATATCGATCACACTGTGCTCGACCTAGGGATGAATGCAACACATTTCACGCACAAACGGCCAACCCTATTTCTACACAGTAAGATCCCCTGCTCCCCTCGTCTTTTAAAAGAGACAGCCCGTTGATCTCTTTAAGAAGGGTGCCGAGAGGGTGCCCGGGTGCTTCTCAATGAAACCAAGCTGACACCCCTTCTCCTCACCAAGACCATTGTTCGTGAGGTTTCCAGGGATTGCTCGTGAGATCGATACAACTCATAAACCGCGAGTCTCCCGTATAACCCCGGCCACCGTCATCAAATCTATCCCCCACCTCAATCAGACGTGAGTGCCCTCGGGTCAAGGCCCAGTTGCAGCACATCGTTATATCCGTTGAGTGGGACGCGTCAGGCTGGAGAAGCCGACTAGGAAATGTTCACGGGGCCCTGCGACTGAGGAGACGGTTGCGTCAAAAGCCGTGGGTGCAGGTGCCGACCCCGGCCATGCCCCTCTGCCGACAATGTGGGAATGGTCGCGCAGCAACTAGCCAGGAGTTTTCCTTTGCGAACGGCCCAGAGCACAAACCCCAATGAGAGCGTCGTCCCCGTCAACGCAGTGATGTGAGTCATCAACGACTGAGACGCACGATCCACAGCGACCGCCTCCCGCAGCGACAGGATCACTTCATCCAATTTATTCAGTACCAGTTCAATTATCGGTGGCTCCGCAGCTGAATTGAGACTTCTGCCCGCGTCGATCGCGTCCGAGGGCGAGCTCTGATGTGGTTTCCAGGGCTCTCTATGGTTCTGCTGACCAGATCGCGACGCGACTGGTTGCTCGTCCCCATGGCGAACATCGTCTACATGTGGCGCTACGCGCGCAGGTAGGACGCCGGTATACCGGCTCGTCGCACCGGAGCCTACGTCAGTCGATGTGGCGGGCTCCGCGACATTCAGCGGCTCCTGCAGCGCCTTGAACGCCAGCAGTTCGTCATGCGACTGAATGGACAAGCCAGCCTGTGCCGAAGGGATCGGAATAAGGGAGGGGGGAAGCGACGGAGTGGAAGGAAGTCGCTCCGCCACATCCGTGACTGTCACCTGAATCGTTTGCGTCGCCGTCCCGCCTTGACTGTCGGTGACACGAACCTGCACGACATACACATTGTCGCCATTGGCATCGGCAGCCGCCTCGAAGTCACGGGGTGCGATGAAACTCAGGGCACCGGTCGCCGCGTCGATCGTAAAGAGGGCCTGGTCCGCTCCGCCGCTGATGCCATAGGTCAACGCCTGCGCGGGAATATCCACGTCGGCGCCGGTCACCACCGTAATCTCGGTCACATTTTCGGCCACATTGATCGACGCCGTCGCCCCTGCTCCGTCGCTGATAATCGTCGGCGCATCGTTCACCGCCGCGATCGTGAGGGTCACGGTCGTCGCTCCAACCGAGCCCCCCACCCCATCGCTGAGGGTAAACGTGAATGAATCGCTGAGGGTTTCCGACCCATCATGGACATAGGTCACGCGGTTGGCCGCAATGTCCGCCTGTGTAAACGTGGTGGCGGGCACACCGGGAGCCGTCGTCAGTTCCAGACGACCATGGGCGGGACCGGTCCCCACTGAGAATCTGAGCTGAGCGGCAGAATTGTCGACGTCCACCACCGCCAGCTCTGCGCTCGTAATCGTATCGATGCCTCCTTCGGCCACGCTGCTCCCGTTGTTGGCCGTAATGACCGGCGCATCATTCACGGCAGTGACAGTGAAGGTGAGGGTGTTGGGGGCCGTATCA